>JBBCXB010000003.1:0-528580 GCA_037145635.1 Lysobacteraceae bacterium USHLN149
GCGGACTTTTCGTTTCCGTCAACCCCTCGTGAAGAGGAAGTTGCCGCCGCTTCGTCGTCCAACCCCGTGAGGTTTTCCGTGAAGCGAGCCGCCCATAATAGCCGGCTTTTCGTTTCCGTCAACATCTTTTTCGATGCTGGCTGAAACCCCCGTCTTTTTCCGTTTCGCTTCGTGAGCGTCGCGTTGTCTGTCGAGGCCGCGCAGTTTAGCCGGCTGGCGGAATAGGTCAACCCTTTTTTACAGAAACATTGCAGGGGCCCGCGAAACGCATGCGGGCGGGCGTCCTTTAGCAGGACCGCCCTCCGTATATGTCTGCCTGCCATCGCCGGACCCGGCCACGAACAGCGTGTCCGGGTCCTCGCTGGGAAGGTGGCGCGTCCCCTTGCGTTCCCCACGTTGGGCTCCGGCTGCTCGGCATGCCCGTGCACGGCGGTGGCCGCCGCTTCGCACCGGCCCGGCGACCGCGGAGGCTGCGCATCTCGCCGGCACTCGTGGAGAATGCAGGCCGACCCCCGGGAGGAAAGCGATGTCGGCGACCGCCAAGCGTGCACTGTGGAAGGATCTCTCGCTGCCGGCGGTGGTGGCCGGCTTCGTCACCGTCCTGGTGGGATTCGCCAGTTCGGCGGTGATCGTGTTCCAGGCCGCACGCGGGCTCGGCGCCTCGCAGGCCGAGATCGGTTCGTGGATGTGGGCGCTGGGCGTGGGCATGGGTGCGACCTGCATCGGGCTGTCGCTGCGCTACCGGGTGCCGGTGGTCACCGCCTGGTCGACGCCCGGCGCGGCGATGCTGATCGGCAGTGGCGCGGGGGTACCGCTGTCCGATGCGATCGGCGCCTTCGTGCTGGCGGCGGTGCTGGGGGCGGCGGCCGGTTTCTCCGGGGTGTTCGAGCGCGCGATGCGGCGCATCCCGGTATCGCTGGCGTCCGGGATGCTGGCCGGGGTGCTGCTGCGCTTCGGCCTGGACCTGTTCGTGGCGATGCAGACGCAGGCGGCGCTGGCGCTGACCATGTTCGCGGTCTACCTGGTCGGCCGCCGGCGGTTCCCGCGCTATGCGGTGATCGCCACGCTGCTGGCCGGACTGGCCGTGGCCGCCGGCGGCGGGCTGATGCACTGGGAGCAGGTGCACCTGGAACTGGCGCGGCCGGTGTTCGTGGCGCCCTCGCTGTCGTGGGGCGCGGTGTTCGGCATCGCGCTGCCGCTGTTCGTGGTGACGATGGCCTCGCAGAACGTGCCGGGCGTGGCGGTGATCCGGGCCTCCGGCTACCAGGTGCCGGTCTCGCCGACGATCGGCTGGATCGGCGTGGTCAACACCGTGTTGGCCCCGTTCGGCGCCTACGCGCTGAACCTGGCGGCGATCACCGCGGCGATCTGTATGGGCCGCGAGGCCCACGAGGACCCGGCGCGGCGCTACGTGGCCGCGGTGAGCGCCGGAGGCTTCTATCTGCTGATCGGGCTGTTCGGCGCCACGGTGGCGGCGCTGTTCGCGGCGTTCCCGCGGGAACTGGTGATGGCGGTCGCCGGGATCGCCCTGCTCGGCACGATCGGCGGCAGCCTGGCCACGGCGCTGCGCGAGGACCTAGAGCGCGAGCCGGCGCTGGTCACCTTCCTGGCGACCGCTTCCGGACTGACCCTGTTCGGCATCGGCTCGGCGTTCTGGGGCCTGCTGGCCGGCGCGGCGACGCTGCTGGTGCTGCGCCGTCACTAGCGCGCTTCGCTGGCGGCCGCAGTGTCGGTGCCTCAGCGCGCCGGGGTGCGCGCGCACTAGCCCGCCCCGGCCGTCGGAGCTAGTGGGGATCGCGCAGCTGCAGCAGCCAGTGCCCGGTCTGGCCGCTGGGGCTGGGCAGCGGTTCGAGGTGGAACTGGCGGAACAGCGGCGCTTCGTCGCGCAGCCGCAAGGGCAGCGTGACGTAGGCGGCGCGGCCCTGGCGCAGCGCCTCCTCGACCAGGTTCACCCCCTCGCTGGTGGCGCTGTCGTCGAACAGGCGATGGAAATCCTCGCCGATCAGGTCGGCGACCTCGAAACCGCACAGGTGCGCGAAGGCGGCATTGACGAACATCACCCGGTGCGGCCGCTGCCCGTCGCCGCGCTCGATGATCGCCACGCCCTCGCGCAGCCGCGACAGCGAGGCCTCGAGCAGGCCGAAGTCGTGCTGGAAGCGCTTGCGCTCCATCAGCTCGATCAGCACGCGCAGGCTGCGCGCGGACTCCAGGTGCAGTGGCGACCAGCGGCGCGCGCGGCCGCGCACGGTCTCCTGCCACAGGTCGAAACTCTTGCGCGGCGACAGGCGCGAGTTGGGGATGTCCTGGAGCTTGGACAGCTGCGGGTTGCCGGCCCAGTTGACCTTCTGTACCTGCTCGCGGCGGGTCCACAGCAGCGCGCTGCGCGACTGCGGCATCAGCGGCACGAAGATGAAGCCGGCGGCCAGTGGCGCCAGGTCGGCCAGCGGTGGGAACACCTCGCCGATCGCCTCCACGTGCAGCGCGCCGACCGCGTCGTCGCGCAGCGCTTCGTAGTGCTCGGACTCGATCTGGCGGCGGATGCGCTGCAGCGCGTCGGTATCCGGCAGCTCGCCGTGGCGGGTGATGTGGTCGCCATGGAAGATCGCCACGCCGTCGGCGTCGACCACGTCCAGCAGGTCCGGGGCCATGTCCGCGAGCATCTCCACGGTCATGGCGTCGGCGACGTTGAAGTCGGTGATCAGTTTCTCGCGCACGGTCAGCAGCACCGATTCCATGCGCGCCCGCTGCACCGCCTGCAGCGCGCCGATGCGGCCGCCCAGCGCCCGGGTCACCGCATCGGTGACGTCGCGCATGGTGTGGCTGGTGAAGTAGGGGCTGTAGTGGTGGCAGGCGATCAGGCCCCACAGCGCGTCGTTGACGATGATCGAGGACACCAGCGTGGCACTCACCCCCATGTTGGCCAGGTACTCCAGGTGCACCGGCGAGACGCTGCGCAGGCTGACGTCGCTCAGGTCCACCGGCACGCCCAGGCGCGGGTGCAGGGTGGGCTCGATCGCCGACGGCTGGTAGCCGACGTCGGCGATCTGGCGCACGCGGTTGCGCAGGTACAGCGCGCGCGCCTGCGCCGGGATGTCGGTGGCCGGATAGTGCAGGCCCAGGTAGGACTCGAGTTCCGGCATGCGCGCCTCGGCGACCACGTCGCCGTTCCACTCCTCGTCGAAGCGGTAGACCATCACCCGGTCGAAGCCGATCAGGCCGCGCAGGCCCTTGGCGGTGCGCTGGCAGGCCTCCTGCACGCCGGGATCGCGCTCGATGCTGCGCAGCAGCGGCAGCGCCTCGCGCAGGGTGACGTCGACCAGGCGCACGTCGCGCGGCTCGATCTCGACCAGCCACTGCTCCGGGTACAGGTGCCAGGCCGCGGCCCAGGGCACGTCCGGCGCGGTGGCGCGGCGCGGGAACTCGACCTCGGCATGCATCACGTGCTGCGCCTCGCCCTCGACGGCGTAGGGCTGCGCCTCCGGCGACAGCGCCAGCACCTCGTCGTAGCGGGTGCCCAGCAGCTCCGGCAGCGGCACGCCGAGCAACTCGGCGGCACTGGTGCTGGCCTGCACGATGCGGCCGTCGGACGGCTCGATCACCAGCAGTGCGCCATAGGGCTGTACGCGCCCGGGAATGTGGATCGGCTCGCGGGCGCAGACGTCCAGATCGATGGGTTCGGCTAGGTCGCTCAAGGCGCGCACTCCGCGGCAAGATGGAAATGGAAATGGGCAAACATGGCGCGGGCGCCGGCGATCGCCTCGTCGCGCGCGGCGGCGCCGCCGAGGGCGTGCTCGAGCCGCTCCTGGAAGCGGCGCCAGGCGCCGGGATCGGCATCGCCGAGTTCGAAGTAGCGCAGTGCGCCGGCCAGGGCCGGACGCTGCGCGCGCAGGCCGCGTGCGATCAGGCGGCCGCCCAGCTGCGAACCCTCCACCACGTACAGCATGCCCCAGCGCGCGGCCGCGGTGGCCGGCACCGCCGGCAGCGGCACCCGCGGCGGTTCGTCGGCCTGCAGCGCACGCAGGTCCGCCGCCAGCGCCGGCTGGCGCCAGCGGTAGGCCCAGCCCTGCGCGGCCAGGGTGGCGAGCCAGCCGTGCAGCGCCTGCTCCCAGCCGGCCAGGATGGCGTGGTAGCGGCGCAGGACCTGGCGGTAGGCGTCCACGTCCAAGCGGGCGGCGCCGAGCTCGCGCATCAGCGGCACCTGTTCGACCGCGTCGTGCGCCTCCCGGGTCGCATGCCGCAACAACTGCGCGGCCGTGGGTACCGCGGCATCGTCGAGGGGAGGACTCATGGGGCAGACGCGGCAGGAAGAGCCGGTCAGCCTAGCAGCGACGGCGCCTGGCGCCAAAGACGCGGTGCCGACCTGCGTGAACGCGTTGCCGGAATCGGGCCGCCGTCCGTGGCGCATCGCGACGCCAGCGCGGGCTAGATCGCCTCGACCCCGATGGTCTGCTTCAGCACGTGGCGCGCGCCCGGGGCCAGCTCGACCACGTCGGGGCCGGCGTTGGCCGCCTCCAGGCACACGTAGTCGCGCCAGCCGTCGCCGACATCGTCCATCTTGCGCGCGCCCTCCTCGCCCGGGTTCCACACCACCAACGAACGGCTGCCCTCGGTGGCGAGGGTGAGACGACGCTTCAGCACTGGATCGGTGAGGGTGTAGCGCCCGCCGGCGTCGGTATAGATGCGGTCGCTGCGCCCCGGGTCGCGCGGGCCGCGCAGGCTCCATTCGCCCTGCTGGCGGTGCGCATGGGCGTAGTTCTCGTACTTGTCCAGGTACTCCAGCCCGTCCAGGCCGTGCACGCCGACCTGCAGCGCATCACCGACGCGGAAGTAGTTGTGCAGCGCCTGGGTGAAACGCAGCGGGGCGCCGCCGGCGTTCTCGGTGACCAGTTCCTGCTCGAGCTGGCGGCCGACGCGCACAGTCATGCGCAGGCGCAGGGCGAGGTCGTCGAAGCGCGGCGGCGCCAGCGTGAGCACCACGGTGCCGTCGGCCTCGCGGTGCGATTCGACCAGCTGCCACGGCACGGTGCGCACGAAACCGTGCGCCGGCACGTCGCCGCTCTGGTCCTGGCGGCCGAAGTACGGCCAGCACACCGGGCTGCCGCCACGGATCGGGGTGGGCGGCTGCTTGGCGAGGGGCGACAGCCACATCACGTCCTGCCCGCCCTTGGGCACGAACGACAGCAGCTGGCCGCCGAACAGGCTGATCGCCGCGGTGGAGAACGGGGTCTCGACCCGCAGCGAGGGAAAGCCCTGGAAATCGCCTGTGCTCAGGCCGGGGGTGTCGGTCATGGGGAGTGCCTTGCGGACGGAGGGGGACTGCAGGAATTCTGGATAACGCGCCGGCAATGCGAAAGCGGTGGCCGGGCGCGCCGGCGGCGGTTGCGGGACCTGGCCTTGCGGGGGTGGCGTGGCCGGCGTGGGCGGGACGCCGGGCGCGGCGCCGGGGTCGCGCTCCAGCGCGTCGAGGATGCGGCGCCCGGCGCGGCCGTCGGCCGGGCTCAGGCCCAGCCGGACCTGCTCGGCCTGGATGGCGCGGCGGGTGGCGGTGCCGACCATGCCATCGGCGCTGCCGATGTCGTGGCCGCGCGCGATCAACCGCTGCTGCAGCCGGCGGCGCTCGGCCCGGCCCAGGCCGGGATCGTCGGTGGGCCAGGGCGTGGCGAGGCCGGGACCACCGCGCAGGTGGTCGGCCAGCAGCGCGATCGCGAGCGCATAGCTCTCGGCGGCGTTGTAGGAATAGATCGCGTCGTAGTTGCGGAACACCAGGAACGCCGGCCCGCCCGGCCCGGCCGGCAGCAGCACCGCGGCCGGGCTGGCGGCATCGAGGCCGCCCCCGGGCGCGAGGGCGCCTCCGCCGAGCTCGCGCACGCCCAAGGCCTGCCATTCGCTGAGCGGCCGGCGCTGGGTGCGGCCGGCGCGCGCCGCGTCGAAGCCGGCCGGCAACGCCACTTCCCTGCCCCACGGCTGGCCGCGGCGCCAGCCGGCCTTGACCAGGTAGTTGGCGGTGGACGCCAGCGCGTCGGGAATGCTGCCGACCAGGTCGCGGCGGCCATCGCCATCGCCGTCGACCGCGATGCGGGCATAGGTGGACGGCATGAACTGGGTATGGCCGAAGGCACCGGCCCAGGAGCCCGTCAGGCCCTCGGCACGGAGGTCGCCCGACTGCAGCAGCGCCAGCAGGGCCAGCAGTTCGCCGCGGAAGAAGGCCTGGCGGCGGCCCGCGCAGGCCAGGGTGGCCAGCGACACCAGCAGCGGGCGCTTGCCGAACACGCGCCCGTAGTCGCTCTCCACGCCCCACACCGCGACCACGGTGGCCGGGTCGACGCCGGTCTGGCCGGCGATGCGCGCGAGCAGGTCGCCGTAGGTGGCCAGCATCGCGCGGCCGTCGGCCACGCGCTCGCTGTCGACCAGGGCGGCGAGGTAGTCCCAGATCGGCGTGGTGAACTCGGGCTGGGCGTCGAGCAGCGGCAGCACGCTCGGGTCGGGCGCCAGGCCGGCGGTGAGCCGCTGGAAGGCGGCCGCGTCGATGCCCCGGGAGGCGGCCTGCGGCTGCAGGGTGGCCAGGCACTGGTCGAACGCGGGATCGGCCAGCGCAGGCGATACGAAGGCGGCCAGCACCAGGGCGGTCCACGGCAATCTCACGGGCAGGTTCCTTGCAGGCGTTGCGGACGCCTACTGTGCCGGCCCCGGCGGCAAGAAGCGAATGGGCGCGCCGGCGGCCCGGCGCGTGATGCACATGTGATAATGATTCTCATCCCTTCAGCTTCGGGACGGGCTGCGCGCCCCTCCGCCCCATGCCCCAGGTTCCCGCTCCACCGCGCATCCTGGTCGTCGACGACCATCGCAAGATCCGCCAGCCGCTGGCGGCCTATCTGCGCGGCCACCAGTACGTGGTCGATACCGCCGAGGACGCCGCCGGGCTGTGGGCGCAGCTGCGGCGGCAGGCCTATGCCGCGGTGGTGCTGGACGTGATGCTGCCCGATGGCGACGGCTTCGCGCTGTGCCGCCAGTTGCACCAGCGGCACGGCCTGCCGGTGATCCTGCTGACCGCGCGCGGCGAGAGCGAGGACCGCATCCGCGGGCTGGAGCTGGGCGCCGACGACTACGTGGTCAAGCCGTTCGAGCCGCGCGAGCTGCTGGCCCGGCTGCGTGCGGTGCTGCGGCGGCGGCCCGGGGGCGGGGCGGCCGCGCCGGTGCCGCGCCCGGCCTGCTACCGCTTCGCCGGCCGTCGCTACCGGCCGGACTCCGGGCTGCTGGAGCACCCCGACGCCGGGCACGTGCGCCTGACCGGGGCCGAGGCGCGACTGCTGGAGATCTTCCTGGCGCATCCCCGGCAGCCGCTGCCGCGCGACACGCTGCTGGGCCTGGCCACCCGCCCCGGCGACGACCTCCACGACCGCGCGATCGACCGCCAGGTCTGCCGCCTGCGCCGCAAGCTCGGCGGCGCCGCCGAGCCGGCGCTGCTGCGCACGCTGTGGGGCCAGGGCTACCTGCTGGCGGCGGACGTGCAGACCGACCCGGCATGAACGCGGCCGGGCGCCGCGGCTGGCCGCAGCGGATGGCGACCCAGCTGGGCGTGCTGTTGCTGCTGGCGCTGCTGGTGTCCAACCTGCTGGCGGTGCTGGTGCTGCAACGCGCCGGCACGCTGGTGCATCCGCTGTCCGGCGCGCAGGCGCTGGAACGGCTGGCGATCGCCTACCGGGTGGCGGCGCAGCTGCCGCCGGCGCAGGCGTTGCCGCTGCTGCGCGCGATGTCCTCCGGCGAGGTCGACGTGCGGCGCGCGGCACGGGCCGGGGTGCCCGCGCTGGCGATGCGCACCGAGGAACGCCGGCTCGCGCGCGAACTGCGCCGCACGCTCGCGCTGCCGGCGGCGACGCCGGTGTGGATGCAGCTCGAACGCATCGACGGGTCCCCCGCACGCGAACAGGTGCTGCATCCCTCGGGCTGGGCGCCGCTGCGCCTGCGCAGCAGCGTGCGCCTGCCCGACGGCAGCTGGCTGAACGTGGTGCAGCACCCGGCCGGCGGCTACGAGTGGGGACGGCTACTGGCCTACTCGCTGCCGGTGAGCCTGCTGCCGGTGCTGCTGATCGCCTGGGCCTTCATGCGCCGCGTGGTGCGGCCGGTGCGGCGCCTGGCGCAGGCCACCGAACGCGTCAGCCGCGGCGAGTGGAGCGCGCCGTTGCCGCTGACCGGGCCGCGCGAGGCGCGCGAGCTGACCGCCGCGTTCAACACCATGCAGGCGCGGCTGGCGCGGCAGGTGGAGAGCCGCACCCGCATGCTCGCGGCGATCAGCCACGACTTCGGGACGCCGATCACCGAGCTGCGGCTGCAGCTGGAACTGCTGCCGCCCTCGCGCGAGCGCCAGGACATGCTCGACAGCCTCGCCGACCTGGCGGCGATGGTGCGCGAGACGCTGGCGTTCGTGCGCGACGACGCGCGCCAGGAGCCGCTGCAGCCCTTCGCGCTGCCGGCCTTGCTGGACACGCTGGCACGGCGCTACCGCCGGCTGGGCCGACCGGTGCGCTGGGACGCCACGGCGCCGGCGACCTGCCTGGGCCGGCCGCTGGCGCTCAAGCGCGCGCTCGGCAACCTGATCGACAACGCCCTGGTGCATGGCGGCGCGGCCGAGGTCTCGCTGCACGGCGAGGCCGGCGGCGGCTGGCGGCTGGAGGTCCGCGACCACGGGCCGGGCATTCCCGCGCCGTGGCTGGAGCAGGTGTTCGAGCCGTTCGTGCAGTTGGCGCCCGGTGCCGCCGCACCGGAGGGCGGACGCGGCGGGATAGGCCTGGGCCTGGCGATCGCACGCGCCTGCGTGCAGGCCCAGGGCGGCGAGCTGGTGCTGGAGAACCGCCGCCCCGGCCTGTGCGCGATCGTGTCCCTGCCGGCGGCGCCGGCGCGCGACACCCTCAGAACCGGTAGCTGGCGCTCACCCACAGCCGCCGGCCGTAGTTGACGGTGCCGTAGGTGGCCTCGTCCAGGCGCTTGTCGTTGAGGTTGTAGAGCGCGGCGTTGAACGCCAGCGACGGATTGAGCTCGAACGAGCCGCCGAGATCGGCGGTGGTGTAGCCGGGCGCCGGTGCCGCGCCGACGGTGGTGCCGTATTCCTTGCCGTAGTAGTTCGCCGCCGCCCACAGCCGCAGGCGCGGCGACGGCGTCCAGTCCACGCCGACGTGGGCCTTCTGCTCCGGGGTCAGGGTCAGCGGGGCACCGCGGCCGGCACCGCTCTGCTGTTCCGAATCGGTATAGCTGTAGTTGGCCTTCAGCGCGACCGCCGGGGTGACCGCCCAGCGGCCGTTGAGCTCGATGCCGGCGATGCGGGCGCGGTCGACGTTGACCCGCTCCATGATCAGGTAGCCGTTCCAGGTCTCGGTGGTGGTCACCGTCGACAGCTTGTCCTTGAAGTCGTTGTAGAACACGGTGGCGCCGGCGGACAGCCCGTCGCGGTCGGACCACAGCGCGGACAGCTCGTAGGTGGTGCTGGTCTCCGGCTTCAGGTCCGGATTGCCCAGCATCACCCAGCGGTTGCGCCGCAGGTAGGCGTAGCCGGGCACCACCGCGCGGATCTCCGGCGCCTTGAAGCCGCGCGACACCCCGCCCTTGAACGTCCACGCCGGGCTGGCGTGCCAGACCGCGTACAGGCGCGGGTTGAGGTGCGAGCCGTACTGGTCGTGGTCGTCCACGCGCAGCCCGGCGGTCAGCGCCAGGCGCTCGGTGAGCGACCACTCGTCCTCGGCGAACAGCGCGCGCTGCACCACCGCGAAGGTGTACTGCCGGTGGTCGTTGAGGCCCTGGTTCCAGTCGTGCACCCTGCCCTGGTTCCACTGCGCGCCGGCGGTGACCGTATGCGCGCGCCAGGGCCGCACCAGCTTGGCGTCGACCACGGTGTTCTCCACCTCCGGCTCGCGGCCGTAGACATCGGTCTGCTCGGGCGTGGCGCGGCCGCGCCGCGAGGCGGTCTCGTGCGCGGCGCTGAGCTCGGCGCTGCCCCAGTCCCACTGGCCCTTGTAGGACAGCGAGGCATGATCGCGGTCGTTCTGCTGCTCGCGGGTGGCCCAGTTGGCGCTGGTGCCCTGGCCGTTGTCCAGGCGGGTGGCGCCGACCTCGAGCAGGACTTCCTGGTACTGGCTGGGCGTGAGCGCCAGCCGCGCGGTCAGGTCGCGGTGGCGCGCCTGGGTGAAGCCGCCGGTGCGCTCGACGTCGTCGTCGGCCTGCCGGTCCAGATAGCGGCCCCACAGCTGCAGGCCGAGCAGGTCGCGCCTGACCGGGCCGTTGAGGAAGAACTGGGCCTGGCGAGCATTGCCCTGGTCGCCGTGCTGCTGGGCGGTGTAGTCGAGCGTGAGCGCGCCGCCCCAGTCGGCGGCGACCTTACGGGTGATGATGTTGATCACCCCGCCGATGGCGTCGGAGCCGTACAGCGACGACATCGAGCCGCGCACGATCTCGATGCGCTCGATCGCCTCGGCCGGCGGGATGAAGCTCTGCTCGTAGCCGCGGTTGCCGTTGACCCGCGACTCGCGCGCGCTCTGGCGCTTGCCGTCCACCAGGATCAGCGTGTAGTCCGGCGGCATGCCGCGCAGCGAGATGTCGGTCTCGTTGGCGCCGCCGTTGACCGCCACGCCCTCGACGTCGCGCAGCGCGTCGCCGAGGTCGCGGAACGATTTCCGCCGCAGTTCCTCGCCGGTGATGATGGTGATCGAGGCCGGGGCGTCCTCGATGCGCTGGGCGAAGCCGGAAGCGGTGACGACCACCTGGTCGAGCGTGGAAGGCGGGGGCGCGTCGGCCGCGGTCGCGGTGGACGCGCACAGCGATGCCAGGGCCGCGGCCAGGCGCCGGGTACGCAGGGCGGGATGCATGGGACCTCGAGGGGTTGCAAAACGCGAACGCTAGCGCCGCACGTTCCCCGAAGTGAGACCAACTGTGACCGCGGCCGGCCGCGGCGGCCGATTCAGGCCGAGGGGCGCCAGCGGTCGCGCGGGTCCGGCGCCGCGGCAGGACGCAGGTCCAGGGCGCGGTCGTCGCGCCGGCTGCCGAGCCGGATCAGCCAGGCGGCGAGCACCGCCGGCACCACAACCCCGAACACCACGACCGCCAACGCCACCAGTTGCCAGAGGCTGAAAGTCCCCATCGCCTGCTCCTCGTCCGACCCGCCACGCGTTCACGCGCCGCCCCAGCATAGCCACGGCGCGCGAACGCCGTGTCGAGACCGCCCAGCCTGCCTCAGGCGGCGTCGAGGTAGTACCAGCGGCCGTCCTCGCGGATGAAGCGGCTGTGCTCGGTCATCCGCACCGCGCTGCCACCGCCGATGCGGTAACGCGCCAGGAAGGTCACCTCGGCGGTGTCGGGCCCGGTCTGCACCACGCGCTGCACCGTCAGCCCCAGCCAGGTGGTGCGGCCGCCCGCGTCCAGGTCCAGCTCGTCCGGGCGGGTGCTGGCGTGCCAGCTGGCGCGCAGGTAGTCGCCATCGCGGCGGACGTAGGCGCTGTAGCGCGCACGCATCAGCGATTCGGCGTCGGGCGCGTCCGCACCGGCGTGGTAGGGCCCGCAGCACTGGGCGTAGGGGCGCGGACGCCCGCAGGGACAGGGGTCGGACGGGGCAACGGAGGGGCGCATGCGCGGATTGTGCCGGGTCGGCGGCGCGGGCGCATCCGGCGGCGGCCCGCGCGGACGCGGTCGCTGTTCGCCGGCGGCGTGCATGCGGCCCGTCCGGGGCCGCGGCCCGGGCCGGGCACAGGGCGGGGCCACGCTCCGGAGGCCGCCCCGCGGGCCGCGCCGGGCGCGCGCCGGCCAGGAGCCTCACCGCCTGGCCGGACGGCGCAGCTCAGCGCTTGCCGCCCGGCTTGGCGGCGGCCGGCCGGGCGGCCTTGCGCGCGGCCGGCTCGACCGCGGTGCGGGGGGCCGCAGCGGTGGTTGCGGTCGCCTTGGCCGGCTTCCGGCGCGCCCGCGGGGTCGGGGTCGCGGTCGCGGTCGAGGTCGAGGTCGAGGTCGAGGTCGGCGCAGCGTCCCCGGCCACGGGCGCCGCCGCGGCGGCGGACACCGGCGCATCGGCCTGAGCCGCTTCGCCACGCGAGCGCTCGGGCAGGCGCAGCCGCTGTGCCTGCGCGTCGTACTCGATCAACAGCACGCCGGAATTGTGGCGGCCGCTGATCTCGACGAAGCAGGCCCCGCCGATGAAGGGCTCCAGCGTCATCACCGACTTCAGCGGGGTGGCGACCACCATCTGGAAACCGAAGTTCTCGAAGATGTTCATCGCCAGCGCGGTGAACTCGTTGTCGGCCTTGTCGAAGGCCTCGTCCAGCACCACCGCGCAGTAGCGCGGCAGCTCGCCGTCCTCGCCGCCGAGCTGGTAGCGCAGCGCCGCGGCCAGGCAGGTGGTGGCCAGCTTCTGGCGCTGGCCGCCGGACTTGCCGGCGCCGCTGCGGTAGATCTCCACCTGCTGGCGGGTGGCGCTGTCGAGCTCGACGCCGACGAACTCCACGTGCAGGCGCACGTCCAGCACCAGCTCGCGCCAGCGCCGCGCCTCCGGCTCCTGCGCGCCGAGCCGGGCGACCAGGCCGCGCAGGGTGGCGAACTGGGCCTCGGCCAGCGCCCGGTCCTCGGTCTGCTGGTGTGCCAGTACCGCGCGCAGCTGCTGCTGGAACTCCTGCACCTCGGCCAGGCGGCGGTCGCCGACCTCGATGGTGAGCAGGGTGCCGCGGTTGAACGGCACCTGCTCCAGGCTGGCGTTGACCTCGTCCATGCGCTGCTTGATGCCCTTGTGGGCCTCGGCGGTATGCCGCTGCAGGGCCAGCAGGTTGTTCTTGCTCTGGGTCTGCAGCAGCTCGAAGAAGCGCCCCTCGTGGCGCGGCAGGCCGTCGCTCTCCAGCCGCTCCAGGCGCGCCAGGAAGTCGTCGGCGCTGGCCAGGCTGACGATGAAGTCGCCGCTGTCCTCCGGCCATTGCTGGCAGTACCGGCGGAAGCAGTCCAGCAACTGCGCGCCGAGGCGGCTGTCGCGGGCCTGGCTGTCGGCCAGCTGCTCGGCCAGGCCGCGCTCGACGCCGCGGAACTGTGCCTCGAGGTTGTCCAGCGACAGCGGCGGCAGCTCGGCCAGGCGCTGCTGCAGGCCCTGCTGCTGGGTCGGGGTGAGGGCGACGCCGCCGCCGCGGCCGGCGCCGGCCTCGTGCTGGGCCTCGAGCCGGCCCCGCTCGCGCGCCAGCTGCGCGCGCTCCAGGCGCACGTCCTCGTAGGTGCGCCTGGCCTGGTCGCGCAGGGTGCGCGCGCGCTCGATCGCCTCGCCCAGCGCGCGCAGGCCGCTGTCGCCCTCGCGCAGCTGCAGCAGCTGCTCCTCGATGTCGCTCAGGCGCTGCAGCTTGGGCGCGACATCGATCTCGTCCCAGTCGCGCTCGGCCAGGGTATGCGCGGCGAGCTGGCGCGCCTGGTCCTGTTCGCGCTGGCGGCGCAGGGCCGCCACGTCGGCGTCGCAGCCGGCGATGCGCTGGGCCAGGGCCTGGCCCTCGCGCTCGAACAGCCGCAGCTTGTCGCGGTTGTCGTAGCCGAGCAGCCAGCGCCGGCGGTCGCCGACCGCATGCCGGTCGTCCTTTTCGTAGCGGTCGCCGGGGTGCTTGACCTGGCCCTCGCGGGTGATCGCGCGGTCGGCGTTGCGCAGCGCCGCGGCGGTGTCCACGCAGGCGTAGTCGAAGCGGCGCGCCAGCTCGTTGCGCAGCCAGTCGGCGCAGGCGTGCTCGCGCAGCTGCAGCTTGCCCGGCAGCGATCGCGGGTCGGGCGCACGCGGGTGCAGGGCGTCGTTGCGGCGCACCCGGAAGTACACCAGGCGGGTGCCGAGCTGGGTGCGGTTGACCCATTCGCTGACCTGCGCGTAGTGGCGCTCGTCCACCAGCAGCGACTGCGCGAAGCCGTGCAGCACGCGTTCGATCGCGCCGCGCCAGGCGATCTGGTCGTCGCAGACCTGCAGCAGTTCGCCGACGAACGGCAGCGCGGCCTCGGCGATGCCGGTGTCCTCGCACAGGCGGGCGCGCAGCGCCTGCATCGGCGCCGGCAGGCTCGACGGCGCCTTCTTCAGCGCCTCGATCTCGGCACGGATGCCGGCGAAGCGGCGTTCGTCGTCGCGGCGCTCGGCCATGCGCTCGGCGATGGCCTCGTCCAGCGTGCCGGCCTGCTCGCGGCTGCCCTCCAGCAACCCGCGCGCCTGCGCCACCTGCTCGGCGAAGCCGGTGGCGCCGGCGGCCAGCACGGTGCCGAGCTGGCGGCAGGCCTGCTCGATCTGCACGCGCCGGCGCAGGCGCTCGTCGCGCTCGCGCTCGACCCGGGCGCGCTCGCGCTCCAGCGCCTCGACCTGCTCGCCGCCAGCCGCGCGCTGCTCGTGTTCCAGCCCGGCCAGCTTCTGCTCGTGATTGTCCAGCGCCTCGCGGCGCTGGCCTTCCTCGCCGGCCAGGCCGCGGTCCTGGGTCTGGAGTTCGCGCAGGCGGGCATCGAGCAGCTCCAGGCGGCGCTGCTCGCGGTAGCCGTCCACGCCCAGCTGCAGCTCGCGCAGCTCGCCGACCTGGCGGCGCAGCGTCATCAGCGCGGCGTGGTGCTCGCGCGCCGGGCCCAGCGTCTCCACCTGGCGGCGCGCGGTGACCACCGCGTGGTGCGCGCCGTCGAGCTCGGCGAAATCCTCCACCAGCCGGTCGGCGGCCTCGAAGGTGCGCGGCTCGTCGAGCATGAAGCCGCGCAGGAAGGCGTTGAGGTCGCCGAGGTTCTTGGCCGACTGGGTCTTGTGCAGCAGCCGCAGCGCCATGTCGTTGCCGATGCCGAGCAGGTGGCGGAACCGCTCGGCGTAGCCGGAGAAGCCGTCGAAGTGCGCCACGTCCTCGCCCAGGCGCGCCCTGAGCCGGCGCAGGTCCAGGTCGAAGCCGTCGAGCTCGGCGGCCAGGTCGAACGGGCGCGTGGCCACCAGGTAGTGGCGGCGCACGTCGGCCGCGGCGTTGCCGCTGCCGGCGATCCAGAACAGCCGCACCAGGCTGACCGTCTGGCCATGGGCGTTGCGGTACTCCAGCGCCAGCGCCGACCAGGTCGCGCCCTTGCGCAGGTACTGGGTGGCGATCTCGCCCGAGGCACTGTCCTGCTGGTCGGCCCAGGCGCCGCGCACGTACGACACCAGGCTGCGGTCGCGCCCGCTGCGCTCGGCCTCGCGCGCGGCGGCGTTGAAGTCGACGATGCTCGGCGGCGTCAGCAAGGCCGACATCGCATCGAGCAGGGTGGACTTGCCGGAGCCGGAGCGGCCCACGAACAGGAAGCCGCGCTCGGCGATCGGCACCTCGGTCAGGCCGTTGAACGTGCCCCAGTTGTGCACCTGCAGGCGGCGCATGCGGAACTGCTGCGCGCGCTGCTCGGCGAGCGACTCGGCGAACAGCGAGGGGCCGGGGTGCGGTTGCGGATCGGGGACGGAGGTCATGGCGGCATCATCTGCAGGTGAGGCGGGACGGTCAGGGGGCGGGGCGGTGCCTTCACTCGGCCGCGACCGCGGCGTCGTCCTCGCGCAGGCCGCGGTAGGCCTCCACCAGCGCCTGCACGTCCTCGGCCGAGAACAGCAGCTTGAGCACCGGCGAGACTTCGTAGCGGTCCTCGCTGCCGCGCAAGCGCGACAGCAGCTGGTGGTCGCGCAGCTTGCCGATCGCGGTCAGCACGCGGCGCGCGAAACCGGCGCGGTCGGTGGACAGGTTCTTCTCGTAGACCGACATCGCCTCCACCAGCTGCGCCTCGTCCACCACCGCACGCTCGCCGCGGGTGTCGGCCTCGGCCAGGCGCTGGCGCAGGAACAGCAGCAGCACCGACTCGATGAAGGTCAGCGGCGCGCTGCGCAGCAGGCTGGGCGATTCCAGCTCGGCGGTGTCGGCCTGGCGGGTGAACGCCACCCCGCCCTCGCGGTCCAGCACCAGTTCCAGGAACAGCTCGCACAGCACGCGCCGGATCGCCGGCTCGTGGCGCAGCAATGCCGGCCACAGCGCGCCGTGGCGCTGCGCGTCCAGGCTGGGGCCGGCCAGCAGCTGGCACAGCGCGCGGCGCGCGTCGAACGGCAGCGTGCCGGTGTCGCCGCGGAACAGCGCGCCCTCGTCGGGGGCCGCCTGCGGCCGCGCCGGGATCGGGGCGCCGGCGTCGGCGTCGGCGGGCATGTCTTCAGACCAGTTCATGGCGTTTCTCATGGGTGAACCACACCAGCGGGATGCGCGCGCGCCGGAGCGTGCCGTCGCCGCCCTCCCACTGCACCGTCTCCTGCTCGCCGTCGATCACCGTGCCGTGGCGCGTGCCCAGCGACAGGTAGCCGATCACGCTGCCCAGCCCCTGCAGCGCCGGGCGCTGCGCCAGCGCCTCGCCGATGCTCAGGCGCGGGCGCTCGCCCAGCAGCGCGTGCAGGTCGCGGCGCAACGCGCGCACGTCGATCTCGGACTGCGCGACCAGGTCGCCGACACTGTCCAGCGAGATCTCCGCCGCGTCGGCGGCATGCACGCGGCCATCGACCTGGGTCAGGCGCGGGTCGTGCAGCCGCCACTGCGACAGCGAGCGCAGGCGGCTGCCGCTCAGCGCCAGGGTGTAGCCGGTGGCGGCGGTGGCATGCAGCTGGTCGCGCAGCTGCAGCGCCTCGCCCTGGGCCTGCTTGAGCAGCTGGTTGAGCCGGCGCTGCTCCAGGTAGCCGCGGCTCTGCACGAAGCCGCGCAGGCTGCGCGCGAAATGCTGCATCACCGTGTGCACCTCGCCGCCGCGCGCCAGCAGGGTGCCGGTGAGGCCGCGCAGGAAGGCGCGCTCGCGGCGGTCCAGGCGGCGCGCGAAGCCGCGCGCCAGCAGCGCGTCCAGGGCCTGGTCGAGCTGGCCGCTCTGCTGCGGGTCGTTGAGCAGGTTCCAGAACGCCTGGAAGCTGCGGCCGGCGTCGCTGTCGGCGATCACGTCGATGCCGTCGAACAGCCGCGCCAGCACGTCGCCGCGCGCGCCCTCGTCGTCGATGATGCGCTCGCGGAACTCGCGGTTGAGGCGCTCGAAATCGTCGCGGACGCGGTGGAAGTCCTCGGCCAGCTCGTCGGAGAGGTGGATCAGGTCGCGGGCCCGTTCCAGCGCGCGCTTGCCGTCGAGCGCGGCGACGCGGCCGGCGGCGACCTGCTCGATCTCCGCGTCGAGGCGGTCGCGCTCGGCGCGCAGCGCGGCCAGGCGCGCGTCCGGATCGGATTCGGTCTGCCCGGCGAGCTGCACCAGTTGCTGGATCACCAGCGACAACCGGCTCTCGGTGGCGGTGCTGCCGCTGTCGCGCAGGCCGGCGACGAAGCGGATGGCCTGCACGGCGGCGCGCGACAGTTCGTAGGCCTCCTCGGCCGCGCCCTCGGGCAAGCGCCGTTCCAGCCAGCCCTGGGCCAGCCAGTGCGCCACGTAGGCCTGTGCGGTGCGCGGCAGCTCGCGCGACAGTTCGTCCGCGCGCAGGGCGTCGAGCTGGCGCTGCAGGCGCTCGTGCAGCACCGCCGCCGGCAGCCGGCGTTCGCCGTCCAGCAGCAGGGCCTGCAGCAGGCCGACCAGCTCCGGCGCATGGTCGGCGGCCAGCAGCTTCCACACCGGCTGCTCGCGCAACTGGCGATAGCCGGCGATCCGCGCCTGCGGCCTCATGCCGGCCGCGGCTCCCGCACCCGCCGCTGGCTCAACGCTTGCCGCCGACTTCGATGAACTGCAGGAACTCGGCGCGGGTGCGCGCGTCCTCGCGGAAGGTCCCCAGCATCTTCGAGGTGACCATGCTGACGCCGCGCTTGTGGATGCCGCGGGTGGTCATGCACTCGTGCGCGCCCTCCACCACCACGCCCACGCCCAGCGGCTGCAGCACGTCCTGGATGCACTGGGCGATCTGTGCGGTCATCTTCTCCTGCACCTGGAAGCGCCGGGCATAGGCCTCGACCACGCGCGCCAGCTTGCTGATGCCCACCACCTTGCCGCGCGGCAGGTAGCCCACGTGCACCTTGCCGATGATCGGCGCCATGTGGTGCTCGCAGTGGCTTTCGTACTGGATGTCGCGCAACACGATCAGCTCGTCGTAGCCGGCCACTTCCTCGAAGGTGCGCTCCAGGTAGGCGCGCGGGTCCTCGCGGTAGCCGCTGAACCAGTCGCCGTAGGCCTCGGCCACCCGGCGCGGGGTGTCCAGCAGGCCCTCGCGGGCGGGGTCCTCGCCGGCCCAGCGCAGCAGCGTGCGCACGGCATCCTCGGCCTGCGCCTGGGTGACGGGGGAAGCATCGTGTTGGTCGGACTGGCTCATCGCAACGGCACCCGTAGGGGGCGTGCATGGTACCCGAGGCCGGGTTTGAGCGTCTCCGGGATGAACGCGCGGGCGCCCGGGAGCCGCCCGGTATTGCTTCATTTCCATATTAGTAGCATCCTATGCATTCCGATGGATACGACCTCCTCCCTCCAGACCCGGCTCAGCTCCGGCCTGCTGCTGGCCAGCCGCCAATGGCAGCGCCTGGCCGACCAGGCCCTGAGCAGCTACGGCGTGTCCGGCGCCTGCACCGCCCCGCTGCTGATGATCGGCCGGGCCGGCGGCGGCATCCGCCAGGTGGCGCTGGCGCACCAGCTGGGCATGGAAGGCCCGTCCCTGGTGCGGCTGCTGGACAAGCTGTGCGCACTCGAGCTGGTGCGTCGCGAGAGCGACGTCAGCGATCGCCGCGCCAACCAGCTGTGGCTGACCGAGCACGGCCAGGCGCTGGCCCGCCAGCTGGAGGCGCGCCTGGTGGAGCTGCGCCGCGAGGTGCTGGGCCCGCTGAGCGAGGCCGAGATGCACGTGGTGCTCAAGCTCTGGGGCCTGCTCGCGGACGCCAGCGAGCGCCTGGCCTGACCTTCGGAAACCCCGATCGCCCGGAGCGCGGCCGCGACCGCGCCGGGCGTCCCGTTCCCTCTTCCTGGACCTGCGGCCGATGTACGGTGAATTCAGTCTCTACGGGGTCTTCGTCCCGACCCTGCTGGCGTTGATGACGCTGGCCTACCTGCTCAACAGCGCGCTGCGCCTGGCGCTGACGCGGCTGGGCGCGTACCGCCACATCTGGCACCCGCCGCTGTTCAACCTGGCCCTGTACATCGTGCTGCTGGGCGGCCTGTTTTCCCTCATGCGTTGGATGCAATCGTGAAGAAGCTGACGAAGATCGCCGCTCCGGCCCTGCTGACCGTGGCGATGGTGGTGATCGCGCTGCTGGTGCTGCAGCACCTGTGGCACTACTACATGGACGAGCCCTGGACCCGCGACGCCCACGTCGGGGCCGACGTGGTGCAGATGGCGCCGGACGTCTCCGGCCTGGTCGAGCGCGTCGAGGTCGCCGACAACGCCGCGGTCCGGAAAGGCCAGCTGCTGTTCGTGGTGGACCGCTCGCGCTATGCGCTGGCGCTGGCGCAGGCCCGCGCGGCCCTGGCCGAGCGCCGCGCCGCGGTGGCCCAGGCCGAGTCCAGCGTGGCCCAGCTGCGCCGCGAGGTCGCCCGCGACCACGGCCTGCAGGATCTGGTGTCGGCCGAGGACGCCGAGGTGCGCCGCGCCAAGCGCGACGCCGCCGAGGCCTCGCTGCAGGCCGCGCGCTCGGCGGTCGCCACCGCGCAGGCGGCGGTCGACCTGGCCACGCTCAACCTGGACCGCACCGAGGTCCGCAGCCCGGCCGACGGCCGCGTCACCGACCGCACCGTGCGCGTGGGCGACTACGTCAGCGCCGGGCGTCCCGTGGTGGCGGTGCTGGACACCGGCTCGTTCCGCGTCGACGGCTACTTCGAGGAGACCCGGCTGCGCGGCGTGCATCCCGGCCAGGCGGTGGACATCCACCTGATGGGCGAGCCGCAGGTGCTGCACGGGCATGTGCAGAGCATCGCCGCCGGCATCGAGGACCGCTACCGCAGCGACGGCAGCAGCCTGCTGCCGAACGTGACCCCGGCCTTCGACTGGGTGCGGCTGGCCCAGCGCATCCCGGTGCGCATCGCCCTCGACGCGGTACCGCCGCAGGTGCGGCTGATCGCCGGACGCACCGCCACCGTCAGCATCCTGCCGGACAGCGCGCGCCCGGCGGCGGCGCGGCGCCCGGCCGCGCAGGCCGCGCCATGACCGGCACGCCCCTGCGCACCGCGACGCTGGCGGTGGCGCTGACGGCCCTGGCCGCCTGCAAGACCGTGGGCCCGGACTACGCGCTGCCGGCGGACGCGGCCTATCAGCGCCCGGCCGCCAACGCGGCGTTCCTGGAGACCGGCAACGCCCGGGTCCAGCCCGGCGCGGCGCTGCCCGGGCGCTGGTGGTCGCTGTACCAGGACCCCACCCTCGACGCCCTGGTCGAACAGGCGTTGCGGGAGAACGTCGAGCTCAAGGCGGCCAGCGCCACCCTGCGCCGCGCCGCGGCGGTGTACGAGCAGGCGCTGGATGCCGGCGGCTTCGAGTACGAGGTCGAGGCCGGCGCCAACCGGGCCCAGGTCTCGGCCGAGGCCTTCCTGCAGGAAGAGAAGCTGCCGGTGTTCAACCTGGCCGACGGCAAGTTCGGCGTGTCCTACCAGTTCGACCTGTTCGGCAAGCTGCGCCGCGGCGCCGAGGCCGCGCGCGCCGATACCGAGGTGGCGCAGGCCGCGATCGACCTGGCGCGGGTCAGCGTGGCCGCGCAGGTGGCCGGCAGCTACGTGGAGATCTGCCACAGCAACCACGAACTGGATGTCGCCACGCATTCGCTGTCGCTGCAGCAGCGCGGCCGCGACATCACCCAGCGCCTGATCGACGCCGGCCGCGGCACTCCGCCGGACCTGGCCCGCGCCAATGCCCAGGTGGCGCTGCTGCAGGCCGCGCTGCCGCCGCTGCGCGCGCGCCGCCAGGCCGCCGAGTACGAACTGGCCGCTTTGCTCGGGCGCACCCCTGGCCAGCTGCCCGCCGGCGTGGCCGACTGCGCCCACGCCCCCACGCTGGCGCGGCCGATCCCCATCGGCGACGGCCGCGCGCTGCTGGCCCGCCGCCCCGACGTGCGCCAGGCCGAGCGCCGGCTCGCCGGCGCCACCGCGCGCATCGGCGTGGCCACCGCCGCGCTGTATCCCGACATCCGCCTGGGCGCCTCGGTCGGCGCCACCGGCCTGCTGGCCGACATCGGCGAGCCGGCGACGCAGGCCTGGTCGATCGGCCCGCTGATTTCCTGGACCCTGCCTTCCTCCGGTGCGCGCTCGCGCATTCGGGCCACCGAGGCCGGTGCCGATGTCGCGCTGGCCGAGTTCGACAACACCGTGCTGCAGGCGCTGCGCGAGGTGCAGACCACGCTGTCGCGCTACGCCCACGACCTGGACCGCGCGAGCGCGCTGCAGGAGGCCCAGCGCCAGGCGCAGCTGGCGGCCGAGCAGAACCGGCGGCTGTACCAGGGCGGGCGCACGCCCTACCTGTCCAGCCTGGATGCCGACCGCAGCCTGGCCAGCGCCGACCTGCAGCTGGCCAACGCCCAGGCGCAGGTCGCGCAGGACCAGGTGCACCTGTTCCTGGCGCTCGGTGGCGGCTGGGAAGCCGCGCCGTCGCACGCCCCTTGAACCGCCGGGGCGCAGCCTCCCGGCGATCCGCGCCGGCACGGCCCGCCCCGCGCCCCGCCGCCGCCGGCTCGCCCCGTGCCGGCGGCGCCCGCTCCCATCCTGCCCGGTCGGTCGTTGCCGCCGGGCCGCAGAGGCCGTGATGATGTCGTCGTTCGACCGCCAGGACTGGCTGTTCTCGCTGAAGACCTTCGCCGCGGCGATCGCCGCGCTCTACGTCGGCCTGGCCGGCAACCTGTCGCGCCCGTACTGGGCGATGGGCACGGTCTACATCGTCATGCAGCCGATGCTCGGCCCCACCCGCGCCAAGGGCGTGTACCGCATCGTCGGCACCCTGCTCGCCGGGGCGGCCACGCTGGTGATGCTGCCCAACCTGGTCGAGACCCCGCTGCTGCTGAGCGCGGCGATGTCGCTGTGGCTGGCCGGCTGCCTGTTCGTCGCGCTGCTCAACCGCGGCCCGCGCGGCTACGCGTTCCTGCTGGCCGGCTACACCGCCGCCTTCATCGGCTTCCCGGCGGTGAACGCGCCGCAGGGGATCTTCGATACCGTGGTCGCGCGCAGCGAGGAGATCATCCTCGGCACGGTGATGGCGCTGCTGTTCGCCGCGCTGGTGTTCCCGGCCTCGATCCGGCCGATGCTCACCGCGCGCATCGACAGCTGGATGCAGGACGCGGCGCACTGGTGCCGGCAGATCCTGCAGCGCGGCCAGGCGCACGCCCCGCGCAACCGGCTGGCCGCCGACCTGGTGCAGTTCGAGGCGCTGATCGAGTTCATCCGCCACGACGACCCGCGCCAGGCCGGCGCCGCGCCGTCGCTGCAGAAGCTGCGCGAACGCATGCTGCTGCTGTTGCCGGTGCTGTCCTCGATCGCCGACCGCCTGGCCGCGCTGCGCGCCGGCCACCATGCCGTGCCCGACGCGCTGCCGGCGCTGGTGGAGGACATCGGGCAGTGGCTGGAGGACAGCGGCGAGCCGTCGGTGGGCCGCTACGCCGCCCTGCGCGAACGCGTGGCCGCGCTCAAGCCGGCGGTCGACGGCGGGCTCGACCACCTGCTGCTGGCCAGCCTGCTGCTGCGCCTGGAGGAGCTGCTGGACCTGTGGCAGGACTGCCGCACGCTGCGGCAGTCGCTGCACCAGGGCACGCCGCCGCGCGAGGGCCAGCACTACCGCCTCCGCACCCCGCGGCTGCCGGTGGCGCGCCACGTCGACTACGGCATGGTGGCGTTCTCCGCACTCAGCGCCGGACTGGCGTTGATGGCGTACTGCACGCTGTGGATCACCCTCGGCTGGGAAGGCGGCGGCAACGGCGCGATGATGGCCGCGGTGACCGCCGCGTTCTTCGCCGCCCAGGACGACCCGGCGCCGAGCATGCTCTCGTTCCTGATCTGGGCGGTGGTGGCCAGCGTGATCGCCGGCCTCTACCTGTTCGGGGTGTTCCCGGCCATCCACGACTTCGGCATGCTGGTGCTGGTGCTCGCGCCCACCTTCCTGCTGCTGGGCCTGCTGATGCACCGGCCCAAGACCGCGATGATCGGCCTGCCGCTGACGGTCAACCTGGTCGCGCTGCTGAGCCTGCAGAACACCTACAACGCCGACATCCAGAACTTCGTCAACAACGCCGTGGCGATGGTGCTGGGCATCGGCTTCGCGGTGGTGATGACGCGGCTGTTCCGTTCGGTCGGCGCCGAATGGACCGCGCGCCGGCTGGTGCGCCAGGGCTGGCGCACGCTGGCCGCCGCGGCCGAGGGCCGCGGCCAGCAGGATCGCCAGGCCTTCGCCGCGCGCATGCTCGACCTGCTCGGGTTGCTGGCCCCGCGGCTGGCGGCCGCCCCCGAAGGCAGCGACCTGGCCTCGGTGGACATGCTCGGCGAGGTGCGCGTGGGCCTGAACATCCTGCAGCTGCGGCGCGCGCGCCATGGCCTGCCGCCGGCGAGCGTGGCGGCGGTGGATGCGATCCTCGCCGAGGTCGGCGCGCACTACCGGCGCCAGGCGGCACAGCGGCGCCCGCTGGCCGGCGCCGCGCCGCTGCGCGAGCGCCTGGACGCCTCGCTGGCGCGGGTGGGCACGGTCGCCCCGGGGCCGCACCGCGACGAGGCGCTGATGGGCCTGGTCGGCCTGCGCTACAGCCTGTTTCCCGACGCGGCCGCCGCGCCCGGACGGCCGCTGGCGTCACCGCCGGCCGGCTGATCCGGGCGCGCGGAGACCGGTACGCGCGCAGTGCCCGACGCACCCGCGGAGCCCGGGGATGCGCAGGGACCGCGCGCCGGTCGGGCCGGCGTCGCCGCCTTCGCGCGGCCCCGCGCCCGCCCGCCGCCTTCGCTCAGCCGCGGGCGACCGGCCGCTTCGGCGCGCGCTCGCGCATCGCGGTCTCGTCGTCGAGCCAGTTCGCGCCCCTGTTGGTCAGGAAGAACACATAGACCACCAGCGACACCGCGATGACCGCGGTCGCGTACCCCACGAACGTGGTCACGTGGCCGGTCTTCAGCGAGGCCTGGTACAGCAGCGGCGCGGTGCCGCCGAACGCCGAGTTGGCCAGCGCATAGCCCAGGCCCACGCCCAGCGCGCGGATGTGGGTCGGGAACAGCTCGGCCTTCACCACCGCGTTGATCGAGGTGTAGCCGGTGAGGATCACGAAGCCCACGGTCAGGATCGCGAACGCGGCCAGCCAGTCGGTCTGCTTCGGCAGCTCGAGCACCAGGAACCAGGTGTAGAGCACCCCGCCGATGCCGAAGAACACCAGCAGCGTCTTGCGGCCGACGATGTCCGACAGCCAGCCGCCCACCGGCTGCATCAGCATCAGCACCGTCAGCGCGACCAGGTTGATGATCGTGCCGGCCATCACGTCGTCGCCGGCGAACGCGGTCTGGATCATCTTGGGGCCGGTGACCGAGTAGGTGTAGAAGGCGATGGTGCCGCCAGCGGTGACCAGGAAGCACAGCAGCAGCGGCCGCCACTGGCGCACGAACAGCTCGCGCAGCGAGCCCGAGGCCTGCGCCCCGCCCTGCCGCGCCTGCGCGATGGATTCCGAGCCCAGCGACTCGTCCATCGAGCGGCGCAGCCAGAACACCACCAGCGCGCCCACGCCGCCCAGCCCGAACGCCACCCGCCAGCCCCACTCCGACACCTGCGGCGCATCGAAGAAGTGCAGCATCACCAGCAGCGTGGCCTGCGCCAGCACGTGGCCGCCGACCAGGGTCACGTAGTGGAACGAGGACAGGAACCCGCGCCGCCCCGGGATCGCCGCCTCCGACATGTAGGTGGCGCTGGTGCCGTACTCGCCGCCGGTGGCGAAGCCCTGCAGCAACCGCGCCAGCAGCAGGATCGCCGGCGCCGCCAGGCCGATCGTGGCCACCGTCGGCGTGACCGCGATGACGAACGAGCACACCGCCATCAGCGACACCGAGATCGTCAGCGCCAGCCGCCGGCCGTAGCGGTCGGCGAAGCGGCCGAAGTACCACGCCCCGATCGGCCGCATCAGGAAGGTCATCGCGAAGATCGCCCACACGAACAGCGTGGCGTTCTTGTCCTCCTTGGAAAAGAACTGCGACTCGAAGTACACCGCGAACACCGAGTAGACGTAGACGTCGTACCACTCGACCAGATTGCCGGCCGAGCCCTTGAGCGTGTTGGACACCGAGCGGCGCAGGCTGCCGGGGGCGGCGACGGGCGCGCGGGCGGTCGAAGGCGAGGAGGATGCACTCATGCGGTGAGAACCCTGTGGGTGGACACGCCGGGAGTATAGGGGCCCGGCCGCAGGGCGCCCGGCCCCATTGGCGCGGCCGGCACCGTCTCTTCCCGCACATCGCCGCCGGACAAGGCCTGCGGGCGCCGGAGACCGCCTGGCAGGTCCGCCGGCCGGCTCGTCACCAAATATTAATAAGAATTGTTTTCATGTAAGATCCCCGGCCGGACGTCGGCGTGTCGCCCCGCCCCGCATCACTCTCCGGGACTCCTTTATGCTCGCTTGTTCTCGCCGGCCCGCCCGCCGGCCGCGCCCCTGCCTGCTGGCCATCGGCCTGCTCGTCGCCGTCCAGGCCCACGCCGAGGACGGCACGTCGGCCACGGCCGGGCAGGCCACCGACCTGGATCAGGTGCGGGTCGTCGCCCAGCGCGCCGAGCGCGTCAGCAACGGCGCCACCAATCTCGACCTGGCGGTCAAGGACACCCCGCAGTCGATCAGCGAGGTGAGCCAGGCGCAGATGCAGGCGTTCGGCGCCACCAGCGTCAACGAGGCGCTGCGCCTGGCCACCGGCATCCAGGTGGAGGAGTGGGAAACCAACCGCACCACCTACACCGCGCGCGGGTTCGACATCGAGAACACCCAGATCGACGGCGTCGGCCTGCCCAACGGCTGGGGCGTGGCCACCGGCGCCACCGACACCTTCGGCTACGAGAAGCTGGAGGTGATCCGCGGCGCCAACGGCCTGCTCACCGGCGTCGGCAACGCCGCCGGCACGATCAACTACGTGCGCAAGCGCCCGACCAACGAGGCGCAGGGCAGCGTCGGCGTCAGCTACGGGGCCTGGGACACCCGGCGCGTGGAGGCCGACTACTCCACCCCGTTCACCGACGACGGCCGCTGGGCCGGTCGCATCGTCGCCGCCCACGAGGACGGCGACTCCTACCTGCGCGACAAGTCGGACTCGCGCGACTTCCTCTACGGCGTGGTCGACGGCCAGGTCGGCGAGAACGGCACGCTGACCGCGGGTTACTCCTGGCAGAAGGGCCGCACCGACGGCAACATGTGGGGCGCACTGACCTACATGTACAGCGACGGCACCCAGGCCGAATGGAGCCGCAGCGCCTCCACCACGCAGGACTGGACATTCTGGGACACCACCACCCAGACCGGGTTCCTGGAATACACCCACCAGCTGGCGCCGAACTGGCAGCTCAAGCTCTCCTACAACTACCGCCGCATCGGCAACGACACCCGCCTGTTCTACGCCAGCGACATCCTGGGCACCGGGCTGGCGCCGGGCAGCAACCTCGGCCTGTACGGCTACCCGTGGGGTGGCGTGGACGAGACCACCGCCCATCTCGGGGCAGCCACGCTCGACGGCCACTTCGACCTGTGGGGCCGCGAGCAGGAGGTGATGCTGGGCGCCAGCATCGCCCGCAGCGAGGCGGTCAACCGCGAATACGCGCAGGCCACCTGCGACGGGCAGCCGTGCGGCTACATCGCCATGCCCGGGTTCCCCTGGGCCGGCGATGCCGTCGACGAGCCGGTGTGGGGCGACGCCTCGGTATACGGCACCTTGAACCAGCGCCTCGCGCGCGCCTTCGGCGCCACCCGGCTGGCGCTGACCGACCGGCTCAAGGCGGTGCTCGGCGTCAACTACGCCCGCTACCACCGCGACGGCGCCACCTACGGCGTGGCCTTCGACCAGACCGAGAGCCACACCAGCCCGTACGGCGGCCTGACCTTCGACTTCAACGAGCACGTGCTCGGCTACGTCAGCTACTCGGACATCTACCAGCCGCAGGACCAGACCGACCAGGACCACCGCTACCTCGACCCCACCAAGGGCAGCAACTACGAACTGGGCCTCAAGGCCGACTGGCTGGACCAGCGCCTGCTGACCACCCTGGCCGTGTTCAAGGCCGAGCAGGACGGGCTGGCCACCGGCATCGGCTACGACGACCAGGGCCAGTACTACTACGGCGGCGTGGACGTCGAGTCCAGGGGCGTGGAATTCGAGGCCACCGGCAAGCTCGGCGGCGACGTCGAGCTGGTGTTCGGCTACACCGCGCTGAAACTGACCGGCCAGGACGGCGACGACACCTACCGCTGGGTGCCGCGCCGCACCGCCAACCTGATGCTCAGCGCGCACCTGCCGAACTACCGCCCGCTGTCGTTCGGCGTGGGCGGACGCTGGCAGAGCGAGATCTCCAACGTGGAGACCAGCGGTTTCGCCGTGCGCCAGGGCCGCTATGCCGTGCTCAACGCCTTCGCCGCCTGGGACTTCCGCCCCAACGCCACGCTGCGCGTCAACGTACGCAACCTCACCGACGAGAAGTACATCGGCTCGCTGCGCTACAGCGGCTTCTACGGCGCGCCGCGCAACGCCACGCTGAGCCTGGACTGGCGGTTCTGATCGCTGCGGCCGGCGGCGCCAACGGGCGGGCCGCTCGCGCAGGCGCGGCGCGCGAACGGTGGCCCGGGTGGCGGCCGGGCACGGGCGGGCCCGCGTCCGCCGCTAGCGCCGGACCAGCGTGAGGTTCGGGTGCGCGGCGAAGATCTCCAGCACGGTGTCGAAGAACGTCGCCCCGGTGCCTGCGGCCAGCGCGTCGAGCTGGCGGCGCAGGCGCGCCACGTCGTAGCGCTGCGGCTGGGCCAGCCTGGCCTGCAGCCACGCACGCGTCGCGTCGATGCCCAGCGCACGGCGGCTGCGCTCGAAGTCCGTCCACACCACCGTCGCCGGCGCGCGGCCGGCCAGCGCGCCGTAGCCGCCGTACAGCAGGTCGTCCAGCGCATCCAGGCTGTGTCCCAGCCGCCAGTCGACCCCGGCCATGAACACCCGGTCCACCTCCGCGTAGAACGAGGCGATGTCGTGGATGCGGCGGCCGTCGAGGGTGAGCGGCGTCATGGGGGCAGACACGGTGGGCATGATGCGAGTGTGGCAAACATCGCTTCGGCCGAGGCGATCGGGCATGGCCCCCCGGCCCTGCGGCGATCGCGTGCACCTGCGTGCGGCTCCGCGGCCACGGGGCGAGGTGCGTGCGCGTACCCGGTGCAGCGCGAGGGCGCTCACGCGCCTGCGCGAGGCTCCCACAGCTCCAGCTTGTTGCCCTCCGGATCCAGCAGCCAGGCGAACCGGCCGTTCTCGTAGGTCTCCGGCCCGGCCAGCACCGCTACGCCGTCGGCCTGCAGCTGCGCGAGCAGCGCATCGAGGTCGTCCACCCGGTAGTTGATCATGAACGGCGACGCGCCCGGGCCGAACCCGTCGCTGTCGTGATCCACCACCTGCCAGGCGGTGGCCCCGTCGCCGGCGCGGTCGTCGCTCCAGCGCAGCACCGCACCGCCGAAGGCTTCGAGCGGCAACCCGAGGTGCTGCCGGTACCACGCCGCCAGGGTCGCGCCCGCGCCCCGGCTCTTGAAGAACACGCCGCCGATTCCGGTGACCTTCGCCATGGCGATCTCCTGGAGAGGATGGCAGTGTCCGGTAGCACGCGGCGCGGACGCAATGCGCGTCCCGGGCCCGTGGTGCCTTGCCGTCCTGCAGCGCGCCGCGAGGGCCGGCCCCGATGCCGCAGGTCGCCCCCGCTGCCGTGACCGGCGCGCCTGCGGCGACCGATCGCACCCGGCGGCAGGCGCCCGCGAATATCGCAGCGGGCGGCACCCGGGCGGGGCCGCGCGTCAACGGCGCGGGGCGCGCTGAATGTCGGCCGCCCGCCGCGGTGCGCGAACGCGCGTGCGCCGGATGAACCGGCCCCGGCACGCGGTACGATGTCGCCCCCACCCGGCCACGCTGCGCAGACCCCCATGATGGCCCGCCCCCCCGACGCCCCCGCGGCGGCATGAGCAGCGCGTCGCACCGCGTGCCGGCCGGGCCTTCTCCCCGCGCCGAACGCCTGGACCCGTGGATCGCCGCCGCCGGCAGCGCGCTGCTGCACGTGCTGATGCTGCTGCTCCTGCTGATGGCCTCCAAGCCCACCGTGACCGCACCGCAGGGCGCGGCCGCCGGCGGCAGGGTCAGGGCGGATTTCGTCGGCGAGACGCGCACGCCGGTGCGCCCGGTGAAGGCGCCGCCCAGCCCGCCGCCGCCGCCGAAGCCCGAGCCCGCCCCCACCCGCCCGGCGGCCTCGCGCGTGCAGTCCACGCTGGTCGAGCACGCCAGGGATCCGGTGCCGCCGCCGGCCGACGACACGCCCGACACCACCGCGCAGCGTCGCCCGCCGCGGCAGCGCCCGGCCCCGCCGACGGTCGAGCCCCCGGCCCCGGACGAGGCCACGCAGCGCCAGGCGCAGGCGCCGGCCGCCAGCCCGCCGCCGACCCAGCGCCGCCCCGAGACCTGGACCGGCCGCCCGCCCGGCATGCTCGACGAGGACACCGCCGACGCCGACGGCTCGGCCCGCAGTGCCTCCACCGACCGAGGCCGCCGCAACGACCCCACCGCCGCCCAGGCCAGCCTGGAGGTGGGCGGCTACCAGGTCTGGTACGACCTGCGCAGCGCCACCCAGCTGCGCGCGTGGATGGACCAGGGCATGACCGAACTCTCGATCCCGCTGCCGGGTACCCAGTACTACATGGTCTGCCCGGCCCAGGTCGCGCTGGACCGCGGCTCCGGCAAGTGCCGGCTGGTCGAGCCCGGCTCGCCGGAACTGAAGGCCATCGGCGACGCGCGCGAGGTCATCAACATGATCCAGGTCTACCGCCGCGGCGAGCTGGTGTGGAGCGGGCCGGGGCCGTACCGCTGAGCGCGGCGGGCACCGCCGTTGCCTCCTGCACGGGGTCTCGGCGCGCTCCGGCGCCTAGGTGGAGCCCTGCGGCGCCGCATCCGGCGCGCGACGGCGGCCCTGCCACCGCTTGATCGCCCGCACGCCCAGCGCGTGGAGCGACAGGGGCACGACCCAACTGCTCCACAGCAGGCCCGCCACCAGGCCCGGCGACGGCGCCACCCCGGCACCGACCGCCGCGGCAAGCACCAGCCGGAACAGCACCGGCGCCAGCGTCACCAGGTAGGCCCGCAGCATCCAGCGCGCGTGCAGGGCGACCCGTCCGCGGCGGATGGCCGCGAGCCCGACGCTGGCGGCGACCAGCCAGGCCAGGCCGGTCGCCGCGAAGGCCACGCGAATCGCGACCGGAGCCGGCGAAGTGACGATCAGCCCGGCCGCCCCGGCGATGCCCACCCCCATGCCGGCGAAGTAGGCCCGCCCGATCCAGCGGTGCAGGGCCGGGTGCCTGCGCCAGCGTTGGGTGACGAACTGCAGCAGGCCGAGCATCAGCCCCACGCCGCCGCCGCCGAGGTGGCACCAGAGCCAGCCGCGCCGCGTCATGAACATGGCGTACGCGGGCGAGTCCAGCGACGCGTACTTGAGATAGACCTGGTGCGCGAACTCGACCGCCACGCCCGCCAGCGCCAGCCACAGCAACGCGCCGGCCAGCCGTGTCCATCCGGACTGCGGGCCACCGACAACATGACGAACGGGATCGACCCCCATGCCCTGCTCCAGCGCCTGCCTGGCTCGGCAGCGGCACGCTAGCACGGAACCCGGTGGACGCAGGTATCCTGGAGACTGCGGAGACCGGAGCCGGCAACCTGTTCGGGAAGCCCGGAGTCGATCCGTGATGCATCGCCTCGGGGCCGCCTGATTTCTCGACACGCGCCGCGAGCGAAGGTGACGAGGCGGGCGTGCCCTCAACCGCCGGGATAGTGGCCCGCGGCGATGTCGTCGAGCAGCGTCGGGTGCTGCGGCCGCCAGCCCAGCAGCGCGCGCGTGTGGGTGCTGGAGGCCGGCGCGTCGGCGCCATAGAACATCGCCAGCCAGCCGAAGCGGGCCTGCGCCTGCTCGGCGGCGACCGCGTCCACCGGTACCTCCAGGAAGCGGCCCAGCGCCGCGGCGATGTCGCGCGTGGCGATGCCCTCCTCGGCGACGGCATGCAGCACGCTGCCCGCCGGCGCGGTGTCGATCGCCCGCCGCACCAGCTGGGCGGCGTCGAGCCGGTGCACCGCCGGCCAGCGGTTGCCGCCGTCCCCGAGGTAGCCGGACGCGCCCGTGTCGCGCGCGATGCGCGCCAGTTCCGCGACGAAGCCACGGTCGCCGCCGGCGCCGTGCACCGTCGGCGCGAAGCGCACCACCATCGAGCGGATGCCGCGCGCGGCCAGGCCCAGCGTGTAGGCGGCATTGGCGGTACGTGGATGGGTGCCGGCGCGCGGCATGTCCGCCTCGGTGCCGACGCGGCCGGGCGCCAGCCCCAGCGTGCCGGCGGCGATCAGCAGCGGGCCGCCGGTGCCCTGCAGCACGTCGGCGAAGGTGTCGATGGCCGCGCGGTCGGTCTGCGCCGCGGCCGCCATCTGCGAGAAGTCGTGGTTGTAGCCGAGGTGCACCACGCCCTCGGCCTGCGCGGCCGCGCGGCGCAGGCTGTCCGGGTCGTCCAGGCTGCCGCCGACCACCTCGGCGCCGAGCGCGGCGATGCGGGCGGCGGCGGCATCGCTGCGGGCCAGGCCGAGCACGTGGTGCCCGGCGGCGAGGAGTTCCTTGACGCTGGCCGAGCCGATCCAGCCCGAGGCGCCGGTGACGAGAATGCGCATGTCCGCTCCAGTGATGTCATCGAGTGACGTGACTATACGCTTATGATGTCACTCAGTGTCAACACTCAGGACCCCTGCATGGCTCGCTGGAAGCCCGATGCCGAGAGCCGCTTCCGCGCCGCCGCCCTCGCCCTGTTTGCCGAGATCGGCTACGAGCAGACCACCGTGGCCGCCATCGCCGAGCGCGCCGGGCTGACCGCGCGCACCTTCTTCCGCCATTTCAGCGACAAGCGCGAGGTGCTGTTCAACGGCTCCGAGCAGCTGCAGCGCACGATGGTCGAGGCGCTGGCCCAGGCCCCGGCCGAGACCTCGCCGGTGGCGGCGGTGGCCGCCGCGCTCGCCCGCGCCGGCGACTTCTTCGACGACGACCGCCGTGCCTACGCGCGCCTGCGCAGCACCGTGATCGCCGCCACCCCGGAACTGCGCGAGCGCGAGCTGATCAAGATGGCCACGCTGTCCGCCGCGCTCGCCCAGGCGCTGCGCGCGCGTGGCGTCGCCGAGCCGGACGCCGGCCTCGTCGCCGAGGTCGGCATCGCCGTGTTCCGCATCGCCTTCGCGCAGTGGGTCGACCCGGCCGAGCGGCGCAGCTATGGCGAGATCGTGGACGGCGCACTGACGCGGTTGCGCACGCTCGCGGGCTGAGACGTCCTGGCCTGTCGCCGGCCGGCGATGCGGACCCTCCCTGCAACCGCCGCGACCGCGAGGCGCCTCGACGCCCTCGATCCGCTCCGGGTTGCGGGCTTGCCCCGCGATCGTTGAATCCCGGCACTTCCGGCGCACCCAGCCGTCAGGCCCTCGAAGACCGAGGCCCGGCGCGATGCGATGGCAGGGGCGGCGGCCGGCAGCGATCGCGACCTGATGCCCACCCGCGGCCCCGTACGAATACAAATAAAGTTGCATTTCCTGCCGATAAATGTAATTTAATTTTCCATGCCAAGGCGAACGCCCCCGGTAATGCCCCGTGCCCAGCGCCAGATCCGCGACCTGGGTGAGCGGCTGCGCACCGCACGCATGCGCCGGCAGATGACCCAGGGCGAGCTCGCCGCGCGGGTCGGGGTCAGCGTGCCCACCGTGGGCAAGCTGGAACGCGGCGATCCGGCCACCAGCCTGTCGACCATGCTGCGCGTACTGGCCGCCCTGGGCCTGGAAAAGGACATCGACCTGCTGGCCCGCAACGACGAACTCGGCCGCGAACTGCAGGACAGCCGGCTGCGCCGCACCCAGACGCGCCGCGGCAGCCCGCCATGAGCCGCACAGCCGACGAGGCGCCGCAGATCACCCAGGTGGACGTCTGGCTGGATGCGGACGCGCTCGGCGGCCGGACACGGGTGGGCCACCTGACCCGCCAGCCCAGCCGGACCGGCGATACGCTGCAGTTCCAGTACGCCGACAGCTGGCGGCAGGCAGCCGGCCCGATCCGGCCCTTTGCACTGGATCCCCAGTTGCCGCTCCACCCGGGCCCGCTGATCTCGCGCGAAGGCGCCCGCCAGCTGACCGGCGCCTTCGGCGACTGCTCGCCCGACCGCTGGGGCAGGCGCCTCATGGACCGGCGCGAAGTCATCGCCGCACGCGAGCAGAACCGGAAGGTGCGCGCCTTGCGTCCGTGGGACTACCTGCTCGGCGTCAACGATGCCTCCCGGATGGGCGCGCTGCGCCTGCAAGCGGGCGACGGCCGCTATCTCGACGACCATGCGCTGAGCGCTCCGCCGATGACCGAACTGCGCGCGCTGGAAGCGATCGCCCTGCGCGTGGAACGCGGCGATGCCGATGACAGCGACCAGGACATCCGATGGATCAAGCAGCTGGTGGCGCCGGGTGCCTCGCTGGGTGGCGCCCGGCCCAAGGCCAGCGTCCGCGACACCGACGGGACGCTATGGCTGGCCAAGTTCCCCTCCAGCGACGATCGCCACGACGTGGGCCGGTGGGAATTCGTGACCTGGCGCCTGGCGCAGGCGGCCGGCATCGACATGCCTGCGGCGCGTGCGCTCGGCCTGTCCGGCCTGGGCACCACCTACGCGGTGCAGCGCTTCGACCGGGCCGGGAGCGGACGCCGCGCCTACGCCTCGGCATTCACCCTGCTGGACGTGGACGACAGCGAGGGCAGCAGCTATGCCGAGATTGCCCACACCATCGAGAACCACGGCGTGGCCTCGGCGATCCCGGACGACCTGCAGCGGCTCTACCGCCGCGTGGCCTTCAACGTGCTGGTCGGCAACCGCGACGATCACCTGCGCAACCACGGTTTCCTGCGCGAACCGGGCGGATGGCGTCTGTCGCCGGCCTTCGACGTGAACCCCAACCCGGACAAGGACGCCCACGTGCTGGCCATCGGCCTGGACGACCCCACCCCCGACACCCGCCTGCTGCTGGATACCTGCGCGTACTACCGCCTGAGCAAGGATCGCGCCCGCGCGATCCTCGACCAGGTACGCACCGCCGTAAGCAGCTGGAAAGAGGAAGCCCGGCGTTGCAAGGCCCCGGGCAGCGAGATCGCCGCGATGGAGGCGGTCATCGATCCGGAGCGGTGAGCCGCCGCGGGCAGCAACGCTTCCCACCCCGGAAGAACAAGTTACCAAAAGTAATATACCATTGGTACATAAGACCAATGGAGTCCTTCCGTGCACACCCTCATCGTCGTCGCCCACCCCAATCCCGCCTCGCTCACCCATGCCGTCGCCGGCCGGCTTGCCGAAGGCCTTGCCTCGGTCGAGGGCGCGAATACCTTCGAGCTGGCCGACCTGGCCGCCGAAGGCTTCGATCCGCGCTTCACCCTGCCCGATCGCGCGCTGGCCCAGGGCAGCGGCGAGGTGCCCGCCGACGTCGCCGCCGAGCACGCCCGGCTCGACCGCGCCGACGCACTGGTGCTGGTCTACCCGATCTATTGGTGGTCCTTCCCGGCACTGCTCAAGGGCTGGATCGACCGCGTGTTCACCCAGGGCTGGGCCTACGCGGCGACGGACGACGGCCGCCTGCTGAAGAAACTCCAGCGGCTGCGCGTGCACCTGGTCGCCCTGGGCGAAGCGGACCAGCGCACCTTCGCCCGGCACGGCTACTTCGGCGCCATGAAGACCCAGATCGACCACGGCATCTTCGACTTCTGCGGCGCGCCCGTGGCGACCTCGGAACTGCTGCTCGCCTCCGACCCCGGCTACCCCGCCGCGCACCTGGGCACCGCCGAGGCGATCGGGCGCAAAATAGCCGCGCCGCACCCCTGACCCAAGAACGAAACAGCCGCGCATGACACCTCCCGCCGATGCAACGACGCGCCGCCGCCTGCCCCGGGAGGAACGCGGCCGCCAGCTGCTGGCGGTGGCCTGGGCGCTGATCGCCGAGGAAGGCACCGACGCCCTGAGCCTGGGGCGCCTGGCCGAGGCCGCGGGCATCACCAAGCCGGTGGTCTACGACCACTTCGGCACCCGCAACGGCTTGCTGGCTGCGCTCTACGAGGATTACGACGCGCGCCAGACCGCCTTGTTCGACGCCGCCGTGGAGGCGGCCCGGCCCACGCTGCGCGACAGGACGCGAGTCATCGCGTCCAGCTACGTGCAGTGCGTGCTGACCCAGGGCCGCGAGATCGCCGACGTACTGGCCGCGCTCACCGGCTCGCCGGAACTGGCCGAGGTCAAACGCCGCTACCAGCAGGGCTTCCTCGCCAAGTGTGCCGCCCTGCTCGCCCCGTTCGCCGGCCCCGCGGGCATCCCGGCGGCCAGCCTGTGGGCGCTGCTCGGCGCGGCGGACGCGCTGTCCGAGGCCGCCGTGGTCGGCGACATCACCGGGCCACAGGCCTGCGAGGAACTGCAGCAGACGCTGCTGGGGATCGTGCGGCGGAGCAAGTGACATTGGGTGTGGAACCCGCGAGGCTGCGTAGCGAGAAACCCGCCAGGAAGAGCCATGCTAGGTATCGTTCCGCTCAGGACTTTCGTGATCGCGTCCTTTCCCAAGGCTTCGTGCGCTGAGGTGGGCATCACACGCTCCAGCGAGGTACGGGAAGGTGTTGCCAGATCGATTGCCGGACAACGACGAGGTGGCGCGCGTCGAAGCCGTCTACCTCGAGCCACAATGAGCAGACCCCTCACGTTCGCGGCCGTGCTCGCTGGCGTGCTGTGGCTTCCCGCGTGCACGGGAGGCGAAAAGCATTCGGGATACAACAAGCGCGCCGTGAGCCCGGTCCGGCTTTCGCGCCCGGCCGAAAACCAATTGAAGATCCAGTACGCGGCGCCGGCGGAGACCCTTTTCTACTCGCCGGGTGTGGACTTCGCCGTCAGAGGCGACACGCTGCGTGTCACCCTCCGGCGCTGCGGCATCAAGGAGGCCTGTGCCGTCATGGCAAAGGCGGCCATGCCGGCTGCCGAGGCGGGAACCATGGAGGTCACTGTGCCGTATGGCGGTCGGCGTGTCGTCGTCCTGTACGCCGATGGGGAAGAGCAGCTATCTCCCTGAGTCACCAGGCGGAAGCGCAGGGCGGCGGAGCGGCTTGCTAAGGCGGCAGCATCTTGGATTGCAATGTGCCCATGACAAAGCCATCTTCGGACGAACAATGTCGTTTGATCTGCCCTACGACATGTGTGACAGATGCTGTGCGATGCGCTGGCTTTCAACTCTTGCGCGAAAGCGGTCGACATGGCAGGTCGAGAACGCGAACTTTTTACCAACTACTCTTCAAACAATCTTTTTATCCTCAGGCAGCAGGGATTTATCATGCAACTACTGACAACCTCCCAGTGCTGACGAAGCTGCATCCCGACAAGCAAGATAAAAACATCGACCCCGATCGTATTAACGAGCAAAACGGCAGACAACAGCTCTGGATTGGCCAAAAACAGCAGGGCAGTTGCAAACGCAATAAGTACGCCCCACTTCCTTGCAAAAGGTGAATTCAACTTGTCAAGGATGATGCCCATTTCTCATCCAGCCTCTCTCTGTTCTGATGCCACCCAGGTTCTCGCGGCCTTCCGTATTGCTGGCTATGGCCCGACCTAGCCTTCCGCCAAAGTCTAACTTTTTCGCCAGGCACCGGTAGGCCTGCAACTTCCAGTGCTGCATGAGGCTCCCGTAGATGCAGCGCCACGGCGCGTGCTCCGGGAGGAACGCGGCGCCAGATCCTGGCAATTGCCTGGCGGCCATCGCCCAAGAAGGCAGCTACGCCCTGACCCCGGACTGCTTAGCCGAGGCAGCGAGCATCCCAATCAGGGTGTTGATGCCGCGTCAGCGGTCGCGTTGCATCGGCGCCGCGCCGGCCATCTCCGTCTCCAGGGCCACCACCAGCTCGCCCTCGCGCACGGCAATGCGCAGCGTGGGTACCGGCGGCGCGCTGGTGGCGTCGTGGACGTAGCCGACCGCGCAGTGCTGCGGCGGGCGTGGACGGTGCGGTTTGTGCGGCGGGCGAGCCAGCTCGGCGGCGTCGAGCTTAGCGGCTTCTTTGTTGAGCTCGGGCGGACGCTGCGATGGGCGCGGGTGTAGCCTGGGCCTGGCGGGACATGCTCGACTTCCCGGCTGACATGGGGAGCGCCCCGTCGATGCGGCGCTGATGTGCCTATGAGGCGGGACGCCAAGCCCGGCCGCCGGATTTACGGTGACGGGCTTATTGATACTGCCGGGGGAAAATCCGAGTCAAGCGTCCACTTTCCGATGAGATTTTTGTGGCCAGCACTATGGTCGGACAGGGGTTCTGGCTTGGGAGGCAAGAAGAAGAGACGCTGGCGAGAGGCGTCTGGATGACGTCATAGAACAGCTAAGCGACACCTGGACCAGCCTAGGCCGTAGCAACCGTTGCCCCATGGTCTTGAAGCCGCTTCAACCCCGAGAGGCAGCTGATGCGTTGTGTTTCCGGAACCTTGACCTCCCCTACATCCGCAGTCCCTCATCCTCCGCTTGACCTCACACCTGGAGAGCGGAAGATGATTAAGTGGATGGGAACCGCGCTGGCCGCGGCGCTGCTGATGACCGGGTGCGCCAAGGTGGAGGGCGAGAAGTTCGTTGGCCACTGGGTCAACGTGCAGGCGCAGGACGACGTGATGGACATCGAGCGCAATGGCGAGTCCTTCATGGTGCGCAACACCACGCCGAAGTTCTTCAGCCGCAAGCCGAAGACCGAGAGCTACCCGGCGATCTACAAGGAGGGCGTGCTTCAGGTGTCCAACGACGGCGAGACGGTGAACTTCGCCATCGACCAGGCCAATGGCCACCTGCGCACCGGCAGCGACGAGTACCAGCGCGTCCCGGCCAAGTAGCGTGTTGCGCGGGCGGTATGTCTCGCCTTGCGAAGGGAGTCATGTCTGCCGGATGCATTTATCGTGTTCGGCAATGCGCTTGCGACAGGATCGAGATCCTTGCCGTCATGCACGGTGCGCGCGACCTGGCTATCCCGGCCGCCGTGGGAAGCCGGTTGAAAACGACAAGGTCGCGACGCGTTGATGTCTTCCGGCGCCCTCAGAACAACGCGCCCTGCACCGGCACGACGGTTTCGGCGGGCGCTTCGTCACTGACCTGCGCCGCTGCTCCCAGCCGCCACGCCAGGCCGGAGATCCGCGCCGCATGCCGTGCGAGCGCGGCGCGCAGCACCGTCTCGCTGGCGGCCAGGTGCAGGGTCTGCCGCGCGCGGGTGAGGCCGGTGTAGACCAGCTCGCGGCTGAGCACGCGGGCGTCGCGGGTGGGCAGCTGCAGCCAGACCTCGTCGAACTCGCTGCCCTGGGCCTTGTGCACGGTCATGGCGAAGGCGCTTTCGTGCGCGGGCAATGCGGCGGGATGGAAGCCGCGGACCTGGCCGTCGCCCTCGCCTTCGAACCAGGCCACCAGGGCGCCGCTTCCGTCGCTCAGGCAGATGCCGACGTCACCGTTGAACAGGCCGTGGCGGTAGCTGTTCTCGGTAATCAGCAGCAGGCGTCCGTGGAACCACGGCGAGGCAGCGCCGAGGCGGCGGGCGCCGCTGCCGCTCTCTGCCAGTTGCTGCTCGATGCGGGCGTTGAGGCCGCGCGCGCCCTGCGGACCGGCGCGCACGGCGGTGAGCAGGCGCACGCGGCCGGCGTCGCGCAGGGCGGCGGCGGGGTCGCTGGCGGCGGCCAGCGCGCGCCAGTGCGCGAGCAGGGGCTCGCGCCGGGCCTGCAGCGGGTCGTCGATGTCTTCGTGGAAGTGCACGCCGGCCAGCGCGCCGCTGCGCAGCAGGGCCAGGCTGCGCTCGGCGTCGCCAGCGCGCACGGCGTCGGCCAGGGGGCCGAGTTCGAAGCCCTGGGCCTGGCGGTAGCCGCGCAGCAGGTGCACGCGATGGCCGGCGAGACCGCCGCTGGCGGGGGCCGTCGGCGGTGGGCCGCTAGGTTCGCTGCCGAGCAGGGGCTGCAGGGCACGGGCGTCGTCCGGGTGCAGGGCGTCGCCGGGGCCGGCGGCCTGCAGGATGGCGGCGAGTACGTCGCCGGCTTCCACCGAGGGCAGCTGGTCGGCGTCGCCGAGCAGGATCAGCTGGGTGCCGTCGGCCACGGCGTCGACCAGCTTGCACATCAGCGGCAGGTCCACCATCGAGGCTTCGTCGACGACGATCAGGTCGAACGGCAGCGGGTTGTCGGCGTGGTGGCGGAAGCTGGGGGCGTCCGGAATCACGCCGAGCAGGCGGTGCAGGGTGCTGGCGCCGGTGGGGAGGGAGGGGGGCCAGGGGCTGGTGTTGCCCTCACCCGCCCTTCGGGCACCCTCTCCCGCTGGCGGGAGAGGGGAGGCTGAGGCGGCTGCAGCTGCGGCGGTGGCGGTGGCGGTGGCGGTGGCGGCGGTTATGGTTCCGGTTGCGGCGGTAGCAGCGACGACAGCGGAAGCCTCGTCGCTTTGGGCGCGCTCTGCGGCGGGCGGGAGGACGTCGGCGGAGGCTTGCCCGGTGGGCATCGACAGGCCGTCGGCCAGGGCGCGGGCCACGGCGCTGCGCAGGCTCTCGGCCATGCGCTCGGCGGCGCGACCAGTGGGAGCGGCCAGGGCGATGCGCGGAGCCGGGTCGCCAGCCAGCTGCGCCTGGGCGATGCGCAGCAGCAGCAGGCGGGCGATGGTGGTGGTCTTGCCGGTGCCGGGGCCGCCGGTGATCAGCAGCAGGGCGCGGCGCAGCGCCAACGCGGCGGCCTGGGCCTGGCGGTCGGGATTGGGGCGCGGGGTGTCTTCGCCTGCGGCTGGGCGCGGCGGCTGCGCGGTAGGTGCCGGGCGGGATTTGCTGTTCGCTTCGATAGCGGCGGGCGGTGGTGCGACGCCCTCACCCGCGCCGAGAGGCGGTTCCTGCGGTGCGCCCAGCGGATGGGGTCCGCCGTTCACTTCGGTACTCGATCGCAAGGGGCGCGCGCCCTCACCCGCCCTTCGGGCACCCTCTCCCGCTGGCGGGAGAGGGGAGTCGGTGGGGTCGGTCTGGAACAGCTGGGCGAACAGCGGGGCCAGGGGGGCGGCGTCGAAGGCCGGCAGCGGCTGGGCGGCCAGGCGGCGCAGGCCCTGGGCCAGGCGGCGCTCGTACTCGCGGTAGCGGCGCAGGTAGAGCAGGCCCTGCTCCAGCACCAGCGGGCAGTCGGCAGCGGCGGGGTCGTCCGGCGCAGGCTCGGCGACCCAGCGCGAGGCGGCCAGGGCGCGCTGCCAGTCGGCCGGGTCGGGCAAGGCCGGGGCCGGGCCGTCCCGGGTCTCCAGCAGCACACCGGCACGGGCCGGGTCCAGGCCGGCATGGCCGCTGGCCACGGCGAGCGAGGCCAGGGCGGCGCCGGCCAGCACGTCGGCGGCGGTGTCCGGGGCCAGGCGCTGCAGGGTCTGGGCGAAGGCCAGGTCGAGCGGGCGCAGGGCGCCGCTGCGCTGGAGGGCCTCGAAAGGGGTCATCGGCGGAGCTCCCGGTGCGTGCGCGGCGCGGCGGTCCGAGGAGGCTCTCGACGTTCGTTGGCGGCAGCCGCGAGGCGGCCGACGACCTCGATGACGCGTCCTGCCCCGTGGTGGACGGCAGGATTCCGCGGCGCGGACCGCGTCCCGGGCCAGGCCGGCGGTGCGACTGCGCTCATGCCATCGCCTCCGGCAGCGCCTGGCCGGCGAACAGGGCGTCCACGGCGTCCACCAGCGCCGGCTCGAAGCACCAGGCATGCACGCCCGGCGAGGGCGTGCGCGTGGCGTCCAGGCCGCGGCAGAACAGGTAGCGCACGCCACCGAAGTCGCGGGCGTAGTCGTAGCCCGCGCCCAGGCGGAAGCGCAGCCAGCGGTGCAGCGCCACGGTGTAGATCAGCGCCTGCAGTTCGTACTCGCTGTGGGCCATGGCGCGGGCCAGGGCATCGGTGTCGTAGCCGGGCAGGCGGTTGGACTTGTAGTCGAGCACGTACCAGCGGCCCTCGTGGTGGTAGGTGAGGTCGATCAGGCCGGTCATCAGGCCCTCCAGGCGCTGACGCGCGCCGAAGGCCTGGCGCTCGCCGACCACGCCGAAGCGGTGCAGCAGCGCCAGCAGGGCGTCGACGCGGGTGGGCCGCATGGCGAAGTGGAACTCCATCTCGTTGCGGCGCTGCGGCGCCGGCACCGCGGCCAGGCAGGTGTCCTCGGGCAGGGCCACGGTGAGGGTGTGGCCGATCAGCGGGGTGAGCATGGCCACGCCATCGTCCAGCTCGTCCTGGGCATAGCCGCCGCGCTGCAGGGCCTCGACGATGGCCTCGGCCTGGCCGGCCGGGGCCGGCTGGCCGGGCCGCCAGGGGTGCCAGGCGGCGAAGTCGCAGCGCTCGAACACGTCGTGCATCACCACGCCGAAGCGGTTGCCGGCGAAGCGCGGGTCGAAGGCCTCGGCTCCGGCGGGCACGGCCACCGGCTCGGCGGCGGCCGGCTCGTCGCGGCCGCCGCCGCCGGGCACGGTGGCGCTGGCCATCGGGTCGGGGGCGGCGCCGGCGTCGGCGTTGGCGAGCTGGGTGAAGCTGTAGACCCACCAGTCCGGGGCGATGGAGCGCTGCGGCACGCGCGCCGGCGGCACCGGTGCCTCGGCGGGCGGCGGCAGGCGCGGCAGCTCGGCCGGCGGGGTGCTGGTATCCAGGGCGACGGTGTCGCCGCCCACGGCGGCCTGCAGCGCCTCCACGTCGGCGACCATCGCCGCCAGCGCGGTGCGCTCGTGCTGCGGGAAGGCGCCGGTGGCCAGCCACAGCGCGTGCTGCGCGCGGGTCAGGCCGACGTAGAGCAGGCGGGCGTCCTCGGCACGCTGTTCCTGGCGCCAGGCGGCCTCGGCCTCGGCCCAGGCCGGGTGGTCCTGGCCCCCGCTCCATTTCGACGTGTTCCAGCGCAGCCGGCGGCGGCCGTCGGCATGCACCACGCAGTGCCGCCCGGCGCCGCGGTCGCGGCGGCCGATGCCGAGGTAGGGCAGGAACACCAGCGGGTATTCCAGGCCCTTGGACTTGTGCAGGGTGACGATCTGCACCCGGCGCGCGTCCGATTCCAGCCGCAGCTGCTGGGCCTCGTCGGCGTCGTCGGCATTGGCGATGCGGCGCGCCAGCCAGTCCACCAGGCCGTGCGGGCCGAGCGCGCGGGCGTCGGCCTCCTGCAGCCCTTCGGCCAGCTGCAGGTAGTTGGTGAGCCGGCGCTCGCCGTCCACCAGCGCCAGCAGGCGCTGGCCGTGCGCGGCGCCGAGGTCGCCAACCAGCGCCAGCGGGCCGCCGCGCTGCCAGCGCTCGCGCCAGTCCAGCGCCTGCTGCTGCCAGCGCCGCTGGCGGTCGCCGTCGTGCTGGAGCGCGGCGATGGCCGCGGCGTCCTCGCCCACCAGCACGGTGGCCAGCGCCGCGCGCAGGCGGCGGTCGTCGCCCGGGTCGAGCAGCGCCTGCAGCAGGGTCAGCAGCTCCAGCGCCTCATCGGTGGCGAACAGGCTGCGGCGGCCGGCGGCCACCGCCGCGATGCCGGCCGCGCCGAGCGCCTGCTGGATGCGGGTGGCCTCGCCGTGGCTGCGCACCAGCACGGCGATGTCGCCGGCCTGCACGGGGCGGTCGAGGAGCCGGGCGCGGCCTTCGCCGGCGGCGGCCAGCCAGCCGCGGATGGCGGCCACGCAGGCGGCGGTGCACAGCTCGCGGGCGCGCTGCGCGCTCCACGGCCTGGGCTTGCCGGCGGACTTGTTCCTGGCCGCCGTCGCGGCCGGGGCCGGGGCCGGCGGGGGCGGCGCGTGCCACACGGTCAGCGCCGGGGCGGTCGCGCCGTCGCGCTGCAGGTCGGCATCGCGGCGCTGGGTGCCGGGCTGCACCGGATGGAAGGCGATGCCGTCGGTGCCGAAGGCCTGGGCATAGCCGGCCTGGGCGTAGAGCGCGTCGATCGCGGCCAGCACGCCGGGGCGCGAGCGGAAGTTGAGGCCCAGCGGCGGGGCCGGTACGGCGCTGCCGGCGGCGGCCAGGTAGGTGCGCACGTCGCCGCCGCGGAAGCCGTAGATGGCCTGCTTGGGATCGCCGATCACGAACAGCGCCGGGTCCAGCCCGGCAGTGCGCGCCGGCTCGCCGTCGCCGAACACGCCGGAGAAGATCGACCACTGGCGCTCGTCGGTGTCCTGGAACTCGTCCACCAGGGCGATGGCGTACTGCGCGCGCAGCCGCCGCGCCAGCGTCTCGGCCTGCGGGCTGTCCGGCGCCAGGGCACGGGCCACGCCGTCGACCAGGTCGTCGTAGGTCTGCACCCGGCGCTGGCGCTTGAGCTGGGCCAGGCGCGTGCCGGCGTCAGCGCGCAGGGCGTGCAGCAGGCGCAGGCGGCGACGCGCACGGGCGTCCTCGACCCGGGCTAGCGCGGCCAGGTAGGCGTCGATGGCGTGGGTCAGCGGCGAGGCCGGGGTGCGACCGGCGAACGCCTTGTTGGTGCCGGCGGTCAGCTCGGCGGCGGTGAGCTTGGCGAGCTTGGGATGCGGCGCTCCCCCGTGCTCGGGCGCGGCGGCGAACGCATCCAGCCAGTGCCACAGCGCGGACAGCCACTCGGCCTTGTAGCTGACCTTGCTCAGTACCCCGCCCTCGATCGCGGCGGCCAGGGCCTCGAAGAATGCGGTGCCGTGGGCGTGGAACGCGGCCGCCAGCGCGGTGCCGGCCGGGTCCAGCACCTGCGCCAGCGCGGCGCCGTCGTCGCCGGGTCCGGGCGCGGGGGCCGCGGGCAGCAGCTCGGGGTGGCGCACCAGCTCGCGCAGGTCGGCGGCCAGGGCCTCGGGCCCGCCGGGCCACAGCGCGACCAGGTCCTCGGCGCTTGCCTGGCCCACGACGCCGGCGTCGGCGGCGCGCGCGCGCCACAGGTCGGCGGCGACCTCGGCCAGCAGCTCGCGGTCGTTGGCCAGCAGCTCGGGCGCGGCGAAGGTCTGGCCGCTCTCCAGCGCATGCTCGCGCAGCACCCGCGCGCAGAAGCCGTGGATGGTGAAGATCGCGGCGAGGTCGATCTCCTCGACCGCCTGCTGCAGCCGGCGGCGCAGCTGTGCGGGCGATTCGTCCGAGCCCGCCAGGTGCGCCTGGAGCAGCGCGCGGGTGAGCGCGGCGTCGGGCGCATCGCCGACCGGCGGCACGGACGCCGCCTCGCCCTCGTCCATCGCGATCGGGGACACCGGTTCGCCCGGCGCCGCGGCGATGGAACTTGCCCCGACCCGTTCCCCATCGGCGCCCGTCCTCGCCGCAGCGGCCGGCGTGCCTTGCCCCCCTCCCGCATCCCCACTCCCCATTCCCGGCCCGTCCCCCGGCACCAGGCCCGCCGCGAGCACCAGGCGCTCGCGGATGCGCCGGCGCAGCTCCTGGGTCGCGGCCTCGGTGAAGGTGACGGCGAGGATCTGGCCGATGCGCAGCCGGCGCTCGACCACCAGCCGGGTGAACAGCGTGGCCAGGGTGAAGGTCTTGCCGGTGCCGGCGCTGGCCTCGATCAGGCGCACGCCGTGCAGCGGCAGCTGCAGGTACGGGTCGTCGCTGGCGGGCGTCATCGCGGCAGTCCTTGTTTCGCCGTCGGTGCGCGGCGGCCGGGCCCGGCGCGGCGGGACAAGGCCCACGCGCTGCGGCCGGGCGCGGGCGACCGGGCCGGCCGGCGCACGCCATGCGGCTGCGGCCGGACACCCCCGGCGACCGGCTCGCCGACGCCAGCGACGGCCGCGATCCGGCGCACCCGGCGCAGTGGCGGGTGCAGGCAAGGGCCGCTCATTCGGCGTCCTCCTGCGCGCCCTGCCAGTGGCGCCAGCTCTCGGCCAGCCGTGCCGGGTCCGGCGCAGGGGCGGGCTCGCCGCGTTCGAGCAGCGAGTACAGCTGGCGGCTGGTGTCGGCGAACGCGGCGAAGCGCTGCGCGTCGGCGAACGGGTCGGCGCCGCGGGTGACCAGGCGCAGCTCGGGCGCGGCGGCTTCGCTCCAGCCGAAGCCGCCCTGCCACTGCCCGGCGGCCTCCTTGAGGGCCTTGTCGAGGTCGTCCTCGCGCGCGGCCTGGTGGTATTTCCAGCTGCTGTAGGGGGCGAACGCCAGCGGCGCCTGCAGGCCCTGGCGGTACAGCCGCAGCAGCGCGGCCAGCGCGGCGCGGGCCTGCTCCGGCGACAACGGTGCCGCGTCCAGGCCGTCCATCGGGTGCGGGCCCAGGCCGTCGGCGTGCTCGAAGAAGCGCACGTACGGCGCCGCCTCGCCGGCGGCACGCAGCAGCAGCCACTCCAGGCCGTGGCGGATCGCCGCGCGGCCGCCGAGCGCGCCGACCTGCACCCGCCCCAGCCCGGCGTCGTACCAGTCGGGCAGGCGGCCGTGCAGCGCGATGCCGTCGATGGACACCTGCAGCCGGCGCGACTGCGGCGCCGAGGCGCCCCGCCACTGCCGGAAGGCGTCGGCATACGGCCGCAGCTGGCGCAGGCGCTCGTCGAGCTGGCGCCGGCCCAGCGGTCCGGACGGCAGCAGCGCGCGGGCGCGCAGGCGCTCGTACAGGCCGTCGGCCTCGCCGGCCAGCGTCGCGGCGAACACCTGCTGCTGCAGGGCGTAGCGCTCCAGCCCGTGGCTGGAGGCGTCCAGCGGCTCCAGGTCGCTGTCGGCGCCGGCCGGGTCGGGCAGGCGCAGGCCCAGGCGATGGCGCAGGAACTCGCCGGCCGGGTCGGCGAACAGCCGCCGCAGGTCGTCGATCGACACGCTGTCCGGCGGCGCCTGATCATCGGCCGGCAAGGCGCCGTGGATCCACGGCGCCAGCGCGCGGCGCTGCCCGGCCAGGCTGTCCACCGCCGGCCACCACTGCCGGCGGTAGCTGAAGCGGCGCGGGTCGGCGTCGCCCTCGCCGGCGTCCTCGCCGGACCCGCCGAAGGCGGCGGCGGCGAACGGCTGCAGCGGGTGCCGCACCACCAGCGCGTCGGCGGCCCCGGGCGCGGCGTGGTACTGCGCGGCGCTGGCCAGCAGCTCGCTGACCAGCACCGAGGGCTCGCGCACGCTGCCGTCGCGGGCATCGGCACCGAGGTAGCTGAGGTAGAACACGTCCTGCGCCGAGGCGAACAGCTGCAGGAACAGGAAGCGGTCGTCCTCGCGGGTGGAGCGGTCGCCGTGGCGGCGGCGCTCGGTGCCCAGTTCGGCGGTGAGCCGGTTGAGCCCGGCGGCGGGATCGCGGCGCGGGAAGTCGCCGTCGTTCATGCCGAGCAGGCAGATGACGCGGAACGGCAGCAGCCGCATCGGCACCATGCGGCCGAAGCTGATGCCGCCAGTGAGCAGCGGCGCGCGGGTGTCCGACTCGCCCAGCACCGCGGCGAAGTGCGCGCGCACCACCTCGGCCGGCACGTCGCCGGCGTAGTCGGCGCGCGCGGCGTCGCGGGCGAACTGGTCGATCAGGGTGCGCAGGCGGTCCAGCGCGCGCTGCGCGCGCGGCGCCGACGGGGTGGCCGGGACCAGCGCCTCGAGCAGGCCGAGCAGGGTCTCGCGCCAGGCCGCAGGTGCCATCGGCCGACCCAGCCGCGCCTGGGCGTCCTCCAGCGTGTGCAGCAGCCGCAGCAGGGTGTCCAGCGCCGCCAGCGCGCTGCCTTCCAGCTGCGGCCAGGGCGCGACCCCGGCGATGTCGTCCTCGGCGCCGCTGGCGTGGCCGAGCAGCAGCCGGTCCAGCGCGAAGCGCCAGGTGTAGGCGTCGTCGGCCGGGGCCTGGTGCTGGCGGCGATGCGCCGCGTCCAGGCCCCAGCGCGCGCCGGCGGCGTGCAGCCAGCCGCGCAGGCGTTCCAGCGCGGCCTCGTCCAGGCCGGCGGCCTCGGCGATCGGCGCGCTGGCCAGCAGGTCGAGGATCTCGTGCAGGCCGAAGCGCGAGACCGGCAGCCCGAGCAGGGTGACGAACACCTCGGCCAGCGGCTCGCTGGCCAGCGGGCTGGCGTCGGCCAGGGCGTAGGGCAGCGCGTCGTCGCTGCCGTGGCCGCCGAACACCGCGTCCAGGTACGGCACGTAGGGATCGATGTCCGGCGACAGCACCGCGATCTCGCGCGGCTGCAGCGGCGGCTCGAAGCGCCGGCCTTCCGGGGAGTCGGGCTCCAGCAGCGCGCGCAGCTGGTCGTGCAGCACCTGCAGCTCGCGCAGGCGGGTGTGGCAGGCGTGCACCTGCAGGCTGGGGTCGCGGCGGTCCACCGCCGCCAGCGGCGCCGGCACCGGGGCCGCGCGGCGGTGGAACAGGTCGCTCTGCATCCGCCGCAGCAGGCTGTCGCCGAGGCCGCCGGCGGCGCGCGGGCGGCGGCCGCTGTCCAGCGGGTCGGCATAGGCCGCGATCTCGGCCAGCGGGTGCACCACCTCGTAGTCGCCGACCAGGGCCATGAAGTCGCGCCCGGCCGCGCCCCAGGCCTGCAGCAGCGGGTTCTCCTGCACCTGCCCGGCGAACAGGTCGGTGCCGTCGCCGTCGCGGCGACGCTGCCACAGGGTCTGCAGGTCGCCCCAGTAGCCCTGGGTCGGGGTGGGCAGGTAGAAGTGCAGCGTGCCCACGCGCGCCTGGGTGGCGAGCACGCGCAGCACGTCCGGGGAGACGTTGAGCACGGCGAAGGCGAACAGCCGCCGCGGCAGCCCCTGCGGCAGCGGGCCGTCGGGCCGGGCGAAGCGGTCCAGGTACTGGCCGATGCGGCGCGCGCGGTAGGCGCGGCCGGCGGCGACGCGGCGCCACAGCCGCGCCTGCGGGTCGCCGGGATCGGCGCCGCCTTCCCAGCGCAGCAGCCAGTCGCGGCGCCAGGCCTGGTACTTCTCGAACACGCCGGCCAGCTCGCCGGCCAGCGCCCACGGCTTGAGCGCGTCGCCATCGGCCAGGTAGCCGGCCAGCGGCGCCAGCGCCGCGTCCTCGCCCAGGTCGGCCTGCAGGGCCTGGTACAGCCGCCACTGCGTGCTGGCCAGGTCCAGGTCGTCTTCGGCCGGGCCGAGGTTGGCCTCCAGCGCACGCGCGACGAACTCGCCGGGGGTGAGGAACTCGAGGTTGGCGGCCACGCCGTGCGCGGCGGCCAGGGTGGACTGCAGCCAGCGCCGCATCGCCACCTGCGGGATCAGCACCACCTCCGGGTCCAGCAGCGGCTGCTCCGGCACCGGCCGGCGCAGCTCCTCGGCGAGCAGGGCGGCCAGGGTGTCCAGCGCGTTGGAGGGGTACAGTCGAAAATCGGGCGCCGGCGTCATCCGGCCATGATGCCGCAGCGCGGTCGCAGCCGGCGAGACCGTGCCGCGGCGTGCAGCCTGCGCAACCGCCGCACCGGTGCGACGCAGCGTTTGCGCGGCCGCGATGGCACGCGGCGCGATCCGGTGCACAATACTGCACGCGCCGGTTCGGTTATGTTCAGGCCCTGGGCAGTTAAGCTACCCCGTTGGAATTTCGTTAAAGGCGTCGATGACGACCCCCGCATCCCCTGTCGCGCAGTTGTCCGGCGTCCGCATCGACCGCGGCGGTCGCACCATCCTGCGCGACGTTTCGCTGGACGTGCCGCGCGGCAGCATCACCGCGGTGCTGGGCCCGTCGGGCAGCGGCAAGTCGACGCTGCTGGCCGCGCTGACCGGCGAGCTGCGCCCGGTGGCCGGCACGGTGACGCTGTTCGGCCAGGAGATCCCGCGCGGTTCGCGCGCGCTGCTGGAGATGCGCCGCAACGTCGGCGTGCTGCTGCAGGGCAACGGCCTGCTGACCGACCTGAGCGTGGCCGAGAACGTGGCGCTGCCGCTGCGCACCCACACCCGGCTGCCGCGCCCGGTGCTCGACCGCCTGGTGCAGATGAAGCTGCACGCGGTCGGCCTGCTGGCCGCCGCCGACGCCTGGCCGCGCGAGCTGTCCGGCGGCATGGCGCGGCGCGTGGCGCTGGCCCGGGCGCTGGCGCTGGACCCGCCGCTGATGATCTACGACGAGCCGCTGACCGGGCTGGACCCGATCGCCTCGGGCGTGATCATGAGCCTGATCCAGCGCCTCAACGACAGCCTCGGCCTGACCAGCATCATCGTCAGCCACCACGTGCACGAGACCCTGCCGATCTGCGACCACGCCGTAGTGATCGCCAACGGCGGGATCGTGTTCTCCGGCACCCCGGCGCAGCTGGAGGCCAGCGCCGATCCGCTGGTGCAGCAGTTCCTGCACGGGCAGCCGGACGGCCCGATCCCGTTCGATGCCGCGCCGCGCCGCGCCCGGAGTGCCGCCTGATGGGTCTCGCCACCTCAATCCGCGCGCTGGGCCGCGCCGGCCTGTTCGCGCTGACGGTGCTGCGCGGCTCGCTGCCGACGCGTGACTTCCTGGCCGAGCTGACCCGCGAGCTGTACAAGATCGGCGCGCGCTCGCTGCCGATCATCGTGGTCGGCGGCGCCTTCGTCGGCCTGGTGCTGACCCTGCAGGGCTATCGCACGCTGACCACCTACGGCGCCTCGGACGCGCTGTCCACGCTGCTGGGGCTGTCGCTGTACCGCGAGCTGGCGCCGGTGCTGACCGCGCTGCTGTTCATCGGCCGCGCCGGCAGCTCGATCGCCGCCGAGCTGGGCCTGATGCGCGCCACCGACCAGATCAAGGCGCTGGAGCTGATGGCGATCGACCCGGTGGCCAAGGCGGTGGCGCCGCGCTTCTGGGCCGCGGTGCTGACCATGCCGCTGCTGACCGGCGTGTTCTGCTCGCCGGCCATCGCCGGCGGCTACTTCGAGGCGGTGCACGTGCTGGGCATCGACAACGGCACGTTCTGGTCGGGGCTGCACAACAGCGTGGATTTCTGGGACGACTTCGGCGTGGCGATGCTCAAGTCGGCGATCTTCGGCGGTACCGCCGCGCTGGTCGCCGCCTATGTCGGCTTCCATGCCGAGCCCACCATCGAAGGCACCTCGATCGCCACCACCCGCGCGGTCGTCAACGCCTCGCTGCTGGTGCTGATGTTCAACTTCGTGCTCTCGGCGATGCTGTTCCGCTAGTGCGAATCCCTGCGCAAGCGCCCGCACTTCCGTGTGCGGGCAATCAAACAACGCCGCTTCGACCGGTCGAGGCTCAAGTGATGAAAAAGGTGGAATGACCATGGCCATGCGTGGACCCCGACTCGAATTCGCCGTCGGCGCCTTCCTGCTGCTGACCCTGGCCTCGCTGCTGGTGCTGGCGGTGGCCTCGACCAACCAGCGCTGGGGCTTCGGCGCCAGCCAGTACCCGCTGAAGGCGCGCTTCACCCAGATCGGGCAGCTGCGCGCGCAGGCGCCGGTGCGCATCGGCGGCGTCAACGTCGGCCAGGTGTCGGAGATCGCGCTGGACCCGAAGACCTTCGAGTCGGTGGTGACGCTGTCGCTGGACGACACCTACAAGGACCTGCCGGCCGACACCTCGGCCGGGATCTACACCAGCGGCCTGCTGGGCGAGAGCTACATCGGCCTGCAGCCGGGCGGCGATCCGGAGACGCTCAAGCCGGGCGAGGAGATCGCCTTCACTCAGCCGGCAGTCGATCTGTTGCAGCTTGTAGGCAAGTACATGTTCAGCGGTGGCGGCGACAAGGCCGCCCCGGGCAGCCAGGACACCCCGCCCGCCCAGACCGCACCCATCACCACGGAACCGCAACCATGAAGACCAAACTGCTCTCGGCCGTGCTGGCCACCGCCCTGCTCGCCGCCGCGCCCGCCGCGGTGTTCGCCCAGCCGGCCCCGGCCGCCACCGCCGCCCAGGGTGCCGCCACCAAGACGGTGATCGACAGCAGCACCCGCATCCTGGGCACGCTGGCCCAGCGCCGTGCCGAGTTCCGCCAGAACCCGGCCGCCCTGCGCCAGTTCATCAACGGCGAGCTCAACAAGTCGTTCGACCGCGACTACGCCGCGCGCCTGGTGCTGGGCATCCATGCCCGCGGCGCGTCGGACGCCGACATCAAGCTGTTCGCCGACGCGATGGCCGACAACCTGATGCAGCGCTACGGCACCGCCCTGCTCGACTTCGAGGGCAAGCCCAGCTTCCGCGGCAAGTCCGAGACCCCGCTGCCGGGCAACCGCGGCGTCAAGGTCTCCACCGAGCTGCTGCGCCCGGGCAACGACCCGACCCCGGTCGACTACCTGATGCGCAATGTCGGCGGCCAGTGGAAGATCTTCGACGTGATGATCGAAGGCATCTCCTACGTGCAGACCTTCAAGAACCAGTTCGACGGCCCGCTGCGCCAGAAGGGCATCGCCCAGGTCGCCGCCGACCTGCGCAGCGGCAACCTGCAGGTCGGGCAGCCCGCCAGTGGCAAGTAACGGCGCCCTGCGGCGCGACGGCGAGGCGCTGGTGCTGACCGGCGCCCTCGACCGTGCCGCCGCGACCGCGCTATGGCCGCAGGCGCTGAGCCAGCTGGCCGGCGTCCGCACCCTGGACCTGTCGGCGGTCGAACGCCTGGACAGCGCCGGCGTCGCCCTGGTGGCCGAACTGGCCGCGCGCCTGCGCCGCCAGGGCGCCGGCACCGTGGACGTGCGCGGGACCCCGCCGGGCCTGGAGGAACTCCAGGCCGCCTATCGCCTCTCGCCCGCCCTGGATTTCCAGGCCTGAACGCCGGAACCGACATGAACGTCCTACGCCCCCTGCCCCTGATCGCCTGCACGCTGCTGCTGGGCGCCTGCGCCAGCACCGCGCCCCGATCCGCACCGCCGGCCGCCGCCCCCCCGGCGGCGGAGACCGGCCTGCCCGCACCGACCGCCGCACCGGCGGAGCCCGCTTCCACGCCGGCGCCCGCGACCGCGCCGGTGGCCCAGGGCGACGCCCCCGCCCCCGGCGAGGCCCCGACCAGCGCCGAGGACGACTTCGCCGCCCTCTACGGTGGCCCGGCGCCCGACGCCAACGCCACTGCCCAAGACCCCGCGGTCGTGGGCGGCGGCCCGGCCTACGACCCGTGGGAGCGCTACAACCGCAGCATGCACCGCTTCAACCTGGCGGTGGACCGGAGCGTGGCCAAGCCGCTGGCGACCGCCTACACCAAGGTGGTGCCGGGCACGGCCCGGCTGGGCGTGACCAACTTCTTCGACAACCTGCGTTCGCCGCTGACCATGGTCAACCAGCTGCTGCAGGGCCACCCGGTGTATGCGCTGCAGACCCTGGGCCGGTTCGTGATGAACAGCACGCTGGGCATCGGCGGCCTGATGGACCCGGCCAGCGCCGCCAAGATCCCGCGCCGCAGCGAGGACTTCGGCCAGACCCTGGGCGTGTGGGGCTGGCGCAACTCGCGCTACTTCGAGCTGCCGCTGTTCGGGCCGCGCACGGTGCGCGACACCTTCGGCCTGGCCGGCGACGTGCCGCTGTCGCCGCTGCGCCAAGTCGACGACGACACCGTGCGCATCGGCCTGCAGGGCCTGCAGCTGGTGGATACCCGCGCACAGCTGCTGCCGCTGGACGCGATGCGCGACCAAGCCGTGGACGAGTACGCGCTCACCCGCGATGCCTGGCTGCAGCGCCGCAACTACCAGATCACGCGCGACCTGCGCACCCACAAGCGCGACGACAGCGAGCTGCCGGACTACCTGCGCGACAAGGACACCACGGTGCCGGTGGACGCGATGCCGATGCCCAACTGGGGCAACTGACCGCGCTGGTGGGTCCAGGCATGAAACGCAGAAGGCCCGGGAGCGATCCCGGGCCTTCTGCGTTGTGCGGCTGCGTTGTGCGGCTGCGTTGTGCGGCTGCGTGGGTGCCGCTGCGCCATGCGGCACCCGCCGTCACCGCGTCCTGGTCGGGCATCGCACCGGCCGGTCCGGCTTGCGCGACCGGGCGCGCGCGCATCTCGCGTCGCGCGCCGGTGCCCGCGCACCGATGCCGCCGACCGCCCTGCGGTCGTTATCCCGCCAGCGCGGTGGCCAGCGCCTCGCGCAGGCGCGCGTCGTCGGCGGTGACGTCCGGGGCGAAGCGCGCCACCACCTGGCCGTGGCGGTCGACCAGGAACTTCTCGAAGTTCCACAGCACGCCGGGCGCGGGATTGGGCTCGATGCCGTGGCCGGCCAGCTTGTCGCGCATCGGGCCGTCGCCGGTGGTCTGCGGCCGCGCAGCGGTGAGGTGCCGGTACAGCGGGTGGGTGTCCGGGCCGGTGACCGCGATCTTGGCGAACAGCGGGAACGAGACGTCGTAGGTGACCTGGCAGAACTGCTGGATCTCGGCCTCGCTGCCCGGCTCCTGGCCCTTGAAGTCGTTGGCCGGGAACGCCAGCACCTCGAGCCCGGCATCGCGCCGGTCGCGGTACAGCGCCTCCAGGCCTTCGTACTGCGGGGTCAGCCCGCACTTGGAGGCGACGTTGACCACCAGCAACACCTTGCCGCGGTAGTCGGCGAGCGTGGCCGGCTGGCCGTCGATGGTGGTGACCGGGATGTCGTAGAGGGACTGGCTCATGTGCGGATTCCTGGGGGGACGACCGCACAGCATAAGCGCCCGCTGCCGGATCACGGGACCGGGGCCCGGCGCGCGACCGAAGACGACACGGCATGTCCATGCAGATTCATCCGGATCACGGAGACGGGGGCGGGGACTTCCCCTCCTCCGTGATCCCGGACGGCCCCCTGACCGAGACGCCCCGCTAGTCGATGCAGAGCGCCGGTCCGGCGACGCCGCCCACGATCCGCTGCTGGCAGCCGAAGTTCTGGCTGACGTCGCGCTGGCACACGCCGGTGGCCTGGGCGCCGGCGGCCACAGTCCCGCTGGCCAGGCAGTTGCCGCTGCAGTCGCGCTTGTCGCTGCAGGCCTTGCCGGCATCCGCATAGGGGACCACGCAGGTCGGCTGCCCGCGCAGGCCGAGCGGCTGCACGCGGCCGCCCTGGGCGGCACACGCCTGCGCGTCGGGGCCGCCCGCCGGGGCCGGGGCCGCCGCGGGACGTGCCGGGCTGGCGCTGCAGGCGGCCAGCGCGAGGGTCGCGCACAGGGCGACGAGGTTTCGAGGGAACATGGAAGTCTCCGGGCAGGCATGGATGGGAACGACGATCCCGGCAGCCTGGCAGGGCGGCCGTGGCGGCGCCGTGGCGAAGGCGCCAGCCCCCCGGCCCGGCTTCACTCCTGCTCGTCGCGCGCGTCTGGGTCGGCGGCGCCGGCGTCCTCTGCGGCGTCCTCGCCGCCGTCGTCCAGCAGCACGGCGGTCGAGGCGCTGGGCAGGGTCTCGACCCCGCGCAGGCGGCGCTCGATGGTGCGGGTCTTGCGGCTGGCTTCGCCAAGGCTGCGACCGACGGTGGTGATCTGCTTCTCGGCCTTTTCGAGGATGCCGGCGAACTTGCCGAACTCGCTCTTCACCGCGCCCAGCAGCCCCCACACCTCGCTGGAGCGCTTCTCGATCGCCAGGGTACGGAAGCCCATCTGCAGGCTGTTGAGCAGCGCGGTGATGGTGGTGGGTCCGGCAATGACCACGCGGTGCTCGCGCTGCAGCAGGTCCACCAGCCCCGGCCGGCGCAGGGTCTCGGCGTACAACCCCTCGGTGGGCAGGAACATCACCGCGAAATCGGTGGTCTGCGGCGGCACGATGTACTTGTCGCCGATCGACTTGGCCTGGATGCGGATGGCGCGCTCCAGCTGCATGCCGAGGGCGGCGATCTGCTCCGGTTCGCCGTGCTCCTGGGCGTCGAGCAGGCGCTCGTAGTCCTCGCGCGGGAACTTGGAATCGATCGGCAGCCACACCGGGGTGTGCTCGTCCTGGCCGCGGCCGGGCAGGCGCACCGCGAAGTCCACCGCCTCGGCGCTGTCCGGGCGCACCCGCACGCCGCGCGCGTACTGTTCCTGGGTCAGGGTCTGCTCGAGGATGTTGTCCAGCTGCACCTCGCCCCAGCCGCCGCGGTTCTTGACGTTGGTGAGCACGCGCTTGAGGTCGCCGACCCCGGTGGCCAGCTGCTGCATCTCGCTCAGCCCGCGCTGCACCTGCTCCAGGCGCTCGGACACCAGCTTGAACGAGGAATCCAGGCGCGTGTTGAGCGTGGTCTGCAGCTTCTCGTCGACGGTGGCGCGCATCTGCTCCAGGCGCGCGGCATTGTCGGCGAGCAGGCTCTTGAGCTGCTGTTCCAGGGTGGCGCGCATCTCGCCGATGCGCTGCTCGTTGCGCTGGGTCAGGTCGGTCAGGCGCTGGCCGAGCGTGTCGGCGAAGCGCTGCTGCGAGTCGCCGGCTTCCTGGCGGCCCTTGCGCGCGTCCTCGGCCAGCGCCTCGCGCAGCGTGGCCATGTGCACGTCGGTGCGCGCGATCAGGTCGGTGAGCTGCTGGCCGAAGGCGTGGATGCGCGCCTCCTGCTGCTGGCCGAAGGTCTCCAGCTGCTGGCGCACCTCGCCCAGCCGCTGCGCCAGCAGTTCGCCGGTGCGCTGCTGCGCCTGGGAGCTCTCCTCGCGCGCCTTGCGCGCGTCCTCGCCGAGCGCCTCGCGCAACAGGTCCAGGCGCTGGTCGACACGGGTGGAGAGTTCGGCGAACTGGCGCGCGAACACTTCCAGCCGCGCGTCCTGCTGGCGCGCCAGGCCCTCGAGCTGCTCGCGCAGTTCGCCGCGGCCCTCGCGCTGTTCCTCGCGCAGGGCCTGCTCCAGGCGGGTGGTGTCGGAACGCCGCAGCAGCGCGACCAGCTGCAGCACGAGGACGGCGCAGGTCAGGCCGATCAGGATCAGGAATTCGGAAGGCATGCGTGCAGTGTAGCCGCGCGCGTCTCATCGGCTGCGCCGGCGGTTCAGTCCACGCAGATCGTCATGGCGCGGCCGCGGCGCACCACCTCGCGGCAGCCGAAGGCGTCGGTGTCGGCGGCGCAGACGCCGGCGGTGCTCTGCCCGGCGGGCGTGCCGGGCGGCGCCAGGCAGCGGCTCTCGCATTCTGCATGGTCGCGGCAGGCCTTGCCGGCGTCGCCGGTGGGCAGCACGCATTGCGCGATGGCGCCCTCGCCCATCCGGGCCCAGCGCCCCTGGCGCGCCAGGCACTCCGCTTCGCTGGCGGGGCCCGGCGCGCCGGCGGTCGCCGGCAGCGCGCAAACCAGCAGCAGCATCGTCATGTAGCGGGGCACCCGCATGCAGCCTCCTTCCGTGGTCTGATCGCCCGAGTCTGCCAGAAAGCGGCGGGACCGGCTCCGGCGGATCGCGCCGGGCGATGCGCTGGCACGCGGCCCGCTCGCACCCGGACCACCCTCGCGCGCCGCCGGTCCTGCGCCGGCTTAGACTGTTGCACCCGAACCGGGACCGGCCCGATGCTCCAGATCTACGGCAAGTCGTCCTCGATCAACGTGCGCAAGGTGCTGTGGCTGTGCGAGGAACTCGCGCGGCCGCACGTGCAGATCGGCGGCGACGGCGCGCTGGACGCGGCCACGCTGCAGGCGCTGAACCCCAACGCGATGGTGCCGGTGATCCGCGACGGCGAGCTGGTGCTGTGGGAATCCAACACGATCTGCCGCTATCTCGCCGCGCAGGCGGGCCGCGACGATCTGCTGCCCGCGGTGCCGGCGCAGCGCGCGCGGGTGGAACAGTGGATGGACTGGCAGGCGACCGAGCTCAACACCGCCTGGCGATATGCGTTCATGGCGCGGGTGCGGCGCAGCCCGGCCCATGCCGACCCCGCCGCGATCGAGGCCGGGGTGCAGCAGTGGAACCGGCACATGGCGATCCTCGACGCGCAGCTGCAGCGGACCGGGGCGTTCGTGGCCGGCGCCGACTTCACCCTGGCCGACATCGTGCTCGGCCTGTCGACGCAGCGCTGGTATGCGAGCCCGATCGAACGCCCGGCGCTGCCGGCGGTGGCGGACTACTACGCACGGCTCGGCACCCGGCCCGGCTTCCAGCGCCACGGCTGCAACGGCCTGCCCTAGCCCGAGTCGTCCATTCCGCGGCGGAGGGCGCGGTGGAGCCGCGCGGTGGAACCACGACGTCCTGCTCCGGCATCCGTGGGCCAGCGTCGCGCAGGCAACGCGGCGCCAGCCCGCCCCCCCCCCCCCGGGACGACATGCCGGAAGCGCCGGGGACGGCGCCTCAGAAACCCTCGAGCACCAGCTTGCCGCGCGCGCGGTGGCTCTCCAGCAGCGCGTGCGCGCGCCGCAGATTGTGGGCGTCGATGCGGCCGAAGTGCTCGCCCACGGTGGTGCGCAGCACACCCTCGTCGACCAGGCCGGCGACGCGCTCCAACAACTGGTGCTGCGCGATCATGTCGGCGGTCTCGAACAGCGGCCGGGTGAACATGAACTCCCAGTGCAGCGAAAGGCTCTTGCGCTTGAGCGGCAGCGCGTCGAGCGTGGCCGGGTCGTCGATCAGCGCCAGCCGTCCCTGCGGGGCCAGCGCCTCGACCAGCTGCGCGTAGTGCTGGCCGGTGTGGGTGAGGCTGGCCACCCGCTCTACCTGCGCGATGCCGAGCCGGCGCAGGCCATCCACCAGCGGCTGGGCGTGGTCGATCACGTGGTGCGCGCCGAGCGCGTAGACCCAGTCCTGGGTCTGCGGCCGCGACGCGGTGCCGACCACGGTCAGGCGGGTGAGCCGGCGCGCCAGCTGCACCAGCATCGAGCCGACGCCGCCCGCGGCGCCGACCACCAGCAGGGTCTGGCCCTCGCCGCCGCCCTCGGCCACGCCGAGCCGGTCGAACAGCAGCTCCCACGCGGTGATCGCCGTCAACGGCAGCGCCGCGGCGTCGGCATGGCCGAGCGTGCGCGGCTTGTGGCCGACGATGCGCTCGTCGACCAGGTGCAGTTCGGCATTGGTGCCGGGCCGCGCCAGCGAGCCGGCGTAGTACACCGCGTCGCCGGGCGCGAACAGGCTGACCTGGTCCCCCACCGCCTCGACCACGCCGGAGGCGTCCCAGCCGAGCACGCGCGGTGCCTCCACCGGCATCGTGCCACGCACCTTGGTATCGACCGGGTTCACCGAGATGGCCTGGATGCGCACGCGCAGGTCGCGCGGGCCGGGTTCGGGCGACGGCAGTTCGAGCTCGACCAGCGCGCGCGGGTCGTCGAGGGGCAGGCCGTGCTGGGGATAGGCGATGGCTTTCATGGGGGGGCCGGGTGACAGGAGGGACGCCCATGGTCCGCTTCCCGGATTGCGCTGCAAAGCCGCAGAATCGGCAAGCACTTTCACGCCAGGAATGAAAATGGTCCGCTTCGACGACCTCGCCCTGTTCGTCCGTACCGCCATGCTGGGCAGCTTCTCGCGTGCCGCGCGCGAGGGCGGCCTGCTGCCCGGCCAGGTCAGCGCGGCGATCGCCCGGCTCGAGCGCGAGCTGGACCTGCGGCTGTTCGCGCGCTCCACCCGCAGCCTGCGCCTGACCGCCGAGGGCGAGCGCTACCTGCCCTACGCGCGCCAGGTGCTGGAGCTGCTGCGCGAGGGCCGCGAGCACCTGCACGGCGAGCAGGCCGAGCTGCAGGGCCTGCTGCAGGTGAGCGCGCCGTCGGACCTCGGGCGCAACCTGCTGCTGCCGTGGCTGACCGAATTCCGCCGCGCGCATCCGCGGCTGAGCCTGCGCCTGCACCTGTCCGACCAGATCGCCGACCTGTTCCGCGACCCGGTCGACGTGGCCTTCCGCCTGGGGCGCGTCGCCGAGGGCGACCACGTCGCGCTGCCGCTGGCGCCGGACAACCGCCGGGTGCTGGCCGCCGCGCCCGGCTACCTGCGCCGGCACGGCCGCCCGGCCTCGCTCGAGGCGCTGGCCGAGCACCCGTGCCTGCTGTACATGCTCGGCGGCCGCGCCTACGACCACTGGGACTTCGAGGTCGCAGGCCGGCGCCGGGTCGTGCGGGTGCGCGGCGCGATGCAGTGCGACGACGCCGACGTGGTGCGGCGCTGGGCGGTGGCCGGCGAGGGCATCGTCTACAAGTCGTGGCTGGACATCTGCGCCGACGTGCAGGCCGGCCGCCTGGAGCTGCTGCTGCCGGAGCACGGCGACCGCCTGCCGCTGCACCTGGTATGCCCGCACCGCAAGCAGTTCTCGCCGGCGATCCGCCAGCTGCATGCGGTATTCGCGCAGCGCTGCCAGGCGCTGACGGCGCTGCTGCCGGCGGCCGCCGCGGCCTGAGCGCGCGGCGCCGGATTACCATGGTGTCCCCCCAACCGAGTCGCCGCCATGCCGTGGATGGGCATCCACGACCTGGGCACGTTCGTGCTCGCCGTGCTGGTGTTCCTGGCCCTGCCGGGGCCCGGTACCTTCGCGCTGCTCTCGGCCACCGGCCGCAGCGGCGTGCGCGGCGGCTACACCGCGCTGGCCGGGCTGCTGCTCGCCGATCAGGTCCTGATGTGGCTCGCCGTGGCCGGCGTGGCGGCGCTGCTGAAGGCCAACCCGCTGCTGTTCCATGGCCTGCAGTACCTTGGCGCGGCCTACCTGGTGTGGATCGGGCTGCAGCTGCTGCGCCGGCCCGCCGGCGGCGGCGGGATGATCGCGCTCACGCCCGGGCACTACTTCCGCCAGGGCCTGCTGATCAACCTGCTCAACCCCAAGGCGATCGTGTTCTACATGGCGTTCTTCCCGCTGTTCGTCGACCCGGCCACGCATCGTGGCCTGGCCACGTTCGCGACGATGGCGGCGCTGATCGCCGTGCTGGGGCTGGGCTACTGCTCGCTGCTGATCGGCGGCGGGCATGCCCTGGCGCGCCGGCTCGCGCGGCACCCGCGCGTCGGACCGTGGCTGCGCCGCGGCGCCGGCGTGTTCCTGGTCGCCTTCGGCGTGCGCCTGGCCACCGACGGCTGACGCCGACCGCGGCGTCACGCCGGCGCGCGCTAGCATCGCCCGCATGCCCGCCGACACCGGCCCCGTGCTGCAGCGCTACCGCAATCTCGCCGGCGACTCCGGCGTGCGCGGCTACGCCCTGCTGGACGAGGGCGCGATCGCGGTCGGTTTCCGCAGCGGCGATGTCTACCTGTACACCGAGGCCAGCTGCGGCGCCGGCACGGTCGCACGCATGCGCCGGCTGGCCGAGTCCGGGCGCGGCCTGAGCGGTTTCATCAGCCAGGAGGTCGGCGACCGCTACGCCGCCCGGCTCGCGGCCCCCGATCCGGCACCCGACGAGGACTGAGCGGGAGGCCGCGCAGCGCGATCCGGGCGCGGTACCGGCTCGGCGTGCGGGCCGGATTACGCGCCAGGCCATCGGCGGCGGTCCACGCATTGCCGATGGCGGGCGCGCCTCTATACTTCGATGCAGGACACCGGACGTCTTGGGCTCACGCCGTGCTCGACGACGCGCCGCTGGCGGCTTTCCCTCGAAAGGACTTCAGAATGCTCAACCGCTCGATGCTCGTGGCCGTGCTGCTGGCCGGCTCCCCCTGCGTACTGGCCCAGCAGAACGCCGGCCAGTGCGAGGCGAACTTCACCGTGGCCGGCTCCTGGTCCAGCGGCAAGACCTTCAAGACCTCGGCCGAGCACGCCGGCGTCGGCTACGACGTGGCCTTCGACAAGGTCGCCGCGGCGATCCGCAACGACGGCCTGACCATCATCGACGAGAGCAAGGAGCGCGGCTTCATCCGCGCCAACAACCCGGTCAAGGGCGGCCAGGGCGGCACCGCGGTCGCACCGATGCGGGTACTGGTGATCGGCAAACCCGGCGGCGCGGTCAAGGTGGACGTGACCTTCACCATCGCCGGCGGCCAGCTGGCGCCGAAGAAGGCGATGATCCAGCACCTGTGCGCGGTGGCCGACGCCCCGGCCTCCTGAGGCGCGACGCGCACGCCGCGGATGCCGCCGCGTGGGCCCGGCGTCGCCGTCGCTGAACCCGAAGGCGCGGCATTGACCGGAACGTGACCTGCCGGCAGGTACGGTGAGGTCCTTTCGTGGAACGGGACCTTCGCAATGACCCTCTCGGCAAACCGCACACGCGCCCTGGCACTGGGATTCTTCGCCTTCGTGGCGGTCTTCGCGGTGATCGTCTGGTACCTCGTGCGCCCGTACGGCACGACCTACTTCTTCCCGGTGCATTTCCTCGCCGGCCTCGGCCTGCCATTCCTGATCTATGCCATCGGCGCCAACCGCCTGTGGTTCTGGCTGGGCATGGCGGTCACCGCCGCGCTGCTGGTGTGGCTGAACTTCTGGGGCCACGAGGCCAGTGGCATGGCGCCGCGCACGGTCGACTGGACCCAGTTCGGCGGCGGCGCGCTGGGCCTGGTGCTGGCGGCCGGGGTGCACTTCCTCTACAACCGCGTGCGCCCGCCGCACCGCGCCTCGATCGGCCGCTGACAGGCCGCCGATCGCCCGCGGCAGGGGCGCCCCTGCCGTTGGACCGATAGCATTGCTGCGCCGCGTTCGGCGACACTCGGGCTCCGTTTCCATGTCCCGAGGTCCGAATGCAGTCCTGGCTCAGGCGCAAGTCCATCGATCAGGTCACCGTCCACGAGGAAGGCCGGCGCCTGGTCCCGACCCTGAGCTGGCCGCACCTGATCGCGCTGGGCATCGGCGCGATCGTCGGCACCGGCATCTACACCCTGATCGGCGTGGGCGCCGACAAGGCCGGCCCCGCGGTGCTGCTGTCGTTCCTGGCCGCCGGCATCGTCTGCGCCTGCGCGGCACTGGCCTACGCGGAAATGGCCACGATGATGCCGGCCGCCGGCAGTGCCTACACCTACAGCTACATCGCGCTGGGCGAGAGCATCGCCTGGGTGGTGGGCTGGAGCCTGATCCTGGAGTACTCGCTGGTGGTCAGCACCGTGGCAGTGGGCTGGTCGGGCTACTTCGTCGGCTTCCTGGCCTGGGTGAGCCAGCAGTTCGGCGTGGACGCGAGCCTGCCCGCGGCCCTGGCCGCCGGCCCCCACGCCGGCGGCGTGGTCAACCTGCCGGCGGTGGTGATCACCTTCCTGGTCGCCGGCCTGCTGATGGCCGGCACCAAGGAGAGCGCCACGCTCAACGCGGTGCTGGTGGTGCTGAAGATCATCGCGCTCGGCGTGTTCGTGGCGGTGGCGCTGCCGGCGTTCGACAGCCAGAACCTGCAGCCGTTCATGCCCTACGGGTTCTCCAAGTCGATGGGACCGGACGGCGTGGAGCGCGGCGTGATGGCCGCGGCGGCCATCATCTTCTTCGCGTTCTACGGCTTCGATGCGATCTCCACCGCGGCCGAGGAGACCCGCAACCCGGCGCGCGACCTGTCGATCGGCATCGTCGGCTCGATGATCGGCTGCACGTTGATCTACGTGCTGGTGGCGCTGGCCGCGGTGGGCGCGATGCGCTTCACCGTGTTCGGCCAGAGCCCGGAGCCGCTGGCGCTGATCATGCGCGAGCTGGGCCACGGCAAGGCCGCGGTGCTGATCGGGGCGGTGGCGATCATCGCCCTGCCGACGGTGCTGCTGGCGTTCCTGTACGGCCAGAGCCGGATCTTCTTCGTGATGTCGCGCGACGGCCTGCTGCCGCGCGGGCTGTCCACGGTCAACAAGCGCACCGGTACCCCGATCGCGACCACGCTGTTCACCGCGGTACTGGTGGCGGCCCTGGCGGGCGTGGCGCGGCTGGACGAGATCGCCGCGCTGGCCAATGCCGGCACCCTGGCCGCGTTCACTGCGGTGGCCGTGTGCCTGCTGGTGCTGCGCCAGCGCGAGCCGCAGCGCGTGCGCAGCTTCCGCACGCCCCTGGCGTGGGTGGTCGGCCCGGTGGCGATCCTGGGCTGCCTGTACCTGTTCCGGAGCCTGCCCATGACCACCCAGCTGTGGTTCGGCGCCTGGAATGCCCTGGGCCTGGTCGTCTACCTGGCCTACGGCCGCCGCAACAGCCAGTTGGCGCGGCGCGGCTAGCCGACGGCGGGGCAGGTCCCCGCCGTCGCGCGCCACGCAGGCGTACGTGCCGCAGTACGGCGGCATCGCGCCGTACCGACGCCACGGCCGCCGGCCGGGCAAAAAAAAGCCCGGTCGCGAGACCGGGCTTCGGTGCCGTGGCGGGCGGCTCAGGAGGGGAGCCATCCGCCGCGGACGCAACCGCTTACCACCAGCGCACGCCTTCGTACGGATTCCAGCTGGTGCTGCCCTTCACCCGGTCCAGGTAGAACGCGTAGTTGGCGGCCATGGCGGTCAGCAGGGTGAAGGCGAACCCGAACGCGCGCACCACCATGTCGGGCAGGAACACGCCCAGCACGCCCAGCGCCAGCGAGATGCCGACCAGCGCCAGCGCCTTGCGCCACAGGCCGAGGATGAAGAAGTAGATGAAGCCGAAGAAGAACGCGTAGAAGTTGGTCCCGACCTTGATGCGCTCGCCGAAGGACAGTTCCTTCAGGGCCGTCTTGAAGCGGGGATCCTTGGGGCCCCCGGTCCGGTCGAAGAAGTCGAAGCGGAACTGCCACTTGGGGCTGAGCGTGGAGCGGTCGAACGGGATCTGGCTATTCATGAGAGTCAGCACGATGATATGTAATCGTTTTCATGATACCCCAGTTGCCCATTCAGGTCACCCGGGCAAGTGCGCACCGGCTCCGGACTCCCAGACCAGAGCCTTGACCGGATCCGCATACCGATTCCATTACGACCGCACAGGCCGGTTCTGCGCCGCCGCCGCGGGCGCTCGCGCGACGGCCACGGCCTAGCGCGAGGTAAGTTCGTGCCCGCGCCGCTCGCGGCGCCGCGCATACAGGGCCTTGTCCGCGCGGCGCAGGGTCTCGGGCAGCGGCTCGCCCGCTTCGGCCGCGGCCACGCCCAGGGTGAAGGCGATCGGCGCCTCGTCGGCCTCGGCCTCGTAGGCCTGCGCCAGGGCGTGCAGCTCGTCGAGCGTGGCTTCGTGCACCAGCACCAGGAACTCGTCACCACCGAGCCGGACCAACCGGTCCTGCCGGCGCAGCCGGCCGTTGAGGAACCAGGCCATCCCCACCAGCACCTCGTCGCCGGCCTGGTGGCCATGGGTGTCGTTGACGAGCTTGAACTTGTCCAGGTCCACCACCAGGCAGCCCCAGCGCACCGGCGGCCCGGGCTGGCGCTCAAGGTCCTGCAGGAAGCGCCGGTTGTAGCAGCTGGTCAGCGGGTCGGTGAACGACCACTCCAGCAGCTGCTTCTCCTGCTGGTACTGCACGCTGACGTCCTGCGCGTGCACCAGCACGTAGGGGACGTCGGTCTCAACATCCAGCACGTTACGGTACTGCCAGTGGCAGAAGCTGCCGTCGCGGGCCATCAGCTCGACCATGCCGCCGGCCGTCCCGTCGAGCACCATCTGCGACAGGTAGGCCTTGAAGAACTCGCGGCGCTCCGGCCGCATCAGCTCGGTGAGCGAGCGGCCCTCCAGTTCCTCCACCGCGTGCCCCAGCGAGCGCGCCGCGGCCGGGTTGACGCTCAGCAGGCGTCCCTCCAGGTCGTGGGTGCAGATCAGCCCGAGGCTGTACTGGAACAGCTTGCGGTACTTGCTCTCGCTGGCCGCCATCGCGTCCACCGCCTGGCGGCGCTCGGTGATGTCCTGGATCGCGCCGATCAGCCGGCGGCGCCCGTCGACCTCCTCCAGCGCGCCCACCGTGTGCACCCAGATCGGCCGCCCGGTACTGGTGACCAGCGGCAGCTCCAGGTCCCAGGGCGCGCCGCTGCGCATGCCCTCCTCCACCGACTCGGCGATCACCGCGCGCGCCTTGGGCGGGTAGTAGCCGACGGCCTCCTGCATGCTCGGGCGGTAGCCCGGCGGCAGGTCGTGGATGCGGCAGGTCTGGTCCGACCAGATGATCTCGCCTTCCTCCACGTCGACCTCCCAGCCGCCCACGCCGGCGACGCGGCCGGTGCGCTCCAGGAAGGCCTCGCTGTCGCGCAGGCGCTGCTCCAGCTCGGCGGCGCGCCGTTCCCGCTCCAGGGTCAGACGCCGCTGCTCCAGGCCGCAGGCGGCGACCTCGGCCAGGTGCGCGAGGGCCTCCAGCTGGCGAGGGGCGAGCGTGCGGCTGTGGCAATCGACCACGCAGACCGCCCCCACGCGCTCGCCGCCGGGCAGCACGATCGGGGCGCCGGCGTAGTAGCGGACATCCGGCGGGCCGACCACCAGCGGATTGGCGCGAAAGCGCGGATCGGCCGTGGCGTCGACGACTTCCATGACCCGGTCGGTCTGGATCGTATGCGTGCAGAAGGCATGTTCGCGCGGGACCTCGGCCACGCCCGGCAAGCCGAGGTTGGCTTTGAACCACTGCCGGTTCCGGTCCACCAGGGTCACCAGGGCGATCGGCGTGCCGGCGATGGCCTGCGCGGCCGCCGCCAGCGCGTCGAAGAACGGCTCGGCCTGCGTATCCAGCACCTGCAGCTGCGCCAGCCGCGCCAGCCGTTCGGCCTCGTCGCGCTGCCCCGCTGCTTCCGCCCCGCGGGGCTGCCCCCGCGAACTCTCGTCTGTCATCACCGCACCCGTCTCGTGGCTACGCGTCGGGGCCCTTCCCCGGCTGGCTTGTCGCTTCAGCGGCTCCTCCACGTAACGGAAAAGGTAACCGAAAGGCCTGCGCGGCGCGCGGCCGCCGGTCCCTACCCGGGCGTCCTGCAATCGCCGTGCCTCGCCGGCAATCACATCGATCGTCTCACCGCCGCAGCGGCAAGAGCGGGGTCCCGATCTCAGTCTCGGCCGGCGACGGCTCCGTCACGAGGCCCCGTCACGAGGCCCGCGCGGGCGGCGCCGCGGCGTGGTCCTGCGCCTGCTGCATCACCCGCAGCACGTTGCCGCTCCAGATGGCGGCGATCTGGGCCTCGCTATAGCCCTTGCGCAGCAGCCAGGCGGTGATCTTGGGCAGGTCGGCGACGTCGGCCAGGCCCTCCACCCCGCCGCCACCGTCCCAGTCCATGCCGATGCCCACGTGCTCGGGGCCGATCAGCGCCAGCACGTGCTCCAGATGCGCGAAGAAATCGTCGAGCGTGGCGCGCCGGACCGGGTAGCGCGCATCCAGCGCCTTCAGCTCCTGGCCCAGGCGCGCGCCGTCGGCCAGCTTCAGGTGCTCCCAGCCGCCGTAGCGGTCCGTCAGCGCCTTCTCGGCGGCCTTGCGCTCGGGGCTGGCGCCGGTGTCGACCAGGTAGCCGCCGTAGGAGTTGAGCTGGATCACGCCGCCATGCGCGGCCAGTACCTTCAGGCGCGCGTCGTCGAGGTTGCGTGGGTGGTCGTAGACCGCGCGGGCGCCGCTGTGCGAGAGCAGGATCGGCACCGGCGACAGCGCGATCAGCTGGTCGAACACCGCGTCGGAGGCGTGCGACTGGTCGATCACGATGCCCAGCGCCTGGGCCTGCTGCACCAGCGTGCGCCCGGCCGGGCTGAGGCCCTGCCATTCCGCGCCCTGGGGATCGGTGGCCGAGTCGGCGAACTCGTTGTTGAGGAAGTGCACCGTGCTCAGCATCCGCAGGCCCTGGCGGTGGTAGAACCCCAGCAGCGTGGGATCGGCCGCCAGCGGGCTGGCGTTCTCCATGCTGAGGTAGACCACGCGCTTTCCGGCGGCCTTGATCGCCGCCGCGTCGGCCGGCGCCGTGGCCAGCGCAAACTGCTGCGGATGCGCGGCGAGCAGTTCGCGGATCGCCAGCAGGCGCTGCAGGCCGGCGTCGCGATCGGCCCGGTGCGCGGCCGCGCTGCGGTCGCCCTGCCCGGTGTAGATCGCCCAGAAGCCGCCGTCCAGGGCACCCTCCAGCATCCGCGGGTGATCGACCTGGGACAGGCGGTTGCCGCGGTGCGCCTGCAGGATGTCGAAGTCCGCGCGCTCGAGGTTGGCCGGCGTGTCCAGGTGCGAATCGAGGGTGAGCAGGCGCTTCTGCAGCGCGGTGGCGCGGGCCAGCTCGGCCCGCGAAAACTCCACCGCCTGCGCGGGTAGCGCCGCGGCCAGGGACAGACACAGGGACAGACACAGGGCACGTGCGCTCATCGGGGCCTCTCGGGACACGGGGGATGGCCCGATCATAGGGGCGCGGCGCGCCGGCCAGAAGCCGCACCCCTGTCGCGTGCGCGACGGCTACCGGCCGCTGGGCCGCCTGGCTCCTGCAGCGACGGGTCCGCACCGCAGCCGCGTGGCGGGCGAAGACGACGCGCCGTGATCGCGGCGCCGCGTGCCCCGCCTTCCGCGCCGGCCGGCGGTGCACGCGGCTGTCGCCCGCATCCGCTCAGGCCTCGTCGTCGTCCTCGTCGTCCAGCGGGCTCCAGTCGCTCAGCTGCAGCCAGCGCTCGCTTTCGGGCGTGCGCTCGAAGGCGGTTCCCTCCGGCGCGCCGAGGAACGGGATGATGCTGGGATCGTAGTTGGCGATCGTGTTGACGTCGTAGATGCCGTGGTTGCCCGGGTCGTCCATGTAGTCCTCGTCCTCGAACCCGGACAGGAAGCGCCAGCCGCTGTCCAGTTCGTTGTCGGGGGTGTCGCGGTACATGAAGCGCACGGGGTAGCCATCCACCGTGATGCGGTCGGTGGCGATGCACGCCCCGAGTTCCTCGACCAGGGGCTGGATCTGTTCGGCGGAGAGCTGGAAACGCTTGCTCATGGCGACCTCCCTGCGGCGAGGCTCAGTCCACGACCCGGCAGAACACCGCCTTGAGATAGCGCGATTCCTGCACGTGGGCCATGAACGGGTGGTCCGGGCCGGCGCCGGCGACCTTGAGGATCTGGATGGTCCGCCCGGAGAAGTACGAGGCGCGGCGCAGCATGTCCAGGAACTCCTGCTCGGCGACCAGGCCGGTGCACGAGAAAGTGGCGAACAGGCCGCCCGGCTTGACCACGCCCAGCGCCAGCTTGTTCATGTCCAGGTACTTCTTCAGCGCCGGGATCACCTGGTCGCGGTCGCGGGTCATCTTGGCCGGGTCCAGGATCACCACGTCGTACTGCTCGCCGCGGTTGGCCGCGTCGCGCAGCCACGGGAAGATGTCGGCCTGCACGAACCGGGGCCGCACGTTGTTGAGCTTGGCGTTGCCCTTGGCGATGGCGATCACGTCCTGGTCGATGTCCACGCCCAGCACCTCCGCGGCCCCGCGCGCGGCCGCGTAGACAGCGAAGCCGCCGGTGTTGCAGCACAGGTCGAGCACACTCTTGCCCTCCACCTGCTGGCTCAGCCACTGGCGGTTCTCGCGCTGGTCGGCGAAGAACCCGGTCTTGTGGGCGCCGGCCGGGTCGGCGCGGAACTTGATGCCATGTTCGGTGATCACGGCGGCTTCGGTGGTCGTATTGCCGTGGAAGTCGAAGCTTTCCTGCTTCTGCACGTGCTCGTCGGCGAAGCTGTGGAAGCGGCAGCCAGGGAACTGCTCGCGCAGCGCCTCGTAGATCCACTCGCGGTGGCGGAACATGCCGGCGGCGAAGAACTCCACCACCACCAGGTCGCCGTAGCGGTCCACCACCAGCCCGGACAGGCCGTCGCCCTCGGCGTGCACCACGCGCCAGGCGTCGGCCACCTGGTCGAGCTTCAGCCAGTCGCGGCGCAGCGCCACCGCCGCGGCGATCCTGCGCGAAAACCAGCCGGCATCCACCGGCACCGCCTGTTCGGTTTCCAGGATGCGCACGGCGATGCGCGAATGGCCGTTGTAGAAGCCGCGGCCGATCCACTCGCCGTCGACGCCGACCACGTCGACGATGGTGCCCGGCTTGGGCTTGGCGGCGGGCTTTTCCACCAGTTTCTGGAAGATCCAGGGATGGCTGGAGCGCCAGGCGTTCTTGAGACGGACCACGGGGACGGAGATATTCATCGGCCCATTGTATCCGGCCCGATTGACGGCACCCCCCGCCTGCCCGCATGATCGGCCCAGAAGGGGAGTAGCTCCCACGCGTTGTCGCCGTCAATTCGAGCCCATGCCCCACGGCACAGGCTCCGGTGCAACGGCAACCGGCCCGGACCCTCCGCGGCCGGTTGCGAGCAAGACCTTCGCCGCGCAGGCGAAGGTCCGTCACCCGGAATCCATGATCTCCGTGTAGATAGCGCCCAGCCCAGCGGCTCCGATGCGTTGTTTACTCTCGACCGGGAAATCTCATGGAAACGATAGGTAATGTCTGGCTGTGGAGCGGGTTCGCGATCGTCGTGATCGTGGCGCTGCTCGCCGATCTGGTGCTGATGCGGCACGGCGGGCCGCACAAGGTCACCTTCAAGGAAGCGCTGTGGTGGAGCCTGGGCTGGATCGTGCTCGCGCTCGCGTTCAACGCCGGCCTGTGGTGGTACGTGAGCGAGACCGCCGGGCAGGTGGCGGGCAACCGCATCGGCCTGGAGTTCCTCACCGGCTACCTGGTGGAGAAGTCGCTGGCGGTCGACAACATCTTCGTGTTCCTGATGGCGATGAGCTACTTCGCCGTGCCCGAGGAGCAGCGCCAGCGCGTGCTGGTGATCGGCGTGCTCGGCGCCATCGTGCTGCGCGCGATCATGATCTTCGCCGGCTCGGTGCTGCTGACCAAGTTCCACTGGCTGCTCTACGTGTTCGGCGCGTTCCTGCTGCTGACCGGCATCAAGATGTGGTTCTCCGCCGGCAAGGAGCCGGACCTGGAGGCCAACCCCGCGCTGCGCTGGATGCGGCGCCACCTGCGCCTGGCGCCGCAGTACGCCGGCAACGCGCTGAGCGTGGTGCGCGACGGCAAGCGCTGGTTCACCCCGCTGTTCGTGGTGCTGATCCTGATCGCGGTGACCGACGTGATCTTCGCGGTGGACAGCATCCCGGCGATCTTCGCGATCACCACCGACCCGTTCATCGTGCTGACCTCCAACGTGTTCGCGGTGCTGGGCCTGCGTGCGATGTTCTTCCTGCTGGCGGGCATGGCCGACCGCTTCCACCTGCTGCCGTACGGCCTGGCGGTGATCCTGGTCTTCATCGGCGTCAAGATGATGATCATCGACCTGTACAAGATCCCGGTGCTGGTGTCGCTGGCCGCGGTGGCGGTGATCCTGGCGGCCACCGTGACCCTGAGCCTGCTGCGTCCCGCCAAGCCGGCGCAGCGCTGAGCCGGCGGTGCCGGCGGCGGATTGTCCCGCTGCCGGCACCACTGCCTCCCGTGCCGCCCGCCTTGGCAAACCCCGGCCCTGCCGCCATTGGTTCTGCATGGACACTTCGCCCCCGACCCCGCTCGCGCCCCCGGACCCCGACGCCCAGGGCCGCTTCGATCGCCGCCGCGTGCTGCGCGCATTCAACCTCAGCCTGGGCGCGGTGCTGCTGCTGGTGGCGGTGTTCGCCAGCCAGGGCCTGTTCGACTGGCGGCCGTGGGCGGTGGCCCCGCACGAGACCGCCGGCCTGCTCGGCCTGCTGACCGCACCGCTGCTGCACGGCTCGCTGGAACACCTGGGCGCCAACGCCTTCGCGTTGCTGATCCTCGGCACGCTGGCCGGCAGCGTGTACCCGCGCGCGACGGTGTTCGCGCTGCCGCTGCTGTGGCTCGGCTCGGGCCTGGGCGCCTGGCTGCTGGGCGACATCGGCGGCCGCCACCTGGGCGCCAGCGGCATCACCCACGGGCTGCTGTTCCTGGTGTTCGTGCTGGGGCTGCTGCGCCGCGACCGGGCGGCCATCGCCACCAGCATGATCGCCTTCCTGTTCTACGGCGGCATGCTGCTGACGGTGCTGCCGCACGAGCCCGGGGTGTCGTGGCAGTCGCACATGGGCGGCGCGGTGGCCGGGGTGATCTCGGCGCTGCTGTTCCGCCTGCGCGACCCGCTGCCGCCGCGGCCGCGCTACAGCTGGGACGACGAGGAGATCGGGGCGCTGGACGACGACGGCCTGGAACCGCCGTCGCCCGAACGCGTCCCGGTGCTGTGGCAACGGCCGGCCGCCGCGGAGGAGCGCGGCGTGGTGCTGCGCTTTCCGCCGCGTCCGGGCAGCGGCACGGACTGAACCGGCCGGCGCTCAGTCCCCGTCCACCGCACGCCGTCCCAGCGCGGGGTCGTCGGTGAAGAAGGCATCGATGCCCGCGGCCAGGTAGGCGCGGATCTCGGCGACCGAACCGGCCTCGCTGCGCATCGCCGGGTCCTGTCCGCGGCGGAACCCGGCCGCCAGGAACCGGTTCTCCGGGCGGAACGTGTACGGCTGCACCTGCAGCCCGGCGGCATGCGCATCGCGCACCAGCGTGGTGGGCGCGGCCAGCGCGCCGTCGGCGTCGAGCGGGATGACCGCGCGCAGCTCCGGCCCGATGGCATCGGCGTAGCCGGCCACCTCGCGCAGGCCGTCGGCGCGGGTCAGGTCGTGGTAGCGCCGGCCGTGGCCCGGGCCGTCGGCGTCCGGCAGCGCCATCTGCGCCGGGCCCAGCAGCTGCAGCAGGCGGACGTTGCTGCGCGCGCCGAGCCGGCCGCGCAGGTAGCGCAGGTTGCCGCTCTCGAACGATTGGATCACCACCGGCGCCTGGCGCGTGTAGGCATGCGCCTGCAGCGTGGCCAGCACCTTGTCCTCCATGCCGAGCCCGAGCGACCGGAAGTAGCTCGGATGCTTGATCTCCGGGATCAGGCCGATCCGGCGCCCGGTCGCGGCCGACTGCGCGGCGAGGAAGTCGATGATCTCGTCCAGCGTGACGATCTGGAACTGGCCGTCCCAGCGCGTGCCGCGCAGCTCCGGCAGGCGCTCGCGCGCGCGCAGGGACTTGAGCTCGGCCAGGGTGAAGTCCTCGGTGAACCAGCCTTCCAGCGCCTGCCCGTCGATCGTGCGCGTGGCCCGGCGCGCGGCGAACTCCGGGTGCGCGGCCACGTCGGTGGTGCCGCCGATCTCGTTCTCGTGGCGCGACACCAGCACCCCGTCGCGGGTCGAGACCAGGTCCGGCTCGATGAAGTCGGCGCCGTCGGCGATCGCCTTGGCGTAGGCCGCCAGGGTGTGCTCCGGCCGCAGCGCGCTGGCGCCGCGGTGCGCATAGACCTGCACCTGGCCGGCCAGCGGCGTCTCCGCCACCGCCGCACCGCTCATGCCGGCCATCGTCGCTGCCAACGCCCACGCAAGCTGGAATCGCCTCATGCACCCTCCAATGGGCCGCCCCTCAGCAAAAGTATGCCTGCGGGACCAGGGCGCACGCGGACCCGCCTTGGCATTGGCCAATCCCCCATCCCGATTCCCCAATCCCGGATTCAAAACTTCGCATCCAGGGTCAGGAACACCTGCCGCGGCGCGCTGGCGTGGAACGCCATCTGGCGGCCGTTCGGATCGCTGTTGGCGAACGCGGTGAGGTTGGAGGCGTAGCGCTTGTCGGTGAGGTTGGTGACGTTGAGCGACAGCTTCAGCGACTGCAGCGCCGAGACCTGGCCGAAATCGTAGCCGGCGCCGGCGTCGAAGCTGGTGTAGCCGCCAAAGCCCTGGTCGTTGGTGTAGGTGTAGTAGCGCTGGCCGGTGTACTTGCCGCGCAGGTTGAGGTTCCAGCCGGCGTAGGCCCAGCTGATCTCGCTGGCGAACATGCGCTTGGGCGTGTCGACCGTGGACTTGCCCTCGGTCGCGATGGTCACGCCGTTCTGCAGGTAGTCGTCGTCGTAGGTGGAACGGTTGAACGAGGCCGAGTTGTACCACTGGAAGTGCGCGTTCGGCTTCCAGATGAAGGTCAGCTCGCCACCGCGGCTGCTCACCGAGCCGACGTTGTAGAAGCGCGTGGTGCAGGCGGCCGAGGTGCCCTGCTGGATGCCCGGGCACGGGTTGAGCGAGAGCAGGCGGTTGTCGAAGGTGACGTCGTAGGCGACCGCCGAGGCCTCGAAGGTGTCGCGCACGAGCCGGTAGCCGCCCTCGAAGGTGCGCGACTTCTCCGGCTCCAGGTTGCCGCGGGTGGCGTCGAACGCGGCCTGCGTCACCAGCAGCGGACCGCCGGCGCCGCCGCCCTGGAACGCGGCGATGTTCTCGGCGTAGGACAGGAACACTTCCTGGCCTTCGGCCAGGCGCCAGCTCAGGCCGCCCTGCGGCAGCAGCGACTTGCGCGCCTTCAGCGTGCCGGTGGCCACCGGCGACTCCACCGCGATGCCGGCGGTCTCGCGCGCACTCATCGTGGTGCTCGGGCTCTTGGCGCCGACGTCCACGCTCAGGCGCCCGTCGAGGAACTTGAAGCTGCCCTGCAGGTACAGCTGCCGGGTGGTGATCACGTAGTCCTGCGAGAACAGCCGGCGGTCCGGGTCGCGCAGGAAGGTGTCGTCGTCGACCGGGCCGTCGATCCAGTAGAAGTTGCGCTCGACGTGGTGGTCGTTCTTCTCGTACCACAGCCCCGCCTCGAGATGGTGCGGGCCCAGGTTCCAGCCCAGCGAGGCGATGCCGCCGGTGCGGTTGATGCTGTAGTTGGTGCTGCGGATCGAGATCGGCAGCGCCTGCGCGGTGCCGGGGTTGGAGGCCTGGCCCGGCGCCCACCAGTGGCCCTGGCCGGCGTTCTCGTGGTGGTAGAGCTGGGTGTGCAGGCTGATCGCGTCGTTGGGCGCGAAGTCGCCGGCCACGTAGTAGAGGTTGTCGTCGCGCAGCGCGCGGCTCTGGTAGTAGGCGTCGTCGACATTGTCGACGCCGCCGCTGAAGGCGCAGCGGCTGGCGTCGTAGGTGGCGGTGGCGCAGTAGGCGGCCGCGAGCGCGCGGTTCCAGTCCGGCGCGTACAGGTTCCAGTCCCAGCCCAGGCCGCGCGCCATGCCGCTCTTGGACAGGTAGGCGTAGTCGGCCTGCGAGGTGCGCGAGGTGTCGACGAACGCGGTGAGCTTGCCGCCGTCGAACTGGTACACCGCCTTGCCGTTGAACTGGCGCGTGCTGGTGGGCGACTCCGGGCGGGCCCACATGTCGGCCTTGGCATTGATGCCGGACAGGTAGGCGGAGAAGCCGTTGTGTTCGCCGGTGTCCACGCGCAGGTAGGTGCGGCGGTTGGCGTCCGAGCCCACGGTCTGCGCCACGCGCCCGCCCATCACCGTCGACGGATCGTCGGAGTAGTACTGCACGGTGCCGCCGAGGTTGCTGGTGGACGCGGTGCCGAGGCTGCCGATGCCCGAGGCCAGCTCGACCCCGCCGAAGTTCTCCGCGATCAGTGCGCGGCTGATGTTGAGGCCGTTGTAGTTGCCGTAGGCGTTGTCGCCCAGCGGCAGGCCGTCGAGCGTGTAGCCCAGGCGGGTACCGTTGAAGCCGCGCAGGCTGATCGTCTGCGATTCCTCGTTGGCGCCGAAGGCGTCGTTGGATTGCACGTTGACGCCGGGAATGCGGTTGAGCAGCTTCTGGATGCTGGTGCCCGGCGGCAGCACCGGCACGTCCTGCACGGTGATGCGCTGCACCTGCCGGGTCTCGCCCTGGCCGATCACCGACACCGCATCGAGCTGCTGCACCTCGCTGGCTTCGGCGACGGCCGGGGCTGCGTCGGCAGCGACGGCGGACGATGCAATCGAGGACAGCAGCAGGGCCGCGATCGCGGCGCTGAGGGAGGTTTTCACGGGCATGGCGGGACGGGGGGAGTGGAAGGACCGCGGCAAGCGTGCGACAGCGATCTTGCGTCGATGCGACCGTTGCATGACCGCTGCAATACAGCGCCGTCCGGCGACGCATGCCGGCACCGCGCGACACCGGGTGCACGTGCATCGTTCTGTCACCGCCGCGCCCTAGGCTCGTCATTCCCCTGTCAGGAACCGGACCATGAACCCTTGCTTCCGCCGGCGCGTGCTGCCCGCGCTTGCCGCCTGCGCACTCGCGGCCTGCAGCGTGCCGCCGCGTCCCCTGCCCGCGCCGCCGCCGCCCGGCGCTCCGACATCGGCCTCGGTGCTCGCGGCGGATGCGCGCGGCTATCTCGCCGCCGCGGCCCTGCCCGACGGGCAGCGGCTGTTGCCCCCGCCGCCGGCCGCCGGCAGTACCGCGCTCGCGCAGGACGCGGCGGTGGCGCGCGACCTGCAGGCGCTGCGCGGCGGCCCGCGCTGGCAGCAGGCCCGGCGCGATGCCGACCTGAACTTCCCGGCCGCGGCCGCGGCGTTTTCCTGCACGCTCGGCGTGGCCGTCGATGCGGCCGGCACGCCCCGGCTGTACCGCCTGCTGGAGCGCAGCATGCACGATGCCAGCGACAGCACCGCCGCGGCCAAGGCGCGCTACCAGCGGCCACGCCCGTTCGCGGTCAATGGGCAACCGACCTGTACGCCCGAGGACGACAAGGCCTTGCGCGGCAACGGCGCCTATCCATCCGGCCATACCGCGATCGGCTGGAGCTGGGCCATGATCCTGGCCGAGCTCGCGCCCGAGCGCGGCGACGCGTTGCTGCTGCGCGGGCGCCGCTTCGGCGAAAGCCGCCTGGTCTGCAACGTGCACTGGCAGAGCGACGTGCTGCAGGGCCGGGTGATGGGCGCGGCGACGGTGGCAGCGCTGCACGCCGATGCCGGCTTCCGCGCCGACCTGGAGGCGGCGCGACGCGGCGGTGCTGAACCGGACGCGGCCGGCTGCGCGGCGGAAGCAGCGGCGCTGGCCACGCCGCTGCCCGGCGTACTGTAGCGACGGCGGCGACCGGCCACCGGTCGAGTCGCGAGTCGCGGGTGACCGGTCATGGATCGCGGGTCGCACGCGCGCCGGAAATGCAGGTGGCCAGCGTCGGGCCCGCGCCCGGCATGCGATCGGGACGCGCCGCCCGTGAGGGCCACCGGGCGCGCGGAAGGCGTGCCGCGGCATCCGCACATCCGTCGAGTTCGCGGTGCGGCGTGGCAACGTCTCCCACTGGCCGATGGTGGCGCCGACCCTCGGTGCGGCGCTGGTCGGCGGCGTCACCTTGGCTCGCTGTCCCGCCCACTGCCACCGTTCGTGCCGCAGCCGCTGGGCGTCGGCCCGTCCGGCGCCGCGGCCGCGTTGGTGAAGCTCGGTGGGCACGCGTGCCGCGCCACCAGCCGGGTCAGTCACATCGCCTGGTGCGTACCCGTGGTGCGGCCGAAGACGATGGCAATGTCTCGTGCAGCGCAGACGCGTGGCGCGCTGCGCCATGCGAGGCCGTGACCTCAGCCACGGGAGGAGTGCCTACAAGCCAACGACGGTGCGCGCAGCGCGGACCGCCAGCGCTTGGCACAACCCGCCGCGGCAGGCGCCGGCCTTGTTCGCCTGACTCACTTGCCGATGCAGAAGCTCGAGAAGATGCGGCCGAGCAGGTCGTCGGCGCTGAGCTTGCCGGTGATCTCGCCGAGCGCGTCATGCGCCAGGCGCAGTTCCTCGGCGGCCAGCTCCAGCTGCTCGTGGCGCAGCTGCGCGTCGGCCTGCACGGCGTGGTCGCCGGCGCGGCGCAGCGCCTCGACGTGGCGGCTGCGCGCGGAGAACTCGCCTTCCACCGCCTCCACCGGGTCGCCGCAGGCGAGGGCGCGCAGGCGTTCGTGCAGAGAGGCCAGCCCGGCACCGGTGGCCGCCGAGACCGATACCGTGTCCGCGTCGCTCACCACGGCGTCGGCGGGCGATCCGTCCAGCAGGTCGGACTTGTTGTGGATCCACAGCCGCGTGGGCACGTCCTGCACCGCGTCGGCCACCGCCGCGCGCCCGGCGGCCGGGTCGCGCGCGTCGACCACGATCAGCGCCAGGTCCGCGCGCTGCAGCTCGGCGCGCGCGCGGCGCATGCCCTCGCGCTCGATCGCGTCGCCGCCCTCGCGCAAGCCGGCGGTGTCGACCAGGGTGAGCTCCAGGCCCTCGAGCTGCACGGTCTCGCGCAGGGTGTCGCGGGTGGTGCCGGCCACGTCGGTGACGATCGCGCGCTCGCTGCCGGCCAGGGCGTTGAGCAGCGAACTCTTGCCCGCGTTCGGCGGCCCCACCAGCACCGCGTGCAGGCCGTCGCGCAGCTTGCGGCCGCGTTCTGCGTCGTGCAGCAGCTGCGCGAGCAGCGCCCGCGCCGCGTCCAGCCCATTGCGTAGCTGCGCGCCGCCGAGCGTATCGAGCGGTTCGTCGGCGAAGTCGATCGCGGCCTCGATATGGATGCGCAGCCGCGTCACCTGCTCGGCCACCGCCTCGATGCGGCGCGAGAACACACCGTCCAGCGAACGCCGTGCCGCCCGCGCCGCGCGCACGTCGGCGGCCGCGATCAGGTCGGCGATGGCTTCGGCCTGCGCCAGGTCGAGCTTGCCGTTGAGGAACGCACGCTCGCTGAACTCGCCGGCGCGGGCCTGGCGCGCGCCCAGTTCCACGCAGCGCGCCAGCAGCTGCCGCAGCAGCACCGGGCTGCCATGCGCCTGCAGCTCCAGCACCGACTCGCCGGTGAAGCTGTGCGGCGCCGGGAAGAACAATGCGAGGCCGTCGTCGATCGTCTCGCCGGCGCCATCGCGAAAGCGTGCGTAGTGCGCATGGCGGGGCCGCAGGCGGGCCACGCCCAGGCCGGCCGCGATCGCCTCGGCACGCGGGCCGGAGACACGCAGCATGCCCACGCCGCCGGCACCGGCGGCGGTGGCAATGGCGACGATGGTGTCGGGGGAGGTCATGGCCCTCATCGTACAGACCGGAGCGGGGCGCGAGACCGGCGGCGGCGGTGTGCGCAAGGCAGAAGGCCCGCCTTGCGGCGGGCCTTCGGGGTCACTTGGCGTTGGCCTGGATGATCTTGGCCGGCGACTCGCCGTGCTGCTTGATCATCCACCACTGGATCAGCAGGCCGAGGCCGCCGTTGACCACCCAGTACAGCACCAGGCCGGCCGGCATGAAGGCCATCATGACGCCGAACACCAGCGGCATGAACTGCATCATGCGCGCCTGCACCGGATCCATGCCCGGGGTCGGGGTCAGCTTCTGCGTGGCCCACATGATCGCGATGTTGAGGGCCGGCAGGATGAAGTACGGGTCGCGCGCGGTCAGGTCCTGGATCCAGCCCAGCCACGGCGTCTGCCGCAGCTCCACCGATTCCACCAGCACCCAGTACAGCGCGAAGAAGATCGGCATCTGGATCAGGATCGGCAGGCAGCCGCCCATCGGGTTGATCTTCTCCTTCTTGTACAGCTCCATCATCGCCTGCTGGTACTTCTGGCGGTCGTCGCCGTAGCGCTCCTTGAGCTGCGCCAGGCGCGGCTGGAACTTACGCATCTTGGCGCCGGACTTGTACTGCGCGGCCGACAGCGGGTACAGCGCCAGGCGCAGCAGCACCACCAGGCCGACGATCGCCCAGCCCCAGTTGCCGAGCAGGGTATGCAGGTGGCTCAGCACCCAGAACAGGCCCTGGCCGATGATCGCCATCAGCGAGAAGCGGCTGTAGTCGACCACGCGGTCCAGGCCCTTCACGTCCTCCTTGGCGATCTGGCTGACCAGCTTCGGGCCGACCCACAGCCGGGCCTCGGTGCTGGCGCTCTGCCCCGGCGCCACGGTGAAGCCCGGGCCGCGCAGCTCGGCGATGTCGCGCGGGCCCTGCTGCGCCAACACGTACAGCGAGGCCTGATCCTTCTGCGGGATCCAGCCGGTGAAGAAGTGGTGCTGCAGCATCGCGATCCAGCCGCCGGTGATGGTGCGGTTGAGGCCGCCATCGTCGGCATAGTCCTTGAACGCGCGGCGCTCATAGCCTTCCTGCGGGCTGTACCAGGTGGCGCCGTTGAAGCTGAAGGAATCCGGGTTGGTCATGTTGCGGCTGAGGATCGCCGGCACCCGGCTCAGCTTGCGGAACACGTAGCCGCTCCAGCTGGCGGCGCCGGTGTTGCTGATCTCGTCCTTGATCGTGACCGCGTAGCGGCCGCGCTCCAGGGTGAAGGTGCGGCGGATGCGGACCCCGTTCGGGCCCTGCCACACGAACGGCACCACCAGCCTGTCCTGGCCCTTGGCCAGCGCGAACTCGCTGCCGGCCTGCTCGAGGCGGAAGCCGCCCACGCCCGGGACCGGCGAGTTCTTGTCGCTGGCCCAGCCGGTGGTGGCGTTGTACGGATGGGTCGGCTCCTCGGTCAGCAGCTTGACCGGCGCGGCGCCGGGCTCCTTGCTCTGCGGGAACTTCAGCAGCTCGGCATCGAGCACGCTGCGGCCGTCCAGCTTCAGGCGCAGCACGTCGGTGCTGACGGTGACCACCGGCGCCGCCGCGGCGGCGGCTGCCGCCGGGGTCGCGGTGGCGACCGGGGTGCTGCCGGGCGCCGCCGGCACGCCGGCCTGCGGGATCGCCGCCGCACCCGTGCCGGGGGCATCCGGGTCCTGCGCCGCCGGCACCGCCGGTGCCGCGACGGTCTGCGGATCGGGCGCGGACTTCTCCTTGTTCCACTCCATCCACAGCAATGCGGCGACCATCAGCCAGGCAAAGATCAGGAATACACGGGTCTGGTTCATCAGGCAGCAGCTCGCTCAGTCGGAACGGGGTTCCGGCTCGGTCGGTGAAAAGGAAGTGGACGCAGCCCGGGCGGGCGGCGGCATTGTGCCGTCCGCGGCAGGCAGGGGCAATGCGCCGGCACGGCGCAGCACGCGCAGAAAGGCCTCGCGGACCTGCGCGTTGGACGCCTGGGCGGCGGCGGAACGGGCGACCACGACGAAGTCGCCGCCCTGCAGCCAGGGCAGCAGGTGGCGCGTGGCGTCACGCAGTACGCGCTTGATGCGGTTGCGGCCGACGGCGTGCGGATCCACCTTGCGCGAGACCGCCATGCCCAGCCGAGGCGGGTCGTCGGTCTTGCGCCAATGCAGGCTCAGCAGCGGGTCGGACGTACGCCGGGCGGTGTCGAACACGACCGTGTACTCCGCTCGCGTACGAACCCGCGCAGAGCGAGGGAATCGCTTGCGCGGGTCGGATTCGTTCACGATGGGGACTGCCAGGGCCGCGGTCAGCGGCGCGGCAATCAAGCGCTCAGGCGCTTGCGGCCCTTGGCGCGGCGGCGAGCCAGGATCTTGCGTCCGTCGGCCGTCTTCATACGGGTCCGGAAGCCATGGTCGCGCTTGCGCTTGAGGTTGCTGGGTTGGAAGGTGCGCTTGGTGGCCATTGGGGCCTCGATATGAAGGGATACGAAAGAACCGGAAATTCTATAGGAGCCCCTGGAGGGCGGTCAAGCCGCGCCAACGCACGGCAATGACGCCGCCGCCAGGGGGCCTGTGGATGGACCTGTGAATAAGCCTGGGAAAAGCCGCCCCCCGGTGGTAGTCTGATCCATCCGTTTTTCGACTCCCGGGCTGCGCGCACGGTACTTTTCCGCGCCCGGTAGCCAGTCACCGATGAATACACCTTGATGGATGCTTGGCCCCGTTGTCTGGAACGTCTGGAAGCTGAATTCCCGCCCGAAGACGTCCACACCTGGTTGAAACCCCTGCAGGCCGAGGAGCGCGGCGACAGCGTCGTGCTCTACGCGCCGAACGCCTTCATCGTCGACCAGGTGCGCGAGCGCTACCTGGCGCGCATCCGCGAACTGGTGGCCTACTACGCCGGCAGCGGCGAGGTGGCGCTGGCGGTGGGCTCGCGGCCGCGTGCGCCCGAGCCGGTGGCGGCCGCGCCCGCCGCCGCGTTTGCGCCGCCGCCGCCGGTGTCGATGGTGCCGTTCGCCGGCAACCTGGACTCGCACTACACCTTCGCCAATTTCGTCGAGGGCCGCAGCAACCAGCTCGGCCTGGCCGCGGCCACCCAGGCCGCGCAGAAGCCGGGCGACCGCGCACACAACCCGCTGCTGCTGTACGGGAGCACCGGGCTGGGCAAGACCCACCTGATGTTCGCCGCCGGCAACGCCATGCGCGCGGCCAACCCGGCCGCCAAGGTCATGTACCTGCGCTCGGAGCAGTTCTTCAGCGCCATGATCCGGGCGCTGCAGGAAAAGGCGATGGACCAGTTCAAGCGCCAGTTCCAGCAGATCGACGCGCTGCTGATCGACGACATCCAGTTCTTCGCCGGCAAGGACCGCACGCAGGAGGAGTTCTTCCACACCTTCAACGCGCTGTTCGACGGCAAGCAGCAGATCATCCTCACCTGCGACCGCTACCCGCGCGAGGTCGAGGGCCTGGAGCCGCGGCTGAAGTCGCGCCTGGCCTGGGGCCTGTCGGTGGCGATCGACCCGCCCGACTTCGAGACCCGCGCCGCGATCGTGCTGGCCAAGGCCCGCGAGCGCGGCGCCGAGATCCCGGACGACGTGGCGTTCCTGATCGCCAAGAAGATGCGCTCCAACGTGCGCGACCTGGAAGGCGCGCTCAACACGCTGGCGGCACGTGCCAACTTCACCGGCCGCGCGATCACCGTGGAGTTCGCCCAGGAGACCCTGCGCGACCTGCTGCGGGCCCAGCAGCAGGCGATCGGCATCCCCAACATCCAGAAGACCGTGGCCGACTACTACGGCCTGCAGATCAAGGACCTGCTGTCCAAGCGCCGTACCCGCTCGCTGGCGCGCCCGCGCCAGGTGGCGATGGCGCTGACCAAGGAACTGACCGAGCACAGCCTGCCGGAGATCGGCGATGCCTTCGCCGGACGCGACCACACCACCGTGCTCCACGCCTGCCGGCAGATCCGCACGCTGATGGAGACCGACGGCAAGCTGCGCGAGGACTGGGACAAGCTGATCCGCAAGCTCAGCGAGTAGCGGAGGGCCGCGGCCTGCACGCGGTGGAAAAAACCGTGCATGATCGGCCCGGAAATGCGGGAGAATCTGTGGATAAAGTCGCTCCGGATGTCGGCAGGAAATCTATCCACAGGTTTCCCCACTCCGCCAGGCGCACTTATCCGATGGGTTTGGAGCGAAATAAGTCCTTCTGGAACAACGGCTTAGGGTAGTTTTCCGCCGAAAACCGCCCTACCATCACCACCAAGCTTTTGATTTATTCCACATCTTTTAAAGCATAGGGGCACGGAACCACATGCGTTTCACACTGCAGCGCGAAGCCTTTCTCAAGCCGTTGGCCCAGGTGGTCAATGTGGTCGAACGCCGCCAGACACTGCCGGTTCTGGCCAACTTGCTGGTGCAGGTCCAGAACGGTCAGCTGTCGTTGACCGGTACCGACCTGGAAGTGGAGATGATCTCCCGCACCTCGGTCGAGGACGCGCAGGATGGCGAAAGCACGATCCCGGCCCGCAAGCTGTTCGACATCGTGCGCGCCTTGCCTGACGGCAGCCGCGTGACCGTGTCGCAGACCGCCGAGAAGGTGACGGTGCAGGCGGGACGCAGCCGCTTCACGCTGGCCACGCTGCCGGCGAACGACTTCCCCTCGGTCGACGAGGTCGAGGCGACCGAGCGCGTCGCGGTGCCCGAGGCCACGCTGAAGGAACTGATCGAGCGCACGGCGTTCGCGATGGCCCAGCAGGACGTGCGCTACTACCTCAACGGACTGCTGTTCGACCTGCGCGACCAGACCCTGCGCTGCGTGGCCACCGACGGCCATCGCCTGGCGCTGTGCGAAACCGAGCTGGAGAACGCCGGTGGCGCCAAGCGGCAGATCATCGTGCCGCGCAAGGGCGTGACCGAGCTGCAACGCCTGCTGGAAGGCGCCGACCGCGAGGTCGAGCTGGAAGTCGGCCGCAGCCATATCCGCGTCAAGCGGGGCGATGTGACCTTCACCTCCAAGCTGATCGATGGTCGCTTCCCTGACTACGAGGCGGTAATCCCGATTGGCGCCGATCGCGAGGTCAAGGTCGATCGCGAAGCGCTGCGGGCGTCGCTGCAGCGGGCGGCGATCCTGTCCAACGAGAAGTACCGTGGCGTTCGCGTGGAAGTGTCGCCGGGCCAGCTCAAGATCAGCGCGCACAACCCCGAGCAGGAAGAGGCTCAGGAGGAGGTCGAGGCCGACACCAAAGTGAGCGACCTGGCGATCGGCTTCAACGTGAACTACCTGCTGGACGCGCTGTCGGCGTTGCGCGACGAACACGTGGTGATCCAGCTGCGCGATTCCAACTCGTCGGCGCTGGTGCGCGAGGCGAGCAGCGAGAAGTCGCGCCACGTGGTGATGCCGCTGCGTCTCTGACTCTGCTTGTTTCACGTGGAACACGAACGCCCGGCTAAGCCGGGCGTTTTTTTTGGTGGATTGCTCCACAGCCTCTGGGGAATGTTGCGGGCCAGTCGCTTGATGGAGTGCACACGAACGCCCGGCGGAATTTCTCCATCTGAAACCGTCCAATTGTGAATTAGTTTATTTTCGTAAAGCGATCGGCTGGTTTACCTCTGTTCGAGATATCAACAGGCCTAGAGCTTCTGAAAAATAGATAAATCTTTAAGAGCTTGATGGTGATGGTGTCGGTGGATTTCTCCAAAAAAACAGTTAAACGATTGTTTTTAAATGGTTTTAGGGCGCTGAAACCCTGGGGTCGGAAGGGCCCGTAGCTCGCCTGAGGCTGTGGACAAGTTGGTAACCCCGCTATATCGCCGTTTTTGCCCACAGGTTGTCCCCAGCTTGGCTTCGCAACGGCTCACCGATACGAGCCACCGCTCTGCCCCTGCGCAGCCCGGCTCCATGCCCCGGTTGCCGGCGTGGAAGCATCCCGAACACGCGGAATCCCCTGACGATGGCTTATGCTGCCCGCCATCTTCGTGGGGCTCCGCCAACCGCGATCTCCGCCGAGCCCCGTCGCACCCGATGCATATCTCCCGTCTCGCCCTTCACCGCATGCGTCGCTTCGAGAGCATCGAGTTGCAGCCCGCCGCAGGCCTGAACCTGATCACCGGTGACAACGGCGCTGGCAAGACGACGCTGCTGGAAGCCCTGCACCTGATGGCCTATGGCCGCAGCTTCCGCGGACGGGTGCGCGATGGCCTGGTGCGCCAGGGAGCGGACGCACTGGAGGTGTTCGTGGAGTGGCGGGAAGACCGGGCCGCCGAGCGCGCCGGGGGGCGGATGCGGCGCGCGGGCCTGCGGCACAGCGGCCAGGACTGGAAGGGACGGCTTGACGGGGAGGATGTCGCCCAGATCGGCAGCCTGTGCGCCGCCCTGGCGGTGGTGACGTTCGAGCCCGGCAGCCATGCCTTGATCAGCGGTGGCGGCGATGCCCGGCGACGTTTCATGGATTGGGGCCTGTTCCACGTGGAACCGGACTTTCTGCCGCTCTGGCGCCGGTACGCGCGCGCCCTCAAGCAACGCAATGCATTGCTCAAGCAGGGATCGGCCCCGCAGGCGCTCGATGCGTGGGACCACGAGCTTTCCGAAGCCGGGGAAACCCTGACGTCGCGGCGCGTGCAGTACCTGGAGCGGCTGCAGGAGCGGGCGGTGCCGCTGGCCGCGGAGATCTCGCCTGCGCTGGAGATCTCCGGCCTTGCCTTCTCGCCCGGCTGGCGCCGCCACGAGCTGTCACTGTCCGACGCCCTGCTGCTGGCGCGCGACCGCGATCGCCAGTATGGCTACACCTCGCTGGGTCCCCACCGGGCGGACTGGTCGCCCACCTTCCACGCCATCCCCGGCCGCGATGCGCTCTCACGGGGGCAGGCCAAGCTCACCGCCCTCGCCTGCCTGATCGGTCAGGCCGAGGACTTCGCGCAGCAGCGTGGCGAATGGCCGGTCATCGCCCTGGACGACCTGCCCTCGGAGCTGGACCGCTCCCACCAACTTCGCGTGCTGCAACGCCTGCGCGCCGCGCCGGCGCAGATCCTCATCACCGCCACCGAGCACCCGGCCGCCCTGGACGAGGCCTTCGGGACGGTGTCGGTGTTCCACGTGGAACGCGGCGAGCTGCGCGCACAGCAGTGAGCGCTGGCCGCCCCTAGGCCCGGTCCGGCGGCCCTGCCCGGGCGGCTGGTATAATTCCAGTCCTATCCCCCTATCCCCCGGCGCAACGCGATGGAATGTCGTCGTTGCCCGCGCAGCGGAGCCTACGGCGAGCGCATGACCGAAGAACAGAACACCTCACCGAGCAACGGCAACTACGATTCCAGCAAGATCACCGTGCTGCGTGGCCTGGAAGCCGTCCGCAAGCGCCCCGGTATGTACATCGGCGACGTGCACGACGGCACCGGCCTGCACCACATGGTGTTCGAGGTGGTCGACAACTCGGTCGACGAGGCACTGGCGGGACATGCCGACGACATCGTGGTCACCATCCATGTCGATGGTTCCGTCTCCGCATCGGACAACGGCCGCGGCATCCCGGTGGACATCCACAAGGAAGAAGGGGTTTCGGCGGCAGAGGTGATCCTCACCGTGCTGCACGCCGGCGGCAAGTTCGACGACAACAGCTACAAGGTTTCCGGTGGCCTGCACGGCGTCGGCGTCTCGGTGGTCAACGCGCTGTCCGAGCACCTGTGGCTGGATATCTGGCGCGATGGCCACCACTACCAGCAGGAATACGCGCTGGGCGAGCCGCAGTACCCGCTGAAGCAGCTGGAAGCGTCGGACAAGCGCGGTACCACGCTGCGGTTCAAGCCGGCGGTGGAGATCTTCAGCGACGTCGAGTTCCATTACGAGATCCTGGCGCGCCGCCTGCGCGAGCTGTCGTTCCTGAATTCCGGCGTCAAGATCACCCTGATCGACGAGCGCGGCGAAGGCCGCCGCGACGATTTCCACTACGAAGGCGGCATCCGCAGCTTCGTGGAGCATCTGGCGCAGCTGAAGACCCCGCTGCACCCGAACGTGATCTCGGTGACCGGCGAGCACAACGGAATCGTGGTGGACGTGGCCCTGCAGTGGACCGACGCCTACCAGGAAACGATGTACTGCTTCACCAACAACATCCCGCAGAAGGATGGCGGCACCCACCTGGCCGGCTTCCGCGCCGCGCTGACCCGCGTGCTGAGCAACTACATCGAGCAGAACGGCATCGCCAAGCAGGCCAAGATCAGCCTGACCGGCGACGACATGCGCGAAGGCATGATCGCCGTGCTGTCGGTCAAGGTGCCGGACCCGAGCTTCTCCTCGCAGACCAAGGAAAAGCTGGTCAGCTCGGACGTGCGCCCGGCGGTGGAAAACGCCTTCGGTGCGCGCCTGGAAGAGTTCCTGCAGGAGAACCCGAACGAGGCCAAGGCCATCGCCGGCAAGATCGTCGACGCCGCCCGCGCGCGCGAGGCCGCGCGCAAGGCGCGCGACCTGACCCGCCGCAAGGGCGCGCTGGACATCGCCGGCCTGCCGGGCAAGCTCGCCGACTGCCAGGAAAAGGACCCGGCGCTGTCGGAACTGTTCATCGTCGAGGGTGACTCGGCCGGCGGCTCCGCCAAGCAGGGACGCAACCGCAAGAACCAGGCGGTGCTGCCGCTGCGCGGCAAGATCCTCAACGTGGAACGCGCCCGCTTCGACCGCATGCTGGCCTCCGACCAGGTCGGCACGCTGATCACCGCGCTGGGCACGGGCATCGGCCGCGACGAGTACAACCCCGACAAGCTGCGCTACCACCGCATCATCATCATGACCGACGCCGACGTCGACGGCTCGCACATCCGCACCCTGCTGCTGACGTTCTTCTACCGGCAGATGCCGGAGCTGATCGAGCGCGGCCACGTCTACATCGGCCTGCCGCCGCTGTACAAGCTGAAGCAGGGCAAGAGCGAGCTGTACCTGAAGGACGACGCGGCGCTCAACGCCTACCTCGCCAACAGCGCGGTCGAGGGCGCGGCGCTGATCCCGGCCAGCGACGAGCCGGCGATCACTGGCCAGGCGCTGGAGAAGCTACTGCTGCTGTTCGCCGGCGCCAACGAGGCGATCGCGCGCAATGCCCACCGCTACGACCCGGCGCTGCTGACCGCCCTGATCGACCTGCCGCCGCTGGACGTGGCCCAGCTGCAGGCCGAGGGCGACCGGCATCCCAGCCTGGACGCGCTACAGGCGGTGCTCAACCGCGGCACCCTGGGCACGGCGCGCTACCAGCTGCGCTTCGACCCGGCCAGCGACCAGCGCGCCGCCGCACTCGTCGCGGTCCGCCGCCACATGGGCGAGGAGTTCACCCAGGTGCTGCCGATGGGCGCCTTCGAGAGCGGCGAGCTGCGTCCGCTGCGCGAGGTCGCGCTGGCGCTGCACGGGCTGGTGCGCGCAGGGGCGCAGATCACCCGCGGCAACAAGACCCAGTCGATCACCAGCTTCGCGCAGGCCCAGGCCTGGCTGCTGGACGAGGCGAAGAAGGGCCGCCAGGTGCAGCGCTTCAAGGGCCTGGGCGAAATGAACGCCGAGCAGCTGTGGGAGACCACGGTCAATCCGGATACCCGCCGCCTGCTGCAGGTCCGCATCGAGGACGCCGTGGCCGCCGACCAGATCTTCAGCACGCTGATGGGCGATGTGGTCGAGCCGCGCCGCGACTTCATCGAGGACAACGCGCTGAAGGTCGCCAACCTGGACATCTGATCCGGGCCCGCGGTCCGGGCGGCGACGCCCGGCCGCGTTCGGGCCGCGCCGTCCGCGCGGCCGCGTGGGTCCCGCAGGTACGGCGCCACACTGCGGGTTGCGACTTGGCAGCCCTGCCGCTTCCATCCGAAAACCGCCCGGCCGCCGCACCTGGCCGCCGGCGGCATCCCTCCCCGTTCGCCAGGATCGTGATGACCGCGCCGCCGTCGCCCTCGTCCCCGCCGCCTTACACGCCTCTGCCTCCCGCCCCCGCCGGGCCGCCGCCTGCGGCCGCGCCGGTGCTGGGGTTCTTTCTCGATCTGCTCATCGGCGTGGTGATGCTGCTGCTGCTCAGCGTCGGCGCCGGGCTGGTCTGGGGCCTCTACCGCGGCTTCGTCCTGGCGCAGCAGGCCCATCGCCAGGGCATGCGCCCGGATCCCCACCTGATCACCGCCGCGCTGGGCCAGCCCGGTGCGATGGCGCAGATGCTGATGGCGCTGGTGAGTACCGGGGGCGCCGCGCTGGTGCTGTACCTGTGGCGGCGGCGCGCGGGCCCCGTGGAACGCCGCCAGTCGCACGCAGCAGTGCGACGCGCGCGGACCTGGGGCTGGACCGCGGCGGTGGCCGTGTCGGTATTTTTTTTCAGTAACCTGACCAGTGCGGCCGCCCAGGCGCTCGGGATCCAGCCCGCGCCCACCAACCTGCCGCTGATGGAGCAGGCGCTGGCCCAGTGGCCGCTGTTCCTGGTGGTGTTCGCGGTGGTCCTGGCCCCGGCCTACGAGGAACTGCTGTTCCGGCGCGTGCTGTTCGGGCGGTTGCTCGCCGCCGGCCGGCCTTGGCTGGGCATCATGCTGAGCAGTGCCGCATTCGCGCTGATGCACGAGGTGCCGGGCATCAGCGGCAACGGCCCGCTCGCCATCGCCCAGCTGTGGCTGGTCTACGGCGCGATGGGGGCGGCGTTCGCCTGGCTGTACTGGCGCACCGGCACGCTGTGGGCCTCGATCGCCGCGCATGCGCTGAACAATGCGATCGCGCTGGCCGCGTTGTACTTCTTCGGCATCCAGTGACGTTTGACGAAAAGTTAAGCCGCCCCTGACCACAATGCAGGCGGTTGCCTAGGGGAGCGTCCATGAAGTCCATCGTGTTGAGCGTCGTCGTGGCGCTGAGTCTGGTCGCGTGCGCGACCACCACCTCGCCGACCGGACGCAGGCAGGTGGTCGGCGGCGTTTCCCAGCAGCAGCTCGACCAGCTCGGTGCGCAGGCCTTCGCCGAGAGCAAGGCTAAGGAAAAGATCAGCGGCAATGCCCAGCAGAACGCCTACGTGCAGTGCGTGGTCAACGCGCTGGTGGCGCAGCTGCCGCCGCAGTGGCGTGCCACGCGCTGGGAAACCGCGCTGTTCGTCGACGACGAACCCAATGCGTTCGCATTGCCGGGCGGCAAGGTCGGCGTCAACAGCGGGATCTTCCGCGTCGCGAAGACCCAGGACCAGCTGGCCGCCGTGCTCGGGCACGAGATCGGCCATGTCATCTCCCGCCACCACGAGGAACGCATCACCCGCCAGCTGGGCACCCAGACCGGCCTGGGCGTGATCGGCGCGTTGGCCGGCGCCGCCTACGGCGACGGCGCGGCCAGCGCGGTGAACCAGCTCGGCGGCATGACCGCACAGACCATGTTCCTGCTGCCCGGGTCGCGGGTGCAGGAAAGCGAGGCCGACGTGGTGGGCCAGCGCCTGATGGCCGAGGCCGGCTTCGACCCGGCGCAGGCGGTCGACCTGTGGCAGAACATGATGGCCGCCGGCGGCAGCCGCTCGCCGCAATGGCTGTCCACCCACCCCGACCCGGCCAACCGCATCCGCGAGCTGCAGCGCGACATCCCCGCCCTGGAGCCGGTGTATGCCCAGGCACGCAGCGCCGGACGGGTGCCGCGTTGTGGATGAGTTCGCAAAAAAATGCGGCGCTACAGCATGGAAATCGTTTTCGGCCGATGAAAGTTTCTGCTAACTTTGCCGGCTGACCACCGTACAGCCTGCGTTTCTTTTTCTGTCCCGCCCACCAGGCGGGTCGACCGAGGTGACTGATGAGACTGCCCAACCGCAAGAAAGCCCTGTTGTCCCTGTTCATCGCAGCCTCGCTGGGCGGAGCCGTCGTCGCCGACGCGGTCGCGCAGTCGGACACCGCTTCGGAGCGTTCGAGCCGCAAGTCCAAGGGCAGCGCCAAGGCCGAGAACCTGTATCCGCAGGCCACTCGCCAGGCGCCCTCGGTCAAGACCTCGGCCAAGCTGGGCAGCAAGCTGCAGAAGCTGATCGACGCCTTCAACAAGGGCGAGGACTTCCCGGGCGTGCGCAGCCAGGCCGACGAGATCCTGGCCAATGGCGCGGCCAACGAGGCTGACAAGTCGCTCGCCGCCCAGCTCGCCGCACAGGCCGCGTACAGCATGGATGACACCGCCGCCGCCAAGAAGTACCTGCAGCAGGCGATCCAGCTCAACGGCCTGGACAACAACGGCCACTACCAGTCGATGCTGATGCTGGCCCAGCTGCAGCTGCAGGACGACCAGTATCCCGAAGGCCTGGCCACGCTCGACAAGTACCTGGCCGAGACCAAGTCGCAGCGTCCCGAGGACCTGATCCTCAAGGGCCAGGCGCTGTACCAGACCGAGAAGTACCAGGAGGCGATCCCGGTGCTGAAGCAGGCGATCGCCGCCTCGCCGCAGCCCAAGGACAGCTGGAACCAGCTGCTGATGGCCGCCTATGCCGAGGCCGGGCAGACCGGCGAGGCCACCGCCGCCGCCGAGGCGCTGGCCGCCAAGACCCCGAACGACAAGAAGGCCCAGCTCAACCTGGCCAGCATGTACATGCAGGCCGACCAGATGGACAAGGCCGCCGCGGTGATGGACAAGCTGCGCGCCAGCGGCCAGCTCACCGAGGAAAAGGAGTACAAGCAGCTCTACTCGATCTACGCCAATACCGAGAACAAGGAAAAGGACGTGATCGCGGTGATCAACGAGGGCATGCAGAAGGGCATCCTCAAGCCGGACTACCAGACCTACCTGGCGCTGGCCCAGTCCTACTACTACACCGACCAGCTGCCGCAGGCGATCGAGAACTGGCAGAAGGCGGCTCCCCTTTCCAAGGACGGCGAGACCTACCTGAACCTGGCCAAGGTGTTGCATTCGGAAGGACGCATCCCCGAGGCCAAGCAGGCCGCCCAGCAGGCACTGGCCAAGGGCGTGAAGAAGCCGGATGACGCTAAGAAGATCATCAACTTGAAGTAAGCCGCAAAAATAACCCCCGTTTGACCTATAACCACGTGGTTACAGGCAACGGGATTGGTATAAGCTTGGAGGTTCCTGCGGTGTCAAAGCCGTCCGAACCGGGGATCATCGTTCGTGATCCAGGCCCCCACTGAAAGAGCCATTGGCGCATGACGGAACAACTTGTTGTCCACAGGCACGACCAAGATGCCGGGAACCAGGGATTGAACTGGGCCCGCATCGTCGGTATCGCCTTCGTAATCGCTTTGCATCTTGCTGCCTTGATGCTGCTGCTGATCCCCGCCGTGGCGCCGAAGGCACCTGCGGAGAAGGAGCGCACCACGATGGTGACGCTGGTGGATGCGCCGCCGCCCCCACCCCCGCCGCCGCCGCCGCCGCCGCCGCAGGACAAGCCGCCGCCGCCGGTCAAGAACCTGGCGCCGCCGAAGCCGTCGCCGGTGCCGCCGCCGCCGGAAGCGCCGGTGGTCGATGTCCCGGACCCGCGTCCGAGCGATATCGTTACCCCGCCGTCGCCGCCCGCGCCGCCGGCCGCGCCCAGCGACATCGGGGCCAGTGTCGATATCTCGTCGAAGAACATGAACCCGCCCAAGTACCCGCCGGCCGCTTTCCGCGCAGGCGTGCAGGGCGAGGTCATCCTGATCGTCGACGTGGATGCCAACGGCAACGTGACCAACGTGGCGGTCGAGAAGTCCAGCCGCAACCGTGACCTTGACCGTGCTGCCATGGAGGCGGCGCGCAAGTGGAAGTTCAACGCTTCCGTCGTCAACGGGCAGAAGGCTGCCGGACGCGTCCGCGTCCCGGTGAACTTCGCGCTCAACTGATGATCCCAGGGGCCGGCACCCCGGCCCCGCGGATGACTGTCTTTCTTTAGCACCACCCTTCATCACCACACACAACAAAGGTAAGCGTCATGCTGCAGGAACTCTTCATCGCCGCCGCTGCAGGGGGCTCCAACCCGTCGGCTGCCCTCTCGCAGATGGGCTTCGAGCACCTGATCGGAGAAATGACCTCCAACCCGGGTGACTTCGCGGTCTCCTGGGTCGTCCTGATCACCCTGATCGCCATGTCCGCTGCCTCCTGGTACTGGACCGTCATCAACATCTTCCGCGCCGCTCGCCTGAAGAGCGCGGCTGACCGCGTCACCACCGCTTTCTGGGAAGCCCCGAACGCGCAGGACGCCATCCGCGCCATGGAGCAGCAGCCGGCTTCGGAGCCGTTCTCCAAGATCGCACTGGACGCCGCCCAGGCTGCCGCCCACCACCAGCGTGCCGAAGGCAACACCAGCGGCCTGGGCGAGAACCTGAGCCGTTCGGAGTTCGTGGACCGCGCCCTGCGCCAGGCCGTGACCCGCGAGAGCACCCGCCTGCAGTCCGGCATGACCCTGCTGGCCACCGTCGGTGCGACCGCGCCGTTCGTCGGTCTGCTCGGTACCGTGTGGGGCATCTACGGCGCGCTGATCAAGATCGGTGCCACCGGTTCGGCTTCGATCGATGCCGTCGCCGGCCCGGTCGGCGAGGCGCTGATCATGACCGCGATCGGTCTGTTCGTCGCCATCCCGGCGGTGTTCGCGTTCAACTTCTTCAGCAAGGTCAACAGCTCGGTGATCGCCAAGTTCGACACCTTCGCCCATGACCTGCACGACTTCTTCGCCACCGGCTCGCGCGTCCGCTAATCCGGTAGTTCGAGAACGTCATCGCAACGATTTAGACGGAGCCCGTTATGGCCTTCAGTAGTGGAAACAGCGGCGGCCCGATGGCCGACATCAATGTCACGCCCCTCGTGGACGTGATGCTGGTGCTGCTGATCATCTTCATCATCACGGCACCGCTGATGTCCCACAAGGTCAAGGTGGAGCTGCCCGAGGCCAACCTCATCCAGAAGCCGGAAGAGGCCGAGAAGCGTTCTGCGCCGATCACGCTGGCGGTCAAGGAAGATGGATCGCTGTACTGGAACGACGAGCCGATCTCCAAGGAATCCCTGGAATCGCGCCTGTCGACCGCTGCCCAGCAGACTCCGCAGCCGCCGCTCAACCTGCGTGGCGACCGCACGACCAAGATGCGCACGATCAACGAGATCACCAAGGTCGCGCAGGGTCAGGGCATGCTGGACATCGGCTTCGTCGCGACCAAAGAGAAGGGGCAGTAAGCCATGGCATTCAGTACCGGTGGCAACAAGGGCCCCATGGCCGACATCAACGTCACGCCCCTCGTGGACGTGATGCTGGTGCTGCTGATCATCTTCATCGTGACCGCGCCGATCATGACCTACCCGATCGCCGTGGACCTGCCGCAGCGGGTGCTCAACCCGCCGCCGCAGACGACCGAGCCGCCGCCGCCGATCGAGCTGCGCATCGACGCGTCGAACCAGGTCTCCTGGAACAACAGCCCGATCGCGGTGGGTCAGCTGCAGCAGAAGATGGAAGAGGAAGTACAGCGCGATCCGACCAACCAGCCGGAACTGCGCATCGACGCCAATCAGGATGCGGAGTACGAGGTGATGGCCAAGGTGCTGGCCGCCGCCAAGAACGCGCAGATGAAGAAGATCGGCTTCGTGCAGTAACCCCGTAATACCGCTTCACAACAGTCATGACGCGACTGCGAACGCCACCGGCAACGGTGGCGTTTTTTTTTGCGTTCAGGCGGCGGGAGGAGACACGTGCTGCCGCAGCAGGGTGAGGTAGGCGCGCACCGTGGCATCCAGGCCCTCGTGGAGCGCCTCGCCGATCAGCGCGTGGCCGATGGAGACCTCGAGCACGCCGGGGACCGCGGCCAGGAAGTCGCCGAGGTTGGCCTGGGACAGGTCGTGGCCGGCGTTGACGCCGAGCCCGGCCGCCGCGGCGCGTCGCGCGGCCTCGGCGAAGAGCGCCAGCGCCGCCTGCGGCTGGCCGCCGTGATGCGCCTCGGCATACGGGCCGGTGTAGAGCTCGACGCGTTGCGCGCCGAGCTCGGCGGCCTCGGCGAGGGCGGGGTTGCCGGCGTCGACGAACAGGCTGACCCGGCAACCGAGCGTACGGAACGCGGCGACCAGGGGCCGCAGGCGTGCGCCCTCGCGCTCGAAGTCGAAGCCGTGGTCGGAGGTGAGCTGGCCGTCGTCGTCGGGCACCAGCGTGACCTGCTGCGGCCGCGTCGCCCGGCACAGCTCCAGCAGGCCGGGATAGCCCTGGCGCGGCGGCGCGAACGGGTTGCCCTCGATGTTGAATTCCACCTCGGACGCGGCGGTCAGGGCGGCCAGTGCCTGCACGTCCTCGGCGGTGATGTGGCGGCGATCGGGGCGCGGGTGCACGGTGATGCCGTGGGCGCCGGCGGCGACGCAGGCGCGCGCGGCCTGCACCACGTCGGGGTCGCGGCCGCCGCGGGAGTTGCGCAGGACCGCGATCTTGTTGACGTTGACGCTGAGCCGGGTCATCGCAAGGGCCGCATCAGGCCTGCGGCCCGCCGCTGCCGGCCGCCGCCTTGCGCGCCTCGGCCAGCTCGCGCAGTCGCCGCAGCTCGGCCGGGTCGATCAGGCTGGCGGTGTCGCGCCGGACGTCGCCGATGCGCTGCACGTACCCGCCGCGCACCCACGCCAGCAGCAGCACCAGCGCGGCCAGCAGCGCGACCACCAGCAGCCACATGTGCGGCGTGGTGAACGCCAGGACCAGCGCTCCCAGCGCCATGAGCAGAAACAGCCAGTGCATGACGAGCTTCCCCGTTGAGTCGCGGCAGTGTAGCGCCGCCCTGCCCCGCGGTTCCACGGGCACGTCGCGGCAGGTGCCGGCCGCAGCGCGGGGAAGAGCGGCCAGCACCCGCGGCAGGCCGCGCCGCGCCGGCCGCTACAGCAGCGGCGAGGTCATCCGCGCGAACGCCTCCGGCAGCCGCGAGCGCCACAGCGGGCGGTTGCGGTTGAAGCGGACCTCGTGGGCGTCGGCCATCTCGCCCTCGATGAGCGTGGCCAGCGCGCCCACCAGCGGGCGGTCGCGGAACAGCATCGAGACCTCGAAGTTGAGCCGGAAGCTGCGGTTGTCGAAGTTCGCGCTGCCGACGATGGCGACCTCGTCGTCGGCCACGAACGCCTTGGTGTGCAGCATGCGCGGCCCGTACTCGAAGATCCGCACGCCGGCCTCCAGCAGTTCGTCGAAGTACGAGCGCGCCGCATAGGTGACCAGTCGCGAGTCGCTGACGTGCGGCACCAGCAGCCGCACGTCCAGCCCGCCGAGCGCGGCCGAGGTCAGCGCCATGCGCGCCGCCTCGCCCGGCACGAAGTACGGCGTGACCAGCCACACCCGCCGGCGCGCCTCGTGGATCGCGGCCACGTGCAGCCGGTGGATGGTCTCCCACGACGAATCGGGACCGGACACCAGCACCTGGGCGTCGATGTGGCCGTCCTGGCGTCCGGGCATGTCGTCGGGCCACAGCGCCTGGCCCTCGAACGCCGGCCGCCCCTGGCCGGTGGCGTAGATCCAGTCCTCCACGAACACCAGCTGCAGGCTGCGCACCACGTGTCCTTCCAGGCGCATGTGCAGGTCGCGGTAGGCATCGGCGCGCAGGCGCTCGTCCTCCTCGTCGGTGACGTTGATGCCGCCGGTGAAGGCGATGTGGCCGTCCACCACGACGATCTTGCGGTGGGTGCGCATGTTCACCCACGGCCGCTTGAAGGGTTTCAGCAGCTGGGTCGGGTGGAACCAGGCGGCCTCGCCACCGGCGTCGAGCAGCGGCTGCAGGAAGCGGCGGCGCACGCTGGAGGACCCGACCGAGTCGAGCAGCAGGCGGACCTTGACGCCGGCGCGCGCGCGCTCGATCAGGGCGTCGCGCAGCGCGGTCCCGGCGCGGTCCGGGTTGAAGATGTAGTACTCCACGTGGACGTGGTCGCGCGCACCGGCGATGGCCTCGAGGATGGCCGCGTAGGTGGCCGCGCCATCGACCAGCCAGTCCACCGCGGTGGCGGTGCTGGGCGGCAGTCCGGTGGTGGACTGGGCGATCTTCGCCAGCTCGGTGCAGCCGCTGTCCGGCGGGCAGACGCTGGTGTAGTGCTCCATGCCCGAGCGCGAGCGGCCGCGCCGCAGGCGTTGCCGCTTCACCTTCTGCGGCCCGAGCAGGTAGTAGATCAGCAGGCCCACGTAGGGCAGCGCCGCCAGCGACAGCACCCAGCTCAGGGTGGCGACCGGCTCGCGCTTCTGCAGGATGATCCAGCCGATGATCCAGAGCAGGTACAGGGTGTAGGCGGCGACGATGTAGGCGGTGAGGTGGGGAATGCCGGCCAGCCATTCCCACGCGCCCTGCAAGATGGCGAACATCCGCGGATTCTACGGGCACTCGCTGAATGGGGCAGCACGAAATCCGGGGCGCGAGGAGCCCGCGGCGGGCGGCGCGCGGCTGAAGGGTTCAAGCGGTCGCGGCGGGCGTCGCTGCCGGTGAGATCGCGCGCCGCTACGCTGGCGCGATGGCGAACGCAATCAAGGGCCGCGGCGCGAGCGGCCACCTGCCGGGGCGCTTCGAGGCCACCGTCAACGAGGCGGTGGACGACGGTTGGTGGGCCGACGACAGCGGCGACTTCGACGCGCCGGCGCTGCGCACCCAGGTCACCGAGGAGACCGCACGCAGCATCATCAGCCGCAACCGTTCGCCGGACATCGGCTTCTCGCAGTCGGTCAACCCGTACCGCGGCTGCGAGCATGGCTGCAGCTATTGCTTCGCGCGCCCGTCGCACGCCTACCTCAACCTGTCGCCGGGGCTGGACTTCGAGACCCGGCTGTTCGCCAAGGCCAACGCGCCGGCGCTGCTGCGGCGCGAGCTGGCACGGCCGGGCTACGTGCCCAGCCCGATCGCGCTCGGCATCAACACCGACGCCTACCAGCCGATCGAGCGGCGGTTCGGGCTGACCCGGCAGCTGATCGAGGTGCTGTGGGAGGCGCGGCACCCGTTCACCCTGATCACCAAGAACGCGCTGGTGCTGCGTGACCTCGACCTGCTCGCGCCGCTGGCCCGCGAGCGCCTGGTCAACGTGCATTTCTCGGTGACCACGCTGGATTCCCGCCTTTCGGCGCGGCTGGAGCCGCGTGCCTCGGCACCGCATGCGCGGCTGCGCGCGATGCGCCGGCTGCACGAGGCCGGCGTGCCGGTCGGGGTGATGGCCGCGCCGGTGATCCCGTGGGTCAACGACCATGAGCTGGAGGCGATCCTGCAGGCGGCCGCGGACGCCGGCGCGCAGTCGGCCGGCTACGTGCTGCTGCGGCTGCCGCACGAGGTCGCGCCGCTGTTCCGCGACTGGCTGCAGGCGCACCATCCGCAGCGCGCCGAGCATGTCATGAGCACCATCCAGCAACTGCGCGGCGGCAAGGACTACGACAGCGCCTTCGGCTCGCGCATGCGCGGCCAGGGCGTGTACGCGGACCTGCTGGCGCGCCGCTTCCAACTGGCCTGGCGCCGCAGCGGCTTCGACCGCCGGCATGCCCCGGCGCTGGACAGCGGCCGCTTCCGTCCGCCGCCACCGCCGGCCAAGACGGCCCCGCCTTCGCCGCAGGGCGAGTTGTTCTGAGCCGGGAATCGGGATTCGGGAATGGACAAGGCCAGTGCGGGCGCCCGTCGATTCCCCATTCCCTATTCCCCATTCCCCCCATAGAGCTGCTGCGCCGACTGGAACAGGATCCAGCTGGTGGCGATGAACTTGTCGCCGCCGACGGGCCGGTTGCCGCGGTGGGTGTGGGTGAACGCGGTCGGGGCGATCAGCAGGCTGCCGGTCCGCGGCCGCGCCTTGCGCTGCTGGAACAGGAACTCGGTCTCGCCCTGCTCGAACTCGTCGTTGAGGTAGAGCGTCCACAGCAGGTGGCGATGCAGGGTCTCGGCGGTGGGATCGCGCGGGTACAGCTCGCAGTGCCAGTACGGATAGCCGCCCTCGCCCGCGGCATACCACTGCAGGTTGATCGCGCCGGGACGCAGGCAGGTGCGCGCCAGCTGCGCCAGCGGTTCGTCGGCCATCGCCACCAGGTCCTGCGCCGACAGCCGGTGCGCGCGGCCGTCCTCGCCGGTGACCTGCAGCATCAGCGGCGACAGCAGCGCCTGCGGGTACCGCCGCAGGTAGCCCAGCAGGCCGCCGAACACCGCCTGCTGCAGGCGCTGCTCCACGTCCGCCCAGTCCGCGCGGCCGCTGATGCGCAGGTCGCGGCTGCGCTTGAGTTCGGGGAATACGCCACTGCCCACCTGGCCGGCATGCAGCTGGTCGCTGGCCTGCATGCGCTGCACGATGGCCGCGCAGTCCTCGCGCGAGACCGCGTCGTCGATGATCTGGATGAAATCGGGAGTGTCCATGGCCGCCGACGATAGCAACGACTTCCAGCGCCTGCAGCATGTGGCGACAATGGACGTCCCCCACCCGCCCTGCCGCACGATGATCCGCACCCTCTACCTGGCCGGCCCCGACGTGTTCCGTCCCGACGCCGCCGCGCGCGGCGAACAGCTCAAGCGCCTGTGCGCCGAGCACGGCTTCGAGGGCCTGTTCCCGCTCGACCAGTGCGTGCCCGCGCAGATCACCGATCCGGCGCAGCAGGCGGCGTGGATCTATCGCGCCAACATCGCGCTGATCGAACGTGCCGACGCCGTGCTGGCGAACCTGGATTTCTTCCGCGGGCCGGAGCCCGACAGCGGGACCTGCTTCGAGGTCGGCTATGCGGTGGCCAGGGGCAAGCCGGTGTACGGCTACATCCCCGACCCGGGCAGCTTCGCCGAGCGCATCCGCGCGCGCCACCCGCAGGCGATCGGCGCCGACGGCGTGCTCGACACGCGCGGCTGGAGCTTCGAGGAGTTCGGGCTGCCGCTCAACCTGATGCTGTCGGTGCCGGCCCCGCTGGTGGTGGGCGATGCGCGCGCCGCGCTGGCCCGCCTGCAGCGCGAGACGGTGGCCGGCACGCCGCCCCCACGACCGCCGGCCAGCTAGACGGGCGTGCGGCTCGGTCCGCTTCGCCCCGGCCGGCGCCGGGTGCCGCCGCGCGTGCCGGCCCTCGCCTGCCGTTGACACCTACGGAGTAGGGTGCAACTGCACCTCACGGAAGTACCGCCGATGTCGCCCCACCATCCCAGCCGCATGCAACTCGAAGCTCATCTGCAGGCGGTCCAGCGGGATTTCGCCCTTCCGGGGGTTGTCCCCGGCCACGAGGGCTGGCTGCGCGACCGGTTGAGCCATATCGTCGACATGGCGCACAGCACCGACCGCCGCCATATGCAGGCGATGGTCGACCGGGTGCTGGCCACAGCCGGCCTGGACCACGCCCCGCGCCGCTAGCCGCGCTTCCGGGCTCGCCGCTGCCGCGACGATCTGCCTCGCGTCGCCGGCCGCGCCGTTCAGCGTGCGCGGCCCGGCCCGTGGCGAATGGTGCTACAGTCGATCACCGGACATGCCCGTGATCCCGCCCTGCGCGCCTGGCAACGTCGATCGAACGCGATCGACCGTCCCTCGTCCTGACTTCCTCATTCGGCAGCTGACACGCACGTGCCCCTCAGCTGATCTCGAAGCCAGCAAAGCACCTCCATCGCGCCACGCAGCAGGGTCTTTGCGTCCATGCGAAGCAGCCATTTCATCCACGTCATCGGGTTCCAGGTGCCTGGGCGCGACTCGTCGGTCGATATCCCGGAGGAACGGGTGATCGTCATGCTCAACCGCGCACCGCCGCCGGAATGGGTGGAGGCGCTGCAGCGCTGGCGTGCGACCGGCGTCGGTCGCCTGGCCATCGCACCGCCGGAACTGGTGGGCGACCAACTGCTGATCGCGCGCGGCGCCCTGCCGACGCGCCAGCTGCTGAGCGAGATCAAGACGCTCGTGGAAGACATCAACCGCCTCGCGCGCCCCAGCTCGGAATCCGTCGTCGCATGAATCGTCCGTCCCGCCGCCTCACCCTCCTCCGCCCTCGCTCTCCCGCCTGCGCGATGCGCCTGCGCGCGGGAGCACGGGCATGAACGCGGCCGTCGCCCCGGTGTCGTCGCGGCCGATCTGCAGCACCTGCAGCGCGGTGTGCTGCCGGTTGACGGTGCTGCTCGGGCCGGAGGATCGCATTCCCTCGCACCTGACCGCCGAGCTGTCGGGCGGGCAACCGGTGATGGCGCGCGACGAACAGGGCTGGTGCGTGGCGTTGAACCACGCCGAGATGAGCTGTTCGATCTACGCGGACCGGCCGACGATCTGCCGCCGCTTCACCATGGGCGGGCCGTACTGCCGCGACGTGCGTGAGACCTACCTGAGCCAGTTGCGCGCAGGCATCCCTTTGACGCAGTACGGCTAGAGAGACGACATGACCAGCGACAGGCCCAAATCGACGATGACCTTCCCGGCGAGCGGACGCACCGCGCAGAAATCGGCCAAGGTGACGCACGAGAGCATCCAGGGCGACCTGGAGCGCTTCGGCAAGGCCGGCGGCAAGATCGAGAAGCTCGGCAACACCATCGCGCTGAAGAAGAGCGAAGCCAAGCCGGCGGAATGACGCCGGCGCCGGCCCTGGCCGGCGTGTCGGATGCGGGTACGCAGCACGGAGCAGCACGGCGGTGACGCCCGTGCGGCGCCGTGCGGCGGCTCCCGTGCTACTGATGAGAGCCCGTCGCGTGCCGACACCCCGCTGCGTGGTGCCGGGCGGACAGGCGGTCGCCGCGAGCCCGGAACGAATGTCGATGTCCGTACCTCCGCGCTAGCTCCACGCTACCGCTCGCGTGGCGGAACCGGCATAAAAAAGCCCCGCCGAAGCGGGGCTCTGGTTTGCTGCAGTGACGGCGCCGATCAGAACTTGTAGTTGACCGAGGCGGCCAGCACGTCGCCGGTCACATCGTACGAACCGGTCAGGGTGCTGTTGGTGGCCGAGACCAGGTCGATGGTCGGGTCCTTGGTGAACAGGTGCGTGTAGCCGAAGTTGAACTCGGTACGCTCCGACGGCATCCAGCTCGCGCCCAGCGAGACCCACTTGCGGCTCGCGTCGGGCACGCGCACGTCGCGGTGCTCGGACGTGGTCGGGGTCTGGTCGTAGGCCAGGCCGCCGCGCAGGGTGACGGTGTCGCTCAGGCGGTAGTCGGCACCGATCGAGGCGAACGTGGTGTCGCGGTAGGAGAAGTCGAGCACGCTGTTGGGCTGGTTGGACGCGAAGTCCACCGTGACCTGGTCGAACTTGCTCCAGGCGGTACGGCTGACGTCGGCCATCACCGACCACTGCTCGTTGACCTTGTGGGTGAAGCTGACCGTCGCGCTGGCCGGCAGGCGCACCGTGGCGCGGCCGCTGGTGTCGACGAAGGTGCCCGGCGCGGCGACCGCGAGCACGGCGGCGGCGTTGCCCGGCACGGTGAAGTCGGCGCTGCCGTCGGTGATCTTGTGGTCCACGCGCGAACGGTAGGTCAGGCCGATGTTGGTGCCGTCCACCGGGGTGAACAGGCCGCCGACGGTGAAGCCGACCTCGGTGCTGTCGCCCTTGATGCGCGAATAGCCGTCGGCGCTGCCCGGAGCGAAGCCCGGCACGCGGCTGGCGGCGAGGATGGAGCCGAAGTCGATGGCGTTGGACAGGTCGATGTCCAGGCGCTCGGCGAACACCGAGGCACCGAACGACACGTACGGGTTGACGTCGTAGGAGAACGCCAGGCCGGCGTCGATCGCCTGCAGCTCGGTCTTGACGCCGTTGTAGCGGCCGACCCAGTCGCGGTCGTATTCGGTCTTGAAGCCGAACGGCACGGTCAGCGACGCACCGAAGTGCATGTTGTTGTTCTCGCCGAACGGCAGGTGGAAGTATGCGGCCGGGACCGGGGCGATCATGCCGGCGTCGCCGCCGTTGCCGCCCGAGATCGCGGTGCCGGTGGCGTAGTTGCCGCCTTCGCCGCGGTACTTGGCCGAGAAGCTGATGGCGCTCACGTCGAACTGGAACTGGCGGCCGTCGAGCAGGCGCATCGCGGCCGGGTTGACGGCGACCACCGAGGCGTCGCCGGGCGCGCTGGCCGAGCCGGCGAAGGCGCGGCCCAGGCCCTGGGCGCTGTTTTCCTTGAGCTGGAAGGCCGCGCCGTGGGCCTGGCCGAATGCCAGCACGCCGGCGATGCCGACGGCGAGGGCGGAAACGCGGCTGAGGGTGGAAATGGTAGACATGGTGTGGTGCTCTCCGGTAAAGACTTCGTTGGTCCAAGAACGCGCCTGCACCCCATCGCGCCCGAAGGCCGACGGCGGTGCGCCGGAGACCCCTCCCGACATACGACGCCGTATGCAGTATACCCACCCGGGTTAACCAAACAATAACGTATGGCGGCGGGCGGGTGGCTGCAGGTTGGGGATGTGTTCAGGCCGGTGAAATCGTTATTGTGCCACCCCATGTTCGTGTCCATCCCCTCCCGCAAGAAGATTTCCGCCCGCTGGGCCGTACCGCTGCTGTTCGCGGCCCTGTGGCTGGCGTTCCTGTGGTCGATCAGCCAGCCGGGCGAGGCCCGCAACACGCTGTGGCTGGACTGGGGCGCGCTGTCCAGCGGCGTGGCCAACCTCGCCGACTGGTGGGCGACGATGCAGGACGGCAGCGTGCTGCGGCTGTTCACCGCGCTGTTCCTGCATGCGGACTGGTCGCATCTGCTGGGCAACCTGGTGTTCCTGCTGATCTTCGGCCTGCCGGCCGAGCGCATCCTGGGACCCTGGCGCCTGCTGCTGCTGTTCCTGCTCGGCGGCGCGGCCTCCAACCTGGCCGCGATCTTCGCGATCGGCACGCCGGACCGGGTGATCATCGGTGCCTCCGGTGCGGTGTCGGCGCTGATCGGCACCTACCTGGCGCTGTTTCCCGGCGCCAAGCTCGGCGTGGTACTGCCGCTGGGGCTGTTCCTGGAATTCATCCGCGTGCCGGCGCCGCTGCTGATCGGCGCGTGGGCGCTGCTGCAGGTGGTGTTCGCCTACATCGGCCCGGCGTTCGGCATGGTGGCGTGGTCGGCGCACATCGCCGGCTTCCTGTTCGGCGTCGTCTACGGGCTGTACGTGCGCGCGGCGATCGCGCGGCGGCTGCGCAAGCGCCACGGGTTCTGAGCGGCCTGGCGGTCATGTGCGGCGCTTATAATCGCCGGCATGTCCAAGCCCCTCTACAAGGTCACCTTCCTCAATCACGGCAAGGTGTACGAGCTGTACGCGCACAAGGTCGGCAGCAGCCACCTGTGGGGCTTCAACGAGATCGGCGAACTGGTGTTCGACGTGCACGACGGCGTGGTGGTCGACCCCACCGAGGAACGGCTGCGCGAGGAGTTCGGCGACACCCGCAGCCTGCACCTGCCGATGCAGAGCATCGTGCGCATCGAGGAGGTCGGGAAGAAGCGCCAGTCCGCGATCCGCGACGCCGCCACCGGCGAGAAGGTGGTGACGCCGTTCCCGCTGCCGCCGCGGCCGCGCTGAGCCGATGCGCATCCTGATTCCGGACGACTACCAGGACGCCGTGCGCCACCTGCCGTGCTTCGAACGCCTGCGTGGGCACGAGGTGCAGGTGCTGACCGCGATGGCCACCGATCCGAACGAATGGGCCGAGCGCCTGATCGAGGCCGAGGCGCTGGTGCTGATCCGCGAGCGCACCCGCGTCGACGCCACCCTGCTGCGGCGGTTGCCGCGGCTGAAGCTGATCAGCCAGACCGGCAAGGTCGCCGCGCACCTGGACCTGGCCGCCTGTACCGCGCACGGCGTGGCGGTGGCCGAGGGCCGCGGCTCGCCGGTGGCGCCGGCCGAGCTGACCTGGGCGCTGGTCATGGCGGCCGGGCGGCGCCTGCCCGCCTACCAGCGCGCGCTGCGCGACGGCCGCTGGCAGGCCACCGGCGACGCCGTGCTCGGGCGCACGCTGCACGGGCGCACGCTGGGCATCTGGAGCTACGGCAGGATCGGCCGCCAGGTGGCGGGCTTCGGGCGCGCGTTCGGCATGCGCGTGCTGGTCTGGGGCGGCGAGGCCTCGTGCGCGCAGGCCCGCGCCGACGGCTTCGAGATCGCCGCCAGCCGCGAGGCGCTGTTCGCCGACAGCGACGTGCTGTCGCTGCACCGCCGGCTGGCCGCGGCCACGCGCCATGACGTCACCGCGGCGGACCTGGCGCGGATGCGCCCCGACGCGCTGCTGGTCAACACCAGCCGCGCCGAACTGATCGCGCCGGGGGCGTTGCTCGCGGCCCTGCAGGCCGGGCGTCCCGGGCAGGCCGCGCTGGACGTGTTCGAGCGCGAGCCGGTACTGGATCCGCGCGACCCGCTGCTGCTGCATCCGCATGTGCTGGCGACGCCGCACCTGGGCTACGTCGAGCGCGACAGCTACGAGCTTTACTTCGGCGACGCGTTCGACAACGTGCTGGCCTTCGCCGCCGGGACGCCGCGCAACCTCGTCAATCCGGCGGTGCTGCCGGCGGGATGAGGCGGACGGGACCCCGCCCGAGGCGAGGTCCGGAGGTCCGCGGTGGCCGGCGCAAGCGGACCCGCGCCGGGCCGACGTCAGTTCACCGGTTCGACCGGCTCAGCCGGCGCGGTCTTGCCGGCCGGTGCAGGCGCGGCCGGCGCCGGCGGCTTGGCGGGCGCGGTCTGGGCCGGTGCGGTCGGCTTTGCCGCCGCAGGCACGGGGGGGGCCGGCCTGGCCGGCTTGGCCGGTGCCGCCGCCTTCCGGGCCGCCGCCGCGCGCGCCACCGAGCCGGGCTGCTTCAGTTCCGCCAGCGCCGAGGCGATCGGGCCGTCGCCCGGCAGGGCATCGCCGGCGCTGTAGCCTTCGCTGCCCTCCTCGTCCCCGCGCAGGTGGCCCGGCAGGGTCGCCTCGCTGTAGTCGGTCAGGCTCGCCGGCAGGTCGGCGTCGGGCTTGGTCTCCGGCGTGAGCAGCACTTCGGGCACGATGCCGCTGGCCTGGATCGACTTGCCGCTGGGCGTGTAGTAGCGCGCGGTGGTGAGCTTGACCGAGTCGCCGTTGTCCAGCGGCAGCACGGTCTGCACCGAGCCCTTGCCGAAGGTGCGGCTGCCGACGATGCGGCCGCGCTTGTTGTCGCGCAGGGCGCCGGCCAGCACCTCCGAGGCACTGGCCGAACCGGCGTCGACCAGCACCACCAGCGGCGCGCCGTTGAGCAGGTCGCCGGCGGTGGCGTCGAACTTGGCGTCGCTGATCGAGATGCGGCCGCGGGTGCTGACGATGTTGCCCTTGTCGAGCAGGTCGTCGGCCACCTGCACCGCCGAGGTCAGCAGGCCGCCGGGATTGCTGCGCAGGTCCAGCACCAGCCCGCGCAGCTTGCCGCCGGCCTGCTGCTGCAGCTGCTTGAGGTTCTTCTGGAAGTCGGTGCCGGTGTCGGCCTGGAAGGTGCTGATGCGGATGTAGCCGTAGCCGGGCTCCAGCATCCGGCTGCGCACGCTGGCCACGCGGATGGTCTCGCGCTGCAGGGTGACGTCGAACGGCTTGGCGACCTTGTCGCGCACGATCGTCAGGGTCAGCTTGCTGCCGGGCTCGCCGCGCAGCGGTTCCATCGCCTGCACGCTGCTGATCGGCTTGCCGTCGATGGCCACGATCAGGTCGCCGGCGCGGAGGCCCGCGCGCGCGGCCGGGGTGTCGTCGATCGGCGCGATCACCTTCAGCGTGTTGTCCTGCTGCTGCAGCAGTTCCACGCCGATGCCGTCGTAGGCGCCGCTGGCCTGCTCGTCGAAGGCCTCGGCGTCTTCCTTGTCGAAGTAGGTGCTGTGCGGGTCCAGGTCGGTGAGCAGGCCGCGGATGGCCGAGTGCATCAACTTCTGGTCGTCGACCGGATCGACGTAGGCCTGCTTGACCGCGTTGTAGACCGCGACGAAGCGACGGATCTCGTCCAGCGGCACCTTGGAGGTGGCGGACTCGTTGGCGTCCGGGTCGTCGGCCGTCGCCGTGGACGCGGTGGGACTGGCGTTCTGCGACCAGGCCGACGGCGACAGCAGCGCCAGCGACAGGGCAACGGACAGGGCGGCTACGCGCATGAAGCACTCCGTGGGGAAGACACCGCCCCGTCGTGCGGGGCTGACCGGATTATGCGCGAAGCGAGGGTAAACGCGCGTTGAAGCCCCGGCTCAGCGCCGCTGCAGCCAGCTGGAGGGATCGACCGGCTGGCCGTTGCGGCGCAGCTCGAAATACAGCCCCGGGGTGCCCTGGCCGCCGGAGTTGCCGACCTTGGCCACCGCCTCGCCGCGCTTGACCGTGGCACCGGCGTCGCGCAACAGGGTGTCGTTGTGCGCATACAGGCTCATGTAGCCGTTGCCGTGGTCGACGATCAGGATCATGCCGTAGCCGGTCATCCAGTCGGAGAACACCACGGTGCCGTCGGCCACCGCGGTGATCGGGGTGCCGGCCGGTGCGCCGATCAGCACGCCGTTGCTGGTGTGGCCATCGGGCAGCGTGCCGCCGAAGCGCGCCAGCAGGTTGCCCGACACCGGCCAGCTGAGTCCGCCGACCTTCGGGGCGGCGGCATTGGCGACCACCCTGGGCGGCGTCTTGCCTGGCCTGGCATTGCCACCGCTGCCGCTGCCGCTGCTGCTGCCACGCTTGGCCTGTGCGGCCGCCTCGGCCGCCGCCTTGCGGGCCGCGGCGCGGCGTTCGGCCTCGGCCCTGGCCGCGGCCGCGCGCAGGCTGGCCAGCAGCCGCTCGAGCGCCTTGGCATCCTGTCCCAGGGCCTTCTCGCGCTGGCTGCGCTCCTGGTAGCGGCCATCCAGCTCGGCCACGGTCGTGGCCTGCTGCTGGCGGTCCTGCTGCAGCGAGGACGCTTGCGACTTCTGCTGCTGGCGGGTCTGGTCCAGCGCCTGGCGGCGGTCGGCGATGTCCTTCTCGACCTTCTCCAGCGCCTGCAGCTCGCGGGTCAGGGCCTGGATGCGCTGCGCGCGCTCGTTCTGCACGTAGCGGTGGTAGGTGAGCACGCGGTTGGCATCGGCCACGGTGTCCTGCGACAGCAGCAACTTCAGTGGCGCGTTGCCGCCGACCTGGTAGGCCGCACGCAGCAGGGCCGCCAGCTGCACGCGCTGCTCGGCCAGGCCGCGGCGCATCTGCTCGCGCTGCTGCTGCAGCGAGCCCAGCGCCTGTTGCTGGCGCCGCAGCGCGGCTTCGGTCTCGCTGAGCGCACGCGAGCTGCGGGCCACCTGTTCGTCGGCCTCGCGCAGCTTGCGCGAGGCATCGCCGCGCTTGCCCTCCAGCGTGCGGCGTTCCTGGGTGATGGACTTGAGCTCGTTGCGCATCTGCTGCAGCTTGCGTTCGGCCTCGCGCTGGCTCTGCGCGCCGGCCTGGCCGAGCAGCGTGGAGGCCAGGGCCAGCAGCAGCGCGAGCCGTCCCGCCCGCTGCCGACGACGCCCAGGCGCGGCCGGCGCCACGATGGGCGGAGCGCAGGGAGGCATGCAGGGACGGGGTGGGCGCAAGCGAAAGGTCCAGTGACTTCAGGCAGGTGCGGATTGTAGCCAAGCATGGTGTGATCGCCGGCAAGCTTACAGCCGCCGCCGGCGGGAGGTTCATCGATGAAGCGTCTGCAACTCGTGCTGGTGCTCGGCGTGGCCCTGGCCACCGGTCCCGCCTGGGCCGCCGAGGACATCAGCAAGGTCAACGGCCGCATCAGCGCCGAGGCCGGCCGCCAGTACGGCGACCTGGATACGGTCAACGGCGGCATCGACGTCGGCGAGCGCGCCCAGGCCGGCAAAGTGGAGACCGTCAACGGCGGCATCCGCATCGGCACGCAGGCACACACCGGCGCCCTGTCCACGGTCAACGGCGGCATCGACGTGGCCGAGCGGGCGGTGGTCGATGGCGGCATCGAGACGGTCAACGGCAGCGTCATGGTCGAGCGCGGCAGCCAGGTCCGCGGTGGCGTCGAGACCGTCAACGGCGGCATCGGGCTGGTCGGCACCCAGCTCGGCAAGGGCATCGAGACGGTCAATGGCGACATTACCGTCGGCGTGGGCTCGCACGTGGCCGGCGGCATCGACGTCCGCAAGCCCAGCTTCAGCCTCTCGTTGAAGCCTGCGCGCAAGCCGCGGGTGATCGTCGGCCCTAACGCGGTGGTCGAGGGTGCGCTGAACTTCGAGCGCGACGTCACCCTGTACGTGCACCGCACCGCGCGCATCGGCGCGGTCAGCGGCGCGACCCCGCGCAGCTTCGACAGCGAGGCCGCGCCGAAGGACTGAGCATCGCCGGACGCGTGCGCACGGCCGCGGCGGGGACCTGCGGCGGCCGCTTCCGCCGCGGCTGCCCGCGCGCCGCGGCGGCGGTCCGTCTACTCGTCCTGTCCCGCTGGCACGTTTGGACCGGCCGGCCGGCCGGCCGCCGATCGTCGCCGCCGCCCGCCCGCCCCGTCGCGCCTGCGGCCCCGGGGTCGACGCAGGCGCGCGGCACCGGCACCGGCAAGGCCCCGCGCACGGGCCGATTGCCCCTAGAATCGGGAGCTTCTTCGCCGCGAGGAGCGCCCCCCCGATGTCCCGCAAGATCCTGTTGTGTCTGGCCGCGACGGCCGCACTGGCGGCGTGCAAGCGCGAGCCGGCCCCCGCCGACTCCGCTCCGGCCGCGCCAGCGCCCGAGGCCGCCGCGGCCGCCCCGGCGAGCAAGCACGCGTTCTCCGCCGACATCACCCCCGACGACTTCGGCGAGCTGGTCAAGACGCTGTCCTCGGACGCGTTCGAGGGCCGCGGCCCCGGCACCCCCGGCGAAGAGAAGACCGTCACCTACATCCGCGACCAGATGCAGCGCATCGGCCTGCAGCCGGGCAACGGCGACAGCTGGTTCCAGGACGTGCCGATGGTCGAGACCACCGCCGACCCGCACACCACCCCGCGGCTGGAGTCCGCCGGCAAGACCCGCGACCTGGCGTTCGGCACCGACATCGTGGTCGGCACCCGCACCGCGCAGCCGGAGGTCAGGGTCGACAACAGCGAGCTGGTGTTCGTCGGCTACGGCGTGGACGCGCCCGAGCAGAAGTGGAACGACTACGCCGGCCAGGACTGGAAGGGCAAGACGGTGGTGATGTTCGTCAACGACCCCGGCTTCCACACCCACGACGCCAAGCTGTTCGACGGCACGCGCATGACCTACTACGGCCGCTGGACCTACAAGTTCGAGGAGGCCGCGCGCAAGGGCGCGGCGGCGGCCCTGATCGTGCACGATAGCGCCGGCGCCAGCTACGGCTGGGACGTGGTCAAGAACTCCTGGGCCGGCGCGCAGTACGACCTGCCGGCCCAGGACGACCCGGCGCCCCGGCTGCCGGTGCAGGGCTGGCTGTCGGCCGAGGCGGCGCGGCAGCTGTTCGCCGACGCCGGGCTGGACCTGGACCAGGCCTACAAGGACGCCAGCAAGCGCGGCTTCAAGCCGGTGCCGCTGAAGGCGAAGTGGTCGGTGGACCTGAAGAGCACCATCGCGCAGAAGCAGTCGCGCAACGTGGTCGGCGTGCTGCCGGGCAGCAGCCGCGCCGACGAGGCGGTGCTGTACATGGCGCACTGGGACCACCTGGGCAAGCACGACGGCGAGCCCGGCGACAACATCTACAACGGCGCGGTGGACAACGCCACCGGCGTGGCCGGCATCCTCGAGATCGCCGACGCGTTCGCGCACCAGGAACCCCGGCCGGCGCGCTCGGTGGTGTTCCTGGCGGTGACGCTGGAGGAGTCGGGCCTGCTCGGTTCGCAGTACTACGTGGCCCACCCGAGCTTCCCGCTCGACAAGATCGCCGGCGTAATCAACCTCGACGCGATGTCGGTGGCTGGCCGCGCCCGCGACATCACCGTGGTGGGTTCGGGCAGCTCCGAGCTAGAGGACCTGCTCAAGCCGGTCGCCGCCCGGCAGGGGCGGATCCTGCACGGCGAGGCGTCGCCGCAGAACGGCTCCTACTTCCGCTCGGACCACTTCAACTTCGCCAAGGCCGGCGTGCCGGCGCTGTACGCCGACGGGGGCGAGGACCTGCGCGAGGGCGGCACCGCGGCCGGGCGCAAAGCCGCCGAGGCCTACGGCCGCGACCACTACCACGCACCCAGCGACGAGTACGATCCGGCGAGCTGGAAGCTGGACGGGACCGTCGAGGACCTGCAGGCGGTGTATGGCGTGGGCCAGACCCTGGCGGCCGGCGACCGCTGGCCGAACTGGTATGCGGGCAACCCGTTCAAGGCCGCGCGCGACGCGATGATGGGCGGCAAGGCCGCGGCGCCGAAGACCCCCTGAGCGCAGGCGGCCCGCCGGAACCGGCCGCCGCCGTGCGGCGCGGCCGCGCGGTCTTGCCGCCGCGGCGTAAGCGACGGGCCGGCAAGCCGGTTCCGTGCCGCGGATGTGGAACGGCGCCGCCGCGGACCGCGCCCGCGGCCGCTTCCCAAGGGCGGCACCGCCGGACCGAAATGCATGAGGCCTCCTGGCGGAGGCCTCATCTCTTGCTAGCGGAGCATCGTTCGGTCGCTCCGCGCCGCGGCTTCGGTGCCGGCCGTGGCGGGGACCGAAGCCGGCGGGGTCAGTCGTTCTGCGCGCTGACCACCAGGCCGTCGTTCGGGTCGACGTGGACCTGGATCTCCTGGCCGGTGGCCTGCTGCGCCTTGGCCGACCACAGGCCGTTCTCGAACTTCAGGTCGCGCACCTTGGAATAGCCGTTGGACGACAGCGCGGCCTCGATGTCGGCCTTGCTCAGGCGCGAGGCCTTCTGGTCGCCATAGATGCGGCCGCTGACCGGATCGACGCGCAGGTCAAGTTCCTTGCCATCGCCGCTCTTGGCGTCGGCCTCCCACAGCCCGTCGTCGAACTTCACGTCATGGATGTTCTTGAAGCCCTTGGCGGTCAGCATCGCCTCCACCTGCGCGGCGGTCATCGCCTCGCCATTGGGCTTCTGGATCTGGGCCTGCGCGGTGGACAGCGCACCGGCGGCCAGCAGGGCACCGACCAGCGTGGTCTTGATCATCAACTTGCTCATGGGCTGCTCCTTGTTGAGGTTGGCGCCCATCCTGTCGGCTGCGGGATCGCGCACAGGTGAAGACGTGCCCGCCGCGGCCGCGGCGGTTCAGGCAGATGAGTGCGGCGCGATCGGCCGTACCGGGCCGATCGCGCCGTGGGTTCCGCGGCCCGCGCAGGTGTCCGTGCCGGCCGACACGCCGCGGCCTTCCGCGCGCCGGCAGGCAGCCCGGCCTACTCGGTGATCGCCAGGGCATGCGGCGACAGGATCGCGATCTGCGGCTTGTCGCTTCCATCCTCGTTGGGCTGCACGTTGAACGGGTAGTGGGCGTTCCACCACGCGCCGCCGGCCCAGAAGGTCCAGCCCAGCCACACGTCGGCGTTGTCGCCGAGGTAGGCGAGCATGTTCTGCAGCGCCGCGTTGCAGACCGCGTTGTTGGCGGTGCCGAATTCGCCCAGGAAGCCGGTCCTGCCATTGGCCCGCAGCCACTCGGTGAAGTTGCGCAGGCGGTCCGCGCCGACGGTCGGGCTGACGCAGACATCGGTGGTGCCGCTGGAATCGGAATCCAGGTACTGGTGGGCCTCGAAGGCGTAGTGGTTCAGCGGGTCGGTGATCGAGACCAGGGCGGTGGCATTGGAATAGCCATCGCTGGTGGCGGAGTACCAGCTGTGCGCACCACTCCACAACGTGCCCGGCACCAGGATCAGGTTGTTCGCCCCGGTGGCGCGGATGCTGTCGATCGCCGCCTGCGCGGCGCCGGCCCAGGTGCTGGCGGCGATGCCGTTGGGCTCGTTCATCAGCCCGAAGATCACGGCGTCGTCGCTGTGGAAGGCCAGGGCCAGCCGCCGCCACAGATCGGTGAACGTGGCCACCGGAACGTCCGCGCTGCCGATCCTGTAGCCGTAGTACTTGCCGTAGTTGTGCACGTCCAGGATCAGGTAGGTGCCTGCGGCCTTGGCGCGCGCCACCGCCTGCTGCACGAGTTCCAGCTGCGCCGGGTCCAGCTCGCCGCCGGCATCGGGTTGCAGCCGTTCCCACAGGATCGGAAGACGGATGATGTTCATGCCCACGCCGGCGAAATAGGCGTAATCGCTGGCGGCGGCATACAGGTAGTCCTTGTAGAGGACGCCAGGCTTCTTCGATGAGGCGATCTCGGCGCCGGACAGGTTGACGCCGGCGTATTTCAGGGCGCGGGTCTGCGCCAGGCCCGGCGTCAGCAGGCCGAGCAGGAGGAACAACACGGTGCAACGGACGACGTTGCGCAGGCTGACGGATGCGATGGTCATGGGGGTACTCCTTGAACGACGGGAAGACGCGGCAGCACCGGCGATGCAGCGCTGCACGGTGTGCCGCGTCCTAGAACTAATGCATCCGTCGTGCCGCCGTGCTTTTGCACAGTGGTCGTGAAGGCGAGGTGGGCAGTGCGTCGCAAGTCAGCTGGAGTGCGGTTCACGGTTCGTGGCCGATATCGCCACGCGGCGAGAGCTGCACGGGGAGCGCGTGCGCGGTTCTGCGCAGCCGGTGTCGGCATTCCGGCGTGGGTTGACGGGCCGGTGTCATGTCGTCGACGCGGCGCGGGCGCATGCCGGTAGAGGCCATCGCGGGGTCGGCGAAGCGCAGGGATGCGCGTGCGGGAGGCATGGTTCTCCTGCCATGCGACGCGTGGCATTCCCTGCTGCCGGTGTGCTCGCGCTAGCGCGCAGCCGCCGGCCCGCGGCGCGAGTGGCGTATCGCCGGCATCGATCGGGCCCGTCGCTTGAACAGGGCCTCGCAGGCAGGCTGCGGCTAACAGTTAACAGTTAACAGTTAACTGCTAAGAGCTAACTGCTAAGAGCTAACTACTAAGAGCTAACTACTAAGAGCTAACTACTAAGAGCTAAGAGCTACGACTAACAATTGATGGCTACCGACTGCCGCCTGGAGCTCCATGGCGCGAGCGCGGGCAGTGAACAGTCGCGGTGCACGATTCCCCGGTCCCGGCAGGCCGTCCTCCGTCCTGCAAGCCGAGCGCCAGCGCGTCATCGACGACGAGGCAATGATCCACGGAGCGGATCGGCGCGGGGCGCGATGCGCGCCGCCGTGATCGGTGAGGGGGATTGCGCAGGTGCGACCGCATCGCTCGCTGCGGGCCGGCGACGGAGGGCGCGGAGGCGGTGACAGGCACGCCTCCACGTGGAGCGAGGGTGGCATCCGCCACGGGTCACCGGCCTTCGCGGATGCCGCCGACGTCGCCCGCTGCGACCGCCGCCCCGCACGGCGACGGTCGTACCCGCCTACTTGCCTGCGGCGGGCTTTGCCGTGGCGGGTTTGCCGGCGCGTCGCGCGTACTCGCTGAGGATGGAGATCTGCGGCTTGTCGCTGCCGTCCTTGCCCGGTTGCACGTTGAATGGGTAATCCGGCTTCCACCAGGCGCCGGCCGCCCACCAGGTCCAGCCCAGCCACACGTCGCTGTTCTTCTCCATGTAGCTCAGCATGCCGCGCAGCGCCTGGTCGCAGACGGGGTTGTTGGCGGTACCGAATTCGCCCAGGAAGCCCTTCTGCCGGTTCTCGCGCAGCCACGCGGTGAAGCCGCGCAGCTTCTCCTCGCCGACCGTGGCGCTCACGCACTGCGGCTTGGTGCCGCTGTAGTCGCCGTCCAGGTATTGATGCGCCTCGAAGGCCAGGTTGCCGCCGGGATCCTTGACGATCTCCAGCGCCTTGGCATTGGAGACGCCGTAGCTGGTGCTGCGCCAGCTGTGCGCGCCGGTGTAGGCGGTGCCCGGGACCAGGATCAGGTTCTTCGCCCCGGTCTTGCGGATGGCGTTGATCGTGCCCTGCGCCGCCGCGGCCCAGTCGGGGGCGGAAATGCCGTTGGGCTCGTTCATCAGCCCGAAGATCACCGCCTTGTCGTCCTTGAACTCCAGCGCCAGCCGGCGCCACAGGTCGGCCAGCGCGGCGGCGGGGACCTCGGCGCTGCCGAGGCGCTTGCCGTTGTACTTGGCGTAGTTGTGCAGGTCCAGGATCAGGAACTGGCGGTTGGCCTTGGCGGCCTGCAACGACTTCTTGATCAGGCCGAGCTGTTCCGGGTCCAGCTCGCCGTTGAGCTGGGGCTGCAGGCGTTCCCACAGGAACGGCAGGCGGATCGTGTTCATGCCCTTGCCGGCGAAGTAGCCGAAATCGGACGCGGCCGGATAGGTGTAGTCCTTGTACAGCTTGCCGGGCTTCTTGCCGGAGTTGAACTCGGCGCCGGACAGGTTGACGCCGAGGTACTTGAGTCCGCCGGGTTCTGCGGCCTGCGCCAGCGGCGGGCCGGCCAGCAGGGCGAGCGCCAGGACGGCGCTGGGGAGACGATGGGACCGGAATGGGGAACGGGACATGGGGGAGGCCTCCTTCGGCATCGGTGTCGGTGGCCGCGGGGAGCGCACGACCGCCTGCTATCGTGCAGGGCGGCATCGACGATGCCCGGCCCGCGGCCACGCGCGTTATCGGGGCATTCACGCAAGCGCGCATCGCGCCGCGCCGGAACGGTTTGCGGGAATGCGACCACGGCCCACCGCGCATCGGCGCAACGCACCGTCACAGCGCTGCATCACCGGCCCGTCCTACACTGGTACGCATCCTTTCCTGGCATTCGCGCAGGCGAATGCCGTCGCCCCCTCGGAGTCCTCCCCATGAGCCAAGCCCACGCCTACGCCGCCCGTTCCGCCGACCAGCCGCTGGCCCCGTTCGCGTTCGACCGCCGCGCGCCCGGCCCGAACGACGTGCGCATCGACATCCTCTATTGCGGCGTCTGCCACTCCGACCTGCACACCGCGCGCAACGAGTGGCAGAACACCCTGTACCCGTCGGTCCCGGGCCACGAGATCGTCGGCCGCGTGAGCGCCGTCGGCGACGCGGTCAGCGGCTTCAAGGTCGGCGACTTGGCCGGCGTCGGCTGCATGGTCGACAGCTGCCGCAGCTGTCCCTCCTGCCAGGAAGGCGAGGAGCAGTACTGCGAGAACGGCTTCACCGGGACCTACAACGGTCCGATGTTCGGCGGCGAGAACACCTACGGCGGCTACTCCGACCACATCGTGGTGGACGAGAAGTACGTGCTGCGCGTGTCGCACGACGACGGCGACCTGGCCGCGGTGGCGCCGCTGCTGTGCGCCGGCATTACCACCTATTCGCCGCTGGCGCACTGGAAGGTCGGTCCCGGCCAGAAGGTGGGCGTGGTCGGCCTGGGCGGCCTGGGCCACATGGGCGTGAAGATCGCCAAGGCGATGGGTGCCACGGTGGTGCTGTTCACCACCTCCGAGCGCAAGCGCGACGATGCGCTGCGCCTGGGTGCCGACGAGGTGGTGGTGTCCAAGGACGAAGCGCAGATGGCCGCGCAGGCCAACTCGCTGGACTTCATCCTCAACACCGTCGCCGCACAGCACAACCTCGACCCGTTCCTCAACACGCTCAAGCGCGACGGCGCGATGGTGCTGGTGGGCGCGCCGGAGCACCCGCACCCCTCGCCGACGGTGTTCAACCTGATCATGAAGCGCCGCACCCTCGCCGGCTCGTTGATCGGCGGCATCCGCGAGACCCAGGAAATGCTCGATTTCTGCGCCAAGCACGGCATCGTGTCCGATATCGAGACCATCCCGATGGCGCAGATCAACGAGGCCTACGAGCGCATGCTCAAGGGCGACGTGAAGTACCGCTTCGTGATCGACATGGCGACGCTGGACACACAGGCCGAGGCCGCCTGACCCAGGCCGGCCCTGCGCCGGCGGAGCTGCTGCCGCCTGCGTGGCGGTGGTCGCCGCGGACGTGACGACGGCCGGTCCTCGGGCCGCGCTTCCTGACGGAGGCGCGGCCCTCTTCATTGGGGGTGGCGACCGCGGGCCGCGCGGCGGCGCGCCTCAGGTCGCTGCGCCGGGCGGCCGCGGGCGCGGGCCGTTGCGTCCGATCGGCCGCTGTCGCGCGCCCGGTACCGCGCAGGCGGCCGGGTCGCCTGCCGGGCTGCGTCGTCGGTTGTGCCCGCCGCTCAGGCCGCGGCGGGCCGCTTCACCTGGGCCTGCACGCCGAGCCACTGCTCGATGCTGCCGGCCGCGTCGCGGCCCTCGGCCACGGCGGTGACCACCAGGTCGGCCCCGCGCACGGCGTCGCCCCCGGCGAACAGCTTGGGGTGGGTGGTCTGGTACGGCAGGCGGCCGTCGGCCGCTGCGGCACTAGCCACGATGCGCCCGTTTCCGGTGGCTTCCACGCCCTGCGCCGCCAGCCAGTCCGGCAGCGTCGGCGAGAAGCCGAAGGCGATGATCACCACGTCCGCCTCCAGCAGCGACTCGCTGCCCTCGATCGGCTCGGCGTTGCGACGGCCGTTGGCGTCGGCCTCGCCGAGCCGGGTCTCCACCACCGTCACCCCGATGACCTCGTCGTCGGCGCCGGCCTCGATCGCCAGCGGCTGGCGGTTGAACAGGAAGCGCACGCCCTCCTCGCGGGCGTTGGCCACCTCGCGCGCCGAACCGGGCATGTTGGCCTCGTCGCGGCGGTAAGCGCAGGTGACCTTGGCCGCGCCCAGGCGGATGGCGCTGCGTACGCAGTCCATGCCGGTGTCGCCGCCGCCCAGCACCACCACCCGCTTGCCGTTGAGATCCGGCAGCGCGATCTTGTCCTCCCAGCCGGCGATCGGCCGGCCCCAGGGGTCGTTGCCGCCGACGATGCGGCTGTTCTGTACCAGGAACGGCAGCGCCGGCAGCACGCCCTTGAGGTCCTGCCCGAGCAGCCCGCCGTCGGTGTAGCGGTAGGCGCCGGTGCCCAGGAACACCGCGTCGTACTCGGCCAGCAGCTGCTCGCTGGAGAGGTCGCGGCCGATCTCGACGCCGAGCCGGAACTCCACGCCCATGCCCTCGAGCACTTCGCGGCGCTTGGCGATCACGCGCTTGTCGAGCTTGAAGCTGGGGATGCCGAATTGCAGCAGGCCGCCGATCTGCTCGTAGCGGTCGTAGACCACCGCCTGGATGCCGGCACGTGCCAGCCGGTCGGCGCAGGCCAGCCCGGCCGGGCCGGCGCCGACCACTGCCACGCGCCAGCCGGTGGGCACGACGCTGCTGAGGTCGGGGCGCCAGCCGGTGGCCAGCGCGGTGTCGACGATGTACTTCTCCACCGCCCCGATGGTGACCGCGCCGAACTCCTCCAGCGTGCAGCTGCCTTCGCACAGGCGGTCCTGCGGGCATACCCGGCCGCAGACCTCCGGCAGCGGGTTGGTCGAATGGCACAGCGCGGCGGCTTCCTCGATGCGGTTCTCCTGCACCAGCTGCAGCCATTGCGGGATGGCGTTGTGCACCGGGCACTTCCAGCTGCAATAGGGGTTGCCGCAGTCCAGGCAGCGGCCGGCCTGGTACTGCGCGTCGGCCTTGTCGAACTTGCCGTACAGCTCGCCCCAGTCGCCGGACGTGCGCAGTTCCACGGGAATGCGCTGCGGCATCTGCCGCGGCAGGTCGAGGAATTGGAAGGCTTGTTTGCGGCTCATAGGAAAAATCCGTAGCTGATTCCCGTCCCCCGCGTGCGGGGGACGGTGCCCCGAAGGGGCGGATGGGGGGCAGACCTGCGCTGCCCTCACCCCCGGCCCCTCTCCCGCATGCGGCAGAGGGGAACCTGGGTCAGGCGGCGCGGCGCAACGACTCGGTCAGCGACTCGATGCTGGCGGCCTTGGGTTTGACCAGCCAGAACTTGCCGATGTAGTCGCGGAACTCGTCCAGGATCTGCTGCGCCCAGATGCTGCCGGTCAGCTCGCGGTGGCGGCTGATCAGCGTGTGCAGGTGCTGGCGGTGGTTCTCGAAGCCCTCGGCGGAGATACGGTGGATGTCGATCAGCTCGTGGTTGAAGCGGTCCACGAAGTCGCGCTCCACGTCCAGCACGTAGGCCAGGCCGCCGGTGAAACCGGCGCCGAAGTTCAGCCCGACCTTGCCCAGCACCAGCACGATGCCGTCGGTCATGTACTCGCAGCAGTGGTCGCCGGCGCCCTCGATCACCGCCAGCGCGCCGGAGTTGCGCACCGCGAAGCGCTCGCCGGCGCGGCCGGCGGCGTACAGCTCGCCGCCGGTGGCGCCGTACAGGCACGTGTTGCCGAGGATCGCGGTGCTGCGCGCCTCGAAGCGCGCGCCACGCGGCGGGCGCACCACCAGCCGGCCGCCGGCCATGCCCTTGCCGACGTAGTCGTTGGCCTCGCCTTCCAGCTCCAGGTGCAGGCCGCCGGCGTTGAACGCGCCGAAGCTCTGCCCGGCGGTGCCGCGGAAGCGCAGGTTCAGCGGTGCCTCGGCCATGCCGTGGTTGCCGTGGGCGCGGGCGATGGTGCCGGACAGGCGCGCGCCGATCGAGCGGTCGGTATTGTGGATCAGGAAGCGGTGGTCACCGCCGGACTTGGTGCGGATGGCCTCGGCCAGCAGGCCGTCCATCTGCGTGGCCAGGCTGTCGGGCGACTCGTACAGGCGCTGCGCCGCGCAATGGCTGCCACCGTACTGCGCATGCGTGAGCAGACGCGACAGGTCCACGCTGACGCCTTCGCGCGGAGACACCTGCAACTGCTCGAGCAGGTCGGTGCGGCCGACGATCTCGTCGAGCGAGCGCACGCCCAGGTAGGACAGCCACTGGCGCACTTCCTCGGTGAGCAGGCGGAAGAAGTTCTCCACGCGCTCGGGCAGGCCGGTGAAATAGTTGGCGCGCAGGCGCTCGTCCTGGGTGGCCACGCCGGTGGCGCAGTTGTTGAGGTGGCAGATGCGCAGGTACTTGCAGCCGAGCACGATCATCGGCGCGGTACCGAAGCCGAAGCTGTCGGCGCCCAGCAGCGCGGCCTTGACCACGTCCAGGCCGGTCTTGAGGCCGCCGTCGGTCTGCAGCAGGGTGCGGTCGCGCAGGTCGTTGGCGACCAGCGCCTGGTGCGACTCGGCCACGCCCAGTTCCCACGGCACGCCGGCGTAGCGGATCGAGCTGACCGGGCTGGCGCCGGTGCCGCCGTCGTGGCCGGACACGGTGATCAGGTCGGCGCCGGCCTTGACCACGCCGGCGGCGATGGTGCCCACGCCGGCATGGCTGACCAGCTTCACCGACACCAGCGCGGTCGGGTTGACCTGCTTGAGGTCGTAGATCAGCTGCGCCAGGTCCTCGATCGAGTAGATGTCGTGGTGCGGCGGCGGCGAGATCAGGCCGATGCCGGGCTTGGCGTAGCGCAGCCGCGCGATCAGCTCGTTGACCTTGTGCCCGGGCAGCTGGCCGCCCTCGCCGGGCTTGGCGCCCTGCGCGACCTTGATCTGCAGCACCTCGGCGTTGACCAGGTACTCGGGGGTGACGCCGAAGCGGCCGGAGGCCACCTGCTTGATCTTGGAGCGCTTCTCGGTGCCGTAGCGTGCCGGGTCCTCGCCGCCCTCGCCCGAGTTGCTGCGCCCGCCCAGGCGGTTCATCGCGATCGCCAGCGCCTCGTGCGCCTCCGGCGACAGCGCGCCGAGGCTGATGGCGGCGGTGTCGAAGCGGCGCAGCACGTCCTCGGCCGGCGCCACCTCGTCCAGCGGGGTCGGTAGGTCGGCGCGCTTGAGCCGCAGCAGGTCGCGCAGCGCCGACGGCGGGCGCGCGTGCACCGCCTCGGTGTAGCGCTGCCAGTCCGCGGCGTCGCCGGTGCGCGCCGCGCGCTGCAGCGTCATGACCACGTCCGGGTTGTACATGTGGTACTCGCCGCCGTGCACGTACTTGAGCAGGCCGCCGACCTCGGGCTTGAGCAGGTCGTTCCAGGCGCGCGCGGTCAGCTCGCGGGCCTCGGTGTCCAGCCGCGCCAGGCCGACGCCGCCGACCCGCGACGGCGTCTCCGGGAAGCACAGCGCGACCACGTCCGGGTCCAGCCCGACGATCTCGAACAACTGCGCGCCGCGGTAGCTGGCGATGGTGCAGATGCCCATCTTGGAGATGATCTTGGACAGGCCCTTGTACACGCCCTTGCGGTAGCGCCGGCCGATCTGCGACTGCTCGCCGCCCTTGCTCAGCTGCAGGATGCCGCGGCGGCCGAGGTCGAACAGGGTCTGGTAGGCCAGGTACGGATAGACCGCGGTGGCGCCGAAGCCGAGCAGGCAGGCCATGTGGTGCGGATCGCGCGCGGTACCGGTCTCGATGATCAGGTTGACGTCGCAGCGCAGCCCCACCCGGCAAAGGTGGTGGTGCACCGCGCCGGTGGCCAGCAGCGCGTGCGCCATCGGCCGGTCCGCGACCGGGTAGCGGTCGCTCAGCAGCAGCATCACCATGCCGTCGCGCGCGGCCTGCTCGGCCTCGCGGCAGATCCGCTCCAGCCCGGCCTGCAGCCCTTCCTCGACGCCGTAGGACAGGTCGATCAGGCGGTTGTGCTGGACGTACTGGTCCATCTTCAGCAGCTGGCGCAGCTTGCGCTGCGACAGCACCGGCGAATTCAGGATGACGTGGTTGACCGTCTCCGGGCCGGCGTGGAAGACGTTGGTCTCCTTGCCGAGCTGGGTCGACAGCGACATCGCGATGCCTTCGCGCAGCGGGTCGATCGGCGGGTTGGTGACCTGCGCGAAGGCCTGGCGGAAATAGTCGTACAGCGGCCGGGTGTGCTGGCTCAGCACCGCCATCGGGGTGTCGTCGCCCATCGAGCCGGTGGCTTCCTGCTCGGTCTCGGCCAGCGGCCGCAGCACCTGCTCCACCTCCTCGGTGCTGAGCTGGAACAGCTTGTGGTAGCTGCGCAGGGTCTGCTCGCCGAACGGCTCCTCGACCAGCGAGGGGTCGATCAGCTCGGTCTGCAGGTAGGTCACGCCCTGGTGCAGCCACTGCTTGTACGGCGCGCGGGCGCGGTTGATGCGGTCGATCGCATCGGAGTCGAGCAGGTCGCCACGCTTGAGGTCGATGGCCATCATCTCGCCCGGGCCGAGCTTGCCCTTGCGGGTGACGCGCTCGGCCGGCAGCTCCCAGACGCCGGCCTCGGAGGCCACCAGGAAGTGGCGGTCGGAGGTCAGCATCCAGCGCGCCGGGCGCAGGCCGTTGCGGTCGAGCATGCAGGCGGCGTAGCGGCCGTCGCAGGCGACGATGCCGGCCGGGCCGTCCCACGGCTCGGTGTTGAGCCCGTGGAACTCGTAGAACGCGGCGAGGTCGGCGTCCTTGAACTCCAGCGACTGCGTCGCCGGCGGCACCAGGATGCGCAGCGCCTGCAGCAGGTCCATGCCGCCGGAGATCATCAGCTCCAGCATGTTGTCCAGGCTCTGCGAATCGGAGCCGTGCATCGAGATCACCGGGTCGAACTCGGCGATGTCGAAGCGCGGGGTCTTCCACACCTTGGAGCGCGCCTGCGCCCAGCGCCGGTTGCCCTCGATGGTGTTGATCTCGCCGTTGTGGGCGAGCAGGCGGAACGGGTGCGCCAGCGGCCAGCGCGGCAGCGTGTTGGTGGAGAAGCGCTGGTGGAAGACGATGGCGCTGGAGGCCAGGTCGCTGCGCATCAGGTCCGGGTAGAACGTGCCGAGCTTGTCCGGCAGCACCATGCCCTTGTAGCTGATGCCGCTGGCCGACAGCGTGGTGACGTAGAAGTCGGCGATCTCGCGCAGCTGCTGTTCGGCACGGCGGCGCGCCAGGAACAGCGCCAGCGCGAAGCCGTCCTCGGTCTGCTCGGCGCCGGCGTCGACGAACAGCTGCTCGATCCGCGGCAGGGTGTCGCGCGCCAGCTGGCCGCAGACGCTGGAATCGGTGGGCACCACCCGCCAGCCGCGCGGTTCGGTGCCGGCGCGGCGCAGCTGCGCCTCGAGCTCGGCGCGGCACTGCGCGGCCTCGGTGTCGTCGTGCGGCAGGAACACCACGCCGGCGGCATAGCGCGGGCCGATCGCGATGCCGGCCTCGCGCGCCAGCGCGCGCAGGAACGGGTCGGGTTTGCGGATCAGCAGGCCGCAGCCGTCGCCGGTGAGACCGTCGGCGGCGACGCCGCCACGGTGCGTCATCCGCGACAGCGCGGCGATGGCGGTGTCCACCAGGGAGCGGGACGGCTGGTCGTCGAGCTGGGCGACCATGCCGAAGCCGCAGGCATCGCGCTCGTCGCGCGTGTCGTAGAGACCGTAGTCGTTGAGCCCTTGGCGAGTGCGGGGGGCCATGTCTGCCTCGTTGCGATCCGGAGAAGCGGCGACAACCGTCACCGCCCTGTCGTCGGAGCGTGGCTAGAGGTCACCGGATGATCGACTTAACCACAGTTGATGCGGTGCCGCAATACACTGTTACAGATGCAACGAGAACCGTCCGAAAGCCTTGTCGCAGCTGGGCTCGCCCGCCGTTGCGGCGGGCGCCCGGGCCGGCCTCAGCCGCAGCGGACCGAGGCCACCACGTTGTGCGCGTCCACTTCCAGGTTCAGGCGCTCGCCGTTGAACTCCATGGTCACCGCCTGGCCGGGCTTGAGCACGCGCACGCTCTTGGCGCCGGCGTCCTCGCGGGCCTGGCTGGAGACGGCCTCGGTCAGCGTCTGGCCGACCAGCGACTGCACCTGGGTGGCGTCGCAGGTGCCGATCGGCGGCGCCTCGGGGGCGGCCGCGGGGGCCGGCGCGGCCGCGGCGGCGGCCTGTTCCTGCGCGTGCGCGCTGACGGCTTCCTGCTCGTCCGGTTGCGGCGCGTTGCAGGCGCTCAGCGCCAGCGCCAGGGTGGAGATCAGGGCGACACCGATCGCCCGACCGCGGGGGGCGGAAACACCAGGCCTCATCGAACGTACTCCGGCAAAGGGAAGGCCCCAAGCATAAGCACAAAGCGGGCAAACCGGCAGCCGCACGCCGCGCGCGTTGACGTGGCCTAGCCACGCGCTGACCAACAATCGCTGCCTGCCTGTCCACCGGTCCCCGATGAAAGCCAAGCCCGCCGCCATTCCCGTCGAAGCCGTCGCCGCCACCGCGCAGGCCAGGGCCGCCGCCCGCGCCGCCGGCCTGGTCTACGTCAACGACCGCCAGCCCGGCATCAGCCGCCGCAAGAGCGGCAAGGGCTTCAGCTACCGCGACGCCGACGGCCAGCGCGTGGCCGATACGCTCACCCTGCAGCGCATCCGCGCGCTGGCGATCCCGCCGGCCTACACCGAGGTCTGGATCTGCAGCAAGGCGCATGGCCACCTGCAGGCCACCGGCCGCGACGCGCGGCGCCGCAAGCAGTACCGCTACCACGCCGACTGGGCGCAGGTGCGCGGCGACGGCAAGTTCGAGCGCGTGGTCGCGTTTGGCCAGGCCCTGCCGCGGCTGCGCCGGCGCCTGCGCCGCGACCTTGCCCTGCTCGGCTTCCCGCGCGAGAAGGTGCTGGCGATGGTGGTGGCGCTGCTGGCCGATACCCTGGTCCGCGTGGGCAATGCCGAATACGCGCGCAGCAACCGATCCTATGGCCTGACCACGTTGCGCAACCGCCACATGGCGTTCCTGCGCGGCGGCCGCGCGATGCTGAAGTTCCGCGGCAAGAGCGGGCAGGAACACGAGATCGAGATCGACGACAAGCGCCTGGTCAAGCTGATCCGCGATTGCCAGCAGCTGCCCGGCCAGGCGCTGTTCCAGTACCGCGACGACGACGGCCAGCTGCAGCCGGTCGATTCGGGCGAGGTCAACGACTACCTGCGCGAGGCCATGGGCGAGGACTTCACCGCCAAGGACTTCCGCACCTGGGGCGGCACGCTGGCGGCGCTGCAGCGGCTGGCACGGCTGCCGCTGCCCGAGCGCACCAGCGAGCGCGCGCTGATGCAGGTGCAGAACGAGGTGATCCGCGAGGTGGCGCAGGCGCTGGGCAACACCCCGGCGGTGTGCCGCAAGGCCTACATCGACCCGTGCGTGTTCGAGGGCTGGCGCGCGGGCGAGCTGCAGCTGCTGGCCGGGAGCGTGCGCGGCGAGCGCCAGTGGGAACAGGCGACGCTGCGCTTCCTGACCGAGGCGCGGCGCCGCCAGCGCAAGGGCCGCTGACCGCGGCAGGACCGGGCTCAAGGCCGGCGGATGGCACCTGGGAGTGCGGCGGCCAGGCCCGGTGCGGCCCGCCCTGCCCCTGCCCGTGCGCGGCCTCACCAGTGCTTACGCCGGTTCCATCTGCCCGCGTTGGCGATGATCGGCCGCGGTGCCGCGGCCGGCAATCGTCTCGGCCAGGTGCGGCTTTTTCCGGCGCGCCGTGCGTGGACGCGGCCAAGCGGCGCACCGCGTCGAGCGGCGCCAGCGTCCGCTGGCCACGCCGGTCGCCACGATCTCCGCAGCTCCGCTTTTGCGTGGATCAGCCGGCCCTCGCGCGGCTCGGCCGCACCCGTCGGCCGGCCGTTGCGGGGTTCAGCCGCAGTAGACCGCGGTGATGTTGTTGGTCGGGCCGGTTTCCACGGTCAGGCGCTCGCCGCCGGTCTCGCCGGCGCCCTGCGCCGGGTCGGCCAGTCCGCTGGCGGTGGTGCCGCCGCTCTCGCGTTCGCCGCGCAGCACCTGGACCTGCAGGCTGTCGCTGTCGACGCGGGCGCGCTCGATGGTCTGGTCCGAGGCCGCCAGGCCCACCGCGCCGCGCACCATGTTGGTGTGGCACTGGCCCGAGATCACGCCGTCGATGGGCTGCACCTGTGCCACCTGGGCGGTGCTGCAGGCGGACAGGGCCACGAGGGCGAGGGCGGGGACGAGCAGACGGATCATGGCCGGGACTCCGGATCGACGAGAGGGGAACGCGCACGAGCGTGAACGCGCAGACGTGTTTACCACATGAAGCCGTCGGCCGGGCGCCGGAGGCAAGGCCCTGGGCGAATTTCCGGGCCTGCGATCGGCAAGGCATCGGCCGGGCGCCGCCGTTCCCGCAGTGCCTGCGGAGGCCATCGACCGGCATCGACCGCGGCGCAACGGCGGTCGTGCCGGCCGCAGCGCCCGGACGTCGGAGTGCTGGAACGCCCGGAGCGTCGGCGCCGGAGTAGCAACGTGCGGCCGGTATCCAAGCTGCGGGGGCAGGTCCCGCCAACCCGCTTCACGATGCCGTTCGCCGCCGACCGGACGTGGCGAGCGCCGAGCCCGCCCAGGACAGCGATCCCTGCCCTCCGGCCTATTGACTACACCTGTCGTCATGCTACGGTAGCTACAACTGTAGTCATGGAGACGGGGCATGCGGCGCAAGACCATCGGGGACCAGGAACTGGCCCTGCTGCAGTATCTGGGGGAACACGGCGCACTGAGCGTCGGCGAGGTGGCGGCCGGGTTCGGCGAGTCCCGCGGACTGGCGCGCTCGACCGTGCTGACGATGATGGAGCGGCTGCGCGCCAAGGCCTACCTGGCGCGCGAGCCGGTCGACGGGGTCTATCGCTACGCCGCCACCGCCGCGCAGGACGACGTGGTGCGGGGGGCGGTCGGCAGCTTCGTCGAGAAGACCCTGCAGGGGTCGGTGTCGCCGTTCGTGGCCTGGATGTCGCAGCGCGCCGAGGTCAGCGACGACGAGCTGGCCGAGCTGGAGGCGCTGGTCGCCAAGCTGCAGTCGCAGCGGCGGGAGGGCTGAGCCATGCCGAGCCTGTTCGAGACGATGCTTGCGCGCCTGGCCGCCACCAGCGTGCAGACGCTGCTGCTGGTGGCGCTGGTATGGGGGGTGTGCCGCGGGGTGAAGCGCCTGCCGGCCGCCACCCAGTGTGCGCTGTGGTGGCTGGTGGGGCTGCAGGCGGTGCTCGGGCTGGTCTGGGGCGGCGCGCTGGAACTGCCGGTGCTGCCCGCGGTGCCGGCCACGACGGCGGGCGCCGCACTGCCCGCGTCGGCGGCCGTGTTGCCGCAGGCACTGCCGGTGGCGGCGCAGGAGCCGGCCCTGGCGTGGCCGCAGCTGGTGATCGCGCTGTGGGCTGCCGGCGTGCTGTCGATGCTGCTGCGCACCGGGTGGGCGTACCGCACCAGCCGCCGCCGGGTGCGTGACGCGGTGCCGTGCCGCGACGCCGCCCTGACCGGGGCGCTGCGCCTGGCGGCCGAGGCGCACGGCCTGCGGCGGGCGCCGCCGCTGCGGTTGTCCGAGCGGATCGATTCGCCGCAGCTGGTGGGCCCGTGGCGCCCGGTACTGCTGTTGCCGGCGCGGCGCATGGCGCATTTCGCCGACGACGACCTGGACATGGCGCTGACCCATGAACTGGTGCACCTGCGCCGGCGCGACCTGTGGTGGGGCCTGGTACCGGCCCTCGCCCAGCACCTGCTGTTCTTCCACCCGCTGGTCCACCTGGCCGTGCGCGAGTACGCGATCGCCCGCGAGGCGGCCTGCGACGCCGCGGTGGTGGCCGGCAGCGGCCATTGCCGCCACGACTACGGACGCCTGCTGGTACAGCTCGGCGTCGCCCCGCGGCCCGGTGCCGGCCTCGCCAGTGCCTCGCCGTCCTTCCTCAGCCTCAAGCGGAGATTGCTCATGCTGCAGCACACGACTTCGTTCCCGCGCCTGGGTGCGGCGCTGATCCTGGCCACCGTGGCCGCCGTCGGGGTCCTCCCGCTGCGGCTGGTGGCGCAGCCGATACCTCCGGTTCCTCCCGTGCCGCCGGCCCCGGGGGCGGTTGCCCCCGCCGCCCCCGCCCTGCCCGCGGCACCGGCGGCTCCCCCTGCGTCCGCGGCTCCGGCCGCTCCGGCCGCCCCGGCAGCGCCCGCGATGCCGGCCAAGCCGGTCCCTCCCAAGGCACCGCCGGCGCCGGCGTCGCCGACCACCGGCCTGGTCACCGAGGGCCGCCTGGACCTGTCGCCCCGGCCCGGGCAGGACGCCTACGTGCTGCTGCACGACGGCCGCAACCTGATGAGCGGGTCGCTGGACGACCTCGGCGAGGCGCGCCGGCTGGCCGGTGACCAGCCCTTGCTGTGGTTCCGCCGCGACGGCCACCGCTACGTGGTGCGCGACCCCGCCACGCTCGCGCGCTTCCAGGCGCTGTACCGGCCCACCCTGGACCTGGCCGGGCGGCAGGGCGACCTGGGCCAGCGCCAGGGCGCGCTCGGCGCACGCCAGGGGGAGCTGGGCCAGCAGATCGCCGAGATCGGCACGCGCGCGGCGGCGGCAGCGATCGAGCAGGCGCACGCCGCGATCGGGTCGGCATCGGCTCCGGTGACCTCCGCCGCGGCGCGGTCGGCCGCCCGTTCGGCTGCCGAGGACCTGCGCCGCGAGGGACTGGAGCAGGAGATCGCGACCCTGGCCCGCCAGCAGGCCGCGCTGGGCCTGCAGCAGGGCGGCCTGGCGCGGCAGCAGGCCGAGGCCAGCGCGCACGCCGGCCAGGCGGCCGACCGGCTGTTGCAACAGGCCATCCGTCAGGGCCTGGCGACTCCGGTCGACGGCTGAGCCGGCTCAGCCGTCGCAGGGCGGCAGCGCGCGCTCCTCGGCCTCGGCCGCCACCAGCCGCTGCAGCAGCAGCGACAGCGTGACCACGTCCTGGTGGTTGTGCTCGGCCACCCGGCGCAGGTTGCGCGCGCTGCCGCCACGCAGGAAGCCGAGCCAGGCCGCGGGAGCCTCGGAGCCCGGCAGGTCCTCCTCGCGCACCACCCGCAGCAGTTGGCGCTCGATGGTCGCCAGCTTGCAGTTCTCCCAGGTGCCGCGGTAGCGGCGGCGGGTGGGGTGCAGCAGGTCGACGTGGTCCAGCGCCGACAGCGGGTCGCCGCGGCGCGCCAGCCGGTAGCGCGTCTTCAGCAGCGGCGCGTCGTAGCTGCGGCCGTTGTAGCTGGACAGCACGGTGTCCGCGGCCAGCCAGGCGGTGAAGGCGTCGAGCATCGCGCTCTCGGCCGCCATCGTCGAGATCATCAGCTGGCGCACGCGCAGGCCCATGCCCTGCTCCGCGTCCAGGTGCCAGTCCGCCGCGCCGATCATGAAGGCGCGGGTGCCGGTACCGCCGGCCAGGCCGGTGGTCTCGGTATCGAAGAACAGCAGCTGCCTCGGGTCGACCGCGTCCTCGCGGCGCGCGAACGCCAGCGACAGCGCCTGCCGCGGAATCGGCTGCGGCAGGAACGCCTCGATCAGGTGCAGGCCCGGCGCGATCTCGCGCCCGGGCAGGTGGCGGTCGCCGTGCAGTGTGCGTGCAGGCGTGCCCTGCCCCGGCACCGCGCGTTCGCGCAGGCCCAGCAGGCGGCGCAGCGACCCCATGCCGGCGCGCGCCGGCGTGTCCGGCCGCGGAGCCGGCGTGGGCACCGCGGCGGGCGCATGCCGGACCTCGCGCTCGACCCAGGCGAACACCGAGGCGTCGGCGGGCGTCGCGGGCCGGACCGGGCCCTGGCCGGGCGCCGTCGCTGCCACCGCGGCCGGAGCCGGCGCGGCCGCCGGGCCGGGGACGCGCGGCGGCACGGCAGGCGTCTCGCCCGGGCCGCCGGCGGCGCGCGTTTCCTGGCCGTGCCCGGCCCGGTCCGCCGGCCGCGCGCCCGGCCGCGGCCGCTCCGGTCCCGGCGGGCGACGACGCACCAGGCCATTGCCGGCCGGTGCGCGGCCGGCGCTCCCGGCTGCCGGCCCCGGCGCGCCGGGGACGTCCGGCATGGCGCTGTCCGCGAGGCGTTCGAGGGCGGGTGCGCCGGCGCCCGGTTGCGGAAGATGCGATGCCCGCGCGGCCGGCGGTTCGATCGCTGCCCGCTCCGGCACGGCCTGCCCGATCTGCCGCCGCAAGGCGCGCAGCCGCTCCGGGCTCACCGCCGCCCTGCCCGGGCCCGGCGACGCGGCCGGCGTGCCTGCGCTCGCGGGCGTGTCACCGCCGTCGGTGTCGTCGCGCGCCGTGGGCGCAGGCGCCGCCGCGGGCGTGCCGGGCGTCCCGGCGGCGCCCGGTCGCGCGGTCTCGCCGGCCTGTCGCCGCAGCAGGCGCAGCCGTTCGGCGCTTACGCTCATGCCGGGACGTCCAGCGCCCGTTCGGTGTCCCAGGTGCGGCCGGCCGGGGCGTCCAGGTGCGAGAGCAGGCCCAGCACCGTCAGCGCCAGCGACTTCGGCGTCTCGCCGTCGCCGTCTTCGTGCGCGGCCAGCACCGGGCCGACGCAGGCCGGGCAGCCGGCCTTGCAGTCGCAGCGGCGCACCAGTTCGTCGGCGCGCTGCAGCAGCTCGGCCTGGCGCTGCCACAGCGGCTCGCTCAGGCCCACGCCGCCGGGGAAGTTGTCGTACAGGTAGACCGTGGGCACGAACGCCTGCTGCAGTTCCACCCCGACCTCCTGGCCCTCCTCCACGCCACGCAGCTGGCCGCGGCCGGTCTGGTCGGCGACCGCGAACCACGCGCCGTCGCCGTTGCCGACCGCCTTCTGCAGGTCGCGCGCATCGGCCATCACCGCCACCGTGGCGACCACGTGCAGCGCGTAGGCCGCGCCGAGGAAGCCGTCCAGCGCGTCCTGCCGGGACGCGAACGCGCGGCCCAGCGTGGCCTGCGGCAGCTGCCACCACACCGCAGTGGTGTGCAGCTCCTGGTCGGGCAGGTTGACCGGACCGTAGCCGATGTTCTCGTGGGTGTAGTAGCGGATCTTCTTGTAGCCGGCCACGCGCCGCACCACGTGCACCTCGCCGTGGTGGCAGTCGCCGCGTCCGGCCGGGCCGCCGTCGAAGCGGTCCAGCACCTTTAGCTTGGTGAAGTCGATGCTGTCGGTGTAGTAGTCCACGCGGGTGCGGGTGACGTAGGCCTTGCGGCCCTCCCAGTCGAGCCGCTCGACCTGGTACGGCGTGCTCTGCACCATGTGGATCGCGCCCTCGTACAGCGTCAGCGCGGCGGCCGAGTAGTCGACCTCGGCGATGATCTGCTGCTTGCCGTCGGTCTTGTCGACCACCACGAAGTTGCCGTCGGCGACCGAGCGCAGGCTCACCGCGTTGGCCGGGTAGCTGTCGGCGATCCACTCCCAGCGGTCGCCCTCGCGGTGGATCACCCCGCTCTCGGCCAGCGCCTCGAGGAACACCAGCGGATCGATCGGCCCGAACGGCTCGCCGCCGACGAACGGCAGCTCGAACGCGGCGCAGCGGATGTGGTCGAACAGGATCAGCGGCTGGTCCGGCGCGATGCGCGCATGCTCGGGCGAGGCCTCGGCGAAGAAGTCCGGGTGCCGCACCACGTACTGGTCCAGCGGCTGCGAGCTGGCCACCAGCACGCCCAGCGCCGGCTGCTGGCGCCGCCCTGCCCGGCCGAAACGCTGCCAGGTGGCCGCCACGCTGCCGGGATAGCCGTTGAGCACCACCACGTCGAGCGCGCCGATGTCCACGCCCAGCTCCAGCGCCGAGGTCGAGACGATGCCGTCGATGCTGCCGGCGCGCATCGCCCGCTCGACCTCGCGGCGCTCGGTGGGCAGGTAGCCGCCGCGGTAGGCGCGGATGCGCGGCGGCTTGCGCGGGTCGTGGTCGAAGATGTCCTTCAGGTACTTGGTCAGCACCTCCACCATCAGCCGGGTCTGCGCGAACACCAGGGTCTTGAGCCCGGACTTGATCGCGATGCGCGCGATGCGGTTGCTCTGCGAGCGCGCCGACGCGCGCAGCCCGAGGTCGGCGTTGACCACGGGCGGGTTCCACAGCAGCACGTGCTTGTCGCCGGTGGGCGCGCCGGACTCGGTGATCGCGTGCACGCGCTGCTCGATCAGCGCCTCGGCGTGGGCATTCGGGTTGCCGATTGTCGCCGAGCACAGGATGAACTGCGGGTGGGCGCCGTAGAACGCGCAGATGCGCCTGAGCCGGCGCAGCACGTTGGTGACGTGGCTGCCGAACACGCCGCGGTAGGTGTGGATCTCGTCGATCACCACGTAGCGCAGGTTCTCGAAGAACTGCGCCCACTTGGTGTGGTGCGGCAGGATCGCCTGGTGCAGCATGTCCGGGTTGGACACCACGATGTCGCCGTGCAGGCGGATCGCCTGGCGCGCGTCGCCCGGGGTGTCGCCGTCGAAGGTGAAGGCCTTCACCCCCAGTTCGCCGGCGCGGTTGAGCTCCAGCAGCTCGGCGACCTGGTCCTGCGCCAGCGCCTTGGTCGGGAACAGGTACAGCGCCTTGGCGTGGCCGGTCATCGCCGCGCTCACCACCGGCAGCGTGTAGCACAGCGACTTGCCGGAGGCGGTCGGGGTGACGACGGCCACGTGCTCGCCGCGCTGGGTGGCGGCCCAGGCCTCGGCCTGGTGGCTGTAGAGCTGGGTGATGCCGCGCGCGCGCAGGGCCGCGGCCAGGGCCGGCGGCACGTCGTCGGGGATCGGCGCGTAGCGGCCCTCGCGCCCGGGCAGGGTGAAGCTGCCGGTGATGCGGTCGTGGTAGCGCCGCTCCAGCCGCTCGGTCAGCAACGCGCCGTCGCGGCTGGGCCGCCCGTCGGTGGTGGCCAGGGCACGCTCGGCGGTCTCGGTGCGCGGGGCGAGGGCGTAGGCCATGCGGGCAGCTTCCAAAGACGGGCATCAGAGCCTATCCCCGTCTCAGCATGTGAGACCCCTTTGTCGTCAATGGCTTATCCGGCCGGGAAGGTGTCCCGGCGGGCCCGTGGCCGGCGGGCGCGGATCGGCGGCCGCGGCCGGGCCCGCCGCGTCGAGCTTGCGAAGCGGGCCGCAGTGGACGGCGCCGGACCGGGTCCGCTCCCGGGCGGTCAGGGCAGGGCGTGGACGTCGATGCCCTTCGCGCCGGGGAACAGGGTCCTGGGCGGCGCGCGCCGCAGTTGCCACATGTCGCCCATGATCCGGTCCAGCCCGCGGTCCAGGCCGGTGACGAGTCCCGCCCCCGGCGTGAAGGTCAGCTCGCCGAAATAGATGCGGCCCTGCTGGATGTACCAGTCGACCCGGGTGTAGTCGAAATCGTTCGCCAGCACCTTGCTCAGTTCCAGCGCCTGCCGCAGCTGGTCCGCCGGGCAGGGCGGATCCCGCCCCTCGTCGCGGATCCGGTGGAACGCCTCGTCCAGGTTGTTGACGAAGAAGGTCATCGCCAGCGCCGAGTTGAAGCGGTTGTAGATCACCTGCAGGACGTATTCGAAGCGGCCGTCGTGCTGCCTGAACATGTGGAACTTGTAATCCACCGGCACGCTGGCCTCGTCGCCGATGTACTGCTCGACCAGGATCTGGCGGTGGATGCCGCGATAGTGGATCTCGCGCGAGGCGAGCGAGAAATCGGTGCGCAGCCACTGCGCGCAGCGTTCGACGATGCGGCGTTTCGCATTCGCGTCCGGCTCCTCGCGCACGATTTCCACCATGCCCGCGCCATGGCTGGCCTTGATCACGGTCTGCCGCCAGTGCGGCAGGGCCAGCAGGGCGGCGGGGTCGGCGGTGGCCGACACCAGCGGGATCAGGTACTGGCACCCGATGCTCGCCGCGACATGGCCCCGGACCGCGTACTTGTCGGCAAGCCGGGTGTAGCGCGGGTACTCGCCGTGGACGCACTTGCGGTAGAGCACCTTCTCGTTGAAGCCCTTCGGGTCGCGCAGGTCGGGCAGCCGGCCGAACGTATCGAAGAAGTAGATCTGGTCCTGGTACCGCCACGGCAGCGGCTTCACCAGGGTATGGGCGCACTTGCGGAACAGCCGCCGCAAGCCGGGGCGGCGGTGGCCCGCACGGGGCGATCCGTCGGCCGCCGTGCCGGGGGGCGGCGTGGCAGCAACGACCGGGGAAATCGGATGTGTAAACGCCACCGCCATGTCGTCGGCCACTCGCAGGTCCTCGCCTTCCCTGGGAGAATAATGTGACACAGAGCACATAATAATGTGAAGTGCGTCACGTTATTTTTGGTGCGATAGGCGCCGGGGGCGGGTCCTCGGGAGGCCCGGCAGGGCGGCCCCCGTCCCCTTGCCGCCGCGTCCGGGCAGGTCCCTCGGCCGGGGACGGGGATGCTGCGGCGGCGCATGACATCGATCCGGCCGATCGTCGATACTCCGCGCCTCGACGGCGAGCCACGATGGACAGGGGAACTTGGGTGATGACGACGCCGCAGATGTCGATCTATTTCTTCCTGCAGGCCGCGGTGATCCTGCTGGTCTGCCGCCTGGTGGGCAGGCTGGCGCAGCGGCTGGGGCAGCCGCAGGTGGTGGGCGAGATGATCGCCGGGGTGGCGCTGGGGCCGTCGCTGTTCGGGCTGCTGTGGCCGGCGGGGCAGCAGGCGCTGTTTCCCAAGCAGACGCTGGACGTGCTGTACGTGCTGGCGCAGCTGGGCGTGGGGCTGTACATGTTCCTGGTCGGCAGCGAGTTCCGCGGCGACCACTTCAAGGCCCGCTACCGCAGCGCGATGCTGGTCTCGGTGGCCGGCATCGCGGTGCCGTTCGTGCTGGCCTTCGCGCTGACGCCGTGGCTGCTGGGCATCCCCGGGCTGTTCTCGGCGCGGGTGGGGGCGGGCGATGCCGCGCTGTTCCTCGGCGCGGCGATCGCGATCACCGCCTTCCCGATGCTGGCGCGCATCATCCACGAGCGCGGCCTGGCCGGCACGCCGCTGGGCACGCTGGCGCTGACCGCCGGCGCGGTGGACGACGCGGCCGCCTGGTGCATCCTGGCGGTGGTGCTGGCCAGCTTCGGCGGCAGCTGGGGCAGCGCCTACCTGGCGATCGGCGGCGGCATCGCGTTCGCGCTGTTCATGGTGCTGGTCGGGCGCCACCTGCTGCGGCGGCTGGCCGACCGCGTGGCCCCGGACGCGCCGCTGGGCGCGACGCTGCTGGCGGTACTGCTGGCGCTGTTCTGCCTGTGCGCCTGGGCGATGGACGCGATCGGCATCCACGCGGTGTTCGGCGGCTTCCTGCTCGGCGCCTGCCTGCCCAAGGGCGCGCTGACCGAGAAGCTGCGCGCCCAGATGCAGCCGTTCGTGGTGGTGTTCCTGCTGCCGATGTTCTTCACCTTCTCCGGGCTCAAGACCCAGCTCGACGTGCTGCTCGACCCGCAGCTGCTGCTGGCCGCGCTGGCGATCCTGGTGGCGTCGTTCGCCGGCAAGGGGCTGGCCTGCTGGGCGGCGGCACGCGCTTCGGGGCAGGGCGCGCAGGACGCGATGGCGATCGGCGCGCTGATGAACGCGCGCGGCCTGATGGAGCTGATCCTGATCAACATCGGCCTGCAGGCCGGGGTCATCCAGCCGGGCCTGTTCTCGATCCTGGTGCTGATGGCGATCGTGACCACGCTGGCCGCCACGCCGCTGTTCAACTGGATCATGCGGCGGCGCACCGACGCGCCGCTGGCGGCACCGGCCCGCCGCTGAGACCCGCCGGCGCCTGCCTGGCGCGGGCGACGATATGCGCCGGCCCGCCGCCGGCGCGACCGCTGCGCCGGGACGGCGCCCGTCGCCGGCTCAGCCGACCCGGGCCAGCGCCTCGTCGATCGGCGTCGCGCCATCGACGAAGCCCAGGGTCTGGCCGATCGTGGAAGGCGTCGCCAGCGCCGCGGCGATCACCCGCGCGACGTTGCCGCGCGAGGTGGCGCCGCGCGCGTCGGTACCCGGGTCGAGGTCGATCCGGCCCGATGGCGGGTCGAGGGTGAGCCGGCCGGGGCCGAGCACGGTCCAGTCCAGCGCGGTGCCGCGCAGGTACGCGTCGGCCGCGGCCTTGGCCTGGGCGTACGGAAAGAACGGGTCGTCCGGGCCGATGCCGTGTTCCAGGCCGGCGCCGAGGTAGGACACCATCACGTAGCGGCGCACCCGCGCGTGCACGGCCGCTTCCATCGAGCGCTGCGCGGCATCGCGATCCACGGCATAGGTGCGCGCCGCATCGCCGCCGCCGGCCCCGGCCGACCAGACGACCGCATCGTGGCCGCGCAGCTGCACCGCGAGGGCCTCGCGGTCGGCGTGCTCGACATCGAACAGCGCCGGCGTGGCACCGTCGCCGGCGACGGCGTCGCGCTGGGCGGGGTTGCGGATCAGCGCGGTGACCTGGTGCCCGTCGGCGACCAGCAGCGGCGTGAGCAGGCGGGCGACCTTGCCGTGGCCGCCGATGACGAGGATGCGTGACATGGTCGCTCCTGAAGGGGGGAAGGGGACGCGCGGCGTACCGCGCGCGGCCGACCATGCTGCCGGCCGGCGCGCTAACGGCGTGTGGTCGCGTCGTCGGCGCGGCAGGCGCGGCCGGCGGGCGTACCAGGCGGGCGGCGGCGGTGCTTGCGCGCGGCGGGTCGGCGCTGCCGCGGAGCGCTCGCCGCGCCGCCAGGCCGGCCGCCGGCCACGCATACGGGGCCTTCTCACGCCGGCCGCTACCGTGGCGCGGCCCGGCCTGCGTCGCCGGGTTCCTCTTTCCTGCCCGAGCCCGCTGCATGCCTTCTCTCGATCTGCGTCCCTATGTCGCCCGCGTGGTGATCGCCCTGGTGCTGCTCGCCCTGGCGGTGCTGCTGTGGAAGCTGTCCGGCCTGCTGCTGCTGATCTTCGGCGCGGTGGTGGTGGCCGTGCTGCTGCGCGCGATCGCGGCCTTCGTGGCGCGGCACACGCGGCTGTCGGACGGGCTGGCGCTCGCGGTGGTGGTGCTGGGGCTGGTGGCGGGCTTCGGCCTGCTGATGTGGCTGTTCGGCTCGCAGCTGGCCTCGCAGATGGCGTCGCTGCGGCAGACCCTGCCGGCGGCCTGGGAGCACTTCCAGAACTGGCTGGCCGACAGCCCGATCGGGCCGACCGTGCACGAACTCACGCAGCAGACCCAGTCCAGCGTCAGCGGCCTGGCCACGCGCGCCGGCGCCCTGGCGATGTCGGCCACCGGCGGCATCGCCAACCTGTTCCTGGTGCTGGTCGGCGGCATCTACTTCGCCGCGCAGCCGCGGCTGTACCGCACCGGCGCGCTGAAGCTGCTGCCCATCGCCTCGCGCCCGGTGGTGGACGATGCGCTCGATGCCAGCGGCAATGCATTGAAACTGTGGCTGGGCGGCCAGCTGGTGGCGATGGCGGTGGTGGGCGTGCTCACCGGGCTGGGGCTGTGGCTGCTCGGCGTGCCGGTGGCGCTGGGGCTGGCGATCATCGCCGCGCTGCTGGACTTCGTGCCGATCGTCGGCCCGATCCTGGCGGCGATTCCGGCGGTGCTGCTCGGTTTCACGGTGAGCCCGCAGATCGCGTTCGCGACCCTGGCGCTGTTCGTGCTGGTGCAGCAGATCGAGGGCCACGTGCTGCAGCCGCTGATCCAGCAGCGTGCGGTGGACCTGCCGCCGGCGCTGCTGCTGTTCTCGCTGTTCGGCATCGGCGCGCTGTTCGGGCCGCCGGGGGTGCTGCTGGCCGCGCCGCTGACGGTGGTGCTGTTCGTGCTGGTCAAGCGCCTGTACGTGCAGGAAGCGCTGCACACCGACACGCCGATTCCCGGGCGCAAGCACGACTGAGCCCGCGCGCGGCCGTCGCGCCGGTTCTCCCTGTTCCCGCGCGCGGCGCTGGCCGTGCGCCCGGCCGCGTCGCGCGCCCGGGCTATCATGGTCGATTCGATCGCCTGGGAGGGCACATGACGGGACAGAGGCAGAAACGACGGGCGCGTGCATGGACGGCGATGGCGCTGTGCGCGGGGATGGGCGTGGGCGAGGCGGCCGCCGCCGGGCCGGTGGCGGTGCCGGACGGCGTGCGCCAGGTGCAGTCGTTCGCGCTGCCGGTCTCGCCGTTCCTCAGTGCGCAGGCGCAGGCCGACGTGCGCGGCAGCATCGCCCGCGGCGATCCGATGTCGAAGCTGGACAACGCCACCCTGGCGCGCGAGCTGCCGCGTATCCGTGCCGAGACCGAGCACTGGGCCAAGGGCGTGGTGGCCGGGCTGCGCGAGCGTTATGGCGTGCAGCTCAGCACCGCGACCTGGAACGGGGTGCCGGTGACCCTGGTGCAGCCGCCGGCCGCTACGCCGGCCCAGCGCCAGCGGTTGTTGATCGAGCTGCACGGCGGCGCGTTCGTGTACGGCAGTGCAGCCTCGTTCGGCATGATGGAGGCGATCCCGGTGGCGGCGATGACCGGCGTCACCGTGGTCAGCGTGGACTACCGGCAGGGTCCCGAGCACAAGTTCCCGGCCGCCAGCGAGGATGTCGCCCGCGTCTATCGCGAGGCGCTCAAGCATTACGCGCCCGAGCACATCGGCGTGTTCGGCTGTTCGGCCGGCGGCGTGCTGACCGGCGAGTCGCTGGCGTGGTTCGCCAAGGAGAAACTGCCGATGCCGGGCGCGGCGGGCATGTTCTGCGCCGGCGGCGATGCCCGCTACGGCGGCGATTCGCGCTACGTGGTGGCCGCGGTCAACGACGCGCCGCTGCCCGACGCGCACGGCAGGCTGCCGATCATGGAGGACCTGTACTACGGCGAGGTCGACTTCCACGATCCGCTGGTGTCGCCGGTGTTCTCCGATGCGCTGCTGGCGCAGTTCCCGCCGCTGCTGTTCGTCACCGCCACGCGTGCGGCGGAACTGAGCAACGTGTCGTACATGCATTCGCGCCTGGTGGACCTCGGCCGCGAGTCCGACCTGCACGTGTGGGACGGCCTGGGGCACGCGTTCCATCTCAACGCCGCGCTGCCGGAGAGCCAGCAGGCCTACCGGGTGATGGCGCGCTTCTTCAGTCGCCACCTCGGCTTGCCCGCGCCGGGTTTCGCCCGGACCCAGGCGGCGGCGGACCCGGCGCCGTAGCCGCAGTGCCACCGGCTTGCCGCGCCGCGGAGCACGCGCCGGCCGGCGGCGGGGCCCGTCGCTCCCCGGCCGGCGGCGTGCCGGCGCGCACCGGCTTCAGCCGTGCGCCTTCAGCGTCTCGATGAAGGCCCTCAGGCCCGCCGGCACGTGGCGATGGCCGGGGTAGTACAGGCACAGGCCGGGCAGGGCGGGACACCAGTCGTCCAGCACCGTCACCAGCGTGCCGGCAGCCAGCGCCTGACCGATGCCGGCCTCCGGGAGATAGGCGATGCCCAGGCCGGCGAGGGCGGCCTCGGCCATCAGCCCCGGATGGTCCAGCACCAGGGCGCCGGCCACCTCCACGCGGGTCTCCTCGCCCCGGCGCGCGAACTCCCAGCGATACGGCCTGCCGCTGGGCAGGCGGAAACCGATGCACGCATGCTGCGCCAGGTCCTGCGGCACGCGCGGGGGCGTGCGCCCGGCCAGGTAGCCCGGCGCGGCCGCGGCGACGAAGCGGACGGGGCCGCCGAAGGGCACGGCGATCATGTCCTGCGGCACCGCCTCGGCCAGGCGGATGCCGGCGTCGAAACCCTCGGCCACGATGTCCACCAGCCGTCCGTCGCTGACCAGGTCCAGGGTCATCGCCGGGTGGCGCTCGAGGAACGCCGGCACGACGTCGGCCAGCAGCAGGCGGATCGCGATCTCGCTGGCGTTGATGCGCAGCCGCCCGCTGGGTCCGCGGCCGAGCGTCCCGACGTCCTCCAGGGCCCGATCCAGGTCCTGGAACACCGGGCCCAGGCGCTCGGCCAGGCGCCGGCCGGCCTCGGTGGGCGCCACGCTGCGGGTGGTCCGGTGCAGCAGGCGCACGCCCAGCCGGGTCTCCAGCGCCCGCATCATGTGGCTGAGGGTGGAGGCGGACAGCCCGCGCTCCTCGGCCGCCTTGCGGAAACTGCGGTGGGCCACGATCGCGGCGAACGCCCCGAGTTCGGCGAGGCCGGGCCGGTCATTCATGGGGTTTTCTCACTGCGGCATGCGGGATTGCTGGGATAGTGCCAGCACCGGCCGCCGCCTATCGTGAGTCCGTCGCAGCCCGCGACGCCTCCCGAGCCCGCCGCCATGTCCCGCACCCACTTCATCACCGGCACCTCCTCCGGCTTCGGCCGCCTGCTCACCGAACGCCTGCTGGCGCGCGGCGACCGCGTGGCGGCGACCACGCGCCGCGCCGGGGCGCTCGACGACCTGGCGGCGCGCTACGGCGACCGGCTTTGGGTGGCGGCGCTCGACCTCGCCGACGGCGCCGCGATCGAGGTGGTGGTCGGGCGTGCGTTCGCGGCGCTGGGACGTATCGACACGGTCATCGGCAATGCCGGCTACGCGTTGTTCGGCGCGGCCGAGGAGGCCACCGCCGCCCAGGTCCGCCGGCAGCTGGACATCAACCTGCTCGGCGCCATCGAGCTGATCCGGGCCTGCCTGCCGCACCTGCGCGCGCAGGGCGGGGGCCGCGTGCTGCAGCTGTCCTCGGAAGGCGGACAGATCGCCTATCCCGGCTTCGCGCTGTACCACGCCAGCAAATGGGGCATCGAGGGCTTCGTCGAAGCGGTGGCGCAGGAGGTGGCGCCGTTCGGGATCGCGTTCACCCTGGTCGAGCCGGGCCCGGCCGCCACCGGCTTCGCGCAGGGGCTGGACCGGACCGAGCCGCTGCCGGCATACGCCGGCACGCCGGCCGATGCGATCAGGCAGGCGCTGGAGGACGGCAGCTTCGGCATCAGCGGCGATCCGCAGAAGATGGTGGACGCGATGATCGCGTCGCTGGACCAGGTGCCCGCGCCCCGCCGGCTGACGCTGGGCTCGACCGCCTACACGCATGTGCATGCGGCACTGACGCAGCGGCTGGCCGAACTGGAGGCGCAGCGCGAGCTCGCCTGCAGCGCCGACCTGTAGTGCCGCGCCGGCCGCAGCATTTCATGGAGACTAACGCCGCCCACACGCGCGATAGGCATGATGCTTACATCCACTCCCCTACGGTGGAGCCACGCCGCGCACCAGCCGGCATCCAGCGAGGAGATACGAATGAGTCAGCAGATTCCCGAAGGTTCCCTGGTCGTCGTCGCCGACGGCGGCTCGGCACGCATGTTCACCAACATCGGCAGCCCCCAGAAGCTGCAGTTGAAGCAGCATGCGCAGGTGGACGGCGGGGAGCTCAGCCAGCGCGACTCCTCGGGGCAGGGCCCGGCCGGCGCGGTGCCTGCGGACCAGAGCCAGGCCCAGCTCGACGAAGCCACGTTCGCCAAGCAACTGGCTACCCAGTTGAACGAGGGCGCATTGAACAACCGCTACGCGCACCTGGTGCTGATCGCCGACCCGTCCACGCTCGGCCGCGTGCGCCCGTTGCTGCACAAGGAAGTCCAGCAGCGCCTGGTCAGGGACCTCGCCAAGGACCTCACCAACGCGCCGCTGGAGGACATCCAGCGCGCGCTGTCCTGAGGCCGGCGTGTTCGTGCGCGAGTACGGCGAGGCAGAACCGCCGCGCCACGACGTGGACGCCCAGCCCGGCCTGCTGGCGCTGGAGTTCGGCACCGGCTGGTGCGGCCATTGCATCGCGGCGCAGCCGTTGCTGCAGAAGTTCCTGGGCCCGCACGACGCACTCGCGTACCGCAAGGTCGAGGACGGCAAGGGGCGGCCCCTGGGCCGCTCCTTCGGCGTGAAGCTGTGGCCGACCGTGATCGTGCTGCGCGACGGCCAGGAAGTGGCGCGCGCGGTACGCCCGCAGACCCGCGAGGACCTGGCCGACCTGCTGGCGACCCTGGAGCCGGGCGATGCCGGGGTCGGCGAGACCTGATCCGGCCTGCCCGGGCAGGTGCCGCCTGGCACGCGCCCGCCCGTCAAGAAGCTCGCATCCGCTCCCGTGCAAAATCGCCGATCAGCCAAAATCGCCGATCAGCGGCGAAGTGAGCCGAACAACGGCTTTCCTCTTCGATCCCGTCGCCGGCCGCGTGCGGCCGCGGGCCCGATCGTGTACCATGGCGGTCCGATCAAGCCGCCGCGGGCCGTAGCCCGTCCCCTTGGTTGTCTGTCCCGCAGCGTCGCTGAATCCACGCGGCCGTCCGGGAATGCCTCTGGCGACTCCCTTCGCGTGCTGTGCCCGCGTCACCGGTGATCCGTCCTGCCCCGTGCGTCTGTCCGGGGCACCGAGGCAGCGATGGCCGCAACTCCGCAGGAGCAGCAGATGCACGATACGCGAGCGATTCATTCGCACTTCGGTTGGTTCAAGCGCCGCCGCCAGATGAAGGTCGAGGAAGTCACCGTCGTCGACGGCGGCATGGTGCGCAAGGCCGTCGGCGCCGCCGCCCTCGGCAACGCCATGGAATGGTTCGACTTCGGTGTCTACGGCTACCTCGCGGTCACCCTCGGCCACGTCTTCTTCCCGTCCAGCAGCCCCACCGCGCAGCTGATCGCCACGTTCGCCACGTTCACCGTCGCGTTCCTGGTGCGTCCGCTCGGCGGGCTGGTGTTCGGCCCGCTGGGCGATCGCTACGGGCGCCAGAAGGTGCTCGCCGCCACCATGATCCTGATGGCGCTGGGCACCTTCAGCATCGGCCTGATCCCGTCCTATGCGCGCATCGGCCTGTGGGCGCCGGCGCTGCTGCTGCTAGCGCGGCTGCTGCAGGGCTTTTCCACCGGCGGCGAGTACGGCGGCGCGGCCACCTTCATCGCCGAGTACGCCACCGACCGCCGGCGCGGCCTGATGGGCAGCTGGCTGGAGTTCGGCACGCTGGCCGGCTACATCGCCGGTGCCGCCACGGTCACCGCGCTGCACATGAGCCTGAGCGAGGCGCAGATGCTCGACTGGGGCTGGCGCGTGCCGTTCCTGGTGGCCGGGCCGCTGGGCCTGCTCGGCCTGTACATGCGCATGAAGCTGGAAGAGACCCCGGCGTTCCAGGCCTATGCCGAGCGCACCGACGTGCGCGACCGCGACACCCCCGGCCTGGGCGTGCTGGCGATGCTGCGCATCCACTGGGCCTCGCTGCTCAAGTGCGTCGGCCTGGTGCTGGTGTTCAACGTCACCGACTACATGCTGCTCACCTACATGCCCAGCTACCTCAGCGTCACCCTTGGCTATGCCGAGAGCAAGGGCCTGCTGCTGATCATCATCGTGATGCTGGTGATGATGCCGCTGAACGTGGTCGGCGGCCTGTTCAGCGATCGCCTGGGGCGGCGGCCGATGATCATCGGCGCCTGCGTGGCGCTGTTCGCGCTGGCGATCCCCTGCCTGCTGCTGATCGGCAGCGGGCACGACGGGCTGATCTTCCTGGGGTTGATGCTGCTGGGCGTGGCGCTGGTGTGCTTCACCAGCTCGATGCCGTCCACGCTGCCGGCGCTGTTCTACACCCCGGTGCGCTACAGCGCGCTGTCGATCGCGTTCAACGTGTCGGTCTCGCTGTTCGGCGGCACCACGCCGCTGGTCACCGCGTGGCTGGTGGAACGCACCGGAGATCCGCTGGTGCCGGCGTACTACCTGATGGGCGCGGCGGTGGTCGGCATCGTCACCATGCTGTTCGTGCGCGAGACCGCCGGCCTGCCGCTGCGCGGCTCGCCGCCGTCGGTGGCCAGTGAGGAAGAGGCGCACGCGCTGCTGCGCGGCACCGAGCCGCTGACCGTGGACCCGGTGCTGCCGCCGCTGCCGCCGCCCGCGCTGCCGGAGGGCGCGCGCCCGGCGTGAGGCCCGGCCGGCCGCGCCCGGACCGGGGCGTGCCTCAGGCTTGCGCCGGGCCAGGCCGCAGGATCCGCGGGCCAGGGCGAGGCGGTCCTGCCTGCGGCCGTCGCGCTGCGCCGCCGGAGCCAGGCCTCGGCGTGCGCGTCGAGGCCCGGCGCTCGTGCCGCCGCATGGGCCCGCCCGGGTATGGGCGGTGCCCTGCGCCGCGGTACGGGCCACCGCCACGCCCGCGCAGGCGTGACGAAGGCTTGAGCCGGCGCTGACGCGCCACTGCGTACGATGAAGGCCGATTCCCCAGCGAGACCTGCCCGTGACCAACCGTTCCGTGCCGACCCCCTGCACCGACCCGGCGCCCTCGCGTCCACTGGCCGGAGGCCGCCGCCGATGACCGACCGCCTGCCCGTACCGCGCATGGACGAAGTTGCGCACCGCGACCTGGCCGCCGCCCACGCGCTGCTGGAAAACCCCGGCCTGGCCGCCCAGCTGGCCAACGCGGTCGGCGCCCCGATCGAGCACCTGCTCGCCCGGCGGTTGCCGCGCGTGGTGAGCGGCAGCATCGACCGCATCACCCGGCTCGCGCTGCGGGTGGCGCTGAAGTCGGCATTGCTCACGCTGCGCCGGCCGGGACGCGCGGCGCCGGCCACCGGCCGCCACCGGCTGGCGGTGGCCCTCACCGGCGGCGCCGGCGGCTTCTTCGGGCTGGCGGGCCTGGCGGTGGAACTGCCGGTCACCACCACCTTGATGCTGCGCTCGATCGCCGAGATCGCACGGGCCGAGGGCGAATCGCTCGACGACCCGGCCACCGCGCTGGCGTGCCTGGAAGTGCTGGCGCACGGCGGCCGCAGCAGGCGCGACGATGGCACCGAGTCGGGGTACTTCGCGGTGCGCACGGCGATGGCGCAGCAGCTCAACGCCGCGGCGCACTACCTCGCTGCGCATGGCTTCGCCAGCAAGGGCGCGCCGGCCATGGTGTCGCTGGTGTCGCGGATCGCGGCGCGGTTCTCGGTGACGGTCAGCGAGAAGATCGCCGCCCAGGCGGTGCCGCTGGTGGGTGCAGCCAGCGGCGCTGCGCTCAACACGCTGTTCATCGCCCACTTCCAGGCGATGGCGCGCGGCCACTTCACCATCCGCCGGCTGGAACGCCGCTACGGCGAACAGGCGGTGCGCCAGGCCTACGAGGCGCTGCCGGCCGGGCGCTGAGGCCCGCGCCCGCGATGCCCGCCTGCGCGCCCGCCGTGGACAGACCGTTCTCGCCCGCCTGCGAACGCAACCGCGAGCCGATCCTGGCGGTGCTGCGCGAACATTTCGCCGCGCGCCGCGACGTGCTGGAGATTGGCGCGGGCACCGGCCAGCATGCGGTGCACTTCGCTGCGGCGATGCCGTGGCTGCGCTGGCAGTGCGGCGACCAGGCCGCGCAGCTGTCCGGCCTCGCGCAGTGGCTGGACGCCGCCGCGCTGGCGAACACGCCACCGCCGATCGAGCTGCAGGCGCGGGCCGCACCGGTGCCGGGCCTGTTCCCGCGGCCGCCCATGCCGCGTGCCGACGATGGCACGGCCCGCGGCTACGATGCGGTGTTCAGCGCCAATACGCTGCACATCATGGGCTGGCCGCAGGTGCAGGGGTTCTTCGCCGGGCTGCCGGCCGTGCTGGCGGACTCGGCCACGCTGGTGGTCTACGGCCCGTTCAACGATGCCGGGGCCTTCACCAGCGACAGCAACCGGGTGTTCGATGCCTGGCTCAGGGCGCGCGACCCGGCCGCCGGCCTCCGCGACGCCGAGGCGGTGGACGCGCTGGCCGCGGCCGCGGGCCTGCAGCTGGTCGAGGACCGGGCGATGCCGGCGAACAACCGCTGCCGGGTGTGGCGGCGCGCCTGAGCGCGGCCGCCGGGCCTCAGCGCCGCGGCCGCGGGTAGGGGTGGGCCTTCAGCAACCCCGCCAGGTGCGCGGCATTGCGCGCGATCGTGGCGAGGGTGTCGGCCAACGGCTGTGGGGTCTGGGTCAGGTCGAGATAGTCGGTGCTGCCCATCGCCTCGCCCACCCAGTACGGCGGGCTGCCGGCGGGCAGGGTGAAGCCGACGTCGCTCAGGCCCTGGTAGAGGTCGGCGGTCACCTTGTGCGCGCCGTCCTCGTTGCCGACCGCCGCGGCCAGCGCGACGCGGCCGAAGGTGGGGTAGACGCCGTCGTCGTCGATCTCGTCGAGGAACGCATCCATGCGTTCGAGCACGCGCTGCGCGAGGCTGGACGGATGACCCATCCAGATCGGCGTGGCGAGGATGAGGAGGTCGGCGTCGAGGATGCGCCGGCGCAGTGCCGGCCAGGCATCGCCCGGGCCCTCGTCGGCGCGCACGCCCGGGCGCACGTCGTGGTCGGCCACGCGCACGCTGTCGCCTTCCACGCCGTGCGCGGCCAGTGCGTGCAGCAGCTGGTCCAGCAGTTTCTGGGTCGAGGACGGGGCGTCGCCGCCCTTGAGCGAGCAGTTGAGGCCAAAGGCACGCAGGGTCATGGGCGGGGCTCGCGCGGGGAAGACCGCACTATCGGGGGCCTGGCATGCGCGGCCCGTCAGCGGCGCGTCGAGCCGCCGTGACGGGCCGTGCCGGCCGCCCTCAGAAGTCGTAGCCCAGCGTGGCCACCACCGAGCGCTCGGCGCCCCAGTAGCAGTAGCCGGTGCCGTAGCAGGCGGCCACGTAGGTGCGGTCGGTGACGTTGTTGGCGGTCAGCTGCAGCCACAGCCCGCGCAGGCCGGGATTCCAGGCGCCCAGGTCGGCCCGCAGCGAGGCGTCGTACAGGGTGACCGCGGGCAGCCGCGTGGTGTTCTCGTTGTCGGCCCACTGCTTGCCGAGGCGGCGCACGCCCAGGCCGCCGCTCAGGCCCTCGTCGAGCCGGTAGTGCGCCCACAGCGAGGCGATCGTGTTCGGGGTCACGTACGGGGTGTTGCCCTCGTTGCCGTCGACCGAGTCCTCGAAGCGCACGTGGTTGTACGTGTAGCCGGCGACCAGGCTGAGCCGGTCGGTGACCTGGGTGTGCGCCTCCAGCTCCACGCCGCGCGCGCGTACCTTGCCGGCGGGCACGTAGGTGGCGGTGATGATGTCGCGGTTGGCCACGTCCTTCTGGGTCAGGTCGTACAGCGCCAGCGAGTAGAAGTCCGCCCGCCCGGCCGGCTGGTACTTCAGGCCGCCCTCGACCTGCTCGGCGGTGGTCGGCTTGAGCAGGTTGCCGTCGGCGCCGGCCAGCGCGGTCGGGGTGATCGCCTGGCTGTAGCTGAGGTAGGGCGAGAAGCCGCCGTCGAACGCGTACAGCAGCGAGGCGCGGCCGCTGACATGGTCGTCGGTGCGCTTGCGATCGGTGCCGTAGGTGGCGTTCTCGCTCTCCAGCACCAGGTGGTCGTAGCGGGCCGACAGGTCCAGGTGCCAGCGGTTCCACTCCATCTCGTCCTGCAGGTAAACGCCGGCCTGGCGGTAGCGGCGGGTGGCGTCGTAGGCGTAGACGCCGGGCTGGGTCAGCGCGGCGTCGAGCCACAGGTTGGCGCCGCCGGCGCCGGTCACCGCGTTCAGGCGGTCGGCGTAGCCGCTGGCGTCCCACAGGTCGTTGCGGTACTGGTGGTACTCGGCGCCCAGCACCACGCGGTGCGCGAGCGCGCCGGTGGCGAAGTCGGCCTGCAGCTGGTTGTCGAGCGCGAAGGCGTCGAGCGAGGAACGCTCGCCCGAGTAGTAGCGGTTGAGCACATCGCTGCCGGGCACCCAGCCGATCTGGTAGACCTGGTCCTGGGCCACGTTGGAGTGCGTGTAGCTGGCGTTGGAGCGGAACGCCCAGGTGTCGTCGAAGCGGTGCGCGAACTCGTAGCTGTAGATCTGCTGATAGCGCCGGAACTGGTCGCGCGAGCGCTCGCCGTCGTAGAAGCCGGTGCTCAGCCGGTAGCCGTTGTGCGGCACGAGGCTGCCCTCGCCGGGGACCGCGCTGTGGTAGCCGCCGGACGGGTCCTTGTGCAGGTAGGCGCGCAGCACCAGCGAGGTGTCCGCATCCGGCTGCCACAGCAACGACGGCGACAGTGCGTAGCGCTCCTCGCGGGTGTGGTCGTACTGGGTGTCGCTGTTGCGCGCGATGCCGGTCAGCCGGAACGCCCACTGGTCGTTGATCGCATCGGTGTAGTCGAACGCCGCGCCGGTGGTGCCGTTGTTGCCGGCCATCAGCCGCAGGTGGCCCTCGGCGTCGAACAGTGGGCGCTTGGAGGTCATCGCCACCAGCCCGCCGGGGATGGTCTGGCCGTACAGCGCCGAGGACGGGCCGCGGATCACGTCGATCCGTTCCAGGAACCAGGCGTCCACCTGCAGCGCGTTGTAGCTGCCGCCGTCGCTCATCAGGCGCAGGCCGTCGAGGAAGGTGTTGTCGACATCGCCGCCGTGGAAGCCGCGCAGGGCGACGGTGTCGTAGCGCCCGGCCGCGCCGGCGAAGTTGGTGAACACGCCCGGCGTGTAGTTCAGCGCCTGGTTCACGTTGACCACGTTCTGGTCTTCCATCTGCTGGCGCGTGACCACCGACACCGACTGCGCGGTGGTGAGCAGCGGCGCGTCGGTCTTGGTCGCGCCCTTGCTGGACAGCGCGGTGTAGCCGGAGGTCGGGGCGAGCGCGTCCTCGTTCACCTGCACGGTCGGCAGCCGCGTGACCTGCGGATCGGCCGTGTCCTCGGCGGCGTGCGCGGTGGCGGCCAGCAGGCTGGCGCCGAGCACCATCGCGCGGATGCCCTGCGCGAGCAAGGCCGGCCGCGGTCTCGCGGCATGCGGGCGCCGCGCCGCGGCGGCGGGGACAGGGGCGTCGAACGGCGCCGGGAAGAGGGGGAACTGCATGTGCGCTCCTTCGCGGCGGGGGCGGTGCCCGCCGACATGAGGGCGAACGCCGTCGCCAGGCAGGCCCGCCGACGCGCGTCCGCACCGGGTTCCACAAGGAAACCAGGGATGGACGGGAAGATGGCGGGCAACGGCGCGGCCGTGGCTGGCGAAGGGTGCGACGCCGGCGCTCGGCGCCGGGATCGCGGGCGGAACGGGCAGGGCCCTGCGGGCGGTGCCCGGTTCCAGCGCAAAACTATAGTGCGTCGCGGTCCCGGTGGGCAAACCGCGCCGCCCGCGCCTCTAGGGCGGCAGGCGCTGCAGCAGCGCGCGGCCGGCGGGCCAGTCGCCCAGTCCGCTGGCGGCGTTGATGTGCCCGGCGGCACCGATGTCCACGTAGGCGCTGTGCCAGGCGCGCGCGCAGGCCTGCGCGTAGTCGAGACCGGCATACGGGTCGTCGCGGCTGGCGACCAGCACGCTGGGGAAGGGCAGCGCCTGCCGCGGCGCCGGCGAGAAGCCCTGCGCCTGCGCCGGGAAGCGCGGGCCCAGCGGATCGGGCACGGCCACCAGCAGCGCACCGCGCACGGGGCGGCGGGTGCGGCCGGCCCAGTGCGCGACCAGCAGGGCGCCGAGGCTGTGGGCGACCAGCAGCGGCACCGCGCCGGCGGCGGCCACCGCCTGCTCCAGCGCCGCTTCCCAGTCCGCCAGCACCGGCGCGTCCCAGTCGCGCTGGACCACGCGCCGCAGGGCCGGGTCGCGCGCTTCCCACAGGCTCTGCCAGTGGGCCGGCCCGGAATCGCCGATGCCGGGGACGATGAGGACGGGGGAAGGCATGCGGACCCGGCTCCAGGGCGTGAGGAGGGTCAACGCTAGCAGAGAGAGCAGGCGCGAGCCGGATCGGCCGCCTTCGGCATCGGCGCCGGGCCGACGCGCTGCGCCGTCGTCGCTCCGCTCGCCCGCCCGGGCCCCGCCAGCGTACCCAGGGCGGAGCCTGCGACGCGAGGCCGGCCTCTTCTACACCATCGTTCTGGCTTGCATGCCCGAGGCTAGATCAATGCAGCCGCCCACCGACCGCAGGCGCTGCCACTCGCGTCACCGCGTAGACCGCCTGTGTCTCGCGCACACCGCCAGACGAGGGATCCCGCAGCGGCTGGCGCTCGATCTGCCGCAGCAACGCCCGCATCTCCTCTACCGCATCGCAGAGCGTGTCGCCGATGGCGGGCAGCGCCTGTGCGGCGCGCTCGGTCGTATCGCCGACGGCCACCACCCTCGCATGGGCCAGGGCGGGCTCGATCAAGCGGTTAAGTAAGGCGGTCGATCTGTTCCAGCGTGACCCGAAACGCACTGCCTCCTACTTCCTGCGTCAGTTCGGCGGTAGCATCGTGTCCGGCCGCGCTTGCGTGGCCGGTACGCTGAGCGGGATAGGGCACCTCGTCCAGCACCAAGTCCACTTGGCCGGCCAGCAGTTCCAGGCGTGCAAAAACGAGGTCAGGTCAATTTGATACGAAAGTGAACCAGACCGCGCTATTGCCACCGGCGGTGTGCCAGCCCGGCTCCGGACGCTGCACCCAGGGTAGTGGCGACCGCGGTGAACGCGATCGCCCACGCGTTGGTCCGCAGCAGCGCGGGCAAGGCGGCCGGGTCGAGGGGCGCGGCGACGGCGTAGAGCAGGCCCAGCACTACGCCCCAGAGCGCCAGCCACAGTGTCAACGCGGGCAGTATGAAATCGCGCCGTGCCACCGCGCCGCTGGCTGCGGCGGCCACGAAGGCGATCGCTAGGGCCTGTGCAGTCGGGTCGATGGCCTTGCCCAATGGCGAGGCGGACAGTAACGGCTCCGCACAGACCTGGATCGCGAGCATAGTGGCGACGCCGGGAAGAATGCGGGGTCGATACATAGCGAGGCGCCTCCTGCGCCGAGATCGTCAGGGCGTGGGGGACACGCGCGAGAAAAAGGCAATCCGCTGCACCGGCGTGCCATCTTCCTTGAAATACGTTTCCGTCTCAGTCAATACCTTGCCGTCCGCATCCACCGAAAAAACGCGCGTGGAGCGCGGAATGCCTTGATAGACGATCTGCATCACGAGGACATTGGGTGCGGGCATCCTCGCAGCGACAACATCGACCCAGTAGTTCCCGGAGGCTCGACCGGGCGTACCGTCCAGGGACAGCGTGGACTGCGTGAGCATCTTACGATCGTTCTGATCGACTATCTCGACACGGGTCGTCCACTTCCCGTCGGGCTCCTCGCGAAAAGCGAGATCGACGCGCTTGGGACGTGCTTCCGGCAGCATCGGCAACGTCGCAACGTCCAGCTGCCATCGACCTGCCAACGGTGAACTGGACGGCGACGCGCAAAACGCCGGGGTGGCGTGGAACGCGACAACGGCCACTGCTGCCATCAATGCTCTTCTCATGCTGTCCTCCTTGGAGCGGGCCATCACGCTGCCGGCCTTCGCTGGCAGGGCACCCTTGCCATGTCCCGCGCCTACGCGTGGAAGAACGGCATTCGCGTGACCTGGCTCAACGATGGCGCACTGGGGTCAGAGTGCATCGCTAGCGTCACACCCGCGCTGGCGCGGGTGCAACCGGAAGTCTCCACACTGCCCGGCAAGCGGGCAAACGCCTCACCCCTGCCCGCGATCATGCTCCAAGTGATACCGCGTCGCCACTTCCACCTCGTTCTTTGAACCGAGGAACACCGGCACGCGCTGGTGCAGCTGCTCCGGCTGCAGCGCGAGGATGCGCTCGCGGCCGGTGGTGGAGGCGCCGCCGGCCTGTTCGACCAGCAGGCTCATCGGGTTGGCCTCGTACATCAGCCGCAGCTTGCCGGCCTTGGACGGGTCCTTCTTGTCCCATGGGTAGATGAAGATGCCGCCGCGGGTCAGGATGCGGTGCACGTCGGCCACCATGCTGGCGATCCAGCGCATGTTGAAGTCCTTGCCGCGCGCGCCCTCGCGCCCGGCCAGCAGGTCGCCCACGTAGGCCTGCATCGGCGCTTCCCAGTGGCGCTGGTTGGACATGTTGATGGCGAACTCGGCGGTGTCCTCGGGAATGCGCATGTCCGCCTGGGTCAGCAGGAACGAGCCTTCCTCGCGCTCCAGGGTGAACGCATGGGTGCCGTGGCCCAGGGTCAGCACCAGCATCGTGCTGGGCCCGTAGATGCAGTAGCCGGCGGCCACCTGCTGGGTGCCCGGCTGCAGGAAGTGCTCGTCGCCCGGCTTGTCGGTGCCGGCCGGCGCGCGCAGCACCGAGAAGATGGTGCCCACCGAGACGTTGACGTCGATGTTGGAACTGCCATCCAGCGGATCGAACAGCAGCAGGAAGTCGCCGCTGGGGTACTTGTCCGGCACCGGCTGGCTGTGGTCCATCTCTTCCGAGGCGCAGGCGGCGAGATGGCCGCCCCAGGCATTGGCCTCGAGCAGGATGTCGTTGCTGAGCACGTCGAGCTTCTTCTGCGCCTCGCCCTGCACGTTGCCGGTGCCGGCATCGCCGAGCACGCCGCCCAGCGCGCCCTTGCTCACGGCGATGGAGATGCGTTTGCAGGCGCGGGACACGATCGTGATGAGCTGGCGCAGTTCCGGGCCGATGCGGCCGGCGTGCTGTTCTTCGATCAGGAAGCGGGTCAGCGAGGTTCGCGACATGGGCGCAGGCAGCCTTTGCGTAGGAAGTGAGGCGCTATTGTCGCGGCAGACGCGTGAGATTTCGATTAGCCGGCGGCGGCGCGGCTTCAGCCGCGCCTCATCGTGCCGCTGGGCGGGCGCCACGCGCGGCGTCGCCCGGCATGCGCTTCTGGCCCACCCGGCGATCGCGCAGGCGCAGCCCCGGGTACCGGGGAGGGAAGCGGGCCACGCCCATTCCCCTCTCCCGATTCCCGATTCCCGAATCTCAGTTGCGGCTCACCGACGCCACCGCCTGGGCCACGTAGTCCAGGTTGCGCTGGCTGAGCGCGGCCACGCAGATGCGGCCGGTGCCCACGGCGTAGATCGCGAACTCGTCGCGCAGCCGGTCCACCTGCGAGCGGGTCAGGCCCGAGTACGAGAACATGCCGGCCTGCTGCTGGATGAAGCCGAACTCCGGCGCCCCCAGCTCGGCCAGCTTCTGCACCATGCCGGCGCGCAGGGCATGGATGCGCTCGCGCATCTCGGTCAGCTCCTGCTCCCACATCGCGCGCAGCTCGGGGCTGGTCAGCACCCCGGCCACCAGCGCGGCGCCGTGGTTGGACGGGCTGGAGTAGATCGTGCGGATGATGCGCTTGACCTGCGACTGCACCGCCTTGGTCTCGGCGGCGGTGGCCGAGACCACCGACAGCGCGCCCACGCGCTCGCCGTACAGCGAGAACGACTTGGAATACGAGCTGGCCACCACGTAGGCGTCGATGCCGACCTCGCCCAGCAGGCGCACCGCGAAGGCGTCCTCGTCGATGCCCTTGTCGAAGCCCTGGTAGGCGATGTCGATGAACGGGAACAGCCCGCGCTCCTTCAGCAGCGCGGCGACGGTGCGCCACTGCGCGTGGCTGAGGTCGGCGCCGGTCGGGTTGTGGCAGCAGGCGTGCAGCAGCACCACGGTGCCCGGCTCCAGCTTCTCCAGGTCGGCCAGCATGCCTTCGAAGTTCAGGCCGTGCGTGGCCGCGTCGAAGTAGGTGTAGTCCACCACCTCGAAGCCGGCGGCGGAGAACACCGCGCGGTGGTTCTCCCAGCTGGGGTTGGAGATGGCGATGGTGGAGGTCGGCAGCAGCTTCTGCAGCAGGTCCGCGCCCACGCGCAGCGCGCCGCTGCCGCCGATGGTCTGCGAGGTGGCCACGCGCCCGGCCTCGAGCAGCGGCGAGTCCGCGCCGAACAGCAGCTGCTGGGTGGCGGCGTCGTAGGCGGCCAGGCCGTCGATCGGCAGGTAGCCGCGCGGCTTGGCGTCCAGCGCCAGCTGCTGCTCGATCCGCGACACGGCGCGCAGCAGCGGGATGCGGCCGTTCTCGTCGTAATAGATGCCCACGCCCAGGTTGACCTTGGTCGGGCGGCTGTCGGCGTTGTAGGCCTCGGTCAGGCCCAGGATCGGGTCGCCTGGGACCTGTTCCACGTTTGCAAAGAAGGACACGGCGGTACTCGTTGGAGGACGGAGGAGGGGGCTTCTGGAACCGGCCGGAGCGGCCCGGCCAAACCATTTCATCCTAACAGGGCCGGACCGGGGCGGTGACACGGTTCTTTCCATACGCGGGGGTGCGGCCCGGGTACGGATCGGCGAAACTGCACGGATGCCCAGAACCCTCCCCCCTGCCGTGCTGTGCGGCCTGCTGGCCGCCAGCGCCGCCCCCGCCCGTGCCGCCGACGCGCCCGCCGTCCCGACCCTGCTGCCGGCGGTGCAGGTCGATGCCGCGCGCGTGCGCGGGGTCGACGACTTCGAGCTGCCGGCCGCGTTCACCACCGTGGACCTGGACGGCGAGGCCAACGGCCGCGGCGCGCAGGTCGCCGAGGCGCTCAACGGCATCCCGGGCGTGGTCGCACGCGACCGCCAGAACTACGCGCAGGATACCCAGCTGTCGATCCGCGGCTTCGGCGCGCGCTCGACCTTCGGCGTGCGCGGCGTGCGCCTGCTGGTGGATGGCATCCCGGCCACCATGCCCGACGGCCAGGGCCAGCTGTCGCACTTCAACCTGCTCGGCGCCGAGCGCGTGGAGGTGCTGCGCGGGCCGTTCTCGGCGCTGTACGGCAACTCCTCCGGCGGCGTGCTGCAGCTGTGGAGCGCCGACGGCCAGGTCGGCGACCCGTGGCGGCTGCGCGCCACCTACGGCAGCCATGGCACCGTCAGCACCGGAGTGCAGCTGCGCGGGCAGCAGGGCATCGTCCACTACAACGTGGCCGCCAACCACTTCGACACCGATGGCTACCGCGACCACAGCCGCGCGCGGCGCGAGTCGGTCAACGCCAAGTTCGGGCTGGACCTGGCGCCGGGGCGCCGGCTGGACCTGGTGCTCAACACCCTCAATGCGCCCGACGCGCAGGACCCGCTCGGCCTGACCCGCGCCCAGTACCAGGCGAACCCGCGCCAGGCCACCGCGGTGGCCACCCAGTACGACACCCGCAAGTCGGTGCGGCAGGCGCAGGTCGGCGCGATCCTGACCCAGGCCTTCGACACGCAGACCCTGCGGCTGATGGCCTACGCCGGGCAGCGCAGCGTCGAGCAGTTCCTGGCGGTGCCGGTGACGGTGCAGGCCAACCCGCTGCACGCCGGCGGGGTGATCGACCTGGACAGCGACTACGGCGGCGCCGACGCGCGCTGGGCCTGGCACGGCGACCTGCTCGGTCGCCCGCTGGAGGTCACCGTCGGCGCCAATGCCGACCGCCAGCGCCAGCACCGCACCGGCTACGAGAACTTCGTCGGCACCACGCTGGGGGTCAAGGGCGCGCTGCGCCGCGACCAGCGCGACCGGGTCGAGAACGTGGACCAGTTCGCGCAGGCCTGGTGGCAGTGGAGCGAGCGCTGGTCGGCCCTGGTGGGGGTGCGCCACAGCGACGTGCGCTTCCGCTCCGACGACCACTACATCGTCGGGCGCAATCCCGACGACAGCGGCCGCCGCGACTACGGCGCCACCACGCCGGTGGCCGGGGTGGTGTTCAAGGCCGGCGACGACCTGCGGCTGTACGCCTCGGCGGGGCGCGGCTTCGAGACGCCGACCTTCAACGAGCTCGGCTACCGCGCCGACGGCGCCGCCGGCCTGGCGCTGGACCTGGCCGCGGCCCGCAGCGACAACCTCGAGCTGGGCGCCAAGGGGCGCGCGCGCAGCGGCGCAGCCTGGGAGCTGGCGCTGTTCCGCGCCGACACTGACGACGAGCTGGCCGTGGCCAGCAACACCAATGGCCGCAGCACCTACCGCAACATCGGCGCCACCCGGCGCCAGGGCGTGGAGGCCAGCTGGACCCGGCCGCTCGGCGCCAGCCAGCAGCTGCAGCTGGCCTACACCTTCGTCGACACCACCGTGCGCGATGGCTACCTGACCTGCGCCAGCAGCGGCTGCGCCACCCCCGATACCCCGGTCGCGCCCGGCGCGCGCCTGCCCGGCGTGCCGCGCCAGCAGTTGTTCGCGCGCTGGCAGTGGCAGCCGCGGCAATGGCAGTTCGCCGCCGAAACCGTGGCCTCGGCGGCCACGGTGGTCAACGACCTGGCCACCGACTCGGCACCGGGCTACACCGTGTTCAACCTGGAAGCCGCGCGGCGCTGGCAGACCGGGCACGGGACGCTGCGCACCTTCGCGCGCATCGACAACCTGCTCGACCGGGCCTACATCGGCTCGGTGATCGTCAACGACGGCAACGGCCGCTACTACGAGCCCGGCCCGGACCGCAGCTACACCGTGGGCCTGCAGTGGGACTTCGCGCGCTGAGGCGGGTCGCGGCCCGGCCTGCCGGGCCCGGGGGCCCCACCCCGGGGAAGGGCCCCCGGGCGCACCGCGGGCCGTCGCCTTCGCGGGCCACCGGCGGGCCCGCCCGCGTGCGTCCAGGCCCGCCGCCCTGGCCCGGCCCGTGGCCGCCGGCGGCAGGCGCCGCCGCCGGCCGTGTGGCGCGGCCGACACATCCGCTGCGCGCCGCACCCCGACAATAGCCGCAGGCGCCGCGCCGCTGCCGGCGGCGCCGTGCCAGCCCGGCGCCCGCTCCAGGACCCCCCGCTTGCCCATGTCGACATCCAAGATCCGCTCCCTGCTGCTGGCCGTCGTGGCGGCGGTGCTGCTGGCCGGGTGCTACCCCGTCGCCGTCGCCACGCTGCGCCGCGGCTTCGACGCCAGCGACCACCGCAGCCAGCAGGCGGCGATCCCCGCCACCGCCGAGCACTACGCTCCCGCGGCGGCGGCGGCCACGCCGGTGCAACCGGCCCGCGCGGCCGCGGGGGCGCCAGCGGATGCGTCGAGCGACATGGTCGGCCGCGTGCTGTGGGTGAACTTCGTCACCGCCGCGCCGGCCAGCACCTACGCCCTGGGCGAGGCCGGCCTGCGCGGCCAGGTGCTGGACAACCCCGCGGTGGGGCGGGTCGCACACGACGGCGGCAGCATGGCGGTGACGGTGCTGCGGCGTGCGGCCGTGGACGGGCGCTGGGTGGTGCGCGGGCAGAAGGCGATCGGTCCGGACCAGGACGGCGGCTGGCTGCAACTGGACGGCGAGGTGGACGCGCGCGACATCGGGCTCGACGCGAGCGTGCCGTCCTCGCACGTGCAGCAGCCGGCGTTGAGCTACCGCGGCCCGGGCGCGGCCCCCCCGGAACTGGCCGAGCTGGCCCGCTTCTTCCGCGCCGGCGCGGTGCGCCGCTAGCCGGCCACCGGGCCGCTGCGATCCAGGCCTACGGCCGCGGCGGGCCGGCCCGGCCCAGCTCCAGCCGCCGGTACAGCGTGCTGCGGCTGACCCCGAGCCGGCGCGCCGCCTGCGAGACGTTGCCGCCGCAGGCGTCCAGCGCCTGGCGCATCGCCGCCTGCGCCAGGCCCTCCAGGCTCGCCGTCGTCGTCGCCGGCATCGGGGTTGCGGGCGGCGGCACCGCGGCGCCGGCGGCGGCCGGCGGGCGCGGGCCGAGGTAGCCCGGCAGCGCGTCGCGGTCGATTTGCTCGCCGGGTTCGCTCAGTGCCACCAGCGTGCGCAGGCAGGCCGAGAGCTGGCGCAGGTTGCCCGGCCAGTCGTAGGCGGCCAGCGCCCGCAGCGCGTCGCCGGTGAGCCGGCGGCCCTGGCCCAGGCGCTGCCACAGCTCCTGCACTAGCCGCGGGCGGTCGGCATGCGTGCGCAGTGCCGGCATCGCCACCGCGTGGTGGGCGATGCGGTAGTACAGGTCGGCGCGGAAGCGGCCCTCGGCGATCGCCGTTTCCAGGTCCTGGTGGGTGGCGCAGATCAGCGCGAAGTCCAGCCGCACCGGCTTGCCGCCGCCGAGCGGCGACAGCTCGCGCTCCTGCAGCACGCGCAGCAGGCGCGGCTGCAGCGCCAGCGGCATGTCGCCGATCTCGTCGAGGAACAGCACCCCGCCCTCGGCCTGGCGCAGCAGGCCCGGGCTGCCGTGCTTGCGCGCCCCGGTGAAGGCGCCGTCCTCGTAGCCGAACAGCTCGGCCTCGATCAGGCCCTCGGGCAGCGCGGCGCAGTTCACCGCCACGAACGGGCGGCCGGCGCGCGCGCAGCGGCGGTGCAGCTCGCGCGCGAACACTTCCTTGCCGGTGCCGGTCTCGCCTTGCACCAGCACCGGGAGCTCGGCATCCAGCACCCGCCGGGCGCGCCCGAGCAGGCGCTCGATCTCGGCCTCGAACAGCGGCGCGTCGCGGTCGCCGTCCTGGCGGGCGGCCGAGACCGTGATCGGCGGCTGCGTGGCGCGCCGGCGCGGCCGCGCGTCGCCGCGCTCGTCCACGCGCCCGTAGAGGGCGCGGCCCTGGCGGTCGAACAGGGCGCCGTCATGGCGCAGCCGGGTCAGCGGCTCCTCGAACAGCGCGTCGTAGCGTGCGCGCCCCAGCTCGTGGCGCTCCAGCCCGAACAACTGCAGCCCGGCGCGGTTGGCCGCCACCAGGCGCCCGCCGCGGAACGCCAGCAGGCCCTCGCGCGCGGTGCCGAGCAGGGCCGGGTCGTGGTGCACGCGCAGCAGTTCGCAATCGGCGATGCCGTCGTCGAAGTAGCGGTGCTCGATGCTGGTCACCGCGCGCCGCGCCAGTCCCAGCGCGTGCATGTGCTGCATGCGTGCGTCGCCGGAGATGTCGAGCACGCCCACCAGCTGCCCGTAGGGGTCGAAGATCGGCGCCGCGGCACAGCTGAGGATGCCGTGCGGGGCGAGGTAGTGCTCGCCGCCGCGGACCTCGATCGAGCGGCTCTCCACGATCGCGGTGCCGATGGCATTGGTGCCGACCACGCTCTCGCTCCAGCAGGCGCCGGGCATCAGCGCCACCCGCCCGGCGCGGTCGAGGAAGCCGGTGCTGCCCTCGGCGTCGAGGATCCAGCCGGCCTCGTCGGTGAGCAGCACGATGCTGCCGGTGGCCGCGGCGTCGGCCGACAGCCCTTCCAGCTCGGCGCGCGCGCGCCGCCACAGGGTCTCGTGGCGTTCGCGCATCTCGCGCAGGCGTGCGGCGCTAACCGGTTCGATCGCCGGCGCCGCCTCCGCGGCCAGGCCCTGGCGCTGGCAGCGCCGCCACGACTGCAGGATCGCGTCCGGCACCTGCCCGGCCGGCATCGCGCCGCGCTCGAAGAACGAACGCCGCGCGCGGCCCAGCTGCTGCTCCGTCGACATCGCCATTGCCCACCTCGTGTCGCAATCTGCGACAGTCCAGAAGATCACTGTCCCGATAAACACCACGTTTGCGGACAGAGCGCAATCGCCGCGCGTGACGCACCGCAGCGAAGACCGCGACCATCGGTCGCACCCGCGGCGCGCTCGGGCGTGACGCAGTGCAGCAGGCCAAACCTGGCATCGCCCTTGCGGTACAGCGGGGACGCCCCGCAACGGGCCTTCCTCCCATGTACCGCAGGAGACACCGATGAATGCCGTCACGTCCGCCAAGCCGCTGAACACCGATCCGCAGTCCATCTTCAAGCCGCGCTACGGCAACTTCATCGGTGGGCGCTGGGTCGAGCCCAGGAGCGGGCAGTACTTCGACAACACCACGCCGATCAGCGGCAAGGTGTTCACCTCGGTGGCGCGCTCCAACGCCGAGGACATCGAGGCCGCGCTGGATGCCGCGCACGCGGCCAAGGACGCCTGGGGCAAGACCTCCACCACCGACCGCGCCAACGTGCTGCTGAAGATCGCCGACCGCATCGAGCAGAACCTGGAGCTGCTGGCCTATGCCGAGACCTGGGACAACGGCAAGCCGGTGCGCGAGACCCTCAACGCCGACGTGCCGCTGTGCGCCGACCACTTCCGCTACTTCGCCGGCGCGGTGCGCGCGCAGGAAGGCGGCATCTCCGAGATCGACAGCGACACCATCGCCTACCACTTCCACGAGCCGCTGGGCGTGGTCGGCCAGATCATCCCGTGGAACTTCCCGCTGCTGATGGCGTGCTGGAAGCTGGCCCCGGCGCTGGCGGCCGGCAACTGCGTGGTGATGAAGCCGGCCGAGCAGACCCCGGCCTCGATCCTGGTGCTGATGGAGGTGATCGGCGACCTGCTGCCGGACGGCGTGCTCAACGTGGTCAACGGCTTCGGCCTGGAGGCGGGCAAGCCGCTGGCCTCCAACCCGCGCATCGCCAAGATCGCCTTTACCGGCGAGACCACCACCGGCCGGCTGATCATGCAGTACGCCAGCCAGAACCTGATCCCGGTGACGCTGGAGCTGGGCGGCAAGTCGCCGAACATCTTCTTCGCCGACGTGATGGCCGAGGACGACGACTTCCTCGACAAGGCCGTCGAGGGCTTCGTGCTGTTCGCCTTCAACCAGGGCGAGGTGTGCACCTGCCCGTCGCGCGCGCTGATCCAGGAATCGATCTACGAGCGCTTCATGGAGAAGGCGCTCAAGCGGGTGGCGGCGATCAAGCAGGGCAACCCGCTCGACCCCAACACCATGGTCGGCGCGCAGGCCTCCGGCGAGCAGCTGGAGAAGATCCTGTCCTACTTCGACATCGGCCGCCAGGAAGGCGCCGAGGTGCTGATCGGCGGCGAGCGCAACACGCTCGACGGCGACCTGGCCGGCGGCTTCTACGTCAAGCCCACGGTGTTCAAGGGCCACAACAAGATGCGCGTGTTCCAGGAGGAGATCTTCGGGCCGGTGGTGTCGGTGACCACGTTCAAGGACGAGGCCGAGGCGCTGGCGATCGCCAACGACACGCTGTACGGGCTCGGTGCCGGCGTGTGGAGTCGCGACGCGTCGAGGCTGTACCGCATGGGCCGCGCGATCCAGGCCGGGCGGGTGTGGACCAACTGCTACCACAGCTATCCGGCGCACGCGGCGTTCGGCGGCTACAAGCAGTCCGGCATCGGCCGCGAGAACCACAAAATGATGCTCGACCACTACCAGCAGACCAAGAACCTGCTGGTCAGCTACTCGCCCAAGGCGCTGGGCTTCTTCTGAGCCACGGCCCGCCGCGGCGACGGCCTTGACCACGATCAAGGCCGCCCTCGCGCCAGGGGACTACGGTTCGATACAACAACTGCAACCGCAACAGGAGCGCAATGTGGACAAGACGATGAAGGCCGCGGTAGTCCGCGAGTTCGGCAAGCCGCTGGTGATCGAGGAGGTGCAGGTGCCGCGCCCGGCCGCCGGCGACATCCTGGTCAAGATCGAAGCCTGTGGCGTCTGCCACACCGACCTGCACGCCGCCGAGGGCGACTGGCCGGTCAAGCCGAACCCGCCGTTCATCCCCGGCCACGAGGGCGTGGGCCACGTGGTGGCGGTCGGCGAGGGCGTCAAGCACATCAAGGAAGGCGACCGCGTCGGCATCCCGTGGCTGTACTCGGCCTGCGGCCACTGCGAGCACTGCCTGGGCGGCTGGGAGACGCTGTGCGAGGCGCAGCAGAACAGCGGCTACTCGGTCAACGGCGGCTTCGCGCAGTACGCGCTGGCCAATGCCGACTATGTCGGCCACCTGCCCAAGGGCATCGGCTTCGTCGAGGTCGCGCCGATCCTGTGCGCCGGCGTCACCGTCTACAAGGGCCTGAAGGTCACCGACACCCGCCCCGGCGAGTGGGTGGTGATCTCCGGCATCGGCGGGCTCGGCCACATGGCGGTGCAGTACGCCAAGGCGATGGGCCTGAACGTGGCCGCGGTGGACGTGGACGACGGCAAGCTGGCCCTGGCCCAGCGCCTCGGCGCCACGGTCACCGTCAACGCGCTCACCACCGACCCGGTGGCCTACCTCAAGAAGGAGATCGGCGGCGCCCACGGCGCCCTGGTCACCGCGGTCTCGCCCAAGGCGTTCGAGCAGGCGCTGGGCATGGTCCGTCGCGGCGGCACCGTGGCGCTCAACGGCCTGCCGCCGGGCGAGTTCCCGCTCGACATCTTCGGCATGGTGCTCAATGGCATCACCGTGCGCGGCTCGATCGTCGGCACGCGCCTGGACCTGCAGGAATCGCTGGAGTTCGCCGAGCAGGGCAAGGTCGCCGCCACGGTGGCCACCGACACGCTGGAGAACATCAACGACGTGTTCGCGCGCATGCATGCCGGCAAGATCGAAGGCCGCGTCGTGCTCGACCTGGCGGCCTGAGCCCGCAGCACCCGCCCGTGACCGCGCCCGCTCCCTCGCTGCCGCTGCAGGTAATGGCCACGCTGCCGGCCCTGCAGCTGATCGAGCGGCTGCGCGCCCGGCACGGGCCGGTGCTGTTCCACCAGTCCGGCGGCTGCTGCGACGGTTCCTCGCCGATGTGCTATCCGGTCGACGACTTCATCGTCGGCGACCGCGACGTCTGCCTGGGCCAGATCGGCGGCGCGGATTTCCACATCAGCCCGTCGCAGTTCGAGTACTGGAAGCACACCCAGCTGATCATCGACGTGGTGCACGGCCGCGGCGGCATGTTCTCGCTGGAGAACGGCGAGGGCGTGCGCTTCCTGGTGCGCTCGCGGCTGTTCGACGACGAGGAGTTCGCGCAGCTGCGCGCGGCGGGGAAGGTCTAGGCCCATCCGCGCGGCGAGAGGCGCCGCGCGGGCAGAACGCGGCCGACTACTCGGGCGAACCGGGCAGCCGCGAGGGCGCTTCGTCGTCGGCCGGGATCAGCTGGTCGGCGCGCTCGCCGGCGCCGCGGTCTTCCTCGTGCTCGGCATTGCGCTTGCCGCGCTGCTCGCCGGGGTGGGGCGGTTGCTGGTCGCGCAGGGGATCGCGGGGCATGGGCGTTTCTCGCGTTGACGGGCGGTCAGTTCACCGGGTCGGGGGTGAAGGCGATGCATATCCCGGGTTCCGGCCTCGCGGTCCTTGTCACGCATGCCTAACGATGCGCGCGCTACTGCTGGCGCCCTCTCCCTATGCAGGCGGGGTTGTGCCGTCATGCTCACGTCCGCACCTCGCCGCGGCCATCGCCCCGGATACCCGGCGCGGCCGTCGTGCCGCCACCAGGCACGTCGCACGGCATGGGCCGCGACGCAGGCGGCGCGCCCGCAGGCACGCAGGGTCGTCCGCGGCATCGTGCCGGTCGGCACGACCGCCTGCGCGCTTCCGGGGGCGGCGTGCCGCCCCGCGACCACCGACCGGCTGGAATCCCATGTCCCTGCGTGACTACGCGCGCAAGCGCCGCTTCGACCAGACGCCCGAGCCGGCGGCGGCCGCCCCGGCTGCTTCGCACCGGCGCCCGATCTTCGTGGTGCAGCTGCACCACGCCAGCTCGCGCCACTACGATTTCCGGCTCGAAGCCGACGGCGTGCTCAAGAGCTGGGCCGTGCCCAAGGGGCCTTCGCTGCGGGTGGGCGAGAAGCGCCTGGCGGTGCAGGTCGAGGACCACCCGGTGTCCTACGCCACCTTCGCCGGCGACATACCCGAGGGCCACTACGGGGCCGGCCATGTCGACGTGTTCGACCATGGCACCTGGACCTGCACGGGCGATCCGCTGCAGGCGCTGGCGGCCGGCAAGCTGGATTTCGTGCTGCACGGCGAGCGCCTCAACGGCGGCTGGAAGCTGGTACGCACCGTGTTGCGCGGCAAGCAGCCGCAATGGCTGCTGATCAAGCGCGACGACGCCCACGCCGCCGACCGGGAGGCCGACGACCTGGTGGACGCTGCGCCGTCGGTCGCGCGCGCCGTCCCGTCCACCGCCGCCCGGCGCACCGCGACCGCAGGCGCGCGGCCGCGCGGTTCTGCGGCGACCAAAGCAGTCAAGGCAACCAAGGCAACTAAAGCAACCAAAGCAGTCAAGGCAGTCAAAGCAGCCAAGAAAGCAACCAAAGCAGTCAAAGCAGTGAAGGCAGTGAAGGCAGCCAAGCCGGCCAAGGCCATCAAGACGACCAGAGCGACCAGGACTGCCAGGAACCCCCCACCCGCCCAGCCGACTGAAGTCGCCCCGGCGGCAACGTCTGCCAGCGCCATCCCCGTCTCCGCCGGCGGCCATGCTGCGCAGTCGTCGGCGCAGCGCGCCGGCCGCAGAGCCGGCACGAACGCGACGCGTGGCAAGGCCGGCACGGGCGAAGCGTTGTCGGCCAAGGCGGCCCCGCCCACGGCGTCCGACGCAGGCGCCGCCGCCGCGGACGCGGTGAAGATCACCCACCCCGAGCGCGTGGTGTATCCGGCCACGGGCCTGACCAAGGGCGACGTCGCCGCGTACTACCGCGCGATCGCGCCCTGGCTGCTGCCGGAGATCGCGCGGCGCCCGCTGTCGCTGCTGCGCTGCCCGGACGGGGCCGGCGACGAGTGCTTCTTCCAGAAACACCAGAGCCGTGCGCTGGGCGACCACGTGCACGCGGTGCCGTTGCGGCAGAAGAGCGGCGTGGAGGACTACCTGTACGTGGACGATGTCGCCGGCCTGCTCGAGCTGGTGCAGATGAACACCCTGGAGCTGCATCCCTGGGGCTCGACCGTCGACGACGCCGAGCATCCGGACCGGCTGGTATTCGACCTGGATCCCGGTGACGGGGTGAGCTGGGCGCAGGTGAAGGACGCCGCGCGCGACATCCGCGCGCGGCTGCGCGAGGCCGGGCTGGAGAGCTTCGTGCGCCTGTCCGGCGGCAAGGGCCTGCACGTGGTGGTGCCGCTGCAGCCGTCCGCCGGCTGGGACCAGGCCCGCGAGTTCTGCGAGGCGTTCGCGCAGGCGCTGGTCCAGCACGCTCCCGAGCGCTACGTGGCGACCATGAGCAAGGCCCGGCGCCGCGGCGTCATCTTCGTGGACTGGCTGCGCAACGGCCGCGGCAACACCAGCGTGTGCTCGTGGTCGCTGCGCGCGCGCGAGGGCGCCCCCGTGGCGGTACCGTTGCGCTGGGAGGAACTGGCGCGGATCGCCTCGCCGCAGGCGTTCCCCCTGGCCAAGGCGCTGCAGCGCGCCGCGCGCCTGCGCGAGCACCCGTGGAAGGAACTGGCGACCCTGCGGCAACGCCTGCCCGGCAGCACGGAGGAGTGACCGCGGGTCCCGGGGGCGAGCTCATTCCAGCCGCAGATGCGGATCGGGCCATCGGCTGAAAGACCGCAGGACCGCACGAAGCATCCAACTCTCTCCTCCGCAGCCCTTGCGATGACTGGCGAGGCGTCAGCGTGCCGGGGACGGGCGGGAAGCGGCACTCCGGAGATGCCGCGGCAGCCGGTCGGAGGACAGGACATCTGCCGCGCCGAGGAGTGGTCCCCCCGGCCACGCCGATACCTGCTGCCGAAGCCGATGATCGTGCCGATGTCCAGCCATTCGCTTCAGGGCGAGCGACGAGCGACGAGGTTCAACGCTGGCCGACGCCGGGCCGAAGCCGGGCGTCGTCGGTGCCGCGGTTAGTGCTCTCCGCCGCAACTGCCCCAATGGCGTTCCTTCGGGGTCTGGCCGATGCCGGGGTTGAAGCTGTTGGTCGGGTCGAGCTCGCGGTAGAAGCGCTCCAGCGCCGGCTTGGCGCGGTACAGGTGGCCGACGTTGTGCTCGGCCGGGTACTCGGCGCCGCGGCGGTCCAGCAGCGCCCACATCGCGTGCTCGATCGCCAGCGGGTCGTGGCCCTTGCGCACGATGTAGTCCTGGTGGAACACGTGGCAGAAGAAGTGCCCGTAGTACAGCCGCGCCTCCAGCGTGGCGGCGATCTCCGGCGGCAGCGTCTCCACCCAGTCGCGGTCGTCGCGGCGCAGCGCCACGTCCAGCGCCACGATGTCCTCGACCGTGCGCCGGTGGGTGTCGCGGTAGCGCACCGCCGCGCCGGCTACCGCGAAGCGGTGCAGGAAGGCCTTGCGGCCTTCGTCGGCGTCGCACTGGAAATAGGCGCCGCTGGTGCTGGCCGCGAAGTGCTGCTTGAGGAAGTAGTCGGTCTGCGGTACGTCCGCCTGCGCCACCCGCAGCAGCAGGTGGTGCTCGAAGCGGTCGCGGTACTCGCGCATGCGCCGCGGCAGGTGGCTCGGCAGCAGCGCCATCAGCGCCTGCATCGCCTTGTCGGTGACGCCGCGCAGGCCGAGCGACTCGAACACGCCGTCGATGCGGCTCTTCAGGGCGAACGCCCGCGGCACCTTGTCGGTGCCGAAGCGGTCGATCAACAGGAAGGTGTCCTTGCCGTAGCGGGCGCCGATGTCGAAGGCGTCGCGGTGGATGTACTCGCCGGAGATCGGCAGCCGGTCGAAGGTGGTCAGCAGGGTGCGGCGGATCTCGGTCAGGTCGTCCGGGCGGTTGCTGCCGATATAGAACACCGTGCTGTCCTCGCGCGGGAAGGTGTCCAGCCGCACCGCGAACACGCACAGCCGCCCGGCCGAGCCGGCCGCCTCGTAGTGGCGCACCGGGTCGGCGTTGAAGCGCGCCGGCGTCGGCGCATCCACCTGGCGCACGTGCTCGCCGTAGTGCGGGTCGGAGGCGGCCCGCGCCGGGTCGTCGGCGATGTCGCTTTCGGTGTAGTCGCCGGCCTGCAGCCGCCCCAGGATCTGTTCCGGGGTGTCGCCCAGCGCGATGCCCAGGTGGTTCACCAGCCGCAGCCGGCCGTCGGCGCCGACCTGCGCGAACAGCGCCAGCTGGGTGTAGGCCGGGCCGCGCCGCACCAGCGCGCCGCCGGAGTTGTTGCACACCCCGCCCAGCACCGAGGCGCCGATGCACGAGGAGCCGATCACCGAATGCGGTTCGCGCCCGAGCGGGCGCAACCGCTGCTCCAGCGTGTCCAGCGTGGCGCCGGGCAGGCACACCACCTGGCGGCCGTCGTGGATCAGCTGCACGCCGGTCAGGCGCAGCGTGCTGATCAGCACGATCGGGCGGTCGTAGCCGTCGCCGTCCGGGGTGGAACCGCCGGTCAGGCCGGTGTTGGCGGCCTGCAGGAGCACGATGCAGTCGGCGGCCACCACGGCCTGCAGCACCCGCCACAGTTCCAGCAGCGTGCCGGGCCGCGCCACCGCCAGCACCTGGCCCTCGCCGAAGCGGTAGCCCTTGCGGAAGCGCCGCGTGGCCTTGTCGCCGGTGAGCACGTGGGCGTTGCCGACGGTCTCGCGCAGCTGGCGCAGCAGGGCCTCGGCGGTGAGCGGTGCGGTCATGGCGGTTCCTCAGGGCGACACGGTCGATTCGCGGGTGACCCGCGCCAGCGAGTCGCGCGAGATCTCGCCGATCGAGCGTGCGCCGGTCAGCGTCATCGCCACCCGCATCTCCTTCTCGACCAGCGACAGCAGGTTCTCCACGCCGGCCTGGCCGCCGGCCGCCAGCGCGTAGACGAAGGCGCGGCCCAGCAGCACGCTGTCGGCGCCGAGCGCGATCATGCGCACCACGTCCAGGCCGCTGCGGATGCCGGAATCGGCCAGGATCTTCAGCTCGCCCTTGACCGCATCGGCGATCGCCGGCAATGCGCGCGCGCTGGACAGCACGCCGTCGAGCTGGCGGCCGCCGTGGTTGGAGACCACGATGCCGTCGGCGCCGAAGCGCACCGCGTCGCGCGCGTCGTCCGGGTCGAGGATGCCCTTGATCACCATCGGCCCGGTCCAGAACTCGCGGATCCACTCCAGGTCCTTCCACGAGATCGACGGGTCGAAATTGGTCGCCAGCCAGCCGATGTAGTCCTGCAGGCCGGTGGGGTTGCCGCGGTAGGTCGAGATGTTGCCGAGGTCGTGCGGGCGGCCGAGCAGGCCCACGTCCCACGCCCAGCGCGGGTGCGTCACCGCCTGCGTCATGCGCCGCAGCGCCGCGTTCGGCCCGCTCATGCCCGAGTGCGCGTCGCGGTAGCGCGCGCCGGGCGTGGGCATGTCCACGGTGAACACCAGCGTGGTGACGCCGGCGGCCTTGGCGCGCTCCAGCGCATTGCGCATGAAGCCGCGGTCCTTGAGCACGTAGAGCTGGAACCACATCGGCCGGTCGATCGCAGGTGCCACTTCCTCGATCGGGCACACCGACACCGTGGACAGCGTGAACGGGATGCCGCGCGCGGCGGCCGCACGCGCGGCCTGCACCTCGCCGCGGCGCGCGTACATGCCGGTCAGCCCGACCGGCGCCAGCGCCACCGGCAGCGCCAGGCGCTCGCCGAACAGCTCGGTCTCCAGGCTCAGGTCGGCCATGTTGCGCAGCACGCGCTGGCGCAGCGCGATGTCGGCCAGGTCGGCCACGTTGCGCCGCAGCGTGTGCTCGGCGTAGGCGCCGCCGTCGATGTAGTGGAACAGGAACGGCGGCAGCCGGCGCTGGGCGGCGGCGCGGTAGTCGGTGGAGGCGGAGATGATCATGGGCGGTCCAGGGCGGTAACGGGGGGGCGGTCAGGCCAGGCGGCAGGGCCGGGGCTGCGGAACGGCAGGGCGGTCACGAGGCGGGCCTTCGCGCGCCGCGGAGGTCGCGCCCCACCGTGCAGCGGCGCGCGGCCGGCCCGCGCGGCGATGCGGGTGGCGGTGCACGCCTTCGTGGCCGTTCGCGGCGGGGGTCCGGCGGGTCTGCGGGCGTGCATCGTGGGGCGGGCTCCAGGTCGCGACACTAGGCCTGCGCCGCCGGCAGCCGCGAGGCGCGCGCGCGGCGCGCGTCGTCCTCGTCCAGGGTCCGCAGCGAGCGGTGCACGAATTCCAGGTGCGCATGCGCGGAGGCGCGCGCGCGCTCCGCGTCGCCGGCGAGGATGGCGTCCATCATCTCGCGGTGCTGCACCGACAGCGGCGCGAACGTGCGCGGCGACAGGTACAGCTTCTCGCGGCTCTGCGAGATGTTGGTCTGCAGCAGGTCGAACAGCCCGCGCATCACCTGCAGCAGCACCAGGTTGTGCGAGGCCTCGGCGATGGACAGGTGGAAGGCGGCATCCGCGCGCGCCTCGCCGGCCGGGTCCTGGCGGCCGTGCGCCTGCATCATCGTCTCGAACGCGGCGGCGATGCGCGCGCGGTCGTCGTCGGTGGCGCGCAGCGCGGCGTGCCAGGCGGTGGCGCCTTCCAGCGCGTGGCGGGTCTCGAGCACGTCGAAGCGGTACTCCGGGTCGCCCTGGAACAGCGGGAAGAACGGCACCAGCGGCTCCACCACCACCTGCTCCGGCGCCGGCGGCCCCTGCACGTAGGTGCCGCCGCCGACCCGCGCGCGCAGCAGGCCCTGGCTGGCCAGCTGCTGCAGCGCCTCGCGCAGCGCCGTGCGCGAGACCCCCAGCTCCAGCGCCAGCGCGCGCTCGGCCGGCAGGCGGTCGCCGGGCCGCAGCCCGCGCTGGTCGATGAGCGCGCGCAGCTGCGCGGCGATGCGGTCGGAGAGGCGCTGGGCGTTCATCGCCGCATTGTCGCCTGTCGCGCGCGCAGGCGGCGTGCGCCCGGCTGCCGCAGGGGGGCGTGAGCGCGCTGCACGCCGGGCCGGCCGCTCACGGGATCATCCAGGTGAACACATAGGCCTGCAGCGTGGTGATCAGCCCCACCATCACGCAGAAGATCAGGCTGTGGCGCACGGTGAAGCGGAACAGGTCCGACTCCTTGCCGGCCAGGCCCGCCGCCGCGCAGGCGATGGCGATCGACTGCGGCGAGATCATCTTGCCGGTCACCCCGCCGGTGGTGTTAGCCGCCACCAGCAGCACGTCGGACACGCCGATCTGTTGCGCGGTGGTGGCCTGCAGCGCCGAGAACAGCGCGTTGGACGAGGTGTCCGAGCCGGTCAGGAACACGCCCAGCCAGCCCAGGAACGGCGAGAAGAACGTGAACGCGTGCCCGGTGTGGGCCAGCGCCAGCGCCAGCGTCGCCGACAGCCCCGAGTAGTTGGCGATGAAGGCGAACGCCAGCACCATGCCGATCGAGTAGATCGGCGTGCGCAGCTCGGCCAGGGTCTCGCCGAAGGTCGCCAGCGCCGCGCGCGGCTTCATCCGCAGCGCGACGATCGCGATCAGCGCCGCGATCAGGATCGCGGTGCCAGTGGCCGAGAACCAGTCGAACTTGTAGACCGCCTCGTAGGCGGTGGGCGCCGGCACGATCGGCGGCATCTTCTGCACCAGCGTGTCGAGGTAGGGCACGTGCAGCTTGAACACCCAGTGTTCCAGCGCGCCGCCCTTGGCGAACAGGTCCTTGAACGGCTTGATGCTCCACAGCGTGACCATCGCGGTCAGGATCAGGAACGGCGACCACGCCTTGGCGATCTGGCCGGCGCGGTAGCGCGGCGGCGGCAGGGCGGCAGTGGCAGTGGCAGCGGTCCCGCCGGCCGGCGCGGCGGCCGGGGCGTCGTCGAAGCGGAAGATCCGCACCGGCTTCCAGGTGCGCAGGAACAGCGTCAGGCACACCAGCGAGACCAGCGAGGCGGTGATGTCCGGCAGCTCGGGTCCGATGAAGTTGGAGGTCAGGTACTGCACGATCGCGAACGAGCCGCCGGCCACCAGCACCGCCGGCCAGGTCTCCTTGACGCCGCGCCAGCCGTCCATGATCGCCATGATCCAGAACAGCACGATGATCGTCAGGAATGGCAGCTGGCGCCCCGCCATCTGCCCGATCTCGAACGGGTCCAGCCCGGTGACCTGGCCGGCGACGATGATCGGGATGCCCATCGCGCCGAACGCCACCGGCGCGGTGTTGACGATCAGGCACAGGCCGGCCGCGTACAGCGGCCGGAACCCCAGCCCCACCAGCAGCGCGGCGGTGATCGCCACCGGCGCGCCGAAGCCGGCCGCGCCCTCCAGGAACGCGCCGAACGCGAAGCCCACCATCAGCATCTGCAGGCGCTGGTCCTCGGTGACCGACAGGATCGAGGCGCGGATCACGTCGAACTGCCCGGTGCGCACCGCGACCTTGTACAGGAACACCGCGCCGATGATGATCCAGGCGATCGGCCACAGCCCGTAGACGAAGCCGTAGGCGCCGGCCGCCAGCGCGCGCTCCACCGGCATCTTGTAGAACAGCAGCGCCACCGCCAGCGCGATCGCCACCGTCAGCGTGCCGGCCAGCCAGCCCTTCATCCGCAGCACGGCGAGGGCGACGAAGAAGAACGCGATCGGCAGCAGCGCGACCAGGCTCGACAACCAGAGGTTGCCGGCCGGATCGTAGAGTTGTTCCCAGGCCTGCATATCCCACTCCCATGGGCCGTGGCGACCCCGGTCGGGGCGGTCGCGGTGGTGGGCGACGGGCCGGGACCTGCGCCGTGTCGTCCGAGTAATGGTCATACCAATCTAGGATCGGTGCGACCGAATGCCGCGGATTACACTCCCTGCAGGCGGGAAGGTCAATTAAGCCTTTGGTATCAGATGGTTCTCAGTCGTCTATTGGTATTACCAATTAGCGGGGCCGAGCATCACCAGACGAACGGCAGCAACCGCCAGCTGTGTGCCGCGTAGTCCGGGTACTCCTCCGGGAAGGCGCGGGTCAGCATCGCTTCTTCCACCCGGATACGGCGCAGGAACGCCCAGGTCACCGCCAGCGCGATCACTGCCAGCGACAGCCCGTTGCCCAGCCCCACGCCCAGCCCGTAGAACGCCAGCAGCACCCCGGTGTAGGACGGATGGCGCAGCCAGCGGTAGGGCCCGCGGCGGATCAGCCGGTGCCCCTGCTGGATGGTCACGTCCACGGTGAACCAGCGCGCCAGCACCCGGATCGCCCACAGCCGCAGCGCCAGGCCGCCGGCCACCAGCGCGCAGCCGGCCCAGCGCAGCGGTTCCTGCAGGTGCGCGGGGAAGTGCCCGATGCCGAGGATGGACAGCCCCACCGCCAGCGCGATGGCGGCATACAGCACCCGCCACAGCAGCTTCAGCGTGCCCTGGTCCTGCGCACCCCCGTCGGCGGCGCGGCGGCGACGGCTGATCAGCATTTCGTAGCCGCCCCAGGCCAGGTTGAGGACGAGGAACAACGTATCGGGAAGCTGCATGGTACGACTCCGTGGAAGATCGGAAGGAACGGGAGGGACCGCCACCGGGGCGGCGCACATCGACAGCCGGCACACGAACGCTATTGGGTCGCCGCCCTCGGGGGGCAAGCCGGCACCGGGCCATTGTGGATCTGCGCGCCGTGCGCGGCAGGGGCCGCTCGTCACCGATCCCACCTGCCGGAAGTCACTTTCGGCGTGCCGGCCATTGCCGACCGGCGCGAGCGACCGCAGCATGTGCGGCATGCCCATGCCCTTCCGTCTCCTGCTGCGACCGATGCCCCTGGCGGGGCTGTTCACGCTGGCTGCCGTGGCGCTGTCGCTGCGGTTCGTGCCCGCGCCGCAGCACGACGGTGCCGCCGCGCTGCTGGCGCTGTACGCGCTGCTGTTCGTCGCCTTCCAGCTGACCTCGCAGCGCGCGGTGCTGCCCCACCTGGTGCTCGCGGCGATGCCGGTGGTCGTGCTGGGCATGGCGTGGCTGGCGCCCGGGCCGGGCACCGCGCAGGTGCTGCTGGTGATCTGGGTCGCCTGCACCTTCGCGGTCTGGCCGCTGCGCCGGGCCGCGGTCCCGGTCCTGCTGGCCAACACCGGCCTCTACCTGATCATGCGCGACGCCGGCCACGAGGCCGCGCTGGTGGCGGTGCTGGTCAACCTGGGGTTCCAGCTGCTGGCCGGGCTGTGCGTGTACTACGCGCAGACCGCCGAGCACTCGCGCGACCGCCTGGCGCGGGTCAACGCCGACCTGCTGGCCACGCGCGCGCTGCTGGCCGACAGCGCCCGCGACGCCGAGCGCCTGCGCCTGGCGCGCGAGCTGCACGACGTGGCCGGGCACAAGCTGACCGCGATGCGGCTGCACCTGCGGCTGCTGGCGGCCGAGCCGGCGCTGGCGCAGCGCGAGGCGGTGCTGATGGCCGAGCGCCTGTCCGCCGAGCTGCTGGCCGACCTGCGCGACGTGGTGCAGTCGCTGCGCGACGACGCCGGCCTGGACCTGCAGACCGCGCTGCGCGCGCTGGCCGCGCCGTTCCCGCGGCCGCAGCTGCGGCTGCAGATCGAGCCGGACGTGCGCATCGCCGACCCGCAGGTGGCCGAGGCGCTGCTGCGGCTGGTGCAGGAGGCGCTGACCAATGCCGCCCGGCATGCCGACGCCGGCGAGGTGGCGGTGCGGCTGCGCTACGAGGACGCGCAGCTGCGGGTGGACATCGAGGACGACGGCCGGCGCGCCGAGCGCATCCGCGAGGGCAACGGCATCGGTGGCATGCGCGAGCGCCTGGTTGCCCTGCACGGCCGCCTGGAGCTGGGGCACACGCCGCAGGGCGGCATGCACCTGACCGCGAGGCTGCCGGCATGAGCGCCCTGCGCATCGCCCTGGCCGACGACCAGGTGCTGGTCCGCGCCGGCCTGCGCGCGCTGCTGCAGGCGCAGGGGATCGAGGTGGCCTGCGAGGCCGACGACGGCGAACGCCTGCTCGAGGCGCTGGCCACCACCGCGGTGGACGTGGTGCTCAGCGACATCCGCATGCCGGGCATGGACGGCCTCCAGGCGCTGGAGCAGCTGCGCGCGCGCGGCGACCGCACCCCGGTGTTGCTGCTGACCACCTTCGACGAGGCCGACCTGCTGCTGCGCGCCAGCGAGGCCGGTGCGCAGGGCTTCCTGCTCAAGGATGCCGCGCCCGAGGACCTGCGCGACGCGATCGCGCGCCTGGCCGCCGGGCAGACCCTGCTGCAGCCGGTCAGCACCGACCCGGTGCGCGCGCGCTACCGCTACCGCGACGAGGCGCCGCCGCGCGACACCTTCGGCGCGCGCGAGGTCGCGATCCTGCGCCTCCTCGCCGGCGGCTACTCCAACAAGGAGATCGCGCGCACGCTGTTCCTGGCCGAGGGCACGGTGAAGAACTACGTCTCCACCGTGCTCGACAAGCTCGGCACCCGCGACCGCACCCGTGCCGTGCTGAAGGCGATCACGCTGCGGATCATCTGAGCGCCGCAGCGGGCCCGTGGCCGCGGCCGTCCTCGCCGCCGGCGCGGGCGCGGCGCGTCCCGGCGCTCCATACCCCACCGTGTGCCGCGCCGCGGGACTTCTTGAACCCGCCGCCAGCCCTTAAAATGCCGCGGGGCATCTTGCCGACGAGGAACACACGTTGATCATCCATCCGAAAGTCCGCGGTTTCATCTGCACCACCACGCACCCGCTCGGCTGCGAGCGCAACGTGCTCGAGCAGATCGAGGCCACCCGCGCGCGCGGCGTGCGCAGCGACGGGCCGAAGAAGGTGCTGGTGATCGGCGCGTCCAGCGGCTACGGCCTGGCCTCGCGCATCACCGCCGCGTTCGGCTTCGGTGCCGACACCCTCGGCGTGTTCTTCGAGAAGCCCGGCAGCGACAAGAAGGCCGGCACCGCCGGCTGGTACAACTCGGCCGCGTTCGACAAGCACGCCAAGGCGCAGGGCCTGTACAGCCGCTCGATCAACGGCGACGCGTTCTCCGACGCGGCGCGCGCGCAGGTGATCGAGCTGATCCGCGACGAGATGGGCGGCCAGGTCGACCTGGTGGTGTACTCGCTGGCCTCGCCGGTGCGCAAGCTGCCGGCCACCGGCGAAGTGAAGCGCTCGGCGCTCAAGCCGATCGGCGAGACCTACACCGCCACCGCGATCGACACCAACAAGGACACCATCATCCAGGCCTCGATCGAGCCGGCCACCGAGCAGGAGATCGCCGATACCGTCACCGTGATGGGCGGCCAGGACTGGGAGCTGTGGATCGACGCGCTGGAAGGCGCCGGCGTGCTCGCCGAGGGCGCGCGCAGCGTGGCCTTCAGCTACATCGGCACCGAGATCACCTGGCCGATCTACTGGCACGGCGCGCTGGGCAAGGCCAAGGTGGACCTGGATCAGACCGCGCAGCGCCTGGACGCGCGCCTGCGCGCCCGCGGCGGCGGCGCCAACGTGGCCGTGCTCAAGTCGGTGGTCACCCAGGCCAGCGCCGCGATCCCGGTGATGCCGCTGTACATCTCCATGGTCTACAGGATCATGAAGGACAAGGGCCTGCACGAAGGCACGATCGACCAGCTCGACCGCCTGTTCCGCGAGCGCCTGTACCGCGAGGACGGCCAGCCCGCCGCCACTGACGACCAGAACCGGCTGCGCCTGGACGACTGGGAACTGCGCGACGACGTGCAGGACGCCTGCAAGGCGCTGTGGCCGCAGGTGACCACCGAGAACCTGTTCCAGCTCACCGACTACGCCGGCTACAAGCACGAGTTCCTCAAGCTGTTCGGCTTCGAGCGCGACGACGTGGACTACGACGCCGACGTCGATCCGGACGTGAAGTTCGACTGCATCGAGCTGGAGTAAGCGTCGGGAATGGGGAGTGGGGATTAGGGAATCGGCCGTCGCGATTCCCCTTTCCCGATTCCCCATTCACCGCCTCACATCGAACCGCGCCTCGCCGACCAGCGCCTGCACCTCGGCCACCGACACCGGATTGAAGTCGCCCGGGATCGAGTGCTTCAGGCAGCCGGCGGCCAGGCCGAAGCGCACCGTCGCCTCGGCGTCCCAGCCTTCGATCAGGCCGTGCAGCACGCCGGCGGCGAAGGCGTCGCCGCCACCGATGCGGTCGACCACCGCCGTCAGCGCCTCCTCCGGTGCCACCGCGCAGCCGCCGTCGCGGTCCAGCAGCATCGCGCCCAGGCCGTGGTGGTCCACGCTGTGGGTCGTGCGCTGGGTGCAGGCCATGCGCTGCAGCTGCGGGAACGCGGCGAACGCCTGCTGCGCCGCGGCGCGCACGCGCTCGGCCAGGGTCGGCTGCTCGAACGACCCGCCCAGCACCACGCCGATGTCGCGGTGGTCGGCGAACACCACGTCGGCGCAGGCGAACAGCTCGCGCAGCACGCCGGCGGCATCGCCGCCCCAGCGCTGCCACAGCCGGGGCCGGAAGTTGCCGTCGAACGACACCCGCACGCCGTGTGCGCGCGCCGCGCGGGCGGCGGCCAGCGTGGCCTGCGCCACGTTCGCGCCCAGCGCCGGGCTGACCCCGGACAGGTGCAGCCACTGCGCGCCGTCGAGCAGGCGCGGCCAGTCGTAGGCGTCGGCCGCGGCCAGCGCGAACGCCGAATCGGCGCGGTCGTACACCACCTCGCTGGGCCGGTGCAGCGCCCCGGTGGTGAGGAAGTACAGGCCCATGCGGCCGTCGGCGCGGGCCACCCCGCGGGTGTCCACGCCGTGCCGGCGCAGCTCGCCGGTGGCCGCGGCGCCGAGCGGGTTGTCGGCCACCGTGCCCACCATCGCCACGTCGTGGCCGAAATGCGCCAGCGACACGCCGACGTTGGCCTCGGCGCCGCCGATATGCACCTCCAGCTGCGGCGACTGCAGCAGCAGCTGCCGGCCGGGCGCGCCCAGCCGCAGCAACAGTTCTCCGAAACACACGACACGGGTACGGCTCATGGGCGATCTGCCTCCAAGCGGATGCGTGACGAGGTGGGGGTCCCGTCGGGGTGGAATGACCATCGGTGTCATTGAATTCTGCACCCGGCGCGGGTCGTGCGCCGGGCGAGCCCCCATTGTCGCAGGACTGTCGCGAGACAACACGGTTTTTCTGGGCAATTTCTGTTGCGCTGCAAGATGTGACAGGGTTTGGCAGCTGCTAACTTCGTTTTGACCAGCGGTGTCATCCGCTGCAAAGCACCCTGGAACACCGCGAAGTTCATGGACCCTTGGGAGGGGAGGACATGCAGTCTCGTAACTCTGGCCGGAAGACACCGGTTACCTTGCTTGCGCTTTCGATCGGCCTGGCGCTGCACGCGGCCCCGGTGCGGGCCCAGGACGCCGCCGCGCCGCAGGCGCCGGCCGCCGCGTCCGAGCCCGCCGTCGACCTGGACGCGGTCACCGTCACCGGCTACCGCGCCAGCGTCGAGCGCGCGCTGGACATCAAGCGCGGCGAAGCCGGCATGGTCGACGCCATCGTCGCCGAGGACATCGCCAACTTCCCCGACCTCAACCTGGCCGAGTCGCTGCAGCGCATCCCCGGCGTGGTGATCACCCGCGATGCCGGCGAGGGCCGCAACATCTCGGTGCGCGGCCTCGGCCCGGACTTCACCCGCGTGCGCATCAACGGCATGGAGGCGCTGACCACCGTGGGCGCCTCCGACCAGTCCGGCGGCTCCAACCGCAGCCGCGGCTTCGACTTCAACGTGTTCGCCTCGGACCTGTTCACCCAGCTGGTGGTGCGCAAGACCGCCTCGGCCGACGTCGAGGAGGGCTCGCTCGGCGCCACCGTCGACCTCAAGACCGCGCACCCGTTCGACTACGACGGCTTCACCTTCGCCGCCAGCGGCCAGGCCAGCTACAACGGCATGGCCGAGAAGGCCGACCCGCGCGTCGCCGCGCTGGTGGCCAATACCTGGGCCGACCGCACCTTCGGCGGCCTGCTGTCGGTGGCCTACTCCGAGCGCCAGATCCTGGAGGAGGGCAGCAACAGCGGACGCTGGGCCAACGGCCCCAGCAACGGCAACTTCAGTGCCGCCTCGCCGTTCGCCGCCGCGCGCGCGGCCAACGTGTTCCACCCGCGCTTCCCGCGCTACACGCTGATGGAGCACGAGCAGGAGCGCCTGGGCATCACCGGCTCGCTGCAGTGGGCGCCGAGCGACCGCACCCAGTTCTCGCTCGACGGCCTGTACTCCAAGATCGACGCCAAGCGCACCGAGAAGTACATCGAGGCGATCTCCTTCAGCCGCGGCGCCTCGCAGGGCGGCAAGCCGCAGACGATCGTGCGCGACGGCTACATCGACCCGGCCACCGGCGCGCTGCTGTACGGCCGGTTCGACAACGTCGACGTGCGCTCGGAGCAGCGCTACGACGAGTGGAACACGGTCTTCAAGCAGCTCACCCTCAACGGCGAGCACCGCTTCAGCGACAGCTTCAAGCTCAACGGCCAGGTCGGCACCTCCAGCTCCAAGCACGACAACCCGATCCAGACCACGGTCATCATGGACAAGCTGGACGTGGACGGCTACTCGTACGACTACCGCGGCAACAGCCGCCGGCCGGTGTTCGACTACGGCATCGACCCCACCGACCCGAGCGGCTGGACCCTGGCCGAGATCCGCCTGCGCCCGCAGTACGTCGAGAACACCTTCGACACCGGCAGCCTGGACTTCGACTGGAACTTCGGCCCCGGCTTCACCCTCAAGGGCGGCGTGCTGGCCAAGAACTACGGCTTCCGCACCCGTGAGCTGCGCCGCGGCAACGAGACCCTCGTGCCGACCTTCGCCGACGGCACCCGCACCGTGCCGGTGAACCTGACCCAGCTGGCCTCGCTCAGCGGCCTCGACGGCCATCCCGGCACCTGGGTGGTGCCGGACCTGGCGGGCGTGGCCCAGGCGCTGGACCTGTACAGCAACAGCGGCACCTTCGCCCTGGCCGAGCGCGCGGTGAACACCCGCCAGGTCGAGGAGAAGGATCGCGGCGCCTGGCTGATGGGGCAGTTCGCGTTCGACGTGGGCAGCATCCCGTTCTCCGGCAACGTGGGCGTGCGCTACGTGCGGACCCAGCAGCAGTCCACCGGCTACGCCACCGTCGGCACCTCGCTGGTGCAGACCACGGTGCAGCGCGAGTACGACGACACCCTGCCCTCGCTCAACCTGGTGGCCGAGCTGACCCCGGACCTGCTGGTGCGCTTCGGCGCGGCCAAGGTGATGTCGCGGCCCGGCCTCGGCAGCCTGACCCCCGGCGTCACCGTCAACGTCTCCGGCGGCGCGCGCAGCGTCAGCGGCGGCAACCCGGACCTGGAGCCGATCCGTGCCCGGACCGCAGACCTCGGCGTGGAGTGGTACTTCCAGGAAGGCGCGATGCTGGGGCTGGCGGTGTTCTACAAGGACATCGAGAGCTTCGTGCAGACCACGCGCGTGGTCCAGACCTACGCCGCCAGCGGCCTGCCCGCCGCGCTGCTGGACGGCACCGGCGCCAGCGTCGACGACGACTTCGTCTTCAGCGTGCCGCTCAACACCCCCGGCGGCGACCTCAAGGGCGCCGAGTTCAACTACACCCAACCCTTCAGCTTCCTGCCCGGCCGCTGGAGCAACTTCGGCCTGCAGCTCAACTACACCTACGTCGATTCCAAGATCCAGTACCTGACCTCGACCGGCGCCAACTCGCTGGAGGCCGACCTCACCGGCCTGTCCAAGAACGCGTACAACGGCACGCTGTTCTACGAAGGCAAGCAGTTCAGCGGGCGCGTGTCCTACACCCACCGCGACGACTACCTGACCCAAGTGCCGGCCACCGAGACCGGTTTCGACGTGCACGGCATGAAGGCGACCAACACCATCGACGCCTCGCTCAGCTGGAAGATCGACGACCACCTGGAGCTCAGCCTGGAAGGCATCAACCTCACCAACGAGCCGTCGGACGAGTGGGTGGGCTCCGGCTCGCAGCTGCCGCTGCAGTACAGCGAGACCGGCCGCCAGTACCTGCTGGGCGTGCGCTACAAGTTCTGAGGACGGCGCCCGCCGCGTGCCGGCACGCGCCCATCGCGCGTCCCGGCCACGCCGGCGCCACGGCCATGATGCGACGCACGATGCCCGCGGCCGGGCGAGCGCCTAGAGTCTGCGGCGGCCACGGGTGGCCCGGCCTCGCCGGCGCCTGCAGGCGCAGGTGCCCGGGGCGACCACCGGGCCAAGGAGAACATGCAATGACGGACGCTCGATGCAGCACGCCCCACGCGCCCGCCCCCGGGCGACCGCCTCGCTGGCCAGCACGTCGTCGCGCCGGCGAAGCCACGCCGCTGGCCCATGCCCTCCGCACGTCTCGGAAGGCGTCGCCTCGCGCCACCGCACGGCACGGAGCCTGCACGCGCCGGCGTCCCGTTCACCGGCCCTGCGCGGGGCCTGCATGAGGCCTCGCCGCAGTCCGGAACCGTGCCGCCCCGGCCACCCGCCTGCATGTAACGATGCCGCGCGCCCTGCAGCCGGCCTCGCCCCGCTGGCCCTCGCCCTCGTCCTCGCCGCTCCGCCGCTGCATGCACGCGAGTGGGTGGTGGCCGCCGACGGCAGCGGCGACTACCGCGACCTGCAGCAGGCGCTGGACGCGGTGCCGCCGGGCAACCCGCGCGAGCAGGTCATCCGGCTGCGCCCCGGCCTGTACCGCGGCGTGTTCACCGTCGACGCCAACCGCCCGCACGTGCGCCTGGTCGGTGCCGGGGCCGGGGCCAGCGTGCTGAGCTGGAACAACTACGCCGACCTGATCGACCCGGCCAGCGGCCGGCCGCTGCGCACTAGCGGCTCGGCCACCGTCTACGTCTACGGCGATGCCTTCGTCGCCGAGGACCTGACCATCGAGAACACCGCCGGCCGCGTCGGCCAGGCGGTGGCGCTGAGCGTGCAGGCCCCGCACGCCGGCTTCCGCAACGTGCGCCTGCTCGGCCACCAGGACACGCTCTACACCCACACCGGCAGCGTGGTGCACTTCAAGGACTGCTACATCGAGGGCACCGTTGATTTCATCTTCGGCGGCGCCACCGCACTGTTCGACGACTGCGTGATCGTCTCCAGCGGCGCGCCGGGCTACGTCACCGCCGCCTCCACCCCGCAGGGCCAGCGCTTCGGCTACGTGTTCCGGCGCGCGCTGCTGCGCGGCGAGGGCACCGCCACCACCTACCTCGGCCGGCCGTGGCGCCCGTACGCACGCACCGTGTTCCTGGACAGCGATCTCGGCGCGCACATCGCGCCCGCCGGCTGGCACGACTGGGACAAGCCCGGGGCCCAGGCCACCAGCTACTACGGCGAGTTCGGCAGCAAGGGCGCCGGCGCCGCGCCCGAGCAGCGCGTGCGCTGGGCGCACCACCTCTCCGGCGACGAAGCCGCCGCCTACACCGACGACGCCATCCTCGGCGACTGGCAGCCGTTCCGTGCGCGCTGATGCCGCCCTCGCGTCCACCCCCCGAGTCCATCGCATGCCCGAGCTACGCTTGCCGTCCCGTCCCCCTGTGCAACGTCGCCGGGGCCGCCTGCTGCCGTGGCGATGGGTGTTGGCCGCACTAGCCTGGACCGCCCTGGCCTGCGTCGCGCCTGCGTCCGTGTTTGCGATGCAGGGCGACAGCGAGCCGCAGCTGCTGTTCCGCGTCTCGGCCGACCACGGCTTCGACGCCGATGTCGCTGCCGGCGACCCGGTGCCGAACTTCCGCGACAAGGTGCGGCGCGTGCCCACCGGCGTGCACGGCGACGCCCTCGAGTGGGCCGACGACGGCGTGCTGGCCTGGAACGCGCCTGGCAACCTCTACACCCAGCGCGGCACGCTGGCGTTCTTCTGGCGCGCGCGCTATCCCGTCGGCGAAGCGCCGTTCGTGATCTTCCGCGTCGGCTATGCCGACCACACCAGCTGGGACATGGCCTGGCTGCGCATCGACTGGAACGGCCACGGCTTCGACGCCTTCGTCACCGATGCCAACCTGGCGCGCACCCGCGTGTCGTTCACGCTCGACCGCGCACCCGCGCCCGACGCCTGGACCCACCTCGCCTTCGCCTGGGACGAGACCCGCGGCGTGCGCCTGTATGTCGACGGTAAGGAAGCCGCACGCGTGGACTGCGGCGCGGCCTGCGTCAACGGCGGCTCGCTGGACTTCGATGCCGCGCTCGACCAGCTCGGCCTGGCCGGCCGGGTGATGTCGCCGCACCAGGTGCAGAGCCGCTACAACTTCCTGCGCGGCAGCGACTTCGACGAGATCCGGATCTACGACCGCATGCTCGACACGGCCGGCGTCGCCGCGCTGGCGCAGCAGCGCGAGCCGCGCAGCGCCGAGCCGGCCTCGCCAGCTGCCACCCGCGCCGCCTGGCTGCACCGCTTCGGCTGGGACCACGGCCGCGCCCCGCCGGCGCTGGATGCGCCGTCCACGCGCATCCACAAGGTCGAGTTCGCCGATGCGCGCGACCTCAAGCAGTGGATGTGGAAGGCCACCGACGGCATCGCCGAGACCACCTGGCCGGGCGTCTACAACCGCTCGCGCCTGCCGGGGCGCAACGACTACTTCCAGCTGCCGGACTGGAACGTCTACGTCGAGGGCGGCCAAGCGCTCGACCTGACCCTGCCCGACGAGCCCTTCAACCGCATCGAGCTGCGCGGCGCTGCCTACGGCCAGGCCCGCTACAGCGCGCCCCACGGCCCGGCGCAGCCGCTGTTCGCACGCGCCCAGGGCGTGGTGCGCAGCGTGGACCAGTTCGACACGCGCCGCGGCGGCACCCTGCGCTTCGCCAACACCGCGCAGGAAACCCCGATCCAGGAGATCTGGGCCTACGACGTGCGCGCCGGCGCCGTGCCGGCCGGCAGCGCCACCCTCAGCTATACCGTGCGCAGCGACATCGCCCCGGACTACGACAACCTCGCCGCGCTGCGCCGCTACATCGCCGGCCGCTACCCGCCGGGCGAGCGCAGCACCGTGGTGGCGCTGCCGGCCAAGGCGCCGGCGCGCAAGCGCGACGCCGCCGCGCAGGACGCCGGTGCTGCGCCGCTGCCGATCGTGCACGTGCTGGTCCCCTCCAGCCTGGGCGACCCGCCGCCGGACCAGCCGCTGATGCGCAGCTGGTCCTACGGCTGGGAGAACATGCACGACGGCCTGGACGGCATCGCCCTCGACCTGCCGGCGCTGGACCTGCCGGCCACCCACGGCGGGCTGATCCCGCTCAACCTCCGCGTCAAGGACCCGATCTGGCCGGCGCGCGACCTGATCGACGTCTCGGTCGCGGTCGCGCCCGGCCAGCCGCGCACGCTGTGGCTGGACCTGCGCGACCGCATCCTCACCGACGACAGCCTGATGCTCAGCCTCGCCTCGGCCGCGCCGGGCTTCGACGCCCGCGCGCTGGACGGCGCGCGCATCCGCCTGGTGTTCAAGCCGCGCGCCGACGCGCTCGCCGAGCACGTGGCCGACCGCTTCAACCAGGTCAAGGACAACTGGGGCTTCCTGGTGGAGGAGCACACCACCTCCAAGCGCCAGCGCCTGTACCAGCGCCTGCACGCCGACATCAGCGACCTGCTGCGCGTGGCCCCGGACCACGCGCTCGCGCGCCAGTACTGGAACGACATCGGCTACGGCAACCAGGGCGCGTTGCCGGTCGAGATGCCCACCGTGCCCAAAGGCGTGCCGGCCTGGGCGTTCTGGCAGCTGCAAGACCTCAGCGCCACGCGCCGCTACATCCGCTGGTGGATCGAGCAGCGCCAGGTGGCCTACGGCGATTTCGGCGGCGGCATCTCCGACGACTCGGACCTGGTGCAGCAATGGCCCGGCGTCGCCCTGATGGGCGTGGACCCGGACCTGCTCAACGCCTCCATGCTGGCGCTGTCCGATGCCAACTACCGCAACGGCATGTTCACCCACGGCCTGTCCACCATCGAAACCGACGAGCTGCATGCCTACGAGGAGGGCATCAACCTCAACAGCGCCCTGCTGTACCTCAACTGGGGCGACCCGCGCACCGTCGAGCGCCTGATGGAAACAGTGAAAGCCTTCGACACCATCATCCAGGTCAACCCGCAGGGGCACCTGCTGTTCGCCAGCAACTGGTTCGGTGGCCGCAAGGTCTACCGCGAGCCCAACTGGCAATGGCAAAAACCGTACTCCTTCCCCATCGTGCACCCGGCGATCCTGCTGGGCGGCTATAACGCCGACCCCCACAGCCGCCGCATCGTCACAGGCCTGGCCGACGGCTATCTCGCCCACGCCTACACCAACGCCAAGGGCCAGTGGGCGCTGCCCAACGAGATCAACTGGCAAACCGGCAAGACCCGCGGCGGCGAGCTGTTCGAAGGCAGCGGCGGCGCGGACACCCTGCACACCTTCTGGGCCGCGTACCGCTGGACCGGCGACGCCCGCTATCTCAAGCCCATCGACTACCGCGTCGCCAACGCCGGCCCGGCGGGCCTGTCGCTACTCAACGAGAACTTCCTCGATGTCATGGGCAAGCGCAGCGACTGGAGCGGCAAGCTCATTGAGGCCGCCAACAAGGACGACGGTAGCGCCCCGGACTTCCCGCACCACGTGGCCTGGGAACAGACCGGCAACCTCGAGTATCTCGCCGCGCTGTACCGCGCCGAGACTCGCGACAAGCTGCAGACCTTCTACATGAACACCGAAGGCCACTGGTGGAGCGACCGCGTGGAATCCCCCACGGTCAACCTGCAACGCGCCCGCCTCGGCGGCGTGGCCCTCAAGCGCAACCAGACCTACCCCGGCCACACCGTGAGCTGGCGCTTCGCCGACCCAGAGGCCGCCACCCAAGTGGCCATCGCCATCCCCGCACCGAAGCAAGACCGCTTCACCGTCATCGCCTACAACACCTCCAACAAGGCGCAGCGCGCCAGCATGACCGGCTGGAACGTCGCTCCGGGCCAATGGCGCATCACCCAGGGCGAGGATCGCGACAACGACGGCAAGCTCGACGGCGCTGCCAAAACCCGCGAAGTGGCGTTCGAAAAAAGCACCGCCATCGACATCGACTTCCCCGCAGGCCGCACCACCGTCCTGCAGCTAGAACGCATCTCAGCAACCACTCCGGTCGAACTGCGCCCGGACCTGGGCATCGGCCACGGCGATGTGCGGGTGACTGCAGACGCCATTGAAGTGACGGTGCACAGCCTCGGTCACGCCGATGCACCGGCCGGGTTTGTGGTGCTGGAAGATGCGCGTGGCAAGGAGCTGGCAAGAGCGGCGTTCCCGGCGCTCGCGGCTCCAAGCGATTTGCAGCCCATCACCACCCAGGTGCGCCTGCCTCCAACCAGTGCGGAAAACCTGAAATCCGCACAACTGCGCGTAATCACGGAAGGCAACGTCGCAGAGATTACCGACCTCAACAATCATTTCCTGCTACCCACGCCGGCCAAGCCGGCAACCTAAGTCAGCATCAGATAACCCAACTCACCAAACCCTTCTCCCGCTTGCGGGAGAAGGTGCCCGAAGGGCGGATGAGGGCAAAGCCGATTAAGCCTGTCCCTAGTTGTGCAAGCGCATTGACGCAACCCAAAAACTCGGCGAGGATCAACTTTCGCTGTAGTCAAACCGCCACAGCGTTCTTCAGGGGGAAGAAAAAATGAGCAAGGCATGGAGCATCGTGGCAATTACCGTGGCCGCGCTGAGCTTATTTACCGCATCCGCGCAAGCGCGCATCAGAGCCGCCGGCACGCACCACACCACCAGTCACGTCGGTCACTACAGCGCAGGCCACGGCGCCTCGCACAAGGGTGGCAGCTACCGCAGCACAAGTACCAACAACCACTATCGGCATCACAAGTCCCAGCAGGCCTAAAGCCAACGCCACTCGGAAGTGCAGCGTAATGCCAGAACTAGGACGCAAAGAATGCGCTATCAAAAATTTCTGAAGCTGCTGGCCGGCCTTGCCGGCGCCATGCTCGCAGCGACGGGCGCATTGGTGGCGCTGGTTGCAGCAGGTCAGGTACGTGAGGGACAGACGAGTGCATTGATCAGCGGAATTGGATTTTTGGTGACGGCCGCTCCTGCGCTGGCAATGCCGTTTTCCTTCGCGCTGCCAAGCTATTGCTGATGCTGCCTCGCCGCACTCGCGATCTGGCTTTACTTCTGGCTGAAAGAGGACGTGACACCGACGCTACACCTGTGAGTCGCCGTCCTTGCTTTCCCGGCACTTCTGATACCCAGCAGGCTACTGGCTCACGGTCGAAAATCGATAGTGATTGGAACTGACAGTTGGTTCAAGCCAAAGCCGCCTCTTGACTCAACTTAACTGCAAGAGAAAAAAAATGGACATGATCCGCGTGTTGTCTTCGGCCATAAGCGCCATAGGCTACGACCCGGCTACTCTACGTATGAAGATCCAGTTTGTGCAGGGAGATACGTACGACTTCTGTGGTGTGCCAGCACATATATTCCAAGGACTTTTCATCGCAAATTCTAAAGGTCGCTACTACAACGAACACATTCGGGATCGATACCAATGCTGATTCAATAATTTCGTAAGTCGGGAAGTGGATTTTTTCAATGGTCAAGTAAGAAGATGACGTAATTTACCAAGGGTAAGAGGCCGAAATGAAGATCCGATCCGTTGGCATCAAAAATTTCCGTACGTTAAAAAACGTAACGATCCCTTTTGATTGCGTAACGACTTTGATTGGACCAAACGGTACTGGAAAGTCCACCGTACTCCGAGCGCTCGACTGGTTCTTCAATGGCAAGCCTGGTTCGCTGACAGCGAATGATTGCTCCTTTGGAGCAACTGACGAAGACATTGAGGTTCAAGTTACCTTCGAAGAACTCACGGAAAAAGATAGGGAGGCGCTCGGGAAGTATGCGCCAGACGGCGTTACTTCGTTCACTGCGTGGAAGCGCCGATCGCCTGATTGTATCGACGTGCTTTCCGCCAATGCCAAAAGTTTTCCTGATTTTAATCCAATTAAGGGAGCAAGCAGCGCCGCGGCCAAGAAGGAACTGTACGCTAATCTCCGACGTGAGCGTCCTGAGCTCGAGCTTCCACCAGCAAATACTGGCCAGGCTGTCGATCAGGAGATGACAACTTGGGAGGCAGCCCATACCGCCGAGCTTTTGGATGCGCCCGAGGCATTGCAGACCAACTTCTTTGGCTTCAATAGTGGCGGCAAGATGGGCGGACTCTTCGACTTCGTTCTGGTAACAGCAGACCTTCGTGCAAGCGAAGAGTCAATCGACGGCAAGGCAAGTATCATTGGGCGAATTCTTGAGCGTTCGATTGATCGTACTGCTGCTGATGAAGCGATAGCAGAAATCGTCGCAGATGCGCGCGCGAAGCAGCAGCAGGTCTATCAAGATAAATTCAGGGAGCAGCTTGGGGCTATCACAACGCAGCTCAACGAAGTCGTTACAACCTATGCGCCAGGCCGGACAATTACTGTTTGTCCGGCTGAAGTCGAACTCAGGGCACCCCGCACAACATTTGATGTGGCAGTACTTGATGGCACCACGGAAACAGCAGTGGAACGTCAAGGACACGGCTTTCAACGCACGCTACTGATTTCCGCTCTACAACTTTTGGCGCAGTCGGGTGCAGCCTCAGCCGAGGGAGTGATATGCCTGGCAATTGAGGAGCCAGAGCTTTTCCAGCATCCTATCCAGGCACAGACTTTTGCGAAGGTATTAAGATCGCTTGCAGACGATTCAACTAAGCGCATTCAGATAGCCTACGCGACGCATAGTCCTTACTTTTTAGAAGCGCGCTACTTCCACCAAGTCAGGCGGCTGACTAGATCGACAGATGCGGTGCCGGTCGTAACGGTTCATTTTGCTACTATCGAGGGCGTGAAAGAAAAGCTGGATGGCATAGTAGATGGTGGCGTAGTTGATCGCAGACTTGACCATAATGTAGCCGATCAACTTTCCATAGCTTTGTTTGCGAATCGAGCATTTCTCGTGGAGGGAACAACCGAATCAGCTGTATTTTATGGCGTTGGGGATAGAAATTTTCCCGGAAGTCTTGAGGCAGCAGGAATTTCTATTGTTTCTGTCGGCAGTAAAGCATCAATTCCGCTTGCTCATGCGATTCTGAAATCAGTGGGAGTGCCAGTTTATGCGCTTTTTGATGCCGATAAGGGATTTGAAGATCGAGCCAAAGAAAAGAATAAAAGTCAAATTGAAATAGATAAGGAAAGAAGAAATCACGCAGTAGAAAATCGTAGATTGCTGCGCTATTTCCAACTTCCTGAAGAGGATTTTCCTGCTGCGATTACCTCAGATTTGGTAGCAATATTTGAAGATCACCTCGAAGGATTTTTGCATTTTAGTTGGCCGGAGTGGGCAGCTGCTTGCATTAGCGTCGAGGCAGAGACGGGGCTAAATCTTCCAAAAAATCAGCTTGCTTACCGAGCAGCAACACTCCGCTCCGGAGGCATGGTTCCGGAAATGCTGACGAATATTTTAGTCAGGGTGAAGGAGGTGCGATAACCGAAAAAGCTCACGTTAAATTTATAAATCGTCCTGAGCTCCTTCTAGAATTCCAAAAATTATCTAGATATGAAAACTATATGAAGCGCCTAAATGTACCTGTTTTATACTGGCTGGCTCCAGCATTTGTGATATTGGTTTTCACGGCAAATTTTTGGTTACTAAAAAACAATCCCAAAAAGAGGGTGCTGGGCGATCTTTTCGGTGCTTCAAATGCGATATTTAGCGGGCTTGCTCTTTGTGCTGCAGCAATTGCAGTGCATCTCCAGTCAGTTGAGCTTGCTGAGACTCGTAAAGGACTTGCCACGGCAGATGTAGCGCAATCGAAAAATTTACTATTGCAAAAATAAATACTTGAACTTGAGCGTCTTAACGCAATTGTAAGTATAAAACTGAAGAGGGCGCAAATAGATGCATCGCTCTCGGAGAATGGTCGGGTCACTACTGTGTGGTTTGATAATGAGATCAAGGAAATAGAGGAAAGAATTTTGGGTAAAAAATGAAGTCCTAAGGTAGGATTCTCTTAAGAAGGACGTTGACCAAGATTGGCGGGAAGCTTTATTTAAGGAAGATCGGGACAAATTAGGCTGATCTGCAACGATCGATCAACTAACCGAGGGGATGATTTCGATGCAGCTGACTCTCGGCGACGCGGAGCACGGCGTCAAGCTCAAGCAGATGCAGCGCGAGGTTTTCCTGGGCGAGATGGATCAGGTGGTGCCGTGGAAGGATCGGAGAATAACGGGAGCAGGTTAAGGTTTTGGTGGAGCGAGTCGGGTTGACTTCATTAGTGAACCCGACCCTATTCCGGCAATAATACGCTGGCGGTGCCGTAAAAGTAGGCAACGAGCTGCAGTAGCCGATTGCTAGATCTCAGCTTCAGGCTAAAAATAACTCGGCGTAAGAATTGGCATCGCTATCGGTGATATAGAATGAATTACGAATTTAAAAACCTTTCATTTGCGGATTTTGAGGATCTTGTAAGGGATCTCATCGGAAAAGAGGAAGGAATACGCTTTGAAGCATTCTGCGCAGGGCCGGATGGCGGCATTGACGGGCGGCACGCTAAGGCCAGCGGGGAAATTATCCTGCAGGCTAAGCATTATGAAAGCTCGCCGTTTGCCAAGCTGACGGCGGCCATGAAGCGTGAGCGCTTGTCAATCAACAAGCTAAATTCTATCCGATACATTTTAGCGACATCCTGCAAGTTTACACCCGCTGGGAAAGATAAGATTGCTGCAATCATAGGCCCAAGCCTGAAGTCAGAAGCGGATATTTTTGGTCCGGAAGATATTAACGGTCTATTGCGGAAGTATCCGGATATCCTAAAGTCACATATAAAACTATGGCTCTCGGGCGCGGGTGTTATGGAGCGGGTTGTACGTGCGGCAGCCCATACTTTTGCAGCATTTACAAAAGAAGACATCGAGCAGAAAGTTCGTATCTATGCAGCAAATCCCAGCTTCGACGAATCACTATCTAAATTGGAGGAGCATCGGCTTCTCATCATCTCCGGTCCACCAGGTGTGGGCAAAACGACGCTGGCCGAGATGCTTTGCTATACATTCTTGAACGAGCAATGGGATCTCATTCCTATCCGGAGTCTGGATGATGGGTTTGCTAGTATTAATGACAGTAAAAAGCAAATATTTTTGTTCGACGACTTCCTTGGAAAAGTCGCACTCGACCGAAAGGCTCTGGCGCATAAGGATTCTGATCTTGCGCGGTTCATGAGTCGCGTACGTCGCTCGCCGAACGCCCGCTTTATCTTAACGACAAGGGCTTACATATTTGAAGAAGCTCGGAGAGTATCCGAACATCTTGGTGATCAGCGCCTCGATGTCACGAAGTATGTACTTGATGTGGGTATCTATACACGTCGGATCAAATCTAGGATTCTTTACAATCATCTTCTTGTATTAGAAACCCCGCGGGCGCACATTCAGGCGCTCTTAGAGAATAATGAAATCGCGGAAATTGTTGATCATAAGAATTATAATCCGCGTATTATTGAATTCATGACTGATGCATTCCGCGTCAATGGTATCGAAGCTGCTAAATATCCCGCAGCTTTTATTGATGCCCTGAATAACCCAGCTCAGATCTGGGATAAGGCTTTCCGAGTACACATTGATCATCGGTGTAGGCACCTCCTAATAGCGATGTTTTTCCTGTCGGAATACGGGACTTCTCTTTCCACCCTTCGGTCATCCTTCGAGACCTTGCATACGGAGATGAGCAAAGCTTACCGGCTAGCGCATGGGCCTAAAGACTTCGAGGAGGCTCTCCGAATCCTGGAAGGTAGCTTTGTCAACATCGTCGACATTGGCCGGCCAACTGTCTCTTTTCTAAATCCTTCGCTCAAAGACTATCTTTCAACTTACTTGTTGGACGTGGATCTCCTTTTTCGCATCGTTCCTACGGCGGCTTCCATCGATTGGTTATCGAGCTTGTGGGACTTCGTGCATTCCCACGGGTTCAACGAAGCCGACCAAGCCAAGATCGTCTTAGCTTGCCTTGGTAAGCTAGATATGATCGAAAAGCGTCCAAGCTGGCGTCCCCGGGCAGGTGACGCCAGCTCGCTCGAATACAACGACGCTGCAAACTCCAAACGTCTTCGAATGCTGATGGACTGGTGGCAGCTCACGAGCGAGCAGCGATTTGCCGACAGTATAATGGAGATCGCTCGTAATCCGCAGCAGGGCTTCGGTGGATGGTCCGATGGTGAGAATCTGATTGAGTTAATTTCTAGAGGAGAGGAGGGGAGTTATGGCCGACCTTTCATCTATGAAATCGAATTGCAAGAGATCCTCAAAAAAGCGCTCACGGATACAATACGGTGCAGCTCAAGTGACATGCTCTCTTCGTTTGTCGATGCCGTAGATGCGTCTAATGGGGTACCTCCAGAAATCATCGATGCCTTGCGGGTCGCTGTACTCGAAGAGTTCCAAGAAAATGCTAGCCGCATTGAAGAGGATGATAGTGAATCTTCGTTGTCCGACCGAATCGACGCCCTAAGGAAGTTTGCGCCGCGTTTCGATGTGCCGAACAATGTCCTGAATAAAGCCATTTCAGACATTGAGGATCGCATATACGAGATTGAAGACCGGAGTGCTCCCGCCTCCTCGCCTAGTTTCCCATCGACAAGAAAATTTGAGGGAGAGAAATTTGACGACCGTGCTCTTCGAGACCTTTTCACAACTCTCCTTGATTGTTAGCCTGGTTAATACAGCTGGGCATAGGACAGAGTTTAGGGTTGCCTTGCAAACACCTCAGCGACATCTGCAGTGGCGTCGGTCGGATGCTGATGAAGGCCTCTCCCAATATAGATAGTTGACATCCCCGAAAACCCGCAGCAATCTCTACCACAAGGAGCGTAGAAACTCCTCTAAGAGCGGTACCCACCTCCGTCAAACCGGTGGGTTTTTTGTGCCTGCAGCGTCTTGCGGGCGCAACCGACGCGATGCCTGCGTCGGGAGGGCGGCTAATACAACACCCTTCGGGGAAATACGCCCGCCGACTCTTAGCGGTTTCTAACCTCCCGACATCCCGTCGCCAACCGGCGGCGGGGCCTGTTCGTCAAGGAGGGCATTGCCATGTGTCAACCCCCGTCCCGTTCCACCCCTGCGCGCAAGCGTGCACCGCGCCAATCACCGCGCGATGCGGTCGGCGCATCGTGGAGCTACCGCTCACGCCCATGATGACGGCCGAGGAGGTCGCCGCCGTCAACGCGGCCGACCTGGCCCGCCAGCAGCGTGTGCCGCGCCGCCCGCGTCCGCCGCAGCAGTGCACCGTCGGTTACGGCTACTACGCCGCCAGCCAGCAGCGCGTGCCCACGCTGCGCCTGCGCGGCCGCTGGCTGGAGCAGCTGGGCTTCGCCATCGGCCGCAAGCTCCACATCAGCCTGCGCGACGGCGAGCTGGTGATGCGGGTCGCCGACCCGGACTGACACGCCGCCGTGCGCGGGCCACCGCGCACGTGCCCGGCCCCTCGGGCGCAGCACGTGGCATCACGCGTTGCGCGCCCATCCCTCTCAGCCGCGCGGAGGATCGCCGCGATGGACCACACCCCCGCCGTCTTCTGTCTCACGCTGGACCAGATCGACCGGCTCGACCGCCTGTTGCGCACGATCGCCGCGCACGGCGACGTGATTGCAGTGAGCGCACGCGACGGCCTGGCCGCGCAAACGCTCCCCACGCTCGGGGAAGCCATCTACGAGGCCGCTCAGGCCGCATGCGAGATTCTGGAGCAGCGGGTGGTGGGGCGGCGGGGCGATGGATAGCGGTACATATGCACCATCGGTACTTCGTTGCGGCGGTGTTTCGGCAGCATCCGGGGTCACCGCGGCGCGCTGATTTCCACGCTCATGCATGCCGCCGGTCGTTGACAACCGGGAACTCGGCAGGAACTATTGGCCAAAGTTGCCGCTCACGTGCGTGAGCGGGTCACATCGCTGGCAGCAGGCCGGCGAGTTCAAATGGAAGAGGATTGAACATGGAAGTTCGGCCATCACGGTTACTCCGTGCCTGCGTTTTTTCGATGCTTTGGTGTGTCTGCGCGTCCGTCATCGCGCAGGACGATCCGCAGTGGGTACTCGAAGCCCAGAACAACGAGATGCCTCGCGCTACGGTAGGCACCTACACGCGTCAGGATGCCGCCCGCCAGGCGATTGCGAGCATTCCCGGGCCGTCGGATATACCCTTCGCCTACGCATTCACGACCTACGTCTACGGCGAAAGCGTGAACGGTGATCTGGTCACCCGAGCTTACTGGATGGGCAAGTTTGATCCGTATGATCCGGAGTGGACCTACCAGTCCGTAGGAGGCGACTATGCAACTGAAGCGGACATGCTGCAGTCGCTCGCCGAGTTCTATTCTGCACGGAGTTGTAGCGCCGCAAGTCTGGTGCCGGAAAGCGACTGGCAAACCTTTGAAGAGGGCTATGAGGGCAGGATGGAGACCAGGACCTATGTAGTGTCCCTGGGATCCATCGACATCGAAGGGACCTGCGGGCCACTCACGCTGAAGGATACGGCGGTGCGTTCGAGACGCATGCAGTGCCCGAACGTGACCGAATGGAACGACGACCATCAGGCATGCGTCAACACCGAGATCTTCGCCTACATCACCGGGCCCCGCCTGGATAAGGATTGCGAGGGCGTGGTGGGCAATCCTTGCGATGCCAAGACCGGAGACAAGTCGCAGGTCGAGACGGACTTCGATCTCGGCTGGATCACGTTCGTCCGCATATACCATTCCCGCCAGACCGAGCGTCAGTCGAGCCTCGGAGCCGGGTGGACGCACGAGCACGAGGCGCGGCTGTATCCCGGGGCGAGCTATGCCTTGCTGGCCGATGGCAGCGGTGCCCAGCGCCGCTTCGACAAGCGCGGGGATGCCTACGTGGCGGCCGACGCCTCGGGCGACCGGCTGAAGAGCACGGGCGAGGGTTGGGACCTGTATACCGGTGACCACGTCGCGGCCTTCGACGGGGCAGGGCGGTTGCAGCGTGTCACCCGCGAAGATGGCACGTCGCTTTCGTACGCCTACGATGGCCATGGCCGGCTGGGCACCCTCACGCACTCGACCGGTCGCCAGCTTCAGTTCCACTACGCGGACAACAGCGCGTATTCGTTGCTGGCTTCGATCACGCTCGATGGCGCGACCCTGGTGTCCTACGTGCAGGAGCCCTACTTCGGCCAGCTGCAGCAAGCCGTCTACCCGGATGGTTCCGTTCGCCAGTATCACTACGAGGATTCGACCTCGCTGAGCCTGCTCACCGGCATCACCGCCGAGGACGGGCAGCGCTACAGCACCTACGCCTACGATTCGCTGGGACGGGCCATTTCCAGCCAGCACGACGGGGGTGCCGACGGAGTGATGCTGGACTACAGCGGCTCACAGACCGTGGTCACCGATGCGCTCGGCAAGCAGACCACCTATACCTTCACCGCGGCCGGCGGCGGAACCCGCAAGGTGGGTGATGTCACGGACAGCGCCGGTACCGTCAGCAACGATTACCTCGACAGCGCGACCGATTTCCGCAGGCGGCCGAGCGCGACTACCGACCGGGCCGGCGTGGTCACGCGGCACACGTATGCCGACGACACCGACGCGGGCGCCGCGCTCGAGGTCCATACGATCCAGGAGGCTGCGGGACTGCCCGAGCAGCGGAACACGGTGCTTCGCACCGCGGTCGAAAGCAACCGGCTGGTGTCCGTGGAGAAGGGGGATCAGCGGGTGTCCTACCTGCGCAATGCCCGCCTGCAACCGCAACAGATCTCCCAGACGGATCTCGGCTCGGGCGAGGTCCGCACGTCCACGTGGACCTATTGCGAGGAGGCGGACGCGGCGGCAGCCGGCAGCACCTGTCCGCAGGTAGGGTTGCTCAAGTCCAAGGACGGGCCGCGCACCGACGTGGGCGACACGGTCGCCTTCTCCTATTACGGCGCGGACCATCCCGGATGCGGCGTGGCCGGCGCCGACTGCCTCTACCGCAAGGGCGATCTCTGGAAGACCACTAATGCGCTCGGCCAGAGCAGCGAGGTGCTTGCCTACGACCGCAACGGCCGCGTGGCCTCGGTCAAGGACGCCAACGGCGTGGTCACCGACTACAGCTACCACGCGCGCGGCTGGCTCAGCGCCACCCGCGTGCACGGCGAGGACGCGGCGGGTGCCCAGGATCGCGTGACGACCTGGAACTACTGGCCGACGGGCCTGGTCAAGCAGATCGTGGAGCCCGACGGCAGCGCGACCTCGTTCGGCTACGATGCCGCGCAGCGGCTCACGGACATCACCGACGCCGATGGCAATGTCATCCACTACGCGCTCGACAAGGCCGGAAATCGGGTGGCCGAGGAGACCCGAGACGCGGCGGGCGCGCTCAAGCGCACGCTGAGCCGGGTCTACAACCCGCTGGGGCAGCTGCGGACACAGGCCGATGCGGCCGCCAATCCGACCGACTACGCCTACGACGTCAACGGCAACCCCGCGCAGGTGACCGACGCGCTGGGGCATGTCACGCGCCACGATCACGATCCGCTGAACCGCCTGGCCAGCACGCTGCAGGATGTGGGCGGCATCGAAGCCGGGACCGCGTACACCTACGATGCGCTGGACAATCCGACCGAAGTGGTAGACCCCAAGGGCCTGTCCACCCGCTACGCCTACAACGGCTTCGGCGAAGTGACCCGGCAGACCAGTCCCGACACCGGCGAGACGCAGTTTACGTACGATCCCGCCGGCAACATCGCAACGCGTACCGATGCGCGGGGCGTCCAGGCGAGCTATCGCTACGACGGCCTCAACCGTCCGCTCGCCATCGCGTATCCCACTCCGTCCAGCGACGTCGCGTACGCCTACGATACGCCCGCCCCCGTGTGCCAGGCGGGCGAGACCTTTGCGCTCGGGCGGCTGAGCACGATGACCGACGAAAGCGGCCAGACGCAGTATTGCTACAACCGCTTCGGCGACGTGGTCCGCAAGGTGCAGCAGGCGGACAGCACACGCCTGACCACCCGTTACGGCTACAGCCCCGGCGGGCGGCTCGCATCGATGACGTACCCCGACGGGAGTCGGGTCGATTACGTCCGCGATGGACAGGGCCGCATCACCGAGGTGGGACTGACCGCCTCCGGCGGCAACCGTCAGGTGCTGTTGACGGGTGTCAGCTACCTGCCGTTCGGCCCCAGCACCGGATGGCACTACGGCAACGGCCGTACGCTGGCGCGCGACTTCGATCTGGACTATCGCGCCATCGCCATCTCAGATGGGCGAGATGGCCTGAACCTCGGCTTCGGCTACGATGCGGCCGGCCATCTCACCCAGCTGCAGTCGGGCACCGCCAGCACGCCGCAGGCCTCGCGCCTGGAATACGACGCCCTGGGCCGGCTGACCCATTTCCGCGATGGGCCTAGCGACGCGGTCATCGACCAGTACGCCTACGACGCCACCGGCAACCGGTTGAGCTTCGCCAATGCCGCCGGATCGACGAGTTACGCCTATCCGGCGACCAGTCACCGCCTGAGCCAGGTGGGCAATGTCGCACGCGGCTACGACGAAACCGGCAATGCGGTCAGCATCGGCGGCGCGGACCGGCAGTTCGTCTACAACGATCGCAACCGCATGGTGCAGGTCAAGCGAAGCGGCGTAGCTGCGCAGAACTACGCGTACAACGGCAAGGGCGAGCGTGTGCGGCGTTGGCTCGGCGCCGACAGCACGGTGACCGCCTACGATGAGGCCGGGCGCTGGCTGGGAGACTACGATGCGGTCGGTCTGCCCAGGCAGCAGGTCATCTGGATGGACGATCTGCCCGTGGGCGTCGTGGCGGACGGCGTCCTCCACTTCATCGAGCCGGACCACCTCGGCACGCCGCGCAGCGTGATCGAAGCGGCCAGCGACACCCCGGTCTGGCACTGGGCCCTCGCAGGAGAGGCATTCGGCGACAGCGCGCCCGACCAGGATCCCGACAAGAACGGCACGGCGTTTGTCTTCGACATGCGTTTTGCGGGACAGCGCTTCGATGCGGCAAGCGGGCTTAACTACAACTATTTCCGGGATTACGATTCAGGTGTGGGCAGGTACCTGCAAAGCGATCCAATCGGGCTCGTTGGTGGGATGGGTACCTATGCCTACGTCGGGGGGAATTCGATTAGCTTAGTTGATCGGTTTGGATTGCAAGCAACAACGGTTGATGCTTATTGCGCTCGATACGGAGCCGCTGCATGCGCAGAAGTAGTTTCTGGAGGGAGAGCGGCCAATTTGGCGCCGAAGGCATTAGGTACCGGCTTTGCCGCTTGGGCGTGGTGCAAGATGACAGGCTGTACTGTGCAGAACGCACAGATGTCGAAGAAGCCGTCCCGAGAGCAGAGGCCTGATAACTGCCCGACTGGAACCAAGCCAATCGATCAGTGGCCAGGCCTGAGCAAAGATGACATCCATGGCATCAAGGCTGGTATAAATGCTGGAGCGAAAGATTGGGTAGGTATCAGCCCCGATGGCAACGTCTGGATCAATGAAGATGGCGAAGGCAGTGACCAAGGGTCTTTGGATGATTACTTACCATGATTGATTCGACTCGATACAGAATTTCGCTTCGGATTACGCATCCAAGCATCGGAAGTGATGAGATAAGCGCTGAACTTGGCCTCACGCCGAAGATCTCGTACACGGCTGGAGATAGGAGGCTCACACCGAAAGGACATGAGCTTCCAGGTATTAGAAAGGTATCTTTCTGGTGTTATGAATTAGCCTCGCATGATGAGCCATTCGAGATTGCGATATCGAACTTCAGCAAGGAGCTAGCTAAGCACAAGAGCTTTCTCGATCGTCTGTCTGCAACGGGCGGGCGCCTGGAGTACTTCATTGGATGGTTCTCTTCTGAGAACTCAGGTTTTGTTCTGGAGGAGGGTCTTTTGAAGTTGCTTGCAGATTTGAAGATCAACTTGGCGTTTGACATATACCCAAAACTTCATCCAGCGCAGCTCGGATAAGCGCAGCGCATCCGGGATTGGAATGATCGAGGCCCCGCCTCATGCGGGGCTTCTTCTTGGCACTGCTGTTCAGCGGTAACCGTGCCACTCCGGCAGGGCTTCGGGTGCCGGGGTGTGGAGCGGGACGCCTGTCCATCCGGTACTGACGTTGTTGCGTGCGCACCAGTCGCGGGTCGCCTGCCCCATCAGCCGGCGCGTCTTGTCCAGGTTGTCGGCGGTGACGTGGCGCATGGCGGTGTGCAGGCGGGCTAGGCCGGGCATGTAAAGCACGGTGGTTCTAGCGGCCTGCCTGTTGCTGCCGCAACACGGTATCGATCATCTGCATCACAAAGCGCCGCTGCGCCTTTGGCAGGCGGGTGATCCGTTTTGAGCTGCTGTTGCAGCTTCGGTGCGGGCCCGCGCTTGCCGGTGCTGCGTGCGCTCTGCACGCCGAGGTCCTCGACCGTGACGCAGAGGGCCTGGGCCAGCAACGGTTCAATGGCCGGTGGGAGCCATCCCTTCGATCTCTATTCCCCGGCGGTTCATCGCGTGCAGCGCGGGCACTGCCTGGAGCTAAAAGTTACTTCATTCCGCAAGGCGGTCCAATTCCTCCGGAATTGTTAAGCTCTATCATCAAATTTAATCCCGGCCCACGGTGGAAGGACAACGAATGAAGAGTGTTGCATCTCTGTTATTAGGCATTACGGTCCTTTATTTAGTTTCTTGCTCCGGGTTGTCTGCGATTAAGTCGCGCGCGTTTGAGTCCATCAAACTGGGCGACAGTCGTAAGTCTGTGATCGATGCGATTGGCGCTCCAGATTTACAAGAGCTTCCTAATGAGCTATCTGCGCGGTATGCGAGTCAACCTTGCGAAGGTAATTGTAAAGAACGTCTGTGGTTTGAAAACAAATTGAGTTTTCTAACCGAAGCGTGGTCGGTCGAATTGGATGAGAATGGCAACGTAATGCATAAGGCATATTGGCTCTCGCCGTAAAAGCTCACTGTAACTCCCTTGGCGCCAGAGAGGGCGGCCCTCATCGGGAATTCAGAAGAGGGGCGATCCGCGAGGCTTTGGATGCGCGACCTTAGTCTCTAGTTCACCTGATAGAGTCACGCAAACATTTCGACCCGGCATTTTAAACTATAGTGCAAAGGAAGCGGAATGTTCGATCAAGTGAAAGCCAGATCGAACAGGTCTATTCAAAATTTCTGAATGCTAAGCAGCGATGGCACTGGTGGCTCAGCGTTACACGATTCTGATTGATTGCGTGATGCCTCTACAGAGCGTTCAAAATCTAAGATAGTAGGAAAGGCAATGAGCGCAGTTGTCGCAAGTAACTTGGTTTTCTTCCTTGGATTCATAGGGCTAGCTTCCGTCGGCTTGATCTGCGTCAGGTCATGGAGAATTTCAATATTGGTTTTCAGGCGAGATGCGCAGAAGACGAGCGCTGTCTCGTCTATCCCCGTGATTTTGTTAACGGGAGGGGTTCTATGGCGGGACGCGAAAACTATGGTGAAAATATTCAAGTGCCTTACGGAAACTTGCTGCGGCCCTAATGTTGCTAGCGGATGGGCCTATCTTGCATTGCTGGGCGCTATTTATTTGGTATTTGAATTATTGATCTTGCTGATTATAAAGTTCGGCTGACTGAAGCAATGATTATCCAGTAGTTCTACGCACGCACACATGCTTTTCACTTCGGGAAAGGTCAACGATGCGGCCGATCAGAAGACCTGTGAATTTCTGGGGCAGTGGATGGACTGCGGGCAGGGCAAGTAATATTTGAAAGCTCACAAAGAGGTAGTCGATGTGACCTCGGCTGCAACCAAATTCCCGTTTTTCGCTGCTATGGCGCTCACCGCCGCCTGCCAGTCAAAGCAGGTGGGGCAGGTCGCGCTAAGCGAGAGATTCAATGTATGTGCGGTGCTCCCGCGGGACGCCTCCTTCCAACCTGGCGAGCCGGGCCCTGATTTCGACCTGGGCGTGCTGCAGGCGAACGGCATGATGATCGAAGTGCAGATTGGAGGGCACCCGCGATTCTCACATCGGGTTGTCACGACAGGCGTGAGGGCAACAGCCGGGTTCGAATTCTTGGGTAGCGAGAGAGGCGACGGACAAGAGAAGTACTTGTTCGCCTATGCGCGAGGCGATAAGGAAGGGCCGATGTACGTAATGTTCATGGCTCCCGATTTGAGCCGTTACCGGTATGTCCTAATGAGGAAGAACGTGCTGATTAGCTGCAAATAGCTAAGGCGGGAACAGGGCGTTTCCAGAACATGCCACTGCAGCGCCGGACGTGAGCCTTGGCAGATGTGGCGCTCCGGGCGAGAACAGCGATGCACAGGGCGGTAAGATTTTCAACCGGCTTGATGATCGCCATCAGGATGCTGCTCGGAGGGATATGTTTCTTGAACGGCGATGGAGCAGGAAGGCCGAGCGAAGCGCAGCTGCTAGCGGAGCTGCCGGGCAGGTAGAGGGCTCTATTGACCCTGGCGACGCAGTAGTGAGCAAGTCTTTCAAGCCTGGCAGCTGGGCTAATAGCAATCGCTATGTACGTATCGGAAGGGGCTGGCATGGACGAGATCAGTTGTCCAGGCGTTTGGCCGAAGTGTGATAACACGATCAGGTCATATCGACTTTTTCAGGGGTGGGCAATGGGGGCGATAAATGAAGACTTTCAAGATGGATTTCAGAAAAGTTGCATAGTCGCGCTGAGTGAGCTTGTTGTAGCAAACGGTGGTGAAGTTCTGACCGTTGAAAAGCTCGGCATTGCGGAGAAATATGGAGAGGTTAAGTTTGTTACCTTGGACGGATCTGTGGCGACGGCTTGGATCTACGAGGACGAATGCATGGTGACGGCTCCCAGTGGCTCATATCATTTTGAAAAGCCTGACTTTCGCAACGCAGATGAGTTGCAGCAATGCTTTCTCGAACTAGTGGCCTCTCTTGCGAACGGGGAGTCTCCTCCATCCTTCAAAGGAAGCTCCTGGATTGGCTTTTTTCGGGGCAGAAAACTCTAGCACTAGGCTTTGAGCGCCCTCCTGAACCAGAGAACGGACCAAAGCGCTACTGCTGAAGAGCCATGGGCGAGCCGGCAGCAGTGGAATGGTTGGGGCGAAAGCCAGGCTCCCGTCATGGCGCCGGCCTGCGCCGGAAGTGAGTGCCGATAGCCCTGACGCTTGGGGCGAAAATGATGATGTACGGGCAGTACGAGCCTCAATCGGTGTGATGTTCGCGCTCATGACGGTGCTCGGACTGGCACGTCTCTTGAACGGCGACTGGTCAGGAAAGCCGAGCGAAGCGCGGCTGGTGGCGGAATTGACTAGGCTGCGGCCTTCGCTCGTCATGTCCGACTTTCGCTATGTAGATAAGCTCATCGGGGCTTATGTCACAGCCGATGTGCCGGATGGTCGGAGCTACGCCCTGGGTGTAGATCCCTTGATGGCAGGTTGGAGCCTGAAAACGAAGAGGCGCTATACAGGCGGGGAAGTGCTGACTTATTGCCGAGGCCGCTTGGCGCTGATGCTGGATACGACCGCTACGGCCCGGATTACCAGCATCGACATCCATTGGGTGTCCGACCGAGAACGCAGCTTTTAGTGCGCGCGTTAGCGGCCTCCGTGGCAGCGTCACGGAGCGTCAAGTGCCGCGCTTTCGCGATGCTCACTGTAACCAGCCGGCGTTATCCTGCCGGCGTCTTTCTCACCTCCCTCATGCCTCCATGCGCCTTCCCCATGTCAGCCTGCTGGCCCTGCTCGCGCTCGCCGTGGCACCCACCGCCCAGGCCGCCAAGCATTGCCTGCCCTATGCGCCGCTCAGGATCAGCCTGTCCGGCACGCTGGAGCGGGCTGCCGCGTCCGCCTCGCGGGCGGGGCAGCCGCCGACGGAGGCCGATCCGCTGGCGGCCCATACCCTGCGCCTGCCGGCGCCGGTGTGCGTGGCGGTATCCGCCGATGGACAGTCGGCCGCGCACGACAACGTCCGCGTGCTGGCGTTGGGGCTGACGCCGGCACAGGCGGCGCATCTGGACGAGGACCTGGGGCAGACGGTGCGCCTGCACGGCCGCCTGTCGCAGGGCGCGCACGTCGGTGCCGGGGGCGAGCGTACGGTGCGGCTGACGGTCGAGGAGATCGAAGGCGACTAAGCGTTGGGCGTGCCGTGCGCCTTGCACCCGGCCGCACCGCAGCCACCACGCGCGGTGCTAACGCGGCCTGCGCTAGAACAGGGCCCTCCGCCGGTTTTGTTCGAATGCCCAAATCTTCCTCCCCGCCGCCGCGCCGCATCGGCCTGATCTCCGACACCCACGGCCTGCTGCGCCCGCAGGCGCTGGACGCGCTACGCGGTTGCGAGCTCATCGTGCACGCCGGCGATGTCGGCAAGCCGGAGGTGCTGGCGGCGCTGCGGGCGCTCGCGCCACTGCACGCGATCCGCGGCAACATCGACGTGCAGCCGTGGGCCCAGGTGCTTCCCGAGACGCTGGACCTGGAGATCGATGGCGTACGAGTGCATGTGCGGCACGACCTCAAGACCCTGGGACCTGACGTCCGTGCCGACGTCGTGGTCACCGGGCACTCGCACAAGCCACTTATCGAGACGCGTGACGGCGTGCTGTACGTCAACCCGGGCAGTGCGGGGCCGCGGCGTTTTAGCCTGCCGGTCACGGTCGCGACGTTGCGATTGGGCGACGGCCCGCCGCATGCGGCGCTGCACGCGCTCGATCCAGGGTAATGCTTCCGCCGCATGCGGGACGGCACATCGCCGACGCGGCGGACTGTGCTTTCAACATTACGCGCGTTCATCGCGTCGATCCTGGCGAGTCGTTGCCGCACGCTACACGGTGCGCTTGGGTACGTATCGCTACCGCTGCCCGTCGTCCGACGCGCGCATGCTGTGGCGTCGGTCCGCTTCGCGCAGCCGTCGGCGCGGAACTCCCCGGGTCTACCTGCGCGGTTCGAAGCCACAGCCTGCCTCGCGATGCTCGCAGGCGCCATCGTCGTGTGCCTCAGCCCGCCGCGCTCGGCCATGCGCCCCGGCCTGTCGTGCGACGCACCACCACCTGCCGTCAACGCCAACAGGGCCATGCTGCACCCTCGTTTCGCCAGGAGTCCGTCATGAACACGCGCCGCCATTTCCTTTCCGCCGCCGCCGCCGGCACCGCCGCGCTGGCTGCCGCACCGCTGCTGGCGCAGGCGTCCGCGCCGGGCAGCGTGATGCCCACGCGCGGCAAGACCGGCGCGGCGGCCCTGCCGACCCATGCGGCCCAGGCCGGCCAGCGCTACCGGCCGCCGGTGCGCCTGGGGCTGGGCGGGGTGGCCATCGGCAACGGCTTCGCGCCGGCCACCGACGCGCAGAGCGAGCAGACCCTGGCCGCGGCCTGGGCCGCCGGCGTGCGCTACTTCGACACCTCGCCGTGGTACGGGCTGGGGCTGTCCGAGCGCCGCTACGGCCACCATCTGCACACCCATGCGGTGAAGGAATACGCGCTCTCCACCAAGGTCGGGCGCCTGCTCACCGCCACCGCCCAGCCCCCGGAGACCATGTGGCAGCAGCCGTCGCCGTTCGACTACCGCTACGACTACAGCGCGGCCGGGGTGCGGCGCTCGGTGGAGGACAGCCTGCAGCGGCTGGGGGTGTCGCAGATCGACATCGTGTTCATCCACGACCTGTCGCCCGACAACGAGAAGGACCTGGGCATGCCGTGGGAGCAGCGCTTCGCCGAGGCGGCCAAGGGCGCGATGCCGGAGCTGACGCGGATGCGCGAGGAGGGCCTGATCAAGGCGTGGGGCTTCGGCGTGAACCGCCCGGAGCCGGCGCTGCGCGCGGTGCAGGAGGCCGACCCTGACATCTTCCTGCTGGCCTGCCAGTACTCGCTGCTCGACCACGCGCAGGCGCTGCATGACACCTTCCCGAAGATCGCCCGCCACGGTGCCTCGGTGGTGGTCGGCGCGCCGCTGCTGGCCGGCTACCTGGCCGGCCGCGACCGCTACCTCTACGACGGCACCGTGCCTGACTGGGCGCCGGCCAAGCGGCAGAAGGCGCTGGCCGCGTGCGAGCGCCACGGCGTGGACCTGCGCACGGTGGCGCTGCAGTTCGCCGACGCGCCGGCGGTGGTGTCGGCGGTGATCCCGGGCGCGCGCACGCCCGAGCAGGTGCGTGCGAACGTCGAGTCGATGCGCGTGGCGATCCCGGCCGGGCTGTGGGAGGACCTGCGCCGCGACGGCGTGATCGAGGCCGAGGCGCCGGTGCCGGGCGCGCGCTGATCGGCTGACGTGATCGGTTGGCCCGGCCAACCGGGCCGGAAGACGCGCGTGCCGCCGGTGCCCGGGAGAATGTCCTGCGCGGCACGTGCGCCGCACTCGATATCGATGCGGGGGGTTCGCCGCCACGTATCGTCCAGCTCGACGTGCAAAGTGCTCATGGGGCCTGCGCCGGCCCTGCCGGGCGATGCATGGGGCCGTGCCCCCACACCGGCTCGCATCGCGTGAGCGCATGCGAGGCAGGCAGGCGCAGGGACGCAGGTTCGGCCTTGGGCGCCCCGTATCCGGGGACAGGGCGCGCTGAACACTTCGGAGGTGGCGTCGTGCCGCGAGCTCGTCGCAGGCGGCTGGAGGGACGCAATTCGCCGGCGCCGGCCGGCACGCACTTTGTACTATCGGCAGGCCACCCCTGCCGAGGACCTCCCATGACCGTGCGCTTCCCGCTCCGCCCCCTCGCCCTGAGTGCCGCCGTGGCGGTGCTCGTGTCCGCGGCCGCTGGCCAGGCGTTCGCGGTGCCGTCCCGCCCGGCGGCCCCACCGGCCACCCCTGCCACGCCGGCGAGCCCGGTCTCGGCGTTCTTCGCCGAGTTCAGCGACACCTGGATGCGCCGCCAGCCCTCGGCCTCCACCGCCAGCCGCTACTTCGACGGCGCCACCCAGGCGCAGCTGGACAGTCAGCTCACCCCGCTGACGGCGGCGTTCGATCGCCAGACCGTGCAGCTGGCGCGGCAGGGCCTGGTGCGGCTGGCGGGCTTCGACCGCCGCACGATGACCGACACCGAGCGGGTCTCGGCCGAGCTGATGCAGTGGCAGCTGCAGAGCGTGGTCGACGGCGAGCGTTATGCCGACCACGACTTCCCGCTGCAGCAGATGAACGGCGCCAACGTGCAGCTGCCCAACCTGATGACGGTGGTGCACCCGCTCGACAGCGCCGCCGACGCCGAGCACTACCTCGCGCGCCTGGGCCAGTTCAAGGCGCGCATGGGCGAGGCGGTGCAGCGTGCGCAGGCGGGCGCGGCCAAGGGGTTGCTGCCGCCACGCTTCATCCTCGACGAGACGGTGGCGCAGATGCGCCAGTTCGTGTCGACGCCGCCGGATCGCAACCCGCTGGTGACCACGCTCGCCACCAAGCTGGCCGCGGCCAAGGACGTGGATGCGGCGCGGCGGGCCGGTTTCGTCCGCCAGGCCACCGCGGTGGTCGCCGACCAGGTCTACCCGGCGTGGCAGCAGGCCATCGCGGCGCTGGAGCGGCAACGCGCGCAGGCCGGCGACGCCGCCGGCGCCTGGCGCCTGCCCGATGGCGAGGGCTATTACCGCTACCAGCTGCGCCGCTTCACCTCCACCGACCTGAGCCCGCAGCAGATCCACGCGGTCGGCCTGGCCGAGGTGACGCGCATCGAGGCCGAGATGGACCGCATCCTGGTCTCGCTGGGCCGCCGCGAGGGCAGCGTGGCGCAGCGCATCGCACAGCTGGACAAGGACCTGGCCTACCCGGACGACGACGCCGGCCGCCGCGCGATCATGCACGACATCGACGGCATCCTGGCCGACGCCAAGCGCCGCTCGGCGGCGCTGTTCGACCGCGTGCCCCGCGCCGACGTGATCGCGCGGCCGTACCCGGAGTTCCGCTGGAAGAGCGCGGCCGCCAGCTACACCGCGCCGCCGCTGGACGGCTCGCGCCCGGGCGTGTTCCAGATGCCGCTGCGGCCCGAGCGCCTGACCCGCTTCGGGCTGCGCACGCTGACCTACCACGAGACGGTGCCGGGGCATCACTTCCAGATCGCGCTGTCGGTGGAGAACGCCGCGCTGCCGAAGTTCCGCCAGACCCGCGCGCTCGGCGGCATCTCCGCCTTCAGCGAGGGCTGGGCGCTGTACGCCGAGCGCCTGGCGGCCGAGAACGGCTGGTACGACGGCGATCCGGAAGGGCGGCTGGGCCAGCTCGACGCCGAGCTGTTCCGCGCGCGCCGGCTGGTGGTGGACACGGGACTGCACGCGATGAAGTGGACGCGGCAGCAGGCCATCGACTACGGCATCGAGCGCTCGGAGGTGGACCGCTACGTGGTCTATCCCGGCCAGGCGACGTCGTACATGGTCGGCCAGCGCGAGCTGCTGCGCCTGCGCGACAAGGCGCGTGCGGCGCTCGGGGCGCGCTTCGACCCGCGCCGCTTCCACGACCGCGTGCTGCTCACCGGCGTGGTGCCGCTGCCGCTGCTGGAGCGCGAGGTGGATGCGTACGTCGCGCAGGCGCTGGCGGAGGGGTGAGTGCGTGGGCGAGGGCGGGGCTGGCGCGCTTGCCCTCATCCGCCCTTCGGGCACCTTCTCCCGCACGCGGGAGAAGGGCGCGGGATCGACGATGCTTGGAGTGGCTTCTTCCGTACGGGAGTAGATGCTGGATCGACGCTGCTTCGGGAGGACCGCTGCCGCTTGCGGGCGTAGGAGGCGGGATCGACGCTCGCTTGGAGGGCCTTTCCCGCGTGCGGGGGCCGGCCACGGCGCGGCGGAGTCTTCGCCGCGCTAGAACGTGCCGCGCTGCACGAACGGCACCTGCGCGTACAGCCGCCGCTCGCCGCCGCGCGGGTCGTCGGCCAGGCGGGCGGGGTCGTCGAACAGCAGGGTCTGCCGCCGCGTGAGCGAGTAGGGTTCCCAGAGCGGCAGGCCGGCGTGGTTGGGGTCGCCGCTGCGCGCGAACGCCAGCAGCGCCTCGCTCATGCGGTCGGCCATACGCTGGGCATCGGCGCCGTCACCGGTGCGCGATCCGGGCTGGCGCACGTTGTCGAACACCAGCGGGATGTCCAGCGTGTGGAACGCGCCGAGGCGGCCGCCGTCCAGCGGCGAGCCCCAGTCCAGCTGGTAGGCCCAGGTCGGCGCGCCCTGGCGCGCGCGGGCCTCGGCCTCCTCGATCGCGCCGCGCCACGAGCGCCCGGCGGTCGTGGCGGCGAAGAACACGTCCGACGGGCTGTAGTGCGGGTACAGCCGGCGATACTCGGCGATCACCGCCTGCGGCAGCAGGTCCACGTACTGCTGGGCCTCCAGCCGCGCCGGCAGCGCGTCCCAGGTCAGCGCGAAGTTGCCCGGGTCGTTGCCGAGGAAGGCGCGGGTCTCGTCGTGGGTGGTGCCGATCACCATGGGGATCGTCGCCGACTGCGCCGGCGCCTGCGGCCAGAACGGGTGCGCCGGCAACGCGCGCGCGTCCAGCACCGGGCCGAGGTAGAGCGCGCTGTCTTCCACCCGCGAGGGGTCGCGTACCTGCGCCGCGGCGACCAGCTGCGCGGCCGGCAGGGTGCGCAGGCGGTCGAGCTGCGCGGGCGGCAACTTCAGCGCGTCCAGCAGCAACTGCGCGCGCTGCGTGGCCGCGCGCGGGCCGCAGGCGGTGACCTGCTGCCCGCTCATGGTCCAGGCGCGGTGGAACAGCCCGCGCGCGGCCGGCATCGCCATCAGCGTGGCGATCTTGGCGCCGCCGCCGGACTGCCCGAACAGGGTGACGTTGCCGGGGTCGCCGCCGAATTCGTGCGCATGCCAGCGCACCCACTGCAGCGCCTGCACCAGGTCGAGCTGGCCGACGTTGCCGGAATCGGCGAAGGCCGCGCCGCCCAGCTGCGCCAGGTACAGGTAGCCAAAGGCGTTGAGGCGGTGGTTGAGCGTGACCACCACCACGTCGCCGCGCCGGCACAGGCGCGTGCCGTCGTACAGCGGGCTGCTGCCGGAGCCGTTGTTGTAGGCGCCGCCGTGCAGATACACCAGGATCGGCCGGCGCCGGCCATCGCGCAGCCCCGGCGTCCACACGTTGAGGAACAGGCAGTCCTCGGCGGTGGCCTCGTCGGCCCTGGGCTGGGGCGAGGCGGCGCCGTACGCGCTGGCGTCGCGCACGCCGTCCCAGGCCGGCTCGGGCAGGGCGGGCTGGAACCGGCGCGGTGCGGTGTCGGCACCATAGGGAATGCCCTTGAACACCCGCACGCCCCGGTCGAGGTCGCCGCGCACGCGGCCGCTGCGCAGCTGTGCCACCGGCGCATCGCCGGGCGCGGCCGGGACGGCGGCGGCCGCGCCCGGCCCGGCCGCCAGCGCCGCGGTGCCCAGCGCCAGGCCGCACAGCGCGCCGTCGCGCAGCAGGCGCCGCCGCTGCGGGTCGTGCGGCCGCGCCGGGCTCACCGGCGCGCGGCCGGCGCGACCGCGCCCAGCCAGTCGATCGCCAGCCGCGGCCACGCCGCCACGGTGCCGCGGCCGGCGCCGATGCCGAAGCCGTGGCCGCCGGCGGGGAACAGGTGCAGCTCGCTGGCGACACGGGCGCGGCGCAGGGCGTCGTACATCGCCAGGCTGTTCTCCACCGGCACCACGTCGTCGTCCTGCGCGTGCACCAGGAAGGTGGGCGGCGTGTCGGCGCGCACGCGGGTCTGCGGCGAGTAGCGCGCCAGCGTGGCCGCGTCGGGGTGCGGGCCGAGCAGGCGCTCGCGCGAGCCGGCGTGCGCGAACGGCGGCGCCAGCTCGATCACCGGGTAGATCAGCAGCTGGAAGTCCGGGCGCGCGCTGAGCGCGTCGCGCGCGTCCACCGCCGGGTAGACGCGCTCGTCGAAGCGGGTGCCGAGGCTGGCGGCGACATGGCCGCCGGCGGAGAAACCCATCACGCCGATGCGGTGCGGGTCCAGCGCCCACTCCGCGGCGCGCGCGCGGATCAGCCGCAGCGCGCGCTGGGCGTCGGCCAGCGGCACGTCGCGGCCCTCGGGATGGCCCTCGCCGGGCAGGCGGTAGCGCAGCACGAACAGGGTGATGCCGGCCTGCTCGGCGAACACCGGGGCCAGCTCGGTGCCCTCGTTGTCCAGCACGATGCGCTGGTAGCCGCCGCCCGGGGTCACCAGCAGCGCGCTGCCATTGGGCCGCGACGGGCGGTAGACCACCAGGTACGGGCGGCTGATGCCCTGGATGAAGCGGTCCGGGTGCGCAGGGGTGTCGTTGCGGTCCAGGATCCGCTGCGGCTCGGCCAGCGCGCGGTCGCCCGGGGCCAGCCCGCCGGGCCACAGCTCGATGCGGCTGGCCGCGTCGGCCGGGGTCTCGGCCGAGGCATGCGGCGGCGGCGTGGCCGCGTGCGCCGTGCCGGCCAGGCCCAGGGCGAGCAGCAGCGCCAGGGCACGGCGGCGGCGGCCGGCGACGAGGTTTCGATGAGGGATGGTTGGCATCCGGGGTCCCTTGGTTTTCGGTACAGCCGCTAGTGTCGGTGGCGCCGGCGGCCACGTCTTGCCGCAGTGCACATTGCCAATGACACCGGTTTACCATATACAGCTCCGCAGGCCGCCGCCGATGGTCGGCGCCGCATCCCCACCCCTTCGGGAGACACCCTTGAGCAACGCTGCCGGCCCCCAGGATCCGTCGCCGCCCGACCTGTCCGACATTGCCCGCCGCTTCGTGCAGGCGCGCCGCCAGGGGCAGTCGCTGCCGGCGTTCCCGGGCGCGATCCCCGACGACCTGGTGACCGCGTACCGGGTGCAGGACCTGGCCATCGCGCAGTGGCCGGACCGCATCGTGGGCTGGAAGGTGGGCTACATCGCCGCCGAGCGCCGCGACGCCTCCGGCGACGACCGCCTGCTCGGGCCGATCTTCGCCGCCTCGCTGTGGCCGGCCGGCGCGGAGGCGGTCGACTTCCCGGTGTTCGTCGGCGGCTTCGGCGCGGTGGAGGCCGAGTACGTGCTGCGGCTGGCGCAGGACGCCCCGGCCGACAAGCTGGACTGGACGCCGGAGGAGGCGGCGGCGCTGCCGGCCGCGCTCCACATCGGCGTGGAGATCGCCAGCAGCCCGCTGGCCACGATCAACCAGCTCGGCCCGCGCGTGGTGGTGTCGGACTTCGGCAACAACAACGGCCTGATCCTCGGCGCGGAGATCCCGCAGTGGCAGGAGCGGGCGGAGGCCGCGCTGACGGTGGAGACACTGATCGACGGGCAGGTGGTCGGCCGCGGCGGCGCCACGCTGCTGCCGGGCGGGCTGCGCGCCGCCTATGCGTTCGCGCTCGCGCGCTCGGCCCGGCGCGGGCGGCCGCTCCGCCGCGGCGACCTCATCGCCACCGGCAACGCCACCGGCATCCACGACATCCAGGTGGGGCAGCGCGCGCTGATCCGCTTCGAGGGCGTGGGCGAGATCGCCGGTACGGCGGTGTCCGCCGGCTGACCCCGGACCCCGTGAGCAGACGCTTGGGAGGGCGCTCATGATCACACGCAGGCATTTCCTCGGCGCCGGGCTCGGCGCCGCCGCGGCCGCCGCGCTGCCGGCCGGCGCGGCCACGCCGCCGCCGGGCGGGCGGCTGCTGACTGCCACCGACGTGCACGTCGGCGACTATCCCACCGTGGAGGCGGTGCGCTGGTTCGGCACCCAGCTCGAACAGCGCAGCGGCGGCCGGCTGCGGCTGCGCCAGTACCACTCCGGCCAGCTCGGCCGCGAGGCGGAGGCGATCGACATGGCCCGCTTCGGCGCCATCGACATCACCCGCGTCTACGCGGGCGCGCTCAACAACGCCTTCCCGCTGACCCAGGCGCTGTGCCTGCCGTACGTGTTCGACTCGGTACCGCACCTGCGCCGCGCGCTCGACGGCCATGTCGGCGACCGCATCCTGCGCAGCTTCGAGCAGCGCGGCCTGGTCGGCCTGGCGCTGTACGACTCGGGCGCGCGCTGCTTCTACAACACCAAGCACCCGCTGCACCGGCCCGAGGACCTGAAGGGGCTGAAGCTGCGGGTGGCCGCGTCGGACATCTTCCTGCAGCTGATGCGGCTGCTGGGCGCCAACCCCACGCCGATGTCGCTGGGCGAGACGTTCTCGGCGATGGAGACGCACATGATCGACGGGGCGGAGAACAACATGCGCAGCTTCCAGTCCAGCCGCCACTTCGAGGCGGCGCACTACTGGTCGCAGAGCGAGCACTCGTACGCGCCGGACGTGCTGGTGATGTCGCGCCGCAGCTTCGAGGCGCTGCGCCCCGACGACCGCGCGCTGGTGCAGGAGCTGGCGCGGCAGTCGGTGCCGGTGATGCGCGCGCGGTGGGACACCTCCGAGGCCGCCGCGCGCCAGCAGGTGATCGACTACGGCGTGCGCCTCAACGCGGTCGACCTGCCGGCCTTCCGCGCCGCCGCCGCGCCGCTGCTGGCCGCCTACCGCAGGCAGCCGGAGATCGAGACGCTGTACCGCCGCATCCGCGATTTCGCCTAGAGGGGCGCCGATGACCGCTACCGACCCTGTTGCCGTCCCGGTCGCGCCGCTGCAGCGCGCGCTGGACCGTGTTTCCGACCTCGCCATCGGCGTGGCGTCGCTGGCCCTGCTGGGGCTGGTCGTCGTGCAGGGCTGGCAGGTGTTCACCCGCTACGTGCTCAACGACTCGCCCAGCTGGACCGAGCCGGTGACCCTGCTGCTGCTGAGCACCGCCCTGAGCCTGGGCGCGGCCGCCGGCGTGCATACCCAGCGCCACTTCGGGTTCTTCCTGCTCGGCGAGCACGTGCCGCCGGCGGTGCGCCGCGGCTTCGAGCTGGTGCGCCCGCTGACCGTCGCCGCGCTCGGCGCGGTGCTGGCCTGGTGGAGCGGGGTGCTGCTGCTGGACGGGCTGGACATCAAGATGGCCGGCGCGCGCATGCCGCAGAGCATCAACTACCTGCCGCTGGCGATCGGCGGTGCGCTGATGGTGCTGTTCGCCGGCTACCGGCTGGGGCGCGTGCTGCACGCGGTCCACGACGGGGGGACGCGCTGATGGGCATCGCGATGCTGCTGGGTACCTTCGTGGTGCTGCTGCTGATCGGCGTACCGGTCGCCTATGCGCTGGGCGCCGCGGCGCTGGCCACCTTGCTGTACCTGGACCTGCCGACGGTGGTGCTGGTGCAGCAGATCTCCGCCGGCGCCGGCTCGGCGTCGCTGATCGCGATCCCGTTGTTCATCTTCGCCGGCGAGCTGATGCTGCGCGGTGGCATCTCCGAGCGCCTGATCGCGCTCGCCGCCTCGCTGGTGGGCCGCGTGCGCGGCGGCCTGGGGCAGGTGAGCGTGCTGTCGTCGCTGTTCTTCGGCGGCGTGTCCGGCTCGGCGATCGCCGACGTGTCGGCGGTCGGCGGCACGATGATCCCGCAGATGATCCAGCGCGGCTACGACCGCGACTACGCGGTCAACGTCAGCATGACCGCCGCGCTGGTGGCGCTGCTGGTGCCGCCCTCGCACAACCTGATCCTGTTCTCGGCCGCGGCCGGCGGCGGGCTGTCGATCGCCGACCTGTTCGCGGCCGGCATCGTGCCCGCGCTGCTGATGACCGCGGCGATGATGATCACCGGGTACGCGGTCGCGCGCCGCCGCGGCTACGGCACCGAGCCGTTCCCCGGCTGGCGCGCGGTGGCGCTGCGCCTGGTCGGCGCGCTGCCCGGGCTGGGCCTGGTCGCGCTGATCTTCGTCGGCATCCGCGCCGGCATCTTCACCGCGGTGGAGAGCGCGGCGATCGCGGTGGTCTATGCGCTGATCGTCACCGCGCTGCTGTACCGGCAGCTGCGCTGGGCCGAGTTCTTCGCCGCGGTGGCGCATGCCGCGCGCACCACCGGCGTGATCCTGTTCGTGATCGCCACCGCCGCGGTGTTCGGCTGGCTGCTGGCCTACCTGCAGGTGCCGGCGGCGGCGGTGAGGTTCCTGCAGGCGATCGCCGACGACCGCCACACCGTGCTGCTGATGATCGTGGTGCTGCTGTTGCTGCTGGGCATGTTCATGGACCTGGCGCCGAAGATCCTGATCTGCACGCCGATCTTCCTGCCGGTGGTCAAGGCCTACGGCATCGACCCGATCCACTTCGGCCTGGTGATGGTGCTGGCCGGCGGCATCGGCCTGATCACCCCGCCGATCGGCTCGGTGCTGTTCATCGGCACCTCGATCGGGCAGATCAGCATCGCCCAGAGCATGCGCACGATCTGGCCGTTCTGGCTGGCCGCGCTGTGCGTGCTGCTGATCGTCGCCTTCTTCCCGGAGCTGTCGCTGTGGTTGCCGAGGGTATTGCGCGCCTGACCGGCCGGCGCGCCGGGTGCGTGCCGAGCGGCGCCACGTGGCCGCACGGCGCGACCCCCGCCGCCCGTGCCGGGCGCGGGGCGGACGCCGGCGCCGGTGCCGCCTTCGTCCCGCGGCCGACGTCGGCCGCCCCTGGCAGGAGCGCGCATGCGTCCCGGTAACCCCTTTGCCCGATCCTGCGGCGCGCTGATGCTGGCGCTGCTGCTGTGCAGCGGCCCGGCCCACGCCGCCGAGTGGGCGCGCGGCCTCGAGGGGCAGCGCATCGCCGACCGCGGCGACGGCACCTTCCTCAACCCGGTGCTGGCCGGCGACCACCCCGACCCGTCGGTGCTGCGCGACGGCGAGGACTACTACCTCGCGCTGTCCTCGTTCGACGCCTATCCCGGGCTGCCGCTGTGGCACTCGCGCGACCTGGTGAACTGGCAGCCGCTGGGACACGCGCTGACCGCCAACGTCGGCGCGGTATGGGCGCCGGACCTGGTCAAGCACGGCGGCCGCTACTACGTCTACTTCCCGGCGCGCCGCGGCGACGGCGAGCGCAGCAACTACGTGGTGTGGGCCGACGATATCCGCGGCCCGTGGAGCGCGCCGGTCGACCTCGGCCTGGGCCGGTACATCGACCCCGGCCACGCCGTCGGCGAGGACGGCCGGCGCTACCTGTTCCTCAGCGGCGGCGACTACGTGGCGCTGTCCGACGACGGCCTGCGCGTGGTCGGCCCGCCGCGCCACGTCTACGACGGCTGGCGCTACCCGGCCGACTGGGACGTGGAGGCCTATGCGCAGGAGGGGCCCAAGATCACCCGCCACGGCGGCTGGTTCTACATGACCACCGCGGTCGGCGGCACCGCCGGCCCGCCGACCGGGCACATGGTGATCAGCGCTCGCTCGCGCTCGATCCACGGGCCGTGGCAGAACGCGCCGCACAACCCGATCGTGCGCACCCGCAGCGCCGCCGAGCCGTGGTGGTCGCGCGGCCACGCCACGCTGGTGGACGGCCCCGACGGGCGCTGGTGGATGCTGTACCACGGCTACGAGCACGGCTTCTGGACCCTGGGCCGGCAGGCGCTGCTGGAGCCGATCGAGTGGACCGACGACGGCTGGTTCGTGGCGCGCGGCGGCGACCTCGGCACGCCGCTGCGCAAGCCCGGCGGCCAGGCGCTGGCGCACGGCATGGCGTTGTCGGACCGCTTCGACGGCCCCGGCCTCGGCCCGCAGTGGGCGTTCTACGCACCGGGGCCGGACGAGGGCGCGCGCGTGGCCGTCGGCGGCGGCACCCTGCGGCTGCAGGGCAAGGGCCGCGCCCCGCGCGACAGCTCGCCGCTGACCGTGACCGCGCCCGACCTGGCGTACCGCTTCGAGGTGGAGCTGGAGATCGAGCCCGGCGCCCAGGGTGGCGCACTGCTGTTCTACAGCGACCGCCTGTATGCCGGCGTGGGCAGCAACGGCGAGGCCTTCGTGCTGCACCGCTACGGCGAGGAGCGTCCGCTCACCTTGGCGCCCAGCGCCCGCGGTGGGCGGCTGTGGCTGCGGGTGACCAACGACCGCCACCTGGTGACGATCCATACCAGCACCGACGGCACGACCTGGCACAAGTACCCGGTGCAGATGGAGGTGTCCGGCTACCACCACAACGTGGCCGGCCGCTTCCTGGCGCTGAAGCCGGCGCTGTACGCCGCCGGCGACGGCGCGGTGCGCTTCCGCCACTTCCGCTACCGGGCGCTGGACCCGCCCGCCGCCGCCGCGCCGGACGCACCGTCGCTCCCGGCCGGTTACGCCGGCACCCAGTAGAATTCCCCCACCCTGGATCGGTCACCCGCCTATGCCACCGCGCAAGAAAGTCGAAGAGGCCGTCGTCGGCCTGCCCAAGGGCAAGGTGGCGACGATCAACGACATCGCCCGGCTCTCCGGCGTGTCGAAGAAAACCGTCTCGCGCATCATCAACAACTCGCCGCTGGTGCGGCAGGACACCCGCGAGAAGGTCGAGGCGCTGATGCGCGAGGTCGGCTACGCGCCGGACCCGCTGGCGCGCGGGCTGGCGTTCCGGCGTTCGTTCCTGATCGGCATGGTCTACGACAACCCGACCGCGCAGTACATCGTGGACATGCAGTACGGCGCGCTCGACGCGCTGCGCGGCTCCAGCTTCGAACTGGTGGTGCATCCGTGCGACACCCGCAGCCCCGGCTACATCGAGGGCGTGCGCCGCTTCGTGCAGGCGCAGAAGCTGCACGGCGTGATCCTGGTGCCGCGCGCCTCCGAGGACCAGGCGCTGGTCGACATGCTGGCCGAGATCGGCTGCCGCTACACCCGCATCGCCTCGGTGGCGCTGGACAGCACCTCGCAGACGGTGATCACCCACGACCGCGACGGTGCCGCCGAGGCCGCCGACTACCTGCTCTCGCTCGGCCACCGCGACATCGCGCTGGTCACCGGCCCCAGCGCCTACCGCTCCTCGCTGGAGCGCACCGGCGGCTTCGCCGACGCGCTGCAGCGGCGCGGTATCGAGCTGCCGCCCGAGCGCATCGTCGAGGCCGGCTACACCTTCGAATCGGGCGTGGCCGCGGCCGAGAAGCTGCTGCTGGGCAAGAAGCGCCCGACCGCGATCTTCACCGGCAACGACGAGATGGCCGCCGGCATCTACAAGGTCGCCCTGCGCGCCGGCATCCACATCCCGCGCCAGCTCTCGGTGATCGGCTACGACGACAGCTCGCTGGCGTCGCGGCTGTGGCCGCCGCTGACCTCGGTGCGCCGCCACACCCGCGACACCGGCCGCACCGCCGCGGCGATGCTGATCCAGCCCGACGCCGCCCCGCAGCTGCCCACCGCCAGCGTGCGGCCGCACCTGATCGTGCGCGATTCCTGCCAGCCCCCCGAGGACTGACCCGGGGCCCGCGCGCGGGAACTGGCGGAGAAGCGGCGCCCGTGCGCGGGCGCCATCCCGACGCCTGCCGCGCCGGCGCCGGGCCGCTTGCTCGTCCGCCCATCCCGGCGGCGTCGGCGCGCCCCGCGCAAGAGTGGCCTGCTCCAGCAGGATCACGGCGATCTGATCCGGTTCGATCCGATGCGATCCGACCCACCGAGCTGAGTCAAGCTGAGCTGAGCTCAGCCGAGCTGAGCCAAGCCAAGCTAAGCTAAGCTAAGCCAAGCCAAGCCAAGCCAAGCCAAGCCGAGCCGAGCCGAGCCGAGCCGAGCCAAGCCAAGCCGAGCCGAGCCGAGTTGAGTTGAGTTGAGTTGAGTTGAGCCGAGTTGAGCCGAGTTGAGCCGAGTTGAGCCGAGCTGAGCTGAGCCGGCCCGGCCGGGCCCGGTCGGCGCCGATCGCGTCCGATGCAGACACCAGAAGCAAAGGTCGCCGGGCGCTGGACGCACGCCATCCCCCGCACGCATGCCGCGCCGCTTCCTTTCCTTCCCCCGTCCCCGGACGCAAGCCGCGCCCCTTCCCCTCCTTCTCCCGCCTGCGGGAGAAGGTGCCCGAAGGGCGGATGAGGGAGGGCCCCTCGGCCTTACCTTGCACCGCAAAATGACACCGGTTTCCAAAAGCCCGTAGAATCGGCCCCGACCTGCGCGGACCCCGCCGCGGCCGCTCCTTCCGGAGATGACCATGTCCCTGTACTGCAAGACCCACTACGCGACCCATCCGGACGCCGTCAAAGGCGCCAGCAACGACCAGCTGCGCGACCTGTACCTGCTCGACGGCCTGTTCCAGCCAGGCGCGGTGACGCTCAAGTACACCCACTACGAGCGCTTCGTGCTCGGCGGCGCGGCACCGTTGGCGACCCCGCTCGACCTGCCGCGGCAGACCGAGCCGGCCTCGGCCGCCGGCCACCCGTTCCTGGAGCGGCGCGAGCTCGGCGTCATCAACGTCGGCGCCGGCAGCGGCACCGTCACCGTGGACGGCACCGCCTACACGCTCGGGCCGAAGGACGGCCTGTACGTGGCGATGGGCAGCGAGTCGGTGAGCTTCGCCTCGGTCGACGCCGCCGCGCCGGCGCAGTTCTACCTGGCCTCGACCCCGGCGCACGCGCGCTTCGAGACCCGGCAGCTGTCGATCGCCGACGCGGTGGCGCTGGACCGCGGCGCGCTGGAGAGCAGCAACGAGCGCACCATCTACCAGTACATCGTGCCGGCCACCTGCGCGTCCTCGCAGCTGCTGCTGGGCCTGACCGTGCTCAAGCCGGGCAGCGTCTGGAACACCATGCCGCCGCACCTGCACGACCGCCGCAGCGAGGTCTATTTCTACTTCGACCTCGGCGACGACGACCGCGTGTACCACTTCATGGGCGAGCCGGACGCGCAGCGCCACCTCGTCATGCGCAACAACGAGGCGGTGGTGTCGCCGCCCTGGTCGATCCACATGGGCGCCGGCACCCGCCACTACGCCTTCATCTGGGCGATGGGTGGCGAGAACCTGGACTACACCGACATGCACGTGCTGGACATCTGCCAGCTGAAGTGACGTCCCGCCAGCGCGGCGCGCCGCGCATCGCCGCCGCGGACCGCGCGTACGGCCCCACCGCCTTCCACGAGGACACGCATGACCGCCACTCCGTTCAGTCTCGAAGGCCAGGTCGCCCTGGTCACCGGCGGCAACACCGGGCTCGGCCAGGGCCTGGCGCTGGCGCTGGCCCGTGCCGGCGCCGACCTCGTCGCGGTGGCGCGGCGCGCGCCCGACGACACCGGTACCCAGGTGCGCGCGCTCGGCCGCCGCTTCCTCGGCCTGCAGGCGGACCTGGCCAGCACCGCGCCGATCGCCGGCCTGGTGCAGCAGACCCTGGACACGTTCGGCCGGCTCGACATCCTGGTCAACAACGCCGGCACCATCCGCCGCGCCGATGCGGTGGACTTCACCGAGCAGGACTGGGACGAGGTCATGGACCTCAACCTCAAGTCCGCGTTCTTCCTGGCGCAGGCCGCCGGGCGCCACTTCATCGCGCAGGGCCGCGGCAAGATTATCAACGTCGCCTCGATGCTGTCGTTCCAGGGCGGCATCCGCGTGCCGTCCTACACCGCCAGCAAGTCCGGCATGGCCGGCATCACCCGGCTGCTCGCCAACGAGTGGGCCGGCAAGGGCGTCAACGTCAACGCGATCGCGCCGGGCTACATGGCCACCGACAACACCGCCCAGCTGCGGGCCGACGCGCAGCGCAACACCGCCATCCTGGAGCGCATCCCGGCCGGGCGCTGGGGCACGCCGGAGGACCTGGGCGGCACCGCGGTGTTCCTGGCTAGCCGCGCCTCGGACTACGTCAACGGCGCCGTCATCCCGGTCGACGGCGGCTGGCTGGCGCGCTGACCGGCACGGCACCGCATTCCCTCCCTTTCCCTCCCGCACCCGGAGACACCATGAAAATCGCACTCATGAACGAGTTCAGCCAGGCCGGCAAGAACCCGCTGATCCTGCAGCAGCTCAACGCCGTGGCCGGCGAGCAGGGCCACCAGGTGTTCAACGTCGGCATGGACGGCGATGCCGACCACCGCCTGACCTACATCCACCTGGGCATCGTCGCCAGCCTGCTGCTGAACGCCCGGGCCGTGGACTTCGTGGTCGCCGGCTGCGGCACCGGCCAGGGCGCGCTGATGTCGCTCAACGCCTACCCGGGCGTGTTCTGCGGCTACTGCATCGAGCCGACCGACGCCTACCTGTTCGCGCAGGTCAACGACGGCAACGCGCTGGCGCTGCCGTTCGCCAAGGGCCACGGCTGGGGCGCGGAGATCAACCTGCGCTACATCTTCGAGAAGGCCTTCAGCGGCGAGCGCGGCCAGGGCTACCCGGCCGAGCGCCGCGAATCGCAGCAGGCCAACGCCGGCATCCTGGCGCAGGTCAAGCAGGCCACCGCCCGGCCCTATCTGGACGGCCTGCGCGCGCTGGACCCGGAACTGCTCCGGCAGGCGGTGGGCGGCGAGCGCTTCCAGCAGTGCTTCTTCGAGCACGCGCAGGACGCGGAGATCCGCCGCTTCGTCGCCGGCGTTTTGGGCCGGCCCGAAGCCGCCGCCGCCTGAGCGAGGCCCGGCCGTCCCTGCCCGGGGACGGCCGCTGCAGTCCCCGTCCCGCGGCGCACGCGTTGCGCGAACGGCCGCGGCTTGCCGCGCCCGATTCCGTGCAGGGCGCGACCGCGACGCACGCCCCGTGGATCCCCGGAGTCGATCATGCGTTTGCTGCTGGCGGCGCTCCTGTGCCTGTGCTGTGCCGGTGCCGTCGCCGGGCCGCGGCGCGTGGTGATCGCCGGCGATTCCACCGCGGCCGCCTACGGTCCCGAGCGTGCGCCGCAGGCCGGCTGGGGCCAGGCCCTGCAGGACTGGCTGGACCCGGCCGCGTGGGAGGTGCGCAACCATGCCAAGGGCGGGCGCAGCGCGCGCAGCTTCATCGAGGAGGGACGCCTGGACGCCCTGGCCGCGGACCTGCGGCGCGGCGACGTGCTGCTGATCCAGTTCGGCCACAACGATGCCCGGGTCGAGGACCCGCGCCGCTACGACGACCCCGAGGTCGCCTACCCGCAGGCCCTGATGCGCTACGTCGCCCTGGCCCGCGCCCGGGGCGCCACGCCGATCCTGGTCACGCCGGTCGCGCGCCTGCTGTACGACTTCGGCGCGCTGCTGGACACGCATGGCCTCTACACCCAGGCGGTCAGGCGGCTCGCGCAGCAGCAGCACGTGGCGCTGATCGACCTCAATGCCCGCTCCAGCGCCTGGATCCGCGCGCTCGGCGAGCAGGCCGCGCGGCCGTACTTCCTGTTCGTGCCCGAGCAGGGCAAGGCCGACGGCACCCATTTCAGCCAGGCCGGCGCGCGTGCCGTCGCCTGCCTGGTGGTGCGCGACTGGGTCACGCTGCCGCCGGCGTTGCGGCCGCAGCTGCGGCGCGGCACCGACTGCACCGGCGACGGCGGGGCGCCGCCCGCCGGCCCGCCGGCCCGCCTCAGCCCGGCTCCGGCCCGTAGTGCAGCAGCCCCAGCCGGGCCAGGAACTCCGGCTGCGCGTAGTACGCCTCCTCGAACGCTTCCAGCCGGCGCTGTTCGTCCTCGGTCAGCGCGCCGTAGAGGTCGTGCAGTGACGTGATCGCCGGATCGTCCTCGAGCCGGTCGAACAGGCCGCGCATGCCGGCCAGGCTCTCGCGGGTGCGTACCGCGCCCATCGCCGCCAGCGCCTGCAGCGCGCACTGGCAGGTGGCATCGCCCCAGTTGCACAGGAACTGCATGAAGCCGCCGTTGTTGATGTCGGCCTCCATGCGCCACAGCGCGACCAGCTCGCGGTCCTCGGGCGCCAGCGCCTCGAAGTGCCACTGCTGCGCGTGCAGGCGGTGCAGGGCGTGGTCGTAGCGCTGGTCCCACAGCAGGTCGAGCACGTTGAACAGGCCGGCGCCCTCGCCGGCGACCGGCGCCACCAGCGCCGGCCAGTCCGCGCCATGGCCGTCGGCGGTGGATTGCCAGGCCTGGCGCTGGGCCGGCGTGGCCTGCTGCAGGCGCGGGTAGCGCGTCAGCGGCGGCTCCAGCCGCAGGCCATTGGCCAGCGTCACCTGCATCGTGTCGGCGTCGAACCGCAGCGCCTGGATGCGCAGGCCGGACAGGTCGTTCATGGGGAGCCTCGGGGGCGGGGGGCGCCCGACCCTACCGAACGCCGCGCTAGGCGTCGAGCCCGCGACGCCGCATCGGGTGGGCCGTTGAGGTGGCGAGTTGGCGAGGCGGCGCGCCCGCAAGGGCCACGACCGCCTCGCCGCCGCCGTGCTCTGCAACGGCGGGCGTGGACCTGCCGTCCGCCCGCGCGTGCGCGCCGGCCGCGGGCGGCATCACCGCCGTCGCGACGGCCCCCGCGCGCCCGCCGGACGCGGCCGACCGCGCGCGACCGCCAGCCCGCCAGCGCTAGACGTCGCCGTCGCGCTCCCAGCCCTCGCCGCTGCCGCGCTGGAACACGCGGTCGCCGTCGAGCACGGCGCCGGCGGCGTGGTGCGGGCGTCCCTCCAGCGCCGCGTAGATCGGCGCGAAGTCCGGCGCGGTGGCCTGCATCAGCTGCGCGAAGCTGTCGATCACGAAATAGGTCTGCTGGAAGCTGTCGATGCGGTAGCGCGTGCGCATGATGCGCTCCAGGTCGAAGCCCAGCCGGTTGGGCGCAGTCGATTCCAGCGCGTACAGCGACTCACCCCTGGACGAGACGATGCCGGCGCCGTAGATGCGCAGTCCCGCGGGCGTGTCGATCAGGCCGAACTCCACCGTGTACCAGTACAGTCGGCTCAGCAGCTGCAGCGCTTCCGGCCCGATGCCATGCGCCTTGACGCCGCCGCGGCCGTAGGCCTCCATGTAATCGGCGAACAGCGGGTTCATCAGCAGCGGCACGTGGCCGAACAGGTCGTGGAACAGGTCGGGCTCGGCGATGTAGTCGATCTGGTCGGGACGCCGGATCCACCACGTCACCGGGAAGCGCCGGTGCGCCAGGTGCTCGAAGAAGTCCAGTTCCGGCAGCAGGCCCTCCACCCCCACCAGGGTCCAGCCGGTGGTCGCGCCGAGCACCTCGTTGAGCTGGTCGAAGCGCGGGATGTGGCTGTCGTCCATGCCCATCGCGTCCTGCGCCTGCAGGAACTCGTCGCAGGCGCGGCCCACCAGCAGCGCGCGCTGGCGCCGGTACAGGGTGCCCCAGGTGGCGTGGTCGTCGGCGCTGTAGCCGTCCCACGGCTGCTCCACCAGTGCAGTGGTGTAGACCGGGACGTAGCCCTTGTCGGTGAGCGGGTTCTCGACACGGCGGGGAGCGGCTGGGGTCATGGCGGCAGGCCGGTGGACAGGAACGGTCACGATAGCGCCGGGGCCGGGCAACAGGCTTGCGAAGTTGCGCGGTTTCGCCGGATTGATGCAACATCCTTGCGTACTTCCCTGATGCCGCGCAACATATGAACGACTCCATCGCCCTGGACCGCACCGATCTGCGCCTGCTCGCCCTGCTGCAGACCCAGGGCCGCACCAGCAACGCCGACCTCGCCACCCAGATCAACCTGTCGCCGTCGGCGTGCCTGCGCCGCACCCAGCGGCTGGAGGCGGCCGGCATCATCGCCGGCTACGGGGCGCGGCTGCAGGCGCGCGCGCTGGGGCTGGGCCTGCAGGCGTTCGTGCGGGTGCAGCTGGAGCGCCACGGCCAGGCCGACATCGAGCGCTTCGCCGAGGGCGTGCGCGACTGGGACGAGGTGGTCGCCTGCTGGGCGCTGACCGGCGACATGGACTACCTGCTGCACGTGCTGGTCCGCGACCTGGAGCATTTCTCGCGGTTCCTGCTCGACCGCCTGCTCAACGCCACCGGCGTGGCCGACGTCAATTCCAGCTTCGTGCTGCGCACGGTGAAGGCCGACCAGGGCGTGCCGCTGTCCGGATCCTGAGGGCGCGCGTCGCCGCGACCTGCGATGGCCGCGGCGGGCCGGCGCGTGGCGGCGTGTGTCGCCACTTGTTAAGTTGTTGCTAACGATTTACATTTGCGCCTTGCGGCGACCACCGACGGCCCGGCGCACGATCCCTCCCGCCAGCCCATTGGGCCAGCCCCCCGGAGCCGGATCGCCGGCCACTCCCTGTCGCGCCCTCACCCACCCGTGCCCCGGCGACGCCCCGCGTCGGCCGGCGTTCGCCTACGACCGACACCGCCATGACCTCGATTGCCGCATCCCGCACCCTGCTCCACCTCGCCCTGCTGTCCGCGCTGGCCGGCGCCCCGCCCGCCCTGGCCGCCGACGCCGCGGCCGACGCCGCCGGCGACGCCAAGACCCTGGACAAGGTGACCGTCACCAACGCGCGCACCCAGCGCGACCCGTCCACCACCACCCGCCTGCCGATCAGCGTGCGCGAGACGCCGCAGTCGATCAGCGTGGTGGGCGCGCAGCAGCTGCAGGAGCAGTCGCTGTTCGACATCGACGAGGTGATGCGCAACATCGTGGGCGTCAACGTCTCCTTCTACGACACCCAGCGCCCGCTGTACTACGCGCGCGGCTTCCAGATCACCGATTTCCAGGTGGACGGCCTGCCCACCTACAGCGGCAGCACCAACCAGGAATACGACACCGCCTTCTACGACCGGATCGAGGTGATCCGCGGCGCCAACGGCCTGCTCAGCGGCACCGGCGTGCCGTCGGCCACGGTCAACATGTTCCGCAAGCGCCCGGGCAAGGACTTCGACGCCTCGTTCGCCGCCAGCCTCGGCCGCTGGGATTTCCGCCGCATGCAGGCCGACGTCAACGCGCCGCTCACCGCCGACGGCCGCTTCCGCGCCCGCGCCGTGGCCACCTACGAGGACCGCGACAGCTACTACGACCGCTACCACGAGCAGAAGTCCGCGGCGATGGCGGTGGTGGAGGGCGACCTCACCGAGTCCACCACGGTGACCGTGGGCTTCCAGAAGCAGGACAACAACCCGGTCGGCTCGACCTGGGGCACGGTGCCGTTCTTCTTCAGCGACGGCAGCGCCGCCGACCTGCCGCGGTCGACCAACCTGGCGCCGAACTGGGCGCGCTGGCAGCGCAACACCCGCACCACCTATGCGCAGCTGCAGCAGAGCTTCGGCGAGCGCTGGAACCTCAAGCTCAACGCCGCGCGGACCGAGGGCGACGTGACCAGCCTGCGCGTCTACGGCTCCGGCTACCCGGACCGCGTGGACGGCAGCGGCGTCTACCTGCAGGCCGCCATCGGCCAGACCCACGATACCCGCGACGCGGTCGATGCCTACCTCAGCGGCAAGTTCTCCGCGTTCGGGCGCGAGCACGACCTGGTGTTCGGCGCCAGCTGGCAGGACCTGGAGACGGTGACCCCGGGCCTTGCCCTGCGCTTTCCCGGCGACTGGTCGACCTGCCCGCTGGGCCGCTGCTACTACATCCCCAGCCTGCCGGAATGGGACGGCGACATCTCCGCGCCGACCTACGCGCGCACCGGCGCCTGGCGTCAGGCCCGCACCACCCAGAGCGGCGTGTACGCCTCCACCCGCCTGCGCCTGGCCGAGCCGCTGTCGCTGATCGCCGGCGCGCGCCTGAGCCGATGGACCACGCGCACCCACAACTTCAACGCCGCCGGCACGTACACCTCCACCACCGGCGCCTACAAAGTCAAGGACGAGGTCACGCCCTACGTCGGGCTGATGTACGACATCGTCCCGGACGTGTCGGTCTATGCCAGCTACACCGAGATCTTCAACCCGCAGAACTACAAGGACCGCAACGATAACCTGCTCGACCCGGTGCAGGGCAGCAGCCGCGAGATCGGCCTGAAGTCGACGTACCTGGACGGCCGGGTCACGGTCAACGCCGCGCTGTTCGAGGCACGCCAGGACAACTACGCCATGCTCGACACCAGCGTGCCGCTGAACTCGCTGCCCGACGGCAGCTCGGCCTACGTGGGCGTGGACGGTACCAAGAGCCGCGGCTGGGAGGCCGAGGTCGGCGCCGAGCTGCTGCCGGGCTGGCGCGTCAACGCCGGCTACACCCGCGCCAAGGTGACCCGTGCGGCCACCGACCTGATCTATGCCAACCTGCCGCTGCACACCGTGCAGGCCTCCACCCAGTGGACCCTGCCCGGGGCCTGGGAGCGCCTGAGCCTGGGCGCGACCGTGATGTGGCAGAGCAAGGTGGAGGCGTTCAACGTCGACAACCCGGTCTACGGCACGGTCTCGGTCCGGCAGGACGCCTACGCCATCGTCGGCGTCAACGCCAACTACCGTCTCTCCGAGCAGTGGACCGCCACCCTGGCGGTGCGCAACGCGCTGGACGAGAAGTACTGGGCGAACCTGGACTACAACAACTACGGCGAGCCGCGCTTCGTCGCCTTCACCCTGCGCTGGAAGTATTGAGGGAACCGCTGGCGCGGTTCGGGAATCGGGAGTGGGGAACGGGGAATCGCAGCGGCGGTTCCCCACTCCCGATTCCTATTCCCAGCCCCTCAGGACCCGCAGCCCTCGTCCTTGCCGCGCAGCTTCTGCCAGCGCGAGCGGTTCTCCAGGCAGCGCTGCCGGGCCTCGGCCTTGGCGGCGGCGCGCTCGGCGGCGCTGCGCGTGGCGGTGCTGCGCGCGGCCTGCAACTGGGCCAGCCTGGCGCGGATCTGCGGCATCGCCGCCATCGCCGCGCGCTCGCCTTCCAGGATCGCGGCGTTGCGCTGGTTGAAGTCGGCCGAGCCGATGTCGCTGACCTTGGGACGGATGACGATGTCGGCGCGCTTGAGTTCGGTCTCGCCCAGGCGCTGGCCCATGATCGAGATCGACTGGTTGACCGTGCCCAGCAGGTCGCCCGGGTTCTTGCCGCTGGCCTTGCTGGAGATGTCCACCGCGATCACGAACTCGGCGCCGAGCTGGCGCGCCGCGTCCACCGGCACCGGGCTGACCACGCCGCCGTCGACATAGTGGTACTGGCCGATGCTCACCGGCTCGAACACGCCGGGGATGCTGCTGGACGCGCGCACCGCCTGGCCGGCGTTGCCGCGCACGAACACCGTGCGCTCGCCGTCCTCCAGGCGCGTGGCGACCGCGGCGAACGGCTTGCCCAGCCGCTCGATCGGCTTGTTGCCGACCTGCTGGTTGACGTAGTCCTGCAGCTTCTGGCCCTGCACCAGGCCGCCGGAGAACAGGCGCACGTCGCGGATGCTGGTCTGGTCCAGCGCCACCGCCTTTTCCTGCATCGCGAACGCGTCCATGCCGCTGGCGTAGAGCGCACCGACCACGCTGCCGGCGCTGGTGCCGGACACCACCGCCGGCTCGAAGCCGTTGGCCTCCAGCATCTTGATCACGCCGATGTGGGCGAAGCCCTTGGCCGCGCCGCCGCCGAGCGCGATGCCGATGCGCACCGGCGCGGCCGCCGGGCCCGGGCCGCCGTCGACCACCGGCGCCGGGGTCGCGGGACGCGGCTCGCCGCCGCAGGCGGAAAGCAGGCCGAGCAGGGACAGCAACGCGAGGGAACGGGAGCGGCGGAACGCGGTCATGGTCGGAACGGCTCGGTGGAAGGCGAGCAGACTATACGCGCGCGCCGCAACGCCGGCTGTCGGCCGGCCGCCGGCGTGCGCGAGGCACGCACGCCGCCGCAGGCGCCCTGCACCGCGGCCGCCGGACGGCCTGTGCGGACGCGGCGTGCGTCAGAAATTGTTGTCGCCATCGAGGATGCGGCCCCAGCCGCCCAGCACCGAGCCCTCGCCGCGGTTCTGGCCGCCGGCCTGCGGCGCGGCCTGCAGCATCCGCCCGGCCATGCGCGAGAACGGCAGCGACTGCAGCCAGACCTTGCCCGGCCCGGTGAGCGTGGCCAGGAACACGCCCTCGCCGCCGAAGAACATGCTCTTGAGGCCGGTGACGCGGCGCACGTCCATGTCCACGCCGGCGTGGTAGGCGACCACGCAGCCGGTGTCGACGTCGATGCGCTCGCCGGCGGCCAGCTCGCGCTCGACCACGGTGCCGCCGGCGTGCACGAACACCCAGCCGTCGCCCTCGAGCTTCTGCATGATGAAGCCCTCGCCGCCGAACAGGCCGGTGAGGATCTTGCGCTGGAACGCGATGCCCAGCGACACCCCGCGCGCGCCGGCCAGGAAGCTGTCCTTCTGGCAGATCAGGCGGCCGCCGTGGTCGGACAGCTTCATCGCCAGCACCGTGCCCGGGTAGGGCGCGGCGAAGGCCACCCGCGCCTTGCCGCTGCCGGCATGGGTGTAGACGGTGGTGAACAGGCTCTCGCCGGTGACCACGCGCTTGCCGGCCGACAGCAGCTTGTCCACCAAACCGCCGCCGCCGCCCTGGCCGCCGTGCGAGCCGTCGCCGAACACGGTGTCCATCTGCACCGCCGCGTCCTTGTACATCAGCGCGCCGGCCTCGGCGATCGCGCTCTCGCCCGGGTCCAGCTCGACCTCGACGAACTGCATGTCGTTGCCGACGATGCGGAAGTCGATGTCGTCGGCGCGCGCGCCCGCCCCGGTCAACGGCGGCGGGCCGCCGTAGGCGGGGCCGGCCGCGGCGGCGCCGAGCTCGGCGATCTCGCGCACCGGCGTCCAGCCGTTCAGGCCTTCGCGCCAGCCCACCATGTGGGGATTGCGCTGCGCATGCAGGCGCGCGGCATCGTCGTCGAGCGGACCGACCCGGTCGTGCTGACCGGGAACATGGAAGTACCACTGGGCCATGGCGCGCTGCTCCGGAGAAGGGTGGCGCGAGTCTATGCCGGCGCGCGCGGCCGCGGCCATCTGTCCGAAGTCATGGGTCCCGGCCGCGCGCGGCGACCGGGACGCGGCCGCTCCGCGCTACAGCGCGCTCGCCGGGCGTACGGCCAGTGCCGCGGCCTCGGCCGCGCAGTCCGCGGCCGGGGCCAGGCCCCGGGCGTGGGCGGCGGCGATCTCGGCGCGCGCCTGGGCCAGGTCGCGGTTGAACGCGGGATCGGCGTGCAGGCGCGCCACCGCGGCCGCCCCCATGAAGCGGCCTTCGAGGATGTCGCTCTGCCAGTGCACGTTGCACACCAGCCGGCTCTCGCCATAGCTGCGGCCGCGCGCCTGGATCGCGTCGGCATGCGCCGGGTCGATCTCGCTGAGGATCAGCGCCCAGGCCCAGCCGATCGACGTGTGGCCGGACGGGTAGGAGCCGTTCCGGCGCAGGTCGGCCTCGTCGTCCGGGCTGCAGGTGGGCTGGCCGTTGACCATGAACGGGCGCGGGCGCTGGTAGCGGTGCTTGGCGGCCTTGGTGGCGGCACTGGCGTCGACGCGGCTGCGCTCCAGCAGCCGGTACAGGGCCGGGGTGTGCTGCGGATCGATCGACACGCCCACCGCGCAGGCGAAGTGCGCCGCGCCGGCGGGGAAGCTGAGGTCGGCATCGCGCGTGGCCTGGGCGAAGCGCGGGGTGCCGCGCAGCGCCAGCGCCTCGCGGCTGACCGCCTCGTCCAGCGCCTGGGCGGCCGAGCCGGCGGCCGGCGGTGGCGGCACCAGCGCCAGGCTGTCCGGCACCGCGGCCGGGTCCAGGTAGCCGATGGCCTTGGCCGGTGCGCCCATGCCGGGCGACAGCGGCGCCTCGGCGGGACGGACCGGGGCGGCGGCGCAGCCGGCCAGCACCAGGGCGAGCGCCAGCGCGCCGGGCAGCGCGGGGCGGAAAGCGGGAGTCGCGGTCATGCAGGATCTCGTTGCAGCGGGGGGACGACGCACCAGTGTAAGCAGGGGCCGGCGCCCGGCGCATGCCGGCGCTGCGCACGCGCGCCACGCGCCGCTCAGCCGGCGGCCACCACCGCGGTGTAGCGCCCGTCCTCGCAGCGCACCTGCACCGGGCCGTCGAACACCGCCGACAGCGCGGCGTCGGTGAGCAGCGCCGCGCGCGCGCCGTCGGCGTACAGGCGGCCGCCGCGCAGCAGCACCACGCGCTCGATCTCCGGCACGATCTCCTCGACATGGTGGGTGACCAGCACCAGGGTGATGCCCTGCGCGGCGAGGTGGCGAAGGGTGTCCACCAGGTGCTGGCGCGCGACCAGGTCCAGTCCGGTGGAGGGCTCGTCCAGCAGCAGCGCCTGCGGCCGGTTCACCAGCGCGCGGGCGATCAGCACGCGGCGGGTCTCGCCAGCCGACAGCTCGGCGTAGGCGCGGCCGAGCAGCGGCAGCGCGCGCGCCAGGCCCAGCGCCTCGCGCACGCGCTCGCGCATCGCCGCCGTCACCTCGCGGTGCGGCGGCACCACGTAGCTGGCGAAGAAGCCCGACAGCACCGCGCTCTCCACGTCCAGCCCGGGCATGTCGGCCAGGTTGCCGCTGAGCTCGCCGCTGACGATGCCCAGCTGCGAGCGCAGCCGGTCCACCTGCCAGCGGCTCTGGCCCATCACCTTCACCGGCGGCTCGGCCCCGGGCCGGGCCAGCGGGTACAGCTCGCGCGTGATCAGCTTGATGAAGGTGGACTTGCCGCAGCCGTTGGGGCCGAGCACCGCGGTGTGCTGGCCGAGCGCGATGCGCAGGCTGAGGTCGTGCAGCACGCGGACCTGGCCGCGGACCACGCTGGCGCGGTCGAGTTCGATCAGCGCGGGTGCTTCGGGAACGGCGGAAACGGGGACGGACATGAAGCCGGTTCTCACGACGGTGAACGGGTGGGGATCGCCTGAACACCATACGCCGGCGACAGGTGAAGTTTGCCGGCAATGGCTCCATGATGTCCGTTCTCCCATGCGCCTACGTCGGCCGCCCCGCGGCCTGGAGCCTCACATGCCGTCCGATTCGATCATCGACTTCCTGACCGGCGGCCTGGTGGGCCTGGGCTGGTGGGACATGCTCGCGGTGCTGCTGGTCTTCACCCAGCTCACGATCCTCGCCGTCACCCTGTACCTGCACCGCAGCCAGGCGCACCGCGGCGTCGACTTCCATCCGGCGATCGCGCATTTCTTTCGCTTCTGGACCTGGCTGACCACCTCGATGATCACCCGCGAGTGGGTGGCGATCCATCGCAAGCACCACGCCAAGGTCGAGACCGAGGACGACCCGCACAGCCCGCAGACCAGGGGCATCGGCACGGTGTTCTGGCGCGGCGTGGAGCTGTACCGCGAGGCGCGGGCGATGCGCGCGGATATCGAGCAGTACGGCAAGGGCGCGCCGACCGACTGGATCGAGCGCCACCTGTACACGCCGCACGCCAACTGGGGACCGATCGCGCTGTTCGCGGTGAACCTGGCGCTGTTCGGGTTGCCGGGCGTGGCGCTGTGGGCGATCCAGATGGCGTGGATCCCGTTCTGGGCCGCGGGCGTGGTCAACGGCCTCGGCCACTGGTGGGGCTACCGCAACTTCGAATCGGCCGACACCTCGACCAACCTGACACCGTGGGCGTTCTGGATCGGCGGCGAAGAGCTGCACAACAACCACCACGCTTTCCCGAGCTCGGCGCGCTTCTCGATGCGGCGCTGGGAGTTCGACCTCGGCTGGGCGGTCATCCGCGGCCTGGAGCGGGTGCGCCTGGCCAAGGTGCTGCGGGTGGCGCCCAAGCTCGACATCCGCCCCAACATCAGCGTGCCCGACGCCGATACCCTGCGCGCGCTGCTGTCGCACCGCTTCCAGGCCATGACCGACTACCAGCGCAACGTGCTCAAGCCGGCGCTGCGCGAGGAAGCCGCGGCCACCGGCGCCAAGCTGCGCCAGCTGCTGCCGCGGCGGCTGCGCAAGGGCCTGGTGGACGACGGCCGCTGGCTCAAGCCGGATGCCCGCGAGCAGCTGCGCAGCTGGGTGGCGCAGCGCCCGCGCATGCGCACCCTGGTCGAGCACCGTGCGCGGCTGGCCGCGCTGCTGGAAGCGCGCAGCCACGACGCCGCCGAGCGCCTGCGCCAGCTGCAGCAGTGGTGCCACGAGGCCGAGGCCAGCGGCAACGCCGCGCTGCAGGCGTACGCGGCGCGGCTGAAGGGATACGCCCTGAGCGGCGCGTGATGTCCCGTTCGCGCGGGCCTGCCGTCGGACTCCCGCGGCGCCGCCTGCTGTCCCGGGCCGCCGCGCCGGCCGCCCTGCTGGCGCTGCTCGTGCTGGCGGCCGCCCGCGGCACCGCCGGGGCGCAGGTCGCCGACACTGGCGAGTACCTGCGGCGCATGGATAGCGACGGCGATGGCCGGGTCAGCCTGGACGAGTACCTGGCGTGGATGGGCTACGCATTCGAGCAGCGCGACCGCGACCACGACGGCGTGCTGCAGGGCGACGAACTGCCCGGCGGCCGCGGTCGCCCGGTCACGCTGGCGCAGCACCGCGCCACGCTGACGGCGCGCTTCCGCCGCCAGGACGCCGATGGCGACGGCTACCTCAGCGCCCGCGAGCTGATGGCGCCACCGCGCTGAGCGCGGCGGGGCCGCTCAGGCCATGCGCTGCAGCGTGTTGTCGCGGCGGATCGCCCAGTGGTACAGCGCGGCCAGGATGTGCAGGCCGATGACCCAGTAGAACGCCTCGCCGAGCCAGATGTGGACCGGTTCCAGGGTCTCGGCCAGGCCGGGACGCGCGCCGAAGAACGACGGGATCACGCGCTCGGTGAACGGCAGGCCCACGCCCTTGCCCTCGGCCAGGCGCGTGGTGACGCCGAGCAGCGGCTGCACCACCAGGAACGCGTACAGCAGCCCGTGGGTCAGGTGCGACAGCGCCCGCATCCAGGCCGGCAGTGGTGGCGCGATCGGCGGGGCGCGCTCGCCGATCCGGTTGAGCAGGCGCGGCACCACCAGCAGCAGCACCGCCAGTCCCGCGACGAAATGCGACTCCACCACGAGCGTGCGCGCCTCGCTGCCGCGCTCGAACATGCCGCGCAGGTTGATCGTCAGGTAGGCGGCGGCCACCAGGGCGAAGGTGATCCAGTGGTAGCTGCGGGCGAGGGCGCTGTAGCGCGGGCGGACGGCTGCGGACATGGCGGGGCTCCGTGGAGGGGGCGTGGCTGTCCCGCGACGATAGGGCACTGGGCGCGCGCCGTCGCGTGCCGCGTCGCCCGCGCCGTGCCCCTTCGCGCCCGCCTGACGCCGGCGCCGGCAAGCTGGCGCGATGTTCGCCCTGCATGACGTCACCCGCCGCTACGGTGCCACGGCCGCGATCGACCGGGTGTCGCTGGCGTTCGCGCCCGGTGCCACCACCGCGTTGATCGGTCCCAGCGGCGCCGGCAAGTCCAGCCTGCTGCGGCTGCTGGTGGGCCTAGAATGGCCCGACGCCGGCGAGGTGCGCTTCGACGGCGTGCCGCTGCGGCGCGCGACCCTGCAGGCGCAGCGCCAGCGCATCGGCTACGTCATCCAGGAGGGCGGCCTGTTCCCGCACCTGGACGCGCGCGCCAACGCCGCCCTGCTGGCGCGCACGCTGGGCTGGACGCATGCGCGCATCGAGGCGCGGCTGCAGGCGCTGTGCGCGCTGTGCCAGCTGTCGCCGGCGCTGCTGTCGCGCTACCCGGCGCAACTGTCGGGCGGGCAGCGCCAGCGCGTGGGCCTGGTGCGCGCGCTGATGCTCGACCCGCCGGCGCTGCTGCTGGACGAACCGCTGGGCGCGCTCGACCCGATCGTGCGCCACGACCTGCAGTCGCAGATGCGCGAGCTGTTCGCCACGTTGCGCAAGACCGTGGTGCTGGTGACCCACGAGGTCGCCGAGGCGGCCTACCTGGCCGACACCCTGGTGCTGATGCGTGCCGGCCAGGTGGTGCAGCAGGGACCGCCGCGGGAGCTGCTGGACGCGCCGACCGAGCCGTTCGTGACCCGTTTCCTGACCGCCCAGCGCAGCCTCGAGGCGGTGACGTGAGGACGGCCGCGGGCGGCCGAGCGCGGGCGCTGCTGCTGGGCACCCTGCTGGCCGCGTTCGCCGGGGGGGTTACCCCGGCGCGCGCCGCCGGCGACCGCGTGGTGGTCGGCTCCAAGAACTTCACCGAAGCGGTGATCCTGGGCGAGATCGCCACCGCCGCCGCGCGCCGCGACGGGGTGGAGGCCACGCATGCGCGCCAGCTCGGCGGCACCCGCATCCTGTGGCGGGCGCTGCAGGAAGGGCAGATCGACGCCTACGCCGAGTACACCGGCACGCTGGCGCAGGAGCTGCTGCAGCTGCCCGATGCCGATCCGGCGGCGCTGCGTGCGGCGCTGGCCCGGCGCGGGCTGGCGATGACCGGTTCGCTGGGGTTCCAGAACACCTACGCGCTGGGCATGCCGCGCGCCCGCGCGCAGGCGCTGGGCGTGGCGCGGTTGTCGGACCTGGCGGGCCGGCCCGGGCTGCGGCTGGGCCTGAGCAACGAATTCCTGCAGCGCGCGGACGGCTGGCCCGGCGTGCGCGCCGCCTACGGCCTGCCGCAGCGGCCCACCGGGCTGGACCACGACCTGGCCTACCGCGCGCTGCAGAGCGGCGCGATCGATGTCACCGACCTCTACAGCACCGACGCGGAGATCCCGCACTACGATCTGCTGGTGCTGCAGGACGACCGCCGCTACTTCCCGGACTACCAGGCGGTGTTCCTGTACCGCGCCGACCTGGCGCAACGTGCGCCGGCCTTCGTGCAGGCGCTGCAGCAGCTGCAGGGCCGCATCGACGAGGCCACGATGCAGCGGCTCAACGCCCAGGTGAAGCTGGAGCGGCGCAGCGAGGCCGACGTGGCGGCGCAATGGCTGGGCGTGCGGGCCGCGCCCGCCAGCGGCCGCGCCGAGCGCATCGTGGGGCGCACGCTGGAACACCTGCAGCTGGTCGGGCTGTCGCTGGCCTGCGCGCTGCTCGTGGCGCTGCCGCTGGGCGTGCTGGCCGCGCGCCGGCGGCGGCTGGGCCAGGCCGTGCTGGCGCTGACCGGCGTGCTGCAGACGCTGCCGTCGCTGGCGGTGTTCGTGTTCATGATCCCGCTGTTCGGCATCGGCGCCCGGCCGGCAATCGCGGCGCTGTTCCTGTACAGCCTGCTGCCGATCGTGCGCAACACCCACGCGGGACTCACCTCGCTGCCGCGCGAGCTGCGCCAGACCGCCGAGGCGATCGGCCTGCCGGCGCGCACGCGCCTGTGGCGGATCGAACTGCCGCTGGCGCGACGCACCCTCGTGGCCGGCATCCAGACCGCGGCGGTGATCAACGTCGGCACCGCCACGCTCGGCGCGCTGATCGGCGCCGGCGGCTATGGCCAGCCGATCCTCACCGGCATCCGCCTGGACGACCTCGGCCTGATCCTGGAAGGCGCGGTGCCGGCGGCGTTGCTGGCGCTGGCGGTGCAGGGCGGGTTCGAGCTGATCGAGCGCGCGTCCACGCCGCGCGGGCTGAGGTTGCGCGCGCAGGCGTGAGCGGGCGCGGCCCGCGCGGACCGGGTCGCCGCGCGTGGCACCGGAGCCGCTACGCGGTGGCCGCGATCCGGACCGCCGCGTGCACCTGCGCGGCATCCACGCTCAGGTGCGGGGCGATGCGCAGGCAGCCATGGCGGCGGGTGCAGATCACCTGGGCCCGGGCCAGCGCCGCCGCCACCGCGTCCAGGCGTGCCGGTGGCGGCCGCAGGGCGGTCAGGTGCGGGGCATGCGCCGGCGTGCGCCAGTCGTCCAGGCCGTGTGCCGCCAGGGCGGCATCGAACGCGCGGGTGAGGGCGCCCAGCGCCTCGGCGATCCGTGGCGGGCGCCAGTGCCGCAGCTGGCGCAGGGCCGCGGTGGCCATCGCCAGCCGCAGCGGATCGGCCACGCCGCCGGCGTCGAAGCGGCGTGCGCCGCTGCGGTAGGGCGGCGCCCGGTCGCTGGGGAAGGTCCACTGGCTGCCGGCGTCGCGCGCCTGCCAGTGCTGCTCGATCGCCACGCCGTGCTCGCGCCAGTGCGGGGCGGCCCACAGCCAGGCCAGGCCCATCGGCCCCAGCAGCCACTTGTGGCCGACCGCCACCACGAACGCCGGCCGCCAGCGCGCCAGCGCCGGGGCCAGCACGCCCAGGCTCTGGCTCAGGTCCAGCACCAGTGCCGCGCCGCGGGCCTGCACCTGCGCCGCGATGGGGTCCAGGTCCAGCGGCCGGCCGTCGTGCCAGTACACCTGCGGCAACGCCACCACCTTCACCGCCGGCGTGGCCTGCAGCGTCTCCAGCACCGCCGCGGTCACGTCGCGGCCGGGCGCGTGCGGCACCGCCACCACCCGGGCCCCGGCCTCGGCGCAGCGCTGCTGCCAGATCAGCAGGTTGGACGGGAACTGGCCCTCCAGCACCAGCACCGCGTCGCCGCGTTGCAGCGGCAGGTTGCGCGCGGCGGTCGCCAGCCCGTGAGCGGCGGAGGGCACCAGCGCCACGCCGTCCGGATCGTCGTCGAACAGGCCGGCGGCGAGCGCACGCACGCGCTCGATGCGGGCGTTCCAGGCGTCGAACGACAGCTGCCACGGCGCGGCGGCCGCCTCGAGGGCGCGATGGGCCGCGGCCTGCATGCTGCACAGCAGCGGACCGCGCGCGGCCGCATCCAGATAGATCACGCCGCGCGGCAGTGCGAAGGCGTCGCCGCGGTGCTCCCAGTCCAGCGGTACGGCATCGTATTCAGTCGGATCGGCGGCACTCATCGGGCGAGCTTAGCGCGCGGGGTTGTCATGCGCTGACGGTATGTTCACGGCGACTGACCAAGCATTGTCCGATGCACGCCATCCCTCCTGCACCGGCCCTCGCGTCCGCGCGGCACGCCGGTTTGAGTACCCGCTTCCGCGAGACGCGTGCCCTCACCGACGCCCTCGCCGCCCCGCTGAGCGCGGAGGACGCGATGGTGCAGAGCATGCCCGACGCCAGCCCCAGCAAGTGGCACCTGGCGCACACCACGTGGTTCTTCGAGCGTTTCGTGCTGCAGACCGACCCCGCCTACCGTCCGTTCGACCCGGCGTGGGACTACCTGTTCAACAGCTACTACCAGAGCGTGGGCCCGATGCACGCGCGCGCCCACCGCGGCGTGCTGTCGCGGCCGACGTTGCAGCAGGTGCGCGACTACCGTGCGGCGGTGGACGCACGGGTGCTGCAGCGCCTGCAGGCCGGCGACCTCGACCACGCCGCGCTTGAGGTACTGCTGCTGGGCATCCAGCACGAGCAGCAGCACCAGGAGCTGTTCGTCACCGACATCAAGCATGCGCTGTGGAGCAATCCGCTGCAGCCGGCCTACCGCGACGACCTGCGTGCGGAGCGGCAGGGGCCGGCGCCGCTGCGCTGGGTGGCGCGCGAGGAGCGCATCGCCGAGATCGGCGCCGCCGCCTGGCCGGCCGCCGACGCGTTCGCCTACGACAACGAGTCGCCGCGGCACCGGGTGCTGGTGGCGGCGCATGCGCTGGCCAGCCGTCCGGTGAGCAACCGCGAGTTCCAGCAGTTCGTCGACGAGGGCGGCTATCGCAATGTCGGCCTGTGGCTCAGCGACGGCTGGGCGACGGTGCAGGCGCAGGGCTGGCAGCGGCCGCTGTACTGGCACGCCGACGGCGCGCGCGAGTTCACCCTGGCCGGCTGGCGCGAGCGCGACCCCGACGCGCCGGCCTGCCATCTGAGCCTGTTCGAGGCCGACGCGTTCGCGCGCTGGGCCGGCGCGCGCCTGCCCACCGAGGCCGAGTGGGAGCAGGCCGCCACCGGCATGCCGGTCGAGGGCCGCTTCGCCGAGGACGGCGCGCTGCATCCCGGCGCCGCGCGCGCCACCGACGCCGGCCTGCAGCAGCTGTTCGGCGATGTCTGGGAATGGACCGGCAGCGCCTACCTGCCGTACCCGGGCTTCGCGCCGTGGCCGGGCTCGCTGGGCGAGTACAACGGCAAGTTCATGAACGCGCAATGGGTGCTGCGCGGCGGCAGCTGCGCGACCCCGCGCAGCCATGTGCGCGCCAGCTACCGCAATTTCTTCCCCTCCGATGCGCGCTGGCAGTTCGCCGGCGTGCGCCTAGCCAAGGATCTGCCGTGAACGCCGCCGCCCATGCCCTGCAACGCGCCCACGCCGCGCTGACCGACCTGCATCCGCAACCGGACGACATCGCCGCCGACGCACTGGCCGGCCTGGCGCAGACCCCGAAGACGCTGCCGTCGAAGTACTTCTACGACGCCGAGGGGTCGCAGCTGTTCGAGGCGATCACGCGGCAGCCGGAGTACTACCTCACCGGCACCGAACTGGCGCTGCTGGAGGCGCGCATGCCGTCGATCGCGCAGGCCATCGGCGCCGGCGCGCACGTGGTCGAGTACGGCAGCGGCAGCGGCCGCAAGACCGAGCTGCTGCTGCAGGGCCTGGCGCAGCCGGTGGCGTACACGCCGCTGGAGATCTCGCGCAGCGCGCTGCTGGCCAGCACCGCGCGGCTGTCGCAGCAGTTCCCGCAGATCGAGATGCTGCCGGTGTGCACCGACTTCACCCGGCCGCTGTCGCTGCCGGCCGCGCGCCGGCCCTCGCGCCGCCACGTGATGTTCTTTCCCGGCTCGACGCTGGGCAACTTCACCCACGAGGCCGCGATCGAGCTGATGGACGCGATGCGCCAGACCATGGGCAGCGACGGATGCGCGCTGATCGGCATCGACCTGGACAAGGCGCCGGCGCTGATCGAGGCGGCGTACAACGACGCGGCCGGCGTCACCGCGCGCTTCACCCTGAACCTGCTGGCGCGGCTCAACCGCGAGATCGGCAGCGACTTCGATCTGGACGGCTTCCGCCATCGCGCCGACTACGTGCGCGAGCGTGGCCGCATCGAGACCTTCCTGGTCAGCCAGCGCGCGCAGTCCGTGCACGTGGCAGGGCAGCGCTTCGACTTCGACGAGGGCGAGGCGATGCAGGTCGAGTACAGCTACAAGTACACCGACGCCGGGTTCGCCGAGCTCGCCGCCGCCGCCGGCCTGAAGGTCACCCACGGCTGGAACGATCCGCGCGACTGGTTCGGCCTGCGGCTGCTGCGGCCGCTCTGAGGCCGCGCGCCCCGGCGCGACATGGCACCCTCCGACGAAGCGATGCGCGCGGTCCTCTGGCGGCTGCTGGAGGCGCGGACGCCGCCTGCCACGCTGTGCCCCTCCGAGGTCGCGCGTGCGCTGGCCGCCGGCGAAAGCGAATGGCGCGCGCTGATGCCGGCCGTGCGCACGCTGGCCGGGCGCCTGGCGCACGACGGCGTCGTGGAGGTCTGCCAACGCGGCCGGGCCGTGGACATCGCCCGGGCCCGCGGCCCGGTGCGCCTGCGGCGGGGGCCACGCTTTGCCGCGAGCAGGCCATGACAGCCCCGCGGTCCGGGCCAACGGCACCAGCGTCCGCCATCACCGGCGGTGTCGATCTCCGTCGCGGCCCCATGCCATGTTTTCGCGGCGATCCCGCCGGGGGTTGCCTGGGTTGACGTCCTACTGCCGACGGCCCACCGCCCAAGCTTGTTCCAACGGCGCATTCCGGGTGGCGCGACCGCCTGCCGGCCTGCCCGCGCGGGCATGGGTTCCTCGTCTTCCGCAGCCATCGTACCGACTGGTTCAAGACAGTCCGGAAGCGGCACGCCGAGGTGCCGCGTCGGCGCCGACACCAGCGACCGTTCCAAGGTTCCCCGCTGACCGCTTGTCCGCAATCACGCTGACGCCCCTCGGCGAAGCCGGCGACGCGCCGATGCTCCCGGTATCCGTATCGGCGCCGGCGTCGTCCGGCCGCCGGGTTCAGGCCGCCTGGACGATGGGCAGGGCGCGCGGGTTGCGCCACTGCGCCAGCAGCGTCGCCTCGCGTGCCTTGGCCTCGCGCAGGTGGGCCTCCTTGACGTGGCCGTAGCCGCGGATGTGTTCCGGGATCGCGGCGATCCGTGCGGCCAAACCGACGTTGTCGCGATCGAGGCCGTCCAGCAACGTGGCCACCGTCGTCTCGTAATCGGCGATCAGCTGGCGTTCGGCGCGGCGCTCGGCGCTGTAGCCGAACACGTCGAGGCGGCTGCCGCGCAGCCGCTTCAGCCGCGCCAGCAGCCGGAACGCGGTGAACACCCACGGCCCGTACTCGCGCTTGATCAGCCGCCCCTGGTCGTCCTGCTTCGCCCACAGCGGCGGTGCCAGGTGCACGTGCACGCGGTAGTCGCCCTCGAACTGCTGCTGCAGCCGGCGCGCGAAATCGCCGTCGGTGTACAGCCGCGCCACCTCGTACTCGTCCTTGTAGGCCATCAGCTTGAAGTGATAGCGCGCCACCGCCTCGGTCAGCGCGCCGGAGCCGGGCACGCGCTGCTGTTCCGCGCGGCGCACGCGCTCGACCAGCGTGCGGTAGCGCTGCGCGTAGGCCGCGTCCTGGTAGTCGGTCAGGAACGCGATGCGGCGCGCGATCAGCTCGTCCAGCGACCGCGACAGCTGGGTATCGTCCGGCGCGGGGGCGGCCGCCGCACGGTCGTCGGCGTCCGGCAGCCCGTGCACCTCGCGCGTGTTGTCGGGATTGCGTGGCGCGGCGTTGGCACCCCACTCGTTGCCCTCCCACTCGCGCGGCGGCAACTCCTTCAGTGCCCGCGGCGCGGCCTCCGGCACGCGCGCCGCGACCGGCGCCAGCCCGGCGGCGCGGCGCACCGCGTCCAGGTCCACCGCCGCCAGCCGGCCCCAGGCGAAGGCCTCGCGGTTCATCGCCACGGCCGCGCCGTTGAGCTCGATCGCGCGCATCAGCGCCGCCCGCGACACCGGCACCAGGCCCTGCTGCCACGCATAGCCGAGCATGAACAGGTTGGTGGCGATCGCGTCGCCCAGCAGCGCGGTGGCCAGCTGGGTCGCGTCCAGCAGCAGCGGCTCGCGCCCGCCCAGCGCCACCCGCACGCCGGCCACGATGTCGGCCCCCGGGAACTGCATGTCCGGGTGCGTGGTGAAGGTGCCGGGCATGGCCTGGTAGGTGTTGAGCACCACCTGCGAGCGCTCGCCGCGGACCTTGGACAGCGCCCAGTAGTCGTTGACCACCACCATGTCGCAGCCCAGCACCAGGTCCGCCTCGCCGGCGGCGATGCGCACGGCGTGCAGGTCCTGCGGGCGCCGCGCCAGCCGCACGTGGGTGGTCACCGCGCCGCCCTTCTGCGCCAGCCCGGTCTGGTCGAGCACGGTCGCGCCCCGGCCTTCCAGGTGCCCGGCCATGCCCAGCAGCGCGCCGATGGTCACCACGCCGGTACCGCCGACGCCGGTGATCAGGATGTTCCAGGGCTGCGCCAGGTCGGAGCGGAACGCCGGCTCGGGCAGCGCTGCGAGCTGCGCCGGCGCCTCGCGGCGGCCGCCCTTGCGCAGGCGTCCGCCGCGCACGCTGACGAAGCTCGGGCAGAAGCCCGACACGCACGAATAGTCCTTGTTGCAGTTGGACTGGTCGATCTCGCGCTTGCGCCCGAACTCGGTCTCCTTGGGCAGCACCGACACGCAGAAGCTCTTCTCGCCGCAGTCGCCGCAGCCCTCGCACACCCGGGTGTTGACGACCACGCGCCGGGCCGGGTCCTCGAGCTTGCCGCGCTTGCGGCGGCGGCGCTTCTCGGTGGCGCAGGTCTGGTCGTAGATCAGGATCGACACGCCCTTGACCTCGCGCATGCGCTGCTGCACCGCGTCCAGCTCGGCGCGGTCGTGGAACTGCACGCCGTCCGGGAACTGCTCGCGGCAGCGCGTCCAGCGCGCGATGTCGTCGCTGACCACCGCCAGGGTCTGGATGCCTTCGGCGCGCATCTGCCGGGCGATGTCCGGCACGCTCAGCGTGCCGTCCACCGGCTGCCCGCCGGTCATCGCGACCGCGTCGTTGTAGAGGATCTTGTAGGTGATGTTGACCCCGCTGGCCACCGACTGCCGGATCGCCAGCGAACCGCTGTGGAAGTAGGTGCCGTCGCCGAGGTTCTGGAACACGTGCGGGGTGTCGGTGAAGGCGGCCTGCCCGGACCAGGTGACGCCTTCGCCGCCCATGTGGGTGAAGGTGTCGGTGGCGCGGTCCATCCACGTCACCATGTAATGGCAGCCGATGCCGCCCATCGCGCGCGAGCCCGCCGGCACCACGGTGGAGGTGTTGTGCGGGCATCCCGAGCAGTAGTGCGGCACGCGCGGGAAGGTGGCGCGCGGCAATGCCATCTCCGCCTCCTTGTGCTCCATCCAGCGTAGCCGCTGTTCGATCGATTCGCTGGTGAAGAAGCGCTGGATGCGCCGGCCGATCACGCCGGCGATGGTGGCCGGGGTCAGCTCGCCGGTGGAGGGCAGGATCCACTCGCCGGCCTCGTCGTACTTGCCGACGATGCTCGGGCGCGGGCCGGCGCCGGCGGGCCAGTTGTAGAACAGTTCCTTCATCTGGCGCTCGATGAAGGCCTTCTTCTCCTCCACGACCACGATGTCCTGCAGGCCCTGTGCGAAGGCGGCGATGCCCACCGGCTCCAGCGGCCAGGTCATGCCGACCTTGTACAGGCGGATGCCGATCCGCGCGCAGGCGGCCGCGTCCAGGCCGAGGTAGTCCAGCGCCTGCAGCACGTCCAGGTAGCTCTTGCCGGTGGTGACGATGCCCAGCCGCGCGTCCGGCGCATCCATCACCACTCGGTCGATGCGGTTGGCGCGCGCAAATGCCTGTGCCGCCTTCACCGCGTAGCGGTGCAGCCGCATCTCCTGGTCCAGCGGCGGGTCGGGCCAGCGGATGCTCAGGCCGCCCGGCGGCAGCTCGAAGTCCTCCGGCAGCACGATCCGCCGCGCGAACGGGTCGACGTCGACCGAGGCGGAGGACTCCACCGTCTCGGCGATGGTCTTGAAGCCGATCCAGCGCCCGGTGTAGCGGCTCATCGCCCAGCCGAGCAGGCCGAGGTCGAGCACGTCCTGCACCCCGGACGGGTTGAGCACCGGCATCATCGCGCTGACGAACTCGTCCTCCGAGCCGTGCGGCAGCGTCGAGCTGCGGCAGGCGTGGTCGTCGGCGGCCAGCGCCAGCACGCCGCCGTACGGCGAGGTGCCGGCGGCATTGGCGTGCTTGAACACGTCGCCGCTGCGGTCCACGCCCGGACCCTTGCCGTACCACATGCCGTAGACGCCCTGGACGCGTGCGCCCGGGAACAGCGGCGTCTGCTGCGTACCCCAGACCATGGTCGCGGCCAGGTCCTCGTTGAGGCCGGGAGTGAACTTCACCGCGGCCGCGTCCAGGTGCCGGCGCGCACGCCACAGCTCCAGGTCGAATCCGCCCAGCGGGCTGCCGCGGTAGCCGCTGATGAAGCCGGCGGTGTCCAGCCCGGCCGCCTGGTCGCGCCGGCGCTGCATCAGCGGCAGCCGCACCAGCGCCTGCACGCCCGACAGGTAGATGCGCCCGTCGCTGCGGGTGTACTTGTGTTCCAGCGTGTAGTCGTCGTCCAGGGTGCCGATCCCCGGCGTGTCGGCGGAGGCGGGGGAGGTGAGTTCGGCGGTACTGGTCATGGCTGGCCCGGCAGGGATGGCTGGCGGAATCCGGGGATTCCGGGACGGCCGCAGGATTGTACCAGCGCACTTTTCGCAGCCCTGCCACACGGGATGCGCCGGCGCGGCGACTGCGGTTAGGATGAGCGCGGGGAGGACGTTGTCGCTGCCGTATCTAGGGGGAAGTGATCGTGAGAGCCATACAGGCATGGGCCGTCGGCCTGGCCATGCTGGGAGGGGTGTGCCTGGGGGTGCAGGCGCAGGGCCTGCCCAAGCCCAAGGAGTTCTATTTCGACGAGGACCGCACCACCACGCGCCCGATCGTCGCCGTCGCGGGCCAGGGCGATGCCGTGGTCGACCGCCTGGCGGCGATCGTGCAGCGCGATCCGCGCGCGGTCGAGGCGCGTGCGCAGCTGGGGGCGCTGGCCTTCGCCGGCGGCCGCCGTGAGCTGGGGGAGCAGCTCTACCAGGCGGTGCTCGGCAGCCTGGCCAGCAGCGGCCAGCAGTACCGCACCGTGGTCTGGAACTACGGCTGGGACCTGTACCGCGCCGGCGATGCCGCGCGCGCGCTGCAGCAGTGGAGCCTGCTGGCCGTCGGACGCCCGAGCGCGCCGGAGTGGCTGCCGCCGACGCTGGCGCTGGCGCTATGGCAGAGCGGGCGCCGGCAGGAAGCGGTGGCGTGGTACGCCGCGGCGGTGCGCACCTGGCCGGACCGCTGGAACAGCGCCGCCCAGCATGCCGCGCTGCTGCCGGACTGGCGCGAGCAGGACCGCGCCGTGCTGGCCGAGGTCCTGGCCGCCTGGCAGGCCGCGCCGCCGGCCTGGCCGTAGCGCGCCGCTCCCGCATCGCGCGGTGCGCAGGTGCGGTGCGGCCGGGCGCCGGCCCGTGCAGGCGGCGCTGACGGCGGGTGTGCGATCCTGCCGGACCCGCCGATGCCCGGCGATTGCGGCGATTCCATGGCGTTCGATGCGTTTGCGCTGATCCTGGCGATGCTGGCCCTGGGCCTGCTGTTCGCGCGGTTGCGCGCGCTGCCGGACAACACCGCCGAGGTGCTCAACCGCATCGTGCTGTACGTGTGCCTGCCGGCGTCGGTGCTGACCTACGTGCCGCGGCTGCGGCTGGACCTGTCGCTGGCGGGCCTGATCGTCACTCCGTGGCTGCTGGCGGTGGCGACGGTGCTGCTGGTCTGGGGCTGCACGCGGCTGTTCCGGTTCGGGCGCAAGGAACACGCCGCGCTGCTGATGTGCGTGGTGTTCACCAATTCCAGCTTCATCGGCTTCCCGATGGTGCGCGCGCTGCTGGGCGAGCACGCGCTGCCGTATGCGGTGGTGTACGACCAGTTCGGCACCTTCGTGATGCTCTCGACCTTCGGCCTGTACGTGCTCGCCCGCTACAGCGGCGACACCCCGCCGACCACGCGCCAGGTGCTGGCGCGCGTGGCCCGGTTCCCGCCGCTGTGGGCGCTGTTGTTCGCGGCCACGCTGATGCCCGACCAGCCGCCGGCATGGATCGCCTCCGCGCTCAAGAGCCTGGCCGATGCGATGCTGCCGCTGGTGATGCTGGCGGTCGGCTTCTCGCTGCAGCTGCGGCTGTCGCCGGCCGAGTACCGGCCGCTCGGGGTCGGCCTGGCGCTGAAGCTGGTGGTGATCCCGCTGCTGTCCTGGCCGCTGTCGCTGGCGCTCGGGCTGCACGGCGAGCTGTTCAAGGTCAACGTGCTGGAGTCGGCGATGCCGACCATGATCACCGCCGCGGCGATGGCGATCTCGCACCGGCTGGCGCCGCGCCTGGCCGCGGCGATGGTCGGCTACAGCATCCTGCTGTCGCTGCTGACCCTGCCGGCGTGGGCCTGGCTGCTGGATCGCGTCGCGGCCTGAGCGCGGGGCCGCGCGCCGCACGGCAGGCGGGTGTCGACGGGAACGCCGGTCCGCGGCCTCCGGCCGCGTCGCGAATCAGTCCGCCGGAACCGTGCTCCCGCGTGCCCAGGCCCGCAAGGCGTCCACCTGCTCGGCCATCAGCACCGAGAGCGGACGGGTCTGGCGGATCTCGGCCATCAGCAGGTCGGTATCGAGCGCGCGGCTCTCCGCATGCGCCGCGTACAGCCCGGCGACGACCGCCTGCTCGATCTCGGCGCCGGAGAAGCCCTCGCTGGCCGCGGCCAGGGCCGGGAGCGCGAAGCCCTCGGGATCGAGCGTGCGCCGTGCCAGATGCAGGCGCAGCAGCTCCACGCGGGTGTCGGGCGTGGGCAGGTCCACGAAGAAGATCTCGTCGAAGCGGCCCTTGCGCAGCAGCTCGGCGGGCAGCTCGTGAACCTGGTTGGCGGTGGCGACGATGAACACGCCCCCCGTGCCGGGCGGCGCGGTGCGTTCGGCCATCCAGGTCAGCAGATAGCCGAGCACGCGCCGCGACACCCCGCCGTCTTCCCCGCCGCTGGCCAGGCCCTTCTCGATCTCGTCGATCCACAGCACGCACGGGGCCAGCTGCTCGGCCGAGGCCAGGGCCGTGCGCAGGTTCTTTTCGGTCTCGCCGTGGTACTTGTCGTAGAGCGTGCCCATGTCCAGGCGCAGCAGCGGCACCCCGAAGCCGGCGGCGGTGGCCTTGGCCAGCATCGACTTGCCGCAGCCCTGCACGCCCAGCAGCAGCACGCCCTTGGGCGGGTCCAGCCCGGGCGGCGCAGTGCCCGCGACGAACACCGCGCGGCGCTGGTCGATCCAGCGCTTGAGCCGGCCGGCACCGGCGACCTCGCCGAAACGCGCGCTGTCGTATTCGTAGTGCAGGTGCCCGCTGCGGTTGAGCAACTCGAACTTCAGCCGTGCCAGGTGCGGCAGGTCGTCCCGGTCGAGCGCGCCATCGGCGAAGATCAGCTGGCGCGCGATGCGGCGTGCATCGGTCAGGCTCAGGCCCTGCAGGTTGCGCAGCACCTGCTGCGCGGCCTCGTGGTCGACCTCGACCCGGCGCCCGCCATGCTCGCGGGCGTAGTCGGCGGTCTCCTCGCGCAGCAGCCGGAGCAGCGCGCCGGCGTCGGGCAGGCGTGGATTGAAGCGGGTGGACAGGGCTTCCAGCTCGGGCGGCAGCTCGACGCGGGCGCCGATCATCACCAGCACGTGCGGTTGGCAGTGGCGGCGCTGCACGATGTCGCGCAGCAGGCGCTGGTGGCTGGCGTAGCCGAGGTAGGGTGCACGTCCAGCAGCAGATAGATGCCGCGCTGATCGGCCTGGCGGATGGTGTTCAGTAGTGCGCTGGCATCCGGCGGGCCCACGGGCTCGTCCTCGCGGTCCATGTCGATCCGGCGCAGGCCCTCGGTGATGCTCCAGCGGTACAGCGCGCGCCATACGTGCATCAGGGCCTGGCGGAACAGCTCCACGACCCGGCCCTCGTCCTGGGTCTCGATCACGATCAGCGCGGTGTTGGCCCGGATCAAAGCGGTCAGGTCCTGCAGTTCGCTCATGCGCGGTCCGTGGCGGGGAGGAGCGACACGATAGCAAGCGCTGGCACGGGCGGGCAGGCCCGGCTCTCGACTATCTCCTCACCGGGGCGCGGTGTACGCTGCCGGCTGATTCCCGGAAGCGAGGCGTGCATGAAGACGTTCCTGGTGGCGGGCTCCAAGGGCGGCGTGGGCAAGACCACGATCGCCACCAACCTCGCGGCGCACGCCGCCCTGCAGGGCCGGCGCACCGTGCTGGCCGATGCCGACCCGCAGGGATCGGCCACCCGCTGGGCCGAGCGCCGCGCCAGCCTGGAAAGCGCGGTCCTGCCGATCGACGCCACGCGCCGCCGCCACTGGCAGGCCGCCGTACCCGACGGCACCGACCAGGTGATCATCGATGCCCCGGCCGGGGCGATGGCCGAGGACCTGGGCACGTTCCTGGACCAGGCCGATGCGGTGGTCGTGCCGGTGCTGGCCTCGGCGCTGGACATCGAGGCGGTGGTCGGGTTCCTGAACACCTTGGCCAAGGTGCCGCGCGTGCACCAGCGCGCGCTGCCGGTGGGGCTGGTGCTCAATCGCAGCAAGCCGTGGACCCAGACCTCGCAGCAGGCCCTGGAGATGTTCGCCGGCTGGCCCTACCCGCTGGTCGCGCAGCTGCGCGACACCCAGGCCTACGTGGTGCTGGCGGGACTGGGGCGCAGCCTGTTCGATTACCGCTCGGCGCAGGTACGCGAGCACCAACAGGACTGGGAGCCGCTGCTGAAGTGGCTCAAGAAGGTCTAGCCCAGAAAGGACGGATAGCGACCATGCGTGAATTGATCCTGCTGCGCCACGCCCACGCCGAGCCCGCCGACACCGGCCAGGCCGACTTCGACCGCCCGCTGTCGCCGCACGGCCTGGCCGAGGCCGAGGCCGCGGGGCGCTGGCTGCGCGAGCAGCGGCTGGTGCCCGACCGGGTGCTGTGCTCGCCGGCGCGGCGCGCGCGCGAGACGCTGGAGGCGGTGCTGGCGCTGACCGGCTACGTCGAGCAGCGGCTTGAGGAGCGGATCTACGAGGCCACGCCGGGCACGCTGGCGGCGCTGGTGGACGAGCACCGCGAGGCCGAGCGCCTGCTGCTGGTGGGCCACAACCCGGGCCTGGAACGGCTGGCGGCGCTGATGCACAGCGGCCAGACCGGCGACTATCGCGGCATGCCCACGGCCTCGATCGCGCTGCTGGCGCTGCCGCTGGAGGCCACCATCGAGCCCGGCGTCGCCCGCCTCACCGCGTTCTGGTGGCCCTGACCCCGATGCGGCTCGGGCGCGGCCTGGGGCTGCTGGTGCTGGTGCTGGGCCTGGCATGGGCGCTGCCGGCCTCCGCGCAGCGCGTGCTGACGATGGACCCGGTGCAGTCGCGCTTCGGTTTCGAGATCCGCACCCGGCTCGGGCAGCGGATCGAGGGGCTGTTCCCGCGGTTCGACGGCGAGATCGTCGTGCTGCCGTCCGGCCGCCACCAGGTGCGGCTGCGGATGTACGCCGCCCAGGTCGAGATTCCCGGCAAGCCGCGCTACACGGCGTGGATGCGCGGGGCCGACTTCTTCGACGTGGCGCGCTACCCGGTGGTGGAGTTCGACTCCATTCCGTACGACCCGCGGGTCACCCTGGACGGCGGCGACCTGGTCGGCAACCTGACCATCCGCGGCGTCACCCACCTCGAGACGCTGCGCGTGATGCCCGCCGAATGCGCCCGTCCAGGCTATGATTGCGATGTGATCAGCCGCGGTACGGTCCTGCGTGGACGCTATGGGATGGACAACTGGCAGGTCGCCCTGGGGGACAGGGTGACCTTCATGCTGCGTGGCCGTCTGCGGGAGGCGCCCACGCCGTGAGGTTCCTGATGCGGTGCCTGGTGCTGGCAACGGTGTTGCTCGGCAGCGGATGTGCGGGCCTGTCCCATGCCCAGCGCGACCAGGCAGCGGCCATCGCCGCCGCCGCGCGCTCCACCGCGGTCGACTGCGACCGCGCCGACCGCTGTGCCCGGCCCTCGCCGCTGCGCGCGCTGGGCGGCCGCGCCGTCACCGAGTCCACCCCCGAGGTGCCGCGGCACTACGCCACCATCCTCGACCAGGGCGAACAGGCCCTGGTCGCGCGGCTGAACCTGATCCGCAGCGCCACCCGCAGCATCGACCTGCAGACCTACATCTTCGACAAGGACGACAGCGCCCGGCTGGTGATGGACGCGCTGCTGGACGCCGCCCGCCGCGGGGTCAAGGTGCGGCTGCTGATCGACCAGCTGTCGGCGATCTCGGACCTGCAGATCCTGGGCGCGCTGTCCGGCGCGCACGAGAACTTCGCCCTGCGCATCTACAACCCGGCGTTCGGCAAGGCCAAGCTCAACTATCTCGACTACGCCGGCAGCGTGCTGTGCTGCTTCCGCCGCTTCAACCAGCGCATGCACAACAAGCTGCTGGTGGTCGACGACGTGGTCGGCGTGGTCGGCGGGCGCAACTACCAGGACGACTACTACGACTGGGACGGGGAGTACAACTTCCGCGATCGTGACGTCATCCTCGCCGGCCCGGAGGCGCGGGCGATGGCCGCCAACTTCGATGCGTTCTGGCGCGCGCAGCGCAGCGTGCCGGCCGAGCGCCTCAACGACGTCGGCCGCACCCTGTTGCGCGAGGGCGTGCCGGCGATGCCGCCGGCCGACTACCTGCGCCCGGACCGGGTGGAGCGGGTCAGCGAGGAGGCCGACGACCCCGACTTCGTGGCCCGCACCTTCGTCGACACCGCGCTGCCGGTGCACAACGTGCTCTACGTCGCCGACCTGCCGCAGAAGCACCGCCGCGAGCACTCGGCCGCGGCGATCACCACCGCCCCGGAGCTCGACGGCCTGATCGCCGGGGCGCAGCAGGAGGTGCTGCTGCAGACCCCGTACCTGGTGCTGTCGGACCCGGCGCAGCAGATCTTCCGCGACCTGCGCCGGCGCGCGACGCCGCCGCGCGTGGTGGTGGCGACCAACAGCCTGGCGGCGACCGACAATCCGGTCGTCTATGCGCTGTCCTACAAGTACAAGCGCCGCAACCTGCGCGAGCTGGGCTTCAACATCTACGAGTTCAAGCCGTTCCCGCTGGACGCGCCGGTGGACTACGCCAACCTGCTGCCGAACCCGCTGGTGTCCGCCGAGCCCCGGGACGACAGCCGCCAGCACCGCCTGATCGGCGGCAGCGCGGCCGGCAACGCGATGCGCGGCAGTGCCGGGCCGGGCGGGCGCCGCCCGGGTGGCAGCGAGGTCGACCGCCGGGTGCTGCGGACCGAGACGCGGCCCTCGTTCCTGGGCACCCGCGCGGTCAACAAGCCGCTGCCGGTCACCCGCGAGGGCGCACGCATGGGCCTGCACGCCAAGTCGCTGGTGGTGGACCGCCGGGTCGGCGTGATCGGCACCCACAACTTCGACCCGCGCAGCGAGAACTACAACACCGAGGGCGCGGTGGTGATCGACGACCCGGTCTTCGCCCAGGCCCTGGCGGCCAGCATCGAGCGCGACATCGACCCGGACAACTCCTGGGTGGTGGCGCCGCGGCAGAAGCCGCCGGTGGTCGGCGGGCTGAGCTACAGCGTGGGCAAGGTGTCCGAGGCCTTGCCGATCCTGGACTTCTGGCCGTGGCGCTACGCCACCAACTACCAGTTCCAGCCCGGGCCCGGATGCCCGTTCCCGCTGCGGCGGCAGGATCCGCAGTTCCTCCGGTGCTATGTCGCGGTGGGCGACTTCCCCGAGGTCAACGTCGGCCCGAAGTGGCTGCTGGTGCGCATGCTAACCGCCTTCGGCGCCGGCCTGGTGCCGATCCTCTGAGGGCGTCGCGGCGCGGGGCTGCCGCGGCGGCGCCAGAGGACTACCATGCTCGCCTTCGTTCCCGCCGCAGTCGCCATGATCTTTCGTGAACCGGTATCGCTCGACTCGCTCAACGCCGCCAGCGCCGAGACGCTGATCGAACACCTGGGCATCGTCTTCACCGCCGTCGGCGACGACTGGCTGCGCGCCACCATGCCGGTGGACGCACGCACCCGCCAGCCGTACGGCCTGCTGCACGGCGGCGCCTCGGTGGTGCTGGCCGAGACCCTGGGCAGCAGCGCCGGCAACCTCTGCGTGGACCTGGCCACCCACATGTGCGTGGGCCTGGAGATCAACGCCAACCACCTGCGCGCCGCCCACCAGGGCACGGTCACCGGCACCGCGCGCGCGGTCCACGTCGGCCGCACCACCCAGGTCTGGGACATCGCCATCGACGACGAGGCCGGCAGGCGCGTGTGCGTCTCGCGGCTGACCCTGGCGGTGGTGGCGCGCCGCGCATGAGCCGTCCGTCCCCGGCGCGGCGTGAACGCGCGCATCCATGGAACACGCTCGCCCGCCGCCGGCACTGCGCGGGCGTGGCCGGTGCTGCCACAATAGACATGCTCTCCCCTCCGTTTTCCGGTACCTTCCCCGAATGAGCGAGTCATCCCTGCCCGCCACGCGCGACGCCGGCGGCACGCTGCGTTGGTTCCGTTACCTGTATCGCGTGCCGCTGCTGCTGCTGCACGTGCTGGTCGGCCTGCCGCTGACCATGCTGTGCGTGGTGGTACCGGCGCTGGCGCGCGTGCGCCTCGGCGCCGACGACACCCTCGAGTACCGCATGATCCGCTGGTGGCAGGGCACGCTGATGCGCATCTTCGGCTTCCGCCTCAAGCGCTTCGGCGTGCCGCTGCTCGGGGCCACGCTGTTCGTCGCCAACCACGTCAGCTGGGTCGACATCTCGGTGCTGCACAGCCAGCGCGTGATGGGGTTCGTCGCCAAGCGCGAGATCGCCGGCTGGCCGCTGGTCGGCTGGCTGGCCGCGCGCGGGCAGACCATCTTCCACCAGCGCGGCAGCACCGAATCGCTGGGCGGCGTGCTGCAGGAGATGGTGGTGCGGCTGCACAGCGGCAAGGCGGTGGGCGTGTTCCCCGAGGGCCGCACCCGCGGCGGCCACGAGGTCGGCCCGTTCCATGCACGCATCTTCCAGGCGGCGGTCGAGACCGGCGTGCCGATCCAGCCGGTGGCGCTGCGCTACGGCGAGCGCGGCAACGCGCAGACGGTGGTGGCGTTCGGCGAGCGCGAGAGCTTCTTCGCCAACTTCGTGCGCCTGCTCGGCGAGCCGGCGCGTACGGCCGAGGTGCATTTCCTGGCACCGATCCGGGTCCACGATGTCGAGGGCCGGCGCCGCATCGCCGAGACCTCGCGCGCGGGCATCGTCGGCGTCATGGAGTCCTGAGGCGGCGATGCCGGCCGACGTGCGCCAGATCGCGCTGACCGGCCGGCGCCGCGCGGGCACGACGGCATGAACGCCGAGGACTACCAGCCGCCGCGCTGGCTGCGCAACCCGCACGTGCAGTCGGTGCTGGGCTCCAGCGCGCTGCGCCGCCGCCGCGGCGAGCAGTTGCTGGCCGCCACCGGCGCGGACACCCGCGAGCACATCCTCGACGGCGGCGACGGCGTGCGCCTGCAGGGCTGGCTCAGCGTGCCGCCGGGCGCCGCGCCGCGCGGCACCGTGCTGCTGCTGCATGGCTGGGAGGGCAGCGCCGACTCGAACTACATGCGGCTGACCGCGGCGCAGCTGCTGGGCCTGGGCTACCAGGTGTTCCGGCTGAACTTCCGCGACCATGGCGGCACCCACCACCTCAACGTCGACCTGTTCCACTCCGACCGCATCGACGAGGTGGTCAACGCCGCCTGCGACCTGTGGCGCCGCTTCCCGGCCCCGGAGCTGCTGGCGGCCGGTTACTCGCTGGGCGGCAACTTCGCGCTGCGGCTGGCGCTGCGCGCGCCGGCCGCCGGCCTGCCGCTGGCGCGGGTCGCGGCGGTGTGCCCGCTGCTGGACCCGGCCACGACCATGGACCGGATCGAGCACGGCCCGCAGTTCTACGACTGGTACTTCCGCCGCCGCTGGCGCGAGTCGCTGCTGCGCAAGCGCGCGCTGTTCCCCGACCAGCATGGCTACGACGACGCCACCCTGGCGCTGGACATGCGCGGCATGATGGCCTGGCTGGCCGAACGCCATACCGGCCACGGCAGCCTCGCCGCCTACTTCGACAGCTATTCGATCGCCGGCGACCGGCTGGCGGCGCTGCAGGTGCCGGTGGACATCCTGATGGCCGAGGACGACCCGGTGATCCCGTTCGAGGACTTCCGCGGGTGGCAGCTGCCGCCCTCCGCGCACCTGGAGATCGCGCACTGGGGCGGCCATTGCGGCTTCCTGGAGAACGCCCGTGGCGACGGCTTCGCCGAGCGCTGGGTCGCCGAGCGGCTGGCCCTCCCGGGCTGACCGGGCCGCGCCATGCGGCCGCTACAATAGCGGTTTGCCTCCAGGCGCCGGATCCCATGCAAGACAAGATCATCGAAGCCCTCCGCCGCCATGCGGCCGACGAAGCCGTGGCGCTGGCCCGCGAATGGGTGACGGCCGAGGGCATGGAGCCGCGCGCGCACCGCTGGCTGGGCATGGCGCTGCAGCAGCAGGGCCGCCTGGACGAGGCGCTGGCGAGCATCGACGCGGCGCTGACGCTGACCCCCGAGGACGCCGACCTGCACCTGCAGCGCGCCGGCCTGCTGCTGGCCACCCGCGACCTCGCCGCGGCCGGTGCCTCGCTGTCGCGCAGCACCGCGCTGGACCCCAATCAGTTCAACGCCTACCTGATGCAGGCGCATCTGGCGGTGGCGCGCGGCGACCTGGACGAGGCCGAGCGCCTGAGCCGCACCGCCGCGCGGCTGGCGGACGACCATCCGCAGCTGCAGGTGGTCGACGGCGCGATCGCGCTGCGCCGGGGCCAGGCCGACCGTGCCCTGGTGCTGCTCTCGCGCGCCGCCGAGCAGCTGCCCGACGACCCGCGCGTGCTGTTCTCGCTGGGCTTCGCCTACCTGCAGAACGAGCACTACGCCTTCGCCGAGCGCGCCTTCCAGCGCGTGATCGAGCTCAATCCGCCGGGCACGGCGCTGCGTGCGTTCGTGGCCCAGCTGGCGCAGCGCCAGGGGCGGCTGGACGACGCCCTCGAGGCGCTGCAGGGCGTGCTCGCGCAGGCCGACGGCGACACCCCGGCGATGCGCCGGCTGGCCGGCGAGTTCGAGCTGCAGGCCGGGCGCCCGGCCGACGCGGTGCCGCACCTGCGGCAGGTGCTGGCGAGCTGGCCCGGCGACCGCCGCAGCCTGCACGCCCTGCTGACCGCCTGGGAGCGCCTGGGCGCCGTCGACGACGCCCGCGCCACGCTGGATGCGGCGCTGGCCACCGCCGGCCACGCGCACGACCTGTGGCTGGCGCGGCTGGCGGTCGAACCGGTCGGCGGGGCCGAGGCGCGCGCGGTGATCGAGCGCTGGCTGCTGGCCATGCCCGAGCACCTGCCGGCGCTGGAGGCGCTGATGCGGGTGCACGACATGCAGGGCGACGCCGAGCAGGCCGAGACGGTGGCCCGCCAGATCGTGGCGGTGGAGCCGGGCCGGCTCAGCGGCGAGCAGCGCATCGTCGAGGCGCTGCTGCAACGCGACCCGCCGGCCGCCATCGCCTGCGTGCAGGCGTTGATCGAATCGCTGCCCGAGTCGCAGCGCACCCTGCTGCGGCCGTGGCTGGGCGACGTGCAGGACCGTGCCGGGCAGCCCGCCGCAGCGCTGTCCACGTGGATGCAGTTCCACGCCGAGCAGGCCCCGCACCGCCTGCCGCTGCCGCCGCAGGCCGAGCCGCAGCCGGGGCGCTGGCCGGAGGTGGCCGCGATCGCCGAGGGCGTGTCGGCGCGGCCGCTGTTCGTCTGGGGCGCGCCCGGTGCGCATGCCGAGCGCCTGATCGCGGTGATGGCCGCGGCCACGCCGATGGTGCGCCGCGACCGCTACGGCACCACCCCGCCGAACGATGCCCTGCAGAGCTACCACACCGTGCCGCGGCTGCTGGTCGGCGAGCTGGCGCCAGCCGCGCTGGTCGACAGCTGGAAGGCCGCGCTGCCGGCCCGCGGCGTCACCGACGGCAACGTCATCGACTGGCTGCTGTGGTGGGATAACGCGCTGCTGCTGGCGCTGCGCGCGCACCTGCCGGAGGGCCGCCTGGCGATCGCCCTGCGCGACCCGCGCGACATGTTGCTGGACTGGCTGGCGATCGGCGCACCGGCGCCGCTGGCGGTGGAGTCGCCGCAGCAGGCCGCCGAATGGCTGGCCGCGATGCTGGCGCAGGTGGCCACGCTGCACGAGCAGGACCTGTACCCGCACCGGCTGCTGCGCCTGGACGGCATCGAGAGCGACCCGCAGGGCATCGCCACGGTGCTGCAGCAGGCGTTCGGCATCGAGTTCCCGGTGCTGCCCTCGGTTGGTGCGCCGCGGCTGGCGTCCGGGCGCTGGCGCGACTACGCCGGCGAGCTGGGCGCGCAGTTCGAGCTGCTCGCGCCGGTCGCCGTGCGCCTGGGCTATCCCGCGGCCTGAGCCGCGCAACGCAGGGTTCCCCTGCTGCCCCTTCACCCCCGCGCGCCGCTGCGGCAGGCTGGGGCGCCCACCGGAGTGTTCGCATGCGCCTGACCAGCCACAGTTTCGCCAACGGCCAGCCGATCCCGGCCGAGTTCGCCGCCGGCCGCCCGGACGGCTTCGCGCCCAACCGCAACCCGCACCTGGCCTGGAGCGAGGTGCCCGCGGGCACGCGCTCGTTCGCGCTGCTGTGCCTCGACCCGGACGTGCCGACGGTGCCGGAGACGGTCGGCCGCGACGACGTGCAGATCCCGGTCGAGCAGCCGCGCACCGACTTCGTGCACTGGGCGATGGCCGACCTCCCGGCCGACCTGCGCGAGCTCGCCGCCGGCAGCTGCAGCGACGGCTTCGTGCCCCGGGGCAAGGCCGCGCCGGCCGGCCCGGCGGGCGCGCGCCAGGGCCTGAACAGCTACACCGGCTGGTTCGCCGCCGACCCCGGCATGGCCGGCGACTACTTCGGCTACGACGGCCCGTATCCGCCGTTCAACGACCTGCGCCTGCACCGCTACTTTTTCCGCGTGTTCGCCCTGGACGTGGCCACGCTGCCGCTGCCGGAGCGCTTCGGTGCCGACGACCTGCTGCGCGCGCTGCAGGGCCACGTGCTCGCCGAGGCCGCGCTGCACGGCACCTACACGCTGAATCCGACGCTCGCCGGCTGAGCACGCGGCCGCCGGCGGCCGCGGAGTGCCGGCCGCAGGGCCGTCGGTCGAAGCGACGCAAGAGCGGCGCCGCCGCTGGCGCGTGCCGGCCCCGGCGTCCCGAGCACCGGGGCGCACCCCGCCACGGCGCCGCCGGGCAGGCGCGCGACCGGCGTCAGCCCGGCTGCTCGGATTCGAGCACCTGGTCGAGCACGTAGGCGTGGGCCGGCGCGCCGGCCGTGGCGGCCGGCCGCGCGTAGCGACGTACCCGCAGCGCCGTGCGCACCCCCGGCTCGTGGGCATAGCCCTCGATGGCGTCGTGCAGCGGCTGCCACGGGCCCGGTTCGCCCTGGCGCACGCCCTGGGCGTCGTAGCGCAGCGTGCGCACCTGCAGGCAGCCGGTAGCGCCGGGCGGCGGGTCGGGGCACGGCCGCGCGTCCGCAGCGACCTCGAGGAACACGGTCTCGGCCTGCCCGCCGTAGCGGCTGTCGGCGGTCTCCTCGCCGCGCAACGCCAGCCGGGTGCCGTCGCTACGGGTCAGGGTCAGCCGTGGCGGCGCTGCGTCGGCCGCCAGCGCGAGCGTGAAGTGCCCGGTCAGCAGCTCGCCGGCCGCGCGCTCCTGGGCCATGCGCGGCGCTTCCAGGCAGGCCATCCGGGTCGAGGCCATGCGCCCGATCCGCAGCTGGCCGTCCTCCAGCGTATAGCCGCCCGCCAGGCGGTTGCAGGTGTGGCTGATCGACAGCCGGCCCTGGGCGAAGTCCAGCTGCAGCGGCGCGGTGGCGGCGACGAACAGCGCCTGCAGGCGCGCGCCGTGCGCGTCCTGGGCCTGCTCCAGCCGCCAGTGGTAGCGCTCGAGCGCCGGCGGCGCTGCGGCGGCGGGCGATGCGGGTGCGGCAGCAGGCTCGTCCGCCGGTGCCGTGCCGGGCGGCGGCGCGTCGGCAGTGGACGGCGCGGCGGGGGGCCGCGCGGGCGTCGGCAGCTCGCCGGGGGCCGGACGGCCGGGGTCCGGCGCGCCACCGCTACAGGCCGACAGCACGGCGGCCAGCAGCAGCGGCAGAGGAGTCAGGGGGGCAGGTCGCATCGGCGTCTCCCGGTTCGCGGTGCGCCAGTGATACCCCGCCACGGCCTGGCAGGCAACGACGGCGGTCGCGCCCGCCGTCGTTGCCGTGGGAAGGCCCTAGGCGCCGGCGCTGGCCGGCAGCCACACCAGCAGCGCGATGCCCAGCGCGATGCGGTAGACCGCGAACGCGGTGAAGCGGTGCGACTTGATGTAGCCCAGCAGCCACTTCACCACCGCAAAGCCGGTGATCACCGCCGCGGTGAAGGCCACCGCCACGTCCAGCCAGGCCTCGTTGGCCAGCTCGCCATGGCGGAACAGCTCCAGGAAAGCGTAGCCGCTGGCCGCGAACATGGTGGGGATGCCGACCAGGAACACGAACTCCGCGGCCGCCGAGCGCCGGCTCAGGCCCAGCAGCATGGCGATGAAGATCGCCGACGCCGAGCGCGAGGTTCCCGGGAACACGCCGGCCACCACCTGCGCCAGGCCCACCGCGATCGCCACCTTCCAGGTGACCACGTCGCGCTCGGGCATGCGCGAGGCGAAGCCCTCGGCCACCAGCATCCACACGCCGCCGATCACCAGCGCCCAGGCCACCGGGGTCACCGTCTCCGGCAGCTCCCAGCCGGCCAGGCGCACCGGCAGGCCGACCAGCGCGGTCACCAGGAACGCCACGATCAGCTTGAGCACGTAGTCGCGGGTCGCCGGCTCGCCGAGGCCGGTGGCCAGCGACCACAGCCGCTTGCGCAGCACCAGGGTGGTGGCGAGGATCGCGCCGGCCTGGATGACGATGTTGAAGAAGTCGGAGCGGCGTCCGAGCCACTGTTCGGCGATCAGCAGATGGCCGGTGCTGGAGACCGGCAGGAATTCGGTGAGGCCTTCGAGGATGCCCAGCAGCAGGGCGGAGAACAGGTCGGACATCGGGGAATGGGGAAGTGCGGGGGAGGGCGAAGCATAGTGCATTGCCGCGAGCACCATAAAAGTGCGTGCTTGCGCATTAATCCCCATTTTAGTGCGCAGATATGCGACGTCCGTCATAGACCTTTAAGCGAAATCAAGCACTTGTGAAGGCCGTGCGGTTGGCATGGCGATTGCTCACTCCTCTCCCGAGCCATTCACACAACCCGAGGTTTCTCCCGATGTCTGCGGAAAATGTTGAAAAGCTGGTCAAGGACAACAAGGTCGAGTTCGTCGACCTGCGCTTCGTCGATATGCGCGGCGTGCAGCAGCACGTGACCTTCCCCGCCAGCATCATCGAGCCGTCCCTGTTCGAGGAAGGCAAGATGTTCGACGGCAGCTCGATCTCCGGCTGGAAGGGCATCAACGAGTCCGACATGGTGCTGCTGCCCGATGCCGAGACCGCCTACCTCGACCCGTTCTTCGCCGACCCGACCGTGGTCATCACCTGCGACATCCTCGACCCGGCGACCATGCAGAGCTATGCGCGCGACCCGCGCGGCATCGCCAAGCGCGCCGAGGCCTACCTGAAGTCCTCCGGCATCGCCGAGCAGGCGTTCTTCGGCCCGGAGCCGGAGTTCTTCATCTTCGACTCGGTGCGCTTCGGCAACGAGATGGGCCACACCTTCTTCAAGATCGATTCCGAAGAGGCCGCGTGGAACACCGGCGCCAAGGTCGAGGGCGGCAACAGCGGCTACCGCCCGGCGGTCAAGGGTGGCTACTTCCCGGTGCCGCCGACCGACACCCTGCACGACCTGCGCGCCGAGATGGTCAAGACCCTGGAGCAGGTCGGCATCGAGACCGAGGTGCACCACCACGAGGTGGCCACCGCCGGCCAGTGCGAGATCGGCACCAAGTTCAGCTCGCTGGTCAAGAAGGCCGACGAGCTGCTGACCATGAAGTACATCATCAAGAACGTGGCCTACCGCAACGGCAAGACCGCCACCTTCATGCCCAAGCCGATCGTCGGCGACAACGGCTCGGGCATGCACGTGCACCAGTCGCTGGCCAAGGGCGGCACCAACCTGTTCTCCGGCGACGGCTACGGCGGCCTGTCGCAGATGGCGCTGTGGTACATCGGCGGCATCTTCAAGCACGCCAAGGCGATCAACGCCTTCGCCAACTCCGGCACCAACAGCTACAAGCGCCTGGTGCCGGGCTTCGAGGCGCCGGTGATGCTGGCCTACTCGGCACGCAACCGCTCGGCCTCGTGCCGCATCCCGTGGGTGTCCAACCCGAAGGCGCGCCGCATCGAGATGCGCTTCCCCGACCCGATCCAGTCCGGCTACCTGACCTTCACCGCGCTGATGATGGCCGGCCTGGACGGCATCAAGAACCAGATCGACCCGGGCGCCCCCAGCGACAAGGACCTGTACGACCTGCCGCCGGAAGAGGAGAAGCTGATCCCGCAGGTCTGCTCCAGCCTCGACCAGGCGCTGGAAGCGCTGGACAAGGACCGCGAGTTCCTCAAGGCCGGCGGCGTGATGAGCGACGACTTCATCGATGGCTACATCGCGCTGAAGATGCAGGAAGTCACCAAGTTCCGCGCCGCGACCCATCCGCTGGAATACCAGCTGTACTACGGCAACTGAGCAACCGCGGCGATGGCGAAGGCTCCCCCTCCCACCTTCGCCATCGCCGCACCCTTCCACGGCTGGGGAGCCGTGGAGCGGAACGGCCCCCCGCCCTCTCCCGCAACACGCGCAGGCAACGGCCTGCGCCGGGGATCCCGGCCGGCCCGCGCAGGCAACGGGATGCCGATCGCGGCATCCGCGTGCTGACAACACTGGCCGGCCGCCGCCGGCCGGTTCCTTCCACCATCGGGGTATGCGCATGAAACTGATCACCGCCATCATCCGGCCGTTCAAGCTCGACGAGGTCCGCGAGGCCCTGTCGCAAGCGGGCGTGTCGGGAATCACCGTCACCGAGGTCAAGGGCTTCGGACGGCAGAAGGGACATACCGAGCTGTACCGCGGCGCCGAGTACGTCGTCGATTTCCTGCCCAAGATCAAGATCGAGACCGTGGTGACCGACGAGCGCCTGGATGCGGTGGTGGAAGCCATCCAGACCGCGGCCGGCACCGGCAAGATCGGCGACGGCAAGATCTTCGTCACCGCGATCGAGCAGGTCGTGCGCATCCGCACCGGCGAGATCGGCGCCGACGCGCTGTAACCCCCCACTCCGGAGTCCGACGATGAAGACAGGTCTTTTTGCCGGGTGGAAAGCCCGGTTCTACACCGTGTGCATGCTCATGCTGCTGAGCGCGCTGGCCGTGGTGGGTACCGCCGGCACCGCGCATGCCCAGAGCGGCGCGCAGACCACCGCGATCCCCACCGAGCCGGTGACCACCGAGCCGTTGCCGGAACCGCCGACCGCCCCCGCGCCGGCCGCGGCCGAGGCGGCACCGGTGGTGGAGAAGGGCGACGTGGCGTGGATGCTCACCTCCACCCTGCTGGTGCTGATGATGGTGGTGCCGGGCCTGGCGCTGTTCTACGGCGGCATGGTGCGCGCCAAGAACGTGCTCTCGGTGCTGATCCAGGTCGCGGTGGTGTTCTCGCTGCTGGTGGTGCTGTGGGTGGTGTACGGCTACAGCCTGGCGTTCTCCGGCGAGGGCCCGTGGATCGGCAACCTCGACAAGGCGCTGCTCAAGGGCGTGACCATCGAGACTTTGGCGGCCACCTTCACCAAGGGCGTCAGCCTGCCCGAGTACGTCTTCGTCGGCTTCCAGGCCACCTTCGCCGGCATCACCGGCGCACTGATCGTCGGCGCCTTCGCCGAGCGCGCCAAGTTCGCCGCGGTGCTGCTGTTCTCGGTGATCTGGTTCACCTTCGGCTACCTGCCGCTGGCGCACATGGTGTGGGCCACCGGCGGCTACCTGTTCGGCCTCGGCGCGCTGGACTTCGCCGGCGGCACCGTGGTGCACATCAACGCCGGTATCGCCGGCCTGGTCGGCGCCTACTTCGTGGGCCGGCGCACCGGCTTCGGCCGCGAGGCGATCAAGCCGCACAACGTGACCCTGACCTTCGTCGGCGCGGCGCTGCTGTGGGTGGGCTGGTTCGGCTTCAACGCCGGCTCCAACCTGGAAGCCAACGCCGGTGCGGCGCTGGCCTTCCTCAACACCCTGCTGGCTACCGCCGCGGCCGTGCTGGGCTGGTCGCTGACCGAGAAGATCATCAAGGGCAAGTCCTCCGCGCTGGGCGTGGCCTCGGGCATGGTCGCCGGCCTGGTCGGCATCACCCCGGCCTGCGGCACCGTCGGCCCGTTCGGCGCGATCGCCATCGGCCTGGCCGCCGGCGTGCTGTGCGTGTGGGGCGTCACCGGCCTCAAGCGCCTGCTCGGGGCCGACGACAGCCTCGACGTGTTCGGCGTGCACGGCCTGGGCGGCATCATCGGCGCGATCCTGACCGGCGTGTTCTCCGCGGCCTCGCTGGGCGGCGTCAAGGGCGACGGCTACGACATCGTCCACCAGGTCGGCATCCAGGCACTGGGCGTGGCCATCACCCTGGTGTGGATCGGCATCGTTTCGGCGGTGGGCTTCCTGGTGGCCAAGCTGGTGTTCGGCCTGCGCGTCACCGAAGAGGCCGAGCGCGAAGGCCTGGACATCACCTCGCACGGCGAGTCCGCCTACGAGTCCTAGGGCGGATGCGGTCCGCGGCCACGGCCGCGGGCCGGCGACGGCCAGGGGGTCGTCGCCGGTCGATCACCCCGCCTGTCTGCAGTCGTCGGCGCTCCTGGGGCGGAGCGCCGGTTCCACCCATGATCGAGGTAACGCCATGGCCGACCGCCCCGCCACTCCACGACGCCCTGGCCCGCGCGGCCGGTCCGCCGGGTCTGCCACCGCCGTGCCGGCGCGTACGCCCGGCAACGATTCAGCGCATCGCCCCGGCCTTTGCACTACATTGGTGCAATGAACGCGTCTCCGTCCCTGCCTTCCCTCGACAGCCTGGGCACGCCGGTGGCCTGGACCGATGCCGACGGCCGCGTCCAGGGCGTCAATCCGGCGTTCGCGCGCTGGCTCGGCGTCAGTGCGCGCCGCCTACAGGACCAGCCGCTGGCGGCGCTGGAGCTGCAGGGCGACGCGTTGGCGCGCTTCCTCGCCAACCAGGACCGCGACGTGCTGCGCCTGCACCGGCTGGCCATCGGCCTGCCGGGCGAGGCGCCGCGCTTCGCCGAAGGCTGGCTGTCGCGGCGCGACGAGGGCGGCTGGGTGCTGGAGGCGCATCCGGTCGACGAGTTCCCCGCGCTCGACCCCACCCATGCCCTGCCCAACGCGCTCGGCGCCGCGCTCAAGGGCCTGGCGCACGAACTGCGCAACCCGCTGGCCGGGCTCAAGGGCGCCGCGCAGCTGCTGGCGCGCCGTGCCGCCCATCGCGACGAGGACGAGCGCGAGCTGATCGAGCTGATCGGCGCCGAGATCGAGCGCCTCAACACCTTGCTGGAGCGGCTGCTGTCGCCGTCGCCGCTGCATCCGCACGAAGGCCTCAACATCCACGCCGTGCTTGAGCGCGTGCTGCGCCTGGCCGAGAGCGAGGCCGGCTGGTCGGTACGGCTGCAGCGCGACTACGACCCGAGCATCCCCGAGATCCTCGGCGATGCCGACCGCCTCACCCAGGCGGTCTGGAATCTGGTGCGCAACGCCATCCAGGCCGGCGCCACCCTGGTCACGCTGCGCACCCGGGTCGAGCACGGCCAGCGGATCCGCGACCAGGTGCACGCGATGTCGCTGCGGCTGGAGATCGTCGACGACGGCGGCGGCGTGCCCGAGGAACTGGCCGAGCACCTCTTCCTGCCGCTGGTCAGCGGCCGCGCCGAGGGCAGCGGGCTGGGCCTGGCGCTGGCGCAGCAGGTGGCGCGCGAGCACCGCGGCACCCTGACCTACCGCTCGCGCCCCGGACATACCGTTTTCACCCTGTTGCTGCCGCAGCTGGGCGACGACCACGACAAGGAGCCCTTCCATGGCTGAGGCCGGTGCGACATCCCAACGCATCTGGGTGGTCGACGACGACCGCTCGGTCCGCTTCGTGCTGTCCACCGCGCTGCGCGACGCCGGTTACGCGGTGGACGGCTTCGACAGCGCCGCGGCCGCGCTGCAGGCGCTGGCGGTGCGGCCCACGCCGGACCTGCTGTTCACCGACGTGCGCATGCCCGGCGACGACGGGCTTACCCTGCTCGACAAGCTCAAGTCGCGCCATCCGCAGCTGCCGGTGATCGTGATGTCGGCCTACACCGACGTGGCCAGCACCGCCGGCGCCTTCCGCGGCGGCGCCCACGAGTTCCTGTCCAAGCCGTTCGACCTGGACGATGCGGTCGCGCTGGCCGCGCGCGCGCTGCCCGAGGGCGACGAGGCACCGGCCGCGACGCTGGCGCCGGCCGAGGGCTCGGCCGCGCTGATCGGCGACACCCCGGCCATGCGCGCGCTGTTCCGCGCGATCGGCCGCCTCGCCCAGGCGCCGCTGTCGGTGCTGATCAATGGCGAGACCGGTACCGGCAAGGAACTGGTCGCGCGCGCGCTGCACAGCGAGTCGCCGCGCGCGCGCAAGCCGTTCGTCGCGCTCAACACCGCGGCGATCCCGGCCGAGCTGCTGGAGAGCGAGCTGTTCGGCCACGAGGCCGGCGCGTTCACCGGCGCGGCCAGGCGCCACAACGGCCGCTTCGAGCAGGCTGACGGCGGCACCCTGTTCCTCGACGAGATCGGCGACATGCCGCTGCCGCTGCAGACCCGGCTGCTGCGCGTGCTGGCCGAGAACGAATTCTTCCGCGTCGGCGGGCGCGAGCTGATCCGCGTCGACGTGCGCGTGATCGCCGCCACCCACCAGGACCTGGAGGCGCTGGTCGAGCAGGGCCGCTTCCGCGCCGACCTGCTGCATCGGCTCGACGTGGTGCGGCTGCAGCTGCCGCCGCTGCGCGAGCGCCGTGGCGACCTCGCGCAGCTGGCCGAGAACTTCCTGGCGATGGCCGCACGCAAGCTCGACATGGCGCCCAAGCGGCTGTCGCCGGCGGCGCTGGAGGCCCTGCGCCGGCACGACTGGCCGGGCAACGTGCGCGAGCTGGAGAACGTGTGCTGGCGGCTGGCCGCGCTGGCCACCGCCGATGTCGTGGATGCGGCCGACGCCGAAGCCGCACTGACCCGCGGCCGTGCGCCGCGCGGCGCCGCGCGCGACCGCGAGGAGTGGGACGCGCTGCTGTCGCAATGGGCCGAACAGCGCCTGGGCGAGGGCGCCCAGGGCCTGCACGCCGAGGCCCGCGATCGTCTCGACCGCGCCCTGCTGGAGGTCGCGCTGCAGTTCACCCAGGGCCGCCGCGCCGAAGCCGCCACCCGGCTGGGGCTGGGCCGCAATACCGTCACCCGCAAGCTCGGGCCGGGACGCCGCCGCCGCTGAGCGCGCCGCACCGGGCCGGCGGCCAGGGCCTTCCGCCGCGGCGCCGGCCCTCCCGGAACCCCGGGCCGTTCCGGCGCGGCGCGGGCGCCGGCGGTTAGACTGCGGCCACGGCGGCGTGGGCGTGCCTTCATGGCACGTGCACGGCCGGCCCCCTAGTTTCCCGGAGCGGACGGAGGACCCTCGATGCATTACAGGTTGTATGCCATTTCAGCCGCGGTGCTGGCGCTCGCCGGTTGCAGCAGTCCGCCGCCCCCGCGGCCCGCGCCGCCGCCGCCGTCCACGCCCGTGGCGGTGGTCCCGGCGGTGCAGCGCGCCGAAGCCGCCCTGGCCTCGGCCTCGGGCAGCTTGGTCAGCGGGCGCGTGGTGCTGCTGCCGGCGATGCAGGGCGTGCGCATCACCGGCACCGTCGGCGGGCTGCGTGGCGGCGGCCAGTTCGGCTTCCACGTGCACGAGCGCGGCGACTGCAGCGCGGTCGACGCCAGCAGCGCCGGCGGCCACTTCAATCCCGGCACCGCCACGCATGGCCGTGCCGGTACTGGTGCGCACCATCTTGGCGACCTGGACAACCTGTCCGCCAACGCCGAGGGCGTTGCCCAGATCGATACCATCCTGCAGGGCGCCAGCCTCGGCGGCGGCGCGGTCGGCGACATCCTCGGCAAGGCGATCGTGGTGCATGCCGACCCCGACGACTACCGCAGCCAGCCCAGCGGCAACGCCGGCGCGCGCCTGGCCTGCGGCGTGATCCGGCCCGCGCGCTGAGCGGCCGTCCTGTTGACTCGCGGGCCATGCCGGCCCACCCGCCAATCATGGCAAGCACCGCAAGGAGAATCCCGATGCGCATCATCCCGACCACGCTCTTCATCGCCACCGCACTGGCGCTGACCGCCTGCAAGCGCGACGAACCCGCGCCGGAACCGGCGCCCGCCGACGCCCCCGCGCAGCACGCCGAAGGCCACACCCCCGACACCGCGCCGCCGGCCGGCACCGACCTGCCGGCCCCGCGCACCGCCACCGCCGAGATCAAGCCGACCCAGGGCAACGACGTGAAGGGCAACGTGACCTTCAAGCTCGTCGACGGCGCGCTGCGCGTCACCGGACAGCTCAGCGGCCTGAAGCCGGACAGCGAGCACGGCTTCCACATCCACGAGAAGGGCGACTGCAGCGCGCCGGACGGCAGCAGCGCCGGCGGCCACTTCAACCCGGCCCAGGCCAACCACGGCGCCGTGAGCAGCGATCCGCACCACGGCGGCGACATGCCGAACATCAAGGCCGATGCCCAGGGCAACGCCACCATCGACGGCCCGGTGTCGAGCAACGTCAACCTGGGCAAGGGCGACCAGTTCGACATCGCCGGCCACGCCGTGATCGTCCATGCCGATGCCGATGACTACAAGACCCAGCCGACCGGCAACGCCGGCGGCCGCCTGGCCTGCGGCGTGATCACCGCCGACGACGCCGCGGCGCCGGTCGCGCGCTGAGCCGTAGACCGTGCCGGGCCGCGAAAGCGGCCTGGCACGAATGCGCGGGGCGACATAGAACCCCGCAACCCCGCTTCAGGAGGGTGAAGGCTCAGGCGAGCAGCGTTGGCGCCAGGGCCGGGCCGAGCGTTGCCGCGGACGGCGCCCATGGACGCCGCCCAGGCCCGCGGGCGTGTGCCGACGAGGTAGGCGACCGCTGCGCACGAGTCCCGTGCCAGCGGCGCATCGTCCGCCGCACACCCGGCCGATCGCAGGCCGTTCCGTGTAGGCCGGAGGTTGGTTTGGGCGCGCAGGCCCGTTCCCGCGCAGGCACCTCGCGCCTGCCGATCGCTGCCTCAGTAGTTGCGCCACAGCCCCGGCGTGGCCAGCTCCAGCAGGTGCCGGTCCGGGTCGCGGAAGTACACGCTGTGGCCGCCGGCCGGCCAGTCGGTACGGCCCTCGATCGCCACGCCGCAGGCGGCCAGGTGCGCTTCCCAGGCCGGCAGCGCGGTGGCGGCGACCGCGAACGCGAGGTGGATACGTCCCTGGCCGTCGTGCGGCGGGATGGTGCCGCCGGGCAGGCTCACCGTCTCGGCCGTGGTGCCCTGCAGGAACAGCAGCAGCACCTGCGCCGGCGCCACCGCATAGGCGGCCAGGCGGCCATCGCGGAACAGCGCCGCCAGTCCCATCACCTGCTCGTAGAAGTCGCTGGCGCGCGCCAGGTCGTCGACATACAGCGCGGTCTCGAGGATGCCGTCGAGGGGCGGCGCGGGGCGGGGCGGGACCGGCATGGCGGCGGCGTCTTCGGGGCGGAAGCGATGGGTCAGGCCTGCAGCGCTTCGCGGGCGTCCTGGCCGGGCTCGACGTGCACGTACAGCACCGGCACGCCGTGGGCGTCCAGCACCGCCGCCATCTGCCGCTGGCGCGCCAGGTATTGCTCGTAGACCCCGCGCAGGCGCTCGCAGTCGCTGCGGTCCTGGGCGTAGTGCTCGCACCAGCCGGCCGGATCGAACAGCGCCATCCGCACCTCGCCGTCGACGTAGCGCAGCAGCGGCTCGGGGGCCTCGGCCAGCCATTCCTCGGACTTCGGCGCCAGCAGCGCCGCCTCGATCAGCGGCCACAGCGGCGCCAGCCCCTGGTTGTCGTACTGCATCGACATCATCGCCGCCAGGTCATGCCCGGTGAGGTAGCGGGCATGCTCGATCTGGGCACCGAAGGCCTCCTGCGCGAGCAGCGCGGTATCGGCCTGCGCCATGCCCTGGGCCAGCAGCACGTCCTCCAGCGCCGCGGTCACCCGCGCCAGGGGCGCCGCCGCGCCGGTCAGCAGGAACGGCAGCACCCGCAGGCTGCCGCCGGTCAGCCCGGCATCGGCCTGGAACGGCAGCGGGATCTCGCCCTGGGCGTCGGCCCCGAAGGCGAGCAGGCGCGGGCCCTGGTTGCGGCCGGGCGCGCGGGCCTGCAGTTCGTCCAGGCGGCGGTGCACCGGCCAGCCGGGCCGCAGCACCTCGGCCGGATCGAAGTGCGCCGCGGCGAAGACCAGATCGAGCTCGCGCACCTCCGGCACCCACTGCGCGAGGTCGCGCCCGATGTGCTCGGCCAGCGCGCCGGCCTGCGCCGACGTCAGTGCGGCGCGCCCGGGGGTGGTGCCGCCCACCAGTTCCAGCGCCAGTACACCCAGGGCAGTCATGCCGTGTTCGGTATTGCTCATGATTCGCGGTTGGCCCATCACGGGGTCGAAGCTACACTGCGGCCATTATGCCTGCCGGCCCTGTGCAGGCCATGTCCCCGAGTCCCTCATGCAAGGTCAGCCGATGCCCGCAGCCCGTCCCGTCGCCATTGTCGGCGGCGTTCGTATCCCGTTCTGCCGTCAGAACACCGCGTATTCGGATGTCGGCAATCTCGGCATGTCGGTGCGGACCCTGGGTGCGCTGGTGGAGCGCTTCGGCCTGCACGGACAGCAGCTCGGCGAGGTCGCCATGGGCGCGGTGATCAAGCATTCCTCGGACTGGAACCTGGGGCGCGAGGCGGCGCTGTCGTCCGGGCTGTCGCCGCTGACGCCGGGCATCACCCTGCAGCGCGCCTGCGGCACCAGCCTGGATTCGCTGATCACCGTCGCCAACAAGATCGCCCTGGGCCAGATCGACTCGGGCATCGGCGGCGGTTCGGACACCACCTCGGACGTGCCGATCGTCTACGGCAAGCGCCTGCGCGCGCGGCTGATGGCGGCCAACCGCGCCCGCTCCACCGGCGACAAGCTCAAGGCGCTGGTGCGCGGCTTCAAGCCCGGCGAACTGAAGCCGGAGTTCCCCGGCGTGGGCGAGCCGCGCACCGGCAAGAGCATGGGCGAACACTGCGAGGACATGGCCAAGGAGTGGAACATCTCGCGCGACTCGCAGGACGAGTGGGCGGTGTCCTCGCACCGGAAGCTGGCCGCCGCCTACGAGCGCGGCTTCTTCGACGACCTGATCGCGCCGTTCCGCGGCGTGGCGCGCGACAACATCCTGCGCGCCGACACCTCGCTGGAGAAGCTCGCCACGCTCAAGCCGGCGTTCGACAAGGTGTCCGGCCGCGGCACCCTGACCGCCGCCAACTCCACGCCGCTCACCGACGGCGCCGCCGCGGTGCTGCTGGCGAGCGAGGAGTGGGCGCACGCGCACGGGCACGAACCGCTGGCCTACCTGCGCGATGCGCAGGTGTCGGCGGTGGACTTCGTGCATGGCGAGGGCCTGCTGATGGCACCGACCATCGCGGTGCCGGAGATGCTCAAGCGCCACGGCCTGACCCTGCAGGACTTCGACCTCTACGAGATCCACGAGGCCTTCGCCGCGCAGGTGCTGTGCACGCTGCGCGCGTGGGAGAGCGAGGACTACTGCCGCAACCGGCTCGGCCTGGACGCGCCGCTGGGCCGCATCGACCCGGCCCGGATCAATCCGCTGGGCTCGTCGCTGGCCACCGGCCACCCGTTCGCGGCCACCGGTGCGCGCATCGTCGCCACCGTCGCCAAGGCGCTGAAGGAACGCGGCGGCGGCCGCGCGCTGATCTCGATCTGCACCGCCGGCGGCATGGGCGTGGTCGCGATCGTCGAGCGCTAAGGTGCCGCTGCGGCGCCCCGCCTCACCAGTGAGGCGGCCGGCGCCAGGCCCGTAGCGGGCCGTCCTGCCACGTGTTGTCACGGGTCCGGGCCCGCCCTCGGCGCGACGCTCGCGGTGTTCCCGCGGTTCAGACCCGCGGGTCGGGCGGTAGCGGTGGCAGGCCGTTGGCGTCGTGCCTGTCCGGCTCGGGCGGCGTGGCGACCGGATCCGGCGCGGCGACGCCCTCTTCGACCACCGCCTCCCCGCGGCCGGCCCGCAGCGCGTTGGCGTAGCAGCGCTGGGCGGCGCCCGGGTCGCCGGCCGCGGCGAAGCCGTCGCCCAGCTCCTCCCAGCCCTCGGCACCGGCACCGGCCGCGATCGCGCGGTGCAGGAACTCCTCGGCCTGCGTCCACTGCTGCTGGTGCCGCGCCAGCCGCGCCAGCGTCAGCAGCAGCCCGGGGCTGTCCGGATGCGCCGGCAGCCAGCGCTGCGCACTCGCGCGCCGCGAGTCGTACTTCTCCAGCGGCAGCGTGCCGTACAGGCGCGCCAGCGCCTCGTCCCAGCCGCTGTCCAGCGCCTGCTCCAGGCTGTGCACCGCCGCATCGTCCCAGTGCAGTGCCGCCGCCCGGCGGGCGTAGGCGGCCACCACCGGCGGATGCGTACGCAGGTGCTTGGACACGCCCTCCCAGCGCGCGGCCAGCGCGTTGGCATCGTCGGCCTGCAGCAGCGACTGTTCGGCCAGCGCCGCCTCCAGGTCGGCGTAGGCGGGCGCCGGCAGCACCGCCTGCTGCCGCAGCGCGCCGAGCTGGCCGTACGCCTCGTCGGCGCGGCCGATCCGGGCCAGCGCCCGCGTGCGCATCAGCAGTCCGCGCGGCGGCAGCGGTTGCGCGGCGGCCACGTCCAGGGCGTTGATCGCATCCACCGGGCGGTCGGCCGCGAGCAGGCGGTCGGACAGCAGCAGCGCGTGCGAGGTGGGATCGCGCGCGGCCAGCCGCTGCGACAATGCGGCGGCGCCCTCGGCATCGCCGCGCGCATCGGCCACGCGCACCGCGGTCGCCAGCGCCAGGCCGCCGACCTCGTCGTCGTCGCCGGCGGCCACCAGCAGTTTTTCCGCACGCGCCCAGTAGCCGTGGTCGGCCGCGCGCATCCCCTCGATCAGGCGCGCCCGGCCCTTCTTGCGGTAGTAGCGGCCCCACACCCGGAACGGCAGCGTCACCAGCGTGACCAGCAGCCACAGCACCAGCAGGGCGATCACCAGGATCAGCAGCGCCTGCGGCATCGGCGCCAGGTAGTCGTTGCCGCCGACGCGCACGCTGACCTCGCCGAGGTCGTAGGCGGTCTGCTGCGAGAGCCACTGGGCGCCGAGCACGCCCAGGGCCACGGCGACCAGCAGGATCAGTACGCTACGCATCGGTTTCATTGTCCCGTTCTCCCTTCTCGCATGGCCTGCAGTTGCAGCAGGGTGGTACCCAGTTCCGGAATCCCCGGCCGCAGCGGCTGCCGGCCCAGCGCCGCCAGTTCCGCTCGCCGCTGGCGCCGCGCGGGCGAGTCCGGCCACAGCCGGGTCAGCCAGGTGTCGACCCGCCGGAGGGCGTGTCGCAGGCCGGCCTCGTCACCGCGTTCCAGCGCCGCCCGCGCCAGGCTGAACTCGATCTGCAGCGCATCCTGCGCGCCGCCGCGTTCGGCCCCGGCCATCGGCGCGCCGCCGCCGGTCGGGCGGATCTGCACCAGGGGCGACAGCAGCTTCTGCCACCAGGGGCGGGTATCGGTGCCGGCGTCGGCGGCCTGCTCGGGAAGCTCGTGCAGGCGCGTGGCGAACCGGTCCAGCGCCTCGGCGAGCGTGCGACGCGGTCCCTGGCCGGCGGCCTCGAGCGCGTTGCGTTCCTGCATCAGGGCCTGGCGCAGGTTGAGGTACGCCGGGTCGTCCACCCCCTGCAGCACGCCCGCGGCCAGGGCGTAGGCGCGGCGCGCGCCGTCCAGGTCGCCGGCGATCGCCAGCCGTTGCTGGCCCTGTTCCAGCAGCAGTTCGACCTCGTCCAGGCGCAGCGCCTGGGCGCCGTGGCGGGCCGGGTCGGCCAGCCGCGAGACCGTCTCCTCCAGCAGCGCGCCGCGCTGGCTCAGGCCCAGCATCTCGTCGCGCAGCACCCGGTTGGTGGCGGCCGCGTCCTGCAGGCGTTCGTTGGCCGCGCGCTGGTCGCGCCGCAGCGAGGCGAACCTCTGGTCCAGGTCCTGCCAGCGCTGGCGCATCTCCTCGGCGTCGCGTCGCTGTCCGGCCTGCACCGCCTTCCAGTGCTTCCAGCCGAAGCCGGCCGCCGCGGCCAGCGCGAGCAACGCCACCAGCAGCGCCAGGACGGCCAGCGGCCAGCGTCGCGAGGAAGGGGACGTTTCGTTCATGGGGAACTTCCTTGGCGTGCCGGAGCCCAGGGGGCGGAGCCCGGCCATCGTCCTACAGCATGGCGTGGCGGCCACGCGCGCCGCAAGCGGCGCGGCCACGCAATTCAGCGAGGTGGCCGCGGCGTCATCAGTGCGGCCGCCGCTGCGGCCAGCTGGCCGGGCTGCGGCCCGGCGCTGCGATGCACGTCCACGAAGCCCTGCGCCAGCGCCAGCGCCGCCAGCCGCTCGCTCGCGGCGACCACCGGACGGGCGCGCCAGGCGCGGGCCAGCGGCGGCGGCAACTGCGGCAACACCGTCAGCAGCGCCTCGCCGCTGCTCAGCGCCAGCACGCTGCTGGCGTGATGCTCGGCCAGGCGCCGCAGCGTGGCCGGCCGCAGCGCCAGCGCCACGCGGCGGTAGACGTCGGCCCGCACCACGCGGGCGCCGCGTGCCTCCAGCGCAGGCGTGAGCACCCCGCGCCCGCCCGGCGCGGTGACCAGGCCGACCTCGCCCGGCAGGCACGCGGCGAGGGCCGGCAGCGCGAGCAGGCCTTCGCTGTCCATCCGCGCAGGGCGGTGCACGGGGGCGACGCCGTGGCGCTGCAGCGCCCGCGCGGTCCCGGCGCCGACCGCCATCCAGGCGGCGCCGGGCGGGCGCCGCAGCGGCGCCAGCGCCTGGGCCGCGGCCACCGCCGCCGGGCTGGTGAAGATCACCGCCGGGGCCGCCAGCGCCCGTGCCAGGGCCTGCCCGGCCGCGGCGTCGTCGCTGCGCTGCAGCCGCCACGGCGACGCCGCCAGCAACTGCGCCCCGCGGCGCGCGGCGGCCCGGCGCAGCGGTGCATGCCCGCCGCTCGGGCGCAGCGAGACCAGGTACCAGGGGTCGGATGCAGTTGCGTGCACGCTCATTGTGGGCATTATGCGAGCCCTTCGCCGTCCCGTGACGCCCGCGCCGATGACCGACACCGACGTTCCCCTCCCCGCATTGCACTCGCTGCAGCGGCATTTCGCGGCCATGCCCCCGGTGGCGGCGATGCGGATCGCGGTCGACGGCTTCGAGGCCGGGGCGCTGCGCCTGCGCGCGCCGCTGCAGGCCAACCTCAACGACAAGGCCAACGCCTTCGGCGGCAGCCTGGCCTCGCTGATGACCCTGGCCGGTTGGGGCTGGCTGACCCTGCAGCTGCAGCGCGCCGGCCACGCCGCCGACGTCTACGTGGCCGACAGCCAGCTGCGCTATCTGGCGCCGGTGTACGAGGAGCTGGTGGCCACCGCGGCCCCGGGGCAGTCCGGCGACTGGACGGCGTTCCTGGCCACCTTCCGCCAGCGCGGCAAGGCGCGCATCGCCATGGCCGCGCAGGTGGTGCTGCAGTCCGGCCAGGCCGCGGCGAGCTTTTCCGGGCGCTTCGTGGCGCTCGCGAAGGGGTAGGATGCCGCTTCGTCCATCGGGGGAAAACGCATGCGTGATCGGTTGCAACTGTGGCTCGTGCTGGGATTGATGGCGGTGGCGGGCCTGGCCGACGCCGGCAGCCGGGCGCAGCGGCGCGCGCTGGAGGAGATGCAGACTGCCTATGCGGCGGCGATCCGCTGGAGCGATTTCGACACCGTGGCGCAGATGGTCGACCCGGAATACCGCCGGGCGCACCCGCAGACCGATCTCGAAAACGCGCGCTACCAGCAGGTCCAGGTGTCCGGCTACCGCGAGCTGCGGGTGGCCGAGGGCGCGGACGGCAGCGTGGTGCGCGAGGCCGAGATCCGGGTGATCAACCGCAACACCCAGGCCGAACGCAGCGTGCGCTGCAGCGAGGTCTGGCGCTGGGACCCGCAGCGCAAGCAGTGGTGGCTGGCCAACGGGCCGCCCGACCTGTGGCAGGGGCAATGACGGCGGCCCGATCCGCCGTTCGCCCCGCCCGTGCGGCAGGGTGCGATGGCTCGCTCCGCCTGTGCGACAATCCCCGCCCGCTTCATCGACCCGTCATCCCGTGAATTTCGAAGAGCTGCAGGCCTTTGTCGGCCGCAACCCCATGCTGTCGCTGGCCCTGGTGGGCCTGACCGTCGCCATCGTCGTCACCGAGATCGCGCGCCTGTTCCGCGGCTACACCGCGCTCAAGCCCGCCGAGCTGACCCGCCTGATCAACCGCGAGGACGCGCGCGTGCTGGACCTGTCGGCCACGGCCGACTTCGAGAAGGGCCACATCGCCGGCAGCCGCAACGTGGCGCCGAGCAAGTTCGACCCCGAAGGCAAGCTGCTGGCCGGCGCCAAGGCCAGCCCGGTGGTGATGGTGTGCCGCAACGGCACCGCCTCGGCCGCCGCCGCCAAGCGCCTCAAGAAGGCCGGGTTCGAGAAGGTCTACTGGCTCGACGGCGGCACCGCCGCCTGGCAGATGGCCGAGCTGCCGCTGGTCAAGGGCCGCTGAGCCGCACCGTGCGTGGCGGGCCGCCAGGCCCGCGCGGGCGGCGTGAGATACTTGCCGTTCAACGCATGCACCCCAACACCGCTTCAATCACCGAACGCTTCTGGAGTTAGGAATGTCCGACGAAATCATCAACGGCGCCGCCGCGCCGGCCGACGCCGCCGCTGGCCCCGCCTTCACCATCGAGAAGATCTACGTCAAGGACGTTTCCTTCGAGTCCCCGAATGCGCCGGCGGTGTTCAACGACGCCGCGCAGCCGGAGCTGCAGCTGAACCTCAACCAGAAGGTGCAGCGCCTCAACGAGAACGCCTTCGAGGTCGTGCTGGCGGTGACCCTGACCTGCACCGCCGGCGGCAAGACCGCCTACGTGGCCGAAGTGCAGCAGGCCGGCGTGTTCGGCCTGGTCGGCCTGGAGCCGCAGGCGATCGACGTGCTGCTCGGCACCCAGTGCCCGAACATCCTGTTCCCCTACGTGCGCACCCTGGTCAGCGACCTGATCCAGGCCGGCGGCTTCCCGCCGTTCTACCTGCAGCCGATCAACTTCGAGGCGCTGTACGCCGAGACCCTGCGCCAGCGCTCGCAGGGCGAGGGCACCTCGCTGGCCGATTCCGAGCCGGCCGGCAACGCCTGAGCGGCGGCCTGACCTGCGGATGAGCGATCCGAAATCGAAAATCGCCGTTCTCGGCGCCGGTTCCTGGGGCACGGCCCTGGCGGCGCTTGTCGCACGGCACGGTCATCCGACCGTGCTGTGGGGCCGGGACGCCACGATGGTCGAGGCCATCGACGGCCGCCACGAGAATCCCCGTTACCTGCCCGGCATCCCGCTGCCGGAGACGCTGCGCGCCACCACCGACCTGGCCACGGCCGTCGACGGCGCGGGCTGGATCCTGGTGGTGGTGCCCTCGCATGCCTTCACCGAGACGGTGCGGCTGCTGGCACCGCTGCGGCCGGCCGGCGCCGGCGTGGCCTGGGCGACCAAGGGCTTCGAGCCCGGCTCGGGCCGCTTCCTGCACGAAGTCGCCGGTGAGATCCTCGGCCCGGACGTGCCGCTGGCAGTGGTCACCGGCCCGTCGTTCGCCAAGGAGGTCACCCAGGGCCTGCCCACTGCGATCACCGTGCATGCCGACGATACGGCCTTCGCGCAGGAGGTGGCCGAGGCCATGCACGGGCCGACCTTCCGCGCCTACACCGGCGACGACATGGTCGGCGCCGAACTCGGCGGTGCGATGAAGAACGTGCTGGCGGTGGCCACCGGTGTGGCCGACGGCATGCAGCTGGGCCTCAACGCCCGCGCCGGCCTGATCACTCGCGGCCTCAACGAGATGCTGCGGCTGGCCGCGGCGATCGGCGCGCGGCCGGAGACCTTGATGGGCCTGGCCGGGCTGGGAGACCTGGTGCTGACCTGCACCGGCGACCTGTCGCGCAACCGGCGGCTGGGCCTGGCGCTGGGCCGTGGCCAGAGCCTCGGCGACGCGGTTCGCGAGATCGGCCAGGTGGTCGAGTCGGTCCAGACCGCCGACGAGGTGATGCGCCAGGCCGAGCAGCACGGCATCGAGCTGCCGATCTCCAACGCGGTGCGCGCCGTGCTGCACGGCGAGATCACTCCCGGGGCCGGCCTGCAGGGGCTGTTGTCGCGCGAACAGAAACCGGAATACCCGGACACCTTGTTCAAGTAGCCGCCTGTTCAAGTCACCGCCTAGAGCTGAAAACGAAAACCCGGCCTCGCGCCGGGTTTTTCTTTGCACGCCACTCGGGTAACGGCCACTCGACCCGCTGTCCGGACCCCACCCATTCCCCCCTCCCGATTCCCCATTCCCGGCCCAAAAAAAGAAGCCCGGTCAGGGGACCGGGCTTCCTCAGATGCGGCGCGGGAGAGAGAGTCGCGCCGCAGTCACGCGATACGGCTTACCAGCTGAAGCGCGGGCCGACCGACCATTCCTTGTTGCCGTCGCCATCCATGCGGATGTCGCCGTTGATGCCCCAGTTCTGGTTGAGCTTCACCTGGGCGCCGAGGCGGCCGTAGAAGGTGTCGTCCAGATCGATGCCGCGCTTCTTCGAGTAGTCCTCGTAACCCGCCAGGGCATAGACCTCGAAGTGCTCACCGAAGGCGGTGCGCAGGCCGGTCTCGACGCTGAAACCGTCGAAGTTCACGTTCGGGGTGTCTAGGTCCAGCTTGCGGTAGGAAGCACGAGCGACCCAGTCGGTGCTGGTGGCGATCTCGTGGTTGTAGCTGATGCCGAGGCCCCACTGCTGGACGTCGAAGTCCGAGCTCTCGAACACGCTGTTGTTGTCGTCGGCGTTCTGCTTGCTGTAGTCGCCGAACACGCTCCAGTTCGGGGTGAAGGCGTAGGAGCCCTTGAAGCCCCAACCGTCGCCGTCGCGGCTGTCGGTGGGAGTGCGCACGTAGTCGCCTTCGACGTAGCTGTAGGACAGGCCTTCAGCAGCGGACGCGGCGAACGGCAGGGTGGCGAGCAGGCCGAGAGCCAGCAGGGAGATCTTCTTCATGTTCGGATACCTGTACTTATTGGTTTGGGCCGGCGCTGAGGCGATTGCCGTTCGCTGCCGAGATGTAAATTCTCCGTTATTCGATGGAATCCCCCCTGAACTCGGGACTTACTCCGGGATAAACAGGGGGTGTCTATTCAGGGTGTATCTCTTGTATTGCGAGGCGCGGTAGTGCGCGTATTCAGCGCGTGAAAATCAGCCCTTCACGCGCTTGAAAAGCAGGGTTTGTGCTGCGCCGCAAGGCTTTCGGCCAATTTCGTTTCGCGCTGCACCCGCACATTCGTCACGCCGCGCGTGGCCCCGCGTGGACGAAAATCGGACATTACCGAAGATGCATCACAATTTTCCCGAAAATCGTCGTGTCATCTTCGAAGGGTAGGGATTTTCTGATTTTGCGGCCGTCCTGAAACCGGTCGTTCGCGCCACGAGGATGGCGATCAGCCGCGCGCCGGAAGTATTTCCAGGACCGCCTCGCTGGGCCGCGCCAGGCGCGTGCCCAGTTCGGTCTCGACGAACGGACGCTCGATCAGGACCGGGTGCGCGAGCATCGCATCGAGCAGCGCCGCGTCGTCCAGGCATGGATCGTCCAGGCCCAGTGAATGGAACAGCGGTTCCTTGCGTCGCAGGGCCGCGCGCACGCTCAGGCCGGCGCGCCCGATCAACGCGGCCAGCCGTTCGCGCGAGGGCGGGCAGGCCAGGTACTCGACGATCTCCGGCTCGACGCCGGCCTGGCGCAGCAGCGCCAGGGTGCGGCGCGAGGTGCTGCAGGCGGGGTTGTGAAAGATGACGGCTTTCATGGGCATGTGCTGAAAGGAGAGGTGAGGACGGTATGGCGCATGGGGCGCCACGACCCTGCCAGCGTAGTGGCTTCGCGCCGCTGCCGTGCGAGCGCGCTCCGATGCCACAGCGTGCCCGGCCCGGCGTCCGCCCGGCCCATTGCCCACATTCGCCTTACGGCGCCCGTGCCAGCATCGGCTCCCCCCTCTGATGGAGCCCGCTCGTGGCTAAGCCCAATCTCGCCCGCCTGCTCGCCGAGACCCTGCACAGCGCCGGGGTCGAGCGCATCTGGGGGGTGACCGGCGACAGCCTCAACGGGCTGACCGACGCCTTGCGCCAGATGCAGAGCATCGAATGGATGCACGTGCGCCATGAGGAGGTCGCCGCGTTCGCCGCCGGCGCCGAGGCGGCGGTCACCGGCCGCCTGGCGGTCTGCGCCGGCAGCTGCGGGCCGGGCAACCTGCACCTGATCAACGGCCTGTTCGACTGCCACCGCAGCCACCAGCCGGTGCTGGCGATCGCCGCGCACATCCCCTCTTCCGAGATCGGGCTGAGCTACTTCCAGGAGACGCATCCGCAGGAACTGTTCCGCGAGTGCAGCCACTACGTCGAGATGGTGACCCACCCGGCGCAGATGCCGGAGGTGCTGCACCGTGCGATGCGCACGGCGATCCTGCGCCAGGGCGTGGCGGTGGTGGTGATTCCGGGCGACATCGCGCTGCTGGAGGCGCCCAAGGGCGCCGGCACCCAGTGGCCGCCGCTGACGCCGCCGCGCGTGCTGCCGGCCGAGAGCGACCTGCAGCGGCTGGTCGAGGTGCTCGACGGCAGCGAAGCGGTGACGCTGCTGTGCGGCAGCGGCTGCGCCGGCGCGCACGACGCGGTGGTGGCGCTGGCCGACACGCTCGGTGCACCGGTGGTGCATGCGCTGCGCGGCAAGGAGCACGTGGAGTGGGACAACCCGTTCGATGTCGGCATGACCGGCCTGATCGGCTTCAGCTCCGGCTACCACGCCATGCTCAACTGCGACACCTTGCTGATGCTGGGCACCGACTTTCCGTACCGGCAGTTCTATCCCACCGACGCCAAGGTGATCCAGATCGACCACGATCCGGCCGCGCTGGGCCGGCGCACCCCGCTGCACCTGGGCATCGCGGCCGACGTGGGCGAGACCCTGGCCGCACTGCAGCCACGCCTGCAGCGGCGCGAGCGGCGCCGGTTCCTGGACAAGTCGCTGGCGCACTACCGCAAGGCGCGGGAGGACCTGGACGAACTGGCCGTGGCCGACGCGCCCGGCAGGCCGCTGCATCCGCAGTTCGTCACGCGGCTGGTGAGCGAGCTCGCCGACGACGATGCGGTGTTCACCTGCGACGTCGGCACGCCGACGGTGTGGGCGGCGCGCTATCTGCGCATGAACGGGCGCCGCCGCCTGCTCGGCTCCTTCAGCCATGGCTCGATGGCCAATGCGATGCCGCAGGCGCTGGGCGTGCAGGCGGCCTTCCCGCAGCGGCAGGTGATCTCGCTGTCGGGCGACGGCGGCTTCTCGATGCTGATGGGCGACTTCATCTCGCTGGCGCAGCTCGGCCTGCCGGTGAAGGTGGTGGTCTACAACAACGGCTCGCTCGGCTTCGTGGCGATGGAGATGAAATCGGCCGGCTACCTGGATACCGGCACCGACCTGAGCAACCCGGACTTCGCGGCGATGAGCAACGCGATGGGCATCCTCGGGCTGCGCGTGGACGAGTCGGCGCAACTGGAGCCGGCGCTGCGCCAGGCGTTCGCGCATCCCGGGCCGGCACTGGTGGACGTGCGCGTGGCCAGCCAGGAGCTCGCGGTGCCGCCGGCGATCAAGCTGGAACAGGCCAAGGGCATGGGGCTGTACCTGCTCAAGGCGGTGATGAGCGGGCGCGGCGACGAGGTGGTGGCGCTGGTGAAGACCAACCTGCGCTGAGCGCGCGGGCCTGCCGGACGCCGGCGCCGGACGCGCCGGCCGGGGTCACTGCCCGCCGGCGAAGCCCCATTGCCGCCACGCTTCGAACACCATCACCGCGACGGTGTTGGACAGGTTGAGGCTGCGGTTGTCCGGGCGCATCGGCAGGCGCAGGCGCCGGCCCTCGGGCAGGGCGGCGAGCACGTCCTCCGGCAGGCCTCGCGTCTCCGGGCCGAACAGGAAGGCATCGCCGTCGGCGAAGGCCGGGGTGTCGTAGCGCACGCTGCCGCGGGTGCTCAGGGCGAACAGCCGCCGCGGCGCGATGGCCGACAGGGCGGTGTCGAGGTCGGCATGCACCTGCAGCGGCGCGTACTCGTGGTAGTCCAGGCCGGCGCGCTTGAGCTGGCGGTCGCTGAGGTCGAAGCCGAGCGGCTCGATCAGGTGCAGCCGCGCGCCGGTGTTGGCGCAGAGACGGATCACGTTGCCGGTGTTGGGCGGTATTTCGGGCTGGAACAGCAGGACGTGGAGCGTGGGAGCGGCGGTCATCGCGCCAGTGTAGCCGGCGGCCCTGGCGGCGCGGACCTCAGTAGTGCGCCGCGTTCCGGGCCAGGCCGCCGAGCAGGGCTTCCAGCTCGACCGGCGAGGCCTGCAGGTGCGGCATCGGCAACTGCACGATGACCTGGCCGACCAGGGTGGCGATCGCATCGGCGGCGACCGGGGCCCTGGCCGGGGCCGGGCGGGCGCCGCGCAGGCCGGCGTCGGGCCGCACCTGGACCGCGGCCAGCGTGACGATGCGCTCGGCGCCGGCCGCCTCGGCCAGGAGGTCCGCCGAGGGCCGTACCTGCACCGCGTCCAGGGTGGGGATGGCGCTGTCGTGCTCGTGTTGCTGCTGGGCGACCTGCTCCGGCGAGGGGCGCACCTGCACGGTGTCCAGGGTGACCAGGGTGGCGGCGTGGGCGGTGCAGAAGAGCGAGCCGGCGGCAAGGACCAGGGCGGTGGCGAGCGAGCGAGTGTTCATGATGGGCCTGTTGGTGTTGGTGATCAGTGGTGTGGTAGCAATGTAGTACACCGGATCGGACGGCGCAAGAACTGCCTGAGGGTTTTTGTTTTTGTTAAGCATCCAGTCATATTTGCGTTGGCCGACAGGCTGCGCACGGCTTTGAAGCACATTGCGTGCCATCGGCAAGTGATTGGTTGTAAAGGCATTTATGCTGGGCCGGGTGTCCGCTGCCCGGACAGCGGACGTCGCCTGGCGGCCGGCGCAGCCATGCGAGCCGCGGCCCGGGGCGGCACGGCAGCGACCCGGGCCGCGTCCGCCACGGCGTCCCGCCGCCCCGGCATGGACGACATGCATCACCAATTCATCCACCTGCGGCACAATCCGGACTCCCCTGTCCTGCTGGCCACCGCGATGCGCGTCCTGATTGTTTCCGCCCTGATTGCCTGTACCACCGCCTGCACCTGGGTGCCGATGGCGCCGGAGGGCAAGGGCGTGCGCGTGCTGCCGCCGGGCCCGGTGCCGGCCGACTGCCAGCAGCAGGGCGAGGTGGTGGTCTCGGTGAAGAGCCGGGTCGGCTTCTACAACCGCAACCCGCTGCGGGTGCAGGAGGAACTGGAGACCCTGGCCCGCAACGAGGGTCCCAGTGCGGGTGCGAACGCCGTTCAGGCCCAGGGCCAGCCGGCGGACGGCAGCCAGCGCTTCAACGCCTTCCGCTGCAGCGGCCGTTGAGCATTTCCGGGCGGGCCGGGCGCCCGGATTTGTAAAGATGCGGTAAAACCGGGCAACAGCTAGAATGGCGCCCCTTCGGCCTGAGCCATGGCGCTATTTCGATGCTCTTCCAGAACGTCTCCATCGCGGGACTGGCGCATGTCGATGCGCCGCACACGCTGACTTCCAAGGAAATCAATGAGCGCCTGCAGCCGACCTACGATCGGCTCGGCATCAAGACCGACGTGCTGGGCGATGTCGCCGGCATCCACGCGCGCCGGCTGTGGGATGCGGACGTGCAGGCGTCCGACGCCGCCACCCAGGCGGCACGCAAGGCGCTGGCCGACGCCGGCATCGGCGCCGACCGCATCGGCCTGCTAGTCAACACCTCGGTGAGCCGCGACTACCTGGAGCCGTCCACGGCCTCCATCGTCTCCGGCAACCTCGGCGTGGGCGACGAGTGCATGACCTTCGACGTCGCCAACGCCTGCCTGGCCTTCATCAACGGCATGGACATCGCCGCCCGCATGCTGGAGCGCGGCGAGATCGACTACGCGCTGGTGGTCGACGGCGAGACCGCGAACCTGGTCTACGAGAAGACGCTCGAGCGCATGACCTCGCCGGACGTCACCGAGCAGGAGTTCCGCGAGGAACTGGCGGCGCTGACCCTGGGCTGCGGCGCGGCGGCGATGGTGATGGCGCGTACCGAGCTGGTGCCCGACGCGCCGCGCTACCGCGGCGGCGTGACCCGCTCGGCGACCGAGTGGAACAAGCTGTGCCGCGGCAACCTCGACCGCATGGTCACCGATACCCGCCTGCTGCTGATCGAGGGCATCAAGCTGGCACAGAAGACCTTCGTCGCCGCGCGCCAGGCGCTGGGCTGGGCGGTGGAGGAACTGGACCAGTTCGTCATCCACCAGGTCAGCCGCCCGCACACGGCCGCGTTCGTGAAGTCGTTCGGCATCGATCCGGCCAAGGTGATGACCATCTTCGGCGAGCACGGCAACATCGGCCCGGCCTCGGTGCCGATCGTGCTGAGCAAGCTCAAGGAACTGGGCCGGCTGAAGAAGGGCGACCGCATCGCCCTGCTCGGCATCGGCTCGGGCCTGAACTGCTCGATGGCCGAAGTGGTGTGGTGAGGCGGCCCGCGCTGGCCTCCAGCGCGGACCCCGCCGGCCGGCGTCACCCGGACACGCCCGCGGCGCCTGCCGCGGGCGTTTTCTCCTTGCAAGTGGACCGATGACTGCATCCAGCCGCCCCCTGCCGGGCTACCCCTTCACCCCGCAGCGCCTGCAGCTGCGCCCGGGCGTGGCGATGTCGTACCTCGACGAGGGCCCGCGCGACGGCGAGGTGGTGCTGATGCTGCACGGCAACCCGTCGTGGAGCTACCTGTGGCGGCATCTGGTGGGCGGGCTGTCGGACCGCTACCGCTGCATCGTGCCGGACCACGTTGGCATGGGGCTGTCGGACAAGCCCGACGACGCGCACTACGACTACACCCTGCAGTCGCGCGTGGACGACCTGACGGCGCTGCTCGACCACCTGGGCGTGACCGGGCCGCTGACGCTGGCGGTGCACGACTGGGGCGGCATGATCGGCTTCGGCTGGGCGCTGTCGCACGCGGCCCAGGTCCGGCGCCTGGTGATCACCAACACCGCGGCGTTCCCGCTGCCGGCGGCCAAGCCGATGCCGTGGCAGATCGCGATGGGCCGGCACTGGCGCCCGGGCGAGTGGTTCATCCGCACCTTCAACGCGTTCTCGGCCGGCGCCTCGTGGCTGGGCGTGTCGCGGCGCATGCCGGCCGCGGTCCGCCGCGCCTACGTGGCACCGTACGATAGCTGGGACCACCGCATCGCCACGATCCGTTTCATGCAGGACATCCCGCTGTCGCCGGCCGACCGCGCGTGGTCGCTGCTGGAGCGCTCGGCGCAGGCGCTGCCCGGCTTCGCCGACCGCCCGGCCTTCATCGGCTGGGGGCTGCGCGACATCTGCTTCGACCACCATTTCCTGGACGGCTTCCGCCAGGCGCTGCCGCAGGCCGAGGTGATGACGTTCGAGGACGCCAACCACTACGTGCTGGAGGACAAGCACGAGGTGCTGGTGCCGGCGATCCGGCGCTTCCTCGATAAGCACCCGTTGCCGCCGGCGCCGTCTTCCGCCACGCCGGGCCCCTGAACCTGATCCTGCGGGCCGTCGAGCGGTGACCGCTGCGCTGGGCGCCGGAACCCGCGCCGGCCAGGTCCTGCGGCGGCGGCGTCCGGGACGCACGCGAACATGGGTCAGGGCGCCGGCAGCGGGTTGCGCTCGGCCTCGGCGACCCCGGCCCAGTCGGCCGGCACCAGCAGCGGCAGGCCATGCGCCAGCCGCGACTTGTCGCACTGCGCGCTGCGCTCGCCGAATTCCAGCGACGCCGGCACCGCGGCGCACACCGACGGGCGGCGGTCGTGGATGCTGCAGCGGCTGTAGCGGCCGATGTCCGCCTCCAGCGCGACGCAGCGCGGATGCGATTGCGAGGTGCCGCGCATCACCCGCTCGTGGGTGCGCAGCGGCTCGGTGAGCGCGATCGGCACCCTGCCGCCCAGTTCGGGATCGGCCTCGCTCCAGTGGAAGCTGACGCGGAAATAGGCGCAGCAGGCGCCGCAGGTGAGGCAGGGATGTGCCATGGAAGCCGGGCCTTGCGCGGCAAACAGCGTGGGGGGCGCGGCATTCTGCCCGAACCGCGGCGCGCTGCAAGCGCCGGCATGTTCAGGCGTTCGCGCGATCCGGGCGCCGCGCGGGGCGCGGAGGGGCCGCAGACCGGGCGCGTCGCCTCGCCGACACGTGACGTGCGCGCGGGGCCGGGCGGGACACTAAGCCGGCGTGCCCGGCACGCGGCGCGCGCAATGCATCCCGCGCGCGGGCCGGCCCGTCCCGGCGCGGCGGTCCGTTCCGCACGCCGGTTCGGACGCGCGCCTGCGCGGGAGCCAGGTCGGCGATAATCGTTCGATGACCTCCTCCTGCAACATCGCCGCGACCCTGCCGCAGCTGGCGCGCGAGCGCCCCGACCAGATCGCCATCCGCTGCCCCGGCCGCCGCCGCGGCGCGGCGATGGCGCCCTACGACGTCACTCTCAGCTATCGCGAGCTCGATGCGCGCAGCGATGCGATCGCCGCGGGGCTGGCCGGCTACGGCATCGGCCGCGGCATCCGCACGGTGGTGATGGTGCGGCCGTCGCCGGAGTTCTTCCTGCTGATGTTCGCGCTGTTCAAGATCGGCGCGGTGCCGGTGCTGGTCGATCCGGGCATCGACCGGCGCGCGCTGCGGCAATGCCTGGACGAGGCGCAGCCGCAGGCCTTCGTCGGCATCGGGCTGGCGCAGCTGGCGCGGCGGCTGCTGGGCTGGGCGCGCTCGGCCCGCCGCATCGTCACCGTCGGGCGGCGCTGGGGCTGGGGCGGCACCACGCTGGCGCGGATCGAGCGCGCGGGCGCCGGTGCCGGCAGCCAGCTGGCCGACACCGCGGCGGACGACATGGCCGCGATCCTGTTCACCAGCGGCTCCACCGGCGTGCCCAAGGGCGTGGTCTACCGCTACCGCCACTTCGTCGGCCAGATCGAGCTGCTGCGCACCGCGTTCGGGATGCAGCCGGGCGGGGTCGACCTGCCGACCTTCCCGCCGTTCGCGCTGTTCGACCCGGCGCTGGGGCTGACCTCGGTGATCCCGGACATGGACCCGACGCGGCCGGCCAGCGCCGATCCGCACCGGCTGCACGATGCGATCGAGCGCTTCGGGGTGACCCAGCTGTTCGGCTCGCCGGCGCTGATGCGGGTGCTGGCCGACCACGGCCGGGCGCTGCCGAACGTGCGGCGCGCGACCTCGGCCGGTGCGCCGGTCCCGCCGGAGGTGGTAGCGCGGCTGCGCGCGCTGCTGCCCGATGACGCGCAGTTCTGGACGCCGTACGGCGCCACCGAGTGCCTGCCGGTGGCGGTGATCGAGGGCCGCGAACTGCAGGACACGCGCGCGGCCACCGAGGCCGGCGCCGGCACCTGCGTCGGTGCGGTGGTGGCGCCGAACGTGGTGCGCATCATCACCATCGACGACGCTGCCCTCGCCGAGTGGACGGATGCGCGCGAGCTGCCGGACGGCGCGGTCGGCGAGATCACCGTGGCCGGGCCGACGACCACGGACAGCTATTTCAACCGCGGCGCCGCCACCCGCCTCGCCAAGATCCGCGAGCGCCTGCCCGGCGGCGGCGAGCGCATCGTCCACCGCATGGGCGACGTCGGCTACTTCGATGCCCAGGGCCGGCTGTGGTTCTGCGGACGCAAGACCCAGCGCGTGGAGACCGCTGCCGGGCCGCTGTACACCGAGCAGGTCGAGCCGGTGTTCAACGCCCATCCGGCCATCCGGCGCACCGCGCTGGTGGGCGTGGGCGCCGCCGGTCGCCAGCAGCCGGTGCTGTGCTACGAACCGCTGAAGCGGGCGGGCACGGACGCGGCGCCCGCACCCGGCACGCTGGAGCGCGAGCTGCGCGCGATCGCGGCCGCCCACGCGCACACCGCCGGCATCACGCAATTCCTGGCCCATCCCGGGTTTCCGGTGGACATCCGCCACAATGCCAAGATCGGCCGCGAGAAGCTGGCGCTGTGGGCGGCCACCCGACTGGAGCGACACGCATGAAGATACTGGTCACCGGCGGCGGTGGATTCCTCGGCCAGGCACTGTGCCGCGGCCTGGTCGCGCGCGGGCACGAGGTGCTCAGCTTCAATCGCGGCCACTACGCCGAGCTGCAGGCGCTCGGCGTGGGCCAGATCCGTGGCGACCTCGACGATGCCGCCGCGGTGCGGCATGCCGTCGCCGGCATGGATGCGGTGCTGCACAACGCCGCCAAGGCCGGGGCCTGGGGCAGCTACGACAGCTACCACCGGCCCAACGTGGTCGGCACCGAGAACGTGCTGGCGGCCTGCCGTGCCCACGGCGTGGGTCGCCTGGTCTACACCTCCACGCCGAGCGTGACCCACCGCGCCACCCATCCGGTCGAGGGTCTGGGGGCCGAGGCCGTGCCCTATGGCGAGGATATCAAGGCGCCCTACGCGGCGACCAAGGCGATCGCCGAGCGCGCGGTGCTGGCGGCCAACGACGCGCAGCTGGCGACGGTGGCGCTGCGGCCGCGGCTGATCTGGGGGCCGGGGGACAACCAGCTGCTGCCCAAGCTCGCCGCGCGCGCGCGCGCCGGCCGCGTGCGCCTGGTCGGCGGTGGCGACAATCTCGTGGACTCCACCTACATCGACAACGCCGCGCAGGCCCATTTCGATGCGCTCGACCACCTGGCGGTGGGCGCGGCGTGTGCGGGCAAGGCGTACTTCATCTCCAACGGCGAGCCGCTGCCGATGCGCGAGCTGATGAACCGGCTGCTCGCCGCGGTCGGCGCGCCGCCGGTGACGCGGACGCTGTCGTTCAAGGCGGCCTACCGCATCGGCGCGCTGTGCGAGACGCTGTGGCCGCTGCTGCGCCTGCGCGGCGAGCCGCCGCTGACCCGCTTCCTGGCCGAGCAATTGTGCACGCCGCACTGGTACAGCATGGAACCGGCGCGCCGCGACTTCGGCTACGTGCCGCGGGTCAGCATTGACGAAGGACTCACAAGGCTGAAGTCCTCATGCGGCCGCGACACCTCCGTCACCGGATGAAGACCGCATTCTGCCGATGATGTGCGTGCGCCGATTCGGCACGACAACTTCTGGAACTTGCCATGCTGCATTACGCCATCATCTTCTTCGTCATCGCCATCATCGCGGCCGTGCTCGGCTTCAGCGGCATCGCTGGTGCGGCGACCAACATCGCCTGGATCCTGTTCGTCGTGTTCCTGATCCTGGCGGTCATCTCCATGTTCCGTCGCGGCAAGGTCTAGTCGCCCGCGCAACATGTGATTCAAGCGGCCCGCGCCTCCATCCATCGGAGGCGTGGGCCGCTTGCTATGGAGCCGTGCGCAGCCGCGGCGCTTCGTCCAGCGCGCACAGGTGGTAACCGACCTGCTTGCCGCCGGGCAGGCGGGCGCTGCCGACCGAAACGAAGCCGAGGCCGCGGTGGAAGTCCGCGGAGGCCGGATTGGGCGGATCGAGGTTGATCTCGCAGGCGAGCAGCGAATGGCCTTGCGCCCGCGCCGTGTCGGCCAGGTCGCGGTACAGCCGCCGCGCCAGGCCCTGGCCGCGCGCCGACGCCGCCACCACCACGCGGTCGATGTAGACGAAGCGCCGATGGCGCGCCGCGAACCAGGCGAAGTTCGGGTTGGCGTAGGGTGCGTCCTGGTCGAGCGCGACCAGCAGTGCCGAGCAGGTCCCGACGGTGCGTGCATGCAGGGCGATCCCGAGCAGCCGTGCAAGGGCGGGGGCGTCGAGCCAGGACAGTTCGGTCGCGTGCGCGTTGTTGAGTGCCAGCAGCGCGGCATGGTCGGCGGCGCCGACCGGCCGCAGCGGCTGCCCGCTCATGCGACCGGCCAGACGCTGCTGCGCAGCGCGGTGTCTTCGGCGTGGCGTTCCAGCGCCAACTCGATCAAGCGCGTGATCAGCGCGCTATAGCTTAGGCCGGTGGCCTGCCAGAGCTTCGGATACATGCTGATAGGGGTGAAGCCCGGCAGGGTGTTGACCTCGTTAACCACGATCCGGCCGTCGGCGGTGAGGAAGACGTCCACACGCGCCAGCCCGGCACACTCCAAGGTGCGGTAAGCAGTCAGAGCCACCTCCTGGATGCGTGCCTGCGTGGCGGCGTCGATGGCAGCCGGCACCACGATCTCGGCACCGCTCTCGTTGATGTACTTGGTGTCGTAAGCATAGAAAGCATCGTGCACCACCACCTCTCCACAGACGCTGGCCTGCGGATGTGCGTTGCCGAGGACCGCACATTCGATCTCGCGGCCGGCGATCGCCGCCTCCACCAACACCTTGTGGTCATACTCCAGTGCCAATGCCAGCGCGGCGGAAAATTCCGCGGCGTCGCTGACCCGGCTTACGCCCACCGAGGACCCCTGGTTGGCGGGTTTGACGAAGAGCGGTAGTCCGAAACGTGCAGCCAATGCCTCGAAATCGGCTCCGGCAATCGTGGAGCGGCCGAAGCACGCAAACGGCGCGATCTCCAATCCAGCGTCGCGTAGCAGGCGCTTGGCCACATCCTTGTCCATGGCGACCGCCGAGCCGAGTACGCCGGATCCGACGAAGGGCAGATGCGCCATGCGCAGCAGTCCCTGCAGCGAGCCGTCCTCGCCCAGGGTGCCATGCACGATTGGAAACACCACGTCGATCTGCTCCAGCGCCCTGGCCTGCTGCAAGGGCCGCAGCTGGCCGCTGTCATGACCGGGGACCAGGGCCACCCCGCGGCCGCTGCGGTTCAGTGCGATCCGCGCGGGATCGTCGGCATTCAGCAGGAAACCGTCCAGGTCGCCAAGGTGCCACTGGCCCTGCTTGTCGATACCGATCAGGCTCACGTCGAATCGTGTCTGGTCAAGCGCCTCGACGATGTTCCTGGCGGACTGCAGCGAGACCTCGTGCTCGGCCGATTTTCCGCCGAAGACCAAGCCGACCCGGATCCTGCCCATGCCGCCACTCCTCAAACCCGTCACAGAGGGGCATAGGATGCACGGCCGCTCCCCAATCTCCAATCCCTTCGACGGTAGAATGCCCGGATGCCAGGATCCCCCTTCGATACCCTCAAGCCGCTGGCCGGCCGTGCGCTGGAAGCGGCGCTCAACCGTGCGCTGGCGCTGGACCCGGACACCCGCGACGCGTTGCTGCCGCTGGAAGGCCAGCGCATCGCCCTGACCCTGGAGGCGCCGGCGTTGGCGCTGCAGATCAGCGTGGCCGACCGCCGCCTGCGGGTGGGCCCGGTGGACGCCGCGCAGGAGCCCGACCTGGCCGTGCGCAGTACCCTGGCCGGGCTGCTGGGGCAGCTGCCGTTCCTGGCGCAGGCGCGCCGCGGCGGGGGCGGCAGCGGGGCCCGGCTGCGGGTGTCCGGCGATGCGGAGCTGGCGCGCCGGCTGCAGCAGCTGGCGGCGCGCTTCGACCCGGACTGGCAGCAGCCGTTCGTGGCGGTGTTCGGCGAGGTGGTCGGGGTGCAACTGGCGAGCGCGGTGCGCAACGCCCTGCAGCAGGCCCGCCGCGGCATGGCGGACCTGGCCCAGACCGCGGCCGAGTACGTCACCGAGGAATCGCGCGACGTGGTGCCGCATGCCGAGCTGGACGCCTTCCACGACGACGTCGACGTGCTGCGCGACGATGTCGAGCGGCTGGCGGCGCGCGTGGCGCGCCTGCGCGCGGCTGCCGGAGAGCGCGCATGAAGGCGCTGTTCCGCGCCAGCCGCATCGGCCGGGTGATCCTGCGCTACCGCCTGGACGACCTGCTCGAGGGCACCGCGGCCGAGCGCTGGCTGCGCCTGGCCAAGCCGTTCGTGCCGCGCGCCACCGCCGCCATCGCCGCACAGTCGCGCGGTGCGCGGCTGCGCATGGCGCTGCAGGACCTGGGGCCGATCTTCGTCAAGTTCGGGCAGATCCTGTCCACCCGCCGCGACCTGATCCCGCCGGACGTGGCCGAGGAGCTCACCCTGCTGCAGGACCGGGTGCAGCCGTTCGACGGTGAAGCCGCGCGCCTGATCGTCGAGCAGGCGCTGGGCCGGCCGGTGAGCGAGGCGTTCGTGCGCTTCGACACCACGCCGCTGGCCTCGGCCTCGATCGCCCAGGTGCATGCGGCGACGCTGCCGCCCGATGCCGACGGCGTGGTCCGCGAAGTGGTGGTCAAGGTGCTGCGGCCCGGCATCGAAAAGCAGATCGATGCCGACATCGCGCTGCTGTCCTCGGCCGCGGCGCTGGTCGAGCGCACCCACCCGCGGGCGGACAAGATCCGCCCGCGCGAGGTGGTGGCCGAGATCGAGGCCACGCTGTCGGCGGAGCTGGACCTGCAGCGCGAGGGCGCCAACGCCAGCGTGCTGCGCCGCTTCTGGCAGGCGCATGCCGACGACCTGTACGTGCCGGAGGTGATCTGGTCGCACACCGCCGAACGCGCGCTGACGCTGGAACGCGTCTACGGCATCCCGTCCGACGATATCGCTCGCCTCGACGCCGCGGGCATCGACCGCAAGGCGCTGGCGGCCAAGGGCGTGCGGGTGTTCTACACGCAGGTGTTCCGCGACAACTTCTTCCACGCCGATGCGCACGCCGGCAACATCTGGGTCGACAGCGATCCGGCGCGGCGGCTGAATCCGCGCTTCATCGCGCTGGACTTCGGGATCATGGGCCAGCTCTCGCAGAAGGATCAGTACTACCTGGCCGAGAACTTCATGGCCATCTTCCACAAGGACTACCGGCGCATCGCCGAGCTGCACGTGGAGGCGGGCTGGATGCCGTCGGACATCCGCATCGACGAGCTGGAGGCGGCGGCACGCTCGGTGTGCGAACCGTACTTCACCCGGCCGCTGTCGCAGATCTCGCTGGCCGAGGTGCTGATCAAGCTGTTCCGGGTGGCGCAGCGCTACCAGCTGACGCTGCAGCCGCAGCTGATCCTGCTGCAGAAGACCCTGCTCAACATCGAGGGCGTTGGCCGCCAGCTCGACCCGGAGCTGGACATCTGGGCGGTGGCGCGGCCGGTGCTCGAGCGCATCCTGCTGGCCCGCTACAGCCCGCGCCGGGTGGTGGCCGAGCTGCGCAAGCGCCTGCCCGAGATCATGACCCACGCCCCGGACATGCCGCGGCTGGTGCACGCCTGGCTGGCGCAGCAGGTGGAAGGGCGGCACCAGGTGCAGGTGCGCTCGCTGGACCTGATCGCGCTCGACCTGAGCCTGCGCCGGCTGCAGCGGCGCGCGGTCGGCGCCATCGCCGGCGCCGGGTTGCTGGTCACCGCGGCGGTGCTCTACGGCCTTCACCCGGACGGCTGGTACCTGGGCACGGTGCCGGTGTGGAGCTGGGTCACCGGGGTGGCCGGTGCGGCCGCGTTGCTGTCGGCCTGGCTGCGGCGCTAGGCTGCCGGCATGGACACGACACTGCAGGAACTGAAGCGGGAACTGGCGCGGTTCGGCGACGAGAACGACGCCGCCCATGCCGAGCGCGGCCGGCGCATGCTCAACATCACGCCCGACACCGGCGAGCTGCTGGCGGTGCTGGTGCGCGCCACCGGCGCGCGCCGGGTGCTGGAGATCGGCACCTCCAACGGCTATTCCACGCTGTGGCTGGCCGAGACCGCGGCGGCGATCGGCGGGCGGGTGACCACCCTGGAGTTCGCCGCCGACAAGGTGCAGGCGGCGCAGGCGAACTTCGCGCGCAGCGGCCTGGCTGAGCACGTCGCCCTGGTCCACACCGAGGCCGGCGCCTGGCTGGACGCCGCCGCGCCCGCGTCGGCCGACCTGGTGTTCTTGGATTCGGACCGCCACCGCTACCTGGACTGGTGGCCGTCGCTGCGGCGCGTGCTGCGCCCCGGCGGGCTGCTGGTGGTCGACAACGCGATCTCGCACGCCGCGCAGATGGCCGGGTTCGAGGCCGCGCTGCGTGCCGATCCGGCGTTCACCTGCAGCCTGCTGCCGGTGGGCAAGGGCGAACTGCTGGCGGTCCGCGGCGACGACTGAAACGCCGCATGCCGGCCGGCGCGCGCGCGCCGGCGATGCGATAATCGCCGGGTGAACACCGCCTCCGAACCCCTGCGGCTGCTGTACGTCGACGACGCGCTGGCGGTCGTCGACAAGCCTGCCGGCCTGATGGTCCACGACAGCAAGCTGGCCCGGGGCGAGGACGACTTCCTCGCCGACCGCCTGCGCGCGCAGCTGGGGCGGCCGATCTTCCTGGTGCATCGACTGGACCGCGCCACCAGCGGCTGCCTGCTGCTGGCCTTCGACCGCGAGGCCGCCAGCGCGCTGGGCAAGTCGCTGATGGCCGGCGAGGTCGGCAAGGACTACCTGGCGGTCTGCCGCGGCTGGCCGGCCGAGACGCACTTCACGGTCGACCACGACCTCGACGGCGGCCCCGGCAAGCCGGCCAAGAAGCCGGCGGTCACGCACTTCCAGCGCCTGCTCACCGGCGAGCTGGAGATCCCGTCCACCGGCTTTGCGACCTCGCGCTACGCGCTGCTGCGCTGCCAGCCGCAGACCGGCCGCTTCCGCCAGATCCGCCGCCACCTCAAGCACCTGTCGCACCACCTGATCGGCGACACCAGCCACGGCGACGGCCGCCACAACCGCAGCTTCCGCATGCTCGGCATCCACCGCATGCTGCTGCACGCCGAGCGGCTGTCGTTCCCGCACCCGCGCGACGGGCGCAGGCTGTCGGTCGCCACCGGGGTGGACGGCGAGTTCGCCAAGGCCTGCGCGTTGTTCGGCTGGGAGCCGCCGTCGCTGGCGTAGGGCGCGATGCCGGCGGCACCGGCAATGGGCCATGGGCACGTGGAAGGAGCGTCGCAGGCGGGAACGTGCGGTGCGTGCGGGTGGCGGCTGTCGTCTTCGCTGCCAGGACCGGCGGGCCCTCATCCGCCCCTGCGGGGCACCTTCTCCCGCCAGCGGGAGAAGGACGACGGCTGCTGCTGGCACCGCGTGCCTGCGACCGCGATGAGGGCTGCTTCCGTTGCGGCTGGAACGGCCACTCCGGATCGTCGCCCGGAGGGCTGCTCCCACTGTCGCCAGACAGCCACTCCCGCCATCGTCAGCAGAGCCCCTCCGCTACGGGCAGGGCCGCTCCGCTACGGGCAGGACCCCTCCGCTACGGGCAGGGCCCCTCCGCCACGGCAAGAGTCGCCAGTCCGCCGACGCCGAACGGTCTCACCCCGATGGCCGCAAGGCGGTGGCTTTCGCTGCTCCCGCCCGGTCACCATCAGGACGGCGCTACCCGCCCTGGCAGGAAGGGCCGCGGTGTTCCCTCTCGTTCCGTCACCGCCAGGAAGCCGTTCCCGCCCTGGGGTCGCCGGCCCTCCCTTCTCCCGCCAGCGGGAGAAGGTGCCCGAAGGGCGGATGAGGGTGCCGTGCCCGGAGCCGTCAGGGCTTGGCAGCAGGGGCGGCCGGCTCGTGGACGATCTGCTCCAGATCCTTCTGCAGGTCGGCGAACAGCGGCACCATCTTCTGCTGGATCGCCACCATCAGGTTCTGCATCAGCGCCGGGGTCTTGTCGAGCAGGCTCTGGCCGGCCGGGCTCTCGTAGAACTCGGCCATCGCCAGCACGTCCTCGCGCGAGAACGAACGCTTGTACAGGTCCACGTACATCGGCCGCATCTCCGACCACGACAGCGCCTTGCGCACGGTCTGGCTGGTGCGGGCCTGGATGCGCTGCAGCTGCGCCTGCTGCGCGGCGTCGAGCTTGCGCTGGGCGGTGAGCTGGGCGAACTGCTGCTGCTGCATCGCGTCGATCTGCGGCAGCATGGTGTCGAGCATGTTCTGCGCGCGCGAGGCGGCCAGCAGGCGGTTGACGTCGGCGTCGCTGGGCGCGGTCTGCGCCAGCGCCAGCGGGGCCGCCGCGGCGAGCACCAGGGCCAGCGCGAGGCGGCGGGCCAGCGTGCGCAACGGAAGGGAACGTGTCGGTTTCATCGGGCATCCTGCGGGTAGGTTGGCGGGTGCAGGATAAGGGATCGCCCGCCCGCGCGCCGTGGCCGCCGGGCCGGATACAATCGCGCCATGGCCAACGAACCGCTCCCCGTCGACGCGACCCTGGCGATCCCGCAGAGCGAGATCGTGGAGCGCTTCGTGCGTGCCAGCGGCGCCGGCGGGCAGAACGTCAACAAGGTCTCCACCGCGGTGGAACTGCGCTTCGACGTGGCCGGCTCGCCGTCGCTGCCGGAGGCGCTGCGCGCGCGCTTGCTGGCGCGCCGCGACCGCCGCGTCACCAGCGACGGCGTGCTGGTGATCGACGCCCAGCGTTTCCGCACCCAGGAGCGCAACCGCGAAGACGCGCGCACGCGCCTGGTCGCCTTCATCGCCGCCGGACTGGCGGTGCCCAAGCGACGGATTGCCACCAAACCCACCCGCGGGTCGCAGCTGCGCCGCCTCGATTCCAAGAATCAGCGCAGCCAGACCAAGCGGGGGCGTTCCTCGTCCCATTGGGAGTGAAAGTGAGTCAGAACGACCCGTTGTTGCCTCCGGTGAACCCCGCCGACCCGCTGCTGCAGCCGACGCCCCCCCGGATGCCGGTGGCGCACGGACCGATCGGCCGCTGGCTGGGACGCACCGCGCTGCGGCTCACCGGCTGGAAGATGGTCGGCACCCTGCCGGACGCGCCCAAGCTGGTGATGATCGTGGCGCCGCACTCGTCCAACTGGGACGGCTTCCTCGGCTTCGCCGCCAAGTTCGCGCTCGGCTTCGAGGTGCGCGTGCTGGGCAAGGCGCAGCTGTTCTGGTGGCCGCTGGGGCCGCTGCTGCGCCGGCTCGGCGCGATCCCGCTGGACCGCAGCCAGGCGCAGGGCACGATCGGCCAGGCGGTGCGGCTGATCCGCAACTCCGAGCGCATGTGGTACGTGATCACCCCGGAGGGCACGCGCAAGCGCGTCGAGCAGTGGAAGGCCGGGTTCTGGAAGATCGCCAAGGAGGCCGGCGTGCCGATCCTGCCGGTGTACTTCGACTACCCCAGCCGCACCATCGGCCTGGGCGAGCTGTTCCATCCCGGCGAGGACATGCAGGCCGACATCGCCGCGGTGCGCACCTGGTACCGGCCGTGGCGCGGCAAGAACCGCGACACGCTGTGACCAACGCGGCCTGCCGCCCGGGGCCCGCAGGCCCTGCCTTCCCGCCCGCTGGCCCGGGCCCCGCCGACGGAACGCCCCGATGACGCTCGCCACCCGCCTGTGCCTGCTCGTGCTCTCGCTGCCGCTGCTGGCCGGCCCCGCGCTGGCCACCGAACCGGTGCTGGTGCTGCACGGCGGCGCCGGCGTGCAGGCCGCCGACCTCGACCCGCAGGCGCAGGCCGAGGCCCGCGCGGCGATGGAGCGCGCGCTGCGCGCCGGGCATGCGGTACTGGCCGGCGGCGGCAGCGCGGTGGACGCGGTGGCCGCCACCCTGAGCGTCATGGAGGACGCACCGATGTTCAACGCCGGCCGTGGCGCGGTGTTCACCCACGACGGCCGCAACGAGCTCGACGCGGCGATCATGGATGGCGCCACCGGCCAGGCCGGCGCGATCGCCGGCGTGCACCGGGTCAGGAACCCGATCCAGCTGGCGCGCGCGGTGATGCAGCATTCCCCGCACGTGATGCTGGTCGGCGACGGCGCCGAGCAGTTCGCGCGCGAGCAGGGCGTCGCCCTGGTCGACCCGGCCTACTTCCGCACCGACAAGCGCTGGCAGCAGCTGCAGAAGGCGCTCAAGGAAGAGGCCGCCGGCCAGGCCCACAGCGAGCTGGAGACCGCCAAGCACTTCGGCACGGTGGGCGCGCTGGCGCTGGACCGCCAGGGCCGGCTGGCCGCCGGCACCTCCACCGGCGGCATGACCAACAAGCGCTACGGCCGCGTCGGCGATTCGCCGGTCATCGGCGCCGGTACCTATGCCGACGCCCGCTGCGCGGTGTCCGGCACCGGCTGGGGCGAGTACTACCTGCGCGCCGTGGCCGCCTACGACATCTGCGCGCGCATGAAGTACGCCGGCCAGTCGCTGGCGCAGGCCGCCGAGACGGTGATCGACCAGCAGATCCCGGCCGCCGGCGGCAACGGCGGCGCCATCGCCCTCGACGCCCAGGGCAACGCCGCGTTCCCGTTCAACACCGAGGGCATGTACCGCGGCCGCATCGGCGCCGACGGCGTCCCCCACGTGGCGATATTCGCGGGCGCGCTGTAGCGCGCCATTCCCCGCCCAATGGCACATGCCGGCCGGCCGCAAACGGAGTAATTTGCGCGCCTGCTGTCGTCCTCCGAACTTCCAGGAATCCGCCTTCATGTCGCGTACTGTCCTACTGGCCGCCGCCATCAGCCTGGCGCTGGCCGCCTGCTCCGACCAGGATCGAACCGGTAAAGAGTCCCCCGTGCCCGAGAAGACCGCCACCTCCCAGACCCCCGCCGCCGCCCCGAACCCGCTGCTGACCGCCAGCACGCTGCCGTTCCAGGCGCCGCCGTTCGACAAGATCAAGGACAGCGACTACCTGCCTGCCTTCGAGGAAGGCATGAAGCAGCACCTGGCCGAGGTCCGCACCATCGCCGACCGCGCCGAGCCCGCCACCTTCGACAACACCATCGAGGCGCTGGAGCGCAGCGGCGAGACCCTGACCCGGGTGTCGCGCATCTTCTTCGGCCTGGTCCAGGCCGATACCAACGACGCGCGCCAGAAGATCCAGGAAGAGGTCGCGCCCAAGCTGGCCGCGCACCAGGACGAGATCAGCCTGGATCCCAAGCTGTTCGCCCGCATCAAGTCGATCTACGACCAGCGCGACACGCTGAACCTGGACTCGGAGCAGAAGCGCCTGGTCGAGCGCGACTACGACGAGTTCGTGCGGGCCGGTGCGCAGCTGTCCGATGCCGACAAGGCCACCCTGCGCAAGCTCAACGTCGAGGAGACCACCCTCTCCACCCAGTTCCACACCAAGCTGGTCGCCGCCTCGGCCGCCGGCGCCGTGGTGGTGGACGACAAGGCGCGGCTGGACGGCCTGTCCGATGGCGAGATTGCCTCGGCCGGCGAGGACGCCAAGGGCCGCAAGCTCGACGGCAAGTACCTGCTGGCGCTGCAGAACACCACCCAGCAGCCGGTGCTGGCCTCGCTGAAGGACCGCGACCTGCGCGCCGAGGTGCTGCGCGCGTCCGAGACCCGCACCGAGAAGGGCGATGGCAACGACACCCGCCAGACCGTGCAGCGCCTGGCCCAGCTGCGTGCGCAGAAGGCCAAGCTGCTCGGCTTCGACAGCTACGCCGCCTACAGCCTGGGCGACCAGATGGCCAAGACGCCGGCCCAGGCGCTGAAGCTGCTGACCGACACCGTTCCGGCCGCGACCGCCAAGGCGCGCCGCGAGGTGGCCGAGATGCAGAAGGTCATCGACGCGCAGCGTACCGGTTCGAAGACTGACGGCTTCAAGCTCGCCGCCTCGGACTGGGACTTCTACGCCGAACAGGTGCGCAAGGCCAAGTACGACCTCGACGAATCGCAGATCAAGCCCTACTTCGAGCTCGACAACGTGCTGCAGAACGGCGTCTTCTACGCCGCCAACCAGCTCTACGGCATCACCTTCAAGCAGCGCACCGACATCCCGACCTACAACCCGGACATGAAGGTCTATGAAGTGTTCGACAAGGACGGCACCTCGCTGGCGCTGTTCTACACCGACTACTTCAAGCGCGACAGCAAGTCCGGCGGCGCCTGGATGGACGAGTTCGTCGGCCAGAACGGGCTGACCGGCACCAAGCCGGTGGTCTACAACGTTTGCAACTTCACCAAGCCCGCGGCCGGCCAGCCGGCGCTGATCAGCTTCGACGACGTCACCACGATGTTCCACGAGTTCGGCCACGCGCTGCACGGCATGTTCTCGAAGGTGAAGTACCCGTCGATCGCCGGCACCAGCACCTCGCGCGACTTCGTCGAGTTCCCCTCGCAGTTCAACGAGCACTGGGCCACCGATCCTAAGGTGTTCGCCCACTACGCCAAGCACTACCAGACCGGCGAGGCGATGCCGCAGGCACTGGTGGACAAGCTGCAGAAGGCCAAGACCTTCAACAGCGGCTACGCCACCACCGAGTACCTGTCGGCCGCGCTGCTCGACCTGGCCTGGCACACCCAGCCGGCCGACGCGCCGCTGCAGGACGTGGGCACGTTCGAGGCCGCCGCGCTGAAGAAGTTCAAGGTGGACCTGGCCGAAGTGCCGCCGCGCTACCGCACCAGCTACTTCGACCATATCTGGGGCGGCGGCTACTCGGCCGGCTACTACGCCTATTTCTGGGCCGAGGTGCTGGACGACGACGCGTTCGAGTGGTTCAAGGAGAACGGCGGGCTGTCGCGCAAGAACGGCGACGTGTTCCGCGACAAGATCCTCTCGCGCGGCAACACCGTCGAGCTGGCCTCGCTGTACCGGGCCTTCCGCGGCAAGGACCCGAGCGTGGCGCCGCTGCTGGAGAACCGCGGCCTCAAGGACTGAGTCCGGCGCAGCGCGGTACGACCGACGGGATGGCCGCAAGGCCATCCCGTTTTTCTTGGGCGGTGGACGCCTCGCTCAGCTGCCCGCGTGCTGCGCGCGCATGTGCGCGGCCGTCGCCGCGGCCGCCGGCCGCCACCACGGTTCGTCGGCCGACGGCGCGTCCAGGTCCACGCGTGCGCCCATGCGCGGGGTCAGCAGCGGCACGCCGGCGGCACGGGCCAGCGCGGAGATGCGCTCGAACGGCTCGTACCAGGGATGCAGCGCCAGGTCGAAGGTGCCGTTGTGGATCGGCAGCAGCGCGCGCCCGCGTACGTCGCGGTGCGCCTGCAGGCTCTGCTCCGGCTGCATGTGCACGTGCGGCCAGCGGCGGTCGTACGCGCCGTTCTCCATCAGCGTCAGGTCGAACGGGCCGAGGCGCTCGCCGATCGCGCGGAAGCCGTCGAAATAGCCGCTGTCGCCGCTGAAGAAGAGCTTCAGGTCGCGGTGCTGGATCGCCCACGAGGCCCACAGCGCGCGCCCGCTGTCGAACCAGCCGCGTCCGGAGAAGTGCTGGGCCGGGGCGGCGGTCAGGGTCAGGCCGCCGACGGTGAGCGACTGCCACCAGTCCAGCTGCCGCACCTTGGCCGCGTCCACGCCCCAGCGCACCAGCAGGTCGCCCACGCCCAGCGGCGCCACGAACACGCCGACGCGGTCCGCCAGCCGGCGGAGGCTGGCGCGGTCGAGATGGTCGTAGTGGTTGTGCGACAGGATCACGCCGGCCAGCGGCGGCAGCTCCTCCAGCGCGATCGGCGGGGCATGGAAGCGCCGCGGCCCGGCGAACGGGACCGGCGAGGCGCGCTCGGCGAACACCGGATCGGTCAGCCAGAAGCCGCCGTCCAGCTTCATCAGCACGGTCGAGTGGCCGAGCCGGTAGAGGCTGCGGTCCGGCGCGGCGAGCAGGGCCGCGCGCGTCAGCGCCTCCACCGGCAGCGGCACCGCCGGCGCGGTGTCGGCCGGCTTGTCGAACAGGAAGGTCCAGATCAGCCGCAGGTTGCCCAGCAGACCGAGCGAGGGGGTGACGGGCGTGGCCGCGGCGTTGCGGAAGCGGCCGTCGCGATGCTGGGGGGAGTCGGCGTAGCGGCTGCGGCGGGACGGCGGAGGCAGGGGAGCGGTCACGGGAATTCCTGGCGGAAGGGACGGGGATGGCGGCGTAGTGACGAGAAGTGCGAGGCGAAATTACACTACACAGTGTAGTTTCCTCCGGGTGAAAGTAAACCGTCCGGTGTAACATCGGGCCATGTCGTTCTCCCTGCCCTCGCTGTGCGCCCCGCGCCTGACCGACCGCAAGCGCCAGGCCATCGTGGATGCGGCGATCGCCGAGTTCCGCGGGCACGGCTTCGAGGGCACCAGCATGGACCGGGTGGCCGCCGCCGCCGGCGTCTCCAAGCGCACCGTCTACAACCATTTCCCCAGCAAGGACGCGTTGTTCGAGGAGATCCTCGGGCGGCTGTGGCAGCGCAGCAGCGAGGCGGTCAGTCTGCCCTATCGCGCCGACCGGCCGCTGCGCGAGCAGCTGCTACAGCTGCTGCAGCAGAAGCTGAGGTTGCTGGACGACGCGGTGTTCGTCGACCTGTCGCGGGTCGCCATCGCCCAGGGCATCCACTCGCCCGAGCGGGCGCGGGCACTGCTGGCGCGGCTGGGTGCCAAGGAGGAGGGCACCACCGCCTGGCTGCGCGCGGCGCTGGCCGACGGGCGGCTGCAGGCGGTGGACCCGGAGTTCGCCTCGCAGCAGCTGCAGGCGCTGGTGAAGGGCTTCGCGTTCTGGCCGCAGATCACGCTGGGCCAGCCGCCGCTGCCGGCGGCCCGCCAGGCCGAGGTGGCCGCCTCGGCGGTGGACATGTTCCTGGGCCACTACGCCCGCGGCGACTGAGTGCCGCGGCGACGGCAGCGCGCCGCCGGCGCGGCGCATTCCGGCGGACCCGCCGTGGCCGTTCCCGGCGCTGGCGACCGGGCCCGCCTCAGGCTTCCGACCACACCGCCAGCTCGTAGCCGTCGCGATCGGCGAAGTGGAAGCGCCGGCCGCCGGGGAAGTCGAACAGCGGCCGCGTGATGCGCCCGCCGGCGGCCTCGATGCGCGCCTGCGTGGCGGCCAGGTCGGTCGAGTACAGCACCACCAGCGCGCCGCCGGGCTGCGCGGCGCCGTGGAAGAAGCCGCCGGTCAGGCGGCCGTCGCGGAATTCGCAGTAGTCCGGGCCATAGTCCTGGAAGGTCCAGTCGAACGCCGATCCGTACAAGGCCTTGGCGGCCGGGATCGAGGCGACGGCGAATTCGAGGTAGTCGATGCGGTGGTGCTGATCGTTGCGGCTCATGGCGGGCTCCGGGGTCGGGGGGCCAGTATCGGCGCTGGCGAGGCGGCCGGCTTGGCGAAAACGGCCAGCTCAGCGGACGTGCCGGCGAACCAGGTCGCCCGGGGTGCGCCCGGTCAGCTGCCGGCTCTCGCGCACCAGGTGCGGCGCGTCGCCGTAGCCGGCCTCCAGCGCCGCGGCGGTCAGCGTGGGATGGCCGGCGGCGATGGCCAGGAACCGCTGCAGGCGCAGGATCCGGTCCAGGGTCTTGGCGCCGTAGCCGAAGGCGTGCTGGCAGCGGCGCCGCAGCGAGCGCTCGCTGAGGCCCAGCTCGGCCACCAGGCCGGCCACCGCGACCGGATCGGGGCCGGCCAGGCGCGCGAACAGCCATGCCATCGACGGGTCCGGCTGCCCTGGCCGTGCCGCGCACAGCGCCTGCAGTCCGGCTTGTGGATCGGCGCCGTCTTCCAGCCGTGCCTGCGCGTCGCGCCCGCCCGCGCCCCACAGGACCGCCAGGTCCACGCGCTGCCCGGTGATCTCGTGCAACGGCAGGCCCAGCAGCGCCGCGCCGGCGCCGGGGGCCAGGCGCACGCCGGTGAGGGTGCTGCCGGGCGCCAGGGTGGCCGGCATGGCGTGGCGGTCCGGCCCGGCCACGAACAGCCGGCTGCCGTCCCAGATCAGGTCGACGCAGCCGTCGGGCAGCACCTCGACCGTCTCCGGCGCGTCGCCCTGGCGGAAGCGCCAGCCGCAGCGCAGGCGATCGCGCAGGGCGGGCGGCGCGGCGGCTTCGGCATAGCGGGCAAGGGAAGGCGAGGCGGTCATCGCGCAAGGGACGGCGGGCGAGCCCCTACCTTAGGCGATCCGTGGCCGGGCGCGATGCCCCGGCATCGGTACGGACGGGCGCCGGTGCCCGTCGCCGGCGTCTGCTGCCCAGCCCCGTTCCGTTCGCATCGATCGATCCGGCCCCGATCGCCGCCGCACGCGGTTTCAACCGCCCGCGACGCGAGGGTGCCCCGATGCGGCTCAGCGCTCCGACGGGCCGCTCTCGTCGTAGCCGCGTGGCGAGAACAGGTCCGGCTGGATCAGCTCGATGAAGGCGCGGGCCTGCGGCGACAGGTACTTGCCCTTGCGTACCACCACGCCGTAGCTGCGCGTGGGGAACCAGTCCTTGAGCGCGCGCATGGCCAGCCGCTCGCGGTCGGCGTCGGTCAGGCAGATCGCGGTGACGATGGAGATGCCCATGCCCATCGCCACGTACTGCTTGATCACCTCCCAGCCGCCGACCTCCAGCGCCACGGTGTAGGGCACGCGGGCCTGCTGGAACACCAGGTCGACCAGGCGGTAGGTCACCTGGCGCTTGGGCGGCAGGATCAGCGGATACGGCGACAGGTCCTCCAGCGACAGCTTCGGCCGGCTGGCCAGCGGATGCTCGCGCGGGGTGATCAGCACCTGCTCGAAGCGGTACACCGGGGCGTAGCTCAGGTCCGCCGGCACGTCCAGCATCGAGCCCACCGCCAGGTCCACCGCGTCCTCGCGCAGCAGGTCGGTGCCGTCGGCGCTGATGGCGTTGTGCAGGGTCAGGCGCACGTCCGGGTGGCGCGCGCGGAAGTTCTCCACGATCTTGGGCAGCAGGTACAGGATGGTGGAGCTGTTGGCGGCGATGTTGAGCTCGCCGGCATCCAGCCCGCGCACCTTGTCGCGGAAGCTGGCCTCCAGCCCGTCGAGGCTGGCCACCAGCGGCTGCGCCATCTCGTACAGCAGCTGGCCCTCGCGGCTGGGCGTGAGGCGGCGCCCGGCGCGCTCGAACAGCACCACCCCCAGCTCGCGCTCGAGCGCCTGCAGCTGCAGGCTCACCGCGGGCTGGCTGACGAACAGCGCCTCGGCCGCCCGTGAGACCGAGCCCAGCCGCACCGTCTGGCAGAACGCCCGCAACGGCTTCAGCCGATCCGACTTGTAGGAAAAACGGGGACTTGCGGGCGGTTTGGTCGGCATATCGTGATGGATATAAGCCAGGTTTATTTAAAGCATTGATAAAACTGTTTTGTCAAATACTTGGGGCGGGCGCACGGTGGGCTCCCGGAAGAACCGCAGGAGTTCCGCATGTCCGCCACCGCTTTCGCGGCCCGCCCCGAGCCGGCCGACCGCTCGACCCCGGGCCTCTCGATGACCACCCAGATCGCCGGCCAGGCCGAGATGCTGCCCGCCGCGGCGCTCGCCCTGCTGGTGTCGCTGCACCGCGCGATCGAGCCCGAGCGCCAGCTCCGCCTGCGGGCCCGCGCCGAGCGCCAGGCCTGGTTCGACGACGGCGGCCTGCCCGATTTCCGCCCCGACACCCGCGCCCTGCGCGAGGGCGACTGGACGGTGGCGCCGCCGCCGGCCGCGCTGGCCGACCGCCGCGTCGAGATCACCGGGCCCACCGACCCCAAGATGGTCATCAACGCGCTGAACTCCGGCGCCCGGGTGTTCATGGCCGACTTCGAGGATTCGACCTCGCCGACCTGGCGCAACCTGCTGGCCGGACAGCGCGCGCTGATGGGCGCGGTGCGCGGCGACCTGACCTTCGACGCGCCGGCCACCGCGCGCGGCCCCGGCAAGCACTACGCGCTCAAGCCGCTGGAGCAGCAGGCGGTGCTGATCGTGCGCCCACGCGGCTGGCACCTGGACGAGAAGCACGTGCAGGTGGACGGCCAGCCGCTGGCCGGCGGCCTGTTCGATGCTGCGCTGTTCGCCTTCCACAACGCCCGCACGCTGATGGCGCGCGACCGCGGCCCGTACTTCTACCTGCCCAAGCTGCAGAGCATGGAGGAAGCCGCGCTGTGGGAGACCGCGCTGTCCCACATCGAGGCGATGCTCGGGCTGCCGCACGGCCAGATCAAGGTCACCGTGCTGATCGAGACGCTGCCGGCGGTGTTCGAGATGGACGAGATCCTGCACGCGCTGCGCGAGCGCATCGTCGGGCTCAACTGCGGGCGCTGGGACTACATCTTCTCCTACCTCAAGACCTTCCGCCGGCATCCGGACCGGGTGCTGCCCGAGCGCGGCCAGGTGACCATGACCCAGCCGTTCCTGAAGGCCTACTCGGAGCTGCTGATCCAGACCTGCCATCGCCGCGGCGCGCACGCGATGGGCGGCATGGCCGCGCAGATCCCGATCAACCACGACGAGGCCGCCAACGAGCAGGCGATGGCGCGAGTGCGCGCCGACAAGCTGCGCGAGGTCGGCGCCGGTCACGACGGCACCTGGGTGGCGCACCCGGCGCTGATCCCGGTGGCGATGGCGATCTTCGACGAGCACATGCCCACGCCCAACCAGAAGGCGGTGCTGCGCAGGGACGTGGCGGTGACCCGCGACCAGCTGATCGCGCCGTCGCCGGGCACGGTCACGCGGGCCGGGTTCGAGGGCAACGTCGAGGTGTGCGTGCGCTACCTGGCGGCGTGGCTGGACGGCAACGGCTGCGTGCCGATCCACAACCTGATGGAGGACGCGGCCACCGCCGAGATCAGCCGCGCCCAGATCTGGCAGTGGCTGCACCACGACGGCCAGCACCTGGACGACGGCACCGCGATCGACCTGGCGCTGCTGGAGACCACCCTGCGCAACCTGCCGTCGCGGCTGGGCCCGCGCGAGGCGCTGCCGGGCGGCGCCCGCATCGACGAGGCCATCGCGCTGCTCGACCGGCTCAGCCGCGCCGGCGAGCTGGCCGACTTCCTGACCCTGCCGGCCTACCAATCGATCGATTGATTCATCCGTCGTATCCACTCGAGGAGAACGCAAGATGACCACCCCGCTGCCGACCGCCGAACAGATCCAGCATGCCTGGGACACCGATCCCCGCTGGCAGGGCATCACCCGCAACTACACCGCCGCCGATGTCGTGCGCCTGCGCGGCACAGTGCACGTCGAGCACTCGCTGGCGCGGCTGGGCGCCGAGAAGCTGTGGACGTACCTGCACGAGAAGGAGTTCGTCAACGCGCTGGGCGCGCTGACCGGCAACCAGGCGATGCAGCAGGTCAAGGCCGGGCTCAACGCCATCTATCTGTCCGGCTGGCAGGTGGCCGCCGACGCCAACCTGGCCGGGCAGATGTACCCGGACCAGTCGCTGTACCCGGCCGACTCGGTGCCGGCGGTGGTCAAGCGCATCAACAACACCCTGCTGCGCGCCGACCAGCTGCACCATGCCGAGGGCAAGGACGAGATCGACTTCCTGCAGCCGATCGTGGCCGATGCCGAGGCCGGCTTCGGCGGCGTGCTCAACGCCTTCGAGCTGATGAAGGCGATGATCGAGGCCGGCGCGGCCGGCGTGCACTTCGAGGACCAGCTGGCCGCGGTGAAGAAGTGCGGCCACATGGGCGGCAAGGTGCTGGTGCCCACCCGCGAGGCGGTGGAGAAGCTCAACGCCGCACGCCTGGCCGCCGACGTGCTGGGCGTGCCCACGCTGCTGGTGGCGCGCACCGACGCCGAGGCGGCCGACCTGATCACCAGCGACATCGACGGCAACGACCAGCCGTTCACCACCGGCGAGCGCACCGTCGAGGGCTTCTTCAAGACCCGCAACGGCCTGGACCAGGCCATCAGCCGCGGCCTGGCCTACGCCCCCTACGCCGACCTGGTGTGGTGCGAGACCGGCAAGCCGGACCTGGAGTTCGCGCGCCGCTTCGCCGAGGCCATCCACGCCAAGTTCCCCGGCAAGCTGCTGGCGTACAACTGCTCGCCGAGCTTCAACTGGAAGAAGAACCTGGACGATGCGACGATCGCCCGGTTCCAGAAGGAGATCGCGGCCTACGGCTACAAGTTCCAGTTCATCACCCTGGCCGGGTTCCATGCGCTGAACTATTCGATGTTCAACCTGGCGCACGGCTATGCCCGCCGGCAGATGAGCGCCTTCGTCGAACTGCAGGAGGCCGAGTTCGCCGCGGCCGACAAGGGCTTCACCGCGGTCAAGCACCAGCGCGAGGTCGGCACCGGCTACTTCGATGCGGTGACCCAGGCGATCCAGCAGGGCCAGTCCTCGACCACCGCGCTGACCGGTTCGACCGAGGAAGAGCAGTTCCACGGCGAGAAGGCCGCCTGACCTGCAGCCAGGCGGCGATTGGCCGCCCCCTGGGAGGGGGAAGGGCCCGGGCCAGTCCCGGGCCTCTTTTTTGCACCGCGCCACCGCCGGGGACACAGCGTCCCTTTGTCTCAAAAACCCCTGAGAATCTCCGTGATCTGGCGATGAACGTACGGTTAATCTGCTAGTATCATCAAAAATGGGCGACTTAGTGAGTCGACCATGGGGAACCGGGATGAATTTCGATATCGCTGTGCCGGGATCGGCCGATCTGACCGGTCACGTCGTGACTACTTTGCCCGATGGCCTGCACGCGGTGCTGGGCGTCGACGAGCTGGACCTGTTCGGCCGTTTCGGGCGCGCGCTCACGCTGGCCGCCGGCCAGGCGCTGTTCCAGCGCGGCGACATCGGTACCCAGATGTACGTGGTGGTGGAGGGACAGGTCGACCTGGACTTCGGCGAGGACCTCATGATCAAGCACCTGGGCCCGCGCGAGTTCTTCGGCGAGCTCGGCCTGCTGATCGGCGACCACGCCCGCAGCGCCAGTGCCCGCGCCGCCTGCGACACCACGCTGATCGAACTCGACCATCGCGACTTCCAGCGGCTGGTGGACAACGACCCGTCGCTGGTCGCCCATTTCCTGCGCCGTTCCATCGTGCGCGTGGTCAACAACGAGCAACTGCTGATCCGCCAGCTGCGCCGGCGCAACCACGACCTGGAAGAGGCGCTGGACAACCTCTACGCCACCTCGCACCAGCTCAACCAGACCGAGGAGCTGATCCGGATCGACGAACTGACCGGCCTGCACAACCGCCGCGGACTGGCCCTGCACCTGCAGGAATGCCGCCGCACCGGCCGCTCGCCGGGCCGTGGCCTGCTGCTGATCGACTGCGACCGCTTCAAGCGCGTCAACGACGAGCACGGGCACCTGGCGGGCGATCGCGTGCTGCAGAACGTGGCGCGCATCCTGCGCTCGGTCATCGGCGAAGCCGACCTGGCCTGCCGCCTGGGCGGCGACGAGTTCTGCGTGTTCGTCGGCGTGGGCGAGCCCGACGGACTGCGCTGGATCGGCGAGCGCATCCTCGCCAGCGTGCTGGCCCAGCTGCACGGCGACTCGCCCATGCCGCAGATGTGCCCGGTCAGCATCGGGCTGTGCAGCGTGGATCCGTCCACCAGCTGGAACGACTGGTACGCCCGCGCCGACAGCGCGCTCTACGAGGCCAAGCGCCTCGGCGGCAACCGCCTGCACCTGCTCGATGCCGCGGCGCTGAGCACGGCCTGACCGCGGCCCGCCAGGACCCCTCGCCGTGAACGACGTACCCCCGTCCGCCGCCGACGCGCCGCAGCTGCGCACCCTGCTGCTGACCGACCTGTGCGATTCCACCGCGCTGGTGGAGCGGATCGGCGACGCGGCGGCGGCCGAACTGTTCCGCGACCACGACCGCCTGGTGCTGCAGCTGCAGCAGCAGTGGCGCGGCCGCCTGATCGACCGTTCCGACGGCCTGCTGCTGCTGTTCGAGCGCCCGATCGACGGCCTCGGCTTCGCGCTGGACTACGCCCAGGGCCTGCGCACGCTGGGCGAGCGGCGCGGCGGCCTGGCCCTGCGCGCGCGCCAGGGCCTGCACGTGGGCGAGGTGCTGACCTGGCGCAACAGCGACGAGGCGGTGCAGGTCGGCGCCAAGCCGCTGGAGGTGGAGGGCCTGGCCAAGCCGACGGCCGCGCGGCTGATGTCGATCGCCCGTCCCGGCCAGCTGCTGCTGTCGGCGGTGGCCGAGACGCTGACCCACCGCGCCGCGCGCGGGCTCGGCGAGCGCGGCGAGCGCCTGCTGTGGAAATCGCACGGGCGCTGGCGCTTCAAGGGCGTGCCCACGCCGATGGAGATCTACGAGGTCGGCGAGATCGGCCTGACCCCCCTGCGCGCCCCGCGCCACTCGCCCAAGGCGTGGCGCGACATCCCGCTGTGGCGGCGGCCGGCCGCGCTGGTGGCCGAACTGGCGGTGCTCGCGGTCCTGGGCGTGGGCATCTGGTTCATCACCCGCGCGCAGCCGGCGATCGCCTTCGCCGAACGCGACTGGGTGGTGGTGGGTGACCTGCGCAACATGACCGACAACGCCACCTTGGACGGCGCGCTGGACCAGGCGTTTCGGATCAGCCTGGAGCAGTCGCGCTATCTCAACATCCTGAGCGAGGAGCGCGTCATCAAATCGATGACGTTCATGCGCAAGGATCCGCTCAAGGATCCGCTCGATCGCAAGAACGCGTCGGACGTCGCGCTTCGGGTCGGCGCCCGTGCGGTGCTGATGCCTTCCGTCGCCGACGTGGGTGGACGCACCCGCTTCGTCGTGGAGATCGTCGACCCGGGCACCCAGCAGACGATGGCGGTCAGCTCGGCCTACGGGGCCGGCCCGGCGATCCTAGGGGCCGTGGACAAGGTGACCGCCGACCTGCGCGGCCAGCTCGGCGAGGATGCCGACCATATCCACGAGAGCAGTCCGCCGCTGCCGGAGGTCACCACGGCCAGCCTGGACGCGCTGCGCGCCTATGCGCTCGGTCAGCGGCGCTATGCCGCGGGCGACTACGTGGGTGCGCAGGGGTTCTACCGCAAGGCCACCGAGCTGGATCCGCGCTTCGCGCTCGCCTGGCTGGGGCAGGTGCGGGCGTATTTCGCGGACGTGGACTACGCGCGCGCGACAAGCGCCCTGAAGATGGTGGTCGGGCTGGATGACCGGCTGCCGCCGCGCGAGGCCATGTACGTGAAGAGTTGGGCCGTGCAGATCCAGGACCCGGCGGCCGCGGCCGACGCCTGGGTGCAGATGGCGGAGATCTACCCGGACTATCCGCCGGCGCAACACAACGCGGCCATGGACCTGTTCGTTGCGAACCGCTTCAAGGAGGCGCTGCCGTTCGCGCGGCGCGCGACCGGGGACAGGTTCGATCTCTCCGCCGTGTTCCTCGACCAGTACGGCCGCATCCTGCTGGCACTGGGCGATTACGCCGCCGCGGATCGCGCGCTGGCCGGCGCGGTGGCCGCCGGATGGAACGGTGCCCTGCTCAGACATGCGGCAGCGGTCGCGGCCAGGCACGACTTCGCCGGTGCCAGGAAACTGCTCGCGCAGGTCGATCGCACGAACTTCCATGCCGACCTCACCCGCATTGCGGTCGCGCTCGACCAGGGCGACCTTGCCTATGCCCTGGAGCGCGCACGCCACGGCATGGCGGCAAGCGACCAGCAGCAGGGCGTTGCGAAGCTGAACTACTACGTGCCGCTGGCCACGGCGTATCTCGCTTTCGACGACAAGGCCGCCGCCGCGCGCACCGCGCACGAGGGGGCCCGGGAGGCGATCCGGGCACTGGCCAAGGAAGATCCCGTGGATGCCCTCGATGATGCCACTACCGCGCTGGCGGCGGCCCTGGTGGCGGTGCGCGCCGGCGATCCGGCGGTGGCGGCCGACATCCTGCGCGCGCTCGCAGCGGAACCGGCGCGACCCGATACCCGCCTGGTACGCGAGCTGACCGCGGTCGTGGAGGCGGAACAGCAGATCGCCCGCGCCCAGCCCACGCAGGGGCTTGCGCGGCTGGCGCCCTTTCTCGATCAGACCTCCCGGTTCCAGACGCGGGTGACCGCGATGCGCGCTGCGATGGCTGCGCGCGACGAAGGTGCGGCGCGCGCGCAGGCGAACTGGATCGTGCAGCGCCGCGGCATGGCCTATGCCGAAATCCAGTGCGGGTACTGCCTTCAGGCGCTCAACGTGCTGGACATGAAGGCCGCCACCAAGGTGGCGGCCGCGCTGAAGTAGCGACATGCACGCAGCGGCACGTCGCCGCCAGCGATCACCGCCCGCGCGGCTTACTTCAGCGTGCGTTCGCCGGTGTATCCCGCATCCAGCGCGGGCACGATGTGGTTGGTGCCGGAGGTCAGCATGGTGTTGATGTCGTCGCGCGCGCTGGCGATCACCTCCTTTTCGGCGAGCTGCACGCCGGCGAGGCACTGCTCGGCGAAGGCCTGGATGTCGTCTCCCGGCTGTGGCACGTAGCCGGCCTGGGCGAGCGCCGCCAAGGTGTCCGTCATGAACAGGGCACGGAAGGCATCGTTCTGAGACAACAGGTCGATGAGGTTGCTTGCGACCGCAGGTTCCAGCTTCAGCGTTGGCATAACGGATTCCAGTAGGGGCGAATTTCCCTTATCGACATGAACTGTGCGCGCTTTAGCGCAATCGGCGTGATGCCTATCAAGTTCGGCGGGTGCAGGGCGATATCCGGTTCAGTCGATGGCCGTGGAGATCCTGTCGTGCAGGAGAGGGAACCCGTTGTGCAGATAAGGCGATGTGCGGTGGTGATGCTCGAACCCCGCGAGGAGGTGGCATTCGAACTCGAGGACCTGCTCAAGGGCGGCAACGGGATCCGCCACCAGATGGAATGGCGGGCGCTGGCGCCGCATCTGCAGGCACCGGTTTCCGTGGACGCGCCCGAGCGCGACCTGCTTGGGCGGCTCAGCCCCACGGCCTGGACCGAGCGCGTGGCGCGCTCCTGCGACGATCCGGTGATCGCGTCGCTGATCGCCAAGGGGCTGGTGCTGCAGCGAGGCATCGACGACGCAGTGGCGAAGGCGGACGCGCAGCTGCGCGCGGCCTACTGGCATCCGCTGTCCGCGGTGCTGCACGCGTTCACGCGCTGGGACGGCATCGACGCCGTCAAGAACATGCGCGACTCCAAGACCGAGACGGCCCAGCAGATGCGCGAGACGCTCGGCCCGGCGCCCGCCGAGGTCGGCCACGTCGGGGACGACCTGCTGCGGCTTCCGGTGCCGTGCCCCAACGGGTTCGACGACCTGCTGGGCCGCCGGGCCACCTGCCGCAACTTCCATGCCGATCGCCCGCTGCCGCGGGACGCGTTCGCGCACCTGCTGCACCGAGTGTTCGCCGCACAGTCGCTGGTGCGGGTCGGCGACGATCTCGTGTTCCTGAAGAAGAACGTGCCGTCCGGCGGCGGCCTGCACCCGATCGGGGCCTATGTGATCGTGCAGAACGTGGACGGGGTCGAGGCCGGCATCTACCACTACCGTGCAGACCTGCATGGCCTGGAGCGGGTGCCGGGACCACCGCCGACGCAGGCGTTCGTCATGGAGAGCGTCGGTCAGCAGCACTGGTTCGCCGACGCGCATGTCCTGGTCGCCCTGGTGCCGCGCTTCGACCGGACGTTCTGGAAATACCGCGAGCATGCCAAGGCCTACCGCGTGGTCGCGATGGAGGCGGGGCACCTGTCGCAGACCCTGTATCTCGCAGCCACCGACCTGGGGCTGGGCGCCTTCATCACCGCGGCGATCAACGAGAAGCACCTCGAGCGCGCCCTCGGCCTGGACCCGGCCACGCAGGGTGTGCTGGCGGTGTGCGGCTTCGGTTGGCGGGCCGATCGCATGGTCACCGCGGAGCTGGATCCCGCCGGCCGGATCTGGTCGCTGCCGGAGCCGTTGCCGGCGGCGGCCGATCAGGCGGCGGGGGTCATCTAGCGGGCCTGAGCACCCCATCCGCATCGCGTCGCAGCGGCGCGCTCTGCTCCGGCAGCGGCGCGCCCGGCACCTGGTCGACCGAGACGCCGTGCGGCCAGCTTGCGGGGGCGATGGCGATGTAGCGGGCGAAGCCGCCGGTGCCGCCCTCCGGCTTGGCGAAGCCGATCGCGATCAGGGCGCCGGCCTCGGGCACCTGGTCGAGATGGGCCACGCCTTCGGCCTGCGCGAAGTTGTGGTGCAGCAGCCAGTGCTCGCCCTCGAGGGTCTCGGTGGCATCGGTGTCCAGCGGCTCGTGGCCGTGGAAGAGAATGTGCCGCTGCAGGTGCAGGTACTTCAGCGCGTCCAGGGTGATGCCGGGGAAGGGCTTGTCGACGAAGCGCTGCGGCTGGTCCCAGCGCTTGTACCAGTCCGAGCGGATCATCACCACGGCGCCGGCCGGCACCGGGCCATGCCGGGCCTCCCAGGCCTGGATGTCGGCCACGCTGGCGTGGTAGCCGGGGTCCTGCGCCACCTTGGCGTGGAGGTCGATCACCACCAGCGGCCGCACCGTGTAGGTGGGCGGCAGGTCGCTGATGGTGGCGCCCTTCGGGTTCCAGTGCGCGGGCGGGTCGAGCTGGGTCCCGTACTGGTCGGTGGTCAGGGTGTAGGCGGTGGCGACGAAGCCGTGCTTGTCGTAGCGGAAGGCCTCGCCGGCCTTGGCGTAGCCGGGCAGGTCCTTGCCGGCGACGGCGGGCCTGAAGGTGGCCGGCGCGAACCCCGGCCAGACCGGCTGCGTGGGCGAGAACGCATGCGTCAGGTCGATGTACTTGGCCTGGCGCAGGCTGTCGTCGTAGAGCCGCCACAGGCCGAGGTCGGTGGCCGGCGCCGCGGCCTGGGCGGCGGCGAGCGGCGCGGCGAGTACGAGGGCGAGCGTTATGACCAGGCGAAGCGGGCGCGTCATAGCGGTCTCCTGGGTGGGGTGGCCCATGCTAGCCCAGCTCCCGCCGGGCGCGCCTGCGCACCGGGACAGGCGCGCCCGCCCGGCGCACCGGGGCCGGGCAGGCATAGCCGCCGTGGCCGCGCGGCCACGCGCCGTCGTGCACCCACGGCACCCGCGGGCGCGGCGCCTCGGACCGGCCGTCGTGGTCGGCGTCGGCCACCGCGGAAAGCTCAGCCCGGGTCGGGCTCGAAGTCCACCAGCTGGGCGCCCTCGACCACCAGCTCGCCCTCGCGCACGCGGTAGCCGCGCACGCTGCCCGCGGCGGGCGCGTGCAGGGTGTGCTCCATCTTCATCGCCTCCAGCACCACCAGCGGCTGACCGCGCGCGACGCGGGCACCGGCGGCGACCGGCAGCGCGACGATGCGGCCGGGCATCGGCGCGGTCAGTCCGCCGCTGTCCGGCGCAGCCTGGTCGGCCTCCGCCACCGGGTCGTGCAGCGCGAAGCGCGCGTGCGTCGCGCCGGTGAATAGGTGCAGCGCGGCGTCCTCCTCGACCGCGCGCAGGCCCTGCTGGCGGGCGTCCACCTGCAGCCGCAGCGCGGTGCCGTCGCGCTGCACGCGCACCGCGTGCTCGACCTCGTCCAGCTCCACCTGCCAGGCCGGTGCCTGCCAGCGCACGCCGGCCGCACGCCGCTCGCCGGCACACTCGAGCTGCAGCACGCGCCGGGCGTGCCCGGCCAGGCGCCAGCCGTCGCCGTCGGCCCAGGGCGACCACGGGTCGGCATCGCAGCGGGGGCCGGCGCCCGAGCGTTCGGCGAAGACCACCGCGGCCGCGCACCACAGGTCCGGGTCGGGGCGCGCCCCGCCTTCGAACAAGGCCGCGTGCTCGCGTTCGATCAGCGAGGTGTCCAGATCGGCGCCGGCGAAGGCACGGGTGCCGGCCAGGCGCCGCAGGAACGCGGCATTGGTGGTCACGCCCACCGCCTCGCACTCGGCCAGCGCCTGGCGCAGGCGCCGCAGCGCCTCGTCGCGGTCGCGGCCCCAGGCGACCAGCTTGGCGATCATCGGGTCGTAGTACGGCGTGATCGCGTCGCCCTGCTCGACCCCGGCATCCACGCGCACGTGCGCGTCCGTCCGCGGCAGGCGCAGGTGGCGTAGCCGGCCGGTGGACGGCAGGAAGCCGCGGTCGGCGTCCTCGGCGTACAGCCGCGCCTCGATCGCATGGCCGTGGATCGCGAGGTCGGGCTGCCGCATCGGCAGCGGCTCGCCGGCGGCCACGCGCAGCTGCCACTCCACCAGGTCGGTGCCGGTGATCATCTCGGTGACCGGATGCTCCACCTGCAGCCGCGTGTTCATTTCCATGAAGTAGAAATCGCCTTGCGGCCCGACGATGAACTCCACCGTGCCGGCACCGACATAGCCGACCGCGCGCGCGGCCTCCACCGCGGCGCGGCCCATCGCCGCGCGGCGCTCGGCGGTCATGCCCGGTGCGGGCGCTTCCTCCAGCACCTTCTGGTGGCGGCGCTGCACCGAGCAGTCGCGCTCGAACAGGTGCACCAAGTCCCCGTGGCCGTCGCCGAACACCTGGATCTCGATGTGGCGGGGGCGTTCGATGTACTTCTCGACCAGCACGTGGGCATTGCCGAAGGCCGATTGCGCCTCGCGCTGGCAACCGGCCAGCGCCGCCTCGAAGGCATCGCCGGCGTCCACCCGGCGCATGCCCTTACCGCCGCCGCCGGCACTGGCCTTGATCAGCACCGGGTAGCCGATGGCATCGGCCTGCGCGCGCAGGAACGCCGGCTCCTGCCGCTCGCCGTGGTAGCCGGGCGTCAGCGGCACGCCGGCCTGCTGCATCAGCGCCTTGGCCGCGCTCTTGTCGCCCATCGCGCGGATCGCCGCCGGCGGCGGGCCGACGAACACCAGCCCGGCCGCGGCGCAGGCCTCGGCGAAGCCGGCGTTCTCGGACAGGAAGCCGTAGCCGGGATGGATCGCCTGCGCGCCGGTGGCCTGCGCCGCGGCGATCAGGGCCTCGCCACGCAGGTAGCTCTCCTGCGCGGGCGCCGCGCCGATCCGGATCGCCTCGTCGGCCAGGCGCACGTGGCGGGCCTCGCGGTCGGCGTCGGAATAGACCGCCACGGTGGCGATGCCGAGCCGGCGGCAGGTGGCGATCACGCGGCAGGCGATCTCGCCGCGGTTGGCGATCAGGAGCTTGTCGAACAGCGCTGGGGACTTCATCTGCAGGGCCTTTGCATTAAAGGGGACAGGCGGGGCGCGGAGCGCGCGCTGCGCCGGTTGCGGCCGGGCGGGCCGCAACGCCGCGGGTACCGCGGCATCGGCCGGGGCTCGCCTCACATCCGGAACACCCCGAACCGGGTCGGCTCGGCCGGTGCGTTGAGCGCGGCCGACAGCGCCAGCCCGAGCACGCGGCGGGTGTCGGCCGGGTCGATCACGCCGTCGTCCCACAGCCGTGCGCTGGCGTAGTAAGGATGCCCCTGCCGCTCGAACTGCTCGCGGATCGGGGCCTTGAACGCGGCCTCGTCCTCGCCGGACCAGGCGTCGCCGCGAGCCTCGATGCCGTCGCGCCGTACCGTGGCCAGCACGCTGGCGGCCTGCTCGCCGCCCATCACGCCGATGCGCGCGTTCGGCCACATCCACAGGAAGTGGGGCGAGTAGGCGCGGCCGCACATGCCGTAGTTGCCGGCGCCGAACGAGCCGCCGATCACCACGGTGAACTTCGGCACCCGGGCGCAGGCCACCGCCATCACCAGCTTGGCGCCGTCCTTGGCGATGCCGCCGTGCTCGTACTTGCGTCCCACCATGAAGCCGGTGATGTTCTGCAGGAACACCAGCGGGATGCCGCGCTGCGCGCACAGTTCGATGAAGTGCGCGCCCTTGAGCGCGGACTCGGAGAACAGGATGCCGTTGTTGGCGACGATCCCCACCGGGTAGCCGTGCAGGTGCGCGAAGCCGGTCACCAGGGTGCTGCCGTAGCGCGGCTTGAACTCGTCCAGGCGCGAGCCGTCGACCAGCCGTGCGATCACCTCGCGCACGTCGTAGGGCTTGCGGGTGTCGGCCGGGATCAGGCCATAGAGCTGCTCGGGCGGATGTGCCGGCGGCTCGGGCGCGCGCAGGGCCAGCGCCGGCGCCGGCTTGCGCCAGTTGAGCTGGGCCACGATCGCGCGCACCCGCGCCAGCGCCTGCAGGTCGTTGTCCGCATAGTGGTCGGCCACGCCGGAGATGCGCGTGTGCACGTCGGCGCCGCCCAGTTCCTCGGCGCTGACCTCCTCGCCGGTGGCCGCCTTCACCAGCGGCGGGCCGCCGAGGAAGATGGTGCCCTGCTCGCGCACGATCACGGTCTCGTCGCTCATCGCCGGCACGTAGGCGCCGCCGGCGGTGCACGAGCCCATCACGCAGGCGATCTGCGGGATGCCCTGGGCCGAGAGGTTGGCCTGGTTGTAGAAGATCCGCCCGAAGTGGTCGCGGTCGGGGAACACCTCGTCCTGCAGCGGCAGGAACGCGCCACCGGAGTCCACCAGGTAGAGGCACGGCAGCCGGTTCTGCTGGGCGACCTCCTGCGCGCGCAGGTGCTTCTTCACCGTCATCGGATAGTAGGTGCCGCCCTTGACGGTGGCATCGTTGGCCACGATCACGCATTCCACGCCGCTGACCCGGCCGATGCCGGCGACCACGCCGGCGCCGGGCACCGCGTCCTCGTACATGCCGTGCGCGGCCAGCGGCGCCAGTTCCAGGAACGGGCTGCCCGGGTCGAGCAGCGCGTCGATGCGGTCGCGCACCAGCAGCTTGCCGCGTGCCTGGTGCCGGGCGCGCGCCGCCTCGCCGCCGCCGCGCGCGGTGGCGGCGAGGGTACGGCGCAGGTCGTCCACCGCCGCGCGCAGGGCCTCGGCGTTGGCGGCGAAGGTCGCGTCGCCCGTGGGCAGGCGGGTCTCGATCACGCTCATCGGGTGCGCTCGAACAGTTCGCGGCCGATCAGCATGCGGCGGATCTCCGAGGTGCCGGCGCCGATCTCGTACAGCTTGGCGTCGCGCCACAACCGGCCGGTGGGATAGTCGTTGATGTAGCCGTTGCCGCCGAGGATCTGGATCGCCTGGCCGGTCAGCCAGGTCGCCTTCTCGGCCGCGTAGAGGATCGCGCCGGCCGCGTCCTGGCGCGTGGTGCGGCCCTGGTCGCAGGCGCGCGCCACCGCGTAGACGTAGGCGCGGCACGCGTTGAGGCCGACGTACATGTCGGCCAGCTTGGCCTGGATCAGCTGGAAGCTGCCGATCGCCTCGCCGAACTGGCGGCGCTCGTGCACGTAGGGCAGCACCACGTCCATCGCCGCGGCCATCAGCCCGAGCGGGCCGCCGGACAGCACCACCCGCTCGTAGTCCAGGCCGGACATCAGCACCCGCACGCCGCCGCCGACCTCGCCCAGCACGTTCTCGGCCGGCACCTCGCAGTCCTCGAACACCAGCTCGCAGGTGTTGGAGCCGCGCATGCCGAGCTTGTCGAGCTTCTGCGCGGTGGAGAAGCCGGGCATGCCCTTCTCGACGATGAAGGCGGTGATGCCGCGCGCGCCGGCGGCCGGGTCGGTCTTGGCGTAGACCACCAGCACGTCGGCGTCGGGGCCGTTGGTGATCCACATCTTGCTGCCGTTGAGCCGGTAGCGGTCGCCGTGCGCCTCGGCGCGCAGCTTCATCGACACCACGTCCGAGCCGGCGCCCGGCTCGCTCATCGCCAGCGCGCCGACCGTCTCGCCGCTGCACAGGCGCGGCAGGTAGCGTTGCTTCTGCGCCTCGCTGGCGTTCTTGCGCAGCTGGTTGAGGCAGAGGTTGGAATGCGCGCCGTAGGACAGGCCGATCGCGCCGGAGGCGCGCGAGATCTCCTCCATCGCCACCACGTGCGCGAGGTAGCCCATGCCGCTGCCGCCGTAGTCCGGCTCGACGGTGAGGCCGAGCAGGCCGTGCTCGCCCAGCGGACGCCACAGCGCGGCGGGGAACACGTTGTCGTGGTCGGCCTGGGTGGCCAGGGGCGCGATCGCGCTGGCCGCGAAGGCGGCCACGCTCTCGCGCAGCAGGTCGATCTCCTCGCCGAGATCGAAGTTCAGGGACGGCACATGCATGCAGCGGCTCCGCGGTGGCGACGGGACGCGCCGGGTGGGGAGGGCAGCGGCGCTGCCGCACGGGCGTTTGCGCCAGCCTAGCGGGCTTCGGCAAAGAAGTGAATACAAATTCAAAAAATGAACATAGAATCAATCCATGGCTTACCGACGCTCGGCATTGATGGAGGAACGGCTGGCCGGCAACCGCGAGCGGATCCTGCTCGCCGCGCGCCGGCTGGTCGCCGACGGCGGCTACCGCAACGCGCCGGTGACCGCGGTCGCCGCCGCCGCCGGCGTGTCGACCGGGCAGATCTACCGGCATTTCCCGTCCAAGGCCGAGCTATTCGTCGAGATCCTGAGCGCGGCGGTGAGCTACGAACTGGCGATCCTGCGCGCGATCGCGGCCGAGCCGGCGCCGGCCGCGCAACGGCTGCGGCGTGCGCTGGAGTCGTTCGTGCGGCGCGCGCTGGCCGGCCCGGGCCTGGCCTACGCCTTCATCGCCGAGCCGGTGGAGCCGGAGGTGGACGCCGAGCGCATCCGCTGCCGGCGCCTGTTCGGCGAACTGTTCCGCGACCTGCTGGCCGAGGGGATCGCGGCCGGCGAGCTGCCCGCCCAGGACGTGGACGCCGCCGCGGCCTGCCTGGTTGGGGCGTTCACCGAGGCGCTGGTCGGGCCGATCGCGCCCAGCCGCGGCAGCCCGCGCGACGGCGAGCGGCTGGTGGAATCGATCTGCGGTTTCTGCCTGCGTGCGGTCGGCGCCGGTTAGGGCGCTCGGTCATGCCGGGGCAGGGGGCCGGGCCTGCAGGGGCCGGCGGCGGGGCGTGATCCAGCACCTGAGCCGAGGTCCGTTCGAGCCCCGCGCCGGCCGAGCCTTCCGGGTCCGGCCGGCAGGGCCGGCGATTGGGGCGGGCACCGGTTCAGGACCGACGTCCCTCGGCGTCGCTGCTCACCTGCAGCGCAGGTCCGGGCTGCGCGAGCCGGGACGAAACGTCCCCGGCCTCAGGACACCAGCCACAGCACGCCGGCCACCACCGGCGCCGCCGCGGCGGCCGGCACCAGCGCGTTGGGGCGGTAGGGCAGCAGCCACAGCGCCACCACCACCGCGCCGGCGCTCAGCGTGCCCAGCCACAGCACCGGGCCGATGCCCCAGCCCCGCGCCGACACACACAGCGCGAACGCCGCGGCGAGCAGCAGCCAGCCGACAATCCGCCACAGCCGCATCCGCTCCGGGCCGGCGCGGTCCTTGCCGTAGAGTTCCAGCTGGTGCTTCTCCATCGCCAGGCACAGCGCGGTGAAGCCGGAGAAGGCCAGCGCGATCGCGAACAGCGTCATCGTGCGCCCTCCTGCGCCGCCACCGGCGGCTTGGCGGCCGGCGCGGCGGACGCCAGCTGGCGCGCACGGCGCTCGGCCGCCGACAGCGGCGGCTGCCAGTGCTGCATCCGCCAGCCGGCCACGCCCAGGCATGCGCCCAGGCCCAGGCAGACCAGGTCGACCCCGGCCAGCGCCCAGTTGCCGGCCGGCAGGGTCACGCCCAGGTGGATGCCGGTGGTGAGCGCATTGAGCAGCGGGATGCCGGCGAACAGCAGCGCGCCGGCGTACAGCTGCCAGGCCCACATCGCGCGGCGCGGCCACACGAAGGCGGCGAGCAGCGCCGCGCCCCAGGCCCAGAAGAACAGGTTCTCCTCGGCATCGATGCGGTCGGCGATGCCCACCGGCACCAGCCGGTTGGCCCAGAAGAACGTGGCGAAGGCGATCGGCAGCCCGGCCACCGTGCCGATGTTCAACGCGTCCACCAGGCGCAGGCCGAAGCCGATGCGGCCGGCCTTCTGGTGCTTGGGCCGCTCCTTCACCGCCCACAGCACCACGCCGCTGGCCACCATCAGGCAGCCGAGCAGGCCGGAGCCGAAGAACAGCAGGCGCAGGAAGGCGTTGGCGAAACCGGCGGTGTGCAGGCCGTACATCACGCCGCGCGTCTCGCTGGCGCCGCCGGGGGCGCCGCTGCGGCGCATCAGCTGGCCGCCGACGCCATCGAACAGCATCGACGGCGCGTCGATCGACAGCGAGGCCGCGCGCTGGATCACCGCCACCGAGGCGTGGGCGTCGTTGGGATGGTTGACCGCCACGCTGGCCACGTCGGCCCCGTTCCAGTCGCGGCGCGCGCGCTGCACCAGCTGTTCCAGCGGCAGCAGCGTGGCCGGCGTGCCCACGGCCGGGCGGGTGTCGGCGACGCGGTTGGCGGCCTCGTCGTAGAAGCGCATCTCGTCGTCCGGGTAGGCCGCCTTGATGCCCCACGGCAGGTACATGAACATCAGCGTGACGATGCCGGTGTAGGTGATCATCGCGTGGTACGGCAGCGCCAGCACCGCGCTGACGTTGTGGAAGTCCAGCCACGAGCGCTGGCCCTTGCCCGGGCGGAAGGTGAAGAAGTCCTTGAAGATCTTCTTGTGGGTGATCACGCCGCTGATGATCGCCACCAGCATGAACATCGCGCAGAAGCCGACGATGTAGCGCGCCCAGATCGCCGGCAGGTAGTGCAGGTCGAAGTGCAGGCGGTAGAAGAAGTCGCCGCCGCGGGTCTCGCGTGCGGCGACGTCGTCGCCGGTGGCCGGGTCGAGGGTGGCGTTGCCGTACATCTCGCGCCGGCTGGCCGGTGGCTGGCCGGCCGCCGGCGCCGGATTGAGCCAGTACATCACCAGCACCGGGTTGCGTTCGTCGGGCAGGGTGATGTTCCAGTTCTGCGCGTCGGGCGCATGCGCCTGCAGGTAGCGCTCGGCGCTGCGCAGCGCCACCTCGGCGCTCACCGGCGTGGTCGGCAGCTCCGGCCGCATCCAGCGGGTGATCTCGTCGCGGTAGTAGCTGGCGGTGCCGCCCATGAAGATCAGCAGCAGCAGCCAGCCGACCAGCAGGCCGGTCCAGGTGTGCAGCCACGCCATCGATTGCCGGAAGCCCTGCTTCATGGCGCGCAATCCCCTGGGCCGCGCTGCGCACGGCCACGCGAGGGCAGACGGCGATACCGGGGCGGCTTCATGCGCCGCCCCGCTGCAGCAGCGCGACGATGCCGAACATCAGCAGTGCCGGCCCGGCGATGCCCAGCCACGCACGCCACGCGCTGGCGCTGGCGAAGGCCCACAGCGCGGCGCAGGCGCACACCGCGATGCCGCTCATCATGCCGGTCAGCACCGCCTCGCTGGGCGCCATCGGCAGCGCCAGCGACATCAGCACGGTGGTCGCGCTGGCCAGCGCATAGCCGCCGAAGATCGCCGCGCAGGTGCGCGACAGCACGCCCAGCCACGGGCGCCGGAACCACGGCAATCGAGCCGCGGTGCGGCTGGCCGCGGCCGGCGCGGATGGGGCGGAGGCGCTCATCGCGGCGCTGCGGTACGGAGGCCGGACACGTTGCGGTCACTCGGCCTGGAAGGTCAGCGTGCTGATGTGGTGCATCAGCGCCACCGGCTGCCCGGCGATCTGCCGCTGCACCGGCTCCTTGTGGCTGACCACCACGATGTGCCGGCCCGGGCGCAGCGCCGGCAGCGTCAGCCGGCCGCGGGCGTCGGCCTTGAGCTGCTTCTGCCACTTCTGCGGGTCGATCACGGTCACCTCGGCGCCGGCCAGCGGCTTGTTCCGGTACAGCACGGTGAGTTCGCCGCTGCCCGGCCGCTGCGGCACCAGCTCGAAGTCGAGCCGGGGGGTGGTGCTGGCACGCCCGGCACGGGCGTAGTAGGTCACCGACTCGTAACTGCCGTTCTCGCCCTTCCAGGGCTCGAACACCTGGTCGTCGAACAGCCAGGCATCGCCTTCGCCGGGCAGCGCTGCCTGCAGGTGGTCGCCGCTGCGCTGCGGCTTGCCGGCGCTGGCGGTGGCGCCGAACACCCGGGGCGCCACTACGCGCTTGAGCTCGTCCTCGCCCTGCGCGGCCGGCGCTTCGGCGGGCTCGCCGAAGTAGATCCGCACCGGGCCGACCGCATCGCGTTCGATCCAGATCTCGTGCGCCTGGGCGGAGACGCTCAGGCACGACAGCGCCAGGCAGGACAGCAGCAGGGATTTCATCGGATCACCTCGTCGGGAGTCAGGATGGGAGACGGCCGCTGGCGACGGCACCGGCCCGCCATCGACCGGTGCGCCCCGGATTGCCCGTGCACTTGTTGGGAATGATACGCATTTTCCGGCATGGAGAGAAACGCAGGGCATGCGGCGTTGCGGCAAAAACCGGAGGCCGCGCGGCGGCGCGACCAAGCCTGCGCCAGCCCGGGCGCGGCCCTGCGCCAGGCGCATCGCGATCGGCGCCGGCGCGCGCCGGCAGGGCCGAAACTGTGCTCTATACTCGCCCGCGTAGCGAAGGTCCTCGACCAACAGCCAGGAGTGGGCGCGTGCGGAATTACGACCTGGAGTTCCTGAAGAAGTTTTCGATGGTGATCGGCCTGCTCGTCATCATCACCCTGGCGCTGATCGCCTTCGCGGCCTACCTGCAGAGCTCCCTTCCCGACGAAGTCTCGCCGAGCGCCGCCAAGCGCCAGCAGCAGCGCATCGCGCCGGCCGGGGCGGTGTACGCCGGCAGCACCGGCGCCGCCGCCCAGGCCGCCGCGCAGGCGGCGGCGCTGGCCCAGGCCGCCTCCCAGGTCGCCTACGGCGGCAGCACCGACGGCAAGACCATCTTCGACAACCTCTGCACCGCCTGCCACACCAACGGCGTGGGCATGGCGCCGACGCTCGACCACGCGCACTGGGACAAGCGCATCGCCCAGGGCAAGGACACGCTCTACAAGCACGCGCTGGAGGGCTACACCGGGCCCGATGGTGGCATCATGCCGCCCAAGGGGGGCAATCCGGCACTGACCGAAGAGCAGGTGCGCGCGACGGTCGACTGGATGCTCTCCAACCTGAAATAGTCGGGCCGTACCGTGACCGCCACGCGCCGCCTTCCGGGCGGCGCTTTGCGTTGCGGACCGGCGCGGCGCTTCTCCCGTTCTGGAGTGCAATGCCGATGTCCCGTCGCCCGCTGGCCGTGTTCGGCCTGATCAGCCTGTTCGCCCTCGCCGTCCCGTCCGCCGTGGCGGCGCCGGCGCCGTCCCTCGCCCGCCCGGCGGCGCCGCCCGCGGCCGGCACGGTGACGGTGCGGGGCGTGGTCACCGCCGATTTCCGCGATGGCCTGGGCGGGGTGTTCGTCGAGGAGGCCGGCGACGCGAGCCGTGCCGGAGCGTTCTTCGTGCAGGCCGCGCCGGACCTGGCGCTGGCGGTGGGCGACCGCGTCGAGATCGGCGGCGCCGCCGCCGAGGCCGCGACCGGCGCACCGCGCGCGGCGCTGCGCGCCCGCCAGGTCCGTCGCCTGGCGGCGCGGCAGGCGCTGCCGGTGCACGTGCTGCAGGGCCCGCCCGCGGACTGGGCGGCGCTGGAGAACCGGCACGTGCGCATCGCGGTGCCGCTCTTCGTGGCCGGCAGCGACCGCCTGCGCAGGCGCGGCGAACTGATGGCGGCCTTCGACGGCCGGCTGTGGCAGCCCAGCGAGATCGCCGAGCCGGGGACGCCGGCGTTCGCGCGCGCGCAGGCCGACCTGGCCTATCGCCGCGTGGTGCTCGGCGGCGGACACCGACGCGACGCGGACGGCGCGGGCTACCTGCCGGCCGGCGCGGCGGTGCGCAGCGGCATGCCGCTGGCCGACGTGGAAGGCATCGTCGTCCGCGGCGACGACGGCGGCTACCGCCTGCTGCCGACGCGGCCGCTGGCGCCGCCCGCGCCGGAACGCGCCGCCGCGCCCGGCGTCGCGGGGTCGTTGCGGATCGCGGCGCTCAACCTCGAGAACTTCTTCAACGGCGACGGCCAGGGCGGCGGCTTCCCGACGCTGCGCGGGGCGCGCACGCCGGACGAGTACCGCGCGCAGCTGGCCAAGCTGGTGGCGACCGTGCGCCCGCTGCAGGCCGACGTGGCCGCGGTGATGGAGCTGGAGAACGACGGCTACGGGCCGGCGTCGTCGCTGGCGCAGCTGGTGGCCGCGCTCAACGCCGGGCAGGGCGCGGCAGGCGACTGGCGGTTCGTCGACGCCGGCCGCGGCCCCGGCGACAACCCGATCCGCGTCGGCCTGCTGTACCGCGCCTCGCGGGTGACGCCGCTGGGCCGCCCGGCGACGCTGGAAGGCGGCCCGTTCGGCCCGCTCAGCCGGGTGCCGCTGGCGCAGGCGTTCCGCCCGCGGCACGGGCCGGCGTTCGTGGTGGTCGCCAACCACTTCAAGTCCAAGGGCTGCAGCGAGGCCGTCGGCGCCGATGCCGACCAGGGCGACGGCCAGGCCTGCTGGAATGCCACCCGCACCGAATCGGCGCGGCGCCTGCACGCGTGGTTGCAGACCGACCCCACCGGTGCCGGCACGGAGCTGGCGGCGCTGCTGGGCGACTTCAACGCCTATGCGATGGAAGCGCCGCTGCGCCAGCTGCGCGCCGACGGCTGGCAGGACGCCTTCGCGGTCGCGGGCGTGGCCCGGCCCTACAGCTTCGTCTACGACGGCCAGAGCGGCCGCCTCGACCACGCGCTGCTGAGCCCGGCGCTGGCGCGCCGCCTGCGCGGCGCGGCGGAGTGGCACATCAACGCCGACGAGCAGGACGAGCAGGGCTACCGCGACGCCAACCTGCCCGGGCCGTGGCGCAGCTCCGACCACGATCCGCTGCTGCTGGGCTTCGCGCTCTGAGGCGCGCGCTGCGCTGCCCGGGGTGACGACCGGGACGGGGACCGTGGTGCGGCGCGGTCCCCGTCGGCCCGGGTCGCGCCGATCCCCGCGGCCTCGCCGGGGCCGGCGCGGCGCGTTCGCCGGGCCGTCAGGCGTGGCGGTGCCGGCGCCGGCCGGCGTTCCACAGGTGCGCGCCGGCCAGCAGCAGGCTGCCGCTCACGGTGAGCGGTGTCTCGGCCGCCTCGCTCGGCCAGGCGAGCGCGCCCAGCAACAGGCCGAGCAGGCCGATGGCGGCCATCAGCCACAGCGCCGGCGGCAGCGCGCGCTGCCGGTGCGAGCGCCATAGCGCATACCCGGCAAGCGGCGCGGCCAGCGCCACGAACAGCCCGTGGACCCACTCGGCCTGGCTCCAGGCCGCGAACAGCGGCAGCAGCGACGCCAGCAGCGGCAGCGCCAGGCAGTGGACCAGACACAGGCCCGACAACGCGACGGCCGAGGCATCGAACAGGGCGGCGGGGGACGACTTCATGGCAGGCTCCGGGACGGTATTGTTATATAGTAACAATCAAATCCCCGTCCGACCATCCTCGTCATGACCCCGATCTCCGCGCGTACCGATTCCCGCCTTCCCGTCACCGTGCTGTCCGGCTTCCTCGGCGCCGGCAAGACCACCCTGCTCAACCGCCTGCTGCACAACCGCGAGGGCCTGCGGGTGGCGGTGATCGTCAACGACATGAGCGAGGTCAACATCGACGCGGCGCTGGTGCGCGATGGCGGCGCCGCGCTCAGCCGCACCGAGGAGACGCTGGTGGAATTCAGCAACGGCTGCATCTGCTGCACGCTGCGCGACGACCTGCTGCAGGAAGTGCGGCGGCTGGCGCTGGAACGGCGCTACGACTACCTGCTGATCGAATCGACCGGCATCGCCGAACCGATGCCGGTGGCCGCCACCTTCGCGGTCCGCGACGCGGACGGCTTCAGCCTGGCCGATATCGCGCGGCTGGACACGCTGGTCACGGTGGTCGACGGCGAGCGCTTCCTGGAGGACTTCGGCTCGGCCGCCACCCTGGCCGAACACGGCCAGCAGGCCGGCCCCGACGACGCGCGCGGGGTGGTGGACCTGCTCGGCGAGCAGGTCGAGTTCGCCAACGTGATCGTGATCAGCAAGTGCGACCGCATCGATCCTGCCCGCCAGGACCGCATCCGCGCGGTGCTGCGCGCCCTCAACCGCGATGCCCGGATCGTGGCGTCGCGGCACGGCGACGTGCCGCTGTCGGTCCTGCTCGACACCGGCCGTTTCGACTTCACCCGCGCGCAGCTCGCGCCCGGCTGGATGCAGGCGCTGCGCGGCGAGCACACGCCCGAGACCGAGGAATACGGCATCACCAGCTTCGTCTACCGCGCGCAGCGCCCGTTCCACCCGCTGCGCTTCGGCCGGCTGCTGCACGAGGGGCTGCCGCAGGTGATCCGCAGCAAGGGCTTCTTCTGGCTGGCCAGCCGCATGGACTGGGTGGGCGAGCTGTCCAGCGTCGGCGGCGCCACCCGGACCCAGGCCGCCGGCTTCTGGCATGCGGCGCGGCATCGCCTCGACGCGCCGGCCGACGTGCCGCCGCATGTCCCCGGCATGACCCCGCTGCCGTACACCGACGCCGGCTGGCAGCGCCAGCAGACCGCGTGCTGGACCGCACCGATGCCCTCGCTGGCCGAGGTGGGCGACCCCGGCGAGCACGCCGCGATGCAGCGGCTGTGGCATCCGCTGTGGGGCGACCGCCGCCAGGAGCTGGCGGTCATCGGCGTGCAGCTGGACGAGGAGCGCACCCGCGCGCATCTGGACGCCTGCCTGCTGACCGGCCCGGAGCTGCGCCAGGGACCGCTGCGGTGGCACGCCTGGGCCGATCCGTTCCCGCGTTGGCAGCGCTAGCCGGGCGGACGGCGCGGGCGCTTTCGGGCGCGCGCCGCGCCACCGCCGCCGTGCCTTGCTGCTTCGGCCGCCCGGACCCGGGCGCCGGTCGCGGACCTGGCGCCGCGGGCGACGCCGCTAGCGTGTGCCCCAGGCGATCAGGCCGATCGCGGCCACCGCCAGCGCCAGTCCGAGACGGTTCCAGCGGCTGGTGCGTTCGCCGAACGCCGCCACGCCGACTACGGCGCCGAGCGCGACCACGCCGATGTTCATCGTCGCGAACACCACAGCCGGGTTGTGCGGCAACGTCTGGTGCGCGCGCACGTAGAACAGGATGTTGCCGAAGTTGAGCGCGCCCAGCAGCAGCCCGGCGACCAGGTTGCGCGCGGCGAAGCGGCTCTGCCCGCGCACATGGCGCACGGCCTGCCAGCCCAGCATCAGCGCGAATGCCAGCGCGAAGCACAGCGTCAGCGAGGTCAGCGACGGCGTGCCGGCCTGCGCGATGCGCTTGAGCATCACGTCGATCAGCGCGAAGCCCGCCCATACCGCCAGCAGCCAGCGCCAGCCGCGCGTGCCCGCGTCCGCCGCGCCGGCGCGCGGGCGCCAGGCGATGCCGACGATCGCCAGCAGCCCCACGCCCAGCCCGGCGAGCTTCCAGCCGTTGGCGGTCTCGCCGAACAGGGTGAACGCCGCCGCCAGCGACAGCAGCAGCGACAGCCGCTGCGCGACGTCGCTGCGCACGATGCCGGCCTCGCGCACCGAGCGCGCCAGCACCAGAAAGATCGCCGGCAGCGCCACCGCCAGCACGCCCAGCGCCATCCACGGCGTACCGGGCGCGCGCAGCGCCGCGAGCGATGGCTGCAGCAACAGCACCGACAGCGCGCTGGCGCTGGCGTAGTTCCAGGTCACCGCCTGGCCCACGTCCAGCCGGTGGCGCGGCGCGAGCTTGAGCAGTACCGAGACCAGGACGCTGCAGAGGACGCTGAGGAGGAGGAAAGGCATGGGCCGGCAATGGAGAGTGCCGGGGGCGCGATGAAGCCGGACGGCGGGGCGGCTATTATGACCGCATGTCCACTCCCCCCTTTCCCACCGAAACCGGTGCGCTGACGCTGGCCGGCCCGGTCGGCCCGCTGGAAGTCGCCGTCGACCTGCCCGAGCCGGACGTGGCTCCGCAGCCGGTCGTCGCCATCGTCTGCCATCCGCTGTCCACCGAGGGCGGCACCATGCACAACAAGGTGGTGACGATGGCCGCGCGCGCGCTGCGCGAACTCGGCATCACCGTGGTGCGCTTCAACTTCCGCAGCGTCGGCGCGTCGGCCGGCAGCTTCGACCACGGCGACGGCGAGCAGGACGACCTGCGCGCGGTCGCGGACTGGGTGCGCGAGCACCGGCCCGGGCACGCGCTGTGGCTGGCCGGTTTCAGCTTCGGCGCCTACGTGTCGCTGCGCGCGGCCGCGGCCCTGCAGCCGCAGGCGCTGCTGTCGATCGCGCCGCCGGCCGGGCGCTGGGACTTCGACGGCGTGCAGCCGCCGGCGCACTGGCTGCTGATCCAGGGCGATGCCGACGAGATCGTCGACCCGCAGGCGGTCTACGACTGGATCGACACCCTGGAGCGCCAGCCCGAGCTGGTGCGCATGCCCGACACCAGCCACTTCTTCCATCGCAAGCTGATCGACCTGCGCGGCGCGATCCAGCACGGCGTCCGGCGCTGGTTGCCGGAGCACGGCTGAGTGGCGGGAGGCGCAGGCCCCACGCACCGCAGCGCCACGCGGTGGCTGCCGGTGCTGCTGCTGGCGGCGAGCGCTCCGGCGTTCGCTGCCGGGGTGGAATGCGCGCGCGCGGCCTCGGCCAGCGAACGTGCGATCTGTGCCGATCCGGCCACGCGCGCGCTGGACGCCCGCATGGCCGAGCGTTGGCGCCGGGCGCTGGCGCTCAGCGCCGACCTGCCCGCGCTCAAGGCCGACCAGCGCCGCTGGCTGGCGGCGCGTGACCGCTGCGGGGCCGCCCTGGCCTGCCTGCGCCGCCACTATGCCACCCGTATCGCCGAACTGGCGCCGGGCGCGGTGGGCGGCCGCTTCGACTGGCGCGGGCGCTGGGCGCGCATCGGCGGCAGCGGCGACGACGCCAGCCTGACGCTGACCCCGGACCCGTCCGGCTATGTCCTGTCGCTGGAGGCCGCCGCCGGCGGCAACACCGGCGACCTGCAGGGCGCGGCCCGCTCCGTGCGCGATACGCTGGTGCTGGCCGGCGGCGACAGCGGCGACCGCGACTGCCGCCTGGTGCTGCGCCGCGTGCACCGCCAGATCGAGCTGGAGCAAAGCGCCAGCGCCTGCGGGGCCGGCCTCGGCGTGGGCTACGGCGGACGCTACGTGCCGCAGGCCGAAGGCCACCCGGCCGAGGCGCCCGACTGGAGCCTGGTCAACCTCGGCGTGCTTGCCACGCCCGCCGACGAGGCCGCGCTGCGGGGGCTGCTGGGCGCGGGCGACTATGCCGCGCTGCTGGCCCGGACCGACCTGCAGACCGAGCTCGCCGACCGCGACGGCTTCGGCGCACGCGCCACCGACTTCAGCGTGCGCGGGCTGGCCGCCAGCAACCGCGCCCTGCTGATGGCCGACCGCAGCGGCCATTTCTGGATCGCGCTGCTGGACTTCGACGCCGCCGGGCACAGCGAGATCCGCTACTACAGCAACGTGCCGCACTGGCAGGCACGGCTGCCGCGCACGGTGGCGGCCTGGATCGCCACCCTGGACGACCACATCCCGGTGCGCCTGCGCTCGCGCCCGCACGGAGAGACCCGATGAGCGAGATGACCCCCACCCAGCACTACGCCGCCGGCGTGGCCCGCGGCGACTGGCGCGACGACCCGGCGCAGCATGCGGCCCTGGCCGAACTCGACCGCATCCACGCGGCGATCGCCGACAGCGCGCAGGACGGCTGGCTCGACCGCCTGTCCGCGTTCTGGAAAAAGCCCGAGCCGGTGCGCGGGCTGTACTTCTGGGGCGGGGTCGGGCGCGGCAAGACCTTCCTGGTCGACCTGTTCTACGACGGGCTGCCGCTGCCGGTGTTCGCCGCCGAGGCGGGCGCCCAGCCGGTGCGCGGCGGCGGCAAGTACCGCACCCACTTCCACCGCTTCATGCGCGGGGTGCACGAGCGCCTGCGCGAGCACGCCGGGCAGAGCGATCCGCTGGCGCGCATCGCCCAGGAATGGCGCGACCACCTGCGCGTGCTGGTGCTGGACGAGTTCTTCGTCACCGACATCGGCGACGCCATGCTGCTGGCGCGGCTGCTCGAGCGCCTGTTCGCCGAGGGCGTGACCCTGGTGACCACCTCCAACACCGCGCCGGAGAACCTGTACCTCAACGGGCTGCAGCGCGAGAGCTTCCTGCCGGCGATCGCGCTGCTGCAGAGATACTGCGTGGAGCTGTACGCCGAGGGCACCGAGGACTACCGCATGCGCGCGCTGACGCGCTCGCCGGTGTACCGCGCGCCGCTGGACGCCGACGCCGACGCCGATGCCTGGCTGCAGGGGCGCTGGAGCGAGCTCAGCGGCAATGCGCCGGCGCGCGCCGGCAACATCGAGATCGAGGCCCGCCACATCGCGGTGCGCGCGCGCGGCAAGAGCATCGCCTGGTTCGACTTCCCGGCGCTGTGCGAAGGCCCGCGGGGGCCGTCGGACTACATCGAGATCGCGCGCGAGTTCAACACCGTGCTGCTCGGCGGCATCCCGCGCTTCGACCGCATGAACGAGGACGCGGCACGGCGCTTCGTGAACCTCATCGACGAGCTCTACGACCGCCAGGTCAACCTGGTCTGCACCGCCGCGGAGGCGCCGCCGCTGCTGTACACCGGCACCCGCCTGGCCGGGGCGTTCGAGCGCACCGCCTCGCGCCTGATCGAGATGCAGAGCGCCGAGTACCTGGCCACCGCGCACCGCTCCTGAGCGGCGCGGGCGGCCACGTCCCGGGGCAGTCCGTGATGCAATTCGCTTGCAATTAGATTGCGCACTATGTAAATTTCGAGCATGGCTTCTGTACCTCCCGACGACCTGTCCGGCGACGACCTGCTGCGGCTGGACAACCAGCTCTGCTTCGCGCTGTATTCCGCCAACCTGGCGATGCACAAGCTCTACCGCGGGCTGCTGCACGATCTCGGGCTGACCTATCCGCAGTATCTGGTGATGCTGGTGCTGTGGGAAGCCGACGCGCGTACGGTGTCGGAGATCGGCGAGCGCCTGTTCCTGGACTCGGCCACGCTGACGCCGCTGCTCAAGCGCCTGCAGGGCGCCGGGCTGCTGACCCGCACCCGCGCGGCCGCGGACGAGCGCCAGGTCATCATTGCGCTGACCGAGGCCGGGCGCGCGTTGCGCGACCAGGCGCGCGGGGTGCCGGCGCAGGTGTTCTGCGCCACCGCCTGCGACCTGCAGGAACTGCGCGGGCTCAAGCAGGAACTGGAGACCCTGCGCGACAACCTGGGCCAGGCGTGAGTGCCTTCATTCGCCCTTCGCTCGCCGTGAAATATAGCGCGCGATTAAATAGTTGACTATAAAGCGCCAAGGCGCACCACCGAGGAGAAACATCCCATGGCTTCACCGACTACCGTGCTCTACACCGCCCACGCCACTGCCACCGGCGGCCGCGAAGGCCGTGCCGTCTCGTCCGACAAGGCGCTGGACGCCAAGCTTTCCACGCCGCGCGAGCTGGGCGGCGCCGGCGGCGAGGGCACCAACCCCGAGCAGCTGTTCGCCGCCGGCTACGCCGCGTGCTTCATCGGCGCGATGAAGGCCGTCGCCGCGCAGGACAAGGTCCGCCTGCCGGGCGAGGTGAGCATCGACAGCAGCGTCGGCATCGGCCAGATCCCGGGTGGCTTCGGCATCACCGTGGCGCTGCGCATCGCGGTGCCGGGCATGGACCGCGCCGAGCTGCAGACGCTGGTGGACAAGGCCCACCAGGTCTGCCCGTACTCCAACGCCACCCGCGGCAATGTCGACGTCAGCCTGACCCTGGCGGACTGACCGCCTCGCAGGCCGCGCCGCGCGTCGTCCCGGGCAGGTACCGCCGGTCGGCGCGGCCGGCCACGCGACCGCTCCGACGTTCCGGGCCCCGGCATCGCTTGCGCGATCCGGGGCCCGTTGCGTGACCGGGTGGGGACTCGACTGACCCCTCCCTTCACTTGGATCGCGGTGGCGCGTGCGGCCGGCCTCGTGCTGACCTGCACGTCGCGCGTTCCGACATCCCTCCGACATCCCCCCTCGCTACTGTGGCCGCCTGATCCGCCGCACGCGAAGACGGGACATGAAGATCGGTGAACTGGCCAGGGCCAGCGGCTGCCACGCGCAGAGCATCCGCCACTACGAACAACTGGGCCTGCTGCCGCCGTCGCGGCGCACGCCCACCGGCCACCGCCGCTACGGCAGCGATGACCTGCGGCGCGTCCTGCGGGTCCGCGATGCGCGCGCGCGCGGCCTGTCGCTGCCGGCCATCCGCGAGCTGCTGCGCGACGGCGGCGAACCGGGCTGAGGCCCGGCGCGCCGACGCTGCGGCGGGCGTGGACGCCTGCACGCCGGCTGCGCAGAATGGCGCGATGATCGATTCCCTGCCGCGTCCCGGCACCTGCGCGTGCTGACGCGTCCCACCCTGTTGCTGCTGCCGGGCCTGCTCAACGATGCCGACCTGTGGCGCGAGCAGATCGAGGCCGTCTCCGACCTGGCCGACTGCGTGGTCGGCGACCTGACCGGCAGCGACGACCTGCGCGAACTGTCCGGGCGCCTGCTGGCGACGATGCCGGAGCGTTTCGCGCTCGCCGGCTTCTCGCTGGGCGGCTACGTCGCCCAGGACCTGCTGCGGATCGCTGCGCCGCGGATCGAGCGCCTGGCGCTGCTGGACACCTCCGCGCGGGCCGATACCCCCGAGCGCATCGCCCGGCGCCGCGCACAGGAGGCGGGCGTGCGTGCGGCCGCCAGTTTCCACGGGTTCGGCGAACGCCTGATGCGCCAGTACGTCGACCCGTCGCGGCGGCACGACACCGCGCTGCTGCAGCGCGTGCGCGGCATGACCCAGCGCCTGGGCCCGACGGTGTTCCTGCAGCAGAGCCGGCTCGCGCGCGCCGACGGCCGTGAGCTGCTGCGCGCCTACCGGCGGCCGATGCTGGTGCTGTGGGGCGAACACGACGCGATCACCCCGCCGGCGCTGCACCACGAGATGCTGGCGTTGGCGCCGCAGGCGCACGGCGTGGCGCTGCCGGATTGCGGGCACCTGGCGCCGCTGGAGAAGCCAGCCGAAGTGGCGGCTGCGCTGCGGGCCTGGCTGCAGGCCGGATGAGCGCCGGCGGCCGGCCCCGCGCGTCCCGCGGCGCGGGCCCAGGCGCTGCGCTGCGTGGCGTGGCGCCGGCCCACCGGAGCGCCGGGGCCCGAGCGGCCACGGCATCGGGACGCCTCGGTCGAGGGTGCAGGACGTGGCACGGCATAGGCGGCGGCGATCGGAATCGCCCGTTCTCCAGGCAAAATCGTCATCGCTCACCTTTTTGCTACATCCGCCTCACCCGGTGCTTACACCAGTCTGGCGAGACTCATGTTGCACAGCAGCATGAGAGGCAGGCAATGATCGATAACCGCTTGGAGAAGGTCGATGTCGCCCTCGGGGCGATTGCGCAGGACCAGCTCGCGCAGAAGGCCGCGCTGTGGCAATGGGCCTACCGGGAAATGCTGCACGAGACCCTGATCGGCATGCACCAGCTGTCGCACCTGGCCGGCATCGCCGAGCACGTGGCCGACGACTGGCGCGCGCCGGTGGACGTCGTCGCCCCGGAGAAGCCGTTCCTGGCCCCGGCCGCGCTGGCGGACCGGCGCCTGCCGCAGGTGCTCGACGGCCTCGGCAGCACCCGCGACGACCAGGACCGCGCCCGCCTGTGGCGCACGCGCTACGCCAGCCTGGTTGCCGCCACGCTGCAGGGCATGCACGCGCTGGCCGACAAGCACCGCATCGAGGGCCAGACGGCGGCCTGCCGCCTCGGTTGATCGGGCGGGTCACCCGCTGCGCCGCGACGCGTCCGGGCCGTCGATCGTAGACGACGAGGCAGGGTGGGAATCCCTAAGCCAGGGCCGTCGCAGGCCTGTTCGGCAGCCACGCCGGCACCACGGCGGTTGCAGGGCACGGCGGTCGACGCCGCCGGGCACCGGCTCCGTCATCGGTCCGAACGAGGCCCCGACCCGCGCTCGCGGCGGCGCCCGGCATGCCCGGACATCGGCCGCCGCATCGGCCTGGCGTCGCCGCGCGACTCAGTGCCGACGCGCGGACGCTTCCAGGTGCTGCCAGGCATGGCGCACGATCCAGCGGGCCTCTTCCCATGGCACCGACAGCGCCGGCCGGTGCCCGTAGTAGCCTTCCTGCAGTACCCGGTAGCGTTGCAGCTCGCTCGCCTGCGGGTAGGCCAGATAGACGTGGTAGCCGAGCTGCAGCAGCCGCGAGTAGTCGGAGAAGCCGTGGACGCCCAGGTGGCCGTCGGCATGCACGCCACGCCAGTAGGCGAGCTCGGCTTCCACATCGACGGCACGGCGGGCGAGGGGGACGTTCGTCTCGGCGATCTGCATGGCTGCGATTCCTGCGCGGGGCTGCCCTGTGCGCGAACCGTAGCAACGCGCGGGCGCGGCGCCAAGCCGGTGCGGCGATGGGTCGCGGCTCCGAGCGGGCTCGTCCCGGCGGACCTGCGGCGCTCCCGCGAGCGCTCGCGCCGCCGGAGCCTGGTGGCCTGCGGCCCGGGCGCTTGTACGTCCGCCTTGCGTTGCCGGAGCGCGTGCGGACCGGGACGCAAGGTGTCCCGGAGCGGGTCATGCCCCGGTCGCCCTGAGTGCAGGTGCGGCGTACCGCGGCTACGCACCTCGGTCCGCGACACCGGCGATCAAGCTTTCGGCCCGTCGACCCGATAGCCGATCGGCCTCCCAGCCGATCGGCCGGGCGATCAGTCGACCTCCACCAGCACCTTGCCGAAGTTGCGGCCCTGCAGCAGTCCGATCAGTGCCTGCGGTGCGTGTTCCAGCCCCTGCACCACGTCCTCGCGGAACACGATCCGGCCGTCGCGCAGCCAGTGCCCCATCTCGCGCAGGAACTCCGGGTACAGGCGCACGAAGTCGCGCTGGATGAAGCCGCGCACGGTCAGGCGCTGGCGCAGGATCTGGCTCATCAGCCCCGGCATTCGGTCCGGTCCCGGGACCGGCTGGCCGCGCGTGTTGTAGCCGGCGACGGTGCCGCACACGGGGATGCGAGCGAAGTCGTTGAGGAGCGGCAGCACCGCGTCGAAGACCTTGCCGCCGACGTTCTCGAAATAGATGTCGATGCCGTCGGGCACCGCGGCCCGCAGCTGCTCGGCGAAGTCGTCGGCGCGATGGTCCAGCGCCGCGTCCACGTGCAGTTCCTCGCGCAGGTAGCGCACCTTGTCCGGGCCGCCGGCGATGGCGACCACGCGCAGCCCGTGCATGCGCGCGATCTGCGCCACCGTGGCGCCGACCGGGCCGCTGGCCGCCGCCACCACCAGCGTCTCCCCGGCCTGCGGCCTGCCGATCTCGTGCAGGCCGGCATAGGCGGTGAAGCCGGGCATGCCGTAGACACCGAGGGCGGTGCGCGGTGCCGGCGTGCCGGTGGCGTCCAGCTTGCGCGTCAGCACGGCGCCGTCGACCACGGCATGGGTCTGCCAGCCGCCGGGCGCGACCACCAGATCACCGGCGACCAGGCCCGGATGATGCGAGCGCAGCACCTCGGCCACGGTCCCGCCCTCCATCACCTCGCCGAGCCCGACCGGCGCCGCGTACGAACGGCCCTCGTCCATGCGGCCGCGCATGTACGGGTCCAGCGACAGCCAGCGGTTGCGCAGCAGGACCTGGCCGGGTCCGGGCTCGGGCAGCGGGACGTCCTCGAGGCGGAAGTCGGTGGCGGCGGGCTCGCCGTGCGGCCGCGAGGCGAGCACGATGCGCCGGTTGAAGGACGAGGACATGGGCAGACTCCTGGGGGGAAGGGGCGCGGCCGTGCCGCGCCGGCAGGCGGGATCAGCGACCCTGCGGGTCGGGCCGGTGGTGGACGTACTCCACGACCGTGCCGTCGGGATGCTCGGCGTTGAAGGCGGCACCGGTGGGCACCTGCTGCAGCGGGAACACGATGCGCGCCCCCGCGGCGACCAGCCGGTCGTGGTAGGGCTGCACGTCGTCCACCAGCAGCGTGCCGGTGGTGGACGTGAACGGTGCGAGGGCCTCGTCGCTGCCTTCGATCAGCAGGAACGCACCGACCATCGCCAGCCGCAGCCGCTTCTCCGGAAACGGGAACGCGGCGTCGGCGGCCACGCCCTGCAGCGCTTCGTAGAACGCCACGCTGCGCTCCAGTTCGCCGGGCGCCACGAACACCCGCACCAGCACGCGCGGCGGCTGCCCGCGGCTGTCGTTGCGCGTGCGCCAGAACGAGGACAGGTCGCGTGTCGCGGCCTTGCTCATTCGCCGCTCCGGCGGTCCTCGGCGCTGGCGTCGTCGAGCTGGGCGATCTCGGTGGACGACAGCGACAGCGTGGCCGCCGCGAGGATGTCGCGCAGCTGCGCCACGTCGGTGGCGCTGGCGATCGGCGCGGTGATGCCGGGCCGCGCGATCAGCCAGGCCAGCGCGATCTGCGCGGGGGTGGCCCGGTGCGTCGCGGCCACGTCGTCGAGCGCGGCGAGGATGCGCAGGCCGCGCGGGTTGAGGTACTGCTTGACCACCGCCGCGCCGCGCGCGCTGCTCTTGCCGGCGTCGGCCTCGCTGCGGTACTTGCCGGTGAGGAAGCCGCTGGCCAGCGAGTAGTAGCTGATCACGCCCAGCCCGTGCTCGCGGGCCAGCGGCTCCAGCTCGGCCTCGTAGCCGGCCCGGTCGTAGAGGTTGTATTCCGGCTGCAGCGTCTGGTAACGCGGCAGGCCGTATTGCTCGGACACCTGCAGCGCGTCGCGCAGGCGCGCGGCGGTGTAGTTGGACGCACCGATCGCGCGCACCTTGCCCTGCTCGATCAGGCGGCCGAACGCGGCCAGCGAGGCCTCCAGCGGCGTGGCCTCGTCGTCCTCGTGCGCCTGGTAGAGGTCGATCACGTCGGTCTGCAGACGCTTGAGCGAGCCCTCCACCGCCTCGGCGATGTTGTCCGGCGACAGCCCGGGCTGCTCGCTCCACTTCGCCACCTTGGTCGCGAGCACCACTTGGTCGCGCTTGCCGCTGTGCTTGAACCAGCGCCCGATCAGCGTCTCCGATTCGCCGCCGTGATTGCCGGGCACCCAGGAGGAGTACATGTCGGCGGTGTCGACGAGATTGAAACCGGCATCGACGAACGCATCGAGCAGCGCGAACGAGGTCTTCTCGTCGGCGCTCCAGCCGAAGACATTGCCGCCGAAGGCAAGCGGTCGCACCTGCAGGCCGGAACGGCCGAGCTCGCGTGACGTGGTCATGATGCAGCTCCTGGATGAAGAGGGGCACAGGATAGTCATGCGCGCCGGCGCCGCGTGTGACTCCTGCACGGATTCAGTGTTTCGCCGCGTGCCGGCCCGCTAACGTTTTTTGAACGCCACGGCGGCGACCGCCTGCATGCTAGGCTCGCGCCACCTGCTTCCGACGAGTCCTGATCCCATGCGCGCATTGACCTGTGCCTGCCTTCTCGCCGTCGCGACGGCCCCCCTGCCTGCGCTCGCGCAGGCCAGGCCGCCGGCCGCCGCCGCCGCGGTCCCGACGCCGGATCCGGCGCTGAAAGCGGCGATCGCCGGCAACTGGCGCGACCGCGTCTATGTCCAGCGCGACGCCTGGCGCCACCCGGGCCCGACCCTGGCGTTCTTCGGCCTGGCGCCGACCCGGACCGTCATCGAGATCACGCCCGGCGGCGGCTGGTACTCCGAGATTTTGGCACCGTACCTGCGCGATCGCGGCCGGTACGTGGCCGCGGTCGTCGATCCGGCCGCGGTGCCGGAGGGCCGCGGCCGCGAGTACCAGCAGAAGGCCCGCGAGGCCCTGCAGAAGAAGTTCGCCGCGCAGCCGGCGCTGTACGGCAAGGCCGCGTTCGTGGCCTATGCGCCGGACGCGCCGGTGTTCGGCCCGGCCGGGTCGGCGGACGTGGTGCTGACCTTCCGCAACGTGCACAACTGGCGCATGGCGCAGCAGGCCGAGGGCATGTTCAAGGGCTTCTACCAGGTGCTCAAGCCCGGCGGCGTGCTCGGCGTGGTGGAGCACCGCGCCAAGGCCGACGTGCCGGCCGACGACAAGAGCGGCTACGTGGGCGAGCCGCAGCTGATCGCGATGGCCGAGACCGCCGGCTTCCGCCTGGCGGGCAAGAGCGAGGTCAACGCCAACCCGCGCGACACCAAGGACTATCCGGGCGGCGTGTGGACGCTGCCGCCGACCAACAAGCACGACGCCGCCGACGATGCGAAGTACAAGGCGATCGGCGAGAGCGACCGCATGACGCTGAAGTTCGTCAAGCCGTAAGCCTTGCTGGTGCCGCGGAGGTCCATCGCGGTGGCCGGCGACGGCGCGGCCGGCCGCTCGCCGCGCGGTGGCCGGTACGCCGCCGCGGTCGCGGCGGATGTGGGTGCAGGCGCGGTGTCCTGCGGCGGCCGACCGGAGCCCGCGTGCGCCAGGTCGCCGGCCGCACGGCAAACGGCCGGTGCCTGATCGCCGCGAGGCGATAATCGTCCTCGGGGATCCGGGCTGCCTGTGGACGGCAGCTGCCCCCCGACTCTTCCTCTCTGCAATTCCCGATGCTCATCGCCTTCAACAAGCCGTTCAATGTGCTGTGCCAGTTCACCGACCGCAGCCAGCCGCCGCGGCGCACGCTGGCCGATTTCGGCCTGCCGCCGCGCGTGTATGCTGCCGGCCGGCTCGACTACGACAGCGAAGGCCTGCTGCTGCTGACCGACGACGGCGCGCTCGCCGCGCGGCTGACCGATCCGCGGCACAAGCAGCCCAAGACCTACTGGGTGCAGGTGGAGGGCACGGTCGAGGAGGCGCAACTGCGGCAGCTGCGGGAAGGCGTGTCGCTGAACGATGGCCCGACCTTGCCGGCTGGCGCCGAGCGGATCGAGGCGCCCACGCTGTGGGCGCGCGATCCGCCGGTGCGGTTCCGCAAGACGGTGCCGGATGCCTGGCTGGCGATCACGCTGCGCGAGGGACGCAACCGCCAGGTGCGGCGGATGACTGCGGCGGTGGGGTTGCCGACCCTGCGGCTGGTGCGGGCGCGCATGGGAGAGCATGCGCTGGACGAGTTGGCGCCGGGCCACTGGCGCCAACTCGTCCGCTAGCGCTCGCGCAGGCGAGCGCGACCCACTTACTCGGCGCTGTCGGTCGGCGTGGCGGCGACGCGGCGGTTGTTGCGGGCGGCACGGCGCGCGTTGGCGTTGCTGCGCTTCTCCGAGGCCACGCGCTGCGAGCTGCCGTCGATGGCGCCGTTCTGGTCGCGCTGACGCTTGCGGTACACCGCATAGCCGATCAGGCCCAGGCCCGCGACGGCGGCGGCGATGGTGACGGCCGGGTTGCGGCGCGCGATCTTGCCGGCGACCTTGCCGCCGGTCTTGACCGCACCGAGGGCGGCGCCGGTCTTGAGCCAGTCGGCCGCGCCCGGGGCGGCGTGGCGCAGGCTGCTACCGGCGTTGCGCAGGCTGTCGCCCGCGTTGCCGGCCAGCTCCAGGGCGCGCTCGAGCGCGCGGTCGGTGATGACGGTCAGCTTGCTCATGGGGGTGTTTCCTTTCTGAGGACCAAGGGTGGGCAGTGTGTTGCGTGCAGCGTATAGAACGCGTTAGGGGCAGGGTCCGCCGTTTGGCCGCGGCTAAGGCGGGCGCCGGCGGCACGCGGATCGCGCCCGGTCAGGTGCCGCGCGGCTTGGCCCGATGCGTGGCGGTGGCGGTCCACGGATCGTCCGGCCACGGGTGCCGCGGATAGCGTCCCTTCATTTCCTTCCTGACCTCCGGGTAGGTGGCGGCCCAGAAGCTCTTCAGGTCCTGGGTCACCTGCAGCGGGCGGCCGCCGGGCGAGAGCAGGTGCAGCGTCAGTGGCACGCGGCCGTCGGCCACGCGCGGGGTGTCGGCCAGGCCGAACAGTTCCTGCAGCTTGACCGCCAGCACCGGCGGCAGCGGCGCCTCGTCGGGGCCGAGCGCGTACTCGATGCGCCGCTCCAGGCCCGAGGGCACGCTGATCCGCGGCGGCGCGTGGCGATCGATCAGTTGCCGCTGCGCCCACGGCAGCGGCTGCCGCAGCGCCTCGCCGAGCGCGGCCTCGTCCAGCGCGTCCAGGCGGGTGCGGCCGGCGAAGGCCGGACGCAGCCAGTCGTCGAGGGTGGCGAGCAGCGCGGCCTCGGACAGGTCGGGCAGGTCCAGCTCCGGCATCCACGCCCGCAGCGACATCGCCCGTGCGCGCCATTGCCGCAGCCCGTCGGTCCACGGCAGCGCGTCCAGCCCGAGCTCGCGCACCGCCTCGGTCAGCGCCTGCGCGGCCTGGGCCGGGTCGACCCGGCCGGCGGGGCGGCTGTCGAGCACGATGCGGTCGAAGCGGGTCTCGCGGCGCGCCACCAGCGCGCGCCTGTCGGCGTCCCAGTGCACCCCGTCCTGCTGCACGAAGCGCGCCGGGAACGTGCGCCGCAGCCACGCCTCGTCCACCGGCGCGGCGCGCAGCAGCAGCGCGTCTTTGGCTTCGTGGCGCAGCTCGCTGGCCACCAGCCACGGCTCGCCACGCAGGTCGCTGTGGTCGAACACGCGCGCGCTGCGGCCGTTGGCTAGCAGATAGCGCAACGGGTCGGCGGGGTGGCGCACCGCGATGCGGTCGGGGAAGGCGTGCGCGAGCAGGTCGCCGAGTTCGTGCGCCTCGATGGCGGCCGGCGGTATGGCGTCGCAGCGCACCCGCCGCCGCCATTGCCGGGCGGCCGTATCGATCGCGGCCAGCGCGCTGCGGTGGGCGTCCCCGGGCGCGCGCCCGCCACGGAAGGCGGCCAGGGCGCGCCAGCGCGCGGCCACGGTATCGCCGCCCTGGCGCAGCGGGTCGCGCGCCTCCAGCAGCGCCGCCAGGTCCGCGGCCAGCGCCTGGGCGCGACCGGGACCGGCCTGCAGCAGCATCGCCGCCAGGCGCGGATGCGTGCCCAGCGCGAGCATGCGCCGGCCCAGCGCGGTGATCGCGCCGGTGTCGGCCAGCGCGCCCAGCCGCTGCAGCAGTTCGCACGCGGCCGCCATCGCGCCGGCCGGCGGCGGATCGACGAAGCGCAGCGCCGCGCTGCCCCAGGCCGCCAGCTCGAGCGCCAGCGCGGCCAGTTCCACCTGCGCGATCTCGGCGCGCCGCTGCGGCTCCAGCCGCTGCGACTGCGGCCACAGCCGGTAGGCCCAGCCCGCGGCGACGCGGCCGGCGCGGCCGGCGCGCTGGTCGGCCGAGGCCTGCGAGATGGCACTCACCTCCAGCCGCGCGAAGCCGCTGTTGGGGTCGTAGCGCGGCTCCCGCGCCAGCCCGGCATCGACCACCACGCGCACGCCCGGCAACGTCACCGAGGACTCGGCGACGTTGGTCGCCAGCACCACGCGCCGGCGGCCGTCGCCGGCCGGCTGCAGCACGCGGCCCTGCTGCTCGACCGGCAGCTCGCCGTGCAGCGGCAGTACCTCGACCCCGGGGTCGGCGTCGCCGAGCGCGGCCTGCACCCGCGCGATCTCGCGCTGCCCGGGCAGGAACACCAGCACGTCGCCCGGATGCGTGGCCAGCGCGTGTTCGACCGCGCGGCGCACCTGCGGCTCCAGCGCCTCGTCGCGGCGGGCCGGGAAGTGCGCCAGCGCCACCGGGAAGCTGCGCCCGGCGCTGCTCAGGCGCGGTGCGTCGAGGAAGCCGGCCAGGCGTTCGCCGTCGAGCGTGGCCGACATCACCACGATGCGCAGGTCCTCGCGCAGCTGCGCCTGCACGTCCAGCGCCAGCGCCAGGCCGAGGTCGGCGGCGAGATGGCGCTCGTGGAATTCGTCGAACAGCAGGGCGCCGACGCTCTCCAGCAGCGGATCGTCCTGAATCATGCGGGTGAGGATGCCCTCGGTCACCACCTCGATCCGGGTGCGCGCCGAGGTGCGGTTCTCGAAGCGGATGCGGTAGCCGACGCACTCGCCGACGTCCTCGCCGCGCTGGCGTGCCATGAACTGTGCGGCGCTGCGCGCGGCGACCCGGCGCGGTTCCAGCATCACGATGCGGCGGCCCGCCAGCCACGGCGCGTCCAGCAGCGCCAGCGGCACCTGGGTGGTCTTGCCGGCGCCGGGCGGCGCCTCCAGCACCAGCCGCGGATGGCGGGACAGGCTGTCGGCGATCTGCGGCAACAGCGGGGAAATCGGGTACGCCGGGAAAGTCATCCGGACAAGAATACGGGGCATGCCGGGCAGCGGCGAGGGTGACCGGCCGTCGTCGCCTCGCTGAACGCCAGCCTTCGCGTTCAGGACCCGGGAATCGGCAGCCCTCCAGCCGGTGCGGTCCGCGCCGATAAGGCGGACAACCTCCCCGAGTGTCCCGACATGGCCGCCGCACCTTCCCGCTTCATCAGTCTGCAGAGCAAGCTGCTGGGCGCCCTCGCCCTGGGCCTGTCGGTGATCCTGCTGTGCGCGCTCGGCGGCCTGGCCTCGGCCTGGGCCAGCCTGTCCAACGAGGTGCCGCGCGAGGTCGCGCAGTCTACCCAGAGCGAGGCGATCAGCCGCGACTTCCGTCTGCAGGTGCAGGAGTGGAAGAACGTGCTGATCCGCGGCCGCGACCCGGCGCTGCTGAAGAAGCACCTGGACGCGTTCGAGACCCAGGGCCGCAAGGTCCAGCAGGGCGTGCAGGCCCTGGCCGCCGCGCTGGCCGACCCGCAGGCGGCGACGCTGGCGCGCCGTTTCGCCGGCGAGCACGCCGCGCTGCAGGCGCACTACCGCAGCGCGCTGACGGGCTTCGCCGCTTCCGGCTACGACACCCAGGCCGGCGACACCGCGGTGCGCGGCATGGACCGCCCGCCGAGCGCCACGCTGGAGGCGCTGGTGACGCGGACCGCGGCGCTGGCCGATGCCGCGGTGCTGCACAACGCGCAGCAGGCGCAGCGCAAGCTGGTGTACTCGGCCGCGGCGACGCTGGCCGCGGCGCTGGTGCTGGTGCTGGCGATCGGCTGGTGGATCCGCGGCGCGATCGTGCGTCCGATCGAGGAAGTGGCGCGGGCGGCGCGTTCGGTCGCCGGCGGCGACCTGCAGGCGCGCCCGAGCGTGCGCAACCGCGACGAGATCGGCCTGCTCGGCCAGGCCATGTCCCAGGTGGTGACCACCTTGACCTCGGTGTCGTCGGCGCAGGCGGAGATGGCGCAGCGCCACGAGGCCGGGCAGATGAGCTACCGCATGGACGCGGCCGCGTTCCCCGGCGCCTACGGCCGCATGGTCGAGGACACCAACGCGCTGATCGGCGCGCAGGTGGCGCTGGTGGGCCAGATGCTGGAGGTGATGCAGCGCTACGCCATCGGCGACATGTCGGTGGACATGGCGCGGCTGCCCGGCGAGAAGGCGCGCATCACCGAGGCCATGGACACCACCAAGCACAACCTGGCCGCGATCAACGCCGAGATCCGGCACCTGGTCGAGGCCGCGGCCGCCGGCGACTTCTCGGTGCGCGGCCAGGCCGAGGCCTACCAGCACGATTTCCGGCACATGGTCGAGGGCCTGAACGGCCTGATGCACACCGCCGACCACAACCTGGACCAGCTTTCGCAGCTGCTGCGCGCGGTCGCCGACGGCGACCTGGGCATGCGCCTGAGCGGCGACCAGCAGGGCGTGTTCGCACGCATGCGCGACGATGCCAACGCCACCGTGCAGCGACTGACCGAGATCGTGGCCGGCATCACCGAGGCCACCGGCACCATCACCACCGCCGCGTCGGAGATCTCCGCCGGCAACAGCGACCTGGCACGCCGCACCGAGCAGCAGGCCGCCAGCCTGGAAGAGACCGCCGCGTCGATGGAGGAGCTCACCGCCACCGTGCGCCAGAACGCCGAGGCCGCGCAGCAGGCCAGCCGCCAGGCCCAGGCCGCCGCCGACGTGGCCGGCCAGGGTGGCCAGGTGGTGGCCGGCGTGGTCACCACGATGGACGAGATCGAGGGCTCGTCGCGGCGGATCGCCGAGATCCTCTCGGTGATCGACGGCATCGCGTTCCAGACCAACATCCTGGCGCTCAACGCCGCGGTCGAGGCCGCGCGTGCCGGCGAGCAGGGCCGCGGTTTCGCCGTGGTCGCCAGCGAGGTGCGCGCGCTGGCGCAGCGTTCGGCCGATGCCGCCAAGGAGATCAAGGGCCTGATCGAGGTCTCGGTGGACCGGGTGGCGCAGGGCTCGGCGCGCGTGCACGAGGCCGGCCGCACGATGCAGCAGATCGTGCAGTCGGTGCAGCAGGTGACGACCCTGATGACGGAGATCTCCGCCGCCTCGCGCGAGCAGGCCGCGGGTATCGAGCAGGTCGGGCGGACCGTGGTCGACATGGACGAGGCGACCCAGCGCAACGCGGCGCTGGTGGAGGAGGCGTCCGCCGCCGCCCGCGCGATGGAGGAACAGGCGGTACAGCTGGGCGAGGCGGTCTCGGTGTTCCGCACCGGCGCGGCGCCGGCGCCGCGGCTGGCGACCGCCGCCTGACCCGGGCGGCCGCGCGCGCGGGCCGGCTCAGCCGGCCTGGCGCATGCGCAGGGTCAGGCCCTTGAGGAAGTTGCGCAGCATCTGGTCGCCGCAGGGGCGGAAGTTCTTGTGCCCGGGCTGGCGGAACAGCGCCGACAGCTCCGGCTTGGACACCGGGAAGCCGGCCGCGTCGAACACCGCGTGCATGTCCACGTCCTTGAGCTCGAAGGCCACGCGCAGCTTCTTCAGCACCAGGTTGTTGCTGACCCGGCTCTCCAGCGGCCGCGCCGGCTGGCTCTCGTCGCGACCGCGGTAGTACAGCACCAGGCCGTCGAGGAAGCGCACCAGCAGGTCGTCGCCGGCGGCGACGAAGCCCGGCTCGTCCTCGCGCTTGAGGTAGGCGGGCAGCTGCTCCCGGTCCAGCGCGAACGCCGGGTCGGCCAGCTGGGTGATCTCCACCACCTTGGCGTCGCTCAGGTCGAGCATGTAGCGGATGCTGCGCAGTACATCGTTGTTGATCATGGCCTTTCCGGTACGTCCGGCGGTGGCCGGGCGCGCCATTCTAAGCCAAGGGTCCGGCGCCCAGGCGCTAGCTGCCGCGGTAGGTGGAATAGCCGAACGGCGAGACCAGCAGCGGCACGTGGTAGTGGCCGTCGTCGGCGATGCCGAACGCCAGCGCGACCTCGTCCAGGAACGGCGGCTCCGGCAGCGCGCTGCCGCGGGCGCGGAAGTAGGCCGCCACCGCGAACACCAGCCGGTAGCGGCCCGGCGCCAGGGCCAGCGCCTTCAGCGCCGGGCAGCGGCCGTCGGCGTCGGTGACGCCCTCGTGCAGCAGCGTGTCGCCGGCGTACAGCCGCAGCGCCACGCCTTGCGCGGGACAGCCGTGCGCGGTGTCGAGCACGTGGGTGGACAGGCTGCTCATGCCACCGCCTCGCGCAACGGCGGCCACTGGCCGACGAACTCGGCCTCGTCGTAGTCCAGGTAGGCGCCGACGATGGCCTCGCGGTCGTCCAGGAACAGCTGGTCGGCCACCGCGCGCGCCAGCCGCGGCAGCGCGTACTTGAGCCCGGACAGCGCCGCCGCCGACAGCCCCAGGTTCACCAGTGCCGAGTAGTTGAACGCGAACAGCCCGTGCAGCGGCGCCGCGTCCTCCGGCGTGCGCGGCAGCAGCTCGAAGCCGGCGCCGAGGTAGGGGTGGGCGTCCAGCAGCGGCTGCGCCTGCCCCGGCGGCGGGACGTAGCGGTCGGACCAGCGCGCGATGCGGTCGGCCACGCCGGCCAGCTCGGGGCGCAGGGCCGGATCGGTGACCAGGCCGGTGGCGATGGCGAGGAAGTCGAAGCGGTGCTCGCCCTGCGGCGTGTCCACCACCACCTCGCCGTCGCGCTCGGCGACGCCGCGCCAGGGTGCGCCCAGGTGCAGGTGGAAGCGCGGATGCGCGCAGGCACGCTGGAAGGTGTCGTTGGTCGGCGGCTGGTTGTGGCCGAAGAAGCTGGCCATCATCCGGTACTTGTCGGCATCCGGCAGCGCGGCGAAGCGCGGGATGATGCCGGCGCGCTCGAGGTGGCGGATCGGGTTGATGCGCGGCAGCTGGGTACGGCGCACGAACACGTGCGCGGCGGCCGCGCCCTGGTCCAGCGCGTACTGGGCGTTGTCGAACGCCGATGCGCCGCCGCCGAGGATGCCCACGCGCTTGCCCGCCAGCGCCGCGTAGTCGATGGGTCCGGAGGTATGCGCGTAACGGTGCGCCGGCAGCTGCTGCGCGATCCACGCCGGCACCGACCACTGCCCGCCGCCCTGGATGCCGGTGGCCAGGATCACCTTGCGGGCCAGCAGCGGGGCGCCCATCGCCAGGTGCAGGCGGTGCACGCCGTCGGCGACGTTGGGCTCGATCCGCGCCAGCCGCGTGTCGTTGCGCACCGGCAGCGCGAGCACGCGGCGGTACCAGCCCAGGTAGGCCATCCACTCGGTGCGCGGGATCTTGTCCAGCGCCTCCCAGCCGGCGGCCCCGTGCTGGGCCTCCCACCAGGCGCGGAAGGTCAGCGACGGCACGCCCAGGTCGATCGAGGTGATCTGCTTGGGCGTGCGCAGCGTCAGCATGCGCGCGTAGGTGACCCACGGGCCTTCCTGCCCGGCCGGGTTCTCGTCGATCAGCAGCAGGTTGCCCACGCGCTCGCGCAGCAGCGCGAACGCCGCGCCCAGGCCACTCTGGCCGCCGCCGACGATGACCACGTCGTAGACGTGCCCGGCCGGATGCACGCGCGGGCGCGTCCACGCCTCGCCGCCGTGCGCCAGGCGTTGCAGGTCGCGTGCCAGTTCCCGTTCCAGCTGCGCCAGGCTCATGCCATCGCCTCCAGCCGCAGCCGCACGATGTGGCCGATCTGCTCGATCGCGGTGGCGATCTCGACGTTTCGCGGGTGGTCCAGGCGCCGTTCCAGCGCGGCGAGGATGCCGGCCTTGTCGGTCAGCCGGACGCAGACCACGAACGGGAAGCCGAAGCGGTAGCGATAGGCCTGGTTGAGCGCGTGGAAGCGCGCGGACTCGGACGCGTCGAGGCGGTCCAGCCCGGCCGAGGCCTGTTCGGCGGCCGAGGCGGCGGTGAGCGCGCGGTCGAGCGCGGCCACGCCGAGTTCGGGATGCGCGCGGATCAGCGCCACCTGGTCCTCCAGCGAGGCCTCGTGCACCACCGCCATCAGCCCGGCGTGCAGGTCGGCGAACGGGCGCCGGCGCGCGGCGCGTTCCACCACCCATGGCGAGTGCTCGAACAGCGTGCGGTAGCGCGCGACGAAGGCGGCGTCGTCCAGCAGGGTATCGTCGGCCACGATCACGAATGCGTTCCCTCCAGCGAGACATGCGCCGACACGACCTTCCAGCCGTCGGCAAAGCGGACCCAGGCCTGGGTCTGGCGGCCGCGGCGGTCGCTGCCGTCGCGGAAGAACTCGGCATGCGCGGTGGCGAAGTCGCGGCCGAAGGCATGCAGGCGTACCTGTCCCAGCCTGCGCGGCGGCGAGCCGCCGCGGCCGCTGCGGAACGCGCGGATGGCGTCGATGCCGTACAGCACCTCGCCTACGCCGTAGCGCACGGTGCTGGGCGCGTCGTGGAACAGCGCATCCAGCGCCGCGAGGTCGTCGACCATCAGCGCGCGCTCGTAGGCGTCGAAGGCCGCACCCACCTCGGCCAGCACCTGCGGGTCGTCCACGACCGGAGCGGCGGCGCTCATGCGGCGTCCCCGCGGTAGGGGTGCAGGTGCTGCCAGTGCCGCGCGATGTCGATGCGGCGCGCGATCCAGGCGTCGCCGCTGGCCAGCACGTGGTCGACGAAGCGTGCCACCGCCGCCGCGCGCGCCGGGCGTCCGGCGATGCGCCCGTGCAGCCCGACCGACAGCATCCGCCCGCCCTCGGCGCGCAGCTGCTCGAAGCTGTCGCGCAGGTAGCGGAAGAACGGCTCGCCGTCGGCGAAGCCGTTGTAGGCGACGAACTTCATGTCGTTGGCGTCCAGGGTGTACGGCACCACCAGCTGCGCGCGGCCGTGGCGGGTGTCGTAGTAAGGCAGGTCGTCGGCATAGGAATCGGCGTCGTAGGCGAAGCCGCCCTCCTCGGCGACCAGGCGCGCGGTGTGGGGACTGGTGCGGCCCTGGTACCAGCCCAGCGGACGCTGGCCGGTAACCTGGGTGTGCAGCGCGACGGCCTCGGCGATATGGGCCCGTTCCACCGCCTCGGGCACCTGCTGGTAGTCGATCCAGCGCAGCCCGTGGCTGGCGATCTCCCAGTCCGCGGCCTGCATCGCGCGCACTGCCTCGGGGTTGGCCGCCAGCGCGCGGGCCACGCCGAACACCGTCACCGGCACCGCGCGCGCGGCGAACAGGCGCTGCAGCCGCCAGAAGCCGGCGCGGCTGCCGTACTCGTACAGGCTCTCCATCGCCATCGCGCGCGCACCGGCGTGGCTGGCCGCGCCCACCATCTCCGACAGGAACGCCTCCGAGCCGGCATCGCCGTGCAGCACGCTGTTCTCGGCGCCCTCCTCGTAGTTCACGACGAACTGCACCGCCACCCGCGCGCCACCCGGCCACTGCGCCTGCGGCGGCGTGGCGCCGTAGCCGACCAGGTCGCGGGTCATGCCGGCCCTCCGGTCGCGTTCGCGCCCGTCCCTTCTCCCGCTTGCGGAAGAAGGGCGCGCATGGCGCAGGCTGATCGCAGCGGGCCTGCCGGGGGCGCCCCCATCCGCCCTCCGGGCACCTTTCCCCGCACGCGGGAGAAATCAGCATTGAGCCACAGCGGCTTCATCTCGGCATCTCCGCATGCCACGCCGCCAGGGCCGCGTCCACGCCGGCGCCGGGCGGGCAGGCGAAGCCCTCGGCACGCAGCACCGCCTCGAGCGCGCCGAGCGTGATCAGCACCTTGTGCTTCATGGCGTTGTAGCCCATCGCGCCGATGCGCCAGATGCGGCCCTGCAGCGGCCCGAACGCGCTGCCGATCTCGATCTCGAAGTCCTCGCGCAGGCGCCGCCGCACCGCTTCGCCGTCGATCCCGTCCGGGATCAGCACGCCGGTGACGTTGGTCATGCGGTGGCGGTCGTCGCCGAACACCTGCAGCCCCAGCGCGCGCACGCCGGCGGTCATCGCGCGGCCGGCCGCGGCATGCCGCGCGAAGCGCGCCGGCAGCCCCTCCTGCAGCGCCACCCGCGCGCATTCGCGCGCGCCGTACAGCATGGTGGTGGCCTCGGTATGGTGGTTGAGGCGCTTGTCCGACCAGTAGTCCATCACCATCGCCAGGTCGAAGTAGTTCGAGCCGATGCGCGGGCCGAGGCCGTCGGCGAGGTCGTCGCGCACGATCCCGCGCTCGACGTGGCGGCGCGCGAAGATCGCCTCGGCGGCATGGTCGGACACGGTGATCGGCGCCGAGCCGGACGGCCCGCCCAGGCACTTCTGCAGCCCGCCGGTGACCACGTCCACGCCCCAGCGGTCGGCGGCGATCGGCATGCCGCCGATCGTGGCGGTGGCGTCCACGTACGACAGCGCGCCGGCGGCGCGGCACAGCGCACCCAGCCCGTCCAGCGGCTGCGCCAGCGTGGTGGAGGTGTCGCCGTGCACCGTGGCCACCACCTTCGGGGCGAAGCGCTCGATCGCGTCGGCCACCGCGTCCAGCGGCACCACCTCGCCCCAGGGGGCGGACACGGTCTGCACGGTCGCGCCGATGCGCCCGAGGATCTCGGTCAGCAGCAGGCCGAAGCGGCCAAAGTCGAGCACCAGCACGCGGTCGCCCGGTGCCACCAGCGACACCAGCGCGGCCTCGATGCCGGCGCGCGCGGTGCCGTCGACCAGGAAGGTCCAGCGGTTATCGGTGCCGAACACCGGCCGGTACAGCGCCATCACCTCGTTCATGTACGAGGTCATCTCCGGGTCGAACTGGCCCAGCAGGTCGGCGGCCATCGCGCGCAGCACGCGCGGGTGGGCGTTGACCGGGCCGGGGCCCATCAGCAGGCGCTGCGGCGGGTCGAGTTCGCCGAACGGCAGCGACGGCAGGGCGAGGCGGGACAGGTCAGGCGGCAAGGGGGTCTCCCAGGTGTTCGATGAAGTGCTGCATCGCCGCCAGTGCCACGTCGGCATCGGCGGCGTCCACGTGTTCGGCCGGATGGTGGCTGATGCCGCCGGCGCAGCGCACGAACAGCATCGCGGTGGGGCACAGCGCCGCCATCACCATCGCGTCGTGGCCGGCGCCGGACACCAGCCGCCGCGGCGCCACGCCCTGCGCGGCCACGGCGCGCTCCAGCCGCGCCACCAACTCCGGCGCGCACGGGCTGGCCGGCAGGTCCTGCACCGGCTCCAGCTCGATCCGCACCCCGCGCGCCGCGGCGATGGCCGCGAAGCGGTGGCGGATCCCGGCGGCGGCCGCATCGCGCACCGCGGCCTCGCCGGCGCGAATGTCCAGCGAGAACGTCGCCTGTCCCGGCACCACGTTGGTCGCGCCCGGGCGCAGCGCCAGCCGGCCCACGGTGGCCACCAGGTCGCCGCCGCCGGCGCGCGCCACCGCCTCGGCCGCCAGCACGCACTCGGCGGCGGCGGCCAGCGCGTCGCGGCGCAGCGGCATCGGGCAGGTGCCGGCATGCCCGGCATGGCCGTGCACGGTCGCCTGCAGGCGCAGCTGCGCGGCGATGCCGGTGACGATGCCGACCGGCAGGCCCTCGGCCTCCAGTACCGGGCCCTGCTCGATATGCGTCTCGAGGTAGCCGATCACCTCGTGCGGGCGGCGTGCCGCCTCGGCGAGCCTGTCCGCGTCCAGCCCCCAGGCCGCCAGCGCCTGCGCCACGTCGACGCCGTCGGCATCGACCACGCCGTCCAGCGCCTGCGGCGCCAGCGTGCCCGCCACCGCGCGGCTGGTGAACATCGACGCCGGGAAGCGCGAGCCTTCCTCGTCGCCGAATGCCAGCACCTCCAGCGCGAACGGCAGCCGCCGCCCGCGCGCGTGCAGCGCGGCCACGCACTCGATGCCGAGCATGACGCCCAGCGGGCCGTCGTAGCGGCCGGCATCGCGCACGCTGTCGAGGTGGCTGCCGATCAGCAACGCCGGCGCGCCCGGGCGCGTGCCCTCGTAGCGGCCGACCAGCGTGCCCAGCGCATCCAGCCGCACCTGCAGGCCGGCGGCGTGCATCCAGCCGCGCACCGCCGCCAGCGCGGCGCGGTGGGCCGGGCTGAGCCAGGCGCGGAACAGGCCGGTGTCGCTGTCGCTGTACGGCGCCACGCCCAGCGCATCGCAGCGCGCCACCGCCCGCGCACCGGCTGTGGCGGCGCGGTCGGCGGGGGCGGGCAGGGGCGGGGAAGCGGCAGGCATCGTGTGAAAGGACCGGCTGGGTGCCCGGAACGCCAGCGGCATTCCGGGCACGGGGCGAAGGTGTCGCTCGACTATAGGGAGCGCGCCCTGTCGCCATCAAAGAGTTTTTTCGCAGCTTGGTGTTGCAAAAAACGCAATGGGCAGGGAGGTTCAAGCGGCGTTGCCGGGCCGGGCCACACCGACGAGGGCGGTTCGCCGGCTCATTTGCGGGTGCGCGGGCGGGTGATCGAGCAGATCGCCCGCCCGCGCGTTCTTCATTCATTCGGCGGCTTACCGGACGCGTCGCTGCGCCCGCCCGGCGAATGCGCGCGGAGCACGGGTCCATGGGTCGCGCCAGGCATCGGCCAGGTCCCGCCGGCGACATCCAGCCCAGGCGGCATCCGTTCTCAGGGCGCCGGCGTGCCGTCGCGCCAGTGCGGCCAGTCGCCCAGGATCGTCTGCGCCAGCGCGCGGCCTACCCGGTAGGCATTGGTGGTGGCCGGCAGCAGGCCGCCCGAGGCGGCGTGCAGCGAGGCGGCGACGTCCTGGCCGGGTGCCTCGCGGTCGAAGTTGGAGCCGGTGCGCAGCACCGCCACGCGCGCGAAGTCCACGCGTCCGGCCTCGGCGCCGCGCGTGAGCGCGGTCAGGGTCGCGTTGTCCTCCATTTGCATGGTGCAGACCCGCGCCCGGCCGTCGCTGGCCACCGCGACCTGGGCGGCCATCGCCGCGGCCAGCGCCGAGCCGTGCCAGTAGGTATCCGACGACAGCGTGTCGCAGATGCTCACCTGCGGCGGCGCGTTGGCCGGTGCCGCGGGATAGCGTGCGCGGTAGGCGCGCGCGGTGTCGCCATCGAGCAGTGCGACGTCGCGGCTCGCGGCATAGGCGCGCTGCAGCAGGGCCTCGTCGAGCCGGTACAGCTCGGTGCCGGCGGACCAGTCGCCCTTCTGCCCCGGGCGCGCCGCACCCAGCGCCAGCACCCCCGAACCCCAGTCGCGCGGAGCCTGGCGCGGGTCCAGCGCATGGGTCAGCCCGCCGTCCACCGCGTAGCGGGCCCAGTGCGCCGAGCCCAGCGTGCCGAAGGCCGGATCGATGCCGCCGATCCCGGCGACGATCACGTAGGTGCGGCGCAGGTCGAAGCGCGCGGACAGCACCAGCGCGGCGGTGGCGCTGGCCGCGTTGGCGTAGCCCATGTCGGTGGTCATCAGGCACAGCCGGCCGTCCTCGGTGCAGTGCACCGCCGGATAGCGCGGCGCGAGCCCCGCGACCGGCACCTCGCGGGTCAGTGGCAGCGCCGCCCGCCACGGGTGCGCTTCGGCCTCGAACATGGTGATGACCAGCACCCGCGGCGCGAGCGGCGCACCGGCCCGCGCGGGCCCCGGCAGCAGGGAGGCGAGGACGCACGCGAGCGCGCACGCCGCGAGGCGGAGAGGGGACATCGGCAGGACCGGCGGGACGTGGGGCCCCACTGTAGCGGCAGCACGGGGGCCGGGGGGGCGGCCGGGCGAGCACGGCGTGGCACAGGTACGCACGTGCCCTGCGACACGATGTCTCGATGCCGTTTTCACAAGATGAATACGTCTGTTAGGATACGCCGCGTTCCGCGCCGCGGGCACGTCTTTCAACAGGGGAAAACTCAGCATATGGAAGTGAAACGGAGCCGTTCGGCATTCGGGTGGATCATCGTGGGCGCCATCGTCGCGACGCTGGCCGGTTGCGCCACCGAACAATCGCGCAGTCTGGCCGTACCTACCGTGGTTTCGGCCACTCAGCCCTATCAGGGCCAACGCCGCACTGTGTCGGTCGGCAAGTTCGACAACCGCTCCAGCTACCTGCGCGGTGTCTTCAGCGACGGTCCGGATCGCCTCGGCGGACAAGCCAAGACCATTCTGATCACCCACCTGCAGCAGAGCGGGCGCTTCAACGTGCTCGATCGCGACAACATGGCCGAGCTGCAGCAGGAAGCCGGCCTCGCCAAACAGGCGCAGGATCTCAAGGGCGCCGAGTACGTCGTCACCGGGGATGTCAGCGAGTTCGGGCGCAAGGAAGTGGGCGACCGCCAGCTCTACGGCATCCTCGGGCGCGGCAAGTCGCAGGTGGCCTATGCCAAGGTCAACCTCAACGTCGTCAACGTGCGTACCTCTGAAGTGGTGTTCTCCGCACAAGGCGCCGGCGAGTACAGCCTGTCCAATCGCGAGGTCGTGGGCTTCGGCGGCACCGCCGGCTACGACTCCACGCTCAATGGCAAGGTCCTCGACCTGGCGATTCGCGAAGCCGTGGACCACCTGGCCCAGGGCCTTGATGCGCGCGCCTGGCCGCCCGCCCGCTGAACATTCGGAGCCTCTAATGAAAACGCAAGTCCACGCGCCGGCACTGCTGCTGGCCGGCTTCGCCGTGGCCGCCCTGAGCGGCTGTGCCACCGCCCCCAAGCCGATGTACAGCTGGGGCGCTTACCAACCCCAGGTCTATAGCTACCTCAACGGCGGTGCCGACGGCGTCGAAGCGCAGATCGGCAAGCTCGAGGAATCCGCCGAGCAGGCCAAGGCGCACGATGCGCCGCTGCCACCGGGCTACCACGCCCACCTGGGCATGCTCTACGCCAAGGTCGGCCGCAGCGAGCAGGTGCGGCAGCAGTTCGAGACCGAGAAAGCGCTGTACCCCGAGTCGTCGACCTTCATCGACTTTCTCTCGCGTACCTTTGCCAAGAACCAGCAGGAGCAGCCATGAGTCGTTTCTACACGCACGCCGGCCTAATTACGATGGCCCTGCTGATGCTGCTGGGCAGCGGCTGCGCCACCGCGCCCAAGGCCCACGACTACACGTCGTACAAGCAGGCCCGCCCGCGCTCGATCCTGGTGATGCCGCCGCTCAACAGCTCGCCCGAGGTGCATGCTCCGGCGGCCGTGGTGGCGCAGGCCGCGCTGCCGTTGGCCGAGTCCGGCTATTACGTACTGCCGGTGGCGGTGGTCGACGAGGTGTTCAAGCAGAACGGTATGGATAATGCCGCCGAGGCGCAGGCCGCACCGGTGGCCAAGCTGCGCGAGATATTCGGTGCGGATGCTGCGCTGTACCTGGACGTGCGCAAGTACGGCACCCAGTATGCGGTGCTACGCAGCGACTCGGTGGTGGCGCTGGATGCCAAGCTGGTGGACCTGCGCAACGGGGAGCTGCTGTGGTCCGGCAGTGCTTCGGCCTCGACCGCCGAGCAGCGCGCCAACAGCGGTGGCGGTCTGGTCGGCATGCTGGTGACCGCATTGGTCAACCAGGTGCTGGACACGGTCAACGACGCAAGCTACGGGGAGGCGGGCATCGCCAACCAACGGCTGTTGTCGGCTGGGCAGCAGAATGGGTTGCTGTACGGCCCGCGCTCGCCGAAGTACCAGACGGACTGAGCGGCATCGGTCTCACTTGCTTTGGCTTGGCTCGCCCACGGCATCCACCACGCCCGGCACCGGCTTAGCCGCGGGGAAGCTCGCACGCAGCGCGTCCACGCCCTGCTGCAGCCTGGCCAGGGCGGTGAGGTCCTGGTGGTCGGCGCGGCGCTGGGCGGTGCTGTAGGTGGCGGCGCGGTCGCGGCGGGCGATCAGCGCCGGGTCGGCCTCGCCGTCGCGGTTGAACGACCACGCCAGCGTCGGCTCGCCCAGCGGCAGCGCATCGCCTGGCGCCACTCCGTCGGTCGAGTGCCAGGTGTGCCAGGTCTTGCCGTAGCTGTTCATCTTGCCGCGCATCAGCTGCTTTTCCGCGGCCAGCGGCAGGTTGGGAGCGGACAGCTGGCCGGTTAGGATCTCGCCGTTGTGCGGGTGCCAGTAATGGCGTTCGGCGGCGGGCAGTTTCAGGAACTGCGCCTCGGAGATGATGTACTCCACGCCGGTGAGGTTGGCCTGCGGCCCGTCGCCGTCGAACAGCGCGCACTGCGCGAAGTCCTCGTTGACCTGCCGGCAGAAGTGGTGTGCTTCCATCTGCTGGTGCGGATCGTCCTTCATCGGGTGGAATCCCACCAGGTGGATGTCCATGCCGGCCAGCGGCGCGGTGCGCTGCAGTAGCTGCGCACCGACCTCCAGCGCCTGCGTGTGCGGCGTCTCCGCCCGGCCGGGCGGCGCCACCGTCGATGTGGGGGACGGGCGCGAACACGCCAGCAGCGAAAACGAGAGAGCGATCAGGATCGACGTGCGCATGCGGGTGCTCCATGGCGGCGGGTATGCAGACGCCGGCCTTCCCCTGCACCGCCTCTGCATGCCCGCAGCATTCGCCCACGGTCGTCAATGCGGGGTTGAACCACGCAAGACAGCTAGTTAGAGACGCTTCCATACGCCTAAGCCGGGCAAGCGATCTGTCTGCTTGTGTTTGATGTCAAATGCAATGTGCGTTAGAAGGACATCCAAACCGCCGGAGCCACGGCCCATGATTCCCATGCCGCAGCGTTTTATTCTCATTGCGCAGTGCCTTTTTTCATTCGCTCTCATGGCAGGGTGCAGCATGACAACGACCCCCCTCTCGAAAGAACAGTTCACCAGGCGTGTCGAGGTTCTCCTAAGCGGTCACGATTCGGTGGTCGTGGAGGCCCGGGCGCTGACTGAATTTTCCTGGGAGACGCTTTGCTTCGAGAGGAGCGAAGCGTTGCAGCTCAAATTCAAGCGCACCGAATCCGAAGAGGTGCTGTTGCTGCCTTACGAGGAGTTCTATGTCGATGAAGGCCATGTGCCTCATTCGCTCGAAGATGCCTGCGTGCTGCCGAACGAACGTATCCTGGTAAGGAAAAAGTATCCGGGCTATCAGGGGCCAATCGAGTTTCAAAGGGTGGATCAGGGAGGCTGACCATGGTCGACCTTACTGATCCCAAGGCTGCCAAGAGAGAGATAGAGCAGGAAGCCTATCGGTACTACGAGCAGCTGAGCGGAAACCAACTTGCCAGGCGAGCGGATGGGAGCTTCCTGGCCCAGGGTCACAACGATGAGCTGGACGCATTTCGACATGCTTATACCAGCGGACGAGTGACCCAGATAGCGCTCGGCCAGCAATGGATGGCGCGGATGTATGGAGACGATGCGGAAATCGGCCCTGCGCACCGAAATGATCCCTACGAACACAGGATGGACCTGTGGAACAACGAGGTGGGACGACGGGTTGGCGATCGGACAAACAATGCTGGGGAGTTGGCGCAGCAGGCATTTGCCGAACTCAAGCGGGGCGAGTTGGTAGTTGGTCTCGACGACTCCCGACTGCGGCAGCTTTACCCGGACGATCCGCGTCTGCGGCGTCCTGACGGAGATCCCGAGCGGGAAATGGTCGATTCCAAAGACGTCGACCTCATCAATACGGACATTGCGAGGATTCAGAAGCAAGCGCGGCAAAGTTTTCCGGCGGATCATGCGGATCACGGTTACTTCACGGCGCTGCGTAACCTGCTGCCGAGCGAAATTCCGGACGCAAAGGTGGCCCAAACGCTGGTAGCCGCAAAAGATGCGGGTATGGTTCGCCCCGAACAAGTGGCATCGGTTGCCGTACACGAGGGCCAGATATTCGTGATGGGAAATACGCCGGGGTTTCGCGCTCGCGTGGATCTCGGCGCTCCGGCACCGGATGTGCGAGAGAGTGCCTACGAGGCCGACAAACAGAATCTGATCAGGGGCTATGACGAACAAGCGGGGGCACAGCGGCCGAACGAGCCTCATGGCCGAGGCATCGCTCACTGATCTCCCATGCATGGCCGACGAGGCGTCGCTAGTTTCGGGCGGGCTGTCCGCCTGCCGCTACCCTCGCCCGCGCCGGGTCGAACGCGCCCTCACGGAAGCGCTCGACGAGGTAGTCGACGAAGCAGCGCACCCGCGCCGGCACGTGTGCGCCGCCGAGGAACAGCGCGTGAATTTCCTCGCTGTCGCCGGGGTTGAACGCTTCCAGCAGAGGCACCAGCCGGCTGCGGGCGATCCCGTGCTCGACGGTCTCGGCGCACACGCGGGCGATGCCGACGCCTTCGGCTGCGAGCTGGCCCTGGGTGTCGCCGTTGTTGGTCTCCACGCTGCCCTTGAGCGCCAGCGCGTAGTCCTGGCCGTCTTTGCGGAATGGCCAGTCGGGCACGGCACGCCTGAACTGGAGTCAGATACCGGATGCCGGCGGCTGGTCCGCCGGCGCGGGCCTGGCCGATCTCAAGCGCCTGGTCGGTACTGGGAAACGCGCTACAACTTGCGCGAGGCGGTGCGCCGTCTCAACCGATGGCCGAACTTCGTCAGCGACCTCGACGGCGAGCGCATCCACTTCCTGCACCTGCGCGGCAGCGGTGGCAAGCCGCCGATCCTGCTGCTGCACGGCTGGCCGGGCTCATTTCTCGAGTTCGAGCAGTTGCTCGATCTGCTCGTGGCCGACGGACACGATGTCGTGGTGCCGTCGTTGCCGGGCTTCGCGTTCTCCCAGCCGATCACCGGAGTGATCGGGCCGTGCCGCACGGCTCATGCACGTGCTGATGGCCCAGTTGTTCGGAGCGCGGCGCTGTATCGTGCAGGGCGGCGACTGGGGCGCCGGCATCGCCGGCTGGATGGCGCACGACCGGCCGGACGCCCTGCTCGGCAGCTACCTCAACGTGGCCGACCTGCTGGCTGCGGACAGCGAGCCCACGACCGACGAGGAACGCGCCTTCGTCGCCCGGCGCGCGGTGCTGCTGGACCGGGAGGCGGCTTAGAACCACCTGCAGGAAACGCGCCCGCAGAGCCCGGGCGTGGCGATGGCGGACAGCCCGGTGGGGGCGGCGGCCTGGACCCTGGAGAAATTTGGACCTGGGCTGACCTGCCCCGCACCACGGACGGTGCCCCGGACCTGTGGAGCAGGTTCTCGAAACAACAGCTGCTGACCAAACCCATCCTCTACGGGGCGACGACAGCGTTCGTCACCGCGACCTGGATGTACCACGGCAAGCGCCTTGAGGGATTGGCGACGTTCCCGCCGGGCACGCGGATCGGGGTGCCGATGGCCTTCGCCGCATTCCGCGACCCGATGCTCGTGCCGTCGCCGCGCTCGTTCGTTGAGAAGACCTCGACGTCGTGCACTGGACGGAGATGGCGAGCCGCGGCCACTTCGCCGCCTGGGGGGCCCCGGAGCGGCTGCTGGCCGGCAGTGCCCGACCGCGCTCAGCCGGCCTCGGCCATCCACGCCTCCGCGTCCGCGCCGGCGGCGATGCGCAGCGGCGCGCCGGGGTCGGTGACCGCGCGCCAGATGGCCGCGGCCACGTCGGCGGCGTGGGTGACCGGGCTGCGGGTGTCGCGGAAGCACTCGAGCACGCGGGCGACCAGCGGGCCGTAGGCGGGGTGGTCCTGGCCGTGCAGGTGGGCGCTGGCGTTGGCGCCGAAGCGCGTTTCCGGCGATCGCCCGGGCAGCACCAGCCGCACGCGCACGCCCAGCGGCTCGACCTCGGCCGCCAGCGAGGCGGTGAAGGCGTTGACCGCCGCCTTGCTGGCGCTGTACACGCCTACCAGCGGCAGCGTCTTGAGCGTGACCGACGAGGTCACGTTGACCACGACGCCGGCGCCGCGCGCGCGGAACTGCGGCAGCACCGCCTGGGTCATCGCCAGGGTGCCCAGGGTGTTGGTCTCGAACAGGGCGCGGGCGGTCTCCAGCGGCGTCAGCTCGACCGGCACCGGCGCACCGAAGCCGGCGTTGTTGACCAGCGCGTCGAGCGGGCCGGCATCGGCGACCGCGCGCGCGATGCTGGCCGGGTCGGTGATGTCCAGCGCCAGCACGCGCAGGCAGTCGGAGACGGGCAGCCCATCGGCCTGCGGGGTGCGCATCGTGGCCACCACGTGCCAGCCGCGGGCGAGGAACAGCTGGGCGGTCTCGAGGCCGAAGCCGGAGGAGCAGCCGGTGATCAGGACGGTGGACATGGGCGACGCCTTCATTGGGAACGGGCCGTCATCATGGGTGGCGCGTGCAGGACGCACTACACTTCAGCGTCCGGTTTTCATCTTCGAGCGTCCTGTCATGGTCGATCCCTTGTCCGAGATTGTCACGCTGCTGCAGCCGACGGCGCGGTTCTCCAAGCTGTTCGAAGGGGCCGGGCGCTGGCGCGTCCGCCGCGAAAGCGTGGGCGAGCCGTTCTACGGCGCGGTGCTGGAGGGCGAGTGCCGGCTGTCGATCGACGGCGCGGCGCCGCTCGCACTGCAGACCGGCGACTTCGTGTTGGTGCCGGCGATGCACGAGCTGGTCAACGCCAGCGTGGAGGCCGACGCGAGCACCGCGACCGCGCTGCCGGTGCAGCTCGGCGACGGACATTTCCGGGCCGGGCGGCTGGAGGGTCCGGTCGAGCTGCGCATGCAGATCGGCCACTGCCAGTTCGGGTCGCCGGACGCGGCGCTGCTGGTGGCGCTGCTGCCGCAGGTGGTGCACGTGCGCGGCGAGCCGCGGCTGTCGACGCTGGTGCAGATGGTCGGCGACGAGGCGCGCGCGCGGCGGCCGGCGCGCGAGGTGGTGCTGGAGCGCCTGCTCGAGGTGCTGCTGATCGAGGCGCTGCGCAGCCGCACGGCCGGCGGCGAGGCCTCCGGCCTGGCGCGCGGGCTGGCCGACGAGCGCCTGGCCGCGGCTTTGCGCGCGCTGCATGCGCGCCCCCAGCATGCCTGGACGGTGGAGGCGCTCGCCGCGGAGGCGGCGCTGTCACGCTCGGCGTTCTTCGCGCGCTTCACCCGCACGCTGGGCGTGGCGCCGATGGCCTACCTGCTGGCGTGGCGCATGGCGCTGGCCAAGCGCCTGCTGCGCGGCGGCGGCCTGGGCCTGGAGCAGGTGGCCGAGCGGGTCGGCTATGCGACCGCCACCACGTTCGGCGTGGCGTTCGCGCGCCACGTCGGCCTGTCGCCGGCGCGCTATGCGCGGGAGGTGGCGGCGTGAGCGCGGTGGCACTCTCACCCGCAGTGGAGCGTCGGTGCGTGGGCGAGGCCGTTGCGCGCGATCGGTGAAGCAGCGCATGCGGTCCGCACCGCTGGTCGGTGGACGATCTGCTCGCCACGGTGCCATCTGGCTGGGCGCGCGCAGGCCCACGGTCTGCGGCAGCGGCGGCGCCGCGTTGAGCGCGATCGAACGCTTGGCTACGTTGGCGGCGTAGTCGCCGATGCGTTAGCGCCCCGCAGCGGTAACCACCGCGCCGGGCTGACGGCTGGCCGCCTGCGGGATGCATGGCCCTGGCCGGAAGGCGGACGGCTACGGGGCGGCGCTGCGCGGGGCTCGTTCGCTGACGACACCGTTCTCGTAGACGACCAGCCCCGTGGCGGCGCGGCCGGCGTCCCCCTCGAACTCGAAGCGCAGGTCGCGTTCCAGGGCGAAGAACCGGGTCCGCGTTTCCGGATGCAGCGTGGCCACGAAATCGCCGGCGGTGAGCGCGAGGTGGTCGCCGTCCACGGCCACGACGATGTCGCCGATCCGCGGCGACCGGTAGCGGCCTGCATACGTGGCCAGCGTCGCGGCCGGCAGGGTCAGTGAGACGGGCGGCGGGACGTAGGCCACCGGGCCATGGTCGTAGCTGAGCACGCGATGCATGCGCCACGTCCCTGCATCGCGCTTCCACAGGGTGGTGAAGCGGGCCTGCCCGTCCAGGCGCTCGGGGGTGCGGCCGTCCTGCACGTAGAAGCGGTGCGTCCCGGACAGCAACGCGTAGCCGCCGGCGAGGGGATGGAAGGCCAGGCTGCCCGCCGTCGCCTCACGCCGCAGGTGCATGTGCGGGTCACCGCAGGGACCGCGGCGAAGCGAGGCGACGACCGCGTCGCGCGACGCGGTCAGGCCGCCCTTGTCGTGGTAGAACTCGACGTCGGGGGTGAGCAGCGGGCCGATGCGAACCAGGTCGCAGGCGTTGTAGGCCTGCCAGAAGCGCGTATCGGCGGCGCGGACCTGCGCCTCGTCGCTGCTGGCCGCACGAGCGTGGGCCGCGTGCGCGAGCAGCAGCAGCCCGGCCACGCAACTGGTGATCTTCATTGCCGACTCCCGCGTCCGATGGGTGATTGGACGGCGTCTGATCGGCGTGCGTCGCGGGTCATAGGTCACGGGGCCGGGCACCGTCACGGCCCGGGACGCAAGTCATCCGGTCGAGCGGTACCGATCTGGATCGGTGGCCATCCCTTTCTCCTGGATCCCTATTCCCTGGCGGGGCCAGCCTGCTGCGACGCAGGCGGTGGTTCAACGGGGGCGGCGCGCTGCGGCGCCCCAGGTCACCGTCCTTCGCCGTGCCTCACCACCCCGCCACGGCGCCGTCGCTGCGCGGGTCCGCAGCGCCGGCCAGGGTGCCGTCGGCCTCGCGCAGCAGGGCGCCGGCGTGGCCCATCACCGGGGTGAAGGCGGGCAGCAGTTCCACCGCGTGGCCGGCGTCGCGCAGGGCCGCGACCACGGCCGGGTCGAAGCGGTCCTCCAGCTTCAGGCTGGTGCTGTCCTCGCCCCAGGTGCGGCCGAGCAGCCAGCGCGGGGCGGTGACGGCCTGCTGCAGCGGCTGGCCGTAGCGCGCGTAGCGGGTGAACACTGCGGCCTGGGTCTGCGGCTGGCCTTCGCCGCCCATGGTGCCGTAGCTGAGCACGCGGCCGTCGTCGAACACCGCCAGCGCGGGGTTGAGGGTGTGGAAGGGCTTGCGGCCCGGCCGCAGCGCGTTCCAGCCGTCGGCGGCGAGGCGGAAGCTGCAGCCGCGGTTCTGCCAGGTGACGCCGGTGCGCGGCAGCACCAGGCCGGAGCCGAACTCGAAGTAGGTGGACTGGATGCAGCTCACGGCCTGGCCGCGGGCGTCGAGGGCGCCGAACCAGGTGGTGTCGCCGGCCTGCGAGGGTTGCGGCCAGGGCAGCGCGCGGCGCGGGTCGATGCGTGCGGCCAGGGCGTCGAGCGCGGCGCGATCGTCGAGCAGGGCCTGCGGGTCCAGGCGCATGTGCGCGGGATCGCCGACATGCGCGTCGCGGATCAGGAAGGCCTGCTTGGTGGCCTCGACCAGGCCGTGCAGGTGGGCGAAGCCGTCGGCGTGGTCGGCCTGCTGGCGCTCGAACAGCGCCAGGATCAGCAGCGAGGCCAGGCCCTGGGTGGGCGGGGCGTGGTTGTAGACGGTGGCTCCTTGCAGGCGCACGTGCAGCGGCACGCTGGCCTCTGCGCGATGGGCCTGCAGGTCGGCCAGCGCGAGCGGGCTGCCGAGCGCGGCCAGGTCGGCGGCGACGGCCGCGGCGAGCTCGCCGCGGTAGTAGTCGTCCAGGCCGGCGCGGGCCAGCTGCTCGAAGGTGGCGGCCAGGGCGGGCTGGGCGAGCGTCTCGCCCTCGCGCAGCGGGCGGCCCGCGGGCTCGAAGACCGCGGCGTAGGCGCCGGGCTGGATGCGCAGCTCGGCGCTCTTGGCGGCGGCGATCTGGGCGCCGCCGGCGGTGACCGGCACGCCGGCGCGGGCGTGGTGCACGGCGTCCTCCAGCAGCCGCGCCAGCGGCAGCCGGTGGCCGGTGTCGCCCTGCAGCGCCAGGGCCCAGCCGGCGACGGTGCCGGCGACGGTGTTGGCCGCACCGGGGCCGCGCCACGGGATGGCGGGCTGGCCGGCGTAGTGCGCGAGGGTGGCGGCCTGCGCGGCGCGGCCGCAGGCGTCGATGGCGTGGACGCGGCCGTCGGGCTCGCGCACCAGCCAGAAGCCGTCGCCGCCGATGCCGGTCATGTGCGGGTAGACCACGGCCAGGGTCGCGGCGATGGCGACGCTGGCCTCGACCGCGGTGCCGCCGTCGCGCAGCACGTCGCGGCCGGCCTGGGCGGCGAGGTGGTGGGGGGCGACGGCCAGGCCGCGCCGGGCGCGCAGGGTATGCAGCATCAGCGCGCCTCCGGCAACGAGGGTGGCGCGCTGTAGCCGAGCAGGCCGTCGTGCTCCAGCTGCGCGGCGAGCGCGAACAGGCGGTCCTCGCGGCCGGGCGCGGCGATCAGTTGCACGCCCAGCGGCAGTTGCCCCGGGCGCCGCAGCGGGGCGGCCAGCACCGGGCAGCGCGCCAGGCCCAGCGGCTGGGTGAACAGGCCGAGGTGGGCGCGCGCGGACACCGGCTGGCCGTCGACGACGATGTGCTCGGCATCGATGCGTGGCGCCACGCACGGCACCGCCGGGGCCAGCAGCACGTCGACCTCGTCCCACAGGCGCTGCATCGCGCCGGCGAACCACGCGCCGAAGCGGTGGGCGTCGGCGATGACCGCGGCCGGCAGCTGCAGCCCGGCCAGCAGGCGGTCGCGGGTGGCCGGGTCGAAGCCGGCGGCGGCGGTCTCCAGCGCGGCACGGTGGCGGTGGCCGCCCTCGGCGGCGGTGATCACGAACGCGGCGGCGCGGGCGCGCGCGGCGTCGGGCAGCTCGCGGGTGGCCGTGGCGCCGAGGTGGGCCGCGAGCGTGTCGAGGCCGGCGGCCAGCGCCGGGTCGAGGTTGTGCGCGAACCAGCCGCCGAGCCGGGCGATGCGCAGCGGGCCGGTGGCGCAGGCCGGCAGCGCCGCGTCGGCCATGACCGCGTGCACCGTGCGCAGGTCGGCGACCGACGTGGCGAACGCGCCGGCGACGTCGAAGGCGTCCACGAACGGGAACACGCCGTCCAGCGGCAGCCGGCCGTGGCTGGGGCGCAGGCCGTAGACGCCGCACAGCGCGGCGGGCACGCGGATCGAACCGTTGGTGTCCGAGCCCAGCGCGAACGGCACCCACCCGGCGGCCACCGCCGCGGCCGAGCCGCCGGACGAGCCGCCGGCCAGGCGCGCGTGATCGTGCGGGTTGCGGGTGGTGCCGTAGTGCGCGTTGACGGTGGCGAAGCCGTAGGCGAACTCGTCCATGTTGGCGGTGCCGGCCAGCAGCGCACCGGCGTCGGCCAGGCGCTGCACCAGCACGGCGTCGCGGGCGGCGGGGGCGGCGTCGGCGCGGCTCGCGGCGCCGGCGGTGGTGGGCAGCCCGGCGACGTCGAACAGGTCCTTGACCACGAACGGGACGCCGGCCAGGGCGCCGCCGTCGTGGCCGCTATCGAGCGCGGCCTGTACGCGCCGGGCGTCGGCCCGCGCGCGCGCAGGCAGCACGCGGGTGAGCGCAGACAGGGCCGGGTTGTCGCGCGCGAGGCGGGCCAGCGCGGCGTCGGCCTGGCGCCCGGCCTGGCCGGGCGTGGCGCGCGCGGCCGCGGCGAGCGCGGCGATCTGCCCGGGGCCGGGCGCGGCCGCCGGGACGGGCGGGGCGGCGAAGTCGTGCAGCAGCGCGGCGTAGCCGTCGAGCAGGGCGCTGTTGCGCTGGACGCCGGGGCGGTAGTCGTCGGGGATCTGCATGGGCTTCTCGTGCTCGCGGGGGTGGGGGAACCGGGCGGCGGCCTAGGCCGTGGGCAGCGGGACGCCGACGGAGGGCGGGTGCGGCGCGGTCAGGCGCTCGGCCAGCAACTGCTCCACGGCCGGCACGTCCACCTCCAGCACCACGTGCTGCGCCTGCTCGCCCAGGCCGGGCTGGTAGCCGGGGGCCCAGGACAGGATGTCGCCGTAGCCGGCGTCGAACCCGGTGTGGGTGTCGATGTACAGCGTGTCGGTGCGCGTGGCCAGCGCCGGCCGCAGCCACACCGCGGTGGCCAGTTCGTCCCACAGCGGGAAGCCGGGCTCGCGGCGGCGCAGGGCGTGCCCCATCGGGGTGTCGGCGGCGCTCAGGCGGGCCAGCAGCGCGGGGGTGAGCTCGGTGGCGGTGGACGGGTCCACCGGCACCATCGTGATCCGGTTCCAGGGCGCACGCATCACGATGCGCGCCGCTTCCGGGTCCCAGCGGATGTTGAACTCGCGGCGCGGGGAATGGGCGAACTCGCGGGCGAACTGGCGTGCCGACACGCTGTCGCGCCGCTGCTGCGGGTTGAGGCTGCCGCCCATGTAGACCAGCTCCCGGGCCAGGCGCGCGAACTGCGGGTCCAGCGATTGCGCCAGCGCCAGGTTGGTCAGCGGGCCGGTGGCGACGATGCTGACCTCGCCCGGGTACTGCCGCACCATGCGCAGCATGAACAGCGCCGCCGGCTCGTCCGACGGCCGCACCACGCTGGGGTTGCCCAGCGGCAGGTCCGGCACCTGGTCGTGGGCGTGGTAGCGCGGCGCGCTCTGCACGGTGTCCGCGTCCACCCAGTGCCGGGTCCAGGCGCCCTTCCACACGAGCTTGCCATGCAGCGCCTCCCAGCGCTCGGTGGCGGCCTCGGAGTTGAGCAGGGGGAGCACCGGCCCGGGCAGTACGGGAATGTCGGGGCGGCCGGCCAGTTCGAGCAGGCGGCAGGTGTGGGCCAGGGCCTCGTCGCGCCAGATGTTGCCGCTGACGACGGAGATGCCGAGCACCTCGACCTCGGGCGACTGCAGCAGGAGCAGCTGGGCGGGGGTGAAACCGTCGATGTCGTCCTCGAGGATGACGCGGCGGCGTGGAGCGGGGGCGGCGGTGGCGGGCATGGAGCGGTGGGGAGTCCTGAAGTTCGTCGGGCGTCGGAAGACGGGGCGGCCGTCGGGCGCGAGCGGGTCGTCGCCGGCGAGGTCGCGGTGCGTGCCGGGTCAAACCTACCCAAAAGCGCAGGGATGTGCCCGGGCGACGCGGAGGCCGGGCAGGCCGTGCATCGCGGTGCACCGACGGCCGGCGAGCTGCGCCGGCCGCCGGTGCGGCATGGAGGCCGGCCGGTGCGGTCGTGCGACCGGCCGCCGTGCCGTGGCGGCTTCCACGGCACGGCGATGCCTGCGGTCGCGTCCGCCGCCTGCGAGGGAGGCCACCGCCACAGGTGCGGTGGCCGCCGGATCACAGGTCGAACGAGGCGCCCACCGTGGCCATCAGCGTGCGGTCCTGCAACAGCTGGTAGGTCGCCGTGGTGGCGGTGCCGGAGGTGCTGGTGGAGTAGGTCAGCGCCTTGCGGTTGCCGAGGTTGTACAGGTTGAGCTTGAGGTAGGGCTTCTTGAGCCAGCCGGCGTCGGTGAAGTTCCAGCCGCCGTTGAAGTTGACCACGGCGAAGCCGCCGCTCTTCTCGGTGTTGCGGAAGGTGCCCCAGATCGAACTCTGCACGTTGCCGCTGAGGCTGGCCCAGAACGGGCCCTGGCTGAAGTTCAGCGCCGCATAGCCGGCATGCCGGGGCACGTTGACCAGGGTGTTGCCGTCGGTGGCGTAGGTGACGCCGCTGACCACCAGGTCGTCCTTCATCTCCGCCTCGGTGTAGGCATAGGAGGCGTAGGCGGACCAGGTGTCGTTGAAGGTGTAGCTCAGCTCGCCGTTGACGCCGCGCATGTCGACCTTGCCCAGCGCGATGTAGACCGGGGCGAAGGTGGCCGGGTCGGTGCCGCTGAACTGCTTGTTCTTGAACTTGCTGGCGTAGGCGTCGAGTACCGCGCTGGCCTTGTCGCCGTAGAAGCGCCAGCCCAGGTCGGCGGTCCAGGCCGATTCGGGCTCGGCCTGGTCGAGCGAGGTGCTCTTGCCGGTGGCCGCGGCGTAGGCGTCGTTGTAGAAGGCGTTGAGCGCGGCGTTGTTGATCGGCGCGCGGTAGGACTGGCCCACGCCCAGGTAGAACTGGTTGCGCTCGTCGAGCTGGAACTTGACGCCCGCGCTGGGCGTGAACTTCTCGTACTTGCTGCGGCCGCTGGCGTAGAGCTCGCCGGCGGTGGCGCTGGTGCCGCTCACGGCGTAGCCGGAGCCGGGCCGGTTGTAGTACCAGCCCTTGCGCTCGACCGCGGTGTAGGCGCCGCCGACGCTGACGGTCCACTGGTCGTTCGGGGTCCAGGTGTTGGTCGCGAACAGGCGCTTGGTGTCGGTGACCGAGTAGCTGCGGTAGTCGTACAGCGGGTTGCCGTTGGCGAAGGTCAGCAGGTAGCGGTTCTCGTGGCCCCACAGGTCGGCGGCGTTGCCGGCCGGGTCGACCATGCTGTACACGTGCGCCTGCTGCTGGCGCGGGCGCTCGTACAGGAAGCCGTACTCGAGGCTGTCGTCCAGCCCGAGGTCCTGCTTGAACTTGACGTGGAGGCCGGGGCGGAAGGTGTCGGAGGTGTAGAACTGGTAGACCGGCGGCGCGCCGGCGATCACGCCGTTGGCGTTGAGGTCCGAGCCGGCGGCCAGGCCGCTGGTCTCGCTCAGGGTGGTGCCGCTGCCGCCGCCGCCGTAGCCGTAGACGAAGTACGGCACCACCGACAGGTGCAGGCTGTCGCTGAGCGCGAACTCGCCGTCCAGGCTGACGATGGCGCTGGTGAACGGGTTGGTCTGCAGGCCGGCGTAGGTGGCCGGCGAGGCGGCGCTGTAGCTGCGGTCGTAGCCAAGATGGTAGTCGGCGTTGGCCTGCGCCTTGGTCAGCGCGCGGTAGTTGTTCTTGAACTCGCGGTTGTACTGCAGCGAGGCGGTGACGGAGTTGTCGGCGTCGATCGTCCACACCGACTTGGCGTCGACCTTGGTGACCTTGGACTCGCCGTCGCCGCGCCACAGGTCGGTCTGGTTGTTGGAGTACGAGAACCACGAGCGCACCGGGCCGAGGTCGCCGGTGTTGTAGCGCACGAAGGTGCGGCGGTAGCCGTTGCTGCCCAGGCTCTGGCTCAGGTCCACGCCGGCCTCGCGGGTCGGGTCGACGGTGACCCAGGCGATGTTGCCGCCGGCCGCGCCGATCACCGGCGAGGTCACGCTGGGGTAGCCCTGCTCGACGGTGATGTCGCCCATGTTCTCGGTGTCGCCGTACTCGGTGGCGTAGATCTTGTAGTTGCCCGAGTCGTTGATCGGCACGCCGTTGACGGTGACGCCCACCTCGTCGGCGGGATAGCCGCGCACGGTGAAGGCGCCGTCGTTGAGGCCGGTGACGTCGTTGGTGGCCGAGATCGCGCCGGGGATCGAGCTCAGCATCTGGGTGAAGTTGGCGCCCGGGGCGGCCTTGAGGATCGCCTCGCGGCCGATCGTGGACACCGCCTTGGGGGCGACCTGGACCTGCATGTTGCCGCCGCCCAGCGACAGCGACTGGCCGGTGACCGAGACCGCGTCCAGCTGCTGCACGCGCTTGGTGGCGTTGGAGTTGGTGGTGTTGGAGGTGGTGGTGACGCTGCTGCGCGCGCCGGCGGTGTCGTCGGACTGCGACTGCGCGAGCGCGGCGGCGGCCGGGAGACAGAGGGCGCTGCAGACGGCCAGGGCCAGGGTGTTCTTCTTCATGTGGGATGCCTGCGTGGGGAGAGGACGGCCTGATGACGGGGAACGGCAGGGCCGGCGACAGGCCGGCGCTGCGGGAAAGGGCGGTCCTGCCCTGCGGTGTCTGGCTTCCCTGGGGACGGGGGTGGCGCGGGGGTGTTGCGGATGCGGGCGGGCGCGCACGTCGCCGCGCGGACAGCGCGCGCAGGGGCGACGGCGGCGGGCACTGCAGCGCTCATGGCGCCGGCGGCAGGGGCGCGGCCGGCGGCGGCCGGGTCAGGCGGGGGGCCGCGGGCGGCGGCAGGGGCGGAGGCGGCGAATTGGGGCAATGCATGGGGGATCCTGGGCGTGGGCAGGGCGCTACCTGGGGACGTACGTGGGCACCGGCACGCCGAGCGCCGGCGGCTGCGCCCGCGTGAGCCGTTCGATCAGCAGCTTCTCCAGGCGCGGCACGTCGACCTCGCGCACCACCTGTTCCGGCTGCTCGTCGAGTTCGGGCTGGTAGCCGGGCGACCACGACAGGAGGTCGCCGTAGCCGGGGCCGAACTCGGTGTTGGTGTCCACGTACAGCGTGTCGGCGTGCACGATCAGGCTCGGGTCCAGCCACACTGCCGCGGCCAGCTCGTCCCACATCGGGAAGCCGGTCTCGCGCCCGCGCAGCGCGTGGCCGATCGGGGTGTCGGCCGCGCTCATGCGCGCCAGCAGCGCCGGGCTCAGCTCGGTGGCGGTGGACGGGTCCACCGGCAGCATCACGATCTTCTTCCAGGGCGCGCGCATCACGATGCTGGCCGCCTCCGGGTCCCAGCGGATGTTGAACTCGCGCCGCGGCGAGTTGACGAACTCGCGCGCGAACTGGCGCGCCGACACGCTGCCCAGGCGCTGCTGCGGGTTGAGGCTGCCGCCCATGTAGACCAGCTCGCGCGCCAGGCCGGCGAACGCGGGGTCCAGCCGCTGCGCCAGCGCCAGGTTGGTCAGCGGGCCGGTGGCGAGGATGCTCACCTGCCCGGGGTAGCGGTGCACCATGCGCAGCATGAACATCGCCGCCGGTTCGTCGGCGGCGCGCACCACGCTGGGGTCGCCCAGCTTCAGCGGCGGCACCGCGTCGGCGGCGTGGTAGCGCGGGTCGCTCTGCGCGGTGTCCTCCACCCACTGCCGGGTCCAGGCACCCTTCCACACCAGCTTGCCGTACAGCGCTTCCCAGCGCTCGGTGGCGGCCTCGGTGTTGACCAGCGGGTAGACCGCGCCGGGCAGCACCGGTACCTCGGGATGGCCGGCGATCTCCAGCATCCGCCGCGCGTGCGCCAGCCCGGCGTCGCGCCAGATGTTGCCGCTGACCATCGCGATGCCGAGCACCTTGACCTCCGGCGACTGCAGCAGCACCAGCTGCGCCGGGTTGAAGCCGTCGATGTCGTCGTCGATGATCACCAGCCGCGGCCCGGCCGCCGCCGCCAGGGCGGGCAGGCCGCACAGCAGCAGGCCGGCCAGCAGGCGGCGCCCCCAGCCGGCCGCGGGCGCGGGCCGCCCGGCGCTCATCGCGCCGGCTCCAGCGCGGCGCGCTCGAACGCGGCCAGCTGGTCTTCCAGCCGCCATTGCAGCCGGCCCTTCTCGCTGCCGGCCAGCCAGGCCTGGCAGCCGGCGTCGGGCGCGGCCTCGCGCGCCAGCGCCGCGGCGCAGGCCGGCACCGCCCGGCCGTCGGCCGCCCACAGGCTCTCGCCGCGCAGGAAGCTGTAGCTCAGGCCGTTGCGCACGATGCGCTTGAGCGTGGGGTAGTCCAGCCCCTGCTCCTGCACCGCGCGCTGGTATTCGTGGGTCAGGTCCACGCGCGACACCCCGGCGTCGTCGGTGGACAGCACCACCGGCACGCCGGCGGCCAGGTACATCGCTAGCGGATGCTCGCCGCCCTGCACGCCCAGGATCACGTCGTTGCTGGTGAGGTTGACCTCCACCGCGACCTGGCGCTCGCGCATGCGCCGCAGCAGCGCCGCCGGGTCGGCCTCGTAGGCCAGGTCCACGCCGTGGCCGATGCGCGCGGCGCCGGCGTCGACCGCCTCGGCGATGTGGAAGCGCAGCTCGGCCGGCGGCACCAGCCCGAGCGCCAGCTCGCCGGCATGCAGCGACAGTTTCACCCCCGGGTAGCGCTGCGAGAGCGCGCGGAACATGTCCATGTGCTGGCGGTAGTCGGCCAGCGCCACCGGGTGGTCCTCGGGCGCGACGATGTTGACGCCGACGAAGCGGCTGCCGCCGGCGTCCACCAGCGCGTAGCCCAGCGCCATCTGCCCGAACACCATCGGCGGCGGCAGCACGCGCAGCGCGTAGGCCACGTAGCGGTACTCCACCGCGCAGCCCGGGCTCGCGCCGGCCTGGCCGCAGCGCATCCGCTGCTGCACCTCGGTGTCGGTGTCCGCGTAGCCCTGCCGCGCCGCGGCCACCATCGCCGGCAGCTCGGCCTGCAGCCGCGCCAGGTCGGCGGCGTAGTCGCCGGGCTGCCAGCCCAGCGCCTGCATGCGCCGGCCCAGCGCGTCGGACTGCGGCGGGTTGGCGATGATCTCGACGTAGCCGACGCGGTCGCGCGCGGCCTGCTCCAGGGTGGCGACCACGGTGTCGGCGCGGCACGCATCGACCACGCCGAACTTGCCGAAGGTGCTGAAGAAGCGGTCGTGCCCGGACACCTGCGGCTGGCCGGGAAGGAAGTTGCGCATCGACAGCGCGTCCACCACGCGTGCGTACAGCGCCGCGTCGCGGGTGGCCAGGTCGCGCGCCGGCACCTGGCCGTCGCCGCACGGCGGCGCATGCAGGCCGTGGTCTTCCAGCCGCACGCAGTAGCCCTCCTCGCCGGCCCAGCGGATGAAGTCCTCGGCATACACCGAGCCCGACAGGTGGTTGTGCAGGTCGCCGCCCTTGGGCATGGCCTGCAGCAGCGCGCGCAGGAACGCCGGGCGCGTGCGGTCGGCCTGCAGCAGCGCGGTCATGCGCGCTTCGCGGCCGGCGGCGGAGGCCGGGACCTGGCGGGACGTGGACGCGGCCGGCGGCGGCAGCGAGGCGCAGCCGCCGGCGAGCAGGCACGCGGCCAGCAGCAGGCCACGGCGGGCGGAGCGAAAGCGGAAGGGCATTGCGAACGGTTCCTGCAGAAAGGTGAAGACGGAAAGGGCGCCGCGCTCACTCCAGCGCATGGCGCAGCACGAACAGCGCGGCGATCGCCCAGGTGGCGACGTGCACCTCGCGCCTGCGGCCGCTGCCGAGCTTGAGCACGGCGTAGGTGACGAAGCCGAACGCCAGGCCGGTGGCGATGGAGTAGGTCAGCGGCATCGCCAGCGCGCAGATCGCCGCCGGCAGCGACTCGGTGAGGTCGTCCCAGCGCACGTGCACGATCTCGCGCAGCATCGCCGCCGCCAGGTAGATCAGGGCCGGCGCGGTGGCATAGGCGGGCACCATCGCCGCCAGCGGCGAGAACAGCAGCGCCAGCAGGAACAGCGCCGCGACCACCAGCGCGGTCAGGCCGGTGCGTCCGCCCACCTGCACGCCGGCGGCGCTCTCGACATAGGCGGTGGTGCTGGAGGTGCCCAGCAGCGAGCCGGCCAGGATCGCGCTGCTGTCGGCGAACAGGGCGCGGTCGAACTGGCGCCGCTGCGCCGGGGTGGTCATCAGCCCGGCACGCTGGGCCACGCCCATCAGCGTGCCGGTGGCGTCGAACATCTCCACCAGCACGAACACCAGCACCACGTGCAGCACCGCGCCCAGCGCCGAGCCGGCGCCGTGGCCGCGCAGCGCGCCGGCGATGTCCAGCTGCAGGAAGGTCGGCGCCAGGCTCGGCGGCCAGGCCACCAGGCGCTGGTAGTGCACCAGCCCGAGCGCCCAGGCGGCCAGGGTGACGGCGAGGATGCCGAGCAGGATCGCGCCGCGCACCTTGCGCGCCTCCAGCACCCCGATCAGCAGCAGCCCGCCCAGCGCCAGCAGCGGCTCGGGCCGGTGCAGGTCGCCCAAAGTCACCAGCGTCTGCGGCTGCGCCACCACCAGGCCGGCCTTCTGCAGCCCGATCAGGCCCAGGAACAGGCCGATGCCGGCGGCGGTGCCGCAGCGCAGCGCCGGCGGGATGCCGTCCACCAGCCAGCGCCGCGCGCCGGTCACCGTGAGCGCCAGGAACAGGCAGCCGGACACGAACACCAGCCCCAGCGCCTGCTGCCAGGTGTAGCCGAGCGTGCCGACCACGGTGAAGGCGAAGAACGCGTTCAGGCCCATGCCCGGCGCCAGCCCGATTGGGTAGTTGGCGATCATCCCCATCAGCAGCGAGCCCAGCGCCGCGGCCAGGCAGGTGGCGACGAACACCGCGCCGCGGTCCATGCCGGTGGTGCCGAGGATGTCCGGATTGACGAAGACGATGTAGGCCATCGTCAGGAAGGTGGTGGCCCCGGCCAGCAGCTCGGTGCGCGGGGTGCTGCCGTGGGCGGCGATCCCGAATCCGTTGCCGGCCCTCACGGCGCGGCGGCCGCGGCGCGGGCGAGCGGTGCGCGGGCGGGCGTGGCGGGAAGGCGGAGGCCGGGAAGGGATGCTGCCGTCGAAGTCATGCCAGGTCTCGCAGACGAAGAGTGCCACCGCGCGCCGGGGCGCAGGCTCGAAGTTTCAAAGGATCCCCATCCCACCGGCGATCTTGCACCGGCACCGTCCATGGTAAATGTCAGCGCTGCAAAGGAACACCACCGCGGCGGAAACGCTGCGCCGGGTGCGCCGCGCCGGGCTACAGGTCGAGTGTCAGTCGCGGCGTGCGGCTGCGCGAGCAGCACAGCGCGAGCTGCCGGTTGGCGGCGCGCTCGCCGTCGCTGAGCACGCTGTCGCGGTGGTCCGGCACGCCGTCCACCACGCCGGTCAGGCAGGCCCCGCACATGCCCTGCTCGCAGGACAGCGCCACCTCTACGCCGGCCGCCAGCAGCGCCTGGGCGATGGTGGTGTCCGCCGCCACCGGCACGACCTGGCCGCTGGAGGCCAGCGCCACCTCGAACGGCGCGTCGCCGTCCTGGCCGAGGTCGAGCGCGCCGAAGTCCTCGCGGTGGATGCGCGCCAACGCCCAGCCCCCGGCGCGCGCCAATTGCGCGAAGCGGTCCATGAACGCCTGCGGCCCGCACAGGTACAGGTGCGCCTGCGGGTCGGCGGCGAGCAGCTCGGCCGGCACGTGCGTGCGCGGGCTCTCGCCGTCCTCGCTCAGGTGCAGCTGCAGGCGGCCGTGCGCGAAGCCGCGCTGCCAGCGCTGCGCGAACGCGACCTCGTCGCGGCGGCGCGCGTAGTAGTGCAGCACGAACGGCGCGCCGTGCGCGTCCAGCGCCTCGGCCATCGACAGCAGCGGGGTGATGCCGATGCCCGCGGCCAGCAGCACCGCCGGCGCGTCGGCCTGCAGCGGGAACTGGTTGCGCGGCGCTGAGATCCGCAGCCGGTCGCCGGCGGCCAGGGCCTGGCACAGGTGGCGCGAGCCGCCGCGCGAGGCGTCGGCCAGCTTGACGCACAGCAGGTAGTGGTCGTCGGCGTGCGGCGGGCTGGCGATCGAGTACTGGCGCACCAGCCCGCCGGGCAGGTGCACGTCCACGTGCGCGCCGGCCTCGAAGCGGGGCAGCGCGCCGTCCACCGGCTCCAGCCGCAGCGCGCGCTGGCCGCGGCCCTCCTCGACGATCGCGGCGATCGACACTTCCAGCAGGCTCATCGGCCACCGCCCCGGCCACGGCGCGACCGCGTCGGCGAGGGCCGCGCGGGCGCGCGGGGCGGGGCGGGGAGCGGTCTGGCGTGGCCCATGGGGTCGGTCCGGCGGGGAAGCTGGATCGACTGTAGGCAGGCGTCACGGTGCGATCAAACACCGTTTTTCCATGAGCCCGATGCAAAAAACGCAATGGCGGCTCAGTAGTCCAGCGTCCTGGCGAACTCGGCCACCTCGTCGGTGACCCGCTTCCAGTCCTGCCGCTGCCGTTCCAGGTCGATGGTCAGCACCTTGCCGTCCTGCGCCACGATCCGGCCGTTGACGATGGTGGTGTAGATGTCGTGCGGCTCGGCCTGGTAGACCAGCGCGGCGTAGACGTCGTACAGCGGCTGCATGTTCAGCGAGTGCGTATCGACCAGCAGGAGGTCGGCCGCCTTGCCCGGTTCCAGCGAGCCGATGCGCTTGTCCATCTTCAGCGCGCGGGCGCCGCCGATGGTCGCCATCGCCACCAGCTCCGGCGGGGTGTAGGTGGTGGTCTCGGGATGGCGGATCGTCGCCACGCGCTTGGCGTAGCCCATGATCGAGACGATATCCATCTGGTTGGAGCTGAGCGGGCCGTCGGTGCCCAGGCCCACGCCGATGCCGGCGCGCATCATCTCCAGGGCCGGCGCCAGCCCGCCGTGGCCCTTGGTGTTGGCCTTGGGATTGTGGGCGACGCCGACGTCGCGGGCCTTGAGCAGGGCGATGTCCTTGGCATCGACCTGGATCACGTGCGCGGCCAGCAGGTTGGGCTGCAGCACGTGGTAGGCGTCCAGGTACTCCAGTTCGCTGGCGTACTTGCCCGCCTCGGGGAAGCGGGTCTTGACCCGCTCCCACTCGTCGGCCGGCTCGGCCAGGTGCATCAGCACCGGCACGCCGTGTTCGTGGGCGGCCTGCTGCACCTTGACCAGCATCTGCGGCGACACCGAGTACGGCGCATGCGGCGCGAACGCCGGCGTGATCAGCGGGTCGCCCTTGAACTGCTTCACGAAGTCCAGCGCGTAGTCGAAGCCGCCGTAGGGTTCCGGGGCGTCCACCACGGGGAAGCCGATCACGGTCTCGCCGAGCACGCCGCGCAGGCCGACGTCGCGCACCGCACGCGCCACCTCGTCCTCGTGGTAGTACATGTCCACCACGGTGGTGACGCCGGACACCGCCAGCTCCATCGCCGCCTGCTTGGAGGCGACGTTGATCAGCCGCCGGCTCAGCATCTTGCTTTCCAGCGGGAAGAAGAACTTGCGCAGGCGGTCGTCGGTGCGGTACTCGCCGAGCCCGCGGAACGCCATCATCGCGATGTGGTTGTGGGTGTTGATCATGCCGGGCATGGCGATGTTGCCGCGCGCGTCCACGGTCTGCGCCACGGTGTAGCCGCGCTCCAGCCCGGCCGGGCCGATGGCGACGATGTCGCCGCCGTCGATGATGACGGTGCCGTCGTCGTAGACGCGGCGTTCGGCGTCCATCGTCACCACCTTGGCGTGGACGATGGCCAGCGAGGCCGGTGGCGCGGCGGCGCGGGCGGGAGCGGCGGCCGCCAGGCCGAGCAGGGAGGCCGCGAGCGCGGCGGTCAGCAGGTGGGTCATGGGAAGGCCTTGGAATCGGGGGGCGGCCGGGCCGCCGCGCGGGCGACGGCCTGGCGCGGCGGTCGGGCGTTGCCTGGCGGCACCGGGTCAGAAACGGGTGCTGAACTCCACGCCGACGATGCGCGGGTCGGAGACCATCGCCGCGCGCGTGACGAAGCTGGAGGTGCCGGTGATCACGCGGCGGTCGGTGAGGTTGCGCCCGTACAGCGCCACCTCGTGCCGGCCCAGGTCCCAGTTGTAGCCCACGCGCAGGCCGCCGAGCAGCGCCGCCTTGCTGGCGTACTCCACCGAGTCGTACAGGTAGAAGTTGAGCTTGCTGCGGTAGTTCCAGTCGGTGTAGGCGAAGAACTCGCCGTCGTCGCCCACCGGCACGCTGTAGCGCGCGGTGAAGGTGCCGATGTACTTGGCCGCGCGCGGCAGCGCGTTGCCGTCGATCAGCGCGCGGCCGTTGGCGTTGCGCGGATCGAGCACGATGCAGTTGCTGCACACCGCCACTGCCAGGTCGGGATCGCGGATGCGGGTGGCGTTGTAGCTGCCGCCCACGGTGAAGGCCCAGTTCGCGTTGGGGCTCAGCTCCAGGTCGAACTCGGCGCCGTGGCCGTCGGTGCGGTCGACGTTGATCAGGTCGGTGGAATTGGAGGTGGCGGCCACCGCGGTCATCTGCTGGTCGCGCATCACGAAGCCGTAGAGGTCGGCGTTGAAGCGCAGGCGGCCGTCCCAGCCGGTGCTCTTCAGGCCCAGCTCCAGCGAGTTGATGGTCTCGGCGCGGGCCGAGGACAGCGTGTTCTTGTTGGTCAGCCGGCCCTGCACGCTGGGCGCGCGGAAGCCGTTGGCGAAGCGGCCGTAGACGCTGATGCGGTCGCTGACCTCCCAGGTGCCGGTGAGGTCGCCGCTCCAGTGCGCGTCGGTGGGGTCGGCGGTCAGCGGGCCCAGCGCGCCGGTATAGCCAAACAGCCGCTGCGCGCTGTAGTCCTTGTCCTCGTGCGAGTAGCGCAGGCCGGCGCGCAGGTTGAAGCGGTCGGTGACCTGGTAGGCCAGCGAGCCGAACACCGCCGCGGCGGTGGTGCGCTGCCGCTGCCGCACCGCCGCGGTGCGCACGGTGCCGGTGCGGTCGTAGTTGAAGTTGTTGATGTCGATGTTTTCGTAGAAGTAGTACAGCCCGGTCTGCCAGCGCAGGCGCGCGTCGGCATCGTTGGCCAGGCGCAGCTCCTGGGTGATCTGGCGATGCTGCGGGATCTCGTCGGCGGTCTCGGAGGTCGAGCCCACCACGCTGCCTGCGATCGGCCAGGCCGGCGTCTCCGAGGCCAGGTAGCCGCCGTCGACGTCGCCCAGGCTGAACATGCGCACGCGCTCCAGTCCGGTGATCGAGGTGAAGGTCAGGTCGTCGAGGTACCAGTTGAGCCGGGCACTGGCGCCCCAGCTGGTGACGCGCTCGGTGTTGCGGCCGTCCTGGGCCACGCGGTCCAGGTCGAAGCCGGGCACCAGCGACGGCGTGCCGGCCTGCAGCGCGTTGGGACGGAAGATCGCCGCGCTGCCGTCGTAGTCGCGCGCATGCACGTTGAGCAACGCATCGAAGCCGTCGCCGCGGTACATCGCCTGCAGGCGCAGGGCGCGGTCGTTGTAGCCGCCGAGCGCGTCGTGGGTGCCGGTGAACGCGTTGTCGATCCAGTCGTCGCGATGCTGCACCAGGAACGCGGCGCGTGCGCTCCAGCCGGGGGCGCCGAGCTTGCCGCCGAGCGCGCCTTCGAGGTTGGCGGTGCCGTAGCTGCCGTAGGACACCTTGGCGTAGCCCTCGGTCTCCTCGCTGGGCTTGACCGAATCGAACTTCACCACGCCGGCCGGCGAGTTGCGCCCGAACAGCGTGCCCTGCGGGCCGCGCAGCACCTCGACCTGCTCCAGGTCGAACATCGGGAAGCCCTTCAGCAGCGGGTTCTCCTGCACGATGTCGTCGTACACCAGCGACACCGGCTGCGAGGCGTTGGCGTCGTAGTCGGTGTTGCCCAGGCCGCGCAGGTAGAAACGCGGGAAGGTGCGGCCGTAGGTGCTCTCGACCTGCAGGCTGGGCGTACGTGCGGACAGCTGCACCAGGCTGTCGCCGGCCTGGCCGTAGGCCTGCAGTTTCTCCGGATCGATCACCGAGATCGCGATCGGCACGTCCTGGATGTCCTCGGGCCGCTTCTCGGCGGTCACCGTCACGTTCTTCAGCGTGGCGGTGGGCGGCGGCGTGTCCGCGGCCAGCGCGGCGGCCGGCGCGCACAGGGCGGCGATCGCCAGGGCCAGCGGCAGGCGGGCGGCCCGGCGCGACGGGAGGATCAGGTTGCAAGTCATCAAGTTGGTTTCCGGTTGTCGATCTAAGCGATCACGAGTCATCCCCTCCCGCCGTTGCGACGCTTCATCCCGAAGCCGATCGGACGCCGGCGCGGCCGTCCCCCGGCCCCGCCGCTGCATTCCCCTGGACGCCTGCCGTGGCGCTTGCCCACTCCGGACGCACGCCACGCCGCACCGCCGCGGCGGTGCCCGGCGTTCCCGCCTTTCGCAAGCGCGGCACGATACCAGACCCGGACCGTGGCTGGACCCGCCGCGGCGGCGAGCGGCCGCTCGACCGAAGCCCGCTCAACCGGGTTGGCGAGGCCCCGGGCGAGACGTCTCCGCCTCGCGCTGCGGGCGCCGGCAAGCCCTGCGGCCGCTGGCGGCGGCGGGCCGGTACGGCGGCCGGCCCCGCGCCTCAGCGCAGGAAGAAATCGCTGTAGCCCTGGGCGCGCAGGGCGCGGCGATAGGCGATGGAGCTGCGGTCGGCCGGGATGTGGATCTCCAGCAGCGGGTCCAGCGGCAGGTACTCCGGCTTCTGCGCTTCCACCATCGCGCGGTCCTCCTCGAACACGCGCAGGTTGAACGCGTGCACGTCGGCCACCGGCAGGTCGGTGTCGAAGTTGCGCGCGATCGGCACGAACAGCCGGGTACGGTGCGCCGACACCGGGCTGGCCACGTTCATGATCACCAGCCGTTCGCCCTCGGTGGGGAAATGGATGGTGAGCGTGGCGGTGAACGGCAGGTGCACCTCGAAGTGCCGCAGCCACAGGAAGCCGGGCGGGATCGGGCCCTTGCCGTCCACGCCGATGGGATAGTTGCCGACCGTGCTCAGGTAGTCGGCGTTGAAGCCCACCGGGGTCTCGCTGACGCGGTACGCCGGCACCTCCATGTTGTCCGGGCGCGCGAACGTGGCGGTGTGCACCCAGGCGAAGTGCGACACGTCGATGAAGCCCTCCAGCTGGCGTCCGGCACTGCCGGCAATGTCGAAGCCGGGGCAGACGATCTGCTGGAAGCCGGGCTCGTCCCAGTGCGGCATCACCGGGATCTGGGCCTCGTCCTCGGACTGGATCGACGGCCTGGCCAGGCACACCCAGATCAGCCCGTAGCGCTCGACCGCGGCGTAGGCGGTCAGGCGCATGCGCGCCGGGATGGCCTGGCCGGGGCTGGCCGGGATGCGGTTGCAGCGCCCGCCGGCGCCGAAGCGCAGGCCGTGGTAAGGGCACACCACGCCCTCGCCGTCGTGGCTGCCCATGCTCAGCGGCACGCCGCGGTGCGGGCAGACATCGCGCGCGACGACCAGTTCGGTGCCTACGCGGTACAGCACCAGGGGCTCGTCGAGCAGGGTGGCCTTGAACGGGGCCTGGCCGACCTCGCTGCTGAGCGCGACCGCGTACCAGTGCTGGGCCAGGCGCTGCCAGTCGGCCTCGGCGAAGGTGCAGGCATGCGGAAGGGGGGGTACGGCGACATCCATGGATTCCAGATCTCTCGCGGCGGAAGGGTTCCGTCCGGCAGGGCCGGCGGCTACGTGATCGCGGACGAATTGACTCTAGGAACCGATGGGTGTGTGATCAACAATCGTTTTTCAGCGTTCCCATTGCAAAAAACGCAACACGACCCCCGGCGCCGCTCATGCTCACGTTCTCCCGCTTCACCCGCTATTTCATCGAGGTCGCGCGCTGCGGCAGCATCCGCAAGGCCTCCGAGGTGCTGCACGTGTCGGCCTCGGCGATCGACCGGCAGATCCTCAAGGCCGAGGAGGAGCTCGGCGCGCAGCTGTTCGAGCGGCTGCCCGGGCGGCTGCGGCTGACCGCCGCCGGCGAGTTGCTGCTGGTGGACGTGCGCCAGTGGGAGAAGGCCTATGCGCGCACGCTGGAGCGCTTCGACGATCTCAAGGGGCTGCGCCGCGGCCATGTCGAGATCGCGATGATCGACGCGCTTAGCGAGGGCCTGGTGCCGGAGGCGGTGGCCGGGCTGATCCAGCAGTACCCCGGCGTCACCTTCAACCTGTCCACCGCCGACAACCAGGGCGTGGTTGACCGGGTCGCCGCCTCCGACGTGGACTTCGGCCTGCTGCTGGACCCGGTCAGCAGCGCGGCACTGGAAGTACGGGCCTTCGCCGACATCCCGCTGGGCATCGCGATGCCGCCGGGGCACCCGCTGGCGGACCGGCCCGCGCTGCAGTTGAACGAGACCCTGGAGTACGGCCTGCTGCTGCCGTCGGCGCCGCTGATCGTCAGCGAGCACGCCAAGGTGCTGTACCAGCGCCAGCACATCGACGTGAAGCGGCACACGCACTGCAACGACGTGCGCACGCTGCGCGCGCTGGTGCGCAACGGCGTGGGCGTGGCGCTGATGTCGTGGCTGGACGCCGCGCCGGACGTGGCCGCCGGGCGGCTGGCGTTCGTGCCGTTCCGCCAGCACCTGACCAAGCCGATGACGCTGGCGCTGTGCGTGGCCCCGCAGCGGCAGCTGTCGCGCTCGGCGCAGATGGCGATCCAGGCGCTCGCCACGCGGATCGAGGCGATGGCGGCCGGCGCGGCCGCGGAGGCGTGACCCGGCCGGCGTGACCGGGGCGCGCGGCGGCCGCGGCGGCGGCCGCTACAATGGCCGGCTCCCGCTTTCCGGATGGCTCGTGGCATGCAGTTGATCGATATCGGCGCCAATCTCACCCACGATTCCTTCGACCGCGATCGCGACGCGGTGCTGCAGCGCGCGCAGGCGGCCGGGGCGGTGCAGATGGTCGTCACCGGCGCCAGCCGCGAGCATTCGCCGCTGGCGCTGCGGCTGGCGCAGGCGCATCCCGGCACGCTGTTCGCCACCGCCGGCGTGCACCCGCACCATGCCCTGGAATACACCGACGAGTGCGACGCGGAGATGCGTGCGCTGCATGCGCACCCGGAGGTGGTCGCGGTGGGCGAGTGCGGGCTGGACTACTTCCGCGACTTCGCGCCGCGGCCGGCGCAGCGCAAGGCGTTCGCGCGGCAGCTGCAGCTGGCCGGCGACCTGGCCGCCGCCGGCACCCGCAAGCCGCTGTTCCTGCACCAGCGCGATGCGCATGCCGACTTCCTCGACGTGATGAAGGACTTCGATGGCCGCCACGGGCCGGCAGTGGTGCACTGCTTCACCGGCACCCGCGAGGAGCTGTTCGACTACCTGGATCGCGACTGGTACATCGGCATCACCGGCTGGCTGTGCGACGAGCGCCGCGGCGCGCACCTGCGCGAGCTGGTGCGGCATATCCCGGCCGAGCGGCTGATGATCGAGACCGATGCGCCCTACCTGCTGCCGCGCACGCTCAGGCCGATGCCCAAGGACCGCCGCAACGAGCCGGCGTTCCTGGCCCATATCGCCGAGGAGGTGGCACGCGACCGTGGCGAGGCCGTCGCCGCGGTCGCCGCGCGCACCACGGCCAACGCGCGGCGCTTCTTCGGCCTGCCCGAGCCGGCGCCCGCGACCGCGGGGTGACGCCGCGGCGTCGAGCGCGGTCCCGCGCTCAGCGCCAGCGGCCGGCCACGCAGGTGCGTGGCCCGCTCAGGCGGCCAGCAGTTCCCAGCCCTCGGCATCGCGCAGGCGCAGGCCGGCCTGCGGTCCCCGTACGGTGAGCCGCAGCCCCTGCGCCCACGGCAGCTGGCGCAGCTCGGGGAACCAGCGGCGCCGGGGTTCCACCACGATCAGCAGGCCTTCGTGATCGCCCAGCGGGGCGAAGGCGTCCGAGGCCGCGCCCAGCGGCTGTGCGCCGAAGTGGTTGGCGACGCTGGTGACCACGGCGGGGACGTTCGCGCTGGGCAGGCCGACTTCGCTCAGGCACTGCAGCTCGCGGCCGTGGAAGGCCCCGTGGCCGGCCCCGCGGCCGCCCAGCGGCGCGCGCGCGATCAGCTCCAGCACCGCGCCGTCGGGGCCGGCGAAGTACACCGACTCCGACTGCCAGGGGCCGTCCAGGCGGAACTGCTCGCGCCCCTGCGGATCGGCCAGCAGCGGCACCCGCTCGCGCAGCCAGGCGGTCGCGGCCGCGAAGCGGTCCGGTGCCACGTTGAACGCCAGGTGCAGGCTGCCCACCGCGCGTTCGGCCGCCACCGGTTCGAGCGTGCTCCAGCCGATGCGGACACCGTCGCCGCTCACCGGCAGCTGCAGCACATCGCGATAGAACGCCCGGGTGGAAGCCGGATCGAGGGTGGGCAGCAGCAGATGCATGAGGCGCATGGGGCGGAGCTCGTTGAGCGAAGGGCGCCATTACACGACCTCAAGTCAGGTTGAGGTCAAGCGCTCCGGCCTGCCGCCTGCGTGCCCGCTGTACCTGTGCACTTCGCTGCGAGCTGCTCCTGTCGGCGTACGTCCCCCGCCGCTAACGTGCGGATCCCATGGACAGCTTCCGGAACGACGATGCCTCCCGATACGCATGCGCCTCGCCTCCAGGCGATCGACCTGCTGCGCGAGTTCGCCCTGCTCGCCGAAGGTCCCCCCGCGGTGGTGGCGGACCTGAACGACCACCAGGTCACGCTGCTGCGCATGGAGGGCGGGCACGGCTGGCGCGAGCGCCGCGATGGCGACGCCGCGTACCTGGTGCTGGAGGGCGAGCTGCGCATCGACCTGGAACAGGGGCACCTGTGGCTGCGGCGGGGCGAGCTGCTGGTGATGCCGCGCGGACGCCGCTACCGTCCGTTCGCGCTGCAGGCCCGGGTACTGCTGCTCGAACCCCGGCGCGCCGCCGGCCGCCGGCGCCTGGGTGATCCGGCGGCCGGGCCCGGCCGGCTGCGCGGCTGAACTCCCCCCGCGCGGCGGTCTCGGCGACGGCGCGGCCGCGCGCCGGGCCGCTCAGCTCGGCAACGACCGCCGCGCCAGCGCCCACAGGTTGGCCGCCGCCGCGGGCCGCCCGCCGCCCGGCGAGACCGCCAGCGCCAGCCGCGCCCACGGCATGTGACCCTCGATGTCCAGGTAGCGCACGCCCGGCAGCTGCAGCTGCGTGGTCGAGGCCGGCACCACCGACACGCCCAGCTCGGCCGCCACCAGGTTGACGATGGACGACATCTGCGGCGCCTCCTGGGTGATGCGCAGGCTGAAGCCGGCCTGGCGGCAGGCCGCCAGGATCTCGTCGTAGAGGCTGGTGCCGAAGCTGCGCGGGAACAGGATGAAGGGCTCGCCGGCCAGTGCCGCCAGCGGCGCACGCTCGCGTGCGGCCAGCGGATGCGCGGCCGGCACCGCGATCTTCATCGGCTCGTCGGGGAACTTCAGCAGGCGCAGTTCGGGCGGCGTGGCCACCGAGTAGCGGATGAAGGCCGCATCCAGCCGCCCGCTGCCGAGGTCGGCGAGCAGGCCGGCGGTGTTGGTCTCCTCCAGCAGTAGTTCCACCTGCGGCCATTGCCGGCGGAAGTCGCGGATCAGCGACGGCACCACCGGGTTGAACGCCGCCGACGCGGTGAAGCCCAGGCGCAGCCGCCCGGATTCGCCACGGGCGATGCGGCGCGGCGTCTCGGCGGCGCGCTCGACGTCGGCCAGCACGCGGCGCACCTCGACCAGGAACGCCTCGCCGGCCTCGGTGAGGGTGGCGCCGCTGTGGGTGCGGTGGAACAGGGCGGTGCCGAGCTCGCGTTCCAGCGCCTGGATCTGCTGGCTCAGCGGCGGCTGGCCGATGCCCACGCGGAGCGCGGCCTGGGTGAAGGTGCCGGCCTCGGCGACCGCCAGGAAGTAGCGGAGGTGGCGCAGTTCCACGGGTATCTGTATCGCATATGGAAGGTGCGAGCATCATATATTGGACAGGGGGTGGGGCGGCCCCAATACTGGCGCCCCTGTTCGCTACCCCCGCCGCCCCCGTGAACTCCACTTCCCGCGCCGCCTCGCCGGCCGACACCTCGGATGCGCCGGCGCTGGGCCGGATCCGCATCGCGCTGTTCCTGGCCGGGTTCGCCACGTTCTCGCTGCTGTACAGCGTGCAGCCGCTGCTGCCGGAGTTCGCGCGCGAGTTCGGGGTGGACGCGGCCACCAGTTCGCTGCCGCTGTCGCTGGCCACCGGCGCGCTGGCGATCGCGATCTTCTGCGCCGGCGCGGTCTCGGAGAACCTGGGCCGACGCGGGCTGATGTTCGGCTCGATCGCGCTGGCGGCCGCGCTCAACCTGGTGGCGGCGTTCCTGCCGCACTGGGGCGCGCTGGTGGCGGTGCGCACGCTGTCGGGGCTGGCGCTGGGCGGCGTGCCGGCGGTGGCGATGGTGTACCTGGCCGAGGAACTGCCCGCCGCCAGGCTCGGTGCGGCGACCGGCCTGTACGTGGCCGGCAACGCCTTCGGCGGCATGAGCGGGCGCATCCTGATGAGCGTGCTCACCGACCACTACGACTGGCGCGTGGCGCTGGCCAGCCTGAGCGTGTTCGACGGCCTGTGTGCGCTGGCCTTCCTGTGGCTGCTGCCGCCGTCGCGGCACTTCGTCGCCCGCCACGGGCTCAACCTGCAGTACCACCTGCGCGCCTGGAGCGGCCACCTGCGCGACCGCCACCTGCCGTGGCTGTTCGCGCTGCCGTTCCTGCTGATGGGCACCTTCGTCAGCGTCTACAACTACGCCGGCTTCCGCCTGGGCGGGCCGGAGTTCGGGCTGAGCCAGAGCCAGATCGGGCTGATCTTCAGTGCCTACGTGTTCGGCATCGTCAGTTCGTCGGTGGCCGGGGCGGCCTCGGACCGCTTCGGGCGCGGGCCGGTGGTCAGTGCCGGCATCGGCGTGGCGCTGCTGGGCGTGGCGCTGACGCTGGCGCACCGGTTGCCGCTGGTGGTGGGCGGCATCGTGCTGCTGACCATCGGCTTCTTCGTCGCGCACTCGGCGGCCAGCGCCTGGGTCGGCCGGCTCGGCGGCGCCAACCGCAGCCATGCCGCCTCGCTGTACCTGCTGGCGTACTACACCGGCGCCAGCGTGATCGGCTCGGTGAGCGGGGGGTTCTGGCAGCACGGCGGCTGGGGAGCGCTGGCCGGCTTCTGCCTGGCGTTGCTGGCGGTCGCGCTGGCGGCCGCCCATGTGCTGCGCCGCGGCGCCGACGATTCGCGGCCCTACGGGCGCTTCGCGCCGCATCCGCCGCGGGGCGAGTGAACGGCGGGTCGGGCGCCGCCTTGCGCCGACCGACTGACGGCCGGCGCCGTCGCGGCTCAGGCCACCGCCGCCAGGGCCGGGCGGGCCGGCCGCGCGCCCTCGTCCACGCGGAACGCGGCCACCGCCGAGGACAGCTGGCCGGCCTGTTCCTCCATGCTCTGCGCCGCGGCGCTGGCCTCCTCCACCAGCGCGGCGTTCTGCTGGGTGGCTTCGTCCATCTGGGTGATGGTCTGGTTGACCTGCTCGATGCCGGCCGACTGCTCCTGCGAGGCGGCGGAGATCTCGGCCATGATGCCGGTCACGCGCTGCACCGAATCGACGATGCTGCCCATGGTGTCGCCGGCCTGGCCGACCAGCAGCGAGCCTTCGCCGACCCGGGCCGAGGAATCGACGATCAGGCCCTTGATCTCCTTGGCCGCCTCGGCCGAACGCTGCGCCAGCGTGCGCACCTCGGAGGCGACCACGGCGAAGCCGCGGCCCTGTTCGCCGGCGCGCGCCGCCTCGACCGCGGCGTTCAGCGCCAGGATGTTGGTCTGGAACGCGATGCCGTCGATCACCGAGATGATCTCGCCGATCTGGCGGGACGAGGACTCGATCCCGGCCATGGTGTCCACCACCTGGCGCACCACCGCGCCGCCCTGGCCGGCGATGTCGGCCGCGGCCTGCGCCAGCGCGTTGGCCTGGCGGGCGTGCTCGGCGTTCTGCCGCACCGTGGAAGTCAGCTCCTCCATCGACGCGGCGGTCTCCTCGAGGCTGGCGGCCTGCTGCTCGGTGCGGCGCGACAGGTCCTGGTTGCCCACCGCGATCTCGTTGGCGGCGCCATCGATGCTGGCCGAGGCGCGCTGGATCCGCGCCACGATGTCGGCCAGCTGGCGCACGGTGGCGTTGGCGTCGTCGCGCATGGTGGCGAACACGCCGTGGAACTGGCCGTCCATCCGCTGCGTCAGGTCGCCGTCGGCGATCGCGCGCAGCAGTTGCGACAGCGCCGCCAGGTTGGTGTCGGCGGTGGCCATCAGCTGGTTGAGGTCCTCGATCATCGCGCGGAAGTCGTACTCGAACCCGGCGGCATCGCCGCGCACGCTGAAGTCGCCGGCCGCCGCGGCCCCGGCCAGGCGCTTGACCTCGGCATTGATCGCGCCGAGGTTGCGCTGCACCGTGGCCATGGTGTCGCTGATCTGCTGCTTCTCGCCCGGCAGCGGCGGCATGCTCTCGCTGAGGTCGCCGACCGCGTAGCGCTGCATCAGCGCCACGGTGCGCATCTTGGTGTCGATGTGTTCGCCGACCAGGCGGTTGGTGTCGCGCACCAGCCGGGCGTAGTCGCCCGGGAACAGCGACTCGTCCATGCGGTAGCTGATCTGGCCGGCGTCGTGGCGCTCGCTCAGCACGCGCTGCGCCGCCAGGACCGCCTGCAGCCGGTCCTGCATGTGCTTCATGCTGGTCAGCAGCTGGCCCGGCTCGTCGGTGGTGCGCGCCTCGATGGGATCGTCCAGGCGGCCGTCGGCGATGGCGCGGGCGGCCTGGGTGGCGCGCCGCATCGGCGTGGTGATGGCGCGGGTGACCAGCCAGCCGAGGCCGATGGCGACCAGCACCAGCGCCGCCAGGGTGGCGTAGGTGGCGATCAGGGTGCGGCGGTACGAGGCCTTGGCCTGCGCGGTGGTCAGCGCCAGCTGGCGCACGTTGTAGGCGCTCAGTCCCTTGAGGGCGGCGAACAGGTCGCGGCGGGCGGCCTGGGCGTCCTGGTCCGACAGGCGCTGCGCGCCGGCGAAGTCGCCGGCCCCGATGGCGGCCACGATGCGCGTGTGGTCGCCGAAGTAGCGGGTGCGTGCGGCCTTGACCTTGTCGTACAGGGCCAGCTCCTCCGCGCTGGCGCCGGGGATCGCGGCATAGGCGCCCTCTTCGGCCTCGATCTGGGTCCGGGTCGCGGCCAGGCGCCGGTCGTAGTCGGCGATCAGGTCCGGCTTCCCCTGCGCGGCGATCTGGCTGATCTCGAACAGGCGGTACTCGCCCAGGTGGGCGCGCATCTCGGCCAGGTACTGCACGCCGGGCATCCATTCCTCGCTGATCTCCACCAGGTCGTCGTTGCTGGCATGCAGGCGGGCCAGGGTGAACACGCCCAGCGCGATGGTCATCGCGCTGGTGACGGTGAAGGCGATGGCCAGCTTTCGGGCGATCGGGAGGTTCTGGAACCACTGCATGCGGGTAGGCCTTGCGCGGATGACGGAGAGAGAGCTGACGAGTAGCGGCCGTGGCGACGGTTACTTGAAGCGTGGGCGTGAACGATTAATGCGCAGGAGGGTCCGGCGCTGCCGCAACCGGCCCGCGGCGCCCCGCAGGGCACGGTTTCGCGTACGGTTCATCTGCACGCAACGATCATTCGCGCAAGGCATCCCCGGGCCGAATCCATGACAAGACAACAACTCGTGAGCGCGGTACTGGAAGGCATGCGCAGGTCCGAGGCCCGCCGTGCCCGGGCATCGGCCTTCAGCCTGCGCCTGCAGGACGAGATCGGCGGGACCTACGGCACCGTCACCGAGGCCACCGAGGTGGTCGTGCGGTTGCTCGACGACCCCGCCGCGGTGACGCGCATGGGCCGCGCCGGTGTGGTGGCGGTCGGCGAGATCGTGTGCTCGGTCTGGAGCCTGAGCGGCGGCGATCGCGAGGCCCTGTCGGCCTGGATGGGCACGCCGCACCCGGCCCTGGCGCAGCGCTCGCCGCGGCAGTGCATCCGCGAGGGCGATGTCGGCGGCCTGCTGGCGCTGGTCCAGGGCGGCGGCGTGGCCGGCGAGCTGCGCGCGCTGGCCGCCCCCGCGCGTTGAGCCCGGTGCGGCACCGCCCCGGACCATGAGCCTGCCCACCGCGACCGCCCCGGTCCTGCCCCGCCCGGGGCCTTCCGCCTCCGGCCCCGCCCTGCGCGACTTCGTAGCGCGCGCCCGGCGCCTGTTCGTGCTGACCGGGGCCGGCTGCAGCACCGATTCGGGCATTCCCGACTACCGCGACGCCGAGGGCGCATGGAAGCGGGTCCAGCCGGTGACCTTCCAGGCCTTCATGGGCGAGGCCGCCACCCGGCGGCGCTACTGGGCCCGCAGCCTGGTGGGTTGGCCGCGCTTCGGGCAGGCGCGGCCCAATGCCACCCATCGCGCGCTGGCGGCGCTGGAGGCGCAGGGCCGGACGGTACTGCTGCTGACCCAGAACGTGGACGGCCTGCACCAGGCCGCCGGCAGCCGGCAGGTGATCGACCTGCACGGCCGGCTGGACGAGGTGCGCTGCATGGCGTGCGAACGCCGCCTGCCGCGCGACGCCTTCCAGGCGCAGCTGGCCGCGTGCAACCCGGGCTGGCTGGCGCTGGACGCGGCGCAGGCCCCGGACGGCGATGCCGACCTGGAGGGCGTGGACTTCGAGCGCTTCGAGGTGCCGCCCTGCCCGCACTGCGGCGGGCTGCTCAAGCCGGACGTGGTGTTCTTCGGCGAGAACGTGCCGCGCGAGCGGGTGGCGCGCGCCTTCGACCACCTGCAGCAGGCCGATGCGGTGCTGGTGGTCGGCTCGTCGCTGATGGTGTACTCGGGGTTCCGCTTCGTGCAGGCGGCCGCCCGCGCCGGGCTGCCGATCGCGGCGGTCACGCTCGGGCGGACCCGGGCCGACGACCTGCTCACGCTGAAGGTCGAGCAGTCGTGCGCGCAGGCGCTGGGCTTTCTGCTGGCGGACGCGCCGCCGGCCTGAGCCCCGCCCGCGGCGGCGCGACGCAGTGATCCATGGCGACCGGTTGTGCCGCGCGCCCGGGCGCAGTGCAATGCAGGGCTTCCCCGTATCGCCAGGAGTACCGCGTGAGCCAGCTGTTCAGTCCGATCCGGTTCGGCCCGCTGTCGCTGTCCAACCGCATCGTGGTCGCGCCGATGTGCCAGTACTCGGCCGAGGACGGCCGCGCCGGCGACTGGCACCGCATCCACCTGGGCACGCTGTCGCAGTCCGGCGCCGGGCTGCTGATCATCGAGGCCGCCGCGGTCAGCGCCGAGGGCCGCATCACCCACGCCGACCTGGGCCTGTACGACGACGCCACCGAGCAGGCGCTGGCGCAGGTGCTGGCCTCGGTACGGCGCTGGTCGCCGATGCCGGTCGCGATCCAGCTCGCCCATGCCGGGCGCAAGGCGTCCACCGAGGTGCCGTGGAAGGGCGGCGAGGCGATCGCGCCCGGGCATGCGCACGGCTGGCAGACCGTGGCGCCGTCGGCGCTGCCGTTCCGCGACGACCAGCCGGTGCCGCACGCGCTGGACCAGGCCGGCATCGACGCGGTCGTGCAGGCCTTTGCCGCGGCCGCGCGCCGCGTCGCGCGGCTGGGCCTGCAGGCGATCGAGCTGCATGCCGCGCACGGCTACCTGCTGCACCAGTTCCTGTCGCCGCTGAGCAACCGCCGCACGGACGGCTACGGCGGCTCGCTGGAGAACCGCATGCGGCTGACGCTGGAGGTGTTCGACGCGGTGCGCGCGGCGGTGGCCGACACGGTCGCGGTGGGCGTGCGCCTGTCCGCCACCGACTGGGTCGACGGCGGCTGGGACCTGGCGCAGAGCGTGGCGCTGTCGCGCGCGTTGGAAGCGCGCGGCGCGCACTACCTGCATGTCTCCAGCGGCGGCCTGGACCCGCGCCAGGCGATCCCGGTGGGTCCGGGCTACCAGGTGCCGCTGGCGATGGCGATCCGCGACGCGGTCGACCTCCCGGTGATCGCGGTCGGCCTGATCACCGAGCCGGCACAGGCCGAGGCGATCGTCGCCGAGGGCCGGGCCGACGCGGTCGCGCTGGCGCGCGGGCTGCTCTACGACCCGCGCTGGCCCTGGCACGCGGCGGCCGCGCTCGGCGCGCAGGTGGCCCCGGCGCCGCAGTGCCTGCGCTGCGAACCGCATCAGGCGCGCGGGCTGTTCGGCGCCTGATCCGGCCGCTGCCGGGCGAGGGCCCGCGATGACGGCGGGCTTGCGGCACCGGTCAGGTCGGCGCGTGGCGGGGACCGCGAGGCGGCGCCCACGCGCGCGCCGCTGCGTCCGGTCCCCGGCCGCGCGCATGCGCGGCACCCCTTGAGCTGCGGCCGTCAAACTCGCTAAGGTGCGCGCTCCATATCGACCGCATTCGGTCCAGGGAGGATGCGATGCGTGACCTTGTTCGCCGCCGCGAGGTGGCGCTGCGCCGTGGCGCGGGGCCGTTGCCGCGCGCGGGCGCGCCGCGATGAGCGAGCCGGCCCCGCTCGCCGGCGCGCCGGTCGGGCCCGAGCATCCCGAACATCCGGACCACCGGCTGTTCGAGCAGATCCGCGAGGGCGTGCAGCGGCTCGACGCCGAGATCGGCAAGCCGCCGGACGCCAGCAGCGAGCGCATGGTGGCGCGGCTGCTGCCGCTGGCCAAGCAGCATGGCTTCGACCAGATCGACCATGTGGTGCTGAGCCGCCACCTCGGCGAGGTCGGCGAGAACGTGTTCCTGGTGCGCGGCGACCTCGGCGACCCGGCGCACCTGCGTGCGCACGTCGGCACCCAGGAGGCGATCGACACGCCGGTGGCCGATTCGCTGGCGCAGCTGCACGAGGTCAACCGCCGGTTGATGCTGCGCCTGCCGCCGCGCTGAGCCGGGCGCGCCGCGGCGCCTGCGCGGTCATCGCGGTCGGCGGCCGTGGCCGCGCGCCGGGGAGGGCGGCGCGACGTCGGCCGCAGTCGCAGGCATGCCATGGGCGCGCGCGTGGCCGCGGCGAAAGGTTACGCAGGAAAGCACCGGCCGCCGACGCCGGCGCTTTCGCTATGATCGTGCGGATGCGCCCCGACTACATCCTCACCCTGTCCTGCCCCGACCGCACCGGCATCGTCTACCGCGTCAGCGGCCTGCTGTTCGACCTGGGCTGCAACATCCTCGATGCCCAGCAGTTCGGCGACGAGGAGAGCGGCCGTTTCTTCCTGCGCGTGCACTTCGACCGCCCGGCGGAGACCGCGGCGGCGACGCTGGAGCAGCGTTTCGCCGACCTGGCGGCCGACTACGCGATGGCGTGGCAGCTGCACGACGCGCGCCGGCGCGCGCGCCTGCTGGTGCTGGTCAGCAAGCAGGGCCACTGCCTCAACGACCTGCTGTTCCGCGCACACAGCCGCCAGCTGCGCGTGGACATCGCCGCGGTGGCCTCCAACCACGACGACTTCGCCGCGCTGGCCGGCTCCTACGGCGTGCCGTTCCACCACCTGCCGGTGGATGCCGACCGCCGCGCCGCGCAGGAGGCGCAGCTGCTGGCGCTGGTGGAGCGCGAGCGCATCGATCTGGTGGTGCTGGCGCGCTACATGCAGATCCTGTCGCCGGACCTGTGCCAGGCGCTGGCCGGCCGCGCGATCAACATCCACCACAGCTTCCTGCCCAGCTTCAAGGGCGCGCAGCCGTACCATCAGGCGCACGCGCGCGGGGTCAAGATCATCGGCGCCACCGCGCACTACGTCACCTCCGACCTGGACGAGGGCCCGATCATCGAGCAGGACGTGGCGCGCGTGGACCACGCCATGACCCCGCGCGACCTGGTGCGCCTGGGCAGCGACACCGAATCGCAGGTGCTCGCGCGCGCGGTGCGCCGCCACGTCGAGCACCGCATCCTGCTCAATGGGCACCGCACGGTGGTATTTCGCTGAGGGGGGAATGGGGAGTCGGGAATCGGGAATCGGAAAAGCAACAGCTCATGCCCGCGCTTTTCCCATTCCCCATTCCCGACTCCCCATTCACGGCTCAAAGCGATACCCCACCCCATAGACCGAGCGCACCCAGTCCTCGCCGCCGGCGTCGGCGAGCTTGCGGCGCAGGTTCTTGACGTGGCTGTCGACGGTGCGGTCGGTGACGATGCGGTGGTCGGCGTACAGGCGGTCCATCAGCTGCTCGCGCGAATACACGCGCCCGGGCGCGGCGGCCAGGGTGCGCAGCAGGCGGAACTCCACCTGGGTCAGTTCGAGATCGTGGCCGTGCACGCTGGCGCGGCAGGCGTCCTCGTCGATCGCCAGGCCGGCGGCCGGCGCGGCGCCGGGGGCGTGCCGATGGCGGCGCAGCACCGCGTGCACCCGCGCCACCACCTCGCGCGGGCTGAACGGCTTGCAGATGTAGTCGTCGGCCCCGATCTCCAGGCCGAGCAGGCGGTCGATCTCCTCTACGCGCGCGGTGACCATGATCACCGGCACCGCGCTGGTCGTGCGCAGTTCGCGGCAGATCTCCAGGCCGTCGCGATGCGGCAGCATCAGGTCCAGCAGCACCAGGTCCGGCCGTTGCGCGGCGATGGCGTCCAGCGCCAGCGCGCCGTCGGCGATCCAGGCCTGGGAGTAGCCGGCCGCCTGCAGGTATTCGCCCATCACCGCGGCCAGCCGCGGCTCGTCCTCGACGATCAGGACATGGCCCGCCGCCGCGATCATGGGGCCTCCAGCGCGGGCAGTTGCAGCACCAGGCGCAGGCCGCCGAGCGGCGAGGCCTGGGCCTCGATGCGGCCGTCGTGGGCCTCCACGATGTTGCGGCTGATCGCCAGGCCCAGGCCGCTGCCGCCGCTGGCGCGGTTGCGCGAGGCCTCGGTGCGGTAGAAGCGCTCGAACAGCCGCTCGCGCTTGTCCGCGTCCACGCCCGGCGCGCTGTCCTCGATCACCACCCGCAGCTGCGGCCCGTGGCGCTCGGCGCAGACCTCGACCCGGCCGCCGGCATCGGTGTAGCGCAGCGCGTTCTCCAGCAGGTTGGCGAACAGCTGCTGCAGGCGCCGCTCGTCGGCGTTGACCCGCAGCGGACCGGCGGCGATGCGTGCGTGCAGCGCCAGCCCGGCCGCGGCGAAGCGCGCGCGCATGCCGGCCAGCGTGGTGTCCAGCACCACCGCCAGGTCGATCGGCGCGCGGCGGTAGGCCAGCGCGCCGACATCGGTCAGCGACAGGTCGTGCAGGTCCTCGATCAGCTTGCCGAGCTGGCCGACCTGCTGGTGCAGCGAGGCCATCGAGGCGGCGGTCAGCGGGCGGATACCGTCCTGCAGCGCCTCCAGCTCGGCGCGCAGCACCGCCAGCGGGGTGCGCAGCTCGTGCGAGATGTCGGCCATGAAGTGGCGGCGCGCGCGCTCGTTGTGCTCCAGGGCCTGCGCCAGCTGGTTGAAGTCGCGCGCCAGCTGGCCGAGCTCGTCGCGGGTGCCGGCCTCGATGCGGATGGCGTAGTCGCCCGCGGCCAGGTGGTGGGTGGCCGCGGTGAGCCCGCGCAGGCGCCGCAGCAGCGCCCGCGACAGCAGCCAGCCGAGCAGCGCGGCGACCAGCACCGAGGCGATGCCGATCATCCACCAGGCGCGCAGCTGGGCCTGGTAGAAGCGTGCGTCGGCGGCGGCCAGCGCCTTCTGGAACGGCAGCATCGCCATCCAGCCCACGGTCTGCCCGCGGACCACCACCGGGCGCAGGATCGCGCTGCGGTCGGCATCGGGATTGCCGATCACCACCTGGTAGTCGCGGTCCAGCAGCGCGAAGCGCGGCACCGCGCCGGTCTGGTCGGAGATGGGGGGCGCGTGGCGCGGCCGGTCCAGGCGCTGTTCCGGGCGCATCAGCAGGAACCACGCCTCGGGGTTGTCGCGCACGAAGTCCCAGCTGCCCTGCCGCGCGTAGGCGGCGCGCACGCGCGGCAGCACCTCCTGCATGCGCTCCACGCCCTGCTCGTTGAGATAGTCCAGGAAGGTGCGCTGCAGCAGCAGCTGCGCGGCGACGCCGTTGACCAGCAGCACCGTGGCGCAGGCGGCCAGGATGGCCAGGAACAGCTTGGCGGTGATGCCCAGTCTCATCGGATCGGATCGGTACGGGGGGAGGACGCGCCCTATTAGCCGGGTCGCCCCGGGCGAAAGCAAGCGCGCCGGCCGGATCCGCCGCAATCTCCAAATTTGCTGCACATTCGCGCCGTAGGGTGGCCAGGTTCCGGTAAACCGCGAGTCCCCCGCATGTGCCCCGCCGCCCCTGTTGTGTCGCCGTCCTCCTCCCCGCGCTGGCTGCTGGCCGCGGCGCTCGCGCTCGGGCTGGCCGCCTGTTCCGACCCGCCGGCGGCCCGCCCCGGCCCGGCCGAGGTCGGCGTGCAGACGGTGGCCGCGCAGCGCCTGGCGATGGACCAGAGCCTGCCGGGGCGCACCGTGGCCTACCTGACCTCGGACGTGCGCCCGCAGGTCGGCGGCATCGTCCGCGCGCGGCTGTTCACCGAAGGCGAGGAAGTGAAGGCGGGGCAGGCGCTCTACCAGATCGAGCCGGCCGCCTTCCAGGCCGCCTACGACAGCGCCCGCGGCGACCTGGCGCAGGCCGAGGCCGCGGTGCTCTCGGCGCGGCCCAAGGCCGAGCGCTACCGCACCCTGGTGGCGATGGACGCGGTCAGCCGGCAGGACGGCGACGACGCCCAGGCCACCCTCAAGCAGGACGAGGCGGCGGTGGTGGCGGCCCAGGCCGCGCTGCAGACCGCGCGCATCAACCTCGACTTCACCCGCGTCACCGCACCCATCTCCGGGCGCATCGGCACCTCGGCCTATACCCCGGGCGCGCTGGTCACCGCCGGCCAGGATACCGCGCTGGCCACCATCCAGCAGCTGGACCCGATCTACATCGATGTCACCCAGACCAGTGCGCAGCTGCTGAAGCTGCGCAAGCAGATCGACAGCGGCGCGTTGAAGGCGGTGGACGGCAAGGCCGTGGTCAAGGTCACGCTGGAGGACGGCAGCGTCTACGCCCACACCGGCACGCTGGAGTTCGTCGGCACCTCGGTGGACACCGGCACCGGCAACGTGACCCTGCGCGCGGTGGTGCCCAATCCCGAGCGCCTGCTGCTGCCCGGGACCTACGTGAGCGCGGTGCTGCCGATGGCGGTCGACGAGGCGGCGATCCTGGTGCCGCAGACCGCGGTGTCGCGCAACACCAAGGGCGAGGCCACGGTGCTGGTGGTCGGCGACGACGGCAAGGTCGCCCAGCGCGTAGTGCAGGCCGGCGACGCGGTCAAGGACCAGTGGGTGATCAACGGCGGGCTGAAGGCCGGCGAGAAGCTCATCGTCGAGGGCGGCAGCAAGGTCGCCGTCGGCGACGTGGTCAAGGCCGTGCCGGCGAAGGCCGCGGCTGCCGCACCGGCCGCCACCGCGGGCGGCACCGCCACGGCCACCTCCACCGGCGCCGCCGCGGCCTCCGCCGCGCCGGCACGCTGAGGCGCCGCCATGTCGCGCTTCTTCATCGACCGGCCCATCTTCGCCTGGGTCATCGCCATCGTCATCACCCTGGCCGGTGCGCTGGCGGTGTCCACGCTGTCGGTCGAGCAGTACCCGGACATCGCGCCGCCGACGGTGTCGATCCGCGCCACCTACACCGGCGCCTCGGCCGAGACCACCGAGAACTCGGTCACCCAGGTCATCGAGCAGAACATGACCGGGCTGGACCACCTGATGTACATGTCGTCCAGCAGCACCTCCTCCGGCAGCGCCCAGATCAAGCTGACCTTCGAGTCGGGCACCGACCCGGACACCGCCCAGGTGCAGGTGCAGAACAAGCTGCAGCAGGCCCAGTCGACCCTGCCCGACGCGGTGCAGAGCACCGGCGTCACCGTGACCAAGTCGTCGGGCAACATCTTCATGGTGCTGGCCTTCACTTCGGACGACGACAGCCTCGACGGCACCGACATCGCCGACTACATGGTCGCCTCGGTGAAGGACCCGGTCAGCCGCGTGTCCGGCGTCGGCAACGTGCAGGTGATGGGCTCGGAATACTCGATGCGCATCTGGCTCGACCCGGAGAAGCTGCGCACCTATGCGCTGATGCCGTCCGACGTGGCCAGCGCGATCCAGGCGCAGAACAGCGACGTGTCGTCGGGCTCGATCGGCGCGCTGCCGGCGGTGCAGGGCCAGCAGCTCGACGCCACGGTCACCGCGCGCAGCCGGCTGCAGACCGCCGAGCAGTTCAAGGCCATCGTGATCAAGTCCGACCGCGGCGGCGCGGCGGTGCGGCTGTCGGACATCGCCCGGGTCGAGCTCGGCAGTGAGGACTACGCCTCGGTCAGCCGCTTCAACGGCAAGCCGTCGGCCGGCATGGGCATCGAGCTGGCCAGCGGAGCCAACGCGCTGGACGTGTCCAAGGCGGTCGAGGCCCGGCTGCAGGAGCTCAAGCCGTTCTTTCCGCACGGGCTGAACTACAGCGTCGCCTACAGCACCACGCCGTTCGTGAAGATCTCGATCGAGGAGGTCGTCAAGACCCTGGCCGAGGCGATCGTGCTGGTGGTGCTGATCATGTACCTGTTCCTGCAGAACTGGCGGGTGACCCTGATCCCGGCGATCGCGGTGCCGGTGGTGCTGATGGGCACGTTCGGCGTGCTGGCGCTGCTCGGCTACTCGATCAACACGCTGTCGATGTTCGGCATGGTGCTGGCGATCGGCCTGCTGGTCGACGACGCGATCGTGGTGGTGGAGAACGTCGAGCGGGTGATGAGCGAGGAAGGGCTGTCGCCGTACGAGGCCACGCGCAAGTCGATGGGCCAGATCACCGGCGCGCTGGTGGGCATCGCCCTGGTGCTGACCGCGGTGTTCCTGCCGATGGCGTTCTTCGGCGGCGCCACCGGCGCGATCTACCGCCAGTTCTCGGTGACCATCGCCTCGGCGATGATCCTGTCGGTGGTGGTGGCGATGACCCTGACGCCTGCGTTGTGCGCGACCCTGCTGCAGCCGGTCGGCCCGGACGGCCACGGCACCCGCAAGGGCCCGCTGGGACGGTTCTTCGCGCGCTTCAACCGCGGCTTCGAGCGCAATGCCGAGCGCTACCAGCGTGGGGTCGGCCGCGTCGTCGGCCACCGCCGGCTCGGCCTGGCGGTCTACCTGCTGATCCTGGTGGGCATGGGGCTGCTGTTCTGGCGGCTGCCGACCTCGTTCCTGCCGGAGGAGGACCAGGGCATGCTGATGGTGCAGGTCAAGCTGCCGTCCGGCGCCACCCAGCAGCGCACGCTGGCGGTGATCGAGCAGGTCTCGGCCTACGTGCGCCAGCAGCCGGAGGTCGATTCGGTCATGGCGGTCGCCGGCTTCAGCACCGGTGGCAGCGGGCAGAACTCGGGCATGGGCTTCGTCAAGCTCAAGGACTGGTCCGAGCGCGATGCCGATGCCAGCGCGATCGGCATGCGCATCACCCGCGCGATGGCGCAGAAGTTCCGCGACGCGCAGATCTTCGCGATGGCGCCGTCGGGCATCCCCGGCCTGGGCCAGAGCGCCGGCTTCACCTTCGAGCTGCAGGACCTGGGCGGTGCCGGCCACGACGCGCTGGTGGCCGCGCGCCAGCAACTGCTGGGCCTGGCCGCCAGGAGCGACGCGCTGGACTCGGTGCGCTACGACAGCCTGGAGGACGCGCCGACGCTGCAGGTCAAGATCGACGACGCCAAGGCCGGCGCGCTGGACCTGTCGCAGGACGACATCAACGACACCCTGTCCAGCGCGATCGGCTCGACCTACGTCAACGACTTCGTCAACCGCGGGCGCATCAAGAAGGTCTACCTGCAGGGCGAGGCCGCCGCGCGCATGCTGCCGCAGGACATCGACCGCTGGTCGGTGCGCAATGCCGACGACGCGATGGTGCCGTTCTCGGCGTTCTCGACCACCGGCTGGGGCTATGCGCCCGCCTCGCTGTCGCGCTTCAACGGCTCGGCCTCGATGGAGATCAGCGGCCAGGCCGCCTCCGGCGTCAGCTCCGGCACCGCGATGGCCACGATGGCCGGCCTGGTCAAGCAGCTGCCCAGCGGCATGGGCTACGCCTGGTCGGGCCTGTCCTACCAGGAGCAGATGTCCGGCGCGCAGGCCCCGCTGCTGTACGCGGTGTCGCTGCTGTTCGTGTTCCTGTGCCTGGCGGCGCTGTACGAGAGCTGGTCGATCCCGTTCTCGGTGATGCTGGCGGTGCCGATCGGCATCGTCGGCGCGCTGCTGCTGACCACCCTGCGCGGGCTGGAGAACGACGTCTACTTCCAGGTCGGGCTGCTGGCCACGGTGGGCCTGGCCGCCAAGAACGGCATCCTGATCGTGGAGTTCGCCAAGGAGCTGGAAGAACAGGGCGAGCGCCTGCTCGACGCCACCCTGCACGCGGCGCGGCTGCGGCTGCGCCCGATCCTGATGACCTCGCTGGCGTTCATGCTCGGCGTACTGCCGCTGGTGGTCAGCCGCGGCGCCGGCTCCGGCGGGCGGCATTCGCTGGGCACCGGCGTGCTCGGCGGCACGCTGGCCTCGATGCTGCTCGGCATCTTCTTCGTACCGCTGTTCTACGTGATCGTCCGCACCCTGTTCCCCGGCCGGCCGCGCGCCGGGACCCGGCCGGCGACCCCGACCGACGAGGTGACCCCGTGAAGCATCGCTCGCTCTCCCGCCCGGCGCTGCTGCTGGCCTGCGCCGCCGCGCTGGCCGGCTGCGCCAGCCTGGCGCCGCGCTACGCGCGCCCGGACGCGCCGGTACCGGCCAGCCTCGCCGCCACTGGCACCGCCACCGGCACCGGCGCTGCCGACGCGGTCGCCACGCTGGACTGGCGCCAGGTGTTCCTCGACCCGCGGCTGCAGCAGGTCATCGCGCAGGCGCTGGAGCACAACCGCGACCTGCGCGTGGCGGTGCTCAACATCGACAAGGCGCGCGCGCAGTACCGCATCCAGCGCGCCGACCTGTTCCCCTCGGTGAGCGTGAGCGCCAGCGAGAGCGCCTCGCGCAGCAGCGCCGCCACCAGCAGCGGCGGCCAGTCCGAGGTGGGCCGCACGTTCTCGGCCGACGTCGGCGTCAGCAGCTGGGAGCTGGACCTGTTCGGGCGCATCCGCAGCCTCAAGGACGAGGCGCTGCAGACCTACCTGGCCACGGCGCAGACCCAGCGCAGCACCCGCCTGAGCCTGGTCGCGGAGGTCGCCACCGACTGGCTGACAGTCGCCGCCAACCAGCAGCTGCTGGCGCTGGCGCAGCAGACCCTGGCCAGCCAGCGCGAGACGCTGAAGCTCACCGACTCGCAGCACGCGCAGGGCATCGTCTCCGGGCTGGACCTGGCGCAGGTGCAGACCAGCGTGGAGACCGCGCGCGCCGACGTGGCGGCCTACACCACCCAGCTGGCGCAGTCGCGCAACGCGCTGGAGCTGGTGGTGGGCGCCCCGGTGGCCGCGGCGCTACTGCCCGATCCGGCGCAGGCCACCGACGACAGCGTGGCACTGGCGCCGCTGCCGGCGCGGCTGGAATCGCGGGTGCTGCTGCAGCGCCCGGACGTGCTCTACGCCGAGCACACGCTCAAGGCCGCCAACGCCGACATCGGCGCGGCGCGCGCGGCGTTCTTCCCCACGATCTCGCTGACCGCCTCCACCGGGCGTGGCAGCGACGCGCTGTCGAACCTGTTCGACGGCGGCAACCGCACCTGGTCGTTCGTGCCCAGCATCAGCGTGCCGATCTTCCAGGCCGGGGCGCTCAAGGCCGAGCTGGACGTGGCGAAGATCCAGAAGGAGGTCACCGTCGCCGAGTACGAACAGGCCATCCAGAGCGCCTTCGCCGAGGTGGCCGACGCGCTGGCCGAACGCGCGCAGCTGGACGAACGGCTGGACGCGCAGCGCGCGCTGGTGGACGCCACGCGGCGCAGCTACACTCTGGCCGACGCGCGCTACCGCAACGGCGTGGACAGCTACCTCGACGCGCTGGACGCGCAGCGCACGCTGTACACCGCGCAGCAGACCCTGATCAACCTGCGTCTGACCGAGGCCGGCAACCGCGTCACCCTGTACAAGGTGCTCGGCGGGGGCGCCGACGCGCAAGCCGGCGCCACCCCCGTCGCCACGGCCTCGGGCCGCTGAGGCCGCCGGGCCCACGCCACGGCCGTGCCTTCCGCGCCGGCCGGGGGCACCGGAACGCGCCGGCGCCCCCGGCCGCGACCCGCGAATCACCCACAGGCGGCAGCAGCGCCCTCCCCAATCCCTAATCCCTAATCCCCGCCTCACCGCGCCGCGTTGGCGTTCATCGTCGCGTTGCGCGTGGCATCCAGGTACTGCGCCGGGTCGCGCATGCCGGTGGTGTGGCACTGGCCGGTGGTGTGGCCGCGGTTGGCCCCGCCCGGCAGCTGCGCGTTGACCTGCTCGACGGTGCCGTCCTCCGGGTCGTCCAGCACCAGGTCCGAGGCGGCGTTGCAGTAGTCGTTGACGTACCAGTGGGTCTTGGCGAACGAGGTCGTGTAGTAGTTGACCAGCCCGCGCGCCGACGCCGGGATGCCGGCCAGCCAGGCCTTGGCGCCGTCGTAGGTCATGTCGCTGTTGCTGCCGCAGGCCACGCCGAACCACGAGCCGACGGTGGCCAGGATGCCGGCCAGGTTGGTGCCCTGGTAGGGCGTGCCCACCGACTGCATCACGCGTCCGCCGCTGGCGTTGTCCAGCCCGCTCCAGTAGTAGCTGTACAGGTGCAGCGCGGCCATGCCGCCCTGGCTGTGCGCCACCGTGCCGAACGAGCTCCACTGGCTGGCGAACTGCGCCAGCCGCTGCGCGAACTGGTCGTTGCTGCGGTTCTGATTGGCGTCCAGGAAGGCCGAGGCGTTGCTGAACTGCGCCAGCGGCCACACCCCGTTCGAGCAGTAGCCGTGCACCAGCACCAGCCGCGAGCCGGCGGCCTGCGCCTGCACGTCGGTCGCCGCGCGTGCCAGCGTGGCCGGGCGCGGCCCCATGCGCATGCGCTCGTCGATCCCGGCCGCGGCGCTGCGGGCCACGCTCGCGCGGCGCAGCGCCGGCAGCGTCAGCGGCAGCGCGGCGGCCTCGGCCAGCGGGATGAAGTGGTCCGGGTCCTCGATGCGCAGGTGGCGCAGCTCGAACGGTGCGCGTGCGCCGGCACGCGCGACCCAGCGTTCGTCCAGCCCCAGCGTCAGCCGGCCCTGCACCGGCGCGGCCATGCCGCCGATCCAGGCCACCGGCACCGCCTGCCCTGCGGCATCGGTGCCCCAGACCTCGCCGAATACGCGGTAGTGCGCCGGCGCCGCGCCGCGGGCGGCCACCGGCAGCGCCAGCGTCAGCTGCGTGCCCTCGGCCGCCTGCGCGGCCACGCTGCGGCCGAGCAGGCGCAGTTGCGTGTCCAGCACCGGCATCACGTGTTCGCTGGTGCGCACGAACGCCTGCCCGTCCGGGTCGCGCCCGTGCACCACCACCTGCGCCAGGTAGGTCCCGGCGCTGGAGGGCACGAAGTCGCCGCCGTAGACGCCGTCGCCGGCGGTGCCGTCGTCGTGCAGGCCGTCGTCGGCCATCGCGGCGACCGTCACCGTGCCGTCCGGGGCCACCACGCGCAGCTGCGCCTGCTCGATGCGCCCGGCGGCGGTGCCCATCCGCGTGGCGCCGTCGCGGTCGCTGCCGCTGAGCACGGCGTTGAGGGCCAGGCGCTGGCCCACCTGCTGGTGGCGGTGGCGCGGGTACGACGCCAGCTGCGTGCGCGGGTCGCCCTCCATCAGCACGTAGCCGCGCCCGGCCTGCGCGGCCGGCGCCTCCAGGGTCAGGGTCCATTCGCCGTTCTGCGCGGCGTCGAGGGCGTAGCGGGTGCCGGCCACCGCACCGGCGCCGGTGCCCAGCGTCGCGGCCCGCGCCTGCAGCCCGGGGGGCGTAGCCACGGCCGCGCGGGCCAGTGGCGTGCCGGGCGCGGCCACCGCGGTGCGCCAGTCGGCGCCGCCGGGCAGCACCATGAAGCGCAGCCGGCCGTTCTCCACCGGCAGCCGGCCCTGCCAGCGCGCGCCGTCGGCCTGCGGCGCCAGTTCCACCGGCAGCAGCGCGCTCTTGGACAGGATCGCCGCCTGCGCCGGATCGGGCGCGCGCATCTGCGCGAACTCCTCGGGCGGGCCCGCCAGCTGCTTGGGCACCAGCTCGGCGGCGGGCGCGGCGGCGGGCAGGGCGAGCAGGGCGGACAGCACGGACAACGTCGACAGCTTCGGCATGACGGCTTCTCTCCTTGGCGTTGCGAAGCGACCCCGGCCCGCCGGCGCTGCCGACCGGTCCGTGTCGTGGATGCAGCGCCCCCTCGCCGCGAATGCCCGCGTTATACCCCGCGCAGATGACAACCTCGCTGTGCGTTGCAGCAGTACGCCGCCGCGCGCGTCCGGGCGGCCGGGCCCGGGACAGGCGGACGCCCGGCGGCCCTCGCGGGGCCGCGGCGGACGGCGCGGCCGGGGTAAGGGCGCGTGCGGTTGCGGCGCATCGCGGCGATGGGCGGGCGGCCCCCGCGGGGCACGCCGCCGCGGCTCAGTCGATGGCGATGCCGGCCTGCGCAAGCGCGGCGCGCGTGGCCGGGTCGCTGTCCGGCGTCACCGGCCGGGTCAGCGCCCACAGGAAGCGCACGCGCAGCCCGGCGGCGGCCGCGTCCTGCGCGGTCCACAGCACGCAGTAGTCGCGCGCCAGCCCGCAGACGTGGACCTCGGCGACGCCGCGCTCGCGCAGCCAGCCGGCCAGCCCGGTGGCCGGGCGCGTCCCGCCGGGGCCGTGGTTCTCGCGGAAGCCGCTGTAGGAATCCACCTGCCGGCGCGTGCCCTTGCGCAGCACCAGGTCCACCGGGCTCCAGTCCACGCGGGGATCCAGCGCGGCGCCGGCGCTGCCCTGCAGGCAGTGGTCCGGCCACAGCGTCTGCGGCTGTCCGTACCAGTCGATCTGCTGGAACGGCTGCGTGTCGGGGTGCTGGCTGGCGAAGGAGGCATGCCCGGGCGGGTGCCAGTCCTGGGTGGCGACCACGGTGGCGTAGCGGCGCGCGCGCAGCAGCGCGTCGATCGTCGGCACCAGCGCATCGCCCTGGTGACAGGGCAGGGCGCCGCCGGGCATGAAGTCCGGCTGCAGGTCGACCACGATCAGCGCGGTGTCGTCGGTGGGCATGGGCGGGCCAGGCGGGCAAGGGGGGGGCCAGTGTAGGACGGCGGCCGATTCACGGCCCGCGCGGACGCGATCGCCGAGAATGCCGCCGTGGCGAGGACGAGGAGGGAGCGACGATGATTCCGTTCTGGGACGTGGCGTTGCGGCTGGTGCTGGCGGCCGCGCTGGGCGCGGTGATCGGCGCCAACCGCGGCCGGCTGGAATGGGCCGCGGGGCTGCGCACGCACATGCTGGTGTGCGTGGGCTCGGCGCTGGCGCTGATCGTGTCGGCCTACGGCTTCCAGGACGTGCTGGCCGCTCCGCACGTGGTGCTGGACCCCTCGCGCATCGCCGCGCAGGTGATCAGCGGCGTCGGCTTCCTCGGGGCCGGCACCATCCTGTTCCTGCAGCGCGAACAGGTCATTCGCGGCCTCACCACCGCCGCCGGGCTGTGGGCGGTGGCGGCGATCGGCCTGGCGGCCGGTGCCGGGCTGTATGCGGCCGCCCTGCTGGCCACGGTCCTGCTGTGGGCGATCCTGGCCCTGCTCAAGCCGCTGGAACGGCGCTACCTGCGGCGTCGCCGCGCCACGGCCGAGGGACTGCGGGTCACGCTGGCGCCGGGCGCGTCGCTGGCGCGGGTGGAGGCCGCCCTGGCCGACCACGGCGTGCCGGTGCGGCGGCTGCTGCTCAAGCGCCACGAGGACGCCGATGCGGTGGTCGAGGTGCGCTGTGGCGCTGCCGTGGAGCGCTCGCGCCTGCTCGCGGCGGTCGAGCGGCTGGGCGATACCCCCGGCATCCGCTCGGTCGAGCTGCTCGGCGTACCGGCCTGAGCCCGCGGCACGGCCGGCTCAGCGGTCGTCGCCGCCCTCGGGCGCCTGGCCGTAGTACAGCACGCCGAGCTTGATGCGGTCGCGGCCCTGCGCGCGGCGGTGGCGGTTGGTGTCGCGCAGCGAATACACGCAGCCGCAGTATTCCTGCTGGTAGAACTGCTCGCGCTTGCTGATCTCGATCATGCGCTGGCTGCCGCCGCCCTTGCGCCAGTTGTAGTCCCAGTACGCCAGGCCGGCGTAGGGCGCCACGGCGCGCTGCCCGCTGTCGTTGATCTGCTGCATGTTCTTCCAGCGCGAGATGCCCAGCGAGGTGGCCATCACCGGGAAGCCGTGCTCGTGCGCGTACAGCGCGGTGCGCTCGAAGCGCATGTCGAAGCACATCGTGCAGCGGATGCCGCGCTCGGGCGCGTCTTCCATGCCCTTGGCGCGGGCGAACCAGTGGTCGGTGTCGTAGTCGGCGTCCACGAACGGCACGCCGTGCTTCTCGGCGAAGCGGATGTTCTCCTGCTTGCGCAGCTCGTATTCCTTGAGCGGGTGGATGTTGGGGTTGTAGAAGAAGATCGTGTAGTCGATCCCGGACTCGACGAAGGCTTCCATCAGCTCGCCGGAGCACGGCGCGCAGCACGAGTGCAGCAGCAGCCGGTCGCCGTGCGGCAGGACGAGTTTCTCGCGGAGGGCAGGGGAGGAGGACATGCGGCACCTGAGACGTGGGGCGGGATCCGGCCTGGACGGCGGGCCGGACCGCGAAAGGGTAACGGGGTTGCCCGCGGCAGGCGAATCGCCGCGGGTGCGCGGGTACCCGCGGGCCGGCCGCTGGCGGCCGCCCCGGGGGCTGGCGGCGGAGCACCGGCCCGCGGCCGGGCTCCGCCCCCGGCTCAGGCCGCCCGGGCCAGGTCCGCGCGCAGCGCGCGGGCCGCGTCCACCATCGCCTGCAGCGCGGTGCGGGTCTCGTCCCAGCCGCGCGTCTTCAGGCCGCAGTCCGGGTTGACCCACAGCTGCTCGGGCTTCAGCACCGCACGCGCCTTCTCCAGCAGGTCCACCATCTCGGCCACGCTGGGCACGCGCGGCGAGTGGATGTCGTAGACGCCCGGGCCGATCTCGTTCGGGTACTGGAACTTCACGAACGCGTCGAGCAGCTCCATGCGCGAGCGCGAGGTCTCGATCGAGATCACGTCCGCGTCCATCGCCGCCACCGCCTCGATAATGTCGTTGAACTCCGAGTAGCACATGTGGGTGTGGATCTGGGTGGCGTCGCGCACGCCGCACGAGGCGATGCGGAAGCTCTCCACCGCCCAGGCCAGGTAGCCGGCCCATTCGCCGCGGCGCAGCGGCAGGCCCTCGCGGATCGCCGGCTCGTCGATCTGGATCACGCCGATGCCGGCCGCCTCCAGGTCGCGCACCTCGTCGCGCAGCGCCAGCGCGATCTGGCGGCAGGTCTGCGCGCGCTCCTGGTCGTCGCGCACGAACGACCACTGCAGCACCGTCACCGGGCCGGTCAGCATGCCCTTCATCGGACGCGGCGTCAGCGACTGCGCGTACTGCGACCAGCGCACCGTCATCGGCGCCGGCCGCGCCACGTCGCCGTAGATCACCGGCGGCTTGACGCAGCGCGAGCCGTAGCTCTGCACCCAGCCCAGCTTGGTGAAGGCGAAGCCGTCCAGCTGCTCGCCGAAGTACTCCACCATGTCGTTGCGCTCGAACTCGCCGTGCACCAGCACGTCCAGCCCGATCTCCTCCTGGAAGCGCACGCAGCGCTCGGTCTCCTCCTCGAGGAAACGCTCGTAGTCGGCGTGCGAGAGCTTGCCGGACTTGTTGCGGGCACGCGCCTCGCGCACCGCCTGGGTCTGCGGGAACGAGCCGATGGTGGTGGTGGGATAGGCCGGCAGCCGCAGCGCCTGCTGCTGCGCCAGCCGCCGCTGCGGGTAGGCCGACTGGCGGCGCCCGGCGTCGGCATCGAGCGCGGCGATGCGGCGGGCGACCTCGGCGCGGTGCACCTTGGGCGACTGCCGGCGTGATTCCACGGCCTCGCGCGCCCGCGCCAGCGCCGCGTCCGCGCCGGCGTCGCCATCGAGCGCGTCGGCCAGCGTGCGCAGCTCGCCGAGCTTCTGCCGGGCGAACGCCAGCCAGCTGCGCAGGTCCGGCTCCAGCGCCTTCTCCGCATCCAGGTCCACCGGCACGTGCAGCAGCGAGCACGACGGCGCCAGCCACAGCTTGTCGGCGCCGACGTGGCCCTGCGCATAGCGCGCCAGCGTCAACGCGTTGTCGAGCGCGGTGCGCCAGATGTTGCGCCCGTTGACCAGGCCGGCGGACAGCACGCGGCCCTGGGGCAGCGCCTGCAGCACCGCGTCGAGCTGCTCCAGGCCGCGCACCAGGTCCACGTGCAGGCCGTCGACCGGCAGTTCCGCCGCCAGCGCCAGGTTGTCGCCGAGCGTGCCGAAGTAGGTGGCCAGCAGCAGGTTGGGGCGCGGGCCGGACGCCAGCGTGGCGTAGGCCTGGCGGAAGGCCTGGCGGGCCGCGTCGTCCAGGTCCAGCACCAGCGCCGGTTCGTCGACCTGCACCCACTCGGCGCCGGCATCGTGCAGCTGCGCCAGCAGCTGCCCGTACACCGGCAGCAGGCGCTCGAGCAGCGCCAGGCGTTCGCTGCCGTCCACGGTCTTGGACAGCAGCAGGAAGCTCACCGGCCCGAGCAGCACCGGCCGCGTGGCGATGCCCTGGGCCAGCGCCTCGCGGAACTCGGCCACCGGCTTGTCGCCGCGCAGCGCGAAGGCCTGTTCGCGGTGCAGCTCGGGCACGAGGTAGTGGTAGTTGGTGTCGAACCACTTGGTCATTTCCAGCGCGTGCAGGTCCACGCCGTCGACCTGGCGGCCGCGCGCCATCGCGAAGTAGCCGGCCAGCGGATCGGCATCGGCCAGGGCGCGGTAGCGCTCGGGGATCGCATCGAACAGGAAGGCGGTATCCAGCACCTGGTCGTAGAGGCTGAAGTCGTTGCTCGGCGGCAGGTCCACGCCGGCCTCGCGCTGCAGCTGCCAGTGGCGTGCGCGCAGCTCGGCCGCGGTGCGCTGTAGCGCGGCGGCGTCGATGTCGCCGCGCCAGTGGCTCTCCAGGGCGTGCTTGAGCTCGCGCCGCGCACCGATGCGCGGAAAGCCCAGGTTGGTCACGATCGTCATGTTGCATTTCCTCATTGCATTGAAGGGCATTGAGGAACGAAGGAACCGCGCGCCGTACGGATGCTCGCGCACCCGTCCCGCCACGCCAGCGACCTTCGCCCCCGCGGGCGAACCGGAACTGGCGGGCAGCGACGGACGGCGCCCGCACCCGGGGTGCGCACGCGCGTCCGGCCACTCCCCGCGGAGCGCCAGGTCGAAACGAAGGACGGTCGTGTCCTCCGGCCCAGGCCGGTATTCGGGCTGATGGACGTGCCGTGCGTGGAGCACGGGGGCCTACTGTCCGCCGCTTCCCAGGCCGGTGAGGGCCCAGTGCTGTTGACGGAGGTCGTTTCCATTCACCGCTGCGGGGCAGCTCCGGAATGGGGTGCGAACACCCTTCACCGGATTCCCGTTTAATTCCATCGCTTCATCCGAATAAAGCGATGGATACCTCGGCGTGCGCAGCGTAGGGCGGACCCGGCGCGCAGGTCAAGCGTTTCGTTTGCAACCGGGCCGCAGGGGATCGATCGGGCCGCGCGCCGCGATGCGGCTGCGGTCGGTCGCGCGGCCGGGGCAAGGATCTCCCGCGACCGGGCGCGCCGAGTACCGCAGGGGAGATGCCTCGCGGGTCCTGCACCGGCGCCCGCGCGGCTCACGGGGAGCAGGAGAGGAGCAGGCAGGGAAGCAGTCACGGAAGCGGCAGGCAAGCGGCAGGAAGGCAGGCAGGCAGGCAGGAAGGCAGGAAGGCAGGCAGGCAGGCGAGGCACCGCTCTCCAAGGAGGCTGGATACACTGCGTTATTGATACGTTATATTATAACTTCACCGAATTCAGCCCAGGCCCTATGCCCGCCCCCCGCCATTTCCTCCTCCCTGCCGCGCCGCTCCTGGCCAGCCTGGTCGCCTTCCCCGCCGCCGCCCAGGAGGCGGCCGAAGCCATCGAACTGGACGCCGTGCAGGTGGTGGGTCGCCGCGAGGACGGCACCTATCACGCCGACGAGACCCGCGGCAGCAAGACCGGGCTGGCGTTGCTGCGGTTGCCGCAGTCGGTGCGCGTACTGTCGCGGCAGGTGATCGACGACCTCGGCGCCACGCGGCTGGACGGCACCCTCGACTACGTCGGCGGCATCTCCCGCCAGAACGGCTTCGGCGGCCTGTGGGACAACTTCGCGGTGCGCGGCCTGCCGGGCAACGAGAACACCGGCAGCGCGACGCTGCTCAACGGCCTGGCCGCCAACCGCGGCTACAACGCCCCGCGCGACACCGCCAACCTCGAGCGCATCGAGTTCCTCAAGGGGCCGGCCGCCGCGCTGTACGGCAGCAGCGAGCCCGGCGGCACGCTCAACCTCGTGACCAAGGCGCCGCAGTGGCGCCGCGCGACCGCGCTCGAGGCGTCGGTCGGCCGCCGCGGCAGCCACCGCCTCGCCGCCGACAGCACCGGCCCGCTGGGCGAGGCCTTCGCCTATCGCCTGAACCTCGCCGGCGAGACGCGGCAGAGCGTGCGCGACCCCGTGCGTAGCCACCGCCGCTTCGTCGCCCCGGCCTTCCTCTGGCGCCTGGGCGAGGCCACCACCCTGGAGTACAACGGCGAATGGCTGCGCCACCGCGCGCCGTTGGACCGGGGCGTGGTCGCCGTGCGCGGCCGCCTGGGCAGCGTGCCGCGCGAGCGCTTCCTCGGCGAGCCGGGCGATGGCGACGTCACCGTGCAGAACCACAGCCACCAGCTGGTGCTGGAGCATGCGCTGGCGGACACCTGGACCACGCGCGCGGCCGTCTCGTACCGCCGCACCGGCCTGCGCGGGTATTCCACCGAGCCGGCGGCGCTGCAGGACGACGGCCGCACCCTGTGGCGGCAGCGGCGCTGGCGCGACTTCGCGTCGGAGGACCTGGCGCTGCAGGCCGAGCTGCGCGGCGAACTGCAGGCCGGTGCCTGGCACCACGAGCTGCTGGCCGGCGTGGAGGCCTACGACTTCACCCTGGACCAGCACATGCGGCGCGCGCGCCCCAGCGCCGCGGCACCCTACGCGCTGGACCTGCTCGACCCGGTCTACGGGCAGCCGGCCCCGGTGCCGGGCGCCTTCGTGGATACCCGCGAGCGCCAGCGCAACCAGGCGCTCTACCTGCAGGACGCGATCGGCCTGGGACCGGACTGGACGCTGCTGCTCGGCCTGCGCCACGACCGCTACCGGCAGGCGCTGGACGACCGCCGCAGTGGCGGCCGCTACCGGCAGGCACCGCGCAGCACCACGCCGCGCGTGGGCCTGAGCTACGCGCCCGCGCCGACCTGGTCGGTGTATCTCAACGCCGGCCGCTCGTTCCGGCCCAACGCTGCCTCGGACGTGTGGTACGGCACCGGCACCACCGTGCCGCCGGCGCCCGAGTCCGGCCGCGCCTACGAACTCGGCGGCAAGTGGCAGGCCGCCGACGGCCGCATGGGCGGTACCGTGGCGCTGTTCGACATCGTCAAGCGCAACGTGCTGACCGGCGACCCGGCCAACCCCGGCCACCAGATCGCCGCCGGGCGCGTGCGCAGCCGTGGCGCGGAGGGCGATGTCTCCGGCCAGCTCGGCGAGCACTGGCGGATCAACGCCAGCCTGTCCTGGAACGCCGTGAGCGTGCTGCGCGACACCGTGCTGCACGAGGGCGGTTCGCTGATCAACGTGCCGCGCCTCAACGCCAGCGTGCTCGCGGTGCACGAGCGCGCGCTGGCCGGCGGCGGACGGCTGGGCCTCGGGGGCGGCGTCACCCATACCGGCCGCCGCCTCGGCGAGGCCTACACCGAAGCCCGGCACGCCGCCGGCATCGCCCCGGCGCGGCTGCCGGCCTACACCGTGGCGCGGCTGGTGGCGTACTGGCGCGCCACGCCCCGGCTGCGGCTGTCGCTGGACGTGGACAACCTGTTCGATCGCACCTACTACACCAGCTCGGTGGCGGCCACGCCGTGGGTGGCGGTGGGCGAGGCGCGCTCGGTCACCCTGGGCGCGCAGTACCGCTTCTGAGCCGGCCTCAGTAGTTGACCTGCAGCTGCAGGCGCAGCAGGTCGCCCTCGACCACCGGATACGGCGCGGTGGTGGCGTCGGTGCGGCGCATGTTGGCGTACGAGAAGGCGATCTCCAGCGCGTCCATGGGCTGCCATTCCACGCCGGCCTCCCATTCGTCCACCTGCATCCGCGGCGCGTTGTTCTCGAACTTGGCCGCGCCGCGGTAGGTCTGCCACTTGAGGTACGGCATCAGCGAGCCGTAGCTGCCGTCGAGCTTGTACATCGCCTGCACGTAGCCGCCGCGCAGCGAGCGCGTGCGCAGCTGGCGCGTGGCCGGGTCGAGCTGCGGGCCGCGGCCCACCGTCCACTCGGCCTGCAACCCGAACGGCTGCGGGTAGTAGATGACGTGCGCGGCCACGCGCTCGTCGCGCAGGCCGCCGGCGGGCGCCGACGGGGTGAAGGTGGCGCCGTCGAGCGTGACCGGCGCGGTGCCCGGCACGAAGCGCCCGGTGTAGGCGTCGGCGCCCACCTCCAGGTACTGCCCGTTGCCGAACTTGAACGGATAGGTGGCGTGCGCGACCACGTGCAGGCTGTCGTTGCGCTCGGCGCGGTTGGCGCCCTGGCCGTTGTACACGCCCAGGCCGAGCACGCCATAGTCGCCCGAGCCCTTGAGGCCGGACTTGACCAGGTCCTGGAAGCGGCCGCGGGCCTGCTGCGGCGTGTAGTAGAAGATCGCGGCCATGTCGCGTTCGTCGCGCACCGCCGAGTTCAGTGCATCGGCGCGGTCGGGGGTGAGGCGGTTCTGGCTGGACTGCAGGTTCTCCCAGCCGTACGGGATCTTGGACTGACCCACGCGCACGCGGTACTCGCGCGCCTTGTCGAAGTAGAGGTCGGCGTAGACGTCGCGCAGCTGCGCGAAGTTGGAGGTGCTCGAGCCAGTGGGGGTGCTGGCGAAGTCCGGCTGGAAGTAGTACGACACGTGGTCGTTGAGGTCGCCGCTGAGCACCACGCGGGCGCGGCGCAGGCCCAGGCCCTGGTTGCGGCCGATGAAGCGGTCGCCCGGCGAACGCAGCTCGTCGGCATCGCCGCCGACCTCCTGGTTGTAGCGGAACTGCGCATAGCCGCGCAGGCTGATGCGGTCGTACCACTTCTTGCCGGCGGCCGCGGGGGCCGGTGCGGCGGGGGCGGGTGCCGCAGCGGGCGCTGCCGCCACCGCGGCCGGCGCCGGTGCGGGCAGCACCGAGGCCGAGACCTTGCCCTGCGCGTCGACCTGCACGAAGGTGCCGAGGCGGTCGCGGCCCGGGCCGGGCTCGGCGAAGATCTGCTTGGTCTTGCGGTCGACGTACAGGTCCAGTTCGGCGGCACCGGCCGATTCGCCGGCGGTGGCGGCGCCCAGGGCGCACAGGAAGGGGGCGAGCTTCTTCTTCATGGAGGGGTCCGGGCAGGGCGGTGGAAGGGGGCGGCGGGCCGGAGGCCGGCCGGTGGCGGCCGCACGTGGCGGCACCGGATCGCACCGTGACGGAAACGCACGGGCCCACCGGCGCAGGCCGGCGGGCCCTCTAGGTATATGTCCCTTTCATGTCAGTGACGTGACACGCTGGCCGTGGAGCGGCCAGCGGTCCGCCTCCCGGTGCGGGCGGAGTGCGCGCCGCGCCCGCCGGAGCTCGCCGGGATGCAGACAGATCGCACGCCCGGGGGAAGGCGATCGTCCGGCCGCGATGGCACTGCGTAGGCGGCGTGCGGCGGCCCGCCGCCGGTGCCCACGGGCGGCGCAGCCGGCTGTCGTGCTTCCGCCGGGCTCCGGCCGCGCGGCCTCGCTCAGGCGGCGGCCTGGCCGTGCGCGGCCAGCGCCGCGGCGACGGTGTCGCGCATCGGCGTGGTCGGGCGTCCGATCAGCGCACCGAGCTGGCCGCCATCGTCGAACAGCGCGCCGTCGGCCGCGCTGCGGTCGCTCTGCGCCAGGATGCCGGCCAGCGGCTCGGGCAGGCCGGCCTGGACCAGCACCGCCTGGTACTCGGCCTCCGGCAGGTTGCGGTAGGCCACCGGCGTGCCGGACTGGCGGCTGATCTCGGCCGCGAGTTCGGCCAGCGTATAGGCCTGGTCGCCGGCCAGCTCGTAGACCCGGCCCGCCGGATCGGCCTCGGATGCCAGCACGGCGGCCGCGGCCTCGGCGTAGTCGGCACGGGTGGCCGAGGCGATCCGGCCGTCGCCGGCACTGCCCAGCACCGCGCCGTGCTGCAGCGCGCTGGCGAGCGCGGCGGTGTAGTTCTCGGTGTACCAGCCGTTGCGCAGCAGCACGTAGGGCACGCCGGCGTCGCGCAGCAGCGCCTCGGTGGCGCGGTGTTCGGTCGCCAGCAGCAGCGCGCTGGTGTCGGCATGCAGCACGCTGGTGTAGGCCAGCAGGGACACCCCGGCGCGCCGGGCGGCCTCGATCACGTTGCGGTGCTGGGCGGTGCGCTGGCCGACCTCGCTGGAGGACACCAGCAGCACCCGGTCCACGCCCTGCAGCGCGGCGTCGAGCGTGTCGGGCTGGCCGTAGTCGATGCGACGCACCGTCACGCCGCGCGCGGCCAGTGCGTCCAGTGCCTGCGGGTGGCGCGCGGCGGCGACGATGCGGTCGGCGGGGAGCCGGGCGAGCAGCGCCTCGACCACCAGCGCGCCGAGCTGGCCGCTGGCACCGGTGACGAGGATTCGGGGAGAAGAGGACGACATGGCAAGCTCCTTTGGTCTCTAGGGAAGATAAGGTCTATTATTGAGACCTTGATGCCGTGCGCAAGCAGGCAGTTTTCCGTCACCAGGTGAGCGCAAAGGAACCTTCGATGAGTACGCCCCTCCCCGCGACCGACCAGTTCGACGCCTGGCAGCGGGCCGGCTTCGACGCCAGCCGCTGCCCGATCCGCGACGTGCTCGACCAGGTCGGCGACAAGTGGACCCTGCTGATCCTGTTCGCGCTGGCCGCACGGCCGTCGCGCTTCAGCGCCATCCAGCGCGCCGTGCCGGACATCTCCAAGCGCATGCTCACCCAGACCCTGCGCAACCTCGAGCGCAACGGCATGATCACCCGCCAGGTGTTCGCGACCAAGCCGCCGAGCGTGGAGTACGCGCTGGCGCCGCTGGGGGCGGCGCTGCTGGAGCCGATGCAGGGCCTGGTGCACTGGGCCGAGGCTCACCACGGTCGCATCCGCGAGGCGCGCGTGCAGTTCGACCAGGCCGAGGCTGGCTGAGCGCGGCGGCGGTAAACTGACCGCCCCTTCCGCCGGTCCGCCCGCATGCGCAATCCCCTGCAAGAACAGCTGCTCAAGGCCGGCCTGGTCAAGAAGGGGCAGGTCGACAAGGTCGCGCGCGAGCAGAACAAGCAGCGCCACGCCAAGGGCCCCAAGGCCGTGGCCGCCGATCCGGACCGGGTCGACGCCGCGCGCCTGCAGGCCGAGCGTGCCGAACGCGACCGCGCGCTGGCCGAGGAGCGCAACGCTCAGGCGCGCCGGCAGGAAGTGCAGGCGCAGGTCCGCCAGATCGTGGAGACGAACAAGCTCAAGCGCGGCGGCGAGATCGACTACCGCTTCAACGACGGCCAGGTGATCCGCGCCCTCCAGGTGGACACCGCGCTGCGCAACCAGCTGGCCAGCGGCGCGCTGGTGATCGTGCGCCACGGCGACGGCTTCGAACTGATCCCGCGCGCGGCCGCCGACAAGGTCTACGCCCGCGACCCGGCGGTGGTGGTGTTGGATCATGGCCGCGCTATTCCCGCGGCGGCCGCGTCCGCCAGCGATGACGAGGACGACGCGTACTACGCCCGCTTCAAGGTGCCCGACGACCTGATCTGGTGAGCCGTTGCGGCCGGTGCACCGGCCGATGGCGTCGTCAGGCCGCCCAGGCCACCTCCCGCAGTAGGTGGGCGGCTAGGCGCCGGGCGTCCCGTTGCGCGACAGCGGCGCCTGGCAGCGCGGGCAGCGCATGCCGCCCAGCATCGCCTCGCGCAGGCTGGTGGGCATCCGGAACCGGGGCAGCAGCGTGCCGCAGTGCGGGCAATGCCGGCGCGGCAGCAGGAACGCGATGACGACCACGCCGATCGCGGCGGCCAGCGCGGCCGCGACGGCGCAGACGTGGGCGAGAGTGGAGAGGTTCAATACTGCGTGTCGATGTAATAGACCCTCTTTGCGCCAAATCCGCCGCAGCCTTCCGACGAAACGTAGTGAAGCGAGACGGTGAGCCGCGAGCTCGCGGCTGCCAGGAGCGCGGAGTACTTCTCTCTGGAGAGCTTGTCGTTCGTAAAATCTATGACCCATCGTCCGTCGGCGGCGCATTCCTCGTTGCTCGGCTGGCTTTCAAGCCAGATCGACGCATAGTTGGATTCGACGACCACGCGGGTCACCTTGCCGGTCTGCGTGGTGTCCGCCATGGCAATGCCCGGCAACAGGAAAACAAGTAACCCAAGTGCGCCCCTCATTCGATACTCCCCTATCCACGGTCAAGGCCTGGCCGGTTTTCCCGGTCCCAGGGATGTGATGCAGCGATGCATTGCCCCTCGTGTCCGCGCCCGGACACGTGGGTGAAGTATGCGTCAGCGTCGCCACTCCCGAAAGCATCCGCGAGGCATGCAGGTCTGCGTGTGCGAGCGGTGGTGGGCCGCCAGACTGGAACGGCCCAACGCCCGGGCCTTGCTGTCAGTGCTCGATCCGGGCGCCGATGGGCGCGTCCTAGCGCCTCGCCTCGCGCAGGCTGGCCGGCATCCGGAACTGCGGCAGCAGGAACGCGATGACGACCACGCCGATCGCGGCGGCCAGCGCGGCCGCGACGGCGCAGACGATGGCGAGGGTGGGGAGGTTCATGCTCGGGTACCGGTCGGTGCGCGGCTCAGCGCGAATGCGAAGTATGCGACCGCCAGCAACGGCCAGCCCAGGAACGTGACGCGGAATCCGAGCGAGCCACCGGTGACGGCCATCAGCGCCAGCGAGGTCGCGCTACCCAGCGCCAGGCCCACCCAGACGATCGGTCGATCCAGGTCGGTGCGTCCGTTCGCCAGGCCCAGGTACAGATACCAGGCGGTGAACATCCCGCTGCCTCCGGTCACCATCGAACAGAGCACGAGCAGGGGAGCCAGCCCGTGGGCTTCGCGGCCGAACTCGCCAACCACATAGCCGGCGCCCATCAGCGCCCAGAATGCCGCCACGAGCGCGCTGGGGACGAGCACGCACAGGGCGATCGCATGCAGGGTCAGTCTATGGAACACGGGTCGTTCTCGATCCAGGTCATGGCCGGGCCTAGGTGCGCCCGCCGGTTACGACGCAGTCGCTGCATGCGCGTGCGTATCAGCATGACATGCTTCTTTTCGCCGGAGGGGGAGGCCGTGATCGAGGGCAAAGCGGTGGCCGTGGTGAAGCCACGATCCGGGCAGCGCATGACGCTGCGAGGCCGTGGCGCGAATCACCTCGGCCGGGTCGAGGCGATGGACGTCCTGCAGGCAGCGGGTCAGACCGACGGCAGGTGGCGCGGAACCTTGGCTTCGAGCAGCCGGACCAGGGCGGGTTCCATGTACTCGAAGTCGTCCGGAATCTCCAGGCAGATGATCCGCTTGTTGCGCAGGTGTGGTCCGAACCTTTCGGAGAGCCTGGAGCGATGAATGCGCTCCATGACGAAGATGGTGTCGGCCCACCCCAGGAGTTCCGGAGTGACCGGATTCTCCGCGCCGTGGTTCAGGCCGGCCGAAGCCGTCTCGAGGCCCGGCCAGTCCGAGAATACCTGCTCCGCCGTCGGGCTGCGGAGGCGATTCTGGCTGCAGACGAAAAGAACCTTTCGAGCCGACAAAGCTGCTCCTGCGTGCCAGGGAGGGTGCGCTGCACGGCCGCACCGGGGTAAGCGACGTGTGGGCCGCCCGCATGCCGGGAGGCAGGCCTCCTGCCAGCCTGAAGGGCGCCGACGGGGTCGACCGATCGGGCGAGATGATAGCGAAGCCGTAGGGGCAGGGACAGCGAGCGGTACGACGACCGCGCGAGGTGTCGCCACGCTAGCCCACCCACCCCCGCACCGCGTTCGCGCGGGCGCTGCAGGTGATGGCGCCGCCCGGCCCGGCCGGCAGGCGCGCGCGGACCCTCGCCGCGAGCGAGGCGAGTTCGTCGGGCGCGATGCGCGCGAGCGTGGGGCCGACGCTCGGTGCGCCGAGGGCGGTCTCCCAGAAGTCGTCGAAATCGTCGAAGGTGCGCTGCACGGCGATCACCCGGGTCTCGATCCGCTGCAGCCCGGCTGCGGCCCACAGCGCCTGCATGACCTCCGTGCGCGAGGCTTCGGGGCTCGGCGGCCGGGGGAGCGCGAGGCCGCGGCCCCGCAGTTCCGCGAGCAAAGGCTCGTACGGGAAACCGCCGCCGGGCATGTCCCACGCGTAAGCGGTCACGCAGCCGCCCGGGCGGACGACCCGCTTCATTTCCGCCACGCCCTGGCCGGGGTCGGGCACGAAGAAGATCACCAGGGGCATGACGGCGACATCGAATGCGGCATCGGCGTAAGGCAGTGCCATGGCATCGCCCCGGCGGAACTGCGCGGCCTGCACGGAGGGCCGCGCACGTGCGTATTCCAGTTGTTCCTCGGACGGATCCACGCCCGCCACGGACGTGGGATCGCACCGCTCGAAGAGCGTTTCGGTAAACGCGCCATTGCCGCAGCCCACGTCGAGCCAGCGCTGGCCTGCCGGCGGGTCGAGCCAGTCGAGGAAGGCGGCCCCGGCGATCTGGCTCCAGCGCCCCATGTAGCGCTCGTAGCGGGTCCCGTCGGTGAACCTGATCTGGTCGGTCGTCATGCGTGCAAGGGCCTGGGCAGGGGGGGCGGCGAGACGGTGCCCGCCTGGGCGAAGGGGCGGCGTCGACGCCGGTTGCGAGGCGCGGCCAGCGGTCGCCGCTGGGTGATCGCCGCCGTCCGGGAGGCGACGGCGATCTCGTGCGCGGCCGCAAGCATAGCCGCCAGGTCTCCGCCGGGCACCCGCTTCCCGGCTACCGGACGCGGCCCAGCGCCTCGAGCCGCACTGCGACGGTGACGCGGGAATGGCTGGGATCGATGATCGCGCGCCCGCATTCACCCGCCGGGCCGTGGTCGGCCACCGCGGCGACGCGTCCACCCGGCATGGGCGAACCCGGCGGCCAGCAGCAGGAAGAGCAGGGCCGGCACGATCAACACGCCGGCCTGCGCATGATGGACGGTCATTTCACGCTCGTCGAAATAGCGGCCTGCCTCGTTGAAGAGGTGCCGGTAAGGCCAGTACAGCGTGAAGTAGCAACACCAGAAGGACAGCGAGGCCACGGCGCAGAGCGAAGCGGCGATCCTGGGCAATGAAGGCGGCATGTGTGGGTCCTTGGCGTTGCTGGGCGCGGGTGGGCCTCGCCGCGAGCCGTTTCGGCCTCGGCGAGGTTCCAGTACCGCCTGCGAGCGGTGGCAGGTCCGAAAGGCGCCCTGTGAGCGCAGGAATCGCGACCCGCGTGATCCTGGCACGCACGACCCGCAGCAGGCGCGGCCGGAGGGCGCGTCGCATGCGCATCGGCGCGGCTCGATGGGGCAGGCCTGCTCGTGAGCTAGAGTTCCTGCCCGAACATGATCCGGTGCCCGTCGATCGTACGCAGGCCGAATTCGCGCATGCCCCAGGGCTTGTCGGCGAGCGTCTGGGTGAACTCCGCGCCCGCGGCCCGGTATTCCGCGAACAGGGCGGAAGCGTCCGACACCGTCACGTAGCCGTACCACGCGTGGTCGCCCAGCGCCCCGGCCGGTACGGCATCGACGCATTCCCCGAGCATCACCCGGAAGCTGCCGCGCGCCAGGAAGGTCCATCCCGGCGCGGTGAACTCGATGCCAAGTCCGAGCACGGACGTGTAGTAGTCGGTGGACCTGGATAGGTCGGCGACGGCCAGCGTGTAGCGTGCGTGGATGAAGTCGGACATGGCCTTCTCCAGGTGGGAAGAAGCGGTGAACGGCGGTGTGGAGGACTGATCGCCGGCGGGTGATGCCGGTGACCGAGTGGATTCCGGTCCGGGGGTCACGGTGGCGGCCGCGCCCTCGACCGATGCGGGAAGGCCGACCGCGGGTGGGTCGGCTGTCGCGGGCGACATCGTAACGTGCCTCGGGGGCCGGCCCCCATCCGCCCTTCGGGCACCTTCCCCCGCTGGCGGGGGAAGGGAGGGGGGCCTTCGTGGCGGGGCTCAGCCGTCGAGCAGCGCCTTGTCGCGCACCGCGCCCTTGTCGGCGCTGGTGGCCAGCAGCGCGTAGGCCTTCAGCGCGGTGGTGACCTTGCGCGGGCGCGGCTGCGCGGGCTTCCAGCCGGCGGCGTCCTGGTCGGCGCGGCGGGCGGCCAGTTCGCCCGCGTCCACCTGCAGGTCGATGCGGCGGTTGGGGATGTCGATCAGGATGCGGTCGCCGTCGCGCACCAGGCCGATCGCGCCACCGGCGGCGGCCTCCGGCGAGGCGTGGCCGATCGACAGGCCCGAGGTGCCGCCGGAGAAGCGGCCGTCGGTCAGCAGCGCGCAGTGCTTGCCCAGGCCCTTGGATTTCAGGTAGCTGGTGGGGTACAGCATCTCCTGCATGCCGGGGCCGCCCTTGGGGCCTTCGTAGCGGATCACCACCACGTCGCCGGCCCGCACCTCGTCGGCGAGGATGCCCTTGACCGCCGCGTCCTGGCTCTCGAACACCTTGGCGCTGCCCTCGAACACGTGGATGGATTCGTCCACGCCGGCGGTCTTGACCACGCAGCCGTCCAGCGCGAGGTTGCCGTACAGCACCGCCAGGCCGCCCTCGGCCGAGTAGGCATGGGCGACGTCGCGGATGCAGCCGCCGCTGCGGTCGGTGTCCAGGTCCGCCCAGCGCGTGGACTGGCTGAAGGCGGTCTGGGTGGGAATGCCCGCCGGGCCGGCGCGGTAGAAGGTGTGCACCGCGGCGTCATCGGTCTGGGTCACGTCCCACCGCGCGATGGCCTCGCCCAGGGTGCGGCTGTGCACGGTCGGCACGTCGGTGTGCAGCAGGCCGCCGCGCGCCAGTTCGCCGAGGATGGAGACGATGCCGCCGGCGCGGTGCACGTCCTCCATGTGGTACTTCTGGATGTTGGGCGCGACCTTGCACAGCTGCGGCACGCGCCGCGACAGGCGATCGATGTCGCGCAGGTCGAAGGCCACCTCGGCCTCCTGCGCGGCGGCGAGCAGGTGCAGGATGGTGTTGGTGGAGCCGCCCATCGCGATGTCCAGCGTCATCGCGTTCTCGAACGCGGCGAAGGTGGCGATGCCGCGCGGCAGGGCGGTCGGGTCCTCGCCGCCATACCAGCGGTGGCACAGCTCGACGGCGGTGCGGCCGGCGCGCAGGAACAGCTGCTCGCGGTCGCTGTGGGTGGCCAGGGTGGAGCCGTTGCCGGGCAGCGACAGGCCCAGCGCCTCGGTCAGGCAGTTCATCGAGTTGGCGGTGAACATGCCCGAGCACGAGCCGCAGGTGGGGCAGGCGCTGCGCTCGTAGGCGGCGACCTTCTCGTCGGAGGCGCTGGCGTCGGCGGCCACCACCATCGCGTCGACCAGGTCCAGGCCGTGCTCGGAGAGCTGGGTCTTGCCGGCCTCCATCGGTCCGCCGGAGACGAACACGGTGGGGATGTTGAGCCGCAGCGCGGCCATCAGCATGCCGGGGGTGATCTTGTCGCAGTTGGAGATGCACACCAGCGCGTCGGCGCAATGCGCGTTGACCATGTACTCCACCGAATCGGCGATGATCTCGCGGCTGGGCAGCGAGTACAGCATGCCGTCGTGGCCCATCGCGATGCCGTCGTCCACGGCGATGGTGTTGAACTCCTTGGCCACGCCGCCCACGCGCTCGATCTCGCGCGCCACCAGCTGGCCGAGGTCCTTCAGGTGCACGTGCCCGGGCACGAACTGGGTGAAGGAATTGGCGATGGCGATGATCGGCTTGTGGAAGTCGGCGTCCTGCATGCCGGTGGCGCGCCACAGGGCGCGCGCGCCGGCCATGTTGCGGCCGTGGGTGGAGGTCTTGGAGCGATAGTCGGGCATGGCGGCGTACGGCGTGAGCGGGCGGGGAGGCTGGCGGTGCGATCGCCCGGAAACGTTGCTGCTGCAACCGTTTCGGGCGTCTTCGGAGTGGAGCCGGGCACGTTAGCACGGCCGCGCCGGGCTACGCGCCGTGCGCCGGCCTGCGATGGCGCATCGCGGCGGCACCTCCAGTCGGCGCGCGACGTGCCGCAACGCTCCGGCATCGTGCCCGCGTCCGGCAATGTGGCGCTGCGAGCGGGCGTCGCGCCGGCGTAACGAGGCCCGGCGTGCGCTCCCGGGGCACGCTGCTGGCCGCGACGTCCCGGGCCCGAGGCCGGCCGCAGCCCGTCCCCCCGCGAGGACGCGGCAGGCCCGGCCCGCCGCGGGATCGCTTCCGAGGTGCGCCGCCCCGCGCAAAGCGCAAGTTGCGTGCGGGGTCGCAGAAGCGGTGGACGCAGGTGGGCAGACTGGGGCCATCGCAGGACGCTTCAGGGGGCGCCGTCGGCAGCGTCTCCCCCCGCCCGCAGGAGGCCCCATGGCACACGACGATTCTTCCCGCCCGGATACGCCGGCATCCTCCACCGCCACCGTGGCGCCCGCGCGGGACGGCGGCGGCCTGACCCGGCGCAGCGTGCTGCAGGGCGCGGCCGGCCTGGCCGCCGCCGCCGCGTTCGGCGGGCTGGCCGCTCCGGCGCGCGCCGCTACCGCGACGCTGCCGTTCGCCGGACTCAACCTCTCGGGGCTGGCGTCCAACAACTTCGTGGACGATGCCAGGATCGGCACGCACTACCGCGACATCAGCGACCAGCACATCGCCATGGCCGGGGCCTGCCCGCTGTTCCGGCTGCCGACCACCGCCCAGCGCTTCAGCACCGGCCAGGGCCTGGCGCTGAACGAGACCTACTGTGGGCAGGTCGGGGCCGTGCTGGACCGCCTGGCGGCGCGCGGCAAGCTCGCGATCCTGGAACTGCACGACTACCTGCGGCTGCCGCACAAGGTGGCCACCCGCAGCGGTTTCCGCCGCGATGGCAACGGCCAGCTGGTCGGGCCGGACGGGCAGGCGGTCGCCGATCCGGGCGCCGCCGCGGTGTGGGCCGGTACCTACCCCCAGCGCGCGTTCAACTACCTGGGCTACTTCGACAGCCGCGACGGGTTGCTCAAGCTCTACGAGTACCGCGTGATCGGCACGCCGGGCTGCCTGCTCTACAACGCGTCCGGCCTGCCCGACCTGTGGAGCCGGATCGTGCGGCGCTTCAGGAATCATCCGGCGATCTTCGGCTGGGGCCTGATGAACGAGCCCTACCAGGGCGTGGAGCTCAACCCGGACGGCAGCCCGCTGGTGATGGCCGAGCACTGGCTGCAGACCGCCACCGCCACCGCCGCGCGGATCTTCGATGTCGACCGTAGCCACTACGTGTTCGTCTGCGGCAACGAGTACGCCAGCGCGCGGCGCTGGTGCCAGCTGTCCGAAGCGCTCTACGCCATCCCCGACCCGTACGACCGCATCGTCTACGAGGCGCACAACTACCTGGACAACGGCGGTCGCGGCGGCGGCGCCTGGCGCGACCCGAACGAGGCCGTGGCCGCCGACACCGGCGTGGCCATGGTCGCGCCCTTCGTCGAATCGCTGCGCAAGGCCGGCAAGCGCGGCTTCCTCGGCGAGCACGGCTACCCGGCGGGCAACGCCAGCGCGCAGACCGCCACCACGCGCATGCTGGAATACCTGCGCGCCAACAACATCCCCAGCACGCAATGGTGCTTCGGGCCCGGCTGGCCGGCCAACGACGTGCTCGGCATGAGCCAGGACGTGGGCGCCGACATCCAGGTCAAGGGCAACATCGCCGCGGTCCAGCCGTACTTCGCGACGCGGCTGTCCAGCTACCGGCCGGACCCCGCCGGACAGACGACGCCGGCCTGCGCCGCGGAGGGATGAGCGGCAGGCCGCCCGTGCGTCCTGCGCGATGGCGCGCCGGCATCGCTACCCATTCCGATGCGCGTGGCGGTGATCCCGTGTCCGGCACCGGCCCGCGGCCGTGCGCGGACGCTGCGCCGCTGCGCCCCACCGTAGCGGCTTGAGCACGCGTGGCCGGTGCCGCGGCCGCCGCGCTTCGTTCACGTTCGGTTTTCGCCGCGGGCGCAAACAAGGCATCATCGCTGTCTGATTCTGGAAGAAGCCCCGATGAAAAGGTCAAAGACGACTGCCCTGTTGCTGATGAGCGCCGCCCCCCTGCTGTTCACCGCGTGCGAGCGCGAGGCCAAGCAGCAGGAAGGGTTGTACACCTCGGTGGAGGCCTGCGCCGCGCAGACCCACGACATCACCACCTGCCAGCAGGCGTTCAAGCAGGCGCAGCAGCAGTCCGCCGAGCAGGGCCCCAAGTACGCCAGCCGCGAGGAATGCGCGAAGGACTATTCCGCCGAGCGCTGCGTCGAGCAGAACGACAACCGCGGGCATTCCTTCGTCGGCCCGCTGATGACCGGCTTCTTCCTGTCGCAGATGCTCAACGGCAACCGCGGCATGGCCGGCTTCAACTCGGCGCCGGCATTCCAGGACCGCCAGAACCAGTGGCAGCGCCCGGCCGGCGGCGCCGGTGCCGCCGGTGCCGCGACCGCGCTGCGCGGCGGCCAGACCATGACCCACATCGGCGCCACGCCGAACCGGGCGGTCACGGTCAGCCGCGGTGGCTTCGGCGGGTCCGGCAGCGCGCGCGGCAGCTTCGGCGGCTGAGCGTGGCCGGGTACCGTGCAAGCGCCGGCGTGCCGGCGCGGTCCCCTGCGTGCCACAGGCGCGCGGGCCGGCCGTTGCGCCGGCGACGTCCGGCTTCGCCCGACGGCCGTCCGGTGCCCCGGAACCGACCCGCACGGTCCGCCGTCGCCGTCGGGCAGGGCTCGCCATGAAACGCATCGCGATCGTCGAGCGCGGCGACTGGCGCGCCCAGGCCGCCGAATGCGGCTTCCGCTTCCACACCTTCGGCGGCGAGCGCTACTGGGACGAGCGGGCGTATTACGCGTTCACGCTGCGCCAGATCGAGCGTGACCTCGAGGACCCGACCGCCGAGCTGCACCAGATGGCGCTGGGCCTGGTCGACGAGATCGTCGCCAGCGAGGCGCTGATGCAGCGGCTGGCGATCCCGCCGGCGTTCCGCGACTGGATCGCCGAGAGCTGGCGCCGGCGCGAGCCCCACCTGTACGGCCGGCTGGACTTCGCCTACGACGGCCAGGGGCCGGCCAAGCTGTACGAGCTCAACTACGACACCCCTACCTCGCTGTTCGAGGCGGCCTTCTTCCAGTGGCAGTGGCTGGAGGACCAGCGCGCGCAGGGCCGGCTGGCGCGCGACGCCGACCAGTTCAACTCGATCCACGAGACGCTGGTGGAGCGCTTCGGCGAGCTGGCCGCGCGGCTGCCGCCGCCGCTGTACTTCGCGGCGGTGCGCGAGTCCGAGGAGGACCAGGGCACGGTGGCCTACCTGCGCGACTGCGCGGCCCAGGCCGGGCTGTACGGCGAGGCGATCGCGATCGAGGACATCGGCCTGTCCGAGGACGGGCGCTTCACCGACCTGGACGATGCGGTGATCGGCTCGCTGTTCAAGCTGTATCCGCTGGAGGACCTGTTCGGCGAGTCGTTCGGGCAGGCGCTGCCCGGCTCGGGCCTGCAGTTGCTGGAGCCGCCGTGGAAGGCGCTGCTCAGCAACAAGGGCGTGCTGCCGCTGCTGTGGGAGCGCCACCGCGGCCATCCCAACCTGCTGCCGGCCGCGTTCGACGACGGCGGCGCGCTGCCGCCGGGCTGGGTGCGCAAGCCGCTGCATTCGCGCGAGGGCGCCAACATCAGCTTGCACCTGGCCGACGGCACCCGCCTCGACAGCGACGGGCCCTACCAGGGGCCGTGCATCCGCCAGCAGGCGCATCCGCTGCCGCTGTTCGACGGGCGCTACCCGATGGTGGGCAGCTGGGTGGTCGGCGACCGCGCCTGCGGCATCGGCATCCGCGAGGACGCCAGCCCGATCACCCGCGACAGCGCGTGCTTCGTGCCGCACGCCATCGTCGAGCCGGGCGCGTCCGGCGTGCTGTACGCCTGACCGTGGGCGTCCGCGGCGATCGCGGTGCGGCGTCCTCCGGGCCGCACCGGCACCATGACGACGGCCGGACGCTGGCGGCCTTCGCCGGACAGGTGGCGGTGCACTGTTCGCGTTGCCAGGCACCCGGCTGGGTGCTGGCGCGCTGGCAGCCCTACCGCTGGCAGGCGCTGTTCCGTTGCGGGCGCTGCGCGCACCGGCACGCCGGCGACGACTGGGCCGGCGCGCGCCTGTACAGCGGACACCGCGCCTGCGGCGGCTGCGGTCGCAAGTGGGTGGCCGCCAGCAGGCGCTGCGATGCGCCGCCCGCGGTGCCGCCGACAACGCTGGAGGGGCAGTGCCGCCGTTGCGGCTGGCGCGGGCCGGTCCCGGTCGAGGGGCGCCGGCTGCATGACGCGGCCGCGGTCGACCCGCACTTCGGGCTGGCGCTGGTGCTGCAGGCCGGTACCCGGGCGGGTCCGGTCTGGGCCTACAACGCCGAGCACCTGCAGACGCTGGCGGACTTCGCCGCAGCGCCGTTGCGCGAGCGCGGCCCGTGCTTCAACCGCTCGCTGTTCTCGCGCCTGCCGACCTGGATGAAGCTGGCGCGGCACCGCGTGCTGTTGCAGCGCACGGTGGCGCGGCTGCAGCAGCGGCTGTCCACGCTGCCGGCGTGCCCGCCGATGCCGGACGCCGTGCAGCCGCCGTCCGCGCCGGACTAGCCGCCCGGCGCTTACACTGCCCCCGGTGGACACCTGCCTTTCCTGCCGCCGCGGCTGCGCCGCCTGCTGCATCGCGCCGTCGATCCATTCGCCGATCCCCGGCATGCCGCACGGCAAGCCGGCCGGCGTGCCGTGCGTGCAACTGGCCGACGACGGCCGCTGCCGGATCTTCGGCCGGCCCGAGCGGCCGGCGTTCTGTGGCCGGCTGCAGCCGGCGGCGGACATGTGCGGCGAGTCGCGCGAGCACGCGTTGCAGCTGCTCGCGGCGCTGGAGGCGGCGACCGCGCCCTAGCGCGGCCTCAGCGCACCGTACCGCCCGGCTTGGCGCGGCCGCCGAACAGCTTGCGCACGCTGCCGGCCGCGGCGACCAGCGCGACCACGATCAGCTTCCAGAACTTGGCCAGCAGCAGCCCGAGCTTGGTGAACAGGCCGGCCTTGGCGGCCAGGCCGCCGCCGATCAGGCTGGCCAGCCCGTAGCTGGCGATCTTGTCGGTGGACCGGTCGTGGTCGGCATAGCGCGCGCCCCGGTCGAACTCGGTCATCGGCAGCAGCTGCTGCATGCCGGTGCGCACCTGCGCCAGGTCCTTCATGCCGGCCACCGCGTTGAGGCTCAGGTAGCCGCTGCGGCCGAGCACGCGGATGTCGTAGTTGAGGGTATGCCCGGGCTCGCCGTCGAAGCGCAGCTCCTTGGCCCAGTACAGCTTCTTGCTGCCGATGTCGTAGCGCGGCGGCACCGCCCAGCCCAGCAGGTCGACGCTGCCGTAGCCCTGCTCGCGTCGCTGCGCGTTTTCCTCGGCGGTGCCCCGCTGCAGGTCCTTGAGCAGGTCGGCGTAGTCGATCCTGGACGCGTCCTCGTCGGAGACGTAGCCGTCGTCGGCATACGTCACCACCACCGCCCAGCTGCCGGCCTGGTCGAGCGCGGGTTGGCGCGGCACGATCAGGCCCAGGACGCTCGCGTCCGGCGGGTTGCCCCAGTACGACTCGAGCACGCGGCGGGCGTCGGCCTGGCCGAGATAGCGGAACTGGCGGTCTCGTCGGAGACGTAGCCGTCGTCGGCATACGTCACCACCACCGCCCAGCTGCCGGCCTGGTCGAGCGCGGGTTGGCGCGGCACGATCAGGCCCAGGACGCTCGCGTCCGGCGGGTTGCCCCAGTACGACTCGAGCACGCGGCGGGCGTCGGCCTGGCCGAGATAGCGGAACTGGCGGTCGAGGTCGAAGTGCGCCTTCGCCTGCGGCACCTCGACGTGGCCGTCCTGGAAGTGCAGCGAGGCGACGAACTGCGCCCGGGTCTGGCCCTCGTCGGCCGCCGCCGCCGCGGCGAACGCGCAGGCGAGCAGGCCGGCGGCGAGCAGGCCGCGGAGCGATCGGGCGTGGTGCATATCGTCGAATCCATGCGAGCGGCGTCCCCACGCCGAGGCGCGTATGTTCGCGCAACCGACCGCTGCGCGGCAATCCGCCGGGCGCGTCAGTCGGCCAGGCCGAGGTAGCGGTTCTTCAGCCGCACGTAGTGCTGGGCGGAGTAGTGCAGGCTCTCGATCTCCTTGTCGCTGAGCTTGCGGGCCAGGCGCGCCGGATTGCCCAGCCACAGCTCGCCCTCGCCGACGCTGCGGCCGGGGCCCACCACCGCGCCGGCACCGACGAAGCCGTACTTCCTGACCGTGGCGCCGTCGAGGATGCACGCGCCCATGCCGATCAGGCACAGGTCCTCGATGGTGCAGGCGTGGATGATGGTGCCGTGGCCGACGGTGACGTCCTCGCCGATCAGGGTGGGGTAGCCGCCGCGGTTGTACGGGCTGTGGTGGCTGACATGGATGATGGTGCCGTCCTGGAGGTTGCTGCGCGCACCGACGTGCACGTGGTTGACGTCGCCGCGGATGACCGTGCCCGGCCACACCGAGACGTCGTCGCCGAGCACCACGTCGCCGATGACGGTGCAGGCCGGATCGACGTAGACGTCGCGCCCCAGCCGAGGGGTCTTGTCGAGGAACGGGCGGATCGGGTTCACGGGGGGACTCCAGCGGATGACGGGACCGACGCCGGCGAGCGTCGCCGCCGATGATAGCGCCAGCGCCGGCGGCGCCCGCGTGCATCCGGTCGGCGGTTCGCGCGGCCGACGCGCTGATGCGCGGCCACGCGGGCGGCTGCCTGCGCCGGTGTTCCCGGTCGGCCGCCCGGCCCACGAGGGCGTTCCGGAGGGGCGACGCGTGCGAGTTCCATGGGCATGGCCCCACGCTACGGTGGCTTGTTCGGCCACCGCCTCGGGCGGTATGTTCGATAAACGCACAATACATCGATATTCGCACTTGAATGGTGCAGTGCGATAAAACTAGCGTGGCTCCCGTTCCAGCGCTCCATTCCTGGCGTGGCGAGGGCGGCACTCCGGTGCCGACGTCGGGCAGGGAAGGACCGCCGGGCGTGCGCGCCGCAGGTCGGCGCTGGTGAAGGTCCTTGCGGAGAGGTGTCATGCGTCGTGTGCTTTCCGGTTGTGCGCTGCTGGCCGCGTCGGCGTTGCCTGTGTGCGGCTCCGCCTACCAGGCCGAGCCGGTCCCGGAGGCGTTGAGTGTGCTGACCGTGGACCGCTATGCCGACGACACCGCGCCGGGTTCGTTGCGCTGGGCCATCGCCACCGCCAACCGCGCGCCGGGCCGCCATCGCATCGAGATCGCCGCGGTCGGCCGGCCGCCGTACGTGATCCGGCCGGCCTCGCCGCTGCCCGAGATCCGGGGGCCGGTGCAGATCGTCGGCACCGCGCGCGGCGTCGACGGGCAGTACGTGGCCATCGACGGTTCGGCATACGTGCGCGGACAGGGCACCGACGCCTGCCCGGGCGCGGAGCCGGGCCAGTCCGGCACCAACGTGCGCACCACCACGCTGCCGGGCCTGGTGCTGCGCGATACCCGGGGCGTGGAGCTGACCGGCCTGGAGATCCGCAACTTTTGCATCGGCGTACTGATCAACCGCGCCAGCGACAACGAGCTGCACGACAACCGCATCGTCGCCAACAAGGGCGGCGCCGGGGTGATGCTGACCGGCGACGACGGCAGCGGCCAGTCCACCGCCACCACTACCGTGCACAACCGCATCGTGCGCAACGAGTTCGTCGACAACGGCGACGGCCTCGAGCTCACCCGTGGCGCGGCCTGGAACCTGGTGGCCGACAACCTGTTCCGCTCCACCGACGCCAACCCGGAGCCCTCGCAGGGCATCGAGATCCTGTGGGGCAACGACAACAGCGTCGTGCGCAACCGCTTCGAGGACTACTCCGACGGCCTGCAGATCAACTGGGGCAACCGCAACACCATCGCCGCCAACACCTTCACCGGCAACTCGATCGGCATCAGCGTCAGCGGCCGCGGCAACGTGATCGACGGCAACACGCTCACCGGCAACGGCATCGGCATCGCGGTGCGGCCGCAGCCGCGCAGCGAGGCCAACCGCTTCAGCGCCAACCTGCTGTACCGCAACGGGCTGAAGATCGAGCGCTGCCAGGCCGGCGGGGCCTGCGTGCCGGGACAGCGGCGCGGCGCGATCGTGTTCGGCGTGCCCGGCCTGGAGCACGCCGGCTTCGTCGGCTCGCGCGGGCTCGGCGTCGATGCGAACCCGGCGCGACGGGCCCGCATCTGCGCCGCCGGCGCGTCCGGCGACTGCCAGCCGGCCCCCAACCATGGCCAGGCGCCGCCGCGCCTGGTGGCAGTGGACGAGCGCGAGGGCCGGCGTGAGCTGCAGGGCGAGTTCGTCGGCACGCCGGGCAGCCGCTACACGGTGGAGGTGTTCGGCAACCGCGAACCCGGCGGCGACGAGGCCGAGCGCTACCTCGGCCGCCTCGATGCGGCCGTGGACGGGCGCGGGCGCGGACATTTCCGCTACCGGCTGGAGCGCGACGCCGACGACCTGGCCACGCTCACCGCCACCGTCACCGACGCCGACGGCGCGACCTCGCCGCTGAGCGCGCCGCTCGCGCTGGAGCCCTGAGATGCGCACGCCGGACCTCGTTGCCTCGTCGCCCACCTGGGGCCGCCGCCTGCGCGGGCCCGCCGCGCTGGCCCTGCTCGCGCTGGCGCCGGCGGTCGCCGCGCAGACCGCCGCTGCCGGCACCGAGACCCTCACCGGCGACTGGGGCGGCACCCGCCGCGCCTGGTCCGAGCGCGGCATCGTGCTGCGCGGCGACTACGTCAGCGAGACCCTGGGCGTGGTCGACGGCGGCTACGGCCGCCACCGCGCGCGCTACACCCAGCAGCTGCGCGTCGGCGTGGACCTGGACATGGCCCGGCTCGCCGGCTGGGAGGGCGGCACCTTCCGCTTCACGCTCAACGACCGCCGCGGCCGCAGCACCTCCACCGACCTGGTCGGCAACCGCTTCCCGATCCAGGAGGCCTATGGCGGGCAGTACACGCGGCTGAGCGAGCTCAGCTACGACCGCAGCTTCAACGGCGGCGCCTCGTACCTCAAGCTCGGCTACTACGCCATGGGCAACCAGTTCGCCTCGCACACGCTGCTGACGAACTTCGTCAACGCGGCGTTCTGCGCGCACCCGCTGGCGTTCATGGCCAACAGCGGCTGGTACAACTACCCGGCCGCGCGCTGGGGCGTGGAGGGCGCGCAGCAGTTGGCGCCCGCCTTCAACGTGCGCGTGGGCTGGTTCCAGGTCAATCCGCGGCTGGGGTTCGCCGCGCGCGACACCTACGCGTTCCGCCCGTTCGCCTCCGGCACCACCGGTTCGCTGTTTCCGCTCGAGGCGACCTGGAAGCCGGGCGGCGGCGGCCGCCATCCCGGCGTCTACAAGTTCGGCGGCTACTACGACAGCTCGCGGGTGGCCAGCAAGGGGCTCGACCCCAGCCCCACCACCGGGCGCCATGGCGCCTACGTGCTGGCCGAGCAGAAGCTCTACGCGCCGGGCGGCGACCGCGACCGCGGCCTGACCGCGTTCGCGCAGTACATGGTGTCCGACCACGCCACCGCGCAGATCACCCGCTGGTATGCGCTCGGCGGCGTCTACCAGGGCATCGGCCGGCGCGACCACGACCGCATCGCGCTGGGCTACGTGGGGGCGGACCTCAATCGCCGGCTGCTGGATGCGCGCCGCGCCACGCTGGACGATGCCGGCGTGCCGGCCGATTCGCCGCTGTTCGCGCTCACCGGGGCCGAGGAGCTGTTCGAGCTGTCCTACAGCGTGCAGGTCAACCCGTGGCTGATGATCCGCCCGGATGTGCAGTACATCGTCAATCCCGGCACCTTCGCCTACGCCCGCACCGACAACGCGCTGGCCGTCGGCGTGCAGGCCAAGGTGACCTTCTGATGCCCGCCGCCCCGCTCTCCTCGAGGTATGCCCGATGAAGCCGCATCCGCCCCGTGTGCCCCTGCTGCTCCTGGTCTGCGTGCTGCTGGCGGCGGTACTGCCGGTGGCTGCCGGCGCCTCCCCGCCGGCAGCCGCGACGGCGACCGCCGTGCCGCCGGCCCGGGTGCTGCAGGTGCGTGCGGTCGCCATCGGCGCGGGCGCGCCCAAGATCATCGTGCCGATCACCGCCACGCATGCCGACGAGGCGCTGGCGCAGGCACGGCGCATCGGCGCCAGTCCGGACGCCGACCTGGCCGAGTGGCGCATCGATTACCTGGACATCGCGCACGATGCGCGCGCGCTGTCCGCGCTCGGTCCGCAGGTGGCACGGGCGCTGGCGGGCAAGCCGCTGATCCTGACCTTCCGCACCCGCGCCGAGGGCGGCGCCGCGGCGATCGACGACGCGGCGTACGGCACGCTCTACGCGGCGCTGCTGCAGGCGCGCTTCGCCGACCTGGTGGACGTGGAGATGTTCCGCGACGAAGGCGTGGTGCGCGACCTGGTCGCCCGGGCCCACCGCGCCGGTGCGTATGTGGTGATGTCCAGCCACGACTTCCACGCCACCCCGCCCGCGGCCGAGATCGCCGCGCGGCTGCAGCGGCAGCAGGCGCTGGGCGCGGACGTGCTCAAGATCGCGGTGATGCCGAAGGACTCCGGCGACGTCCTGGCATTGCTGGAGGCCACCTGGCAGCTGCGCCGCCACAGCGACCGCCCGCTGCTGACGATGGCGATGGGCCCGCTCGGCGTGGTCTCGCGCCTGTCCGGCGAGACCTTCGGCCAGGCGCTGACCTTCGGCATGCTCGGCACGGCCTCGGCGCCGGGGCAGGTCGAGGCGGCCCCGCTGCGCCAGGTGCTCGACACCCTGCATCACGCCGCCGCCGGTCCGTGACCGCCACGCCCGCCGCTTCCCACGCCGCGCGCGCTGCCGCGCCGCCCCCGCAGGAACCCCGCCCATGAGCCAGCCCGCCGCCGCGCCCGCCTCCGTCGTCCTCACCCGCATGAGCCGCTTCCAGTGGCTGGCGATCTCGATCTGCGTGCTGCTGAACATGCTCGACGGCTTCGACGTGATGGTGATGGCATTCACCGCCTCGCACGTCTCCAGCGACTGGCAGCTCTCCGGCAAGGCCCTGGGGCTGATGCTCAGCGCCGGCCTGGTCGGCATGGCCCTGGGGTCGCTGCTGCTGGCGCCGCTGGCCGACCGCGTCGGCCGCCGCCGCATGATCCTCGGCTGCCTGGCGATCCTCACCGTGGGCATGGCGCTGTCGGCGCTGGCGCAGAACGTGTGGCAGCTCGGGGTGCTGCGGGTGTTCACCGGCGTGGGCATCGGCGGCATGCTCGCCGGGGTCGGCGTGATCACCGCCGAGTACGCCAGCCTCAAGTGGCGCAGCACGGCGGTGGCGCTGCAGGCCACCGGCTACCCGATCGGCGCCACGATCGGCGGCGTGGTGGCCGCCTTCATGCTCGAACGCTGGAGCTGGCACGCGGTGTTCCTGCTCGGTGCGGCGGCGTCGCTGGCGTGCGTGCCGCTGGTGCTGGCCTGCCTGCCGGAATCGCTGGACTTCCTGGTCAGCCGGCGGCCGCCGAACGCGCTGGCGCGCCTCAACGCGCTGCTGGCGCGGATGCGGATGCCGCCGCTGGCGCAGCTGCCGCCGCTGCCGGTGCGCGCGGCGGGGCAGAAGCAGGGCTACGCGGCGCTGTTCGTCGGCGACCTGCGGCGGCCGGCGCTGCTGATCGCGCTGGCGTTCTTCCTGCACATGTTCGCGTTCTACTTCGTGCTGAGCTGGACGCCCAAGCTGCTGGTGGCCGCGGGCGTGTCGGCGCAGCAGGGCATCACCGGCGGCGTACTGCTGAACCTGGGCGGCATCGTCGGCGGCAGCCTGTTCGGCTGGCTGGCGTCGCGGGTGTCGCTGAGCCGGCTCACCGCCGCCAGCCTGCTGATCGCCGCGCTCGGCATGCTGGCGTTCTCCGGCTTCAACACCGCGCTGGCGGTGGCGTTCCCGGTCGCGTTCGTGATCGGCGCGGCGCTGTTCGGCGCGATGGCCGGGCTGTACGCGGCCGCGCCGGTGGTGTTCGAGCCGGGCGTGCGCGCCACCGGCCTGGGCTGGGCGATCGGCGTCGGGCGCCTCGGCGCGATCCTGTCGCCGCTGACGGTGGGGCTGCTGGTCGATGGCGGCTGGTCGCCGGCACGGCTGTACGCGGTCTGCGCGATCCCGCTGCTGCTGGCCACCGGCGCGCTGCTGGCGCTGCGTCCGCGGCGCCGCTGAGCCGCTGTCGCCATTGCCCGTCGCCGTCGCCCGTTGCCCGGTGGTCTAGCGGCTTAGCGGCCCAGCCCGGTCCCCAGGCCGGGTTGCCGACTGCTGCGTGCCGCCAGCGCGCACGCGAGGGTCGTCCGCGGGCCAGGCTGGGGCTCGCGAAGAGCCCGGTTCCGCGTTGCCATGCCCTTGGCCCTTGGCCCTTGGCCATTGGCCATTGGTTGTTGCTGTTGCTGTTGTCCGCAGCTCGCAGCTCGCGACTCGCGACTCGCAACCAGTTGCCCATTGCCCATTGCCAGCCGCGTAGCGCGCCGCGGACGACCGACGGCGGGCGGCAGACCGGCGCCAGGGCCAGGGATTGGGGACAGGCGGCCGGGACAGGCGGCACGTCACGGCGCCGGACCGGATGCCGTCGCGACGGCGCTTTCGCAACCCCGGCGGGTGCGCTGCATGAGGCCTTGGGGCTTCGATCGTGCGCGCCGCGCCGCGCCGCGCTGCGCTGGGGCCGCCCGCGCCCCGGTTCGCGCCATGCGCCGGGACGGCGCACGCCATGCTGCAGTGCAGCTTTCCAGGAAACAGTTATGACTAATAACCTTTATTAAAGGTAATCAAATTCCCCCCAGTCGAGGCAGGTCCCCATGAGCAACTACAACGAGCGCTGGCAGACGGTGCAGGTCGAGATCGAGGACGGCATCGCCTGGGTCACCCTGAACCGGCCGCACAAGCGCAATGCGATGAGTCCGCAGCTCAACCGCGAGATGATCGAGGTGCTGGAGACGCTGGAGCTGGACAGCGACGCGCAGGTGCTGGTGCTGACCGGTGCCGGCGAGGCGTGGTCGGCCGGCATGGACCTGAAGCAATACTTCCGCGAGACCGATGGCCGCGAGGAGATCATGCAGGAGCGCATGCGCCGCGACTGCTCGCAGTGGCAGTGGCGGCTGCTGCGCTTCTACAGCAAGCCCACCATCGCCGCGGTCAACGGCTGGTGCTTCGGTGGCGCGTTCTCGCCGCTGGTGGCCTGCGACCTGGCCATCGCCGCCGACGAGGCGGTGTTCGGGCTCTCGGAGATCAACTGGGGCATCCCGCCCGGCAACCTGGTGAGCAAGGCGGTGGCCGACACCATGGGCCACCGCAACGCGCTGCTGTACATCATGACCGGGCGCACCTTCACCGGCACCGAGGCCGCGGAGATGGGCCTGGTCAACGCCAGCGTGCCGCGCGCGCAGCTGCGCGAGGAAGCGACCCGGCTGGCGCGCGAGCTGCAGCAGAAGAACCCGGTGGTGCTGCGCTTCGCCAAGCACGGCTTCAAGCGCTGCCGCGAGCTGACCTGGGAGCAGAACGAGGACTACCTGTACGCCAAGGTCGACCAGTCCAACCACCGCGACCCGGAGCGCGGCCGCGAGCAGGGGCTGAAGCAGTTCCTCGACGACAAGACGCTCAAACCGGGGTTGCAGAGCTACCAGCGCTGAGCCCCGCCGCTTGCCTGCGACGCCCACCCCTGGCCGTTCTGGAGTCCGCCCGATGCCCGTCACCGCCCGCCCCGGCCGCGTTTCCCCCGACGCCGTCCCCGCCGCTCGCGCGGGTGCCGGCGTAGCCGCGGCCCGGCGTGCGGCGCGTACCGGGAGCGGCGCGCGCCTGTCGCGTCGCGTGCGGCGGCCGGCGCCGCGCGCGGCAGGCGCCGGCGATGCGGGCGGCGGCACGGGTACGGCGCGAGGCCGGGCCGCAGCGCCTACAATGCGCGTATCGCCTGCCGCCGGCGGTGCGGCGCCTGCCGCGCCCGCCCGCGCGGTCCGGCCGCCTCCGCCCACCGGGAAGCCCGATGTCCTCCAGCGAAACCTCCGCCGCCGCGAGCGACGACACCGTCACCGCGGTGGACCAGGCGCGGCTGCTGCGGCTGCTCGGCTACCGCATCACCCGCAGCGAACTGCAGGTGCGGCGGATGTTCCAGGACAGCGTCGGCCGCTTCGACCTCAAGCCGGTGGACTTCTCGCTGCTGGTGCTGGTGGACGCCAATGCCGGCATCAACCAGCGCCAGCTCGGCGAGGTGCTCAGCGTATCGCCGCCCAACCTGGCGATCGTGGTGGCGCGGCTGGTCAAGCGCCGGCTGCTGCGGCAGGTGCGCGGGCGCCAGGACCGGCGCATGCAGCACCTGCACCTGACCGCCGCCGGCGCGACGCTGCTGGCCGAGGCCGAGGCCGAGGTGGTGCGCATGGAACGCCGGCTCGCCGATGCCCTGGGCGCCAACGAGCGCCGCGCGCTGCTGCGCGGGCTCGACCTGCTGGACACGCTCGGGCGCTCGTAGCCGGTTCTCCGGTCGGCGCGCGCCCGGCGCGCCCTGCATCGAACGCTCTCCCCTGCGTGCGCCGGCTCCGGCCGCCGCGTGTGCTTCCGCCTGCCTCCTCCCCCGCACTCCGCTGTCCCCTCCCGATCCGGAGACCTTCGCCGTGAGTCGCCTTCCCGTTCCCGCCGCACCGCGCCCGTCCCGTCGCCGCTCGCCGCTGCCGGCCCTGCTGGCGGCCTTCGTCGCCCTGCCTGCCGCCGCCCAGACGGTGCCGCAGAGCGTGGCCCTGCCCACTGGCCTCAACACCGGCGGCACCAGCTTCATGGACGGCTTTACCCGCGCCACGCCCGGCTGGGCCGTCGTCGGCTACCTGCGCCACTACGCGCTGGACGCGGTCAAGGACGCCGACGGCGACGACGTGGCGGCCTTCCGCCACCCGCGCATCGGCACCACCACCCTGCTGACCCAGGTCGCCTACGTCACCGGCTACCGGCCGTTCGGCGGCGTGCTCGGCTTCAACACGATCGTCCCGCTGGTCGACCTGGACGCATCGTTCGCCAGCGACAGCCCCGCCACGCTGCGCGACAGCGGCTTCGGCATGGGCGATCTCACCTTCGGTCCCTACATCCAGATGCTGCCGGTGCTGCGCGACGGCCGGCCGGTGTTTGTGCAGCGCTTCGAGATCAACGCGATCGCCCCGGTCGGCCGCTTCGACCGCGACCGCGACCTCAATGCCGGCGCCGGCTACTGGTCGCTGGTGCCGCAGTGGGCGTTCACCGTGCTGCCGACGCCGGACTGGGAGATCAGCGCGCGGGTCAACTATCTCTACAACTTCCGCGCCGACAAGGCGCCGAACGTGCCCGAGCTGGCCGGCTTCCGCTTCCGCAACGGCCAGGCCGGCGACGCGGCCTGGCTGAACTTCGCCACCTCGCTGGCGGTGCGGCCGGACCTGCGGCTCGGCCTCAACGGCTATTACCTCAAGCAGCTGCGCGACAACCGCACCAACGGGCAGCGCGTGGCCGACACCCGCCAGACGCAGTTCTACGCCGGCCCGGGGGCCTCCTGGACGCTGGACGCGCGCAATATCGTCAACGCCAACCTGTACCTCCCGATCGAGGTCAGGAACGGCGCGTCCGGCAGCAGCCTCAACCTGCAGTACATCCACGTGTTCTGACGGCCGCGCCGGTCCGCGCCGGCCGCGCCCTTCTTCCGACGAGAGCCAACCACATGAGCAAGCACGATTCCGATTCCCTGCTGGACACCACGCGCTGGGGCGGGCGCATCTTCGACGGCGACTGGATCGCTGCCCACGGCGGCACCCTGGCGGTGACCGAGCCGGCCAGCGGCGAGCGCCTGCACGAGGTCGGCCAGGCCGATGCGCAGGACGTGGCGCGCGCGGTCGCGCAGGCGCAGGCGGCGCAGGAGGCGTGGGCCGCCACGGCGCCGCGCGAGCGCGCCGGCGTGTTCCGCCGCGCCGCGCAGATCCTCGAGCAGCAGGCCGCCGCGGTGGCGGCGCTGATCGCGCGCGAGACCGGCGCGATCCTGGCCAAGGGCGAGCACGAGGTGCGCGAGGCGGTAGCGCTGTTCCACCAGGCCGCGGCGATGCCGCTGCAGGCGCAGGGCGAGGTGCTGCCGAGTACGCCGGGCCGCCTCAGCCTGGCGCGGCGGCGGCCGCTGGGCGTGGTCGGGGTGATCTCGCCGTTCAACTTCCCGCTGGTGCTGGGGCTGCGCTCGGTGGCGCCGGCGCTGGCGGTGGGCAACGCCGTGGTGCTCAAGCCCGACCCGCGTACGCCGTTCGCCGGCGGCGTGGTGATCGCCGAGGCGCTGGCGCAGGCCGGCCTGCCCAAGGGCCTGCTGCACGTGCTGCCCGGCGGCGCCGAGGCCGGGCAGGCGCTGGTGGAGGCGCCGGGGGTGCCGATGATCGCGTTCACCGGCTCGACCGCGGCCGGGCGCCGGATCGGCGAGCTCGCCGGCCGCCACCTCAAGAAGGTCGCGCTGGAGCTGGGCGGCAAGAACGCGCTGATCGTGCTCGACGACGCCGACCTGGACAAGGCGGTGTCGGCGGTGGCGTTCGGCGCCTACTTCCACCAGGGCCAGATCTGCATGGCCACCGGGCGGGTGCTGGTGCAGCGGCCGATCGCCGCCGAGCTGACCCGCCGCCTGGCCGAGAAGGCGCGGCAGCTGCCGGTCGGCGATCCGGCGCGCGCCCAGGTCGCGCTCGGCCCGATCATCGACCAGCGCCAGCTGCAGCACGTGGCCGACCTGGTGCGGCGCTCGGTGGAGGCCGGCGCGGTGGTGGAGGCCGGCGCCACCCACGAGGGCCTGTTCTACGCGCCCACGGTGCTGTCGAACGTGCAGCCGGGCATGCCCACGTTCGACGAGGAGGTGTTCGGGCCGGTCGCCAACCTCACCGTGTTCGACAGCGACGACGAGGCGGTGGCGCTGGCCAACCGCACCGAGTACGGGCTGTCGGCCGGCGTGCTGTCGGCCTCGGTCGGGCGCGCGCTGGCGCTGGGCCAGCGCCTGCACGCCGGGCTGCTGCACATCAACGACCAGACCGTGGCCGACGAGGGGGTCAACCCGTTCGGCGGCACCGGCGCCTCCGGCAACGGCACCAGCATGGGCGGGCCGGCGGACTGGGAGGCGTACACCCACTGGCAGTGGGTCACGCTGCGCGACGTGCCGCCGCAGTACCCGTTCTGATCCTGCCCGGAGAACCGCCATGACCGAGATCCTTGCCGCGGTCGCGCGCCAGCCCGGCGCCGCGCTCACGCTCGAACACCTGCAGCTGGAGGAACCGCGCGCCGACGAGATCCGCGTGCGCGTGGTCGCCACCGGCGTCTGCCATACCGACCTGGTCGCGCGCGACCAGCAGCTGCCGGTGCCGCTGCCGGTGGTGCTGGGCCACGAGGGCGCCGGCATCGTCGAGCGCGTGGGCAGCGCCGTCACCAAGGTCGCCGTGGGCGACCCGGTGGTGATGACCTTCAACTCCTGCGGCCGCTGCCCCAGCTGCCAGGACCACGCCGCGACCTATTGCCACCAGTTCTTCCCGCTGAACTTCTTCGCCGCCCGCGCCGACGGCAGCAGCGCGCTGTCGGCCGCCGGCGAGCCCGTCCACGGCCATTTCTTCGGCCAGTCCTCGTTCGCCAGCCATGCGCTGTGCAACGAGCGCAGCGTGGTCAAGGTGCCGGCCGACGTGCCGCTGGAGCTGCTCGGGCCGCTGGCCTGCGGCATCCAGACCGGCGCCGGCGCGGTGCTCAACGCGCTGCGCCCGCAGGCCGGGCAGAGCCTGGTGGTGTTCGGGGTCGGCTCGGTGGGGCTGAGCGCGATCATGGCCGCGCACCTGACCGGCGTGGCCACGATCATCGCGGTGGACCTGCACGACACGCGGCTGGCGCTGGCGCGCGAGCTGGGCGCCACCCACATCGTCAACGGCGGCCGCGAGGATGCGCGCGAGGCGATCCTGGCGATCACCGGGGCCGGTGTCGACTTCGCGCTGGACACCACCGGCAGCGCGCGGATCGTGCGCCAGGCGGTGGAGTCGCTGGCCCCGCGCGGCACCTGCGGCATCCTCGGCGCTTCGAACCAGGAGGTCTCGCTGGACCTGACCCAGCTGATGTCGGCCGGGCGCAGCGTGCGCGGCATCGTCGAGGGCGAGAGCGTGCCGGACGTGCTGATCCCGCGCCTGATCGCGCTCTACCGCCAGGGCCGCTTCCCGTTCGACCGGCTGGTGACGTTCTACCCGTTCGAGCAGATCAACCAGGCCATCCACGATTCCGAGCAGGGCCGCGCGATCAAGGCGATCGTGCGCCTGCCGGCCTGACCCCGTGCCTCGCCAGGCGGACCCCCTGAACGCTCGCGCCGCGGCAGTGCTGGACGGGCGCCGCACCCGCGCCGGGCAGCGCCCGGCCGCCTGCGGCCCGACGCGGTGCACGCCACGGGCCCGGCCCTGCCACCGCCGCCGTGCGGCCGCCGGCGCCCCCCACCGAACCGGAGGACCCTGATGGGCACGCCGATCGATTTCATCGCCTTCCACGCGCGCATGTCGCCGCGGCGGCTGGCCGCGCGCGACCTGGTGCTGGGCCAGGACTGGAACTATGCCGAGCTGGACCGGCTGGTCGGGCGGCTGGCGGCGGCGCTGCTCGCGCATGGCTGCGTCGCCGGCGACCGCGTCGCGGTGCTGGCGCGCAACAGCGTCTGGCAGGTGGCCCTGCACCATGCCTGCGCCCGCGTGGGCGTGGCCTACGTGCCGCTGAACTGGCGCCTGGCCGCGGTGGAGATCGTCGCGCTGCTGGAGCGCGTGCGGCCGCGGCTGTTCCTGGGCGACGCGCTGGCGGTGGCATTCGGTCCGGACGCCACCCTGGCCGGCTTCGTCGAGGCGGCCGCGGCCTGCGCGCCGCTGCGGCAGGCCGCTCTCGCGTCCGGCGGCACCAGCCTGATCCTGTTCACCTCCGGCACCTCCGGCCGCCCCAAGGGCGTGATGCTGAGCGAGGACAACCTGCAGCAGACCGCGCTGAACTTCGGCGTCAGCACCCGGGTCGACGCCGGCAGCAGCTTCCTGTGCGAGGCGCCGATGTTCCACGTGATCGGCCTGGTGGTGAACGTGCGTCCGGTGCTGATGGCCGGCGGCTCGATCCAGGTCTCGGACGGGTTCGAGCCGCAGCGCACGCTGGGCTGGCTGTCGGACCCGGCGCAGGGCGTCACCCACTATGTCGGCGTGCCGCAGATGATGGCCGCGTTCCGGGCCCAGCCCGGGTTCGACCCGGCGCCGCTGCGGCGCATGACCGCGCTGGTCAGCGGCGGCGCGCCCCAGCCTTTGGAAGCGGTGGCGGCGTGGCTGGACGACGGCGTGGCGATGGTGGCGGGCTTCGGCATGAGCGAGGGCGGCACCGTGTTCGGCATGCCGGCCGACCTGCAGGTGCTGCGCGACAAGCTCGGCTCGGTGGGCGTGCCGGCGCCGTCGCTGCACACCCGCGTGGTCGATGCCCGCGGCCGGGACTGCGCGGCGGGGACGCCCGGCGAACTGCTGCTGCGCGGGCCCAATCTCGGCACCCGCTACTGGGAGGATCCGGCGGCGACCACGCCGCTGGTCGACGCCGACGGCTGGTTCGCCACCGGTGACGTCGTGCGCTGCGACGAGGATGGCTTCTTCTGGGTGGTGGACCGCAAGAAGGACATGTTCATCTCCGGCGGCGAGAACGTGTACCCGGCCGAGATCGAGGCCGCGCTCGCCGACTATCCGGGCATCGCCGAATGCGCGGTGGTCGGCCTGCCGGACCCGCAGTGGGGCGAGTCCGGGCACCTGCTGATCGTGCCGGCGCACGGGGACCTGCAGGTCGAGGCGATCCTCGCCTTCCTCGGCGAGCGGCTGGCCCGCTACAAGCTGCCGCGTCACGTGCGGTGCGTGGCCGCGTTGCCGCGTACTGCCACCGGCAAGCTGCAGAAGGCCCGGCTCAAGGACCTGGCCGGCACCGGCGCGCAGGCGCCGGACGGCGACGCCGGCCGCGGCTAGCGGCGCGGACCGGCGGCGCCGCGGCCTCAGCGCTGCTGCGCGGCCTGCTGCTCGCGCCGGAACCGTTGCGGCGGTGTGCCCGCGTTGCGCGCGAAGTAGCGGCTGAAGTAGGCCGCGTCGGCGAAGCCCAGGTGGGTGGCGATCTGCTGCACGGTCATCGAGGTGTAGACCAGGTTGCGCTGCGCCTCCAGCATCACCCGCCGCTGCAGCAGCTGCAGCGGCGGGAGCCCGGCCAGGCGCCGGCATAGCGCGCCGAGGTGGCTCGGGCTCAGCCCCAGCTGCGCCGCATAGCGTTCCAGCGGCCAGTGCTCGCGGTAGTGCCGGTCCACCAGCGCCAGGAACGCGTGCACGTGGCGGGCGCCGGGCTCGGCCGGGTCGCCGGCGCCGGCATCGGCCTGGCGCAGCACCTGGCGCGCGGTCCACACCAGCACCTGCCCGGCCAGGGCCTGCAGCATCGGCGCGCGGCCGGGCCGCAATTGCGCGTGCTCGTCGGCGATGGCGGCGAAGCAGGCATCGAGCCGCTCGCGCTCGCGGCCCACGTCCAGGCAGGCCGGGCGCGCCAACGCCGCGGCCATGCCGGGCCACTGCGCGCGCACGCCCTCGAGCAGTGGATTGGACAGGGTGACGATGTGGCCGCGGATGCGGCGATGGAAGTCGAAGCCGTGCACGTACAGCGGCGGCATCCACACCAGGGTGGGGCGCTGCACGCGCTGCAGCCGGCCGTCGATGTGCAGGCCGGCCGGCCCGTTCTGCACGTACAGCAGCTGCGACAGGTCGTGGTGGCGGTGCGGGCGGATGCGCCAGCCGTGCAGGCGGCTGCGCGTCGGGATCGACTCCCAGTGCAGCGCGTCCGGGCGTGCGGCCGCCGCGGTCTCGCCGTAGAGCCGGAACGCGGGGACCACGGCCGCCGCCGTGGAATGTTCGGTGATCGCATCCATCGGCGAAAAGTGCAGGAATTCCTGTGGATAGTCCATTGGAACCGGTGTTGGCGCAACCAAGACTGGCGAAAAGTACCGCCCGGGAGGGCTCATGAAGACCACCGTCGCCATCGTCGGCGCAGGGCCCGCGGGCCTGTTGCTGGGCCAGCTGCTGCTGCGCCAGGGCATCGACACCTTGATCGTGGAGCGGCGCTCGCCGCAGCACGTGCTCGCGCGTATCCGCGCCGGCGTGCTGGAGCCGGGCACCGTCGACCTGCTGCAGGCGGCCGGTGCGGACGCGCGCCTGCGCCGCGAGGGCATCGTCCACCACGGCTTCGAACTGGCGCTGGACGGCCGCCGCGAACGCATCGACCTCGGCGGCGACGGCGCTGGCCGCCGCGTCACCATCTACGGCCAGACCGAGGTCACCCGCGACCTGATGCAGGCACGTGCGGAGGCCGGCGGGGCCACCCTCTACGAGGCGGAGGAGGTGAGCCTGCACGACCTCGACGGGGACCATCCCTGGCTGAGCTGCGTGCATGGCGGCGAGCGCTTGCGGGTGGACTGCGACTACGTCGTCGGCTGCGACGGCTTCCACGGCGTCAGCCGCGCCGCGATCCCGCCCGAGCGGTGCCGCACGTACGAGCGCGTGTACCCGTTCGGCTGGCTCGGCGTGCTGGCCGACACCCCGCCGGTCAACGACGAACTGATCTATGCGCGCCATGCACGCGGCTTCGCGCTGTGCTCGATGCGTTCGGCCACGCGCACGCGCTACTACCTGCAGGTGCCCGCCGGCGAACGCGTGGACGACTGGCCGGACGCGCGCTTCTGGGACGAACTGCGGCAGCGGTTGCCGGCCGAGGTCGCCGCGCGGCTGGTCACCGGCGCGTCGATCGAGAAGAGCCTGGCGCCGTTGCGCAGCTTCGTGGTCGAGCCGATGCAGTACGGCCGGCTGTTCCTGGCCGGCGACGCCGCGCACATCGTGCCGCCGACCGGCGCCAAGGGCCTGAACCTGGCCGCGGGCGACGTCGGCCTGCTGGCGCGGCTGTTCGCGCAGGCGCACGCGCAGGGCGACGCCGCGCCGTTGCGGCGCTACTCCGAGCTGGCGCTGCGCCGGGTGTGGAAGGCCGAGCGCTTCTCCTGGTGGATGACCACGCTGCTGCACACCTTTCCCGACGAGGACCCGTTCACCCGCCGCATCCACGAGGCCGAGCTGGACTACCTGCTCGGCAGCGCCGCCGGGCGCGCCACGCTGGCGGAGAACTACGCCGGCCTGCCGATCGAGGCGGACGCGGACTGACGAGCGGCGCCCGCGGGACGATCGGGGCGACGGCCGCGGCCCGCCAGCCCGCCAGCCCGCCGCGTGGCGGTGGCCGGGGGCCGACCGTCGGCACATGGCGGCCGGCCGCCGCGGCGCGGTTACCTGTGCCTCACCAGGTCCGCCTGCGGGACCTGGTGAGCGACAGGGCGGCTAGCGGTGCCGGGCCCGCGCCGCTAGCGTGGTCCCGCCGGCAGCCCGCAGGCGACGCGTTGGCCGCAACGGTCGTGGCCGCGCGGTGCCGCCGGCGCTCCTTCCCCCGACCCAGGACGCAAGCATGAAACCTCTCCTCGCACGTGCCCTCGTGGTATTGGCCCTGTGCGCGCCGTTCGCGGCGCCCGCGCAGACCGCGGTGACCCCGGCCCCCGACCATGCCCGCCTGCTGATGGGCGCCAATCCCCAGGCCACCGCCAACAAGCGCCTGGTCTACGATTTCTGGCGCATCGTGTTCGAGGCGGGCCAGGTGGAGTACGCGCCGATGTACATGGCCAAGGACTACATCCAGCACAACCCGAACGTGGCCGACGGCCACGATGCGTTCATCGCCTTCCTCACCGGCTTCGTCAAGCCGCAGCCGGTGCAGCCGAAGGTGCGGCTGCCGCTGGTGGCGATCGTCGCCGACGGCGACTACGTGACCCTGGTGTCGGTCCGCACGCTGCCGGACCCGCGCCAGCCCGGCCGCAGCTACACCACCACCTGGTTCGACATGTTCCGGCTGCAGAACGGGCGCATCCAGGAACACTGGGATCCGGACACCGTCCCGGCGCCGGCCGCGGCGGGCCCGGCGGCGCAGTGAGCGTGGCGCAGTGAGCGTGGCGCAGTGAGCGTGGCGCAGTGAGCGTGGCGCAGTGAGCGTGGCGCAGTGAGCGTGGCGCACAGCGGCTCGGCTTCGTCGCCGCTGCGCGCCACGCCGCGTCAGGCGATGCGGAAGCCCATCGTCGCCTCCACCGCCTGTTTCCAGCCGGCGTACAGCTGCTCGCGCCGTTCCTCGCCCATGTCGGGCTCGAAGCGGCGGTCCACCGCCCATTGCCGCGCGATGTCCTCGCGGCTGGACCAGAAGCCGGTGGCCAGCCCGGCGAGGTAGGCCGCGCCCAGCGCGGTGGTCTCGGCCACCTGCGGCCGCAGCACCGGCACGTCGAGGATGTCGCTCTGGAACTGCGCCATGAAGTCGTTGGCGATCGCGCCGCCGTCGGCGCGCAATTCCTTCAGCTCGATGCCCGAGTCCACCTGCATCGCGGTGAGCACGTCGCGGGTCTGGTAGGCCATCGATTCCACCGCGGCGCGGATGAAATGCTCCTTGCTGGTGCCGCGGGTGAGGCCGAACACCGCGCCGCGGATGTCGCTGCGCCAGTACGGCGCGCCGAGCCCGACGAAGGCCGGCACGAAGTACACCCCGTCGTTGTCGCCGGCCCGCTCGGCGTACTGCTGCGAGTCGCTGGCCTTGCCGAGCATGCGCAGGCCGTCGCGCAGCCACTGCACCACCGAGCCGGCGACGAAGATCGAGCCCTCCAGCGCGTACTCGACCTTGCCGTCGATGCCCCAGGCGATGGTGGTGAGCAGGCCGGTCTTGGAGGCCACGGCCTTGTCGCCGGTGTTCATCAGCGCGAAGCAGCCGGTGCCGTAGGTGTTCTTGGCCATGCCCGGCTCGAAGCAGGCCTGGCCGAACAGCGCCGCCTGCTGGTCGCCGGCGATGCCGGCGATCGGGATCTGCTCGCCGAGGAAATGCTGCGGCTGGGTGGTGCCGTAGACCTCGCTGGAGGAGCGCACCTCCGGCAGCATCGCCGCCGGCACGTCGAGCATCGCCAGCAGTTCGTCGTCCCAGCGCAGCTCGTGGATGTTGTACATCAGCGTGCGCGAGGCGTTGGTGTAGTCGGTGACGTGCACCTTGCCGCCGGTGAGGTTCCAGATCAGCCAGCTGTCGATGGTGCCGAACGCCAGCTCGCCGCGCTCGGCCCGCTCGCGCGCGCCTTCGACGTGGTCGAGGATCCACTTGACCTTGGTGCCGGAGAAATACGCGTCGATCAGCAGCCCGGTCTTGGCGCGCACCCTGTCCTCGTGGCCGGCCGCCTTGAGTTGCTCGCAGATGTCCTTGGTCTGGCGCGACTGCCAGACGATGGCGTTGTAGATCGGCTTGCCGGTGGCCCGGTCCCACACCACCGCGGTCTCGCGTTGGTTGGTGATGCCGATGCCGGCGATCGCCGTGGCATCGACCTGGGCGTCGTTGAGCAGCTCGGTGATGGTGGTGTAGACGCTGGTCATGATCTCGCGCGGGTTGTGTTCCACCCAGCCCGGCTGCGGGAAGATCTGGCTGAACTCGCGCTGGGCGACGCCGGCGATCTTGCCCTGGCGGTCGAACAGGATGGCGCGCGAGCTGGTGGTGCCCTGGTCGATCGCGAGAACGAACTGCTTTTCCATCGGTGTCTCCTTGAAGCGTGTGGCCGGCGCGGCGCGCGCGGCGGAAGCGGGGTGGCGCCGGCAGCGGCTGCCGGCACCGGGTCAGGGCGCGTCGCCGGGCGCGGCGGGCTGCTGCAGGGCGCGCACGCGCGCCGGCAGGAACGGGTAGATCAGCCACTGGTAGGCCGCCGCACCGACCACGCCGCCCAGCAGCGGGCCGACGATCGGGATCCACCAGTAGGCGTCCTTGCCCGGCAGCGCCGACGGCCCCCAGCCGGCCAGGTAGGCGAACAGGCGCGGGCCGAAGTCGCGCGCCGGGTTGATCGCCCACGCCTCCAGGTAGCCCATCGAGGCGCCGATGGTGGCCACCAGCAGGCCGATGATCAGCGCGCCGGAGTTGGCCGTCGGTGCGGCCTCGTTGAAGCGCTCGGTGATGGCGAAGATGCCGAACACCAGGAACGCGGTCAGGATCACCTGGTCGCCCAGCGCGTGCAGCGGGGTCACCGCCAGCCCGGGCGAGGTGAAGAACACCCCGGCCGCGCCGCCGCCGGCGCGGGTCAGCTGCTGGGCCTGGTTGTAGTGGTCGATCACCGGCCCGTAGAGCTGGTAGACGATCACCGCGCCGAGGAACGCGCCGACCACCTGGGCGCCCCAGTACGGCAGCACCTTCTTCCACGAGAACCCGCGGAACAGCGCCAGCGCCAGCGTCACCGCCGGGTTGGCGTGGGTGCCGGAGACCGAGCCGGTGACGTAGATCGCGATCGTCACCGCCAGGCCCCAGGCGATGCACACGCCCCAGTAGGCGTTCTGGTACGGGCTGGGGTCGTACAGCACGTACATCGCCGCCACCGAGTCGCCGAAGGCGATGATGATCAGCATGGCGACGGCTTCGGAGATCAGCTCGCCGAGCAGTGGCCGGTTCATGCGTGCGGCTCCGCCGCGCCCGGTGCGCAGGCGTGGCGGTGGCGGGACGGCGCAAGGCCGGTGGAGTCGTCGATCCTCATGTCAGCTGCCCTCTCTCGGTTGACGGGATGGTCGTACGGCGCGATGGCCGGGGGGAAGCGGGACGGTCGGCCCTCCCGGCCGCCCCGCGGATCGGATCACACCGGCAGCTGCTCCGTGGCCGCGGGAGCGGCCTCGGTCCGGGCCTGCAGGTAGTCGGCCAGGCGCGCCTGGCCGGCGGCGTCGACGCGCAGGCCGAGCTTGCTGCGGCGCCACAGGACGTCCTCGGCGGTGCGGGCCCATTCGTGGGTGCGCAGGTAGTCCACCTCGGCCTGGTAGAGGTCGGCGCCGAAATGCTGGCCGAGCCCGTCGAGCGCGCGGGCGTCGCCGAGCAGCGTCTCGGCGCGGGTGCCGTAGTTGCGCACCAGCCGCTGCGCCGTCTGCGGCGGCAGCCACGGCCGGGTGGCGCGCACCTGCTCCAGCAACGCGGCGATGTCGCGCTGCTCGCCGCCGGGCAGCGGGGCGCCGCGCGCGGTCCACGCGCGCGCCTTGTGCCCGAGCGCCGTGCCCAGCCGGTCCACCGCCTCCTCGGCGAGCTTGCGGTAGGTGGTGAGCTTGCCGCCGAACACGTTGAGCAGCGGCGCGCCGTCGTCCAGCAGTTCCAGCTCGTAGTCGCGGGTGACCTCGGCGGCGTTGTCCTCGGCGTCGTCCAGCAGCGGCCGGACGCCGCTGTAGCTCCACACCACGTCGGCCGGCGCGATCTGCTGCTGGAAGTACAGGTTGACCGCGTCGCACAGGTAGACCACCTCGTCGGCGTCGATGCGCGGCGAGGCCGGGTCGGCCTGGTAGTCCACGTCGGTGGTGCCGATCAGGGTGAAGTCGGTCTCGTAGGGGATGGCGAAGACGATGCGCCGGTCCGGCTGCTGGAAGATGTAGGCGTGGTCGTGCTCGAACAGCCGCGGCACCACGATGTGGCTGCCCTTGACCAGGCGCAGCGCGTGGCGGTGCCGGACCGAGGCCACCTGGTCCAGGAACGACACCGCCCACGGCCCGGCGGCGTTGGCCAGGGCGCGCGCGCGCACCGTGCGCCGGCGGCCCTGGGCGTCCTCGAGCTCGGCGTACCAGTGGCCGGCATCGCGCCAGGCGCCGACGCAGCGGGTGCGGGTGAGGATGTCGGCGCCGCGCTGGGCGGCGTCCATGGCGTTGAGCACCACCAGCCGCGCGTCCTGCACCCATGCGTCGGAGTAGACGAAGCCGGTGCGCAGCTCCGGTTGCAGCGGCTGGCCCACTGGATGCGAGCGCAGCGACAGCCGCCGCGAGCGCGGCAGCGTGCGCCGGCCGCGGCCGAGGTGGTCGTACAGGAACAGGCCGGCGCGGATCATCCACGCAGGGCGCAGGTGCGGCTGGTGCGGCAGCAGGAAGCGCAGCGGCCAGATGATGTGCGGCGCCAGCCGCAGCAGCACCTCGCGCTCGGCCAGGGCCTTGCCGACCAGCGCGAACTCGTACTGCTCCAGGTAGCGCAGGCCGCCATGGATCAGCTTGGTGCTGGCGCTGGAGGTGTGCGCGGCCAGGTCGTCCTGTTCGCACAGGCAGACCGACAATCCGCGCCCGGCCGCGTCGCGGGCGATGCCCGCGCCGTTGATGCCGCCGCCGATCACCAGCAGGTCGTAACTGTCCGTCATCGTCGTCTCCGTCGGCGACCGCCGGTCCGCCGGCCCGTTCCGCGGGAATGCGGAAGCGAGTGCGAACGAACCCAAGTCGTCTTATTCGAACAATTTCGAACATAGCATGCGATTTGCTGGCGTTACGTGAACGCAGGACGGCCGAAGCGATGACGGTAAAAAGGATAGAAATTCGGCTAAATTCAGTCAAATTTCGCCTTTCTGGGTACATCCTCTAGGTACACGCACTGTCGGCGTGTCGGCGTGTCGGCGTGTCGGGCTGGGCGGCTGACGCGGAGCGACCGCTGCGCCGCGCCCTGCTGCAATCCTGCACGGGGTCGGCGGCGCCAGCCCGCGCCGGGCGTGCGCGGACCATCCGGAAGGGCGGGACGCCGGCCGTTTCCCGGGCACATCGGCGCCCAGGCCGGCCGGCACCTGTAGGCCTCCGTGTCCGCCGCGTCCGCGACGGCGCCGGAGGCTACGGCGCGACCTCCATGCCCTCCGCGGCCACATGCACGCGGGTGTCGCCCTCGGCCAGCCGCGCGGCCAGGTCCGGCGGCGGCGCGCGATCGGTGAACCAGGCCTGCACCCGCGAGATCGGGCCCAGCCGCACCAGCGCGTTGCGGCCGAGCTTGGTGTGGTCGGCCGCCAGCCAGACCTGCCGCGAGTGCTCGATGATCGCCTGGGCCACGCGCACCTCCTGGTAGTCGAAGTCCAGCAGGGTGCCGTCCGGGTCGATGCCGGAGATGCCGATCACGCCGAAGTCCACCTTGAACTGGCGGATCAGTTCCACCGTCGCCTCGCCGGTGACGCCCTGGTCGCGGCCACGCACCACGCCGCCGGCCACGATCACCTCGAAGCTCGGATTGGCGCTCATCATCACAGCCACGTTGAGGTTGTTGGTGATCACGCGCAGGCCCTTGTGCCGCATCAGCGCGCGTGCCACGTCCTCGTTGGTGGTGCCGAGGTTGATGAACAGCGAGGCGTCGTCGGGGATGTGCTGGGCCAGCAGCGCGCCGATGCGGCGCTTCTCCGGCGCCTGCAGCGCCTGGCGCGCGGCGTAGGCCAGGTTCTCCACGCTGGACGGCAGGCTGACGCCGCCGTGGTAGCGGCGCAGCAGGCCGGCGTCGCACAGCAGCGCGAGGTCGCGGCGAATGGTCTGCGGGGTGACGTCGAAGCGCGTGGCCAGCCCCTCGACCTCGGCGAAGCCCTGCTGGCGGACCACCGCCACCAGCTGTTCCTGCCGCGGGTTCAGCGTCGGCGGCGGCGCGGCCCGGTGCGTGCTGTTGTCCATGCGCCGATGATGGCGCATGCCGCCGGCGAAGCAAACCGTTGCGCCGGCGCGGGGCCCGTGCCGCCCGGCGTCACAGCGTGTCGCCGCGGTAGCCGGTGTCGATGCGCAGGCGACCGCCGATCGCGCGCGACACGCAGGCGCAGAGCCTGCGGTTCTCGCGATGCTGCGCGTCGCTGAGGAACACGTCGCGGTGGTCGATGCCGGCATCCGCCTCGAGCACCTCGACCATGCACAGCCCGCACTCGCCGCGCCGGCAGTCCGACATCACCTCCACGCCGGCGCCGGCCAGGGCGTCGAGCAGCGATTCGTGCTCGCCCACCCGCACCTCCAGGTCCAGCGCGGGCAGCTGCACCACGAAGGCCTGCGCCGGTGCGCGGCCGCTGTTGCCGAAGGTCTCGAAGTGCAGCCGCGCGCGCGGCCGTCCGGCCGCCTGCCAGTGCCGCTGCAGCGCCTCCAGCATGCCCAGCGGCCCGCACACGTAGACCTCGGCGCTGGGCGACAGCCGGGCCAGCTCGGCTGCCAGGTCCGGTGCGCCGCCGTGGTCGTCGCAGTGCAGTTGCAGGCGCTCGCCCAGCAGCGCCTGCAGCTCCGGCAGGTAGGCCATCGCGTCGCGGCGGCGGCCGCTGTACACCAGTCGGAACGCCGGGTGCCGGCGCGCCAGCCGCTGCGCCATGCCCACCAGCGGGGTGATGCCGATGCCGCCGGCCACCAGCAGGATCTCCGGCGCCTGGCTGTCGAGCGCGAAGGCGTTGCTGGGGGCGGAGGCCCACAGCGTGTCGCCCGGCTGCAGCGTCCACATGTGGCGCGAGCCGCCGCGGCTGTCGGGCATGCGCCGCACCGCGATGCGGTAGCGGCCGTCGTCGGCGGGCTCGCCGACCAGCGAGTACGAGCGCAGCGCCTCGCGGCCGTCCAGGGTCAGGCGGAAATCGAGATGGCTGCCGACCTCGAACGCGCGCGCGGCGTCGCCGGCGTCGAGCACGAGTTCACGCACGCCGTCACAGAGCTCGCGGACGGCGACCACTTCGGTGCGGTACCACTGGGTGTCTTTGCGCATGGCGGGTTCCGGTGGGGAAGGGCGGGGCGGTCAGGCGCGCGTGCGGGGCTGGCCCGCGGCAAGGATGAGGGCGCCGCCGCGGACCCGGTCGATCGCCTGGCGGTCGCGCAGGGCGTAGCGGAAATTGCGCTGGGCCAGCCGCGCGTGCTCGCGCATCAGCGCCTCGGCGCGCGCGCCCTGGCGCAGCGCGATCGCCTCGATCACCTGGCGGTGCTGGTCCTGTGCCAGGGTCAGGATCAGCCGCGCCTCGGGGATGCCGGCCTGGGCCATCACGAAGCCGTTCGGCGAGGCGAACGGCATCTGCACCGTGCGTGCGAACTCGCGCGCCAGCAGTGCGCTGCCGGCCATCTCGATCAGCAGCGCGTGCAGGCGCTCGTTGTGCTGCACGTAGGCGGCGAAGTCCTCCGCGTCCAGCGCCGACGCCACCACCGCGTCGAGCCGCTCCAGCAACGCCTGCGCCTGCGCCAGCTGCGCCGCGCTGGCGCCGCGCTCGGCGGCCAGCCGCGCGGCCAGGCCCTCGAGCGTGCCGCGCAGCTCGATCGCGTCGTGCACGTCGCTCTCGCTGAAGGCCTTCACCGCATAGCCGCCGCCCGGCAGCGCGTCTACCAGGCCCTCCTCGCACAGCCGCTGCAGCGCCGCGCGTACCGGCGTGCGCGAGACCCCCAGGCGCTCGACCACCGCCAGCTCGGACAGGCGCTCGCCCGCGCCCAGCTCGCCGCCGAGGATGAGGTCGCGCAGCTCGAGCAGGGTGCGCGTGGTCTGGGCGGCGCTGGAACGGAACGGGGGCGTGCTGGACATGGCGGTCGGCGTCGGTTCGGGGGGAGGGGCAGCGGGCAGGGTCAACCGACCCTGCGCAGGTCGAGGTCGTGCAGGCGCTGCTCGCGCGTCACCAGGCGCTCGATCAGCCGCCGCGCCCACATGCCGCCGGCATCGACGTTGAGGTTGTAGAACGCATGGTCCGGGTGCGCGTCGATCGCGCGCTGCTGCGCCTCCAGCACCGCCTCGTCCTCGCCGAACACGCCGGTCACGCCCTCGCGCAGCAGCGTGGTCATCGACTGCTCGTGCAGCGAGTGGTTGCGCATGAACGCCCAGAAGTAGTGGCAGGTCGTGGCGGTCTCGGGGGTGATGGTGTTGAGCACGTAGCCATTGACGCCCTGGCTGCGGTCGCCCTCGGGCGCGCCGGTGCCGGCGATCGCCACGCCCACGTCGATGGCGACCGTGCACGGCGCCTCGAAGCGGATGATCTGCCAGCGGTCGACCTTGCCGCGGTAGCCGAGCGCGTGCTCGATCTGGCGCGCCCAGAACGGTGGCGCGTCGATGTCGCGCATCCAGCGCGACACCGTGACCGTGCGCTCGCCGTGGACCACGTCGAACGGCGCCTCCGCCACCGCCTCCTGGCCGATGCTGGAGCCGTGCACGAAGGTCTCGTGGGTCAGGTCCATCAGGTTGTCGAGCACCAGCCGGTAGTCGCAGGCCACGCGGATGGTGCGGCCGTCGCCGGCCCAGGCCGGGTCCTGGTTCCAGTGCAGGTCCGGCACCTGCGCCGGGTCGGCCAGCGCCGGGTCGCCCGGCCAGATCCAGGCGTAGCGGTGGCGCTCGACCACCGGGAAGCGGCGCACGCAGGCCGACGGGTTGATGGTTTCCTGCGACGGCATGTGCACGCAGCGGCCCTGCGGGTTGTACACCAGGCCATGGTAGCCGCAGACCACGTCGTCGCCCTGCAGCCGGCCCATCGACAGCGGCACCAGGCGGTGCCAGCAGGCATCCTCGAGTGCGGTGACGGCGCCGTCCAGGGTGCGGTACAGCACCACGTCCAGGCCGCAGACCTTGCGCGGCAGCAGCGCGTGCCGGATCTCGTGGTCCCAGGCCACCGCATACCAGGCGTTGAGGGGGAACGGGGGAAGCGGCTGGCGCATGACGGACTCCGGCAGGCTGGCGGGGGGATGTATACATGAAGGTGGCGTTGTAGCCAGAAAAGTGCATTAAACCGCGGCTTCATCCCGCTACAGCGGCTCCGCGGAGTATTTTTGTATACAAACCGCGGAGGCCGCGCACGCTGCGCTGCAGCATCGAAGTTGTTCGATTATCGATGCGGTCAACCGATAATCGCATTGACCTGGCCGGGCCGCCTGCCTAACGTGACGGCCGCACGCTCATCTTTTCCGAGGACCGCACCCGTGGCCGACACCGCTTCCTTACGCCCCGCCGTTGCCGCTCCGGCCGCCGCCCCGGCGCGCCGTGCGGCCGAGCCCGGCGTCCGCCTGCCGCTGCGCGGCGCGATGGGCCGCCGCCGATGATCGACAAGACCGTGGACGGCTACGACGCGGCGGTGGCCGACATCCCCGATGGCGCGACGGTGATGATCGGCGGCTTCGGCACTGCCGGCATGCCGGATGCGCTGATCGACGCGCTGATCGCCCAGGGCGCGCGCGAGCTGACCCTCATCAACAACAACGCCGGTAACGGCGAGACGGGGCTGGCGGCGCTGATCAAGCACAGGCGCGTGCGCCGCATCGTGTGCTCGTTCCCGCGCCAGAGCGACTCGCAGCACTTCGACGCGGCCTACCGCGCCGGCGAAATCGAACTGGAGCTGGTGCCGCAGGGCAACCTGGCCGCGCGCATCCACGCCGCCGGCGCCGGGCTCGGCGCGATCTTCACCCCGACCGGCTACGGCACCGAGCTGGCCGCCGGCAAGGAGACGCGCGAGATCGACGGCCGCCACTACGTGCTCGAGTACCCGATCCATGCCGACTTCGCGCTGATCAAGGCGCATCGCGGCGACCGCTGGGGCAACCTGGTCTACCGCAAGACCGCGCGCAACTTCGGCCCGCTGATGGCGATGGCCGCGCGCTGCACCATCGCCCAGGTCGGCGCGGTGGTCGCGCTCGGCGAACTCGACCCCGAAGCGGTGGTGACGCCGGGCATCTTCGTCCAGCGCGTGGTCGCCGCACCCGCGAAGGAGGCCGCATGAACGACCCGAGCCGCCACCGCCTGGACCGCGACGCGATGGCCGCGCGCGTGGCCCGCGACATCCCCGAGGGCGCCTACGTCAACCTCGGCATCGGCCTGCCCACCACGGTGGCCAACTTCCTGCCGGCCGACAAGGAGATCTTCCTGCAGAGCGAGAACGGCCTGCTCGGCATGGGCCCGGCGCCGACCCCGGGGGCCGAGGATCCGGACCTGATCAACGCCGGCAAGCAGCCGGTGACCCTGCTCACCGGCGGCTGCTACTTCCACCACGCCGACTCGTTCGCGATGATGCGCGGCGGCCACCTGGACGTGTGCGTGCTCGGGGCGTTCCAGGTCTCGGTACACGGCGACCTGGCCAACTGGAGCACCGGCGCGGCCGACGCGATCCCCGCGGTGGGCGGCGCCATGGACCTGGCGATCGGCGCCAAGCAGACCTACGTGATGATGGAGCTGCTGACCAAGCGCGGCGAGAGCAAGCTGGTGGCCGAGTGCAGCTACCCGCTGACCGGGCTGCGCTGCGTGTCGCGGGTGTATACCGACCTGGGCGTGTTCGCGCTCGGCGCCGAGGGCGCGCGGGTGATCGAAGCCGTCGACGGCGTGTCGCTGGACGACCTGCGGCGCCTGACCGGCCTGCCGCTGGCGATGGCCTGACTGGAGAGTGCAATGAACGACGTCTACCTCATCGATGGCCTGCGCACCCCGATCGGCCGCTATGGCGGCGCGCTGGCGGGCGTGCGCGCCGACGACCTCGGCGCGGTGCCGCTGAAGGCGCTGCTGGCGCGCCACCCGGGCCTGGACCCGGCGCGCATCGAGGACGTGTACCTGGGCTGCGCCAACCAGGCCGGCGAGGACAACCGCAACGTCGCGCGCATGAGCCTGCTGCTGGCGGGCCTGCCCTTCAGCGTGCCCGGCAGCACGGTCAACCGCCTGTGCGGCTCCGGCCTGGACGCGGTCGGCACGGTGGCCCGCGGCATCGCCGCCGGCGAGCTGGGGCTGGCCATCGCCGGCGGCGTGGAGTCGATGTCGCGCGCACCGTGGGTGATGGGCAAGGCCGAGAGCGCCTTCGCGCGCAACCAGCGCCTCGAGGACACCACGATGGGCTGGCGCTTCGTCAACCCGCGGCTGGAGGCCGAGTACGGGGTCGAGCTGATGGGCGAGACCGCCGAGAACGTGGCCGAGCGCTACGGCGTCTCGCGCGAGGACCAGGACGCGTTCGCGCTGCGCAGCCAGCAGCGCACTGCCGCCGCGCAGGCGGCCGGCTTCTTCGACGGCGAGATCGTCGCGGTGGATGCACCTGGCCGCAAGCGCGGCGAGACCGTCGCGGTCGCGCGCGACGAGCATCCGCGCGCCGACACCAGCGCCGAGGCGCTGGCGCGCCTGAAGCCGATCTTCCGCCAGCCCGGCACCGTCACCGCCGGCAATGCGTCCGGGCTCAACGACGGCGCCGCCGCGCTGCTGCTGGCCTCCGGCGCACAGGCGCAGGCGCTGGGCCTGACCCCGCGCGCGCGCGTGCTCGGCTTCGCCGCGGCCGGCGTGGAGCCGGCCTATATGGGCATCGGCCCGGTGCCGGCCACGCGCAAGCTGCTGGCCCGGCTCGGGCTGGGCATCGGCGACTTCGACGCGATCGAACTCAACGAGGCCTTCGCCGCGCAGGGGCTGGCCTGCCTGCGCGAGCTCGGGCTGCCCGACGAGGCCGCCCACGTCAACGCCAACGGCGGCGCGATCGCGCTCGGCCACCCGCTGGGCATGAGCGGCGCGCGCCTGGCGCTGACGCTGCTGCGCCAGCTGGAGGCCGGCGGTGGCCGCCGCGGCCTGGCGACGATGTGCATCGGCGTCGGCCAGGGCGTGGCGCTGGCGATCGAGCGCGTCTAGGCGCGCGCAGTCCACACATCCACAGACCACCATCCGCAGACCACAGGCTCCCGCGCGGAGCCACCGGGAGGAGCAAGATGAGCGATTCCACCGTCGACCCGCTGCTCGGCTACCGCCGACCGTATCCGGGCACGCAGCCGGCCTTCATCCAGCCCGGCTATGCCTCCACCGTGCGCCGCGGCCCCAGCCGCGACCCGATCGCGATCCCGGCCACGCTGTCGGAAGTCACCGGCCCCACGCTGGACCGCATCACCCTGGGCGAGCATGCCGCCGACCTCACCGCCGGCTTCCCCGGCGAGCCGCTCGGCGAGCGCATCATCGTCTCCGGCCGGGTGCTCGACGAGAACGGCCGCCCGGTGCGCAACAGCGTGGTCGAGGTCTGGCAGTGCAACGCCGCCGGCCGCTACCTGCACGCCGGCGACCAGCACGACGCACCACTGGACCCGAACTTCACCGGCACCGGCCAGGTGCTCACCGACGCGCACGGCCGCTACCGGTTCAAGACCGTCAAGCCCGGCGCCTATCCGTGGCGCAACCACTACAACGCCTGGCGTCCGGCGCACATCCATTTCTCGCTGCACGGCGACGGCATCGGCCAGCGCCTGGTCACGCAGATGTACTTCCCGGGCGATCCGCTGCTGGCCTACGACCCGATCTACAACTGCGTCGACGACGACAAGGCCAAGGCGCGCATGGTGTCGGCGTTCGACTGGGAGAACGCGATCAGCGAATACGCGTTGGCCTACCGCTTCGACATCGTGCTGCGCGGCCGCAAGCAGACCGTCTGGGAGTGACACCATGAGCTTTCACGCAACCCCTTCCCAGACGGTGGGCCCGTACTACCGCCTGGGCCTGGAGCCGCTGTACCGCACCGAGATCGCGCCGGCCACGGCCCTTGGCGAGCGCGTGCAGGTGAGCGGCACCGTGTTCGACGGCGCCGGCGTGCCGGTGGGCGACGCGGTGCTGGAGATCTGGCAGGCCGACGCCGCCGGCATCTATGCCCACCGCGACGATCCGCGCCACGACGACCACGATCCGGCCTTCCATGGCTGGGGCCGCGTGCCCACCGACGCGGACGGGCGTTTCGCCTTCACCACGGTCAAGCCGGGCGCGGTGGCCGGTCCCCAGGGCCAGCCGCAGGCGCCGCATCTGGTGGTGCTGGTGTTCATGCGCGGACTGCTGCGCGCCGCGCCCACGCGGCTGTACTTCTCCGACGAAGCCGGCAATGCCGACGACCCGATCCTGGCGCGGGTACCGGCCGAACGCCGCGGCACGCTGCTGGCCCACCGCACCGCGCCCGGCCAGTACGCCTGGGACGTGCGCATGCAGGGCGAGGCCGAGACCGTGTTCTTCAGTTATTGAGCGGCCGCGCAGGGCAGGCGCAATCGCCTGCGGCCGGGCCGAGCTGCGCCACCGGGGGCCGTCGATCCCGGGCGCGGGCGAGCGGTCGCCGCTCCCCGGCCGGGCCGCCGTGCGCGCGCCGGCGGTCGTCGCCGTCGCAGCGCAGGCCCGGCGACACGGGCGCCGCCCGCCGCCCGGCGGCGCGGGTGGAGGGCCGGCCCGCGTACGTGCAGCCGGCATCCTCCGCCTGGCGTACCGGCCCGGGCGGTCGCAAGGGCCACGGCGGCGGCCACCGGCGGCTTCCGCTGGCGCCCGGCAGTGCGCGGCCGCCGGTCCGGCCTGCCGCAGCGGCGCCGACCACCGGCACTGCGCAACCCGCCGCACCCCCGAAGCGGGTTGGCGCTACCCTGGGGCCCTGGCCGCACCGTTCCGTTCCACCGAGACGTTCCCGATGAGTTCCCGCCTTTCCCTGCTCGATCCCCTGTTCGGCGATGCCGAGGTCGACGCGCTGTTCGAGGATGCCGCGCGGCTGCAGGCCATGCTCGACGTCGAGGCCGCCCTGGCGCAGGCCGAGGCGCGCTGCGGCGTGATCCCCGGCAGCGCGGTCGCGCCGATCCAGGCCGCCTGCCAGGCCGCACGCTACGACCTGGCCGCGCTCGGCCAGGCCACCGCGCTGGCGGGCAACCCGGCGATCCCGCTGGTCAAGGCGCTCACCGGCCAGGTCAAGGCCGACGACGCGGACGCGGCGCGCTGGGTGCACTGGGGCGCGACCAGCCAGGACGTGATCGACACCGGCAGCGTGCTGCAGCTGCGCGCCGCGCTGGACGTGGTGCAGCCGAAGCTGGCCGCGCTGTGCGGGACGCTGCGCACGCTCGCCCAGGCCGAACGCGACACCGGCCTGCCCGGCCGCACCCTGCTGCAGCAGGCGGTGCCGGTGACGTTCGGGCTCAAGGCCGCCGGCTGGCTGGACGCGCTGCAGCGGGCGCAGCGCCGGCTGCAGGCCCTGCGCGAGGACGCGCTGGTGCTGCAGTTCGGTGGCGCCGCCGGCACCCTGGCCTCGCTGCAGGCGCAGGGCCTGGCGGTGGCCGAGGCGCTGGCGCAGGTGCTGCGGCTGCCGCTGCCGGCGCTGCCCTGGCATGCCGCGCGCGACCGCATCGTCGAGGTCGGCAGCGCGTTCGCGCTGCTGGCCGGCAGCCTGGGCAAGATCGCCACCGACGTGGTGCTGCTGATGCAGTCCGAGGTCGCCGAGGCGTTCGAGCCCGCCGGCGCCGGCAAGGGCGGTTCCTCGGCGATGCCGCACAAGCGCAACCCGGTCGGCTGCGTGGCGGCCATCGCCGCGGCCACGCGCGTGCCCGGGCTGGTGTCCACGTTGTTCGCCGCGCTGCCGCAGCCGCACGAGCGCGCCGCCGGGCAGTGGCATGCCGAATGGGAGACCGTGCCGCAGATCGTGCGCCTGGCGGCCGGCAGCCTGGCGCAGATGACCGCCGTGATCCAGGGCCTGGAGCTGGATCGCCCGCGCATGCGTGCCCACCTGGACAGCCACGGCGGCCTGCTCTACGCCGAGGCGGTGGCGGTGACGCTCGCCGCGACGCTGGGCAAGCCGGCCGCGCACGCGCTGGTGGAGGCGGCGGCCCGGCGCGCGCTGGCGCAGGAGCGTCATCTGCGCGACGTGCTGGCGGAGGACGATCGCGTGACCGCCGCGCTGGGCGGCGACCGGCTCGCGGCCCTGTTCGCCCCCGACAGCTGGCGCGGCATGGCCGACACCTGGATCGACCGCGTCCTCGCCGGCGGTTGATCCCCTCCCTCGACCCGCAGGAGCCCGACATGCCCTTCCTCGACCTCCCCACCCATCGCGTGCACTACCGCCTCGACGGTACCGAGGGCCGGCCCTGGCTGACCTTCTGCAACTCGCTCGGCACCGACCTGCACATGTGGGACGAGCAGGTCGAGGCGCTGGCGCCGCACTACCGCCTGCTGCGCTACGACCGCCGCGGGCACGGCGACTCCGGCGTGCCGGCCGGCCCGTACCGCGTCGACGACCTGGGGGCGGACGTGCTGGCGCTGTGGCAGGCGCTGGGGATCGAGCGCAGCCACTTCTGCGGGCTCTCGATCGGCGGGCTCACCGGGCAGTGGCTGGGGCTGCACGCCGGAGCGCGCCTGGACCGCCTGGTGGTCAGCGCCACCGCGCAGAAGATCGGCACTGCCGAGAGCTGGCAGGCACGCATCGCCCAGGTGCAGGCCGAGGGCCTGACCGCGCTGGCCGAGGCGACGGTGCAGCGCTGGTTCACCCCCGCCTTCGCCGAGCAGCATCCGCAGCGGCTGGACAACATCGTCGCCGAGTTCGTCTCCACCTCGCCGGAAGGCTACGTGGCCTGCTGCCAGGCCGTGGCCGACGCCGATTTCCGCGACCGGCTCGGCGCGGTGACGGTGCCGGTGCTGGCGATCGCCGGCGAGGACGACCCGGTGTGCCCGCCCGGCGACCTGCGCGACCTCGCCTACGCGGTGGAGCACGGCCGGTACGCGCACGTGCCCGGCCGCCATATCTGCAACGTGGAGTCGGCCCAGGCGTTCAACCGGCTGCTGCTCGACTTCCTGCAGGGCGCCTAGGCGTGCGCGCGGCCGGAGCCGCACGAGCGGTGCACGCGCCGTAGCCGCCACGCCGGCGTGCGTGACAGGTGCGTGCCGCCGGCCGGCCAGGCCGACGTGCCCGCCGCCGCGACACGGCCCGACGCCGCCCCTGCCTCCGCTTCTTCCCCTGACCCGATCGGAAACCGCAATGGACGAGAAACAACGCTACGAAGCCGGGCTGCAGGTCCGCAAGGCCGTGCTCGGCGAAGCCCACGTCGAGCGCTCGCTGGCGGCGCGCACCGATTTCACCACCGAGTTCCAGGACTTCATCACCCGCACCGCCTGGGGCACGGTCTGGACCCGTGACGGCCTGCCGCGGCATACCCGCTCGCTGCTGACCCTGGTGATGATGGTCGCGCTCGGCCACGACGAGGAGTTCAAGCTGCATGTGCGCGCCGCGCGCAACAACGGCGTGACCGCGGACGAGATCAAGGAGGTGCTGCTGCAGGCGGCCATCTACTGCGGCGTGCCGGCGGCCAACCACGCGTTCGCGCTGGCCGCGCCGATCCTGGCCGAGCAGGCGGCCGAGGGCTGAGATCGCCGGCATGCGCCGCGCGCCAGGTCCGCCGGCCTCCGGCGGTACCGGCGCGGGCCGTGCACGGTCCCGGGTCGCCTTCCGCACGGTCCTGGCGGCGGCGCCGGCGCGCACCGCCACCGCAGGGTGGCTCCGGCGCGGCCGAATCCCCGCGGCACGTGACCGTGCCGGCCCCGGACCGCCTTACGCCGCCACCTGCGGCAGCTTCGCGATCACCTTGATCTCGAACTGGAAGCCGTACAGCCAGGTGACCCCGATGCCGGTCAGGGTCGGGTGCGGCGCCTCGCCCCAATGGGCCGACAGCACCGTCCACACCCGTTCGAAGTTCGCCTCGGGGTCGACCAGGAATACGGTGGTGTCGATCACGTCGTCGAACGTGCAGCCGGCCGCCGCCAGGATGGCCTCGAGATTCTCGAACGCACGCCGGACCTCCGCCTCCAGGGTCGGCTCGGGCGAGCCGTCCTCGCGGCTGCCGACCTGCCCGGAGACGAACAGGAAGCCGTTGGCGCGGATCGCGGGCGAATAGCGGTTGCGCGCGTAGAGCGCCTGGCGGCCGGCGGGAAAGACGACATCACGTGCGGTCATGAAGAGGCTCCGTCAGAGGGATCGGATGATCGAGGGGGAGGCCCACCTTAGTTGTCCGGCTCGGGCGGATAAACGCGCGCATCCGGTCAACACTGTCCGTAGAATCCGGACAATGGCCAGTCGGGAGTGCAGCGGATGGACCGTTTCGATGCGATGCAGGCCTTCGTGCGGGTGGTGGAGACCGGCAGCTTCACCCGGGCGGCCGAGACGCTGCGGATGAGCCGCACCACGGTGAGCCAGCTGGTGCAGCAGCTGGAGACGCGGCTGCGGGTCAGGCTGCTCAACCGCACCACGCGCAAGGTCAACGTCACCGCCGACGGGGCCGCCTACTACACGCGGGTGGTGCGCCTGCTGGCCGACCTGGACGAGGCCGAGACCGGCCTGTCCAGCGCGGCGGCGTCGCCCCGTGGCCGCCTGCGCGTGGACGTGCCCAGCCCGCTGGCGCGCCTGATCCTGATTCCGGCGCTGCCGGCCTTCCACGCGCAATACCCTGACATCCAGCTCGACATGGGGGTCAGCGACCGCCGGGTGGACCTGATCGACGAAAACGTGGACTGCGTCGTCCGCGGCGGCGAGCTCACCGACCCGTCGCTGGTGGCGCGCCACGTGGGCGACCTGCGGCTCGGCGTCTATGCCACGCCCGACTATCTGCAGCGGGCCGGCACGCCGCTGCACCCGCGTGCGCTGGAGGAGGGCCACCATCGCACGGTGGGTTTCCTGTGGGCGCGCAGCGGCAAGCCGATGCCCTACGCCCTGCGCCGCCACGGCGAGCACGTGCATGTGCAGGGCCGCCATGTGCTCGCGGTCGACGACGGCAATGCCTATCTCGCCGCCGGCCTGGCCGGGCTGGGCGCGCTCTGGCTGCCCGAGTACATGGCCCGGCCGCACCGGGAGCGCGGGGAGCTGGTGGCGTTGTTCGAGGACTGGCGGCTGGATCCGATGCCGATGTACGTGGTGTTTCCGTCGCACCGCCACCTCGGCGCCAGGCTCCGGGTGTTCGTCGACTGGATCGTGGCGCTGATGGCCGTGCATGCGCCGCGGATCGGCCGGGGCGGGGCATGACCGGCGAGCGCGCGGCGGGCCTGGCCGCCGCCGGCGAAAGGACGGCGCGCGGTGCCGCTGCGCGCTAGGCTGGAAGGCCCGCCGTCCCCGGAGCCGCGCCATGACGATCCGCCACCTCCTCTGCCTCGCATGGCTGTTGTGGCTGCCGTGCGCACCCCTGCAGGCCCGCCCGCAGCCCGGGCCGGGCACCGGGCTTGCGCAGGTGCGGGCCGACGACGGGCAGGCGCTGGCGCTGTGGTCGCGGGTGCCGGCGCAGCCGCGCGGCGCCGTGTTGCTGGTGCATGGCCGGACCTGGAGCTCGCTGCCCAACTTCGACCTGCAGGTGCCGGGCGAGCCCGCCGATACGCGTTCGGTGCTGGCGGCGCTGGCACGGGCCGGTTACGCGGCCTACGCGCTGGACCTGCGCGGCTACGGCGCGAGCGCGCGCGACCGCAGCGGCTGGAACACGCCGGATCGCGCGGCGGCGGACGTGCGCGCGGCGCTGGGCTGGATCGCGCAACGGCATCCGCGGCTGCCGCCGCCGGCGCTGCTCGGCTATTCCAACGGCGCCCGGATCGCGCTGCTGGTGGCGCAGGCGCAGGCGCCGGCGCTGTCGGCGCTGGTGCTGTACGGGTTTCCCGACGACGTCGAGGTGCCGCCCGCGGCGGAGGCGACACCGGCCGAGCCGCCACGGGTGCGCACCACCGCCGAGGCCGCCGGCTCGGATTTCCTCACGCCCGGCGCGGCATCGCCGGCGGTGCGGGCGGCCTACGTGGCGCAGGCGCTGGCCGCCGATCCGGTGCGCGCGGACTGGCGCGCGCCGGAGCAGTTCGCCTACCGTCCCGAGCAGGTGGCCCAGGTCCCGGTGCTGCTGCTGCGCGGCGTCGACGACCCGCTCGCCACCCAGGCGGAGAACGCGCATCTGTACGCGCGCCTGCGCAGCGGGGACCGCACGTGGGTCACGCTGCCGCACGCCGACCATGTCGCCCACGTGGAGGAGGCGCATGCGGCCTGGGTCGAGACAGTGGTCGCGTTCCTGCGCCGGCCGCGCTAGCCGCGGGCGCGAGCTGCGGCTAGCACCCGCGAGTGCTCAGCTCAGCAGCGCGCCGAGCCGCTGGGCGGCGTCCTTCAGCGGCGGCAGCAGCTGGGTCTGCACCGCCTGCAGGCTCACGCGCCCGGCCTGGGTGCCGATGTTGAGCGCGGCGATGACCTCGCCGCGGCGGTTGCGCACCGGCACCGCGATCGAGCGCAGGCCGATCTCCAGTTCCTGGTCGGTGAGCGAGGTGCCCTCGCGGCGCACCCGCGCCAGCATCTCCAGGAACTCGCGCGGGCCGGTGACGGTGCGCTCGGTGCGCGGGCGCAGCGGGTTGCGTTCCAGGTAGCTCTCCAGCGTGTCGTGCGGCAGCGCCGCCAGCAGCACCCGGCCCATCGAGGTGCAGTAGGCCGGCAGCCGGCTGCCGGCGCGCAGCCCGATCGACATGATGCGCACGGTCTCGGCGCGGGCGATGTACAGCAGGTCGTCGCCGTCGAGCACGCCGAGCGAGCACGACTCGTGCACTTCGTCGCGCAGCGCGTCCAGCACCGGCTGCGCGGCGGCGGTCATCGACGAGGACGCCACGTAGGCGCCGCCGATGCCGAGCACGCGCGGCAGCAGCACGTAGCCGCGGCCCTGCTCGCCGACATAGCCCAGCCGGGCCAGGGTGTAGAGCACGCGCCGCACCGCCGCGCGCGAGATGCCGGTCTCGGTGCTGATCTGCGACATGGTGACCTCGCGCGCATGCTGCGCGAACACGCTGAGCACGGCCAGGCCGCGCGCCAGCGAGGTCATGAAGTCCGGATCGCCCTGCAATCCGTCGATCTGCCGCATCAGCTCGTGGGTGAGCCCGCGTTCGGCGGGCGGGCTACCGGGGGCGGCCTTGCGCCGGCCTGGGGAAGCGGGGGTGTCGGCCATCGGGAGGTCGTGCAATCCATCGGGTACCCCGCCATGGTAAGCGCTGCACGGCGGCGGTGTGACGGAACGGCGGGAACCGGCGCGGAGCCGGCTCCCGCCCGGGCTCAACGCTTCTGCGGCAGCGCGTAGGCGATCACGTAGTCGCCGCGGTCCGGCGACTGGCGCGCACCGCCGGCGGTCACCACGATGTACTGGCGGCCGGTCCGGGGCGACACGTAGGTCATCGGTGTGCCCTGGCTGCCCACCGGCAGCCGCGCCTTCCAGATCTCCCTGCCGGTATGGCTGTCGAAGCCGCGCAGGTAGTAGTCCTGGGTGCCGGCGAAGAACAGCAGGCCCGACTGGGTGGCCAGCGAACCGCCCAGCGTCGGCATGCCGATCGGGATCGGCAGCCCCATCTTGATGCCGAGCGGGCCGGTGTCGCGGACCGTGCCGACCGGCACCTGCCACACCAGCTTGCGCGTGGCCAGGTCCACCGCCGACATCGTGCCGTACGGCGGCTTCTGGCACGGGATGCCGAGCTTGGAGACGAAGCGGTCGCGCAGCGAGCCGTACGGCGTGCCGGTCTGCGAGGCCGCGCCCATCTCCACGCCGCCGGCCTTCTGGCTCTCCATCTCCCGGCGCGGGATCAGCCGCATCCAAAGGCCGATGCGCATGTCGTTGACGAACAGGTAGCCGGTGGTCGGGTCGAGCGAGGCGCTGCCCCAGTTCATGCCGCCCAGCGAGCCCGGCCACTGCAGTGCGAGGTCCTCGCCCGGCGGGGTGTACATGCCGTCGTAGCGCATCTGCCGGAAGTGGATGCGGCACAGCATCTGGTCGATCGGGGTGGCGCCCCACATGTCGGCTTCGGTCAGGGTCTGGGTGCCGATCTGCGGCAGCCCGGTGGACAGCGGCTGGGTCGGCGCGTAGCGCTCGCCCTCGGCCTTGCCCTGCGGCACGGCCACGTTCTGCACTGGAGCGATCGGCTGGCCGGTGGCGCGGTCGAGCATGAAGATCTGCCCGGCCTTGGTCACCTGCAGCAGCGCGGGCACAGTGCCGCCCTTGCCGTCCGGCACGTCGGCCAGGGTCGGCTGCGCGGGCACGTCGTAGTCCCACAGGTCGTGGTGCACGGTCTGGTAGTGCCAGCGCACGCGTCCGGTCGCCGCCTCCAGCGCCACCACCGACGAGCTGTACTTGTCGTCCTGCGGGGTGCGCTCGCCGCCCCAGGCGTCCGGGGTGGTGTTGCCGGTGGGCAGGTAGATCAGGCCCAGCGCCGGGTCGTAGGCCATCGAGGTCCACACGTTGGGCGTGGCGCGGGTGTAGTGGATGTTCGGGTCCAGCGGGGTGTCCGGGGTCTCGCGGGCCAGGTCCCAGACCCAGACCAGCGCGCCGCTGCGCACGTCGAAGGCGCGGATCACGCCCGACGGTTCGCCGACCTCGATGTTGTCGGCCACGCGGCCGCCGACCACGATCAGGTGGCCGGCGATCAGCGGCGCGGCGGTGAGGGTGTAGAAACCGGGCTTGACCTCGCCCATGCCGGCCTTGAGGTCGACCACGCCGTCCTGGCCGAAATCGGCGCAGGGCTTGCCGGTCTCGGCGTCGAGCGCGAACAGGCGGGCGTCGACGGTGTTCATGACGATGCGGCGGCGGCAGATTGCATCGGCCGCCGGCGGCGCGATGGGCGCGCTCCCGGCGGGGGCCGCGGGTGCGGCGGCGGCGTCGTAATAGCCCAGGCCGCGGCAGCGCTGCCAGTTCGGCGCGCTGGCCTTGGGATCGAACGACCAGCGCTTGCGGCCGCTGTCGGCGTCCAGCGCGAACACCTGGTTGTGCGGGGTGCAGACGAACACGGTATCGCCGACCTGCAGCGGCGTGGCCTGGTCCTCGGCCCCGAAGCCGTTGCTGGTGGGCACGTCGCCGGTGCGGTAGGTCCAGGCCACCTGCAGCTGGTCGACGTTGTCGCGGTTGATCTGGTCCAGCGCGGCGAAGCGCGTGCCGCCGGGGGTGTTGCCCCAGTGCATCCAGTCCTTCTGCGCGGCGCCCTGCGCCACCGGCGTGACCGGCGCATCGCCGGGCGCGGCCACGATCGGGCGCGGCACGAACGCGTAGGCCGCGGTGGCGGCCAGGCCGGCCAGCAGCAGCGCCGACAGCGCATAGGCGCCGCGCCCGGCCGGCTGCCGGCGGCTGCGGCGCAGCGTCGGCCACAGCAGGGCCACCAGCAGCGCCAGCACCGCCGGGGCGACCAGGCGCGAGACCAGCGGCCAGAAATCCAGCCCCACCTCCCACAGCGCCCAGGCCACGGTGGCCGCGAAGGCCACGCCGTACAGCGCGGCACCGGCCGGCCGGCGTGCGATCACCAGCAGGCCGGCGGCCAGCGTGGCCAGGCCCATCGCCAGGAAGTACCCGCTGCCGCCTTCCGCGACCAGGCGGAGGCCGCCGACCAGCAGCACCGCCCCCAGCAGGGCGAGCAGCAGGCCCACGACCCAGATCAGCCCGCGACCCAGGGCCGAGACGTTCGATTGCGTATTCACGTTGCGTGTTCCTCCGGATTCCGTGGCCGGGCGCTTGTGCGTCACGGCCTGTGCCCGGGCGTTCCATGAGACGGGGAGGGAACGTCCGGGTCCTGACCGCAGCGGAAGGATGGCTTCCGAGGCCAACGCTACGCCGGAATGGGTGAGGGCGGCCAGCGGCCGGCCTGCTCGAGGACGCCGGCGAGGCGCGTTCCGCAAGGGTCGGATCGATTATCGCACCTCTGTGCGAATTTCGTGTCGCACCCGCTGGAACACTCCGGTGTGCGGCGCTGGCCCGGCGTGTGCGGGGTGCGGGGGTGAGGCGGGCCGCGGGCTGGACCGCGCGGCCCCGGCGACGCCGCCGTCCGGCGAGCCCGCCGCGCGAGCTCGCCGGATGCGCTTACTTCTGCTTCTTTTCCTGCTTGGCCGCGCGCTTTTCCTTCAGCGTCTTGGTCGGCTGCTTCTTGTCGCTCTTCTTCTGGTCCATTCCCTTGCTCATGACACCCTCTGTGCGTGGCGGATCGATGGGAACGCCGCGCCCCGCCACGACGGCGCCGCGCGCCGGCCACTGTACTCCTGGACGTGGCCGGCGGCGGCCCTGCATGCGGTCTTGCCCCCGCCGTGGGTCATAATCCGCCTCCCCCCTGCCGCCCGGTCCCCGCGTTCCCGATGAAGACTCCCAAGGGCCTGCAGCCACTGATCGACGACGGCGTCATCGATGGCGTCCTGCGTCCGCTCAAGAGCGGCAAGGAAGCCTCGGTGTACGTGGTCCATGCCGGCGACGAGGTGCTCTGCGCCAAGGTGTACAAGGACATGGCGCAGCGCAGCTTCCAGGCGCGCGTGCAGTACCAGGAAGGCCGCAAGGTGCGCGGCAGCCGCCAGGCGCGCGCGATGGGCAAGGCCACCAAGTTCGGCCGCCGCGAGCAGGAGACCGCCTGGAAGAACACCGAGGCCGACGCGCTGTACCAGCTGGTCGAGGCCGGCGTGCACGTGCCGCAGCCGCGCGGTTATTTCCACGGCGTGCTGCTGATGGCGCTGGTGACCGATGCCGACGGCCACAGCGCGCCGCGCCTGGGCGAGGTCGAGCTGGAGCCGGAGCAGGCGCGCGCGTTCCATGCGCGCCTGATCGGCGACGTGGTGAAGATGCTGTGCCTGGGCCTGGTGCATGGCGACCTGTCCGAATACAACGTGCTGGTCGGCCCCGACGGCCCGGTGGTGATCGACTTCCCGCAGGTGGTCAGCGCCGCCGGCAACAACGCCGCCCGCGAGATGCTGCTGCGCGATGTGCACAACCTGCGCGACTGCCTCGGCCGCTTCGCGCCCGAACTCAACGCCACCCACTACGGCGAGGAGATGTGGGCGCTCTACGAGAAGGGCGAGCTGCGCCCGGACAGCGCGCTGAGCGGGCGCTTCGTGTTCGACACCCGCCGCGCCGACGTGCGCGCGGTGCGCGCCTCGATCGAGGATGCACGCCAGGAGGCGATCATCCGTCAGCAGGGCCGCGAGGAAGCCGAGAACGACGACTGAGCGCAGGTACGGAAGTCATGCAGGACGCTGCCTCCGGGGTAAGTTTGCTTGCCAAAGCGATGTCAGGCACAGACTCAACCCGGCTGGGTGCCGGACTCGCTGGCGATGAGCAGATGCGCCGCATCGAGGTTTTCAGGACTCGGCGCGGATCAGTTGTCTGAACAGTTCGTCCAATGCCCGAGGATCGCCATTGCCTGGCTTGAGGCGCGGTACCGAGGCAGCCATGCGTACCAGTTCGGTGTCGAGGAAATCGCTGATCGCCGGCACCCGCGGCCCGTCCTCTATCTCCGCAGCGAGACGCTTCTTCGCGAGCAGGGCGTCGATGGCTTCGCGCAGAGGCCCCGCTGGAAGCAGCGCCTCCAGCAGCCGCTCGAATGCCATCGGCGGCATCCCGCGCCCATCTTCGATCCACTTGCAGGCCAGCACCGGGCGCAGCACGTAGAGGTACTTCTTGGTGCGGATGCGATCGCCGCGCAGATAGCCGCGGTAGTTGCCCTTTGCCATGTTGAAGTAGTGCCACCACGTGCCCAGCGGCGAGTAGAAAACACCTGCCACCTCCAGTAGCGCGGCAGTGGCGGCTGGATCCTGCCGGTAGACCAGCGGCGACTGCAACCATTCCAGCAGCGTCGGATTCGACTTGGAGACTAGCCGCAGCGCCTTTCGCAGGTCCCAGCCGCTGACGTCCAGGTCGTCGGCGATTGGCAGTTCGATCACGTCGCGCTGTGGCTGACCCGGTCCGGTGCGCTCGTTGACCGTCAGGTACCAGTCCGGCTGGTGCACATAGACGAAACGTGCGTCGTAGTCGCTGTCAGGCGAGGAAAAGCCCCAGCCGCGGCTGCCCGACTCGCAGGCGAGCAGGATGCGCACTTGGTGGCTGTGCTCGATGCCGCGTAGCGCTTCCAGCACGGCGGCACGCTTTTCCGGCGCGAGCGGGTGGATGTCCATGGCGATCTCAACGATAACGGTCAAAAGGGATGGGTGCTGCGGCGATGCCCTTAGGCAACTTGGCTGCGCCGCGCGCGCTCCAGGTGCACCAGCAGCAGCGAGATCGCCGCCGGGGTCATGCCGGCGATGCGCTGGGCCTGGCCGACGCTCTGCGGGCGGACCCGTTCCAGCTTCTGCTGCACCTCGGCGGACAGTCCCCGCACCGCGGCGTAGTCGAAGCCGTCCGGGATCGGCGTGGACGCGTGGCGCTGCGTGCGCTCGATCTCCTCGCGCTGGCGCTCCAGGTAGCCGGCGTACTTCACGCCGATCTCGACCTGCTCGGCGACCTGCGCGTCGTCCACGCCCGGGCCCAGCGACGGCACCCGCATCAGCGCGGCATAGCCGAGTTCCGGGCGCTTGATCAGGTCCAGCACGCAGGTCTCGCGGCTGACCGCCACCCCCAGCGCGGCCTCGACCTCGCGCCCCAGCGCGTTGCCGGGCGTGGCCCACAGCGCGCGCAGGCGGCCGCTCTCGCGCGCCACCGCCTCCTGCTTGGCCTCGAAGCGCGCCCAGCGGGCGTCGTCGACCAGCCCCAGCTCGCGGCCGATGCCGGTCAGGCGCACGTCGGCGTTGTCCTCGCGCAGCTGCAGCCGGTACTCGGCGCGGCTGGTGAACATGCGGTAGGGCTCGGTGGTGCCGTGGGTGATCAGGTCGTCCACCAGCACGCCCAGGTAGGCCTCGTCGCGGCGCGGCGTCCACGCCGGCAGGGCGCGGACGTGGCGGGCGGCGTTGACGCCGGCCAGCAGGCCCTGCGCGGCGGCTTCCTCGTAGCCGGTGGTGCCGTTGATCTGGCCGGCGAAGAACAGCCCGGCCACCAGCTTGGTCTCCAGCGAGGCCTTGAGCCCGCGCGGGTCGAAGAAGTCGTACTCGATGGCGTAGCCGGGGCGGGTGATGTGCGCGTGCCCGAAGCCGCGGATCGAGCGCACCAGCGCCAGCTGCACGTCGAACGGCAGCGAGGTGGAGATGCCGTTGGGATAGATCTCGACCACGTCCAGCCCCTCCGGCTCGACGAAGATCTGGTGGCTGGCCTTCTCGGCGAAGCGCACCACCTTGTCCTCGATCGACGGGCAGTAGCGCGGGCCGATGCCCTCGATCTGGCCGCTGTACAGCGGCGAGCGGTGCAGCGCGGCGCGGATCAGCGCGTGGGTGTGCTCGGTGGTGTGGGTGATCCAGCAGCTGACCTGGCGCGGATGCTCGGCGCGCTCGCCCAGGAACGACATCACCGGCCGCGGATCGTCGCCCGGCTGCTCCTCCATCGCCGCGTAGTCCAGGCTGCGGCCGTCGATGCGCGGCGGCGTGCCGGTCTTGAGCCGGTCGACGACGAACGGGCGCTCGCGCAGGCGCGCGGCCAGGGTGGTGGCCGGCGGGTCGCCCATGCGGCCGGCGGCGTACTGGGTCGGCCCGACATGGATCTTGCCGGCCAGGAAGGTGCCGGCGGTCAGGACCACGGCCGCGGCCTCGAAGCGCAGCCCGGTCTGGGTCAGCACGCCGCGCACCTGGTCGCCCTCGATCAGCAGGTCGTCCACGGCGGCCTGGAACACGGCCAGGTTGGGCTGCGACTCGACGATGCCGCGGATGGCGCTGCGATACAGCGCGCGGTCGGCCTGGCAGCGGGTGGCGCGCACCGCCGGGCCCTTGGAGGCATTGAGGGTGCGCCACTGGATGCCGGCGCGGTCGGCCGCGCGCGCCATCGCCCCGCCCAGCGCATCGATCTCCTTGACCAGGTGGCCCTTGCCGATGCCGCCGATGGCCGGATTGCAGCTCATCGCGCCCACGGTCTCGAGGTTGTGCGTCAACAGCAGGGTGCGCGCGCCGGCGCGGGCGGCGGCCAGCGCGGCCTCGGTGCCGGCGTGGCCGCCCCCGATCACGATGACGTCGTAGCGATGGAAGGAATCGGTCATGGCAAGCAGCAATCGGAGGGGAGGAGCGCCGGCGGATTATCGGCGGTTGGGGCCAGGCCCGCAGCGAACGGGCATTTTATGTGTTTCGCATCACGCTTCCGACACTGCGCCCTCAAGTTGGCACGGGTCGTGCAGATAACTCCATTGCACCCGCGGCGGCACTGCGTCATGGGCGCAAGGCCGGGTATGGAACAGGGACCGGCCACGCGCGTCTCGGGGTAGCACAAGGGCCGGCAGTCGGGGGACTGCCGGCCCTTACTTTTTTCCGTCGCTGTCCGTCGCCGCCGGTTTTCCGGCGCGCCAGACCGACGACGCCTGCGCCAGAAAGCACGAAGCCCCGCGGACGGGGCTTCGTGCGTCTTAGGCGCCGATATCCGGCAGGGCCGGAACAGGGGGGATCCAGATTTCCCTGCCGGACATCGACATGAACTGGTCGGTGCATCCGGCCGTGTCACAAAGCGACGTGGCGGGTCACACCGTGGTCGTACTGTGGGGGCAAGCCGAACGCAAAAGCAAGCCCCCAGTGTTTCCATTTGTGGCGGTCGTCGCAGTCGCGTCGCGCCGGCCGCCGGCTACGGTTCCTGCTGCCGGACGTTGGGCCGGCCGGGGCGCGGATGCGGGTTGGCCGGACGCGGCGACGCCGGCGGGCGGGCCTGCGGCGGCGGCCGATCGACCGGTCGGCTAGGGCGGTCGGGCCGATCCGGACGGTTGGGCCGCGGCCCGCCCTCGGGAGGCCGCGGGCGCGGGCCACCGTGGTCGTTGCCGGGGCGCGGCGGCGGCCGGTTGCGCGGCGGGCGCGGGTAGTAGCCGCCGCGGTAGACCGGGTACACCGGGTAGTCGTACAGGCCGATCGAGCCGCCATAGCCGTACGGGCTGCCGTAGCCGTAGGGGCTGCCGTAGTAGCCGGGCGGGTAGCGGTACTGCACGGACGGGCTGCCGCGGTAGTAGCCGCCGGATCCGCCTCCCGCGTAGTCGTAGGTCGCGCAGCCACCAAGCGCCGCCATCAGTCCGGCGGCCAGGATCAGGCGGAGCTTCATGGGAGTTCCCCTCCTCGAGTCAGGCGGCCACTGTCGGCCCAACGCATTGAATCCGTCCTTAATTGCTCCGATCGGGGCGTGAACGTTTCATCCGGGGAACGATGCCGCACCCGGGGTTCGGGTGCTTGACCGATACGTTAATCTTGAACGCATGACCGATTCAGCCCTGCCCGATTTCGCCGACGTGCTGCAGGCCGCCGCCCGCATCGCCGCCCACGCCGAGACCACGCCGGTGCTGCGGTCGCGGGCGCTGGATGCGATGACCGGGGCCCGGCTGCACTTCAAGGGCGAGCACCTGCAGCGCGGTGGCGCGTTCAAGTTCCGCGGCGCCTGCAACGCGGTCTGGGCGCTGGACCCGGCGTCCGCCGCGCGCGGGGTCGTCACCCACTCCTCGGGCAACCACGGGGCGGCGCTGGCGCTGGCCGCACGCGACCGCGGGATCGGGTGCCACGTCGTGGCGCCGGAGGGCGCGGTGGCGTCGAAGCTGGCCAATATTTCGCGGCACGGGGCCACGCTGTGGCGCTGCGCGCCCGGCATCGCGGCGCGCGAGGCGCTGTGCGCCGAGGTCCAGGCCACCAGTGGCGCGACCCTGGTGCACCCGTATACGGATCCGGCGGTGATCGCCGGCCAGGGCACGGCGGCGCTGGAACTGCTGCAGGCCACCGGCCCGCTCGACGTGCTGGTGGTGCCGGTCGGCGGCGGCGGGCTGGCCGCGGGCACGGCGCTGGCGCTGCGCGGCATCGCGCCCGGCTGCGAGCTGGTGCTGGCCGAGCCCGCGGGCGCGGCCGACACCGCGCGCTCGCTGGCCGCCGGCGAGCGCCGGGTCGACTTCGTGCCGGACACGGTCTGCGACGGCCTGCGCGGCACGCTGGGAGCACCCAACTTCGCCCTGCTGCAGGCGGCGGGGGCGTCGGTGATCACGGTCGAGGATGCGCCGGTGGTGCAGGCGATGCGGCTGATCTGGCAGGTGCTCAAGCAGACCGTGGAGCCGTCGTCGGCGATCGCGCTGGCGGCGGTGCTGGCCGCACCCGGGCGCTTCGCCGGGCGCCGGGTCGGCGTGGTGCTGTCCGGCGGCAACGTGGACCTGGACGCGCTGCCCTGGGCGCCGGTGTGAGCCGGCGTCGCCGCGGCATCGGAATCTGGGGCTGGAGCTGGCGGCTGTGCATGCTGGCGGCGGCCTGGCTGGTGGGGGTCGCCGGCTGGATCGTCTGGGTGGGCGACCGCGACCAGGCCGCCCCGGCCGACGTGATCATCGTGCTCGGCGCGGCGGCCTACGACGCCAAGCCCTCGCCGGTGTTCGAGGAGCGCATCCGGCATGCGCTGGACCTGTACCGGCAGGGCTATGCGCGGCAGCTGATCTTCACCGGCGGCTTCGGCGGCAGCGGGGCGCGTTTCGCCGAATCGCAGGTGGCCCGCCGCTACGCGCTGCGCCACGAGGTGCCGCCGGACGCGATCCTGATCGAGACGGTGTCGCGCACCACGCGGCAGAACTTGCTGCAGGCCCGCGCGCTGATGCGCGCGCGCGGGATGCGGCGCGCGATCGTGGTCAGCGACCCGCTGCACATGGCGCGCGCGCTGCGGCTGTGCCACGAGCTGGACATCGACGCGCTGGCCTCGTCCACGCCGAGCACGCGCTTCCGCAGCTTCCACACCAGTTGGCGCTTCCTGCTGCAGGAGGTGTACTTCTTCCACCGCGACCTGTTCGTGCGCGGCGCCTGAGCCGGCCTATCATGGGGGCCGTTTCCGCTTCCCCGAGGCTTCCCCGATGAACGACGGCAGCCGCCTGCGCGCCACCGAGCTGGTGCAGGCCTACTACGACGCGTTCAACCGCGGCGACTGGGACACGATGCTGGCGCACCTGAGCGAGGACGTGGCGCACGATCTCAACCAGGGCGCGCGCGAGACCGGGCAGGCGGCCTTCGCGGCGTTCCTGCGGCGCATGAGCGCCAGCTACCGCGAACAGCTGCACGACATCGTGCTGACCGCCAGCGAGGCCGGCGACCGCGTCGGGGCCGAGTACGTGGTGCACGGCGAGTACCACCACACCGACGCGGGTCTGCCCGAGGCCACCGGACAGACCTACGTGCTGCCCGGCGGGGCGTTCTTCGACATCCGCGACGGCCGCATCGCGCGCGTGACCAACTACTACAACTTGCAGGACTGGATCGCCCAGGTCTCGCGCTGAGCGAGGCAGGGCCGCGCCATCGCGCGGGATGTGCCGGCGCAGACGGACGGGCTGCCGACGCCGGCCAAGGGCTCCGGGGCACCTGGCTGGCACTGGCACGGTCACGGGCTGCGGTGAAGGGCCTCCGCGTACCGCTCATGTGCAGGCGGACGAAGCATCAGATCTCGCCCAAGCCATCGGTCATAGCATCCCGGAAGCGATACGATCTTCGGCTTCGGCGAGGGGCGACAGCGTGACCGGGGACAGGCTCCTCGGCTCGGGCGGACATCCTGTCCGACTCGCCGCCGCGGCACGTCCGGAGTGCCGCTCTCCGCCTATCCCCGGCCACGCTGACGCCTCGGCCCGTCATTGCAAGGGCTGCGGAAGCATGTGGCTGATACTTCGTGCAGGCATGCACCGCCGGCCCGGAGTCAGAGCAGGATGATGCCGGCCACCACCAGCGCGACCAGGCCCCACTTGAGGATCTGGTACAGCGGGTTGTTGCGCTCCTTCAGCGCCTTGGCCTTGAGGCGCACCGCGTAGAAATAGCGGAACAGGCGGTTGATGCCGCCGGTCTTGTCGCCTTCCTGGTTCGGCGAGGCGCCGGCGGCCAGCAGGCTGCGGCCGACGAAGCGGTTGAGCGCCGCGGCCCAGCGCCAGCGCATCGGCCGCTCGATGTCGCAGAACAGGATGATGCGGTCCTGCTCGGTGTCGTTGCGGGCGTAGTGGATGTAGGTCTCGTCGAACATCGTCCACTCGCCGTCGCGCCAGCTGTGGCGCTGGCCGTCCACGTCGATGAAGCAGCGGTCGTCGTTGGGCGTGGCCAGCCCCAGGTGCAGGCGCATCGAGCCGGCGAACGGGTCGCGGTGCGGGCGCAGCTCGCTGCCCGGCGGCAACTCGGCGAACATCGCCGCCTTGATCGCCGGGATCGACTTCAGTAGCGCCGTGGTCTGCGGGCACAGCTCGGCCGCCGACGGGTGCGCGGTGCCGTACCACTTGAGGTAGAAGCGCTTCCAGCCGCGGCGGAAGAACGAATTGAAGCCGACGTCGGTGTAGCCGTCGGCGGCGCGGATCTTCTGCATGCGCTGCAGCGCCACCGCCTCGTCGCGGATCGCCGGCCACTGCGCGCGCAGCGGCGCCAGCTCCGGGAATTCCCTGCCCGGGTCGATGAACGGCGTGGTCGGCACGCGCGAGCACAGGTACATCAGCGCGTTGATCGGCGCCATGAAGGTCGAATGGTCGAGCAGCTGGCGGCTCAGCCGGTGGCGCACGCGGCCGCGGTAATGGATGTACAGCGCCGACGCGATGAACAGCGCGATGATGAACCACTTCAACATGGGGGAAGGCCGTTGGGGGAGGGCCGGAAAACGCCGGCGCGGAGTCGGGTCGGTGGGCAGTGCGCGTGCAGCACGCGCCGCCCGCGGCGCTAGCCGGGATCGCGCGGCCGGCGCCGGATCGGGATCGAGGCGAGCGGTACCGTGGCGACCTCGTGGCCGCGCTCGCGGATCGGCGCGCCCGGGTCCGGCGCCCAGGCGTGCGCGTAGATGACCTCCCACGAACTCGGCAGGCGGCCATCGGGCTGGCGCAGCGGCTCGTAGGCGGCGCCGGCGGCGGCGAAGCGGCCGCGCCCGGTGAGGGTGGCGCGGCGCTGGCTCAGCGCGTTGGTCGCGCCCATGGCGCGCAGCTCGCGCATCAGCGCCGGCAGGTCGGGGTAGGTGAGGGTGAACAGGTCGCGGTCCAGCACCGGGTCGCGGAAGCCGGCCATCATCAGCGCGTCGCCGAACTGGGCGATCTGCGGGAAGCGGCTGACGTGGGGCGCCGGATCGGCCTGGGCGAACGCCTCGCGCAGCTCGATCAGCGTCTCCGGCCCGAAGGTGGAGCACAGCAGCAGGCCGCCCGGCCGGAGCGCACGGCGGAACCCGGCGAACACCGCCGGCAGGTCCTCGACCCACTGCAGGCACAGGTTGCTGAAGATCACGTCCACGCTGCCGTCGGCCACCGGCAGGGCCCGCGCGTCGGCGCAGACGCGGGTGAACGGCTTCCACCAGCCGGCCTGCTTGCGCGCCTCCTGCAGCATCGGCAGCGCCTGGTCCAGCGCCACCACCTGGGCCTTGGGCCAGCGCTTCTTCATCGCCGCCGCCGCGTGCCCGGGGCCCGCGCCGACATCCAGCACCACCTGCGGCACGCGCTCGTCCAGGTAGTCCAGCGACTCGAGCAGGCGCTTCTCGACCTCGTGCTGGAGCGCGGCGGCAGCGTCGTAGCCGGCGGCCGCGCGGGCGAAGGCGCGGCGGACGTGGCGGGAGTCGAAGGTGGTGTTCATGGACCGGCTATTGTCGCCCGCGGCGAGGGGAATGCAAAACCGACCGGTTTAGCAATCGAAAGTTCCGGCCGCGACGTCCGCGACGAACCGCAGCAGGCGCTCGGCGACCGCGTCGGCCTGGCCCAGGAAGGGCGCGTGCCCGCCGCCGGCGAAGGTCTGCGCCGTGGCGCGCGGCGCCAGCGCGGCGGCGGCCTCCAGGCCGGCCGCCGGGACCAGCCGGTCGCGCTGGCCGGCCAGCCACAGGCTGGGGCAGGGCAGCGTCGGCAGCCCCCGGCGCAGGTCGCTGCGTTCGAGCAGGTCCAGGCCTTCCTGCAGCGCGCGCGGGGCCGGCTCGCCGCGCGCGGCCAGGGCCTGGCGCAGCGTGCGCAGCTCGGCGCGCCCGTGCGCCGAGCCCAGCGTGTCCAGCGCCAGGAAGCGGTCCAGCGTGCCGCGGTAGTCCTGGGCCAGATCCTGGCCGAACTGCGCGAACACCGTGCGCTCCACCGCATGCGGCCAGTCGCCGCCGCGCACGAAGCGCGGGGTCGCGGCGAGCATCGCCAGCCCGCGCACCTGCGGCAGGGTGGCGGCGGCATGGAGGGCGAACAACCCGCCCAGCGACCAGCCCAGCCAGACCGCCGGCGGGGTCGCGGCGGCGATCGCGGCGACCACGTGCGGCAGCGCCAGCCGGGTGGCGTCGTCGCGGCTGTGGCCGTGGCCCGGCAGGTCGACCAGGTGCAGTCGGCAGTGCGGCGCCAGGCGCTCGACCAGCGGTGCGAACACGCCGCCGTGCAGGGCCCAGCCGTGGATCAGGACCAGCGCGGGGCCCTGGCCGGTGACATCGATATGCATGGGCGCATTGTCGCCGATCCGGCGTGGACCGCCGTGCGCGGCGTGCGAGCGGAGGCGCGGGCAGGCCGCGCCGCAGCGGTCAGGCCAGCGCCGGCTGCGCCGGGGCGGCCGCGAGCACGCCGTCGCGCGCGCGGGCGAGGGCGTCGAGCAGGGCGTCGACCTGGGCCGGGGTGTGCAGGGCCGACAGCGTGATCCGCAGCCGCGCCTTGCCCTCGGGCACGGTCGGCGGGCGGATCGCGCCGACCAGGAAGCCGGCCTGCTCCAGTGCGGCCGCCAGCGCCATCACCGTGGTCTCGTCGCCGCACAGCAGCGGCTGGATCGGGGTGTCGGAGGCCATCAGCTCCAGGCCGTGGCGGCGCGCGCCCTCGCGGAAGCCGGCCACCCGCGTGGCCAGGCGCTCGCGCCGCCACTCGTCGCGCCGCGCCAGCCGGACCGCGGCCAGTGCCGCGGCGGCCTGCGCCGCCGGCAGCGCGGTGGTGTAGAGGTAGGGGCGCGCGGTCTCGGCCAGGTGCCGCACCAGCGTCTCGTCGCCGACCACGGCCGCGCCATGGCCGCCCAGCGCCTTGCCCAGCGTGACCAGCTGCAGCGGCACCTCGGCCACGCCCAGGCCGGCCTCGGCGACGCAACCGCGCCCCTGCGGGCCGACCACGCCGACGCCGTGCGCGTCGTCGACGTACATCAGCGCATCCTGCATGCGCGCCACCAGGCTCAGCGCGCGCAGCGGCGCGAGGTCGCCGTCCATGCTGAAGACACCGTCGGTGACCAGCATCGCCGCGCCCTCGGGGGTGCTGCGCAGCTGGCGCATCGCGCCCTCCACGTCCAGGTGCGGGTAGCGCCGCAGGCGGCAGCCGGCCAGGCGCGTGGCGTCGATCAGGCTGGCGTGGTTGAGGCGGTCCTGCACGCACAGGTCGTCGTCCTCGCTCAGCAGCGCCTGCTGTACGGCCAGGTTGGCGACGAAGCCGCTGCCGAACAGCAGCGCGCGCGGATAGCCGAGCCAGTCGGCGAGCTCGCGCTCCAGGGCGTCATGCAGGTCGTGGTGGCCGCAGACCAGCGGCGAGGCGGTGGCGCCGGCGCCGTCGCGCGCGGCGGCGTCCTGCAGCGCGGCGACCACCTCGAACTGCTGGGCCAGGCCCAGGTAGTCGTTGGAGCAGAAGCCGGTCAGCCAGCGGCCGTCGATCTCCACCTGGACGCCGTCGCGGCGCGACACGGCGCGGCGTACGCGCACCCGGCCCTGGGCGACGCGCAGGCTGCGCAGCGACTGGATGCGTTCGTGCAGGTCGGGGCGGGCCATCGGCGTGGGGTCGGGGCGGGTGGGCTAGCGTAGCGTGTCGCCGTGGCGGTCGCCCAGTGCCGGGCGGGTGCTAGGCCGCCTGCCCGCAGCGGTCGCCGCCGGTGATGTCGGCATGCACGGTGCCGGGGTGGTCGTGGCCGTCGGCGTCGACCACGATCTGCATCGGGCGCAGGCCCAGCCGCTGGAACAACGCCTGGTCGCGCTCGGTGTCCGGGTTGCCGGTGGTCAGCAGCTTCTCGCCGTAGAAGATCGAGTTGGCGCCGGCCATGAAGCACAGCGCCTGCAGCTCGTCGCTCATCGCCTCGCGCCCGGCCGACAGCCGCACCATCGAGCGCGGCATGACGATGCGCGCCACCGCGATCATGCGCACGAACTCGAACGGGTCCAGTTCGCGGGTGCCGTGCAGCGGCGTCCCGGCGACCTGCACCAGCCGGTTGATCGGCACCGAGTCCGGATGCGCGGGCAGGTTGGCCAGCGCCAGCAGCAGCCCGGCGCGGTGCTCGCGGGTCTCGCCCATGCCGACGATGCCGCCGCAGCAGGTCTTCAGCCCGGCCTCGCGCACGTGTTCCAGCGTGTCCAGGCGGTCCTGGTACTGGCGGGTGTGGATGATCGAGTCGTAGTAGTCCGGCGCGGTGTCGAGGTTGTGGTTGTAGTAGTCCAGGCCGGCGGCCTTGAGCGCCTGCGCCTGCGCGGGCGCGAGCATGCCCAGCGTGGCGCAGGTCTCCAGCCCCAGCGCCTTGACCTCGCGGATCATCGCCGCGACCTTGGGGATGTCGCGGTCCTTGGGCGAGCGCCAGGCCGCGCCCATGCAGAAGCGCGAGGCGCCGGCGGCCTTGGCCTGGCGCGCCTTGGCCACGACCTGGTCGGTGTCCATCAGCTTCTGTGCGCCGACGCCGGTGTCGTAGCGCTGCGCCTGCGGGCAGTAGGCGCAGTCCTCCGGGCAGCCGCCGGTCTTGACCGACAGCAGGGTGGAGACCTGGACCTCGGCCGGGTCGAAGTGCGCGCGGTGCACGCCGGCGGCGCGATGCAGCAGTTCCGGGAACGGCAGGTCGAACAGCGACAGCAATTCCTGGGCGTGCCAGTCGTGGCGGATGACAGCGGACATCGGGCTTTCCTGACGGTATTCGGCTGGGACGGCAGGCAGTCTGGTGAGCATGGACGATGCTGTCAACGTGCAGGAGGGTGAGCAGGTTTACGGTTGGCGGCAGCGCCTGCGCCGCCTGCTGCTGCCCCCGCTGTGCCTGGTCTGCGCCGAGCCCGGCGCGGACGGCGGCGACCTGTGCGCGGCGTGCCGGGCGTCGTTGCCCTGGCAGGACAACGCGTGCGGTCGCTGCGCGCTGCCGCTGCCGGGCCACGAGGCGGCCGGCGCGACGCGATGCGGTCGCTGCCTGGGGACGGCCTCGCCGCTGGCCGCCGCGGTGGCTGCGTTCGGCTATGCCTGGCCGGTGGACGGGCTGCTGCGGCGCTTCAAGTTCCACCACGACCTGGCGACCGGGCGCCTGCTGGGCGAACTGATGATCCCGGCCTGCGCGCGGCAGGCGCGGCCGCAGGCGCTGGTGCCCGTGCCGCTGCACCGGCGGCGGCTGCGCCAGCGCGGCTACGACCAGGCGCTGGAACTGGCGCGGCCGCTCGCCCGCGCGCTGCAGCTGCCCTGCCTGCCGGGGCTGCGGCGGGTGCGGCCGACCGCGCCGCAATCGGCACTTGAGGCCGCCGCGCGCCGCCGCAACGTGCGCGGCGCATTCGCGGCCCAGGCCGGCCTGCCCGCGCACGTGGCCCTGGTCGACGACGTCATGACCACCGGCGCCACGCTGCAGGCGGCCGCCCTGGCGCTGCGCCGCAGCGGCGTGGCGCGGGTGGATGCCTGGGTGTGCGCGCGGGTGCCGTGAGCGCCGCGGCGTCCGGCCAGCCTAGGCCGGCGCGCGCGCGGCCAGGGCGGCGGCGATGCCGGCGAACACCGCCAGCCCCACCCAGTTGTTGTGCAGGAAGGCGCGGAAGCAGGGGCCGCGCTCGCGCCGGCGCGCGATCGCGAACTCGTAGCCGACCAGCGCGACGGCCACGGCCAGCCCCACCCAGAAGTACCGGCCGAGTTGCGCGCGCAGGCCCACCAGCGCCAGCGCGGCGAAGGTCAGCGCGTACAGCACCCCCTGCGCGACCAGGTCGAGGTCGCCGAACAGGATGGCGGTGGACTTGGAGCCCATCCGCAGGTCGTCCTCGCGGTCGACCATGGCGTACCAGGTGTCGTAGGCGGTGGCCCAGAGGATGTTGGCCGCGTACAGCAGCCACGCCAGCGCCGGCACCTCGCCCTGCACCGCGGCGAACGCCATCGGGATGCCCCAGCCGAAGGCCATGCCCAGGTAGACCTGCGGCAGGTAGGTGTAGCGCTTGAGATACGGGTAGCTGGCGGCCAGGAACAGGGCTGGCACGCTCAGCGCGAGCGTCAGCCCGTCGAGCGTCAGCACCAGGGCCAGCGCCACCAGCATCAGCACCGCGAACACCCACAGCGCCTCGCGCCCGGACACCGCGCCGGTGGCCAGCGGGCGCTCGCGGGTGCGTTCCACGTGCGGGTCCAGCCAGCGGTCGGCGTAGTCGTTGATCACGCAGCCGGCCGAGCGCGTCAGCCAGACCCCGGCGGTGAACACGAACAGCGTCCACAGCGGCGGCACTCCGCCGGCGGCCAGCCACAGCGCCCACCAGGTGGGCCAGAGCAGCAGCAGGCTGCCGATCGGGCGGTCGCCACGTACCAGTTTCCAGTAGTTCGCCAGGCGGTTGCGCCAGTACGGTGGCGGGGCGGGCGTGAGCGAGTCGTGCTTCATCGCGTAAAGCGTAGCAGCCCGCCCGCCGTGCGGTCATCGGTGCGGCGGCCGGCGCAGGTCGCGTCGCGGCCCCGCTGCCTTGCCCGCCACCGGCGCAGGCCGGGCGGCCACCGTGCAGGGCCGGTCCCGATCAGGGAATGCACGCAACGGCTCCGGCTCTGGCATAATGGGCGACCGACGCGCCTGTAGCTCAGCCGGATAGAGTAGTGGCTTCCGAAGCCATTGGTCGGGGGTTCGAATCCCTCCAGGCGCACCAAATTCCCGTTTCGGCCCGTCGCCCCGCATTCCGATGCCCGGGCTGCCGGGCCGAAGTCGTTTCTGCGGGCCGGCGGATCGCGTCCGCCGGCCCGCGCGCCGCGGCTCAGTCCAACGCCACGTCCACGTCCACCCGCTGCGACTGCTTGCCGCGCGCGTGGTCGATGGCATGGCGCAGCTTGCGGGCCGCGCCCGTGACCGCGCCGGCGGTGGTGGCGGCGGCGTCGCTGACCGCCAGCGGCGCGCTGCCGGCCAGTCGCGCCTCGATCCGGCAGACGCGGTCGTCCTCGCCGCGGCGCTGGCCGTTGACGTCGCTGAGATGCACCTCGATGCGGGTGATCTCGCTGGCCAGGTGGCCGACCTGGGCGTCGAGGCTGCGCTCGACGTGCTGGGTCACCGAGGGATCGTTCTGCACGTGGTTGTCGGTCTGGATCTGGATCTTCATGGCGTTGTCCTCCTGGGTAGGGCATCCACGTGCGGGGATGCGGGTGTGACCCGATTGTGCGTCGGCGCCCCGCTATGGAGAGGTGACGAAGTGCCGCACCCGCCGCCGGCCGCGCACGGCATTGCCGGGCATAGCCGCAGCAGGCCGGCCGCGGCCCGCAGGGGCGACCGTCTGGCCTGCCGGATGCGTTGCCGTGGTGGCGTGTAGGTCGCGAGCTTTAGCGAATGCTGGACGCTTGCCCTGTTGCCCTGTTGCCTGTTGCCTGTTGCCTGTTGCCTTGTCAGCCATCAGCCATCAGCCGCCGCCCGTCAGCCATCCGCCATCCGCCAACCGGTCTCTGCCCCTGCCCCTGCTCCCCGGCCCTGCGCGCGCTGTCCAACCATCCAACCGCCAACCGCCAACCGCCAACGGTTCAACGGTTCAACGGTCACCGGCCCACCGCTGAGCCGATCTGCCGCCCCGCCGCCCTGCCGTTCCGCCATTCCGCCATTCCGCCGCGTGCTGCGCGCCGCGCCGTCCGGCGCGGCAGCGGGGGACCGCTTCCGTGGCTTGGCTTACCATGCAGCCACGCGCGGTGGTCCGCGCATGGCTGCGTGTGCTGCGTGTTTCCCATCCTGTCCCGTCATGTCGCCGGCTGTTGCCGCCTGTTGCTGGTTCTGCTGCTCTGCGGCGCACTGGCTGGAATCGCCCAGGCCCAGGCCGACGGATCGGTCCTGCCGGAGGTGCAGGACCAGCTCGATCAGGCCGAGAAGGCGCTGGCCGAGGCGCAGCGGGCGGTCGACGACGCCAAGGAGCCGGAGGCGTTCAACCAGATCAGCGACAGCGTGCTGCAGGTGCAGCGCGAGGCGCAGGCCGCGGTGCGCGCGCTGAGCCCGGCGCTGGAGCAGGTGCAGGCGCGGCTCAAGCCGCTGGGCGAGGCACAGAAGGACGAGTCGCGCGACATCGCCGGCGAGCGCAAGGCGCTGCAGCAACAGCAGAACGCGCTGGACTCGGCCAAGAAGCGCGGCGAACTGCTGGCGCTGGAGGCGACCCAGTTCGGCGAGTCGCTGGAACGGACCCGGGTGCAGCGCTTCAACGAGCGGCTGACCCTGCGCGTGGCCTCACCGCTGTCGCCGGCGCTGTGGAAGCTGCTGGCCGCGCAGTCCGAGCTGGACCGCGGCAAGCTGCGCGCGGTCAACGCGTCGGCGCTGAAGGCTGTGCGCGAGGCGGTGGCGGAGCGCGGCTACGGCCTGCTGGCCACGGGCGTGGCGGTGGCGCTGCTGCTGGTGTTCCCGCTGAGGCTGCTGCTGCGCCATCTGGGCCGCCGCTTCGCCGCCACCCGCGCACCCGGCGGGCGCCTGCGGCGCTCGGGCCTGGCGCTGTGGCTGCTGCTGGTCGGCACGCTCAGCGTGGGGCTGGCGGCGCTGGTGCTGATGCAGTGCCTGCGCGCGATCGGCGCGGTACCGGCACGGCTGGACCCGCTCGCCGATGCGTTCGTGACCGCCAGCTTCGTGGCCGCGTTCATCGGCTCGCTCAGCGCGAGCCTGCTGATGCCGCGCCAGCCGTCGTGGCGGCTGTTCGCGATCGACGACGACACCGCGATCCGGCTGGGCCGGCAGTGCCACGCGGTCGCGGTGCTGACCTGGATCTGCGGCCTGGCGCTGGCCGTGCACCAGGTGGCGCGGGTGGGCACCGCGCTGCTGACCGCCACCGACGGCGTGGCCGCGCTGCTCTACATCGGCCTGATCCTGCTGACGCTGGGCGGGCTGTCGCTGCGCGCGCGCGCGGCGCGGGTCGGCGATGCCGAGGCGAACGCGGCGGTGACCTCGCGCGGCAGCGGCGTGATCGTGCTGGTGCGCCTGCTCGGCCACCTGACCGTGGTCACGGCGCTGGTGGCGGCGCTGTTCGGCTACATCAACTTCGCGCTGTTCCTCACCCGCCAGATCGTCTGGGTGGTGCTGGTGTGGAGCCTGGTCGCGCTGCTGATGGCCTTCGCCGCGGACCTGATCGCCTGGGTGTTCAAGCCCGAGGGACGCTTCAGCCGCGCGCTGTCGCACGTGGCCGGCCTGCGCGCCGGGCGCCTGGTGCAGCTCGGCGTGCTGCTGTCGGCGGTGGTGCGCACGCTGCTGGTGCTGGGCGGCCTGGGCGCGCTGCTGCTGCCCTACGGCACCAACCTGTCGATGTTCGCCGGCTGGACCGACGCGCTGGTGCAGGGCGTACGCCTGGGCAAGGACCTGGTGATCACGCCCAGCGGCATCGTCAAGGCGGTCGGGGTGCTGGTGATCGGCATGGGCCTGGTCAACCTGTTCCAGCGCTGGCTGACCCATACCTACCTGCCCGAGACCGAACTGGACGCCGGGGCGCGCAACTCGGTCAGCACCGTGTCGCGCTACATCGGCCTGCTGCTGGTGGTGCTGTGGACCCTGGCCGCGCTGGGCGTGGGGCTGGGCCAGCTGGCGCTGGTGTTGAGCGCGCTGTCGGTGGGCATCGGCTTCGGCCTGCAGGCGATCACCCAGAACTTCGTGTCGGGCCTGATCCTGCTGGCCGAACGCCCGGTCAAGATCGGCGACTGGGTCCGCATCGGCGACCAGGAGGGCGACATCCGCAAGATCAACGTGCGCGCCACCGAGATCCAGGTCGGCGACCGCTCCACCCTGATCGTGCCCAATTCCGAGCTGATCACCAAGAGCGTGCGCAACATGACCCTGTCCAATCCCAAGGGGCGGGTGCAGCTGCAGTTTTCGGTGCCGCTGGACACCGACGTGGAGCACGTGCGCACGCTGCTGCTGCGGCTGTTCGGCGAGCACCCCAAGGTGCTGGAGGACCCGGCGCCGTCGGTGTTCATCGACTCCATCGCCGCGGGGCAGGTGGCGTTCAACAGCTTCTGCTACGTCAGCAGCCCGCGCGATGCCTACGGCGTACGCAGCGACCTGTTCTTCGCGCTGCTGCAGCGCATGGCCAGCGAGGGCATCGAGCTGCAGTCGCCGCAGGACATCCGCATCAGCGGCGCGGCCGCGCTGCAGGCCGCCGGTGGCCTGCAGCCGGAACCGCAGCCGCCGGCCGCCTAGGCGCGGCGGCACGCCGCCGGACCCCACGCGCGTGGGGTCCGGAACGCTTCGGTGCAGGCGCCGTCCCGGCGCCGCTCAGGAACGGTCGGCCACCGGCATCGCCTTGACGAAGGCGAGCCCGTCCAGCGCCATGTCCTCGGTGTAGTCCAGCCACACCCGGACCTCCAGGTCGTCCACTTCGTGCTCCAGGCCGACCGGCATGCGGATGCGCCCGGTCGCGTCCGGGGTGACCCACTGCTGGGCCAGCACGACCTTGCGTCCGGACGACACCGCCTCGATCCAGAACGGGCGCGGCGGCAGCCGGCGGGCGTACATCTCCAGCAGGTAGTGGCCGGGCTCGGCCTTGCGGCCGCTGCGGGTCAGCATGATCGGCTGGCGCACGCGGGGACGCGGGCCGGCGAACGGGCCCTGCAGCGGCGCGTCCACCGCGATGCCGCGCTTGAGGTCGGCGTCGCGGTACAGCTTCATGCCCTTGTCGCGGTCGACCAGCAGCGCGCACCAGTCGCCGTCGGCGGAGCCGTCCTCGAACGCGGTGCAGCGGTCGACGTAGGCCAGGGTGTTGCGGCTGCCGGCGCGGTCGAACTGGCGCGAGGTGTTCTCCAGGTAGACCGACTTGAGATCCCACTTGCGGTCGTATTCCAGTAGCACCGGCGGCCTGACCTGCTGCACGCCGACCATCAGCCGGTCGTCGTCGATGCGCAGCGTGCGGGTGCGCTTGCCGGTCCACAGCGTGCGTGCGAACGCCAGGTAGCGCGGGTAGTCCTTGCCGTGATCGCGGCCGGCGGCGGCACTGGCACTGGGGGCGGCGTCGCCGGCCAGCAGCGAGCGCCCGAAGCCCAGCGTGCGCGCGTTCGGTTCCAGCAGCTGCAGCAGGGTGGCGCCGGAATCCAGGGTGCTGCCGGCGGTGGCCACGACCTGGCGCGGGGCGATGCCCTGGCCCAGGAACAGCAGCAGGTTCTCGCGCTTCTGCTGGGCCAGCACGCGGCTGAGGTCGTTGGGCATGGCCAGGTGGTCGGAGGCGATGACGATCAGCGTGTCCTTGCCGTAGCGGCTGTTGCGGATGCGGTCCACCAGCTCGGACACCAGGCGGTCGCTGCACTTGATGGCGTTGAGCAGGCCGATGTCGCCGTAGTCGCTGCGGTAGCGCGTGTCCTTGCAGGCCACCGGCAGGTGCCCGGCCGGGTGGTGGGTATCCATGGTCAGCGCGGTCAGCATGAACGGCTGGCCGGCGCGCGAGAGCCGCTCGAAGTTCTCCCAGGCATCGTCCAGCATCACGTCGTCGTGCACGCCCCAGGCCGAGAAGTGCGAGGGGCCCACGCCTTTGTCGTGGAAGTGCTGCACGTCGCGCACCTCGTCGAAGCCGTGGCTGGCCAGGAAGCTGCCCTTGCCGGCGAAGCTGGCGTTGGCGCCGCCGACGAAGTGGTTGCTGTAGCCCTGCTGCTTGAGATAGTCGCCCAGGCAGCGCGCCTCGGGCAGGAACAGGCCCATGCGGTCCATGCTGTTCTCGTCGCCCGGCGCGGTGGTCAGCGGAACGCCGCACATCGACGACACCAGGCCGGCGATGGTCCAGCCGCTGCCTTCGTTGGAGGCGATGTTGCGGAAGTCCAGGCCCTCGCCGGCCAGCCGCCGCAGGTTGGGCGTCAGGCCGGGGAACACGCGGTCGTCGAGGTAGGTCCGCTCCAGGCTCTCGCCATAGATCCACACGATGTTCTTGCGGCGCTGCAGCGGGCGCACCGGCACCTCGTATTCGGGCACCACCTGGGCATAGTCCACCGGCCGCAGCTGGTAGTAGATGCGCTTGCCATCGGCGTACAGCGGGCTGACGGCGACGGCCACCAGCAGCATCGCCATGAAGCCGGCGAACACGCCGGTCCCGGCGCGCGGCCGCCGGAAGCGCTGCACGCGGACCAGCGCCAGCGGCAGCAGCGACAGCAGGGCCATCGCCACGAACAACGCGATGTAGCCGTTGAAGTCGGCGACGCCGGCGCCGTCCATGTCCGCCTTGAGGTGGTACAGCGTGGCGGCATTGATGCCGTCGCCGCTGAGGCGGTCGATCAGGTACCAGGCGCTGAGCAGCAGCAGCAACAGGGACAGCAGCGCGGCCTTCACCCAGACCAGGCGGCGTGAGGCCAGCAGCAGTCCGGCAAGCGACAGCAGCGAGAGCGCGAGGATCCAATGCATAAGCGGCTTCCATGGTGTTTGTGGAAGGCAAGTCCGCTTCAGCGCAACACTCGCCACAGTCCCCGGATGTCAGCCCCTGACGATCTGTGACACCCGTATGACGAAATATGCCTTTTCAAACCTGACTGGAATGTTTGTTCAGCCGTTAACGCAAAGCGAACAATTTGTAAGTCCAGCTCAGCGATGGAGTCGTAGCGTCGGGATGCATCACATGCGCCATCGGCACGATTTCGCTGAATCGCCAGCGGATCTGATGAGTTCACCGCGGCCGACGACTTCCATCGCGTCGATGAAGTGGCCTGTCTGACTGCGCGGCTACAGGACGGGCCAAGGCAATCGCATCCGCATGCGCAGGGCAGGTGAAGCGCGGCACTCCCGAGCTGCCGCGGCGGTGCATCGCACAGGATGTCTGCCGCGCCGAGGCGCCTGTGCGCGGTCACGTTGGCTTCCCTCATAGAAGGCAGTGATCGTGCCACTGTCCCAAGCCGTCCTTTGCGCGGAGAACCGGTGATTGGCGCTTCGATTGCCTACGCGGGAGCGGTCCGCGGGTGCCGGGGCAGGACACGCCGTGAACCCGTCCCTGGGGGCTCTTCCACGACATCCCCATCGTGGAAGGTCGTGCCCCGGCAACCGCGGACCGCTCTGCACACAGGGCCGGTCTGGCGGAACGAACGGCGCTGCTTCCGGACGGCCTGTGCTGCTGCTGGCTCTGATTGCGAACGGTCAAACAGCCAAACGGCCAAACGGCCAAACGGCCAAACAGCCAAGATCCAGGCGTCGACGGGAAACGGCAAAGCGCGAACCTTCAGCGGTGCCCGCGTTCCTCGCGTGCCCGCACCCGGCGGTCGAACAGCAGCGCGCTGAGCACGATGCCCAGGCCCAGGATCACGCCGAGCACGAACAGCACCAGCGCCACCGCCGGATAGCCCCACAGCTTGAAGCCGGTGTCGATGCGCATCATCTGCGAGGACGCCAGGATCAGCGCGGCGGTGACGATGCCGGCGGCGACCCGGTTGGCGATCTTCTGCAGGCTTTCCATCAGGTGCGATTCCTCCAGCCCGGTCACCCGCATCTGCAGGCGGTTCTCGGCGACCAGCGAGAGGATGTCGGACATGCGCCGCGGGCCCTCGCGCAGCAGCGACTGCAGCTCCATCGCCTCGCTGGCCAGGTTGGCCGCCGACAGCGACTTCTTCAGGCGCGCGCGCATCACGTGCTGCAGGTGGTCCTCGACCACGCGGCGGGTGTCCAGGTGCGGCGAAAGCGCCCGCGAGACGGTTTCCAGGTTGAGCAGCGTCTTGCCGAGCAGGCTCAGCTCCGGCGGCGTGCGCAGCCCGGTGGCGGTGGCGATGCGCACCAGGTCCAGCACCACGCGGCCCTCGGAGGTGGCGTCGTGCGCGGCGTAGCGGGCGATCATCTGCCCGGTCTCGCGCAGGTAGCGCTCCTCGTCGTAGTCCTCCAGCCGTGTGCTCAGCGCGATCGTCTCCTCGGCCACTTCCTCGCCGCGGCCATCGACCGCCGCGAACAGCAGCTTGAGCAACCGCTCGCGCAGCCGCGGCGGCACGTGCGCCACCATGCCCAGGTCGAAGATCGCCAGGCGGCCGTCGTGCAGCACGCGCAGGTTGCCCGGGTGCGGGTCGGCGTGGATCTCGCCGTGCACGAACATCTGGTCGAGATAGCCCCGCACCAGGGCCGCGGCCAGGTCGTCCATCGGCTGCTCGGTGCGGCGCAGGCCGGAAATCTTGTCCACGCGCACGCCTTCGGCCAGCTGCATGGTCAGCACCTTGCGGCTGCACAGGTCCCACACCGGCTGCGGCACCCACAGCTGCGGGAACGGCTTGAGGTGTTCGCCGAAGCGCGCCAGGTTCTCGGCCTCGGCCTCGTAGTCCAGCTCGGCCTTGAGCGCCTTGCCGAACTCGCCCAGCCAGTCGGCGAAGCGCACGCGGCGGCCGATCCCGGTCAGGCGGTCGGCGGCGCTGGCGAAGCTCTTGAGCACCTCCAGGTCCGAGCGCACCTGCGCGGCGACCTCCGGCTTCTGCACCTTGATCGCCACCGGCGTGCCGTCGCGCAGCGCGGCGCGGTGCACCTGCGCCAGCGAGGCGCAGCCCAGCGGTACCGGGTCGAAGTCGGAGAACGCCTTGTTGACCGCCACCCCGAGCTCCTGCTCGATGATCTCGCGGATGCGCTCGACCGGGATCGCCGAGGTGTTCTCCTGCATCCGCTCCAGCGCGGTGGCGAATTCCGGCGGCACGATGTCCGGGCGCGTGGACAGCATCTGCCCGAGCTTGACGAAGGTCGGGCCCAGCGCCTCCAGGTCGCGCACGAACTGCTCCGGGTTGCCGTCGGCGGCGACCTCGCGTTCCAGCGTGGGGTCCAGGTTCATTCCCGAGAACACGCCCGAGGTGCGGTACCGCAGCAGCAGCCGCAGGATCTGGGTGCGCCGGCTCATGCCGCCGACCAGGGACGAATGCGGGGCCGGCTCGGATGGGGCAGAAGTCGCGGTCAAGGCGGGCTCCGGGGCAGAGAAGGCCGTCAGTGTTGCCGGCCGCCGGTGGTGGCGCGGTGAATCCGCGAGGCCGGCCCGGCGTCATCGCCGCGGACCCGCCGCGGGGCGGAGACGGCGCAACGTGACGGCGTTGCCACCTGCGCCGGGGCCGCACTCGCTAGACTCGACCTCCCGTCCCCCCTGGAGCCCCCATGGCCTTCTGCCTTCCCTCCCGTGCCGACCACGTCGGCAGCTTCCTGCGCCCGGCCTACCTGCTGCAGGCGCGCGAGCGCTTCCAGCACGGCCTGATCGACGCGCTGGCGCTGCGTGAGGTCGAGGACCGCGCGATCGCCGAGGTGGTGCAGCTGCAGGAGTCGGTGGGGCTGCAGGCCATCACCGACGGCGAGTTCCGCCGCACCTACTTCCACGTCGATTTCCTGCGCCAGCTCGGCGGCGTCCACAGCGACGAGCCCAGGACCGTGGTCCGCGACGACGGCAGCGAGGAGCTGGCGCCGCCGGTGATGCGCGTGATCGGCCCGGTGCGGCACGCCGCCGACATCCAGCGCGCCGATTTCGAGTACCTGCGCGGGCAGACTTCGCGCACCCCGAAGGTGACCATCCCGTCGCCGACGATGCTGCACTTCCGCGGCGGCCGCGCCGGCATCAGCGAGGCGCACTACCCGCAGCTGGACCCGGACTTCTACCAGGACGTGGCCGACGCCTACGCCGCCGAGCTGGCCTCGCTGGCCGCCGCCGGCTGCCGCTACGTGCAGATGGACGACACCAACCTGGCCTACCTGTGCGACCCGCAGATGCGCGAGGCCGCACGCGCGCGCGGCGACGATCCCGACGAGCTGCCGCACCGCTACGCCGGGTTCATCAACCGCGTCACCGCGCAGAAGCCGGCCGGCATGACCCTGGCCATCCACTTGTGCCGGGGCAACTTCAAGAGCACCTGGGCCGCGCAGGGCGACTACGAGCCGGTGGCCGAGGCGTTGCTGGCGGAGATGGACGTGGACGCCTATTTCCTGGAATACGACGATGCCCGCAGCGGCGGCTTCGCACCGCTGCGCTTCCTGCCCAAGGACAAGGTGGTGGTGCTGGGCCTGGTCAGCACCAAGCTCGGCACGCTCGAATCCAAGGACGAGCTCAAGCGCCGCATCGACGAGGCCGCGCGCTACGCCCCGCTGGAACAGCTGGCGCTGTCGCCGCAGTGCGGGTTCTCCAGCACCGTGCATGGCAACGACATCGCGGTGGAAGCGCAGCGCCGCAAGCTCGAGCTGGTGGTGGAGACCGCCGCGGAGGTCTGGGGGTGAGATAGGGCCTCGGGGAGGGGCGTGCCTTGCCCCCATCCGCCCTTCGGGCACCTTCCCCCGCAGGCGGGGGAAGGGCGCTGCGTGGCCGAGCGGCACTGGATGCTCTGCGCGGAACCGTCCCCCTGTCTACCGCAGGCGGGAAACGCCCTCCTCCTGTAAATGGAGAAACTTCACTCCTCCCGTAAATTGAGAAACTTCACTCCCCCGCAGACGGGAAGAGACGGCAGGTGAGAAGCTCCGCTCTTCCGGCCTTCCGCGAGCGGGGGAGAGTCTCTGGCTACCGCAAGCGGGAAGAGTCCCTTCTAGCGTAAGCGGCAAAGCTCCGCTTCACCGTAAGTGGGAAAATTCCTTCCTCTCGCAGGTGAGAAGGCTCCCTTCTCCCGCAAGCGGGAAAGCTGCCCTTTACCGTACGTGGGGAAAACTCCTTCCCTCTCGCAGGCGAGAAGACTCCCTTCTCCCGCGCGCGGGAGAAGGTGGCGCGCAGCGCCGGATGAGGGCATCACAAGCGCAACCCCACCCCGCCTCACGCATTGACGTCCACCACGGTGCGGCCCCGCACCTGGCCCTGCAGCATCCGCGGCGCGAGCGTCAGCACGTCGGCCAGCGGCACCTCGGTGGTCATGCGCTCGAGCAGCGCCGGGTCGAGGTCGCGCGCCAGGCGTTGCCAGGCCTGCTCGCGCACGGCCTGCGGCGCGTTGACCGAGTCGATCCCGGCCAGGGTGACGTTGCGCAGGATGAACGGCAGCACCGAACCGGGCAGGTCGCTGCCCTGGGCCAGCCCGCAGGCGGCCACCGTGCCGCGGTAGGCGGTCTGCGCCAGCACGTTGACCAGGGTGTGGCTGCCGACGCTGTCCACCGCGCCGGCCCAGCGCGGCTTGCCGACCGGCTTGCCGGGGGCGGACAGGCTGTGGCGGTCGATCACCTCGGCCGCGCCCAGCGCGCTCAGTTGCGCGGCGTCCTCCGGCCGCCCGGTGGAGGCGACCACGCGGTAGCCCAGCCGCGCCAGCAGCGCGATCGCCACCGAGCCCACGCCGCCGTTGGCGCCGGTGACCAGCACCTCGCCATGCTCCGGGCGCACGCCGCCGTGCTCCAGCGCCAGCACGCACAGCATCGCGGTGTAGCCGGCGGTGCCGATGGCCATCGCCTGGCGCGCGTCGAACGCGGGCGGGCGCCGCACCAGCCATTCGCCGCGCACGCGCGCCCGCTGCGCGTAGCCGCCATGGTGGGTCTGGCTCAGCGCCCAGCCGTTGACTAGCACCGCATCGCCCGGCGCGAAGTCCGGATGCGAGGACTGCTCGACGGTGCCGGCCAGGTCGATGCCGGCCACCAGCGGGAACACCTGCACGATCGGGGCCGCGCCGGTCACCGCCAGCGCGTCCTTGTAGTTGAGCGTGGAGTAGTCCACGCGCACCTCGACATCGCCGGGCATCAGCTCGGACGCCTGCATGCGCACGACTGCCGCGTGGACTGCGTCGCCGCGCTTGCTCACCTGCAGGGCCTGGAAGCTCATCGGACATCTCCGTGGGAAAGAGCGTCCGATTGTGCGCGCGCCGCCGCCGCGGGTGAAGAACGTACACTCGTGTAACTGCTCTCGGCGAGGACCGACCGGTGAAGACCCAGCGAGGCGACCTGCGCAGCGGCTGCGCGGTGGAAGTGACCCTGGCGGTGATCGGCGGCGTGTGGAAGCCGCTGATCCTGTTCCACCTGCTGCGGGGCGAGCTGCGCTTCATGCAGCTGCAGCGGCGGGTCGCCCATGCCTCGGCGCGGATGCTGACCCTGCAGCTGCGCGAACTGGAGCGCGACGGCGTGATCGTGCGGACGGTGCATGCGCAGGTGCCGCCGAGGGTCGAGTACGCGCTCACCCCGTTCGGGCGCACGCTGGAGCCGGTATTGCTGTTGCTGCGCGCCTGGGGCGAGCAGCATCGCGCCCGGGTGGCGCCGGCGGCGGCGCCGCTGCAGGATCGCTGCGCATGAGCGCGCCCTCTGCTGCAGCGGCGTAGCGCGCCGCGCACGCGATCCCGTCCCGATTCCCCACGCAGGAGCCCTTCATGGCCAAACGCATCCAGTTCGCCGCCCCCGGCGGCCCCGAGGTCCTCGAGTACGTCGACTACACCCCGGCCGAGCCCGGACCGGGCGAGGTGCGCGTGCGCAACCGCGCGATCGGCCTGAACTTCATCGAGATCTACGTGCGCAGCGGGCTGTATCCGGTGCCGCAGCTGCCGTCGGGCCTCGGCACCGAGGGCGCCGGCGAGGTCGAGTCGGTCGGGCCCGGGGTGGCGCACCTGAAGCCCGGCGACCGCGTCGCCTATGCCACCGGGCCGCTCGGCGCCTATGCGGACCTGCACGTGCTGCCGGCCGACCGCGTGGTGACGCTGCCGGACGCCATCGGTTTCGAGCAGGCCGCGGCGATCCTGCTCAAGGGCCTGACCGCGCAGTACCTGCTGCGCCAGACCTACCGCGTGCAGGCCGGCGAGACCGTGCTGTTCCACGCCGCCGCCGGCGGCGTGGGTTCGCTGGCCTGCCAGTGGGCGCGGGCGCTCGATGTCCGCCTGATCGGCACCGTGGGCTCGGCGGCCAAGGCCGAGCGTGCGCGGGCGCTCGGCGCCTGGGAGGTCATCGACTACAGCCGCGAGGACGTGGCGCGGCGGGCGCTCGCGCTCACCGACGGCCGCAAGTGCCCGGTGGTCTACGACTCGGTGGGCAAGGACACCTGGGAGACCTCGCTGGACTGCGTGGCCCCGCGCGGGCTGCTGGTCAGCTTCGGCAATGCCTCCGGTCCGGTCACCGGGGTGAACCTGGGGGTGCTCTCTCAGAAGGGCTCGCTGTACGTGACGCGGCCGACGCTGGCGAGCTATGCCGATACCGCGCAGCACCTGCAGGCGATGGCCGACGAGCTGTTCGGCATGGTCGCCGCCGGCCACCTGCAGGTCGAGATCGGCCAGCGCTACGCGCTCGCCGAGGCCGGCCGCGCGCAGCAGGCCCTGGCCGCGCGCCAGACCACCGGCTCCACCGTCTTGGTGCCGTGACGGCCGCGCGCTAGGGCGGCCGCGCCCGCGCGGCCAGGCCTGCCGGCCGGGCACGCCCGGCGGCCGCGGAGCGGGGGCCTGCGCGCGGGTCGCGGCGGAGCGGCCGGGCAGGGCTCGCGCGGCGGCCGCCCGCTGCGCCGCCGGATCGGCGAGAATCGGCGTCCCCACACCGTTTCTGGAAGGACCCCCGATGGCCGGCGCCAGCCTGTTCACCCTGCTCGACGATATTGCTTCGCTGCTCGACGACGTGTCGGTGATGACCAAGGTCGCCGCCAAGAAGACCGCCGGCGTGCTCGGCGACGACCTGGCGCTGAACGCGCAGCAGGTCACCGGCGTGCGTGCCGACCGCGAACTGCCGGTGGTCTGGGCGGTGGCCAAGGGCTCGCTGGTCAACAAGGCCATCCTGGTGCCGGCGGCGCTGCTGATCAGCGCCTTCCTGCCGGGCTGGGTGATCACCGGGCTGATGATGCTCGGCGGCGCGTTCCTGTGCTTCGAGGGCGTGGAGAAGCTGGCGCACAAGTTCCTGCACGCGTCCGACGAGGACGCGGCCCAGCGCGAGCAGCGCACCCAGGCCCTGGCCGACCCCGGCACCGACGTGGTGGCGATGGAGAAGGACAAGATCAAGGGCGCGATCCGCACCGACCTGATCCTGTCGGCGGAGATCATCGTGCTGTCGCTCGGCGTGGTCGCGGCGCAGCCGATGCTGCAGCAGGTGCTGGTGCTGGTGTCGATCGCGCTGGCGATGACGGTCGGCGTCTATGGCCTGGTCGGCGGCATCGTCAAGCTCGACGACTTCGGGCTGTGGCTGACCGGCAAGGGCGCGGCCGCGGCGGCGGTCGGCCGCGGCATCCTGGCCGCGGCGCCGTGGCTGATGAAGACGCTGTCGGTGGTCGGCACGGTGGCGATGTTCCTGGTCGGCGGCGGCATCCTGGTGCACAACATCCCGGCGCTGCACCACCTGATCGTCGGCCTCACGCCGCAGGGCTGGGTGGGCAGCGTGGTGGTCAACCTGGCCAACGCGGTGGTCGGCGTGGTCGCCGGCGCGATCGTGCTGGCCGGCGTCACCGGGGTGCAGAAGCTGCGCGGCAAGTGACGGTGGCCGGCTTCCGGCAGCTGCTGCGGGCCGCGGTGCACGCGCCCTGATGAGGATGCAGTCGTCTGCCGCCGCCGATCGGATCCGCTCCGCATCGGCGACGCAGCCCCCTGCCCGCGGGCCTTCCCGGGGCGGGCGTTGACGCGTTCCGCTGCCGGCTGGTGAACCCAGGGACAGCGAGCCTTGGATCCTCCAAGGCGGCAGCGAACCCTGAAACTTCCCCTCTGCCCTAAGCCCTGGACCGCCTGACCGCCAGTCCCCGGTCGTTGGTCAGGGTCGCGGCGGTCGCGGCGACGCCGCGCACCGCGCCATGGGCTACTCGGCGGTGACGACGCGGTTCTTGCCGGCGGCCTTGGCCTCGTACATCGCGCGGTCGGCGCGGCGCACCAGCTCGTCCTGGGACTCGCCGGCGCGGCGCATCGCCACGCCGCCGCTGAAGCTGACGAACACGCGCATGTCCTCGTGCAGGAATGAGCGCTGCGCCAGCGCGCGCTGCAGCCGCGTCACCGCCGCGCTGGCCTCGAAGATGGTGGCGTCCGGCAGCAGCAGCACGAACTCCTCGCCGCCGAAGCGGGCGATCGCGTCGCTGGTGCGCAGCGTGGTCTTGGCCACCTCCACGGTGTGGCGCAGCGCGGCGTCGCCGCCGGCGTGGCCGTGGGTCTCGTTGAGGCGGCGGAAGTCGTCCAGGTCCAGCATCGCCACGCACAGCGGCTGGGCGGTGCGCTGGGTGCGCGCGGCCTCGCGCTCGAACAGCTCGTCGAAGCCGCGCCGGTTGAGCGCGCCGGTGAGCTGGTCCTCGCGCACCAGGCCGGCCACGTCCTTGAGCTCCTGCTCCAGCGCGACGATGCGCTGCTCGGCTTCCTCGACCTGGCGGCGCGCGGCGATCAGGTCGTCGCGCGCCTGCAGCGCCTCGGCCTGCACCCCGGCGGTGTCCTGCAGCACGTCCTGCAGCAGCCGGTTGAGGTCGGTGATGCTGCGCGCCTGGCCGATCGCCTGCGAGTAGCCCGCCACGCGGTCGTGGTACTGGCCGGTGCTGGCGGCCATGCCGTCGAGGCGGTCGACGAAGGACACCATCATCTCGCGCATCGCGGTCTTGGAATCGGCGATGCCCTGCTTCAGCAGCCCCTGCTTGTAGATCACCTCGCGCAGGGTGCCGCGCGCCTGCTCGATCGCGCCGGTGTCCAGCGGCCCGGCGATCAGCTGGCGCACCACCGAGATCTGGCCCTGCAGCCAGCTGCGGTCGTCGAGCAGTTCGCCGACGTTCTCCAGCAGCAGGTCGAACAGGCCCAGCAGCAGGTTCTGCTGCTCGCTGACGTCGTCGGCGCGCAGCCCGATCTGGTGGCTGAGCTCGCGCAGCCGCTGCTCCAGCGTGATCAGCTCGTGCCCCGGGCGCCAGTGGCGCAGCGCCGCGGCCAGGGTCTGCGCCTCCTCGGCCAGCTGCGGCGTGCGCTGCAGCAGGGTGGCCAGCGCGTTGCCCAGCGCGTGGCGCAGCAGGTCGCGCAGCTGCTCGGCCTCGGTGCGGCCATCGGCCAGCGAGTCGCCGGTGTCGATGGTGCGGATGTACTTGTCGATCAGCTGGCGCAGCGCGCGGCCGTAGCCGAGCCAGTCGCCGGCGGCATAGGCGCTCTGCAGGCGCACGCCCATGTCGCCGAGCTCGCCGTGCAGGCTGGTCATGCCTTCGGCGAAGGCCAGCAGCAGCGCCTGCGGCTGCTGCGCCTGCGAGAACAGCCGGATCAGGGTCGCCGCCGACGCGGCCGGGTCGCCGGCCGGGGTGGCCTTGGCCGGCACCAGCTGGCGATGGCGGCCCTCCAGCGCGGGGGCGCCCTCCGGCACCGGCAGCGACGCCGGACCGGCCGGGTCGCTGCCCCAGGACAGCAGCCGGCGCAGGCCGCCGCGGGCGGTCTTCGGCGGTTCGCGATGGTCCGGCATGTTCGAGGGCGCTCGCTGAAGGGAAGGGGGGACTTTCCCCTCGCGGGGTTCGACGCCAGGTTATCGGCGCCGCCGGGCGCGGCTTGAGCGCCGGCGGCGGCCGACCGCGTGGTAACCGTTGCAACCAAGAATGCGGTGCGCCGGGCGCGATGCTATAACGCCCACCCCGAGAGTGCCTGGTCCCGCGCGATGTCGATCCCGTCTTCCGGCCGTATGCTGCGCCGCGCCACCCCGGCGCTGTGCCTGTTGGCCCTGGGGTGTGCCCAGGCCGCCGAGTCCACATTCGCCGCGGGCGAGGGCAAGGTGGTGTGGACCACCCGCGTGGTGGCCGGCACCGGCATCCGCACCACCGGCGCCTCGCCGCACCTGGTCGGCAAGGGCTTCCGCTCCGATGGCGTGCCCAAGGGCGGCGACGGCAGCGACACCTCCGACGACGGCAACCTCAACTACGGCGCCGGCGATGCCTATGCCGGCCTGTTCAAGGTCAGCAGCGGCGTGGACGTGAGCTGGCGCGGGCTCGGCCTGGCGGTCAGCGGGCGCGCCTGGTACGACACCGTGCTCAAGGACGGCGACGTGCCGCAGGGCGACGTCGCCAACGGCTTCGCTCCCGATGCGCCGCTGAGCGACCGCGGCTTCTCGCGTTCCAACCGGTTCTCCGGGGTGATGCTGCTGGACGCCTATGTCTACGCCCGGCACGACCTCGGCGCCACCGCGCACTGGGACGCGCGGGTGGGCCGGCAGCGCCTGAAATGGGGCGAGGGCCTGTTCTTCAACGGCCTCAACCAGGTCAGCCCGACCGACTTCACCACCCTGCACCGCCCCGGCACCGATCCGGCCAGCGAGGCGCAGCTGCCGGTGGAGATGGTCTGGAACCGCCTTGCCTTCGACAACGGCTTCAGCATCGAGGGCTTCTACCAGTGGAAGTGGCGCGCCGCCGAGCTCGATCCCTGCGGCACGTTCTGGTCCGGCACCGACATCGGCATCGATCCCGGCTGTGCCGGCCTGCAGTCCAACGCCTACTACCCGATCAACGCCAGCTATGCCGGCACCGGGCAGTGGCTGAGCGACGGCTACATGAACGCGGCCGGGGCCTACCTGCCGCGCGGCACCGACCTCCCGGCCAAGGACCGCGGGCAGTTCGGCGTGGCGCTGCACTACCGGGCCGACGCGCTGAACACCGACTTCGGCCTCTACTTCACCCGCTACAACGCCCGCCTGCCGATCCTCAACGCCACCACGCCCGACAGCGCCCTGACCCAGCCCGACCTCACCGCGCGGCTGGTCGCCGCCGGCGTGCCGCTGACCTATGCGCAGCTGTCCACGCGGCTGTCCACCATCACCGAGTCCTGGGAGTACCCGAACGGCATCCGGCTGATGGGGCTGTCGGCGGCCACGCGCTGGAAGCAGTGGAAGTTCGGCAGCGAGATCAGCTACGCCGACAACCTGCCGGTACAGCTCAACACCGCCGACATGTTCGCCGCGCTCACCCGCAACGGCGGGCCGATCGGCGACCGCACCCTGGGCCAGCCCGAGGGCTTCCTGCTGCGCGGCTACGACCGCTTCCAGAAGATGCAGCTGCAGGCCAACGCCACCCGCACGTTCGGCCCGCGCTGGGGCGCGCAGGGCGGGGTGCTGGCCGGCGAGGTGGCCTGGCAGCACGTCAACCTGCCGTCGGTGACGGTGGCGCGCTACGGCCGCGGCTTCGCCTGGGGCTACTCGCCGCAGGGCTTCGACGGCAGCTGCGCCGCGGTGCAGAACCCCGACGGCTGCGTCAACGACGGTTACTTCACCCGGGTCGCCTGGGGCTACCGGCTGCGCGGCCAGCTCAACTACGCGGTCGGCCACGCCACGCTGTCGCCCAGCCTGACCTGGGCCCACGATGTGCGCGGCTATTCGGTGGACAGCGCGCTGGTCCAGCACCGCCGGGCGGTGACGATGGGCGTGGCCGGGAAGTTCGCGCCGCGCTACTTCGCCAGCCTCGGCTACACCCGCTACCTGGGCGACAACCGCTACGACGTGCTCGCCGACCACGACAACCTGACCGCGGCGGTCGGCGCGACCTTCTAGCCGCGGCCCGCCGCTCGCCGCCGGCCGCCGGCCACGGCCTTACGTGCCAGCCGGTCGCCGCCGGTCAGCGCCCCGAGTGGCGGGTTGCCGCCGGCGCGGCCCTGGCCGTCACGGGCACGCCTGCCGTCCGGCTTCGGCACCGCTGGAGCGGGGCGCCCTGGCCGGGATCCGGCCGTCGACGGCCAAGCGCCCGCCGTCGCCGGGCCAGCCACCGGCGCGGGCGAGGCAGCGCCCGCATCCAGCGACGTCGATCACAGTCCGGGCCCGCGTCCTCCCAGTACGCCGGTGGATGGTGAACGAGTCAGGCAGGTGCGGCCGCTGCCGCGTCGCCTGCCCTGTCAGGCTCGCTGCCGGACGCGGTGCAGCCAGCGCAAGGCGCCGTCGCAAAAAAGTCAGCCCGTATTCACGCGTCTTTTATTTGCACGGGGTGTAGATTCCCTGCAAGGCCTGCGTGGTGTCCACGCGCCGGCTCCGCTTTCCACGCTCCACACTCGCCTGGCGTTTCGAGAGGCGAACGCTGTCGCTTTGCCCAGTTTTCCGTCTTACACCCCCCGCCGTGACGGATGTCGTGATGGTCGCCATGTTGCCTGTACAGAATGTCCCCGCGCGCCTGGAGCGCGGCCCGCTCGTCGATCCTTCGCTGAAGGGCGCGCGCGCACGCGACGCACGTGGCCGCTTCATCCGCCACCACGAGCGCCTGATCAGCGCCGTGCCGGATCGCCGGGGCGCGCTGTTCGTGGCGTCGGAGATGGCCGACTTCGTCAAGGCCGGCGGCCTCGGCGACGTGGCCGCGGCGCTGCCGCGCGCGCTGCGCGGGCGCTACGACGTGCGCGTGCTGATCCCCGGGTACCGGGCGGTGCTGGCGCGCGCCGGCAGGATTGAGATCGTCGGCCGGGTGCTGGCGCATGCGTCGCTGCCGGCCTGCGACATCGGCCGCATCGAGCAGGCCGACGGCCTGCCGATCTACGTGCTGCTGTGCGCCGAGCTGTTCGAGCGCGAGGGCTCGCCCTACGTCAACCACAGCGGCGGCGAGTGGGAGGACAACGCGATCCGGTTCGCGACCCTGTCGCACGCGGCCGCCGAGATCGCCGCCGGCCGCGCCGGGCTGAACTGGCGCCCGCGCCTGCTGCACCTCAACGACTGGCCCTCGGCGATGGCCGCGGCCTACGTGCGCTGGTCCGGCGGCACCACGCCGTGCCTGCTGACGATCCACAACCTGGCCTACCAGGGCCTGTTCCCGTATTCGATGGCGCCGGCGCTGGGCATTCCCGCCGAGCACGTGGCCGAGCTGGAGTTCTACGGCCAGATGTCGTTCCTGCGCGGCGGCATCGTCCACGCCAGCCACGTCAACACCGTGAGCGTGAGCTACGCCAGCCAGATCGTCGGGCCGGCGCAGGGCTGCGGCCTGGACGGCCTGCTGGCGCGCCGCGCGGCGAAGGGTGCGCTGACCGGCATCGTCAACGGCATCGACGCCAGCTGGGACCCGCGCACCGACCATCACCTGGAGACGCATTTCAGCGTCAACCAGTGGCAGGGCCGGCGCGAGAACGCCGACCAGGTGCGGCAGAGCTTCGGCCTGCGGCAGAGCCATGGCCCGCTGTTCGCGGTGGTGTCGCGGCTGGTGCACCAGAAGGGCCTGGACCTGATCTGCGAGGTCGCGCCGCAGATCGTGGCGGCCGGCGGCCAGATCGTGGTGATCGGCGGCGGCGAGCCGGAGATCGAGCAGCAGGTGGAGGCGCTCGCACGCCGCTACCCGGGCCAGGTCGGCGCGCACATCGGCTTCGAGGAGGGGCTGGCGCGGCGCATGTTCGCCGGCGCCGACTTCCTGCTGATGCCGTCGCGCTTCGAGCCGTGCGGACTCAGCCAGATGTATGCGCAGCGCTTCGGCTGCCTGCCGATCGCGCATGCGACCGGCGGCCTGATCGACACCGTCGACGACGGTGTCACCGGTTTCCTGTTCCACGGCGCCAGCGCCGATGCCCTGCGGCGCTGCCTGCAGCGCGCGTTCCGCACCTTCCGCCTGCCGAGCCTGTTCGGGGCGATGCGGCGGGCGGCGATGCTGCGCCCCAGCGGCTGGGACGTGGCCGGCAACAAATACATGGCGCTGTACGAGCGCACCGCTGCGGCGGTTTCTTGAGCGAGGTGGTAGGCGACGTGGGTAGTGGCGAGGATGGAGCGGGTGGGGGATACGACACGGCGGCGTCGCCGGAGCAGGAACGGGCGCTGCACGCGCTGGCGCATGCGCTGCCGGAGGATGCGTTCGCCTGGCTGGGGCCGCACCGCCAGGCCGACGGGCAACGCCTGATCCGGGTGCTGGCGCCGGGCGCCGAGACCATGGGCCTGATCGATGGCCGCGGCAAGCTGCTGGCGCGCATGCGCCCGGGCGGTGCGCCGGGGGTGTTCGAGGGCCGGCTCGGGGGCGAGGCGGCGTATCGCCTGCGCATCGTGTGGCCGGAGGCGGTGCAGGAGGTCGAGGATGCCTATGCGTTCGGTCCGCTGATCGAGGAAGGCACGCTGCAGCGCATCGTCGACGGCGATGGCGAGGCCCTGCGCGGTGCGCTGGGCGCGCACCATCAGGAGTGCGACGGCGTGCCCGGCATCCGCTTCGCGGTGTGGGCGCCGAACGCGCAGCGCGTGGCCGTGGTCGGCGACTTCAATGGCTGGGACGAGCGCCGCCACCCGATGCGGCTGCGCCACACCGCCGGGGTCTGGGAACTGTTCGTGCCGCGCCTGGAGGCGGGCGAGCGCTACAAGTACGCCATCATCGCCGCCGACGGCCGCCGCCTGGCGCACAAGGCCGACCCGATCGCGCGCCAGGCCGAGCTGCCGCCGGCGACCGCGTCGCTGGTACCGGCACGCGAGGAATTCGCGTGGAGCGACCAGGCCTGGATGGCGCAACGCGCCGACGCCGGGCTCAGGCCGATGTCGATCTACGAACTGCACGCGGCCTCCTGGCGCCACGACGAGGCCGGCCGCCCGCTGGACTGGGACGCGCTGGCCGCGCAGCTGGTGCCGTACGTGCAGGAACTGGGATTCACCCACATCGAGCTGCTGCCGATCACCGAGCACCCGTTCGGCGGCTCGTGGGGCTACCAGCCGCTGGGCATGTACGCGCCGACCGCGCGCCACGGCAGCCCGGAGGGCTTCGCGCGCTTCGTCGATGCCTGCCATGCTGCGGGCATCGGCGTGATCCTGGACTGGGTCAGTGCGCACTTTCCGGACGACGAGCACGGCCTGCGCCAGTTCGACGGCACCGCGCTGTACGAACACGCTGATCCGCGCGAAGGCTTCCACCGCGACTGGAACACGCTGATCTACAACTACGGCCGCCACGAGGTGTCGGCCTACCTGGTGGGCAGCGCGCTGGAGTGGATCGAGCGCTTCCACATCGACGGGCTGCGCGTGGACGCGGTGGCCTCGATGCTCTACCGCGACTACAGCCGCGGCGAGGGCGAGTGGGTGCCCAACGAACACGGCGGGCGCGAGAACCTGCAGGCGGTGGCGTTCCTGCGCCGGCTCAATGGCGAGATCGCGCAGCGCTTCCCCGGGGTGATGGTGATCGCCGAGGAATCCACCGCGTGGCCGGGCGTGACCGCGCCGGTCGAGCAGGGAGGGCTCGGCTTCACCCACAAGTGGAACATGGGCTGGATGCACGACACGCTGAGCTACATGGCGCGCGATCCGGTCCACCGCGCGCACCACCACAGCGAGATGACCTTCGGGCTGGTGTACGCCTTCTCCGAGCGTTTCGTGCTGCCGCTGTCGCATGACGAGGTGGTGCACGGCAAGGGTGCGCTGCTGGCCAAGATGCCGGGCGACGAATGGCGCCGCTTCGCCAACCTGCGCGCCTACCTCGCCTTCATGTGGGCGCACCCGGGCAACAAGCTGCTGTTCATGGGCGGCGAGTTCGGCCAGGCGCGCGAGTGGAACCACGACCGCACGCTGGACTGGGACGCGCTCGGGCATGCTCCGCACCGCGGCCTGAGCCAGCTGGTGGGCGACCTCAACCGTGCGCTGCGCGAGCAGCCGGCGCTGTACCGCGGCGACTACCGCCCGGACGGCTTCGACTGGAGCGTGGGCGACGATGCCTACAACAGCGTGTTCGCCTTCGTGCGCCACGATCCGCAGGGCCAGGCCGCGCCGGTGCTGGCGGTCAGCAACTTCACGCCGATGCCGCGCCACGGCTACCGCGTCGGCGTGCCGCGCGGCGGGCGCTGGCGCGAGATCCTCAACACCGACAGCGGCTACTACGGCGGCAGCGGGCTGGGCAACGGCGGCGGCGTGGCGACCGAGGCGGTGGGCATGCACGGCCACGCGCAGTCGCTGCTGCTCACGCTGCCGCCGCTGGCCACGATCTATCTGCAGGCGGAGGATTGAATGATCCAGGACAGGGGGAGCGTGCCGGCCTGGGGCGCCTGGCCGGTCGACGCCGGGCAGGTGCGCTTCGCGCTGTGGGCGCCGCAGGCACGCAGCGTCGAGCTGCTGCTCGATGAGGCCGCACCGCAGGCGCTGAGCGCGCAGGGCGACGGCTTCTTCACCGCCACGGTGCCGGCCACGGCCGGCAGCCGCTACCGCTACCGCATCGACGGCGGTGAACCGGTCCCGGACCCGGCCTCGCGCTGGCAGCCGGACGGCGTGCACGGCGCCAGCGCGGTGCAGCCGGCCGACGGCCATGCCTGGCAGCAGCGCGACTGGCAGGGCCGGCCCTGGAACGAGGCGGTGATCTACGAACTGCACGTCGGGGCCTGTGGCGGCTATGCCGGGGTGCAGGCGCAGCTGCCGCAGCTGGCGGCGATGGGCATCACCGCGATCGAGCTGATGCCGCTGAGCGCCTTCCCGGGTGCGCACAACTGGGGCTACGACGGCGTGCTGCCGTACGCGCCGGCGGCCGCCTACGGCACCCCGGACGAGCTCAAGGCGCTGGTCGACGCGGCACACGCGCACGGGCTGATGGTGCTGCTGGACGTCGTCTACAACCACTTCGGCCCCGACGGCAACTACCTCGGCCAGTATGCCGCGGCGTTCTTCAACGCGGACAGGCCCACCCCGTGGGGCGCGGCGATCGATTTCCGCCAGCCGGCGGTGCAGGCCTACTTCATCGACAACGCGCGGATGTGGCTGGAGGAGTACCGCTTCGACGGGCTGCGCCTGGACGCGGTCCACGCGATCACCCCGAACGATTTCCTGGACACCCTGCGCGAGGCGATCGCCGCCGGCACCGCCCCCGGCCGCCACGTGCACCTGGTGCTGGAGAACGAGGCCAACCAGGCCTCGCGCCTGGCGGCCGGCTACACCGCGCAGTGGAACGACGATTTCCACAACGCGCTGCACGTACTGCTCACCGGCGAAGCGGAGGGCTACTACGGCGCCTTCGCCGATGCGCCGGCCGAACACCTGGCCCGCGTGCTCGGCGAGGGTTTCGCCTACCAGGGCCAGCCCGACCCGCGCGGCCACGTGCGCGGCGAGCCCAGCGCACACCTGGCGCCGGACAAGTTCGTGGTGTTCGCGCAGAACCACGACCAGATCGGCAACCGCGCCCGCGGCGAGCGCCTGACCGAACTGGTGCCGGCGGCCCGGCTGCGCGCGGCGCTGGCGCTGACCGCGCTGACCCCGATGATCCCGCTGTTCTTCATGGGCGAGCCCTGGGGCGCGCGCCAGCCGTTCCTGTTCTTCACCGATTTCGCGCCGCCGCTGGACGAGGCGGTGCGCGAAGGCCGGCGCCGCGAGTTCGCGCACTTCGCCGCGTTCGCCGACGCCGCCACCCGCCAGACCATCCCCGATCCGAACGCGCGCAGCACCTTCGAGGCCTCGCGTGCGCCGATCGCCGAGGCCGCGGCCGGCGCGGGCGCGGACTGGCGCCACTGGTTCACCGCGCTGCTGGAGGTACGCCGGCGCGCGCTGGTGCCGGGCCTGGCACGGGCGCGGCCGCTCGGCGCACGCCTGCTCGGCGAGGCGGCGATCACCGCCGGCTGGCGGCTGCCCGACGGCGACTGGCACGTGGCGTTCAACTTCGGCCCCCGGGCGGTGGCGCTGCCGGCGGACGCGGCCACGCCGGTCCACGCCGAGCCGGCCGGCCTGCAGGGCGGCGCGTTGCCGCCGGACGGCTTCGTCGCCTGGCGCGGGGCGTAGCCGTGAGCGACGACGCGCTGCATGCACTGGCCGGTGCCGCCGGCCTGCGGGTGGACTGGGTGGATGCGGCCTCGACGCCGCGCCGGGTCGAGGACGTCACCCTGCGCACCGTGCTGGCCGCCCTGGAGCTGCCGGCGGACACCGCCGCGCAGGCCCGGGACAGCCTGCGCCGGCTGCAGCGGGACCAGGCCGAGCCCGCACCGCTGCTGACCGCCCAGGCGGGCGCACGGCTTGCGCTGGGCGGCGCCGACAACCAGGCCTGTTGCTGGGTGGACGAGCGCGCGGGCGAGCGTCGCGAGACCCGCTTCGACGACGCCGGCCAGGTGCAGGTGCCGGACCGGCCCGGTTACTGGACACTGCAGCACGGCGAGCAGGTCCGGCAGGTCGCGGTCGCGCCCGCGACCTGCTACGGCGTGGCCGATGCCGTGGCGGCCCGGCGCCCGCGGGCCTGGGGCCTGGCCCTGCAGGTTTACTCGGCGCGCAGCGGGGCCGATGCCGGCATCGGCGACGCCGCCGGCTGCGCCGAGTGGCTGCGGCATGCTGCGCGTGCCGGCGCCGATGCGATGGCGTTGAGCCCGGTGCATGCCGCGCGCCCGCTCGGCCGCCACTACAGTCCGTACTCGCCGAGCGACCGGCGCTTTTTCGACCCGCTGCACGCCGCGCCGCTGCGCGTGCTCGGCGAGCCGGCCTGCGCCGTGCTCGAGCAGGTGCCGGCCCTGCGCGAACGCTTCGCGCAGCTGCAGGAGGCCGCGCTGATCGACTGGCCGGCCTCCGCCGCCGCCAAATGGGACCTGCTGCGCCGGCTGCATGCCGCGCACGCGACCGGGCAGGCCGACCTGGAGGCGTTCCGCCGCGAGGGCGGCGAGGCGCTGGAGGCCTATGCGCGCTTCGCCGCGCACGACTTCGGCGATGGCGACCCCGATCTGCACGTGTTCACGCAGTGGCTGGCCGCGCGCAGCTGGGCCGGCGTACAGCGCGAGGCGCGCGAGCGCGGCATGGCGCTCGGCCTGATCGCCGACCTCGCGGTGGGGTTCGACCCGGCCGGCGCCGAAGCGGCCGCGTCGCCGGACGCGGTGCTGCGCGGCCTGGTACTGGGCGCGCCGCCGGACGCGTTCAATGCCGATGGCCAGGCCTGGGGCATCGGCAGCTATTCGCCGGCGGGCCTGCGCCGCACCGGCTACGCGCCGTTCATCGCACTGCTGCGCGCGGTCATGCGCGACCGCGGCGGCGTGCGCATCGACCATATCCTGGGCCTGCTGCGGCTCTGGGTGGTGCCCGAGGGCGCCGGCTCCGATGCCGGCGCCTACCTGGGCTACCCGCTGCACGACCTGCTCAACCTGCTGGCCCTGGAGTCCTGGCGGCATCGCGCGATCGTGATCGGCGAGGACCTGGGGGTGGTGCCGCCGGGCATCCGCGGCGAGCTGTCGCGGCGCGGCGTCATGGGCATCGACGTGCTGATGTTCACCCGCGACCAGGAGGGCGACTTCCTGCCGCCTTCGCAGTGGCGCCGCGACGCGGTGGCCACCACCACCACCCACGACCTGCCGACGCTGACCGGCTGGCGCGCCGGCCGCGACATCGACTGGCGCCGGCGCCTGGAGCTGATCTCGGCCGAACAGGCGGCCAGCGACAAGACCGCGCGCGCGCGCGACGTGCTGCGCCTGCACCTGGCGATCGAGGACGAGGGGCTGTCCGGCCGCGACGCCTGGCTGGACGAACTGCGCTTCGCCGCGCGCGGCCCCGCGCCGCTCGCGCTGCTGCCGGTGGAGGACGCGCTGGCACTGGACGAGCAACCCAACCTGCCGGGCACCGTGGCGGTCCATCCCAACTGGTGCCGGCGGCTGCCCGAACCGCTCCCGCACCCCGTCCTGAGCACCGCGCTGCAGGGCTTCGCCGAGGCCCGACGGACCTCGGCGGTCTCGGATACCCAAGAATGATCGATCTTCGCGCCACCGCCCGCCTGCAGCTGCATGCCGGGTTCACCCTCGACGATGCCGCCGCGCAGGTGGACTACTACGCCGCCCTCGGGGTCAGCCACCTGTACCTGTCCCCGATCGGGACCGCGGTGCCCGGCTCCACCCACGGCTACGACAACGTCGACCCGACCACGGTCAACCCCGAGCTGGGCGGCGAAGCGGCCCTGCAGCGCCTGTCCGCGGCCGCGCGCGCGCACGGGCTCGGCCTGATCCTGGACATCGTGCCCAACCACATGGCCACGCACCCGTCCAACGCCTGGTGGTGGGACGTGCTGCGCAACGGCCGCCGCAGCCGCCATGCCGACTGGTTCGACATCGACTGGCGCGCGCCCGGCCGCGACGGCAAGCTGTGGCTGCCGGTGCTGGGCGGCGCGTATGCGCAGGCGCTGGCCGACGGCGAGCTGACCCTGGCGCTGGACGCCGACGGCACGCCGCAGCTGGCCTACCACGAGCAGCGCTTCCCGCTGCGCCCGCAGACCCCGGACCTGCCCGAGGCGGCGGCCGCGCGCCAGCAATGGGTGCGCGACCTCAACGCCGGCGCGCGCCGCGGCGACGGCCGCCTGCACCGGCTGATCGAGCGCCAGGCCTACCGGCTGGCGTGGTGGCGGGTGGGCAACGACCTGCTCAACTACCGCCGGTTCTTCGACATCACCTCGCTGGTGGCGTTGCGGGTGGAGTTGCCGGCGGTGTTCGACGCGGTGCACGCGTTGCCGCTGCGGCTGGTCGCCGAGGGCCTGGTCGACGGGCTGCGCGTGGACCATGTCGACGGCCTCACCGATCCGACCGGCTACGTGCGGCGGTTGCGCACGCGGCTCGACCAGGCCGGGCGCACGCGCGGCGTCCCGGCCGGCGGCATCGCGCTGTACGTGGAGAAGATCCTGGCGCCCGGCGAGGCGCTGCCGCCGGACTGGCCGTGCGACGGCACCACCGGCTACGACTTCATGGACCAGGTCGGCGGCGTGCTGCATGCCGCCGCCGGGCAGGCACCGCTGGCGCGGACCTGGCAGCGCGCCAGCGGCCGCAGCGAGGACTTCGGCCACGAGGAACGGACCGCGCGCGACGAGATGTTGCGCGGTCCGCTGCAGGCCGAGTTCAACCGCACCGTGGGCGCGCTGTCGGCGCTGGCGCGGCTGGACCCGGCCACCCGCGAGTTCAGCCCGCAGATGCTGGCGCGCGGCCTGTGCGTGCTGCTGCGCTGGTTCCCGGTGTACCGCACCTACGCCGGGCGCGGCGGGCTGTCGGCCGACGATGCGGCGCGCCTGCAGGCGACCGCCGCCCGGGCGCGCGAACAGGCGCCCGAGGCCATCGCCGCGGCGCTGGACGCGATCGTGCGCTGGCTGCGCGACGACGTCGGCGCCGATCGCGCCCAGGGCGTGCTGCGGCGGGTGCTGCGGCGCCGGGTGGAGCAGCTGTCCGCGCCCCTGAACGCCAAGGCGGTGGAGGACACCGCGTTCTACCGCTACGGCGTGCTGCTGTCGCGCAACGAGGTCGGCAGCCATCCGAGCCATTTCGCGCTGACGCCGGCCGAGTTCCATGCCGCCTGCCAGGCGCGCGCCGCGCACCACCCGCGCGCGCTGCTGGCGACCGCGACCCACGACCACAAGCGCGGCGAGGACCTGCGCGCGCGCTTGATGGTGCTGTCCGAGCAGCCGCGCTGGTGGGACCGTCAGGTGCGCGGATTCGACGCGCTGGCCGACGCGATGGAGGCGCCGCTGCTGGCCGGCGGCGACCGTTACATGCTGTGGCAGACCCTGGTCGCGGCCTGGCCGCTGGCGCTGGGCGCCGACGCGGCGGCCGGGCTGCGCGACTACGCCGAGCGCGTGGTGCAGTGGCTGCTGAAGGCGATCCGCGAGGCCAAGCTGCATACCAGCTGGACCGACGCGATGCCGGACTACGAGCAGGCGGCGCAGGCCTTCGTCGAACAGGTGCTGGGCACGCGCGCCGGGCTGCCGCTGCGGCGCGCGCTGCTGCGCGCCAGCCAGGGCATCGCCGCCGCCGGCGCGCGCAATGCGCTGGCGCAGACGACGCTGCGCCTGACCACGCCGGGCGTGCCCGACCTCTACCAGGGCACCGAGGGCTGGGACCTGTCGCTGGTGGATCCGGACAACCGCCGCCCGGTCGACTACGCGCAGCGCCGGCAGTGGCTGCAGGACGGCCGCGACGGGCCCACGCTGCTGCGGCAGTGGCGCGACGGCGCGGTCAAGGCGCAGCTGGTCGCGCGGCTGCTGCAGCTGCGCGCCGAGCACCCGGCGCTGTTCGCGCACGGCGACTACCAGCCGCTGGCGGTCGCCGGCGGCGCGGGCCGGCAGGTGCTGGCGTTCCGCCGCCGCCACCGCGGCCAGGCACTGGTGGTGGCGGTCGCGCTGCAGCTGAGCGACGATCCGGAGCAGGGCGCGAGCTCGCTGCTGCCGGCGCCGGCGCACTGGCACGATGCCACGCTGGCGCTGCCCGATGCCGGCTACCGGTACGTGCTGGAGGCCGGCGAGGTGCATCCGCAGCGCGGCCGCGTCGCCCTGTCCACGCTATTTGCACGCAGCCCGGTGGCAGTGTTGCTCACCCTTTGAGAGAACCGCAATGAACGCCACGGAACGAGAGGCCCGCATCCGCCAGCTGGCGCAGGAGATATGGGAGGCGGAAGGGCGTCCGGACGGGCAGGAGCTGCGGCACTGGGCGATGGCCGAGCGCCTGGCCGATGCCGAGGTGCGCGCCGCCGAGGACACCGGGTCCGACGCCGCGCCCGCGCCGGACGCATGACGGGCGCCCGGCGCGCCCCGCGCTCCCGCCGCCGCCTTCGCGCTCCCGGCGCGCTTTCCCTGCCGCAGCGGCGAACATCGCGCACGGGCACGGCGAGGCCGGCAGGCGCTGCGGCGCCGTGCCCGCGGCCGCGCATCCGCTTCAACGCCCATGACACGTTCCAGGAGACCGGCTGATGGCCACCCGCAAGTTCAATCAGCGCTCGCGCATCCGCGAAGGCCGTCCGTTCCCGCTCGGCGCCACCTGGGACGGGCTGGGCGTCAACTTCGCGCTGTACTCGCGCAACGCCACCAAGGTCGAGCTGTGCCTGTTCGACGAGCGCGGCCGCGAACAGGAGCGCATCGCGCTGCCGGAGTACACCGACGAGGTCTGGCACGGCTACCTGCCGGACGCGCGCCCCGGCCAGCTCTACGGCTACCGCGTGCACGGGCCGTACGCGCCCGACGCCGGCCACCGCTTCAACGCCAACAAGCTGCTGCTGGATCCCTACGCCAAGCAGATCGCCGGCGAACTGAAATGGGCGCCGCACCTGTTCGGCTACACCATCGGCCACCGCGACAAGGACCTCAGCTTCGATCGCCGCGACAGCGCCGGCTTCATGCCCAAGTGCGCGGTGGTGGACCCGGCATTTACCTGGGGCCAGGACCGCCACCCGCAGACCCCGTGGAACCGCACGGTGATCTACGAGGCGCACGTGCGCGGGCTGAGCATGCGCCATCCCTCGGTGCCGCCGGAAAGCCGCGGCACGTTCTCGGCGCTGAAGACCGACGAGCTGATCGAGCACATCCGCACGCTCGGCGTGACCGCGGTCGAGCTGCTGCCGGTACACGCCTACGTGGACGACCAGTACCTGCTCGAGAACGGCATGCGCAACTACTGGGGCTACAACACCATCGGCTTCTTCGCGCCGCAGGGCCGCTACATGGCCACGCGCACCGTGGCCGAGTTCAAGCAGATGGTGGCGCGGCTGCACCACGCCGGCCTCGAGCTGATCCTGGACGTGGTCTACAACCACACCGCCGAGGGCAACGAGCTGGGCCCGACGCTGTCGTTCAAGGGCATCGACAACGCCGGCTACTACCGCCTGGCCGACGACCGCCGCTTCTACATCAACGACACCGGCACCGGCAACACGTTCGACCTGACCAACGCCGGCGCGCTGCGCATGGTGATGGACTCGCTGCGCTACTGGGTGCAGGAGATGCACGTGGACGGCTTCCGCTTCGACCTGGCCACGATCCTGGGCCGCGAGCGCCACGGCTTCGACCCGTCCGGCAGCTTCCTCGACGCGGTGCGCCAGGACCCGGTGCTGAGCCAGACCAAGCTGATCGCCGAGCCGTGGGACATCGGCCCGGGCGGCTACCAGGTCGGCCACTTCCCGCCGGGCTGGGCCGAGTGGAACGACAAGTTCCGCGACAACGTGCGCGCATTCTGGCGCGGCGAGGGCGGCCAGCTGGCCGAACTGGCCACGCGCCTGACCGGCTCGGCCGACCTGTTCCACCACAACGGCCGCCGGCCGACCGCCTCGGTCAACTTCGTCACCGCGCACGACGGCTTCACCCTGCGCGACCTGGTGAGCTACGAGCACAAGCACAACGACGCCAACGGCGAGGATGGCCGCGACGGCAGCGACCACAACATCTCCTGCAACCACGGGGCCGAGGGCGAGACCGAGGACGCCGCCATCAACGCGCTGCGGCGCCAGCAGATGCGCAACCTGCTGGCCACGCTGTTCCTGTCGCAGGGCACGCCGATGCTGCTGGCCGGCGACGAGTTCGGCCACAGCCAGCACGGCAACAACAACGCCTACTGCCAGGACAACGAGCTGACCTGGATCGACTGGACCGCGGCCACCCGCGCCGCCGCCGCCGACCAGGCCGCGTTCGTGCGCCGCCTGATCCGGGTGCGCCAGCGCTACCCGCTGCTGCATCGCGCGCGCTTCTTCGACGGCAAGTTCGACGAGGCGCTGGGGCTGAAGGACGTGACCTGGCTGGCGCCGGACGGGCACGAGATGGACGAGGCCTCCTGGCACGACCCGGAGGCACGCGCGCTGATGCTGCGCCTGGACGGCCGCTCGCCGACCACCGGCCTGCGCGAGATCGCCTCCAACGTCACCTTGCTGATGATCATCAACGCCAGCGCCGACGCGGTGCCGTTCCACCTGCCGTCGATGCCGGAAGAGCACTGGCGCGTGCTGATCGACACCGCGCGCCACGGCGGCCGCGCGGTGGCCGGCGGCAGCGAGTGGAAGGCGCCGGCGCATTCGCTGACGCTGCTGGCGGTCGAGCGCGACCGCATCGCCAGCAGCGCGCGCGTGGTCTCCGAGGGCGCGCGCTGATGGACCGGCCCGCGGCGGCGGCCACGGCGGCAGGGCAGAGGGACGGCAGGTGCGGGTGATGCTGGCCGGCGCCACCGGCCTGGTCGGCGGCCACGTCCTGCGCCAGCTGCTCGCCGACGCCCGCTGCAGCGCGGTGGTCGCGCCGACCCGGCGTGCGCTGGCAGCGACCCATGCCAAGCTGGAGGCCGCGGTGCTCGACTTCGAGCACCTGCAGGCCTGGGCGGCGGCGCCGGTGGACGCGGTGATCTGCGCGCTCGGCAGCACCCTCCGGCAGGCGGGCTCGCGGGACGCGTTCCATCGCATCGACCACGACTACCCGCTGGCGCTGGCGCGGAACGCCCGCGCGCAGGGCGCGACGATCTTCGTGCTGAACTCGGCGATGGGGGCGGACACCGGCTCGCGCTTTTTCTACAACCGGGTCAAGGGCGAACTGGAGCGCGACCTGCAGCCGCTCGGCTTCGGCTCGCTGGTGCTGGTACGCCCGGGGCTGATCGGCGGCGCGCGCGCCACGCCGCGCACCGGCGAGCGCCTGGCGGTGCGCGTGCTGACGGCCTTGAAGCCGCTGTTGCCGGCGCGCTATCGCGTCAACCCGGCCGAGCGCATCGCCGCGGCGATGGTGCAGGCGGCCCTGGCGCCGCGGCCGGGCGTGAGGGTGATCGACGCGGCGCAGTTGACCTAGGCCGGCTCCCGGCCGTTACGCCCCCAGCGCCTGGCCGCCGTCCACCGCCAGGATCTGGCCGGTGATCCAGTGCGCCTGCGGCGAGGCCAGGAACAGCGCCGCGTCGGCGATGTCCTCGGGCCGGGCGAAGCCGCCGAACGGGATGCTGTCGCGGATGCGCGCGTACAGCTCCGGGTCCTCGGTGCGGCGGCGCGCCCACAGCCCGCCGTCGAACTCCACCGAACCCGGCGCGATGGCGTTGACGCGGATGCGCTCGCGCGCCAGCTCGGTCGCCAGGGTCTGGGTGTAGTAGTTCAGCGCGGCCTTGGCGCTCGAGTAGGCGGTCGCGCGCGGGGTCGGGCGGCTGCCGTTGATCGAGCTGAGGTTGAGGATCACCGCGCGTGCGCTGCGCCGCAGGTGCGGCAGCGCGGCGCGGTTGCAGCGCACCGCCGCCATCAGGTCGACGTCGAACCCGGCCTGCCAGCTGGCATCGTCGCTGCCGTGGCCGTAGCCGGAGGCGTTGTTGACCACCACGTCCAGCCCGCCCAGTGCGTGGGCCGCGGCGGCGACGTAGTCCTCCACCTGCGCGGCGTCGGCCAGGTCGCAGGGGTGGGCGTGCACCGGCCCGCCGTGGGGCTGCAGCCGCGCCGCGGCCTCGGCCAGGCCACCGCCGTCGCGCGCGCAGATCGAGACCGCGGCGCCGGCGCGGGCGAAGCCCTCGGCGATGGCAAAGCCGATGCCGCGGCTGGCGCCGGCGACGAGGATGCGGACACCGTGGAACGACGGAACGGACATGCGCGACTCCTGCAGGACGGTGCGCGATTATCCGACGCGTGGCCGCGCAGGCGCGAACCGCCTGGCTCATTCCATCGCCTCATGTACTCATGATCGATCGCCAGGCGCCGCATAACCCTTCCTTTACACGGCGCGCCGTCCGCGCAGGCACAACGTCTGCGGTCTATCCGTCGGGGAACCTCATGGGCACGCATATCACCCTCATCGGTGCCGGCTTCTGCGGCACGGCGCTGGCGCGCGAGCTCGCGCGCCAGGCCGGCGCGGACGTGCGCATCACCCTGGTCGGCGTGGCCGAGAGCTTCGGCGCCGGCGTCGCCTACGGCGCGGCGCGGCCGGAGCACCTGCTCAACGTGCGCGCCAAGGACCTCGGCATCGATCCCGACCACCCGGGCGGCTTCGCCGACACGCTGCACCTGGGCGAGGGCGGGCGCCTGGACTTCCTGCCGCGCCTGGCCTACGGCGACTACCTGCGCGGCGAGCTGGAGGGCGCCCTCGCCGCCTCGACCGCGCCGATCACGCGGCAGCCGCACGAGGCGATCGCGCTGGAGCGCGCGCGCCACGGCTTCCGCATCTTCCTGGCCAACGGCGACGCCTTCCACAGCGATCGCGTGGTGCTGGCGGTGGGCGCGCTGCCGCCGCAGGCGCTGGCGGGCATCGGGCCGCGCCTGAGCGTGCACCCGCGCTACATCGGCTGGCCGTGGCAGGGCGACGTGCTGGAGCGGCTGGCGCCGGAGGCCGAGGTGCTGATCGTCGGCGCCGGGCTGACCATGGTGGACGTGGCACTGACCCTGCGCGCGCGCGGCCACCGCGGCCGCCTGCATGCGATCTCGCGGCGCGGCCTGGCGCCGCAGCCGCACCTGGCCGTGCCCGGCGCGCCGCTGGAGCTGCCGCCGCACCTGCAGCGCGCGCTGCGCGACGCCGACCTGGCGGCGCTGCTGCGCGGCATCCGCCAGCTGGTGGCGCGCGTGGACGACTGGCGGCGGGTGATCGACGCACTGCGCCCGCACCTGCAGCCGGTCTGGCAATCCCTGGACCCGGTGCAGCGCGCGCGCTTCCTGCGCCACCTGCGCCCGTACTGGGAAGTGGTGCGGCATCGGGTGGCCCCGCGCGCGGCCGAGCAGCTGCAGCAGATGCAGGCGTCCGGGCAGCTGCAGATCCGCGCGGCGCGGCTGCTGCGCGCGCGCTGGGTCCCGGACGGCCTGGAGACCGTGATCCGCGAGCGCGGCCGCGAGGACGTGCGGACCGGCCACTACGATGCATTGATCCGCGCCACCGGCCTGGACACCGACGTCGACCGCACCAGCGACCCGCTGATCGCCAGCATGCGCGAGGCCGGCCTGCTGCGCGCCGATCCGCTGGGGCTGGGCCTGGACGTGGATGCGGATTTCCGCGTGCAGGACGCCGCCGGGCTGGCGGTGCCCGGGCTGTACTGCGTCGGCCCGCTGCTGCGTGGCGCGCTGTGGGAGATCACCGCCGTGCCCGAGCTGCGCGTGGCCGCGCGCCGGCTGGCCACGCAGGTGCTGGCGCCGGCACCGGCACCGGGCGTGGACGCGACCGACTACCGGCAGCTGCGCGCGTAGACGACGCGGGCCCGTAGGGCGCAGGCAGGCAGGACGATCCCGGTCGGTGCATCGCCGGCCGGCGCGGCGCGGGCTGGAACACGATCGATCGGGCCGCCGGGCGGGGCCGACCGCAAATGCGCGATCGTCCCGGCGGCGCCGCGATCGCCGCTGGCCGCCGATCCCGGGCCGGGCATCCGCGGCCGCGCCGGCACGCACGTGGGGCGCCAGGCGCGCCACCGGGCGTGGACAGGAACGGACGAACAGGGAGCGCGCGCATCGGACGTGCATAAAAAGAGGGAGCCGGTCGCCCGGCCCCCTGTCTCATCGCCTCATGCCGCGGGCGCGTAGCCCTGGAACGCCAGGCTGGCCGAGGCCCGGCCCTGGCTGAGCGAACGCAGCGCGGTGGCGTAGGCCTGCAGCTCCGCCAGCGGTGCCTGCGCCACGATCGCGGCGCGCTCGCCGTGCTCCTCGATCGCCGCGACCCGCCCCTGGCGGCGCAGCAGGTCGCCGACCACGTCGCCGACGCAGGCGGCCGGGGTGTCCACCGAGACCGTCATCACCGGCTCCAGCAGGCGCGTGCCTACCTGCCGCAGCGCGCTGCGCACCGCCTCGCCCGCCGCGCGGTGGAACGCCTGCTCGGACGAATCCACCGCATGCGCCTCGCCGTCGACCAGCGTCACGCTCACCCCGACCACCGGGTACCCGAGCGGGCCGTCGGCCAGCGCGGCGCGCACGCCCTTCTCGGTCGCGACGACGAATGCACGCGGCACCACGCCGCCGCGGCTGCGGTCGGCGAACACCACCTGGCCGTCGTCGCGCGGGGCCAGCGCCAGCACCACGCGTGCGAACTGGCCATGGCCGCCGGTCTGCTTGGCCAGCCGGCCCTCGACCGCGGCCACCGCGGCACGCGGCGTTTCCTGGTAGGCCACGCGCGGGCTGCCGGTGCGCACGTCCACGCGCCACTCGCTGCGCAGCCGTTCCACCATCACCTCCAGGTGCAGCTCGCCCATGCCCCAGATCAGGGTCTCGCCGCTGTCCGGGTCGCTGCCGACGCGGAACGACGGGTCCTCCTGCGCCAGCTGGGCCAGGCCCTGCGCCATCCGCACGGTGTCGGCGGCGCTGGCCGCGCCCAGCCGCCACGACAGCACCGCCGGCTGCGCCTGGATGCTCTCCAGGCGCAGTGGCTGCGCCGGGTCGCTGAGGGTCTCGCCGCTGGCGACATCCTTCCAGCCCAGCACCGCGACGATCTCGCCGGCCTGCGCCAGCGCCACGTCGTGGGTGCGGTCGGCCTGCAGACGCGCCAGCCGCCCGACCCGGCGCGGCCGCGGCTGGTGCGACGACGCCACCGCGTCGCCGACCCGCAGCGTGCCCGAGTACACCCGCACGAACGCCAGCGTGCCGTGCGCCTGATGCGCGACCTTGAACACCAGCGCGGCCAGCGGCCCCTGCGGGTCCGGCGGCAGCCGGCGTTCGCCGTCGGCGTGCAGGGCGCGCACCGGCGGACGGTCCAGCGGCGATGGCAGGTAGTGCACGATCGCATCCAGCAGCGTCTCCAGGCCGGTGTAGCGGTAGGCCGACCCGGCCAGCACCGGTACCCCGGCCCCGGCCAGCGTGCCGCGCCGCACCGCGGCGCGCAGCAGCGCCGGCGCGACCGGCGTGCCGGCGAGGTAGGCCTGCGCCAGCGCCTCGTCGTGCTCGGCCACCGCCGCCACCAGGCGCTCGCGGGCATCGGCATGGCGCGCGTGCTCGTCCACGCTCCAGGCGTGGGCCTGTACCGCGCCGGCGCCGTAGGTGAGCGTGCGCTGCGCGACCAGGTCCACCCAGCCGTCGCCGTCGTCGCCGGCCAGCGGCAGGCCGAGCGGCCACGGGTTGGCCTCCAGGCGTGCGCGCATCTGCGCGACCACGTGCTCGAACGAGGCCCCGGCGCGGTCCATCTTGTTGACGAAGGCCAGCAGCGGCACGTCGTGCCGGCGCGCCTGGCGCCATACCGTCTCGGACTGCGGCTGTACCCCGTCGACCGCGGAGAACACCGCGACCGCGCCATCGAGCACGCGCAGCGAGCGCTCGACCTCGATCGCGAAGTCGATGTGGCCGGGCGTGTCGATCAGGCTCAGGCGATGGGCGGGTTCGCCGTCGGGCGCCCACTGCGCCTGCACCGCGGCGGCGCCGATGGTGATGCCGCGCGCGCGTTCGATCGCCGAGAAGTCGGTGGTGGCGGCGCCGTCGTGCACTTCGCCGACGCGGTGGATGCTGCCGGTGCGCCACAACAGGCGTTCGGTGAGGGTGGTCTTGCCGGCGTCGATGTGGGCGATGAGGCCGAGGTTGCGCCAGCGGGAAAGCGGGGTGACGTTCATGAGGATTCCAATGCATGCCAACACGGGGGACCGCACGCATCGGTTGGCGACGAGGCGTGCGGCTAGGGTTCGGTGTCGGGATCGAGGTGCATGGCACGTTCTCCTGGGGACTGCGGGGCGGGACGAGGAAAGGCGGGACAAAAAAAAAGCACCCGGGCGGGTGCTTGCATGGACGGATCCGGTGGCGCGGATCAGCGTGATCCGGCATCCCGAAGCGGCAGGCGCACCCGGCCCGCGCTTGCGCGTGGGGACGTGGGCAGTATCAGCAGCGGGGCGTGCGCCATGGCGAAAGAGCCGGATCGGGTCGAGGGCGCGCATTCTGCGCCGGCCGGCGGGCCGGTTCAATGCCTGCGGGCGGTCACCGGTGGAACACTGCGGCGCACGCCCGCGGGGCGGACGGGTTCCCGCCGTGCCTGGGGCGTTCGGCGCGCCGGGGCGTTGCGCCGGCGCCGCCGCGGCCTCACGACTGCGGCGCCGGTGCCGGCCGACCGGTTCACCACTTCCGGCGCAGGACCGTCACAATAGGCGGCCCCTCCGGAACCTCGTCCCATGCGCAAGACCTACCCGCTCACCCTCGACGGCAAGAACCGCGACCGCCTGCTCGACGCCAGCAAGCACGACATCCGCAAGTATTTCCGGCGCGAGCGCGGCAAGCCGCTGCCGGCCGGCGCGGACGTGTGGCAGTTCGACACGCGCGTGGGCCTGGACGAGGCGAGCGCGACGCAGGTGCGCGAGAGCGAGCTGATCGCCACGATCAACACGCTCACCGCCGGCGGCGCGGCGCAGTTCTTCGTCGAGATCGTGGCCCGTCCGGGCAAGCGCACGCGCCCGGACGCGGAGGCTGCCGCCGCGCCCTCGGACGAACTGGACTTCGAGCAGGACTGAGCGGGCCCGGCCGCGGCACGCCCGGCCCCGGCAGGGGCGCTGCCGTGTCCCGGCCAGCGGCTCGGCGGGGCGGACGCCCCCGTCCGGCGCGCCGCCGAGCGGCGGAGGCACGGTCCGCATGAAGCAGTGCCTGTCGTTGCGCCCAATCGGCCCGCTTTGCAGGGGGAGCCGCGAAAGCCGGGGTACAACCTTTTACGAACGGGCGCGTGGAAGAGCTTCCAGGAACGGGTTCACGGCGTGTCCTGGCCCAGCTTTTGCGGGCCAGGACACGCTGGCGAACCGGCGCCAGCCCGGGCGATCTTCCGGGGCGGACTGCTTGAAGCATCGGCAACGATTAGTGGCTTCGGCGGGGGCGTCAGCGTGGCCGGGGACAGGCTCCTCGGCTCGGGCGGACATCCTGTCCGACTCGCCGCCGCGGCACATCCCTGTGCCGCTCTCCGCCTATCCCCGGCCACGCTGGCGCCTCGGCCCGTCGTTGCAAGGGCTGCGGAGGTGAATGGCTGAAGCTTCATGCAGCCCGACAGCTCCATGTCCCAGTAGTCCAAGCGCCCAACAGCAAGCCAGGCCGGCAGATAGCCAGCGCGATGTTGCGGAGCGCAGCACGAGGGTCGGCTTCGGCGAGGGGCGTCAGCGTGGCCGGGGACAGGCTCCTCGGCGCGGCAGACGTCCTGTCCGACACGCCGCTGCGGCACATCCGAAGTGCTGCTCTCCGCCTATACCCGGCCACGCTGACGCCTCGGCCCGTCGTTGCAGTGGCTGCGGAGGTGAATGGCTGAGGCTTCATGCAGCCCGACAGCTCCATGTCCCCATAGTCCAAGCGCCCAACAGCAAGCCAGGCAGGCAGATAGCCAGCGCGATGTTGCGGAGCGCAGCACGAGGGTCGGCTTCGGCGAGGGGCGCCAGCGTGGCCGGGGACAGGCTCCTTGGCGCGGCAGACTTCCTGTCCGACTCGCCGCCGCGGCACATCCGTGTGCCGCTGTCCGCCTATCCCCGGCCACGCTGACGCCTCGGCCCGTCATTGCAAGGGCTGCGGACGCAGCTGGCTGCTGTTTCTCGCAGTCTCGCAGCCGGCTTTCGGTCGGCACCAAGCCGACTCTCTAATCCCAAATCCCAACTCCCAACTCCCAACTCCCAACTCCCGAATCCCGAATCCCGAATCCCGAATCCCGAATCCCTCGCGCTGCTCAGGCCGGCGGCTCGCCGGCCTGAGCAGCGCGCAGGCGGTCCTTCTTGCTCGGTCGGCGTCCCTTGATGCCGCCGTTGTCGTCGGCCACGGCCGGCGGTGCCGCCGGCGGCGGGGCCACCGGCTCGAAGCCGCCGATGCGCTCGCGCGGCACGGGCTGGCCCTGGCGTTTCTCGATCAGCCGCAGCTGCGCCTCGCTGCCGGCATCGACGAAGCTGACCGCCATGCCTTGTGCGCCGGCGCGGCCGCTGCGTCCGATGCGGTGGGTGTAGTCCACGGTGGACCGCGGCAGGTCGTAGTTCACCACCACCGGCAGATCCGCGACATCGATGCCGCGCCCGGCCAGGTCCGTGGCGACCAGCACCGCCAGCCGCTGCGCGCGGAAGTCCTCGAGCGCGCGTGCGCGCCGTCCCTGGCTGAGGTCGCCGTGCAGCGGCTGCGCCGCCACGCCGGCCTTGCGCAGCTTCTCGGCCACGGTCTCGGCGGCATGCCGGCTGGCGACGAACACCAGCGCGCGCGGCCACGCCTCCTGCTCGAGCAGGTGCCGCAGCAGCGCGGTGCGGCGGCCGCGGTCGACCTCGATCGCGCGCTGGCGGATCGCCGGGGCCGGCGCCTCGGCCGGCGCGACGTCGATGCGCCGCGGGGACCGCAGCAGGCGCGTGGCCAGCGTGACGGTCGCCGGCGGGAACGTCGCCGAGAACAGCAGCGTCTGCCGCTGCGCCGGCAGCTGCGCCAGCAGCCGTTCGAGTTCGTCCGCGAAACCCAGGTCGAGCAGGCGGTCGGCCTCGTCGAGCACCAGACGCGCCACGCCGTCCAGGCGCAGCGCGTTGTGCCCGAGCAGGTCGAGCAGGCGCCCCGGCGTGGCCACCAGCACGTCGGCGCCGCCGCGCAGCGCCATCAGCTGCGGATTGATCGAAACGCCGCCCAGCGCCACCACCACCCGCGGCGGGCGCGGCAGGCCGGTCCCGAACCGCACGAACGTGTCGCCGACCTGGACGGCGAGCTCGCGCGTGGGCACCAGCACCAGCACGCGCGTGGAGCGGGCGGGCGTCGGCGCCTGCGCGCAGGCCTGCAGCAGCGGCAGCGCGAACGCCACGGTCTTGCCGGAACCGGTCTGTGCACGGGCGAGCAGGTCATGGCCCTCGACGATCCGCGGGATCGCCTGTTGCTGGATCGGCGTGGGGGCGGTGTAGCCGGCGGCCTGCAGCGCCGGCGCGAACGCGGGCAGCAGCGCGGGCGAGAGGCCGAGCGAGGCAAAGGGCATGGGATGTCCGTGGAAGGGGGTGGGCGGGGCCACGCAGGCTGCGGCATGGTGCGCGCATCGCCGTGCGGACGCCAGCCGGCGCGGCGGCGCGCGCCTCCGCTGGCGCCGATGCCACCCTGCATGCGGGGGGGCGATCGGGCGGGACGCGCACGGGCGGCACGGCCGTTGGCGTCCCGTTTCCTGGCCGGCGCCGGCGTTCGGCCAGTTCGGTGCGACGCCTGTCCGCGCCGCGTGCCGGACTCGTCGCCAGCGCATGGCCGTGGCCATGCCGGCAGCGGGCCGGCTGCGGTTCGCGCGTCAGTGCGGCCGCACGGCCGCCGCGGTGCCGCGGCGGGGCATCAGCCCGCCGCGTCGGGCAGCGGTTCGGCGCGCACGCGCGCGGCGGCGCGGGTGTAGCGCCGCCTGGCCAGGAAGCCGTCGCCCTGCAGTTCCTGCCGCAGTTCCTGATTGTCGGCATCGTCCGGCGCCAGCCGGTACGCCGCCTCGCACCACTGCACCGCGCGGTCGAAGTCGCGCAGCGCGGTGTTCGGCGTGAGCGCGTAGAAGTAGCCCAGCCCGCGCATCGCCTCCGGCCAGCCCAAGTGCGCGAACCGCGTCAGCACCTCCAGGATGCGTGCCACGCGCCCGTGCTGGTCGCTGTGGTGGGTGAGGAAGTGGCGCAGGCCGCGGATGCAGGCGTTGCCGCGCTCGATGCCGCGCTCGGTCGGCTCGGCAAGTGCCGCGGTGGCGTCCAGGCAGGCGATCTCGCAGTCATTGGAGAGCAGCGCCAGTGCGTCCGGCGCCAGCCCGGCGATGCCGCCGGCGTCGATGCCGCGGTCGTAGATCAGGCTGAGGTTGTACGCCGCGCGCGGGAAGCCGTGTGCGGCGGCGCGCCGGTACCAGTGGATCGCCTGCACCGGGTCGTAGCTGTCCTCGTACTCGAAATAGTAGTACCCGAGCGCGAACTGCATTTCCGGATAGCCCAGTTCGGCGCCGCTGCGCGCCATCGGCTGCAGCACGGTGCGCTGCAGGTGTTCGTCGAAGGCGTAGTACACGTCGTTGAACGGGCAGACCTGCTCCGGGGCCGGCAGCGGTGCCAGCGTCGAGGCGTGTCGGTACCACTGTGCGGCGACCTCGACATCGCGCTGCACGCCGCCCCAGCCGGTGTCGCAGAGCAGGCCGTAGAGCACGGCCGCGTGCGCCGAGGACGCCGCGGTGCGGCTGGCCAGCACGCCCAGCCAGTCGGCATAGAGGCTGCCGCTGTACACGGCGACATGCAGTGCGCGCATCAGCTGGTGGTCGTCGATGGCCAGCCGCGGCGATTGCGTGGCCGCCGCATAGTGCGGCGCCGCCTGCGTGGGCGACTGCGCGACCGCGCACAGCTCGGCCAGGGCCAGGTGAAGGCGGGCGCGGCCGTCTGGTTCGAGCGGGCGTTGCAGCGCCGCCAGCCCGCGCTGCATGGCCTGGGCGATCTCGGTCGCGTCGTCGGTGTCGATGTTGTCGATGTCGATGTCGTCCAGCCAGGCGACCAGGCGCACCTGGTTGCGCTGGGCCTCGTCCAGGCGCGCGGCCAGCGGTGAGTCGGCCAGGCACAGGATCTCCTCCAGGCTGCCGCCCCAGCGCGGCGTGCGCAGGAAGGCGTAGCGCAGCAACGCGACCAGGCCGCGGCCGGCGTGGCGCAGGGTCAGCTGCAGCCAGAAGAACGCCTCCGGCTCGCCTTCCTGCGGCGTGTGCGCGGCGCTGGCCTGTTGCAGCGGCGGCGGCAGCGTCGTTGGCAGCGGCGGCAGTGGCGTCGAGTCGAGCTGCGGGTGCTGGTCGGCGGCCGATGCGTCGGGCCGCGGGGCGTCGAGCGAGTGCGGCGCCACGCCCTGGTACCGCCATTGCACGAGCCATTGCGGTTCGCCGAACACCTGCACGCTCTGCATCAGCAGCGCCGGCAGGATCCAGGGCATCGGCGCGCGCTGCATCAGTACCAGCGCGTGGGAAAACAGCACGGTCTGCGCCAGCGCCGCAGCCTGCCAGCGTTCGGCCTCGACCTCCTCGGCGAGCGCGCTGCCGCGCGCCTGCAGCGCGCGTCGGTGCCAGTAGGCGCATTCGAGCAGGCCCGGCCATGGACTGTCGGGTGACTGTCGCGCCCACTGCGCCAGCGCCTGCCGCAGGGCGGTGTCGTGGTGGCCGACCATCCCGCCGAAATAGTGCTCCAGGTGGTCATCCAGGGTCTGCTCGGCGGCGGCATCGCCGGCATCGAGCAGGCCCTGCAACCGGGCCTGGAGGGGGGCGAAGCGCTGCGCCAGCAGGTCCTCGCGGAAGCGTGTGGCCTCCACGGACAGCGCGTGGGCGGGAACGAGGGCAGGCTGCATGCAAGGACCTTCTGAGAACGGGGAGGGGGTGGGGCGATGCGGCTCAGGTCGCGGCCGGCGCAACCTGGGCGCACTGCTGCCGCAGCACTGCCACCAGCTGCGCCGGGGCCAGCAGCGGCTGGCGCCAGGGCAGCACGCGCCAGTTGCAGCGGCGCTGGCCGAGGTAGGCGTCGAGATCGCGGTCGACGTGGTAGTCGATGTCGTGGCGGCGGTGGCGCCAGCGCAGTACCGCATGGCGGCCACGGCTGTAGGCCTGCCCCAGCGCGCGCCAACCGTCGCAGCAGTCCTGCAGCCGCTGCGCGTTGAGCAGCAACAGCGGCAGGCCGCGCGCGCGCGGCAGGACGCCGGCGGCCAGGGCCAGGCGCAGGGTGACGGTGGCCTGCGCGGCGTCGTACACCAGTACGTCCAGCGGATCGCAGTCCAGGCGCTGGCAGTGCGCAACGAAGCCGGGGTGGCGCAGTAGCGGGCAGGTGAAGCTTTCGCGCAGCATCGTGTCCACGTCCGTGTGGCAGGCGTCGGCCAGTGCCCGCAGGCGAGCGCGTGCACGGGCCGGGTCCAGGCCGCCGGCGGGCGCGTCGTCGAGGTAGCGCCAGTCGCCGCTGTGGCGGGTGGCCAGGTCGCCGCTGGCCAGGGCCCAGCGCATCGCCTGGCGCAGCGCGTTGCCGCGATCGAGTGCGGCCACGTGCAGCCAGCGGCGCAGCGGCCCGTTGAGCGAGCGGTAGTGCCAGTCCGGCACCTGCGCCACGGCGGTCTCCAGGGCCGCGCGCCAGTCCGGCGCCTGCGTGGGGGGCGCCGCCTCGCCCGGGCCCGGGAGCGCCCCTTGCGCCTCGCCGAGCAGGGCGGCCGCCAGCACCGGCAGCGGCGGCGCGGGTTGCTGCACGATGCGGTCGGCGTCGCCGGCCAGCGCCAGCCAGTACGTGGCCCGGTCCGCGGCCGGGTGTACGGACAGCAGCTCGGGGCATTGCACCACCAGCGCGCGCGCCTGTGGCGTGTCCGCCGCATCCCGCAGGTGCACGATGCGCGGCACGGCCTGCGGGCTGTCGCCGGGCAGTTCGAGCAGGCCGCAGCGCGCGCAGTCGTCGACTCCCGCCACACCGATGCCGAGATGGGCGAACACCGCCACCAGGTCGTCGTGGTAGCGCGCCACCGGTGGCCGGTTTTGCTTGCCCTTGACCTGCTCGGCGACCCAGCGCCCGTCGCGCCGTACCAGGCTGATGGTGACATGCGGCCGGTTGCGGGCATCGCGCAGCGACAGCATGCGCCGCTCGCGGTTGAGCACGCTCAGGGCGTAGTGCTCGCCGTAGCCGCCCCGCAGTGTGCGGCGATCGGCGAAGTCGCCCAGGCAGTGCCGCATGTGGAACGCCTCGTAGGCCATCTCGCCGCGCACCCGGTCGCCATCGCCCACCAGCTCCACGAAGCGCCCGTTCGTGGTGACCAGCCGCTCGCGCAGCGCCTGCGGCCGGCTCTCGAACTCGCCGCGCTGGCGCTGGTGGCGCATGCGAGCGTGCGCGGCATGCCAGCGCTGCAGGGCCTGGGCATAGGTGATCTTGTGCAGCTTGGCGGCCAGCGGGCCGTTGCGGGCGGCGTGCAGGAATTCCAGCAGCCGCTGCTCCAGCGCGTGCAGCTGCGGATGCTGCGGGTCGATGAACACGCACGGCAGTTCGCTGCGGCCAAGCCAGGCCGGCACCGGCTCGGCGGGCAGCAGGCGCTGCCAGTCGGCGGCACCGATCACCGGCAGCACGTGCGGGAAGCCTCCGATCAGACCGCGCCGGAAGTGATTGCATAGCCATGCGGTGAGCTGCGGCGGGTCGCCGCGTTCGCGGCTGCGCGCCAGCAGCGCCTGTTTCAGCGCCGGGGCGTTGACGACGTTGCGCGGTCGGTACGGAGCGTTTGCGGCGAGGGTGGGCACGTGCGGAAGCGGAGCACGCGCTGCGTCCGGCTCATGGCACGCGCGGGCGGGCCGAGGAGCGGGCGCGGTGCGCGCTGGGGCGAGGGGAACCCCAGTATAGAAGGGGGATGTTAGCGAGCCGTTGCCGGCACGCGCGGGCGGCGCGTCGCCTGGGGGGCGAGGGCCGCCGCGCCCGTGGCGCGGCGACGGCCGTGGTCAGCTGGCCAGGGACAGGTCGTCGATCAGTGCACGCAGGAAGCGGGCGGCCTCGCCGCCGGTGGCGGCGCGGTGGTCGAAGGTGACCGACAGCGGGATCACCTTGTGCGCCTCGAAGCCGCCCATGATCGGCGTGATCTGGTGGCGCATGCGCCCGGCGGCGACGATCGCCACGCACGGCGGCACCACCACCGGGGTGGCGTAGCGCCCGGCGAACATGCCGAAGTTGGACAGCGAGATGGTGTAGCCGCTGAGCTCGGACGCGGCGATGCTGCGCCCCTGCACCTGCTCGCGCAGGCGGTTGACGCCCTCGCGGATGCCGCGGGCGTCGAGCATGTCGGCATTGCGCAGCGCCGGCACGAACAGGCCGTCGTCGGTGTCCACCGCGATGCCGATGTCGACCTGGTCGTGCAGGGTGCGGGTCAGCGCCTCGCCATCGAACCAGGCGTTGAGCGCCGGCACCGCCTGGCAGGCGGCCACGATCGCGCGCACCAGGCGCACGGTGACGTCGTTGCCGGGGACCCAGGCATGGAGGTCGGCATCGTCGCTGAGCGTGGTCGGCACCACTTTGGCGTGGGCGTCGGCCATCACCCGCGCCATGTTGCGGCGCACGCCCTTGAGTTGCTCCGGCTGGCCGCGCGCGGCCACGCCCGGCGGCTGGGTACGCATCGGCTTGCCGGCCGCCGACCGCGGTGCGCGGGCAGGCGCCGCCACGGCCGCGGCGGCGGGCGGGACCTCGTTGGCGCGGGACGGCGACGCGGCGGACGGCGCGGCCGTGCGCTCGCGCGGCGCATCGCCGGCGCTGGCGCTGGCGGCCGCCGCGGCCTGCTTGACGTCGGCCAGGGTCAGCGTGCCGTCCGCGCCGCTGGCGCGCACCCGGGCCAGATCCACGCGCAGCTTCTTCGCCAGCGCGCGCACGGCCGGCATGGCGCGCACGCCGCCCACCGAGACCGCCTGCTCGCTGTGCACGGTGTTGGAGCTCTGCATCGCGCCGACCACGGTGCCGGCATCGCCCTCGGCGTCCTCGTCGCTGGCCAGTTCGCCGCCGTCGTCGGAGGCGACCACGGTGGCGGCGGACGCGCCGGCCGCGGGCTGGCCGGTGCTCGGGGTCGCGCCGCCGTGGTGGTGCCCGGTGTCCTGGCCCTCGGCGCGCTGCGGCAGGTCCGGATCGGGCCGGAACTGCGCCAGCATCGCCCCGGTGACGACCACGTCGCCCGGCGCGCCGGCCAGCTTGAGCACGGTGCCGGAGACCGGCGAGGGCACCTCGACCACCGCCTTGGCGGTCTCCATCGAGACCAGCGGCTCGTCGAGGCGGATCACGTCGCCCTCCTTGACGAACCATTCGACGATGGTGGCGTCGGGCAGGCCTTCGCCGAGGTCGGGGAGGTTGAAGTTCTTGCTATCGCTCATGACGTTTTCTCTTCCAGCAGTTCGAGGTCGGCGGCCGGCAGCCAGCCCTGCGCGCCATCGGCGCGTTCGGACCACCACCAGCCGCCATGTTCATGCAGCAGCGTCACCGCGTCGCCGCGGTCGGCGTCGAGTTCGCGCGCATCGTAGTCGCGCAGCGCCTCGGCGCGGCCGCCGCCGAGCGGGCGCAGCCACGCCAGCGGGGCCCAGCCGGCGTGGCCGCCGTCGGTACTGACCCAGGGGAACGCCGGCCACTCCTCGTCGCGCACGCCGACCTCGACCACCTGGCCGGCGCGGAAACGGATGGGATGGGCGAAGGACGTCCGGTAGTCGCTGAGCAGGCGCGCCCGCATGTCAGCCGGCGGCGACCGCGCGCCGGGCCGCGGTGACGATGCGGTCCACGCTCGGCAGGTACTTCATCTCCAGCCGGAACAGCGGGATATGGGTGTCGTAGCCGGTGACGCGCTCGACCGGGGCCAGCAGGTCGTACATCGAGTGCTCGGCCAGGCGCGCGGCGATCTCGGCACCGAAGCCGGCGGTGCGCGGGGCCTCCTGCACGATCACGCAGCGGCCGGTCTTGGCCACCGACTCGGCGATGGTGTCGAAGTCCAGCGGGCGCAGCGTGGCCACGTCGATCACCTCGGCGCTGATGCCCTCGCCGGCGAGCTTGTCGGCCGCCTCTAGCGCCTCCTTGACCTGCGCGCCCCAGCTCACCAGGGTCACATCGGTGCCGTCGCGCAGCACGAAGCACACGTCCAGCGGCAGCGCCTCGCCGTCGTCGGCGACCACTTCCTTGTACTGGCGGTAGATGCGCTTGGGCTCCATGTAGATCACCGGGTCCGGGTCGCGCATCGCCGCCAGCAGCAGGCCGTAGGCGCGCTGCGGCGAGGACGGCAGCACCACGCGCAGGCCGGGCACGTTGGTGAAGATGGCCTCGTTGGCCTCGCTGTGGTGCTCGGGTGCGCGGATCCCGCCGCCCCACGGCACGCGTAGCACCATCGGGCAGTGCAGGCGGCCGCGGGTGCGGTTGCGCAGCCGCGCGGCGTGGCAGATCAGGTGGTCGACCATCGGGTAGACGAAGCCGTCGAACTGGGCCTCGGCGACCGGCTTCATGCCCTGGGCGGCCAGGCCCACGCTCAGCCCGGCGATGGTGGTCTCGTCGAGCGGGGTATCCAGCACGCGCAGCGCGCCGAAGCGCTGCTGCAGGCCGGCGGTGGCGCGGAACACGCCGCCGTTGACGCCCACGTCCTCGCCCAGCACCACGACCGCGGGGTCGTGCTGCAGCTCCCAGGCCAGCGCCTGGGTGACGGCCTCGATCAGGGTGATGGGGGTGCTGGTCATCGGGCGGTCTCCGCGTGCGCCGGTCGCGCTGTAGGTGGCGTGGGCGTCGTGCGCGGCCGAGGGATCGGGAAGGGCGTGCTTGAGCTCATCCATGGCGCTGCTCCAGGGCAAGGGCCTCGGCGCGCTGGGCCAGCAGGTCCGGCGGCGGGTCGGCGTACAGATAGTCGAACATCGCCTCGACCGGCTGCACCGGAGTGTTGAGGTAGGCGTTGACCTCCACGTCCACGCGCGCGGCGCAGTCGGCCTTCCACGCGGCCTCCTGGGCCTCGTCCCACAAGCCCTGCGCGACGAGGTAGCCGCGCAGGCGCAGCAGCGGCTCGCGCTGCCAGGCCTGCTTGACCTCGGCGTCGTCGCGGTAGCGGCGCGCGTCGTCGGCGGTGGTGTGGTCGGACAGGCGGTAGGTCAGGAACTCGATGACGGTGCCGCCGTCGCCGGCCAGCGCGCGCTCGCGCGCCTGGCGCATCGCCTCCAGCACCGCGATCAGGTCGTTGCCGTCCACCTGCAGGCAGTGCAGGCCGCCGGCCAGGCCCTTCTGCGCCAGCGTCTGCGCGCCGGTCTGCGCCGAGCGCGGCACCGAGATGGCCCAGCCGTTGTTGATCACGCACAGGATCAGCGGCAGCTGGTAGGCGCCGGCGGAATTGAGCGCGGCGTAGAAGTCGGTCTTGGAACTGCCGCCGTCGCCGCAGCAGGCGACCGCGATCTGCGCCTGGCCGCGCAGCTTGAACGACAGCGCCGAGCCGGCCGCATGCAGGCACTGGGTGGAGATCGGCACGCAGATCGGGAAGTCGCGCACCGCGTCGCTGTCGCGCGCGTAGTCGCTGCCGCGCTCGTCGCCGCCCCAGTACAGCAGCACGTCGCGCGGGCGCACGCCGCGTTCGAACATGGTGCCGTATTCGCGGTAGCTGGGCGCGAACACGTCGCCGCCGCGCATCGAGGCGCCGATGCCGACGTGGGCGGCCTCGTGGCCCAGGCAGGAGGCGTAGGTGCCGAGCTTGCCGGTGCGCTGCAGCGCCACGGCCTTGGCGTCGAAGGTGCGCACGTAGAGCATCCGCTTGAACAGCGCCAGCAGCGTCTGCGGGTTGGCGCTATCGGCGGGAAGGTCGTCGCGGACGAGCCGTCCGTCCGCGTCCAGGTACTGCAGGAATTCGATTTCGAACTGGGCCGCGACGGTCATTGCGTACTGCACCTTCAACAGGAAGTTTCAAATGATATGAGTTGCGATGTTAAGGAAGCCGGAGCCGAACGCCTTCCTGCACCGCAGCACATAGTGTTGCTGGAGCGCACAAAAAAAAGGCGCGGATCGCTCCGCGCCCTTGCCGCATGGCGGCAAACCGGTTGTTGCGGTGCGATCAGCGCCCGCCCGCGGCGGTGCCGATCCGGATGCTCAGCGTGGCCGAATCGTCCGACGGATCGGCCTCCGGCGAGGTCGAGGCGGCGCTGGCCGACACCGTCAGCGTGCCGTCGGCCGGGCGCGGGCGCGCCGCCACGGTCAGCCCGAACGCGACCTCGCTGCCGGGGGAGAGCTCGCCGCTGGCGGCGCAGGCGAAGCGCACCGCGCGCACGCCGTCCGCCTGGCGGTCACAGCGCCATCCGCGCGGGGGCACCAGGACCGACAGCGCCGATACCGTGTTGCCGGCGAGCGTGAGGCGCACGCCCGTGGCCGGCGCGTCGCCGCGATTGGCCAGGCGCACCCGGTAGGCGGCGGAGAACGCGGTGGCCGGCAGCGTCGCCGGGCCCTCCAGCGCCACCGCCAGGTTGCTGGCCGGGCGCGCGCGCACCGCGATCGCCGCGCTGGCGGCGTCGTTGTCCGGCTGCGGGTCCGGGGTCTGCGACTTCGCCGAGGCGGCCAGGGTCAGCGTGCGGCCCGCCAGCGCGGCGTCGGCCGGCACGCTCAGGGCGAAGCGCTGCGAGGCGCCGGCGGGCAGCTGCGGCCGCGTGCAGGTGATCACGGTCGGGGCGCCGCTCGGCGGCAGGCAGTCCCAGCCCGGTGCGGCGACGAGGGTCGGCCGTACCGGCGCGTCCAGCGCGAACGCCACGGCGGCGAACGCGGCCGCCTCCGGCCCGCGGTTGGCCACGTCCACCTCGTAGCGCAGGGTGTCGCCGACGTAGGCGCTGGCGGTGGCGGCCCTCACCGCCACCGCCAGGTCGGCGCGCTGCAGCGGCCGCAGCCGCAGCAGTACCAGCGCCGGGTCGTGGTCGGACAGGCGCGTGGGCGTGCCGGCGTCGTTGCGCGCCACCTCCGGGAAGTCGGCGTTGACGCGGGCATGCGTCAGCGCCAGCGACGCCAGCTGCGGCGAGCGCATCAGCGCGGCGCTGGCCAGCAGGTGGTCCAGCGACTGCACGTTGCCGTCGTAGGCGTACGAGTAGCTCTGGTCCGGGGTGTCGAGCCAGGTCAGGTCGGTGTAGTCCGGCTCGACCAGGTCGTTGCCGTCGCCGGCGACGACGGTCTGCGCGTCGGGCGCGGGCCGGCCGGTGACCGTGCCCATCGCATCGACGTAGCCGTCGTTGAACTCGAACGCGTTGAAGTCGCCCATCACCAGCACGTGCTCGTCCGGGTCCGCCTGCTGGCGCGCCTGCAGCAGGCGCGCCAGGTACTCGGCCTGGGCCTGGCGCTTGGCGCGCACGCGCACGCCGGCGGCATCGTCGGTCTCGGCGCCGTTGAGCGAGCGCTGGTGCACCACGATCGCGGTCAGCGGCCACTGGCGACCATCGGCGAAGTGCACCACCGCCTGCAGCACCAGCGGCGGGCGGTCGTTGAGCAGGCTGGTGGCGCCGGACGGCTCGGTCCAGGTGACGTCCTTGCCCTGCTGGGCGACGGCCAGCACCTGCACCCGCGCCACGCCCGCACCGACCTCGGCCTGCTTGACCAGGAAGCCGACGTCGATGCCGCCGACATCGTTGCCTTCCACCAGGTAGGCCGCGTACTGCGGATCCGGCTGGCCGGCGGCCACGCTGTCGGCGTTGATGCGCGCGGCCAGGGTCTGCAGCACCGCCAGGTTCTCCACCTCCACCGCGCCGAGCAGGTCGGGCAGGTGCAGGTACTCGCGTACGGCCAGCGAGGCCTTGTTGAGCCGGCCCTGGTAGGCGGCGGCGGTCAGCACCGGCTCGCCCAGCGCCGGGTCGTTCTGGTCGTCGAAGAAACGCTGTAGGTTGTAGGTGGCCACGCTGACGTCGTCGGCGGCCGGCGCGATCGCCGGGCGCGGCTGCTCGGCGCCGTCGCAGCGCACCTCCGGCGCGGTCTCCGGGTACAGCGTGTAGCGACGGTAGCTGTAGTCCAGCGGGCCGGTGACCGCGCCCAGCACGCAGCCGGCGGCCACGTCCAGGCGTTCGCCGCCCAGGCCGGCGCTGCCCACCGCGATCACCTCCGGGTTGGTGTTCCAGCGCGGCACCGCGGCCGGCGAACCGGCCGGCAGCGGGTCGGGCAGCTGCACGCCGGGTTCGCGGTAGGCGCGCGCCACGCCGGCGACCACCGCATGGAACACGCCGTTGCTGGTGGCGCTGGCGGTGGACTCGGCGACGCTGCCGCCGGTGGGGGTGTTGACGGTCAGGCCGGCGGCGGTGACGCGCATGCCCTCCAGCCGCTCCAACTGGTCGTAGGCGCCGTTCGGATCGGGAAAGCTCGCAGTCAGCGCCACCGGCGTCGGCAGCGCATGCCCGGTCGATTCCAGCAGCACGGTCGGGGTGCCGCCGAGCTCGGTCAGCGGCGGCTGCGCCGGATCGGCGCTGGGCACGTACTCCAGCACCGTGCCCTGCACCTTGACCCGGTGGCCGACCGCGGCCGCGGCCGGCGGCGTGCTGCCGGTGTAGACGTAGATGCCCTCGGAGGTGGCCGGGTCGCCATCGGCCTCGGCGTCGGGCGCCTGCAGGAAGAAGCCGGCGCTGCGGCGCCCGGTGACGATGCCGGAGGTGGCCACCACCTGGCCTTCCAGCGGCGAGCGCGCGCCGCTGCCCTGGATCGCGTGGATCGGCAGCAGGCTGAAATCGTCGTTGAGGATCGTGCCGGTGGCGGCCAGGCTGGCCGGCACCGCGCCGGTGACGCCGGTGATCTCCAGGCGGAAGCTCTCGTCGGGCTCCGGCGTGGTGTCGCCGTTGACGGTGACCGCGATCTGCGCGCTCGACGCGCCCTCGGCGATGCGCAGCGCGGTGGCCGGCACCGCCACGTAGTCGCTGCCGGCACGGGCGCTGCCGTCCACGGTGGCGACGGTGAAGCCCACGCCACCGGCCGCGGCCGGCTGGCTCAGGGTCAGCGTGAACACCAGCGCGCGGCTGCCGCTGTCGCCCTCGGCCTGGCTCACGTCGGCCACGGTCGCGACCGGCTGGCCGCCGCCGCTGCACAGGCGCAGCGCGGTGGCGCGGTTGCGCGGGGCCGCCGCCGCGGTGGCGAAGTCGGCCGCGTTGTTGTCGGTGTCGCGGCAGCCGCCCTCGGCGCGCAGCACCGCGAGCGTGTTGCTGGGTGCCGGGGTGGGCGCGCTGCCCTCGGCGCAGCTGGCGCTGCTGCCGTAGCCGACGAAGTCCACGTTGCCGGTGGGGCAGGTACCGCTCAGCGCGGTGGTGGCCTGGCTCAGCGCCACCTTGCCGGCGGTGCCGCTCAGGGCGAGCGTGCCGGTGGCGTCGGGCGTGGGCAGGGGCGTGCTGCCGCCGCTGCCGTCGGCCTGCTTGACCAGGTAGTAGCCGCCGGCGGCCAGCTCGCCGGCCAGCGGCGTGACCTGCCAGCTGCTGCCCGCGGCCGAGGCGTACTGCACCGACCAGCCGGCCAGGCTGACCGCCTGGGTGCCGTTGTTGTGCAGTTCGATGAAGTCGCTGGTGTAGACGGCGCCGCTGTTGCCGCCGCCGCCGTAGACCTGGCTGATGACGACCTGGGCGGGCGCCGGGCCGGCCAGCGCCCAGGCGCACGCAAGCGCCGCGGCGCCGGACAATGTGATCCGCATGAAGCTCTCCCCCCGAATGGATGCCCCGTACGCGGCGCGTCCGCCGAGGACGGCGCTTCCTGGGGGGAAGCCGTCGCCCTCGCGCGTCCCTGCCGGCCGGCGCTGGAAACCGAATGGACACAGTGGCGGCGTCCCCCCAAGACGCCTGCCGATTCTGCCCGAGTTTGCCGGCGTGTGCTGACGGCGGCATGACAAGGGCGCTGCGGTACCCTTGCCGCCCCGTCCTGTGGCCGCCGCCATGCCCATCGACAACAACCAGCGCCCGCTCGAAGCCGGCATCCACACCGACCTGGAAGGCCGGCTGACCTACGGGGGCTACCTGCGGCTGGACCAGCTGCTGTCGGCACAGCAGCCGCTGTCCGATCCGCCGCACCACGACGAGCTGCTGTTCATCATCCAGCACCAGACCGCCGAGCTGTGGCTGAAGCTGCTGGCGCACGAGCTGGGCGCGGCGATGCGCCACCTGCAGCGCGACGAGGTCTGGCAATGCCGCAAGGTGCTGGCGCGCAGCAAGCAGGTGCTGCGCCAGCTCACCGAGCAGTGGTCGGTGCTGGAGACGCTCACCCCCAGCGAGTACATGGGCTTTCGCGACGTGCTGGGCCCGGCCTCGGGCTTCCAGTCGCTGCAGTACCGCGCCATCGAGTTCCTGCTCGGCAACAAGAACGCGCAGATGCTGCAGGTGTTCGCGCACGACCCCGACGGCCAGGCGCGGCTGCGCACGGTGCTGGAGGCGCCGAGCCTGTACGAGGAGTTCCTGCGCTACCTGGCGCGCTTCGGTCATGCCATCCCCGCACAGTACGGCGGGCGCGACTGGACCCTGCCGCACACCAGCGACGCGGCGCTGCGCCCGGTGTTCGAACGCATCTACGAGGACACCGGCCGCTACTGGCGCGAGTACGCGCTGTGCGAGGACCTGGTGGACCTGGAGACGCAGTTCCAGCTGTGGCGCTTCCGCCACATGCGCACGGTGATGCGCGTGATCGGCTTCAAGCGCGGCACCGGCGGCTCCAGCGGCGTCGGCTTCCTGCAGCAGGCGTTGGCGCTGACCTTCTTCCCGGAGCTGTTCGAGGTGCGCACCTCGGTGGGGCGGGGCGGCGACCCGGGCACGCCCTAGGCCGCTTCCCTCCCGAGCGCCGGGCCGGCCCGCATTGACGTGCACGGCGGCTCTCGGTGATGCTCGCGCGTCGCCCCGGCCCGGCCGGTGCCTGCCCAGCCATCTCTGAATACGCAAGGGAATTCCTATGAGCGTTGACGCCGTCGCGCCGAAACTCGCCTCCATTCCGCCGCAGCCGCCAGCGCAACCGCCCGAATTCCCCACCCTGCTCGGCCATCCGCGTCCGCTGTGGATGCTGTTCATGACCGAGTTCTGGGAGCGCTTCGCCTTCTACGGCATCCGCTGGGCGCTGGTGCTGTACATCGTGGCGCAGTTCTTCGGCGGCGAGGCCTCGGGCCAGGCCGCGGCCGGGCGCACCTACGGCGCGTACCTGGCGCTGGTCTACGCCGCGGCGATCTTCGGCGGCTACGTCGCCGACCGCGTGCTCGGCTACCAGCGCTCGATCCTGGTCGGGGCGGCGGTGATGTCCGCCGGACTGTTCATGATCGCGGTGCCGAGCCACACCGTGTTCGAGATCGGCCTGGCCACGGTGGTGGTGGGCAACGGCCTGTTCAAGCCCAACATCTCCACCATGGTCGGCAAGCTCTACAGCGTGGCCGACCCGCGCCGCGACAGCGGCTTCACCATCTTCTACATGGGCATCAACATCGGCGCGATGATCGCCCCGGTGCTGACCCAGATCCTGGCCGAGAAGGTGTTCGGCACCGAGGCCATGCCGTCGTACAAGATGGTGTTCATCGCCTCCGGCGCGGGCATGCTGGTCAGCCTGGTGTGGTTCTGGATCGGCCGCCGCCAGCTCAAGGGCATCGGCGCCCCGGCGATCGAGGCGGTGGGCGTGTCGCGCTTGGCCTACGTGGCGATCGGCTGCGTGGCCGCGGTGCCGGTGGTGTACTTCCTGCTGGCCGCCGGCGCCGACGTGCTGCAATGGATCCTCAGCGCGCTGTTCGTGGCGCTGGCGGTGCTGCTGCTGGTCGAGGGCATCCGCGAGGGCAAGGTGCAGCGCGACAAGGTGATCGCGATGCTGATCATCTTCGCCTTCAACGTGCTGTTCTGGATGTTCTTCGAGCAGGCCGGCAGCTCGTTCACCTTCCTCGCCGACAACATCGTCAACCGCCAGTTCGGCGACTGGACCTTCCCGACCGCCTGGTTCCAGTCGGTCAACTCCATCGCCATCATCGCCCTGGCGCCGCTGGTGGCCTGGATCTGGGTGAGGATGGGGCGCTTCAATCCCTCGATCTCGCGCAAGTTCGGCCTCGGCCTGCTGTTCAACGGCCTGGCGTTCCTGCTGCTGATGTTCGCGCTGTCGAGCCTGGTCGACGACGCCGGCAAGATCCCGTTCTGGACGCTGTTCATGGTGTACGTGATCCAGTCGGTGGGCGAGCTGTGCCTGTCGCCGATCGGCCTGTCGATGGTGACCAAGCTGGCGCCGGTGCGGCTGGTCGGATTCGGCATGGGCGGCTGGTTCCTGTCCACCGGCATCGGCAACAACCTGTCGGGCATCTTCGCCGGGCACGTCAGCGGCGAGGGCGGCATGAGCGTGCAGTCGGCGCTGGGGGGGTATACCTTCGGGTTCTGGGCGTTGATCGGCGCCGGTGCACTGCTGTTCCTGATCGCGCCGCTGATCAACCGACTGATGCATGGCGTGAAGTGAGGAACCCCCGATGGTGATGAACAAGATGCTCCTTGCGGCCCTGCTGGCGACCTCGCTCACCGGCTGTGGCCCCTCGTCCACCGAACAGGAGGCCCCGCGGCCGCTGGACACCTCGATGCAGAAACCGCCCGTGGCCGATCCCTCCCAGCCGGTGGCCTCCGGCAACACCCCGACCGCGGCCGACATCGCCGCGGCGGCCGCGCTCAATGCCCAGTTCGACCCGGCGCGCGATCCGGCCGCGGACCTGGAGACCGCCAAGGTCGAGGCCAAGCGCGGCGGCAAGCGCATCGTGCTCAACATCGGCAATGCCGCGTGCGAGCCCTGCAAGGTGCTGGACGATTTCATCGGCGGCGACGCCGAGCTGCGCAGCTTCCGCGATGCCAACTACGTGTGGGTCAAGGTCAATCACGACGACGCCAACCCCAACGAGGCGTTCCTGTCGCAGTTCACCCAGATCAGCACCTACCCGCACCTGCTGGTGCTGGACAACGAGGGCAAGCTGCTGCACTCGCAGGTCATCGACGAGCTGGCCCAGGGTAAGGGCTACGACCGCAAGAAGTTCTTCGCCTTCCTCAAGGAATGGGCGCCGGCCAAGACCTGAGCCCGGCGCGCGCTGCCGAACTCCGGCTCCCGGCTTCCGGGTGACGACGACCCGAGACCTGCGGCGGGCGCCAGCCGCCTCGCAGCCGTTACAGCGACTCGCCGAGGCGCCAGCGTGGCCGGGGATAGGCGGAGAGCGGCACTTCGGATGTGCCGCGGCGGCGAGTCGGACAGGATGTCCGCCCGAGCCGAGGAGCCTGTCCCCGGTCGCGCTGGCGCCCCTTGCCGAAGCCGGCGATCCTGCCGACGAGCCAAGCCTTCTATTGCTTAGAGCTTGTGTGCGTTGGCGCCGCGTTTGTTAGCGTGGGCGCGGACCCCTCTGCACAGATGGCCGGTTTGGCGGAACGGAATGCATCGATTCCAAGCGCTCGTGTCTCTACAGGCTCTGATGGCGAACGGCCAAACCGCCAAGAGGCAAGAGCGAGGCGCTATCAGCTGACGGCTGACGGTGAAAAGCAGAAGCCAGCCAACTGCCAACTTTCTTCAGCCAGGGGCTGATGACCTGGACCTTGCGAATCAGTCCGGCTGTACGACGGCAAGACTGCATGGCTGCATGAAGCATCCGCCAGCTGCCTCCGCAGCCATTGCAGTGACTCGCCGAGGCGCCAGCGTGGCCGGGGATAGGCGGAGAGCGGCACAGGGATGTGCCGCGGCGGCGAGTCGGACAGGATGTCCGCCCGAGCCGAGGAGCCTGTCCCCGGTCGCGCTGGCGCCCCTCGCCGAAGCCAGCCATCGTGGTGCCGCCACGCCAGGCGTGATGTTGCCGTCGCCGAGGAGCCTGTCCCCGGTCACGCTGGCGCCCCTCGCCGAAGCTAGCCATCGTGCCGCCACACCAGGCGTGATGCTGCCGTCGCCGAGGAGCCTGTCCCCGGTCGCGCTGGCGCCCCTCGCCGAAGCCAGCCATCGTGGTGCCGCCACGCCAGGCGTGATGTTGCCGTCGCCGAGGAGCCTGTCCCCGGTCAC
>JBBCXB010000004.1:0-480531 GCA_037145635.1 Lysobacteraceae bacterium USHLN149
GGTGCCGGGGCAGGACACGCCGTGAACCCGTCCCTGGGGGCTCTTCCACGACATCCATGTCGTGGAAGGTCCTGCCCCGGCACCCGCGGACCCCTCTGCACGGATGGCCGGTTTAGCGGAACCACAAGCGCAGCTTCCCGGCGGTCCGTGCTTCTGCCCGCTCCGATCGCCAGTTGCCTGAGATGCAGGATCCAAGCGCCAAAGAGCCAAAAGTCAAAAGCCGGAAGCCGGAAGCCGGAGGCCGGAAGCCGACAGCCAGAGAACGAACTGCTTCAGTCGAGGATGGTGGACGATCAAGCCACGGTTTTCCGGTTGCGGGACTGTAAGAAGCGTCAGCTAGTTGCCTCCGCAGCCATTGCAATGACTGGCCGAGGCGTCAGCGTGGCCGGGGATAGGCGGAGAGCGGCACAGGGATGTGCCGCGGCGGCGCGTCGGACAGGACGTCTACCGCGCCGAGGAGCCTGTCCCCGGTCACGCTGACGCCCCTCGCCGAAGCCGGCGATCGTGCCGACGCCCGATTCCTTAGCCGGACAGTGGGTCCAGCTTCGGCGCCTCGTTCGCCTGCGCGGGAGTGGTCCGCGGGTGCCGGGGCAGGACACGCCGTGAACCCATCCCTGGGGGCTCTTCCACGCGCCCTGTCGTGGAAGGTCCTGCCCCGGCCTCCGCGGACCCCTGCACGGATGGCCGGTTTGGCGGAACCCAAAGCGCTGCTTGCGGAGCGCCCGTGTCTGTCGGGGTTCTGAGCGTCAACGGCCAGTAACGAAGAGGCAAGAGCCGCGTTGACGCCTGCTTTGGTCGACAGCAAAGCCCTTCATCGAAACCACCCTCGTGCCTGCGCTTCGGGCATTCCGCTGCCCCGGAGCACGCCGAACCGCATGGGCCGGGCCGCGAACGATGGGACGGGCGGCGGCCTAGGTCTCGTCCGGCGTCGCGCGCAGCGGCGTCACGCTGGCCACGGCCGGGCCGGTGAAGGCGACCAGCTGGTCGCCGCGCAGTACCAGCCGCCCGCTGTGGCGGTCGACGCCGTCGTGGGAATAGTCGAAGCGGAAGCTGCGCTCGAAGCCCAGCCAGCCGTTAGCCTTGCGGCACAGGCGCAGCCCAGTGGCGTGCACGCTCTGGTCCAGCCACTGCACGTCGGCCGCGCGGCAGGCATTGCGGCCCAGGGCCTGGGCATGTTCGGCCGCGGCGCGCGACGCGTTCCAGAACGCGTACAGCGCCGCACCGGCGATCATCAGCAGAATCAGGCTGGGCATGCGCGCACTGTGCCAGCCGCTGCGGCTTTCGACAATTGCCGCCGCGCCTCGTGCCGCCGTAGCGACGTGGCGCTGCCCCCGCGGGCGCGGTCCGCGGCTTCGCATGGCGCCGCGCGAGCATGTGGACCCCACGCGTCCGGCGCCGCGTGAACCGGTTCACGCCCTGGGCCCGGCGCGGCGTTGCCGTGGCGTCCGGTGGCCCCATCTTGGAACCTGACCTCCGCTCGAGGCCGTGGCCGGCCCGTCCCGCCGCGGCCCCTTCCCGCCATGCATCCCGTCCTGCGCCAGTTCCACCCGGTCGTCGCCCGCTGGTTCGGGCAGGCCTTCACCGCGCCCACCCCGGCGCAGGTCGCGGCGTGGCCGGCGATCGCGGCCGGGCGGCATACCCTGGTCGCCGCCCCCACCGGCTCGGGCAAGACCCTGACCGCGTTCCTGGCCGCGATCGACGGGCTGCTGCGCGAGGGACTGGCCCACGGCGGCACGCTGCCGGACGAGACCCGGGTGCTCTACGTCTCGCCGCTGAAGGCGCTTTCCAACGACATCCACCTCAACCTCGACGCGCCGCTGCAGGGCATCCGCGAGGCGCTGGCGCGCGCGGGGCTGCCGGACGTGCCGGTGCGCACCGCGGTGCGTACCGGCGACACCCCCCAGCGCGAGCGCGCCCAGGCCCGGCGCACGCCGCCGCACATCCTGGTCACCACGCCCGAGTCGCTGTACGTGCTGATGGGCTCGGAGTCCGGGCGCGCCGGGCTGCGCCACGTGCGCACGGTGATCGTCGACGAGATCCACGCCGTGGCCGGCGGCAAGCGCGGCAGCCACCTGGCCCTGACCCTGGAGCGGCTGCAGCGGCTGACCGGGACGCCGCCGACGCGGATCGGGCTGTCGGCCACGCAGAAGCCGATCGAGGAGGTGGCCCGCTTCCTGATCGGCACGGCCCACGTGCACGACGGCGTGCCGGACTGCGAGATCGTCGACATCGGCTACGCGCGCGAGCGCGACTTGGCGCTCGGGCTGCCGCCCACGCCGCTGAGCGTGGTGATGTCCAACGACCAGTGGCTGCAGGTGTACGAGGCGGTCGCCGCGCTGGCGCGCCGCCATCGCACCACGCTGGTGTTCGTCAACACCCGGCGCATGGCCGAGCGCGCCGCGCGCCACCTCGGCGACCTGCTGGGCCCGCAGACCCTGGCCGCGCACCATGGCAGCCTCGCACGCGAAGCGCGGCTGCTGGCCGAGCGCCGGCTCAAGTCCGGCGAACTGACCGTGCTGGTGGCCACCGCCTCGCTGGAGCTGGGCCTGGACATCGGCGAGGTCGACCTGGTCTGCCAGCTCGGCTCGCCGCGCGCCATCGCCAGCTTCCTGCAGCGGGCCGGCCGTTCCGGGCACGCGGTGGGCGGCACGCCGAAGGCGCGCCTGTTCCCGCAGTCGCGCGACGACCTGGTGGAGTGCGCGGCGCTGCTCGACAGCGTGCGCCGCGGCGAACTGGACGCCCTGCAAATCGTGCCGGCGCCGCTGGACGTGCTGGCGCAGCAGATCGTGGCCGAGACCGCCTGCCAGGAATGGGACGAGGACGCGCTGTACGCGCTGGTATGCCGCGCCTGGCCCTATGCGCAGCTGCCGCGCGCGCGCTTCGACGAGGTGGTGCGCATGCTGGCCGAGGGGTTCACCACCCGCCATGGGCCGCGTGCCGGCTACCTGCACCGCGATGCCGTGCACCGGCAGCTGCGGGCGCGGCGCGGGGCGCGCATGACCGCGCTGACCTCCGGCGGCACCATTCCCGAGACCGGCGACTACAGCGTGGTGCTGGAGCCGCAGTCGGAGAACATCGGCACGGTCAACGAGGACTTCGCGGTGGAAAGCCTCACCGGCGACGTGTTCCAGCTCGGCAACGCCAGCTACCGCATCCTGCGCGTGGAGGCCGGGCGCGTGCGCGTGGAGGACGCGCGCGGCGCGCCGCCCAACATCCCGTTCTGGCTGGGCGAGGCCCCCGGGCGCAGCGACGAGCTGTCGCAGGCCGTGTCGCGGCTGCGCGCGCAGGTGGCCGCCGCGGTGCAGGCGCACGGCCACGAGGGCGCGGTGGCGTGGCTGGTGGAGCACCTCCGGCTGCTGCCGGAGGCCGCGCAGCAACTGGTCGACTACCTAGCCGCCGCGGCGACCGCGCTCGGCGAGCTGCCGACCCGCGAATGCATCGTGATGGAGCGCTTCTTCGACGCCTCCGGCGGCACCCAGCTGGTGATCCATTCGGCGTACGGCAGCCGCATCAACCGCGCCTGGGGCCTGGCGCTGCGCAAGCGCTTCTGCCGCACCTTCAATTTCGAGCTGCAGGCCGCCGCCACCGAGGACGCCATCGTGCTGTCGCTGTCCACCAGCCACAGCTTCGCGCTCGACGAGGTCGCGCGCTACCTGCATTCGGACTCGGCCGAGCATGTGCTGGTGCAGGCGCTGCTGGATGCGCCGCTGTTCGGCGTGCGCTGGCGCTGGAACGCCACCAATGCGATGGCGCTGCCGCGCTTCAGCGGCGGGCGCAAGGTGGCGCCGCAGCTGCAGCGGATGAAGTCCGACGACCTGCTCGCGGCGGTGTTCCCGGACCAGGTCGCCTGCGCGGAGAACCTGGTCGGCGAGCGCGAGGTGCCCGATCACCCGCTGGTGGCGCAGACCCTGGCCGACTGCCTGCACGAGGCGATGGACAGCGAGGGCTGGCTGGAGCTGCTGCGCGGGCTGGAGTCGGGCCGGGTGCGGATGCGGGCGCGCGACCTCGCCGCGCCGTCGCCGCTGGCGGCCGAGGCGATCAATGCGCGGCCTTACGCGTTCCTCGACGACGCGCCGCTGGAAGAGCGCCGCACCCAGGCGGTGCAGGGCCGGCGCTATGCCGATCCGCGCAGTGCCGAGGACCTGGGCCGGCTCGACCCGGAGGCGATCGCCTCGGTGCGCGAGCAGGCCTGGCCGCAGCCGCGCGACGAGGACGAGATGCACGAGGCGCTGGTGACGCTCGGCCTGGTCACCGCGGCCGAGGCCCGGGCCGGCGGCTGGGACGGCTGGCTCGGCCGGCTGGCCGGGCACGCGCGCGCCTGCCGCCTGGACGAGGACGCCGGGGCCGGCGAGGGGGGCTGGGTGGCGGCCGAGCGCGTGGAGTGGTTCGCGCCGCTGTATCCGCAGGTACGGCCGGTGCCGCCGCTGCAGGCGCCGGCCGACTGCAGCGTACCCCAGTGGGAGCGCGCGGCCGCGGTGCGCGAGCTGCTGCGCGCGCGGCTGTCGGCGCTGGGCCCGCAGCCGGCGGCGGCGCTGGCGGCGTCGCTGCGGCTGCCGCCGCGCGAGGTCGACGCGGCCCTGGTCGCGCTGCAGCGCGAGGGCTACGTCATGGCCGGACGCTTCAGTGCGGACGCGCCGGAGGACGAATGGTGCGAGCGCCATCTGCTCGCGCGCATCCACCGCTACACGCTGGGGCGGCTGCGGCGCGAGATCGAGCCGGTGTCCCCGCGCGACTACGCGCGCTTCCTGTTCGAGTGGCAGCGCGTCGATCCCGGGGCGCGGGTCGCCGGGGCGGAGGCGCTGGGCGGGGTGGTCGGCCAGCTCGAGGGCTTCGAGGCCCCGGCGGCGCTCTGGGAAAGCGAGCTGCTGCCGGCGCGGGTGCGCGACTACCAGCCGCCGTGGCTGGACGAGCTGTGCACCGCCGGGCGGACGCTGTGGGCGCGGCTGCGCCCGTCCAGCGGTGGCGGCGCGCGGGGCGGCGGCTCGCTGCGCGCCACGCCGATCCTGCTGCTGCCGCGGCGCGACGCGGCGCGCTGGACCTGCCTGGCGCCGGCCGATGCCGACGAAGCACTGGGCTCGCGCGCGCAGCGCGTGGCCGGGTGGCTGGAGGCCCACGGGGCCTCGTTCTTCGACGAGATCGCGGACGCGACCCGGCTGATGTCCACCGAGCTGGAAGAGGCGCTGAGCGAACTGGTGGTGCGCGGACGCATCCACTGCGACAGCTACGCCGGCCTGCGTGCGCTGCTGGTGCCGGCCTCCAGGCGCCCGTCGGCGCTGGCGCGCTCGCGCCGGCGCGTGCCGATGTTCGGCATCCGCGACGCCGGGCGCTGGGTGCCACTGCGCGGGGTGCCGCCGCTGCCGCCCGCCGAGGGCGGCGAGCGCCGCCGCGAGGCGCTGGAGCACGTGGCCTGGGCCCTGCTGCGCCGCTACGGCGTGGTGGGCTGGCGCGTGCTGGAGCGCGAGGCGGCGTGGCTGCCGCCGTGGCGCGAACTGCTGCGGATCTACCAGCGCCTGGAGGCGCGCGGCGAGATCCGCGGCGGGCGCTTCATCGGCGGCCTGTCGGGCGAGCAGTTCGCGCTGCCCGATGCCATCGCGCTGCTGCGCCGGGTGCGCGGCCGCGCGCTTGAGGACCGCTGGATCTGCCTGTCGGCGAGCGATCCGGCCAACCTGCTGGGCAGCGTGCTGCCCGGCGAGCGGGTCCCGCGGGTGCCCGGCAACCGGGTGCTGTTCCACGACGGCGTGCCGGTGGCCGCCTGGGTCGCCGAGCAGATGCAGTCCCTGCAGGCGCTGGACGCGACGCAGACGCGCGAGGCCGAGGCGCGCCTGCGCCAGGGGCCCGGGGCCGGCGCGGCGCTGCCGCCCGGGATGGCCGGGCGGGACGCGCTGGCCGGCACGGCGCAGGGGTTCGGCGCTCGCCGGCCCTAGCGGTGCACGCAGGACCGGCCTGCGCCGGCGCAGGCGCAGCGGCGCGTGGCGGGCCACGGCTCAGATCCGGGTGGTGGCCTCGAAACGCTCGCGGTCCTGCTGGAAACGCCGGCGCACTTCGGCGACCGCGTCGCTCTCGGTGGCAGACAGCATCGATTCGAACAGGCGCTGGAAGTGGGTGCGCATCGCCAGCCGCGCCGCGGCCGGGTCGCGTGCGCGCAGGGCGTCGAGGATGGCCCGGTGCTCGCGGTCGCGCAGGCTGCCGTCGTCGTGGCAGACCCGGCTGTAGGCATCGCGTACCCGCGGCAGCTCGGTGCGCATGCGCCAGATCAGCTGGATGCAGTGCTCGATCACCGGGTTGCCGGCCATGCGCGCGATCACCAGGTGGAACTGGCGGTCGGCCTCGGCGGCCTGCTCCTCGCTGCTCGCCGCGCCGCCCATCGCGGCCATCAGCCGGTCGAGTTCGGCCAGCTCGTCATCGCCGGCGCGATCGGCCGCCAGGGCCGCGGCCTCGGACTCGAACACCGCGCGCGCGGCGGTCAGATCGAAGGCGCTGACGTCGGGCAGGTCGCCGAAGGCGGTGCCGGGGCGGGCGCGCACGTAGACGCCCGAGCCGGTCTTGATCGCGATCCAGCCCTGCGCCTCCAGCGCGATCTCGGCCTCGCGCACGGTGACCCGGCTCACGCCGAAGCGCTCGGCGAGGTCGCGTTCGCCGGGCAGGCGCGCGCCGGGCGGGAATTCCCCGCTCTCGATCAGCTTGAGGATCTTGGCGACGATGGTTTGGTAGAGGCGGTTTTCGGACATTCGAGCAGGACCCGTCTGGTGTGTTCCGCATCAGCCCCGGGGCGACTCGCCAGGGTCTGATCCGGCTCGAAAAACGGCGCGTCCCGGAGGCCGCGCCGTGGTGTTTCAGAACCGATATCGTACACCGAAAAACGCCCGCCGCCCGTAGGTTACGTATTCACGGAAGTTGCCGTAGAGCGGCTGGTAGGCCACGCGCGGCTCGTTGGTGAGGTTCATCAGTTCCAGCGACAGCGACAGCTGCTTGTTGACCCGGTAGCGCGCGCGGAAGTCGACGCTGGTGTTGTCGCCGTAGTAGCGGTTCTGCTGGGCGGTGTTGCCGGTGAAGTCCTGGTAGTACTTGGAGCGGAACTTGCCGATCACCTGCATGTCGAAGCGGCCCAGTTCCCAGTACACCGAGCCGGACAGCACGTGGCGCGAGAAGCCGCTGAGCCCGGCCGGCGAGACGATCGCCGGCAGCACCGCGCCGGTGGCGCCGTCGACGCGCTCGCCCAGGCGCGGGTCCTGGGTCTGGAAGTCGGTGTCGGCGTAGTTGTAGCTGAGCTTGAAGCCGAGCCCGTCGAACGGCTGCGGCAGGTACGAGAACCGGTGCGCGGCGCTGAACTCGAAGCCGGTCAGCGTGCTGTCCTCGTCGGTGGTCACCTGGCGCGGCACCGGCACCGTGACGCTCTGGCCGTCGACCACGAAGGTCTCGTCGAACAGCGCGGTCTCGGTGCCGCCGTTGAACTGCTTCCAGTACAGCGCGCCGGCCAGCAGGGTGTCCTGGTTCGGATACCACTCCAGCGAGACATCGCCGTTCCACGACATCAGCGGCTTGGCCTCGGGGTTGCCGGTGGCGGTGATGCCGGACAGGGCCTCCTCGAGGCTGGTGAAGTTCTCGGTGCCGGTGAGGTTGACGTTGCGGCCGGCGCCGAGCGCGGAGATGTCCGGCCGCGACATCGCGCGGTAGCCGCCCAGGCGCAGCAGCAGGTTGTCGCGCAGCTCGAACGCGGCGTTGACGCTGGGCAGCAGGCGGTCGTTGCCGGCCTTGGCGACCAGGGTCTGGTAGACGCCGGTGGGCTGCAGGCGCAGGGTGCCGGCGCCGTTGTCGACCAGGTCCAGCTCGGCGCGCACGCCTTCCGAGCGCACGTCGGTCTTGATCCAGCGCACGCCGGCATTGCCGGAGACCGGCAGCCCCCACAGCGCGCTGCGGAAGTCGGCCATCAGGAACAGGGCGCGGGTCTTCTCCACGATGTCGACGTTGTTGGGATCGCGGTAGGCCGGATCCACGCCGGTGGCGTCGGTGCCGCGGAACGCCTGGTACAGGCAGGACGGGTCGAAGTAGGCCCAGCTGGACACGGTATTGCCGCTGGCGGCGTCCAGGAAGTCGTCCTGCGGGAACGGCGCGCGGCAGGCCAGGTTGGCGGCGACGATCTGCGCGCGGCCGGCACCGGTGGCCGCGATGTCGGTGGTGATGGTGTTGTCGAAGTAGGTGTAGTCGGCCTCGCTGGCGCGCAGCCCGAAGGTGATCTTGGTGAGCAGGCCGTCCTCGGGCAGGTAGCTGACGTCGAAGCGGCCGGCGCGGATGCGGTGCTCGTTGTCCTCCTCCTCGGAGGTGACCCGGGCCGCGCCGGTGTAGGCATCCCAGTTGCCGACATCGAACGCGGGGTCGAGCGCGATGCCCGGCACGTCGCCGCCGCCGGCCCAGTCGTAGTTGACGTAGCCGGTGGTGCCGCTGCTGATTCCCGGCACCACCGCGTTGTTGACGTCGCGGGCATTGGCGCGCAGCCGGGTCATGCGCTGGGTGTCCTGGCGCAGGGTGTGCGAATACGACAGGTCGGTGGAGATCTCCCAGGCCACGCTCGGGCGCAGGATGAGGTTGATGCCGCCGCCGGTGTATTCCTCGTTGCGGTCGTACAGCGTCGAGGTGGAATCGATCGAGGTGTTGCCGGAGAAGCTGCGCAGCACGCCGTCGTCGCCGACCACGCGGTTGACGATGCCACGGCGGGTGTTGGACAGGCTCAGGTCCGAGCGCTGCTCGTGCCAGTTGCGGTCGGTGTGCTCGTAGTCGACGTTGACCTCGAGCAGGTCGTTGGGCTTCCACTGCACCGCGGCGAACTCGGACTGGCGGTCGTTGCGCTCCTGCTTGAGCCGGTAGATGCGGCTGCTGGGCACCAGGTAGTAGGGCGCGCCGGCGGCGATGGCGTTGGCGCCGACCTCGGCGCAGTTGGCATTGCCGACGTTCTGGGTGCCGTCGCAGGCGTACCAGGTCGAGCCGCTGGTCATGCTCTCCTCCGGATCGGTGCCGTCCAGCGCCTGCAGCCCGATCGACACGCCCAGCTTGCCGCCGTTGGCGAACTCGAACTGGTCGATGTAGCTGGCGGTGCCGCGCCAGCCGATGCCGTCCTTGTCGCGGTACTTGCCGTCGTACTCGGCCCAGCTGCCGCGGCCGTCGACCTGGAGCGCACGCTTGCCGTAGTCGAGCGGCTTGACCGTCTCCAGGCCGATGGTGCCGGCGACGCCGCCCTCGATCAGGTCCGCGCGCTGGGTCTTGTAGATCGCCACGGTGTTGATCAGCTCGGCCGGGAACATGTTGAAGTTCACCGAGCGGTCGCCGCTGCCGTTGGTGATCTCGCGGCCGTTGAACTGGGTGCTGCTGAGGAAGGCGCCCAGACCGCGGATCGAGATCTCCGAGGCGCCGGTCTTGTCGCGGGTGGAGGCCGCGCCGGTCAGCGTCTCGATCGCGTCCGCCAGCGAGGGCGCGGGCAGGTCGCCGATGTCTTCGGCGGTGAGCACGTCGGAGATGACGGTGTCGTCGCGCTTCTTGTTGATCGACGACTGGATCGAGCCGCGGATGCCGGTCACCTGGACCTGGTCCAGCGTGGTCGGGTCGGCCGGCGCGGCCGCCGAGGCGGGCGCGGTCTGGGCCTGCACGGCGGCTGCCGCCGGGGCGGCGCACAGGGCGAACAGCAGCGCGCGGCAAAGCGGGCTGCGGCGGACGGGTATTGCGTGGATGGCTCCGGATGGGCGCCGCATGATTCCTCCTCCCAAAGGACGGCCTGCGATCAGGCACGGCGCAAGAATTCGCCCTGGTGCATACCAATGTCAACATATTGGTAAATATTTATTGCCAGTCCTCTTGCGGGCTAAGCGGAACGCAGAAACATGTGCGTTTGCAGCATGACTTTGCGCCAATATGCCAGTCCAATACGGATCAACTGGACTGTTTGATTGGTAAAGATCGTGCCGTCCGGTGCTACCCTCAGCCACTGCAGGCGCCTCCGGCGCCGGGAGAAGACAATGCGAGCGAGAGCCAGGGCCGTGTCGGCCACCGCGCTGTTCCTGTCGATGGCATCGGCCTGCGGTGCGGCCGCGGCGACCGCCTATCTGGTCCACACCCCGGCCGAGTACGCGACCGCCGCCGCCGCATTGCGTCCGGGCGACGTGGTGACCCTGGCCGACGGCGAATGGGCCGACTTCCAGGTGCTGTTCAAGGGCGAGGGCACGGCCGCCGCGCCGATCACGCTGACCGCGCAGACGCCGGGCCAGGTGGTGCTGACCGGACAGTCCAACCTGCGCCTGGCCGGCCGTCACCTGACCGTGTCCAACCTGGTGTTCCGCGACGGCTGGTCGCCCACCGATTCGGTGGTGTCGTTCCGCGAGTCGAGCAAGGCGCGCGCGACCGACAGCCGCGTCACCGGCGTGGTGATCGACGGCTTCAGCAAGCCCGACCGCACCCAGTCCGACAACTGGGTGCAGCTGTACGGCCAGGACAACCGCTTCGACCACAACCAGATCGCCGGGAAGAGCAACGCCGGCCCCACCGTGGTGGTGGTGCGCGACGCCACCCAGGGCCTGGACAACCGCCACCAGATCGACCACAACTGGTTCGGGCCGCGGCCCAACCTGGGCGCCAACGGCGGCGAGACCCTGCGCGTCGGCACCAGCACCGACTCGCTGTCCGACTCGCACACCACCGTCGACCACAACTGGTTCGAGGAATGCGACGGCGAGGTGGAGATCGTCTCCAACAAGTCCGGCGCCAACCTCTACCGCGGCAACGTGTTCTACCGGTCGCGCGGCGCGCTGGTGCTGCGGCACGGCAGCGGCAACCTGGTGGAGGCCAACGTGTTCCTCGGCGACGGCAAGAGCGACACCGGCGGGGTGCGCGTGATCAACGCCGACCAGACCGTGCGCAACAACTACTTCGAGGGCCTGGCCGGCAAGGGCCTCTCGTCGGCGCTGAGCGTGATGTACGGCGTGCCTGACTCGCCGATCAACCGCTACCACCCCGTGGTCAACGCCACGATCGAGAACAATACCTTCGTGGCGCCGGCCAGCCTGTTCTTCGGCGCCGGCAAGGACGACGAGCGCACCGTTGCGCCGACGGACAGCCGCTTTCGCCGCAACCTGATCGTCAACGGCGCTTCCGAGCCGCTGCGCGTGCTGGGCGACCTGTCCGGCATCGCCTTCAGCGGCAACGTGCAGAGCCCGCTGGCGTCGACCGGCTTTCCCGGCGGCGTCGACGGCCGCACGGTGACGATGCAGCGCGCCGACACCGGCCTGCTGGTGCCGGCCGACCTGCCCGGCGTCGGTGCCGACCCGGCGCTGGCGCCGATTCCGCGCGAGCAGACCGGCGTGGCCTGGTACCCGAAGACCCTCCCGCAGGTCGCGCTGGACCGCGGTGCCCGGCGCCCGGTGGCGCCCGGCGAGGACACCCTGACCGCAGCGCTGGCCGCCTCCGCCCCGGGCGACCGGCTGGCGCTGGCCGCCGGCGACTACCGGGTGCACCAGGTGCTGGCGATCGACCGGCCGCTGACCGTGCAGGGCCCGCGCCGCGGCAGCGCGGTGATCACCTTCTCGCGTCCCACCTTGTTCGAGATCCGGCCCGGCGGCGACCTGCGGCTGTCGGCGCTGACCGTCTCCGGTCGCGACGCGCCCGATGCCGCGGGCAACGCGGTGATCCGCCCCCGTCCCGGCGGCTCGGCCGCCAACTACCGGCTGATCCTGGAGAACGTGCAGCTGCGCGAGCTGCACGGCAACCCCGGCTTCGACGTGATCCACACCGGCAAGGACAGCCTGGCCGACCTGATCGAACTGCGCGGCGTGCGGGCCGAGGACATCTCCGGATCGGTGCTGGCGGCCGCGGCCGAGACCGACGACCACGGCACCTACAACGCCGAGCAGGTGCGCATCTCGCATTCGCGCTTCCGCCGCATCGACGGCCCGGCGGTGGACCTGTACCGCGGCGGCACCGACGAGAGCACCTTCGGCCCGCGGCTGGAGGTGGCGCATTCGCAGTTCGAGCGCGTCGGCGCCCGGGCCGGCGCATCGCTGCGGCTGCGCGGTGTCCAGCAGGCCGAGCTCACCGACAACCGCTTCGTCGACAGCGCCGGCGTGCAGTTCACCCATCGCGTCGGCGAGCCGCGGCTGCTGGCCGCGCGCAACGAGCTCGTGGGCACGCCGGCGATCCAGTCCGACATCCGCATAGAGGCCGCACAATGAAATCTCGCCGTCGTATCCCGCTGTGGTGGCTGCTGGTACTGGGGGTGGGTGCGGCCGCCCCGGCGCTGCCGCTGCTGGCCGCCGCGCCCACGCCGCCGGTGGCGCCCGCCGGTGACAGGGCCGCCGCCCCGGTGCTGGTCGGCGCCGACGAGTGGATGCGGATGGCCGCCGAGGGGGCGCGCTATCCGCTGTTCGCGCGCGAGCAGGCGAGGACGCAGAAGGACCTGCGCGCGGCGATGCAGGCCGGCATCGACGTGCCGGTGCCCAAGGACAAGGGCGGCGGCCGCAGCCACGAGCAGCACAAGCGCAACTACCAGGCGATCCAGGCCGCCGGCGCGCTGTACCGGCTCACCGGCGACCGTGCCTATGCGGACTTCGCGCGCGACCTGCTGCTGCAGTACGCCCGGCTCTATCCCACGCTGGGGCCGCATCCGGAAGGGCGCGGCCAGGTACCGGGGCGGCTGTTCTGGCAGACCCTCAACGACTCGGTCTGGCTGGTGGCCGCGATCCAGGGCTACGACGCCATCCGCGACAGCCTGACCCCGGCCGACCGCCGCACCATCGACGAGCAGGTGTTCCGGCGCATGGCCGACTTCCTCGCCGGCACCCCGGAGAACTTCGACAAGATCCACAACCACGCCACCTGGGCGGTGGCGGCGGTCGGGATGACCGGCTACGTGCTGCGCGACCCCGTGCTCGTGGACAAGGCGCTGCAGGGCTCCCGGCGCGATGGCCGCGCCGGCTTCCTGCGCCAGGTCGACGAGCTGTTCTCGCCCGACGGCTACTACGAGGAGGGCCCGTACTACCAGCGCTACGCGCTGGCACCGTTCCTGCTGTTCGCCAACGCGATCCAGCGCAACGAGCCGCAGCGCGGCATCTTCGCCCGCCGCGACGGCGTGCTGCTGAAGGCGGTCGATGCGCTGGTGCAGAGCAGCTACGGCGGCTACTTCTTCCCGATCAACGACGCCATCCTCGACAAGGGCCTGGACACCGAGGAACTGGTGGCCGGCGTCGCCATCGCCTACGCGCAGACCGGCGATGCGCGGCTGCTGTCGGTGGCCGACGGCCAGCGCCGCACCGTGCTGTCGCCGCAGGGGCTGGCGCTGGCCCGCGACCTGGCCGCGGGCCGCGCCCAGCCGTTCGCGTTCCGTTCGCTGCAGCTGCGCGACGGCGCCGACGGGCGCCAGGGGGCGCTGGCGATCCTGCGCGCCGGCGGCGCCGACGGCCAGACCCTGGTGATGAAGAACACCAAGCAGGGCATGGGACATGGTCACTTCGACAAGCTCAACTGGCTGTTCTACGACAACGGCCAGCGCGTGGTCGGCGACTACGGCGCGGCGCGCTTCCTCAACGTGGAGGCCAAGTCCGGCGGCATCTACCTGCCGGAGAACGCCAGCTGGGCGCGGCAGACCGTGGCCCACAACACCCTGGTGGTGGACGAGCGCAGCCACTTCGACGGCGACTGGAAGCGGGGCGAGGCGCTGGCCCCGCAGGCGCTGCAGTTCGTCGGCGAGGGCGACACCCGGCTGGCGTCGGCGCGGATGGCGCAGGCCTATCCAGGCGTGGTGTTCACCCGCACGCTGGCGCTGCTGTCGCACCCGGACCTGCCGCTGCCGGTGGCCGTGGACCTGCTGCAGGTACGGGGCGACAAGCCGGCCCGCTACGACCTGCCGCTGCACTTCAACGGCCAGATCATGACGGTCGGCTTCGACACCAAGCCGCACCTGGCCGAGCGCCCGGTGCTGGGCCGGGCCAACGGCTACCAGCACCTGTGGGTGGATGCCGACAGCGCCCCTTCCGCGGCGCCGCGCACGCTGAGCTGGCTGCTGGACGGGCGCTTCTACACCTACCGCTTCGGCAGCAGCGCGCCGTCGCGCGCGCTGATCGTCGAGAGCGGCGCGCACGATCCGGCCTTCAACCTGCGGCGCGAACCGGCACTGATCCAGCGCATCGACGGCCAGGCCCGCGCCACGTTCTTCAGCGTGCTGGAGCCGCACGGCCGCTACGACGGCACCGCCGAGACGGTGAAGGGCGCCGACAGCCGCATCCGCGCGATCGAGCACTTCCGCGGCGACGGCGCCGACGTGGTGCGGCTGACCCTGGTCAACGGCAAGCGCGTGGCGCTGGCCATCGCCGAGGACCCGGCGGCCACTGCTCCGCACCGGGTGGACGGCGGCGGCCAGCAATGGCAGTGGTCCGGCGGCTGGAAGCGCTTCGACGCGGAGCCGGCGCGATGAAGGCGCGATCCTGCGTGCGCTGGCTGATCGTCGCGCTGATCGCGGTCGCCACGGTGATCAACTACATCGACCGCAACGCGCTGGCGGTGATGTGGCCGGAGATCGCCAAGGAAGTGGGCGCGACCAAGGAGGACTACGCGCTGCTGGTGACCGTGTTCATGCTGTTCTACGCGGTCGGGCAGTTCGCCTTCGGCCGTCTGTTCGACCTCATCGGCACCCGCTTCGGCTTCGCGCTGTCGATCGCGGTGTGGTCGGTGTCGATCGCACTGCATTCGGTGACGCACTCGATCCTGTCCTTCAGCCTGGTGCGGGCGCTGCTCGGCCTCAGCGAGGCTGGCGCCTGGCCGGGCGCGGTCAAGGCCAACGCCGAATGGTTCCCCGCGCGCGAACGCGCGCTGGCGCAGGGCGTGTTCAACGCCGGCGCCTCGATCGGCGCGATCGTGTCGGCGCCGTTGATCGCGCTGCTGTTCCTGCAGCTGGGCTGGCGCGGCACCTTCCTGGTGGTCGGCGCGATCGGCTTCCTGTGGCTGCTGCCGTGGCTGGTGATCTACCGGGCCGGCCCGGACCGGCATCCCTGGGTCAGCGCCGCCGAGCGCGCGCTGATCCTGGACCGGCCGGCCACGCCCGCCGCCGAGGCCGCGCCCGAGTACCTGCCGACGCTGCGCGAGCTGATGTCGCACCGGCAGAGCTGGGGCATCGTGATCGTGCGCTTCCTGCTCGATCCGATCTGGTGGCTGTTCGTGTCGTGGCTGCCGATCTACCTGGCCGAGACCTTCGGCTTCGACATCAAGCAGATCGGCATCTTCGCGTGGGTGCCGTTCGTCGGCGCGATGATCGGCAGCCTGTTCGGCGGCTGGCTGTCCGGCCGCCTGATCGCCGCCGGCTGGAGCGTGGACCGCGCCCGCAAGTGGACGATCACCCTCGGCGGGCTGGTGATGGCGCCGGCGCTGCTGGGCGCGGTGCTGGCGCACGACCCGAAGCTGGCGGTGCTGACCATCGCCGTCGTGCTGTTCGGCTTCCAGGTCGCGATCGGCAACATCCAGACCCTGCCGGGCGACATCTTCGGCGGCAAGTCGGTGGGCTCGCTGGCCGGCATCGGCGGCATGGCCGCGGTCGCCGGCACCCTGGTCACCACCTGGCTGGTGCCGGTGATGACCCGCCATTCCTACGCACCCATCTTCATTCTCGTGGCCGCACTGGTGCCGGCCTCGCTGGCCGCGCTGTGGCTGGTCACCGGCCGCATCGAGAAGCTCGCCGCACCGGCGGCCACCCCCGCATCCCCCACTCAACACAGGAATCCGTCATGACAGCATTCAAGGACAAGGTCGCCCTCGTCACCGGAGGCGGCCGCGACATCGGCCGCGCCATCTCGGTCAAGCTCGCCGCTGCCGGCGCGCGCGTCTGCGTCAACTACGCCAACGACGAGGCCAGCGCGCAGGAGACCCTGCGCCAGATCCAGGCCGCCGGCGGGCAGGCGATCGTGCACCGCGCCGACGTGACCGACGCCGCGCAGGTGGCCGGGCTGGTGGCGGCCACGCAGCAGGCCTTCGGTGAGCGCATCGACGTGCTGGTCAACGTCGCCGGCGGCATGCTGGCGCGCAAGCCGCTGGCCGAGATCGACGAGGGATTCTTCCAGCAAGTGATGGATCTCAACCTCAAGTCGGTCTATCTCACCACCCGCGCGGTGGCGCCGCTGATGGGCGAGGGCGGGGCGATCGTCAACTTCGCCTCGCTCGCCGGGCGCGACGGCGGCGGCCCGGGCGCGGCGATCTACGCCACCGCCAAGGCCGCGGTGATGACCTTCACGCGGGCGATGGCCAAGGAGCTGGGCCCGCGCGGCATCCGCGTCAACGCGCTGTGCTGCGGCATGATCGCCACCCGGTTCCACGACGACTTCACCAAGCCGGAAGTGCGCGCCTTCGTCGCCAACGCCACGCCGCTGCGCCGCGAAGGCCGTCCGGAGGAAGCCGCCGACACCGCGCTGTACCTGGCGTCGGACGCGGCCAGCTTCATCAACGGCGCCAACCTCGACGTCAATGGCGGCGTGTTCTTCTCCTGAATCGGCGAACCCGGGCGGCCCGCGCCGCCCGGTCCGCCACGGACGTGGCGTGAAGCCGCTACTTGCCGCGGCGCGGCCGCTCGCGCCGCCGTCGGCCGGCCGCGCCGCGCAGACGTCCCGCCGCCCCTGCTTCCTGGAACCCGATGATGGCCATATCCCGCTGGATCGTCCTGCTGTCGCTGTTGTTCGCCGCCCCGGCCGGCCTCGCCGCCGCGGCGCCGGAGGTGTGGGTGCCGGTGTGGACCGCGTCGCCGGCCCCGGACCGGCTCGACGGCACGCCGGAGGCGCCGGTGCAGTTCGCCGACCAGAGCGTGCGCCAGGACATGCGCCTGGGCGCCTCGGCCCAGGCGCTGCGCTTCCGCATCAGCAACGAGCTGGGCGCCGCGCCGCTGCGCCTGGTCGCGCTGTCGGCCCGGCGCGTCGGGCCGGACGGTCCGGCGCTGCCGGTACGCTTCGACGGGCGCGAGGACGTGGTGATCCCGGCCGGCGGCGTGCTGCTGAGCGACCCGGTGCCGCTGCAGGCGCCGGCGCTGGCGGACGTGGCGCTGACGCTGTATTTCCCCGAACCGGCCCGCCCGGCGGTGCGCCGCACCCCGGTGCGCATCGCCGCCGGCCGCCGCGAGCGCATCGACGATACGGTCGCGCTCGGCTACCGCCAGAACGTGGTCTCCGCGGTGCTGGCGCTGCGCGAGACGCGGCCGCACGTGGTGGTCGCGCTCGGCGATTCCATCACCGAGGGCGCCACCGCCACCCGCGGCACGCACGGCGACTGGCCGGCCCGGCTGGCCGAGCGCCTGGAGCGCACCTGCCCCGGCCAGGTGGTGGTGCTCAACGCCGGCATCAGCGGCAACAAGGTGTTCGACAACGGCCGCAGCCACAGCGCGCTGTCGCGGCTGGACCGCGACGTGCTCGCGTTGCCGGGGGTGGACCAGGTCATCGTGTTCGAGGGCATCAACGACATCCGCCACGGCGGGCCGCCGGACCAGCGCCCCGGCCGCGATGCCGACGACATGAAGCTGGCCTATCGCCAGCTCGCCGACCGGCTGCACCAGCGCGGCGTTCGCGTCTATGCGGCCACGATCACCCCGTTCGGCGGTTCCGAGCGCTACGAGCCGGTGGCCGCCAAGACCCGGCAGACCCTCAACGACTTCCTGCGCACGGCGCCGCAGTTCGACGGCGTGATCGACTTCGACGCGGTGCTGCGCGATCCGGCGCGGCCGGAATCGCTGCCGGCGGGCATCACCCGCGATTTCCTGCACCCCAACGACGCCGGCTACCGGCGCATGGCCGACGCCATCCCGCTGTCGCTGCTGGGGTGCCAGGGAAACTGAGGCGCGCGAGCGACGCGGCGTCCCTCGTCGCTCAGCGTGGCGCCGGGATGCGCTGAGCGGCCACCCGCGGCGCACGCCGCGACAGGTACGGGCTGCCGGCCACGCTCCAGCGCCACGGCTGCTCGACCGCCTTGCGGATGCCGATCCGCGGCCCGGCCAGCGGAGCCTCCGGCGGCGCCAGGCCATCGCTGGCGATGGACAGGCGCGCGTGCGGCGACACCAGGTCCAGGCCGTTGTCGGCCGCGGTCACGCCGAAGGCCTGCGCGAGGCGGCCCGGCCCGGCCGCCAGCAGCGGCACGGCGACGCCGCCGCGCGCCGCCTGCATCGCGTCCAGGCCCGCCAGCGGTTCCAGTGCGCGGATCAGCACCGCGTGCCCGGGCGCCCCGCCGCACACCGCGTTGATCGCCCAGTGCATGCCGTAGATGAAGTACACATAGAGATGCCCCGGCGGGCCGAACATCACCCGGGTGCGCGGGGTCACGCCGCGGAACGAATGTGCGGCCGGGTCCTCGGCGCCGCAGTACGCCTCCACCTCGACGATGCGTCCGGCACGTCCATCGGCGGCGAGCAGCACCTTGTTGAGCAGGCGGGGCGCGACGGTGCGCGCATCGTGGTCGTAGAAGGAACGGGGCAGCGGTTGCATGCGGCCAGCCTACGGGCCCGCCCGGTGAGCGCGCGTCTAGATCGGGTGCCGACGCCGGCATGCGGACCGGGAGTAGGAAAGATCCTCCCGGGTTTGTAGGACTTTTCCTACGAAAAAGTCGCGGATTCCATCTTATTTGCGTGATGGATCACACATGCCGCATCCCGGTTCGATGAATAGCCAACACCCCCCGGCGCGCGTCTAAAGGCGGTTTCGATGGCGCCGATAGTCGTGAATGATCGGTTAAACCAGCCGCGCCTCCGGCATCGCCCGGGCCTCCTCGTCGCTGCCGACTCAGAACCCGCGGATCCAACGGGCCGTGGTCATCCAATCAGGACATCATCATGTTAGGCAACCTCAAAATCGGCACCAGGCTGATCCTCGCGTTCCTCGTCGTATCCGCCATCGGCGGCTGCATCGGCTGGGTGGGGTATTCCAACTCGGGCAAGATCAACGACCTGGCCACCAAGCTCTACAAGCGTGAGCTGGTCGGCCTGTCCAACGTCAAGGAAGCCAACATCAACCTGATGGCGGCCGGCCGCGCGCGCGCCAACCTGCTGCTGGCGACCACGCCCGAGGAGCGCCAGGCGCAGGTCGCCAGCATCGACCGCTACACCACCAAGGTGCTCGAGCACATGGGCAATGCGCGGCCCTCGTTCGAGAGCGAGGCCTCGCGCGCCAAGCTGGCACGCTTCGACCAGGTGTGGAAGGAGTATCTCGACCAGCGCACGCGCTACATCGAGGCCGCCAACCGCGAGGACCTGCGCGACACCAACCCCGAGCTGGTGGCGCTGTCCAAGTCGGTGCGCAGCAAGTCCGACGAGCTCGACGACCTGATGTCCGAGCTGGGCGCGATCCGCGAGAAGAGCGCGGCCGACGCCAACGCGCAGACCGACCAGATCCACGCCAGCAGCTCCGGCCTGCTGATGACCATCATCATCGTCGGCCTGCTCACCGGCCTGGGCCTGGGCTACTTCATCAGCCGCAGCGTGACCCTGCCGATCCGGCGCGCGGTGCAGGTCGCCAATGCATTGTCCGAGGGCGACCTGACCGTGCGCATCGACACCCACGGCCGCGACGAGGCCTCGCAGCTGCTGCAGGCGATGAAGACCATGGTCGATAAGCTGTCGCAGGTGGTCGGCGAGGTCAACGGCAGCGCCGGGACCCTGGCCAGCGCCTCGGAGGAGGTCAGCGCCACCGCACAGTCGCTGTCGCAGGCCGCCAGCGAGCAGGCCGCCGGGGTCGAGCAGACCAGCGCCTCGCTGGAGCAGATGACCGCCTCGATCGGGCAGAACACCGAGAACGCCAAGGTCACCGACGCGATGGCCACGCAGGCCGCCAAGGAGACCATCGAGGGCGGCGAGGCGGTGGTCGCCACCACCCAGGCGATGAAGCAGATCGCACAGAAGATCGGCATCATCGACGACATCGCCTACCAGACCAACCTCCTGGCGCTGAACGCGGCGATCGAGGCGGCCCGTGCCGGCGAGCACGGCAAGGGCTTCGCGGTGGTCGCCGCCGAGGTGCGCAAGCTGGCCGAGCGCAGCCAGGTGGCCGCCCAGGAGATCGGCGAGGTCGCCAGCTCCAGCGTGGAACTGGCCGACCGCGCCGGGCGCCTGCTCGACACCATCGTGCCCAGCATCAAGCGCACCTCCGACCTGGTGCAGGAGATCTCCGCCGCGTCCGAGGAGCAGTCCTCCGGCGTCGGCCAGATCAACGCCGCGGTGGTGCAGCTGAGCCAGACCACCCAGCAGAACGCCAGCGCCTCCGAGGAGCTGGCCGCCACCGCCGAGGAGATGAGCTCGCAGGCCGAGCACCTGCAGCAGACCATGGCGTTCTTCCGGCTGGGCAGCGCGCCGTCGCCGCAGGCCTCGGGCAGCAAGCGCTCCAGCGGCCAGGTGGTGACGCCGGCGCGGACCGCCCGGCCGGCGAGCACGCGAGGCTGGCGCGGCAACGCGGCCCCGGCCTACGCCATGGTCGCGGGCCCGGACGAATCCGAATTCTCGCGCTTCTGAGGAGCAGGACGCATGCACGCACATTCCGTGGAGACTGCCCCGTCCGACGTCGACGGCGGCGATGCGCTGCCGCAGTTCCTCACCTTCCAGCTCGGTGGCGAGATGTTCGCCACCAGCATCCTGGGCATCAGCGAGATCATCGAGTACCGCGCGCCGACCCCGGTGCCGACGATGCCGGCCTGTGTGCGCGGGGTGATCAACCTGCGCGGCGCGGTGGTGCCGGTGATCGACCTGCAGGCCCGCCTGGGGCGCGAGCCGAGCACGGTGGGCAAGCGCAGCTGCATCGTCATCCTGGCCAGCCCGCAGGTGCAGGGCCAGCAGGTGATCGGGGTGCTGGTCGACGCCGTCAACGAGGTGCTGGGGCTGCCGGCCGCCGACGTCGAGCCGGCCCCTTCGTTCGGCACCCAGATCCGCCGCGACCTGTTGTCGGGCATGGGCAAGGTCGGCGACCGCTTCGTGATCCTGCTCGACATGGAGCGGGTGCTGCAGGTCGAGGAGATCGCGGCCGGGACGGTGGCCGCCGCCGCGTGATCCGGCCCGCGTGACCCTGGCCGCCGCGGCCGGGGTCACGCGGGCACGCCTGGGCTCAGGCCGCGTCCGGCAGCGTCGGCACGGCCGGACGCCGGCGCAGCCCGGTCTGCGCGATGGTCCAGGTGGACAGCCCGAAGCCCACCAGGATGGTGTCGGTGGCGATCTCGAAGGCCGCGGTCTGCGCCGGCGTGAAGTTGCGGGTGAGGTCGTCGTAGAACTCCTTGAACTCGCTCCACCAGTCCAGGTCGCTCTTGCTGGAATACACGCGTGCGCCGACGTACTCGTTGACCAGCACCATGGCGGTGCGCACTTCCTCGTCGGTCACGCCGCGGCGGAAGATCCGGTCCTCGATGGCCCCCGTCGGGGCCTGCTGCCTCGGCCTCTCCTTCGTTCCGTTCATAACCCGCTCTGCTGCATCCTAGATGGCGCACAGCTTGCGCATCGTCCCGTATAGGCGCGGTGTAGCGGCGCCGGCGCGGCGCGCATTCATCCGGCCGCCCGGCGCGGGCCGGGTCCCGTTCACGTGCGCAGCACGCGAAAGGCTGCTATAGCTGCTGCAGGCACCCCCCAGCGAGGCACGAATGGCGACACTGCGTACGAGCAAGGCTGTTCCTCCGTCCACCGTCTACGTCTCCCCGCGGGAGAACAAGCTGATCACCCACGAGCAGCTGCATACCCACCTGCAGGCGTTCCAGCAGGCCGGCGGCGTGATCGAGCGCCTGGGCACCACGTCCACGCTCAAGAAGATCGGCTGAGTTCGGGCCGGCGCGCCGGCGGCGCGGCTCACTCCGGGTGCGGCCCAAACTCCAGGGCCGCGCCGGTCGCCAGCTGCAGCGCCAGCTCGGGCGTCATCGGGCGGGCCAGCAGGTAGCCCTGGCCCTCGTCGCAGCCCCATTCCTGCAGCAACCGCAGGTCGCCCAGGTTCTCCACGCCTTCGGCCACCGTGCTGTAGCCCAGGCGGCGTGCCAGGCGGATCACCGCCTCGGCCTTCAGCGCGGCGGTGGGCGCCAGCGCGATGCCCGACACCAGGCTGCGGTCCAGCTTGATCACGCTGATCGGCAGTTCGGTCAGGTAGCCGAAGTTGCTGTAGCCGCTGCCGAAGTCGTCGATCGCGATGCGCACGCCGCCGCCCTGCATCGTCCGCAGCTGCGGCAGCGCGTGCCGGTGGTTGCTGATCCACTCGCCCTCGGTGACCTCGACCTCGACCCGTCCCGGATCGACCCCGTGCTCGGCGCAAAGCGCCAGCAGCTCCTCGGCGGGCGAGCCGTTGTCGAAGTCCCGTGGCGACAGGTTGAGCGAGAGCTGCAGCTGCGGGGCCGCCGCCTGCCACTGCCCGAGCTGCGCGATGGCGTGCTCCATCACCCAGCGGCTCACCACCGCCATCAGCGCGGTCTTCTCGAACACCGGGATGAACTCGTCCGGGCTCACCGCGCCCAGCTCGGGATGGTCCCAGCGCAGCAGCGCCTCGACGCCGCGCACCCGCAGGTCGGACAGCCGTACCCGCGGCTGGTAGAGCAGGTGGAACTCGCCATCGAGCAGCCCGGCCTCGGCGTCGGCCGCCAGGCGGTAGGCGCGGGTGAGCTGGTCGTCGCGGTCGCGGGTGTACCAGGCGATCGGGATGCCCTGGCTGAGCGCCGCGTGCACGGCGATCAACGCCTTGCGCACCACGTCGCCGGCCTCCGTCGCATCGGCATGGAACGGCACCACGCCGGCATGGAACAGCGGCGACATCGGCACCCCGGCCGCCGACAGCGGCTCGCGCAGGCCCTCGCGCAGCCGCATCAGCAGCTCGTTGAGTCCGCCGGCGGTGCGTCCGCCGAGCACGAAGGCGAAGCGGGTGGACGACAGGTGGTAGACCTTGGCGGCGCCGTCCAGCAGCGTCACCAGCCGCTGCCCGGCCTGGCGGATCAGCGACTCCATCGGCGCCATGCCCAGCACCTGGCCGGCCTCGTTCGCGCTCTGCAGGTCCATCACGTCCACCAGGACCGCATGCAGCTCGGCGCCGCGGCGGCGCTCGGCCAGGGTGAGCAGGTCCGCCTGGAACTGCTGGCGGTTGCTCATCCCGCTGATCGCCTCGCGTCGCCCCACCGAGAGCTTCAGCTCGATATGGGTCATCACCACCTGCACCAGCGTGACCAGCTTGCGCCGTTCGTCGGCGGTGAGGTGGCGCGGCTCGTAGCCGATCAGGCAGATCGTGCCTAGCGCGTGCCCGGACGGGCTGCGCAGCGCGGCGCCGGCGTAGAAGCGCATGAAGGGCTCGCCGGTCACCATCGGGTTGTCGGCGAAGCGGCGGTCCTTGCTCAGGTCCGGCACCTCAAGGATCTCGTCGCCGGTCTCGATCGCATGGGCGCAGATCGAGACCCGCCGGTCGGTGCGGGTGAGCTCGGTGCCGACCTTGGAGATGAAGCGCTGCGAGTCGGCATCGACGATCGTCACCATCACCACCGGCACGCCGAAGGTGAAGGCGGCGAGCCGGGTGATCGGGTCGAGCGAGGCCCCCAGGTCGGGGTCGAGCACGTCCAGTGCGTTGACCATCGCGACACGTTCGAGCTCGTAACTGTCGATCAGCGGCATGGGAGCGGCCAGGCAGGGCATCCGGTTGCCGGAGATCCTACGGCCGGACCGGTGCACGCCGCGTGCCCGTCCCGGCGCTGCATGAAGCCTTCATCGTGGATCGGCACCGCCGCGCGGGGAGCGCCCGCGGCGGCGGCGGGCAGCGCTCCCGAGCAAAGCGGCCGGTACCCGGGCGCGGCGCGCCGCGACGGCCTATTGGCTTCTGCCGTGCGCGAAGCTAGAATTGGCCCCATCGCGTGAAACGGTGGCTCGGCTGGACGAGCACCGCATGGCCGGTACCACCCACGGCCTGGCGCGATCCCGGATCCAGTTCCCACTCGTGGGGCCATAGCTCAGCTGGGAGAGCGCGTCGTTCGCAATGACGAGGTCGGGAGTTCGATCCTCCCTGGCTCCACCACTCTTCGCTACGAAAGCCCCGACGCCCAGGCGCCGGGGCTTTCGCGTTCTGGGCACGCCGCGCCGGGGCGACCCGCGGCGCGGCGGGCCGCTCAGTCGGCCTTGTCCGCGTCCGTGCGCGGCTTGCGGCTTTCCGCATCGTGGATCCGCTGGTCCTGTTGCGCCGGCCGCTGCTTGGCGGTGTCGTCGTGCTGCCGGTCCTGCCGGCTTTCCTGCGTACCTTCGCGATGGCCTTCGCCACTGCGCTGGTCGTTGCCCGGGGTGCTGCCGGTGCTGGCCATGTCGTTGCCTCCTGGAGGGGCGGGTAGGGAGTCGAGGACCCGACGTTAGCGCGCCGCATGTGATCCCGGCGGCATGGCAACGCTCAGAAAAGCATGTCCGAGCATCGGCGGGTCCTCACGCAACTCCGCAGGCTTCAATATCCGACGTGTAAGCCCTACCAGCCCAGGTTCGTGTTTTGAGTGAGTCCGCTACCCACGTTCGGTCCTTTCCACAGCACGTTGCCCATGGCCAGTCCATGGCGGCCGTCGCCCCAAAAGAGCGATTCCTTTCCGCTGGTTCTGCAATGATTCCCGATGATCGAAACCTCGGCAGCATTGTGGAAGAACATGGCTGTGTCGCTGGTGTTGTTGAAGATGTTGTTGTGGACCGTAACGCTGTGAATCGAGCCGATGACTTCGGAGACGACGGACAGCTGAAAGCTCCCGCCCTCGAAGGTATTGTCCGAGATGGTCACCGAGTTGGCATTCCCATCCACCTGCAAGACGATTCCTCCTCCCTGGTGGCAGGAGAGCCAATTTCCCAGGCACTTAACGTACGAACTGTTGTTCGTTATTTTTATGGACCCGGTGGCAACCTGGTCGATGATGTTGTGGGCGATGATTATTTCCAGGCCACGGTCGACGTATACGCCATAGCCTGAGCCTGCCGAGCAGAGAATGGTGTTGTTGGTTATTCTCACGCCTTCTGCCTGGGCCTGCTCTGCGCCGAGAAAGACGCCGCCGCACCCTAGGATGTAGTTGCCGTCGATGAAGGAATTGATGCCGCCGCTGCGGCTATAGATCGCGTATCCCCCAATCGAGTTGAAGAACGAATCACGAATCTGATAGGCCTCGCCGCCTACACAGTGGAAGCCATTCGAAAGCATGCGTGAGAACGCGAGGCGACTGATGGTGACTGTCCGGTCGTCGGGCCTTTCTGGTGTCGGATAGGCGTATTCGATTCCATTCTGTGCACGGCCCGAGCCATCCAGGCCGATGTCCTCGACCACCCCGTTTCCACCGAGGATGTAAAGCATCGCCACGTTGGCGGGGAAATCGGGGCCAGCCTGGAGGGTGCAGTTCTGGCCTGATCCACATACCACGAAGCCGGACGTGCTGTTTACTTTGCTCTTGATGAATACAGGGAAATTGATTCGGTATGTCCCCGGCGGGAAGTAGACCACGCCGCCACTGGTTCCCACGCTGTCCAGCGCTGCTTGAATGGCCGCCTGGTCATCGTTTGTCCCGTCTCCGAATGCACCAAAGTCCTTGACGTTCAAAAATGGCTGCGCGGCGGATGAGATCGACGCGGCGCCTGAAGAAACGGTTGCCGTCATGCCGGCGCCTGCGATGGCGCCCAGGCCCAGCAATTTCGTGAAGCTTCGCCGTTTTTGGATCACGCTGGGCGATGCAGCTAGAGGTCCCGTGTGGTCTGATCGTGTCATGTCGTCGTCCTTTTCTTTCAAGTGTGTGCACATTGCCCGAATTGTTCATCCGCAATGCTTTATTTAATACATGCCCGCATAAACCGCTGGAAACTTAACTTCCGGTTCCATCCTCCGTGCTGGCGACCAGGTGCATTAATCGCTCCTCCAGTTCGGCTCGCCGCCACTGCCCCAGCGCCGGCGGCCAGGCGCGCCGCTCCAGCAGCGTCTCCAGGTGGCGGCGCGAGGCGAGGATGCCGTCGGGCAGCTCGAGTTCGCGGCTGCGGCTGGCGACCGCCTCCTGCAGGCGCTTGAGCACGGCCTTGTTGGCGTCGTTGGCGGCCAGCGCCAGCGGCGCCTCGGCTTCGTCCGCCAGCGCCGTGGTCAGGGCCTGCAGGATCGGTTCTGCGAGCTTGCGTGGCGCCTTCGGGAACTTGTCGAACACCCGCAGCAGCGCCGTCAGGTCCGCGGGCGGCACCCGGGCCAGGGTGGTGGCCAGTTCGTTGTCCAGGATCCAGCTGCGCGGCTTGTCGCTCGTGCGCGCCTGCACGTCGCGCCAGCGCAGCAGCCGCAGCAGGCGCAGCTGCGCGTCGGCCTCGAGGAACTGGGCCGAGCGCATCGAGGTGTGCGGCCAGCGCTCGCCCTCGTCGTGCTCGACCGTGGCCAGCAGGCGCTCGCCGTCCTCGGCCAGCCAGCCCCCGCGCTGCTGCGCGGCGAGGCGGCGCCCGATCTCGTCGTGCAGCGCGAACAGGTAGCGGACATCGTCGGCGGCGTATTCCAGCTGCGCCGGCGACAGCGGGCGGCGCAGCCAGTCCGAGCGGGTCTCGCCCTTGGCCAGCAGGGTGCCGGTCACCTCCTGCACCAGCTTCTGGTAGCCGATCCCGCCGGCGATGCCGGCCAGGGCGGCGCCGATCTGGGTATCGAACAGCGGGCGCGGCAGCACGCCGCAGGCGCACTTGAACGCCACCAGGTCCTCGCTGGCGCTGTGCATGACCTTGACGATGTCCGGTGCCGTGAGCCACGGCCGCAGCGCATCGGTCATGCCCGGGATCAGCGGGTCGATCAGCAGGATCTCCTCGCCCACGGCCATCTGCACCAGCGCCAGCTGCGGCCAGTAGGTGCGCTCGCGGATGAACTCGGTATCCAGGCCGATCCGGGTCGGCCGCGATGCCAGGCGTTCCGTGAGTTCGGCGGGTTGCTTGATCCAGTAGGGCACGTGATTTCCGTCGGCGGGCAGGGTTTGCGCAGACCGCGCAGAATAGCCTAACGTCGCCATCGCCCGCCGAGGGTGGGACTGCGGAGGAGAGCGATTGCGTACCAGCGGCAACCGGAAACGAGCAGGGGCGCTGCTGGCGCTGGTCCTGGCCGGGTGCTCGCCCGCGCCCGAGCCGTCCACGCCGGCCGCGACGCAGGCGCCGGCCGCTGCCCGGACCCGGCCCAGCGTGGTCATCGGGGGGGAGGAGTCGGCCGAGACCGTGTCCACCTGGCAGGCGCCGGCCGCAGACCTGGGCGATGCGCCGCTGGCCGCGGTACGCCGGCGCGCCGCGCAGGCGCTGAAGGAGGGGCGGCTGTTCCGCAGTGGCGACGACGCCATTCCGCTGTACCTGGCGATCCAGGCCCGCTGGGGCGCGAACGACCCGGCCGCGCGCCAGGGCCTGCGCCAGTCCCGGCGGGCGCTGCTGGCGCAGGGCCGCGCGCTGCTGGCACGCACCGAGCAGCAGGGCGACGCGCTGGAGCAGGCGCGCGCGATCGCGATAGTGGCGCTGGCGCTGGCGCCCGACGACGCCGAGGTGCGCGCGCTGCAGCAGCAGGTGGAGACCGCGCAGCGGGTGCTGGCGTACAACCGCGCCGGCGAGGACGACCTGCGCGCCGACCGGCTCGACGAGGAAGGCGGCGCGCTCGGCAACTTCCGCGACGCGCTGGCGCTGGACGGCGGCGACCGCCGGGCCCGGCAGGGCCTGGCCGCGGTCGAGAGCGCGCTGATCCGCCGTGCCGAGAGGGCGGCCGAGGCGTCGGATTTCCCCGCGGCCGCGGTCTGGCTGGCGCAGGCCGCGGACGTGCGCGACGCCTCCCCTGCGGTGGTCGACGCACGCCAGCGCATACGGGCCGTGCGCACCGGGCAGATCGCGGCGCTGCACGACGCCGCGCTCGCCGACCTGGTCACGCCCCAGGGCCTCAAGCCGGCAGGCGAGAAGCTGGCCGAGGTGCTGCGCATCGCCGACCCCGGCGACCCGGTGGCCGGCGACCTGCGCCGGCGGCTGGAGCTGGCCACGCACTACGGCAGCTTCCGCCCGGGCCAGGTGTTCACCGACGGCATGCACAACGGCGGGCGCGGCCCGCAGATGATCGTGGTGCCGCACGGCGCGTTCCGCATGGGTGCGGACGAGAACGAGCCCGGCAGCACCGACGCCGAGCGCCCCGCCCACTACGTGCGTTTCGAACGCGGCTTCGCGATGTCGATCACCGAGGTCACGGTGGGCGAGTTCCGCCGCTTCGTGGCGGACGCCAACGCACGTCCGCGCGCCACCCGGCGCGGCCACTCCACGGTCTACGACGAGCGCAGCGGCAATTTCCTGCGCCGCAGCGGGGTGGACTGGCAGTCGGGCTACAACGGCGCCCCGGCGGTGCCGAACAGCCCGTTGATGCACGTCAGCGTGCGCGATGCCGAGGCCTACGCGGCCTGGCTGACCGCGCAGACCGGGCGGCACTACCGGCTGCCGAGCGAGGCCGAGTTCGAATACGCGCTGCGCGCCGGCAGCGCCGGCCGCTATCCCTGGGGCAGCGCCGGCACGCCGCCGGCGGGGAGCGGCAACTTCACCGGCGGCAACGACGTCTCGCCCGGCGGCCGGCACTGGAGCAACGCGTTCGTCGGCTACGGCGACGGCTTCTGGGGCCCGGCACCGGTGGCCCGCTTCCGCGCCAACGCCTGGGGCCTGCACGACATGGCCGGCAACCTCAGCGAATGGGTGGCCGACTGCTGGCATGCCAGCTACCGCCGCGCCCCGGCCGACGGCGCGGCCTGGTTCAACCCCGGCTGCCGGCAGCGGCTGGTGCGCGGCGGCAGCTGGGCGAACTCGCCGCAGCAGACCCGCGCGGCCTGGCGGTTGTCACAGGACTCGGACACCACCAGTGCCAGGATCGGCTTCCGGCTGGTCCGCGGCATCTGAGCGCGGCCCGGCCTCCACCGGCACAGGGCAGAGGGACGATGGGCAACAATCCGTTTGGCGGGAACGCGGCGCGCCCGGGCGGGCGGGCGCCGGGGCGCTTCGGCAACGTGCGCTGGCTGGTGCTGGTGGCGTTCGCCGGCTATGCGGCGTTCTACTGGTTCTCCAACCGCAGCGAGGACCCGTACACCGGCGAGAAGGTGCTGATCGACAGCTCGCTCGGGGTGGAGCAGGAGAAGGCGCTCGGCCTGCAGGCCTACCAGGAGATCCTGAGCCAGGAGCACCCGGTCGATCCGCAGTCGCAGCCGGCGCAGCAGGTGCGCGCGATCGCCCAGCGCCTGATCGCCAAGGTGGACGTGGTCGAGACCGCCCTGGCCGCCGAGCACGGCATGCAGCCCAGCCACTACGCGCGCGGCTTCGACTGGGACGTCAACGTCATCCAGTCCGACCAGGCCAACGCCTTCTGCCTGCCCGGCGGCAAGATGGCGGTCTACACTGGCCTGTTCCCGGTGGCGCAGAACGCCAACGCGATGGCGGTGGTGATGGGGCACGAGATCGCGCATGCGCTGTTGCGCCACGGCGCGCAGCGCATGGCCCAGCAGAAGCTGACGCAGATCGGCCAGATGGCCGGTGCCGCCAGTGGCATGGACGTGCAACAGCAGCAGATGATGATGGCGGCGATGGGCTACGGCTACCTGCTGCCGTACGCGCGCAACCATGAGACCCAGGCCGACGAGGTCGGCCTGATGCTGGCCGCCGCCGCCTGCTTCGACCCGCAGGAGGCCATCCCCCTGTGGCAGCGCATGAGTGCGTCCAGCGGCGGGCAGGCGCCACCGGAGTTTTCCTCCACGCATCCCAACCCCGGGACCCGCATCCAGAACCTGCAGGCGCTGATGCCCAAGGCGATGACCTACCGCCAGCGGTTCTGCGAGCAGGCGTCCACCGCCGCGCGCTGAGCCCGCCCGGCGCGGCTTAACCGCGTCCAAGCGGCGGCCGGCCGGGCCGCTGCGCGGCGCGGAACCTGCGCGCATGCTTCCGGTCGAAGCGGCAGCGACAACGGAGCAGGACGATGCACTGGGGTATCACGACATTCCGCTGGCTGGTGACGTTGCTGCTGATCGGCGGCAGCGGGTTCGCGATCGCCCGCCACCTGGAGGACGACGGCATCGCCGGCCGCTACGGCCAGGTCCAGGTGCTGCGGCCTGCGGGGGTGCCGCGGGCGATGGTGGTGCTGTTCCCCGACGGCGACGGCAGCGGGCAGGAGCCGCGGCGCCTCGCGCGCGGGCTGGCCGGCGGCGGCGCGCTGGTAGCGATCGTCGACACCCCGCACTACCTGCAGCGGCTGCAGGGCGGCGCCGAGGCCGACTGCGGGCTGCTGGCCGACGATGCCGAGCGGCTCGGCAAGAAGCTGATGCGGCAGCAGCACGTGGACGTGTTCCTGCCGCCGTTGCTGGTCGGCGAGGGCCGCGGCGCGCTGCTGGCGCGGCAGGCGCTGGCCGCGGCCGCGCCCGAGGTGCTGGCCGGTGCGGTGGTCGCCGGCGCGCCGCCGGCTCGCGGTGCGAGCGTCGCCGGCGCCTGCCGCGCCGGCCCGCCGTCGCCGGCCCAGGGCGCGCTGGTGGCGGTGCCCGCGGCCACCGGCAGCGCCGGCCTGGTGGCCGCGGCGCGGGCGCGCTTTCCCGCGCCGGGCGGCAGTGGCCTGGCCGGCCTGCCGCTGGTGGAACTGCACGCCCCGGGCAGCGACCGGCTGGCGATCCTGATCTCCGGCGACGGCGGCTGGCGCGAGCTGGACAAGGGCATCGCCGCCGACCTGCAGCGCCGCGGCGTGTCCGTGGTGGGCTGGAACAGCCTGCGCTACTTCTGGAGCGAGAAGAGCCCGCAGCAGGTGGGCAGCGACCTGGCCCGGGTCATGGCCGAGTACCGCCGCCGCTGGCATGCCGACCGGGTGGCGCTGGTCGGCTACTCGTTCGGCGCGGACGTGATGCCGTTCGCGTATGCGCAGCTGCCGCCGGCCCAGCGCGACGCCGTGCAGTCGATCTCGCTGCTCGGGCTGGCGCACGGTGCCGACTTCAAGGTGCGGGTGGGCGGATGGCTCGGCCTGGGCACGTCCTCGGAGCGCCCGGTGCTGCCGGCGCTGGTACGGCTGGATCCGCATCGCGTGCAGTGCATCTACGGCCAGCAGGAGAAGGACACGCTGTGCCCGGAACTGCGCGCGCGCGGTGTGGCGGTGGTGATGCGTCCGGGCGGTCATCATTTCGACCACGACCCGAGCGCATTGACCGACGCCATCGAGCAGGGCTGGCAGCGCGCCGTGGCGCCCGATGCCGGTGCCGGCGTCGCGCGGGCGCAGGCCCCGGGGGCGGGCGCGACCCTGGGCGCGATGCCCTGAGCCCGGGCGCGGCCGGCCGGATGCAGCCAGGCCCGCCGACATGATGCGTCTCCCCGCTCAAAGGCGGGCGCCGAAGCGGTGCTTCGATATGCCGCCAAGCCCGGAGCGGAGCGCAGGGCGCCGGCAGCGCGCGGCCGGCCGTCAGCCCGGGGGCGAAGGCTCCTCGCGCCGCTCCACCCGCACCTCGAGGCTGCCGTCGGCCAGCTGCGCGCGCAGCCGGTCGCCGGGTGCGGCCTGCGCCGTCGAGCGCACCAGCGTGCCGTCGTCCTGGCGGGTGACGAGGGCATAGCCGCGCGCGACCGTGGCCAGCGGGCTGACCGCTTCCAGCGAACGTGCCAGCCCGCGCAGGTGCAGCGCGTCGTGCTGCAGGCGGCGCGCCATCGGCGCCTGCGGATGCAGCCGCTGCAGGCGCTCCCGCAACGCCGCCAGCCGGCGTGCCGGGGCATGCAGGCGCACGCCGGTCTCGGCGCGATGCACGCGGGCCCGCGCGCGCTCGAGCAGGCGCAGCATCTGCGCGTGCAGGCGCCGCTCCGCGTCCTGCTGGCGCTGGCGCAGCCACTGCAGGCGCGCCTGCGGACCCTGCGCCTGCAGCCGCAGTGCCAGCCGGTCGGCGCGCTGCATCGCCTGCAGCAGGGCATGGCGCTGCAGCTGCGCCAGCCGTGCCTGGGCCTGGCGCACCCGCGCGACGAGTTCGCGCTGGTCCGGCACCAGCAACTCCGCCGCCACCGAGGGCGTGGGCGCCCGCAGGTCGGCGGCGAAGTCGGCCAGGGTGAAATCGGTCTCGTGCCCGACCGCCGACACCACCGGCGTGGCCGAGCCGGCGATCGTGCGCGCCAGTTGCTCGTCGTTGAAGGCCCACAGGTCCTCCAGCGAGCCGCCGCCGCGCGTCACCAGGATCACGTCGTAGCGGCCGGAGGCGTCGGCGCGGCGCAGCAGCGTGGCGATCTGCGCCGCCGCGCTGTCGCCCTGCACCAGCGCCGGCAGCAGCTCCGCCTCCAGCATCGGGAAGCGCCGCGCCAGCACGCTGAGCACGTCGCGCACGGCCGCGCCGCTGGGCGAGGTGATCACCGCCAGGCGGCGCACGTGGCGTGGCAGGGCGCGCTTGCGGCCCTCGTCGAACAGCCCCTCGGCGGCCAGCCGCGCGCGCAGCTGCTCGAACGCCCGCCGCAGCGCGCCTTCGCCGGCCTCCTCCAGGTGGTCGAGCACCAGCTGGTAGTCGCCGCGCGCCTCGTACAGCGTCAGCCGGCCGCGCGCGAGCACGCGCAGGCCCTCGCGCGGCTGGAACTTCAGCCACTGGCTCTTGGGGCGGAACATCGCGCAGCGCACCTGGGCGCGCGCGTCCTTCAGCGTGAAGTACAGGTGCCCGGACGAGGGCCGGGTAACGTTGCCCAGCTCGCCTTCCACCCAGACCAGCGGGAACGCGCCCTCCAGCAGGTCGCGCGCGAGGGTGTTGAGCTGGCCGGGGGTGAGGACCTGGTCGTTGCGATCGGACATGCCGGCATTATCGCGTACCCGGCGTGTCCGCGGCCGGCCGGCTACAGGCCGTGCTGCGCCAGGGCCCAGCCCACGTGCTCGCGCACCAGCGCCGAGGCGTGTTCGCGGCGGGCGGCCAGCGCGCCCAGCACCGCCGGGGTCGACGGCGCGTTGCCCAGCGCCACCGCCAGGTTGCGCAGCCAGCGCTCGTGGCCGCTGCGGCGGATCGGGCTGCCCTCGGTGCGGCGCAGGAACTCGTCCTCGTCCCAGGCGAACAGCTCGGGCAGCGTCGCGGTGTCGAGCGCGTTGCGCACGCGGAAGTCCGGCTCGTCGGTGCGGCGGGCGAACTTGTTCCAGGGGCAGACCAGCTGGCAGTCGTCGCAGCCGAAGATGCGGTTGCCGATCGGCCGGCGCATGGGCTTGGGGATCGCGCCGTCGTGCTCGATGGTCAGGTAGGCGATGCAGCGGCGCGCGTCCAGCCGCTGCGGCGCGACGATCGCGCCGGTGGGGCAGACGTCGATGCAGCGCGTGCAGGTGCCGCAGTGCGCGGTGGCGGGCGCGTCGACCGGCAGCGGCACGTCGACGTAGATCTCGCCGAGGAAGAACCACGAGCCGCCGCGGCGGTCGATCAGGCAGGTGTGCTTGCCGATCCAGCCCAGCCCGGCGTTGCGCGCCAGCGCGCGTTCCAGCACCGGCGCCGAGTCCACGAACACGCGATGGCCGAAGCGGCCGAGGTCCTGCTGGATGCGCTCGGCCAGCTTCTGCAGGCGGTGGCGCATCAACTTGTGGTAGTCGCGGCCGAGCGCGTAGCGGGCGACGTAGGCGCGCTCGCCGTCGGCCAGCGCGCCCCAGGCCTGGGCGTCGTCGTCACGGCCGTAGTCCAGCCCGACCGAGATCACGCGCAGGGTGCCCGGTACCAGCTCGTGCGGCCGCGAGCGCTTGTCGCCGTGCTGCGCCATCCAGTGCATGGTCCCGTACAGGCCCTCGGCGAGCCAGTCGCGCAGGTGGCCCTCGTCCTCGGCCAGCTCGATCCCGGCGATGCCGCAGCGCTGGAAGCCGGCCTCGCGGGCCAGCGCACGGATGCGCGCGGCGGCGTGAACGGGATCGGGGACGGTGGGGACGGCGGACATGCGGGGAAGTATAGAATCCCGGCATGTACGCTCCGCTTGATCTCTACGACACCGCCGCCGCGCGCCTGATCGACGCGCAGGCCACCGCGCTGCTGGGCGGCGACCCCTACCGGCTGATGCAGCGGGCCGGCGAGGCCGCCTGGCAGGTGCTGCTGGCGCGCTGGCCGCAGGCCCGCCGCATCACCGTGGTCTGCGGCACCGGCAACAACGGCGGCGACGGCTACGTGCTGGCGCGCCTGGCGCACCGCGCCGGTCGCGCCGTCCGCGTGGTGCACCTGCCCGAGCGTGGTCCCGAATCGGCACTGGCGCAGCGCGCCTGCACCGACTACCTCGCCGTCGGCGGCCCGGTCGCGCTCTTCCCGTGCGTGCTGGACGACGCCGACGTGGTGGTCGACGCGCTGTTCGGCATCGGCCTGAACCGCGCGCCGGACGCGGCCACCGCCGCCCTGATCGATGCGGTCAACGCCGTCCACGTGCCAGTCTTGGCGCTGGACGTGCCCAGCGGCGTGGACGCCGAGCACGGCGTGGCCTTCGGCACCGCCGTGCGTGCCGCGCTGACCCTGCAGTTCATCGTGCCGCACCTGGGCCTGTACACCGGCGACGCCCTCGAGTACGTGGGCGAGCGCGCGCTGGCGCGGCTGGACGTGCCGGCCTCGGCGGTCGCGGCGGCGACGGTGCGCGCGCAGGCCTGGAGCGCCGAGGCGCTGGCGCAGGCACTGCCGCCACGCCGGCGCAACACCCACAAGGGCGAATCGGGGCGCGTGCTGTGCATCGGCGGCAACGAAGGCAGCGGCGGGGCGGTGATGCTGACCGCCGAAGCCGCGCTGCGCTGCGGCGCCGGGCTGGTCCAGGTCGCCACGCGCCACGCCCATGTCGCGCCGCTGCTGGCGCGCTGCCCCGAGGCGATGGTGCGCGGCGTGGACCTGCCGGAGGCGCTGGCGCCGCTGCTGGCGGTGGTCGGCGTGCTCGCGCTGGGCCCGGGGCTGGGCCAGGACGACTGGGCCCGCGGGTTGTGGCGGCAGGCGCTGGCCGCCGACGGCCCGCGCGTCATCGATGCCGACGCACTGAACCTGCTGGCCGCCGCCCCGCCGCCGGCGCTGGGCGAGGCGATCCTCACCCCGCACCCGGGCGAGGCCGGGCGCCTGCTCGGGCTGGACACGGCGCAGGTGCAGCGCGACCGGGTGGCGATGGCCGAGACGCTGGCGTCGCGCTTCGGCGCGGTGGTCGTGCTCAAGGGCGCGGGCACGGTGGTGGCCGCGCCCGGACGCACGCCGCGCATCGTCGAGGCCGGCAATCCGGGCATGGCCGTCGGTGGCATGGGCGATCTGCTGACCGGGGTCATCGCCGCGCTGGTCGCGCAGGGCCACGCGCTGTTCGACGCCGCCAGCCTGGGCGCGCTGCTGCACGCCAGCGCCGGCGATGCGGCGGCCGCCGACGGCGAGCGCGGACTGCTGCCGACCGACCTGCTGGCCTCGCTGCGGCGGCTGGCCAATCCGGGGGCCGCACGATGATCGAGGGCTTCCTGGGCGAGACCGAGGCCACCGAGCGGCTCGGCGACGTGCTGGCGCAGACGCGGCCGCCGCGGGCGGTGGTGCAGCTGCGCGGCGACCTCGGTGCCGGCAAGTCCACGCTGGCGCGCGCGCTGCTGCGGGCGCTGGGCGTGCAGGGCCCGATACGCAGTCCGACCTACACCCTGGTCGAGCGCTACCCGATCGGCCCCGGCGAGGAGGCGTGGCACCTGGACCTGTACCGCATCGGCCAGGCCGGCGAGCTGGATTTCCTGGGGCTGGACGAGGCCGGGGCCCACCTGTGGCTGGTCGAATGGCCGGAGCGCGGCGCCGGGGCGCTGCCGCCGGTGGACCTGACCGTGGAGCTGGCAATGGAGGGCGACGGACGCCGCTTCGGCCTGCGGCCCGAGAGCGAAACCGGGCGCGAATGGCTGCAGCGGGTGCAGGCGTCCGGCCAGTTGCGGCGCCTTTCTGCCGGCTCACACTAGGAAGCGCGGGCAGGTTACGGATTATTAAGGGAAAACGTATTGCATTTAGGCAGGGGCGATGGTTGAATCCAGCCCCATGACCCTGGGGATCCGTCAATTCGTCTCGTGCGCCCTGGCCGCCGGCCTCAGTCTGGCGGCCTTTGCCGTTTCGGCGGGCGAGGTGCGTGGCGTGGCGCTGGTGAACGGGGCGACCGGCACGCGTGCCGAGATCCAGCTGGCCGGCGCCGGCGGCTACAAGACCCTGTCGCTGGCCGGTCCCAACCGGCTGGTGGTGGATTTCCCCGATTCGGCCGCGGTGCGCGGCCTTGCGCTGCCGGCGCCGACCGGCGTGGTCACCGCGGTGCGCACCGGCCAGCCGACGCCGGGCACCTTCCGCGTGGTGTTCGACCTGTCCGCCTCGGTGACGGCGTTCAAGCCGCAGATGCAGAGCCAGGGCGGGCAGTCCAAGCTGGTCATCGAGTGGCCGGGCGAGCCCGCCACGGCGCCGGTCGCGGCCCAGGCACCGGCGTCTCCGGCACCCGCCGCCGCCGCGCCGCCACCGACCACGCCGCCGCCCGCCAATCCGCAGCTCGACGCCGCCCGCGCCACCGCGGCGCTGACCTCGTCGGTGCAGCGCGCCGCGGCGGTCCCGCCTTCGGCGCCGGTGCCGCAGCCGCAGCCGCAGCCGGCCCCGCTGCCGGCCCCGGCCCCGGTAGCGCCGATCCACACCACCATCGCCACCGGCGTGCCGACCCCGCGTCCCGGCAGCGCCGCCGCGGCGGCGTCCGGCGTACCGGTGCGCACCACCGTCGTGCCCGCGCGCGCGTCCGACTCGCCGGCCGCCATCCTCAATGGCGGTGGCGCCACGGTGGCGCAGGCGGCCGTGCCGGCCGACGAGAGCGGCGAGGCCCTGCCGCCGCGTCCGCTGATGCCGAGCGAGGCCAACCGCGTCAAGATGACCTCGGGCATGCGCCCGCTGGTGGTGGCCATCGACCCCGGCCACGGCGGCCAGGACCCCGGCGCCATGGGCCCGACCGGCAAGCGCGAGAAGGACGTGACCCTGGCGGTCGGCCGCGAACTGGCGCGGCAGATCAACGCCACCCCGGGCATGAAGGCCTACATGACCCGCGACACCGACGTGTTCATCCCGCTGCCGATGCGCGCCCAGAAGGCGCGGGCGGCCAAGGCCGACATCTTCATCTCCATCCACGCCGACGCCGCCGAGAACCGCAGCGCCACCGGTTCCTCGGTCTACGTGCTGTCCACCAAGGGCGCGTCCTCGCAGCGCGCGCGCTGGCTGGCCGACAAGGAAAACGCCGCCGACCTGGTGGGCGGCGTGCGCCTGCAGCAGACCGAGAGCACGCTGGCCAACGTCCTGCTCGACCTGGCCCAGAGCGGCCACATGAAGGCGTCCGAGGACGCTGCCGGGCAGGTGCTGGGCGGGCTCAAGCGCATCGGCAACAACCACAAGCCGAACCTGGAACGTGCCAACTTCGCGGTGCTGCGCACCTCCGACATGCCGGCGATGCTGGTGGAGACGGCCTTCATCTCCAATCCGGACGAGGAGCGCCGCCTGATCGACCCGGCCTACCAGCGCCGGATCGCCGCGGCCGTGCTCGACGGCGTCACCACCTTCTTCACCCGCCAACCGCCCCCGGGCACCCTGTTCGCCGCGCGCGCGCAGGCCGAGTCCGACGCCGCGGCCGGCACCGTGGCCGGCGGCAGCCGCTGAGCCGCTCGGCTATCATCCCCGCACCGATTCCTGGATGACGGCGCCGCGCGCCGCCGAGTGCCGTGCCGACGTCTTACGCCTTCGCCTTGCCGCTTTCCGCTGCCGCCCCCGGCGTGCGCCCACCCCACGCGCGGAGCGCCGCCTGATGGCCATCCGCCAGCTGCCCGAGATCCTGATCAACCAGATCGCCGCCGGCGAGGTGGTCGAACGGCCTGCATCGGTGGTCAAGGAACTGGTCGAGAACGCGCTCGACGCCGGTGCGCGCCGCGTGGACATCGAGCTGGAAGAGGGCGGGGTGCGGCTGATCCGCATCCGCGACGACGGCGGCGGGATCGCGCCGGAGGAACTGCCGCTGGCGGTGTCGCGCCACGCCACCAGCAAGATCGCCTCGCTCGACGACCTGGAGTCGGTCGCCACGCTCGGCTTCCGCGGCGAGGCGCTGCCGTCGATCGCCTCGGTCAGCCGCTTTACCCTGGCCTCGCGCCGGCCCGACGCCGAGCACGGCTCGGCGCTGCAGGTCGAGGGCGGCCGGGTCGGCGAGGTGATGCCGCGCGCACATGCGCCCGGCACCACGGTCGAGGTGCGCGAGCTGTTCTACAACGTGCCGGCGCGCCGCAAGTTCCTGCGGGCCGAGCGTACCGAGCTCGGGCATATCGAGGAATGGCTGCGCTCGCTGGCCCTGGCGCGCCCGGACGTGGAGCTGCGCGTCTCGCACAACGGCAAGGCCTCACGCCGCTACAAGCCCGGCGACCTCTATTCGGACACGCGCCTGGGCGAGACGCTCGGCGAGGATTTCGCGCGCCAGGCGCTGCGCGTGGACCACAGTGGCGCCGGCCTGCGCCTGCACGGCTGGATCGCGCAGCCGCACTATTCGCGCGCCAGTGCCGACCAGCAGTACCTGTACGTCAACGGCCGCTCGGTGCGCGACCGCAGCGTCGCGCACGCGGTCAAGATGGCCTACGGCGACGTGCTCTACCACGGCCGCCAGCCGGCGTACGTGCTGTTCCTGGAGCTGGACCCGGCGCGGGTGGACGTCAACGTGCACCCGGCCAAGCACGAGGTGCGCTTCCGCGATTCCCGGCTGATCCACGACTTCGTCTACCGCACGCTGCAGGGCGCGCTGGCCGAGACCCGCGCCGGCACCACGCCGGTGGGCGGCGAGGTGCCAGCCTCGGCGCCGCTGCCGACCGGCGGCGGCAGCTTCGGGGGCCCCGCCCATGCGGACTGGCGGCCGTCGCAGTCGCCGCTCGGGCTGCGCGTGAACGAGGCGCCGGCCGCCTACGCCGCCCTGTATGGCGGCGGCGACGCCGCTGCGTCGTGGCGTTCCGACGGATCCGCGGCGCCCCGCCCGGAGGCGGCCGCGGGCGGCCTGCCGGCCACCGGCGCCGACAGCGGGGTGCCGCCGCTGGGCTACGCGGTCGCGCAGCTGCACGGCATCTATGTGCTGGCCGAGAACGCCGAGGGCCTGATCGTGGTGGACATGCACGCCGCGCACGAGCGCATCGGCTACGAGCGCCTGAAGAACGCGCACGACGGCATCGGCCTGCACGCGCAGCCGCTGCTGGTGCCGATCACGCTCGCGGTGGGCGAGCGCGAGGCCGATGTCGCCGAACGCGAGGCCGAGACGCTGGCGGCGCTGGGCTTCGAGGTCACCCGCAGCGGACCGCAGTCGCTGCATGTGCGCAGCATCCCGGCACTGCTGGCCAATGCCGAGCCGGAGGCCCTGCTGCGCGACGTCCTCGGCGACCTGCGCGAGCACGGCCAGAGCCGGCGCGTGGCCTCGGCGCGCGACGAACTGCTGTCGACGATGGCCTGCCACGGCGCGGTGCGCGCCAACCGGCGCCTGAGCGTGCCGGAAATGAACGCCCTGCTGCGCGACATGGAAGCCACCGAGCGCTCGGGGCAGTGCAACCACGGCCGCCCGACCTGGGCGCGCTTTTCCCTGGCCGAGATCGATCGCTGGTTCCTGAGGGGACGCTGATGAAGAGAATCATGTCGGGACGTTTCGGGTGGGGGCTGGTGGCGCTGCTGGCGCTGGCCGGCTGCGGGCAGCGCACGCCGGGCACCTCGCCGGCCGCGCCGGCGCCGGATCCCGCCTTCGTGGCCGGGTACACGGCCTGGCACGAGGCGCGGCTGCAGGAGCTGCGCAAGCCCGACGGCTGGACCAGCCTGGTCGGCCTGCACTGGCTGGAGCCGGGGCCGCACTACCTCGGCAGCAGCGCCGACAGCGGGCTGCGCCTGGCGCTGGGGCCGCCGCGGCTCGGGCTGGTCGTCAGCGAGGACGCGGCGGTGTGGTTCACGCCGGAACGCGGGGTCGCGCTCACCGTGGACGGGCGGCCGCTGGCCGGCCGGGTGCGCTTGTTCGGCGACCGCGATCCGCAGCCGACCCGGATCGGCTTCGACGGCGGCAAGGGCGTGCTGACCCTGATCCAGCGCGGCGACCGCCGTGCACTGCGCGTGCGCCACGCCGACGCGCCCTCGCGCCTGCAGTTCGCCGGGCTCGACGCCTGGCCGGCCGACCCGCGCTGGCGCATCGCCGCGCGCTACGTGCCCAATCCGCCGGGCAAGACCCTGCCGATCGTCGACATCGTCGGCATCACCACCGAGCAGCCCAACGCGGGTGCCGTCGAGTTCGAGCGCGACGGCCGCCGCTACCGGCTGGAGGCGATCGGCGAGCCCGGCCAGCCGCTGTTCCTGGTGTTCGCCGACCGCACCAGCGGCCACGGCAGCTACCCGGCCGGGCGCTTCATCGATGTCGACGCGCCCGACCCGGCGGGGCACGTGCTGATCGACTTCAACCGCGCCTACAACCCGCCGTGCGCGTTCACCCCGTTCGCCACCTGCCCGCTGCCGCCGCCGGAGAACCGGCTCGACCTGGCGGTGACCGCCGGCGAGAAGACCTACCACGCTGCCCGATGACCGGCGACAGGCCCCGGCGATGATCCGCTCCTTCCGGCGCCGCGGGCGCGGGCTGCTGCTGTGGGTGGCGCTGTGGTTTCCGATCGTGCCGGGACCGGCGGCGCCCGTGCCTGCGTCCCCCGCAGCCGTGCCGGCATCGGCCGTGGCGGCTACGCCGGCGAAGGCGCCGCCGGTGCCGCTGCTGTGGAAGGTGTCCGGGCGCGGCGCGCAGCTCTACCTGCTCGGCTCCTTCCACGCGCTGCGTGCCGACGACTACCCGGTGGCCGACGAGGTGCAGCGCGCCTTCGACGCATCCGGCCGGCTGCTGTTCGAGCTGTCGCCGCAGGAGGTGGACGGTCCCGAGCTGGCGGCGCGGATGCGCCAAGTCGCCCAGCGCCGCGACGGCAGCACGCTGCGCGGGGAACTGGACGCCGCCACCTGGCGTCGGCTGCAGGCCTATGCCCCGCCGCACGGGCTGTCGCTGGAGGCGATGCAGGGCTTGAAGCTATGGTCGGTGGCGCTGAGCGTCAGCCTCGCCGAGATGGGGCGCCAGGGCCTGGCGGCCGACGCCGGGCTCGACCGCCACTTCATGGACCTGGCCGCGCGCCGGCAGCTGCCGGTCGAGGGCCTGGAGCGCGCCGCCGACCAGATCGAGCTGCTCGACGGCATGGCGCCGGAGGAGCAGCGCCAGCTGCTGGACGAAGCGCTGGACGACGCCGGCGACGGCCAGCAGGTACGCGACCTGCACGACGCATGGCGCCGCGGCGACACCCGCGCGCTGTGGTCGCAGATGGCGCTGGCGATGCGCAAGGACTACCCCGCGCTGTACCGGCGCATCAACGTCGAGCGCAACGATCGCTGGGTGCCGTTGCTGGAACGGCGGCTGCAGGCCGGGCAGGGCACCACGCTGGTGGTCGTCGGGGCCCTGCATCTGCTGGGCGAGGACGGCGTGGTCGAGAAGCTGCGCGCCCGCGGTTACACGGTGGAGCGGATCTGCGCCGCGTGCAGCGCGCGCGGCACGCACTGACGCCCCGCCGCCCGGGGCAAGGCTTGCGGCCGTGGGCCGCAGCCGCCTGGGGCTCAGCCGCGGGTGCGGTGCTTGCCGGCCGGCGCGACGCCGGGCTTGGCGGCGCCGCCGACGCCCGCGGCCGGACCGGCCGGTCCGCCGCTGCCCGTGCCGGTCCCGCCCGGCCGGCCGAAGCCGGCGCCGAAGTTGCGCTGGAACTCCTGCCACAGCTCGAGATTGCGCTCGGTGAGCTGATTCATCATCGCCCATGGCGTCTGCCCGAGCAGGTTGCCCATCTGCTGGCGGAACTGCTGCTGCTGCTCCAGGAACACCTGCATGCTGCGCTCCAGGTAGTTACCCATGAACCCCTGCAGCGAATCGCCGTAGAAACGGATGATCTGGCTCAGCAGCTGGGTCGAGAGCATCGGCTCGCCGTCCGATTCCTGGTCGGCGATGATCTGCAGCAGCACCGAGCGGGTGAGGTCCTCGCCGCTCTTGGCGTCGCGCACCTCGAAGTCCTCGCCGTCGATGATCAGCTGGCGCACGTCCTCGATGGTGATGTAGCTGGAGATCTCCGTGTCGTAAAGGCGGCGATTGGGATACTTCTTGATGATGCGAAGTCCGGCCATGGAACGTGCACTCGTGACAGTAGGCGCTCAGGATGGCGCAGTGCAACAGCCCTTGCAACCGTCAAGGGCCTTTGAGAACAACGGATTCAGCAGAAAAAATGCTGCGCAGCATGGATATGCGCATGAAATCATGCTGCAGCTCCTGCTGCAGCAAGGGCTGCAGCATGCGCCACCTCACCAGCCCATGTGATGCCCGCCGTTGATGTCGAGGTTGGAGCCGGTGATCCACGCCGCCTCCTCGGCGACCAGGAACGCCACCGCGTAGGCGATCTCCTCCGGCCGGCCCAGGCGGCCGGTGGGAATGTCGGCGACGATCTTGGCGCGCACCTCCTCGGGCACGGCCATCACCATGTCGGTGGCCACGTAGCCGGGCGAGACCGTGTTGACGGTGATGCCGAAGGCGGCGTTCTCGCGTGCCAGCGAGATGGTGAAGCCGTGCATGCCGGCCTTGGCCGCGGCGTAGTTGGCCTGGCCGTACTGGCCCTTGAGGCCGTTGATCGAGCTGATCTGGATCACCCGGCCCCAGCCGCGCTTGCGCATGCCCTCGATCACCGGCCGGGTGACGTTGAACACCGAGTTGAGGTTGGTGTTGATGACCTCGTGCCACTGCTCGGCGGTCATGCGGTGGAAGGTGGTGTCGCGGGTGATGCCGGCGTTGTTGACCAGCACCTCGACCGGGCCGAGTCCGGCCTCGACCTCCTGCACCAGGCTGCGCGCATGGTCGGACGAGGCGACGTCGCCGCGGAACAGCGCGACCGCATGGCCCTGCTGCTGCATCCGCTGCTGCCAGGCGCGGGCCTTCTCCTCGTTGCGATAGTTGGTCGCCACGCGGTGGCCCTGGTCGGCCAGGCGCTTGCAGATGGCGGTTCCGATGCCGCCGGTGCCGCCGGTGACCAGCGCGACGCGAGATGTCATGGAGCGATTCTCCGGATGGGAGGACAGGGGGAGGATGAGCGGGAATTCTAGTCGGGGTTCGCCCCTAGGGGGGCACCGGCCGGCGCCGGCGGCAGCCGGCGGGGCAGGCGCCCGGGCCGGAAATGCTGCACGCATTGCTGCAGCATCCGCGCCGGCGCCCCGGGCCCGGGGGCGTGTTCGGGCGCCTGGCCCAGCGCGCTCCAGGCGGCCCGCAACGCGGGCAGCGGGTCGTCCGGGTCCAGCGGACGCGCGGCGTCGGATTTGGACAGCTTGCGGCCGTCGGCCTGCAGCACCAGCGGCAGGTGCAGGTAGCGCGGGACCGCCAGCCCCAGCGCCCGCTGCAGCAGCTGCTGGCGCGGCGTGGAATCGAGCAGGTCGGCGCCGCGCACCACGTCGGTGATGCCCTGCTCGGCGTCGTCGACCACCACCGCGAGCTGGTAGGCCCAGTGGCCGTCGGCGCGGCGCAGCACGAAATCGCCGACCTCGCGGTACACGTCCTGGACCACGGGCCCCTGCAGGCCGTCGTCGAAGCGGACGATCGCCGGCGGCCGCACCCGCAGGCGCAGCGCCGGCTGCGCGCGCGGATGCGCGGCGACACAGCGGTGATGCACGCCGCCGCTGGCCGCCAGATCGGCCCGGCTGCAGCCACATGCGAATGCCTCGTCCCGGCGCAGCAGGTCCTGCAGCGCCGCCGCGTAGAGCGGGTGGCGCCGGCTCTGGTGCTCCACCGGCCGGTCCGGGTCCAGGCCGAACGCGGCCAGCGCGTGCAACTGGGCCTCGGCCGCCCCGGGCACGGTGCGCGGCGGATCGATGTCCTCGATCCGCACCAGCCACTCGCCGCCGGCGTGGCGCGCCAGCAGCCAGCTGCCGAACGCGGCGAGCAGGGAGCCGAAATGGAGGGGGCCGGTGGGCGAGGGCGCGAAGCGTCCGCGGTAGGGTCGGTCGGGCATGGCCAGCTGAATCGTCGGTCAGGTAGTCGCTTGATTTCAAGGTGCCCAAGCCGCAGATTCCGAAGCGTCCATTCAGCTTAGTGCGGAGCCCACTGCGTCCTATGTTCAGCCGTATCGCCCTGTTCGTCGTCACCAACCTCGCGGTCCTCGCCCTGGCCAGCGTCGTGATGTCGCTGCTGGGGGTCAATTCGTCGCAGATGAGCGGTCTGCTGGTGATGGCGGCGATCTTCGGCTTCGGCGGCTCGCTGATCTCCCTGCTGACGTCCAAGTTCATGGCCAAGCGCGCCACCGGCGCCCAGGTCATCGCCGAGCCGCGCAACCACACCGAGCGCTGGCTACTGGAGACCGTGCGCCGACAGGCCCAGGCGGCCGGCATCGGCATGCCCGAGGTGGCGGTGTACGACGGTCCCGAGATCAACGCCTTCGCCACCGGCGCCAACCGCAACAACGCCCTGGTGGCGGTGTCCACCGGCCTGCTGCAGAACATGACCGAGGAGGAAGCCGAGGCCGTGCTCGGGCACGAGATCGCGCACGTCGCCAATGGCGACATGGTGACGATGGCGCTGCTCCAGGGCGTGCTGAACACCTTCGTCATCGTGCTGGCGCGCGTGGTCGGCGGCGTCGTCGACAGCGCGCTGTCGGCCAACCGCGAGGGCGGCGGCCGCGGCTTCGCCTACTACATCATCGTGTTCGTGCTGGAGATGGTGTTCGGACTGTTCGCGACGATGATCGCGATGTGGTTCTCGCGCCACCGCGAGTTCCGTGCCGACGCCGGCGGTGCCCGCCTGGCCGGTCGCAACAAGATGATCGCCGCGCTGGAGCGGCTGTCGCTGAACCATGGCCAGAGCACGCTGCCGTCGCAGGTGCAGGCCTTCGGCATCGCCGGCGGCGTCGGCGACGGCCTGCGCAAGCTGTTCCTGAGCCACCCGCCGCTGACCGAGCGCATCGCCGCGCTGCGCGCGGCCAATGCCACGGTGGCCTGACCGGCCGCGCTGCCGGGATGCCAGGTGCCGTGCAGGGGCCCGCCGTCAGGCGGGCCCCTTGTTTTGATGTCGTGGCCCACCGCGGCCGCTGCTAGGCGCCTTTGCCCGCGCGACGGCGCGCCCGCTCAGCCGAAGTCGTAGTGCATGCCGGGCCCGGTGGGCGCGACGAAGTCGCCCTGCACGTAGTCCACCCCGGCACTGAAGAAGCTGCTCATCGAGGCGGCATCGGCGACGAACTCGGCGATGGTGGCGATCCCGGCCGGCTGCGCCCGCGCGGTGATCTCGCGGATCTTGTCCTGGCTCTCGCGCGAGGTGGCGGCATCGACGGTGAGGTCGCGGTCGAGCTTGAGGAAGGCGGGCTGGAAGTGCGCCAGCAGCTGGAACGAGTCCAGGCCGGAGCCGAACTGCTCCAGCCCCACCCGGCAGCCCAGCGCGGAGGCCTCGGCCAGGAACTGCTGCGCGCTGCGCAGGTGGGTGGAGACCTTGGATTCGGGCGTCTGCAGCCACAGCCGCGCACCGGGCACGCCCTCGGCGGCCAGCTGTTCCCGCAGCGTGACCAGCAGCGCCGGGTCGGCGAACGAGGTCGCGCCGACGCGCACCATCAGGTGGGTGGGATGGCCCGCTCGCTGGCGCTTGCCCAGCTCGCGGATCGCCCGGCCGACCACCCAGCGGTCGATCTCGGCCGTGAGGTCGTGCTGCTCGGCGATGTCGAGGAAGGTGGTGGGCGGGACCAGCTCGCCGTTGCGTTCGAGCCGCAGCGAGGCCTGGTACAGCTCCAGCGGCGCGCCCTGCAGGGTGAGCACCGGCTGGTAGTGCAGCAGGAAGCCGTCGCCGGCCAGGGCGTCGCGCAGCTGCTCGACCCAGCGCTGGACGCGCTCTTCCTCGGCACGGTCCACCGCGCCGGGGTCGAAGACGCTGACCGCGTTGCCGCCCAGCTGCGAGACGGTGCGCAGGGCCTCGGCCGCGCGGCCGAGCACCTGGCCGATGCTGGCGATGCGTTCGCCGATCTGCACGCCGCCGATGCTCACCGTCACCGTGGTCGAGCGCGCGCCCAGGGTGAACACGTGCTGCGCGAAGGCATCGCGCAGGGTCTCGGCCAGCGCGTAGGTGTGCGCGTAGCTGCCGTCCAGCAGTACCGCGAAGCTGTGCTCGCCGAAGCGCGCGGCCTGGGTGCCGGCGCCGAGCGCGGAGACCAGTTGCGCGGCCATCGCCGCGATCAGCGGATCGGCCGCATCCAGGCCGATGTCCGGCAGCAGGCGCGCGTAGTGGTCCGGCTCGATCAGCAGGAAGCCGCACTGGCCTTCGCTGCGGCCGGCCTGGGCCACGGCGGTCTCCAGCGCCAGCATGAAGGTGGGGCGGTTGAGCAGGCCGGTGACCAGGTCGCGCTGGCGCAGGTCCTCGACCTCGCGCGCCAGTTCCGGGTCGAACTCGTCGCGGCGGCGGAACACCACCTGGATGCAGGCCTCGCCCTCGTAGGTCGCGGTGGCGAACTCCATCGTCGCCGGAAAGGTGTCGCCCTCCAGGCGGCGCGCGTCCAGCTTGTACTGCGGCGGCGGCGGCTCGCCCTTGGCCAGGCCCTTGAGCAGCTGCTTGAAGTCGTCCACGTGCGCGGCGGCGATCATGTCCAGCAGCGAGACGCCTTCCACATCGTCGAACGAGTCGAAGCCGAACATCTCCAGGTAGGCCTCGTTGGCACGGATGTGCATGCCCTCGTGGATATAGGCGATCGGGTCACGCGAGGAGGCGATCAGGGCATCGCAGCGGCGCTCGGTCTCGCGCATCTGCGCCTCGATCCGGCGCAGCCCGCGGCGCGCCAGCAGGTCGGCGGTCTCCGCGCGCACTACCGACAACAGGTGCTCGGGGCGGTGGCGCAGCGCGATCGCGCGGATGCCCTGGGCCGCGGCCTCGACCCATTCGGTCTCGTCGGCCTGGTCGCTGAGCAGGATCAGGGGCACGTCCTTGCCGCTGGCGGCGATCTGCTGCTGCAGCGCCGCGAGCGGCAGCAGCCGCGAGTGGCCGCTCAGCGCCAGGTCGATCGGCCCGGCCAGCATGGCGGCCATCTCCTCCAGGTTCTGCGGCCGCGACGGCCGCACGGCGATCCCGCCGTTGCGCAGCGCGGTGACGATCGCCTCGGCGCTCTCGACGCTGTCGTCGACGATCATCAGGCGGAGGGTGAGGTCTTTGCCGTTCTGCATGCAGGGCTCCCGGACGGGTTTAATACACGATGGCCGGGGCGGCGTCCATGCGCGCGGTAGGCCAGAGAAAAGAGCAGGGGGCGGCGAACGACGCCGCCGGTCGGTACGAGTGCAGGGCAGTGCATGGATGCAATCGCGTCGCGCCGGTGCAAGCCTGCCGGTCCGCGGAGGGCCCCGGGATTCCCCATTCCCGTGTCCCCATTCCCGCCGCTCAGGCCACCGTGCCGGCGGCATGGCCGGAGGCCCAGGCCCACTGGAAGTTGTAGCCGCCCAGCCAGCCGGTGACGTCGAGCACCTCGCCGACGAAGTACAGGCCGGGCATGCGGCGCGATTCCAGGGTCGACGACGACACCTGGTCGGTGTCCACGCCGCCCAGGGTGACCTCGGCGGTGCGGTAGCCCTCGGTGCCGCTGGCGACCAGCGGCCAGTGCGCCAGCCGCTCGGCGGTCCTGCGCAGCTCCGGCTCGTCCAGCTGGCGGACTGGCTTGTCCGGCAGCCATACCTCGCACAGGCGCTGCGCGAAGCGCCGCGGCAGCGCCTCGCCGAGCACGGTGCGGAGTTCCGCGGCCCCGCGCAGGCGCTTCTGCTCGCGCAGCCAGGCGGCGGCGTCGCGGTCGGGCAGCAGGTCCAGGCGCAGGTCGTCGCCGGGTTGCCAGAACGAGGAGATCTGCAGGATCGCCGGGCCGCTCAGGCCGCGGTGGGTCACCAGCATGGAATTGCGGAAGCGTGCGCCGTTGCAGTGCGCCTCCACCGTCAGCGCCAGGCCGGACAGGTCCTGCAGCCGCGCCTGGTGCGTGCCGCTGAGGGTCAGCGGTACCAGGCCGGCGCGGGTCGGCAGCACGGTGTGGCCGAACTGGCGGGCCAGCTCGTAGCCGAAGCCGGTGGCGCCCAGGCTCGGGATCGACAGCCCGCCGGTGGCCACGATCAGGGACGCGGCGCGGAAGTGCCCCTGGCCGGTGGCGACCTCGAACCCTTCGCTGCCGCGCTCGATGCCCTGCACGCTGCACTGGGTGCGGATCTGCACGCCGGCGGCCTGGCATTCGTCCACCAGCATGCGCACGATCTGCTTGGAGGAAAGGTCGCAGAACAGCTGGCCCAGCTCCTTCTCGTGGTAGGCGATGCCGTGGCGCTCCACCATCGCGACGAAGTCGCCCGGGGCGTAGCGCGCCAGCGCCGACTTGCAGAAGTGCGGGTTGGCCGACAGGAAGTTGCCCGGGCCGGTGCCGGTGTTGGTGAAGTTGCAGCGCCCGCCGCCGGACATCAGGATCTTCTTGCCGACCTTGTTGGCGTGCTCGATCACGGTCACCCGGCGGCCGCGGCGGCCGGCGGTCAGCGCGCTCATCAGGCCGGCGGCGCCGGCGCCGACGACCAGGACGTCGCAGGCCTCGCTCATGCCGCGGGCGCTTGCCGCGTGGTCGGGGTCAGGGTGACGCTGCCCTGGTCGGCGAGCAGCTGCACTTCGCCGTCCTGGATGAACACGTCCATGCGCATGCCGCGCTGGATCAGGCCGGCGAGCGCGGCGACGGTGTCGGCGTCGATGTCGATCACCCGCAGGTTCTTCAGCCGGGCGAGGGCGGCGGCATTCTTCTTCCACCAGATGTCCGAGGCATGGCCGCCGTAGGTGACCACCACGACCTCGCGCGAGCGGTTGCTGGCCTTGCGCACGCGCGATTCGTCCGGCTGGCCGAGGTCGATCCACAGGTCGATGTCGCCGGTGTAGTCGCGCAGCCACAGGTCGGCATCGTCCTCGTTGCTCAGGCCCTTGCCGAACTCCAGGCGGTCCTGGGCGAACAGGACGAACGCCAGCAACCGCACCATCAGGCGCTCGTCGGTCTCGGAGGGGTGCTGGGCGAGGGTCAGCGGATGGTGCGCGTAGTAGCCGCGATCCATGTCGCTGATCTGCAAGTCCGCCTTGCGGATGGTGGCGGTGAGGGCCATGGGGCTACCTGGAGCAAAGGGCGGCCATGATAATGCGTGGCGATGGATACGCCAGGAACGCTCCTCCCGCCCGTGACGGCGGCCAGCCGCCTGCAGCTGCCGCCGGGCCCCTGGCGGACGCTGTACGAGGGTCTGTGCGCGCGCTTCCCACAGGTGGCGCCGGCGGCCTGGCGCAGCCGCTTCGCGCGCGGCCGGGTGCAGGACGCGGCCGGCCGGCCGTTGCCGATGGACCTGCCGTGGCGGGTGGGGCTGGAGGTGCGCTACTTCCGCGAGGTGCCCGACGAGCCGGCGATCGCGGCGGTCGAGGCGATCGTCCACGCCGACGCCGAGCTGGTGGTGGCCGACAAGCCGCACGGGTTGCCGGTGATGCCGGCCGGTCGCTTCGTGCGCGAGACCCTGCTGGCGCGGCTGGTGGCGCGCCTGGGCAACCCGGCGCTGGTGCCGCTGCACCGGATCGACCGCGGCACCGCGGGGCTGGTGCTGTTCTCGGCCAACCCGGCCACGCGCGGGGCCTACCAGGCACTGTTCCGCGAGGGCCGGATCGAGAAGACCTACGAGGCGCTGGCACCGGCGCTGCCGACGCTGGCGTTCCCGCTCACGCGGGCCAGCCGGCTGGCGCCGGGGGAGCCGTTCTTCCGCATGTGCGAGGTGGACGGCCTGCCCAACAGCCTCAGCCGCATCGACTGCCTGGAGCGCCGCGACGAGGGCCCCTGGCGCTATCGGCTGGTGCCGGTGAGCGGGCGCAAGCACCAGCTGCGCGTGCACATGGCGGCGCTGGGCGCACCGATCGTGGGCGACGACTGCTATCCGCGGCTGGACGCCACGGCCGGTCCGCTGCAGCTGCTGGCACGGGAGCTGGCGTTCGACGACCCGCTGGACGGCCGCAGGCGCACGTTCGTCAGCGCGTTGCACCTGCCGTCGAGGGGCTAGCCGCGGCGGGCCTGCGCCCATGCAGCGACTCGCCCTGGCATTTCCTCTTCGATCTTCGAATCCCCAATCCCCAATCCGCCGTAAGCCGGAAAGCCGGAAGCGACGAGTCCGCGGCCACAAGTCGTTACCGATAGCTTGCCGAGGCTTCCCGTCTTGCCGAGGCGGTTCCGGTCAGGCTGACGCCTCCCTTCACGCAGACGCCTCCCTCGAGTGCGTGATTGCGCCGATGCCAGGTCGTTCGCGTCGGACGGTGGATCGAGGCGGGGCGCCTCGCTTGCCTGCGTGGGAGGGGTCCGCGGGTGCCGGGGCAGGACACGCCGTGAACCCATCCCTGGGGGCTCTTCCACGACATCCATGTCGTGGAAGGTCCTGCCCCGGCACCCGCGAACCCCTCTGCACGGATGGCCGGTTTGGCGGAACCCAAGGCGCTGCTTCGGGACGGTTCGTGCTGCGGCTTGCTCTGGCTCATCACGACGAGCAGCCATCAGCCCGCCGCCAAAGCCGACAGTCAAAGCCGACAGTCAAAACCGACAGTCAAAACCGACAGTCAAAGCCAAATCCAAAGCCAACAGGCAAATCCGGAGTCAACAGGCAGATCCAGAGCCAAAGGCCATCGGCCAACTATCCAGGAGGAATTCCAACCGTGCTGTCAGCTACGCGGCTACACAAAGCATCGGCCACCGGCTTCCGTAGACGTTGCAATGACTGGCCGAGGCGACAGCGTGGCCGGGGATAGGCGGAGAGCGGCACAGGGATGTGCCGCGGCGGCGAGTCGGACAGGATGTCCGCCCGAGCCGAGGAGCCTATCCCCGGTCACGCTGTCGCCCCTTGCCGAAGCCAGCCATCGTGCCGCTACACCAGGCGTAATGCTGCTACGCCGAGGGAGCCTATCCCCGGTCACGCTGACGCCCCTCGCCGAAGCCAGCCATCGTGCCCCCACGCCAGAGGTGGTGCTGCCGTCACCGAGGAGCCTGTCTCCGGTCGCGCTGTCGCCCCTCGCCGGAGCCGACCATCGTGCACGTTTGGGAAGCTCTGGCCGGACAGCTGCACGAGGCAGAGGCATCGGGCAGGGCCCAACGTGCCAGGCAGCCTTTCCCGGTTGCGCTGGTGTCCGGCTAAACCCCTGAGGGTGGCTTTGCTTCAGGCTTTCGCGCTGACGCACCAGATAGTCCGCCCAAAGAGCCAGGCTGGACTGGAGCGCGTTCCACCCGACCTGCCACTGGCCGGCGGGATGCCGCCTCCGGCCGAAATCGCGCAGTTGCCGGGCTCCGGCGGGGTCGGAGGCGTGCGGGAGACCCCGGCGAGGCCGCCGGCTCCGCCTCGAAACCCTTGTCCCAGCTGGGGTTTCGCACTTATCGACCGGGCCCCTGAAAAATGAATCAAATCCCTATCGCTTTTTGCCGCGAAGGCTAGTAACGTGGGTTCCACTGTGTTTGCTAGGGTCACCGTGAATCGTGGCCTGGTGCAGTTGATCTCGCGATCCGCTTCATCGTTCCGCTTTACCAACGCCTGCAACTCAGTCTCGGCCCCAATGAGTGGTGGCTGCGATTATTTCAACTATGTTCCAGGAGTTAGTAATGTCTGATCGTCAGAGCGGTACCGTGAAGTGGTTCAACGATGCCAAGGGCTTCGGCTTCATCACCCCGGAAAGCGGCCCGGACCTGTTCGTGCACTTCCGCGCCATCCAGGGCACCGGCTTCAAGTCGCTGCAGGAAGGCCAGAAGGTGACCTTCGTCGCCGTGCAGGGCCAGAAGGGCATGCAGGCTGACCAGGTGCAGGCGGTCTAATCCCCGCCCGCGACCGTACGGTTGCTTGAAGCGCCGGAAGCGAAAGTTTCCGGCGTTTTTATTTGTGCGGCGCGCGGCGCCGCGACGCGGGCTTGCCATCGCCGCGCTTACCATCGCCGTTTCCCGAGTCCGCGGAACCGCGATGATCACTGTCCACCACCTCAACAACTCCCGTTCCCACCGCGTGCTGTGGATGCTGGAGGAGCTGTCGCTGCCGTACCAGATCGTGCGTTATGCGCGCGACCCCAAGACCATGCTGGCGCCGCCGGCGCTGCGGGCGATCCACCCGCTGGGCAAGTCGCCGGTGCTGGTGGACGGCGAGCACACCCTGGCCGAGTCCGGCGCGATCCTGGAATACCTGGCCGATCACTACGACACCGAGCGCATGCTGTCGCCCGCGCCCAAGCCGCTGGATTCGCCCGAGCGGCTGCGCTACCGCTACTGGATGCACTATGCCGAGGGCTCGGCGATGCCGCCGCTGGTGATGACGCTGGTGTTCAGCCGCATCCGCTCGGCGCCGATGCCGTTCTTCGCCAAACCGATCGCGCGCGCCATCGTGGACAAGGCGATGAAGGGCTTCGTCGGCCCGCAGGTCAAGCTGCACCTGGAATGGATGGAGCGCGAGCTGGCCGAGACCGGCTGGTTCGCCGGCGACCGCTTCACCGCCGCCGACATCCAGATGAGCTTTCCGGTGCAGGCGGCCGCCGCGCGCGGCGGCGGGCTCGCCCCCTATCCGCGGCTGGCCGCGTTCCTGCAGCGCATCGAGCAGCGCCCGGGCTACCAGCATGCGCTGCGCCAGGGCGGGCCGCTGGAACTGCTGGGGGCGTCCGACGCCCGCTGAGGCCGGCGGCCGGGCCGGTCAGCGCGGCGGGCAGCGGCGGATGAAGGCGATGCTGTCGGCCATCACCGGCAGCGCCGGGTCGTCCTTGCGCAGGGCCAGCGCCAGGCCGAGATGGCCCACGCCCGGATAGCTGCGCACCTCTGCCGCCACCCCGACGCGCTGCAGCGCCGCGCGCAGCGAATCGCTGTTGGCCGGCTCCACCACGCGGTCGGCATCGCCGTGCAGCAGCAGCGCCGGCGGGCTGTCGCGCTCGACGAAGTTCACCGGCTGCGACAGCCGCTGCTGCGCCGGATCGCTGCCGAACATGCCGATCAGGTCGCGCTCGGTCAGCGGCAGGAAATCGTAGGGGCCCGCCAGCCCGACCAGGCCGCACAGATCGGCCGGCGCCAGTTGCTGCGCATGCAGCCAGCGTGGGTCGGTGGCCAGCAGCGCGGCGATATGGGCGCCGGCGGAGTGCCCCATCAGCACCAGCCGCCGCGGGTCGCCGCCGTGTTCGGCCGCGTGCCGGCGCGCCCAGGCCACGGCCGCGGCGGCATCGGTCATGAAGCCATCCATCTTCACCTGCGGGTACTTGCGGTAGTCCGGCACGATCGCGACCACGCCGTGCCGCGCCAGCGCCTCGCCGGCCCAGCGGTACTGCTGGCGGTTGCCGGTCTGCCAGGTGCCGCCGTGGAAGAACACCACCACCGGGGCATTGCGCGCGTCGGCCGGACGGTAGACGTCCAGCTTGAGGCCGTGCGCGGGGTCGAACGTCACCGCCCGCTGCTCGCTCAGGCCGGCGCGCGCGGAGGTGGCGTTGACGCCGCTGAAGAACACACTGCTGCAGCCGGACAGCAGCAGCGACCACAGCGCGAGCAGCAGGGGGCGCGGCCAGCGCGGTGGCGAAGGGGAGGCGTGCGGCATCGGAGAGCTACCTGGAAGGGGCGGGAAGCATGCGCGAGGCGCATGTCGGCAGGGCGTGCACGTGCCGGAGCGGTGCGGCAGTGCATACGTGCGCCGCGGCACCGCGGATGCGCCCGCGCCGTTCACCGCCGCTGCCCTAAGCTGGCCGCATGGACGCACTGACCTTCGACAACCGCTTCGTCAACGAACTGCCCGGCGATCCTGAACGCGGGCCGCGCCGGCGCGAGGTGACCGCGGCGCTGTGGTCGGAGGTGGCGCCGACGCCGGTGCCGGCGCCGCGGCTGCTGGCCCATTCGGCCGAAGTGGCCGCCGCGCTGGGGTTCGATGCCGCCACGCTCGCCACGCCGCGGTTCGCGGAGGTGTTCGGCGGCAATGCGCTGTACCCCGGCATGCAGCCGTATGCGGCGAACTACGGTGGCCACCAGTTCGGGCACTGGGCCGGCCAGCTCGGCGACGGCCGCGCGATCGCGCTCGGCGAGCTGATCGGCGCCGACGGCCGCCGCCACGAGCTGCAGCTCAAGGGGGCCGGTCAGACCCCGTACTCGCGCGGCGCCGACGGCCGTGCGGTGCTGCGCTCGTCGATCCGCGAGTTCCTGTGCAGCGAGGCCATGCACCACCTCGGCGTACCGACCACGCGCGCGCTGTGCCTGGTCGGTACCGGCGAGGCGGTGGTGCGCGACATGTTCTACGACGGCCGCCCGCGCGCGGAGCCCGGCGCGGTGGTGTGCCGGGTGGCGCCCTCGTTCCTGCGTTTCGGCAGCTTCGAGCTGCCGGCCTCGCGCGGCGACGTGGCATTGCTGCGGCAGCTGGCCGACTTCAGCGTGCGGCGCGACTTCCCGGAACTGGCCGGGCAGGGCGAGGCGCGGTATGCCGAATGGTTCGGCCAGGTGTGCGAGCGCAGCGCGCGGATGGTGGCGCAGTGGATGCGGGTGGGCTTCGTGCACGGGGTGATGAACACCGACAACATGTCGATCCTGGGACTGACGATCGACTACGGCCCCTACGGCTGGATCGACGACTACGATCCGGACTGGACGCCCAACACCACCGATGCCCAGGGCCGGCGCTACCGCTTCGGCACCCAGCCGCAGGTGGCGTACTGGAACCTGGGGCGCCTGGCGCAGGCGCTGGCGCCGCTGTTCGGCGACGTGGCGCCGCTGCAGGCGGGGCTGGAACGCTTCCGTGACCGCTACGTGGCGGCGGACCGCCGGCATGCTGCCGACAAGCTCGGCCTGGCCGAGTGCGGCGACGCCGACCTGGCGCTGATGGCCGAGCTGCGCACGCTGATGCAGCAGGGCGAGATGGACATGACGCTGACCTTCCTCGGCCTGGCCGACTGCGCGGACGGGTCCGCGGACGCGCTGCAGCCGGCGTTCTATTCGGACGGCCGGCAGGCGCAGGTGCGCGAGGCCCTGGACGCGTGGCTGCAGCGCTACGCCGCGCGCGTGCGCGAGGACGCAGCACCGGCCGCGCAGCGGCGCGAGCGCATGCGCCTGGCCAACCCGCGCTACGTGCTGCGCAACTACCTCGCGCAGCTGGCGATCGACCGCGCCGAGCTGGGCGACCCGGGCGGCATCGCCGAGCTGCTGGACGTGCTGCGGCGGCCATACGAGGCCCAGCCGGGCCGCGAGGCCTTCGCGCTCAGGCGCCCGGACTGGGCGCGCGACCGCGCCGGCTGTTCGATGCTGTCGTGCAGTTCGTGACGGCCGCAGGCCCGTGGACCGGCGGCGCGCTCGCACGAGCCCGGCCGGGTCCGTTCGGCGGCATCGTGAACGGGCCGTTCGAGGCGCGTGGCGAGCGCACCGGCCCCGTCGTCCCGGCGTGCCGTACCGGCCTGCGGATCGGCTTTGGCGCATCGGTTCGCGCCGCGCGGGACTAGCGGTGGCCCCGGCATCCGGGCACGATTACCTGCCTTCCCTCCCCCCTGTTTCAAGGATCACCCGCATGTCCGCGCCTTCCGTCGTCCGCCGCTGTCGCGCGTGGCCAGGGTTGCTGTTCCTGCTGTTCGTCCTCGCCGGTTGCGGCGGCCAGGCCCCGGCGCCGGCCGCGCGCGCCAAGGCGGTGGCGGTCCTCACCCTGCAACCGCAGCGCGTGCCTCTGAGCGTGGAGCTCGCCGGCCGCACCGTCGCCTCGGAGGAATCCGAGGTCCGGCCGCAGGTCAGCGGCATCCTAGTCAAGCGGCTGTTCGAGGAGGGCGCGCAGGTGCGCGCCGGGCAGCCGCTGTTCCAGATCGAACCCACGCTGTACCAAGCGGCGGCCAACGAGGCGCGTGCCAACCTGGCCACCGCCGACGCCGCGCTGGCCACCGCGCAGCTGCGTGCCGCGCGCTACCGCGAGCTGGGCAAGACCCGGCTCGCCGCGCAGCAGGACGTCGACGATGCCGAGGCCAGCTTCAAGCAGGCGGTGGCCGCGCGCGACGCCAACCGCGCCGCGCTCGACACTGCACGGACCCAGCTGCGCTTCGCCACCGTGGATGCGCCGATCAGCGGCCGCATCGGCCGGGCCCGGGTCACGCCGGGCGCCCTGGTCACCGCCAGCCAGACCGACGCGATCGCCAAGATCCAGCGGCTGGACCCGATGAACGTGGACATCACCCAGTCCGGCAGCCAGTTCCTGGCGCTGCGCCGCGCCATCGCCGCCGGCGGCATGCAGGCCTCCACGGCCCAGGTCCGGCTGAAGCTCTCGGACGGCACCGCGTACCCGCTGCCGGGCACGCTGGAGTTCGCCGACATCGATGTCGAGGCGACCACCGGCAGCGTCACCCTGCGCGCGCGGTTCCCCAATCCGGACGGCGAACTGCTGCCCGGGCTGTACGTGCGGGCGCTCGTCGGCCAGGGCGTGCGCGAACAGGCGCTGCTGGTGCCGCAGGCGGCGGTGGACCGTACCCCGCGCGGCGAGGCCCAGGTCTGGGTGGTGGGCGCGGACAACATCGCGCGCCAGCGCCAGTTCACCACGCTGCGCGCGGTCGGCGACCAGTGGCTGGTCGCCGACGGCCTGAAGCCGGGCGAGCGGGTGGTGGTGGAGGGCGCGCAGGGCCTGAGCGACGGCGCCGCCGTCACGGTGCGGCCGCCCGCCGCGGCCGGCGCCGCCGCGCGCAAGGGCTGAGCCGGCATGCTCGCGCGTTTCTTCATCCGCCGCCCGATCTTCGCCTGGGTGCTGGCGATCTGCATCATGGGCATGGGGGCGATCGCGGTGTTCACGCTGCCGGTCGAGCAGTACCCCGACATCGCGCCGCCGTCGGTCACCGTCACCGCCAACTACAACGGCGCCTCGGCGCAGACGGTGGAGGACAGCGTCACCCAGGTGATCGAGCAGCAGATCAAGGGCATCGACCACCTGCTGTACTTCTCCTCGACCAGCTCCTCGTCGGGGCAGTCGCGCATCAGCATCACCTTCGACCAGAGCGCCAATCCCGACATCGCCCAGGTGCAGGTGCAGAACAGCGTCAACCAGGCGCTCAGCCGGCTGCCGCAGGAGGTGCAGCAGCAGGGCGTGACCGTGGCCAAGTCGCAGGGCGACAGCCTGATGGTGGTGGCGCTGTACGACACCCGCGACCGGCTCAGCACCGTCGACGTGTCCGACTACCTGGTCAGCAACCTGCAGGACCCGGTGAGCCGCATCAACGGCGTCGGCGAGATCAACGTGTTCGGCGCGCAGTACGCGATGCGGGTGTGGCTGGACCCGCACAAGCTCAACGCCTTCGGGCTGATGCCCGGCGACGTGCGCAGCGCGATCGAGGACCAGAACACCCAGGTCACCGCCGGCGAGCTCGGCGCGCTGCCCACCGGCGCGGACCAGGCGCTCAACGCCACGGTGACCGCGCAGTCGCGGCTGCAGACCCCCGAGCAGTTCCGCGACATCATCCTCAGCACGCTGCCGGACGGCTCCAGCGTGCGCCTGGGCGACGTGGCGCGGGTGGAGATCGGCGCCGAGAACTACCAGACCAGCTCCTGGCTCAACGGCCACCCGGCCGCCGGCTTCTCGATCACCCTGTCCTCCGGCGCCAACGCGCTGGAGACGTCCGACGCGGTGCGCGCGGAGATCGAGCGCCTGAAGCCGACGTTCCCGGCGGGCATCGAGGTGGCCTACCCGCGCGACGGCACGCCGTTCGTGCGGGTGTCGATCGAGGGCGTGGTGCACACCCTGGCCGAGGCGATCGTGCTGGTGGTAGTGGTGATGTTCCTGTTCCTGCAGAACGGGCGCGCCACGCTGATCCCGGCGATCACGGTGCCGGTGGTGCTGCTGGGCACCTTCGGCATCCTCGCCGCCGCCGGCTTCACCATCAACACGCTGACGCTGTTCGCGATGGTGCTGGCGATCGGCCTGCTGGTGGACGACGCCATCGTGGTGGTGGAGAACGTCGAGCGCATCATGCACGAGGAGCACCTGCCGCCGCGCGAGGCCACCGAGCGCTCGATGGACGAGATCACCGGGGCGCTGATCGGCATCACCGTGGTACTCGGCGCGGTGTTCCTGCCGATGGCGTTCTTCGGTGGCTCCACCGGGATCATTTACCGCCAGTTCTCGATCACCATCGCCTCGGCGATGGCGCTGTCGGCGCTGGTCGCGCTGACCCTGACCCCGGCGCTGTGCGCCACGCTGCTCAAGCCGGTGGAGAAGGAGCGCGCGCCGGGGCGGTTCTTCCGCTGGTTCAACCGCGGCGTGGAGCGCGGCCAGCACGCCTACCAGCGCCGCTTGGGCGGGGTGCTGGTGCAGCCGCGGCGCTGGATGGCGCTGTACGCAGTGGTCGCGCTGGCGATGGTGGCGCTGTACGCGCGCATGCCGACCGGCTTCCTGCCGGTGGAGGACCAGGGCCAGGTGCAGATCCAGTTCACCACCCCGGAGGGCACGCCGCTGGCGCGCACCGAGGCGCTGGGACGGCGCATCACCGAGTACTTCATGAAGGAGGAGAAGGACAACCTCGCGGCGATCTTCATGGTGGTGGGGCGCAACAACGCCGGCGTCGGGCAGAACGCCGGGCAGGCGTTCATGGCGCTCAAGCCCTGGGGCGAGCGCAACCGCGACAACACCGCCCAGGCCATCATCGACCGCGCCAACGCCTACTTCCGCAAGGTCGGCGATGCCCGCATCAGCGTGCTGTCGCCGCCGGCGGTGCGCGGCCTCGGCCAGTCCAGCGGCTTCGAGCTGTGGATCCGCGACAGCGACGGCGCCGGGCGCGCGGCGCTGGTGCAGGCCCAGCAGCAGGTGCTGGCCAAGGCCAGCGACGACCCGCAGCTGTCGGCGGTGCGGCTCAACGGCCTCGGCGACAAGGCCCAGCTGCAGGTGGACATCGACCAGGCCCAGGCCAACGCGCTCGGCCTGGCGCAGTCCGACATCAACGCCACCCTGTCCACCGCCTGGGGCGGCAGCTACGTCAACGACTTCATCGACCGCGGCCGGGTCAAGCGGGTCTACGTGCAGGGCGATGCACCCTACCGCTCGCTGCCGGAGGACATCGGCCAGTGGTACGTGCGCGGTGGCAGCGGCCAGATGGCGCCGTTCTCCAGCTTCGCCACCACCCACTGGACGCGCGGGCCGCAGCTGCAGCAGCGCTTCAACGGGCTGGCGGCGATGCAGCTCCAGGGCAGCGCCGGCGCCGGCGGCAGTTCCGGCGAGGCGATGCAGCGGATGCAGGCGCTGGTGGCCGAGCACGAAGGCTTCGACTTGCAGTGGAGCGGGCTGTCGTACCAGGAGCAGCTGTCCAGCAACCAGACCCTGTGGCTGTACACCGCCTCGGTGATGTTCATCTTCCTGTGCCTGGCGGCGCTGTACGAGAGCTGGTCGATCCCGGTCGCGGTGCTGCTGGTGATCCCGCTGGGCGTGCTCGGCACCGTGGCGGCCACCACGCTGGCCGGCTTCGTCAACGACATCTACTTCCAGGTCGGCCTGCTGACCACGATCGGCCTGTCGGCCAAGAACGCGATCCTGATCGTGGAGTTCGCCGAGGCCGAGGAAAAGGCCGGGCGGCCGCTGGCGGAGGCGGCGCTGGAGGGCGCGCGGCTGCGGCTGCGGCCGATCGTGATGACCTCGCTGGCGTTCGTGGCCGGCGTGCTGCCGCTGGCGCTGTCCACCGGCGCCGGTGCGGCCAGCCGCCGCGAGATCGGCATCAGCGTGATCGGCGGCATGCTCTCGGGCACGCTGCTGGCGATCTTCCTGGTGCCGCTGTTCTTCGTGCTGGTGCGCCGGCTGCTGCACGGCCGCCAGGCCACCGCCGCGGCGCCGGCGCCGGTTCCCTGAACGGCACGAAGGACGACACGCCGGGCGGCGCCCCTGGGCGCCGTCCGGGGCCCGGACGGGCGGCGCGGGACGCCGGTGCGGTGCGCTGGCGGACGGTGCGGCGCCGGGCCACGCCGGCCGTGGCCGCGGGCCGCGATAGAATGGGCATCCTGTCTCCCACCCGATCCCGATGAACGACTCCTCGTGCTGCGGCTCGCCCAGCGATGCGCCCCCCCACTGGTCCGGACGCATCCGCGACGTGGCGGACTTTCCCAAGCCCGGCATCCTGTTCAAGGACATCACGCCGCTGCTGTCCGACGGACCGGACTTCGCCAGCGCGGTGGACGAACTCGCCCAGCCATGGCGCACCACGCCGCTGGACGCGGTGCTGGGCATCGAGTCGCGCGGCTTCATCCTGGGCGCCGCACTGGCGCGCGAGCTGCGCACCGGCTTCGTGCCGATCCGCAAGCCGGGCAAGCTGCCGGGCCGCACCGTGGCGCAGGAGTACGCGCTGGAGTACGGCAGCGACCGCCTCGAGATGCACGCCGATGCCCTGCCCGAGGGCGCGCGGGTGCTGATCGTCGACGACGTGCTCGCCACCGGCGGCACCCTGCGCGCGGCGCTGCTGCTGGCGCGCCAGCTCAAGCTGGAGATCGTCGGCGCCGCGGTGATGGTCGAGCTCGAGGCGCTGCAGGGCCGCGCGCGCTGGAGCGACGACGTGCCGCTGCTGGCGACGCTGAGCTACTGACCGCGGCCGCCGCCTGTGCGTCGGTCGCGGCCTACAGGGGGCTGACGCGGAACCGGCGGCCCTTGATCTTGCCAGCCTGCAGCCGCGACAGCGCCTTGCCGACCTGGGCGCTGGCCACCGCCACGTACGAGCGGGTCGGGTGGATCGCGATCTTGCCGATCGCCGCGGCCGAGAGCCCGGCCTCGCCGGTCAGCGCGCCGAGGATGTCGCCCGGCCGCAGCTTGTCGGTCTTGCCGCCGTCGATGCGCAGCGTGGTCATCGCCGCCTGCGGCAGCTGCGCCGGGCGCGCGGTGGCCAGCGGCGCACGCGACCAGTTCAGCGGGGCACCGCGTTCGGCCTCCAGCGCCTGCGCGCGGGCCACCTCGCGCGGGGCCACCAGGCTCAGCGCCAGCCCGTGCTTGCCGGCCCGCGCGGTGCGGCCGATGCGGTGGCGGTAGGTCTCGGTGTCGGTCGGCAGCTCGTAGTTCACCACCGCGGTCAGGTCCTCCACGTCCAGGCCGCGTGCGGCCACGTCGCTGGCCACGAGCACATTGCAGCTGTGGTTGACGAAGCGCAGCAGCACCTCGTCGCGGTCGCGCTGCTCCATGTCGCCGTGCAGCGCCAGTGCCGAGAAGCCGAACTGCTGCAGCGAATGGGCGACCTCGTCGACCTCCTTGCGGGTGTTGCAGAACACCACGCTGGACTCGGGATTGAAGCGCAGCAACAGCCCGGCCACCGCCTTCTGCCGGTAGACGGGATCGACCTCGAAGAACTGCTGGTCGATCTGCGGCGCGCTATCGGCGCCCTCCACCGTGATCTCGACCGGCGTCTTCAGCAGCTCGCGCGCCAGCGCACGGATGCTGTCGGGGAAGGTGGCCGAGAACAGCAGGCTCTGGCGGTGGCGGTCGCAGCGGCCGGCGATCTCGCGGATCGGTTCCTCGAAGCCCATGTCGAGCATACGGTCTGCCTCGTCGAGCACCAGGGTGCGCACGCCGCCCAGGTGCAGCACGCGCTTGCGCGCCAGCTCCTGGATGCGGCCGGGCGTGCCCACCACCACCTGCGGGTCGTGCGCTTCCAGCGAGGCCAGCTGCGGACCCAGCGGCATGCCGCCGGTCAGCACCACCAGCTTCATGTTGGGGATGCCGGTGGCCAGCCGGCGCACCTGCTTGCCCACCTGGTCGGCCAGCTCGCGGGTCGGGCACAGCACCAGCGCCTGCGCGCGCGAGGTGCCCGGATCCAGCTTCTGCAGCAGCCCCAGGCCGAAGGCGGCGGTCTTGCCGCTGCCGGTCGGGGCCTGGGCGATGACGTCCAGCCCCTGCAGGATCGGCGGCAGGCTCTGCGCCTGGACCGGGGTGAGGGTGGTGTAGCCAAGGGCATCGATGCCGGGCAGCAGCGACGGGGACAGGGGCAGGGTGGCGAATTCGGTCATGCGGCATTGTAAGGGAGCGGGGAATGGGGAATCGGGAATGGGGAATGGTCAGAGCGGTGCGGCGGCCGTTGGCCGCCTCCGCTGCGATTCCCCATTCCCGATTCCCCATTCCCCGCTCCCGTACAATATCGCCATGCCTCTTATCACCCTGCAGAACGTCGACTACAGCGTCGGCGGCCCGTTGTTGCTGGAAAAGACCGAACTGACGATCGAGCCGGGCGAGCGCATCGCCCTGATCGGCCGCAACGGCGCCGGCAAGTCCACCTTGATGAAACTGATCGCCGGCGAGCTCAAGCCCGACGACGGCGAAGTGCGCGTGCAGCAGGGCGTGCGCATCGCCCGGCTGGAGCAGGAGGTGCCGCATGGCGCCGCCGGCAGCGTGTTCGACGTGGTCGCCGACGGCCTGGGCGAGCTGGGCCACTGGCTGGCCGAGTTCCATCGCCTCAGCCACGCCGCCGAGTTCGACGGCGACGCGCTGGGCCACATCCAGTCCAAGATCGACGGCGCCAACGGCTGGGCGCTGGACCAGCGCGTCGGCGAGACCTTGACCCGCCTCGACCTGGACGGGGAGGCGGAGTTCGCGCGCCTGTCCGGCGGCATGAAGCGCCGCGTGCTGCTGGCGCGCGCGCTGGTGTCCTCGCCCGACCTGCTGCTGCTGGACGAGCCCACCAACCACCTGGACATCGAGGCGATCGACTGGCTGGAAATGTTCCTCAAGGGCTGGAACGGCAGCGTGGTGTTCGTCACCCACGATCGCCGCTTCCTGCGCGCGCTGGCCACCCGCATCGTCGAGATCGACCGCGGCCAGGTCACCAGCTGGCCGGGCGACTGGGCCAACTACGAACGCCGCCGCGAGGAACGCCTCAACGCGCAGGCGCAGGAGAACGCCCGCTTCGACAAGCTGCTGGCGCAGGAGGAGGTGTGGATCCGCCAGGGCATCAAGGCCCGGCGTACCCGCGACGAGGGCCGCGTGCGCCGGCTGGAGTCGATGCGCAACGAGCGCGGCCAGCGCCGCGAGCTGAGCGGCAACGTGCGCATGGAGGTGTCGCAGGGCGATGCCTCCGGCAAGAAGGTCATCGAGGCCAAGGACGTGGGTTTCGCGTTCGGTGCGCGCACGATGGTGCAGGACTTCTCCACCACCATCCTGCGCGGCGACCGCATCGGCCTGATCGGTCCCAACGGCAGCGGCAAGACCACGCTGCTGAAGCTGCTGCTGGGCGAGCTGACCCCCGACCACGGCGAGATCCGCACCGGCACCAACCTGCAGATCGCCTATTTCGACCAGTACCGCGCCACCCTGCGCGAGGACTGGACCGCGATCGAGAACGTGGCCGAGGGCCGCGACTTCATCGAGATCAACGGCAAGCGCAAGCACGTGCACGGCTACCTGCAGGAATTCCTGTTCACGCCCGAGCGCGCGCGCGCGCCGATCACCCGCCTGTCCGGCGGCGAGCGCAACCGCCTGCTGCTGGCGCGGCTGTTCGCGCAGCCGTCCAACCTGCTGGTGATGGACGAACCCACCAACGACCTCGACGTGGAGACGCTGGAGCTGCTGGAGGAACTGCTCGGCGAGTACACCGGCACGCTGTTGCTGGTCAGCCACGACCGCGACTTCCTCGACAACGTGGTCACCTCCACGCTGGTGATGGAGGGCGAGGGCCGGGTGGGCGACTACGTCGGCGGCTACACCGACTGGCTGCGCCAGCGTCCGGCCCCGACCACCAGCGCCGCGGCGGTGGCCAAGGCCTCGGCCACCGCGGCGCCGGCCGCCGCGGCGAGCGTGGAGGTCGCGCCCAAGCGCAAGCTCAGCTACAAGGACGCGCGCGAGCTGGAGCAGCTGCCGGCGCGGATCGAGACGCTGGAGCAGCAGGTGGCCGCGCTCACCGAGGCGATGAACGATCCGGCCTTCTACCAGCGCGACAGCGCCGCGATGGCGGCCCACACCCAGGCCCTGGGCGAGGCCCAAAGCCAGCTCGACGCCGCCTATGCACGCTGGTCGGAGCTGGATGTCTGAGGGGGGAATGGGGAGTGCGGAATCGGGAAGGGCTAAAGCCGGGTCCCGGGCGATCCGGTTGCCGGGTCAAGGAACGAGCCGATAGGAGCGAATCGTTCCACGATTCCCCATTCCCCATTCCCCATTCCCGGCCTCAAGGCGCCCCACACGCCTCGGCGGGGGCGACGAAGGCCACGAACGGGACGTCGCGCGCGGCCCAGGCGCGGGCCGCCTCGTCCAGCACGTCGAGCAGGGTGTCGCGGTCGCGCGGGGCATGCCGGGCCAGCGCCTCGGCGCCGTCGAACAACAGCGCGTAGCCCTGCGCCGCGGGCAGCCACGCCAGGTCGCGCAGCGCATCCGACAGCGCGTCCCAGTTGTGGCCGAACTGGCCCGGGAAATCCAGCTGCGTCGCCAGCCGCATCAACAGCGTGCGCTTGTCGCGGCAGGCGGCCAGGTCCACGCGCAGCAGCCGCAGCCCGGCATCGCGCGCGAGCGCGGCGAGGCTGTCGAGGTCGCCGGCGTCGGCCTGGTACACGCCCGAGCGCGCCGGATCGGCCAGGTCGAGATCGAACGCGCCCAGGCTCATCGGGCGGCCTCCTGGGCCGGCACCGCGAAACTCTTGAACGTCTCGTAGTGGTCTTCGCTGTAGTACCAGATCTCCGGCGGGGTGCCGCCGGTGACGATGCGCCGTGCGCCGCGGTTGCGCAGCCCGGGCGTTTCCACCGTGTACTCGTGGTAGTAGCCGCGCGGACGTTCCGGCAGCCGCTGCTCGCGGTTGCCGAACACGGCGCCGTCCTGCGGATGCGCGAACGGGCCGCCGCGCTGGATCCGCGCCAGCGTGTCCGCCGCCTCGGCCGGCAGGAACGCCGGCAGCGCGTTCGCGGTGCCCGTGCGCGGCGGCTCGGGGCGCGTCACGAGCGGCGCCTCCAGCTGCGGCGCGAACTGCGGCCTGGGGGCCTGCGCCACGCGCATGCCCCACAGGCCGGCGACGAGCAGCACGAGGGCGACGATCAGCAGGACGGGCTTGCGCATGGAAAGGTCCGGGAGCGGGGGAGCGCTGCCGCGACGGCAGTGCGGGCCAGTATGCCGGGGCGCGACTGTGCCCACTTTGAACGTGCGTGCCGCGGCACCGGCCACATGCGGTTCACGCCGGAATAACCGGGGGATGGTGCAAGGTGGCTGCCCGAACGCGGGCAGGCACGACGCGGGCGACTGGGACGAAGTTTCCCTGCCGCCGCACTTGGTAACCGGTGCCGTCGTCCTTACCATTGATCACTGCAACGCCCGGCCTCCGCCGGGCGAAAGTCCAGGAGACCCTCATGGCTTACACCCTTCCGAAGTTGCCCTACGCCTACGACGCGCTGGAGCCGAACATCGACGCGCAGACGATGGAGATCCATCACACCAAGCATCACCAGACTTACATCAACAACGTCAATGCGGCGCTGGAAGGGACGGAGTATGCGGACCTGCCGGTGGAAGAGCTGGTGTCCAAGCTGAAGTCGCTGCCGGAGAACCTGCAGGGCCCGGTGCGCAACAACGGCGGCGGCCATGCCAACCATTCGCTGTTCTGGACGGTGCTGTCGCCCAACGGCGGCGGCGAACCCAAGGGTCAGGTCGCCCAGGCGATCGAGAAGGACCTCGGCGGCTTCGAGAAGTTCAAGGAAGCCTTCACCAAGGCCGCGATCAGCCGTTTCGGCTCCGGCTGGGCGTGGCTGAGCGTGACCCCGGACAAGAAGCTGGTGGTCGAGAGCACCGCCAACCAGGACAGCCCGCTGTTCGAGGGCAACACCCCCGTGCTGGGCCTGGACGTGTGGGAGCATGCCTACTATCTGAAGTACCAGAACCGCCGCCCGGAATACATCGGCGCGTTCTTCAACGCCGTCGACTGGGACGAGGTCGAGCGCCGCTACCAGGCCGCCATCGCCTGAGTCACGGGCAGGTTCGAATGCCGAGCCGAGGGGAGGCCCTGCCTTCCCTCGGTCGCCGGCGCGTTGCAAAGGCCGGGCATCGTCCCGGCCTTTGCATGTGAGAACGCAGTCGCTGTGCTCAGCGTGCGAGGGCGATGCGCCCCGCGGTGCAGGTACGTGTCGATGATGGGTGCCGACCGGGCATGCCGTGCCGGCGCTCCGCATGTCGGGAGCGGCTGGGGTAGCCTGCGTCCGGCGCTCGCCCGCACGGCCGTCCGGCAGACCTCCGTCGCCGCCTTCTAGGGAGTGGCGATCGTGCCCGGCATCGGCAGCACCTCCACCGTGCCGACCCGCCCGCGCTCGGGCGCGGTAGGCGACCCGCCCCGGGGCGGCGCCAGCGGACGCAGCGCCGACAGGCGCAGGCGCCGGACATCGACCAGGATGCGTTCGCCGGGCGCCGCGGCCGGACCCGGCAGCACTAGCGCGGACGAGGCGGTATCGGTGCCGGTGGGCGGGCTGCGGGCGGACGCGGCGTCGTCGCGGTAGGCCGCGGTCAGTTCCGCCAGGTCCTGGGCATCGCCCGCCGCGCCGAGGTCGCCGGCCACGATCGAAGGCGCCTCCTCGGCGGTGGCCTCGATCCAGCGCAGCAGGTTGTGCACCTGGCGCGTGCGCAGCGTGGGGTCGTCGCCGTCGCCGCGGGAGAGCTGGGTGACGTAGACGTTGACCGCGGTGCCGTCGATGTCCAGCCGCAGCAGGCCGGCGGTGGTGGCCAGCTGGTACGGGTGCAGGACGGTGACCGCGTCCTCGATGATGCGGCGCCGGGTCAGCAATGCGTTGCCCTCGCGGCGCGGGCGGCTGGGCGGATCGGCGGTGATGAAGTGGCAGCTGTAGCCCAGTCGGCCGGCCAGCCAGCACGCCTGGTTGGGCAGCTCCGGCGTCTGCAGCACGTCCTGCAGCGCGATGACGTCCGGGCGCAGCGCGTCGAGCGTGGCGAGCACGCCGTCGCGCGTGGTTTCCCAGTGTTCCCGGCCCGGGCCGAGGTCGAGCGTGGCCAGGGTCAGCGTAGCCGCGGCGGCGGCCGCAGGTGGCGGCGGGAGCGACGGCAGCGGCGGCAGCGGCGGACGCGCCTGCGCCAGCCCCGCGATCAGCAGGGCCGGCGGCCAGATCCAGCGCAGGGCGCGGTGGGCACGACAGGGGCGCATGGCCCCGATGCTACCGGTTTGCGGTGCAGGCGTCGTGCACGCGGCCCGACGCCTGCGTGCCGGTCAGGGCAGGGTGGCGGCGCCGAGCACCACCTCGGCGGTCTGCACCGGGTCGTCGGCCGAGCGCGCCAGCTGCACCTGGTAGCGGCCGGCCGCGATCTTCCACTGCCGCGTCTTCGGGTCGAAGTCGGCCAGCGTCTTCGGCTCGGCCACCACCGTGACCTCGCGCCGCTCGCCCGGCTTCAGCGCGAGCTTCTGCCAGCCGACCAGCCGGATCGGCGTGGCGTGGCCCTGCGGCAGCCGCACATACAGCTGCGGCACCGCGGCGCCCTCGCGCGGACCGGTGTTGGTGACCTGGAAGGTCGCACGCAGCCCGGTGCCCTTGGCAACCACCTTCAGCCCGTCGAAGCCGAACGTGGTGTACGACAGGCCGTGGCCGAACGCGTACTGCGGCTTCAGGCCGCGCGTGGCGAACCACTTGTAGCCGACATTGGCGCCCTCGATGTCGTAGTCCACGGTGTCCTCGCCCGGCTGCGCCGGCTTGAACCCCAGGCCCGGGAACGACGGCCGCGGCAGCTGCGACTCGTCCACCGGCCAGGTCACCGGCAGGTGGCCCGACGGATTGGCCGCGCCGGTCAGCAGGGCGGCGATCGCCGGGCCGCCGCCGATGCCCGGATACCAGGCCTGCAGCACCGCCGGCACCTTGGACAGCCACGGCATGCGCACCGGCCCGTTGGTTTCCAGCACCACGGTGGTGCGCGGGTTGGCGGCGGCCACCGCCGCGATCAACGCGTCCTGGCGGTCGGGCAGGGCCATGTCCGGCAGGTCCACCGATTCGGCCGACCACTGCGTGGCGAACACCACCGCGGCATCGGCGGCCTTGGCCGCGCGCGCGGCGGCGGCGCGGTCGCGGCCGTCGAGGTAGTCGACCTGCACGCCCGGCAGCGCCTCGCGCAGCGCCTTCAGCGGCGGCGACGGCTGGATGATGACCGGCCCGGGCCAGGTGGTCGGCGCGATCCCCGGTACCGCGTTGCCGCCGTAGACGGTGTAGTCCACGCGCGAGGAGCCGCCCCCGGCCATCACGCCCTTGTCGGCATAGCCGCCGATCACCACCAGGCGCCGCAGGTCCTTGGCCAGCGGCAGCGCGCCGCCCTCGTTGCGCAGCAGCACGCTGCCCTCCTCGGTGATGCGCTGCGCGGCGCGCGCGCCGCCTTCGCCGTCGAGCGGGGTGCGCTGCGGCGGGCGGTCGAACGCGCCCACCGCGATCAGGCTGCGCAGGATGCGGTGGACCATGTCGTCCAGGCGCGCGCGCGGCACCACGCCGGCGGACACCGCCATGCGCAGCGGCTGGTCGAAGAACACCGCCGCGTCGAACACCTCGCCGGCGGACTGCTGGTCGAGGCCGGCCAGCGCCGCCTTCGAGCCGCTGTGCACGCCGCCCCAGTCCGACATCACGTAGCCGGGGTACTTCCATTCCTGCTTGAGCACCTGGTTGAGCAGGTAGTCGTGCTCGCAGCCATAGACGCCGTTGACCTTGTTGTAGGAGCACATCACCGAGCCGGGCTGGCCGATCTCCAGCGCCAGCTCGAACGCCAGCAGGTCCGACTCGTGCATCGCCTGCTCGCCGATCTGCGCGCTGTGGAAGTTGCGCCGGGTCTCCATGTCGTTGAGCGCGTAGTGCTTCATCGTCGACAGCACGTGCTCGCTCTGGATGCCGCGGATCGACTCGCCGACCAGCACGCCGGCCAGCAGCGGGTCCTCGCCGGCGTACTCGAAGTTGCGCCCGTTGCGCGGGTCGCGCTGCAGGTTGACGCTGCCGGCCAGCAGCACGTTGAAGCCCAGCTGCCATGACTCGCGGCCCATCAGCTTGCCGCCCTGGTAGGCCAGCTCGCGGTTCCAGGTGGAGGCGCTGAGCGGGCCCGACGGCATCGCGGTGGCGAAGTCGCCCGGACGGATGCCGCCGGGGTTGGTGACGCCGACGCCGGCGTCGGCCAGCTGCTGCGCCGGGATGCCGAGGCGCTCGATGCCCGGGACGTAGCCGGCCGAGCCCAGGGCGCCCTCGGGCTTGGGCAGCTTGTCGGTGCCCAGGCCGAAATAGCTGCGCAGCATCACGAACTTCTCGTCCTCGGTCATCGCCTGGACCAGGCGGTCGGCGCGCTGGTCGGCGCTCAGCGCGGTATCCATCCACGGGCGTGCCTGCCCGGGGCCGGCGGCCAGCGCGGGCCCGGTCCACGCCAGCGTCAGCCCTGCGGCGACGGCCAGGGCCAGGCCGAGGCGGCGCGGGGTCGGGCATGTAAACGTTTTCATATCGACAGGTGACACGGCGTTTCCTTTCTGGTTTTCGTTTGAACGTCTGGGAGACCGGGCCAGGCCCGGCGGGTCAGGGCGCCGGATCGTCGGTGCGCAGCACCGGATACAGGCGATAGCGCGCATCCCACGAGGGATGGCGGCGATAGAAGAACTCCAGCCGGGCCGGGGCGCTGCCGGCGAAGGCGGCGTCGCTGGCGAGTCGGCGCTCGAACTCGGCCTTGAGCGCGGGATCGGCGGCCAGCATCTGCCGGGCCACGTCCTCGGCCACGTAGGCTTCCATGTATTCCTTGCGCTCGAAGGCAGGGTTGAACCGGCCCCACTGCAGCAGCGAATCCGGCGCCTGCGGCTCCAGCAGGGCCATCGCCAGCCGCGCCTTGGGCTGGGCGATCGGCACGAACAGCGCGCCGGGCCCCAGCGCCTGGGTCTCCTGGTGCCACTGCCCGCGCACGCTCAGCCGCTGCCGGCCCTCATTGGGCTGGGTGGCGAACTCGGCGCTCTCGGCGCGGAACGCCTGCACCGCGCGTTCGCCACCCGCGGCCAGCGGGCGGAACGCGATGCCGTGCACGCGCAGCGTGTCGGCGACCGCGCCGGCCTGGGCCGCCGGCACCAGGTAGCCGCCGCGCGGCGCGTCGACCACGATGCCCGGGCCAATGCGATCGCGCAGCGGCACCTTCCAGACCTGCGGAGTGCGTTCGTCGTAGCGGGTCATCAGCGCGCCGGAGATCTCCGACGGCGTGCGCGTGTAGGCGTAGCCGCGGAAGTCCACCGTGCGCGCGCTGTCGGCGGTGACGTAGGTCAGGGGCTGCGGCTGCCCGCCCAGGGCGCTGGCGCGCCGGTCGGCGGCGAGCGCATCGTCGCGCCATTGCCCGCCGTGCCGCGCCGCCTGCTCCAGCACCGAGACGATGGCGTTGCGCATCACCCGCACCCGCACCGGGTATTCCTTCCAGGAGTGGGTCTCGATCAGCATCCCGAAACGGTTGCGCAGCAGGAAGTAGCCGTGCGAGAAGCGCGGCGGCGAGACCTCGTCGCGGAACCCGGAGGCCGGATCGTCGTCGACCACGAACGAAGGGTAGTAGGGCAGCGGCAGCGAGCCCTGGCGCGCGAGGTCGGCGATCACCGCATCGCGCCAGCGGGTGCCGTCGGCGCGCAGCGCCTCGTCGCCGGCATGCACCGGTTCCACCTGCACCGAGACGTCGTGCTCGAACTGGGCGCCGTCGGTGGCATGCAGGTCCACGTAGATCAGCGGGTCCCAGGCCTGCACCAGGCGCAGCATGGCCTGCATCTCCGGCGCGTCGGCCTTGACGTAGTCGCGGTTGAGGTTGAGGTTCTGCGCGGTGGTGCGCCAGCCCATCTCCTGCGGCCCGCGCTGGTTGGGCCGGTTCCAGGCGCCGAAGCGCTCGTGGCCGTCGGCGTTGAACACCGGCACGAACACCCACACCACGCGGTCCAGCGCGCCGCGCGCGGCGGCACCGTCCAGGATCTGGCGCAGCGCCAGGAAGCCGGCGTCCTTGCCCTCGATCTCGCCGGCGTGGATGCCGCCCTGGATCAGCACCACCGGCAGCCGCCGGCGCGCGGCGCCCTCCGCGTCGAGCACGCCGGAGGTCGACGCCACCAGCGCCTTCATCGGCCGTCCCTCCGGCGTGGTGCCGAACTCCAGGCAGCGCACCGCCTGCGGATGGCGGCGCGCGAACGCCTCGCACAGCGCGATCACCTCGTCGTAGCGGCCGGTGCGCTGGAAGCCGCTGCGCTCGGCGACGCTGACCAGGGCCGGATCGGCGACGGCGGTGGCGGCGGCCGGGAAGGCCCCGCCCAGCAGCAGGCACAGCGCCAGTCGGGTAAGCGGCCGGTCGAAACGGGGCATCCAGCGGAATCCGGTCGTGCGGGGGATCGGCACAATCTAGCCGAGTGCGCGGGGCAGGCCAATCTGCACTGCGGCATGGCGGCCGCCGCAGGCCTCCGGCCGCGCCGCGCTACCGGGCGCGGCCGATACGCTAGGCTTGCGTCTTTGCCCATCGGATCGCCCCTTGACGACGACCCCTGTTCCGGCGCCCGGCGCCCGCGCGCGCCTGCCACGCCAGATCCCCTACATCATCGGCAACGAGGCGTGCGAGCGCTTCAGCTTCTACGGGATGCGCAACATCCTGGTGCAGTTTCTGATCACCTCGCTGCTGCTGCAGGAGATCACCACGCCCGGCCGCGAGGGCGAGGCCAAGGACATCATGCACAGCTTCATGATCGGGGTGTATTTCTTCCCGCTGCTGGGCGGGTTCCTGGCCGACCGCTGCTTCGGCAAGTACTCCACCATCCTGTGGTTCAGCCTGATCTACTGCGCCGGCCATGCCTGCCTGGCGCTGTTCGAGGGCAGCCGCGGCGGCTTCTTCCTCGGCCTGGGCCTGATCGCGCTGGGGGCCGGCGGCATCAAGCCGCTGGTGGCCTCGTTCATGGGCGACCAGTTCGACCAGAGCAACAAGCACCTGGCGCGGGTGGTGTTCGACGCCTTCTACTGGATCATCAACTTCGGCTCGCTGTTCGCCTCGCTGCTGATCCCGCTGGCGCTGAAGCACCTCGGGCCGGCGTGGGCCTTCGGCATTCCCGGCATCCTGATGTTCGTGGCGACGGCGGTGTTCTGGCTCGGCCGCAGGCGCTACGTGCGCGTGCCGCTGCCGCCGAAGGACCCGCACGGGTTCGGCCAGGTGGTGCGCACCGCGCTGCTGGCGCACGCGCCGGGGCAGGGCCGGCCGGGCCTGAGGCTGGCCGCGGCCTCGGTGCTGCTGGCGCTGGGCTGTGCGGGCCTGGTCGAGCCACTGGGCATCGTCATCTGCCTGTGCCTGGCGCTGGTGCTGCTGCTGGCCGGCGTCGGCGGCGGGACCTGGTGGCAGCTGGAGCGCGCGCGCGCGGTGCATCCGGACGCGGCGGTGGACGGGGCGCGCTCGGTGCTGCGGGTGCTGGTGGTGTTCGCGCTGGTCACGCCGTTCTTTTCGCTGTTCGACCAGAAGGCCTCGACCTGGGTGCTGCAGGGCCAGCAGATGGCGATGCCGCACTGGTTCACCGCCTCGCAGATGCAGGCGCTCAACCCGGCGCTGGTGATGCTGCTGATCCCGTTCAACAACCTGGTGCTGTACCCGCTGCTGCGCCGGCTCGGCTGGGAGCCGACCGCGCTGCGGCGGATGACGGCCGGCATCGCCTTCAGCGGCCTGGCCTGGGTGGCGGTGGGCACGCTGCAGGTGGTGATGGACGGCGGCGACGCCCTGTCGATCGCCTGGCAGATCCTGCCGTACGCGCTGCTGACCTTCGGCGAGGTGCTGGTCTCGGCGACCGGCCTGGAGTTCGCCTACAGCCAGGCGCCGGCGCAGATGAAGGGCGTGGTGATGAGCTTCTGGAACCTCACCACCACCATCGGCAACCTGTGGGTGCTGCTGTCCAACGCCGCGGTGCGCAACGCCACCGTGACCTCGCACATCGCCGGCACCGGGCTCAGCGAGTCGGCGTTCCTGATGTTCTTCTTCGCCGGCTTCGCGTTCCTGGCGGCGCTGGCGTTCGGCGCCTACGCGCGGCGCTACCGCATGGTCGACCACTACCGGCTGGCGTGACCCGCGCGCCGGGGTGCCGTGGCGCGCGGCGCTCGGCATACACTTCGCCTTCCCCCACCGGGCCGAGCCACCCGCGCGCGGCCCGCATCCATCGCAACCAAGGATGACCGGTTCCAGATGATTACCCTGATCCTGATCGCCATCACCGCCGTGGTGTCGTGGCTGGCCTTCAACAACCGCAAGCTGGCCGACCGCCTGATCCTGTGGCCGCCGGCGGTGGAACGCCACCGCCAGTACGACCGGCTGGTGACCTACGGCTTCATCCACGCCGACTTCGCGCACCTGTTGTTCAACATGATCACGCTGTACTTCTTCGGGCGGCCGATCGAGCGGGTGATGACGCAGGTCACCGGCAGCGTGTTCACCTATCCGCTGTTCTACCTGGCAGCGCTGGTGGTCTCGATCCTGCCCAGCTACCTGAAGAACCAGAAGAACCCCAACTATCTGAGCCTGGGGGCGTCCGGCGCGGTCTCGGCGGTGCTGTTCGCCTACATCCTGCTGTCGCCGTGGACGATCATCCTGGTGCTCTTCATCCCGGCGCCGGCGATCATCTACGCGGTGTTCTACGTCGGCTACAGCCTGTGGATGGACCGCCGCGGCGGCGACCGCATCAACCACAGCGCGCACCTGGCCGGCGCCGCGTTCGGGGTGATGTTCATGCTGATCATGGAGCCGCGGATCCTGGGAATCTTCCTGGAACAGCTGGCCAACCCCAGCTTCGGCTGAGCTGAACCACGCCGCCGCCGCGGCCGGCGCGGCGCTCAAGAAGTCCCCGCGCCGGCCGATAGCCGCGTCGGGCCGGACGTTCTCCGGCGACGGAGACCTCCCCCGATGTGGTTTGGCAAATCCCCCGATACGGCGTCCCTGAACACGATGCTGGAGGCCGCCCTGCGCGGCGCGCCGGCGACCGGCCCGCAGGCCGCCTTCATGCAGCAGCTGGCCGCGCGCCTGCGCGGCCTCGAGCGCGAGCGCGACGAAGCCCGGGAACAGGCGCAGCTGGACGCGCGGACCCTGGCCTACATGCGCGGGCGCTTCGATCTGGTGACCGCCGGGACCAGCGATGGGCTGTGGGACATGAGCGTGGTCGCCGGTGACCCGATCAACCCGGCCAACGAGTTCTGGTGGTCGCCGCAGCTGCGCCAGCTGCTGGGCTTCGAGGGCGAGCACGACTTCCCCAACGTGCTCGACAGCTGGGCCTCGCGGCTGCACCCGGACGACCGCCAGGCCACGCTGGAGGCGTTCGCCGCGCACCTGGGCGACCGCAGCGGGCGCACGCCCTACGACGTCGACAACCGGTTGCAGCTCAAGTCCGGCGAGTACCGCTGGTTCCGCGCCACCGGCACCACCCTGCGCGATGCCGACGGCGTCCCACTGCGGGTGGCCGGCTCGCTGACCGACATCACCGAGCGCCGCGAGCGCGAGGCCTTCCTCGACATCACCCTGACCCGCTTCGAACTGGGCTCGGCGATGCTCAACGACGGGCTGTGGGACATGAGCGTGATCGCCGGCGACCCGATCAACCCGGCCAACGAGTTCTGGTGGTCGCCGCAGTTCCGCCGCCTGCTCGGCTTCGAAGGCGAGCACGACTTCCCCAACGTGCTCGACAGCTGGGCCTCGCGCCTGCATCCGGAGGACAAGCAGCGGTCGCTGGAAGCCTTCGCCGCGCATCTGAACGACCGCAGCGGGCGCACGCCGTTCGACATGGCCTACCGCCTGCAGTTGAAGGACGGCCGCTACCGCTGGTTCAACGCCCGCGGCCTCACCCGGCGCGCCGCCGACGGCACGCCGCTGCGCGCGGTCGGGGCGCTCACCGACATCCATGCCAGCCGCCAGCTGAGCGAGGTGGCCCAGGCCCTGAGCGGGGCCGCGCGCGACATCGTGGGCGGCAACGAGGACCTGTCGCGCCGCACCGAGCAGCAGGCCGCCGCGCTGGAGGAGACCGCCAGCGCGATGGAGGAAATGACCAGCATCGTGCGCAAGAACGCCGACAGCGCGCTGCAGGCCAACCAGCTGGCCAGCGGCGCCGCGGACGTGGCGCGCCGGGGCGGCGAGGTGGTGCAGGACGTGGTCGCGACCATGGCCGGCATCGACGGGGCCTCGCGCAAGATCGCCGAGATCATCGGCGTGATCGACGGCATCGCGTTCCAGACCAACATCCTCGCGCTCAACGCGGCGGTGGAGGCGGCGCGCGCCGGCGATCAGGGCCGCGGCTTCGCGGTGGTCGCCACCGAGGTGCGCAGCCTGGCCCAGCGCTGCACCGCCGCGGCCAAGGAGATCCGCGACCTGATCCGCGATTCCGGCGACCAGGTCGGGCGCGGCAGCGCGCTGGTGGCGCAGGCCGGCTCGACCATGACCGAGCTGCTGGCCTCGGTGCAGCGGGTGAACGACATCATGGGCGGGATCGCCGCGGCCAGCCAGGAGCAGAGCCAGGGCATCGACCAGATCAACCAGAGCGTGATCCAGATGGACACCGCCACCCAGCAGAACGCCGCGCTGGTGGAGACGATGGCGGCCTCGGCGCGGACGCTGGAAGGGCATGCCGACGTGCTGGTCGACAGCGTGGCCAGCGCGCGGCGCGAGGACGCGCAGGCAGCGACCCTGCAGCGGGCTGCCTGAGCGCAGACGGGTGGCCGGGACGGCGAGGCGTCCCGGCCGCTGCGGTCAGGCCGGTTCCTGGCCGCGCAGCATCACCTGCGCACTGCCGACCGCGGGCGCGGCGTAGGCGCAGGCCAGGCGCGTATAGACCTCGGCGCTGAGCCGCTCGAATTCGCCGCCCTGGGTGGCCCCGGCGAACGTGAGCCGGAACAGGCCCTCCAGCAGTGCGGTATCGGGGTCGGGGACGCGGTCGGCCGCGGGGCTGTTCATGGCGTGACTCCTGCAGGCGATGGGAAGGCGCCCGGTCCTGGGCGGACCGCGCGACGCCTTCGCCAGCGTATCGGCCGCGAAGGCCGTGACTTGAGCGGCCACGGTGTGCAGGCCCTGCGCGAAGCGTCGGGGTTTTCACGCCGGCTCGCCAGGGGCGGGCGCAGACTGGCCGCCTCGTCCCGCGGGGTGGCCCGATGCAACCCACTGGATTGCCCGACATCGAACACGATCCCGAGCGTCAGCGCTTCCTGCTGACGCTGGAGGGACAGCAAGCGCGTCTGGACTATCGGCGGCTGCCCGGCACGCTCGCGATCACCCACACCGGCGTGCCGGAAGCGATCGGTGGACGTGGCGTGGCCGCTGCGCTGGTCGAGGCCGCGCTCGCGTTCGCGCGCGCCGAGGGGCTGGGGGTGGTGCCCGAATGCAGCTATGCCGCGGCGTATCTGCGCCGGCATCCCGAACACCGGGATCTGCTGGCCTGAGCCGGTGGCCGCAACGACGAAGACGACCAAGGGGACACAGATGGTGCGGGGCTGCAGACAACTGGGAATGAGTGGCGTACTGGCGCTGGCGCTGCTGGCGGGTTGCCGGCGCGAGCCGGAGCCAGAGCCGGCGGTGCCCGACGCCGCGTCCGCGCCGGCGGTGCCGGCCACGGCGGAGCCGGCGCCCGCGCCCGAGTCCGGCGGGCTGCTGAAGGACGTGATGGAACATACCCCGGCCTATGTCGTCGGGATCAGCTACCCGCCGGGACTGGAGCGTTACCCCGGGCTTGCCAGGCAGGTCGGCGACTACGCGGCCAGCGCGCGGGCCGAGCTGATGGAAGCGGTGGACGGGCTGGGCAACGACAAGCCGCCGGCCCCCTACGAGCTGTCGCTGAGTTTCGAGATCGTGCTCGATACCCCGGCCCTGGTGGCGGTGGCCGCCGACGGCAGCCGCTACACCGGCGGTGCCCACGGCGAGCCGCTGGTCGCGCGCTTCGTGTGGCTGCCGCAGGCGCAGCAGCCGCTGACCGCCGCGGCCCTGGTGCCGGGCGCGCAGGGCTGGGCCGAGATCGGCCGCTATGTCGGGGCGCAGCTGCATGCGGCGGCCGAGGCGCGGGCCGCCGCCGACCGGCTGGACCCGCAGGAACAGCATTCGCGGGTGGACTCGGCCGACAAGATGATCGCCGAGGGCACCGCCGCGAAGGCCGAAAATTTCGCGCAGTTCCAGCCGCTGGTGAATGCCGCCGGCAAGATCACCCGCGTGCGCTTCGTGTTCCCGCCGTACCAAGTGGGACCGTATTCCGACGGCACGCAAACGGCGGAGGTCCCGGCCAGCGTGCTGCTGCCGTGGGTGGCCCCGGCGTACGCGGAGCTGTTCGCGCGCTGAGCGGCGGGCGGCGGGCGGCGCGGCCGATTGGGTAGCATGGGCGATCCCCCCGACCTGCGATCCCCCCGACCATGGGCAGTTTCGACCAGACCGAGCGGCGCATCGCGTGCACCTGCGAGCGCTATCCCGCCTTCCCGCGTGAACCGGCGGTGCTGGTCAGGCTGATCAAGCACCTGTACAAGCGCATCCACGCCAACGCGGGGGTGCTGCTCAAGCCCTACGGCCTGAGCCCGCCGGAATACGACATCCTGATGATGCTCTACGGCACGCCCGAGCAGTCGATCACGCCGACCGAGGTGGCCGAGGCGGCGAGCGAGAAGCCGGCCAACATCACCCGGCTCACCGACCAGCTGTGCCGCAAGGGCCTGGTCCAGCGCGCCGCCAGCCCGGAGGACCGCCGCAAGATCACCCTGACCCTGCTGCCGGCGGGCATGGCGCTGATCGAGCGCATGCTGCCCGATGTCTGCGCGCTACTGGAGGCGGAGACCGCCGGCGTGGCCGGGGGCGAGCAGCGACGGCTGGAGACCCTGCTCAAGAAGATGCTGGACAGCCTCGAGAGCGCCGGCTGAGCGCGCCGTCGAGCCATGGCGGCGTTACCGGGCGCGACGCCCGGCCTCGACCGCCACGCTGACCGCCACGTTCGTGCCCGTGGCCGCAAACGCATGCCGCCCGGGAGGGCCCGGGCGGCGTGTGGCGACAGGGCATCGAACGTCAGTCCTTGGCGGCGGGCTGCTCCGGCAGCGCGCCGTCGCCGCCGCCCGGGGTCAGGCCGCGCTTCTCGAGCAGCGGCTCGATCTGCGGCGCATGCCCGGCGAAGTCCTGGAACAGCTCCATCGCGTCGACGCTGCCGCCGCGCGACAGCAGGGTCTGGCGGAAGCGGTCGCCGTTGGCGCGGCTCAGGCCGCCGTGCTGCTTGAACCACTGCTGGGTGTTGGCGTCCAGCACCTCGGACCAGATGTAGGCGTAGTAGCCGGCCGCGTAGCCACCCATGATGTGGCTGAAGTACGGCGTGCGGTAGCGCGGCGGCACCGGCGGGTAGGCGATCCCGTCCTTGGCCAGCGCCTGGGCCTCGAACGCCATCACCCCGGCCGCGTCCGGCACCTGGCCGGGGGCAAGCTGGTGCCAGTTCTGGTCCAGCATCGCCGCACCGAGGTACTCGGTGGTGGCGAAGCCCTGGTTGAACTTGGCCGCGGCGATCACCTTGTCCAGCAGCGCCTGTGGCATCGGTGCGCCGGTCTGGTGGTGCTTGGCGTAGTGCTTGAGGATCGACGGGTAGTCGGCCCACATCTCGTTGACCTGCGAAGGGAACTCGACGAAGTCGCGCGGCACGCTGGTGCCGGAGAAGTACGGGTACTTCACGTCGGAGAACATGCCGTGCAGCGCGTGGCCGAACTCGTGGAACGCGGTGGTCACCTCGTCCCAGGTCAGCAGGGTCGGCTGGCCGGCCGGCGGCTTGGGAATGTTGAGGTGGTTGGCGACCACCGGCTTGTCGCCGGTCAGCCCGGACTGCGACACGTACGAGCTCATCCAGGCGCCGCCGCGCTTGGACTCGCGCGCATACATGTCGGCGATGAAGATCGCCAGCGGCTTGCCGTCGGCGTCGAACACGTCGTAGACCATCAGGTCGTCGCGGTAGGTCGGCAGGTCGGTGCGCTGCTTGAAGGTCAGCCCGTACTCCTGATTGGCGGCGTAGAACACGCCGTTCTCCAGCACGTTCTTCAGCTCGAAGTACGGCTTGAGCTGGGATTCGTCGAAGTCGTAGCGCGCCTGGCGGACCTTCTCGCTGTAGTACGCCCAGTCCCAGGCCTCGAGCTTGAAGGTCGGCTTGCCGGCGGCCTTCTGTTCCTTGTCGATCGTCGCCTGCAGGTCGGCGGCCTCGCGCTTGGCATTGGCCACCGCGGCCGGCGCCAGCTGGCCGAGCATGGCGTTGACCGCCTCCGGCGTCTTGGCGGTCTGGTTCTCCAGCGAGTAGGCGGCGTAGCTCGGGAAGCCCAGCAGCTTGGCCTTGTCGGCGCGCAGCTTCATGATCCGCGCGACCAGCGCGGTGTTGTCGTACGGGCCGCCGTGGCTGCCGCGGTGGATCGAGGCCTCGTAGATGCGCTTGCGCAGCTCGCGGTTCCTGAGCTGGGTCAGCGGCGGCTGGCCGGTGGTGTTGAGCAGCGCGATCACGTACTTGCCGTCGAGCTTGCGCGCCTTGGCGGCCTCGGCGGCCGCGGCGATCTGCTCGTCGGACAGGCCGTCGAGCTGCTTGACGTCGTCCACCACCACCGCCGTGGCGTTGACCTCGGACAGCACGTTCTGGCTGAACTGGGTGCCGAGGTTGGCCAGCTCGGCGTTCATCGCCTTCAGCGTCGCCTTGTCGGCCTCGGAGAGCTTGGCGCCGTCGCGCACGAAATCGGTGTAGTACTTCTCCACCAGGCGCACGCCCTGCGCGTCCAGGCCCAGGCGGGTGCGGCGCTCGTACAGCGCCTGGATGCGCGCGAACAGCTTGCCGTTGAGCGAGATCGCGTCACGGTGCGCGGCGAACCGGCCGGAATAGTCGGCCTGCAGCTTCTTGCGCGCATCGTTGGTGTCGGCGCCGACCAGGTTGAAGAACACGGTGGTCGCACGGTCCAGCACCTGGCCGCTCTTCTCGAGCGCGACGAGGGTGTTGTCGAAGCTCGGCTTGGCGGGGTTGTCGGCGATGGCCTGCACTTCCTTCAACTGCTCGGCCATGCCGGCGTCGAAGGCCGGCGCGAAGTCGGCGTCCCGGATCTTGTCGAACTGCGGGTAGTGCAGCGGCAGCGGGCTTTCGGCGAAGAACGGGTTGGCCTGCGTGGCGGCCTGGGCGGCGGCCGGCGCGGCGAAGCTGTAGGACGGCATGGCGATCCCCAGGGAAGCGGCGAGGGCTAGGGCGAGACGGGTGGTCAAGGACGTTCCTCCGAAAGACGAACCCCCGAGGCTACCGCATGCACGCTGTGCCGGCCCGTGACGAAAGGCATGGACGCGGACCGGGGGACGGGCACCGGCGGTGGACGGCAGGCCGGGGGCGCGCGGCGGTGGCGGCCGCGGTCCGGGCGGGCCGATAATGCGGGCGCCGCCCGGGAGACCGCGATGACCAGCGCCTACGATTTCAGCTACGACGACCTCGACGGACAGCCGCGCGCGCTGGACGCCTACCGCGGGCGGCCCCTGCTGCTGGTGAACGTGGCCTCGCGCTGCGGCTTCACCCCGCAGTACGCCGGGTTGCAGGCGCTGTGGCGGCGCCATGGCGAGCGCGGCCTGGTGGTGATCGGCTTTCCGTGCGACCAGTTCGGCCACCAGGAGCCGGGCGACGCGGCCGAGATCCGGTCGTTCTGCGCGCTGAACTACGACATCGATTTCCCGATGGCGGCCAAGGTCGAGGTCAACGGCGCCGCGGCGCACCCGCTGTGGCGGTGGCTGAAGCAGCAGCGCCCGGGCCTGCTCGGGCTGCAGGCGATCAAGTGGAACTTCACCAAGTTCCTGGTGGGGCGCGACGGCCAAGTGCGCTCGCGCCATGCCCCGACCACCGCGCCGGAGGCGCTGGACGCCGAGGTGGAGGCGGCGCTGGGCTGAGCGCGGCACCGTGCCTCAGAGCACGACCTCGCCGGTGATGCAGGTGCCGCAGTCGCCGCCGATCCAGAGGTCGTCGCCGACCGCCTCGACATGCACGCGCCCGCGGCGTCCCAGCACGGTGCCCTGGGCGGCGACGTAGCGCGACGGCGCCAGGTCGGCGGCGATCAGCCACTGCGCCACGCCGGCGTTGAGGCTGCCGGTCACCGGATCCTCCGGCACGGCGTCGCCGGGCAGGAAGGCGCGCACCTCGAAGTCCGCCTCGCCGCCGGGCCACGGCGCCACCACGCCCACGCGCAGGCCGGCCAGGCGTGCGTAGTCGGGTTGCAGCGCCAGCACGTCCTCGCGATCGGGCAGCATCAGCGCCAGCCATCCGGGCCCGTTGTCCACCCACGCCGCGTGGCGGATCTCCACGTCCTCCAGGCCCAGGCCGGCGCGTACCCGCGCCAGCACGGCCTCGTCGAGCGGCCCCTGGCGCAGCAGCGGCGGCGCGGCGAACGCCAGCCGCGGGCCGGCGTGGCGGATGCGGACCAGCCCGATCCCGCATTCCTGGACGATCTCCTCGCCGCGCGGCCGGCCGCCGGCCTCCAGCCAGGCGTGGCAGCTGCCCAGCGTCGGATGCCCGGCGAAGGCCATCTCGCGCTCGCTGGAGAAGATGCGCACGCGGTAGTCCGCCGCGGCCGTGGACGGCGCCAGCAGGAACGCGGTCTCGGCGAGCTGGGTCCAGTGCGCGAACGTGGCCATCCGGGCCTCGTCGAGCCCGTCGGCCGCGTGCACCACCGCCAGCGCGTTGCCGCGCAGAGGCGTGTCGGAGAAGACGTCGAGCTGGCGGAACGGATAGGTCGGCATGGACGGGGCGGCATCGGGCGGTGCGGCCGCGCAGGGTAGCGCGAGGCGCGGGCGCGCAGGCGGTGTCGCGGCTGCCGGGTCCGGTGCTGACGCGTGGTGCAGGCCGGTCGCCGTGGCGGAGGCAGGAAGGGGCGTCCCGGCCCGGAACGGAGCACGCGGCCCTGCGGCCGCGTTGCCGTTGCCCGGCGGGCTACTTCTCGACGAACGCGCGCTCGAACACGTAGTGGCCGGGCGTGCCGATGCGCGGCGAGGTCTGGAAACCGCGCGCGTCCAGCAGGGTGCGCAGGTCGGCCAGCATCTGCGGGCTGCCGCAGATCATGAAGCGGTCGTTGGCCGGGTCCAGCGGCGGCAGCCCGAGCGTGCGCTGCATCGCGCCGTCCTCCATCAGCTCGGTGAGGCGGCCGCGGTTCGGAAACGCCTCGCGCGTCACCGCCGGGTAGTACAGCAGCTTGTCGCGCACGATGTCGCCGAGGAACTCGTGCTGCGGCAGTTCCCGCTCGAAGTGGTCGCGGTAGGCCAGGTCCTGCGCGAAGCGCACGCCGTGGGTCAGGATCACCTTGTCGAAGCGCTCGTAGGTCTCCGGGTCCTTGATCACCGACAGCCACGGCGCCAGGCCGGTGCCGGTGCCCAGCAGATACAGGTGGCGGCCCGGGTGCAGGTCGCTGATCAGCAGGGTGCCGGTGGGCTTCTTGCCGACCAGCACCTTGTCGCCGGGCTGGATGTGCTGCAGCCGCGAGGTCAGCGGGCCGTCGGGTACCTTGATGCTGAAGAATTCCAGCTGCTCTTCCCAGTTGGCGCTGGCGATCGAGTACGCGCGCAGCAGCGGCCGCGTCTCGGTTTCCAGGCCGATCATCACGAACTGGCCGTTCTCGAAGCGGAAACCGCTGTCGCGGGTCGTGGTGAAGCTGAAGTAGGCGTCCGTCCAGTGACGGACCTCGAGCACCGTTTCGGCGCCAAAAGCGGAAGACATGCCGTTGATCGTGTGGGAAAGGAACGCGGCCATTCTACCCCATCCCCGCCCAAATGAGAAAAACTCTCATTTGGGCGGGCCACCGGCGCGGCGCTCAGCGGCCGAACGACAGCTCGTACGACAGGTACAGCGGCGCCTGCGCCGGCGCCGGCAGCGCGCGCTGGCGCAGGAACCGCTCCAGGCACACCGCCAGCGGCGTCTGCCCGCTGCGCCAGCTGGCCTCGACCGAGCCATCGGCGGCCAGCCGCACCACGACCGTGAACGGGGAGGTGTCCGGGCGCGGCGTCGCGCAGGCGCCGACGCCTTCCTCCAGCGCGGCCCGCTGCAGGGTGCGCAGCCGCTCGCCCTGCGCCGGCGTCAGCGCGGCCTCGTCGCGGTCGGCCAGCGCCTTGGCGGCGGCATAGTCGGCGGGCGCCGGCGGCGCCTCGGCGAGCGCGGGCAGCGGGGCCGCGCAGCACGCGGCGATCAGGCAGGGCAGGAGGCGGCGCATGGCGGTTCCGGAGGCGGGGCGGGCGTCAACGATAGCCAGCGGCCTGCAGTTCGAACAGCTCGGCGTAGCGGCCGCCGCCGGCCATCAGCTCGGCATGGGTGCCGCTGGCCTCGATCCGGCCATCGGCCAGCACCAGGATGCGGTCGGCCATGCGCACGCTGGAGAAGCGGTGCGAGATCAGCACCGCGGTGCGCCGGTCCGACAGTTCCTTGAAGCGCTGGAACACCTCGAACTCGGCGCGGGCGTCGAGCGCGGCGGTGGGTTCGTCCAGGATCATCACCTGCGCGTCGCGCAGGTAGGCGCGGGCGATCGCGATCTTCTGCCACTGGCCGCCGGACAGGTCCACCCCGGTCTTGAAGCGGCGCCCGATCAACTGGTCGTAGCCCTGCGGCAGCCCGGCGATCACCTCGTCGGCGAGCGCGCGCCGCGCCGCCTCGGCGATGCGCGGCGCATCGTGCATCGATTCGACCCGGCCCACGCCGATGTTCTCGCCGGCGCTGAGGTGGTAGCGCACGAAGTCCTGGAAGATCACGCCCAGGTTGGCGCGCAGGTCGTCCAGGTCGTAGTCGCGCAGGTCGCGGCCGTCGAGCAGGATGCGGCCCTCGTCCGGTTCGTACAGCCGCGCCAGCAGCTTGACCAGCGTGGTCTTGCCGGCGCCGTTCTCGCCCACCAGCGCCAGCACCTCGCCGCTGCGCAACTCGAAGTCGAGGTGGCGCACCGCCCACTGCTCGGCCTCCGGATAGCGGAACCCGACGTTCTCGAACACGAATCCCTGGCGGATCGGCTGCGGCACCGCGATCGCGTCCGGGCGCGACTGGATCTCCGGCGCGATCTCGAAGAACGAGAACAGGTCGTCCAGGTACAGCGCCTGCCCGGCCACCTGCGAGAAGCCGATCAGCAGGCCCTCCAGCAACTGGCGCAGGCGCAGGAAGCTGCCGGCCAGGAAGGTGAGGTCGCCGATGCTGAAGTCGCCGCGGATGGTGCGCCACGCGATGTAGGCGTAGGCCACGTAGTAGCCCAGCGTGCCCAGCGCCGCCAGCAGCGTGCCCCACACCGCACGCCGGCGCGCCAGCGCCCGGTTGGCCAGGTAGAACTTGTCGGCCAGGGTGCGGTAGCGGCCGATCAGGAAGCGGTGCAGGTTGAAGATCTTCACCTCCTTGGCGGTCTCGACGCTGGCCCCGACCTGGCGCAGGTACTCCAGCTGGCGGCGTTCCGGGGTCCACTGGAAGTTGAGCGAGTAGCCCAGCGCATTGAAGTGCGACTCGCCGACGAAGGCGGGCACCAGCGCCACCGCGAGCAGGGCGATCAGCCAGGGCGCGTAGACCAGCAGGCCGACCGCGAAGCTGATCACCGTGATGGTGTCCTGCACCTGGCCGAACAGCTGGCTCATCAGGTTCATCCGGCCCATGGTCTGGCGCCGGGCGCGGTCGAGCTTGTCCTGCAGGTCCGGGTCCTCGAAGTCCTCCAGGTCCAGCTGCGCGGCGTGCTCCATCAGGCGCACGCTGGTGGCGTTGGTGAACAGCTCCGACAGCAGCGCGTCGGCGTAGCTGACCATGCGGCCGAGCAGGTCCGAGCCGACCGCCAGCGCCAGCTCCAGCGCGAGCAGCTCGAACAGCCGGGTGAGCTGGCCGCTGGCCAGCGCATCGCCCAGCGAGTGCAGCGGCAGGCCCAGCCCGGCCAGCCGGATCGCCTCGTCGATGATCAGCTTGCCGATGTAGAGCGTGGCCACCGGCATCAGCGCCCGCAGCAGGCGCAGGCCGAGGCTGGCCAGGGTCAGGCCGCGGCTGGTCTGCCAGATCTCGCGCAGGAACGGCGGGATGTTGCGCATCGCCTTGAAGCGCTCGCGCAGGCTGGGATGGGCGGCGCGGCCGCCGGCGGAAGCAGGATTGGGCATCGGCGCATTGTGACGCGGCCCGCGCCTGCGCGATGTCGAGACCGTCGCGCAGGCGCTCCCGGCCTGCGCAGCGCAGCCGCGGCGCCGGGCCCGCGAACGTGACCGAACAGCGCACGCCGCCACGGCCGCGGGGCAGGGCCGCCACTTTGCCCTAAAATGGGCCGGTACCCCCATCGCCAGCCGCAGAGCCAGCCGTGACCTCGATCAAGCAGGAAGACCTCATCCAGAGCGTCGCCGACGCGTTGCAGTACATCAGCTACTACCACCCGGTCGACTACATCCGGAACCTGGCCGCCGCCTACGAGCGCGAGGCCTCGCCCGCCGCCAAGGACGCCATCGCGCAGATCCTGATCAATTCGCGCATGTGCGCCGAGGGCCACCGGCCGATCTGCCAGGACACCGGCATCGTCACCGTGTTCCTCGAGATCGGCATGAACGTGCGCTGGGACGACGCCACGATGGGCGTGGAGGACATGGTCAACGAGGGCGTGCGCCGCGCCTACAACCATCCGGACAACAAGCTGCGCGCCTCGGTGCTGGCCGATCCGGCCGGCAAGCGCAGCAACACCCGCGACAACACCCCGGCGGTGGTCAACACCAAGATCGTGCCCGGCGACCATGTCGAGGTGATCGTCGCCGCCAAGGGCGGCGGCTCGGAGGCCAAGAGCAAGTTCGCGATGCTCAACCCGTCCGATTCCATCGTCGACTGGGTGCTCAAGACCGTGCCGACGATGGGCGCCGGCTGGTGTCCGCCCGGCATGCTCGGCATCGGCATCGGCGGCACCGCCGAGAAGGCGATGCTGCTGGCCAAGGAAGCGCTGATGGAGCCGATCGACATCACCGACCTGCAGGCCCGCGGCGCCGCCAACCGCGCCGAGGAGCTGCGCCTGGAGCTGTACGAGAAGGTCAATGCGCTGGGTATCGGTGCGCAGGGGCTGGGCGGGCTGACCACGGTGCTCGACATCAAGGTCAAGGACTACCCGACCCACGCCGCCAACCTGCCGGTGGCGCTGATCCCGAACTGCGCGGCCACCCGCCATGCGCACTTCACCCTGGACGGCAGCGGCCCGGTGATGCTGGACCCGCCCTCGCTCGAGGACTGGCCGAAGCTCACCTACAACCCGACCAATGCGCGCCGGGTCGACCTGGACACCATCACCCGCGAGGAGGTCGCCAGCTTCAAACCGGGCGAGGTGGTCCTGCTCAATGGCAAGCTGCTGACCGGCCGCGACGCCGCGCACAAGCGCATGGTCGACATGCTCAACAAGGGCGAGACGTTGCCGGTGGACTTCACCAACCGCTTCATCTACTACGTCGGTCCGGTCGATCCGGTGCGCGAGGAAGTGGTCGGCCCGGCCGGGCCCACCACCGCCACCCGCATGGACAAGTTCACCCGCCAGATGCTCGAGCAGACCGGCCTGCTGGGCATGGTCGGCAAGGCCGAGCGCGGCCCGGCCGCGATCGACGCGATCCGCGACAACCGGGCCGTCTACCTGATGGCGGTGGGCGGTTCGGCCTACCTGGTGTCCAAGGCGATCAAGGCCTCGCGCGTGGTGGCGTTCGAGGACCTGGGCATGGAGGCGATCTACGAGTTCGAGGTCAAGGACATGCCGGTCACCGTGGCGGTGGACAGCGCCGGCGAGTCGGTGCACAGGACCGGCCCGCGCGAATGGCAGGCGCGCATCGGCAAGATCCCCGTGCTGGTGGAGTGACCGGTACGGCGCGGTTATGCTCGCCCCGCTCGCAGGACCCGTGAGCAGGAGCAGCGGATACGGTATGCAGAGGCGATCGGCCGGGCAATGTGCGCCGTGATGGCGCTGGCGGTCACCGCCGCGCCCGCGGGACGTGTCGCGTGGCGACGTCCTTTCCCGAACCAGGAGTTTGCATGACCGCCACCCTTTACTACGCCCCCAGCACCGCCGCGCTGGTGGTGCATTGGCTGCTGATCGAGCTCGAGGTCCCGCACGTGCTGCAGCCGCTGGATCTGGAGCGCCGCGAGCACAAGGCCCCCGACTACCTGGCGCTCAATCCGGCCGGCGTAGTGCCGACCCTGCGGCTCGACGGCCAGCTCCTGACCGAGGCTGCGGCGATCGCCATGCACCTGGCCGATCTGCATCCGCAGGCCGGATTCGCGCCGGCGCCGGGCACGCCGGCGCGCGCCGAGTACTACCGCTGGATGTGCTTCTGCACCAACACCCTGCAACCGGCCTACCGGGCGTGGTTCTATCCGGACGAACCGGCCGGTGCCGCGCACGCGGAGGCCGCGCGCGAGCGCGCCCGGCAGGCACTGGAGGCGGCCTGGGAACGCGTGGCCGCGCACCTGCAGGACAATGGCCCGTACCTGCTCGGCGAACAGCTGTCGACGGCGGACTTCATGCTCACCATGCTGATGCGCTGGTCACGCAACCTGCCGCGCCCCAGCGATGCGTGGCCGGCGCTGCACGCGCATGCGCAACGCATGAAGGCGCGCCCGGCGTTCCGCGAGACCTACCGGCGCGAAGGCCTGGACGACTGGACCTGAGCGCGCCCGGTCCCGGCGGGCCCGCGCGCCGCGTCGGGCGCGGCGCGCGGGCCGGGGCGTCAGGCCGAGGCCGCGATCAGAACCACTCCAGCAGCGACACGCCCACGCCGATGTAGGTGGCCTTGTGGTTGTAGTCGATCAGGCTCTCGCCGTAGCCGTCGAACACCTGCACGTGGCCGCGCAGCAGGTTGTTGATCGGGAAGCCCCAGTCCAGCTGGGCCGACCCGTGCGAGCGGTCGCCGCTGCGCAGCGAGTGGCGCGCCGTCAGCGAAACCTCGTGGCCGTTCTTGTTGTAGACCAGGGTCGCGTCGCCGCGGCCCATGTAGTCCTCGATGTCCGGGTTGTTGTCGTCCTGCGCGTCCTCCTTGATGCGGAACCACGGGCGCAGCATCAGCGCCCAGTTCTCGCGGTCCAGGCCGACGTTGAGGATCACCCGGTTCCAGCTGCGCGACAGCGGGTCGGCGCGGCCGTTGGACATGTGGTTGATGCTGATCCCGCTCATGCGCCCGCGCCAGCCGAACAGCTCGTAGTTGTTGCGGAACACCAGCATCGCTTCCGGCTCGTAGTTGGTCTCGCGGAACGGGCGCGAGTTCTCGGCGTTGTAGGCCTGCCAGCGCGAACTCTGGGTGTAGCCCATCCAGATGTCGCCGTTGTCGCCGAACAGGTTCTCGGCGACCTTGGTCTTGAAGCTGAGCTGGAACTTCAGCTCGGCGCTGTCCAGTTGCTGCGGCGAGGTCACCGAGTTGGCCGGGTTGGGCGAGTGCGGCATCAGGTTCTTGTCGCTGGTCCAGAACGCCGGCAGCAGGTAGACCGGCTTGTAGCCGCGCAGCTGGAACGTGCCCAGCTTGGAGTCCTTGGCCAGTTCCCAGCGGCGGTCCAGCAGCGAGCCCTTGCCGGCGTTGGCGATGGCCGGATCGTCGTGCGTGGACTTGAAGAACTCGCCCACGCGGGCGCCGGCACGCTCGCCGACGCTGGCGTCCGGCTGAGCCGCCAGGCCGTCGTCGCGGGTTTCCTTCTGGGTGGCCTTGGCCTCGGCGGCGGCCTGGTCGGCGGCGGCGGTGTCCTGGGCGCTGTAGCCCAGCGCCTGGTCGTAGCAGGCCAGCCGCGCCGCGTCCGAGGTGATGGACACGCACGCCTGCGGCGACGCGGGGCGGGGGGCCATTTCTTGCGCATGGGCCAGCGGCGCCGCGGCCAGGGCGAGCAGCATCAGGGGACGGGGATGTGGCATGGCGGGATAGGGTCTCGCGCTGGAAGGAAGAAGGAAGGCCCGGAACGGGGGCAGAAAATACAGCATCCCGGCCCCGGCCGGGCGAAGGCTGCGCCGACCCCCCGGCTCAGAGGAACCACGCGAAGGCGAACACGCCCAGCATGCAGAACCCCAGCGCCAGCTTCGACGCGGTGCCCAGCAGGATGCCCAGCCAGGTGCCCACGCCGACCCGGGTGGCCTGCCGCACGCCGCGCGTGTGCCAGTACTCGCCCAGCCAGGCACCGGCGAGCGGGCCCAGGAACAGGCCGACGGGCAGGAAGAACAGCCCCACGATCGTGCCGATCACCGAGCCCCACAGCGCATGCCGGCTGGCGCCCAGCCGCTGCGCACCGTAGACGCTGGCCAGGAAATCGATCACGAACGAGGCCAGGGTCATCGCAGCGATCACGCTCAGCGGCAGCCAGCCAACCCGCTGGAAGCCGTCGGCCCAGGCCGCCAGCAGCAGGCCGGCGAACACCAGCGGCAGCCCGGGCAGCGCCGGCAGCAGCACGCCGGCAAGCCCGACCACGACCAGCAGGCCGGCGAGCGCGTAGTAGATGAATGTAGGGTCCATATCGGCTCGGGGATAGGAGGAATTGGGGTTGACAGATATCGATTTGTGGTGATTGCAATTTCATTTTGTGCGAGTTAAGTTGCAATCGCTGCGCTTGGCAAGGTCACCGTGAATCGTGGCCTGATGGGTAGATCCGACGATCCGCTACATCCTTGTACCTCGCTTCCTCCTTGCAACCAGCCCTTACTGCCGTTTTAAACCCATCCTATGTGTGATCAGGAGTAAGTCGAGATGTCAGCAGAGCGTGAGACGGGTACCGTCAAGTGGTTCAACGATGCCAAGGGCTTCGGATTCATCAGCCGCGAGAACGGCGAGGATGTGTTCGTGCATTTCCGGGCCATCCAGATCCAGGGCTTCAAGAGCCTGAAGGAAGGCCAGAAGGTGAGCTTCACCGTGGTCCAGGGCCAGAAGGGCCTGCAGGCCGACGCGGTCCAGCCGGTCTGAGCGCACCGCATCGCGGACAGCAAAAAGGCCCGTCGCCGGGCCTTTTTGCCGTGCAGCCGGATGCCCGATGCGTCAGCGCAGGATCACCTTGCCGTTGACCACGCGCACGTAGGTGTTCTCGCGGATGCCGGCGAGGTCGCGCTGGTTGACCACCAGCACGCGGCCGTCGTCCATCTTCACCTGCACGTCATAGGAGTCGCCGGTCACGCGGTTCTGGATCGCGTTGCCCGCGAGCGCGCCGCCGGCGGCACCGGCCACCGCCGAGACGTTCTTGTTGCCCTTGCTGCCGCCGGTCTCCTTGGAGATCTGGCGCCCGGCCACGGCACCGACGATGCCGCCCAGCACCGCGCCGGTGCCAGTGGGCGCACTGCGGTTGGACTGCACCGCGTCGATGCGGGTGACGATGCCGCAATCGGCGCAACGGCCCGGCGCGCCCTGGTTGTAGCCGCCGTTGGAGTAGCCGCCGTTGTTGTAGCCACCGGCATTGCCGTAGCCCGGCTGGGTGGTGGCGCAGCCGGCCAGGGTCAGGGTCGCAGTGACGCCGAGGGCGAGCAGTCGGATGTTCATGGGTTCTCTCCGGTGGTTCTTGAAAAGCGGCGGCTGCCGCGGCGGCATCATCCTGTCCGCGCCAGAGTGAACGCCGCGCCAACCATGCCAACCGCCGCTTAACGGAAGTCCTGGTGGCAGGCCTGGCAGGCCGCGTCGATCCGGCGGACCGTGCCGGCCAGGGTCGAGCAGTCCTGCGGGGGCGACGCCTGCGCCTGTGCGAGCACGTCGCGCAAGGCCCGGGCCTGCCCGGCGAAGCGGCGATCGTCGGCCAAGTCCGGGAAGGCCGGTTCCAGGTCGCCCGCGAGGGCGTGCAGCAACTGCAGCCGCGGCACGCTGCCGGCCGCCGCGCAGCGCCCTGGCTGCGCGCGCAATACCTCGACCTGCCGCGCCATCACCTGCATCAGGCTGCGGGGGAGCGGGTCCTGTCGCGCCAATGCCGCGCGGCCGAGGACCACCGTGGCCATCGCCCCGACCAGCAGGCCGAGCACGGCGACGAACAGGTAGCGGTAGGCGCTGGAAAAACCGTGCGACGGTGCGGTCATGGCGGGCTCGGGGCGGGCGGGGACGCAGGGCCGCTCACGACGCGGCGACCCGCGTAAAATAGGCCGATGAACGAGCAATGGCGTGAACGCTTCGCCGGTATCGACCGGCTCTACGGCGTGGGAACGGTGGACCGGCTGGCGGCGTGCCGGGTGGCGGTGGTCGGCATGGGCGGGGTCGGGTCCTGGGTGGTCGAGGCGCTGGCGCGTTCGGCGGTCGGGCACCTGACCCTGATCGACGCCGACGACATCTGCGTGTCCAACACCAACCGCCAGCTGCCGGCGCTGGCCGGGCAGTACGGGCGCAACAAGGCGGTGGCGATGGCCGAGCGTTGCGTGGCGATCAATCCCGCGATCGACGCGAAGGCGGTGGAGGCGTTCCTGACCCCGTCCAACCTCGCCGAGCAGCTCGGCGCCGGGTTCGACCTGGTGATCGATGCCTGCGACAGCTTCCGGGTGAAGGTGGAGGCGATCGCCTGGTGCCGGCGGCGCAAGCTGCCGCTGCTGACCGTGGGGGCCGCCGGCGGCCGCACCGATCCCACCCTGGTCCGGGTGCGCGACGTCTCCCGCACCGAGCACGACGCGATGCTGGCGCTGATCCGCAAGAAGCTGCGCAGCGAGTTCAATTTCCCCAAGAACCCGCAACGCTACTTCGGCGTGCCGGCGGTGTACTCGCTGGAGAACGTCAAGTATCCGCAGGCCGACGGCAGCGTCTGCGGCCTGCGCCCGGCGCTGGACGGGGATGCCGCGCTCAAGCTCGACTGCGGCGCCGGGCTCGGGGCGGCCACGCACATCACCGGCGCGTTCGCCTTCGCCGCTGCCGGCAAGGCGCTGGAGATGCTGTTGAAGCCACGGCCGGAGCGCGCTCCGGCGTCCTGAGATGTGCGGGCGGGCAGCGGCGCACGATCGGCCTCGCGCTGCGTCCGGTCCCGCCTCGGCCGGGAGGGGCGGCCTGCGCGCCGGCGCCGCGGGCGCCGGTGCGCCGGATCAGCCGGGCAGCCCGAACAGGTGCCGTGCGTTGGCGCGGGTCTGCTCGGCGATCTCGTGCGCGGGGCAGCCGCGCAGCGTGGCGATGCACTCGAGCACGTGCACCAGCCGGGCCGGCTCGTTGCGCTGTCCGCGGATGAACGCGTCGGGTTGGTCGGGCGCGTCGGTTTCCAGCAGCAACTGCTCCAGCGGCATCGTCGCCGCCAGGCGTCGCAGGCGCTGCGCCCGCGCGTAGGTCACCGGACCGCCCAGGCCGATCAGGAAACCGAGCTTCCAGAGTTGCCCGGCCTGTTCCGGGCTGCCGGCGAAGCTGTGCACCACGCCGCGCAGGCCGCCGACCGCGCGGATCGCGGCGATCACCTGTTCCACCGCGCGGCGGGCGTGCACGATCACCGGCAACCCGAACTCGCGCGCCAGCTGCAGCTGGCCGACGAAACAGTCCTGCTGCTGCCGTGCGTCCAGCCCGTCCACGAAGAAGTCCAGCCCGCATTCGCCGATCGCGCACGGGCGCTCGCGCTCGATCCATTCGCGCAGCTGCGCCAGGTGCGCGGGCCGATGCTGCGCCAGGAACAGCGGATGCAGCCCATAGGCCGGATACAGGCCGGCCGCACCCGCGCAGATCTCCCGCAGCTTCGGCCAGCTGGCCGCGGTGATCGCCGGCACGACCTGCAGGCGCACGCCGGCGGCCTGTGCGCGTGCCAGCACCGCCGCGCGGTCGGGGTCGAATTCGTCGGCGTCCAGGTGGCAGTGGCTGTCGATCAGGTCCATGCGCGGGCTAGCGGTGCGGCAGCGGCGGCGGCACGTCCTTGCGCTTCTTCCAGTTCGCCAGCAGCAGCGTGGTCAGGCCGAACAGCAGCTCGTCGACGAACGGCAGCGGGTCCGGCAGCAGCAGGTCGACCAGGAACAGGCCGGCCGCCAGCTTGAAGAGGGTGGGATAGCGCAGCTTGCGCGCCCAGTTCAGAAAACCATAGGTGAGCGGGTTGGGCATGGCGGCACCGGAGCGTGAGGGACGAACGCAGAGTGAACTAAGCAGTTCCTGAACTTTGTGCGCACGTTCATGACCGGGCGTGTTTTCGTTCAGGGTCGGCGTGCTGGAATCGCGTCGTCAACAACGCGGCGCGTCCGCAGGGAGCTGGTCATGAAGAGCAACACGACAACTATACTGGTCGCCGCCGGCGCGTTGCTGGTGGGAGGCGTGGCCACTGCCGCCTTCATGAACAATCGCGGCAGCGACGATCTGGTCGACGCCTCCAAGCGCCCGATCCTCGATACCTCGCTGGCCGGCGACGACGCCAGCGCCTCGTCGCTGGCCGGGCGCGGGCTGCAGTACGCCGACGTGATCAAGGTGGATCCGGTGACGCAGAAGGAAAAGCTCTACGCCACCGTGATCGGCACCGAGCCGCTGCGCGAGACCAGCACCACGACCACGCCGCGCGAGGTCTGCCAGGACGTGGTGGTGCAGGAGCGCCTGCCCGAGCGCGACGGCAATGTCGGCGGCACCGTCGCCGGCGCCCTGATCGGCGGCCTGGTCGGCAACCAGTTCGGCAGCGGCGGCGGCCGCAAGCTGGCGACCGCGGCCGGCGCCGTGGCCGGTGGCGCGGTCGGCAACCGGGTCGACCGCAACCATGTGGGCGGACGCGTGGTGAACCGCACCGAGCGCCAGTGCCATACCGAGAACTCCACGGCCGAGAGCTCGCGCATCACCGGCTACAACGTCACCTACCGCAACGCCGACGGCACCACCGGCAGCATGCACATGGACAGCAAGCCGGGCGAGCGCATCTCGCTGGGCAATGCCGACTCGGTGGTGGCCTACAACGTGACCTACCGCTACGACGGCGTGGAGAAGACCGTGCGCCTGAACGACAAGCCCGCCAGCGACCGCCTGCCGGTGATCGACGGACAGCTGGTGACCCAGACCACCGCCGCGGTCGACGGCCCGGTGACCCGCCAGTAACGTCCCCCCGTCCTTGCGTTTCCCGGAGAGCCGGCCCCGCCGGCTCTCCGCGCATGCGGCCACAGCGGCCGGGATACGGGCGGCCGGCTGGCTACAATGCGGGCTGGAACCTCGGAGGCCGCCGCGATGTCCCTGCGTCACGATGATCTGTTCGATGTCCGCGCCTCGCTGGACGACGAGGAGCGGGCGATACAGGACAGCGTCGCGCGGTTCACCGACACCCAGGTGCTGCCGATCATCGGCGACGCGTTCGATCGCGGCGAGTTCCCGCGCGCGCTGGTGGCGGAGATGGCGTCGCTGGGCCTGCTCGGGGCCACCCTGCCGGTCGAGTACGGCGGCGCGGGGCTGGGCCCGGTGGGCTACGGCCTGATCTGCCAGGAACTGGAGCGCGGCGACAGCGGCCTGCGCAGCTTCGTCAGCGTGCAGTCGTCGCTATGCATGTATCCGATCCACGCCTACGGCAGCGAGGCGCAGCGCCGGCAGTGGCTGCCGGAGATGGCGGCCGGCCGCGTGATCGGCTGCTTCGGCCTGACCGAGGCGCAGGGCGGCTCGGACCCGGCGGCGATGACCACGCGCGCCGTGCGCGACGGCGACGACTGGCGCCTCCACGGCGCGAAGATGTGGATCACCAACGGCAGCCTGGCCGACCTGGCGATCCTCTGGGCGCAGACCGACCACGGCGTGCAGGGTTTCCTGGTTGAGGCCGGCACCCCCGGCTTCACCGTCCAGGACATCCAGCACAAGCTGAGCCTGCGTGCCTCGGTGACCTCGGCGCTGTACCTGGACGACGTGCGCGTGCCGGAACGCAACCGGCTGCCGCAGGCCCATGGGCTGAAGGCGCCGCTGGGCTGCCTGAGCCAGGCGCGCTTCGGCATCGCCTGGGGGGCGCTCGGCGCGGCCAGCGCCTGCCTGGGCGAGGCCATCGCCTACAGCCGGCAGCGCATCCTGTTCGGGCGGCCCCTGGCCGCCACCCAGAGCGCACAGATCAAGCTCGCGGAGATGGCGCGCGCGCTCGCCGGCGCGCAGCTCATCGCACTGCAGCTGGGCCGGCTGAAGCAGGCCGGCACGCTGCAGCCCCAGCAGATCTCGCTGGCGAAGTGGAACAACTGCCGGGTCGCGCTCGACATCGCCCGGGGATGCCGCGACCTGCTCGGCGCGGCCGGCATCACCACCGAGCACGCGGCGCTGCGGCACGCCCTGAATCTGGAATCGGTGATCACCTACGAGGGCACCGAGACCGTGCACCAGCTGGTGATCGGGCGCGAGCTGACCGGCTTCAATGCCTTCTGAGCCGGGCCGCGGCGGCGGTCGATGCGCGGGACGCTGGGGTGCGCGGGCTTCGCGCCCGCGTGCCTGCGGCGCCGGGGCTTTGCAAAGGCACGGCCGGCTGTGACACTGCCCACCCCTCCTTCGTCCGTTGAGCCTGCCCGATGTCGACCCCGCGTCCGCCCCTGACCGTCTATGGCATGTCCCGCTCGGGCAACTGCTACAAGGTACGGCTGCTGCTGGAGCAGCTCGGCAGCCGCTTCCACTGGGTGGAGGTCGACAGCGTGCAGGGCCAGACCCGGACGCCGGACTACCTGGCGCGCAATCCCAACGGCAAGGTGCCGATCGTCGAGCGCGACGACGGCCGCGTGCTCACCGAATCCGACGCCATCCTGTGCTGGCTGGCCGAGGGCACGCCGTACCTGCCCAGCGACGCCTGGCAGCGGGCGCAGGCACTGAGCTGGATGTTCTTCGAGCAGTACAGCCACGAGCCCTGCATCGCGGTGGCGCGCTTCATCGAACTCTGGGAGGCGCCCGACTCGCCGCGTCGGGCCGAGCTGCCCGCGCTTCGCGAGCGCGGCGCGCAGGCGCTGGCGGTGATGGAGCGGCACCTGCAGGACCACGCCTGGTTCACCGGGCCGGCCTATGGCGTCGCCGATATCGCGCTGTTCGCCTACACCCATAGCGCCGAGGATGGCGGCGTCGCGCTGGCGCCGTGGCCGGCGGTCCGGGCCTGGCTGGCGCGGGTGCGTGGCACCGCCGGCTTCGTGCCGATGCCGGCGGCCGACGCGCCGGCCGCCCGCACCGGCACCGCGGCATGAACGCCCCCGCCCGGAAGAGGCACTGAACCATGTGCGGACTGGCGGGACTGCTGCTGCCCTCGGCGCGGCTGCACGGAGACCGGCTCGATGCGCTGGCGCGCGAGATGGGCGAGGCGTTGCGCCACCGCGGCCCGGATGACGCCGGGACCTGGTGCGACGCCCAGGCGGGCATCGCGCTGGCGCACCAGCGCCTGAGCATCCTCGACCTGTCGCCGCTCGGCCACCAGCCGATGATCTCGGCCGACGAGCGCTACGTGCTGGCCTACAACGGCGAGATCTACAATTTCGCGCAGCTGCGCGCGGCGTTGTCGGCGCTCGGGCACCGCTTCCGCGGGCACTCGGATACCGAGGTGCTGCTGGCGGGCGTGGTGGAATGGGGCCTGGAAGACACGCTGGCGCGCTGCAACGGCATGTTCGCCATCGCCCTCTGGGACCAGCGCGACCGCTGCCTGTCGCTGGCGCGCGACCGGGTCGGCAAGAAGCCGCTGTACTACGGCTGGGCCGGTACCACGCTGGTGTTCGGGTCCGAGCTGAAGGCGCTGTGGCGGCACCCCGCATTCGACAACGGGGTCGATCGCGACGCGCTGACGCTGCTGCTGCGGCTGGGCTACATCCCGGCGCCGTACTGCATCCACGAGCGCACCTTCAAGCTGATGCCGGGCCGGGTGCTGCGGCTGGACGCCGAGGCAGTGGCCGCGGGCGCCGAGGCGCACCGCCCGGACCAGGCGCAGCAGCCGTTCTGGAACGCGCGCGAGGCGATGCAGCAGGCGCTGGCGCAGCCGTTCGGCGGCACCGAGGCCGAGGCCGAGGAGCGCCTGGACACGCTGCTGCGCGACGCGGTCGCGCTACGCATGGTGGCCGACGTGCCGGTGGGCGTGTTCCTGTCTGGCGGTACCGATTCCTCGATCGTGGCATCGATGATGCAGGCGCAGAGCGCCGACCCGATCCACAGCTTCAGCATCGGCTTCGAGGGCTCGCACCACGACGAGGCGCCGCTGGCGCGCGAGGTCGCGGGGTACCTGCAGACCGACCACACCGAACTCTACGTCAGCGGCACCGACGCGCTGGCGGTGGTACCGGAGCTGCCGCGGATGTTCGACGAGCCGTTCGCCGACGCGTCGCAGGTGCCGACCGCGCTGGTGGCGCGGCTGGCGCGCGGCGGCGTGACCGTGGCGCTGTCCGGCGATGGCGGCGACGAGCTGTTCTTCGGCTACGGCCGCTACCAGCGCGCATTGCGCAACTGGCGGCTGCACGGGCTGGTGCCGGGGCCGCTGCGGCAGCTGATGGCGATCGCGGCACGCCGCAGCGGTGAGTCCTCGCGCACCGGCGGCCTGGCGGCGCTGGTCGCCGAGGCCGGCGCGCGCGGCATCGGCGACATCTACCGCAACCGCATCTCGCGCTGGCGCGCCCCGGCGGCGGCGGTGCTCGGCGCGCGCGAGCCGGAGAGTTTCTACAGCCTGGCCGATCCGTTGCACGGCTCCGGCACCCCGGCCGACGCGATGATGCTGGCCGATTTCGCCGCCTACCTGCCGGACGACCTGCTGTGCAAGGTCGACCGCACCACGATGGCGGTGGGCCTGGAGGCGAGGGCGCCGCTGCTGGACTGGCGGGTCGCCGAGTTCGCGTGGTCGCTGCCGCTGGACCTCAAGTACCGCGAGGGCGTCAGCAAGTACCTGCTCAAGCGCGTGCTGCGGCGCTACCTGCCGGACCCGATGGTGGATCGCGGCAAGCGCGGCTTCGGTGCGCCGGTCAGCGCCTGGCTGCGCGGCGATCTGCACGGCTGGGCGGACGACCTGCTCGCGCACGGCGCGCTGCAGCGCGACGGCATCTTCGCCGCCGACACCGTGGCCGGGCTGTGGCGTGAATTCAACCGCGGGGAACGCAAGTGGCATACGCACCTGTGGACGGTGCTGATGTTCCAGGCCTGGCAGGCGCATTGGCGGGAGCAGCGGGCCCTGGTGGGGCCTGCCGAGTAGCCGCCACGCTCGTCGGTCGCTGGCGCCGGCGTCCGGGCCGGGCGGCAGCGGGGTGCCCCCACCGCCGCACGCCGTGGGCGTGCAGCGGCCAGCCGCTCGGGGGGCACCCAACAGCGCCGTCGCGTCGGGATGCGCGTCCGCTTCACCATGCCTGAGCGCCGGGCTGCGTAGATTGCGCTCTCCCTTCCCCGATGGAGATGCGCAATGAGCAAGTACACGATCGCGGTGCTGGTGGGCAGCCTGCGCAAGGAGTCCTACAACCTGCAGCTGGCCCGGGCGCTGGAAGCGCTGGCCGGGGAGCAGGCGCACTTCGACTACGTCGAGATCGGCGACCTGCCGCTCTACAACCAGGACCACGACGGCGATTTCCCGGCCCAGGGCACGCGCCTGAAGCAGCAGATCCGTTCCGCCGACGCGGTGCTGTTCGTCACCCCCGAGTACAACCGCTCGGTGCCGGGCGTGCTCAAGAACGCCATCGACACCGCGTCGCGCCCCTATGGCGACAGCGCCTTCGCAGGCAAGCCGGCAGCGGTGCTGGGCGTCTCGGTCGGGGCCATCGGCACCGCGGTGGCGCAGCAGCACCTGCGCAACGTGCTGGCCTACCTGGACATGCACGTGCTCGGCCAGCCGGAGGTGTTCCTGCAGTACAAGGAAGGCCTGTTCGGCGCCGACGGCAGCGTCGCCAACGCCGACAGCCGCAAGTTCCTGCAGGGCTTCGTCGACCGCTTCCTGGCCTGGATCGCGCACCACCGGGCCTGATCGGCCGGTGCCGCATCTGCGATAATGCCGGGTCGGCGCCCCCGTTGCGGCGGGGGCGCCCGTCTCGTTCAGCGAGATTCCCGGGGTGCATGCTTGTGCACCGGTTATCCACAGCTTGTTCCGTCGCCTGTGCACCGCCGGGCCGACTAGCATGAGCGCAGTTCAAGGCGGCCTCGCGGCCGCAGGAGTTGTCCGTCCCATGTCCGCCCGTCCCGGCTTCCGTTCCAACCGCCATCGCAACCGCGACGACGACGACTACGAGCGCAGCGAGCCGCGTATCGACCAGCTGCGCGTGCCGCCGCATTCGGTGGAAGCCGAGCAGGCCGTGCTCGGCGGCCTGATGCTGGCGCCCGACGCGTTCGACCGGGTCAACGACCAGCTCACCGAGAACGACTTCTACCGGCGCGACCACCGCCTGATCTACCGCGCGATCCGCGAGCTGGCCGAGAAGGACCGCCCGTTCGATGCGGTGACGCTGGGCGAGTGGTTCGAGTCGCAGGGCAAGCTGGAGCAGGTCGGCGACGGCGCCTACCTGATCGAGCTGGCCAGCACCACGCCGTCCGCCGCCAACATCGCCGCCTACGCGGAGATCGTGCGCGACAAGGCGGTGCTGCGGCAGCTGATCGAGGTCGGCACCAACATCGTCAACGACGGCTTCCAGCCGGAAGGGCGCGAGAGCACCGAGCTGCTCGCCACCGCCGAGAAGGCGGTGTTCAAGATCGCCGAGGCCGGCGCACGCGGGCGCACCGACTTCGTGGCGATGCCCGGAGCGCTAAAGGACGCCTTCGAGGAGCTGCGCAACCGCTTCGAGAACGGCGGCAACATCACCGGCCTGCCGACCGGCTACAACGACTTCGATGCGATGACCGCCGGCCTGCAGCCGACCGACCTGATCATCCTGGCCGCACGCCCGGCGATGGGCAAGACCACCTTCGCGCTGAACATCGCCGAGTACGCCGCGATCAAGTCGCGCAAGGGCGTGGCGGTGTTCTCGATGGAAATGTCGGCCTCGCAGCTGGCGATGCGCCTGATCTCGTCCAATGGCCGCATCAATGCCCAGCGCCTGCGTACCGGCCAGCTGGAGGACGAGGACTGGGCGCGCGTCACCGGCGCGATCAAGATGCTCAAGGAGACCAAGATCTTCATCGACGACACCCCGGGCGTGTCGCCGGAGGTGCTGCGCTCCAAGTGCCGGCGCCTGAAGCGCGAGCACGACCTGGGTCTGATCGTCATCGACTACCTGCAGCTGATGTCGGTGCCGGGCAACAGCGAGAACCGCGCCACCGAGATCTCGGAGATCTCGCGCTCGCTCAAGGGCCTGGCCAAGGAACTGAACGTGCCGGTGATCGCGCTGTCGCAGCTCAACCGATCGCTGGAGACGCGTACCGACAAGCGCCCGGTGATGGCCGACCTGCGCGAATCGGGCGCCATCGAGCAGGACGCGGACATGATCGTGTTCATCTACCGCGACGACTACTACAACAAGGAAAATTCACCCGACAAGGGCCTGGCCGAGATCATCATCGGCAAGCACCGCGGCGGCCCGACCGGCTCGTGCAAGCTCAAGTTCTTCGGCGAATACACCCGCTTCGACAACCTGGCACACGATTCGGTGGGCAGTTTCGAATAGCGCCGCGGCGTTTGGGCCCGGCCGCCGTGACGCTGCGCGCAGCCGCCCGCCCACGCACCGCCCGCCCACGCACCGTGCGCCCGCGCCTTGCCGGCGCACCCCCCCCCTTCGCCAGGAGCTCGCATGAGTGTCGCCCTTGTCTGGTTCCGCCGCGACCTGCGGCTGGACGATAACCCAGCGCTGCAGGCCGCGCTCGAGGCCGGCCACCTGCCGGTGCCGGTGTACGTGCATGCGCCGGACGAGGAGGGCGCGTGGGCGCCGGGAGCCGCTTCCGACGCCTGGCGCCATCGCTCGCTGGAGGCGCTGCAGGGCGCGCTGGAGGCACGCGGCTCGCGCCTGATCGTGCGCCGCGGCCCCAGCCAGGCGACGCTGCAACGGCTCGTCGCCGAGACCGGGGCGGTGGCGGTGTACTGGAACCGGCGCTACGAACCGGCCACGCAGCCGCGCGATGCCGCGGTCAAAAGCGCGCTGCGCGCGCAGGGCGTGGAGGCGGAGAGCTTCAACGGCGCGCTGCTGTTCGAGCCCTGGACGCTGGCCACGCAGCAGGGCGCGCCGTACCGGGTGTTCACCCCGTTCTGGCGCAACGCGCTCTCGCACTGGAATCCGCCGGCCGTCGTGCTCGCGCCACGGCAGCTGCCGCCGGTGCCGGACGCCGTCGCCGGCGAGACGGTCGACGCGCTGGGACTGGCGCCGGCACGCGGCTGGGACGCCGGATTCTGGGAGCACTGGCGGCCGGGCCAGGCCGGCGCGGAAGAAGCGCTCGAGGTCTTCATCGACGGCGCTCTGCACGACTACCGCCAGGGGCGCGATCGCCCGGACCGGGTCGGCACCTCGCTGCTGTCGCCGCACCTGCATTTCGGCGAGATCGCGCCCTGGCGCATCTGCGCGGCGCTGCAGAAGCACCGCAGCGCGCGCACCGAGGCCGAGATCGACGGCTACCTCCGCCAGCTGGGGTGGCGCGAATTCGCCCACCACCTGCTGCACCATTTTCCGCAGACCAGCGACGACAACCTCAATCCGCGCTTCGACCGGTTCGCCTGGGCCACGCCGGACGAGGCCGCGCTGGAGGCGTGGAAGCGCGGCCGCACCGGCATTCCCATCGTCGATGCCGGCATGCGCCAGCTCTGGCACACCGGCTGGATGCACAACCGCGTGCGGATGCTGGTCGCCAGCCTGCTGTGCAAGCACCTGCGCGTGCACTGGCGCGTCGGCGCGCGCTGGTTCTGGGACACGCTGGTGGATGCGGACCTGCCGAACAACTCGCTGGGCTGGCAGTGGGTGGCCGGCACCGGCGCGGACGCCGCGCCATACTTCCGGATCTTCAACCCGGTGACGCAGGCGCAGAAGTTCGACCCCGAGGCGCGCTACATCACGCGCTGGCTACCGGAACTGGCGCGGCTGCCGGTGAAGGAACGCTTCGCGCCCTGGCAGCACCCGGATTCGGCCGCACGCCTGGCGCCCGACTATCCGCGCCAGCCGATCGTGGATCTCGCCGAGGGACGCGAGGCCGCGCTGGCCGCGTACTCGGGGCGGCACCGGCGCTGAGTGCGGCGTAAGCGTTTTCCTGAATGTCCGTAGAGCGTGGGTGGGCGCACCCGCGTTTCGTCATGCGGTGATCGCGTTTGCCTGTTTATGCTCGCGTGCAACGACATGCCGACACGTGCGGCGATAAAGGAGAACAGAATGATCCGAGCAGCCAGCAAATGCGTCTCCGTGGCGCTGGTCAGTGCCCTTGCGCTTTCCGCCTGCGCCACCGGCGGCTCCTATGTGCAGAGCGATCAGTACGGCAATCCGACGCAGCAGCAGAACCGGACCGGCCGCAATGCGCTGATCGGGACCGCGGTGGGCGTGGCGGCCGGCCTGCTGACCGGCGACAGCGCCACCGAGCGCCGCCAGCACGCCATGATCGGCGCCGGCATCGGCGCGCTGAGCGGCGCGGCGGTCGGCAACTACCAGGATCGCCAGGAGCGCGCGCTGCGCGAGCGGACCGCCAACACCGGCATCGACGTGCAGCGCCAGGGCGACAACATCACCCTGAACCTGCCCGACGGCATCACCTTCGACTTCGGTAAGTCGGCGCTGAAGCCGCAGTTCTACACCGCGCTCAACGGCGTCGCATCGACGCTGCGCGAGTACAACCAGACCATGATCGAGGTGGTCGGCCATACCGACAGCATCGGCAGCGACGCGGTCAACCAGCGGCTGTCGGAGGAACGTGCCGGCGCGGTCGCGCAGTACCTGTCGGCGCAGGGCGTGCAGCGCGAGCGCATGGAGACGCTGGGCGCAGGCAAGGCCTATCCGATCGCCGACAACACCACCGACGCCGGCCGCGCCAAGAACCGCCGCGTCGAGATCCGCCTGATCCCGCTGCGCTCGGATGGCGGCACCGGCACCGGCATGCGTTGAGCCGGCAAGCGCCACGAGTCGACGAAGAAGGGCCGCTTGCGCGGCCCTTCTTCGTTCGCATCCGTCGTCGACGCCCGGTCAGTCTCAGATGCCATCCGATTCCCGATTCCCTAATCCCTAATCCCTAATCCCTGCCTCACCCCGCCACCGTCTCCAGGATGCGCTTGCCCTCGGCCTGCATCGCCTCGCCGTCTGCATCGGTACGCGCCTTGTGCGCGGCGATCTTGGCGGCCGGACACTGCGCCATCATGTAGTCGGCGTCGAAATTGAGGCGCTCGACCAGGAAGTCGACGAAGGCCCGCACCTTGGGCGACACCAGCCGGCCTCCGGCGAACACCGCGTTGAAGTCCACCTCCGGACCGGTCCAGCCGGCGAGCACGCGCCGCACCATGCCGGACTGCACGAACGGCTTGGCCATCACGTCGCCGGTCAGCAGCAGGCCTTCGCCGCACAGCATCCCGCCGTTGAGCGCGGCCGGGTCGTTGGCCACCATCAGCGGGTTGACCGGGAACTCGCGGATCTCGCTGCCGTCGCTGAGCGACCAGAAGAAGCGGTTGTTGTGGACGTTGCGGTTCTTGCGCAGCGCCAGGGTGCGGTGGAACTGCAGCTCGTCCGGATGCAGCGGCTCGCCATAGCGCTCGATGTACCCGGGGCTGGCGAACACCTGCGTGCGCAGGCTGCCGAGCTTGCGCGCGACCAGATTGGAGTCGGGCAGGGCACCCACGCGCAGGGCGAGGTCGGCCTCGCCGCCGATCAGGTCGAGCTTCTCGTTGCCCAGGTGCATGTCGACCTGGATCTCGGGGTACTGCGCGTGGAATTCGCCCAGCAGCGGCGCGATCCAGGTGATACCGAGCGAGTAGGGCACGGTGAAGCGCAGCCAGCCGCGCGGACCGGATTGCAGCTGGCCCACCGCGCTCTCGGCCTCGTCGAGTTCGCGCGCGATGCGCTGGCAATGCTCGTGGTAGACCGCGCCGGCCTCGGTCAGCCCGATGCGGCGCGTGGTCCGGTGCAGCAGCCGCGCGCCCAGGCGCGTTTCCAGTTCCTGCACCTTGCGGCTGACGGTGGTCTTGGGCAGGCCGAGCACGTTGGCGGCGGCGATGAAGCTGCCCTGCTCGACCACCTTGACGAAGATCAGGGTGTCGTTGAGATCGTGGGTCATGCGAGGCCTCGGAAGGGGAGAGGGAGGATTGGACCGTCTGCGGGACGATTATTCCCCTAAATCCGGACTAATCAAGTGCGGCTTTGCGGCCTAACGTGTGCAGCATCTTCTCAGCAGAGCCGCCGCCATGTGGTTGCGCAAATTCATCGGCCTGGCGCCGAACCGTAAGCAAAGCCTGGAAACCGCGTTCGATCCGGCGGATTTTTCGCGGAAAAACGCTTCTTCCCGGACGCTTCGCGAGTTTGCGGCATCGCCCCGGCGGCAGGCCGGCGGCGGCGTCCGGGCCGCTGCGCGACATGTGTCGCCGGGTGTCGGGCGCGGAATTGTCCCGTTGGCGGGAGTAAAAGTCCCATGAACGGGACGCTGCAGCCGGAGGTCCTGGTGCTGGGCGGCACCGGCACCGTGGGCGGCGGCGTGGTCGCGGCGCTGCTCGAGGCGGGCAGCCCGGTGCTGGCGGCGGGGCGCGACGACGCCCGCCTACAGGCGCTGCGGGCGCGCTTCGCCGACGAGCCGGCGCTGGAGACCCTGCAGGGTTCGGTGGCCGACGATGCCGCCGCCGCCGCGCTCGCGGCGCGGGTCGCGCAGCGCCCGCGGCCCCTGGCGGCGGTGATCGCCAGCCTCGGCAGCCCGTTGAAGGCCGGACGGCTGCTGGACCGGCCCGCCTCGGCGCTGCGCCGGCGGCTGCAGACCGACCTGCTGCCGCATCTGGCCGCGGCCCGCCACCTGCTGCCGCTGCTGGCCGAGCACGACACCGGCGGCCGCTATGTGCTGGTCGGCGGCCCGTGCGGGTCGCGGCCCTGGTGCGCCCACGGCGACAGCTCGGTGGCCGCGGCGGCCACCCGCATGCTGGCGCAGGTGCTGCACGAGGAGGCGCAGCCGCTCGGCGTGCGCGTCCAGCTGCTGTCGGTGGAGCACCCGGTCCGCGTCCCCGGCCGCGCCCGCGAGGCCTGCCCGGAATGGATCGGCGCGCTGGACGTCGGCCGCGCGGCGGTCGCGTTGCTGGCAGGCCGGGGCACGCCGGGCCAGATCGTGGTCAGCGCCACCCGGCAGGTGCCCGCACCGCCGCTTCCCGGCCTGTTGACCGGTTTCCGTCTTCCCCTGTTCAACCAAGAGGTTTCCCCATGACCGCGAACGCCACCCCGTTCCGATTCCCCTATCGCACCGTGCTGGCCGCGGCCGTGTTCGCGGCCGTGCTGGCCGGTTGCGGCAGCCAGGCCGCCGAGAACGCACCGCCGCCGCCGTCCGTCAGCGCCGCACCGGTGCTGGTCAAGCCGATCAGCCAGTGGGACGCCTTCAGCGGCCGCGTCGAGGCGGTCGAGAGCGTCGAGCTGCGCCCGCGCGTCTCCGGCTACATCGACAAGGTCAACTACGCCGAGGGCCAGGAGGTGAAGAAGGGCGATGTGCTCTTCACCATCGACGACCGCAGCTACCGCGCCGAGCTGGCGCGCGCCAACGCCGATCTCGCACGCGCCCGCAGCCAGGCCGAGCTGTCGCGCGGCGAGGCGGCGCGCGCGCGCAAGCTGTCCGAGCAGCAGGCCATCGCCACCGAGACCTGGGAGCAGCGCCGCGCCGCGGCCGACCAGGCCCAGGCCGAGCTGCAGGCGGCGCAGGCGGCGGTCGATACCGCGCGCCTCAACCTGGACTGGACCCGGGTGCGCGCGCCGATCGACGGCCGCGCCGGCCGTGCGATGGCCACCGCCGGCAACCTGGTCACCGCCGGCGACAGCGCCAGCGTGCTGACCACCCTGGTCTCGCTGGACCGGGTGTTCGTTTACTTCGACGCCGACGAGGGCACGTTCCTGCGCTATGCGCAGATGACCCGCGACGGCGAGCGCCCGAGCGAGCGCGACGGCGGGCTGCCGGTGCGCGTGGGCCTGGTCGGCGAGGACGGCTACCCGCATGCGGGCAAGGTCGACTTCCTCGACAACCAGGTCGCGCGCAGTACCGGCACCATCCGCGTGCGCGCCGTGTTCGACAACGCCGAACGCCGCTTCACGCCCGGCCTGTTCGCGCGCGTGCAGCTGCTCGGCAGCGGCGAGTTCAAGGCGATGCTGGTGGACGAGAAGGCGGTGCTGACCGACCAGGACCGCAAGTACGTCTACGTCGTCGACAAGCAGGGCAAGGCGCAGCGCCGCGACGTGCAGCTCGGTCGCAGCGCCGAGGGCCTGCGCATCGTGCGCCAGGGGCTGGCCGCCGGCGACCGGGTGATCGTCGACGGGGTGCAGAAGGTGTTCATGCCGGGCATGCCGGTGGACGCCAAGCCGGTGGCGATGGCGCCGGCGGCGGAGCGCAAGACCGCACTGAACTGACGCGCCCGCCCGCGCCGCGATGCCCCAGCGTCGGCCTCCCCGCAGGAAGCCGGCGACGGGCCGGCCTTGCCCGACGCCCGGGCGCGCCGGCCCCCGTGACCTCTTCAAGGATTCCTCCCTATGGATTTTTCCCGCTTCTTCATCGACCGGCCGATCTTCGCCGCGGTGCTGTCGATCATCCTCTTCGCCGCGGGCCTGATCGCCATGCCGCTGCTGCCGATCAGCGAGTACCCCGAAGTGGTGCCGCCGAGCGTGCAGGTGCGCGCGGTGTATCCGGGCGCCAACCCCAAGGTCATCGCCGAGACCGTCGCCACCCCGCTGGAGGAGGCGATCAACGGCGTCGAGGACATGATGTACATGAAGTCGGTGGCCGGTTCCGACGGCGTGCTGGTGACCACCGTCACCTTCAAGCCCGGTACCGACCCCGACCAGGCCCAGGTGCAGGTGCAGAACCGCGTCAGCCAAGCCGAGGCGCGGCTGCCCGAGGACGTGCGCCGCCAGGGCGTGACCACGCAGAAGCAGTCGCCGACGCTGACCATGGTGGTGCACCTGACCTCGCCGCACGGCAAGTACGACTCGCTGTACCTGAGCAACTACGCCACCCTGAAGATCAAGGACGAGCTGTCGCGGCTGCCCGGCGTGGGCCAGATCCAGATCTTTGGCGCCGGCGACTACGCGATGCGGATCTGGCTGGACCCGAACAAGGTCGCCGCGCGCGGGCTGACCGCCAGCGACGTGGTCGCCGCGATCCGCGAGCAGAACGTGCAGGTGTCCGCCGGCCAGCTCGGCGCCGAACCGATGCCCAACGCCAGCGACTTCCTGCTGTCGATCAACGCCCAGGGCCGGCTGAGCACCGAGGAGGAGTTCGGCAACATCGTCGTGCGCAGCGGCGACAGCGGCGAGATCGTGCGCCTGGCCGACGTGGCGCGGCTGGAGCTGGGCGCGGGCAACTACACCCTGCGCTCGCAGCTGGACAACCAGAACGCGGTCGGCATGGGCGTGTTCCAGTCGCCCGGGGCCAACGCGATCGAGCTGTCCGATGCGGTGCGCGCCAAGATGGCCGAGCTGGAGAAACAGTTCCCGGCCGACGTGGCCTGGTCGGCGGCCTACGATCCCACCGTGTTCGTGCGCGATTCGATCAGCGCGGTGGTGCATACGCTGATGGAGGCGGTGCTGCTGGTCGTGCTGGTGGTGATCCTGTTCCTGCAGACCTGGCGCGCCTCGATCATCCCGCTGCTGGCGGTGCCGGTGTCGGTGGTGGGCACCTTCGCCGCGCTGTACCTGCTGGGCTTCTCGATCAACACGCTGACCCTGTTCGGGCTGGTGCTGGCGATCGGCATCGTGGTCGACGACGCGATCGTCGTGGTGGAGAACGTCGAGCGCAACATCGAGGAAGGGCTCAGTCCCCTGGCCGCCGCGCACCAGGCCATGCGCGAGGTGTCCGGTCCGATCATCGCGATCGCGCTGGTGCTGTGCGCGGTGTTCGTGCCGATGGCCTTCCTGTCCGGCGTCACCGGCCAGTTCTACAAGCAGTTCGCGGTGACCATCGCCATCTCCACGGTGATCTCGGCGATCAACTCGCTGACGCTGTCACCGGCGCTGGCCGCTATGCTGCTGCGCGCGCACGACGCGCCGAAGGACGGCCCGTCGCGGCTGATCGACCGCCTGTTCGGCTGGCTGTTCCGTCCGTTCAACCGCTTCTTCAACACCAGCTCGGACCGTTACCAGAACGCGGTCTCGCGCACCCTGGGCCGCCGCGGCGCGGTGTTCGTGGTGTACGCGCTGCTGCTGGTGGTGACCGGGGTGATGTTCAAGGCGGTGCCGGGCGGCTTCATTCCGACCCAGGACAAGCTCTACCTCATCGCCGGCACCAAGTTGCCCGAGGGGGCCTCGCTGGAGCGCACCAACGCGGTGATCCGGCAGATCAGCCAGATCGCGCTGCAGACCGAGGGCGTGGACCACGCGATCGCGTTCCCGGGGCTGAACCCCCTGCAGTTCACCAATACGCCCAACACCGGCACCGTGTTCCTGACCCTCAAGCCGTTCGGCGAACGCAGCCGCAGCGCCGAGCAGATCAACGCCGAGATCAACACGCGCCTGAGCCAGATCCAGGAGGGCTTCGCCTTCGCCTTCATGCCGCCGCCGATCCTGGGCCTGGGCCAGGGCTCGGGCTACTCGCTGTACATCCAGGACCGCGCGGGACTGGGCTACGGCCAGCTGCAGAGCGCGGTCAACGCGATGTCCGGCGCGATCTCGCAGACCCCGGGCATGCAGTTCCCGATCGGCACCTACCAGGCCAACGTGCCGCAGCTGGACGCCCAGGTGGACCGCGACAAGGCCAAGGCCCAGGGCGTGCCGCTGACCAACCTGTTCGACACCCTGCAGACCTACCTCGGCTCGGCCTACGTCAACGACTTCAACCGCTTCGGCCGCACCTACCAGGTCATCGCCCAGGCCGACGGCCCGTTCCGCGACAGCGTCGAGGACATCGCCAACCTGCGCACCCGCAACGCCGCCGGCGAGATGGTGCCGATCGGTAGCATGGTCACGCTCGGCCAGACCTACGGCCCAGACCCGGTGATCCGCTACAACGGCTACCCGGCCGCCGACCTGATCGGCGAGGCCGACCCGCGCGTGCTGTCGTCCACCCAGGCGATGCAGACGCTGGCCGCGATGGCGCCCAAGGTGCTGCCCAACGGCATGAACATCGAGTGGACCGACCTGAGCTACCAGCAGTCCACGCAGGGCCACGCGGCGATGGTGGTGTTCCCGATGGCGGTGCTGCTGGCGTTCCTGGTGCTGGCCGCGCTGTACGAGAGCTGGACGCTGCCGCTGGCGGTGATCCTGATCGTGCCGATGACCCTGCTGTCGGCGTTGATCGGGGTTTGGCTGACCGGCGGCGACAACAACGTGTTCGTCCAGGTGGGCCTGGTGGTGCTGATGGGCCTGGCCTGCAAGAACGCGATCCTGATCGTGGAATTCGCACGCGAGCTGGAGCTCGGCGGCAAGGGCATCGTCGAGGCCGCGCTGGAGGCCTGCCGCCTGCGCCTGCGCCCGATCGTGATGACGTCCATCGCCTTCATCGCCGGCACGGTGCCGCTGGTGCTGGGCCATGGCGCCGGCGCCGAGGTGCGCTCGGTCACCGGCATCACCGTGTTCGCCGGCATGCTCGGGGTCACCCTGTTCGGCCTCTTCCTCACCCCCGTGTTCTACGTGGCGCTGCGCAAGCTGGCCCGTCGTCCGCTGGTCCACCACGACGCGCCCGCGCCGGCGCAGATCCCGTCGTCGCATTGAGCGCACGGCAGACCGCAGGCCGGCGGCGTGCCTCGCGCGCGCGGCCGGCCCGCTTCCATCCCCTCCCGGAGAATCCATGAACATCCCGAACCAGAAGATCGCCCTCGTCACCGGCGCCACCCGCGGCATCGGCCTGGAGACCGTGCGCCAGCTCGCCCAGGCCGGCGTGCACACGCTGCTGGCCGGCCGCGACCGCGACCGCGCCGTCGCCGCGGCGCTCACCCTGCAGGCCGACGGCCTGCCGGTGGAGGCCATCGCCCTCGACGTCACCGACGCGGCCAGCATCGCCCGCGCGGCCGACGAGGTGCGCCAGCGCCACGGCCGCCTCGACATCCTGGTCAACAACGCCGGCATCATGATCGAGGACATGACCCGCCCGCCGTCCGAGCAGCCCCTGGTCACCTGGCGCACCACCTTCGACACCAACGTGTTCGCGCTGGTCGCGGTGACCCAGGCACTGCTGCCGCTGCTGCGCGAGTCGCCGGCCGGCCGCATCGTCAACGTCTCCAGCCTGCTCGGCTCGCTGACCCTGCACAGCGAGCCGTCCTCGCCGATCTACGACTTCAAGATCCCCGCCTACGACGCCTCCAAGAGCGCGGTGAATAGCTGGACCGTGCACCTGGCGCACGAGCTGCGCGAGACCCCGGTCAAGGTCAATACCGTGCACCCCGGTTACGTCAAGACCGACATGAACGCCGGCGAGGGCGAGATCGACGTTGCGGAGGGCGCCCGCAGCAGCGTCGCGATGGCGCTGATCGACCGCGACGGGCCCACCGGCAGCTTCACCCATCTCGGGCAGGTGCTGCCATGGTGAGGCACCTGCTGGCCCTGGCGCTGGCGTCGAGCCTGCTCGCCGGCTGCGCAGTCGGCCCGGACTACCGGGCGTCGCCGCCGGGCGAGGTGACCCTGCAGGGCGCGCAGGAACCTGCCTTCGCGAACGCCTCGCCGGTGGGCGCCTGGTGGTCGCAGTTCGACGACCCGGTGCTGGAACGACTGGTACGCGACGCGCTGGTCGCCAACCACGACCTGCGCATCGCGGTGTCGCGGGTGCAGCAGGCCCGGGCGGTGTTCGTCGAGCGCCGGCTCGACCAGGCGCCGCACGTCACCGCGGGCGCCAGCTACGACCGCCGCGACCAGCCCGAGGCCTTCGCCGGTGGCGAGCGCGTGCTCAGCGAGACCTACACCCTCGGCTTCGACGCGGGCTGGGAGCTGGACCTGTTCGGGCGGCAGCGGCGGGCGGCCGAGGCCGCACGCGCCGACCTGGAGGCCGAGCAGGCCGGCCTGGTGGACGCGCAGGTGACCGTGGCGGCCGAGGTCGCGCGCAACTACTTCGAGCTGCGCGGGACCCAGCAGCGCATCGCCGTGGCCGAGCGCACCCTGGACAACCTGCGCGAGACCCAGCGCCTGACCCAGGCACGCTGGGACCTGGGCGCCGGCAGCGAACTGGACGTGCAGAGCAGCCGGGCGCGGCTGAAGGCGATCGAGGCGGACATCCCGCTGCTCGATGTCGCCCAGGTCCAGTACCGGCACCGGTTGGCGGTGCTGCTGGGCCAGCGCCCGGACGCGCTCGATGCGCTGCTGGCGCCCAGGCCGACCCCGGCCTATGCACGGCCGCTGCCGTTGGGCGACACCGCGGGCCTGTTGCGGCAGCGCCCGGACGTGCGGGCGGCCGAGCGGCGCCTGGCCGCGGCAACCGCGCGGGTGGGCGTGGCCACCGCCGACCTGTTCCCGCGCATCAGCCTGAGCGGCTTCGTGGGCTTCCTGTCCGGCAGTGCCGGCAGCCTGACCGACGGCGCCAGCAAGGCCTGGTCGATCACCCCGTCGATCAGCTGGGCCGCGTTCGACTTCGGCAGCGTGCGCGCACGCCTGCGCGCCAGCGAGGCCCAGGCCGACGGCGTGCTGGCCGAGTACCAGCGCAGCGTGCTGCTGGCGCTGGAAGACACCGAGAACGCACTGACCGGCTATGCGCGCCAGCAGGCCCGGCTGGCAATCGTGGCCGAGCAGGCGACCGCGGCAAGGCGCGCCGCGGCGCTGGCGCAGATCCGCTATCGCGAGGGCTCGGAGGACTTCCTCACCCTGCTCGACGCGCAGCGCAACCAGCTCGCCGCCGACGACGCGCTGGCCACCGCCGAGGCCTCGGTCAACGTCGGCGTGGTCGGCGTCTACAAGGCACTGGGCGGCTGGCGGCAGCCCGCCGCGGAATCGCCGCCGCTCGCCGTGGTCCGCTGACGAGGGACGAGGCAGGCGGCAGGTGCCGCCTGCCTCAGAGCACGCGGTCCGCCAGCCGGTAGCTGTCGCGGCCGCTGTTCTTGGCGATGTACAGCGCCGCATCCGCGCGCGAGAACCAGTCCTGCCAGTGGGTCTCGCCGCTGTGCCGGGCCGCGCCCAGCGACACCGTGATCTGCCCGCCGGGACTGCGCAGCGAGGTGCGTACCGACTTGCGCAGGCGCTCGGTGGTGGCCTCCAGCTCGGCCAGCGACTCGACCCGCAGCAGCACCACGAACTCCTCGCCGCCGAAGCGGAACACCTGGTCCTCGCCGCGCACCTCGAAACGCAGGATCGTCGCCAGGTCCGCCAGTGCGGTGTCGCCGGCGGCGTGGCCGTAACGGTCGTTGACCTCCTTGAAGCGGTCCACGTCGAGCAGGATCAGCCCGTTGAGGCGCTCGTTCGCGCGGCGCTCGTCGATCTGCGCGGTGAGCGTGCGCTCGAGCATGCGCCGGTTGGGCAGGCCGGTCAGCGCATCGAGCGAAGCCAGTTCCTCCAGGTGCACGCGGTCGTCGAGCAGCTTGATCGAGAACGCATGGCCCACCGCCATCGTCAGCAGCGTGACCGCCACCGCCGACACCCCCTGGCCGGGCCCGACGATCAGCCCGGGCACCAGCAGCAGCGCCGCCAGCAGCGGCAGGTTGAGCAGCAGCGCGCGGTCGGGCTCGCAGAGGAAGTAGGCGGTCGCCATTACCGGGAACAGCCAGGGCAGGGCGGCGGCGCCGCCGACCCAGCAGCCCATCAGGCAGCCGGCCAGGTTCAGCACCGCGATCCACAGCCCGCCGCGGTCGGCGCGGTCGGAGCCGCGCATCCGCCAGGCCCCCCACAGCGCCAGCGCGCACAGCCCGGCCGCCGCGACGGCCGCCCACGCCACTCCCGCGATGCCGAGATAGATCGCGTAGAGCGCGAACACGCACGCGCTGGTGGGGCCCAGCATCCTCACGATGCCGAGCCGGAAGTTCCGTCTGAAATGAAGGATCACGGGTTGTCTGAAAGCTGCAGCTTCCATAGCTTAGCGGCCGCGACCCGCCAGGGTTGAGTCCGCATCCCGCCACGGCCCCAACGCATTCAGCGATGCGATGACGCGGTGGCCCTGCCCAGCCCCGGAGCAGTCAAGAGTGTTCGGGCATATTCGCTTTGCACCAGCTCCCCAATCTGACTGCGAAGCCGGTTTTACGACGTTTGAATTGATCTACTCAGCGCTCTCTACATGGAAAATCTTAGTGGGATCATGTTAATGTCCCCGCGCGCGCAAGAGGCGCGCATGGATAAAAAGGATGCATAAGTGAAGAGTTTTGCTTTTTCTGTCGTGCTGGGTGTCGCCGCATTTGTGTCTGGGACCTCGCAAGCTGCAGAGCTGATACCTGTGGCCGATCCGCCGCATCTGGCAGCGGCCACGGAAGCTTCAACTACGGAATTGCCTGTCGGCGTCAATTTGGTAGAGATTTTGCGCTTGTATAATGCGAAGGAAATAAATCACTGGTCGGGGCATGAGTTTCCCCAGAATTGGGAGAAGCTCGGCTGGCGCTTGGAAGGTTCGATCGCATTCATGTCGATCACTCCCTTTGCTGGCGGACACGCGCTTTATAATTGCTTCGTTGCCGGCGGTATCGATACCTTCACCTCGCCCGATCCGAACTGTGAAGGCCAAACCCTTTCTAGATCGATGCCGATTCTGGGTTATGTAGCTGATACTCAGATACCTGGGACTGTCCCTTTGTATCGCTGCATGCAGGGTGGTCTGCGGCGAGGAAATACTGCGGATCATTTCGATACGATCAGCGCATCTTGCGAAAATGTGCCAAACAAAGCCATGGATGGAATTATTGGATACGTATTCTTCTGATTCGTGGGTATCTAAATCTGTGTAACAGGTTGAGTCTGCCGTGGCCATGGCACTATCCGGCGGGTTTGTCGCGGATGCTTGAGTAAATGTAATTTCTGCAGCTCCAGATATCTTTTTGCCTCCGGCAAGTGCCACATCGAAAATGAAAAAAGCCGGGAACCCTTGTTTTACGGGGGTTCCCGGCCTTTCATGGACCGGCTCGGTCCGGCTATTGGTGGAGGTGGGCGGAGCCTGAAGACGCCCTCACACAAGCCATTGACCCTAAAGAACTTTGGGTCCAACGAAATTGCCTGCTTTGATACCTCAGATGATACCTCGAGTGCTGTGAAGGCACCATCTTACGGATGGTCAAGCCTATCTCTATTTCAGAAATATCAATCTTAAGCATATTCAAAAGCTGAGTGCACTCGAATAATTCAAAAAATCCCTGCCAAATTTATCGGTGTAGTGGAAATGCCGGTCTAATTGAGATGGCCGATGACATTTTAATATTGGCTCGTAGAGGTACGAGAACGCTTTAAATTCTTAGCTAATTGACAGTCTCGGTCTCCGGTGCGATGATCCAACTCGACCACTGGCCACAGCTGGTTTGGCAAGGATGCTCTTGAGGCGCGAGATGGCAGAGGGAACGCCCGCACGAATCGGTAGTTCATCACCGCTACCAGTTGTGGTTGCGGCGCCGGACGATTTTGGGCTGGCGGGACTCATCTTGTTGGCTCAGTTCCACAGCCTTCCTGTTGATCCTGATCAAATTAGACATGAGTTTGGTCAAGCCAACGGCCTGCTCGATGAAAACTCTCTGCTAAGAGCTGCCAAGAAAATTGGACTCAAAGCGCAAATCGTCGCGGTCGAAGAAGGGCGCTTAGAAAAAATAGCGCTCCCAGCATTGGCTTGGCAAGATGACGGCAGACATTTCGTCGTCGCCAAGGTCAATGCCGAACAAGTATTAATCCAAGACCTCCAACTGCGCCGCCCTCGAGTCATGACTCGATCCGAATTCCAAGAGTCCTATACGGGAAAAATGTTGCTTGCGACTTCCCGGGCCACGGTATTAGAAGGGTTTAACAAGTTCGACTTTCGCTGGTTTGTGCCTGCCGTGGTTAAGTATCGGCGCATCCTGCTGGAAGTATTTACCATCTCATTGTTCATCCAACTCTTTGCGCTGGTGACGCCACTGTTTTTTCAGGTGGTGATGGACAAGGTTCTTGTGCACCACTCAATGACAACCTTGAACGTCATTGCGTTTGGACTTGTCGCCATTGTTTTATTTGATGTGACGTTGAATGGTTTGCGCAGCTATATTTTTTCGCACACAACGAGCAAAATCGATGTGGAGTTGGGCGCAAAGCTGTTTAGACATGTCCTAAACCTTCCTTTAGCTTACTTTGAGTCACGCAGGGTAGGCGAAACAATCGCACGTGTTCGTGAGTTGGAAAACATCCGTGGTTTTCTCACGGGTCAAGCATTGACCTCAGTTTTGGATCTGCTCTTCACTGGCGTTTTTATCGCCGTCATGTTTTATTACAGTGGTTGGCTAACGCTTATTGTTGTGCTCTCTCTGCCGCTTTATGCTATTTGGTCAGCTGGGATTACACCCTCGCTCCGCAGACGTTTGGAAGAAAAATTCGTTCGGGGGGCGGAAAATCAATCTTTTTTGGTTGAGACGGTGAATGGAATTGGCACCGTCAAAGCCAATGCAATTGATCCGCGGATGGCGAGAGCGTGGGACAATCAATTATCTGGCTATGTCACTGCTGCCTTTCGGGTTGCCAAGCTTGCGAGCATCGGTCAACAAGGTGTGCAGCTCGTGCAAAAGCTGGTGGGCGTTGGAATTTTGTTTTTTGGCGCCAAACTAGTGATAGATGGTAAATTGTCAGTAGGTCAGCTGATTGCGTTTAATATGCTGGCGGGGCAGGTTTCTGCCCCCATTGTTCGATTGGCTCAACTCTGGCAAGAATTCCAACAGATAGGAATATCTGTAGAGCGCCTAGGCGATATCCTTAATACCCGTACTGAGCTCCCAGGTAGCCGCACAACGCTTCCAGCAATCAGGGGAGAGGTAACTTTTGAGAGGGTAACTTTTCGATATCGCCCAGACGCGGGTGAGGTGCTTACGGGTATAGATTTGAGGGTCGCTGCGGGTGAGATCATCGGCATCGTAGGTCGCTCAGGCTCAGGTAAGAGCACGCTTACGAAGCTCGTGCAAAGACTGTATACACCCGAGCGAGGTCGAGTGCTTGTTGATGGCCATGATCTGGCGATGGCAGATCCAGCTTGGCTTCGCCGCCAGCTTGGAGTCGTGCTTCAAGAGAACTTTCTCTTCAATCGAAGCGTGCGCGAAAATATTGCATTGTCTGATCCCGCTATGCCCTTGGAGCGTGTAATCAAGGCCGCAAGGCTTGCCGGGGCACATGAATTTATATTGCAGCTTCCCGAAGGCTACGACACGAAGGTGGGAGACAATGGAACCGGGCTGTCGGGAGGACAGCGACAGCGTATCGCTATAGCTCGGGCGTTGGTTGGTGATCCCAGGATCTTGATTTTTGATGAGGCAACAAGTGCGTTGGATTACGAATCTGAGCACGCGGTGATGAGTAACATGCGTGATATCTGCAAAGGTCGCACTGTTTTGATCATCGCGCACAGGCTCTCAACGGTCCGCTCGGCCAACCGCATCGTAGTGGTGGAGAAAGGCCAAATCGTCGAGTCCGGTTCTCACGAAGAACTGGTCAACCGTCCTGCGGGTCATTACGCTCATCTTCACAAATTGCAGCAGGGGACGCTATGAGGCACACCATCGCGGCCTTCCAGGAATTTCTTGCTACATACGAAACTGCTTTCCGACATGCCTGGGATGTTCGGAAAAAGATGGATCCGTCTAAACGAACCCGGCTTGAACTAGAGTTTTTACCGGCGAGATTGGAGTTGATCGAGCGCCCGACCTCACCAACTGCAAGGTGGACAGCGTTGCTCATTGTCGGATTGTTCTGCATCGCGCTGGGGTGGGCCACTGTCGGAAAACTAGACATCGTCGCGGTTGCGCCCGGGAAAACCGTAGCCGGAGGCCGAACCAAAATTATTCAGCCAGCCGAGACGGCTATTGTTCAGGACATATTGGTAAAAGACGGTCAAAGCGTAAGACGGGGCGACCTACTCGTTGAGCTCAACGCCACAGCGACAGGAGCCGATTTCGAGCAGGCCGATGAATCACTAATCGCGGCGCAGCTGGCGGAATTACGCTACGGGGCGATTTTGTCAGCCATCAATCAAGGTCATATGCCATCAAAGGCTACGGCTAGACTGCCGGCCGACCGTTTAGAAGCGAGTTGGCTTCTTGCACAAAGCGAATTTGAGCGCTTTCAAGCCGAAAACCTAAGTCACATTGCACAGATTGCACAGAGAAGAGCCGAGCAGGCGACAGTGCAAAGCCAGATTGCGCCGCTCGAAGAGAGTTTGGCAATTTCAAAAGAGCGCGTAGCCGACTTAGAAAAAATTGTTGAGAGCAGATATGTAAGTCGGCACGAGTTTCTGTACCGTAAGCAGGAAATGGTTGATCTTGAAAGGCAACTAGCCGTGCAAAGGGCCACGCTAGAAGAGTCTAAGTCGGCGTTGGCGGGCGCTAAAGAGCAGCAACGTGTGCTGTTCGCTGACGCGCGCCAGAAAGCTTATGATGGACTAAGAGACGCACGCGAGAAAATCGTGCAATTTGAGCCGCAAGTTAAAAAAACCCAGCAGCGCGATCAGCAGATGCAGCTTCGGTCACCTGTGGATGGAACGATCCAACAGCTTGCAGTTCATACGGTGGGAGGGGTTGTCACGCCAGCCCAGGCTCTGATGGCCGTTGTGCCTGACCAAAGGTTCTTAGAAGTCGAGGCCTCAATCTTAAACAAAGACATTGGCTTCGTGCGTCGAGGGCAGACTGTTGCAATCAAGGTCGAAAGTTTTCCCTACACGCGCTATGGCTACTTGCATGGCATCGTGGAAAGTGTTTCGTACGATGCTGCACAGGACGAAAAGCTTGGATTGATTTTTCCAGCCCGGGTTAAGTTATTGGAAGATAGTCTTGTGATTGATGGGATCACAATTGCCATGACGCCTGGCATGACGCTGACTGCCGAGATAAAAACCGGAAGGCGTTCAGTCATTGACTACTTAGTAAGTCCTTTGCGGGAAAATACGGGCGAATCGATGAGAGAAAGATGAGCCCCTAACGCTGATCTGGCTTTAATTTGCTGCGTCCATTCATCATGGTTATAAGGGCGTTTCAAAATTTTAAGCTTGTCTTGCCAATCGGTTTTTTCTCATGGCGCTATTAGGAGCTTTTAAGGCTTCAAGCCAAACCGAGGCGTTAGCCATCAGTCAGCAAATGGCATGCGCCACACAGGGACCATGACAATTGAATTTCCAACGCCCTATCGATTTTATTTTCTCTAACCTATCAGGAAGTGGATTACTGGCGGGGCGGGCGAAAACCCGAGAAAAGCTGCAAAGATGGGCCAGCCACATTACGCATTCTACATCGCGGCCGCGCTTACAACCGGGAGCTCGGCACTATCAACGTTTCAATGATTGGGATCTCCTAAACATCATCTTGGACAAGAATGTTGATGCGGACCGACTGTTGCCCTGGTTCGCCGTCTTAACACTTGCCTCACGCTGGGCTTGGTGGCGTAGGTGGCGATGAGAGCGCTAATGGCGAAAGAAAAGCGTTCAACTTTGACAGCGCTTTGATGCAGGCTTGGTGGGGGTTCAATGCAAGGCACGGGCCTTTTCTAAAATTTGTTTAATGGAATGCACGAAATGGATCGTCAGTTCTAATAATTGGGGTTGTAAATTGAGTCCTAGGAGAGATTTTTTGTTAATGCGAATTCGTTTAACTATCTTTCTTGCTGTCATTGTAGTGCTGTGCTCGTGCAGAGCGTCAAATGCGCCTGAATCCCCAGGAGAAGAAGCGAATGTTGCTTGCGCGACCATTGGAGACATAACAATCGAGTTCTCCAAGGCATACGAGTTCATGCCATTGACCTATGAGGGTGTCGACTATTGGCATGGAGAAAGTAAGAAGCATTTTGAAAAGGGATGTCAGAGCAAGGCAAAGCAGATTACAATTTCTACCTCTTGGCCAAGCTTGAAGCCAGGGCCGAGGCTTTATGAGCTCGTAAATGATCCAGATTTGATCAAGATCGTGTTGGACAAAAGCTACGGTGTTAATCCATCGGACGCAATGGAGAAAATGCGTAATGCTTACCTAACCAACGATTGGTCGGGGTCGAGGCCAGAAAAAGCAAAGGAGCTAGGCGCCAAGAAGTTTTGGTTTGACGATAAGGTCGGACTCATGACTAGTGGCGAGGTGCAGTCCAAACGATTTAAGAAGTTGGTTTACTGGAAAGAGTCGCCCCAAAAAAAAATAGAATTGCTAATTCTATGTAGGGCCTATCCCTCAGGGGCGCTGATTTGCCAAGAAAAATGGTTTTCTGAGAAGTGGAACATTTGGCTGACGATTGAGTTTCGTAAGCCTATTCTAACGCAGTGGCATAAGATGCACATAGCAGTTGAGAATCTCGTTGGTAAATTCATAAAAAAGGACTAAAAAATGTCGGTTATGGAAGCTGTCGCTTTGTCAAATTCTCATGCGGACCTGATTTACGCACAGCAGCTCCTGAACGAAAAGGGGCCGGCAGCAATGTATGAATACCTGAAAGGGTTCAATCTCCCTTATTCTGAACTCGCTCTGGGTTTGGTCAACGAGAGTTCCGTTGCCGGCCAGGCCGCCATTAGCAATTTGAAGGAAGTCGCCGCTCAGAACAATATAGCCATCAACATTGAGGCGGTTAAATTCAGCATGGCCGATGCTTATCTGAATGCATTGGTGCTAAAGCAATCGCAGGGTGATTTCGGCGAAATCAGTGCAGAAGAAGCGTGGGCTTTCCACAAAGAAGTCTTTGAATCGGATTTTCACCTTCCGTCCTCAGCATGGACGATGGATGTTCCATTTTCTGTTATGACCGAAGCGGAACGTGCCAGTATCTGGCAGAGAACGCTCAATTCCGCTGGGAGCGCCGACGCAGAGATTGTGTTGTCGCTGGAAATTGCGGCAATGGTTTCTTACAAGGCGGGTTTGTTAGATGGCCTTTCCCCGGATGAAGCATTTGCCAGAGATATGGCTGAGCTGAGCCAAAAGCCTGGTCAGGAGAATTCCCTTACTGCGCAACAGAAGAGCGCTGTTCTGGCTTGGCTCGATATCAATGCTTGGTCAACGAGCAACATCGCCAATATGAGCGAAAGTGTTCTGAAGCTGTTGGCAGATCGTCTCAATGACAATCACCTCTATACGTCGGCGCTTCCAATCGAGTTGATGCAGTCGCTCTTTGGCGGTGCTGAGCGTCTGGCCTCACCTCTTATCCTGGATTTGGACGGCGACGGTGTTGAAACAGTCGGCCTTGGCAGTGGGGTAAAATTCGACCACGACGGAAACAAGTTTGCCGAGTCAACCGGTTGGGTTGGTGCCGACGATGGCTTGCTGGTGATTGATCGGAATGGCAATGGTTCTATTGATAGCGGCTCGGAGCTCTTTGGCAACAATACTGCACTTAAAGATGGTAAAGCTGCGGCGAACGGCTTTGCTGCTTTGGCAGAATTTGATTCAAACGCCGACGGCGTGATTGATGGCAGTGATGCGCAATTCTCCGCACTGCGTGTATGGAAAGATATCAATGGCAATGGAGTCGCAGATTCGGGCGAGTTGCTAACACTTAAAGATGTTGGTGTTGCAAGCATCAAGCTTGGATACACCGACATTCAAAGCATTGACGCAAATGGAAACCACCATTTACAGGCTGGCACCTTCACGAACACCCAAGGGCTGGTGTCGGCGATCGAAGATGTATGGTTTAAGGTTGACTATGGCAATAGCCAAGAAGTTGATATTGACGCGGGCGGACTGACGGGCAACGGAACCATTGATGCGCTGCCTCAGGTTAGCGGTTCGGGAAATGTGCACAATCTGCGCACTGCTATGCAAAACGATACTTCCGGTCAGCTGACTAATCTCGTCCAGCAATTTGCCGCAGCCACTGATCGCGACGATCGGCGCACCCTTATGGATCAAATCTTGTATCGGTGGAGTGGTGCTAGCGCTTACGCGGCGGGGTCACGCGGTAACAATGTTGCCGATGCACGGCAGCTTTACACGATCGAGGCATTTCTGGGGGAGAGTTACAGTCAAGGAAATTGGGGCGCTAATCCCGGCCCTCAGGCGGCGGCTTTGCTTTCTCAGTCTTACCAGGCGCTGCGCGACTCTGTATACGCGCAGCTCATGCTCCAAACCCACTTGATCAAATTTACCGACCTCTTCACCCTCGACGGTTCTAATGGACTCACTTGGGATATCTCAGGTGCTGTAGATGCGCTCAAAGCTATCGAAAAAACCGATCGGCAGCTTGCACTGGATCTTGGGCTTGATCTCATTCAATCGTTGAAGTCCGCCTGGGGCACATCGTCCACCTCCGTCATTCAGGCATTTCAGTCATACAACGACCTTGGGGACAGTGCGCTGAGTGGCCTTTTTGGCATTGCCGATAGCTCAACTGTTCTGCTGGGCACCAGCGCGGCAGATGTCTTAACTGCAGTAGGCGACACTGGAACGGGTCTGTTGGGCTATCAGGGCGATGACACGCTGAAAGGCGGAGCGGGCAGCGACATTCTCACGGGTGGCACTGGTAACGATGCCCTTTACGGTGGCGGCGGTTCGGATCGGTATGTCTTTAATCTCGGTGATGGAAACGATACCATTTACGAGCGAGATTCTTACAGCAGCTCGGTGGACGTATTGGCTTTCGGTCAGGGGATCTTGCCTTCAGATATCACTGTTTTGAGACAGGGTAACGATGTTGTCTTCAAGCTTCGCAATGGACAAGACTCGGTTCGAATCTCATCCTGGTTAACCAACTCAGGTGAGCTGTCAAACGCTTATGGTGTTGAGCGAATTGTTTTTGCTGACGGGACCGAGTGGACCGTTCAATCACTGCTGTCTAACGGTCTGACGACGCTTGGCACTGTCGCCGACGATACGATTGACGGATGGCGGGGAAAGGACGTCATTGTAGGTGGTTTGGGTAACGACACGCTGCGAGGCGCTGCTGGTCCAGACGTCTATCAATTCAGCAAAGGCGATGGGCAAGACGTCATCATTGATTCCGACTCAACTGCCGGGACAATCGATGCCATTGCCTTTACTGATGTTCGTTCGAGTGAAATCACGCAAGTGGAACGTGCGGGAAGCGACCTGATCATTCGATACGGGCAGGGGGACTCGGTGACGGTTCGCGGCCACTACGAAAGCAGCACGGCAAACCGACGAGTCGAGGCTGTGCGCTTTGCTGACGGCGTTGAGTGGACTCTGGCCGAGCTTGCCAAGCTCGTCGTGGGCACGAGCGCAAACGATACTTTTACCGGCTACTCGAACATCGACAATACAATCCGCGGCCTGGGTGGCAACGATGAGCTAACAGGTGGCGACTTCCACGATGAGTTGTTTGGTGGAATGGGTAACGACACGCTAAATGGCGGTGACGGAAACGACACGCTGTACGGCGAGGCGGACGCGGACACCCTCAATGGTGGCGCTGGGGCGGATCTCTTGGTCGGCGGTACCGGAAATGATCTTTTGCAGGGGGCCGTGGGTGCAGATGTATATCGGTTTAGCAAGGGAGACGGTCTTGATCGGATCTATGAGTCCGACACTACGATAGGGGTCTTGGACACAGTCGAGTTTACAAATGTCGCTTCCAGCGAGATCAAACAGGTCGAACACTCAGGCGAAGATTTGATCATCCGATACGGCTCAGGGGATGCAATCACTGTTGCCAGCCACTACAACACGGCCACTACGAGCCGGCGCATCGAACGGGTTCGCTTCTCTGATGGTGTCGAGTGGACCTTGGCTGATCTAGCCAGGATGGTTGTGGGAACAAGTGGAAACGACACGTTTGGTGGCTACACCGATGTGGAGAATGTCATCAGAGGCCTAGAGGGCAAGGATGTCTTGAGCGGTGGCGATCTCCACGACGAGCTTTACGGCGGCGATGGTGCAGATACGCTCAATGGTGGCGCGGGAGATGACGCGCTGTTTGGCGAGGCAGACGCAGACTCGCTGTCGGGTGGAAGCGGAGCTGATGTGCTTATCGGTGGCGCCGGCAACGATGTGCTGCAAGGCGGAACCGGCTCAGATACGTATAAATTTAGCAAAGGGGATGGACTGGATCAGATATCCGACTCCGATTCAACGACAGGGGTCATCGATACGATTGAATTTACTGATGTGGTGTCTAGTGAAATTACCCAGGTTGAACACTCAGGCGATGATCTGATCATTCGATATGGAGCAAACGATGTCATAACAGTAGCTGGTCATTACATCACAAGTAGCTCCAGTCGTCGCATCGAACGAGTTCGCTTTTCGGACGGAATTGAATGGACCATCGCAGATTTAGCAAAGCAGGTTGTCGGAACAAGCGGTAATGATAATTTCAGTGGCTACTCGAATGTTGAGAACATAATAAAAGGCTTGGCCGGGGCTGACACGATTGCGGGCGGAGACCTGCATGATGAGCTATTTGGTGGAGACGGCAACGATACGCTCAATGGTGGAGACGGTAACGATTTACTTTACGGTGAAGCCGATACTGACACACTCAATGGCGGCGCCGGGATCGATTTGCTTGTTGGCGGAAGTGGCCAGGACTTGCTTCAAGGCGGTACAGGCGACGATACCTACCGGTTCAGTAAGGGGGACGGGGTCGATAAAATATTTGAATCTGACGCCACGACTGGGGTAATCGATACAATCGAATTCACTGATGTCGAATCTTCTGAGATAGCTCAGGTAGAGCATTCGGGGGACGATCTCATCATCCGATATGGCTCCGGTGACGCTATAACGGTTAGCGGCCACTATCTTACATCAACGACGAGTCGAAGAATCGAAAGGATTAAATTCTCTGACGGCGTGGAATGGGCACTTGCTGATTTAGCAAAGCGCGTTGTGGGCACAAACGGAAACGACAGTTTTGGTGGGTATTCCAACGTTGAGAATGTTATTCGTGGTCTTGCCGGTAACGATACGCTGGGTGGCGGGGATGTGCACGATGAGCTTTTCGGTGGGGATGGCGACGATACGCTCAATGGCAATAGTGGCGACGATTCACTTTATGGCGAAGGCGGGGTGGATACCCTAAACGGCGGAGGTGGCGCCGATCTGCTTATTGGCGGCGTCGGCAATGATTTGTTGCAAGGCGGGGTAGGTGCTGACCTTTATCGTTTTAGCAAAGGCGACGGTGTCGATAAAATATCCGATGTCGACAGCTCCACTGGGATTGTCGATACCATCGAGTTCACCGATGTCGCGTCCAGCGAAATGACACAAGTAGAACATTCGGGAGACAACTTGATCTTGCGCTATGGCACCTCAGATGCAATCACTGTTGAGGGGCACTTCGTCACAAGCACCGCAAGTAGGCGCGTGGAGAAGGTGCGTTTCTCAGATGGTGTGGAGTGGGGAATTGCAGATCTAGCTAAACTTGTTGTGGGCACCGCTGGGGACGATACGTTTGGTGGCTACACAAATGTAGAGAATGTTATCCACGGACTTGGCGGAAAAGACACCCTCACAGGCGGTGATCTACGCGATGAAATTTATGGCGGAGACGGTGCTGATACACTCAATGGCGGTAGTGGAAATGACACTCTCTACGGCGAAGCTGATGCTGATACTCTTAATGGTGGAAACGGTTCGGATTTGCTTGTAGGCGGGGTTGGAAACGATTTGCTTCAAGGTGGGGCGGGTGGTGACCTTTACCGTTTTCAGCTTGGTGATGGTGCTGACCGCATTAATGATGCAGACAGCACCTCAGGCGTTATCGATACCATCGAGTTTAGTGATATACTGCAAACCGGCCTTACTGAGGTCGAAAAATCAGGTTCTGATCTGATTCTCCATTACGGGACGGCTGACACAATCACGGTAGAAGGCCACTTCAACACGTCGACCACCAGCCGTCGCGTGGAAAAAGTGGTGTTTGCTGATGGATCTCAATGGAGCGTTGCTGACTTGGCCAGCCGCGCTGTGGTCCATCCCGCTGCTACGGGTAGTTCATCCAGTCTGAGTGCTAGCACTCAAAGCACAAATTTTTACAATCAAGCGGCACACCTGACTGAGGCCATGGCTGCCTTCAAGGGAGCAAATGCCCAAGCCGACGAGAGCCTTATGCAGAGTGCAAGCAGCGGGAATGCTTGGCAGCAACCACTTTTGAGTCACGCAAGCTTGTCTAGCCAGCTTCAATAATTCGGAGGATTGCTGCGCGTCTTCTCAGGGCGCGTAGTAATCCAAATGTGTCTTTCGTAAAAATGGGAGTGCGCATTGACCAATAAGGTATGAACTTAATTGATTAATGCTCTCGACTGCAATTATTACTAGGTATCAAAAATGACAAAGGCTTCTCTCGATTCCATCACCTCCGCCCGAGCCAAACTCGAAGAAGAGCTTCGAAAATTGGAAGAGCAGGAAGCTCAGCTGCATCAAGAACAGTTTGCTCAGGCGTTCGCAGAAGTCGCCGACCTCTTGAACCAATACGGGCAGCACTTCAACAGCAAGCAGAAGTCAGAGATCGCTGCATTGCTTGGCACCACGAAGGGCCCAGGTCGTCCGAAGAAAGCTTTGGGCGGCAAGAGGGGGGTGGCGCCGAAATATTGGCTGCCCCACAGCCAAGAAACGTGGTCTGGTCGCGGGCGCACTCCGCTCGCATTTAAGGCTTGGGAAGGCTCGCCCGCCTACAACGAGTGGAAAGCCAAGCATCCTGATGAAAAATTTCCCGCCTATCCGGGATAAAGAAAAAGCCCCAGCTCAGCTGGGGCTTTTTTGCGTCAGCGTCAAACATCACGATGTGCTTTGGTCTGACCTGTGTCACCGGGCGTTATTTGCTGATTAAGAACTCGTCTGCCGACTTTCCGCTGGCGGTCAACTCCGCCAGCCAACGCGGCTGCCTCCCGCGCCCGGTCCACGTTTCATCGGCATTGGCCGGATTGCGATACTTAGGCGCGACCTTGCCAAGCTTGCGGCCCTTGGCGGCCTTCGTTCGAGTGCCAGTCTTCTTGGAACCGCTCTTGGCTGAGGGCGCAGCGGTGCCGTAAAGCTCCGCGATGGTGTAGCCATGATCTTTGACATACTTGTCGATCTTGGCCCGCATGGCCGACGCCTTGGGCCGCTTGGCGAGCTTCAACTGCTGCTTTTCGGCCTGGCTGATCAACGCTTTGAGTTCTTTGGCCGACAAGCCGGCAACTTCAAGGGCCATGGGACGCTCCGAGGATGGTAGATCGTCAGCCTATTACGGATGTTGATCGCTGACCACCTGCGTTCCCGAAGAGTTTTGAGCAAGGTCAACAGGTGGCGCGCGGGAGGTCGGATAGCGCAGTGGTAAACCGTCCCGATAACTGATCCTGCCGGGATGCCCATGCCGGGGCGCGCTGCCAGCCGGTAGCCCCTAAACCCGCCGCACCACGGCCGAAGCGACGATTGATGGCGTCCAGTGTGTCCATCAGGGCATCGTTGCCCACGCGAGCAGGCGTAAAGAGATCTCCGTGGAGTTCATCCGGGCGAGCCAGGTCCATCAGGCAAACCCCTGCCTTCTTGTAGGCCACCCCTTTGCGCATGAAGCCGTGCGAGAGGCGCCGCACGGTTTGCAACACCAAACGCGTGTCGGAGGTCGCAGAGGGCAGGGGCATGGTTCGTGAGGGATTGTGCTGCACTACACCCGGCTTGAATGCATCGGTTTCAGCAAAGATGGTGATGGCACTGGTCGTGAGGCCTTGGGCGCGCATCTTCTTGGTGGCGCGCACCGCAAAGGTCGCCAGTGCTTCACCCATGTCCTGCGGATCGGTCACCCACTCGCCAAACGAGCGGCTGACCATGATCTGGTTGCGGTCGGGTTCTACCTCGGCCAAGTCGAGGCAGCATTGCCCCTGGACTTCGCGCTGCGTTCGCGCCATGACCACGCCAAAGTCCGTCAATAAGTCATTGGTGCTGGCATCACGCAGGTCAGCAACCGTGTGAATGCCTCGTGCCTGCAAACGTGCGCCCCAGCGACTGCCCACGCCCCACACCTCGGTCACAGGCGTGGCATGCAGCACGGCATCAAGGGCTGTGGGAGAAAGCGCCGCCAAGTCGCACACGCCGGCCAATGCATCGGGGTAGTTGCCTGGGTCGCGCGCGGCCTTCTTGGCAATGTGGTTGCCAAGTTTGGCCAGCGTCTTGGTGGGGGCAATGCCGATGCAGTTGGGGATGCCGGTCCAACGGTGCACGCGCTCGCGAAGCTCGGTGGCCAATGAATAGCGATTGGCAATGCCAGTGAGATCCAGGAACGACTCATCGATCGAATAGACCTCCACCCGAGGCACCGCCTGGCGCAAGATCACTCCAATACGCGAGGCGAAGTCGCCGTAGAGCCCGAAGTTGGCCGAACGCATGGCCAAGCGCCGTCGCACGGGGGCCGGGATCTTGTGGATGGGGTGCCCCATCTGCACTCCAAGCGCTTTGGCCTCGTCAGATCGGGCGATGGCGCAGCCGTCGTTGTTTGACAGCACCACCAGCGGCTTGCCGCGAAGCTCGGGCTGAAACACGCGCTCGCAACTGGCATAGAAGTTGTTGCCATCAATCAGCGCAAACATCAGCGGCCCACGCGCGCGTGGGCTCGGGTGACCTGGCGCACCACGCCTACTACCGCAAAGACCTCTACCTCGGTGCCAGGCGGCAAGACGATGGGCAAACAGTGCGGGTTGCGGCTGTGCAACTGGACATGGTCCAAAGCAACTTTCAGGACCTTGCACGACGGCTGGTTCCCGTCCCAACTTGCCACCACGATGTCGCCGTCTTGGGGCTGCACCGAGCGGTCCACTACCAAGATGTCGCCGTCGCAGATGCCCGCATGGATCATGCTCCACCCTTCGGCCCGATACATGAAAGTCGCCGGCGGGTTGCGGATGAGCGTCCGGTTGAGGTCGATCTCGCCGTCCTGGTAGTCCTCTGCAGGGGAAGGAAAGCCCAGCTGGATGCGGATAGCGCTGAGCGGCACGCAGGCGATCGAAGGATCCAGCGATGCAGGACCCAACAGGTGGGCCAGGGTAGGGGCGGCAGGCACGGGCAACATGACGCGAACTCTCGCGGGGCCAAGTCTCAGGCGGCGAGACGGGCGGCGAAGTTAGCAAAAATACTAACGGCCCGCATGAATCCTTTTCCTGAACGAGAAATCTCATCAAGAGGCGAGACTGGCCGCGTCAGAGTGAGAGCACCGCTCGAAGCACTTCGCCATATCTTGTGCCGCCTGACGCGTCCAGAGGCGGGGGAGCCACATCCACCACATGCGGTTGCTTGTCCAATCGGCAGGTGTTGATTCCACAACGGTGCTAAACGTGTTCATCAATGCCAGCGCTGGGCCTCTTAAAGGACCTTAGCTTCGCTGTCCCAATCGCAAGGGCAAGCCTCCTCCTAGACGCTGACGCTCTGTTACGGCCCTCCGCTGCGCGCCGCTGTCGCGGTGCTCGCTCCCGGGTGCGGTCGGGCCTGACGCTCCGCCTGCCGGTTCCCACGAGGCGCACAACGCGCCGGTGGAGAAGAACCGATGAAGCGCAGCACCCAAGACCGGAAGGCCCAATACCAACTGGCCATGGACGAGGAGGGCATCTTGCTCGCAGCAGCCACCATCCTGGAGCAACGCCTCCAGCGCCAAGGCCGGATCCACAGCCCGGAGCAGGCCGGCAGCTACTTGGTTGCCCGATGCGCACACCTGCCGCACGAAGTTTTTGGGTGCATCTTCCTCGACACCAAGCACCATATCCTTGCGACCGAACACCTCTTCTCAGGCGCGATCGACAGCTGCGAAGTCCACAGCAGGGTGGTCGCCAAGCGAGCCCTGGACCTCAATGCTGCCGCCGTCATCTTGTTCCACAACCATCCCAGCGGGAACCCCGAGCCGAGCGACGCCGACCGCAAGGTCACCGAACGCCTGAAGCAGGCGCTGTCGCTCTTCGACATCCGAGTCCTCGACCACCTGGTCATCGGCGGCCGGCAGCACGTTAGCCTAGCCACCAGGGGGTGGGCGTAGCCCCCCTTCTTTCGTCGGTCGGTAGCAGAAGACACCCAGTGCGCCTGACCTTGCAAAAAATATGGCGCTACGCTTGAGTCCGGTCTTCAAGCTTCTTCCGCTGCTTAAGCCATTACGGCAAGTCCAAATGAGAAATCGAAGGAAGGAGTTATTGATGAGCCAGGATGCGATCCAACTGTTTCAATGCTTGTGGAAGCATGACGTCTGAGCGGGTTGAGAAGCTCTTAGATGGGTCCGACGCGCTGTTAGGGGCCTTTGGGCCGATCACAGCGGCTCCGCCGTTTGATCAAACGGCCAAGCTGCAAGTCTGTCGCGCACTTTGTTCGCTTTCGATTGAGCATGCCGTTGCGAGTCGCTGCCTTCTTGCGGTTGGTGCGGGACCATCGACGGTTATCATCCACCGCGCGCAGTTCGAAGCGCTAGTGAGAGCCGTCTGGGTCTTTTGCTGTGCAAGCGATGATGAGGTGGCCTGCTTGCAAGACGAATTGACGCCGACAAGTGAATCATTAGCCGCTCGCTTGCCCATGCTATCCAAGATGCTGATCTCTCTCGAAGCGGTGAAGCAGGCAGCCGAACCACTGCGTGCATTTTTGGAGTTCAAGAAATACTCTTGGGCGGCACTCAACTCGTTTGTCCACGCGGGCGCACATGCGCTTCATCGGTTGCGAGCGGGCTTTCGGTTTGAACTCGTTGAAGTTATGGTCAAACAAAGCAACGCGTTGGTCGTGATGGCTCACATGCAACTCGCGATCACCATAGGTAGCAAAGACGCCGTGCACTGGGTCGCTACGACGGCGGATGGCTTTTTCGCTGTGCTTCCTCCACGAACAGGTTAGGTTTGGCTCCATAGCATCGGCCACGAGCTTTCAAGCTGGTGAGTGGCAAAGCTTGCGATGCAAGTTGCTTGCAGTGAGACTTGAACGAAGGACGGTTTGGATGACCAATATCAGCAAGGCGGAAAGTTTCGAAGACGGATTTTTCCGTGCAGCACTTGAAGTCATTGCCAAGCGCGATGAGCGCGAGGCCATCATCGCCAGCCAGGAATTCGATGGCCTAAAGCAACGACTTGATCGCTCACCGGGCACGACGCACTTCACTCAATCCATGGCGGAGTTCTACCTTGGCATCCCAAGGCGTCAGTTCGATAAGCTCAAACGAGAGCACGGCAATCCGTTTCTGATCAGCAAGAGCACGCCAAGATCCATTGCCAAGGTCGAGCTTTTGACTTGGTATGCCCAAGTCACCAAAGTCCTAGAGCAAATTCAAGAGCCGATCTCGGGCAACTTCGGTCGAACGGCGAGGGGCATTCCCTTCATTGTGATCCGCGCGTCGCCCAACAAGATCAAGAGCGTGATCTCACATGCGGGCATCACGGGCCTTGATATGAGTGCGATTGAAGAAGCATTCCAGCAAGGGGCGACAATCTTGGCACTGACCATTGATCAAGCCTTGGCGCTGCCTTGGCAGTCAAATGGCGAGAAGAAGCTTTGGCGGAAGGCTTACAGAGCCCACCTAACGATGGTCCATGCATCCCAGATGGCCTTGCTGGATCGCCAAGAGCTGGGAGAAGACACGAAGCTTATCCGGGGCGACCGGGCTTAAAGAAAATTGACTGCCTGATGTATCAGGGCGCTGGCGTTGCCGGCGACGAATGAATGGCTGTTCAGCGATCGTGGCGAGTTCGTACTGTAGTGACGCGGTCGCGATGCATAGATTGCGTTCCGAAGCTTGGCGCGTTGCCAATCACGGAGAGCAAGATGAAATACACCATCGAGATCAACGGCACCATCCAAGTCGTCCACTGGGCAACGATTGAAGCGAATTCGCCCCAAGAAGCACTTTCCAAGTGTGATATCGATGCGGTGGCCGAAAGTGACTTCGAGTTTGAACAATGGATCAGTGACCTTGTGATCGAACGTATTGAAGATGAAACCGGAACGCTCATCGCGTGCGACTACGAGGACCATGTTCCTGACATCGACGATTTGTGAGTTCAGTTTCTGCCGATCTAATCGATGGGTGCCATCACGCTTTGATCTTGACGAAAGGCGTGATGGCCTTAACTTGAATAGAAGGAGGCGAAATGGATCAGGCAATTAAGAAGAGTATTAGACAGGCAGTAAAGCAGGGAAGCGAGGCGTATGTGGTGTCGCTTTGTCAGGCTCAGAATGATGCTGATGCTGCGGCACGCTACGCCATTGAGGTAGCGATCAAGAGCGGCAAAGAAGGCTTGGTTGATCAACTGGTGCCACTGTTGTCGAAGTCATTTGAGGTCTATCCGCTTGATGTGGCTGCCAAGGCGGGTTCAGCGCGGGCAGTTGAGCAGCTCATGGCGTTTTGCGACGCAGAGGATGACGAGGCATTGGTGCTTGCTGCCAGGCACGGGCACACGGAGTGCGTCAAACGACTGCTCAAAGAGTGCAGCCCTCTGCAACACGACTCACTGGCGCTGTATGAGGCGGCGCGCCATGGTCATGCTGATGTGGTCTTTCAGCTAGTCGTTTTTTCAGATGCTAAAGCCCAGGACAGTCGAGCGCTGGTCGCCGCTTGTCGGGAAGGCCACTTGGAAGCGGTCAAGCATTTGCTGCCTTTTTCATCGAAGATCCAATGTGCGCTGCATGGCTTTGCGGCGGCGGCCGAGAACAATCATGCCGAGGTTGTTGAGCTCTTGATCGAAGCTGGTCTTCCTGATCCGGAAGATACCTATTCGTTGGGTCTCAATGCTGCCGCCTCCAAGGGACATGCAACTTTGGTGCGGACTCTGCTTTGGGCGATCATCAGAACAGGCCATGCGCCTCGCGACTTTGGCGAGAAAGCACTGTTCGTTGCAGCAACGAAGGGCGATGCAGGAATGGTCAAGTCGATCTTGGAGTTCGCTCACAAGACCGCTTATCCGGAGGCAGGCTTGTTTGCTGCACTCCAAAATGGCCATGATGAAGTGGCGGATGTTCTGGTTCGCCGAGTGAACCTAGATCACGTGCGCGAATTGATCTCGGACGAAGAGATCGAAGCCAAGCTTGATGAAGCGATTGCCAGAGTTGACGCAACTAAGCAGCACAGAGAGCTTCAATCCAATGAGCGCCAGAGAGTTGCGCAGAGTAATACGTCAAGTTCAGTAGAGAAGCACCCAGCACGCGGCACACGCTTGTAAGCGAGTGCTGTAGCATTCTAATAAGCATGCCACTTGTAATGAGAAAAATGGTGGTGAGCGCTCTGCAACCAATTGGAGCGGCTAGCTCTGTTGACGACTGCTTGAGATATGATAAATTGAAGTTGCCAAGAGATTTTTTTGTGCTCTACTGCGTGGGAACAAGTAATTTTAGGAGATTGAGATGAGTGATAGTCATAATGATTGGTTAATGAGGATTTCGAATACTCAGCGTCGTATTCGAGAGGGGACTGAGGAGCTGATGTCGCTGGACGACTATCGCAAACTCAGAGCTGAGAGGAAGCGGCTCGCTGAAGAAAATGTGGAAGTTGGCAAAAGCTCTGAGGTAAAGCCAAAGAAAACAATTCCTTAGCCGAATAGAGACGGCGATCGTTGATGGATCAACCTGAGGGAATGACTTGAAAATCTATCATGTGACAACGACTGCAGACGCACGGTATCAACTCGACGACTTGGAGGTCATGAAGACTAAGACACTGGGATCTGATGCGGCAAACGCCTTCGTAAATGAGCTCCTTGACGATGCTGAAGCGCTTTCTGAAAATCCAGGACGGGGAAAAATTAATAAAATTGGTGGAAATATTTTTCAGACAATCTTTTCTCCTAAAACTGGTTGGCATATCGCCTTCGAGATTGATGAGGTAAATTCGGTCGTTTATGTTCTTGGTTTTGAAAAATAAGTTGTAAATTGATGGCTGTTTAATGGGTGGTGTATTAATCAACAGTAAGGCTGACTTTGGCTGATTGCATTTAAGGTTTTATTTTTAAAACAGGGTGAGCACGGGGAGTAACGCCACCATCAACGCGGTGCCGAGTGAAACAAACGCTGTCGCCGACAAGCAAATGCTCTGGTCCGTAGACACTGTTTGCATGAAAGAAAACATCACCCTGATCAGAAGTGATAAAGCCAAATTTCTTATGGTCAAATATGCGTCGAACTTTCCCATGCTCACGATGAGCTAAACTGTAATACAGGTCCCCACAAGATTTGACGAGTTGATCAGCTGTAGGGCGCTCGTTAGGATTCAGCTTTAGGCATGACATTGCCAGTTCAATTGTTTGGTTTACTAGTGGCGCAAATTGTGGATTCCGAGTCACGTGGTCAGGAACAGCCTCCGGCACAGCTTCTAGGATTTTTCTCACCGCTTTCAAGCCTTCTCCAAAAGGCAAGATGCCGGTTGAGATATGGAAGAGCATAGCCCCGACTGACCATATGTCTGCCTTAGTCGTGATCTCTTTTGGCGTCTCTATTGCTTCTGGAGCCATATAAGGGAGAGCACCAACAGCCGTGTTGGATAGCAGCATTGTTTCAGGTCCGCCAGCTGTTGCCTCGTCGAGCACATCGCTAGCCATTTTCGCGATTCCGAAGTCGGTAATCTTGATTTCGATCAGATCAAAATCGCCCGCGATCATGATGTTAGTAGGTTTTAGATCGCGGTGGATTACTTTTGCATGATGGGCAGCAGACACCCCTTTCGATATATGATGGAATAGCTTAGCGGTGAGGTATGGGTCAAGGTTAGAGCATGAGTTCAGAAGCGATTTTTGTAAGTCTTGTCCTTCAATAAACTCTTCAATCAAAAATTCTTTTCCTTCCTCGTTTACATAGTCAAGCGTTTTGGCAACGTTGGGATGATTGACCTGCGCTGCAACTACAGCGCTTCGCTTGAATCGTTTGCTTGCGGAACTGTTTTTCGGTGTTTTTAGCGCAACAATTCTGCTTGTTAGGGTGTCGGTAGCACGATAGACAAACTGCATGCCGCCCTCGGCATGGTAATTTGTTACTCGATATCGACCGCCAACTATTTCATCAGCGCGCAGCGGTCCATTCATACGATTACCTCCGGGTGCGAGATATCAAAAGTCAGGAACATGCGTGTGGCACCTCTGGTTGGTGCACCTAGAGCAATGACGCAAGACCCCGGTAGTTCTTGTCCTTTGACTGCTGGTGCATAATTAATGTAGACGTCACCTTCGACTTCCCCTGCAAAGAAAACTAAGCCGTCATATCTTATGGTGATCGACCCAACGCCATCCCAGTTTGCCCGAACAGCCCTTCTCTCGCTATGTAGATAAGACGCTTCTCCCTTGTGGACTAACAGCGCTCGATGGCGATTTCTCAGAAGATCTTTGGCTAAGGTCTCCCTCACTTGGGTCATAGTGGGGCGAGCATTAACTTCGACAGCTAGGCAGGACTCGATCATTCTTAGTGCGCTATCGGGTAATCCGCATTTAAAATCATCAAGAGAATTGGCAGGCAGGTCAACGGGGCGTGTTGGTTTCTGCATGTGTTTGGGAAGGCTGCCAGCAATTATATGAAATGCAGTAGCGCCAAACCCATAAACATCTACAGCTGCTGTGAACTTTGGATTGTCATCAAAAAGTTCTGGTGCGGCAAACCCGAAGGTCCCCACAAACCCCATTGTAGAGGCGCTCGTCCCTTCATCTCTGGCAAGCCCAAAGTCAAAAATTTTGATTACACCTTCCAAGTCGTGTTTAATGTTATTGGGCTTTATGTCGCGGTGTATGACGCCGGCCTTGTGTATATCTTCAATGCCAGACGCAATTTGCCACAATTGCTTGCAAAGTTCGCCAGAAGATAATGTGCAATCTGGCGTGTCCCATAGGTCCGAACCTTCCACATATTCCTGAACTATTCCTTTGCCTTTCCCTACTCTGATGATGTCGTAGACCTGCACTACGTGTTTTGATCGGAGCTTCAGAAGAGCGTCAACCTCATCAATGATACGTCGTTCATTTCTAGGATTGTGAATGACTTTTATCGCAACTTTTCGCTCTAATGTTTGGTCATAGCAAAGGTGCACTGAGCCCATTCCACCATCCAGAGCAGGCCCCAAAATTTGATAGCGATCTGGAAACATCCTAATTCCCTCAGTGCATTTTTAGAATTAATCATCTTTCACAGATGAGAAATCAAGCTCTAACCCAGGCGTTGGGGCATCATCGATTTCCAGCTTCCCGGATTTTTTTCCTGCGCGCGTCGAAGACCTTTTTGCCTTGCTGGAAGTTTTCGCTGCTTTGCGAGACTTCCTGGTCTCAGGTGACGCAGTCTCATGCCTTAACAGCACTTGTTCTGCATGGCTATTGTCTGCGGATCTTGAAGAATTAGGCGGTTCTGCAGCAGGTTGTGCTTTTTGCTCTAATCTCGGTTTTAAGGCTGTTGCAGGATGTAAATATAACTGCCCCAGTGAATCCCAAAGTTCTAGATTTGAGCTGCCCGAATCGGGTATGGACGTGAAATCTAATGGCAAAGTTGCAACTATAGCGGTAGAGTTGTCTGGCCCCCCCGCCCATCGCGAAAGTTCGACTAACCGTCTAGCTACTATACCTTCGTCTTGACCTATGGCTTTATTTAAAGTTATTAATGACAAAAGCTTCGCGTCATGAGACGTGAAGTAAACTCCGTCCGTGCATAAAACTAAACGATGTGGTGTCTTGCTGTCGAAAGCGCTGATCTGCAGATCTAATGGAGACTGCATGCCGATATATTGAAGCAATTGCGACTGCTCTGAGCTGTTTTCCCTTTGTCGCCCGAGCTGGCCTGCAATTGTGTCATCTTTGGATATTTGGACAGAAGCTTCTTCGGAGAATGCATAAATCCGACTATCTCCAACGCTGATCCAACCTGATTTTCCTACTTCACTTATCAAGGCTGCAACTAAGGTGCTCCCGCCTTTACCTTCGTAAAGATCACGAACTATTTGGTTAGACGCATGAGCGCCCTGTTCAAGCCAAGAGAGGGGGTCGCTAGTGCCAATTTGCGCGTGTTCATGGACCGTAGCAAATAGCGCTGCAATCGCGGTTGCAGCGCACTCCATCCCGTCTCGCATCCCACCGATGCCATCAGCCAGAGCAAGTATGAAATAAGAATTGCCATATTTGTCAGCGCCTCTACAAATAGCAGAGCGGTCTTCATTATGTTGTCGCGTAAGACCAACATCGGTGGCAATGCCTATGTTAAACGGGGCGGTCTTCCTTGAGCCATTCCGGAGCGGGTCGCGGAGAAGCCAGCGCGCAAGTTGAAGTGAAAGGCCGCTCGATTTGTAGTTCATAGTTTTTAGAGTTGAAGCCATGCTCCGGATCATAGTCGATTGTGGCTAGGGTGGGTTTGGCGACTTTGACTGTAAAGCGTGCTCAACTGTTGAGCAACGCGCTGCGCTGTGTTGTGGGCGTTGTCATGGCCTATGAGGCCCTTCTCGAACTGGTGCGTAGCTGAGTCTTATGGATACATCCTCGCCCCCTTCCTCAACCGTTCCTTGAACTGCCCGCGCACATAGCTCGGCAGCTTCACAGATGGCTGATAGTGGCCAAGCGCCTCCACTTGGATCTTCCGGGTGTTCCCGGCCGATTTGTGGACATAGTTGTCTTGGAGCACTGGCGCCTTCTTGTTGAGGGCATGGCCGGTGATGAGTGCAATGTGCTCAACCCTCACACCTTTGGCGTCGAGCTCTGTAGCCAGGGTATGCCGGAACGCGTGAGATCCAATGCCTTTGCCAAAGCCTAAGCCCTTCAAATACTTCGCAAACTGGTTCACGAAGCCTTGGCTGTAGCGCCCGTTTGGTTCACCCGTCTTGCGGCAGGTGCCTGCTGACAGGTTGGGGAAGAGACGCTTGTTGCCACTTGCCTTGATGTCCGCCAGGAAGTCGAGGAAGCCGGCCTGGATGAGGCTTGGGTGGATAGGCACCTTGCGGATTGCGCTCTTGCCTTTGAGGCTTTGCCGGGTGCGCTTGCCGGCGCTTTGCGCCAGATCCTCGTCCACGGTTTTCTGGATCGAGAAGCACCATACACCTTGATCTTGCACAATGTCGGCCACTTTGAGTTGGGCGATCTCATTGATCCGGGCGCCCGTGAAAAGGGCAATGAGCGGGCACCACCAACGGTGCGGATACTTCTTGGCCCAAGGCAGGAAGGTCTCGGGGTTGAAGATCTTCTGGATTTCCTCGGCTGAAAGCAACCGCTCGGGCTCGTCCTGATCAGCCAGGAGTTCTTCTCGGGCAGGCTTGAACGCATCCATGGGCGAACGCGGGATGGCACGTGCTTTGACTAAGGTGTTGAAGAAGGACGCGAGGAAGCGCCGGTGCAGTTCTAATGTGGCATTGGCAGGCTGCGCCCGGCCCAGACGTTGACCTTTGGCGATCAAGGCTTCGACGCTCAACCACTGATGCTTGGGGTTGGTCATGAAGTCTTCGGGTGCCCATCGCAGTAGATCCCACATCTGGTAGATATGAGTGTGATCAATCCGGGCAACGGACGTGTTGCCACTCACACGTTGCAAGATGGCAAGCGTTCGACGATATGCCTCGATCGTGGTAGTGCGAAGGTTCTGCCGTTCCTTGTCTTTGAGGAAGTCGTCGACCTCTTCAGAGAGGAGTCGCGCGGGGGTGGCCAGGGGCAGAGGTTCGGGATAGCGAGTTCCGGATCGGCGAAGCCGGCGGAGCTTCTCATGATGGTCGTAGGTCGCTTGGACCAGATCTTGAAGGTGAAGCGCGCCAGCGCGGTCTTGAACGACCATATCTGTAAATTCGACTTTGCCGATGCGAATGCTGCGGATGAATAACTGACCTTTGGGGTGCTGCAAATATTGATGAAGTTGAGAGTGACGAAAGTGCATCTACGATCCAATTTTGAGGAGGTAGACGTTTGATAAGGGGAGGGAATTTTCTGTCAATGATAAAATAGGACAGAAATTTCGTGCGGGCGATTGCCTAAGGTGGTCTCGCTAATTGCTATTCAAAACGCTACATTTCCCACTTCACTTGTATAAAATATTTTTTCTGCGAGCTATGTATATCAGTGATTGCGGCTGTATAAACGGGTTTAAAACCATCAATGCGCGTGTTATAAAAGAACTTGCCATTCTTTATGTCATCGCTCGAAGAGCACGAGACCATGTCGTGCCAATCCCTTGCACCCCCTCATAGAGGAATTATCGGCTGTGATCGGGATTCCTTAAGCGGATCATCGTGGGCGAAGATGGTCTCTAACGATACGATTGGGTGCCCGCGGGGGGGCGTCGAACGGGGTTTGTTCATGCGATTGGCAGTCGTCAGTATCAGCAATTTCTGATCCTTTGGTGCCAAGCCGATTGAAGTCAAGCTGGATTGGATGACCTTTCGGTAGGAATTGAAGTTATCATTGCAAGCGAAGGAGAGCACCGGGCTTTCCTCAACGAAAATAGTGGAACCTAAACATGGCAAAAGCTTCCCTCGATTCCATCACCTCCGCCCGAGCCAAGCTCGAAGAAGAGCTTCGCAAATTGGAAGAGCAGGAAGCTCAGTTGCATCAAGAACAATCTTCTCAGGCGTTCGCAGAGGTCACCGGTCTCTTGAACCAATACGGGCAGCACTTCAACAGCAAGCAGAAGGCAGAGATCGCTGCACTGATTGGCACCACAAAGGGCCCAGGTCGCCCGAAAAAGGCTTCGGGCAGCAAGAAAGAGGTCGCGCCAAAGTATTGGTTGCCGCATAGCCAGGAAACATGGTCCGGCCGTGGCCGCACCCCTCTGGCATTCAAGGCTTGGGAAGGCTCGCCCGCTTACAACGAGTGGAAAGCCAAGCACCCGAACGAGAAGTTTCCCGCTTATCCGGGATAAAAGAAAAAGCCCCAGCTTGACTGGGGCTTTTTTGTGCCTACGGCTCGCTCATCAGAAAATGGCTTCGTGACTCAAAACTCGTTCCAGTCGCTGGCTTCCCGATGGGCACCCGAAGACTGGGACGAGCGCGCTGCCAAATTGCCAGGCGCCCTAGCGATCACCGCTAGGCGACTACGGACCTTGTGTCGCCTTGACGCCCCAGCGGACGCGCCGCCTGGCTGGCCCTCCACCTTGAAGACCGCAACGGCCACCGTCAGTTCGCTGGCTTGTTCTTCCATGGATCGCGCAGCCGCGGTGGCTTCTTCCACCAGTGCGGCGTTTTGCTGGGTCACTTCGTCCATCTGGGTAACTGTGTGGTTGACCTGCTCGATGCCGGCAGATTGCTCGTGGGACGCGGCAGAGATCTCTCCCATGATGTCGGTCACGCGTTGCACGCTACTCACAATCTCATTCATGGTCTTGCCTGCCTGGTCCACGAGCTGTGAGCCTTCTGCCACGCGAGACACGGAGTCATCGATCAGATCCTTGATCTCTTTGGCCGCGCCAGATGCACGCTGAGCCAGGGTGCGAACTTCGCTGGCAACGACCGCAAATCCTCGGCCTTGCTCGCCCGCACGCGCAGCTTCAACGGCGGCGTTGAGCGCCAGGATGTTGGTCTGGAAGGCGATGCCGTCGATAACCGAAATGATGTCGGCGATTTTGCGCGAGGACGCTTCGATGCCCGCCATGGTGCCCACGACCTTGCCTACGATTTCCCCACCCTCAGACGCCACCGTGGCCGCGCCAAGCGACAGCTGATTGGCCTGTCGAGCGTGTTCAGCGTTTTGGCGGACCGTCGAGGTCAGCTCCTCCATGGACGCCGCGGTTTCTTCCAAGTTCGCCGCCTGCTGCTCGGTGCGTTGGCTGAGATCCTGATTGCCCGTGGCAATCTCTGTTGCAGCGGTATTGATGGCCCCAGCTGCGTGCTGGATGCGCCCCACGATGGCGGTCAGTTGGTCGACGGTTGCATTGGCATCATCGCGCATCTGAGCGAACACACCCTGGAAGTCGCCTTGCATGCGAACGGTCAGATCTCCCGCAGCAATGGCACGCAACAGGGATGACAGCGATTGCAAGTTGCCATCGGCTGTGGCCATCAACTCGTTGAGGCTGTCGACCATGACCTTAAAATCGAATTGGAAGCGAGCACTGTCACCGCGCGCAGCGAAGTCGCCTGCGGCGGCAGAAAGCGCCAACTGCTTGATTTGCCCGTTCATGGCCAGCAGATTGGATTTGGCTTCGTCCATGGTTTGCGTCAGCACCGCTTTTTCACCGGGCAAGCGATCCATGTCGGGGGTGAGGTCACCAATGGCGTAGCGCCCCATGATCTGGGCCAGTTTCAGCTTGACCGCGACATGGGAGCCAACCAGTGCATTCGTGTCGTCGGCCATGCGGCCATAGGCGCCCGGGAACTGCTTTGCATCCATACGGAAGCTGATCTGCCCTTCGTCATGGCGCTTGGCCATCTCTGCTTGGGCAGCCATCAGGCTGCGAAGCTGCGTTTGCATCGTCTCCATGGCACGGAGGAGCCGACCGGGTTCGTCTTGCGCGCTGGTGCGGGCATCGCTGGTCAGATCGCCCTGCGCAATCGCGTCGGCGATCTGGGTGGCGCGATTGAGCGGTTGAGTCAGGCTGCGAGTGATGAGCCACGCCAGCACGCCGCTTACTCCTATGACCAGCATCCCCCCTACGATCAGCATCACCCGGCCACGGGCCATCGAAACGGTTGCGTCCTGGTAGGCCGCTTCTGTGCTGCGGTCTTGGCGACCCACCAACTCGCGCAGCGTCGTCTGCCATTCCAACACCGCAGGTCGGGCCTTCTCGCTGAGCAAAGTCTGCGCTTTTAAGCTCTCCCCCCGCGCACAAAGGGCCATCACTTGGTCGCTGAGTGCTCGGGCGACATCTCGTTGAGCATCAAGGCGAACACGAACATCCCGTCCAGAGGCCGCAAGCGATCGGTTGTCGAGTTCTGCCAACTTGGCCCGCAGGCCCGTGTAGCGCTCTCGTTCTCGCGTGATGGTCGCAATTGCTGCTTGATTGAGTTCGTCGCTTGTCACCATCGCATAGGTGCCCAGTGCGATCAGGATCGAAGAGTTCGCGTCGAGCATGCCATTGGCCACCTGGATCTTGGCCATGCGGTCGTGAACGATGCTGTCGAGTTGCTTCTTGGCATCGGACATGGATTCAAACCCAATGACGACCAGCGCAGCCGATAGGATGATAAGCATGGCAAAAGCGGTAGACAGTCGCTTCCCAACGCTGTATTGCTGCAAAAAATGAATCAAGGCAAAGCTCCCAATGTCAGGCAGGTAGAAGAACACCTCGATATCGGCGACTACCTGCAGAACTGGACAGCGTGTGCCTTGCGTGTTGGGTCTGACGTTAGCAACATCATGTGCGTGTGATGTTGCGTCAGGAAATCTCTGACACCATTTTCGTAAGTGTCTTACGCTGCCAGCAGTGCCTCAATGTCCTGCATCAGCCAATCGCGTCTGTAAGGCTTTGCTAAAAAGCGCGTCCGTGAAGGAAGGCGTTGCAAAGGGCGGGCAAGCCCAGATGTCAGGATGGCAGGAAGAGTGCATCCCTGCGAGCGAAGTTCCTCGATCAAGCCTTGACCATCCAAGGGACCTGGCATTTGCAAGTCGGTGAACACCAAGCAGATGCCCGGATGCTCCTGCATAAGCTGCAACGCTTGGACTGCGCTGCTGGCGGTAAGTGCCCAAAAGCCACCGGTCTTTACGAGCATTGCGGCGATTTCCCGGTTCGTAGGCTCATCATCGACCACTAAAATTAAGCGTTCAGTTTTAGGTGGCAAGGGAGGTCACGCGGCGAAGGAAGGCTTTGCGCACTGTGCTGCAAGCGATGCAAAATGGACGTGATTAGCGGTCCTAAGCTAGATGAACGACGTGTTTCCCATGCATGAGCGCTACCGTCAGATGGTGGAGTTGTCACCGGATTCCATCAAGGAGGTCTCTCTCGATGGCGAGGTGATGTTCGTCAACGCTCATGGCCTGGCGCGCATTGCAGCGGAAAACGCCGAGAGGGTGCTGGGCAAGCGCTGGTCGTCGCTTTGGCCCGAAGAAGTTCGCCCCATTGTGGAGGAGGCTATCTCGGCGGCGGCCTCTGGTGAGAAGCGACAATTCGACGCCGAGTGCACAACACCCACGGGTGAACACCGCCATTGGCTGGTGTCGACCAGCCCACTGCGCAACGAGGCCGGCCAAGTTGAGGCGGTGCTGGCCGTCAACCGCGATGTGACGGATCGGCGCCAAGCCGAGTTGGCGCTGCGCACGCTCAACCAAAGCCTCAGAGGGCAACCTGGCGTTGCTCCGGCACAAAGCGAATTGGCCCAGGCGCTGGATGAGAAATTGACAAGCGTCCAAGAGCGCGCAGAGCAATTGGAGGGAGAACTCGACATCGCGCGAGCCGCCCAACGCCTGGCCGAAGCGGTCGCCGAGCAGGCGCAGAAGGGAGAGTCCGTTGGCCAACTTCTGGCAGGGATCGTCCACGATTTAAACAACGTGCTTCAAACCGCGTTGGGCGCTGTGGAGTTGATACGTCTGCGTAGGGAGGTGGATGCCAAAGATCAGCGGTTGCTTGAAATGGCTGAGACGGCTTTACAGCAAGGCGCTGTCATGTCCCGCCGGCTGCTGGGGTTTGCGCGGCATCACCCCTACCTGCCAGAAGAGACCGATATCGATCTGCTGGTGTCTGGAATGCTGCCACTTCTTCGGCAAGCGGCCGGCGAAGGTCGAGTGCTCACCTACACTTCCAAGGCCAAGAAGGTGAGTGCGATGGTCGATCCCCACACCTTCGAGCGTGCCGTGATGAATTTGGTGGTCAACGCGCGTGATGCGTGCCAAGAGGGAGGCAAGATCGATATCACGGTTGATCGCCAAGCGTTGGAAGAGGTCAATCCCTCTGCGCCGCATGCGCCAGGCAACTACGTTACGCTGTGCGTGCAAGACAACGGGCAGGGCATTGATCCCGACGTTCGCGCGCATTTGTTCGAGGCCTACTTCACCACCAAAGCCGCAGGCGAGGGCACGGGTTTGGGTCTTTCCCAGGTCTATGGTGCGGTGAGGCAGGCCAACGGCTTCGTCGAGGTCGAATCGACCCCCGGCGCAGGCGCTCAATTTACGCTCGGTATTCCGTCCATCTAACAACGTGCTCTACGCACAAATCCTTTGCTCAGTGACAACTGCGACGCCTGTCACGCACCGAACGCAGAGCAAAGCTTCGGCTTCCAAAAAAGTAACGGACGAAACCGTAGACTCGTTCGGTGCAGCATCCAAGCTGCACGACTGGCCGCTGTTTCACACTAGCTGCGTGTTGATAGCGCGGGACGCCCGCAAGGCTCGTCGCGATCCGGTTCCCCATTTGTGGTGTCGTAGGGGTTGGTTGATGGTGAGCATGGTGCCGGTCCACGCAGGAGACATTGATGTGAAGCGCTTAGCTGCTGACATCAAAGCATACGGCATTGTCGTTGTCGATTCGTGGCCCAGTGAGCCGTTCGGATTGGCCGACGCGCTCTTGCAAAGTCTTCGCAGTGATAGTGAAGGCAGTGAGATATACGTGCTGCATGAACACTGCCGAGTATCGCCAGCAAGCCAATTTGGTTGGGTGGACTACTATGTAATTGGCTCCTCCCACGATCGATATCCCGCAACTCTGCGTAAGCATGTCGGCGACGCAGTTCGAGCAAGCTATGCGCTAGGAAGACCATCCAGGCATCTATTTGCAGTGCCAGCGCTAGCCTCTGAAAAAAACTCCTTGTAAACCTCAATCGCCAAACTGGATCGAGACGGCCCGCGTTGACTTGCTGTTGTCGATGAGGAACTCGTTCACGGAATTTCCACTGGCGGTCAGCTCCACCAGCCTTCTTTATCTGGAAGCGTAAGCGCTTCACAAGCGGTCATTGCTATGCCCAATCCCCTACCGATGGGTGCACCAAGTCGCGAAGCGGTGCATGTAGAGACGGCCTTTGACCTGAAGCGCAGAAGTGCCGTCGGCATTGGCAACCACGTGATAGCTCAGGGTGTCATCTTTCTCGTGGCGCGCCTTTCCTGTGTCGTAGGACGTCGCTGCGCTTTCTCTCAACCGCCCTTCGGAATCAAAGTATTGGTTGAGGCATTCGTTGATGACGGTCGGAGACTCGGTCGACGGGTAAGAGCGGCGGACAATCGCCTCCCGAGTGCAACCAGACGAGATCGCTGCCATGGCAAGCAAGACGATGTGCTTCTTCAAAGCCCTTCTCCTGCTGGGGTCCCGCTGGGTAAAAACGCCGGTTGACTTGGCTCAGGGCAAGCAACGTTGAAGCCGCTTGCGGCGTCGGTGCTTACCCAGATCATTGCTGCCCATTGTTTCTGTGCTCTCTCTCCAAAAGGCCTGTGCCCAAATGACTGCATTCCCCTCACGCCGAGTTGGCGTGAGAAGGACAACGAAGGTAAAAGCCTAGCAAGACCGGGCAGCGCGCGCCGCTCCTGCAGCTCTCGGCTTAGGCCACCAACTTGGCGTCCTCTTCCATCAGGTGTTGTGCCCATGCACCCGCCAACACTCGGCCAAACGTTTCGGCCAAGGGGAGCAGGTGACTTGCCCTTCCTTTAACTGCGTGGTCGTCTAGGCCGCAAAGCATCCCGTCCCACCTGCCGGGGATGCGGATCGGAACGCCCAAATAGCTTGCGATACCCAGCCTTCCGGTCACACTGGCGTTTGACAGGTGTTCAAACGCCTTCACGTTTGGAGCAAATTGCGGACCTCCTTTGACCATCATGCTTCGGCAAACCGAATCGTTCCAGTTCAGAAACTGGTCAACCGAGAAGCCAAACGCATGATCGTGACAAGCCCTGACGATCCATCGGTCCTCTCTTACCTCTGCAAGGACCCATGTTCGAAGCGGCGTCAGCTCACTCAGGCGGTCAAGAAGTTCTCCTACGGTCTCCCGGGGAGAGGCGAAGGGGAGCTGTGCCTTGAGGGGGCTTTGTGTCTTGGGTTGATTTGCCATGGAGCTCTCCGAATATCCTTGTTATCGGCAGGGAGGGGTAGGTCCTATAGAGATCCAAGCGGGGTGCGAAGCGATTTCAAGCTCCCGAATGGTTTAATTCCTTAATGGTTCATCAGACACGGTCTAAGCAACCCTCAGAGGTTGCTGTGTTTTCAGGCGCCTCCAAGGAGCTGGCCGCCGACGGTCGACACCGTTTCCGCATCGCCGGCGACTACATCGCCCACGGCGTCCGCCTGCTGCTGATCGGTCGGCTGCAACGCTTGCAGCGGCTTGGCCTGGCCGACGAGGTGCCGTCCGGAACCTGGGCCATCCATGCGGATGCGGAGAAGACCTTGCGCGCCCTGGGCGAGCGTGGCGACATGATTCGAACGATGCAGCGGGCCATGAGCGGCCAGCCGCGCGAGCTGGCGGTGTTCGAGCCGGGCCAGAATGCCGATGGAAGTGGCCGCACCATTATCGGCCGAGTGGCCGGCAAAGGGCTGGCCGACGAGCTGCACGACCGCGGCTATCTGGTCATCGACGGCGTGGACGGAAAGGTACACTATGTCGCCTTGAACACCCGCGACGAGCTGGCGAACTATCCCACCGGAGCTGTGGTGGAGGTAGGTGGCTTCGCCAAGGTGCGGACGGCCGACAAGAATATCGCCGCTGGCGAGCGATGGCCTGTACCGGCGTTCCGTCATTCTCGCCAGCGGTCGCTACGCGATGTTGGACGATGGGCTGGGTTTCAGCCTCGTGCCGTGGAAGCTTGCTAATCGAGCAGCGGATGGATCAGTGGCTTGCAGCCACGGTTCGAAGGGACAGCGCGTCTTGGGAAATAGGGCGTCACCGTGGACCTTCAGTCGACTAACGGACGGTTCGCCGCACTGTTCTCCAACAACGCAGACAACCCTTCGACAGCCTGCTCGTAGGGGCTTGTCGAATTTGCTGAACGTGCCAGCACATACCCGCCCTGACGAACGGCGAGAACAGTCGCAGCCAATGCCCGGGAATCGCATCCCGGAAGCAAGCGCCCTGCGAGTTGAGCCTCGCGCAGCAGTGCGGCCAGGCGTTCGGTGATCCAGGTGAAGGTGTCTTCCAGCGGTTTGCGCAACGCTGCATCGACGACCACATCCGGATCTGCGGCCAGGCGGCCGATGCGGCAACCCTTAAGGACGTCTCGTTCCAGCCGGAGGTAGACCAGCACCCGGTCCAGAGGGTCGCCGGGGCCCTCGAGCACCTGACGGACTTCCTCGATCAACTCGTATGCCGTGCGCTCCTCGGCCGCTCGCGCCAGATCAGCTTTGGAGCGAAAGTGGTGGTACATGCTGCCTTGGCCGATGCCGGCGCGGTCTTGGATCGCGCGCGGACTCGTGCCCACATAGCCGCGTTCCCAGAGCAACTCCTGGGTGGTTTCAATCAGCCTGTCGATGGAGGAAGTCATGCGCTCATTGTACGTACTGGTATGTTTTGATGCTAGAGTTCAGAACATACTAGTCGGTACAAGAGGAATCTATGGCACTCTCGACACATCCCCCCGCCGCGACGGCGCCTGCCAACAAGGCCGGAAACGGCCACTGGGCATTGGCTGCCATCTGCGCCGGCATGTTCTTAGTCACCCTCGATGGGGTCGTGCTGAACTCGGCATTGCCCACGATCCAACGCGAATTCCAGGGGACTGTTTCGCAACTGGAGTGGGTGGTGACCGCCTACACCTTGCCGCTGGCGGGGCTGCTGTTGACGACTGGCGCCTTGGGTGATCGTTGGGGCGCGCGGCGACTGTTCATCGGCGCGCTGCTCGCCTTCGCGCTGACCTCGCTGCTCTGTGCGATCAGCCCATCGTTGCCCTGGTTGATCGCCGCTCGAACGCTGCAGGGAGTTGCAGCAGCGGGGCTGTTGCCAATGGTGTTCTCGCTCGTCGCCAAGACTTGGCAGGACAAGGCCGAGCGCGCTGGCGCGGTCAACGTTCTGGCGATCGCGGGCGGCATCGCGATGGTCGTCGGTCCGTTCGGGGGCGGATTGATGACGGAGGCGTTGGGCTGGCCGTCCATCTTCCTGATCAATCTGCCGATCGGCTTGGGCGGAGCCTGGCTAGCGCATCGCCATCTGCGCGAAACACCGCTGCGCAGAACATCGGTGGACGTCCCCGGCGTGCTGGCGGGCACGGCCGCACTGACGGCGCTCATGGCCGGTCTCATCGAAAGCAACACACTCGGGAGAACGCACCCGCTGATCCTAGGTCTGGTCACAGCCGGCGTATTCGGGGCGATCGCTTTTCTCCGGATTGAGCAGTGTGTGCTTCAGCCTGTACTGCCTTTGGAGATTTTCCGAAATCGTGCTTTCAGTGCTGCGCTTGCAGGCGGCTTCGCGTTCCAGTTCAGCTGCTATGGGCTGCTGTTCATGTTGTCGTTGTTCGTGCAGCAGCATTGGCACCTCTCACCGTTGCGGGCCGGAACGTTCCTGCTGCCATTCGCCGCCGCCTTCATCTTGACCACGATGGTGCTCAACCCCTGGCTGTTGAAGCACGGTGCGCGCTGGATGCTCTGGGTCGGTGGTACCTGGGCGTCGCTTGGCGCGACCGTCGCCCTCGGGATCAGCACGCCGGCGACTTGGCCCGTTTTCGTCCTGGGCACCGTGCTGCTGGCGATCGGCGCGGGCATCTATTCGCCTACTCTGAATATGGTGGCGACCACAACTGTTGATTCGACCTATGCGGGGCTGGCGTCCGGGGTCTACCAAACCGCCCGGCAGATTGGCATGGCCATGGGCATCGCGATCCTGGGGTCACTGGTTGGCGGCGAACTGCCCGCATTGATCGGGCTGCGAATCGGGCTACTGCTGATCCTTATCTGTACTGTTGGCATCGTGGTGTTGGCGCTGCGGTACATCAAGGCCTGAGGACGAAGTAGTAGCGGCAATCGGGATGGGACTACGTCATCTACGTTGCTTCCTGGCCGTCGCCGAAGAACTTCACTTCGCCTGCGCAGCGGAGAAGCTTTACATCGAACAGTTGCCGCTCTCCCGCACCATCAAGGAACTGGAAGAAGACCTGGGCTGACGCGCGCCAGTAAGCTGCTGCTGGAGCACGTGCCGCACATCTTCACGGCCTTGCAGCAGGCGCGCGACAGCGTGAAGGCCGCGGCCAACGGCTTCAACGGGCAGTTGCGCATCGTGCTGTCCGACGGCGTGACGCCTTCGCGCTTGCCGGCCTTGCTGGCGAAGTGACTGCTAGCTCATTCGAACCATGACGAGAAGTTCGCCTCAAAATTAGCGGTTTGAGGAAACATTTTTCTCATTAGCCGAGTTGTTGCTATAACGAATCATGGCAGCCAACAACATGATGAGGATGACGATGTGGTGATTTTTAACTTCCATTCCAAGCGCGAGGTGCGAGAAGAGAAGTGCAATTGCAGCAAGTAGCGTGATGCAGTAAATGATTGTGGCTTTCACAGATTTAATTTCCTTCGAATTAATTCAGCCAGTAGTGCATTCAATCGAAGAATCTACGATCCCAACTGGACAAACTTGCGACAACTCATCCATGGCCTCCATAATTTCTTCGTTGGTGGGAGTGGATGAGAACTTCCCTTGCATGTTTAACCGGTTGGTAATGCCCATCATCTTGCTTTCGCAAACGCCGCAATTAATGCATTGGGTGGGCTGCGAGAAGCTGTATTTCCTAACGCATTTTCCATCCTCATTGACTTCGCCCTTTAAGTCGTTGAGATACTCATTGACCGACCAGCCGATGAGGATGCCGCCAAGGATTTCGAGAAATTTAACGAGTGCTAAGGGCATTAGCGTTTCCATCCCATGGCAATTTCTCCAAGACCAGTTCGGTGCCTGACTAGGGAGAATACCTGCTGCCGACAGGTGTCTGTTGCCCCCATCAAACGCCAGTAGCTCTCCGCAATACGATAACGGCGCGAGATTAGTGCAAGGGCGATCGCTGACGGCGATGGCACTTCCCCAGAACTAAGGGCAAAGTCGATGCAATCCTCGTCGCCGCCGATGGTTGCGGCATCGAGTTCTGAGTGCCGCCCTTTGACTCCAAAGTTTGCTCCATGGCTATGGAGCCATTCGGCCATCGGAAACGATGGACGCAACAAAGCTGCTTTGAGCGCTGTAAGGCCTACGCTTGACCTGGCGTTAGGGTCTGCCCCAAGAGCAATCGCAGATTTCAGCAAACCAAGCGGACCATGCGTGGCGATCAGTACAGTGATTGGAATCTGACTGGATCCGAACGACTGCGACGGGCGATACCGATCCCAGAAGGTGCTTTGCGTCTCGCCTGTCTTGATGGCCGCAATCGCTGCTTGCATGCCATCTGCTGCGGGGGAGACCGTCGCGGCAGCTTGTGTTTTTGAGAGTGTGGAAAAAGACAATCCCAGAAGGGATGACAGAGCTATGAAGCGCCGACGGCGCATTGATCCTCCTTAAGTAGCGCTTGCTCAAACGAAGCGTCTACGGATCCATGTAAGGCGGTGAAGGTTACGTGAACCTTGTGGCAGAGGCAAGCTTGTGCACGCCGCTCCGTTGGAATTTTTCGTGTCTTAAAGAGGTGGAAAGCAATCGATTTCCTTGAAGTCAAGCACCTTGGTCAGCAACATAGGCATCTCCCCATCCCCAGCATTTTGATTTCATACCTCGGCAGTACGGCGATGCCGGATGTCGTAGGAACGCGTTGACGCACGAAGAATATCTGACCAACGAATGACGCTGGTCTGCAGTCAAGACCACCAACAAGTTGCTGAAAATGTCATCAGTGACACCTGAATTACGTGGTGTTGGCTCGGTGCTAATGGCCCATCAGGGCACTGGCTTACTTGTTAAGCAAAACAGAGCGGGATCTAGAAGCATCGCTTAAACGCAGCTACATTGAGGAAATGAGTTCCATGATGACCCCGATGGACGCTACCCCCATTGTCCGAGAACGCCTTTGGCGTACAGCTAACATGAGCTTGAGTGACCAGGAACGGGATCACTTGGTCAAAGCACTGATGGATGCTAGGCGGGCCGTCAAAGCAGCCAAAGGCATCCGGAAGATCGGACGAGCTTGCCAAGGCTCGCGGAGCGGTCAACGCCGCAAAGGTTGGACTTGGGGAACAAGGCCCGGTCTGGTGGGCCGATAGATCCAAAGACTTCAATCGGCATTTGGTCTGCAATACGCACCATCCGCAATAGTTCAGCAACCAAAAGATCAAGGTTAGCAGCTGAGCAGCTGAGCGGGCGTGCTAGCGACACGCGCCATTGGGGTATGCAAATATGGACGGCATAGCACCTGTTTCTGGGATCGCGTGCTGTCTGCACTAAATAAGATAGCCAAAATTTTTACTTGTTTTACTTAATTTTCGCGCTTTCTAAGCGAATATATTCTTTGTTAGCATTAAGCGGGTCGACAGTTCTACTCCCAGGAGGGATTGACCAAAATGGATCACTTCGAAGGCGTGGTATTGGACTACCTCCGAGCGGACCGCGCGCTGTTCGTCAACAGCCAGTGCTGCATCCAGCTCAACGAAGGGGCCAACCCGGACACGAGCGGCCCGCACTGGTATTGCGACGCGGTGGCTGTGAGCTTCAAGGAAAAGGCGACCTACTTGTGTGAAATCACCTACGCGGCGAAGGCACCGTCGCTTTTGGGACGACTACGGGCCTGGGATCAACACTGGGAGGGATTGAAGGCGGCGTTGCTTCGGGACAGTGGTATCCCGTTGGAGTGGCCCGTCAGGCCCTGGTTGTTCGTGCCGCAGGCACACGCGGAGCAGTTGAAAGGCAGCATCGCAACGCTGGACACCCTGCCGAGCCCGCGCATCACGTTCCTGGAAGATGTCGTGCCTTGGCGCTACCGGTCGTGGAACCGTGGGGCCTACGAGGACCTGGCCAAATCGTAAGTGAGCCCGTCACTCAACACGGCTCGCTCATCACGGCATAGATGCATGCCGTTTCCCGACGAGTGGGACTCGTCTTTCGAGGAGAAAAACCAAATGAAGATGGGCCTAATTCGGCAAGTGCTGCTTGCAGCGGCGCTCCTGCTGGCAGCGCCAGTGTCGATGGCTTGCAGTTGCGTCATGTATGACAGTTTGGAAGATGCCCAAGCGCGAGCAACGGTGGCTGTGCGAGCAACCATGGTCTCCGTGCGCTCGAAAGTCGTCCAACAAGGCGACATGCGCTATACGGAAGCAGAGGTCGTGCGCTGGCGCATCGATGAATCGCTTCGTGGCCCATTGATCGCAGGCCAAGAAATCGAGACCCACACACTGCTATACCCTGCAGCGTGCGGCAACCAAGTCCTCGATACGACGCGCCGACGCGGCAGCCCCATAAGAAAAACGTGGTGGTTGTTTTTCCAGTGGGTTCCGGAAGATAAGGCTCCCTGGTTCATCGCGACGTGTTCTAGAAGCCAGCCCGTCGATCCAGCCGCTTCGCAACCCGCCTCGTGAGGTCGCAAAAGTTGAGGTGGCGGAATGCTCAGTCAAAGGAGGATAAGGAATGCTAGAAGAACAGGAGCGGTCAGAAGATGTTCGTTTTTTGCCTTACATCGGGGAGCGTTACGAGCAGGGGATAACGGGCCAGCGCATCTTGTTGCTGGGCGAATCCCACTATCGGAAAGAGGGGTTGAGCGACGATCTTGCCATCACCCGTCCATTCACTCGAGAAGTGTTTTGCGGGATGGCAGAGCCGGTTCGCGGAAAGAAGGAGGGGCCCTTCTTCAAGGCCTTGGACTTGCTGTTGACCGGACGTGCGGATCTTTCAGCCCAGGAAGCGGCCGATGTGTGGCAACGGGTGAGCTTTGCCAACCTCGCCCAATCTTTTGCAGGCTCGCAAGCCAATCACCGGCCGCGCAATGTGGCCTTGCGCGCCGGCGGTGACGTGCTTTTCAAACACATTCTTCCCGTTCTCAAACCTACGGTGGTCCTGGTGCTGGGCCGCGTCACTTGGCGGATGTTTAGACATGGCAACCCAGAGCCAAGTGTTCCGCCCTACCTTGCTAAGAAGGTCAGCCGTGAAGGCGGTCGGCGCCGCTACATCCAGCAGCGGGACGTGTGGTCGCTGAACTATCAGGGAGGCTCAGCCCTGATGACCTGGGTTTACCACCCCTCATGGCACATGGATACATGGCAAGACCGTGCTGGCGCTCTTCGCCATCTGATAGTCCAGGCAGGCAACGTTGAGGGTTGAAAGTCGTGCATCCCCGAATGTGGCGGCGCAGCTAGGTGGAGCAGGGGTGTGGGCGTATGCTCGGCCGTGCCACCTGTCGTGGCGAGGATTCCCAATGGCAAAGAACGAAAAGACGGGGCCGAAAGCAGTCAAGGCCGCGAGTGATGTTCTGCGGGACGGTCGCACCGGCAGCAAGTCCAAGACAGCAGCCGGATCTGCCCTGAGTCAGACGCCTGACAAAGGGAAAAAGGGAAAGAAGTAACGGTTGCCCAAGGTCCCGGCGCTCAGGCGCCGGTGACCCTTGGACGCGAAATAGTGGGGGTCTCGCACCAACAGGGGATGCCCGGACCTACTTGCGGGCGACCAGGAATTCGTCTGCGGCCCTTCCGCTCACGGTCAGCTCCGCCAGCCATCGCGGCGGCCGCCCGCGCCCAAACCGCCGATTGATGGCATCGAGCGTGTTCATCAACGGGTCGGGGCTGTTAAAAAATGCCATTGGTAGCCAGGTGCGGTGGGGGCGGAATGACACCCAAGGCCGCCGTCTGTTTCGTATGGGATGGTATTCTGAAAATCCCCGGAGCGGTTCTCGCGTCCGTGACGGCGATGGAAATGCGATCCATGTTGCAGCCATATCCCGACGCGGCTAACTGTCCTATATGAAAAATACAGTCCATATGAGCAATGCAGTTAGCACGTTGAAACGGGGAGTTCGCGTTGGCATTGTCGCGTTGTTGGCTTGCGCCTCGATGGCGGACGCCGCGACGAACACCGCGCTGCCGGATATGACCACAACCCTACGCGATCAACGCGTGGAAAGTGCTTCGATTGCCGTGATCCGTAAGGGAAAAATCGTCTCGACTGGCGCTTGGGGCACGGCGGGGCCAAACCACGCGGCGACCGTCTCCACGCCATACAATCTCGCTTCGCTGACGAAGCGCTCACGGCGGAGGTCATCCTCCGACTAGTGTCGGCCGGCAAGCTGTCGCTCGATGAACCGATGGATCGCTACTGGATCGACCCTGACCTGTCGCGCGATCCCCGGCGTATGAGGCTGACGGTCCGGATGGCGCTGAGCCATCGCACCGGGTTGCCGAACTGGCGCGATGGGAAGGGGCTGGCGTTCGATCATGACCCCGGCACGACGACCGGCTATTCGGGCGAGGGGTATCAATATGCTGCGCGCTACGCCGAGGGTCGCACCGGCCAGTCCTTCGAGGAACTTGCCGGACGCTGGCTGTTTACCCCAGCCCATATGCGCGCCTCAGGCTATGTGTCGGCGCAAGGCGAGACGGTGCCGGTCGCCGTGCCCTACGACGACACGGGCAAGCCGCTGCCCGCTGAGCGGGTGACAAGATACAACGCTGCCGATCTGGCTCACGCGACAGCGCGTGATTATGCGCGTTTCCTCATCGATGCCCGCAACGACCGGGGTCTGGTCGCGTCTTTGGCGGCGGAGCGCAGCAAATCGCAGGCTGATCTGACGCCCGAAGTATGTGCCGGATCGAAAGCAGCCACCTGTCCGCCCTGGACTGGCTTCGGGCTGGGCTGGCAGCTCCTCGGCTTTCCCAGAGGCACGACGATGCTCCACACCGGCAAGGATGCAGGGGCTTTCACCTTCGCCGCGATTGATCGTGCGAACGGCGACGGCATCGTCATCCTGACCAACAGCGACAACGGGTGGCGGGTCATCCTGCCCATCCTCGAACGCACCGGCAGCGATCCGCAGCTGATCGCCTTCCTTCGTGGCCAGATGAACTGACAGGACCATGAGCATGATGACCGCAATCGCCGTTGCCTCAGCTTTGCTCGCGATACCCGTGCCGCCCCCCGCCGATCCGTTGACGACGGAAATCGGTGCGCTCGATGCTAAGGTGTTCGACGCCTACAACCGCTGCGACCTGCCGACCTTCTCCGGCTATTTCGATCCGAAGGTCGCCTTCTACCACGACACCGGCGGTGCGACGTTCGAGCGCGACGCGATGGTCGACGGCGTTCGCAAGTATATTTGCGGGAAGGTGAAGCGCGAGCTGATCCCGGCGACGTTCCGCGTCTATCCAATCAAGGACTATGGCGCGATCGAGGAAGGCGAACACCGCTTCTGTGAACTGGCGACGGGGCGCTGCGAGGGGATCGCCAAGTTCGTGATGGTCTGGGCGAAGCAGGATGGCACCTGGCGGATCACCAGCGTTCTCAGTTACGGGCACCGCGCCGCGACACCTGCGGAGCAGCGAAGCGCCACTGACAGATAGCTCGTGGGCTGCTTCCCGATTGGGAACGAGTTTTGGAAATGGCCACTTGGCGGCAGATGCAGCAACCGCTGATAGGACGCCCCATGATTGTTGTCCTAGAAGGTATCAGCGCGAGCGGTAAGAGCACTTGGTGCGCCCGGCACGGCGGGTCGTATGTCGTTCGGAAAACGGCTTGCCGAAGCGCTTGGCCGTGCTGGTCATCCCAAAGGCGCAGCAGCTTTCTGGACTGAGCGTAACGTTGACCAATGGCAGCGAGCCTTAGCCGTGGAGGAAATTCGCGGTAATACGTCGGGCTTAAAGCCTCACAAGCACAACCCCGGTAAGTGATGGGCCGATATGTGCCTGGAAGGGGCGGTTAATGATTTGCCGCCCTCTTTGGAAGTCAGACAGGGTCTCGCACCATCAGGGGATGCCCGGACCTAACTGCGGTCGATCAGAAATTCATCTGCGGACTTTCCACTGGCGGTCAGCTCCGCCAGCCAACGCGGCTGCCGCCCGCGCCCGGACCATGTTTCATCGGCATTGGCCGGGTTGCGATACTTGGGCGCGACCTTGCCGAGCTTGCGGCCCTTGGTGGCCTTTGTTCGAGTGCCAGTCTTATTGGAACCGCTCTTGGCTGAGGGCGCAGCGGTGCCGTAAAGCTCTGCGATGGTGTAGCCATGATCTTTGACATACTTGTCGATCTTGGCCCGCATGGCCGACGCCTTGGGCCGCTTGGCGAGCTTCAACTGCTGCTTTTCGGCCTGGCTGATCAACGCTTTGAGTTCTTTGGCCGACAAGCCGGCAACTTCAAAGGCCATGGGACGCTCCGAGGGTGGTAGATCCTCAGCCTATTACGGATGTTGATCGCTGACCACCTGCGGTGGGAGTATGTTCCCGAAGGGTTTTGAGCAAGGTCAACAGGTGGCGCGCGGGAGGTCGGATAGCGCAGTGGTGAATCGTCCGGATAACTGATCCTGCCGGGACGCCCATGCCGGGGCGCGCTGCTAGCCGGTAGCCCCCAAACACGCCGCACCACGGCCAAAGCCACGATTGATGGCGTCCAGCGTGTCCATCAGGGCATCGTTGCCCACGCGAGCGGGCGGCACGCTAGACACCTGCCATTGCAACTCCCGTGTTGGGTAGCTGCCGCATCAAGGGCAACATCTCCCGCCAAGGCAGGAAGATCTACCACGTGCACGGCCAGCGGGACTACGCGCGAACGAGCATTGATCTAAGCCATGGCGAGCGCATGTTCTGTAGCCCCGAGGAGGCGGCGCGAGCAGGGTGGCAACCCGCAAAGCGCTGACATACCTTTGTCGGCCTAATTTGTCGGCCTAAGTGGTGACTGCAGCGGTGGACTCTGGCCTAGTGCGGTGGAGGTTATAACCCCAGGTGAAAACGACCCAAAAGGAAAAGCGGAAAAAACCAGCGTCGACTTGAGGTATGTAAGGAGGGGGATACATCTCCACTTCTGCTTCCATACAGAGGATGCTTGGCTTCTCAGGCGCTCGTAACCCCTGCTTTCATGGTGCCGTACGCCGAATCTCCCAATCACCACGCGAGAGCGTTCGAACCTGATGAAGGTCAATGTCGTAGATGGCGATCAGTTCAGAGCTGCTGGCAATGATGTGACCTCGGATTTGTGGCTTGCCGTCATCCCAAAGCTCTGTTTCAACCTTCGAAATAGGGCCTAGCAGCTGTTGTTTTTCTTTTGTTGCTTGCTGGGTCCCCGCTCGTTCCCCTGCTAGGCCAGGAATAATGGCCACAAGCAATCCAAAAAGATATATGAAAGTTACTAGGTAAATTGCTAATCCGGCAAACCAGCCTGAGAGAATAATATTCATCAGCCATGGTCTTCTCTGAATGAACGGAATGAACTCTTTGCTTTGTGGTCTTATGGGAAGTCGGTAGAGCCAGATTGCGATCCAAAGCATGGGGAAAACGATAACCGGCAGTTGCCAGGGGACAGATCGGATAGTTCCGACCCCTTGAAGCACGATGGCGTAGTAGCCACGAACAACCTTCCAGTCTGCTGATTGTGGGAAGAGGTCGGCTTGGACGCCCCATGCATCGAGATAGCTCGTGTAGGCAACATGCCCACACCCGTGAAGCAAAATCCCGGCCAGCGTTGTCATCGCGGCGATGCTTCCGATCAACGTCGTGATGGACCACGACCGCTTGGAGGACACCTTGTTCGCGTCTTCTGGTGAGGGGGTAGAACGCTTTGATCGGACAATTTCGATATGGCGCATGGCTTCTATAGTCGATCAATTGCGAGACAAAAAGGTGCTTCTTAGCCAACCCATTGCCTCGTCAAGGTCTAGGTTCGAGCTGGCGTAGGACACTCGGAGCAAGCGCGGCGATAGGAGAACGTCCCACTTTTGGCTGGCTAAATTTTTCGCGCTTGCCAACAACGCTTCAATGGTAGGTGCTGGTTCGGCGGCAATCGCTTTGAGCGCTATCTCGATGCCTTCAAGCGCGATGGGACCACGTGTGATCTCAACGCCCAGCCGGCTGCTCTGTGCCTTGAAGTCCCTGGCATTGAGCAAACAGGCAATGGCCTCATTGGCGGCATCACCCAGCCAGGTTAGAAGCAAGATGTCGCTTCCCCTGTCCAGAAATAGTCGGTTGTCTAAGTCGTAGTGTTGGTAGCTTGCGCGTCCTTCGTCCATGAAGCGCTGTGCGCACGCGTCAACGAAGCTCGGTGTTAGAGTGCCTCGGTAGATCTCACGCATGGTCTGGCGCACCTGAGTGTGCACGCGCCCGGCACCACCGCTAAAAAGCGGCGGCGCGCCGCTTCTAGTGGCTGACACATAGATCGTCTTCTGCGCCTCATCGATTTGGTCGATCACCCAAGTTCGTCCACCGAACAAGAAGCGCTGGCCGGTCGTGAGCATTTGAGAGACCGGCAGGGTTCCAAGCGGCTTGCCGGCGGCAACGATCCTGAATTCCTCATCGACCGTGAAAGCCGCATAGAACGAGTAGTGGTTGACGATCCGATCACCGACAGGGCCGTGTAGCAACAGCCCAGATCCATCTTGGATGAGGATGTCCTGTTGCCCTAGGTGGCGCAGCAATTCCATGAAAGCATCCTTAGACACGCGATCAAAAGGTGCTTGGGACCCGCAAAGCAACTGGTAGGCTTGCACAGGATGGATCCCGCCATACTGCGCAATCACAGAAAGGAGCTGCTGGATAAAGGTGGAAAGATGCGCCCCTTTAACCACAGGTGGCTCATACCACCTTTCGGTAAGCAGCTTGACGACTGCAAGAGTCTGGACCGTATCGAGCCTGAGGAGCGTTTGTAGATCTGCTTGGGACTCAAGTGCGTTTTCAATCACATAGCCGCGTAGGATGGCCGACTCGCCTTTACGCCTTCCGGATCGACCCATGCGTTGGCGAAGACTGGCAACCGTGGGTGGAGTGCCGATTTGAGCAACGCTTTTGACTGCGCCAATGTCGATGCCAAGTTCCAATGTGTTGGTGCAAACGGCGGTCGCGGGATGATATTTTTGTTTGAGCGCAGCCTCAGTGTCGTAGCGAATTTCCTTAGAAAGACTGCCATGGTGAGGCCAAAACTCACGAGGCACGCCCGCTCCTTCACACAGCTTGTTGAGCAAATGGGTGTAGCGCTCGACTTCCCGGCGACTGTTGGGAAAGACCAGGTTGTTGCTACCTCGAAGGATTTTGAACAAATGCTCGGCCACAGCCAATGGTGCTAGTTCTTGCTTCCCCTTCTTGCCATCAACTTCGCCCTTTTGAGGAACAGGTTCTTCAAAGCCTTTGATGACAAGGAGAAGTTCTGGCGCATCGGAGGGGGCGTCGACAATCGCGGCAGTGCCCGCTGGACGCAGAAAGCGCGCCGCAGCCTGCATGTCACCCAGTGTTGCCGATAGCCCAATGCGAGGCACCTTGCGTCCAACGACGGTATCGATCCGGTGCAGCAAGGATTGAAGTTGTTTGCCGCGCTCGCTGCCGATGAAGGCATGTAGCTCGTCGATCACGAAGTAGGCCAGATGCTTGAAGATGCCCGCGACCGAAGTGCCTCGGTTGCAAAGCATTGCCTCAAGAGACTCAGGTGTGATCAGAACGACGCCATGCGGTTTCTTGAAAAAGCGCTGCTTGCTCGTGCTGCTGATGTCCCCGTGCCAAGGCCAAACAGGGATATCAAGGTTCTCGCAGAGTCGTTCTAATCGGTCGAACTGATCATTGATCAGCGCTTTCAGGGGACTGATATAGACGATCAGTCTCGGTGGTGACTGCTGTTCAAGATAGGTCAAGGCCGGAAGGAAGGCCGCTTCGGTTTTGCCCGAGGCGGTGCTGGCAGCCACGATCACATCTTGGTCGGCAGACAAGATCAAAGGGATGGCCATTTCCTGGACTGCCCGCAGTGCTTCCCATTGCTCTGCCCACAAGTAGCGCTGGATGCCTGGCGAAAGAAGAGAGAAGGCGTTCGACTGGCTCATGGATTAAAGCCTGAACGAAGCCAATTCGTCATCCCCTTCAACCGCGAGATCTTCGTCGCCGCCGTGGTCTTCTTTAACCTCAACCTCGCCGATCAACGTTTGCCAAGCCGTGCCAGGGTTTTGCTCCAAGACCGCCAACAGATTGATGAACGCCGTGATTGTAGTGCGGGGCGTGCGGAAGAAGCTGTCGCCAATCCGATTAGCGCAGTGCTCCATGAATTGCTGGATCGCTTCGTCAGGCAGCAGATACTTTTCCGCATCGCCGCCTGCGTAGACATGACGGATCTTGGTCAAAAGCACATAGAAGTCTTCCGCAGTGAGGCTCGACAGGCGAACCACGGGGCCGGAGAAATCGACCAGCCCTTCCTTGGCAAAGGCGTTTTGGGCCAAACGGCTTTGAAGGGCTTGATAGCTGTAAACGCCACGCCGCGTGTCCATCAGGAACTCGGGCGTGCCACCCAACACGAAGCCAAGACCGACTGCTGTGCCTTGGAAAGAGTCATTGAGCATGCGCAAGATCTGCTCATAGTTCGAGTTGCGCGCCTGTGCGTTGGCAAGCTTATAGAGATTGACCAACTCGTCCAGGCAAACCAGAAGTCCGCTAAAGCCGGCCAGTCGCACGAAGCGCCCCATTAGCTTGAGTTGGTCGTAGACCGATGCGTCATCCACGATTGAGCGAACACCAAGCGCAGCTTTGGCATCAGTCTTGGTGGAGAACTCGCCACGCAGCCAGCGAATAGCATCGGATTTGAGTTGCTCATTGCCTTGCTCAAAGCCCTTGCAATAAGCCGCAATGACGTCAGCGAAGTCATAGCCGTTAACAAGTTCCGTCAGCTGTTCAAGCTTGGCGCGGATGACTTGTTCGGTGGGAACATCCTTCGCTTTGGCTTCGGACTTGGCAGTTGCAATGAACTTCTCCACGACCCCAGGCAACGCGCCACCGTCTGGTTTCGTGCGTGTGGACAAGTTGCGCATCAGCTCCGCATAGAGCGAACGGGCTTGGCCACCGGAGGCATGCAAGCGCCGGTCTGGATTGAGGTCAGCGCTAGCGACGACCAGCTTGCGCTCCGTGGCAATGGCACGTACCAGGTTGAGGAAGAAAGTCTTGCCGGCGCCGTATTCGCCAACAACCAGTCGGAACGAGGAGCCGCCATCGGCCAAGCGATCGATGTCGCTGACCAGTGTTTCGACTTCGCGAATACGCCCAACCTGGATCAGGTGCTGACCCGCACGCGGAACGACACCCGCCCGCAATGACTGGATGACGGCGTCACGGTCCTTGGCACGAATAGGGTTGCTCATTGCTTGATTTTCTCGATGAACTCTGGGTTGATCTCCACGGGATCGTCTCCCTCGGAGAAGGGGATGTCATAGGCGTCAAACGAGGCGTCGTTGATGTGTTCAATGGCGCCATCGAGCATGAGTTCCAGATCCGAAGCGCCATCTTCAAGCTCGGCGCGCGTCCAATCAGGTCGGGACAGCATGAGGCGAAGCAGTGCGCTATGTGCTTCGTCCAGTCCCAACAAGCCTGGCGTGGTGGTCGTATCCTTCGGTGGCAAAGCGGATACCACCGGCTCGGTGACGGGCTCGGGGATATCCTCGGTGAAGATGCCAGCCAGGAGGGCAGAGACCTTGGCGGTGTCTTGTTGAAGCTCGGCAATGCGCTTGGGATCTAGGCGGAATTGCTTGACCGGCACGGTTGGGGTGGCGCTTCGTCCCGTGCTCACGGCGTGCACGTCAGTAAAGACGCGCTTGGTCTCTATGCCAAGCGCTTTGTAAACCTTCTCGAAGAAGCGCATCTCTTCCGGGGACACCCAGCCATCAATCTGAGCCAAGGTGGCCATAGAGCCTGCAATGGCTTCTTTGGTGCTTGCATCTAGTGGATCGATCTTCTTTTTAAGTGACGCCAGCGTAATTGGCGATTGACTCAACCAAATCAGATGCGCGCGAAGGCGTCGGTGGTCGGCAGTACTGAGGTGATTCCACGCATCGATTTCTCGACCCAGGTGCTCAATCTCGTGTGCGCTGAACTCGCCATCGGCTTGTGCAACAGTGGAGGCCAGTTGCAAGGTCAGCAGCGCAGTTTGGTAAGCGCTGCTTTGGGCTTGATGGGTTTGCCCTGGTAAAAGCGCAAAGAGGACGACAGGATCAGGGCCACTCGGCACGCGTGCACCTTCGAGCACATTGGGTTCCATCCCGATATGGGCTGCTTCCAAGGCTCGGGCCAGGTCACGGATCTTCTCGCGGTTGAGCGCTCCTCCAGCGTTGCCGAAGCGATCGGCGAGTTGGCTAAGGGGCAGGGTGATCGCGGTGTCTTTAACAGTGCTTAGCAGCGATTGAAGCGCTGCTTTGGATGCAGCTGGCCAGATACTGGTAGGCAGTTGCAACAATCCATCTAAGGTATGCCGCGTTTCGGGGTTCTTTCCGAGCAGCCGACTGAGCGGGCCAAGTTCATCAGTGCATTGCTGGACGATCTCATTGAGCTTCTTGATCGGCGCGCTGAGCGCGGTCACATCCGGCGTGTCGCCAAAGGTTTTCGGTTGGGGAGTAGCGCCATAGAACGCTGGCGAGATCGGGCGCCGAGAAAATTTGAGTTTGGTTCGGTTCTTCGGCAGAACTAGGCCGGCTTCAAAAATTTCTTGATAGCGCTCGACGAAGAGCTGATCGAATTCTTCTGCACAGCGGGCGGCTGCGGTGCGGAGAGGGATCTCTGGACTTAGTCGTGCCCAGGCAAGGGCAAGGTGTGAAGGGACTGGGGCGCGATCCAGCGAACATTGACCCAAGGCCAAGCGCAGGTAAAAGGGAAGCTCATCGGTTCGCTGGAAGCTCGGAAGTGGTTTGGTGTAGAGCTTGCTGTCCACCTCATCCAGCGCCATCCAATCGAGCAAGCTGTTTGTGTAACCTCGGATCGGGCCATAGATCTTTCCGTATACCGCATCTATCTGCCGGAGTGCCACCTTGATGGCGGGCCAGTCACGTTTGGAATCAGGTTCAGTGACGCCATCGACCAAGACCCGTCGTTCCAGACCAAACAGGAAGAGGTGGACATACCCGATTGCGCATTCGGGATCAGACCGATCGGAAGCAAGCCAGTTCAAGTAAGCGCGTCTGGAGAAGACCGAGAGGTCGGCGTAGCTGTTCCAGTAGCCATCGAGATGGCGATAGTTGCCCTGAGGAGCAACCGCGAGGACGGCGTTGACCAAGCTGGGCTCGGTTCGCCCGCTTGGCGTGCTCAGGCGCACTCCGGTGTAGAACAAGCCGCCTGAGATCGCCACGCCACCAATTTCGATGGCCTCGTCCGGGGAGATCCACCTGGTTTGCGCCCAGCCTTCTGGGGGTCTGGGGAGGGAGAACTCCTTGGGCGCAGCATTGCCGGAGATGCTGGTGCGGTGAAGCTCCTCTTCTGATTTCGAGGGTTGACGCCAGGCGGGTGGCAGGGGAGGGGGAATAGAGGTTGCGCGCGCCTCGGGCCCAGCCGCAGGAACGGGTGGTAATGGAGGCGGGGAGGCTACTTCTAGGGAAGGCTGAGGAGGGAGCGGCGGCGGTTCGCTTGTGACGCGCTCCTGCCCAGGGGGGCCGCCGGCGCGCTCTGCTTGTTGAGTGATCGATCCTCGGGCCGCCACTGCTCGCATGGCACCGAGAAGATTGCCAATCGGATTACGCGATAACAATGCTGGCTCGGGCGCTTCCACAGCGTTGGGCGTATCTGGCTCCCCTGGCATCTTGATGGCAGAAGGTGTCGCCGCAACAGGGCGCGGTCGGCTTGGCGTAGGCACGATGATGCGGGGAGCATCGGATACGCCGTCGCTCGTTGAAGAGGCTTGCCGAGGCAATAAAGCGGCGGAAGCCTCTCGGCTGATCTCTCTAAAGCGGCCACTTGAAGGCTGGAAGGCAGAGGCATCTTGAGGGAGAGCGCCCGCGCTTGGTTCTGGCGCGGGCACAACGCTACGGAAGACGGTGGAAGACTCGTGACGCACCGAGGTGGTGGCATCATGCTGCTTGGCGAGATGTGCCATCGCCAATTGCAGGTTGCCTGGGCGCTGGGAGGAGTTTGGTAACGCGTCAATCGGGGGAGAGGCCGCGCTGCTCTGGTTGGATGCCGCATGATGGCCAGAGAGTTGTGCGGAGGGGGATGGGCCTGCAGCAGGCGGTGCTGCTAGGTGATCGCTTGCAACGGCGATGCTTGGCGGATGCTTGGCCTCGTGCTGCAAAGAGGGGGGGCTAGGCAGCGCCGCCGAAGCGGCCGGCATTGATTGTGTTGACTTGGGTGCCCCAGGTTTTCGCTGAATTAGTTCAGAAAGAGTCGGCTCGTTAATGGCAGGTGCGGCTGGCTTCCTTTGAGCCTGCCACTTCACGACCAGATAGATCACCAGGGCGACTGCTAGGGAAATACCAATCGCGATCCAGACTTGCTTAGGCACCATCGCGATGATCGCGAGTGCGATCACGATGAGTGCTAGTGCTGGGTTTTGCTTTTTCCTGCGTCTCGCCACGTGGCCCCCTGCCGACGGCGTCTTTCCTTGATCATCTTAGCGCTTTGAAAACAAACCGGGTGCTCTCGACTGGCTGCTAAAAGTTGAGATCGGCTTGCTTGATTGCTATCTTAATCTCAGGAATGGGGGCCAAGATGGCGCTTTACAACGATTTTTCTCGGTTTGAGAGATGGGCGCGAGATCAGGTGGCATCCGAAGCAGTCTTGAAGATCTGCGCTGTGGTTGAAGCTAACCTTGGGCAAATCGCGCGAACGACCCACGCGGGCGGTCAGCGCACTCGGCTCATCACGCCCTTAATTCGTGCCGGTCTGCTGCGCTCGCTGCCTGAAAGGGCAGAGGCGACAATAGCGGATCAGTCAGAGCTGGGATGGACGCGCCTGTCCAGCCTCCAACTTGGACCGTTTAGGGGTTTCCGTCGTCAAGAGGTTTTTGAGCTTGATCATCGAACCGTTCTTGTCTTGGGTGCCAACGGCTCGGGAAAGAGCAGCCTCTGTGAGGCGCTTGAACTTGCACTTCTCGGACGCATTGAGGAGGCCGATGAGCGTGCATTGGATTCTCGGCACTACTTCGACAATGCCCATGAAGGCCGTCATCAGTTGCCCGTATTAATTGCTAAGAGCAACGGTGCAGAGCTCCAAGTGCAACCAGACGAGGAGCGTCATCGGTTCATCATCATTGAGCGCAACCGAATCGAATCATTTGCCCGCATCGGCGCACGAAGGCCAGCTGAGGCATCGTCCATGCTGGCGGCATTGTTCGGTCTCACTGCGTTCAATGATTTCGTGGCGGGTTTTGGTGGAAGCTTGGATCGGCAACTCAACCTTGCTCTTCCCAAGGCTGCTGACTTAGCGCAGCGACGCGTTGCGATCCAGGCTGATGAGGTCAAGATCGCGTCCGAAGCTGACACACATGCTGAGTTTGATGTTCAGCGCAATCAGGTGGCCACTGCTTTCGAGCTTGGTCTTGACTATTTGGGGCTGAAAGCGCGAATTGGCACTGCACAGAGCCCGGGACGGCTTCAAGAGATTCGCACGATTTTGGCGACACCTTTGGCTGCCGAGACGGGAATTCGTCCTGAGCACTTGATCGCATTGCGTCGAGCGCACCGTGATCTGACCCGAGAGCTGGAAACAACACAGGGAGCGTTGGCAACACGCGCTCAGGAAGTCTCGTATAGGGATTTGTATCACTCTGTCGTTGCGCTTCAAGACGCACATGCAGATCGCTGCCCGGCGTGCGAGACCCCGCTGGACCAAGTGGCTATCAATCCGTTCGGTCGGGCAGCAATCGGCTTGGCGGCCCTCGGTGAACTCTCCCAACTTGAAGCAGAAGCGAGCCGTTTGGAGCGACAGGTGGCCCGAAGCCAAAGCACGCTAGACATAGCGCTCCGCCAAGCGATCGAACATATCGCTAAGCTCCCCAGCATTGGCACTTTGGCGCCAGTTGAGCAACTGTTGGCAAACGGAGATAAGCAGGGTTGGCGTCAACTTCTCGCGGCGGCGCGTGAGCTGCAACGACTAGACGAGAGTCTTGTAGTCAAGAGGGCCGAGCGGCAATCCTTAGAGGCAGAGGTTGAGAGGCTGCAAACGGCTAGGGCGCAATTGGCAAAAATTGCGGGTCAGCAGAGTCAGTTCGACGCAGATGTCGTGTCAGCTAAGGAGCGAGTTGCGGCTTTTTCCACTCAAACTGCCACACTAGTAGTGGAGGTGTCGGCCGAAGCAGCAGCTCATGCTGTTGAAGTGCAAGCCAAAGAGGCCTACGAGTCCTTCTTAGGCTTATTGAGGACCTACCTGGCGACTCTTCCTGAGCAACTAATGGCTGATCTCAATGAGATCACGGTAAACCTTTACAATAGTTTCAATGCGCATGACCACGCAGATGACTTGATCCATACGCTGCGCCTTCCATTAAGGGGCGGTGCGCCGCTCAAGGTCGCATTCGCTCGTGAGCCGGATCGCTTCCATAACGCGTTGGCGATTCTGAGCGAAGGGCATCTTCGGTGTCTGGGCCTTTCGATTCTATTGGCCCAGAACATCAAGCTTAAACTCCCGGCAGTGCTGCTTGACGATGCCGTCAACGCCATCGATCATGAACACCGGGAGGGCATCCGTATGACGCTGTTTGGTCATCCGGCGTTGAAGGAAAAGCAGCTCATCATCACATGCCATAGCCCTGAGTTCATCAAGGACATCTTCAACAATCACACAAAGGGCGCGCCACTCTACGTCTTACGTCATCATCAGGGCGACCACCATCCAATAGTCTCGGGAGGCAAGACACGCAACTACATCGAACGTGCTGAATCACACATCGACGACTTTGATTCTCGCGCGGCGCTGTCTTGCTCGCGCCAGGCGCTCGAAAGTTTAGTTACACGGGTCTGGAAGAAGCTAGCCGATGTTGCCCCCCGTCTGGCGGAGCTCTCGCTAAAAACGCGACGGCCTGGGGCGCCTACGGATCTGAGCAATATTGTCCAATCTCTACTGAGCGCTCTTAACAAGGGAATAAGCGCTGGTGCCCTGGACGGAGTCTGGATCACCAGGCGGAATCAGTTGGATGCGATCATCAGTGTCCGAGCGAATTCATTGGCATGGATGTCGTTGAACAAGGGAACCCATGAAGAAGAAGATCGGGAGGATTTCGAGGAACCCACGCTCCGCCGAATTATTGAGGAGTTGCGTGGTTTGGACCAGTCTTTCAGCCCGTGAAGATACTACCCTTTCATCGGGAGCAGGCTGGAGTAACGTGTGGAATAGTAGGCTCGAATGCTTCGGCGGTTGTGCGAGAAGGAGCGCTGTGTCGTTACCTGCAAAACTTTGGGGTCGATTCTGCCACGCCGCTTTGGAGCGTGTGCAGCGGACTAGATAGACTGCTGGATAATGAGTTATTGATCTGCCTGTAATTAGTGCAGGAGAGAGTCACGCCCTGGGCTGATGGCTAAACGGCATGTCCCGCTGAACGCTATATGGCGACGTAGGTCTCTCGAACCACAGATGTGCCGTCCATGTCTTGCCACGACACGATTGCGTTGTAGGCAGAGGGACTGTTCAAATAGATGGCTGCGATGTAGCTGATGGAAGATCCAGGTTCCATAATTGGTGCCGGGAACTTAGCGTTATAGTCGCCGTCCGCACTTGGGTCGTGACCATCGGCACCGGGCAAGACCTTGATCTTCACTGAGCGAGCCGGTGCATTACCGATGTTGCTGACGCGGAAGCGGTAGTTTCTGCCATCTTGGATCAGTTCCAGCTTGATCTGCGCGGCCGCTTTTGAATTGGGCGCCGAGACCAAAAGTTCAAGCTGCTTCTCATGAAGTGCGGCAGTAGCTCGGTTCTGCCGCAGTTGCGCGTCCTCAAGCAGGTCCATACGGCTGCGCTGCTTGCTTTGTCTAACCAACGCAACGAGGGCTGGGATAATGGCAAGGAGGGCAATGATCAACGTGAGCGATTCGACGGTGGTCATAAAATTTGAGGCGCTGAGCAACACATTGCTTAGCGGACAGGTTTCATCGATATTTTTTTTCCAGAATAGGTTGGTATGGGTGTCCAATCTTTCCCATCGGCAGCTTTGTTCAAGCCTGCAACAATGTTTTCCTTGGGGCCTGGCTTCGTGCTCCCCTCCGCCGTCGGTGTATTTTCTGGGGTGGGCGGCAGTGCTACCCTCGCCTCAATTAGCCTCAATGAACCAGACGTGCTTTTAACAAACCCCTCAATGGCAACCTTTCCCTCCAATGGTAGCCAGCCGGGCGCATTGAAGCCCCAGCGAGTGGCTGCGCCGATAGTGAGCAGATGAACGAAGTTCATCGGATCGGCGGGACGCTCGATTTTTCTGGACTTGTGAGGTGCCCAAAGTTCCCGCGCCTCCGCCTTGGCCGCATCAGCCAGGGCCGGGTGGTCGTCAGCTACGAGCTTAGTGACGCGTTTCTGAAGATCGGGCTGTATGGAGATATCGAACTTCATATACTCGGCAAGAAGCAATTGCAAGCTGCTAAGGCTGATGCAAAAGCAACTCGAGCCATCGTAGATCGAGTAGTGAATCCATGTTAGATCATCGGCCGAAGCGTTCTCGGGTAATAATTTAAATCCATGCTGGGCAAGCCGCAGGATCTGTGGTTGAGGTAACATTCCCTCTTTAGGACGATTGGGCGAAATGCGATGAACGTCGATTGATCCGTCTTCGGAAATGGGCTTCGCCTGGAATATCGCGACTCTAGCATTTTCGTCGCTAATTCTAATCAGAAGCGCGAAATCGGCACCAGTCGATCCTTCAGAAGTCTTACCTCTGCCGCTCTTGGAATATTTGTGCCAATCAAATCCAGGCGTGAAAGCGGTGGGGAACGCCCCTGCAAACCATGGAATAGTTGCAGCCATTGCACCTATGAATGTGGCGGACATCTCTTCCTCGTCCAGCTCGCTTGTGTCATTGACGACCAAGGCCTCAATGACTGCTACCTGCAATGCGCCAGCGAGCGGAGTGAGTGGTTCGATGATTTGTTTCAGAGGGCCAACGCGGCGATCAACAAGAAGCCTAACTTGCTCCCCCACTGCATTGCTGATCCAGTCGTCCATACTGCAAGCGTGCCTTGTGTAGGCTGAGCCTTTCTAAGTGCTCGTGCCGGGCCTGCTTTAATATCACAGTGAAGCTTGCGTTTGCAATTGAGCCGTGTTTTGCTGCAAGCATACGTGCTTCAAATTTCCATGTGGCCGTTGAGCTCTCAAGAGTGATCCCTCTCCTGAATAATTCATTCGGTAACGCGTTTTGGATGCCATCGATCCATTCGTTAAACGCATCTCGACTTGTTTCATCCAGGCTTTCAGAGGAAATAAGCAATGCCCTGGACATGGATAACTGATAAACGCTCTGTTTGGCTGTTGCGTTCCAGTGATCTTCGGCTTCTCTTAGAGTACGAAAATTAAGGGTTTGACCCGTAGGGGTTGCCGTTGTCCATTTGAGTTGAGCCCCTCTTCCATTTTTTGAGAGAGTAATTCCGAGCTGGGACAGGTATCGAGCACATTGCTTGTAGTTCATGGTTACCTCCGCGTTTATATGTAGCCGCGCGGAGAGTAATGTCAAGCAGCTAGGCCTCCTGTGGTTGATCGGGCCGGAGCTTACGGATACACCTTTGCCCCTTTGCAAAGCCGCTCCTTGAACTGCCCGCGCATGTAGGTAGGCAGCGTTACGGATGGCTGATAGTGGCCAAGCGCTTCAATTTGGATCTTTCGAGTGTTCCCGGCTGACTTATGGACATAGTTGTCTTGGAGAACCGGAGCCTTCTTGTTGAGCGCGTGGCCTAAGATCAGCGCAATGTGCTCGATCCGCACGCCCTTGGCATCAAGCTCCGTCGCAAGCGTGTGTCGGAAGGCGTGTGATCCGATGCCTTTGCCAAAGCCTAAGCCCTTCAAGTAGGCCGCAAATTGGTTGACGAAGCCCTGGCTGTAGCGACCGTTTGGCTCACCGGTCTTGCGGCAGGTGCCGGCCGACAAGTTGGGGAAGAGGCGAGGGTGGCCGGATGCTTTGATGTCGGCAGGGAAGTTGAGAAAGTCGGCCTGGATTAGGGGGTCTTGGATCGGCAACTTCCGGAAGACACCATCGCCGACTGACAGAGAAAAAACCCCGAGCACTGTCGTGCTCGAGGTTTCGAACAATCTATCAGGGATAGACTTTGGCCGTTTTGGAAAGCTTGGAGGCAAATTGTCCTGTCTTGTAAAGCGGGAGCGTGACTTGTGGATCAAAGCGCAAGATCGCTGATCGTTGTCGAGACAATACATTACCCGCGGACTGGTGGATGTAGTGCGTTTGCAGCACCGGAGCAGACTTGGCCAAAGAGTGGCCCGTAATCAAAGCGATGTCTTGCGGGGTGATGCCTTGGGCATGCAGCTCGGTCGCCAGAGTATGGCGGAAGCCATGGAAGCCAATGCCCTTGGCAAATCCTAATCCTTTCAAGTAGAGGCTAAACTGATTCAGTAGTCCTTGGCTGTATCTGCAATTGCTTTCTCCATTGTTGCGGCTTCTGCCGGCCGACAAATGAGGAAACAGGCGAGGGTGACCGAACGCCTTCATGTCACTAACAAAATCCAAAAAGCCAGCTTGGATGATGTCCGGATGAAGCGGAATGGTTCGAACGGCGCTTTTTCCTTTGAGGCTTTGATTGGCCTCGGTCATGCGAATAGCAATGCACCAGTGCCCGTCCTGTTGCAAGACATCTTTGACGTGGAGTTGAGCCACTTCATTGATGCGCGCCCCAGTGTAGAGTCCAAGGATAGGGGCCCACCATCGGTGAGGAAGCGTCGCCCAGGCGGTGAAGGTCGATAGGTCAAAAATGGTTTTAAGATCGGCTTTGCTTAGCAGTCGTGATGAGGTGTGAGGGGCAAGAAGAGAGGGCTTAGGTAGCTTGAACGCCTCCATTGGTGATGGCTTCAACACGTCCATTTTTGCAAGTCGCTTGAAGAACGTCGTCAGCCAGCGCTGATGGAGTGACTGGGTAGCAATGGCAGGCGCCTTCACTTGAAGTGCTTTGCCGATCTGAATGATGTCATTTGCAGAAAGCGACTCATACCGGATGTTGCTGGTCAGATCGGGTGGCGCCCAGCGAAGCACGTCAAAAAAGGTAGCAATCGATTGAGGGGTGATTTCGTCAACCGGAACATCGCCGATGGCAAGGCGCAAGATTTTGAGAGAGCGAGCAGCAGAGGCCCAGGACGTATTTTTTAAAGCGCGACGCTGCATATCGTTGACAAAATCGGCTGCTTCAACAGATAAGCGTCTGGCGGGCGCTTTAAGCGGAAGCGTATTGCTATAGCGGCTTCTACGCGCGCGTGACTTGGAGTCTCGAACCAAAGCCCATGCACGAGCGACCAGATCAAGGAGGTTGGTTAACGCATCACGGCTGCCGATTTGCACAGACTTGATTTTGATCTGGTCGATTTCAATAATTTCGATTGAGAGGTTGTTTGCTGCTGAGTTGGAATTGCTTTGAGTCATCTTGATTTCCTGGGTTAAAGATGACCTAGCGATAACGTGATGAAATTTTCTGTCAATACAAAAAAATGTAGATAACAGAATTTGTTGACGTCCGGGCAACGAAGAGGCTGGATTTCTAAATGGCCAAATTGGTGGCCAAAATTATCATATTGAATTGTGCCAAAAGCCTTGCCGTGCAATCATCTTGCGTGAATATGGAGCACTGACAGTAGTCTATTTTTTATAGTGTTTAAAGTTGGCGTTTTAGACGCCTAAAGGGGCCTTATGATATTTATTTATAAGAGTGCATTTAGGCGTTCCTCTTTATTTTAACGCTGGCAATAACGCAGCTGAATAGCGAGCAGGATTATGCATGAGGTAAGAGCGCACCTATGCGTTGCTGGGAAACGCGTGCTCAAAGAGCTCCGCCGCTTGAACCCCAAGCGCCGTCCGCGCTTGTAAAGTCGCTGAGTTGGTTGACCTGATCTTCCATCGAGCGCGCGGCAGCGGTGGCTTCTTCCACCAATGCGGCGTTTTGCTGGATGTCCTCGTCCATCTGGGTCACGGTCTGATTGACCTGCTCGGTCCCGGCGGACTGTTCCTGCGACGCAGCCGAGATCTCGCTCATGATATCAGTCACACGCTCGGCGTTCTGGCGCACGGTGGAGGGCAGTTCTTCCATTGAGGCGGCGGTCTCCTGCTCGGTGCGGTCGCCTCTTTGCTTCGCCATGATCTTGGGCGCAATGAGATAATTCCGCCGAGATCAACAAACTGACAATAAGTCAGTGGAATTCACCTAAATCCAACGGAGCGATGCCTAGCGCTATTGAAGGAATTGAGAGAAGCGCGGTCTCTTAGGACTGCCTAGTGGAAAATTCCTCTGCACTATGGCTCCATAACAACGCGAAAAGCGTGGGGGCTGAAATCTTATTGTGGTCTGTTTACAACGGACACTTCAATGGTTGCTTGTTTGCCGCTGTTGTTGATATAAATAGTAACATAGTCATCAGACCCGGAGGATCGTGACGACGTCCAATGTTCACCGCTATCGGTGAAAGTGATAACACTGACCAATGATCCATCAGCGGTCATGATTTTGAGCTTGAAATGAGAGTGCTGAAACGCGCACGAGTCTGAATTCTTAGCTTCGATGTATTGTGTGCCATTGGTGGGTAGGCTTCCGTTTGCGGCAACTGTGGCGTTGTTAAACAACGACAAATTAGAGCCGTCATGGTCCCCGTCATACATACAATTGACATCACTAATATACAAGCTCAAGCCAATATCCGTTTGGTTTTCAATAGACATATTCGCGCCATAACCCATGTCGATCTCCTGAAGTTGTGGTAAATAAAGAAAACCTACGGTAGATCCTCCACAACGATTTCTCCACCTGAAAAATAGTCGGCGTTGATCTCGTTGACGATAACCATCTGGTTTGATTTATCAATGGCCTCCAAGGCGCCAGCGATGTCGATGGGCCACACGTGTTTGCGTTTATAGATACTTTTATAATAGCCTACGACAATCCCCCGTAAAATTGCCTCAAAGGTGACGCGAGACTTGGCCTTGCCATCGAACGCAGTCAACGTGGCTCTCACGGAATTTCCGGGAGGGATAGCCACGCCAACGCCCGAACTTTGTCCAATGGAAACGCTGCGGGAGCGGGACCCGCCTTCTTGGAAGTCTGTTTGGAAACTAATCGATGTGCTTCCGCGAATAAATTTGGTGCCGTAGTCCACGGATTGATCAATCCCTATCGAAATTGATTGACTCCATGTGGTCCCAACGTCTTCTGATACATCTTTTGAAAGGCCTACGTCGAAATTGGACAAGAAACTGGAAGTGTTGGTAAAAACTTGGGAGTGAAGAATGGTTTTTTCCCTGCTCATTTCAACAATTTCGGATTTCACCGGCCGAAGAAGCACAGAAACAGGCTCCCAGCCATTGGTCTCGTACCAGTTGTCAGGAGTCGGATCGCTTAAATAAACATCGTCAGGCGCTGTGCCGAAAAAGGCCTTGATTGCGCGTTTTAAGATCGCGTCGCTGAGGCCAAAGATTGCATATTGATCTGGCGACAGCTGGGAGACATATTCACCGGCAGCACTAATTGTGGAAGAAGCAATGTCATCACCGTAATCGGTATCGATCTTAAAGCCCATTCAGTTCACCAGATTTTTAGAGGCAAATTATTGAGCTACTTTTTATCGATCTTGCTTTGACGCTCGGATTTGGTAGGACCGCCTTCGCACTTGCATCGGCATGCCGGTGGGAAAGCAACAGGATAGGAACCAGGCCCGCAGGAGCTATCGAGCATCGTACAACTTCCACGGCGGTTAGGTGCTGCTCTACAACCATCAGCATCCGGAACAGGTAGGGGAGTTTTCTGAGTCGATTTTACAGTCGATGACGGTGGCGGGGCAGGCGCAGCGGCCGTTGTGGCAAATGCGGCGAAAGAAAAAAAAAGCAACACAATGCCAGGTGCAGGCTTTATGAGAGTGTTCAAGACTTCCTCCAAAAGAGCTGAGCGCCAAGGGGATGATCTTACATACCGGATTGCGCCGGATATTCCATGCTACTTGGCGTTAACGCCTGAATTTGTGAGCACTCGCACGATTATTTGCTAATAATTGCCTTCGCTGGTCTGTGCCCTGAACGGTTCATAGCGTTGCTCGATTTATAGATCAAATGCTCCATGCTTGTAAGGCGCGCGGTTCGCATGTGACAAGCATTAGGTGACGACCGAAGTTAAACATGAAGAAATACTAAATGTGCGAGATGATTAGATAAATCCATCCAGTTAGGCGTTCCAATGGAGGGTCAAATTTAGCAGTCGATTCTATTGCCTTGTAAAATCCTGGCCTCAGACAGAGCTGACCTCAACTCACTGAGTTTTTTATGGCCATTTTTCATGTCAGCGTCAAAACATTTAGCCGCTCCAAAAACCACTCTGCGGTCGCCGCAGCAGCTTATCGAGGCGCCATGCTGCTTCGGGACTTCAGAGCCAATCAGCAGCATGACTATCGCGGGCGCAAGGGTATGCTCCAAGTGCGCTGCTTCGTGCCCAAAGGGTCTCCTTCCTGGGCCGATGATCCCCAGGCCCTCTGGGGAGCGGCAGAGGAAGCCGAGAAGCGCAAGGACAGCACTGTCTGCCGAAACTTTGAGGTCTCGCTCCCTCATGAGCTTGACGATCCAGCGCGCTGGGACCTGGTGAGTGACCTTGCAACGCGCCTGGTGGACCGCTATGGCTTCGCCATCCAAGCCAGTTCTCATGAGCCGCCGGTCCATAGTGACCCTCGCCACTTCTATGCGCACTTCTTGGCCACCACGCGTCGCTTGGGGCCTGAGGGCTTCGGCGCGAAGACCAGAGAACTTGACGGTGTGGTCAATGGACGCACTGAGGTCGAGTGGATCCGCGCGATGATCGCCGAGCGGATCAATGCGCGCCTTGCCGAGGCTGGCTTCCGCGAGGAGGTTGAGCATCGAAGCTTGAAGGAACGCTTGGAAGCGGCGCGGTGCAACGGGATCTTTGTCCAAGGACAAGAACGCTTCGAGGAGCTTTTGTCCCGCTACGGCCAGGAAGGGCGGCTGTTGGGCGTGTCGTATGGCTACACGGCGGAGCAGGCCCATCGAGAGCGCCAAGGATCAGGCAGAGACACTTCTGCTGATGAGGCGTCGGTGGCGAAGATGCCTATCATGCCGGCATTCGTTGGCAGACTTAGTTCTATTAGGGACGACGAAGCTCTGTCAGCAATCCAAGCAGATCGAAGCGGCCATCAAGATACGCATTGAGGGCGTCCGTCATGTGCTGGTCAACGCCAAAACCTGCCGCGTGCTGCTGGCTAATCCGAGCTTCTACGTGCCCTTGGCGCAATTGGCTGTCCTGCTGGTCGAGGGGCATAGCAGGGGAGTGGACGGCAGGAGGCATGGCTACGAATCCAAGTATCTAGGTCACTTGTTTCGTAGCGCAGAAGGCTTCCCCGTCAAGCCAAGGCACCTCGGCCGATTCTTACTTGGTCAAAGCTTCAACTTCTCATTGACCGTTTGACTGACCAACTCATACCACTTGTTCATGTTCGTCTCGTTGCCGAACTTGATCGTCCAGACAGGATGGTCGATGTCTCGAACATTGATCGTGAGCGTGCCTTGGTGACGCGAGTTGTGCCAGTGCTTTTCCCAAGATCGCACATCGCTCAATCGATAGCTCTTGCTTACTCCTCCGACCCTAATCTTGATTGCCGAGTGCGCGGTCGACAAGGCAATTTGCGTGTTCTTGTAGCGATGAAATCGCTGGAAGCCCTGGTTGAAAGCAGCATTGTCTCGCTGCGTTTCCATAGCCTTGCGCACAACAAAAACGCCAGCAGCTGCCGCACCCATAGTGAGCAAGAACAGAAAAGTTCCAACCGTCATAGAAGCTCCGAAGCGAAGAGGAAGAGGCCCGAGCACCGGGAGGGTTACTGAACGCGACTGGTTACCTTCCAGGCGCCACCGACCTTAGTGAAGATGTAGACCCCATCCATCTGATGACCGAAGTCGCGCCCCATGGTCTCCACTTTGGCGCTGGCATCGCAGGTATAGCCAGGTGCACCTTCCGCCTTGGTGCACTGGTTGCTCTCGAATTCTTCAATGCGAGCTTCGTCATTGCTGTTTCCTTTGACGAACTCCAAAAAAGCGTGCTCGCGCTCGCTTTGCGAGGGTTGGCCCCCTGAGCAGGCAGTAAGGTAAAGGGTCAGGGCCGACATGACGGCAAGACGTGCTTTGGGCATACGGATCTCCTAAAACAGAGGCTGCGGACCGCCGGCAACTGGCAGCCGGCGGAAGTTGAACTTGACGAAAAATGATGTTACTGAAAAAGTAACAGACAGCGCAAGAGGGAGACGCCATGCTCGTCGGTCACATTCCGTGCTTGTGGTTACGCTTTGGATCTGGAAGACGCTCGCCACATCTTTGCCCATCGCCTGCGGGTCTCTCGCGTAGCAGCAGGGATGACTCAGGAAGCCTTAGGCGTGGCAGCTGGGGTAGCTGCTGAGGTGGCCAGGACTCGCATCAATCGCTACGAGAAGGGCGTCAATGAGTGCGACTTGCGCACGGCCAAGCGTTTGGCAGAAGCCTTAGGCATGCCCCTGGCGGCGCTCTACGCCGAGACCGACGAAATGGCCGAAGCGATCAGCGCGCTGGCGGCGCTTCCGCATGAAGAGCTGCGCGCTGTCGTGGACGAACTCAAAGCTCGCTCAAAGCGATAAGCGCGATACGCCGACCTGGTCTTGGCCGAGTTGTTCAGTCAGGAGGGCGCCGAAGCGCCTGAAAGAAGCGGCGAAGAGGCCGAGTGCCAAAGTGTGGGTCAGAATTATCCGACAGACCAAGGGGGCAACGCCCGATACGGAGAATAGGACTCCATATGCAGGCTTGGATGGCCGGACGTGGGGCCATCGGGCTGCTCAACTCACGAGCGCGTGAGCGGCGCCAAGCCGGCATGTTGGTACGGTCAAAGCATATGGTAAGGAAGTGTCGAGGAGAGCGGCTGCGCCTTGAAGGTAACCTGTATCACAAGACAAGCGGCATTGCGGAGTCTGCGAGCTAGCTACTGTCTGTGGGAGAAGTAAGCAGGTTGATTGATAGGCAACCGCCAACGCGGGGCGCCGTAACGTGTATGGATAGTTACATCAAAACGTATCAGGGGGAACGACGGCCTCTCGTTTAGGGGCAGGAAGAGCTAACACAATGGAAGGTGAGTCATGCGTGTAGTGCATAGGATGACGCCGGTAATGTGCGCAGTCGGTATCGCACTAAGCTGTCTTTTCAGTTTCAGTGCAATTGGGCAAGAAAACGCGGAATTGCCGTCACTTACTGCAAAAAATAGTCGGGCTATCGCTCAGGAGGTTGAGCCAGCACTGCAAAAATTCGTGGACGATCAAGAACGCTTGCCGACTCAGGCCAAGCAGGTGCTAGTCAAGGTAACACCCGACCCCGAGGCAGGCATCGTGTGGATTGACCTGGATTCTGGCTACTTACCCAAAGGAATTACTGAGTTCACAGAGGGGTTCGGGGAGAAGGTTCGAGCGATCGAGAACGAAGGCTACGAGCTGATTGAAGGTGTCGTGAAGTTCCGTTACATCCGGGTGCGCATCGGGGGTAAAAATCTCAATGAAATCTATCCTCCTGAGCACCTGAAGAAGAAGAAGGCAGTCATTGGTGCTGCAGCTGCCGTTGAGGGACTTGTTGTCTTAAATCCAGGGCACGGAAAGTATCTCAACCACGAAAACGAGACGTGGCGCTATCAACGTCCAACTCCGTACGCTGGAACCACTAATGTTTACGAGGATACGGTCACGCCCGGCTACGCCTCGTCGCTGGCAAGTCTGTTGGTTGAGCGGAGCGCTAGCACTGTAAAGAGTGTCAAGCACACGCGTGACATTGGCAATACGAATGTGGACCCAGCAAGTGGCTTGGCTTGGTCCGAACTAGGGGCGCGCTACTACTTGAAGCGGCTTTACCCTAACCTGGGAACGACCATTTGGAATAAGTTTCCGAATGGTTCGCCAGATCGGGAGCAGCCGAGTCGGGAAAATCTTCGTGAGTATGACGAAGATGTTCGGTCCAGACCAGAATATGCAAATTATATTCAAGCGGAAACATTTATCTCTCTGCACACTGACGCCAGTGACAACGCTACTGCCAGGGGTGCAACGGTCATTGCAAATGTAGATAACCTCGCTTCAAATCAGTTGGGTCAAAATATTCTTTGCTATTTGACAGAGCAGATTCGTCAATTGCCGGCCTACGCGACCTATCCCATCCGGCCAGGCGTGCGAGATGGCGCGTCTTATGGTGAGGTGAGAGTCGCGGCGATGCCAACGGCATTGATTGAAGTCGGCTTCCATAGCAATGCCGACGATTCTGTTGCTCTTCGAAACTCCGTTTTCCGGGCTGCTGCCGTGCGCGGCATCGAGAAGGGCTACCGGACCTTCAAAGCGGGCCAGACCGACTGCTCACCCTTTAAAATAGCGGCGATCCCCCCGGCCTCTGGCCCGTTTCGCGTTCGCCTTCCTGTGCCTATAACGCTGAGCGGCTATCCCCGCTTTCCGGTTACGGTTCGCACCACAAGTGTGACTTGCCCGGAGACATGGACGTGCAATTCAAAGACTAATACGTTTAATCAGGCGGTCGACAATAAGGTGACGCCCGAATATTATTGCGATGCGCCAAATACGAAAGCCGGTGCGAGCTTCAAATGGAAAACTACTGTTACGGACTATGATGGCGTTGTTACCGCAGCCGTGGAACACACGACATCGTGCGCACCAGCGGCCTAAGCGATGAGAGCATTTTCCCAGGAGAGAGCTGTATGGCTCTCTTCTTTTTGCGTTATCTCCTAATGGTCGAGCGATTTATATTTAATTCATTTTCGCCTGGGGGATGCAGTCTATCGCTGTGACTGTCATAGGCTGGTAAAGAAAATTCAGTGTAAAGAAATAGCGCACTGATGGAATTTTGCGATTCTCGCAATTCCGTGCGTCGCCATGCTGGCGATGCGGTGGCCGTTGGCCACCTCGTTGATCGGCTTACGCCGCTCAACAGATCAAAAACCCTGAGATTTTAGGCACACAAACGCTGCCACCATCGGCGCCTAGACAAGTCAAAAATGCTCCTGTTCTATGTTTTATCCACAAACATGAATAGGAGCCTAAATGGCTATTTATCACTCACATATGAAATCCTTCGGTCGCGGCAAAGGCGACTCATCCGTTGCGGCAGCGGCTTACCGCGCAGGCTTTGATCTGGTCGACGAGGCCACAGGTCTGCGACACGAATACTCGCGCCGCTATGGCGTGGCCTTTGCCCAGATGCTTGCACCCAAGGGCTCGCCTAATTGGTGCCTGGATGCAGAGAAGTTCTGGAACGCGAACGAGGCGGCTGAGACCAGAAAAAACGCGCTCGTGGCTCGAGAAGTTGAAGTCGCGCTCCCGCAGAGCCTAACCGACGAGCAGCGAAAGGATCTGGCATTGAGCCTTGGGCAACTGCTGGTCGACCGCCACCAGGTTGCTGTGCTGGTCGCGGTTCATCTGCCGAGTCGCGACGGAGATCGGCGCAATCACCATGTGCATTTGCTCATGTCCTCGCGCCAGGTCGGGCCGGGTGGTTTCGGTGAGCGCGCAGGAACGGAGTTCGATGCCAGGCAAGGGGAGGGCACGCGCGCCGTGCGCGCACTCCGCAAAGAGATTGCAGCAGAGATCAACCGGCATCTTCGAAGAGCGGGCATTCAGAAGACTGTCGATCCAAGGACTCTCCAAGCCCAAGCCCGGGAAGCGGCCATGAACGGAGACTTCGAACGCGCGCGCGAACTGACGCGCCGGCCTGGCAAGCATATGGGCAAAGCCAAGGTGGCCCTCATGCGTAAGACCCAATTCAGCGCGGAGGTGCGGGGCCGGAACAGGGCAGACGCAGCCATCGCGCTCTCGAACATTGTCGCCGCCCACATGAAAGCCAGTGGTGCGCTTGTGCAGGAAGTGCCGTCGTCACACAGTCACGCGTCAGCGCTTCGAGACCGCTCAAAATCACAGGCCTCAGCAGGGAGCAAAAAGCACCCCGCACAGGTTAGAGCGCGAGTGGCTGAGCGCGTCCAGCAGATCAAAGAACGCTTGGCCCGCCAACCCGCCCCCCACCCGGGGCTCTACACCCCTTACAGTGGACAGATGCGGCATCTCAGTAAGGTGATGCGTCTGGCTCGCTCCTCGGGCCGACAAGACGCGGAGGTCCTAAACCAAGAGGCGCAGCTGATCGAGGATTGGCTGGAAGCCCAGCGAGAGGTGGCTCAGCAGTCTCTTGAAGTATTGCGGCAGATCCCGGGTATCCAAATTGAGCCGGAGTTCCAACGCGCTCATTCGTCATTGGTTTGTCGGCGGGTCGACAGCTACGCCACCAAGCCATTTCTCTTTGAAGACACCGAGATGCTGGCCCGCTCAATCAGCAAGTATGCCCATACGCTGGTGCGATCCTACAAAGCGCGCATGGCCGTGCTTGATGCGCAGGCCAAGCTCTATGAGCAAGAGGACGATCCAGATCCGAAAGTGGTAGCCAGAGCACGGCAGCGCTTGGCGCGAGCGAAAAGGCATGTCTCCCCGCGCATCCAAGCGATCCAGCAGTGGCGGATCAAGCGAGCTAGGAAAGTGATGGTCGAAGCGGCTGAGGCCTTGGAAAAGAACTTCAAGATCCAGCCGATCGAAGTGATGACGCCTGAGGCAACAGTTGGGGATGTGCGTTTGTCTGATGGCGAGGCCGGAGTAGCGCATTGGGAGTTGAAGTTTCGTCCTCCGAAACCATCGATATAGGGCGGAAGCGCCTAAAAATTAGTTGTGTAAAGCATCAAGACCACTTCTTCCGAAAAGGGGTAGTCTTGATTGCTCATTCGCATCTGACATTTGCTTTTCCTGAGCCCTCGTGCTGTTGGCCAAGCCCTGTGCCCTTGGCGCTGATCTGTTCGGGCATAGAGTGATCAAGATGTTTGAATGTTTCCAGTTGACGGGTCTTTTCAAGTTCACCCGCGCCCAGCGCGAGATAGCGTGTGGATTCTATGCCTGAGGCAGCAAGCGTAAAATAAGAAACGTAAGAAAAATGCTCCGATTTCCCGGAGCACTTTCTTGAACCGCCTAAACGGCGTTGAACGATGCAACTCAGTTTGATGAGTGGCTTTTACTTTCTAAACCGACTAAACGTCGTAGAAGATACTTCATTTCAAGCCCCACGAATGGGGCAAGTGGGCATATCTGCTCACAGCGGCAATAGATGTTTTGTTGCCGATGCATTCAAGCTATGGTGTAAAAGAGCTTTGTCAAGCCTTTTGGTGAAAAATAATTGCAAACGACGTGCGCTTCTCAGTGTCGCTTCCTTATTTGGTTCTATAACTCGTTTTTTGGAAGGATTTACTTCCGCTACTGGATCGCAAGTGCTAAAGCTGAAGCTGTTGTGCTGCTGCCCACCGATTAGGCGATCCTGCCACCTCTCACCAATGTGAAGGCACCAGTCCTTCCTGCCGCCAATCTGCGACTTTGGTGATACCCACAAGATCGCCCCAGACTTCTTCATCGGCGTGGTCGAGGACGATAATTTGCAATGATCCTTTGTTGGCAAGGGCCTGAGTGGCCATCGCTTGAAAGATTCGCCTGACTGCTTGGATATCTTCTTGGTCAGTGAGCTTGACTGCCTGCCGGCCTGAGATTTGCTCAGCCGTGAGCTTTGGGAAATAAACCTGGCTAGGCTGATCGTAAACCAACAGGGAGGGGACGGGGCTGGGCCTGTTCTTGATGAAGAAGTGCTGCAAAGCCAGAGTGATAGCGACATGATAAGCCACCCAGTTAGCGCCGCTTCCGATCTCCCAGAGATAGTAGTGACGACCTTTTCGAGAAACACGCACCGTCAGCTCTTTGGGATCGAGTCGGATTGGGCTATCAGCCCACTCCACATGCAACTGGGGGACAATGGAACTTGCGATGTTCTGAATCTCGTCAAGAGCGCTTTCCGCTCGAGCCTGAATGGCGCGCTCTTGGATCTGTGCGCCAATCGCTGCGAGGTTCTCCCGAAGCTCTTTGATTGCTTGGTTAAGCAGGTCAGATTCATCCGCCTGCTCGTAGTGGCGAAGCGCCTGTTGCAGTGCGCCCAAAAAGCGTTCGACCGTCTTGGATCGCTCTATCTCGTGCCTAGCGCGCTCCGAATTAGCTTCGTAGATGCGAATTTCTTGTCGCACCGCCGAAAGCTCACTCATTGCTTGCTCGGCTTCGGTCCTTTGACGCAGTAGTTCTGCGTCTAAGTTCGCTGCCGCCAGCGGCTTGCCTTGCAACTGCGTCTCGATGGCCGCTAGCGCATTGCAAAGCTGATCGAGTGAATGCGCGGTTTCGCTCGCGAAGAGGAGAGGAGCGTCATGCCGCTCTTCAAGCGCAGTACGCATCCAGTGAGACAAGGACAAGCGATCGCGTTGGAGTCGGATGCCGTCCTCATACTCACTCGCGCCCTCCTGCAAGCGCCTGAGTTCCATCAAGCGCTGCCGGTTGGTTGAGGCTTTGCTCGCAAGCTCGCGTTCGCTGCGTCGAAGTGCTTCTAATGCTTCCAGCGTTCCCTCAATGCGCTTGATGGCGGGGGTGTCCGATCGCAACTCATGCTGTGCAATGTGGGCCAGTTCTTTGCGAATAGACTCCCAGCCATCATGCTGGGCCTGACCAACTTCCAGGCCCAGTTCCTGAGCTTGTGTGATCCATGTTCTGCCCTCGGAGATGCGCCGCGAGGAAACCTCTCTGAAAGTTTGTGCTTCCTTCTCTAAGCTTCGGAGCTTGCGTGTCAGCATCACGCTCTGTTGGCGCAGGGCCATGACCCTGGGCGTAATCGCTTTAAGCGCATAGGGCATGACCGTTTTGAGCTTCTCGCGGTGCTCGGTGGTATCGGCCTTGTAGAACAGCACGCCCGGGTTGGCAACGATGTTCTGAGGTTGGAAGACAAATGCGGTCATGTCCCGGAACGATGGGCGCAGTTTGAAACCATGATCTGTGTCGACATCAAATTCGAGCTGGGTCAAACCGGCTAGTCTGTCCAGAAGGGCGCGAACAGCCTCATCATTGCTGTTCTTCTGCGAGATATTGTGCGGAACGGCTAACTCAATCCCTTCGGCAACGAACATGTCGCCGGTTGATTGCTGAGTTTCCGGCTCGCGGCGTGCCAGAAGCTTTTGACCCTCGAAAGTCTCGATCACGATGCCAAACCAAGCGCACTTGTCTCGGATGACGCCTACGGGGATGGAGCAAGACTTCGAGCCAAGGCAGTAGTCAATGATAGGAATGACGGCCGACTTTCCCGTCTTGGAGTGGCCAGTAATGACATTGACCATGCCTGGCGTGAACGACAGGATCCGAGGCTGCACATCATCGTTTTTGGGCCAAAGAATAAGTTTGAGAAGTTGCAGGTGCATCAGAATGAAACTCGCAAGGTGGAAGCCACTTGTTCGAGAGGAAGTCGAGAAAACCACACTCCAAACTTGCTAGACAGTTCACCCATCCTCCGCATTTCATCGGTGAGTCTGGATTTGGCCTTCAAGTTCGCAGCGAGGATCTCGGCGGTGTCAGCTTTAACCGCGATGAGCGTGGCAGCGCTTGCCAATGCTATTGAAGACAAGCTCAGCTCTTTGAGTGAAAGCATGCGCGTATGCACAGCAAAGAGATCTTCTTGGTGTGCGCCAAGCTTGCTTGCATAAAGCGTAAGGCTAGACGAGGGGTAGGTGGCAGCACCAAGCTTTCGGCTTTGTTCATGCAGCACTAGTGGGAGCACTAAGAATGCCAAAGGGAAGGGAATGTTCCGTCCCTCCTCTTTGAAATGGCCGATCGCAGCTTGCCAGATGAGATAGGCACCCAGGCTTGGGTTGTAAATGAGATCAAGCTCGGATGGCCAGGATCGCGTGGCCTTGTTCCCTGGTGGGTTGTGCATGATCGGCATGGCTATTTTAGATGCGTTTTGTAGTTGGGATGCCACCCTAAAGTCTGTCGATCAGCAAGATCGTTGAAGCAGCCACTGACGAAGTAGTTAGGGACTGCGCGCGAATCCAACTCGACATGGATTTCCAGGCATTGCCAGTAAACCAAATGACCTAATGCGATGTCCGTCAGATGAGAGCTTGTGATCTTGGATTTCTCGAAGATCGCTTTATGCCTGCGACAAAGCGTATCGTTCCAGCTGTCGAGCGACTCAGGTAGTAATGTTCCGTCGCTTCCCCACTTGGTTTTCGATGAGCTAGCATGCAGATAGTCGCTGACTGCGTTGATCTTGGTGTCGTCAGAAGCGTCAACAAGTTCTAGCTGGCGGATAAAAGTCGGCCGACTGGCAAATGTGCTTTGCACGGCCTCTTCGTCAGGTTTCTCGGGGGCGAAAAGTTCGAGCGTGGGAAGTTTGGTATGCCGGATGAAGTCTCGAACGATTTGCTGGAAATATCCGGCCGAAATTGCTGCTGGCTGCTTTGCGCGCAGGAGCTTATCCGACTGCCTCTTGGCTTCGCCGAGCGCAAACGACAGCACTCGCTCAATAACCATCGGGTCAAGGGCCTTCTTGAAATGCCCACGGATTTCATCCAGAGGATCTGCTTGTGAGATCAGGCAGAACTTCTTGATCAGTGCTACTTTGTCGTCGGCGTTTGCTTTGAGGAGCGTTTGAATATACTTAGAACATGCTGGCTTCTTTTTGCAGCTAGTCAGTCGCGTCTCCAATGCCTTCAAAAAGGCCGCAGCGTCGGCGTCGCTTGATGCTTCGTGAAGCATCTGTGCCAGTTCGCCTGAATAAGCTGGCGTGACATAGAGGCAAAGCGATGCCAGTGAGTCTGACGAAGGTGCTTCCTCAGTCAGCCAGTTGTGGATGGTCTTCCAAAGATCCTTCGCCCAGTCAGAGACTGGGTTTTGCGTGAGGCCGCTCTTGCATTGTTCTAGCGTCCGACTTCCATTAGCGTTTCGAACGGAAACATCGTCGTCCTCTTCAAGGTAGACGACGCTGTCTTCTGGCTCTGACAATAGCCTGGCGCAATACCGTACGGTTTGCAGCCCAAACCCAAGGTAAGGCCCTGCGGCGCTGCTTTTCTTCTTTGGCATTCCCTGGTCCGACCCTGGCCCGATTCGATGATAGCGCGTCAAGCCCGCTTCTCGGTCGGTGAGCGCGAGAGATGCTAACTGGTCCCCTGTTATCCCGATGCGGCGATGCAGCGACGTGACTTAGGGCCAGAGGGGCGACTGACCGCTGCAAAGCTGCGACCAGGCGTAAAGCCGGATCTGCTGAGCGGGCACGCCCAGCACAGCTAGTCGCCTCGACATGACAATTGCGTTATCGGATTCGGAGATGGCCAGGTTAAAGCTCGCCTGTCGAACCGCCGGCACTTGAAGCATCGCTTCAAAGTAGGGGGCATCGACTTTGGATAAGGAGTGACCCAACAAATAGACTTCCTGGACGCTAGAAAGCCACTCAAAAAAACCGGCATGCTGTTGGATGAGCTTATATGACGGCTTGAAGGTCTTGGAGAAATACGCATCTAAGATTTCATGCACCTCGATCAATCGCGTGTCTAGGTCGGCCACATCTGGGCGGTCATTAAGCGAGCGGCGGTCTTCGTCCGGCCAAGCATGGCCCAAGATGAGTTTCTCTTCCGGCAAATCCGCGCACCCGTGGATGTAAAGGATCTGCTGTCGAGGGATGTCATAGGTGCGGGTCAGAGTTGTGGTGTAGTTGAAGGATAGAAAAGCCCCGGCCGGGTCCAGCACCTCAACCGGCTGCGCGACTTGGCCCGGTGCCGGGATTTGCAACTGTCTGATCCATTTTCCGAACAATGACAGGAGGTCGGTGGACAGCCTCTCGACCAGCTTGTCAACTTCGTATTGGAAGTCACCGTGCCCTGAGTCACTCCATTCGTCGGAGGAATAGCTGGGAGCGAAGTGCCCAAGGTCATCAATGATTTGGTCAGGATCGACCTCAGCTAGTGCGGCTTCTAGGTCTGCCCAACCTTCTTTCACGGGAAGGTATTCCTCAACTGCATCAAAGATCCAAGTGTCCTGAGCCATCACAAAACTTCGAAAGTCGCTAAAACGGGAGGGGATGCCATGGTGCAAGTCGAAGCCATTGCCGATAACAAAGAGTTTGGTGGGTTGCATTGTTTTACAGTTCCACAAATAACTGAATGGAAAAATTTTTTCGGTAATCTGAAAAAGCTTTTTAATTTCTCCATCCAGTTGTCCGCGTCTTGGTCATCTTCTTCTTTGCCGCCTGCTCACGCCGTCGTTCCATGTGGCGAACCTGTTTGAACGACCGATCAAATTGCCCCGGCGTGTAGGCAGGCAACGGAAGCGGGGGGCCAAACTGCTCAACCGCCGAAAAGCGAGCCGGCATAGAAGGCGGATCAACATAGTGCTTCAAGCCAGGCGGCAGCGTCAGTTCGTGCCCCGTAATTTGTTGGGAGATCGGAAGCGAAACACCATGCTCATTGACCAGCGAGTTGGACAAGGTGTGCCGGAAGCAATGAAAGCTTTTGAGCCGTTGGGTCAGTCCTTGCTTGATCGCATAGGCCCGGAATTGATCCCCCAACGCGTCGCCGTAGCCGTTTTCGGCGTTGTAGGGCAAATGCGGGAACAGTCGCTCAAAGCCTGCGCGCTTGATCTCATCCACATAGACCAAGAACCCAGCCTCGATCAGAGATGTGGGCAAGGGCACGAAGCGGGACGAGTGGGGGTTCTTCAAGCGCTGGTCGGGCTTGACAGCTCGGAAATGGACGCCCCAGAAGTCGCCGACCTTGCCGATGTCATCGACATAGAGCTGAGCGACCTCGTTGACCCGAGCACCGGTCGCAAATCCCAACAGCGTGCCAAACCATCGGTGCGGATACTTCTTCGCCCAAGACGTGAATGCATTCAGTTCAAGCAGCGCTTCGAGCTCAGCCTGGCTAAACGGATCACGACTTGGCTCATCGGTGAGCGACTTGGCACGATTGAGAATGGCTTTGTGAGGCGCTTTGCTAATCAGATCTTCATTGGCCAAGGCGTTGAAGAAGGACGCAATACGATCCCGATGCTTCTCCTTGGTGCGCATGCTCAGCAGTTCATGGCCACCTTGCCGCGCCTTGCTCAGGATTTCGACAGGGGTGAGTCCTGCGAACACCGCCTTCTTGGTGGCGTTGCTTGGATAGTGTTCGAGCGCATCCAGGAACTTTCGGACATCGTCGGTCTTGTAGTCTTCGACCGGCTTGTCGCCGACCAGAGCCACAAACAGCCCAAGGCTGTGCTCGGTATCGAGCACGTTTTTGGCGCTTCGCCCCACACGGCGCATCTCGCTGATGTGGATCGCCGCGCGCTCTGACAGCAGCGGGCCTGCGCTTTTCACAGGAGCCAACTGGGGAAGTGGAAGGTGCTTCAAAGCATCCAGCAGCAACGCATGATCTGCCGCCCCGTTGGCAGACAGTTCCATGCCGCCGACCTTGATGGTGTAGGGCCGAGCTTCGTTGCCTCGCAACGCGGCCAGTGCTTGGCTCAGCAAATCGTCCTGCATGCCCGCTCCTTGCCGCATCTGATCGAATGCTTCCGAGAGTGCCACAGCAGTTCGTGCCACGGCCAGACGGGCAGCATCACCGATGGACAAGCGAACAGGGCGGACAAGGTAACGCGAGCCAACGAGGGCTTGCAGATCAGTAGGAACGAAGAAGCGCACATAGAGCCCAGCAGGGCGGCGCAGAAAATAAGGCTTCGGCACGGGGTTTGATACCTCGTTTGATACCTAGACCAGGCTCAAACTGAACATCAAACCCCGGGCCGAACCTTCGCGAAATCAAGCACTTGGTGCTGTTTCTCGCGGTTGGATGGTGGAGGTGGGCGGAATCGAACCGCCGTCCGAAGGCACTCCATCCCCGGCACTACATGCTTAGCTCACCGTTGGGTCTCGTCCTGTGGCAGCACGGTGTGCCAAGCGCACCCCAGGACCAGCCTGTTTTAGTTAAGCCGTGACTGACAGGCAGCCGTCACAGCCGGTTCCGTGATAATGACCCTACATCTACGAGCACGGGCACAAGTAGGTTCGGGGCTTACGCCTTAAGCGGCGAGAGCGTAGTTGTCGTCGTTGGCAACTAGAGTTTTGCCGCTGGATTAACGAGGAAAGCTGCCCCCTCGGCATGCGCCAAGCGACTTCGCGACCCCCGTCGAAACCAGTGCACCCCCGGGGACAGCATCAAACGCTGACCGGACAAGTGTAGGCCGCGGCGACGCCGGTCACAAGCGGTGAGACCGGCCGCACTTACAGTGGCTTCAGTCCCGGCCCGACCGGGATCCATCCACGCGGGCAAGGAGCAGCGGCATGGCGACCGATACGACACGGGGATCCGGCCGCAGACGCGGCGGGCACAGGACGGATGACACCAGCGGCATGGACGGGGCACGGCGGCCCGCCCGAACCGGCAAGCCCACTGGTTCTGCCAAGAAGACTGCCCACAAGACGGCCAAGAGAGCGGTCGAGAAGACCGCCAAGAAAACGGCCGGCGGGCCCCGCGGGCAAACGGCGGCCAAAAAGGCGTTGGCCAAAAAGGCTGCGGTCAAGAAGACGGCGGTCCATAAAACCGGCAGCACGGTCAGCAGTACGGCCGGCAGCAAGACCAGCGCTAAGGCCAGCACCAAGGCCAGCAAGGGCGTCGCCGCGGGGCCGCCGCTGCCGCCGGCGGAGGTGCCGACGTCGGCACGCGCCAGCATGGCGCTGGTGCAGGGCCGTGCGCGGACCGTGGTCTATATCCACGGCATCGGCAACAAGCCGCCGGCCGAGGTGCTGCGCTGCCAGTGGGACAAGGCGCTGTTCGGCCAGCCGATGGGCGAGCGCACGCGGCTCGCCTACTGGGTCAACCGCGAGCGCTATCCGGTGCCGGAGCCGGGCAGCTGCGAGGGGCGCGACCTGGGACCGGCGCTCAACCAGGGCGAGGAACGCATCCTCAGTGCCTTCGGCCTGGTCCCCAGCGGCGCGGATCTGCGCGCCATGGCCGATGCCATGGCCGCCACCGACGCCGAACGTGCGCAGCTGCACCAGTTGCTCGACGAACTCGATGCGCCCGCCGCGAGTGATGGGCCGCACGCCCTGGGGCCGATCGATGCCCTCAACCGCGTGCTGCTCAAGCTGATCTCCGCGGCATTGCTGCAGGACGTACACGATTTCTTCTACGTGCCGGCGCGGCGCGAGCTGATGCGCAAGTCGCTGGCGCAGCGCCTGCGCGCCGGCGGCGGACCGTTTGTGGTGGTAGCGCACAGCCAGGGCTCGATGATCGCCTACGACGTGCTGCGCGAGCTGCAGGCCGCGCAGTGCGACGTCGCGCTGTTCGTGACCGTGGGCTCGCCGCTCGGGTTGCCGGCGGTGCGCAGCATGTTCAAACGCTGGACCGGCACCGGCAAGCTGCCGTTCCCGCCGTGCGTGCGGCGCTGGGTCAACGTGGCCGAGCGCCGCGACCCGATCGCGCTGGACGACGACCTGAGCGACGACATCGCCGGGGCCGAGGGGCGTTTCCTCAACATCGCCGGCGACCGCCTCAATCCGGACTGGCGGCGCAACCCGCATTCCGGTTCGGGCTACCTGTCGATCCCGCAGGTGCGCGCCGAAGTGCGCGCGGCGGTGGGCGTGGGCTTCGACCAGCCGGTCTCCACCGCGGTGCTGATCCGCGACCTATCCGAGCAGTTGGAGGCGCGCGATGCCGACCATCGCCACGAGGTGCTGATCGAGCTGGACCGGCGCCTGGCCGGCGGCGACGATCCCGACGCCGTCCGGCAACGCCTGCTGGCGCAGATCCGCGAGGTGGCCGCCGCCTCGACCGGCCTGGCAGGCGAGGCGCTGGATGCGGCGATCGAGCTGGAGGACGGCCTGCAGCGCTTCGTCTCGGCGCGCCTGACCCGTTTCGAGATCGAGCTGCTGCACGACCGCTACCGCACGCTCGGTTTCCGCCGCATGTGGCGCGATGCCGGCAAGCGCGGGCTGATCCGCGAATCGCGCAGCGTGCTGCACGTGGACGCGGCGCAGGCCGCGTACCGCGCCTCCGGCAGCAAGATCGGCTGGGCGGTGCTGGATACCGGCATCGCCGCCTCGCACCCGCACTTCTTCCAGGCCGGCGTGCGCGACAGCGTGGTCGAGCAATGGGACTGCACCCGGCGCGGGCGCCCGCAACGGCTGTTGCGCAGCGATGGCGAGGCGTTCGCGCAGCTGGACCGCAACGGCCACGGCACCCATATCGCCGGCATCATCGCCGGCCGCTGCCTGGCCTCGCTGCCGGACGCGGACGGACGACCGGCGCCGCCGGTGGAGTTCGTCGGCATGGCGCCGGAGGCGCAGCTATACGGCTTCAAGGTGCTCGACGATCAGGGCAACGGTCGCGACTCCTGGATCATCAAGGGCATCCAGCAGGTGGCCGAGATCAACGAGCGCGCCGGCGAACTGGTCATCCATGGCGTCAACCTCAGCCTGGGCGGCTACTTCGACCCGGAGAGCTACGGCTGCGGGTTCACCCCGATGTGCAACGAACTGCGCCGGCTGTGGCGGCAGGGCGTGGTGGTGGTGCTGGCGGCCGGCAACGAAGGGCTGGCCTGGCTGGTGCAGAACGACGGCGATCCGTACCCGGCCAACATGGACCTGTCGATCGGCGATCCGGCCAACCTGGAGGAGGCGATCGCGGTCGGTTCGGTGCACAAGAGCAGTCCGCACAACTACGGGGTGTCGTACTTCTCCTCGCGTGGCCCGACGGCCGATGGTCGCCAGAAGCCCGACGTGGTGGCGCCCGGCGAGAAGATCATCTCGGCGCACTACGGCTACCGGCTGGACGATCCGATGAGCTGGATGGTGGAGATGAGCGGCACCAGCATGGCGGCGCCCCACGTGGCCGGCGTGGTCGCCGGCTTCCTGTCGGTGCGCCGCGAGTTCATCGGCTTCCCCGACCGCGTCAAGCAGCTGCTGCTGGACAGCTGCACCGACCTGCAGCGCGATCCCTACATGCAGGGCAGGGGCGTGCCGAACCTGATGCGGATGCTGGGCGCGACCTGAGTGGGACGGGAAGGGGGAAGTGGGATCAGGGAATCGGAAGGGCGGGCGCGGGCCGCGTGGCCAGGCGGCGACGCCAGGCCCTCACTAACACGACGACTCCGCGGTTCAGGCGGCAGGCGAACCATGCGGTATCCGACGCGCTCCTAACGCCCGTCAGCCAAGCCCGCATCACGCGCAGAACCCGCTCCCCCCATTCCCCATTCCCGACTCCCCATTCCCAGCCCCTCAGGCATCCCGATTGTGGCGGCGCATGACCCGCTGCTTGTCGCGCTGCCAGTCGCGGTCCTTGGCGGCGTCGCGCTTGTCGTGGTCCTGCTTGCCCTTGGCCAGCGCGATCTCGAGCTTGATCTTGTTCTTGCTCCAGTACATCGCGGTGGGCACCAGGGTGTAGCCGTCGCGTTCGACCCGGCCGATCAGCTTGTCGATCTCGCGCCGGTGCAGCAGCAGCTTGCGGGTGCGCCGGTCCTCGGCCACCACGTGGGTGGAGGCCTGGATCAGCGGGGTGATCTGGGCGCCGATCAGGTAGATCTCGCCGGCCCGCACGTAGGCGTAGCCGTCGACGATGTTGGCGCGGCCGGCGCGGATGGCCTTGACCTCCCAGCCCTGCAGCGCCAGGCCGGCTTCGTAGCGGTCCTCGATGTGGTACTCGTGGCGGGCACGCTTGTTCAGGGCGATGGTCTTGTTGGCCGTCGCGCCGTTTGCTTTATCCTTGGCAGGTTTCTTGCTCATCCGGCTATTGTCCCTCATTCGGCGTCGCCGAACGATCTGTCTGTCTTCTACGAAGTAAAGAATGCCTACCATCCGCCGCAGCGCCCTGGTGGAACATAGCGCCTCGCGCATGTTCGACCTGGTGAACGACATCGCCGCCTACCCCCGCCGCTTCAGCTGGTGCGACGACGCGCAGCTGATCGAGCAGAGCGACCAGCGCGTGGTGGCGCGCCTGGACCTGGGACTGGCCTCCTTCCGTACCTGGTTTACCACCGAGAACTCGCTGGAGCGTCCGCACCGGATCGACATGCAGTTGCGCGACGGCCCGTTCCGGCGGCTGCAAGGCCGCTGGGACTTCGAGGCGCTGGGCGCGAATGCCTGCAAGGTCAGCCTGACCCTGGACTTCGAGCCCACCTCGCGCCTGCTGGGGCCGGCGCTGGCACTGGGCTTCCAGGGCCTGGCCGACCGCATGGTCAACGACTTCGTCCGCGTCGCCGACCACGACGAGGGCTGAGGTGAGGGTCGAGGTGATCCTGGCCTGGCCGGACGCCTTCCGCACCGCGGTGCTGGAGCTGCCCGCCGGGGCGTGCGTGGCCGATGCGGTGGCCGCGGCGGACCTGGATCCGGAGCGGCAGTCCGTGGGGCTCGCCGTGCACGGGGTCGTGGCCCGTCCGGAGCAGCCACTGCACGAGGGCGACCGGGTGGAGCTGCTCAGGCCGCTGCTGATCGATCCCAAGGAGGCCCGGCGCCGTCGCGCCCGGCCGGCCTGAGCGCGCCGATCAGCGGCCGCGCTGGTTCTTCTTGTCCTTGGCCAGGTTGCGGCCGAACTGCTTCGGGGCGTCCTTGGCCAGCTGCTCGTCCTGGTTCGGGAAGTAGTCGCCTTCCCAGCGTGCGACCAGGTCGTTCTCGAAGAACACGGTGAAGTTCTTCACCTCGGTGTGCGCCAGGCGATCGGTCCGCTGGGTCGCGGTGTAGTCCCAGCGCTGGGCGTGGAACGGATCCGGGATCGACGGCGTGCCCAGCAATGCGGTGACCTGCTGCCGGCTCTGGCCGACCTTGAGCTGCTCGACGGCGCCCTGCTTGATCAGGTTGCCCTGATAGATGGGCTGCTTGTAGATAATGCCGCAGCCAGCGGTGGAGAGGGCTACAACGGCGACCAGCAGGAGATTGCGCATCGGGGACGGGTGCTGAAGGAAATCACCGCGATGATACACTCCCGGCGGTCGCCGCGACCCATCCAAGGCAGCTGGCGCTAAATCGCCAATGAACGGAGAAGGCCATGGAATCCCACGACCTGCGCAAAGTCGGCCTCAAGGTCACGCATCCCCGGATGCGCATCCTCGACCTGCTGGAGCGCAAGAGCGACCAGCACCACCTGAGCGCGGAGGACATCTACCGCCAGCTGCTGGAGCACGGGGACGAGATCGGCCTGGCCACGGTGTACCGCGTGCTGACCCAGTTCGAGGCCGCGGGCCTGGTGCTCAAGCACAACTTCGAGGGCGGCCAGGCGGTCTACGAGCTGGACCGCGGCGGTCACCACGACCACATGGTCGACGTGGACACCGGCCATGTCATCGAATTCGAAAGCGAGGAGATCGAGGCGCTGCAGCGCCAGATCGCCGCCCAGCACGGCTACGAGCTGGAAGAGCACTCACTGGTGCTGTACGTGCGCAAGAAGCGCCTGCGCTGACTTCGACCCGCGGCCACCGGGCCGCGGGCACCGGGGAATCGCATCCGATTCCCCACTCCCGATTCCCCAGTTCTGGTCCTCAGGCCTGCAGCAGCTTGCGCGCCGCGGCGCGCGCCTCCTTGCTGACCTCCACCCCGCCGAGCATCCGCGCCAGTTCCTCCTGGCGCGCCTGCGGGGTCAGCAGTTCGACCGCGCTCTGGGTCATGCCGTCGACCGGGGCCTTGCTGACCCGGTAGTGGGCATGGCCCTTGGCCGCCACCTGGGGCAGGTGGGTGACGCACAGCACCTGGCGCTGTTCCCCCAGTGCCCGCAGCTTCTGGCCGACGATGTCGGCGACCGCGCCGCCGATGCCGGAGTCGACCTCGTCGAAGACCATGGTCGGCACGCTGTCCAGCCCGAGCGCGGCGACCTCGATCGCCAGCGACACGCGCGACAGCTCGCCGCCCGAGGCGACCTTGCGCAGCGGTCGCGGCGGCTGCCCGGCATTGGCGGCGACCAGGAACTCCACCCGTTCGCCGCCGTGGGGATCGGGTCGCAGCGTCTCCTGCGGCTGCACCTGGATCAGGAACTGCCCGCCGCCCATGCCCAGCTCGCCGATCAGGTCGGTGGTGGCCGCCGACAGCGCCGTGGCGGCGCGCCCGCGGGTGGCGCCGAGCGCGGCCGCGGCGGCCTGCCAGTCGGCGACGGCGGCGGCGATGTGCTTGTCCAGGTGCTGCAGCCGCTCGTCGGCGCCGCGCAGCGCCTCGACCTCGGCGAGCATGCGGTCGCGGCAGGCCGCCAGCTCGTCCGGGGCAACGCGGTGCTTGCGTGCCAGGTCGTGCAGCCGGCCCAGGCGCTGCTCCATCGCCTCGAACTGCGCCGGGTCGGCGTCGAGGTCGTCGCGGACGCGGTCCAGCAGCGCCAGGGCCTCGTCGATCTGGATCGCGGCGCTGTCGAGCAGGGTGTCGATGTCGCCCAGCCGCGGCTCGTGCTCGAGCACGCGCGCCAGGTCGTGGCGGCTGGCCTGCAGCAGCCCCAGCGCGGACGCGCCCTCGTCGCCGTTGAGCTGGCCCAGCACGCTCTCGCAGGCGCCGATCAGCGCCGCGGCATGCGCCTGGCGGCGATGGTTGGCGTCCAGCGCGGCGATCGCCGCCGGGTCCAGGTCCTCGCGCTGGAACTCCCCGAGCTGGTGCTCGAGATAGCCGATGCGGTCGGACACGTCGCCCTGGGCCGACAGCGCGTCGCGCTCGTCCAGCAGGGCCTGCCAGCGCGCACTGGCCTGGCGCACCTGCTCGCGCTCGCGGGCATTGCGGGCGTAGGCGTCGAGCAGGGCCAGCTGGCTGCCGCGCGACATCAGGGCCTGGTGCTCGTGCTGGCCATGGATCTCAACCAGGAAGCCGGCCAGCGCGCCGAGCTGGGACAGCGTCACCGGGCGGCCGTTGATCCAGGCCCGGGAGCCGCCGTCGGCGCGGATCACGCGGCGCAGCTGGCACAGCTCGTCATCGTCGAGCTCGTTGTCGGCCAGCCAGGCGCGGGCGGGGGTCTGCGCGGACAGCGCGAACTCGGCCGAGAGCTCGGCGCGGTCGGCGCCGTGGCGGACCACGCCGCTGTCGGCACGCAGCCCGGACAGGAAACCCAGCGCGTCCACCATCAGCGACTTGCCGGCGCCGGTCTCGCCCGAGACCACGGTCATGCCCGGCCCGAATTCCAGCTCGGTGGCGCGGACGACGGCGAAATCCTTGATCGATAGGTGTCTGAGCATGGTGGTCGAGAGGTGGGGGCGGGCGGAGGCCGGTCAAAGCTTAGGGGCAGCGGAGGGGAACGGGAATGGGCAACTTGCCAAGCGGCGGGTGAGACATTATCTATGCCTCGTCTCACCGGCTGATCCCATGCGCGCGTCCCCGACCCCTCCGCTCGACCCCCGCGCCCGCCAGCTGCTGCGGACCCTGATCGCGCGCTATATCCGCGACGGCGAGCCGGTGGGCTCCAAGACCCTGGCCCAGCACGCCGGGCTCGACGTCAGCCCGGCCACCATCCGCAACATCCTCGCCGACCTGGAGGACGTGGGGCTGCTCAGCTCCCCGCACACCTCGGCCGGCCGCGTGCCCACCGCGCACGGCTACCGCGTGTTCGTCGACAGCCTGGTGCAGATGCGCCCGCCCGCCGAGGACGAGGTGCGGCGGCTGCGCGCCGAGCTCGCCAGCGGCGCCGGGACCCAGTCGCTGCTCGGCAGCGCCTCGGAGATGCTGTCGGCGATGAGCCATTTCGTGGGCGTGGTCAGCGCGCCGCGGCGGGAGCAGTTCGCGTTCCGGCACATCGACTTCGTCGCGCTGGACGCGCGCCGGGTGCTGGCGATCCTGGTGTTCGCCGACAACGAGGTGCAGAACCGGGTGATCGAGCCGCGCCGGCCCTACGAGCCGGCGGAGCTGGAGCGGGTCGCCAACTACCTGAACGCGCAGTTCGCCGGGCGCGCGCTGTCGGACATCCGCGCCTCGCTGCTGCGCGAGCTGCGCGTGGCCAAGGACGAGATGGAGCAGCTGCTGGCGCACAGCGTGGACCTGGCGGGCGAGGTGCTGGCGCCGGCGGCCGGGGGCGAGGACATGGTGCTGGCCGGGCAGACCCGGCTGATGGGCGTGCAGGACCTGTCCGACCTGGACCGGCTGCGCGAGCTGTTCGAGGCCTTCGCCAGCAAGCGCGAGATCCTGCAGCTGCTGGAGCGCACCATCCAGGCGCCGGGGGTGCGCATCTTCATCGGCGAGGAGACCGGGGTGGTGTCGCTGGAGGACGTGTCGCTGGTGACCGCCTCCTATGCCGCGCATGGCCAGGTGCTGGGCGTGCTGGGGGTGATCGGCCCCAAGCGCATGGCCTACGACCGGGTGATCCCGCTGGTGCAGACCGCCGCCCAGGTGCTGGGCGCGGCGCTGGAGCCGCCGCCGCCGCGATAGCCGCGGGCCCGGATTGCGATCGATCGCTTGAAACCGCCGCGCCAGCCCACATAGGGGTGGGGATGGGGCGGGCGCTCCGCCTTCCCGGGAACCATACATGAACCAAGATCACACCGAATTCGATTCCGAAGACCCCTCGCAGAATCCGACGGACGTCGATCCGCGGCAGGAGGAGATCGAGTCGCTGCGCAGCGAGATCGCCCTGGTCAAGGCCGATGCCCTGCGCGAGCGTGCCGACCTGGAGAACCAGCGCAAGCGCATCGCGCGCGACGTCGAGCAGGCCCGCAAGTTCGCCAACGAGAAGCTGCTCGGCGAGTTGCTGCCGGTGTTCGACAGCCTGGACGCGGGCCTGACCGCGGCCGGCAGCGAGCCGAGCCCGCTGCGCGACGGCCTGGAGCTGACCTACAAGCAGCTGCTCAAGGTCGCCGCCGACAACGGCCTGACCCTGCTCGATCCGGTCGGCCAGCCGTTCAACCCGGAGCACCACCAGGCGATCAGCCAGGCCGACGCCGACGGCGTGGAGCCGGGCCACGTGGCCCAGGTGTTCCAGAAGGGCTACCTGCTCAACGAGCGCCTGCTGCGGCCGGCGCTGGTGGTGGTGGCCGGGCGGGACTGACGCCCGCCGCACGGCGGCACGCCGACGGAACGCAGATTCGTGCGGATGGCTTGAACCGGATTCGGCCATCCCCACATCTGAGCCAGAACCCCGGCACGGCCGGGACAGCCAAATACAGCGAACACTCTTCAGGAGTCATCCCTCATGGGCAAGATCATCGGTATTGACCTCGGCACCACCAACTCGTGCGTGGCGATCATGGATGGCGGCAAGGCGCGCGTCATCGAGAATTCCGAGGGCGACCGCACCACGCCTTCCATCGTCGCCTACACCAAGGACGGCGAAGTGCTGGTGGGCGCCTCGGCCAAGCGCCAGGCCGTCACCAATCCCAAGAACACCTTCTACGCGGTGAAGCGCCTGATCGGCCGCAAGTTCACCGACGCCGAGGTGCAGAAGGACATCGCCCACGTGCCGTACGGCATCCTGGCGCACGACAACGGCGACGCCTGGGTGCAGACCAGCGACGGCAAGAAGATGGCCCCGCAGGAGATCTCCGCGCGCGTGCTGGAGAAGATGAAGAAGACCGCCGAGGACTTCCTGGGCGAGAAGATCACCGAGGCGGTGATCACGGTGCCGGCCTACTTCAACGACAGCCAGCGCCAGGCCACCAAGGACGCCGGCCGCATCGCCGGCCTCGACGTCAAGCGCATCATCAACGAGCCGACCGCCGCGGCCCTGGCCTATGGCCTGGACAAGAACGGCGGCGACCGCAAGATCGCCGTGTACGACCTCGGCGGCGGCACCTTCGACGTGTCGATCATCGAGATCGCCGAGGTCGACGGCGAGAAGCAGTTCGAGGTGCTGGCCACCAACGGCGACACCTTCCTCGGCGGCGAGGACTTCGACAACCGCGTCATCGAGTACCTGGTCGACGAGTTCAACAAGGACCAGGGCATCGACCTGCGCAAGGATCCGCTGGCGCTGCAGCGCCTGAAGGATGCGGCCGAGCGCGCCAAGATCGAGCTGTCGTCCTCGCAGCAGACCGAGGTCAACCTGCCGTACGTCACCGCCGACGCCTCCGGTCCGAAGCACCTCAACATCAAGCTGACCCGCGCCAAGCTGGAAGCCCTGGTCGAGGACCTGATCAAGAAGTCGATCGAGCCGTGCCGCACCGCGCTGAACGACGCCGGCCTGCGCGCCAGCGACGTCAACGAGGTGATCCTGGTCGGTGGCCAGACCCGCATGCCGAAGGTGCAGACCGCGGTGGCGGAGTTCTTCGGCAAGGAGCCGCGCAAGGACGTCAACCCGGACGAGGCCGTGGCGCTGGGCGCGGCGATCCAGGGCGGCGTGCTGGCCGGCGACGTCAAGGACGTGCTGCTGCTGGACGTGACCCCGCTGTCGCTGGGCATCGAGACCATGGGCGGCGTGTTCACCAAGATCATCGAGAAGAACACCACGATCCCGACCAAGGCCTCGCAGACCTTCTCCACCGCCGAGGACAACCAGTCCGCGGTGACGGTGCACGTGCTGCAGGGCGAGCGCGAGCAGGCCCGCTTCAACAAGTCGCTGGCCAAGTTCGACCTGTCGGGCATCGAGCCGGCGCCGCGCGGCTTGCCGCAGGTGGAGGTGTCCTTCGACATCGACGCCAACGGCATCCTGCACGTCTCGGCCAAGGACAAGAAGACCAACAAGGAGCAGAAGGTCGAGATCAAGGCCGGCTCGGGCCTGTCCGACGACGAGATCGCGCGGATGGTGGCCGACGCCGAGGCCAACCGCGAGGAGGACAAGAAGTTCCACGAGCTGGTGCAGACGCGCAACCAGGCCGACGGCCTGATCCACGCCACCCGCAGCGCGATCACCGAGCATGGCAGCAAGGTCGGTGGCGACGTCATCGGCAAGGTCGAGGCGGCCCTGGCCGACCTGGAGACCGCGATGAAGGGCGACGACAAGGCCCAGATCGAGTCGCGCACCAAGGCGCTCGAGGAAGCCGGCCAGTCGCTGTACGCAGCGGCGGCCGCCGCCGAGCAGGGCGGCGCGGCCGAGGCCGGCGCCGGCCCGCAGGCGAGCAGGGCGGCCGACGACGTGGTCGACGCCGAGTTCACCGAGGTCAAGGACGACAAGAAGGCGTGAGTCGGGCCTAGGGAAAGCAGCCTCGGAGGAGCGGCGCCACGGCACCGCTCCTTCGGGCTTTCTGTCCCCCGCTCCACGATCGTGACCTACCGAAGGATGTGCGCTTTGAACGATTCCCCCCTCCCGACTCTCCATTCCCTGTCATGAGCAAACGCGACTACTACGAAGTCCTGGGCGTGGCCCGTGGCGCCAGCGACGAGGAACTGAAGAAGGCCTATCGCCGCTGCGCGATGAAGCACCATCCCGACCGCAACCCGGGCGATGCCGCGGCCGAGGCGGCGTTCAAGGAGTGCAAGGAGGCCTACGAGGTCCTCTCCGACGGCAACAAGCGCCGGATGTACGACGCCCACGGGCACGCGGCCTTCGAGCACGGCATGGGCGGCGGCGGCGGTCCGGGCGGCCCGGACATGGGCGACATCTTCGGCGACATCTTCGGCAACATCTTCGGCGGTGCCGCGGGCGGCCAGCGCGCGGCGCGGCGCGGCGCCGACATCGGCTACGTGCTGGAGCTGGACCTGGAGGAAGCGGTGGCCGGCGCCGAGCGCCGCATCGACATCCCCACCCTGGTGGAGTGCGAACCCTGCCACGGCAGCGGCTCGGAGGACGGCAAGGTCGAGACCTGCGCCACCTGCCACGGCCGTGGCCAGGTGCGCATCCAGCGCGGCATCTTCGCCATGCAGCAGAGCTGCCCCCATTGCGCCGGACGCGGCACCCTGATCCAGAACCCCTGCAAGACCTGCCACGGCGCCGGACGCGTCGAGGAAGAGAAGGTCCTGTCGGTCAAGATTCCCGCGGGCGTCGATACCGGCGACCGCATCCGTCTGGCCGGTGAAGGCGAGGCCGGGCCCGCCGGCACCCCGGCCGGCGACCTGTACGTGGAAGTGCGCGTGCGCGAGCACCCGATCTTCCAGCGCGATGGCGACGACCTGCATTGCGAGGTGCCGATCCGGATCTCGCAGGCCGCGCTGGGCGACACGGTGCGCGTGGCCACGCTGGGCGGCGAGGCGGAGATCCGCATTCCCGCCGAGACCCAGACCGGCAAGCTGTTCCGGCTGCGCGGCAAGGGCGTGCGCTCGGTGCGCAGCCGCAGCGAGGGCGACCTGTACTGCCGCGTGGTGGTGGAGACCCCGGTCAACCTCACCGCCGACCAGCGCAAGCTGCTGGAGCAGTTCGAGTCCACCTTCACCGGCGAGGACGCGCGCAAGCACTCGCCCAAGTCGGCCACCTTCATCGATGGCGTCAAGGGCTTCTGGGACCGGATGACGTCCTGAGGCCGGGAATCGGCAATCGGGATTGGGGAAGGGTCGGGGCGGCGCGGCTGGTGTGACCGCGTGGTGCGCGATTGCGGCGATTCGGGTATCGCGTGAGCGGACGCCCGTGCCCTGATGCCCGGCGGCACTCGTCCGGGTGAGGTTCTCCACGCGAATGCCGGCCCCGGGCCGGCATTCGCGTTCGTGCGGCGAGCGCCCGCGGACGGGCGGGGCGATGTCGACCGTCGCCAGGGTGCGGACCGGCCACGCGAAGACCGGCGGCGCTGCAGGCAGCGGCGACCGGGCGGCCGCCACATTGATCGAACGCGGCCGCGTCGCGCCGTGGCGGTGGCGTAAAATGCGGCGATGAACACTCCCCCCGACAGCCACCTGGTCCACGGCCGGCGCCAGCGCCCCGACGGCCCCTCGCCGATCGACGTGATCTCCGTGCAGTCGCAGCTGGTCTACGGCCATGCGGGCAACAGCGCCGCGGTGCCGCCGCTGCGCGCGCTCGGCCTGCGCGTGGCCGAGATCCCCACCACGCTGCTCAGCAACGCGCCGTTCTACGCGACGCTGCGCGGGCGCATCCTGCCGACCGACTGGTTCGCCGACCTGCTGCTCGGGGCCAGCGAGCGGGGCCTGCCGCAGCGGGCGCGGGCGCTGATCTCCGGCTACTTCGGCAGCCTCGGCAACGGCCTGGCCTTCGCCGACTGGCTGGAGCGGACGCTGCCGCAGGCGCCGCAGCTGCGCTACTGCCTGGACCCGGTCATCGGCGACACCCACACCGGCCCCTACGTGGAGGCCGGGCTGGAAGCGGTCTTTGCCGAGCGGCTGCTGCCGCATGCCTGGCTGGTGACGCCCAATGCCTTCGAGCTGGGTCGGCTCACCGGCCTGCCCAGCCTGGCCCAGGACGAGGCGGTCGCCGCCGCGCGCGTGCTGCTGCAGCGGGGGCCGCAGTGGGTGCTGGCCCACAGCGTCGCCGGCGGGCCGGGCGAACTGGTGACCCTGGCGGTCGGCCACGACGCGGTCTACCGCTGGGTGTCGCCGCACCTGCCGGTGGACGTGGCCGGCACCGGCGACGTGCTGATGTCGCTGCTGGTGGGGTTCCTGCTGCAGGGCGAGCCGTTCGAGCAGGCGGTCGGCCGCGCGCTGGCCGGTGTGCACGTCGCGCTGGAGACCACGCTGGCCGCCGGCCACGAGGAGTTCGACGTGCTGGCCGCCGCGCCGGCCGCACAGTCGGTGGCGGGGCGCTTCGCCGTCGAGCGGATCGCATGAGGACCGACCCGGTCGTCGGCATCGTCGGCAGCGCGGGGGCCTACGGCCGCTGGCTGGCGCGCTTTCTCGGCGACCGCATGGGCCTGAGCGTGGTCGGCCACGACCCGGCGGCCCCCGACTCGCTGGACGAGGCCACGCTGCTCGCGCGCGCCGACGTGCTGATCTTTTCCGCGCCGATCCGGCAGACCCCGGCGCTGATCCAGCGCTATGCCGCGCTCGCCGCCGGACGCGAGCAGGCCCAGCTGTGGCTGGACATCACCTCGATCAAGCAGGCGCCGGTGGCGGCGATGCTGGCGTCCGCGGCCGAGGTCGTCGGGCTGCACCCGATGACCGCGCCGCCCAAGTCGCCCACGCTGAAGGGCCGGGTGATGGTGGTGTGCGAGGCGCGCCTGCAGCGCTGGCGGCCCTGGGTCGAGGCGCTGTACGCGGCGCTAGAGGCCGAGTGCGTGCACACCACGCCCGAGCACCACGACCGGGTGATGGCGCTGGTGCAGGCCATGGTGCACGCCACCCACCTGGCCCAGGCAGGGGTGCTGCGCGACTACGCGCCGGTCCTCGGCGAGCTGCAGGCCCTGATGCCGTACCGGTCGGCCTCGTTCGAGCTCGACACCGCGATCATCGCCCGCATCCTCTCGCTCAATCCCTCGATCTACGAGGACATCCAGTTCGGCAACCCGTACGTGGCCGAGATGCTGGACCGCCTGCTGGCCCAGCTGCAGACGCTGCGCGAGCTGGTGCGCCGTGGCGACGATGCGGCACGCCGGCGCTTCCGCGAGGAATTCCTGCTGGACAACCGGCGTGCGCTGGCCGAGGACTCGCTGAGCGGCGGCAACTACAGCTACGAGCGGGTGGGCTACCTGCTCGCCGACCTGACCGAGGCGCTGGCGCTGAGCGTCTACCTGCCCGAGGACCGCGCCGGCTCGCTGCGTGCGCTGTTGCACGTGTTCGAGCGGCATGGCGTCAGCCTGGCGTCGATCCATTCCTCGCGCACGCCCGCGGGCGAACTGCATTTCCGCATCGGCTTCGACCCTGCGAGCGAAGCGGCGGCGCTGGCGGCGGCCGCGCACGAGATCGATGCCAGCGGCATCGGCCGCGTGCTCGCGCGTTGAGCGGCATTGAGTCCACAACCGGTGTGGACGGCGCACGGGCAAAGCTGTGGGTAACCCGTCACGGGCCCCGGTCCGCGGGGCCTGTGATCAGGATGGTCAAAAAATGACCAGTGCTCAGGCGGTGGACAGGACCAGCTCGCCGCCGGCGGTGGCGAAGCGCTGGCCCTGGCGGATCAGACGCCGGCCGTCGGCCAGTTCGTAGCGCGGCGCAGCGTGGGGCCGGGGCTCGCCGTCGCCGGCCGGGTCGCGGAACTCGATGATGATGTAGGCCTCGCCGTCGGGCCCTTGCGCGGGAAACTGCCGGAACATCGCACACCTCCTGCAGGAGTCCAGGGAGCCGGCCGGGGCCGGCAGCGGCGAGCATGCGCAGGGCGACGTTACCGGCGTGTCGTCAGTCGATGAACTGCAGCCGGGCCAGTTCGGCGTAGAGGCCGCCCTCGGCGATCAGCTCGGCGTGGGTGCCCTGGGCGACGATGCGGCCGTGGTCCATCACCACGATGCGGTCGGCCTTGAGCACGGTGGCCAGCCGGTGCGCGATGACCAGGGTGGTGCGGCCGGCCATCAGCCGCTCCAGCGCCTGCTGCACCGCGCGCTCGCTCTGCGCGTCGAGTGCGCTGGTGGCCTCGTCCAGCAGCAGGAGGGGCGCGTCCTTGAGCAGGGCGCGCGCGATCGCCACGCGCTGCTGCTGGCCGCCGGACAGGCGCGCGCCGCGTTCGCCGAGTTCGCTGGCATAGCCCTGCGGCAGCTGGCGGATGAACTCGTCGGCCTCGGCCGAGCGCGCGGCGGCCTGCAGCTCGGCGTCGCTGGCCTGCAGGCGGCCGTAGCGGATGTTGTCCGCGGCGCTGGCGGCGAACAGCGCCGGCTGCTGCGGCACCAGCGCGATGCGTTCGCGCAGCGCCATCGGGTCGAGCCGGCGCACGTCCACGCCATCGATCGAGATGCCGCCCGAGTCGGGGTCGTGGAAGCGCAGCAGCATCGACAGCACGGTGCTCTTGCCAGCGCCGGACGGGCCGACCAGGGCCACGGTCTCGCCCGGGCGCACATGCAGGTCGAAGCCCGACAGCGCCGGCAGGTCGGGCCGCTGCGGGTAGTGGAACACCACCTGCTCGAAGCGGATCTCGCCGCGCAGCGGCTGCGGCAGCGGCAGCGGATGGGCCGGGGCGACGATGCCCGAGTCCTCCTGCAGCAGTTCGGAAATGCGGCCCATGCCACCGGCGGCGCGCTGCAGTTCGTTCCAGACCTCGGCCAGCGCGCCGACCGAACCGCCGCCGATCAGCGCGTAGAGCACGAACTGGCCGAGCGTGCCGGCGCTCATGCGCCCGGCGACCACGTCGTGCGCGCCGGACCACAGCACCAGCACGATGGCGCCGAACACCAGCACGATGGCCGCCGCGGTGACCCAGGCCTGGGTGCGGATGCGGCGCCGCGCCGTCTGCACCGACACGTCCAGCGCGGTCTCGAAGCGGTCGCGCTCGTAGCCTTCGCGGGCATGCGCCTGCACCGTGCGCACCGCGCCCAGGGTCTCGGCCGCGAGGGTGTTGGCGTCGGCGATGCGGTCCTGGCTGGCGCGGGCGATCTTCTGCAGGCGCCGTGCGCCCAGCACGATCGGCAGCACCGCCAGCGGGATGCCGAGCAGGGCGAAGCCGGCCAGCCGCGGGCTGGTGACGAACAGCATCGCCAGGCTGCCGACCACGGTCACGCTGCTGCGCAGGGCCACCGACATCGTCGAGCCGATCACGCTGCGCAGCAGCTCGCTGTCGGCCGACAGCCGCGAGACCAGTTCGCCGCTGCGGCTGCGGTCGTGGAACCCCGCGTCCAGGCCGATGAGGTGGGCGTACAGCTGCCCGCGCAGGTCGGCGACGACCTTCTCGCCCAGCACCGACACGAAGTAGAAGCGCGCCGCGGTCGCCAGCGCGAGCACCACCGCCGCCCCGAACAGCAGGGCGAAGGCGCGGTTGATCTGGCCGCCGCCGGAGAAGCCGTGGTCGATCATCTGCTTGACCGCGGCCGGCAGGCTCAGGGTCGCGGCCGAGGACACCGCCAGCGCCGCCAGCCAGGCCGAGAACAGGCCCAGGTGGCGATGCACGAACGGCCACAGGGTACGCAGGCTGCCCAGCCGGCCGAGCCGCCCGGGAGCAGCCTTGGAATCATTCATGCGGGTCGGTTTCCGTGAAGCTGACTCGGTTCCGGGTGGCGTCGCGTAGCCGTGTTTTCAAGGCCTGCAGGCGATCGGAGGGCAGCTGGATGCACAGCCGCACCCCCTCCGGGTCGAAGACCTCGTCGCGCTTGCTGGCCGCGTGCTGCGCCAGCAGGGCGTGCACCACACCGATGTCGTCGAAGCCGCTGTGGACCACGCCTTCGGTCATCGGCGTCAGCGCAAGCCGCGGCGCGGTCCGCAGGCATTCGGCGGCGGTACCGCCGTAGGCGCGCACCAGGCCGCCGGCGCCGAGCTTGATGCCGCCGTACCAGCGCGTGACCACCACCACCACCCGGTCGAAGCCCTGGCCGTCGATCGCGGCCAGGATCGGGCGACCGGCGGTGCCGGCGGGCTCGCCATCGTCGCTGGAGCGGTAGTCGCCCCCGTGGCGATAGGCCCAGCAATTATGGGTGGCCTCGGCGACCGTGACCTGGCGCACGAAATCCAGGGCCTGCTCGGGGCCGTCGATCGGCGCCGCGTGCGCGAGGAAGCGGCTGTGCTTGACGTCCTGGCTGTGGCTGACGGGGGCGGGCAGGGTGTCGGGCATCGGCGGCCATTCTAAGCCGGGCGCCGGGTCCGGCGGGCGGCAGCACGATTTCACCGCCGAACCGTGGCCGCGGGACATTCTTCCGTGTGATGAAGGCGTTATGCTCGCGTCAGGGGAGACGCGGGAGCAGTACCCGGGTCGATTGGAAGAACTTCGTGATGCCCACCAGCCAGTACGCCGCCGCCCATCTCGAGCGCGATCCCGCCAGCGACCCGTGCAAGCAGGTCGCGCTGACGCTTGCCGGGCTGCTGCCGGAGGGGGCGGCGGTGGCCGTGGCCTGGCAGGACCGGCAGCTGCACCAGGAACGTTACGGCGCCAACGAGGTGGCGACCGCGCTGCTGCCGCAGTTGCGGGCGGTGGTGAAGGAGGAGGTGCCCGCCATTCCGGCCGGCAACCTGCACGCCTGGCGCAGCGCCGACGGGCATGCCTGCCTGGGCCTGGTCTGGCACACCCGCGAGCCGCTGCAGGAGACCATCCAGACCGCCTGGCAGGACATGGCGGTCACCCTGATCACCGCCATGCTGGAGACGGTACGGCTGCAGGCGCGGATCGAGGAGCTGGAGAAATCCCGCCGGCTGCAGCAGGCGCTCTACGAGATCGCCGACCTGTCCGGCAACGAGATGGACCTGGCGCAGATGCTGCAGCGCATCCATCGGGTGGTCGGTACCCTGATGTACGCGGAGAACTTCTACATCGTCGAGTACGACGCCGCCAGCCAGAGCATGCGCTTCGTCTACTTCGTCGACCAGCAGGACAGCTTCGTCGCCGATCCGGCCCGCCGCTACCGCGCCGAGGACATCCCCAACAGCCTCACCTTCGCGCTGCTGGCGCACGGCGTGGCGCTCAGCGGCCCGTCGGAACGGCTGCGCGCGCAGCTGCGCATGGCCCAGGGCCGCGGCGACGGCCCGGACAGCGAGGACTGGCTGGGCGTGCCAATGCTGCGCGACGGCCAGGTCGCCGGCGCGATCGTGGTGCAGAGCTACGACACCCGCATCGGCTTCAGCGAGCAGGACCGCGGCCTGCTGGCCTTCGTCGCCCAGCACGTGCTGACCGCGATGGACCGGCGCCAGGCCAAGGTCGAGCTGGAACGGCGGGTGGAGGAGCGCACCCGCGAACTCCAGCAGGCCAACCGCGAGCTGCACGACGAGATCGTCGAGCGCAAGCGCGCCGAGCGGCTGCAGCTGGCGCTGTTCCGCATCTCCGAGATGGCCAAGGGCTCGGACGGGCTGGAGCGCTTCTACGCGCAGGTGCACAGCGTGGTCGGCGACCTGCTGGACGCAAGCAACTTCTACATCGCGCTGGTCAACGAGCGCGGCGACGGCCTGGAGTTCGCCTATTCGGTGGACGAGCACAACGGCGAGCGGCCGCCGCGCCGGTTCGGCGGCGGGCTCACCGAGTACCTGATCCGGCACCGCGCGCCGCTGCTGGCCACCCGCGCCGACATCGACGCGATGCAGGCGCGCGGCGAGATCGCGGCGGGCATCGGCGCACCGGCGTACAGCTGGCTGGGCGTGCCGCTGTTCAGCGACGACGAGGTGGTCGGCGCGATCGTGGTGCAGAGCTACTCGCCGCAGGTGGCCTACACCGTGCACGACCAGCGCCTGCTCGCCTTCGCCGCCAACAACATCGGCCACGGCCTGGCGCGCCAGCACAGCCAGGAACGGCTGCGGCGGGCGCATGCGGAGCTGGAGCACCGGGTACGCGAGCGCACCCGCGAACTAGCCGATCTGAACGGGGAGCTGCGCGGCCAGATCGCCGAGCGCGTGCGCGCCGAGCAGCGCCTGCTGCACCAGGCCATGCACGATGCCCTGACCGGCCTGCCCAACCGCACCCACCTGCTGGAGCGCCTGGGGCTCGCGCTCGAGCGCGCGCGCCGCGGCGGCCCGGCGTTCGCGGTGCTGTTCCTGGACCTGGACCGCTTCAAGCTGGTCAACGACAGCGTCGGCCATGCCGCCGGCGACCTGATGCTGGTGGAGGTGGGCAAGCGCATCACCGCGGCGGTGCGCGCCGGCGACGTGGTGTCGCGCCTGGGCGGTGACGAGTTCGCGATCCTGATGCAGTGCCCGGGCGATGTCGATGGCACCACCGTGCTCGCCCAGCGGCTGCAGGAGACGCTCGGGCAGCCGATGTGGGTGGCCGGGCGCGAGCTGTTCCCCTCGGCCAGCATCGGCATCGCCGCGTGGCATACCCGCTACGGCAGCGGCGAGGAACTGCTGCGCGATGCCGACGCGGCGATGTACCGCGCCAAGGCGCAGACCCAGTCGCGGTTCGCGGTGTTCGACGAGGCGATGCGCGAGGAGGCGCTGCGCCTGCTCGACCTGGAGGCGGACATGCGCCGGGCCCTGAACAACGGCGACTTCCATCCGTTCTACCAGCCGATCGTGCGCCTGGAGGACGGCGTCACCGTCGGCTACGAGGCCCTGCTGCGCTGGAGCCACGAGACGCGCGGCCTGCTGCGGCCGGGGACCTTCCTGCACCTGGGCGAGATGAGCGGGCTGATCGAGCAGGTCGACTGGCAGGTGTATGCGCAGGTCGCCCGCCACATCGCCTTCGGCGGCTACGGCTACGTGTCGGTGAACGTGTCGCCGCGGCATTTCCACTCGGCCGACTTCGCCGACCGCCTGCTCGGGCTGATGGACGCGGCCGGTGCCGACCCGGCGCGGCTGCGGATCGAGATCACCGAGGTCTCGCTGCTCGACGATGCGCCGCGCACCCTGGACCTGCTCACGCGGCTACGCGAGCGCGGCGTGCTGATCCAGCTCGACGACTTCGGCACCGGCTACTCGGCGCTGTCCTACCTGCACCGGTTCCCGATCTCGACGCTGAAGATCGACCAGAGCTTCGTCGCCGCGCTGAACACCGGCGGGGCCCAGGAATCGCTGGCGCTGGTGCGCAGCATCCTGGCGCTGGCCGCGACCCTGGGCATCGAGACCATCGGCGAGGGCATCGAGACCGAGGGCCAGTGGCGCACCCTGCGCGAGCTCGGCTGCCACTACGGCCAGGGCTACCTGCTCGGCATGCCGGCGCCGCACATGGCGGGGATGCCGGCGTAGCGAGCCGGCACCGGCGCGCAGCGCATGCGCCGGCCTCTGGCTCAGCGCGGCTTGGATTGCTATTCGATCCGCGCCCCGCGGCGGGCGCCGCCGCCGCCGCGCCCTGCGCCTGGCGCGTGGCGCCTGCCCGGGCTCAGCGCATCGCCTGGCTGCGCTTCTCGTCTATCCACTTGGAGGCCTGCGCCGGCTCGTAGCTGCGCATCCACGCCAGCATCTGCTCCATGTCCTGGCCGTACCACAGGTCGGCGCGCTGGGCCGGGTGCAGGAAGCGCTCCTCGACCATGCGATCGATCATGCCGATCAGCGGCGCGTAGAAGTCCTCGATGTCCAGGAACGCGCAGGGCTTGTTGCCGATGCCGAGCTGGCGCCAGGTCAGCATCTCGAAGATCTCTTCCATGGTGCCGAAGCCGCCGGGCAGGGCGACGAAGGCGTCCGACAGGTCGAACATGCGCGCCTTGCGCTCGTGCATCGAGCCGACGATCTCCAGCGAGGTGAGGCCGCGATGCGCCACCTCCCAGTCGGCCAGCTGTTGCGGAATGACGCCGGTCACCTCGCCGCCGGCGGCCAGGACCGCATTGGCGACGGTGCCCATCAGGCCGACGTTGCCGCCGCCGTAGACCAGGCGCAGGCCGTCGCGGGCGATGCGCTCGCCCAGCGCCGCGGCGCGTTCGACGTAGACGGGTTGGTTGCCGGCATTGGAGCCGCAGTAGACGCAGATGCTTTTCATTTGGGTGGGAATGGGGATTGGGGAATGGGGAATCGGAAGGGCGGAACGGCTACGGGCGAATGCAAGGGGCTACGGCGTCGGTCGGGAAGGACCCCAAACGCCGACGCCGGGCTTTCGCCCGGCGTCGGAGTGCTGTTGACGAGGCGGGGCAGGGCGGAGTGGCTCTCCCCATTCCCGACTCTCCATTGCCTATTCCCGGCTCAATTGGCCTTATGGATCGCGCGCTTGCTCACCGCCATGGCGGCGTCGTGGATCGCCTCGGACAGGGTCGGGTGGGCGTGGCAGATCCGCGCCAGGTCGTCGGCCGAGCCGTTGAACTCCATCGTCAGCACGCCCTCGTGGACCAGCTCGGAGACGCCGACGCCCACCAGGTGCATGCCCAGCACGCGGTCGGTCTCGGCATCGGCGATGACCTTGACGAAGCCGGCCGGCTCGCCCATCGCCACCGCGCGACCGATCGCCGCGAACGGGAACGAGCCCGCCTTGTAGGCCACGCCCTCGGCCTTGAGCTGCTGCTCGGTCTTGCCGACCCAGGCGATCTCCGGCTCGGTGTAGATGACCCACGGGATGGTGTCGAAGTTGACGTGCCCCGGCAGGCCGGCGATCAGCTCGGCCACGGCGATGCCTTCCTCGAAGCCCTTGTGCGCCAGCATCGGCCCGCGCACGCAGTCGCCGATCGCCCACACGCCGTCGACGCCGGTGTGGCAGTGCGCGTCGACCTCGATCTGGCCGCGCTCGGTCAGCTTGACGCCAGTGCCGTCGGCCAGCAGGTCGCGGGTGGCGGCCTTGCGGCCCACGGCGACCAGCAGCTTGTCCACGGTCAGCGACTGCTCGCCGGACGCATCGGTGTAGCTGACCACGACTTCCTTCTTCTTGCCCTTGCCGGTGACCTCGGTCTTGGAGACCTTGGCGCCCAGGCGGATGTCCAGGCCCTGCTTCTTGAATTCCTTGGCGGCGGTCCTGGCCACCTCGGCATCGGCCAGCGCCAGGAAGTCCGGCAGCGCCTCGAGGATGGTGACCTCGGCGCCGAGGCGCTTCCACACGCTGCCCAGCTCCAGCCCGATCACGCCGGCGCCGATCACCGCCAGGCGCTTGGGCACCTCGGTGAAGTCCAGGCCGCCGACGTTGTCGACGATGGTCTCGCCATCGAACTTGGCGAACGGCAGCTCGATCGAATCCGAGCCGGCGGCCAGGATCACGTTGGTGCCCTTGAGCTCGACCTCGCCGCCTTCGTGCTGGGCGACCTTGACCACGTTGCCCGGCTGCAGCTGGGCGAAGCCGTAGTACGCGGTGATCTTGTTCGCCTTGAACAGCATCGCGATGCCGCCGGTGAACTGCTTGACGATCTTGTCCTTGCGGCCAACCATCGCCTCGACGTCGATCCGCGCGTCCTTGAAGCTGATGCCGTGCTCGCCGAACAGGTGGCCCATGTTCCAGAACTGGCGCGAGGAATCCAGCAGCGCCTTGGACGGGATGCAGCCCACGCGCAGGCAGGTGCCGCCGAGGGCCGGCTTGCCGTCCTTGCCCAGCGCCGCATCGATGCAGGCGACCTTCATGCCCAGCTGGGCGGCGCGGATGGCGGCGTGGTAGCCGGCCGGGCCGGCACCGATGACGACGACGTCGAATTGCTGTTGTTCGCTCATTTCATTCGCTCACGGGAATGGGGAATAGGGAATGGAGAACCGCAAGGGCGCATGCGTGCGCCTGCCGCGTCCCATCCAGGTCCAGGCGGGAATGGAGCGGTCGACGGGCGCTTGTCGCATGCCCGAAGCTCCATTCCCGATTCCCGGCTCTTACAGGCCGAACAGCATCCGGCTCGGGTTTTCCAGCTGGTTCTTGATGTCGACCAGGAACTGCACCGAATCCTTGCCGTCGATGATGCGGTGGTCGTAGGACAGCGCGATGTACATCATCGGCGCGATCACGACCTGGCCGTTCTCGGCGATCGGGCGCTCCTTGATGGCATGCATGCCCAGGATCGCGCTCTGCGGCGGATTGACGATCGGGGTCGACAGCAGCGAGCCGAAGGTGCCGCCGTTGGTGATGGTGAAGGTGCCGCCCTGCAGCTCCTCCAGGCTCAGCTTGCCGTCGCGCGCCTTCTTGGCGTACTCGGCGATGCCCTGCTCGACCTCGGCGAACGACTGGCGCTCGACGTTGCGCAGCACCGGCGTCACCAGGCCCTTCTCGGTGGACACGGCGATCGAGATGTCCGAGTAGCCGTGGTAGATGATGTCGGTGCCGTCGATCGAGGCGTTGACCAGCGGGAACCGCTGCAGCGCGTTGGCCGCGGCCTTGACGAAGAAGCTCATGAAGCCGAGCTTGATGCCGTGCGACTTCTGGAACTCGTCCTGCAGTTCCTTGCGCGCGGCCATCACCTTGGACAGGTTGACCTCGTTGAAGGTGGTCAGCATCGCGGTCGAGTTCTTCGACTGCATCAGGCGCTCGGCGATGCGCTGGCGGATGCGGGTCATCGCCACGCGCTCCTCGGGACGCGCGCCGCCGGCCTTGCCCACGCCGCCGTTCTTGGCGAAGTTGACGATGTCTTCCTTGGTCACCGCGCCGCGGCGGCCGGTGCCCTCGACCTGCGACGGATCCACGCCCTGGGTGATGGCGCTGAAGCGCGCACCCGGGGGCAGGCTGTCGGCGGCCGACTTGGCGGCCGGGGCCGGGGCGACCGCGGCGGCCGGCGCAGCCGCCGAAGCGGCGGCGGCCGGCGCATCGGCCTTCTTCTCTTCGGCGGCCGGGGCCGCGGCGGCGACGGCGCCTTCCTCGATGATCGCCAGGATCTGCGAGCTGGTCACGGTGCTGCCGGTCTCGAACTTGATCTCCTTCAGCACGCCGTCGACCGGCGACGGCACTTCCAGCACGACCTTGTCGGTTTCCAGGTCGACCAGATTCTCGTCGCGCTTGACCGCCTCGCCCGCTTTCTTGTGCCAGGTGGCGATGGTGGCGTCGGAAACGGATTCGGGCAGTACCGGAACTTTGACTTCGGTGGCCATTCGGAGCGTCCTAGGGTTCTTTGCTTTGGGGGGTGATAGGTGTTTATTCAGCGACTTGGTCGTTGAACGGATTGAGCAGCGCATCGGCGACCAGCTTCTGCTGTTCGGCGACGTGGTCGGCCATGTGGCCGGCGGCAGGCGAGGGCGAACGGGCGCGGCCGGCATAGTGCAGGCTCTGCGCGTCGGCCAGGCAGGCCTGCAGGTGGTGCTTGATCTGGTACCAGGCACCCTGGTTCTGCGGTTCTTCCTGGCACCAGACCACGTCGGTGGCCTGGGCATAGCCCTTGAGCTCGGCCGCCAGCTGGGCGCGCGGGAACGGGTACAGCTGCTCCACGCGCAGGATCGCGACGTCGTCCTGGCCGCGCTTGGTCTGGTCCTCGAGCAGGTCGTAGTAGACCTTGCCCGAGCACAGCACCACGCGCTTGACCTTGGCGGCCTCGGCGGAGGCGTCCGGGATCAGGTGCTGGAACTCGCCGTCGGCCAGCTCGTCCAGGCTCGACACCGCCAGCTTGTGGCGCAGCAGCGACTTGGGCGTCATCACCACCAGCGGCTTGCGGGTGGCCATGCGCATCTGCCGGCGGATCATGTGGTAGCACTGCGCCGGGGTGGTCGGCACGCAGACCAGCATGTTGTCGAGCGCGCACAGCTGCAGGTAGCGCTCCAGGCGGGCGGAGCTGTGCTCCGGGCCCTGGCCCTCGTAGCCGTGCGGCAGCAGCAGCACCAGGCCGCTGATGCGGCCCCACTTGGCCTCGCCCGCGGCGATGAACTGGTCGATGACCACCTGCGCGCCGTTGGCGAAGTCGCCGAACTGCGCTTCCCACACGCACAGCGTGTTGGGGTCGGTGGTCGAATAGCCGTACTCGTAGCCCAGCACCGCTTCCTCGCTCAGCAGCGAGTCGACGATGGTGGCGTCGCTGGCGTCCTGCACCAGCTGGCGCAGCGGCAGGTAGTAGGCGTCGTCCTTCTGGTTGTGCAGGATGGCGTGGCGGTGCGAGAACGTGCCGCGGCCGACATCCTCGCCGACCAGGCGCAGGCGGTGGCCTTCCTCGAGCACCGTGGCGTAGGCCAGGTTCTCGGCGAAGCCCCAGTCCGCCGGCTGGGCGCCGGCGGCCATCTTGGCGCGGTCGTCGTAGACCTTGGCCACGCGCGAGTGCAGTTCCACGCCCTCGGGGATGGTGGTGATGAGCTTGGCCAGCTGGTCCAGGGCCTTGCGCTCGACGCGGGTGTCCACCGGGTCGTGCAGGGTGCCGGTCAGGTACTTGGACCAGTCGATGGCGAACTCGTCGACGGTGCGCTCGGCCAGCTCGGTGGTGTACTGGCCCGAGTCGAGCTTGGCGCGGTAGCCGTCGACCAGCTGCTGGGCCTCGCCCGCGGCGATCACGCCGTCCTGCTCGAGGACGTTGGCGTACAGCTCGCGGGTGGTCTTGTGCTTGCGGATGGTCTGGTACATCACCGGCTGGGTCACCGCGGGCTCGTCGGCCTCGTTGTGGCCCCAGCGGCGGTAGCAGATCAGGTCGATGAAGACGTCCTTCTTGAACTTCTGGCGGAAGTCGTACGCCAGCTCGGTGACGTAGGCCACCGCGTCCGGGTCGTCGCCGTTGACGTGGAACACCGGGGCGCCGACCATCTTGGCCACGTCGGTGCAGTACAGCGTCGAACGGGCGTCCTCGCGGCGCGAGATGGTGAAGCCGACCTGGTTGTTGATGACGATGTGGACGGTGCCGCCGATCGCGAAGCCGCGCGCCTGCGACATCTGCAGCAGCTCCATCACCACGCCCTGGCCGGCCAGCGCGGCGTCGCCGTGGATCAGCACCGGGAGCACACGCTCGCGGTCGGCGTCGCCGAAGCGCTCCTGGCGCGAACGCACGCTGCCGGCCACGACCGGGTCGACGATCTCCAGGTGCGAGGGGTTGAACGCCAGCGCCAGGTGGACCGGGCCGCCCGGGGTCGCCACGTCGGCGGAGAAGCCCATGTGGTACTTGACGTCGCCGGTGTGGGCGCGGTCGTCATGGGCGTGCTCGAACTTGCCCTCGAACTCGTCGAACAGCTTGCGCGGGTTCTTGCCGAGGGTGTTGACCAGCACGTTGAGGCGGCCGCGGTGGGCCATGCCGATCACCACGTCGCGGACGCGATCGGTACCGGCGCGGCGCACCAGGGTATCCATCATCGGGATGAAGGAGTCGCCGCCTTCCAGCGAGAAGCGCTTCTGGCCGACGTACTTGGTGTGCAGGTAGCGCTCCAGGCCCTCGGCCGCGGTCACGCGCTCCAGCAGGCGCTTGCGGGTCGCGGCGTCGGCCTTGAAACGGCCGCCGTCCTGCTCCAGGCGCTGGTAGATCCACTGGCGCTGCTCGACCTCGGCGATGTACATGAACTCCGAGCCGATGGTGCTGGCGTAGGTGGCCTTCAGCCGGGCCAGCAGGTCGCGCAGCTTCATGCGCGGCTGGCCGCCGATGCCGCCGGTGCTGAACTCGCTGTCGAGGTCGCCCTCGGACAGGCTGTGGAACGGCAGGCCCAGGTCCGGCGGGTTCATCGGCGGGGTCAGGCCGAGCGGATCGGTCTGCGCGCCCAGGTGGCCGCGCGAACGGTAGGCGGTGATCAGGCGGCCGACATTGCGCTCGCGTTCGTCGCTGATGCCGCCGCCGCTGCCCTGCTGGGCGGCGTGCTTGGCAGCCTCGGTGATGTGCGCGATGACCGCCGAGTGCGGCACGTCGCCGGCATCACGCCCCTTGAAGCCGTCGAAATAGCTCTTCCACTTGGGATCGACACTTTCGGGCGAGACGAGGTACTGCTCGTAGAGGTCCTCGATATAGGCGGCATTGCCGCCGGCGAGCTGCGAAGATTGCGCAAACTGCTTTAGTAGATTGTCCACGATGGTAAGTCGGGTCGCTGTGGCTATGGGGGGGCTTGCGGGCGGTCGCTGCGGGCGGTCAGGCCCGGGCAATCCGGATCAAAGCATGAAAATTATACCCCCATGGGACAGCCACGGGGCGTACGTAGCGTGACTGGCGACGCGGCGAGCGTGCCGCGGACGCTGGTGGCGAACGCTCACAACCCGAGTGCGCGATGCCCGGTCCACGCTGCGCTGCGCTCCCAGACCTGCAGGAATTCCTGCTCGATCTGGCGGCCGCGGGCGGCGCCGAGGAGCCAGGTCTCGCCATCGTCGTAGCGACGCCCGCTTGGACGAAAGTAGTAGGCCTCGCCATCGCCCACCAGGTGCGCGGACGGGTATTGCGCGTCCACCGGGTCGTCGACCAGGCGCAGCTGGAACGCGCTCGGCAGTCGCTGCGCCAGCCGCAGCAGCGGGGCCGCGCCCGCGGTCGGGCTGGCCGCGTCCTGCAGCAGGACGCGTACCTGCTTGTCGTGGCGGGAGGTGGCGAAGCGCCGCAGCGCCTCGATCACCTCGGCGCTGTCCAGCAGGCCGGGGTCCAGGGCGCGGCTGTAGATCGCCAGGCGGCGCCGTGATTGCGCGATCAGGGCGGTGCTGGCGGCGACGGCCGCGGCCAGGCCGGTCACCGCCATCGGGCCGTCCAGCCGCCGCTGCCAGGTCGCCGGGGGCTCGGCACTGCCGGCCGCGGCGGGGAGGAACCCGTGGCGGGCGGCCAGGCGCCGGGCCGGCAGGCCGGTGGGCTGCAGGGTCAGGCGCGGCCAGCCGCGCGCCCGGGCGGCCTCGATCAGGCAGCGCAGCAGGTCGCTGCCGATGCCGCGGCCGCGCCAGTCCGGCCGCACCGCGAGCCGGGCGATGCTCCGGTCCGGCGCGAGCCGGGCCGCCCCCACCGGCCCGGCCGCGGGGTCCTGGGCCAGGGCCTGCAGGCTCAGCGGGTCCAGGCCATCCCACTCGTAGCCGGCGGCGTCCGCATCGCGCTCGCCGGCGGCCACCGTCCGGCGCACGGCCCGCACGGCCGCGTGCGCGAGGGCCGGATCGACGAGCCCGACCGGGACGGCGCCGTTCGCGGTCATGCGTCCCCGTCGTCGTCCCCGTCGTCTTCCCCGCGGCCGTCGTCCGGCTGGTAATGGCCCTGTCCGAGCAGCTCCAGCACGGTCGCGCGGCCCCGCTCCGACAGCTGTGCGTAGACGCCCCCGTCGATCTGCTCGGCGGCGGCCAGGCGCTGGGCATCCTTCAGCGTGAGCGCGAACTCCTGGCCGGTGCAGAACAGCACGGCGCCACGCGCGGCCCGGCGCCACGCCAGTCGCGACCACGGGTGGCGGTGCAGCACCGCGCCGGCGGACAGCGCCTGCTCGAGCTCCTCGCGGGTGGGCGGCTCGCGCGACGGCAGCACGTCGCCGGCGGCGCGGTAGGTGGTCATGAAGCGGCCGAACCAGTTGCCGAGCTTGTCGGGGTCGTTCATGCGCAGCGCATTGAGCGCCTCGACCACGCGGTTCATCGCCGTGGCGTCGATCTCGTAGGGATCGGCCGGCACCGTCAGGTCCTCGTCGTGGTAGCGCACGGCCTCGTCGGCATCGGCGATCAGCGTGTCCAGGTAGTCGCCGATCAACTCGGACGCGGACGGGGCGCGCATGCCGACCGAGAAGGTCAGGCACGGATCCTCGGCGATGCCGTGGTGCGGCACCAGCGGCGGCAGGTAGAGCATGTCGCCGGGGGCCAGCACCCAGTCGTGGGTGGGGTCGAAGCGGCGCAGCAGCTTGATGTCGACGTCGTCGCGGAAATCCAGCGCCGGCGCCTTGCGGCCCAGCGCCACGCTGGCGTCGATCTGCCAGCGGCGGTGGCCGTGCGCCTGCAGCAGGAACACGTCGTAGTGGTCGACATGGGCACCCACCGAACCGCCGGTGGCAGCGAAGCTGATCATGATGTCGTCGATGCGCCAGCGCGGCAGGAAGCGGAACTGTTCCAGCAGGGCGCGCACGTCGGCGTCCCACTTGTCCACGTCCTGCACCAGCAGGGTCCAGTCGTGGTCGGGCAGGCCGGGGAAGTCGTCCTCCTGGAACGGTCCGGTACGCACGTTCCAGGCGTCGGTGGCGCGGTCGTGGCTGATCAGCCGGGCCAGCACGCCTTCCTCGCAGGCCAGTCCGGCCAGGTCTTCGGGCGCCACCGGGGTCTGGAAGCCGGCGAAGGCGTCGCGGATCAGCAGCGGGCGCTTGTGCCAGTAGTCGCGCAGGAAGGTGGCCGCCGGCATGCCCAGCGGCAGGCCCGGGCGGGCCTGGATCTCGATGACGGGAGGAACGGTCTTGCGTGCGGCCATTGCAGGGAATCCTTGGAGCGTGCGGACAGGAAGGCGGGGGCGCGGCATGGCGCGCGGACCCCGCCATTGTCCGCTGCCCGGCGCGGATGTACACCTGCGGCCGGTGGTCGCGCCCGGCGCCGGCCAACGGCGGACCCGCGCCGGCCGGCGCGCGGCCCGGGCCTCAGACGGCGCGGGCGAGTTCCGCGGCCAGGCCGGTGTAGCGGCCCGGGGTCAGCTCGCGCAGGCTCTGCTTGGCCTCGGCCGGCAGCTCCAGCGATTCGACGAAGGCCTGCATCGAGGCCGCGGTGATGCCCTGGCCGCGGGTCAACGCCTTGAGCTGCTCGTAGGGATTGGGCAGGCCGTGGCGGCGCATCACCGTCTGCACGGCCTCGGCCAGGACTTCCCACGCGGCGTCGAGGTCGGCGTCCAGGCGCTCCGGGTTGACGGTCAGCTTGCCTAGGCCCTTGGCCAGCGAATCCAGCGCCACCTGGCTGTGGCCGAACGCGGTACCGAGCGCGCGCAGCACCGTCGAATCGGTCAGGTCGCGCTGCCAGCGGCTGATCGGCAGCTTGGCCGAGAAATGCTCGAACAGCGCGTTGGCGATGCCGAAGTTGCCCTCGGCGTTCTCGAAGTCGATCGGGTTGACCTTGTGCGGCATCGTCGAGGAGCCGACCTCGCCCTCCTTGAGCTTCTGCTTGAAGTAGCCCAGCGAGATGTAGCCCCAGATGTCGCGCGCCAGGTCGACCAGGACGGTGTTGGCGCGGCGGCTGGCATCGGCGAGCTCGGCGATGTTGTCGTGCGGCTCGATCTGGGTGGTGTAAGGGTTGAACACCAGCCCCAGGCTCGCGACGAAGCGCTGCGCGAAGGCCGGCCAGTCCACGTCCGGGTAGCTGGAGACGTGGGCGTTGTAGTTGCCGACCGCGCCGTTGATCTTGCCGGTCAGTTCGACCGCGGCGATCTGCCGGCGCTGGCGCTCCAGCCGCGCCACCACGTTGGCGATCTCCTTGCCCAGCGTCGTCGGCGACGCGGTCTGGCCGTGGGTGCGCGACAGCATCGGCTGCGCGGCCTGGGCGTGGGCGAGGGCCCGCAGCGAGGCGGCGATGCCGTCCAGGGTGGGCAGCAGCACCTCGCGGCGCGCCTGGTCGAGCATCAGCCCGTAGCTGAGGTTGTTGATGTCCTCGCTGGTGCAGGCGAAATGCACGAACTCCAGCGCCGGGCCCAGCTCGGCATCGTCCTTGAGCTGTTCCTTGATGAAGTACTCCACCGCCTTGACGTCGTGGTTGGTGGTGCGCTCGATCGCCTTGACGCGGGCGGCGTGCTCGACCGAGAAGCCGTCGGCCAGCGCGCGCAGGCGGGCGGCGGCCGCGTCGGAGAAGGCCGGCAGCTCGACGATGCCGGGCTCGGCGGCCAGCGCCAGCAGCCATTCGATCTCGACCCGGATGCGCGCCCTGATCAGGCCGTATTCGGAGAAGATCGGGCGCAGCGCATCCACCTTGGAGGCGTAGCGGCCGTCGAGCGGGGACAGGGCGAGCAGGGCGGAATCCGACATGGGCGACAGGGCGGGAGCGGCGAAGGGGCGGCCATTCTACGCCCGCGTCCCGCCGGGCGCCCGCGGCGGACGGGGGGCGCCGCCGTGGCGGGGCCGGTGCGCTGCGCCGATCGACCTCGCCGCGACCGCCGCGACCGCCGCGTGCGTCGGCGGCCGCAGGCGGCCGTCCGCGCCACGGCGTGGAGCCGTCGCTAACATCCGCCGGTCCACACTGGGCCCGTAACCGCGGCCGCTGGCCGATAATGGCCGGGCCAGCCGTCGTCGCCAGCCTGCCGCTCCCCGAACCGCCCCGCGGGCGGCGGAGAGCTCCTTTCAATCCAGTTGTGGAGATTGCGTATGAGCGACACCTTCCGGACCGAGCACGACAGCATGGGCGAACTGCAGGTCCCCGCCGCCGCGTTGTGGGGCGCACAGACCCAGCGTGCGGTGCAGAACTTCCCGATTTCCGGGCAGCCCATGCCGCGCGGCTTCATCCGTGCGCTGGGCCTGATCAAGGCCGCCGCGGCCGGCGTCAACGCCGAGCTGGAGCTGCTGCCCAAGGCGGTCGCCAAGGCGGTGCAGGCCGCGGCGCTGGAGGTGGCCGACGGCGCGCACGACGCGCACTTCCCGATCGACATCTACCAGACCGGCTCGGGCACCTCGTCCAACATGAACGCCAACGAGGTGATCGCCACGCTGGCCTCGCGCGCGCCCGCGGCCGGCGGCAAGCCGCGTCCCGCGGTGCATCCCAACGACCACGTCAACCTCGGCCAGAGCTCCAACGACGTGGTGCCGACCGCGATCCGGGTGTCGGCGCAGCTGGCCACCCAGGAACAGCTGCTGCCCGCGCTCAAGCACCTGCGCAAGGTCATCGACAAGCGTGCCAAGGCCTTGGACCAGGTGGTCAAGACCGGCCGCACCCACCTGATGGACGCGATGCCGCTGACCTTCGGCCAGGAGTTCGGTGCGTGGTCGGCGCAGCTGTCCTCGGCCCAGGCGCGGCTGGAGGACACGCTGCGGCGGGTGCGCCGGCTGCCGCTGGGCGGCACCGCGATCGGCACCGGCATCAATGCCGACCCGCGCTTCGGCGGCAAGGTCGCCAAGGCGCTGACGGCGCTGACCAAGGCCAAGTTCGAGAGCGCCGACAACAAGTTCGAGGGCCTGGCCGCGCAGGACGACGCGGTGGAGCTGTCCGGCCAGCTCAATGCGCTGGCGGTGGCCCTGATCAAGATCGCCAACGACCTGCGCTGGATGAACGCCGGGCCGCTGGCCGGGCTGGGCGAGATCGAGCTGCCGGCGCTGCAGCCGGGCAGCTCGATCATGCCGGGCAAGGTCAACCCGGTGATCCCGGAGGCGACGGTGATGGTGTGCGCGCAGGTGATCGGCCACCACACCGCGATCACCGTGGCCGGGCAGACCGGCAACTTCCAGTTGAACGTCACCCTGCCGCTGATCGCGGCCAACCTGCTGGATTCGATCAACCTGCTGGCCAACGTCTCGCGGCTGCTGGCGGACTCGGCGATCGCCGGGCTCAAGGTGCGTCAGGAGCGGGTGCGCGAAGCGCTGGACCGCAACCCGATCCTGGTGACCGCGCTCAATCCGATCATCGGCTACGAAAAGGCCGCGGCGATCGCCAAGCGCGCCTACAAGGAAAACCGCCCGGTGCTCGAGGTGGCCAAGGAGGACAGCGGCCTGGACGAGGCGGAGCTGCGCCGGCTGCTGGACCCGGCGGCGCTGACCCGGTGTGGCATCCATGCCGGCGGGGGCGGGGGCGGCTGATCCCGGCGCGGCGGGCTGCGGTCGCCACCCGGCGACCGGCGACCGGCGACCGGCGACCCGCGCCGCAGCGGGCGCAGGCCACGGCCCTGCGCGACCGGCCCTGCGCCGTCGCATCCGCCCGCAGGAACCCCGTGTGCCGGGGCCGCCCGAAGGGGCCCCGGCACACGCGCCTGGGCGTGCTCGGGGCGTGGAGCCGGCCCAGCCTGTCAGCGCCGCTCGGCCTTCAGGTTGCCGAAGCTTTCGGCATACGGCTGCAGCGGCGGGATGTCCTTCAGCACCGCGGTCTTCAGCTGCTCGATCTCGGGGGTCGCGGCCACGCTCAGGGCCGCGTTCGCCGGGTCCGGCGGGGCATCGGCCACCGCCTGCTGACGCAGCATCTGAAGGTGGCCGAACAGCAGCTGCAGCTGGATGCGCTGGGCGTCCGGCTGCGGCAGCACCACGTCGTCGATCTTCAGGGTGCCGTCGGGGCCGATCGCGGCGTCGGCGGCAGGCACCCGCCGCAGCGTCACCGCGTCGCTGGTGATGGACACGCGCGGCTTGGAGCGCTCGGCGCGCGCGGCCGACTGCGGGCCGCACGCGGCCAGGCCGCACGACAGCAGGGCCAGGCCGAGGAGGAGGAATTTTTTCATGGGAATCGCGCCAGGGGGACCCCCGTCATTGTAGACCCGCGGCCGTTGCACCCCGGCCGCGGGTCCGCGCGGGCTACTTGTTGCAGTCGTCGACGTCGGCCTGCTCGAGCCCGGCATAGGGAGCGAAGGCCGGCACCGTGCGCACGACCAGGTCCTGGGACCGCTTCAGCCCCGCCAGCTGGCCGCACAGGCGCTGCGCCTGCTGCTTGATCTTCCCCGCCTCGGCCTCGACCTTGGCGCCGACCTGGTCGGTGGTGCCGTTGAACACGCCCTTGAGCGCCTCGCTGGCGGCCTGGACGCCCAGCGAGGCGCCCTGCTTGCCGATGGCGATGCCCTGGTCGCGGATCGCCGCCAGGTGCGTGCGGTAGTCGAGCAGCGCCTGTCGCTGGGCAGCGTCCAGCGGCACCGGCGTGTCGCCGATCCGCAGCTCGCCGCCGGCGGTGATGACGGCGCTGGGGCGGCCGCCGGCACGCAGGGTCACGTCGCCCTGGTCGAAGGCGACGCCGTGCCCGCCGATCTGCAGCGAGGACTGGGCCGGATCGTCGCGGCCGCAGGCCACCAGGCCGAGGCTGGCGAACAGCAGCGAGCAGAGCAGGATGCGTTTCATGGTCTGTCCTTGCGATGGAAGGGGAATTCAGTCCTTGCGCGGCAGCAGTACCCGGCCGCCGATGTCGCGGTGCCGGATGCTGCCACTGCCCTTGCGCCCGACCTGCAGGTCGCCGCCGACGCGGCTGGCGGTCAGGTCGCCGGAGCCGAGGCTGCCGACCGTGACACCGCCCTTGACGTCGGCGAGTTCCAGGTCGCCCGAGCCCACACTGCCGATCTCCACGGCGCCGTCGACGCCGGCCAGGTCGACGGCGCCCGACCCCAGGCTGCCGATCTGCACCGGCCCGTGCACCCGCCGCAGCTTGGCGTTGCCGGAGCCCACTGCGAGCACGTGCAGGGCGCCGATGTCCTGCAGGTCCAGGTCGCCGGAGCCGACCTTGGCGGTGACCGGGCCCTTGACGTTGCGGACCTCGACGTCGCCCGAGCCGACATCGGCGCTGAGGCTGGCGACCCCGTCGGCCCAGGCGTCGCCGGAGCCGATGTCCAGCTGCACCCTCACCGTGTCCGGCACCAGGCCGCGCACGTCGAGATAGGCGTAGCGGTTGCCCCATGAGACGTCGAGGCGGCTCGCGCGCTGCAGCCTGACCACCAGCTTGTCGCCGACCCGCTGCTGGGTCAGGGTGAGCCGGTCGAGCAGGTCCGCGCTGGAGGCGCAGGCCCGCCCCCGCAGCGACGCGGGTCCGCCGGCCCGGCCCTGCAGGTGCAGGTCGTGCGGGCCGACCTCGAACACCACGGTGGACGCGCCGGCCAGCTGCAGGTCGAGGCTGCGCGGCGCGGAGAACTGGCAGTGGTCCTCGGCCAGGGCGGCGCCGGGCAGGGCGAACAGCAGGGCGATGAAGGGAACGCAGCGCATGGTTCGGTCCTCAGGATTCGGCGCGCCGGCGGCGCAGGTAGATGGCGGCGGCGATGAAGGCGATGCCCACGGCCGCGCCGATCCAGATGTCGGCGCCGCCGTAGATGCGGGCGAGGTCGTTGTGCTGCGCCACCCAGTCGATGATCTCGTTCACGCTGCGGAAGTCGTCGTTGCTGACGGCACTGCCCTCCAGCCCGCGCGGGGCCCAGGTGCCCGGCAGCACGCTGAGCAGCCCGCGATAGCCGACGATGTACCAGATCCAGCCCAGCGGCAGCGACACGCCCGGCATCGCGCCGAGGATGCTCAGCATCACGCAGCCCAGCAGCGGCACCAGCACCGCCCACAGGAATGGCTTGCTGGTGGCCCAGGAGGAGCAGAACATCAGCCAGCCGATCGCCGGCAGCGACCACAGCATGCCGGTCGGCACGGTGGTCAGCAGCACGCCGAGCAGGCGGAACGGATGCGAGTGCGTGGCCAGCGCCCACGGATCGGGCACGCCGGCGGCGAGCGCGCCGCCGATGGCGATCAGCCACAGCGCGACACCGACCACCAGGCCGATGGCGATGGCGATCAGCGGCGCCAGCAGCAGGGCCCAGGCGGCCTTGGACAGCACGGTCTGGGTGTCGGACACCGGCAGCGACTTCCAGAACAGGATGCTGCGGTCGCGGCGGTCGTCGTACAGGCTGCCCAGGGCGTAGAAGAACACCACGAACGCCAGCACCACCGCGGCGATGCCGATGCCGGCCAGCAGCAGGCTGTCGCCGACCGTGCCGAGGGTGCGGGTGTATTCGTGCATGTCGTCCATGCGCAGCGAATCGCCGGCGACCGCGCTGCGCCGGGCGGACAGCGCGCCGATCACCGCGCCGAGCACGGCGAAGAACACCGCGATGCCGCCGGTGATCACCTGGGCCCAGAGGAACCCGCCGCGGTGTTCCCAGAACTCGCGCTTGAGCAGCCAGGCGAACGTGCGGGCGGGGGAGACGTTGGAAGTGGCGGCGTTCATGCGTAGGTTCCCTTCATGATGGCGACGAACAGGTCGGCCAGGCCGGGGCTGCGGGTCTCGCCGAGGCCGGCGAGGCGGTCCCTGGGCACGCCGTCGAACAGCAGCACGGTCTTGCCGAACGGCAGGCCGCGTTCGTCGATCGGACCCAGCGCACGCGCGGCCTCCAGGTGGTCGGCGGTGACCAGGGCCTCGGTGTAGCGGTCGGCCAGGTGTTCCATGTCGGTGCTGAGCACGATCCGGCCGTCGCGGATGAACATCACGTCGGTGAGGATGTGCTCGATCTCCTCGACCTGGTGGGTGGTCACCACGATGGTCTTCTGCTCGTCGAAGTAGTCCTCCAGCAGGCGCTGGTAGAAGGCCTTGCGGTAGAGGATGTCCAGGCCCAGGGTGGGCTCGTCCAGCACCAGCAGGCGCGCGTCGATGGCCATCACCAGCGCCAGGTGCAGCTGCACGATCATGCCCTTGGAGAGCTCGCGCACGCGCAGCCGCGGGTTGAGCTGGGTGTTGGCCAGGAAGCGCTGGCAGCGTGCGCGGTCGAAGCGCGGGTGCACGCCGGCGACGAAGTCGATCGCCTCGCCGACCCGCAACCAGCGCGGCAGCACCGCCACGTCGGCGATGAAGCAGACGTCGTTCATCAGCGCGTCGCGCTCGTGCCGCGGGTCGCGCCCCAGCACCTGCAGCTCGCCGTCGAACGAGGTCAGGCCCAGGATGGCCTTCAGCGCGGTGGTCTTGCCGGCGCCGTTGGGGCCGATCAGGCCGACGATGCGCCCGGGGGCGATCTGGAAGCTGGTGTCGGCCAGCGCGACCTTGTTCTTGTAGGCCTTGCGCAGGCCGCGGGCGGAAACGACGTGTTCGGTCACAGCGGCAGTCATGATGATTTCCCCGTGGGCAGCAGTTCTTCGAGTGTCAGACCCAGGCGCTGGATGCGTTCCAGCACCAGCGGCCATTCGTCTTTGAGGAAGCGTTCGCGTTCGTTGCCGCGCAGCTTGAGCGCGGCCTCCTCGGTCATGAACATGCCGAGGCCGCGGCGCTTCTCGACCAGGTTCTCGTCGGCCAGTTCCTGGTAGGCGCGCGACACCGTGATCGGGTTGAGCTGGTAGTCGGCCGCCACCTGGCGCACCGAGGGCAGGGCATCGCCCGGCTTGAGCAGTCCGTCCAGCATCATGGCAATGACGCGTTCCTTGAGCTGGCGGTAGATGGGAGCGCCGTCGCTCCACTGGATGTCGGTCATGGTCAGCTCCGTGGGCGCAGGGCCTGCGCGAAGGAGAAATAGGGCATCGACAGCGAGGCGCGCAGGTGGCGGGTGGGCCGGCTGCGCGCCGCGGGGGGAGCCGCTGCGTTTTCCTCATCCGCCTCCGAAACGCCATAATCGGCGCCGGTCTCCGTGATCCGGAAGGAGGCGGTGCCCAGGCATCCGGCCGCGAGCAGGACGCCGCCGCACAGCAGCAGGGGGAACGGGCGCTTGAAAGACGAACTGTTCATGCTGTTTCCTCTGCGAATGGATGACTGGTGTTGTATTTAACTATAACACCGACACGCGGGCGGTCAACCGCCTTGTTCCCCAACCGATGGCATACGTCCCCACGCTGCCCGCACAACCCCCGAGGGATCGACTCATGCGGCTCAAGAAGCTGTTAGTGCTTGGATTCATTGCGTTTTCGACCGTCTCCGGCAGCCTGGCCGCGGCGCCGCTGCTGGACCAGGACTACCGTCCGCTGGCCGGCAAGGACCGCATCAACCTGAACCGGACCTACGGGGGCAAGGTGCTGCTGGTGGTCAACACCGCCAGCAAGTGCGGCTTCACGGTCCAGTACGAGGGCCTGGAGGCGCTGCAGCAGCGCTTCGGCACCCGGGGCTTCGCGGTGCTCGGTTTCCCGTCCAACGACTTCAAGGGCCAGGAGCCGGGATCGGAGCAGCAGATCCAGGAGTTCTGCACGCTGACCTACGGGGTTAAGTTCCCGATGTTCGAGAAGGTGCACGTGGTCGGTGCCGACGCCACGCCGCTGTACCGGCGGCTGGCCGCCGACACCGGCGTGGCCCCGGGCTGGAACTTCCACAAGTACCTGATCGCGCGGGACGGCCGGGTGGTGGCGCAGTTCCCGAGCAAGGTCCGGCCCGATGACCCGGCGCTGCTGGCGGCGATCGAGCGCGAACTCAAGGCGCCCGCACCGGCGCGCTGACCCTGTCGCGGCGGGCTCTCAACGCCGCGTGCGCGTGCGACAATGGTCGTTCTGCGCCGGCGGCGGCGTGTTTTTTCACTTTCAGGAAGTGCAGCGAATGAAGATGGGAATGCGCGGCGCGGCGGCGTCGTTACTGATCGTGGCAATGTCGGCCTCCATGCCTGCCATGTCGCAACAACCGGCCGCGACGACGGCCACCAAGGAGAAGTCGGTCTTGACCTCGGATCGTGAGAAAGTCAGTTATGCCATCGGCCTGGACGTGGCGCGCTCGTTCGAGCCGATCGCCCAGGACATCGACCTGAGCGCGATGCAGCGCGCCATCACCAATGCCTTCAAGGGCGGCAAGCCGCTGCTGTCGGACGAGCAGACCCAGGCCACCGATACCGCCCTGCGCACCGCGCTGGCGGTGCGCAACGGCCAGCAGGTGCCGGGCGTGGCGCCGGGCAGCGCGCCGCCGGCGGTCTCCAAGGAGAACGTGGGCCTGATGCTGGGCGACCGCGCGGTGGGCCCGTCGCTGGTGCGCATCAAGGACGAGATCGACCTGACGGTGCTGATGCAGGCGGTGCACACCGTGTTCGAGAAGGGCACGCCGCTGCTGAGCCAGCAGGAGGCCGCCGCCACGCTGCAGGCCTTCGGCAGCGCCAAGCAGGCCGCCGTGGCCGGGCAGAACCGCGAGCAGGGCAATGCCTTCCTGGCCCAGAACAAGACCCAGAAGGGCGTGGTCACCACCGCGTCGGGCCTGCAGTACATGGTGCTGCGCCAGGGCAGCGGCGAGCGTCCGGCACCCACCAGTAAGGTGCGGGTTAACTACGAGGGCAAGCTGCTCGACGGGACCGTCTTCGACAGTTCCTATCAGCGCGGCGAGCCGGCGGAATTCGGTTTGAACCAGGTAATTGCAGGCTGGACCGAGGGCGTGGGCCTGATGCCGGTCGGCTCGAAGTACCGCTTCTGGATCCCCTCGAACCTGGCCTACGGCCCGCAGGGCACCCAGGGCGGCCCGATCGGACCTGACGCAACTTTGACGTTTGATGTAGAACTGATGGGTATTCTTCCCTGATCCCCCACAGGAGTACCCCCACCCATGCGAGTTGCGATCTTCGGTACCGGTTACGTCGGCCTTGTCACTGGTACCTGTCTGGCTGAAGTCGGCCATCATGTCGTCTGCGTCGATATCGACCAGGCCAAGGTGGACGGCCTCAATCGCGGGGTGATCCCAATCTACGAGCCCGGCCTGGAGCCGATGGTGAAGGCCAACCACGGCGCCGGCCGGCTGCGCTTCACCAGCGACGCGCCGCAGGCCATCGCCCACGGCGAGATCGTGTTCATCGCGGTGGGCACGCCGCCGGACGAGGACGGCAGCGCCGACCTGCAGTACGTGCTGGCGGTGGCGCGCACCATCGGCCGCCACATCGAAGGGCCGACCATCGTGGTCAACAAGTCGACGGTGCCGGTCGGTACCGCCGACAAGGTGCGCGCCGCGGTCCAGGAGGAACTGGACGCGCGCGGCGTGGACTTCGAGTTCGACGTGGTGTCCAACCCGGAGTTCCTCAAGGAAGGCGACGCCGTCGCCGACTGCATGCGTCCGGACCGCATCGTCATCGGTGCGAGCAAGGCCGCCGCGGTGGCGCGCATGCGCCGCCTCTACGCGCCGTTCAACCGCAATCGCGACCGCCTGGTCGAGATGGACGTGCGCTCGGCCGAACTGACCAAGTACGCGGCCAACGCGATGCTGGCGACCAAGATCAGTTTCATGAACGAGATCGCCAACCTGGCCGAGCGCGTCGGCGCCGACATCGAGAACGTGCGCAACGGCATCGGCTCGGATCCGCGCATCGGCTGGCACTTCATCTACCCGGGCGCCGGCTACGGCGGTTCCTGCTTCCCGAAGGACGTGCAGGCGCTGGCGCGGACCGCGCAGCAGTACGGCATGGAGCCCAAGCTGCTCAACGCCGTGGAGGCGGTCAACAACCACCAGAAGGGCCATCTGTTCGAACTGATCCAGCGCCACTACGGCGAGCAGGACCTGTCCGGCAAGACCTTCGCGGTCTGGGGCCTGGCGTTCAAGCCCAACACCGACGACATGCGCGAGGCCTCCAGCCGCCGCCTGCTCGCGCAGCTCTGGGAAGCCGGGGCCCGGGTGCGGGCCTACGACCCGGAGGCCACGGCCGAGGCCAAGCGCATCTTCGGCGAGCGCGACGACCTGGTGTTCTGCGATTCGGCGGCCGATGCGCTGAGCGGGGCCGACGCGCTGGCGGTGGTCACCGAGTGGAAGCAGTTCCGCAGCCCGGACTTCGGGCGGCTCAAGGAGGCGTTGAAGGACACCGTCGTGTTCGACGGCCGCAACCTCTACGATCCGCAGGAGATCGAGGCCGCCGGGCTGGCCTACTACGCCATCGGCCGAGGTCGTTCCCTGCATGCATGATCAACTGTCACCGCGCGAACAGGCTCTGGAAGCGCGGTTGGTGGAGCTCGAGACGCGCCTCTCCTTCCAGGAGCAGGCGCTGGCCGAGCTGAGTGACGCGCTCGCGGACGCCCGGATGACGGGCGCCCGCAACGCCGAGCTGATCCGGCATCTGCTCGACGACCTGGGCAAGGTCCGCACCACGCTGTATGCCGATTCGGCGGAGGAACCCCCTCCGCCGCACTACTGATCCGAATCCGACTGTCGATGTCATGAGCGATACTCTCCGCGACCAGCTGCTGGGGCTGGGCTTCAAGCCCGTGCCCAAACCCGAGCGCAAGCCCGACCCCCGCGGCGCCTCCGCGCGTCCCCATCCCGGCAAGGGCGGCAAGCCCGCGTCGGGCCGTCCGTCCGGCGGCCGCAACGCCGGCGGCCAGCCGCAGGCGCCGTCCGGCCCGCGGCCGGCCCCGGGCGCGCGTCGCTCCGACGCCCGCCCGGCCCGCTCGCGCGAGGAAATCGATCTCGCCAAGGCGTACGCGATCCGCGCGCAGCGCGAGAAGGACGAGCGCATCGAGGCCGAACGCCTGAAGCAGGAAGAGGCGCGGGTGCGGCGCGAGGCCAAGGCCAAGCTCGAGGTCCTGCTCAAGGACAAGGCGCTCAATCAGGCCGAGGCCGACATTGCCCGGCACTTCCCCTATGGCGGCAAGATCAAGCGCATCTACGTCAGCGCCGACCAGCTCAAGGCGCTCAACGCCGGCGAGCTGGGCGTCGTGCAGCTCAACGGCCGCTACCTGCTGGTGACCGCCGCCGTCCTCGCCGAGGCCGGGCAGGTGTTCGCGCCATCGGTGGCATTGAAGGTGGACCCGAATGCCCCGGTGGAGGACGACCCGTATGCAGACCCCCGTTACCAGATCCCCGACGACCTTGTCTGGTGATCCCGGCGTTCGCGCCGCGCGCTGGCTCGGCCGCGCGGTGCTGGCCAGCGCGCTGGCCTGGCCGGTGCTGGCACTGGCCGACGACGGCCCGTCGTTCGACCGGCCGGGCATCGGCTTCGCCACCGAGGTGCTGGCGCCCGGAGGCATCGCCTGGGAGCAGGGGCTGCCGGACTACACCCGCGACCGCCAGGACGGCGTGCGCAGCGAGCAGTACGTGGCCGACAGCCTGCTGCGCGTCGGCCTCGGCGCGAACCTGGAGCTGCAGCTCGGCAGCGACAGTTACGCCTGGCTGCACGAGGGCGGCGCGCACACGCACGGCGGCGGCGACAGCCACGTCGCGCTGAAGCTGCAGCTGCCGTCGCAGCAGGACTCCTTCAGCTGGGCAGTGCTGGGCACCTACACGGTGCCGACCGGCAAGCCGGCGCTCTCCGACGGCGGCCATGCGCGCGAACTGGGCGTCACCGGCGCCTGGGACCTGGCGCAGGGACGCAGCGTGTCGCTGTACGCCGACTACGAGAACGACGACCAGGGCCACACCTGGACGTTCTCGCCCAGCTATACGTTCTACGACGACACGCGCTTCAGCAGCTATGTCGAGGCGGGGCTGTCCACCGGCACCGAGCACGACCGGGTGGCCGGCGCCGGCGGCATCTGGAAGCTTTCCGACGCGGTGCAGCTGGACCTGTCGTTCCTGCGCGGGCTGACCGCGGCCAGCCCCGACTGGCAGGCGGGCTTCGGCGTCGCCTTCGCCTTCCGCTGAGCGCCGCGCCGGGCGGACACGCCCATGCTGCACTGCGGAATGCAAACGCGGCGCACGATAGGCTTAATTGGATCGATCTAAACGACCCCGCGGAGCCTATCGCGATGATTCCCGCCCCTGTTGCCGATACCGGAGCCCATGCCTAGGACGCCGCAGCCCGCGGACGAGTCCGGGCAGGAGGCGCGGCGGGCGCGGCGCCGGGCGGTGACGCTCAGCGACATCGCCGGGGCGATCGGCGTATCCCGCGCCACCGTGTCGCTGGTGCTGCGCGGCAGCACGCTGGTGCATGCCGACACCCGCCAGCGCGTCGAGGCCGAGCTCGATCGCCAGGGCTACGTCTACAACCGCGCCGCCGCCAACCTGCGGCGGCGCACCTCGACCAGCATCGCGCTGGTGATCAACGACCTGTCCAACCCGTTCTTCGCCGAGTTCGCCGCCGGGGTGGACGAGGCGCTGGGCGAGGCCGGCTACGTCACCCTGCTCGGCAGCACCGGCGAATCGCCGCAGCGGCAGCAGGCGGTGCTCGCCTCGCTGATGGAGCACACGCCGGCCGGCCTGATCCTGTCGCCGGCCGAAGGCAGCGAACTGGGCCCGCTGCGGCGGGTATTGGGCCGGCAGGGCAACGTCCTGCTGTTCAATCGCGAACTCGCCGGTGCGGACTGGGATTTCCTGGGGCTGGACAACGCCCAGGGCGCCTACCTGGCCACGTGCCACCTGATCGAGCGGGGGCATCGCCACATCGTGTTTTTCGGCGGCCATGCCGAATCCAGTTCGTGCCGGCAGCGCCGCAGCGGCTACCTGCGCGCGATGCAGGAGGCCGCGCTGGCGGCGCGTTCGATCGAGTCGGCGCCCAACCGCCAGGATGCCGCCGCGCGCGCCGGCGAACTGTTCGCCGACGCCGCCCCGCCGGCAAGCGCCGCGGTCTGCTACAACGACAGCGTGGCGCTCGGCCTGATGGCCGGGCTGATGGCACGCGGCATCGTGCCGGGCCGCGATTTCGCGGTGACCGGCTTCGACGACATCACCGAGGCCGCGCTGACCGCGCCGGCGCTGACCACCGTGGCGGTGGATCCGCGCGCGCGCGGGCAGCAGGCGGCCGGACTGGTGCTGGAGCGGTTGCGCGAGCCGGAGGTGATGCCGCGCCGGCTCACCGCCGCGGTGACGCTCACCGTCCGCGGCAGCAGCGGCGCCGAGGCCGCCGCCACGCCCCGACCTGCATTCCCCCGTCCGTGACGCGCGAACGCGTGCACGGGTCCTCTTCCTCCCGAGCCCATCCGATGACCACCAAGAATCCCGTCAACAACCGCGTCGCCCTGGGGGTCGCCACCACGATCTTCTTCATGTGGGGCTTCCTGACCTGTCTCAACGACATCCTGATCCCGCATCTGAAGGCGGTGTTCGAACTCACGTTCGCGCGCGCGATGCTGGTCCAGTTCACCTTCTTCGGCGCGTACTTCCTGATGTCGCTGCCGGCGGGCTGGCTGGTGGCGCGGCTGGGCTACAAGCGCGGCATCGTCGCCGGGCTGGCGATCGCCGGTATCGGCGCCCTCGGCTTCTGGCCGGCCGCCGAATCGCGCCTCTACGAGGCCTTCCTCGCCGCGCTGTTCGTGCTCGCCACCGGCATCACCGTGCTGCAGGTGGCGGCCAACCCGTACGTGGCGCTGCTCGGCCCGGAGCGCAGCGCGTCGAGCCGGCTGACCCTGGCGCAGGCGCTGAATTCGCTGGGCACGGCGATCGCGCCGATCTTCGGCGGCCTGCTGATCCTGTCCAACACGGTGATGAGCGGCGAGCAGATCGCGCAGCTGCCGCCGGCCGAGCAACTGGCCTATCGCGTGCAGGAAGCGCAGGCGGTGCAGGGCCCGTACCTGGGCCTGGCGGTGGTGCTGTTCCTGCTGGCGGTGTTCGTGTTCCTGTTCCGGCTGCCGTCGCTGACCGAGACCACGGCCAAGGCGGACGACAGCCGTCACACGCTCGGCGATGCGCTGCGCCATCCGCATGTGCGCTTCGGCGTGCTGGCGATCTTCTTCTACGTCGGTGCCGAGGTCGCGATCGGCAGCGTGATGGTCAACTACTTCTCGATGCCGGAGATCGGCGGCTTCAGCGAGCGCGAGGCCACGCACTACGTGTCGGCGTACTGGACGCTGGCGATGATCGGCCGCTTCATCGGCTCGGCGCTGCTGGCCAAGCTGTCGCCGCGCGTGCTGCTGTCGGTGTTCGCGGCGATCAACGCCGCGCTGCTGGGGCTGACCATGGGCACCAGCGGCATGACCGCGGTGTATGCGCTGGTGGCGATCGGCCTGTTCAACTCGATCATGTTCCCGACCATCTTCTCGCTCGGCATCGAGCGCCTGGGCCCGCTCACCGGCCGCGCCTCCAGCCTGCTGATCATGGCGATCGTCGGCGGCGCGCTGGTGCCGTACCTGCAGGGTCTGCTGGCCGACCACATCGGCCTGCATCCGTCGTTCGTGCTGCCGCTGCTGTGCTACCTGTACATCGTGTTCTACGGCGTGTGGGGCTCGCGCCTGCGCGGCGAGCTGGCGGAGGCGCGCGCATGAGCGAGGCGGCATCCCGCATCGTGTGCTTCGGCGAGGCCCTGATCGACATGCTGGCGCAGCCGCCGGCCTCGCCGCAGGCGCCGCGCGCGTTCGAGCAGTACGCCGGCGGCGCGCCGGCCAACGTGGCGGTGGCGGTGGCCCGGCTGGGGGGCGACAGCCACTTCGTCGGCATGCTTGGGCAGGACATGTTCGGCGACTTCCTGCTGGAGAGCCTGGCCGCGGCCGGCGTGGCCACCGACGGCATCGTGCGCACCGACGCGGCCAAGACCGCGCTGGCGTTCGTCGCGCTGGACGCCGACGGCGAGCGCAGTTTCAGCTTCTACCGGCCGCCGGCGGCGGACCTGCTGTTCCGCGCCGAGGACTTCGGCGCACAGACCTTCGAGCGCGCCGCGGTCTTCCACGTGTGCTCCAACAGCATGACCGAGGCAGAGATCGCCGAGGCCACGTTCGCGGGCATGCGCCAGGCGCATGCCGCCGGCACCGTGGTCAGCCTGGACCTCAACCTGCGGCCGCAGCTGTGGCCGCGCGACGTGGATCCGGCGCCGCGGCTGTGGCAGGCGCTGGCGCTGGCCGACGTGGTCAAGCTCTCGCGCGAGGAACTGGACTACCTGGCGGATGCGCTCGGCGCCGACGCCGAGGCGGTCCGTCGAAAACTCTGGCAGGGCCGGGCGCAATGGCTGCTGGTCACCGACGGCAGTGGGCCGGTGCGCTGGTTCACCCGCGACGGCGCCGGCGAGGTGCCCGCCTTCCAGGTGCAGGTGCGCGACACCACCGCGGCCGGCGACGCCTTCGTCGGTGGCCTGCTGCTGCAACTGGCACGCTCCGGCGGCCGCGCGGCCGGCCTGGCCGGCTTCTGTCGCGATCCCGCGGCGATGCAGCAGGCCATCCGTTTCGCCGCGGCGGTCGGCGCGCTCGCGGTCACCCGCAAGGGCGCGTTCGCCGCGATGCCCGACCACGCCACCGTTCTCGAATTGATCCAGGAACAACCATGACGCCCCAGCCCGAGCACCCCACGCCGGACTTCCGCAGTGCCGCCTTCCTGCGTGCCCACATCGCCGACACCATGGCGTTCTACCACCCGCGCGCGATCGACCCGGCGGGCGGCTTCTTCCAGTACTTCCGCGACGACGGCTCGATCTACGACCGCGGCCACCGGCACCTGGTGAGCAGCACGCGGTTCGTGTTCGACTACGCGATGGCGTACCGCGAGTTCGGCGACCCCGAGTACCTGCAGGCGGTGCGCCATGGCCTGGCCTATCTGCGCGACGTGCACCGCAACCCGGACACCGGGGGCTATGCCTGGACCCTGCGCGACGGGGTGGTGGAGGACGACATGAACCACTGCTACGGCGTGGCGTTCGTGCTGCTGGCGTACGCGTGCGGGCTGAAGGCCGGGCTGGAGGAGGCGCGCGCCTGGATGGACGAGACCTGGCAGCTGCTCGAGCGCCACTTCTGGGAGCCGGAGTACGGGCTGTACAAGGACGAGGCCGACGCGGCGTTCCGGTTCACCGGCTATCGCGGGCAGAACGCCAACATGCACATGTGCGAGGCGATGATCGCGGCCTACGAGGCCAGCGGCGAGCCGCGCTACCTGGAGCGTGCGCAGGTGCTGGCCGACCACATGACGCGCCGCCAGGCGGCCAAGGCCGGCGGGCTGGTGTGGGAGCACTACGACCGTCACTGGAACATCGACTGGGACTACAACCGCGACAATCCCAAGCACCTGTTCCGGCCCTGGGGTTTCCAGCCGGGCCACCAGACCGAATGGGCCAAGCTGCTGATGCTGATCGACCGCTACGCACCGGCCGACTGGCTGCTGCCGACCGCGCGCCATCTGTTCGACACGGCGGTGGCCCGGGCCTGGGATGCGGAGCGGGGCGGGCTGTACTACGGGTTCGACCCCGAGGGCCGCGTCTGCGACGACGACAAGTATTTCTGGGTGCAGGCGGAGTCGCTGGCCACCGCCGCGCTGCTGGCCGAGCGCAGCGGCGACCCGGTGTACTGGCAGTGGTACGAGCGGCTCTGGGACTATGCCTGGACCCACTTCGTCGATCATCGCTACGGCGCCTGGTACCGCATCCTCGATGCCGACAACCGCAAGTACAGCGACGAGAAGAGCCCGGCCGGGAAGACCGACTACCACACCATGGGCGCCTGCCACGAGGTGCTCAACGTGGTGAGGCCGCCGGCGTCGTGATCCGCTAGGCCTGCGCTGCGCCGCCTCCGTCCCTGCCCTGCGGGCCTGGCTGTTGGACTCAGAATTAGGAAACACGGACGGTCAGGGAGCAGAGTCTCTAGTTTCGCCAACTCGGTCCTGTATGCAGAGGGGCTGCGGGGGCCTGGGCAGGACCTTCCACGACAGGGCGCATGGAAGAGTCCCCGGGCGCGGGTTTACGGCGTGTCCTCCCCAACACTGGCGGACCGCTCCCGTGCAGGCAAACGACGCACCAAGCGCGCGTCCTCCATGCAAAGGAAGGGCCTGAAGCATCGGCGCGATGGCTGGCTTCGATGAGGGGCGCCACTGGCCGGGGAGCAGGCTCCTCGGCGTTGCAGAGGTCCTGTCCGATGGGTGCGGCCAGCGTCAAGCTAGTTTTGCCGGAAGGATGGCTGGCTTCGGCAGGGGGCGTCAGCGTGACCGGGGACAGGCTCCTCGGCTCGGGCGGACATCCTGTCCGACTCGCCGCCGCGGCACATCCCTGTGCCGCTCTCCGCCTATCCCCGGCCACGCTGACGCCTCGGCCAGTCATTGCCAGGGCTGCGGAAGCGGGTGGCTGATACTTGGTGCAACCTTCAACCCTGCATTCGTTTGGCCAGAAGTCAGTTGCGAGGCTTCGGCAAAGAGCCATAAGCCGTCTGCTGACGGCTGTGCTGCGGCACCCCCACGTAGGACGGCTACGTGCGCCACGTGCGCAGAAGGCAATTGCCTTTTGCTGTCTGGATTTCTGCTGTCTGCTGTTGGATCTTGCCGTTTGACTGTTCGGCCGCTTGGCTGCTGTCTGTTGGCAATAGTCCCGCAGAAACACGGACAGTAAGGCGGCCACGCCTTTCGTTCCGCCAAATCATTCTCTGTGCAGGGGTCCGCGGGTGCCGGGGCAGGACCTTCCACGACATGGATGTCGTGGAAGAGCCCCCAGGGATGGGTTCACGGCGTGTCCTGCCCCGGCACTCGTGGGCCCCTCCCACGCAGGCAAGCGAGGCGCCCAATTTCGCCCAATCGTCCGGTCAAAGTTTCAGAAGCTGCGCGATGCTCGGCTTCGGCGAGGGGTGCCAGCGTGAACGCGGGAAGCCCTTCGGCGCGGCAGACGTCCTGGTCCGACGCGTCGCCGCGGCACATCCGGTGTGCCGCTCTCCGCCTGTCCTCGATCATGCTGATGCCTAGGCCGGTCGTTGCCAGGGCTGCGGAAGCGAGGGCCTGATGCTTCGCGACCATGACCCTCGTCCTGTCCCACGCCGCCACGGCACACCCGAAACCCCGTTCTCCGCCTGACCTCGATCACGCTGATGCCTCGGCCGGTCGTCGCCAAGGCTGCGGAGACCTGGGAACTGAGGGTTCGCGACCATGCGCATGATCCTTCATCGGCGCGACCACCGTGCCCGGCCGTCAGCGCGGGCGGTAATCCTCGATCTTGCCGCCGACCTCGACGCCGGCCTGCCACACCGCCACGATGCGGCGGGTGTTGAGGATGTCGCGGGTGGGATCGGCCTCCAGCACCAGCAGGTCGGCGCGCAGGCCCGGGACGATCCGGCCGCGGTCCTTGAGGCCGAGCAGCTTGCTGGCATCGCGGGTGGCGGTGGTCAGCGCCTGCGACGGGCTGAAGCCGGCCTGCACCATCAGCTCGAGTTCGCGGTGCTCGGCGAAGCCGATCACCCGTTGCGGCAGCGCCCCCGCATCGGTACCGAAGCCGATGCGGATGCCGGCGTCGCGCAGCGTGCGCAGGTTGGCCAGGTTGGTGGCCACGGCCTGGTGCGCGACCGGGACCGACGGGTCGGCCAGCCGGGTGCGCTGCCAGTTTGCGTCGTTCCACTGGGCCCGCAGGGGCGGCGACAGCGCATTGCGCAGGAACGGCTGCTGCAGCACCTTCGGATGCTCGGCGTAGTAGTAGACCGCCTCGTCGAGGGTGACCGTGGGGATGTACCAGGTGCCGGCCGCGAACATGGCCTTCACCAGGTCCGGACCGATCGGCTGGTCGCGCACGCCATGGGCGAGGATGTCCAGCCCGCTGGCGACCAAGTCGGCGGCCGGGGCCAGGTCGTGGATGTGCGCGGCGACCTTGAGCCCGCGCTTGTGCGCCTCCTTGATCGCGGCGCGGTAGACCGCCGGCGCCATCATCGGCCGCTGGCCGCCGAGATCGTCGACCCACAGCTTGATCAGGTCGGCGCCGGCATCGGCCTGCGCGCGCACCGCGGCGCGTGCCGCGTCGGCATCGGCGGGGCGCGCCACCGGGTCGTGGGCCAGACCCATGGTCTCGGCCGGCGGCGCGCCGCCCGGCACTCCGATGCCGGGGCCGGCGCCCTTGAGCTGCGCACCGAGGGCCGGGTCGCGGTCGACCTCGGCCCGGATCGCATAGAAGGCCGGGCCGTTCATGCCCAACGCGGTGACCGTGGTGATGCCGTAGGCCTGGAACTGGCGCAGGTCGCGCACCACGTTGTCGCGGGTGTAGAAGCGGTCGCCGTGCTCGACCCCGCTGCTGTTGCCGACATGCGCATGGTCGCTGACCAGGCCCGGCATCAGGTACTTGCCGCGGTAGTCGAGCTTGCGCGCGCCGCGCACCAGCGCCGGGTCGGCCGCGTCCCCGGCGCCGACGTAGGCGATGCGGCCGTCGCGGATGACCACTGCCTGCTCGCCCAGGTTGCGCTCGCCGTCGAAGACGTGCGCGCCCTCGATCACGACGGTCTCGGCGTGCAGACGCGGCTGCACCGCCGCCAGCAGGACCAGGAAAAACGGGAGAAGGCGGGACGCTCGCATGCACCGTGCTCCGGCAAGGGGGAGCCACAGGCTAGCCGGGGCCAGGTGGCCGCGCGGTGAGGGCGCCGCGCCGCCCACCCTGTCACTCCGGGTCGTAGTCGAGGTTGGACGCCAGCCAGCGCTCGGCCTGCGCCAGGGTGATGCCCTTGCGCTGCGCATAGTCGGCGACCTGTTCGCGGGTCAGGCGCCCGACCACGAAGTACTGGCTGCGCGGATGGCTGAAGTAGTAGCCGGACACCGCCGCGGTGGGCAGCATCGCGAAGCTCTCGGTCAGCGACAGGCCGGCGTGGCGCTCGGCGTCCAGCAGGTCGAACAGGGTGCGTTTCTCGCTGTGCTCGGGACAGGCCGGATAGCCGGGGGCGGGGCGGATGCCCTGGTACTTCTCGGCGATCAACGACTCGTTGTCCAGGGTCTCGGTGCTCGCGTAGCCCCAGAATTCGGTGCGCACACGCTGGTGCAGGCGCTCGGCCAGCGCCTCGGCCAGGCGGTCGGCCAGGGCCTTGAGCAGGATCGCGTTGTAGTCGTCGTGCTCGGCCTCGAAGCGCGCCACGTGCGGCTCGATGCCGAGCCCCGCGGTCACCGCGAAGGCGCCGATCCAGTCCTGCACGCCGCTCTCGCGCGGGGCGATGAAGTCGGCCAGGCAGAAGTCGGGCCGGTCGGCCGGCTTGTCGACCTGTTGTCGCAGGAAATGCAAACGGCGGGATTCGGAATTCGCGATTCGGGCGGGAGAAGCCGCCGGCGGTTGTGAATCCCCCATCCCCGTTCCCGATTCCCGGGGGGCCGTCAGGACCACCTCCACGTCGTCGCCGACGCTGTGGGCCGGCCACAGCCCGAACACCGCCCGTGCGCCGAGCCAGCGCTCGTCGACGATGCGCGCGAGCATGGCGCGGGCGTCGCGGTAGAGCTCGCTGGCCTGGGGGCCGACGATCTCGTCGCTGAGGATGGCCGGGAACTTGCCGGCCAGCTCCCAGGCCTGGAAGAACGGGGTCCAGTCGATCAGCGGGACCAGGTCGTCCAGCGGGTAGTCGTCGAGCACATGCAGGCCCGGTTGCCGGGGCGTCGGCGGCACGTAGGTCGCCCAGCCGCCGTCGAAGCGCTGCGCGCGCGCCTTTTCCAGCGGCACCAGACGCTTGGCGTCGCCGCGGTTGCGGTGGCGCTGGCGGATGTCGGCGTAGTCGGCGTCGTTGCCGGCGACGAACGCGGCGCGCAGGTCGCGCGAGATCAGCGATTGCGCCACGCCGACCGCACGCGAGGCGTCCTTGACCCAGACCGTGGGCGCGGCATAGTGCGGGTCGATCTTCAGCGCGGTGTGCGCGCGCGAGGTGGTGGCGCCACCGATCAGCAGCGGGATCTCGAAGCCCTGGCGCTGCAGTTCGCGCGCCACGTGCGACATCTCCTCCAGCGACGGGGTGATCAGGCCGGACAACCCGATCAGGTCGGCGTTCTCGGCGCGCGCCCGGTCCAGGATCACCTGGGCCGGCACCATCACGCCCAGGTCGACCACGTCGAAGTTGTTGCAGGCCAGCACCACGCCGACGATGTTCTTGCCGATGTCGTGCACGTCGCCCTTGACCGTGGCCATGATGATCCTGCCGTTGGACTTGCCGACCTCGCCGGTGCGCAGCTTCTCGGCCTCGATGTAGGGCAGCAGGTAGGCCACCGCCTTCTTCATCACCCGCGCCGACTTCACCACCTGCGGCAGGAACATCTTGCCGGCGCCGAACAGGTCGCCGACCACGTTCATGCCGTCCATCAGCGGGCCCTCGATCACGTCGAGCGGGCGGGTCGACTGCTGCCGCGCCTCCTCGGTGTCGGTCTCGACGTAGGCGTCGATGCCGTGCACCAGCGCATGTGCCAGGCGCGCGCGCACCGGCCGTTCGCGCCAGGCCAGGTCCTCGCCCCTGGCCGCACCCTTCTTGCCCTTGTAGCGCTCGGCGATCTCCAGCAGGCGCTCGGTGCCGTCCTTGCGGCGGTTGAGGATCACGTCCTCCACGCGCTCGCGCAGTTCCGGGTCGAGCTCGTCGTAGATCGGCATCGCGCCGGCGTTGACGATGCCCATGTCCATGCCGGCGCGGATCGCGTGGTACAGGAACACCGAATGGATCGCCTGGCGCACCAGTTCGTTGCCGCGGAACGAGAACGACACGTTCGACACGCCGCCGGAGATGTGGCAGTGCGGCAGCGTGCGCTTGATCTCGCGCGTGGCCTCGATGAAGTCCACCGCGTAGTTGTCGTGCTCCTCGATGCCGGTGGCGACCGCGAAGATGTTGGGGTCGAAGATGATGTCCTCGGGCGGGAACCCGACGCGCTCGGTGAGGATGCGGTAGGCGCGCGTGCAGATCTCGACCTTGCGCGCGCAGGTATCGGCCTGGCCGACCTCGTCGAACGCCATCACCACCGCCGCGGCGCCGTAGCGCAGCACCTTGCGCGCATGCTCGACGAACAGCGCCTCGCCCTCCTTGAGCGAGATCGAGTTGACCACGCTCTTGCCCTGCAGGCACTTGAGCCCGGCCTCGATCACGCTCCACTTGGACGAGTCCACCATCACCGGGATGCGCGCGATGTCCGGCTCGGACATGATCAGGTTGAGAAAGCGCGACATCGCCTTCTCCGAGTCGATCAGGCCCTCGTCCATGTTGACGTCGAGGATCTGCGCGCCGTTGGCGACCTGCTGGCGCGCGACCTCCACGGCTTCCTCGTAGCGCTCCTCCTTGACCAGCTTGCGGAACTGCGCGCTGCCGGTGACGTTGGTGCGCTCGCCGATGTTGACGAACAGCAGGTCCGGGGTGATGACCAGCGGTTCCAGTCCGGACAGGCGGGTGTAGCGGGGAGCAGCGGTCATGGCGTGGCCGGAAGGGGCGTGGGGAGCGGGGGGCATGGCGGGTCAGGCGGCACGCGCGGACGCGTCCGCGGGCAGGCGCCGCGGCGGCAGGTCGGCCACCGCCTGCGCGATCGCGCGGATGTGCTCGGGGGTGGTGCCGCAGCAGCCGCCGACCAGGTTGAGCAGGCCGGAGCGGGCGAACTCGCGCAGCGTGGCCGCCATCTCCTCCGGCGTCTCGTCGTACTCGCCGAAGGCGTTGGGCAGGCCGGCGTTGGGGTGCGCGCTGACGTAGGCGTCGGCCACCTGCGACAGCGTTTCCACGTGCGGGCGCAGGTCGCTGGCGCCGAGCGCGCAGTTCAGCCCCACCGACAGCGGCCGGCCATGCGCCACCGACGCGTAGAACGCCTCGGCGGTCTGCCCGGACAGGGTGCGGCCGGAGGCGTCGGTGATGGTGCCGGAGATCATCACCGGCAACCGGCCGCCGCGCGCCTCGAACACTTCCTCCACCGCGTACAGCGCGGCCTTGGCGTTGAGGGTGTCGAAGATGGTCTCCACCATCAGGGTATCGGCGCCGCCGTCGATCAGGCCCTCGATGGCCTCGCGGTAGGTGGCGCGCAGCTCGTCGAAGCTGGTGTTGCGGTAACCCGGGTCGTTGACGTCCGGGCTGATCGAGGCGGTGCGGCTGGTCGGCCCGAGCACGCCGATGACGAAGCGCGGCTTGTCCGGGGTCTGCGCCTCCATCGCGTCGCAGCACTCGCGCGCCACCCGCGCGCCGGCGTGGTTGAGCTCGTACACCAGGTGCTGCAGGTGGTAGTCGGCCTGGCTGACCGAGGTGGCGTTGAAGGTATTGGTCTCCAGCAGGTCGGCGCCGGCCTCCAGGTACGCACGGTGGATGCCGGCGATGAGGTCCGGGCGGGTGAGCAGCAGCAGGTCGTTGTTGCCCTTGAGGTCGTGGCCCTGCGGGGCGTGGTCGCAGCCGGGCCCGTGCACGTGCGCCTGGGCGTCGGCGGCCGGGGCCGCCTGCCGGCCGTCGAACCCGGCGGCGAAGCGCTCGCCCCGGTAGTCGGCTTCCTCCAGCGCATGGCGCTGGATCATCGTGCCCATCGCGCCGTCGATGATCAGGATGCGCCGGGCCAGCGCCTGGGTCAGTTGCTCGGCGCGCTCCGGATGCAGCCAGGGCAGGGCGAAGGGGATGGGGGAAGCGGCAGTGGGGATGGGCAACGGCGTCATGAGCCACTGCTCCGCGCCGGACCGCTCGGGCCTGCCTCGCGTCCCGCGTCCCGACCCCCGACCCCCGGCTTCACCGCGATCAGCGAGATCACCTCGAAGTGCGGCGGGCGCTTCTCGCGGGTGACCGTCTCCAGGCTGGAGACCTGCAGCCCGGCCTTGTCGACGAAACGGCGCAGCTCCTTCTCGCCGAAGCCCAGGTTGACGTGGCCGTAGGCGGCCACCGCGGCGCGGTGCTCGTGCTTGGCCAGGCTGCACAGCAGCAGGCGCCCGCCCGGGCGCAGCACGCGGGCCGACTCGGCCACCGCCTGGGCCGGCTTGCTGGCATAGGTCAGCGCGTGCATCAGCACCACCAGGTCGAAGGTCTGCGACTCGAATGGCAGCGCGTGCATGTCGCCCTCGCGCACCTCGACGTTGCGCAGCTTGCGCAGCCGCTCGCTGGCCGCGGCGACCACGCGCGCGCTGGTGTCGATGCAGATGTAGCGCTTGGCGTGGGGGGCGACCAGCTCCGCCAGCACGCCGTCGCCGGAGGCGATGTCGAGCACGTCGCCGGTCTCCAGCAGCGGCAGCGCGGTGCGCGCCAGCGCCTCCCAGGTGCGCCCGGGCGAGTAGTGCCGCTCCATGTCGCCGGCGACCGAGTCGGCCCAGTTCTGGTCGGCGGCGCGGGTGGCCAGCACCGCCGCCACGCGCTCGGCGTCCTGGCGCAGCAGCGGGTCGTCGCTGCCGGTGCTCAGCGCCAGCCACAGCGAGCGCTGCGCCGGGTCCAGTGCGGCGTCGTCGAAGCGGTAGTAGGCCGACACCCCGGCGCGGCGGTCCCGCACCAGGCCGGCCTCCTTGAGCTTGGCCAGGTGGGTGGACACGCGCGGCTGCGCCAGGCGGGTGATCGCCGACAGCTCGGCCACGGTGAGCTCTTCCTGCTCCAGCAGGGTCAGCAGGCGCACCCGGGTCGCGTCGGCGAACACCTTGAGCCGGGTCGACCAGTCTTCCAGATCCATAAATATCTCTATATCGCGATATGGAGATATTTTCGGCGCTCGGCCGGTGCCGGTCAACCGGCCCGGGGCTACATACGCATGCGAATGGTTGAGTCTACAATGGGGCGTCGCCAATGCCCGGGAGGGATCGAACGTGGATTTCAGCTTTACCGAAGAACAATTGATGATCCAGGACGTCGCCCGCCGGATCGCCCAGGAGAAGATCGCCCCGAGCGCCGAGCATTTCGACCGGACCGGCGAGTTCCCGCTGGAGAACATCCAACTGCTCGGCGAGAACGGCCTGATGGGCATCGAGGTGCCGGCCGAGTACGGCGGCGCCGGCATGGACCCGGTGTGCTACGCGCTGGCGATGATCGAGATCGCCGCCGGCGACGGCGCCCACTCCACCATCATGTCGGTCAACAACTCGCTGTTCTGCACCGGCATCCTGAAGAACGGCAGCGAGGCGCAGAAGCAGACCTACGTGCGCGCCATCGCCGAAGGCAGCGAGATCGGCGCGTTCGCGCTGACCGAGCCGCAATCCGGTTCCGACGCCTCGGCGATGCGCTGCCGCGCGGTGCGCCAGGCCGACGGCCGCTTCGTCATCAACGGCAAGAAGAGCTGGATCACCTCCGGGCCGGTGGCGCGCTACATCGTGCTGTTCGCGGTGACCGAGCCGGACAAGGGCTCGCGCGGCATCACCGCGTTCATGGTCGACACCCGGCGCCCCGGCTTCCACCGCGGCAAGACCGAGCCCAAGCTCGGGATCCGCGCCTCGGCCACCTGCGAGATCGAGTTCGCCGACTACGTGGCGCTGCCGGAGGACGTGATCGGCGTGGAGGGCGAGGGCTTCAAGACCGCCATGAGCGTGCTCGACGCCGGGCGCATCGGCATCGCCTCGCAGGCGGTGGGCATCGCGCGCGCCGCGTACGAGGCCACGCTCGCCTACGTCAGGGAGCGCAAGGCCTTCGGCGCGCCGATCGGCACCTTCCAGATGACCCAGGCCAAGATCGCGGACATGAAGTGCCGGCTCGACGCCGCGTGGCTGCTGACCCTGCGCGCGGCGTGGCTGAAGGGGCAGGGCCGGAAGTTCGGCACCGAGGCCGCGGTCGCCAAGCTCACCGCCTCGGAGGCGGCGATGTGGATCACCCACCAGGCGGTGCAGATCCACGGCGGCATGGGCTATTCCAAGGAGATGCCGCTGGAGCGCTACTTCCGCGACGCCAAGATCACCGAGATCTACGAGGGCACCTCGGAGATCCAGCGCCTGGTGATCGCCCGCGCCGAGACCGGGCTGCGGTGAGGCCGGGATTCCCCCGTCCCGGTCCTCAGAACTCGCGCGCGTAGCCGCTGTTGACGATGACCTTCTGCAGGGCGTCGCTGACCTTGATGTTGCCGGCCACGATCTGCTGGGTCTCCGGGCCGAGGTTGTCCATGCGCGGCGGGGTGGCGCCCTTGTAGTCGCAGACGCGGCCGCCGGCCTCGCGCACCAGCAGCACGCCGGCGGCGATGTCCCAGGCCTTCACCCCGGCCTCGAAGTAGGCGTCGGCGCGGCCGCAGGCCACGTAGGCCAGGTCGAGCGCGGCCGAGCCGGTGCGGCGCACGTCCTCGGCCTGCACCAGCAGCGCGTCCACGCACTTGAGCTGGGCGCTGGCGCGGGCGCGCTCGCGCGGGGCGAAGCCGGTGTGGATCATCGCGCCGGCCAGGTCCTTGCGGTCGGCGATGCGGATGCGGCGGTCGTTGAACACCGCGCCGGCGCCGCGGCTGGCGGTGAACAGCTCGTTGCGCAGCGGGTCGAAGATCACCGCGTCGGTGGGCTCGCCGTTCTCCACCAGCGCGATCGATACGCAGTAGTGCGGGAACCCGCGCAGGTAGTTGCTGGTGCCGTCCAGCGGGTCGATCACCCAGGTGTAGCGGCCGCTGTTGCCGCCCTGCACGCCGCCTTCCTCGCCGAACACGGCGTAGTCGGGGTAGGCGCGCTTGAGTTCCTTGACAATGACCTTCTCGGCATCGGCATCCACTTCGCTCGCATAGTCCATGCGGCCCTTCTGGACGACGTTCAGGGCCTCGAGCTTGTTGATGTTGCGCAACAGCACGTTGCCGGCGAGGCGAGCGGCTTTGACCATGACGGTGACGGCGGGTTTCTGCATGGTGAAGGCTCCCGTGAAGGCAGATGTCGGAACTGGCGGAGGAAAAGAGCGAACCGGCGCGCAGGCCGGCCGCGCAGTTTACCATCTACGGCCGTCCCGCTCCCAGACTTCCGTTCATGCCTGCCACCCGTCGCATCCGTTTCGTCCTCGTCGGCACCCAACATCCGGGCAACATCGGCGCCGCGGCGCGGGCGATGAAAACGATGGGCCTGTCCCGGCTGGTGCTGGTCGCGCCCGAGCGCGCGCTGGACGAGGACGCCTACCGGCGCTCGGCCGGCGCCGAGGACGTGCTGGGGCAGGCGCCGGTGTTCGCCAGCCTCGCCGAGGCGGTGACGGACTGCACCCTGGTGATCGGCTGCACCGCGCGCTCGCGCCGGGTGTCGCTGGAGGAGCTGCTGCCGGCCGACGGCGGCCGCCGCGCGCTGGCCAGGGCCGCCGAGCCGGCCGAGGTCGCGTTCGTGTTCGGTCGCGAGCGGACCGGGCTGACCAACGACGAGCTGCAGCTGTGCCATGCCGCGGTGCACATCCCGTCCGATCCGGAGTTCAGCTCGCTCAACCTGGCGGCGGCGGTGCAGGTGCTGGCCTACGAAGTGCGGCTGGCGCAGCTGGCCGCGGCCGACGCCGCGCCGCCGCCGGCGCCCGGCTTCCGCGAGGACGCCGCCAGCCACGCGCAGATGGAAGGCATGTTCGGCCAGCTCGGCGAGACCCTGGACGCGATCGACTTCCACAAGGGCCGCGCGCCGGAATCGGCGATGCGCAAACTGCGCCGGCTGTTCCTGCGCGCGGACCTGAGCGAGCAGGAGGTGCGGCTGCTGCGCGGGATCCTGTCCGACGCGCAGCGCATGGCCGGCCTGGCGCGCGCCGCCGGGCACTGATCGCTGTCACAACCAGGCGGTTTCCGATAGGCTTTGCCGAGCTCTTGGGGAGTGCAGGTTTTGCGCCGTCTACGATGGTTTCTTGTCGCCTGCTGGCTGTCGCTGGCCTGCGGGTCCGTCCCTGTGGACGCCCATGCCGAAACGTCCCCGGTTCTGGTGCTGGGGCGCATCAGCGACGACCCCAAGGCCCACTACGACCAGCTCAAGCCGCTGCTCGACTACGTGGTGCCGCGCATGCACGACGTCGGCATCCGCCGCGGCGAGATCCTGATGGCGCCGGACGCCCAGCGCATGGCCAGCTACCTGCGCCGCGGCCGCGTGGACTGGATCACCGAGACCGCGGGCAACGCGATGCTGATGCAGCGCCGCGGCGGCGCCCACCCGCTGCTGCTGACCGAGCGCGGCGGCGCGCGTGACTACCACACGGTGTTCTTCGTGCGCCGCGACAGCCCGGTGCGGCGGCTCGAGCAGCTGCGCGGGCGCACCCTCGCGCTGCAGAGCCCGTGGTCGACCAGTGCCTACCTGGTGCCGCTGATGACGCTGCTCGGCGCCCACCTGCGCCCGGAGATCCTGATGTCCCCGCACGACGTGCCGGCGCCGGACGCGGTGGGCTACCTGTTCGTGCGCACCGAGACCAACATCGCCGCGTTCGTGCACAAGCGCCTGGCCGACGCCGGCGCCTTCAGCGACCAGGACTGGGCCGATGCGCATGCGGTCCCGGACGCGTTCCGCCGCGATTTCCGCATCCTGCATGCCAGCGCCCCGGTCCCGCGCGCGCTGGAGATGGTGCGCGCCGGCATGGACCCGGCCGTGGAGCGTCGCCTGGGCGAGGTGCTGCGGCAGGCGGCCTCCGACCCGCAGGCCGCCCCGGCGCTGAGGAAGTTCTTCGGCACCACCGGCTTCCATCCGATCGATGCCGAGGCGCGCCGCCGCCTGCGCCGGCTCGGCGACGGCATGCAGCGGGTCAGGATGGACGTGGAATGAGCCGCGTGCGTTTCGGCCTGCAGGCCCGGTTCCTGCTGGTGATGGCGCTGGCCTTCGTGCTGCTCACCGCGATCGTGGCCCTGCTGCTGCAGCGCCAGGCCATGGTGCAGCGCGAGGTGCGCACGCTCAGCGGCGAGCTGCTGCACGACCTGTTCGACCGCAGCCTGCGCGCGCGTGGCGAGTCCCTGGCCAGCGAGCTCGCCGGGGCGCTGGTCAATCCGCTGTACTACTCCGACCTGGGCGCGGTCGGCGGGCTGGTGCGCGGCGCCGCGCAACAGTCCCTGGTGAGCTACGTGCGGGTCTTCGACGCCGAAGGCCGGCTGGTGCACGACGGCTCGGCCGACATCCCGCACTACGGGCAGCGCATGGTCGACCCGCTGGCCGCGCGCGCGGTGGCCGCGGACCACCTGCTGACGCAGGCCTCTTCGCAGGTGCTGGAGGTGGCGGCGCCGGTGCGGATCGGCACGCGGCGCCTGGGCGGGGTGCGCGTGGGCCTGTCGCTGGCGCGCGTGCGCGCGCTCGAGGCCGAGTCCAACCGTGCGCTGGCGCTGCGCCTGGCCGAGGTCGGCAAGCGCGACCTCGGCTGGCTGTTGCTGCTGCTGGCGGCGATGGCGCTGCTGGGCGGGGTGCTGGCGATCTACGTGCAGCGCACCCTGGTGGCCCCGATCCGTGGCCTGGCCGCGGCCGCGCGCCGGATCGAGCGCGGCCACTACGACGTGGAGCTGCCGCGGATCCATCGCCACGACGAGATCGGCGAACTGGTGAACGCGTTCGGGCGCATGAGCGAGAGCATCGCCCGCCACGATCGCCAGGTGCGGCAGATGGCCTACACCGACGCGCTGACCGGGCTGACCAACCGCCTGGCGTTCCGCGAGAGCCTGGACCATCGGCTGATGGCCGCGCGCGGCTCCGGCCGTCAGCTGGCGCTGCTGTTCGCCGACATCGACGACTTCAAGCGCGTCAACGACACCCTGGGCCACGAGGCCGGCGACGAGGCGCTGCTGCAGTTCGCCGGCCGCATCCGTCGCGCGGTGGACGCGCTCGGCGGCGACGAGGCGATGCTGGCTCGTTTCGGCGGCGACGAGTTCGTGATCCTGCTGCAGGCCGGCGCTGTCTCGCTGCAGGCCGCGCAGCTGGCCGACCGCCTGGTGCTGGAACTGAGCCGCCCGCTCAACGTGCAGGGGCGCGAGGTGTTCCTGGGCACCTCGATCGGCATCACCCTGTTCCCGGACGATGCCAACGATTCCACCGCGCTGCTGAAGAACGGCGACATCGCGATGTACCAGGCCAAGGTCGCCGGCAAGAACTGCCACCGCTTCTACAGCCGCGCGATGGACCATGCGGTCGAGCGCCGGGTGCACATGGAGCACGAGCTGCGCGGGGCCTGGGAGCGCGGCGAGCTGCGCCTGGTCTACCAGCCGATCTACCGCACGCAGGACCGCGTGCTGGTCGGCGTCGAGGTGCTGCTGCGCTGGCAGCACCCGGCGCTGGGCACGATCCCGCCGTCCACCTTCATCGACATCGCCGAGCAGAGCGGCATGATCGAGGCGATCGGGCCCAAGGTGCTGCGCGCGGCCTGCCTGGACGCGGCGCGCTGGCCGGTGCCGGAGGCCGGGCTGTTCATCTCGGTCAACATCTCGCCGCGGCAGCTGCGCAGCGGCGACCTGGTCGACACCGTGGCGCGCTGCCTGGACGAATCCGGGCTGCCGCCGGCGCGCCTGCACCTGGAGCTGACCGAGACCGCGGTGATCGGCGACGAGCTGCTGGCCGCCAGCCTGCTGGACCAGCTGCACCGCACCGGCGTCAAGGTCTGGCTCGACGACTTCGGCACCGGTTTCTCCGGACTGAGCCACCTGCGCCAGGTGCCGGTGGACGGGGTCAAGATCGACAAGAGCTTCGTCGCCGACCTGCAGCGCGATCCCGACGACCTGGCGTTGACCACCGCGATCATCGCGATGGCGCACTCGCTGGGGATCACGGTGGTGGCCGAGGGCATCGAACAGGAGGCGCAGTACGAGCTGCTGCGCGAGCGCGGTTGCGACCTGGGCCAGGGCTACTGGTTCAGCCGGCCGCTGAGTTCGGCCGATCTGGCCAAGCTGCTGGCCCAGGCCTGAGCGGGGGGCGCTAAAGCGGCCGCTTGCCGGTGTCGCCGGGAATCTCGCGCACCAGCCGCGGCACCAGGTAGCCGGACAGGCGTGCGGCCAGGCCGGCGTGCAGGGCCCGTGCGTGCGCGTCGTCGACCTCGTAGTGGGCCACGCCGGCCACCCGGTCGAGCTGGTGCAGGTAATAGGGCAGCACGCCCGCGGCGAAGCTGCGCTCGCTGAGCGCCGCCAGGGCGTCGACGCTGTCGTTGACGCCGCGCAGCAGCACCGCCTGGTTGAGCACCTGCGCGCCGGCCGCGCGCAGCTGCGCGATGGCCGCGTCCACGTCGGCATCGAACTCGTGGGCATGGTTGGCGTGGATCACGAACGCCACCGGCCAGGGCAGGGCGGCCAGCCAGGCCCGCAGCGGCGCGTCGACGCGCTCGGGCAGCACCACCGGCAGGCGGCTGTGGATGCGCAGCCGGCGCAAATGCGGGATCGCGGCCAGGGCGTCGGTCAGCTCGGCCAGCTTGGAGGTGGACAGCGACAGCGGGTCGCCGCCGGACAGCAGCACCTCGTCGATCGACGGGTCGGCGGCGATGGCGGCCACCGCGGCGCGCCAGCCGTCGCGCGCGGCGGTCTCCTCGGCGTACGGGAAGTGGCGGCGGAAGCAGTAGCGGCAATGCACCGCGCAGCTGCCGGTGGCGATCAGCAGGGCGCGCCCGCGGTACTTCTGGATCACGCCGGTGGTGGTCCGGGCGGCGCCGTCGCCCACCGCGTCCAGGCCGAACCCCGCCACCGGGCGCGTTTCGTCGTCCAGCGGCAGCACCTGGCGCAGCAGGGGGTCGTGCAGGTCGCCCCGGCGCATCCGCGCCACGAACCCGCGCGGCACCCGCAACGGGAACTGTGCCGCGGCCTCGGCGCTGATCACCGCGGCCTGGGCGTCCAGCCCCAGCAGCGCCAGCAGCTCGCGCGGGTCGCGCACGGCCTCGCGCCACACCTGCTGCCACGGAGGCGGCTGCAGGGCGGGCGGCGGGGAAGGCTGCAAGGCGAGGGGGGCTGCGGTTATCATGTGCGGTCACAAAACCAATGCCCGCCGGTTGCGGCGGGCGCCCCATTCTAATCCGACCCGCCACCGCCTGTGGCGGGTCGTGGTCTATCGAGGAGCTGCAGCATGGCCACCGTTGGCATGAACGACGTCAAGAACGGCATGAAGATCCTGGTCAACAACGAGCCGGCGGTCATCACCGAGACCGAATACGTCAAGCCGGGCAAGGGCCAGGCCTTCACCCGCATGAAGTACCGCTTCATCCGCTCCGGCCGCGTGGTGGAAATGACCATGAAGGCGACCGACGACGTGGAGGTGGCCGATGTGGTCGATACCGACATGCGCTACCTGTACAGCGACGGCGAGTACTGGCACTTCATGGACCCGGAGACCTTCGAGCAGGTGCAGGCCGACAAGGCCGGCATGGGCGGCGCCGACAAGTGGCTGAAGGGCGAGGAGGACTGCATCGTGACCCTGTGGAACGGCGCGCCGATCTGGGTGCAGCCGCCGAACTTCGTCGAGCTCAAGATCACCGAGACCGATCCGGGCGTGCGCGGCGACACCTCGGGCGGCGGCGGCAAGCCGGCCACGCTGGAGACCGGCGCGGTGGTGCGCGTGCCGCTGTTCGTCAACCAGGACGAAGTGATCAAGGTCGACACGCGTTCGGGCGAATACTCGGCCCGCGTCAAGTAAGCCCGGTGGCCCGGGACGGCGCGACCGTCCCGGGCCATCGCTGCGGCGCGCCGGCGGCGACCGGCCGTCCGGTCGTGCCGGGGACACGCGGCATGCCGTCCGACCGGCCCCGCGCGGCCGCCCCGGTGGGGCCGCACGCGGTCGGCCCCGGGCCCGGACCGGCCCCGGCGCGGCCGTAGGTGCGGCATCCGCCGCACCGGCCCCGACGAGCCCCGTTCGTCGGGCTTCCCCCCTCACTCCCGGATCCGCCCATGACCCACGTCCCGCCCGAAGCCTGCGACCTGCTGATCGAAGCCGGCCACGTCGTCCCGATCGAGCCGCACGCGGTGGTGCTGGAGGACCATGCGGTGGCGGTGCGCGACGGGGTGATCGTCGCGCTGCTGCCGATCGCCGAGGCCCGCGCCCGGTTCGCGCCGGCGCAGACCGTCTCGCGCCCGGATGCGGCGCTGATCCCGGGGCTGGTCAACGCCCACACCCACAACCCGATGACGCTGCTGCGCGGGGTCGCCGACGACCTGCCGCTGATGGTGTGGCTGCAGCAGCACATCTGGCCGGTGGAGGCCGCGGTGATCGGGCCGGAGTTCGTTGCCGACGGCACCACCCTGGCGATCGCCGAGATGCTGCGCGGCGGCACCACCTGCGCCAACGAGAACTACTTCTTCGCCGACGTGCAGGCCGCGGTCTACAAGCAGCACGGCTTCCGCGCGCTGGTCGGCGCGGTGATCATCGACTTCCCCACCGCCTGGGCCAAGACCGACGACGAGTACTTCGCCCGGGCCGGCGAGCTGCACGACCAGTGGCGCGGCGACCCGCTGATCGGCACCGCGTTCGCCCCGCACGCGCCGTATACCGTCAGCGACGCCAACTTCGAGCGCGTGCGCATGCTGGCCGACCAGCTGGACCTGCCGGTGCACCTGCACACCCACGAGACCGCCCAGGAAGTGGCCGATTCGGTCAAGCTGCACGGCCAGCGCCCGCTGGCGCGGCTGGACCGGCTGGGCCTGGTCAACGACCGCCTGATCGCGGTGCACATGACCCAGCTCACCGACGCGGAGATCCACCTGTGCGCCGAGCGCGGCGTCAGCGTGGTGCATTGCCCCGAGTCCAACCTCAAGCTCGCCTCCGGTTTCTGCCCGGCCTGCGCGCTGCAGCGGGCGGGCGTGAACCTGGCGATCGGCACCGACGGCTGCGCCAGCAACAACGACCTGGACATGTTCAGCGAGAACCGCACCGCGGCGATCCTGGCCAAGGCGGTGGCCAACGACGCCACCGCGCTGGATGCGGCCACCACGCTGCGCGCGGCCACGCTCGGCGGCGCGCGCGCGCTGGGCTTCGGCGACCGCATCGGCTCGATCGAGGTCGGCAAGCAGGCCGACCTGGTCTGCGTCGACCTGGCGGCGCTGGAGACCCAGCCGCTGCACCACGTGCTGTCGCAGCTGATCTACGCGGCGGGCCGCCACCAGGTCAGCGACGTCTGGATCGCCGGCCAGCCCAAGCTGGTGCGGCGCGAGCTGGTCGGCATGGACACCGACGCGCTGGTCGCCAATGCCCGCCAGTGGCGCGAGCGCATCCGCAACGTCCGCGCCTGATCCGACCGCTGCACCCCCGTCGTTCCACGGAGATTCCGATGAATCCGCACCCCAACGCCTCCACCAACTACGACCAGGCCGAGCTGGACAAGTTCGCCGCGCTCGCCAACCGCTGGTGGGATGCCGACGGCCCGCAGAAGCCGCTGCACGCGCTCAACCCGGTGCGGCTGGACTACGTGGCGGCCCGGCTTGCGCTGCCGGGCGCGCGCGTGCTCGATGTCGGTTGCGGCGGCGGCCTGCTCAGCGAGTCGCTGGCGCGCCACGGCGCCGAGGTCACCGCGATCGACCTGGCGCCGGAACTGGTCAAGGTCGCGCGCCTGCACGGGCTGGAGTCGGGCGTGAAGGTGGACTACCGGGTGCAGTCGGTCGAGGATCTGGCGGGCGAGCAGCCGGGCGGTTTCGACGCCGTCACCTGCATGGAGATGCTGGAGCACGTGCCGGATCCGGCCGCGATCATCCAGGCCTGCGCCACCCTGCTCAAGCCCGGCGGCCGCCTGTTCCTGTCCACGCTCAACCGCACCCCGGCCGCGTTCGCGCTGGCCGTGGTCGGGGCCGAGTACGTGGCGCGGCTGCTGCCCCGGGGCACGCACCGCTACCAGGATTTCATCAAGCCGGCCGAACTCGCGGCCTGGCTGCGCCACGCCGATCTGCAGCTGGAAGACGTCAGCGGCATGCGCTACGAGCCGTGGCGCAACCGCGCCACGCTGTCCAGCCGCACCGAGGTCAACTACCTGGCGTGCGCGGTGAAGCCTTGAAGCGCCGCGAGCCGGGCAGGGCGGGCGCCGGACGGCCAGGGCCGCAGGTGCGCCGGTGATGCCGGCGTCCTTGCGGCAGGCTGACCGGATCGGCTCGACCGCCGGCCAGGCGCGCGCGGGCTTCCCGCGCGCGGTGCTGTTCGACCTCGACGGCACCCTGCTCGACAGCGCGCCGGACCTGCTGGCCGCGGCCAATGCGCTGCGCGCCGGGCACGGGCATGCGCCGCTGGCGCTGGCCCAGCTGCGCCCGGTCGTGTCCAAGGGCTCGCGCGCGATGCTGGCGGTGGCGTTCCCGGCGCTGGACGCGGCTGCCCGCGAGGCGCTGATCCCGGCCTTCCTGCAGCACTACCAGCAGGCGATCGGCCGCCACTCGCAACCGTTCGACGGCATCGCGCCCCTGTTGCAGCGCCTGGACGACGACGGCGTGGCCTGGGGCATCGTCACCAACAAGCCCGAGTACCTGGCGCGCCTGATCCTGCCGCAGCTGCAGTGGGAGCAGCGCTGCGCGGTGCTGATCGGCGGCGATACCCTGGCCGAACGCAAGCCGCATCCGCTGCCGCTGCTGGTCGCCGCCGAGCGCCTGGGCATGCCGCCGGCGGCATGCGTCTACGTCGGCGACGACGAACGCGACATCCTCGCCGCGCGCGCCGCCGGCATGCCGTCGGTGGCGGTGTTGTGGGGCTATCGGCTGGACACGGATGCGCCGTCGAGCTGGCAGGCCGATGTCCTGGTCGAACGGCCCGAGCAGCTGTGGCAGGCCGACGCCTGGCCGGCGACGGCCGCCTGAACCCGCGGAGCCGCCATGAATTCGCCTACCGCCCTCGACAGCTTCCTCGAAAAATGGCGCAGCCGCTGGCCGGAATGGTCGCTGGCCGAACGGTTCGTGCCCGAACCGCAGCGGCCGCTGGCGCTGGCCTGGTTCTCGCTGCTGCAGGAGTTCGAGGACATCATGAACATCGCCGGCGATCCGTTGCCGGCCGATGCCAAGCTCGCCTGGTGGCAGCAGGAGCTGCGTGACTGGTCGGCCCAGCGCTCGCGCCATCCGCTGGGACGCCTGCTGGAACCGGTGCGCGCGCCGTGGGCGGCGCTCGCCGAGGCGGTGCCGGCGGTGCAGGCCGCGCGCGAGCGGCCGCCGTCGCTGCAGGCCGCACTCGCGCAGCTGCAGCCGTTCGCCGAGGCGGTGGTGGCGGTGGAGGCGGCGCTGTTCGAACGCAGCGCGCGCAGCGAGACGCGCGCAGTGGCGCTGCAATGGCTGCTGGCACGGCACCAGGCCGCGGCATCGGCGCATCCCCCCGGCCTGGACGGCGACGCATGGCGGGCGCAGTTGCTGCGGCAGTGGCCGGCCAAGCCCGCGCTGGCGCGTCCGCACCGGATCTGGTCGCGGCTGGCGCGGCTGCGCCTGCAGCGCGAGCTGGCCGGGCAGGCCGCCTACGCCCCGCCGCTGCGGCAGGTGTGGCACAGCTGGAGGGCCGCCAGCGGCGGCGCGTGACGGCGCCGGCCCGCCCGGTCGCGGGCGGGCCGTCTCAGTCGGGAACGAGGAAATTGCGTCCCGGCGCTGCCGGCGCCTGGCCGGGCGCGTCGAGACCCGCGGCGGCCTCGCCCGGGTCCTTCAGCTGCACCCCCGACAGCCGCCGCCGGAAGGCCTCGCGCAACAGGTAACCGAGCGTGCGCGCCGCCGCGTCGTAGCCCAGGCCCTCGCGGCGGATGTTGGAGATGCAGTTGCGCCCGGCATCGGTGACGCCGACGCGCGGCGCATGGGTGAGGTACAGGCCGAGGCTGTCGGGCGAGCTCAGGCCGGGCCGTTCGCCGATCATCACCACCACCAGGCGCGCGCCGAGCAGCTCGCCGATCTCGTCGCCGACGGCCACGCGCGCCTGCGCGACCAGGCTCACCGGCGCCAGCGTCCAGCCCTCGGCGGCGGCCAGCGCGCCCAGCCGCTCGACCATCGGCAGCGCATGGCGATGCACCGCCAGGGCGGACAGCCCGTCAGCGACCACCAGCGCCAGGTCGGCGCCGCGGCCGTGGACCGCGGCCTGGCCGCGCAGCTCGGTGGCCGAGGCCTCGTCCAGGCGCCGTCCCAGGTCGGGACGCTGCAGGTAGGCCTGGCGGTCGGCCGCGGCGCTGTGCAGCACCAGGCTGGCGCGGCCCTGGCGGCGCAGCGTCGCCTGCAGCGGCGCCGGCTCGAAGGCCAGGTGCACCGCGTCGCGGGCCTGCGCGTGGGCCAGCTGGAACTCCAGGTGCGCGGCGGTGGGCAGGCTGGTGCCGACCCGGCCCAGCGCGATGCGCGCCGGCGTCAGCTGGCGCAGCCGGGCCCAGCGGTCGGCCGCGGCCGGATCGGCACCGCTCATGCCGCCGGCCCTGCCCATTGCGCGAGCGCGCGCCGGAACGGCGGCGGCAGTTCCTGCCCGAGCTCGAAGCGGCCGTTGCGCAGCCGCAGGATGCCGTGACGCTCCAGCCAGTCCTCGAACTCCGGTGCCGGACGCAGTCCCAGCACCTGGCGGGCGTAGAGGGCATCGTGGAACGAGGTGGTCTGGTAGTTGAGCATCACGTCGTCGGAGCCGGGAATGCCCATGATGAAGTTGATGCCGGCCGTGCCGAGCAGGGTCAGCAGCACGTCCATGTCGTCCTGGTCGGCCTCGGCGTGGTTGGTGTAGCAGAGGTCGCAGCCCATCGGCAGCCCGAGCAGCTTGCCGCAGAAGTGGTCCTCCAGGCCGGCGCGGATGATCTGCTTGCCGTCGTACAGGTACTCCGGGCCGATGAAGCCGACCACGCTGTTGACCAGCAGCGGCCGGAAGCGGCGCGCGACCGCGTAGGCGCGTGCCTCGCAGGTCTGCTGGTCGACGCCGTGGTGGGCCCCGGCCGACAGCGCGCTGCCCTGGCCGGTCTCGAAGTACATGACGTGGTCGCCGACGGTGCCGCGCCGCAGGCTGCGCCCGGCGTCGTGCCCTTCCTGCAGCAGCGCCAGGTCGATGCCGAAGCTGGCGTTCGCCGCCTGGGTGCCGGCGATCGACTGGAACACCAGGTCCACCGGCGCGCCGCGGCCGATCGCCTCGATCGAGGTGGTGACGTGGGCCAGCACGCAGGCCTGGGTGGGAATGCCGTAGCCGGCGATAACCGCGTCGAGCATGCGCAGCAGCTCGCAGGTGGCCGCCAGGCTGTCGCTGGCGGGGTTGATGCCGATGACGGCGTCGCCGTTGCCGTAGAGCAGGCCGTCGAGCACGCTGGCGGCGATGCCGCCGGGGTCGTCGGTCGGGTGGTTGGGCTGCAGCCGCGTGGACAGCCGGCCGCGCAGCCCGAGCGTGTTGCGGAAGGCGGTGACCACCCGCACCTTCTGCGCGACCAGGATCAGGTCCTGGGCGCGCATCAGCTTGGACGCCGCCGCCACCATCTCCGGGGTCAGGCCCGGAGCCAGCGCCGCCAGCGCGGCCGCGTCGGCGGCCTCGCCCAGCAGCCAGTCGCGGAAGCCGCCCACGGTGAGGTGGGCCACCGCGGCGAACGCTTCGGCGTCGTGGCTGTCCACGATCAGCCGGGTGACCTCGTCATGTTCGTACGGGACCACGGCCTCGTCGAGGAAATGGCGCAGCGGCAGGTCCGCCAGCGCCCGCTGCGCGGCCACCCGCTGCAGCGCGGACGTGGCGGCCACCCCGGCCAGCGCGTCGCCGGAACGGGCCGGCGTGGCCTTGGCGAGCAGGTCGCGCAGGTCCGCGAACCGGAAGCGCTCGCTGCCGACCCGGTGTGCGAAGCCGCTCATGCCCCACCGGCGCCCGAGGGCGCGACGCCGCCGCCGAGGCGCCGGCTCAGGACGCAGCACAGCACGCCCAGCCCCATCAGGCCCAGGAACAGCAGCCCGACCTGCGGGTTGAACACCGCCATCGCGGCCAGGCACACCAGCGCCAGCACCAGCGCGACGCCGGGCACCCAGGGATACCCGGGCGCGCGGAAGCTGCGCTCCAGCCCGGGCTCGGCGCGGCGTAGCCGGAACAGGCTGAGCATGCTCATCACGTACATCACGATCGCGCCGAACACCGACATGGTGATCATCGCCGCGGTCAGCGACATGCCCTGCACGTGCACGACGCCGTCGCTGAGGATCGCGGCGATGCCGATCACGCCGCCGGCCAGGATCGCCCGGTGCGGGGTGCGGAAGCGCGACAGTCGCGCCAGCCCGTGCGGCAGGAAACCGGCCCGTGCCAGCGCGAAGAACTGCCGGGAATAGCCCAGGATGATGCCGTGGAAGCTGGCCACCAGCCCGAACAGGCCGATCCACACCAGCATGTGCAGCCACCCGGAGCCGTCGCCCACCACCGCCTTCATCGCCTGCGGCAGCGGGTCGTTGATGTTGGACAGCTGGCGCCAGTCGCCCACGCCGCCGGCCAGCACCATCACCCCCAGCGCCAGCACCACCAGGGTCAGGATGCCGGCGATGTACGCGCGCGGGATGGTCCGGCGCGGATCCTTGGCCTCCTCGGCCGCCATCGCCGCGCCCTCGATCGCGAGGAAGAACCAGATCGCAAACGGGATCGCGGCGAACACGCCGGCGACCGCGGCCGGGCCGAAGCGGTCCTCGCCGGCCCAGCCGCCGGCCGCGAAGCGCGCCAGGCTGAAGCCCGGCGCCACCACGCCCATGAACACCAGCAACTCCAGCACTGCCAGCAGCGTCACCACCAGCTCGAAGGTCGCGGCGATCGCCACGCCCAGGATGTTCAACGTCATGAAGATCAGGTAGGCGCCGATCGCCGCCAGCCGCGGGTCCAGGGTCGGGAACTGCACGTTCAGGTAGGCACCGATCGCCATCGCGATCGCCGGCGGCGCGAACACGAACTCGATCAGGGTGGCGATGCCGGCGATCATGCCGCCGGCGGCGCCGAAGGCCCGCAGGCTGTAGGCGAACGGACCGCCGGCATGCGGCAGGGCCGTGGTCAGTTCGGTGAAGCTGAAGATGAAGCAGGTGTACATCACCGCCACGATCAGTGTCGTGACCAGAAACCCCAGGGTGCCGGCGGCCCCCCAGCCATAGCTCCAGCCGAAGTATTCGCCGGAGATCACCAGGCCGACGGCGATCCCCCATAACTGCCAGGTGCCGAGGGTGGGCTTGAGTCGCTCGTTGCTCATGTCGCACATCTCCTGGACGGGGGAGGGAGATGAAGCCGGTGCCGTCGCAGGACGCGAGGGTCACCTGTGGCCGACGGGCCACGGTCGAACGTGCTGCGCATGCGGGTCCGACCGGCGGCAGCGCTGCGTCGTCGCGGGGCGATCGACGCCAGCGTGCACCGGGGCTGCGCGGCGGGCGCCGCGTCTTGGTTATACCGCAAAGCCTGCGCGCCGCGCTTGCCGCCGCAGGCCACGCCGCGAAGGGGCGGGCGATCGGATGGCCCGTGACGGCGAGGTCACGCGGCCCCGCGATCTCCTCACGCACGCTGTGCATCCGGCTGGGCAGACTGGCCCGGTCCGCACGTCACGTGCCCCCGCTGGAGCCCCGAACCATGGCCACACCGCAGGAACTCGAAACCAAATTCTGGAAGGCGCTGAAGTCCGACCGCACCGTCATGCTCGGCCTGGACGGGGTCGAGGACGGCCACGCCCGCCCGATGACCGCGCAGCTGGAAGGCGACAGCGGCGGCCCGCTGTGGTTCTTCACGTCCAAGGACAACCTGCTGATCGACAAGCTCGGCGAAGGCCGCCGCGTCATCGCCGCCTTCAGCAGCAAGGGCCACGACCTGTTCGCCAGCATCAGCGGGTCGCTGCGCGAGGACACCCGCCGCGAGGTGGTCGAGCGCTTGTGGAACCCCTATGTCGCGGCCTGGTACGAGGGCGGCAAGGACGATCCCAAGCTCGCGCTGCTGCGGCTGGACCCCGACCACGCGCAGGTCTGGCTCAACGAATCCAGCCTGCTGGCCGGCATCAAGGTGCTGTTCGGTCGCGACCCGAAGGACGACTACCGCGACAAGGTCGCCGACGTCGACCTGCGCTGAGTCCCGCCATCGCCGGGGACCCGCGGCCGCCGACGGCCACGGGACACCGGCCCGTATTCCGAGGAATGAATCCATGACCGATCGCATCGAAGTAGGGCAGATGATCTTCCTGGCCGATGGCGAGCTGGGCGTCGGCGCCGTACGCGACGTGCTGCCCGATTCCGCGGAGCTGGTGATCAACATCCAGAACGGCGGCGACTTCACTATCCCGGCCTCGGCGGTGCGCGACGTGCACTCCGGCAAGGTGCTGCTGGATGCGGACGCGCTGCCCGAGCCGGTGCGCGAGGCGCTGCGGCATCCGCACGACAACGAGTTCCACGGCTCGACCTATGCCGCCGCCGATCCGCAGGACGGGGCGCTGAAGGACTGAGCCCGCGGCTGGACGTCGGAGGAGCTGCGCCGATCCGGGCATGACTGGCCGGATCGGCGACGGTTGCGGTCCCTCCAGCGCAACGCCTGGAATCCACGGATGCGGCGGACCGGCTTCGTCAGGATTCGTGGACGCCGGGGACAGCCCGGGTGCCGGCAGGGCACCGATCGCAGTCGCTCCCGGTCACGGCACTTTGGGCCACGTTGCTCGAGAAGGGCACGTACGCCGCGCCCGCTACCCCGTCAGCGACGCAGGGCACTTCGGCGAGGCATGTCGAGGCCGGCGGGTATCGCCGGCATGGCCGCGAAGGCAGCCCGCCGCCGTGTGTCCATGGCGGCTGAACCCGGTGCCGCTACTGCGTGCGCTCCAGCACCAGCAGCGGGTCGATGCGCACGTCGAACCAGTTCATGCCCCAGTGCAGGTGCGGCCCGGTCGCACGTCCGGTGGCGCCGACCGCGCCGATGACCTGGCCCTGCTCGACGCGGTCGCCGACGCGCACGTCGATGCGCGACAGGTGCAGGAAGTTCGAACTCACCCCGTAGCCGTGGTCGAGCAGCAGGGTGCCGCCGGTCAGGTACAGGTCCGGCGCGGCGAAGGTGACCACGCCGGCGGCCGGGGCCTTGACGGGGGTGCCGGTGGGCGCGGCGATGTCCATGCCGGAGTGGCCGGCCCCGGGCTGGCCGTTGTAGATGCGGGCATTGCCGAAGCGGCCGCTGATGCGGCCCTGCACCGGCCAGGCGAAGGCCTGGGCGAAGTCGGTGCGCGCGTCGTCGCGGCCGCGCGCGGCGGTGACCTCGGCCTGCTCGCGCTGGATCCGCGCGGCGATCGCCGGCGGCGGGTTGACCGTCTTCGGCGGGACGCCGTTGACCCGCTCGACCGGCCAGTCGCGCGGCGTGACCGCGATGCCGACGGTCTGTGCGCGGCCGTCGGGCCCCTGCACCTGGAGCTGCAGCGGCCCCCTCTCGTCGCGGCCGATGCCGAACACCACGCTGCCGTAGTCGCTGACCCGCAGGCTGCGGCCGGCATAGCTCACCCGGCTGCCCGGCGCCACCTTGCCGATCACCAGCGCACCCTGCGAGGCGCTGGCCGGGAACACCGAACGCGCCGGGCCGGCGCCGTCCGCGGCGCCGGCCTGGGGTGTCCCGGCCGCGGCCGGGGCCAGCGCCAGCCCGAGCGCCAGCAACGCGCCGGCGCGCATCAGCGGTCGAACGCCAGGCGCTGGCCGCGCGGTGCGCCGACCAGGCGCTGGCCGTCCCAGACCTGCTCGCCGTTGACCCAGGTCGCGGCCACCTTCGAGCGGAACGTGGTGCCCTCGAACGGCGACCAGCCGCACTTGGACAGCACGTCCTCGCGCCGCACCGTGAACGGGGTGGCGTCGATCATCACCAGGTCGGCCCAGTAGCCCTCGCGCAGGAAACCGCGCTGCGCCACGTCGAACAGCTGCGCCGGCGCATGCGCGAACTTCTGCACGATCCGGGTGACCGGCAGCCGGCCCTCGTGCACCAGCTCCAGCGCGGCGACCAGGGCGTACTGCACCAGCGGCAGCCCCGAGGGCGCCTGGGCGTAGGGCTTCTGCTTCTCCTCCCAGGTGTGCGGGGCGTGGTCGGTGGCGAGCACGTCGATCACGTCCTCGGCCAGGGCGGCGATCAGCGCCTCGCGGTCGTCGGCGTCCTTGATCGCGGGGTTGCACTTGATCAGGTTGCCCAGGCGCGCGTAGTCGCCGCGGTCGAAGCGCAGGAAGTGGATGCAGGTCTCTGCGGTGATGCGCTTGCGCACGCGGCCGTCCGCGCCGACCAGCGGCCCGCGCTCGAACAGCGCCAGCTCGTCGGCGGTGGAGATGTGCAGCACGTGCAGGCGGGTGCCGTGCCGGCGCGCCAGCGCCACCGCCAGTTCCGAGGACTTGAGGCAGGCCTGGCGCGAGCGGATGTCCGGATGCATCTCCGGGGTCAGCGCCTCGCCGTAGCGGGCCCTGAACTCGGCCAGGGTCGCATCGATGGTCGGCGTGTCCTCGCAATGGGTGATGATCGGGGTCGGCGCGTCGCGGAAGATCGCGTCCAGCGTGGCCGGGTCGTCGACCAGCATGTTGCCGGTGGAGGCGCCCATGAACACCTTGATGCCGGGGGCGGTGGCCGGGTCCAGCGACTGGATCGCGGCCAGGTTGTCGTTGCTGGCGCCCAGGTAGAAGCCGTAGTTGCCCCAGGCGCGGCCGGCGGCGGCGTCGTACTTGGCCTGCAACGCGGCGGCGTCGAGCGTGGGCGGGTTGGTGTTGGGCATGTCCATGAAGCTGGTCAGGCCGCCGGCCACCGCCGCGGCCGATTCGCTGGCGATGTCGCCCTTGTGGGTCAGGCCCGGTTCACGGAAATGCACCTGGTCGTCGATCATGCCGGGCAGCACCCAGCGCCCGGCCGCGTCGACGACCTGCTCGCCGGGCTGGGCGGCCAGCTGCGGGGCGATCTGCTGGATGCGGCCGTCCTCGATGCGCAGGTCGGCGTCGAATTCCTTGCCCTCGTTGACCAGGCGGGCGTTGACGATCAGGGTACGGCTCATGGGTGGTTTCCTGTGCAGCGGCAAGAAGGGGAGGACGCCTCGGCCCCGGGGACCGGGTCGAACCCGCCGGGGTGGAAGGGATGGCAGCGGCCGAGCCGGCGTGCGGCCAGCCAGGCCCCGCGCAGGGGCCCGAAGCGGGCGATGGCGGTCATCGCGTACTCCGAACAGCTGGGCACGAAACGGCAGCGCGGCCCGAGCAGCGGGCTGACGAAGCGCTTGTAGAGCCGCAGCAGGGCGATGAGCAGGCGTCCGATCACTTGCATATGATAGGGCACTTGGATTAATACGTGGTTGCCGGGTAGGGTGGGGTAGGCTATAAAGGCCCGCTTTCCCGGGCCCCGGGGGAACCAAGGAAGAGCGTTTCGTGGCTGCTAAAAAACCTGCAAAGAAGGCCGTCAAGGCCGCCAAGAAAACCGCCAAGCCTGTTGTGAAGAAGGCGGCGGCGTCATCCGCTGCGAAGCCGGTCGCCAAGGCGACGAAGACCCCGGCCTCCAAGCAACCGGCTGCCAAGAAGGCACCCGCCAAGAAGGTCGTGGCCGCCCCGGCCGCGCCCGCTCCTGCGAAAAAGCCCGTGAAGACGGCCGCCAAGCCCGTTGCCGCCCCGGCAGCGAAGAAGGCGAGCCCGGCCGCCACCCCCGCGGTGGCCGCCAAGTCCGTACCGAAGTCGGCCAGCAAGCCGGCTCCGGCCAAGTCTGTCCCGGTCAAGGCTGCCAAGCCCGCTTCCGCCCCGGCCCCCGTGGCCGCGCCCGCGAAGTCGGCCCCCCGGTCCGCGACCCCGCCACTCAAGAATCCCGTGCCCGTTTCGAAATCTTCAGCGAAAACCCCGAGCAAGTCCGAACCGACCGCCAAGCCCGCCGCGACCCGTCCGGTCGGCAAGGTGGCCGTGGCCGTGACCTCCAAGCCGGCGGCACCGACCCCGCGCAGCAAGTACAAGGTGGTCGAGTACACCACCGACGAGGCCAGCGGCCGCCCGATCCTGCCGCAGGGCTACAAGCCGGCCGCGGATGAGGAGTACATGAGCCCGCTGCAGCAGGAATACTTCCGGCAGCGCCTTCAGCAGTGGCGCAATGACCTGGTCGAGGAGTCCAAGCAGACCATCGAGAACCTGCGCGAGGAAGTGCGCGACATCGGCGACGAGGCCGAGCGCGCGACCCGCGAGACCGAGAACTCGCTGGAACTGCGTACCCGCGACCGCTACCGCAAGCTGATCGGCAAGATCGACAGCACGCTCAAGCGCCTGGAAGCCGGCGACTACGGCTACTGCGTCGACACCGGCGAGGAGATCGGCCTGGACCGCCTCGAGGCGCGCCTCACCGCCGAGCGCACCATCGACGCGCAGGAGCGCTGGGAGCACATGCAGAAGCAGCAGGGCGACTGATCGTCCCGCGCGCTGCCGCGATGCGACGCCTTGCAAAGCCCGGCCCCGGCCGGGCTTTTTGCTGGGAGCTGCGCGGCCGGCCCGGTCCGCGCCGGCGCGGGCCGCGCCCCGGCGCGCGCGACCGGACGGGCCGGGCCGCCATGCCGCCCGGGGCGGCCGCTACTGCAGGTCGCGTAGGTCGAGCCGGCGCAGCGTCGGGTTCTTCCAGGCGGTGATGCCGGCCACGCTCAGCACCGCGAAGCCGCCCAGCACCACCGCCGGCACCAGGCCGAGCAGGCGCGCCATCGTGCCGGCGTAGAACGCGCCAAGCTCGTTGGAGGAACTGATGAAGATGCCGTTGATCGAGGACACGCGGCCGCGCATCTCCTCCGGCGTGGCCAGCTGCAGGATGGTCGAGCGCACCACCACCGAGACCCCGTCGAAGGCGCCGTAGAACAGCAGGATCAGCGCCGACAGCCAGAAGTGCTGCGACAGCCCGAAGCCGATCACGCACAGGCCGAAGCCGGCCACCGCCGCCAGCAGCACCGCGCCGGCATGCTGCTGTAGCGGGTGCCGCGCCAGCCACAGGCCGACGCAGATCGAGCCCAGCGCCGGTGCCGCGCGCAGGATGCCCAGGCCTTCGGGCCCGTAGTGCAGGATCTCCTGCAGGAACGCCGGCAGCATCGCCACCACGCCGCCCAGCAGCACCGAGAACATGTCCAGCGCCATCGCCCCGACCATGATGCGGTTGCCGATCACGAAGCGCGCGCCCTCGGCGATGCTCCGGAAGATCGGCGCGGCCGGCCCCGCGTGCACCGGCTCGCTGACCCGGAGGGTGGCCAGGCAGGCCAGGGCCACCAGCGCGAAGCCCGTGGCCACGCCGTAGGCCAGGCCCTTGCCGCCCCAGCCGACCAGCACCCCGCCCAGCGCCGGACCCACCACCATGCCGGCCTGGAACACCACGCTGCCGAGCCCGGCGCCGCGCGCGAACTGGCCGCGCTCGAGCACGCGCGCGAACAGCGCGTTGTAGATCGGCGAAAGGAAGGCGCGGACCATGCCGGTCAGCGCGATCGCCGCATAGATCGGCCAGACGCCGTGGGCCGGCAGCCAGCCGACCGCCACCGCGCACAGCACCAGCGCGGTGGCGACCAGGCCGGCGCAGGCGAGCATGCCGAGGCGGCGCCGCGGCAGGTGGTCGACCAGGTAGCCGGCGAACGGGGCCACGCAGAAGAACGGCAGCACCTCGGCCAGGCCGATCAGGCCGAGCGAGAACGGATTGCGGGTGACTTCGTAGATGTGCCAGCCGACGGTGACCGCGACCACCTGGTAGGACAGCATCGCGAAGATGCGGTAGGCCAGCAGCTGGGCGAAGCCCGGGCGCCTCAGCAGGGTCAGCGCGCCCTCGACCGGGAGCGGGGCGCTCACGGCTGCGACTGCGCCTGGGCGGTGTCGCGGATGAAGGCCAGCATCGCCGCCACGCCGTTGCTGCGCGTGGGCGACAGGTGCTGGGCCAGGCCGATGTCCGCGATGTAGCGCGGCTCGGCGGCCAGGATCTCGTCCGCGCTGCGGCCGGAGTACACCCGCAGCGCGAGGTAGATCAGGCCCGAGACGATCGCCGAGTCGCTGACGGCATGGAAGTCCAGGCGCGCGGCATTGCCTTCCGGCACGATCCAGACCATCGACTGGCAGCCGTGCAGGCGGTGCTCCTCGTTCTTCCAGGCCTCGGGGAAGGGCGGCAGCTTGCGGCCGAGGTCGATCAGGTACTGGTAGCGCTCGGACCAGTCGCCGAAGAACGCGAATTCCTCGGCGATGGCGGCCTGGGCTTCGGCGGCGGTGGGTTCGAGCGGGAACGGGGAGGCGGTCATCGGCAGTCCGGCGGGGTACGGGCGGCGCCGCGCGCAACGGGCGGCACGGCGGAAGAGAGCGAGTGCGGGCCCGGCGCCGCGGCGGGCAGGGCCGGGCGCCGGGATGCGCCCGGCGGCTGCGCGCGGCCTCGGCGCGGCGGGCGGCGACCGCGCCCAGGCGTGCGGCGGCCGGGTCCGGCGGCGAGGCCGCGTGCGGAGGGGAGGGCGAGGGAGGACGTCAGGCGCGCTTCCACCGCACTCCCTGCGGCGTATCCTCGAGCACGATGCCCTCGGCGGCGAGCTGGTCGCGGATGCCGTCGGCGCGGGCGAAGTCGCGCGCCTGCTTGGCCGCGGCGCGCGCCTCGATCAGGGCCTGGATGCGGGCGTCCTCGGCATCGTCCGAGCCGCGCGAAAACCAGTCGGCCGGCGCCTGCTGCAGCAGGCCCAGCGCGCGCCCGGCGCCGACCAGTCGCGCGCGCAGCGCCTGCAGCGCGTTGACCTGCGCGGCGTCCGGGTCGCCAGGGACGACCTGGCTGCGCAGGGCGCGGGCCTCGCTGGCGAGGCTGGCCAGCACCGACAGCGCCAGCGGGGTGTTGAGGTCGTCGTCGAGCGCGGCTTCCACCTCGTCCGGGATCGCCGGCGCCGGCGCCGCGGCGTCCGGCAGCGCCAGCGCATCGAGGTCGCGCAAGGTGCCGTAGAGCCGGTCCAGGGTGCGCACCGACTGCTCGATCAAGGCCTCTGACCAGTCCAGCGGCTGCCGGTAGTGCGCGCTCAGCAGCGCGTAGCGCAGCGCCTCGGGCGGGTGCTTGGCGACCAGTGCGTGCACGGTCTCGATGTTGCCCAGCGACTTGCTCATCTTGGCGCCGCCGAAGTTGAGCATGCCGTTGTGCAGCCAGAACCGGGCGAACGTGGCGCCGCCGTGGGCGCATTCGCTCTGCGCGATCTCGTTCTCGTGGTGCGGGAACTGCAGGTCGACGCCGCCGGCGTGGATGTCGATGGTCGGGCCCAGGTGCGCGGCCGCCATCGCCGAGCACTCGATGTGCCAGCCGGGGCGGCCGCGGCCCCACGGCGAGTCCCAGCCCGGGAGCTCGTCGGAGGAGGGCTTCCACAGCACGAAGTCGCCGGCGTCGCGCTTGTACGGCGCCACTTCGACCCGCGCGCCGGCCAGCATCTCCTCCGGATCGCGCCGCGACAGCTTGCCGTAGCCGTCGAAGCTGGACACCGCGAACAGCACGTGGCCCTCGGCGGCATAGGCGTGGCCGGAAGCGATCAGCCGTTCGATCATCGCCACGATCTGCGGGATGTGGGCGGTGGCCTCCGGCTCGATGTCCGGCGCGGCCACGCCGAGCGCGGCCATGTCCTGGCGATAGGCGGCGGCGAAGCGGTCGGTGATGGTGGCGATCGGCACGCCCTGCGCCTGGGCGGCGGCGTTGATCTTGTCGTCCACGTCGGTGATGTTGCGGGCATAGCGCAGCGCGCCGTAGCGCCGGCGCAGCAGCGCCGCGAGCACGCCGAACACGACCGGGCCGCGGGCGTTGCCGATATGGACGAAGTTGTAGACGGTCGGGCCGCACACATACAGGGTGGGGCTGGCCGGATCGAGCGGCGTGAACGGCTCGACCCGCCGCGTCAGGTTGTTGTGCAGGCGCAGGCTCATCGGCATCCGGGGTGAAAACGCTCACGGATTCTACCGGCAGGGCCGCGCCGCGCGCACCTGCGCGTGCGCCGCGGCCGCGGACGGGAGGCGTTCAGCCCCGGGCGGGGTGCGGTCCATACACTAAGGTATTGCCTGTCCACCCGCCGGTGCTGATGCGACCCCCACTGCTCCCGACCCTGATCTGCCTGCTGGCCTGGCACGCGTTGCCGGCGCATGCGGCGGACGCGGACACGAAGAACCGGGTCGTCGTCATCGAGAACGTCAAGCTCGACTACGCGCAGGTGCTCAACGTGGAGCCCGTGTACCAGACCCTGCGTGCCACCCGCATGGAGGAGCAGTGCGAGTCCGCACCGGTGCCGGCGGCTCCGGCCGAGTCCGCCGGCGACGCGGTGGAGGGACGCATCTCCAAGGTCATGGATTCGGTCAAGGACATCTTCAGCCGCCGCCACGATCCGGCGGCCCCGGCGCCCGCGCCGGCGCCGGCCAGCAGCCGCCGCAACTGCAAGGTGGTGGAGGTGCCGCGCGAGTTCCGCCGGCCCATCGCCTACGACGTGGACTACGTCTACAAGGGCACCAAGTACCGCTCGCGGCTGCCCGAGGACCCGGGCAACCGGCTGCGGGTGCGGGTGTCGGTCACCCCCTACATCCCGGACGCCATCGTCGCCCCGCCGCGTTGAACGCGGCGCCTGCGCCTCCGGCCCGCGGCGGCTTGCGCGCGCCGCCCATGCATGCAAAGATGCGCGCCTCATGAAAGCGAATGCCCACCAGCACGACACCAGCGCCGCCCGGATGGCCTCCGGCATGACGTCGCGCGCGCGTCGACCGGAATCCCACATTCTCGCTGGGTAAGCCGGAGCGCTCTGCTGTCCGTTCTGAAAAACCCAGCCCGAGGCTGGGTTTTTTCGTTTTCGGTCCGCAGAAGGTTGCAATCGCAAGCGTCACCGCGCATCCCGCGCACCCCGTCGCCCCGCGGCGGACCATGCAGCACCCATGCCCGCAGCGAAGGATGGATCGATGACCCTGAAGCACTTCTTGAACACCCAGGACTGGAGCCGCGCCGAACTCGACGCGCTGCTGACGCAGGCGGCGCTGTTCAAGCGCAACAAGCTGGGAAGCGAGCTGAAGGGCAAGTCGATCGCGCTGGTGTTCTTCAATCCGTCGATGCGCACGCGCACCAGCTTCGAACTGGGCGCGTTCCAGCTCGGCGGCCACGCGGTGGTGCTGCAGCCGGGCAAGGACGCCTGGCCGATCGAATTCGACCTGGGCACGGTGATGGACGGCGACACCGAGGAGCACATCGCCGAGGTGGCGCGCGTGCTCGGCCGCTACGTCGACCTGATCGGCGTGCGCGCCTTCCCGAAGTTCGTGGACTGGAGCAAGGATCGCGAGGACGTGGTGCTCAAGAGCTTCGCCCGCTATTCGCCGGTGCCGGTGATCAACATGGAGACCATCACCCACCCCTGCCAGGAGCTGGCGCACGCGCTGGCGCTGCAGGAGCATTTCGGCACCTCCGACCTGCGCGGCAAGAAATACGTGCTGACCTGGACCTACCACCCCAAGCCGCTGAACACCGCGGTGGCCAACTCGGCGCTGACCATCGCCACCCGCCTGGGCATGGACGTGACCCTGCTGTGCCCGACGCCCGACTACGTGCTGGACGAGCGCTACATGGGGTGGGCCGCACAGAACGTGGCCGAGAGCGGCGGCTCGCTGCAGGTCAGCCACGACATCGAGAGCGCCTACGCCGGGGCCGACGTGGTCTACGCCAAGAGCTGGGGCGCGCTGCCGTTCTTCGGCAACTGGGGCCCGGAGAAGCCGATCCGCGACCAGTACCGGCACTTCATGGTCGACGAGGCCAAGATGGCGCTGACCCGCAACGGCGTGTTCTCGCACTGCCTGCCGCTGCGCCGCAACGTCAAGGCCAGCGACGCGGTGATGGACTCGCCCAACTGCATCGCCATCGACGAGGCCGAGAACCGCCTGCACGTGCAGAAGGCGATCATGGCCGCGCTGGCCGGGCAGGGCCGCGCATGAGCGGCCACGCCCATCACTACGCCGCGCAGGTCACCTGGACCGGTGACCGCGGCGAGGGCACCGGCAGCTACCGCGGCTACGGCCGCGAGCACGAGGTCGCCATCGCCGGCAAGCCGACGCTGGCCGGCTCGGCCGACCCGGCGTTCCGCGGCGACGCCTCGCGGCACAACCCCGAGGACCTGCTGGTGGCCTCGCTGTCGGCCTGCCACATGCTGTGGTACCTGCACCTGGCCGCCGAGGCCGGCGTGGTGGTGCGCGGCTATGTCGACGAGGCCCGCGGCACGATGCTGACCGACGCCGGCGGCGGCCAGTTCAGCGAGGTGGTGCTGCACCCGGTCGTCACCATTTCCGCCGGTGATCCGGCGGCCGCGGAGGCGCTGCACCCTGCAGCGCACGCGGCCTGTTTCATCGCCCGTTCGGTCAACTTCCCGGTGCGCTGCGAACCGCGCATCGTGGTCGCCGCGTAATTCCCTTCCTTTTCCCCCCAGGAACTTCGTCATGAGCAGCAAAGATATCGTTCTCGCCTTCTCCGGCGGCCTCGACACCAGCTTCTGCATTCCCTACCTGCAGGCCCAGGGCTACGCGGTGCACACCGTATTCGCCGATACCGGCGGCGTGGATGCGGAGGAACGCGATTTCATCGAGAAGCGCGCCGCCGAACTGGGTGCGGCGAGCCACGTCACCGTCGACGGCGGCCCGGCGATCTGGGAGGGCTTCGTCAAGCCGTTCGTGTGGGCCGGCGAGGGCTACCAGGGCCAGTACCCGCTGCTGGTCTCGGACCGCTACCTGATCGTCGATGCCGCGCTGAAGCGCGCCGACGAGCTGGGCACCAGGATCATCGCCCACGGCTGCACCGGCATGGGCAACGACCAGGTGCGCTTCGACCTGGCGGTCAAGGCGCTGGGCGACTACGAGATCGTCGCGCCGATTCGCGAGATCCAGAAGGAGCACACCCAGACCCGCGCCTACGAGCAGAAGTACCTGGAGGAGCGCGGCTTCGGCGTGCGCGCCAAGCAGAAGGCCTACACCATCAACGAGAACCTGCTGGGCGTGACCATGTCCGGCGGCGAGATCGATCGCTGGGAAGCGCCGGGCGAAGGCGCCCGCGGCTGGTGTGCGCCGCGCAGCGCATGGCCGACCGAAGCGCTGACGGTGACGCTGAAGTTCGTCGAGGGCGAGGCGGTGGAGCTGGATGGCAAGCCGCTGCCCGGCGCGCAGATCCTGGCCAGGCTCAACAAGCTGTTCGCCCCCTACGGCGTGGGCCGCGGCGTGTACACCGGCGACACCGTCATCGGCCTGAAGGGCCGCATCGTGTTCGAGGCCCCGGGCCTGATCTCGCTGCTGGCCGCGCACCGCGCGCTCGAGGACGCGGTGCTGACCAAGCAGCAGAACCGTTTCAAGCCGGACGTGGCGCGCAAGTGGGTGGAGCTGGTGTACGAAGGCTTCTTCCACGATCCGCTCAAGACCGACATCGAGGCGTTCCTGAAGTCCTCGCAGGCCAAGGTCAACGGCGAAGTGACGCTGGAGACCCGCGGCGGCCGCGTCGACGCGGTGGCGGTGAAGTCGCCGCACCTGCTCAACGCCAAGGGCGCCACCTACGCGCAGTCTGCCGACTGGGGCGTGGAGGAGGCCGAGGGCTTCATCAAGCTGTTCGGCATGAGCTCCACCCTGTACGCGCAGGTCAACCGCTGAGGATGGGGCCGCGGGATCGGGGATTCGTCGAGACGGATCTCCCGTCCCGCTCCCTGCCGCGGTGGAGGGCGTAGCGCCGCCGGCTCCGATGAGGGGCACCCCGCCTGTCTCGTTCCCCTTTCTCCTACAGGAATGCCCGTGTTTCGCATCAGCACCGCCCCGCACGAACTGGACCTGGACCTCATCCACGGGTTCCTGTCGACCGACGCCTACTGGAGCCGCGGCATCGGCCGCGACGTGGTCGAGCGCGCGATCGCCGGCTCGCTGTGCTTCGGCGGCTACGTCGAGGGCGCGGGGCAGGTGGCGTTCGCCCGGGTGATCAGCGACGGCGCGACCTTCGGCTACCTGGCCGACGTGTTCGTGCTGCCGGCGTACCGCGGCCGCGGCTACGGCAAGCAACTGGTGGCCGCGGTCATGGCCCACCCGCCGTTGCAGGGCCTGCGCCGCTTCATGCTGGCCACCTCCGACGCGCATGCCCTGTACGCGCCGCACGGCTTCGCCGCGCCCGCCAAGCCGCAGTCGCTGATGGAAGTGCTGCGCCCCGACCTCTACCAGGCCGCCGGCGCGGCCCCATGACGACCGACATGAACGATCTGCTTGCCTCCACCCTCGCGCACCTGGAACGGCTGGTGGCGTTCGACACCCGCAATCCGCCGCGTGCGATCACCCCGGGCGGCATCTTCGACTACCTGGGCACGCAGCTGCCCGGCTTCCGGGTCGAGGTGATCGACCACGGCGCCGGCGCGGTCAGCCTGTACGCGGTCCGCGGCGCGCCGAAGTACCTGTTCAACGTGCACCTGGACACGGTGCCGGACTCGCCGCACTGGAGCGCCGACCCGCACGTGATGCGCCGCACCGAGGAGCGGGTGATCGGCCTGGGCGTGTGCGACATCAAGGGCGCGGCGGCGGCGCTGGTGGCCGCCGCGCAGGCCGGCAACGGCGAGGCGGCGTTCCTGTTCACCTCCGACGAGGAAGCCAACGACCCGCGCTGCATCGCCGCGTTCCTGGAGCGCGGCCTGGCCTTCGAGGCGGTGCTGGTGGCCGAGCCGACGATGAGCGAGGCGGTGCTGGCGCATCGCGGCATCAGCTCGGCACTGATGCGCTTCGCCGGCCGTGCCGGGCATGCCTCGGGCCGGCAGGATCCGTCGGCCAGCGCACTGCACCAGGCGATGCGCTGGGGCGGACGGGCGCTGGACCACGTCGAGTCGCTGGCGCATGCGCGCTTCGGCGGGCTGACCGGGCTGCGCTTCAACATCGGCCGGGTCGAGGGCGGCATCAAGGCCAACATGATCGCGCCGGCGGCCGAGCTGCGCTTCGGCTTCCGGCCGCTGCCGTCGATGGACGTGGACGCGCTGCTGGCCACCTTCGCCGGCTTCGCCGATCCGGCCGCCGCGCACTTCGAGGAGACCTTCCGCGGGCCGAGCCTGCCCTCCGGAGACATCGCGCGCGCCGAGGAGCAGCGCCTGGCCGCGCGCGACGTGGCCGACGCGCTGGACCTGCCGATCGGCAACGCGGTGGACTTCTGGACCGAGGCGTCGCTGTTCTCGGCCGGCGGCTACACCGCGCTGGTCTACGGTCCGGGCGACATCGCCCAGGCCCACACCGCCGACGAGTTCGTGACGCTGGAGCAGTTGCAGCGCTACGCCGAGTCGGTGCACCGCATCATCAACGGCGCGGCCTGACGCCCGCACCGCCGGGCCTCGCGCCCCTCCCTCCCGGATCACGGAACCGCCACCGCCCCATGCACGCCAACAAGCAAACCCGCCAGACCATCGTCCGCCTGCTCTCGAGCATGGCCAGCGCCAAGGAGATCAGCCAGTACCTCAAGCGCTTCTCGCAGCTGGACGCCAAGCGCTTCGCCGTGGTCAAGGTCGGCGGCGCGGTGCTGCGCGACGACCTGGAGGCGCTGACCTCCTCGCTGTCGTTCCTGCAGGAGGTCGGGCTGACCCCGATCGTGCTGCACGGCGCCGGGCCGCAGCTGGACACGGAGCTGGCCACCGCCGGCATCGAGAAGCAGACCGTCAACGGCCTGCGGGTGACCTCGCCGGAAGCGCTGGCGATCGTGCGCAAGGTGTTCCAGGCCTCCAACCTCAAGCTGGTCGAGGCGCTGCAGCAGAACGGCGCGCGCGCCACCTCGATCACCGGCGGCGTGTTCGAGGCGGCCTACCTCGACCGCGAGACCTACGGCCTGGTCGGCGAGGTCAAGGCGGTCAACCTGGCGCCGATCGAGGCCAGCCTGCAGGCCGGCTCGATCCCGGTGATCACCAGCCTGGGCGAGACCCCGAGCGGCCAGATCCTCAACATCAACGCCGACTTCGCCGCCAACGAGCTGGTGCAGGAGCTGCAGCCGTACAAGATCATCTTCCTCACCGGCACCGGCGGGCTGCTGGACGAGCGCGGCACGGTGATCGATTCGATCAACCTGTCCACCGAATACGACCACCTGATGCAGCAGCCGTGGATCAACGGCGGCATGCGGGTGAAGCTCGAGCAGATCAAGGACCTGCTGGACCGGTTGCCGCTGGAGTCGTCGGTATCGATCACCCGGCCGGCGGACCTGGCCAAGGAACTGTTCACCCACAAGGGCTCGGGTACGCTGGTGCGGCGTGGCGAGCGCGTGCTGCGCGCCACCGCGTGGGACCAGCTCGACCTGCCGCGGCTCACCGCGCTGATCGAATCCAGCTTCGGGCGCACGCTGGTACCGGACTACTTCGCCGGCACCACGCTGCTGCGCGCCTACGTCAGCGAGAACTACCGCACGGCGGTCATCCTCACCGAGGAGGGCGGGCACACCTACCTGGACAAGTTCGCCGTGCTCGACGACGCGCAGGGCGAGGGCCTGGGCCGCGCGGTGTGGAACGTGATGCGCGAGGAGACGCCGCAGCTGTTCTGGCGCTCGCGCCACAACAACCCGGTCAACATCTTCTACTACGCCGAATCCGACGGCTGCTTCAAGCAGGAGAAGTGGAAGGTGTTCTGGTACGGGCTGGACAGCTTCGAGCAGATCCAGCAATGCGTGGCGCACTGCGCCACCCGCCAGCCCACGCTGCGGGGCTGACGCCATGGCCACGATGCCGCTGCCGCCGGCCTGGCGCGAGGTGCCGACCCTGCAGGGCCGCCACGCCCGCCTGGAGCCGTTGTGCGAAACCCACGGGGAGGCGCTGCGTGCCGCGCTGGGGGACGGGGCGCTGTCGCGGCTGTGGTACACCAACGTGCCGGCGCCGGCCGCCGTGGAGGGCTACCTCGCCGCCGCGCTGGCGGCCCGCGCCGACGGGTACGCGCTGCCGTTCGCGGTGCGCGACGCCACCGGCGCGGTGGTCGGCACCACGCGCTTCTACCGGCTGGAGCCGGAGGTGCCGACGCTGTGCATCGGCTATACCTGGTACGCGCCGCAGGTGCAGCGCACCGGGGTCAACACCGAGGCCAAGCTGATGCTGCTGCGCCACGCGTTCCAGACCCTGGGCTGCCTCAGCGTGGTGTTCGAGACCAGCTGGTTCAACCACGCCTCGCGCGCGGCGATCGCGCGGTTGGGCGCCAAGCAGGACGGCGTGCTGCGCCACCACAAGCGCCACGCCGACGGCAGCCCGCGCGACACCGTCGTGTTCTCCATCATCGACGCGGAATGGCAGGCGGTGGCGCGCCACCTGCAGTTCCGCCTGGAAACCCATTCATGAGCGAAAAGACCTTCACCCTCGGCATCGTCGGCGCGCGGGGTCACACCGGCTCGGAGCTGATCAAGCTGATCGCGGCGCATCCGCGCATCGCCCTGGCGTTCGTGTCCTCGCGCGAGCTGGACGGCCAGCGCGTGGCCGAGCACAACGCCGGCTACCGCGGCGAGCTGCGCTTCGAGAGTCTGGACGCGGACGCGGTCGCCGCGCGCGGCGCGGACGCCGTCATCCTGGCGCTGCCCAACGGCAAGGCCGAGCCGTTCGTGGCGGCGCTGGAGGCGCAGGCGCCGGACACGGTGATCGTCGACCTGTCGGCCGACTACCGCTTCGATCCGGGCTGGTACTACGGCCTGCCGGAGCTGACCCGCGATGCCTACGCCGGGCAGCGGCGCATCAGCAACCCGGGCTGCTACGCCACCGCGATGCAGCTGGCGATCGCCCCACTGCTGCGCGAGCTGGCCGGGCCGCCGCAATGCTTCGGGGTCTCCGGCTACTCCGGTGCCGGCACCACCCCGTCGGACAAGAACGACCCCGAGCTGCTGCGCGACAACCTGATGCCGTACGCGCTGACCCAGCACATGCACGAGCGCGAGGTGTCGGCGCAGCTCGGCGTGCCGGTGGAGTTCATGCCGCACGTGGCGCCGCACTTCCGCGGCCTGACGCTGACCGTGAACCTGTGGCTGCAGCAGCCGCTGACGCTGGAGCGCATCCGCGCGCTGTACCGGCAGCGCTATGCCGGCGAGGCGCTGATCGAAGTGGTCGACGAGGCGCCCTGGGTGAGCCGCATCGCCGGCCGCCACGGCGTGCAGGTGGGCGGCTTCACCCTGGCCCCGGGCAACAAGCGGGTGGTGGTGGTGGCGACGCTGGACAACCTGCTCAAGGGCGCGGCGACCCAGGCCCTGCAGAATCTCAACCGCGCGCTGGGCCTGGACGAGCTGAGCGCGATTCCGCACTGACGCGGTACCGCCGCACGGGTGCGGACGCGCGGCGCCGGCGGTCCCCCGGGCCGGGTGGCGGCGCAGCGAACACGTACATCCTTGCCGGCAGGGTCCGGCACCCCGCAGGAGACACATCGATGGCAGAGCTGTTGTGGCAGAAACCCGGCGTCGCGGTCGACGCCAAGATCCAGGCCTTCCTGGCCGGCGACGACGTGATCCTGGATCGCGAGTTCTTCCTGTACGACATCGCCGCCAGCAAGGCGCATGCACAGGGCCTGCAGCACATCGGCATCCTCTCGCTGGAGGAACTGGGCGGCCTGAGCGCACAGCTGGACCGGCTCGCCGAGGATTTCCGCAGCGGCGCCTTCGTGCTGGACGACCAGTACGAGGACTGCCATTCCGCGATCGAGGCGCGCCTGACCGAGCGCCTGGGCGACGCCGGCCGCAAGATCCACACCGGGCGCAGCCGCAACGACCAGATCCTGGTCGCCACCCGGCTGTGGCTGAAGGACCGGCTCGCACGCGTGGCCGCGCTCAGCCGCGAGGTCGCGCAGGTGGCGCTGGACCGCGCCGCGGCCGAGCAGGCGCTGCCGCTGCCGGGCTACACCCACATCCAGCGCGCCGTGGTGTCCTCGGCGGGGATGTGGTGGGCGGGCTGGGCGGAGGCCTTCGTCGACAATGCGTTGCGCGCCGCCGATACCCTGCGGCTGGTGGACACCAATCCGCTGGGCACCGCCGCCGGCTACGGCGTCAACCTGCCGCTGGATCGCGAGCACACCACCGCCGAGCTGGGCTTCGCGCGCATGCAGGTGTCGCCGATCTACGCGCAGCTGTCGCGCGGCAAGTTCGAGCTGGCCGCGCTGGAGGCGCTGGGCGGCGCCACCCTGGACCTGCGCCGCATCGCCTGGGACCTGTCGCTGTTCACCAGCGGCGAGTTCGCCTTCGTTGCGCTGCCGGCGCAGTACACCACCGGCAGTTCGATCATGCCGAACAAGCGCAATCCCGACGTGATCGAGCTGATGCGCGCCACCCACGCCAGCGTCGCCGCCGCGCGTACCGAGATCGAGCAGCTGCTGTCGCTGCCGTCGGGCTACCACCGCGACCTGCAGAGCAGCAAGGGCGCGATCGTGCACGGTTTCGCCCGCGGCCTGGCCGCGCTGGAGCTGCTGCCGGCGCTGCTGGCCAACCTGGAGTGGCGCGAGGACGGCCTGCGCGCGGCGATCGACTCGGGCATGTACGCCACCGACGTGGCGGTGGAGGCGGCGGTGGCCGGGGTGCCGTTCCGCGAGGCCTACAAGGCCGCCGCCGCGGCCGCGGCCACCGCCGGCCAGGGCCGCACGCCCGAAGGCAGCCTGGCCGCGCGGGTGTCGCCGGGCGCCGCCGCCGACCTGCGGCTGGACCTGCTGCGCGCGCGCTGGGACGCGCTGGCGGGCTGAGGTGGGCGTCACCCGCATCGCCACGGCCGAGCATTACCCATGGGGCGACGGCTGCGACGGCTGGCACCTGCTCCAGGACGAGGGCCTGAGCGTGATCGCCGAACGCATGCCGCCGGGCACCTGCGAGCAGCGCCACCTGCACCGGCACGCGCGCCAGTTCTTCTACCTGCTGGAAGGCGAGGCGATACTGGAGCTGGACGGCGTGTGCCACACCCTGGGCCCGGGGCAGGGCCTGCACGTACCGCCGGGCCGTGCCCACCAGATGCGCAACGACAGTGCGCGGCCGGTGCGGTTCCTGGTGGTATCGGCCCCGCGCAGCCATGGCGACCGCACGGCGGCGCCCCCGATCCGAAGAGGAGAGTCACGATGACGCTTTACCTGGTACTGGCGATGCGCAAGCCCGGCTTCCCGGCCGCGGCGATCCAGCCGCATCTGGACTTCCTGGCGCAACTGCGCGAACGCGGCCTGCTCGAGCTCACCGGCGGCTTCAGCGATGGCAGCGGCGGGGCCTACCTGCTGAAGAACCTCGACAGCCTCGACGCGGCGCGCGCGCTGGTCGCCGCCGACCCGCTGGTCACGCTGGATGCCTCGACGCTGACCGTCCACGAATGGAACGCGCGTTGAGCGCCGGGCGGCCCCGATGACCTCACCCCCGCCTTCCGCCGCCGCATTCGCCGAACAACCGTTGCCGCCCTGGCGGCGCGCGGTGCTGAAGGTCGGCAGCAGCCTGCTGGCGGCCGATGGCGGCGGCCTGTCGCCGCGGTTCGCGCTCGGGCTGGCGCAGTTCGTCTCGGCCAACCTGGCGGCCGGGCGCGAGCTGGTGATCGTCTCCTCGGGCGCGGTCGCGGCCGGTCGCGCGATCCTGCCGCGCGCGGCCGAGGCCGGCGCCGCGATCGCCGCGCGCCAGGCGCTGGCCGCGCTCGGGCAGGCGCAGCTGATCGCGCTGTGGCAGCGCTTCTTCGAGCGCCCGGTGGCGCAGGTGCTGCTGACCCACGACGACCTGCGCAACCGCCGCCGCTATCTCAACGCCCGCGCCACGCTCGGCGAGCTGCTGCGACTGGGCGCGCTGCCGGTGGTCAACGAGAACGACACCGTGTCGGTGGACGAGCTCAAGCTCGGCGACAACGACAACCTGGCCGCGATCGTGGCTGCGCTGGTGGACGCGGATGCGCTGTTCATCGCCACCGACATCGACGGCCTGTACACCGCCGACCCGCGCACCCACCCGCAGGCGCGGCCGCTGCCGCAGGTGGCCGAGCTCGGCCCCGAGGTGCTGGCGATGGCCGGCGGCAGCGGCAGCCGGGTCGGCACCGGCGGCATGCGTACCAAGCTGGAGGCCGCGGCCAAGGCCGGGGCGGCCGGCATCGAGACCTACCTGTTCAACGGCCGCAGCGCCGAGGTGGTGCGCGCGCTGGCGCAGGACCGGCTGCACGGCACCCGCATCCATGCCGCGCACACCCGCATCGCCGCGCGCAAGCACTGGCTGCGGCATGCCCCGGTCGAGCCCGGCGCGATCCTGGTGGACGCCGGCGCGGCGGCGGCGCTGGCCGAGCGCGGCGCCTCGCTGCTGCCGGGCGGGGTGGCCGGCGCCGAGGGCGACTTCCGCCGCGGCGACATGGTCGAGGTGCGCCTGCGCGACGGCGATGGCGAGCGCCGCCTGGCGCGCGGCATCAGCCAGTACTCGGCCACGGACGTGCGCCGCATCGCGCGCCGCCACTCGCGCGACATCGAGTCCGTCCTGGGGTACAACTATGGCGAGAACGTGATCCATCGCGACGATCTGGTGCTGGTGTAGCCGCGAATGGGGAATCGGGAGTCGGGAATCGCAACGGCGGTTTCCCTCCGTCCCCCCTGGCGCTACCCCGGTTCGTCGCGGCATCCGGCGTCTCCCATTCCCCACTCCCCATTCCCGACTCCCCGCTCCTATGGACATCAAGACCCTGGCCCTGCACTGCCGTGACGCCGCACAGGCGCTGGCGCAGCTGTCCGCGCCCGCCAAGCAGGCAATGCTCGAGGCGATGGCGGCGGCCCTGGAGGCCGATGCGGCCGCCATCCTCGCCGCCAACGCGCGCGATCTGGAGGCCGCGCGCGCCAAGGGCGTGGGCGGCGCGCTGCTGGACCGGCTGGCGCTGGACCCGCAGCGGCTGGCCGGCATCGCCGCCGCGCTGCGCGAGGTCGCCGTGCTGCCCGATCCGGTGGGCCAGGTCACGCGCGACGACGTGCGCCCCAACGGCATCCGCGTGCAGAAGGTGCGGGTGCCGCTGGGCGTGATCGCGATGATCTACGAGGCCCGCCCGAACGTCACCGCCGACGCCGCCGCGCTGTGCATCAAGGCCGGCAATGGCGTGATCCTGCGCGGCGGCTCCGAGGCCATCCACTCCAACACCGCCATCGCGCAGTCGCTGCGGCGCGCGCTGCGCGGCGCCGGGGTGCCGGAGGCGGCGCTGACCCTGGTCGAGGACCTGCGTCGCGAGACCATGCTGGAACTGCTGCAGCTGTCGGACATCGTCGACCTGGCGATCCCGCGCGGCGGCGAAGGCTTAATCCGCTTCGTCGCCGAGCATGCGCGGGTACCGGTGATCAAGCACTACAAGGGCGTCTGCCATCTGTTCGTGGATGCCTCGGCCGATCCCGAGCTGGCGCTGCGGCTGCTGCTGGACGGCAAGACCACGCGGCCGGCGGCCTGCAATTCGCTGGAGACCCTGCTGGTGCATGCCGACATCGCGGCGCAGTTCCTGCCTGCCGCCGCGCAGGCGCTGCGCGCGCGCGGGGTGGAGCTGCGCGGCGACGATGCCGCGCGCGCCCGGGTGCCCGACCTGATCGCGGCCACCGACGACGACTACGCCGCCGAGTTCCTCGACCTGGTGCTGGCGATCCGCGTGGTACCGGACCTGGCGGCCGCCATCGACCATATCCGCCGCTACGGCTCGGACCATACCGAGGTCATCGCCACCGCCGACCCCGCCCACGCCGAGGCCTTCGTGCAGGCGCTGCGGTCGGCGGTGGTGATGGTCAACGCCTCGTCGCGTTTCTCCGACGGCGGCGAGCTCGGCCTGGGCGCGGAGATCGGCATCTCCACCACGCGCCTGCACGCCTACGGCCCGATGGGCCTGGAAGCGCTGACGGTGGAGCGCTTCGTGGTGCGCGGCGAAGGCCAGGTGCGCCACGCCGCAGGCTGAGGCGCCCGCCGGACGCGGATCGCGTCCGCCACCTTCGCCGGCCGGCCAGCGCGATCCGCGCTGCGTCCGGCGTACGCTCCGGCCCCGCAGCCCCGCAGCCCCGCACCGCGTGCCCGCCGCGTGACGCGCCAGTTCGCCCGGTTCGCTGCGCCCGACGGCATGGCGCGACCGGTGTGCGGAGGCCCCGATGCATTCGCCTGCGCCGGGTGTCGCGGCCCACGCCGATCCCAGTCCCTGACGGCGCGCGGGCGTACCTTGCGCACGCTCCCGCCTCGCGACGCCGTGCCTCCGCCGCATCGCCTCGCTGTGCGCGGTTCGCCGCGGCCTGACCGGCAGGGTGCGAGCGGCGGCCAGGGGCCCGGCGCGCTCGCCCGCGCCGCCGCGCCGATCCCATTCCCGTCGGGTCGCGGGCATGCTTTCATGGCGGCCTCGTCCCGGAGACCGCCCATGCATCGACTCGTCCGTCCGCTCGTCCTGGCGCTGGCCTGCGCCGCCGCGCTTCCCGCCGCCTTCGCCCAGACCGCGCCGATGACGCCGGACATCACCGGCAAGGCGTTCGTCGCGCCGGACCGGATCAACGACTACGTCAAGCGCGAGGTGATGATCCCGATGCGCGACGGCGTCAGGCTGCACACGGTGATCGTGCTGCCCAGGGGCGCGCACGACGCGCCGATGCTGCTCACGCGCACGCCCTACAACGCCAGCGGCCGGGCCGAGCGGCTGGCGTCGCCGCACATGAAGGACCTGCTGCCGCAGGGCGACGACGTGTTCGTCGACGGCGGCTACATCCGCGTGTTCCAGGACATCCGCGGCAAGTACGGCTCGGAGGGCGACTATGTGATGACGCGCCCGCTGCGCGGCCCGCTCAACGCGACCCCGGTCGATCACGCCACCGACGCCTGGGACACCATCGACTGGCTGGTCAAGCACGTGTCCGAGAGCAACGGCCGGGTCGGTATGATCGGTTCGTCGTACGAGGGCTTCACCGTGGTGATGGCGCTGACCGATCCGCACCCGGCGCTCAAGGTGGCGGCGCCCGAGAGCCCGATGATTGATGGCTGGATGGGCGACGACTGGCTCAACTACGGCGCCTTCCGCCAGGTCAACTTCGACTACTTCACCGGCCAGCTGAGCCAGCGCGGCAAGGGCGCCTCGATCCCGCGCCAGGGCTACGATGACTACAGCAACTTCCTGCGCGCCGGCTCGGCCGGCGACTACGCCCGCGCGGCCGGGCTGGATCAGCTGCCGTGGTGGCACAAGCTCACCGAGCATCCGGCCTACGACGGCTTCTGGCAGCAGCAGGCGCTGGACAAGGTGATGGCGCGCACGCCGCTCAAGGTGCCGACCCTGTGGCTGCAGGGGCTGTGGGACCAGGAGGACATGTGGGGCGCGATCCACAGCTACCAGGCGATGGAGCCGCGCGACGCCAGCAATGACCGCAACTACCTGGTGATGGGGCCCTGGCGGCACAGCCAGGTCAACTACGACGGGTCCTCGCTGGGAGCGCTGAAGTTCGATGGCGACACGGCGCTGCAGTTCCGCCGCGACGTGCTCAAGCCGTTCTTCGACCAGTACCTGGTGAGCGGGGCACCCAAGGCCGACACCCCGCCGGTGCTGATCTACAACACCGGGGAGAACCACTGGGACCGGCTCGCGGCGTGGCCGCGCAGCTGCGCGCAGGGCTGCGAGGCCGCGCCGCGGGCGCTGTACCTGCGCGCCGGGGGACGGCTGTCGTTCGACGCGCCAGAGGCGGGGCAGGGCGACTACGACGAGTACGTCTCCGATCCGGCCAAGCCGGTGCCGTTCGTGCCGCGTCCGGTGGACTTCGCCGATCGCGACATGTGGACCAGCTGGCTGGTGCACGACCAGCGCTTCGTCGATGGCCGGCCGGACGTGCTGACCTTCGTCAGCGAGCCGCTGGAGGCGCCGCTGCGCGTCGCCGGCGTGCCGGAGGTGAACCTGCAGGCCTCCACCAGCGGCACCGACAGCGACTGGGTGGTGAAGCTGATCGACGTCTATCCCGACGAGATGGCGTCGGACCCGAAGCTGGGCGGCTACGAGCTGCCGGTGTCGCTGGCGATCTTCCGCGGGCGCTACCGCGAGAGCTTCGAGACCGCCAAGCCGCTCGCTGCCGGCCAGCCGTTGCCGTACCGGTTCGGCCTGCCCACCACCAACCACACCTTCCAGCGCGGCCACCGGGTGATGGTGCAGGTGCAGTCCAGCCTGTTCCCGCTGTACGACCGCAATCCGCAGACCTTCGTGCCCAACATCTACTTCGCCAAGCCCGGCGACTACCGCAAGGCCACCCAGCGGATCTGGCACACGCCCGAGCAGGCCAGCTTCATTTCGCTGCCGGTGCGCTGAGCGGGGCGCCTCGCGCCGTCGCTGCCTGGCTTTGGACAGGTGAGCGGCCGACGCGTCAGGCGGCGCGTTGCAGCGACGGGCCCGCCCGCCCATGGGCTCGAGCCCGCCGGCGGGCCGCCGCTCGGAGACCGGTGGCCGGCGCCCGCGGTTGCGCAAACCTGGCGGCGGCCGGGCGTCGGACACAAAAAAGCCCGGAAACTCGCGTTTCCAGGCTTCTTGTGACCGCTGAATTGGTCGGGGAGACAGGATTCGAACCTGCGACCTCTACGTCCCGAACGTAGCGCTCTACCAGACTGAGCTACACCCCGAAGGAGCCGCGTATGATACAGAGCAAATCATACGTCGGCAAGTTCCTTTGCAAAAAAACTTACTGGCCCGGATCACGGCCCGTCTGCTCGCGGGCTTCGAACCACATGCCGTTGAGGATGGCGGCCAGCGAAGCGAGGCCGGTGCCCAGAATCCATGCGAAATACCACATGTTGCGTTCTCCTAGAGTTCGGTACGGCGCAGGTCAGTACGCGTTCGGGTTCTCGCTCATCTCGCCGGCGGTGACCTTGCCCTTGAGCACGCGGTAGACCCAGGTGGTGTAGGTCAGCACGATCGGCAGGAAGATCACCGTGGCCAGCAGCATGATCCACAGCGTCAGGTGGCTGCTGGAGGCGTCCCACAGCGTCAGGCTGGAGTTCGGCTCGCTGGACGAGGGCAGCAGGAACGGGAAGACCGCAAAGCCCACGGTCAGGATGATGCCCGCGATCGACGCACCCGAGGCGATGAAGGCCAGCCCGCCGCGACGCATCCGCAACAGCACCGCACTGAGCAGCATGCCCGCCAGCCCGGCGATCGGCGCCAGCAGGGTGGCCGGCATCGTGCTGTAGTTGTGCAGCCAGCCGCCGGTGACGGACAGCGCGGCGGTCTTCAGCAGCGGGTTGGTGGCCGCGTCGGTGGCCTGCGCCGAGGTGATGGCATAGCCGGGCAGGCCCAGCGCCACCCACACCCCGCCCAGGGCGAACAGCACGAAGGCGGCGATCGCGGCGATGCTGCCGTAGCGGGCCGAGCGGTCGGCGACCGGGCCGTCGGTCTTGAGCACCAGCATGGCCGCACCGTGCGCCACCAGCATCGCCACGCTGACCAGCCCGGCCAGCAGCGCGAACGGCGTGAGCAGGCCCAGCAGGTTGCCGGTGTAGAAGATGCGCATGCTGTCGTCGAAGTGGAACGGCACGCCCAGCAGCACGTTGCCGACCGCCACGCCCATGATCAGCGCCGGGATGAAGCCGCCGACGAAGAGCGCCCAGTCCCAGTTGCTGCGCCAGCGCGGGCTGGCCAGCTTGCCGCGGAACTTGAAGCCGACCGGCCGCAGGATTAGCGCGAACAGGATCAGGAACATCGCCAGGTAGAACCCGGAGAAGCTGACCGCGTACAGCGGCGGGAAGGCGGCGAAGATCGCGCCGCCGCCCAGGATCAGCCAGACCTGGTTGCCTTCCCAGACCGGGCCGATGGTGTTGATCACCAGCCGGCGTTCCTCGTCGGTCTTGGCCACGAACGGCAGCAGCGTCCCGACCCCGAGGTCGAAGCCGTCCATCACCGCATAACCGATCAGCAGCACGCCCAGGAGCAGCCACCAGATCACACGCAATGTCGCGTAGTCGAGCAATACGAAATCCATGATGTCTCTCCTGCCTTACGGGGCGCCGCCGGCCAGTGCGCCGGTGCTGAGGGGGGCGGTGGGCGAAGCGCTGGCCCGCGCAGGCGGGAACAACTCGTCCGGACCCTTGCGGATGGAGCGCAGCGAGAGCTTGATCGCGATGACCAGCAGGGTGGTGTACAGCGCAGTGAAGCCGATCAGGGTGGCCAGGATCTCGTAGAGCGCCAGGCCGGAGGCTGCGTAGAACGTCGGCAGCACACCTTCCACCGCCCACGGCTGACGGCCGTACTCGGCAACGAACCAGCCGCATTCGATCGCGATCCAGGGCAGCGGCAGCGTCCACAGGGCACACTTCAGGAACCAGCGCTTGTGCTCGAAGTTGTGCTTGCAGGCGAACCAGAAGGCGATGGCGAAGAAGGCGATCAGATAGAAGCCGATCGCGGCCATGATGCGGAAGGTCCAGAACAGCGGCATCACCCGCGGCACCGTATCCATCGCCGCCTTGGCGATCTCCTCGGGGGTGGCGTTGCCGATGTCCTCGCGGTAGCGTTTCAGCAGCAGCCCGTGGCCAAGATCCTGCCAGTGCGCATCGAACACCTTGCGCGCCTCGACATCGTCCTTGTTGGCACGCAGCCGCTCCAGGGCACCGTAGGCGATCTGCCCGCCGCGGATGCGGTGCTCGGCGCGCCCGACCAGTTCCAGGATGCCCGGGATCGGGGTGTCCAGCGAACGCGTGGCGATCAGGCCCATCAGGTACGGGATCTTGATCGCGTAGTCGTTCTTGTGGGTGGTCTGGTTCGGGATGCCGAATGCGGTGAAGTCCGCCGGCGCCGCCTCGGTCTCCCACATCGCCTCGATCGCGGCCAGCTTCATCTTTTGGTGCTCGTTGGCGGCGTAGCCGCTCTCGTCACCCAGCACCACCACCGACAGCGAGGACAGCAGACCGAAGGCGGCGGCGACGGCGAACGAGCGCCGCGCCATGTCCCGGTGCTTGCCGCGCAGCAGGTAGAACGCGCTGATCGACATGACGAACACCGCGCCCAGCACGTAGCCGGCACTGACCGTGTGCACGAACTTGGCCTGGGCCACCGGATTGAGCAGGACCGCCATGAAGTCGACCACCTCCATGCGCATGGTGTCCGGGTTGAACACGGCGCCGGTCGGGTTCTGCATCCAGCCGTTGGCGATCAGGATCCACAGGGCCGAGAAGTTGCTGCCCAGCGCCACCATCCAGGTGGTGGCCAGGTGCTGCACCTTGGATAGCCGGTTCCAGCCCAGGAAGAACAGGCCCAGGAAGGTGGCTTCCAGGAAGAACGCCATCAGCCCCTCGATCGCCAGCGGCGCACCGAAGATATCGCCGACATAATGGCTGTAGTAGGACCAGTTCATGCCGAACTCGAACTCCATCACGATGCCGGTACCGACACCCATGGCGAAGTTGATGCCGAACAGCACGCCCCAGAACATCGTCATGCGCCGCCAGACCTCCTTGCCGGTCATGACGTAAATGCTCTCCATGATCCCGAGCAGGAACGACAGTCCGATCGTGAGCGGCGGGAAAATGAAGTGGTACATCGCGGTGACTGCGAATTGCAGCCGCGACAGTTCAACAACTGTCGAGTCGATCATGGCGGGTGCTACCTACGTTGGGTTTTTGGGAAGCTGCGGCGGATGATCTGCCCGAATCGTGCCCCTGGCGTTGATCCAGATCAATGCGATGTGACGGCCCCCTCTTGAATATGCAGCGACCGTCACAAGGCCGCCGACATACAATCGGTGGCCTTTCCTGCCTGTATAGAGAGCGATTTGAGCCCCCCCGCAGCACCGCAAGGCACCGACACCCCCGATCTGCGCCGCGCGCGCGCCCTCTGGCTGGGTGCGCTGGCCGCCCCGGCGGCCCGTGCCCGCCGTGGCGCCGCGATCGCGGTCTGCCTGTCCGGCGCGGTCCTGGTGGGGCAGGCGGCCGCGATCGCCTGGCTGATCCAGGCGGTGTTCGTGCTGCAGCGCCCGCTGGCCACGCTGGTGCCCGGGTTCGCCGCCCTGGCGCTGGCCCTGCTGGCGCGCATGGGCCTGTCGGCCTGGGCTCAGTGGCGGGCCGGCGAGGTCGCCGACACCGCCAAGCGCGAGCTTCGCGGCCAGGTCTACCGCCGCCTGGTGGCGCACGGCCCGCTGTGGCTGCGCCAGCGCCGCAGCGGCGAGCTGGGCGAGCTGATGCTGGCGCACGGCGATGCGCTGGAAGGGTATTTCGTCGGCTACCAGCTGGCCCGGGTCGAGGTGGCGGTAGTGCCGCTGCTGATCCTGGTCGCGGTCGGTTCGGTGGACTGGATCGTGGCGCTGATCCTGCTGTGCACCGCGCCGCTGATCCCGTTCTTCATGATGCTGGTCGGCTGGGGCGCCGAAGCGGCGGGTCGCCAGCAGCTCGGCGAACTGGCGCGCATGGGCGGGCACTTCGCCGATCGCCTCAAGGGCCTGGGCCTGCTGCGCCTGTACGGCCGCGGCGAGGCGGAGCTGGATGGCATCGCCGAGGCGGCCGAGGGCGTGCGTGCGCGGACCCTGAAGGTACTGCGGATCGCGTTCCTGTCCTCCACGGTGCTGGAGTTCTTCGCCTCGGTGAGCGTGGCGATGGTGGCGCTCTACCTCGGCCTGAGCTACCTGGGGATGATCCACCTGCATACCGATCCCACGCTGGGCATCGGCCTGTTCTGCCTGCTGCTGGCACCGGAGTTCTACGCGCCGCTGCGGCGGCTGGCGGCGCACTACCACGATCGCGCCAACGCGCTGGCGGCGGTGGCCGAGGCCGAGCGCCTGCTCGAGGGGCTGCCCGTGGCGGCAGCCGCCACCGCGCAGCTGCCGCCGCCGCGTCCGCTGGAGCCGGCCGCGGCGCAGGCGCCGCTGCTGCGGGTCCGGGCGCTGGCGCTGCGGCCGCGCGGCGCGCCCGCCGCGGTGGTGCGCGCCCTGGACTTCGACCTCGAGGCCGGCCAGCGCCTGGCCCTGGTCGGCCCCAGCGGCAGCGGCAAGAGCACGCTGCTGGAGGCGCTGGCCGGCTGGCTGCCGCCGGAGCAGGGCGGGATCGTGCTGCGCCCGGGCGTGCGCGTCGGCTACGCCGGCCAGCGCCCCTATCTGTTCCACGGCAGCATCGCCGACAACCTGCGCCTGGCCGATCCGACCGCCAGCGCCGCGCGCCTGCGCGCGGTGGCCGAGGCCGCGCAGGTGATGCGCTTCGTCGAGGCGCTGCCCGAGGGACTGGAGACCGTGATCGGCGAGCGCGGCTTCGGCCTGTCCGGCGGCGAGGCGCGCCGGATCGCGCTGGCACGGTTGCTGCTGCGCGAGCCGGACCTGCTGCTGCTCGACGAACCCACCGCGTTCCTCGACGCGGACACCGAGACCGAGCTGCTGCGCACGCTGGGCGGCTACGCGCGCGGGCGCAGCGTGATCCTGGCCACCCACAGCGCGCTGGCGGTGGACTGGGCCGATGCGGTCATCGCGCTGCCGGCGGCGTCGCCGGCGGCGCAGGAGATCCCGGCATGAGCGCGCCGCTGCCGTCGCTGCGCGACGTGTTCCGGCGCCACCGCGCGCGCCTGTGGCTGTCGGCGCTGCTGACCGGGCTGACCCTGCTGGCGGGGGTCGGCCTGCTGGGGCTGTCCGGCGCGTTCCTCACCGCCGCCGCGCTGGCCGGCGCCGCCGGCATGGCCAGCGGCTTCAACTTCTTCTCGCCGTCGGCCGGCATCCGTGCGCTGACGATCGCGCGCATCGTCTCGCGCTACGGCGAAAAGCTGGTCGGCCACGACGCCACCCTGCGCATCGCCCGCGACCTGCGCGTGTGGTTCTTCCGCCGCGCCCTGCCGCTGGCGCCCGGACGGCTGTCGGCCACCCGCACCGGCGATCTGCTGGCGCGGCTGATGTCGGACATCGGCGAGGTCGATGGTCTGGCCGTGCGCGCCCTGGTGCCGCTGGCCGCGTTGCTCGGCATCGGCGTGGCCGGCGTGGCCGCGGCGGCCCTGATCTACTGGCCGGCGGCGCTGCTGCTCGCGCTGCTCGGCGCGGCGATCGGCCTGCTGGTGCCGTGGCAGGTGGCGCGTGGCGGCCAGGCCCGCGAGCAGGCGCGCGCGGCGCAGCGCACCACGCTGCGCACGGCGGCCTTCGAAGGGCTGGAAGGCGCGCCCGACCTGGCCGCGGTGCAGGCCGACGACGCCTGGATCGCGCGCGTGGACGCGGCGGCGCTGGCGGTGAGCCACGGCGACCGGCGGCTGCGTGCCAAGCTGATCGCCGGCACCCTGCTGCATTCGGCCTGCGGCGCCCTCGGCCTGGTGGCGATGCTGGCGCTGGCCCTGGGCGCGGCCCAGCGCGGGGCGATCGAGCCGGCGCTGGCCGCCGCGCTGGTGTTCCTGGCCCTGGCGCTGCTGGACGTGTGGGCGGGCGCCGGCCTGGCCTGGCAGGCCCTGCAGTCGGGGCGGGTGGCCGCGCAGCGCCTGCAGGCCGTCGTGGCACCGGCGCCGGCGGTGGCCGACCCGGCACGCCCCTGTCCGCCGCCGGTCGCCGGCGAACTGCGCCTGGAGGCGGTCGACTTCGCCTGGCCGGACACCGGCCGTGCGGTGCTGCGCGGGCTCGACCTGCAGGTGGCGCCGGGCGAGCGGATCGCGATCGGCGGCGACAGCGGCGGCGGCAAGACCACGCTGTCCGCGCTGCTGCTGCGGCTGTGGGATCCCACGCAGGGACGCATCAGTTTCGGCGGGGTCGACCTGCGCGAGATGGCGCAGGCGCAATGGCACGCCTGCATCGCCTGGCTGCCGCAGAACGCGCCGGTGTTCGCCGGCAGCGTGCGCGAGAACCTGGCGCTCGGCGACCCGGCCGCCGACGATGCGGCCCTGTGGGACGTGCTGGACCAGGTGCGCCTGCGGGCCTGGGCGACCGCGCAGGGCGGGCTGGACACCTGGGTCGGCGAGAACGGCGCCACCCTGTCGGCCGGACAGGCGCGCCGGCTCGCCCTGGCGCGCGCGCTGCTGCGCAAGGCGCCGATCCTGCTGCTCGACGAACCGACCGAGGGCCTGGACGTGGACACCGCGCATGCGCTGCTGCTCGACCTGGCGGCGGCGCTCGGCGACCGCAGCCTGGTGATGATCAGCCACGACGCGCTGCCGGACGGCGTGGTGCACCGGCGCTACCGGCTGCAGCGGGGGCGGCTGCAGTGTGCCGACGCCGACGGCGGTAGCGACGCCTGACCGCTAGAGCGCCTGCAGGAAGTCGGCCAGCGCCGGCCCGAAGCGCGCGAAGTCCACCAGGAAGGCGTCGTGGCCCTGCGGCGAATCCAGCCCGACGAAGCGCGCGTCGGCACCGCCGGCGCGCAGGCCGTCGGCGATCTGCTGCTGCTGCTGCACCGGGAACAGGATGTCGGTGTTGGCGCCGATCGCCAGCGCGCGCTCGACGCGGATACGGGCCAGGCCGGCCAGCACGTCGCCGCCGGCGTACTCGGCCAGGTCGAACCAGTCCATCGAGCGGCTCAGGTACAGGTAGCAGTTCGGATCGAAGAAGCGCACGAAGCGGCGCGCATGCCCTTCCAGGTAGCTCTCCACCTGGAACTCCAGGCCGAACGGATCTTCGTCGGCCTGATCCGAATCCAGCCGCACGCGGCCGAAGCGGCCGTCCCACTCCAGCGCCGAGCGGTAGGTGATGACGCCCAGCTTGCGGGCCATGCGCATCCCCGATTCCGGGTAGCGGTCCTCGCCATAGTGGCCGCCGTTCCAGTCCGGGTCCAGGCGGATCGCCTCGCGCTGCAGCGAGCGGATCGCGATCGAGAACGGCAGAGCCTGGGCGCTGCCGGAGATGTTGACGTGGCTGCGCGCGATGCCGGGATGCCGCAGCAGCAGCGCGAGCGCGGTCATGCCGCCCATCGAGTTGCCGATCAGGCACGCCAGCTGCCCGATGCCGAGCGCGCGCACCACGTCGGCGGCGGCGTCGGCCACGTCCTCGATCGACAGTTCCGGAAACGCCAGCCGGTAGGGCGCGCCGGTGGCCGGGTCGCGCGAGGCCGGGCCGGTGGACCCCTTGCAGCTGCCGAGCGAGTTCACGCAGACCACGAACCAGCGGTCGGTGTCGATCGGCTTGCCGGGCCCCAGCATCGCCTCCCACCAGCCGGGCTCGGGGTCGTCGGCGTTGCGCGCGGCGTGCGCGTTGGGCGACAGGCCGGTGACGATCAACACGGCGTTGCCGGCCGTGGCGTCGAGGCGGCCCCAGGTCTCGTAGGCGACACGCGCGCCATGCAGCTGGCCGCCACGCTTCATCGGAAAGGGCGAGGGCAGCGCGTGGAAACGGCTGCCGGGTGGGATGAATTCGGTCATCCGGGGATTCTAGCCGGATGCCCGTACGCGTTCCGGTCATCGAGCCACGCCGGCCGGACCGGGCGCGCATCCGCTTGAATGCCACCTCGGATGACCGGCCTCGCCCTGCGCGGGCGGGCGCGGGCCGTCGTGACACGCCGCAGTCAGTGCCTGGGGCCTGGCCGGGTCTGCTCGGGTCCGCGGCCTCGGCTTGCCGAGGCGTCGGGCGGCCGGGGAAGGGGGCGGCCGGGAGGGGGAGCGGCCACGGGCAGCTCGCGGCGCTACTGCGCCGGTGCGCCGCGCGCCGCACTACCGGCCCAGCACCAGCTCCACCGGTTCGACGGCGGGCAGCGTCACCGTCACCGGCGCCGATTCCACGTCGCCGTCCTGCGGCACCGCGTTGCCGCTGCGCGACAGGCGCGCCAGCACCTCGACCGTGCGCAGGCTGGACAGCGCCTGCGTGGGCATCGGGCTGTCGTCCTCGTCCAGCACGACCTCCAGCGGCAACTCGCGCAGCGTGTGCTTCTCGACCGCCACCGGCATCGGCGGCCCGCCGGGCACCCGGGCGATCACGAACACCTGCGTGTCGCCGTCCGAACGCGCGCGCGCGGCCAGCGCGGGGCCCAGGCGGACGCGGACCGTCAGCCGTGCAGCGCCTGCCGGCGCCGCGGCGAGCGCCGGCAGGCCGGCGTCGCGGCGCGCGAGATCGATCTGCTCGCGCAGCCCGCCGCGCGTGCGTGCATCGACCTGGTCGAGCAGCGGCTGCCACAGCGCGGCCGCGGCCGCCGGCTGTCCCGCCTGGCGGCGCGCCACGCCGAGGAACCAGCGCGCCCGCTGGTGGGTCGGCTGCAGCGCCAGGGCACGTTCGAGCAGTTGCACCGCCGCCGCGTCCAGGCGCTGGTCCGGCGCGGCGAGCATGCGCGCCTGCGCCGCGGCCACCAGCACCTCCGGTGCATCCGGCTGCAACGCCGCGGCGCGGGCGAAGGCTTCGCGCGCCTCGGCAAACTTCTGCTCGCTGCTCAGCGAACGCCCGAGCAGCAGCCAGCCCTCCACCTGTTCCGGATGGCGCGCCAGGGCGGTGCGCAACTGCGCGATGGCCTCGTCCAGGGTGCGCGGCGGCACCTCGGCCGCGGCCTGCGGCTGCAGCGCCGCGGGCGTGCCGACCAGCCGGTAGAGCGCGAACACGCTGCCCGCCAGCGCGAGCGCCATCAGCCCCGTCGCCGTGCGCGAACCGCGCCACAGCGGCGCCAGCACCGCGCCCAGGGCCAGCAGCGAGAGCAGGGCGGCGCAGGCGACGAAGCCGGTCATCACCACTCCGGCTCGCGGTCGGTCGCGGCGGCGGGCGGCGCGGGACGCCGCCGTACCACGCCCAGCACCACCCATCCGCCCACCAGCAGCAGCGCCAGCGGCCCGAACCACAGCAGCCAGGTGCGCGATTCCAGCTGCGGGCGATACAGCACGAACTCGCCGTAGCGTTCCACCAGGAAGCGCTTGATCTGCGCGTCGCTGCGGCCCTGCTGCATCAGCGCCAGTACCTCGCGGCGCAGGTCGTGGGCGATCTGCGCGTTGGAATCGGCCAGCGACTGGTTCTGGCACTGCACGCAACGCAGCTCGGCGGCCAGCGCATGGAAGCGCGCCTCCTCGGCCGCGTCGCGATAGGCGAGTGGCGACGGGTCGCCCATCGGCTGCGCGAGGGCCGCCAGCGGGAGCAGCAGCGCGAGCAGCCAGGCGGCCCTCATTGCCGGGCGTGCAGGTCGGGCGCGTTGGTCGGGGAGCGTTCGATCTTCACCAGCGCCGGGATCAGCTGCTGCTGGATGATCGCCTCGCTCAGCATGCCGCTGTGCTTCCAGCGCACGATGCCGCGGCCGTCCACCAGGAAGGTCTCGGGCGCGGCGGCGATGCCCCAGTCGATCGCGGTGCGGCCGTCCTGGTCGGCGACCACCAGCAGGTAGGGATTGCCCAGCTGCTCCAGCCAGCGCAGCGCGTCTTCGCGGTCGTCCTTCCAGTTGTAGCCGATCACGCGCACGCGCTTGGTCAGCGCGAAGCGGCTGAGGATCGGGTGCTCCTCGCGGCAGGCCGGGCACCAGCTGCCCCACACGTTGACGATGTAGGGCGCTCCGCGCAGGTCGCGCGCATGCACCCGCACCGACGGGTCGTGCAGCAGCGGCAGCTCGAACTCGGGCGCCGGCTTGCCGATCAGCGCCGACGGCAGGCTGTCGCGGTCCGGCTCGCCGGAGCGCCTGACCGCGTAGACCAGCAGGGCGGCGAGGGCGAGCAGCAGCAGGGCGCCCGTGATCAGGGCCGCGGGCGGCAGGCGGCGGGGGCGTGGATCAGACATCGGGGTTCTCCGGGGGACGACGGAAGCGCCGGTCGGTAGCGGTGACCAGCCCGCCCAGCGCCATCAGCAGCGCGCCGGACCAGATCCAGCGCACGAAAGGTTTGAGGTGCACGCGCACCGCCCAGGCATTCTGGCCCAGCGGCTCGCCCAGGGCGACGTAGACGTCGCCGAACGCGCCGGGACGGATCCCGGCCTCGGTCATGGTCTGGCCGCCGGCGGCATAGCGGCGCTTCTCCGGGTGCAGCACGCCCAAGGCGGCACCGTCGCGGAAGAGATGCAGGTGCGCGCGGTCGGACACGTAGTTGGGGCCCTGGACCTCGTCCAGGCCGTCGAAGCGCAGGGTGTAGCGCCCGATCGCCAGCGACTGCCCCGGCGCCAGCGCCACCTCGCGCTGCACGCTCAGCGATTCCACCAGCATGGCGCCGGCCAGGAACACCGCCATGCCCAGGTGGGCGAGCAGCATGCCGGCCATCTCGGCGGTGAAGCGGCGCCCCGCCGCGCGCCAGCGGCTGGCCGCGAAGCGCAGCGTGCCCAGCAGCACCCAGCTGGCCGCGAGCACGCCGGCGCCGGTCCTGAGCCGTCCCTGCGGCGCGGCCAGCCAGGCCGCCGCCGCCGCGGCCAGCGCCAGGGCCGCCCAGGGCGCCAGCAGCGCCAGCGGACGCGACGCCTGGTCGCGCTGCCAGCGCGTCAGCGGTCCCAACGGCAGCAGCGCCACCAGCGGCGCCATCAGGATCACGAACAAGGTGGCGAAGTAGGGCGGGCCGACCGACAGCTTGCCCAGGTCCAGCGCATCGGCCAGCAGCGGGTACAGCGTGCCCAGCAGCACCATCGCGCAGGCGCAGGTCAGCAGCAGGTTGTTGAGCAGCAGCAGGGTCTCGCGCGAGGCCGGAGCGAAGCCGTGGCGGGCCTCGTCGGACGCCGCGGCCAGGCGCGGCGCGCGCAGCGCGTACAGCAGCAGCGAGCCGCCGACCACCAGCAGCAGGAAGATCAGGATGAACAGCCCGCGTGCGGGGTCGGCGGCGAAGGAATGCACGCTGGTGAGCACGCCCGAGCGCACCAGAAAGGTCCCCAGCAGCGACAGCGAGAACGCCGCGATCGCCAGCAGCAGGGTCCAGCCGGCGAAGCTGCCGCGCTTCTCGGTGACCGCCTGCGAATGCAGCAGCGCGGTGCCCAGCAGCCAGGGCATGAAGCTGGCGTTCTCCACCGGGTCCCAGAACCACCAGCCGCCCCAGCCGAGCTCGTAGTAGGCCCACCAGCTGCCGAGCGCGATGCCGGCGGTCAGCAGCGCCCAGGCCACATTGGTCCACGGCCGCGTCCAGCGCAGCCAGCGCGCGTCCACGCGGCCCTCCAGCAGCGCGGCGATCGCGAACGCGAACGGCACCGCGAAGCCCACGTAGCCGGCGTACAGCATCGGTGGATGCACGATCAGCCCCGGGTCCTGCAGCAGCGGGTTCAGGTCCGCGCCTTCCGGCGGTGCCGGCAGCAGCCGCGCGAACGGGTTCGAGGTGAACAGCAGGAACGACAGGAAGCCCACGCTGACCAGCCCCATCACCGCCAGCACCCGTGCCCGCACCGGCGCCGGCAGCGACCGCGCGCCCAGCGCCACCGCGCCGGTCCACAGCGCCAGCACCAGCGTCCACAGCAGCAGCGAGCCCTCGTGCGCGCCCCATACCGCCGAGTAGCGGTAGGCCAGCGGCAGCAGCGAATTGGAGTTCTCGGCCACGTAGCGCACCGAGAAGTCCTGCACCAGGAAGGCGTGCGTCAGCACCGCGAAGGCGCCGGCGACCAGCGCCAGCTGCACCAGCGCCGCCGGCCGCGCCACCGCCATCCACGCCGCGTGGCCGCGCTGCGCGCCGGCCAGCGGCAGCAGCGACTGCAGCAGCGCCACCAACAGCGCCAGGATCAGCAGGATCTGGCCGAGCTCGGGAAGCACCTAGGGCGCGTTCCCGGCCGGCGGCACCGCCACCTCGTGCTTCTGGTGCGCGGCGCCCATCTTGTCGGCCACTTCCCGCGGCATGTAGTTCTCGTCGTGCTTGGCGAGCACGTCCTCGGCCACGAACACGCCGTCCTGCAGGCGGCCGGTGGCGATCACCGCCTGGCCCTCGCGGAACAGGTCGGGCAGGATGCGGTCGTAGCTCACCGGCAGCTGCGCATCGCCGTCGGTGACGCGGAACCGCGCCAGCAGCGCGCCGGGCGCTCGCTGGAACGAGCCCTTCTCCACCATCCCGCCGAGCCGGAAGCGCGCGTGCGCACCGGCGTCGCCGCGCAACACCTCCGAGGGCGTGTACAGGTAGGCGACGTTGCGCTGCAGCGCGGCGGCCACCAGCGCCGTCGCCAGCCCGCCGGCCAGCACCAGCGCAAGCACCAGCCACAGGCGTCGGCGCCGCTGCGGATTCACCGCACCAGCTCCGCGTCGCTCGGCGCGGCCTGGCCGCGCGGCCGCCGCCGGCGCGCCTGCGCCTGGCGCAGTGCGCGCCGCAGCTGCCAGCGTGCGGCCAGCAGGTCCCACAGCAGCACGCCCGCGAACACGGCGTAGGCGGCGACCACGTAGGGCAGGTAATTCATGGCGTGTGCTCCCCGAGCCGTTGCGCGACCCACTCCTTGCCGGCCTCGCGGCGCAGGTTGTCAGCGCGCGCGCGCGCCAGCAGCGAGCCGGCGAACCAGCACTTGGTGCCGGCCACCATCAGCCACAGCGGTAGCAGCATGCTGGCGTCGATGCTGGAATCGCCCAGCAGGCGGATGCTCTGGCCCTGGTGCAGCGAGTTCCACCACACCACCGAATAGCGGATCACCGGCAGCAGCGCGACCCCGACGATCGCCAGCAGCCCGGCCGCGCGCGCGGCGTTGCGGTGGTCGTCGATGGCGCGGTACAGCCCGATCACGCCCAGATACAGGAACAACAGGATCAGCTCGGTGGTCAGGCGCGGATCCCAGTCCCACCAGGTGCCCCACATCGGCTTGCCCCACAGGCTGCCGGTCACCAGCGTCACCACGGTGAAGGCCGCGCCGATCGGCGCGCATGCCATCGCCAGGATCTCGCACAGCTTGATCCGCCAGACCAGCGCGATGGCCGCGTACAGCGCCATCAGCGCGAACACGAACAGGCTCATCCAGGCGCTCGGCACGTGGATGTAGAGGATCCGGAAGCTGTCGCCCTGCTGGTAGTCCGCCGGCACCCCGAACAGCGCCTGCCAGCCGCCCAGCCCGAACAGCACCGCCGCCGCCGCGTAGCCCCACGGCGCCCAGCGCCCGGCGAAGCGGTCGAAGACCGGCGGCGAACCGAGTTGGTGGAACCAGCGAACGATGGGATTCATGCGGGGTGTTTCGGCTCTCGAGGCGAACGGTCCATTCAGCTGAGCGAAATGCGGATGGCCGCCGCGGCCGCCAGCGGCGCCAGCACCACCCCCAGCACCAGCCCCGCGGCGAGCAGCAGCAGCGCGCCGGCGGCATCCTGGCCCTGGGCGCTGGCGGCGACGCTGCCGGCTCCGAACACCAGTACCGGCACGTACAACGGCAGTGCCAGCAACGCCACGAGAATACCAGAGCGCTTCATGCCCACGGTCAGCGCCGCCACCACGGCGCCCAGCAGGCTCAGCAGCGGGGTGCCCAGCAGCAACGATGCCAGCAGGACCGGCAGGCGGTCATGCGGCAGGTGCAGCAATTCGCCCAGCAGCGGCGCCAGCACGATCAGCGGCAGCGCGGTGGTGGCCCAGTGCAGCAGCACGCGAACCGCGATCAGCCACGCCAGCGGCACCGGCGCCAGCAGCCACTGCTCCATCGCGCCGTCCTCCACGTCGCTGCGGAACAGCGAGTCCAGCGCCAGCAGCCCGGCCAGCAGCACCGCCAGCCACAGCACCGCCGGCGCGGCCTGCGCCAGCAGCGCCGGCTGGGTGCCCAGCCCGAGCGCGAACAGCACCACGATCAGCAGCGCCAGCAGCGCCGGCTGCAGCGCATCGCCCCGGCGCCGCCACAGCATGCGCAGGTCGTGGGCGGCCAGTGCGCGCGAGGCCTGCCACAGCGACGGCACCGGAGAGGGCACGCTCATGCCGCCACCTCCAGGGTGAGCATGCGCGTGCGCACCGGCGGCGCGGCGTAGGCGCCGTGGGTGGTGACCAGCGCGGCGCCGCCCCCGCGCAGGTGCGCGGAGATCATGCGGTTGACCAGGGTGATGCCGTCCAGGTCGAGGTTGGCGTAGGGCTCGTCCAGCAGCCACAGCGGTGCCGGCGACAGCCATAGCCGCGCCAGCGCCAGGCGCTTCTTCTGCCCGGCCGAGAGCTGGCGCACCAGCGCGTCCTCGTAGCCGGCCAGCCCGGCGATGGCCAGCGCGCTGCCCGGCATCTGCTTGGCCCGGCGGCCGTGCAGGCCGCACAGGAAATGCAGGTTCTCCAGCGTCGTCAGGTCCGCCTTCAGCGCCGGCAGGTGGCCGAGGTAGGCCATGAAGCGGCTGCGCTCGCCGCGCCGGGCCGGGCGGCCGTCGATCTCCAGCGTGCCGGCGTCCAGCGACAGCAGGCCCGCCAGCACCCGCAGCAGGGTGGTCTTGCCGGCGCCGTTGTCGCCCTGCACCAGCAGCGCCTCGCCGGCATCGACGTGGAAGTCCAGCGGTCCGAAGATCGCTTCCTCGTTGCGGGTGTAGGCCAGGGCACGGGCGGCCAGCAGCGGCGGCGCGGAGGACAGCGTTTCGGTCATGGGGCGGGCGGCGCCCGTCTGGCGACGGAGGCGATCAGCAGGACGGCGGGGAGGCGCGCATTGTATCGGTCCGGCGCCGCCGGCGGCAGCGCCCGCGATGCGAGGGCGCGGGCGTGGAGGGCGTGCCCGCCGCCGGCGCCGAGGCGGTGCCGGCGCCAGGCGCCCTCGGGCCGGGACGCTGTTTTGCGGCGGTGCCCGCGACCCGGCGGCATGGCTTTGCGTACACTCGCGGTCCCTTCTGTGCGGAATGGCGTGATGCCCGTATCGAGCAAGCTGCCCAAGGTGGGCACCACCATCTTCACCGTGATGTCCCAGCTGGCGGCCGAGCACGGCGCGGTCAACCTGGGGCAGGGCTTCCCGGACTTCGCGGTGCCGCCGCGGCTGGTCGACGAACTCGAGCGTGCCGTGCGCGCCGGCCACAACCAGTACCCGCCGATGACCGGCGTGCCCGCGCTGCGCCAGGCCATCGCCGGCAAGGCGCTGCGCTGCTACGGCGCGGCGGTGGATGCCGACACCGAGGTCACCGTGACCAGCGGCGCCACCGAGGCCATCTTCAACGCCATCCACGCGGTGGTGCGCCCGGGCGAGGAGGTGATCGTGCTGGACCCGGCCTACGACTGCTACGAGCCGGCGATCGAGCTGGCCGGCGCGCGCGCGGTGCATGTCGCGCTGGACCCGCAGACCTTCGCGGTCGACTGGGGCAGGGTGCAGGCGGCGATCACGCCGAAGACGCGGCTGCTGATGATCAACTCGCCGCACAACCCCTCCGGCGCGATGCTGGCGGCCGACGACCTGCGCGCGCTGGCCGACCTGCTGCGCGGCACCGACATCTTCCTGGTCTCAGACGAGGTCTACGAGCACATCGTGTTCGACGGCCGTCGCCACGAGTCGGTCCTGCGCTGGCCGCAGCTGCGCGAGCGCGCCTTCGTGATCTCCAGCTTCGGCAAGACCTACCACTGCACCGGCTGGAAGATCGGCTACGCGATCGCGCCGCCGGCGCTGAGCGCGGAGTTCCGCAAGGTCCACCAGTACAACACCTTCACCAGCTTCGGTCCGGCCCAGCACGCGTTCGCGGCGATGATCCGCGACGAGCCGGAGCACGACGAGCAGCTCGGCGCGTTCTACCAGGCCAAGCGCGACCGCTTCCGGGCGCAGCTGCTGACCACCCGGCTGAAGCCGCTGCCGGTGCCCGGCGGCTACTTCCAGCTGGTGGACTACTCGGCGGTGAGCGACCTGCCGGACACCGAGTTCGTGAAGTGGCTGACGGTCGAGCAGGGCGTGGCCGCGATCCCGCTGTCTCCGTTCTACGAGGCCCCGCCGAGCGGCCAGCGCCTGGCGCGCCTGTGCTTCGCCAAGAACGAGGCCACGCTGGATGCGGCGATCGAGCGGTTGCGGCAGCTCTGAACCGCCGGGAATGGGGAATCGGGAAGCGGGAATGGTGGAACGCCGGCATTCCGCTTAGCCTTCCCCATTCCCCATTCCCCATTCCCCATTCCCCATTCCCCATTCCCCATTCCCCATTCCCCATTCCCCATTCCCCATTCCCCATTCCCCATTCCCCATTCCCGGACTCCAATGACCGACCTCCGCCTTTCCCTGGTCCAGGGCGCCACCCGCTGGCACGATCCGGCCGGCAACCGCGAGTACTACGGCGCGCTGCTCGCGCCGCTGGCCGGGGCCACCGACCTGGTGGTGTTGCCGGAGACCTTCACCAGCGGGTTCTCCAACGACGCCCTCGACCAGGCCGAGGGCATGGACGGGCCGACCGTGGCCTGGATCCGCGAGCAGGCCGCGCGGCTGGGGGCGGCGGTCACCGGCAGCGCGCAGCTGCGTACCGCCGAGGGCGTGTTCAACCGGCTGCTGTGGGCCACGCCCGACGGCGGCCTGCAGACCTACGACAAGCGCCACCTGTTCCGCTACGCCAACGAGCACAAGCGCTACGCCGCCGGGCGCGACCGCCTGAGCGTGGAGTGGAAGGGCTGGCGGATCAACCCGCAGGTCTGCTACGACCTGCGCTTCCCGGTGTTCTGCCGCAACCGCTACGACGTGGAGCGGCCCGGGCAGCTGGATTTCGACCTGCAGATCTTCGTCGCCAACTGGCCGTCGGCGCGGGCGTATCCGTGGCGGACGCTGCTGCGCGCGCGCGCCATCGAGAACCTCTGCTACGTGGCCGCGGTCAACCGGGTCGGCGTGGACGGCAACGCGCTGCACTATGCCGGCGACAGCGCGGTGATCGACTTCCTCGGGCAGCCGCAGGTCGAGATCCGCGAGCGCGAGCAGGTGGTCACCACGACGATCTCCGCGCAGGCCCTGGCCGAGCACCGCGCCCGCTTCCCGGCCATGCTCGATGCCGACGCCTTCGAGCTGGGCGCGCCCCACGCCGATCGCTGAACGGAGGCGTGCCGGCCCGGTGGCGTTGTCGCGGACGCGACGCCGCCGCTGCTACGCTCGGCCCCACTTCCAAAGGGACGCCCGACATGACCAAGACCTTTTGCCTGATGGCGGTGCTCGCCGCCGCCTCGCTCGCGCCGCAGGCACACGCCGCCGGCAACATCGATTGCGAACTCTCGTTCAACCTGTCCGGCTGGTCGGTGTTCTACAAGACCGCCAGCGGTACCGGCACCATCACCTGCGACAACGGCTCCAGCATCCCGGTCAAGATCAGCGCCAAGGGCGGCGGCCTGACCGTGGGCAAGTCCAAGATCACCGGCGGACGCGGCAAGTTCACCGGCGCCTACAGCCTGAACGACCTGTTCGGCACCTACGGCGGCGCCGAGGCGCATGCCGGCGCGGTCAAGTCCAGCAATGCCCAGGTCGTCACCAAGGGCGACATCTCGCTGGCGCTGGCCGGCACCGGCAAGGGCTGGGACCTGGGCGTGGGCTTCGGCAACTTCGTCATCGAGCGCCGCTGAGCCAGCGCCCTAGGCGTTCCGGTCGCGCCACGGCGCGGGCCGGACAGGTGCCCTTGGGCGGTACGCCTGCACCGCCCTCCGTCCGCGGCGGATCGCCCGCCCGGCCGGCGACAGCGGGTAGCGCCATACACACGAACGGCCTCCGAAAGGAGGCCGTTCGTGTGTGCGGGCGGCGGCTCGCGGCGTACGCGGCGACCGCGCGTGCGCGAGATCGCCGTGCACGCCGGCTTGTCAGCGTCTCCAGGTCCCCACGTCCCGCATCGTGGCCATACGGCCGTCGCGGTTCTCACGCCGAAGCCCGCGCTGGCGCCCTGGAGCGGCGCCAAAGCAGAACGGCTCCCGAAGGAGCCGTTCCGATCAGGTCACCGCCAGGCCGCCTCAGCGGCCGCGGTTGCCGCCCCCGGGCGGACGCCGATTGCCGCCCGGGCCGGGCCGGCCGCCGCCCGGTGCGCCGGTGCGCGGGCCGCCAGGGCCGCGGTTCTGGCCGCCGGCCGGACGCCCGCCGGGACGTGCCGCGGCCGGACGCGCCGCCCCGTAGGGCGAAAAGCCGGGGTTGGCGTGGTCGGACGGGAAGCTAGGCGCGTTGCCCGGGTGGCCGTAAGGGTGCTTGCGCTGGCCCTGCGACGCGCCCTGCGACTGCCCGCCGCCGGCACCGCCGCGGCCCTGGCCGGCGCCCGGCCCGCGCGCCGCGCCGGTCCCCGGACGGCCACCGGCATTCGGGCCCTTCGGCTTGTTGCCGTAGGGACGCGGCTGGCCCTGGCCGCCCGGCCCGGCGTTGCGATGGCCGCTGGGGCCGGTGCTCACGCCCTCCGGCACGTACCAGCTGCGGAATGCGGCCGGGTTGCCCTCGGGCAGCGCGCGGTCGCCCTTGGGCTTGCGCTGCTTGAACGGCTTCTGCGACTGCTTGGCCGCCGCCTCGCCACTGACGGTCAGGCCGCCCTTGAAGCCGCCCGGCTTGCCGCGACCGCGGCCGCGGTCCTCGCGCACGTTGTCGAAGCGGCGCAGCTCGCGGCCTTCGTCGGCGGTGTTGTGGCCGTTGACGTAGGCGTTGCCGCGGCCGCCGTCGCGTCCCACGTGCACCGTCGCCTTGGCGCGGCGCTGGCCGATCACCGGCTGCAGCGTCAGCGCCGAAGGCGCGCCTTCCTCCAGCTTGAGCTCGTTGCGCAGCGCCTCGACCTTCTCCTGCGGCAGTTCCACCGACTGTCCGCGCAGCAGCTCGCGCGGCAGCGCGACCTTGCCGTAGCGGGTGCGCTTGAGGCGGCTGACCTGGCAGCCCTGCGATTCCCACAGGCGCCGCACCTCGCGGTTGCGGCCTTCCTTGACCACCACGCGGAACCAGTCGTGCGAATCGGTGCCGCCGATGCGTTCGATCTCGTCGAACTTGGCCGGGCCGTCCTCCAGCGCCACGCCGCGGGCGAGGCGGTCCACCAGGTTGTCCGGCACGCGCTCCTGGCCTTCCGGGGCGCGCACGCGCACCACGTACTCGCGCTCGACCTCGTAGGACGGATGCATCATCGCGTTGGCCAGCTCGCCGTCGGTGGTCAGCAGCAGCAGGCCGGTGGTGTTGATGTCCAGGCGGCCGATCGCGATCCAGCGCGCGCCCTTGAGGGCCGGCAGCGCTTCGAAGATGGTCGGGCGGCCCTCGGGATCCTCGCGGGTGGTCACTTCGCCTTCGGGCTTGTTGTAGACCAGCACGCGCGAGGACTCGGTCAGCGCGCTGGCGACGAAGCTGCGGCCGTCCAGTTCGATCTTGTCGCCGCTCTTGACCGACATGCCGGTCTGCGCGATCTCGCCGTTGACCTTGACCAGGCCGTCGGCGATGCGCTGTTCCAGCGCGCGGCGCGAACCCAGGCCGGCCTGGGCCAGCACCTTGTGCAGGCGCTCTTCGAGCTTGGACGGCTCGGCAGCGCTGTCGCGCTTGAGGGAGAGCTTGTTCAACGACAGCTTGCGGGGGGTGTCACTCATTTGCTTGGCTCCGGCCGGCGATCTGCGTCGGCCTCTGGTTCGGGATCGGCTTCGTCAACAGCCACGGTCGTCGTCGCGACGGCGTTGTCTTCGTCTTCGTTCACATCGGCCGCGCGCGTGCCCGGCGCGGTTTCGGGTTCGCCGGTGAGGGCGGGGTGCTGCGATTCTTCGGTGTCCACGTCCGGCGCATCGCCGGCGCCGTCCTGTGCCGCCGGCGCGTCGGCCGCGACCGGGGAGGGCGCGTCCGCCGGCGGCGGCGCGGCGTCCGCCTCCAGCGCCGCCCCGGCGGGGATGCTGCCGGCCGGCTGGCCGTCGCCGTCCAGCGGCAGCTGCGGTTCCAGCTCGCCGATGTCGCGCAGTTCCGACAGCGGTGGCAGCTCGTCCAGGCGCTTGAGGCCGAAATAGTCCAGGAACGCCTTGGTGGTGCCGAACAGCGCCGGTCTGCCCGGCACGTCGCGGTGGCCCACCACGCGGATCCACTCGCGTTCCTCCAGAGCCTGGATGATGTTGCTGCTGACCGCCACGCCGCGCACCTGCTCGATCTCGCCGCGGGTGATCGGCTGGCGGTAGGCGATCAGCGCCAGCGTCTCCAGGGTGGCCCGGGTGTACTTGGTGCGGCGTTCGGTCCACAGCCGCGCCACCCAGGGATGGACCTCGGCCGAGACCTGGTAGCGGAAGCCGGAGGCGACCTCCACCAGCTCCACGCCGCGTCCCTGGCAGCCGTCGCGCAGCTGTTCCAGCGCGCGCTCGACGCTGCCCGGGGGCGCCGGCTCCTCTTCGGGAAACAGCCCGTGCAGCTGCGCCAGCGCCAGCGGCTGGGTGCTGGCCATCAGCGCGGCTTCTACGATGCGGTTGATCAGCGGTTGATCCATTCGGTCTGTGGTATCGGCTCAGATGGGGTCGTTGGCGGCGGCGTCGCCTTCGTCGAATTCGCTCGAGAACTGCAACGGCTCGTTGGTGTTGCCCAGCGCCAGCGACTTGACGTAGATCGGCGCCAGCGGACCTTCCTGGACGATGTCCAGCAACTGCTCCTTGGCCAGCTCCAGCAGCGCCAGGAAGGTGACCAGCACCCCGAGCTTGCCTTCCTCGGCGGTGAACAGCGATTCGAACCGGTAGAACCTGCCGTCGTCCAGGCGGCCCAGCACGTCGCCCATCCGCTGCCGCACGCTCAGCGCCTCGCGCTTGATCGCGTGGCCGGTGAACAGCTCGGCGCGCTTGAGCACGTCGTACAGCGCCAGCAGCATTTCCTTCAGCTCCACCGGCGGCGGCAGCTTGACCGCCGCGCGGTCCGGCACGTGCGCCTGCACCGGTGCGGTGTCGCGGCCCTGGCGGGGCAGCTCGTCCAGGTCCTCGGCGGCCTGCTTGAAACGTTCGTACTCCTGCAGGCGCCGCACCAGTTCCGCGCGCGGATCCTCCTCTTCGCCTTCCTGGCTCGGCGGCCGCGGCAGCAGCATGCGCGACTTGATCTCGGCCAGGATCGCGGCCATCACCAGGTACTCGGCCGCCAGCTCGAAGCGCAGCTCCTGCATGACGTTGATGTAGTCCACGTACTGCCGGGTGATCTCGGCGACGGGGATGTCCAGGATGTCCAGGTTCTGCCGGCGGATCAGGTACAGCAGCAGGTCCAGCGGCCCTTCGAACGCGTCGAGGATGACTTCCAGCGCGTCCGGCGGAATGTACAGGTCCTGGGGGATCTGCAGCACCGCCTGCCCATGCACCACCGCCAGCGGCATTTCCTGCTGCTGTGGCGACGAAGGCTGGGTTGGCGGATTCGCGTCTTGCGCGAGTTCGGAATTCATCGGGTCGACATCGGGTGGTGCGGTAGCCGGAGCGGTCCGGATCCGGTCCGGCGCAAGCATTGCCTTGGTTGGTGCGGTCCCTGCCGTGCCCGCGTCGGCACGATCCCACAGATCAACAAAAAGCGTGCACCGCACGTCATGCGGTGACGGAACAGCGAGGAGGTCGTCTACGCGGACCGGCGGTTGGGCAGCGAATCGGTCGTCGGGGGATGTGAGACGCCTGGGCCGACGGGCCGCTGCACCCGGTTGCGTGCAATGTTCGCAAGGGTAATGCGTGCGTGGGGGCGGTGTCCAGCGCCATGACCGATAGAATGGGGGTTGATCTGGCGCAATGTCCGAAACGAGGTGCGATATGTGGTACGTGATCGAAGGGTATGACGGCGCCCAGGCGGGCGAGGGCCGGCGCACGGCGCGTCCGGCGCACCTGGCCCGCCTGCAGGCGCTGAGCCAGGCCGGTCGCCTGCTGGTGGCCGGCCCGTGTCCGGCGGTGGATGCCGAGGATCCGGGCCCGGCCGGCTTCAGCGGCAGCGTGGTGATCGCCGAGTTCGCCTCGCTGCAGGAGGCCCGGGCCTGGGCCGATGCCGATCCCTACGTGGACGCGGGCGTCTACACGCGGGTCGAGGTCCGTCCGTTCCGCAAGGTGCTGCCGTGAGCCGGATCGAGCGCATCCGCTCGGCCCTGGACGCGGCCTTCGCGCCCTCGCGGCTGGAGGTGGAGGACGACAGCCACCGCCATGCCGGCCATGCCGGCGCGCGCGACGGCCGCGGCCATTTCAACGTGGTGGTGGTCAGCCCCGTGTTCGCGGGCCTGGGGTCGCTGGCGCGTCACCGGGCCGTGTATGCCGCACTGGGCGAGATGATGCAGACCGACATCCACGCACTCTCTATAAAGGCGTACGCCGACGCCGGCGAGGCGGCCTGAGGCGGCTGTCCCGCGCGCGTGTCCCGGCGTGTCGCGCGCCGGGACGGGGGCACGAAGCAGGACATGAATGCCGCATTTATGTTGCGTCGCACCAAGAATTCACGTCTTCTATACGTAATAAATCCTTGATTTCACTTGGTTTTCAAATGCAAGTAACGCGGGGGTTACAACTGCGCTTGGAAACGATTACAGTCCGCGCCGAATTCCCCCAATGCTGGGACCGCGGAGGTCGTTTAGGTGGCGAAAGGCGCGATCACCATCAAGGATGTAGCCCGCGAGGCCAACGTGTCCGTCGCCACGGTGTCGCGTGCGCTCAACGGCCATGAGAATGTCGCCGAGCCGGTACGCCTGCTGGTGCGCGAGGTCGCCGAGCGGTTGCGCTACAGCCCGCACGCGGCCGCACGCAGCCTCAGCAGCCGCAGCACCCAGACCGTCGGCGTGGTGCTGCCGGACCTGTATGGCGAGTTCTTCTCCGAACTGATCCGCGGCATCGACGGCATCGCCCGCGCCCGTGGCCAGCACCTGCTGGTGTCCAGCTACCACGGCGACCAGGAAGAGCAGGGACGGGCGCTGCGGGCGATGCGCGGCCGGGTCGACGGGCTGCTGGTGCTGTCGCCCTACGCCGAGCACCCCGGCTTCCTGACCGACAACCTGCCGCAGGCGCTGCCGACCGTCCTGATCAACACCCAGCTTCCCGACGACCAGTACCCGATGCTGAGCATCGACGATCACGCCGGTGCGTTCGCGATGACCGAACACCTGCTGGCGCGCGGCCACCGCCGGATCGCCTTCATCGGCGGCCCCGCGCTCAACTTCGATGCGCGCGAGCGCCTGCGAGGGTTCCGCGACGCGATCGCCGCGCATCCGGGCGAGGCCGAGGGCCGGGAGCTGGACGGCGACTTCGACGAAGCCTCCGGCCACCGGGCCGGCCAGGCGCTGCTCGCGGCCGGCGCGCTGCCGGACGCGGTGTTCGCCGCCAACGACATGATGGCGCTGGGCTGCCTGTACGCCTTCACCCAGGCCGGCATCCAGGTGCCCGCCGATATCGCGCTGGCGGGCTTCGACGACATTCCGCTGGCGCGCTTCGTGCATCCGTCGCTGACCACCATGCGGGTCAGCATCGCCGAACTCGGCGAGCAGGCCATGACCTGCCTGCTGGACTGGATCGACCACCCCGGCGTCGAGGAACGACGCCGCCAGACCCTCGTTCCTTCGCTGATCGTTCGGGATTCGAGCGCGGCGAAGTGACGGTTCCACGCGGAGGCGCGGCCTTGCCGGCGCCTCCGTCATCCCTGCTGCACTTGCTTACTTGATGTTCTTCGGGAACAGCCTCTTGAACAACAAAAACCACCACCCCGGGAGGGTTCGAAACATGATCGACCGCAACAACACGCCGGCCAGGCCGGCCCGCACGCTGCTGGCCTGCGCGCTGGCCAGCTGCCTGATGCTGGGCGCCGCGCCGGCGTTCGCACAGAGCACCGCCGCCACCATCCGCGGCCAGGTCACGGTCGACTCGGCACCGGCCGCCCAGGCCCAGGTGACCGCCACCAACACCGCCAGCGGCCTGACCCGCACCGTGCAGGTCTCCGGCAACGGCGGCTACACGGTGAACGGCCTGCCGCCGGGCACCTACCGCATCGATGTGACCGCCAACGGGCAGACGAGTTCCCAGACCGTGACCGTGCAGGTCGGCCAGACCGCGAACCTTGACCTGGGCGTCGGCGGTACCCCGGCCACCGCCAACGGCGGCAACGCCACCACCCTGGACGCAGTCCAGGTCACCGCGCCGCCGGTGCTGATCGAGACCCGTACCTCCGAAAACGCCACGTACATATCCAACGTCCAGATCGAGAAGCTGCCGCAGGCCACGCGCAACTTCCTGGAAGTGTCGGACACCGTGCCGAGCGTGCAGTTCAAGCGCGATTCCAACGGCAACACGACTATGCGTTCGGGCGCGACCTCGGCCGACGGCACCAACGTCTACATCGACGGCATCAGCCAGAAGAACTACGTGCTGACCGGCGGCGTCAGCGGCCAGGACTCCAGCCGCGGCAACCCGTTCCCGCAGTCGGCGATCGGCGAGTACAAGGTGATCACCTCCAACTACAAGGCCGAGTTCGACCAGGTCAGCAGCGCGGCCATCGTCGCCTCGACCAAGTCCGGCACCAACGATTTCCACGGCAGCTTCTTCTGGGACACCAGCAATGACAGCTGGCGCGAGGAGAGCCCGCTGGAGAAGAAGGCCGGTGTGCGTGACGATTTCTCCGAGACGGAATGGGGCGCGACCTTCAGTGGTCCGATCCTCAAGGACCGCGCGCACTTCTTCATCGCCTACGAGAACAAGGAGTACACCACTCCGGCCACGGTGATCCCGGGCGGTATCTACTCCGACCGTGTCGACCAGTTACCGGCCGCGCTGCAGCCGCTGGTAAGGAGCTACAGCTCGCCGTTCAAGGAAGATCTGTACTTCGGCAAGATTGACTGGACTCTCGGCGAGAACAGCCTGTTCGAGCTGACCGGTAAGTACCGCAAGGAAGACGGGCTGGGCGACCTCGGCGGCACCACCACCTATGAGCACGCCAGCGAGAACGGGCAGGAAGAAAAGCGCGGCAACCTGCGTTGGCAGTACACCGGCTCGGCGTTCCTCAACGACCTCAACGTCAGTTATGAGAGCGCATACTGGTACCAGGACCCGCTGACCAACGGCAGCGGCTATGTGTTGTCGTATGTGCCGATGGCAGGCATCGAGACCGAAGTGCTGACCGCCGGCGCCGGCAGCAGCTATCAGAATAAGGGCCAGGAGGGCTGGGCGCTGCAGGACGACCTGACCCTGAACAGCATGGATTGGCACGGTAGCCATACCGTCAAGATGGGCTTCAAGTACAAGGATGTCGAGCTGGATTCGACCCAGATCAACCCGGCCAATCCGCAGTACTACTACAACATTCTCACCGACACCACCACCCCGTACCGCGTGCGCTTCGGCGACACCACCGGGGGATCGGTGATCTCCAAGAACAAGCAGTACGGCATCTACATCCAGGACGACTGGGAGGTCAACGAGCACCTGACCATCAACCTGGGACTGCGCTACGACTACGAGAAGACGCCGTCGTTCCTCGACTTCGTCACGCCGTCGGATGTGGCCAGCGCGCTCCAGAACTGGAGCAATCTGGACAACGCCAACTACAACATCAACGACTACATCAGCAACGGTAACAGCCGCAAGGCATTCAAGGATGCCTGGCAGCCGCGCCTCGGCTTCTCCTACGACTTGTTCGGTGACCAGGAGCATGTGATCTACGGCGGCGCTGGCCGCGCCTACGACCGCAACCTGTTCGACTACCTCGCGCTGGAGCAGCTCAACAATACCTTCAAGTCCTACAGCTACTACTTCACCAGCGCGTCCAATCCCACCTGCCTGGGCTCGCCATGCGTCGCCTGGAACGATGCCTACGCCACGCAGGAGGGCCTGGAGACGTTGTCGGCCAATTCGAGCGGCGGCGGCGGTCGCGAGATCTACCTGATCGACAACAACATCAAGGTGCCGTACTCGGACCAGTTCAGCCTGGGCATGCGCAATCTGGTGCACTTCTGGAACAACGACTGGTACACCGACGTGACCCTGAGCCGGATCGAAAGCCATGACGGCTTCGTGTTCCTGCGCGGCAACCGTCGCGCGGACGGCTCGTACTTCGCGCCGGGCACCATCTCGGGTAATCCGACCGACTCGCCGGACGGCTACAGCACGATCGTGCTCGGCACCAACGGCCTGGAGACCCGCAATAACCAGCTGGCCCTGAAGCTGGAGAAGCCGTACGACAAGGAATCGGGCTGGGGCGTAAGCGTGGCCTACACCTTCTCCGACGCCAAGGAGAACCGACAGTTCGGCGAGCACTATGCGCTCGACTACTCGTCGATGGCCGAATACGGCTGGCACCAGGCGGCCGGCATCGCCAAGAACCGCGTGGTAGTGACCGGCATCTACGACCTCCCGTACCAGGTGACTCTGTCCGGCAAGCTGTCGCTGGCCACCCAGACGCCGCAGTACGGTTACAACTGCGTGGAAGGCAATTCTTACTGCTACATCGAACAGTTCACCCCGGACCATACGCTGGGCTATAAGGAGTTCAGCCTGGCGCTCAACAAGGAATGGGACACCGGCGCGGGCATCAAGTTCAACGTGCGCGCCGACGTGATCAACGTGTTCAACTGGGTCAATTACGCGTCCTACAACACCGATACCGGAACCGCGTCCGACCTGAACACTGCCTACGCAACGCCGACAGGCCTGCTGGCCTTGCCAATGCGCACGTTCAAGCTGACCTTCGGCCTGAACTGGTAATGCATCTCGACCGTCCCGGGCTCGCCCGGGACGGTCGAACTCCGCCGTCAGATGGGTTAACTTGCGGTGACGGTGTAATCGATTACATGGGTTGGGAGCAGATGAACAGGGGACTTTCTTCTCGTTGGTTGATGATTCCACTGCTGGTCGGCGCGCTCGCGTTGGCGTCGTGCAAGAAGGCGGAGGAACCGAAAGTGCAGGAAAAAACGCCGGTCAAGGTGATCCTGATCGAGGCCCAGCTGCCTCCCAGGCCCGTCAAGCCCGAACTCCCGCCGCTGTTCTCGGATATCGAGCGCCGCACCTTCCAGTTCTTCTGGGACACCACCAACGAGGTCAACGGGCTCACCCCCGACCGGTTCCCGTCGCGGCCGTTCGCCAGCATCGCGTCGGTCGGCTTCGCGCTGACCGCCTATCCGATCGGCATCGAGAACGGCTGGGTCAGCCGCAACCAGGCGATCGAACGCACCCTGACCACCCTCAAATTCTTCCGTGATGCGCCCATGGGGCCGCAGCGCACGGGCAAGGCCGGCTACAAGGGCTTCTACTACCACTTCCTCGACATGCAGCAGGGCAAGCGCTACGACAGCTGGGTGGAACTCTCCAGCGTCGACACCGCGCTGCTGATGATGGGCGTGCTGTTCGCGCAGTCGTACTACGACGGCGACGACGCGCGCGAGAAGGAGATTCGCGACATCGCCGATGCGCTGTACAAGCGCGTGGACTGGACCTGGCTGCAGCAGCGCAAGCCGCTGGTGTCGATGGGCTGGTTCCCCGAAAGCGGCTTCATCGACCACGACTGGATGGGCTACAACGAGGCGATGATGCTGTACATCCTCGCCCTCGGCTCGCCGACGCACGGCGTCGACCCCGATGCCTGGACGGTGTGGACCCGGACCTACAACAACGACTGGGGCGTGTACCAGGGCCAGGAATACCTGTCCTTCGGGCCGCTGTTCGGCCACCAGTACAGCCACGTCTGGATCGACTTCCGCGACATCCAGGACCAGTACATGCGCGAGCGCGGGATCGACTACTTCCTCAACAGCCGGCGCGCGGCCCTGGCCCAGCGCGACTACGCCATCGACAATCCGATGAAGTGGAAGGACTACGGCGAGAATGTCTGGGGCCTGACCGCCAGCGACGGCCCGCAGAACACCAGCCAGGAGTACCGCGGCGAGCAGCGCCAGTTCCGGCACTACTCCTCGCGCGGCGCCGGCCTGCGCGAGAACTTCGACGACGGCACCATCGCCCCGACCGCGGCGATCGCCTCGCTGGTGTTCGCGCCCGAGGTGGTGATCCCGGCGACCGAGGAGATGCACAAGCGCTATGGCGACTTCCTGTACTCCAGCTACGGGTTCCTGGATTCGTTCAACCCCAGCTTCAACTACGACATCCCGCTCAAGACCGGCCGCCTGGTCGGCGATCGCGGCTGGGTGTCCAGCGACTACATCGCCATCGACCAGGGCCCGATCCTGACGATGATCGCCAACTACCGCAGCGAATTCGTCTGGAACGTGATGAAGAAGAACAAGTACGTGCGCGCCGGTCTCGAGCGCGCCGGCTTCAGCGGCGGCTGGCTGACGCCCGAGGGCGAGGCCCAGCCGCTGCCCAAGAAGGACGAGCAGGCCGCCGCGGCCCGTGCCATCGGCATCGCCGAATCCCGTGCCGCCGCCGCCGAGGCGCAGCAGAACCCCTCGCAACGCCAGAAACCCGAGTAGCCCGTGCGATTCCTGAAAATGCTGTTGTTGTCCGCCCTCAGCCTGGGGGCGGCCGGATGCGACCGTGCGCCCCCCGGCGAGACCATCCGCTTCTGGGCCATGGGCAAGGAAGCCGAGGTGGTGACCGCGCTGGTCGCCGATTTCGAGAAGGAGAACCCGGGCATCCACGTCGATGTCCAGAACATCCCGATGACCGCCGCCCACGAGAAGCTGCTGACCGCGTTCGCTGCCGACGGGCTGCCGGACGTGTGCCAGCTGGGCAACACCTGGCTGCCGGAGCTGGCGGTGCTTGACGCGCTCGAGCCGCTGCAGCCGTACGTGGCGCGCTCGACGGTGGTCGAGCCCGAGGACTACTTCCCCGGCGTGTGGGACACCAACCTGGTGGACGGCACGCTCTACGGCGTGCCGTGGTACGTGGACACGCGCCTGCTGTTCTACCGCAAGGACATCCTGCGCGAGGCCGGCTACACCGAGATGCCCAAGACCTGGGCCGAGATGGAGCAGGTGATGGCGGCGATCAAGCGCCACGTCGGCCCGGAGCGCTACGCGATCCTGATGCCGCTCAACGAGTTCGAGCAGCAGCTGTCGTTCGCGCTGCAGCAGCCCGATCCGCTGCTGCGCGACCACGACAACCGCGGCAACTTCCGCAGCCCTGGGTTCCGCAAGGCGCTGGCGTTCTACGACAACATGTACCAGCAGGGCTGGGCCCCGAAGGTGTCCGAGGCGCAGATCTCCAACGTCTGGTACGAGTTCTTCAACGGCTACTACGCCTTCTACCTGTCCGGTCCCTGGAACGTGCGCGAGTTCCGCATGCGCCAGCCGGCCGACATGGCCGGCAAGTGGGGCACCGCGCCGCTGCCGGGGCCCGACGGCCCGGGCGCCGGCATCGCCGGTGGCTCCAGCCTGGTGATCCTGAAGTCGTCGCAGCACAAGGACGCGTCCTGGAAGCTGATCGAATACCTGTCGCGGCCGCAGGTGCAGGCGCGCTTCCACGCCATCATCGGCGACCTGCCGCCGCGCCGCAGCACCTGGAAGTACCCGTCGCTGGCCAACGACGAGCTCGCCCGCGCCTTCGGCGAGCAGCTCGAGCGCGTCAAGCCCACGCCCAAGGTGCTGGAATGGGAGCGGATCGTGCAGGAAATGCGGCTGGTGACCGAGCGCATCGTGCGCGGCGGCGAAAGCCAGGAGCAGGGCGTGCAGGAACTGGACAAGCGGGTCGACGACATCCTGGCCAAGCGCCGCTGGATCTACGAGCAGGAACGCGGCCAGCCCGCCGCCGCGCCGCCTGCCACCGGAGGTGCACGATGAAGCGCGGTTCCCTGGCCGGCTGGATCTTCGCCGGGCCGGCGCTGCTGGTGCTCGGCATGTTCTTCGGCGTGCCGGTGCTGGCGGCCCTGGTGCTCAGCGTCACCGACTTCGACCTCTACGCCCTGGCCGACAGCGGCCACCTGCGCTTCGTCGGGCTCGGCAACTACATCGACCTGCTGCAGACGCCGCTGTTCTGGAAATCGCTGTGGAACACCACGTACTTCGTGATCCTCGGCGTGCCGATGTCGATCATGGTCTCGCTCGGCGCGGCGATGCTGCTCAATGCCAAGACCGCGCGGTTCAAGGCCCTGTTCCGCACCGCGCTGTTCGCGCCGGTGGTCACCACCCTGGTCGCGGTGGCGGTGATCTGGCGCTACCTGTTCCACATCAAGTACGGCCTGGTGAACTGGGGCCTGGGCCACCTCGGCATCGGCCCGATCGACTGGCTGGGCGACCCGGACTGGGCGATGCCGACGATCATGCTGTTCGCGGTGTGGAAGAACTTCGGCTACAACATGGTGATCTTCATCGCCGGGCTGCAGGGCATCCCGCAGGACCTGTACGAGGCCGCGCGCATCGACGGCGCCTCGAAGTGGAAGCAGTTCCTGCACATCACCCTGCCGATGCTGGGCCCGGTGCTGATGGTGGTCGGCGTGATCACCATCTCCGGCTATTTCCAGCTGTTCGCCGAACCCTACGTGATGACCCGCGGCGACCCCCTGCAGAGCACCGTGAGCGTGCTGTACTTCATGTTCGAGGAGGGCTTCAAGTGGTGGAACCTCGGCCGCGCGTCGGCGGTGGCGTTCCTGCTGTTCCTCATCATCCTGGCGGTGACCACCGTCATGCTGCGCATCGGGCGCAAGAAGGACCTGGTATGAGTCGAGACGTAGGCGAGTCGCGCTGGAACGCCGCGCTGGTCAATGGCGGCCTGGTGCTGCTGGCGGTGGTCAGCCTGGCGCCGCTGCTGTGGATGCTGGCGGTCTCGTTCATGCCCACCGGCGAGGCCAGCCGCTTTCCGCCGCCGCTGCTGCCCTCGGCGCCGACCACCGCCAACTACCACGAGCTGTTCGAGCGCACCGGCATGGCCAGCAACTTCGCCAACAGCCTGCTGGTGTCGCTGGCGATCACGCTGGGTTCGCTGCTGATCAACACGCTGGCCGGCTATGCGTTCGCCAAGCTGCGCTTCGCCGGTCGCGAGCGGGTCTTCCAGATCCTGCTCGCGGCGCTGGTGATCCCGGCGCAGGTGGCGATGCTGCCGCTGTTCCTGCTGATGAAGCAGCTGCACCTGGTCAACAGCTTCGGCGGGGTGGTGGTGCCGGCGCTGGCCTCGGTGTTCGGCATCTTCCTGGTGCGGCAGTACGCGCGCAGCATCCCGGACGAGCTGCTCGAGGCCGCGCGCATCGACGGGGCCGGCGAGATGCGCATCTTCTTCCAGATCGTGCTGCCGATGCTGAAGCCGGTCCTGGTCACCCTGACCATCTTCACCTTCATGGGCGCGTGGAACGACTTCATGTGGCCGTTGATCGTGCTGACCGACCAGGAGCACTACACGCTGCCGGTGGCGCTGGCGACGCTGTCGCGCGAGCACATCATGGACGTGGAGCTGATGATGGCCGGCGCGGTGGTGACCGTCATCCCGGTCCTGCTATTGTTCCTGGCGCTGCAGCGTTACTACATCCAAGGCCTGCTTCTGGGGAGCGTCAAGGGGTGAAGTCGATCGTCCTCGTATTGCTGGGAATGGCGGGCGCCGCGGGTGCCCAGGCGGCCGAGCCCGAGGCCCGGGTGCTGGACGGCTTCAACGACGTCGCGCCCTGGCGGCTGGTGGTGTCCAACCAGGTCAGCGGCTCGCTGCGCCCGGTGGCCACCCCCAGCGGCGGCCACGCGCTGTGCCTGGACTACGATTTCAACGGCGTGTCCGGCTACGTCGGCATCCGCCGTACGCTGCCGATCAGCTATCCGGAGAACTACAAGTTCTCGTTCGCCGTGCGCGGCGACTCGCCGTCCAACGACCTGCAGTTCAAGCTGCTCGATGCCAGCGGCGACAACGTGTGGTGGGTCAACCGTCCCGGCTTCGCCTTCCCCAGGAACTGGACCACGGTCGAGTACCGCAAGCGCCACATCGACAAGGCCTGGGGTCCCGGCGCCGAACGCCAGCTGCGCAGCAGCACCGATGTCGAGTTCACCATCTACAACAAGGTCGGTGGCAAGGGCACGGTGTGCTTCGACCGGCTGGCGCTGACCCCGCTGCCGCCGGAAGACACCTCGCCGCTGCACGCGGCCGTGATCACCGACACCGCCCCGGCGCTGGAACAGCGCCTGGCCGACGGCAAGCCGGACACCTTCTGGCTCAGCGGCGGCGTCAAGCAGCAGACCGTGACGCTGGACCTGGGCAAGGTGCGCGAGTTCGGCGGCGCCACCGTGAACTGGGTACCCGGCCTGGAGGCCTCGCGGTACAGCGTGCGTGCCTCCGCCGATGGCCGCGGCTGGCGCGACCTGCGCAGCGTGGTCGCCGGCGCCGGCGGCATCCACTGGCTGGCGTTGCCCGAGACCGAGGCCCGCTACCTGCGCTTCGACCTGCAGGACGGCCCGAACTGGCGCTACGGCATCAAGGAGATCGAGCTGCAGCCGCTGGCCTTCGCCGCCACCCCCAACGACTTCGTCAAGTCGGTGGCCGCGCATTTCCCGCGCGGCACGTTCCCGCGCGGCTTCTCGGGCGAGCAGCCGTACTGGACCCTGCTCGGCCTGGACGGCGGTACCGAGCAGGGCCTGATCGGCGAGGACGGCGCGGTGGAGGTGGCCAAGGCCGGCTTCAGCATCGAGCCGTTCGTGCTGATGGACGGTAAGACCCTGCTGCGCTGGGCCGACGTGAGCGGCGAGCAGAGCCTGCAGGACGACTACCTGCCGATCCCCAGCGTGGACTGGCACCACGACGCCCTCAACCTGCGCGTGACCGCGTTCGTGCAGGGCACGCCGGAGCAGGCGCAGCTGGTGGCGCGCTACCGGCTCAGCAACACCGGCAAGACGCCGCGCGACTTCACCCTGGCGCTGGCGATGCGGCCGTTCCAGGTCAACCCGCCGTCGCAGTTCCTCAACACCCAGGGCGGCATCAGCCGGATCGAGCAGCTGGCGGTGGCCGGGAGCCAGGTCAGCGTCAACGGCCAGCCGCGCGTGTTCGCCGCGCAGGCCCCCGACGCCGCCTTCGCCACCGCCTTCGACAGCGGGATGGACGTCACCCGGCTCGGCGGCACGCCGCCGGCCACCACCCAGGTCAAGGACGCGACCGGCCTGGCCTCCGGCGCGCTGCTGTATCGCTGGCACCTGGCGCCGGGCGAGAGCCGCGAGGTGGCGCTGGTGGTACCGCAGACCGGCGCGGCGCAGCCGCCCGCCGGCTTCGACGCCGAGCGCGCGCAGCAGCAGGTCGCGCAGATGTGGCGCGACAAGCTCGACCGCGTGCGCATCGACGTGCCGGCCGAGGGCAAGCCGGTGGTGGACACCCTGCGCACCGCGCTGGCGCACATGCTGATCTCGCGCATCGGGCCGCGCCTGCAGCCCGGCACGCGTTCGTACTCGCGCAGCTGGATCCGCGATGGCGCGATGATCTCCGAAGGCCTGCTGCGGCTCGGGCGCGAAGACGTGGTGCGCGAGTACGTGGACTGGTTCGCGCCGTTCCAGTTCGCCAACGGCATGGTGCCGTGCTGCGTGGACGACCGCGGCAGCGATCCGGTGCCGGAAAACGACAGCCACGGCGAGCTGATCTACAACATCGCCGAGTACTACCGCTACACCGGCGACCGGGCCTTCGTGGAGCGGATGTGGCCGCATGTGCTCGGCGCGTTCGACTACATGGACCAGTTGCGCCTGAGCGAGCGCACCGAGGCCAACTTCATGGTCAACGCCGCGTTCTACGGCATGATGCCGGTGTCGATCAGCCACGAGGGCTATTCGGCCAAGCCGGTGCATTCCTACTGGGACGACTTCTGGGCGCTGCGCGGCTACAAGGACGCGGTCGCGCTGGCCACGGCGCTGGACCACGCCGACCAGCTGCCTCGCTTCACGGCCGCGCGCGACGAGTTCGCCAGCGACCTGGACGCCTCGCTGAGGGCGGCGGTGCGCAACCACGCGATCGACTACCTGCCGGGGTCGGCCGAGCTCGGCGACTTCGACGCCACCTCGACCACGATCGCGCTGGCGCCGGGCGGCGAGCAGACCCGGCTGCCGCCGGACCTGCTCGGCAACACCTTCGAACGCTACTGGCAGCAGTTCGTCGCGCGCCGCGACGGGAAGCGCGAATGGAAGGACTACACGCCCTACGAGTGGCGCAACGTCGCGGCCTTCGTCCGCCTGGGCTGGCGCGAGCGTGCCTGGGACGCCACCGCGTTCTTCTTCCGCGATCGCGCGCCGCAGGCCTGGAACCAGTGGGCCGAGGTGGTCTCGCGGACCCCGCGCACGCCGTTCTTCGTCGGCGACCTGCCGCACGCCTGGGTGGCTTCGGACTTCGTGCGCTCGGTGCTGGACATGTTCGCCTATGTGCGCGAATCGGACGACAGCCTGGTCGTCGCCGCGGGCACGCCGGTGCGCTGGTTCGAAGGGCAGGGCATCGCCCTCGGCGATCTGCGTACGCCTTACGGACGGCTGAGCTACTCGCTGCGTCGCAGCGACAAGCGCCTGGACCTGCGGATCGAGCCGGGCCTGGTGCTGCCTGCCGGTGGTGTGGTGCTGCCATGGCCGTATCCCGGCGAGCCGGGCAAGGCCACCGTCAACGGCGAACCGGCGGCGTGGGAGAACGGCGAGCTGCACATCCGCCAGGTACCGGCGAGCGTGCAGATCGAGGTGCCCGGCGCAGTGCGTCGCGCCGAACGCAAGGCGCAATGAGCGCGCCGCGCCGGCGTGCCGCGGCGGCTCGCAGCCGTTGCCGGCTGGCGGCGTGGGGTCTGGCCGCCGGCCTGGCGGTCCTGCCGGCCGGTGCGTCGGCCGGGCCGCCGCCGGTGGGCGCGATCGTCGCCGGACAGGCGCCCCCGGCGACCGCGGCCGACGCGGAGATGTCGCTGGTCACCCTGAACCTGCATCACGACCGCGAGGACTGGCCGTCCCGGCGCGAATACATCGCGCGCGAACTGGCCCGCCTGCGGCCGGACGTGGTCGCACTGCAGGAGGTCATCGAGCGCGAGGGCGTGCCCAACCAGGCGGCCTGGCTGGCGTCGCGCCTGGGCTACGACTACGAATTCGCCTCGGTGGACCCGATCGGCGCGCCCAAGCGCTACGGCAACGCGCTGCTGACCCGGCGCCCGGTCGCGGCGCGCCACCAGCGGCTGCTGCAGCCGCTCGGCGACTACCGCGTGGCCGCGCACCTGCGCGTGGACATCCAGGGGCGGCCGGTCAACGTCTACGTCACCCACCTCAACGAGCGCTCCGACGCGCGCGGCACCGCGATCCGCACGCGCCAGGTCGCCGACCTGCTGCGCTTCATCGCCGCTACCGACGACGGCGCACCGGTGGTCATCGCCGGGGATTTCAACAGCGCCGCCGACGCGATCGACCTGGAGGCGCTGCGCAAGGGCTACGGCGACAGCTACGGCAGCGTGCACAGCGATCCGGACGTGGTCGTCAGCACCCTGAACATGGAGCGCTATCCGAAGCCGCGGCGGATCGACCACGTGTTCTTCCAGCAGCAGCGCCTGCTGGCGCGCGAGGCGCGCCTGATCTTCGACCAGCCCTACGCCGCGGGGCGCTGGGCCTCCGACCACTACGGCATCTGGACGCGCCTGCAGTTCGCGCCCGGCACGCCCGCGCCCGGCGGCGCGCCGCCCTGACGCGCGGCCCCTGGCGGCGCGGCCGGGAGGGCGCGCGTCGCCAGGGCGACCGGCATAGCTACGGACGACGGCGCCGCGGCATGGCCGCGGCGCGCGGTCGCTTCGGACCGTGCGCCTCAGCCCTGCAGCTTGTGGAAGATCTGCAGGCCGGCCAGCCAGACGCCGGCCATGCTGCCGACGTTGGTGAGCAGGAACGTCAGCACCACCCGCGAGACCCGGTTGCGGTACCAGCCGCGCAGGCTCTGCGCGTCGTCGCGCAGGGTCAGGAAATCGCCGTACTCGGGCTTGCGCATGTGCACCTCCACCAGCGCGGCGAAGGCGCCGGTCGGCACGCTCAGCCGGAACGGCTTGAACGGCGCCACCACCGCGGCGGTGAGGATGCTGAGCGGATGGCTGCCGGCCAGCAGGCAGCCGAGCGCCGCCAGCCCGCCGGTGTACATTGCCCACTGCAGCAGCAGGTCGGTGCCCATCGCCATGCCGCCGCGCCAGAAGCCCACCGCGATGCCGGCGATGACCACGGTCAGGATGCCCAGCGTCAACCACGGGACGCGCTTCTTGGTGTGCACGTGCTCCAGCGACTCGCGCAGCGGGCCGGGCGCCTCGGTGTCGGTTTCCAGGTGGCGCGCCAGCCCGGCCAGGTGCCCGGCGCCGACCACCGCCAGCACCTCGCGCTGGCCGCCGCCGGCCTCCTCGCGCAGGCGCGTGGCCATGTAGCGGTCGCGCTCGGCGATGATCGTCTCGTACAGCTCCGGGCTCTCGCTGGCGAAGTCGCCGAAGCTCGCCTCCAGCATGTCGCCCTGCTTGAGCTTCTCGATCTCGGCCTCGCCGACCTCGTCGGCCGCGAACAGGCCGGTGAGCAGCCCGCCGCCGAGCTTGAGCTTGCCGAAGAAACCGAGCCGGCTCGACGCGCGCTTGAAGGTCAGCCCGACCTCGCGGTCGATCAGGTGCACCGGCAGCCCGCGCTCGCGCGCCAGGTGCACGGCCTGCTTGAGCTCGGCGCCGGGCTCGATGCCGAGCTGCTTGGCCAGCCGGCGCTGGTAGGCGGCCAGCGCCAGGTTGGCGGCGAACAGCGCCACGCGGCCCTTGCGGATGACCTGGACCAGGTCCAGCCGTGCCAGCGCATCCGGGTCGGACAGGGCCTGCAGGCGCTGCGCGTCCAGTTCCACCGCCACCGCGTCGTAGTGCCCGCTCGCGATCGCGCGCTCCACCGCGGCCACGCTGGCCAGCGACACGTGGGCGGTGCCGAGCAGGGTGTAGCGAACGCCGTCGCGCTCCACGATGCGGTAGGGCTGCCCGGAAAGGGTGTCGTCCGCCGGCAGGGCGGGGGAGGTCGGTTCGGTCATCGCTTCATTCTTCGGTAGGAGGGGCGCCGGTGGCGGGCCGGGCGGGGGCGACGGCAGGACGCGATCCGGCCCGGCCGCGGCGCCCGCGACCGGCCCGCGGTATGCCGGCGCGTGGGGGCGGCCCGGGGCGACGGCGGCCTGCTGCGCCGCCGCGGGCGTGGCTCATCGGATGGGCCACGCCGCGTTCAATCGATGTAGCGCTTGAGCAGGTCGCCGTAGGCGTCGATGCGGCGGTCGCGCAGGAACGGCCAGATCCGGCGCACGTGTTCGCTGCGCTGCAGGTCGACGTCGCACACCAGCACGGTCGGCTCGGTGCCGGCCTCGGCCACGAACTCGCCCTGTGGGCCGAGCACGTGGCTGTTGCCCCAGAAGCGGATGCCCGAGGCGCCCAGCGGCGACGGCTCGTGGCCGACGCGGTTGCACGACAGCACCGGCAGCCCGTTGGCGACCGCGTGGCCGCGGTGGCTCAGCACCCAGGCATCGCGCTGGCGGTCCTGCTCGGCCTGCTCGTCGTCGGGGTCCCAGCCGATCGCGGTGGGGTAGAGCAGCAGCTCGGCGCCGGCCAGCGCCATCAGGCGCGCCGCCTCCGGGTACCACTGGTCCCAGCACACCAGCACGCCGAGACGACCGACCGAGGTGTCGATCGGCCGGAAGCCGATGTCGCCCGGGGTGAAGTAGAACTTCTCGTAGAAGCCCGGATCGTCCGGGATGTGCATCTTGCGGTACTTGCCCAGCAGCGTGCCGTCCTTCTCCAGCACCACCGCGGTGTTGTGGTACAGGCCGGCGGCGCGGCGCTCGAACAGCGAACCCACGATCACCACGCCATGGCGCTTGGCCAGCGCGCCGAGGCGCTCGGTGCTGGGGCCGGGGATCGGCTCGGCCAGGTCGAACTCGCCGACCGACTCGTGCTGGCAGAAATACGCGCCGTTGTGCAGCTCCTGCAGCAGAACCAGCCGCGCGCCCTGCGCAGCGGCCTCGGCCACGCGCGATTCGATGACGGCGAGGTTGGCCTCGGCGTCGCCGTGGTTGCGCTCCTGGATCAGCGCGACGGGGAGAGTGTGACGGGTCATGGAAAGCATCCGCGAAGAAGGCGCACAGGGTAGCGCGCCTTGCCGTAACGCCGGCCGCACGGGCCGGGAGGGAAGGGCGGCCTCAGGCCGCCAGCACGCCGGCCGGCAACTGCATCGTGAGGCAATGCAGGCTGCCGTTCTGCCAGATCAGCGGACGGCACGGCACCGGCACGATCTCGCGCCCGGGGAAGGCCTGCGCGAGCACGGCCTGGGCCGCGGCATCGGCCGGGTCGCCGTAGGCCGGCATCAGCACCGCGCCGTTGACGATCAGGAAGTTGACGTAGGACGCGGCGAGCCGGCGGCCGGCGTCCACGATCGGCTGCGCCCACGGCAGCACGAACAGCCGGTAGGGCCGGCCGTCGGCGGTACGCAGCGCCGCCAGTTCCGCGCCCATCGCCTGCAGCTCGCCGTAGTGCGAGTCTTCCGGCTGGTCGCAGCCCTGGTAGACGATGGCGTCGGCCGCGGCGAAGCGCGCCAGCGTGTCGACGTGCGCATCGGTGTCGTCGCCCTCGAGGTAGCCATGCTCCAGCCACAGCACGCGGTCCTGCGCCAGCCAGTCCGCCAGGTCCGCCGTCAGCGCGGCGCGCGTGCGCTGCGGATGGCGCTCGTGCAGGCACTGCCAGGTGGTCAGCAGGGTGCCCGCGCCGTCGGTGTCGATGGCGCCGCCCTCCAGCGCGAAGTCGATGCTCTGCAGGGCCGGCTGCGCGAACACGCCCGCCGCCTGCAGCGCGCCGATCAGCTGGTCGTCCAGGCTGGCCTCGAACTTGCCGCCCCACCCGGTGAACCGGAAGTCGAGCAGCCGGAACCCGCCCGGCTCGCGCCGCAGCGTGATCGGGCCGGAGTCGCGCAGCCAGGTGTCGTTGTACGGCGCGACCACGAAGCGCACGCGTTCCATCGCCACCCGCGCCGAGCGCAGGCGCGCCTCGGCGTAGATCTGCAGGTCCTCGTCGGCCACGCACACCACCGCCGGCTCGAAACGGGTGAGGGCGGCGACCAGTGCGATGTAGGTCTCCTCCACCTCCGCCAGGCGCTCGGCCCAGTCGGTGTCCGCATGCGGCCAGGCGATCAGGACGGCGGACTGGGGCTCCCACTCGGCGGGAAAACGGACTTTCTCGATCATTGCAACCGGCACTCTGTCATGCCCGGACCGGGGCCGGGCGGAGGTGTTGAACGCCCGCGCGCGAGGCGCAGGCGCTTGCGGAGAAACCGCGCGTCAGCGGATCGGCGGCTTGGGCCCGATCTCGTCGGCGTCGGCCTGGTTGGTCACCACGTCGATCACCCGGCTCTTCTCGAAGTAGACGGTGAAGGCGGGATAGACCCAGCGGTTGATGGTCGGCCACTGCCGCTTCTGGCCGCCGCGCGGATCCAGCCGCTGCTGCGGCGCGCCGAAGCGGGCCTGCACGTCCGCCATACCCTGGCCGCGCAGCGGCAGCGCCTGGGCGGGCTTCTGCTGGGCACGGTCGACCAGCAACGTCTCGGCACGGGCGCCGGTGGCCAGGCCGGCCAGGACCAGCAACGGCAGCGCAAACAGGCGGTGGTTCATGGCATCTACTCCCCAGCGGACAGGTCAAGACCGCGATTACAGCAAAAAAGCCCCGGCCGCGCCGTCGATTTCGCGCCGGCGGCGGCCTCGTGCTGCATCCGACGGGCCGCCGCCGGCTTGCGGAAAACGAAAAAACCGCCGAAAGGCGGTTTCCTCGGTACTGCCGTTCGCGGACCGCGGCTCAGCGCTGGCGGGCCTTGAAACGCGGGTTCGACTTGCAGATCACGAAGACCTTGCCGCGGCGGCGCACTACCTTGCAGTCGCGGTGACGGGTCTTCGCCGACTTCAGGGAGGACAGGACTTTCATGACACACCTCGGCGTAAACGGTTGGATTCTGGGGACGGAGAGTGCGCCAGGGCTGGCCTGGCAGGGTGCACTCACAATGAAGCCCGCTATTCTAGCCGGCTTTTCGCCATGCTTTCAAGTGGTTGCAGCGAAAAGGACGGGGCGGGGGCTACAATGGCCGTCTGCCAACCCCCAGGAGCCTGAATGACCGACCGTTCGCCCGTACTCACCATCGATGGCCCCTCCGGTGCGGGGAAGGGCACGGTCAGCCGGATCGTGGCGGCCCGGCTGGGCTGGCACTACCTGGATTCGGGCGCACTCTACCGTGCGGTCGGGGTCGCCGCCAGCTGGGCGGACCTGGACGTGTCCGATGCCGCGGCGCTGGTCCGCTGTGCGTTCGATACGCGGGTGGAGTTCGTCGAGGAGGCCGACGGCGGCCTGCGGGTGCTGGTCAACGGGGTCGATGCCACCGACGAGCTGCGGCTGGAGACGGCCGGGGCGCTGGCCTCGGCGATCGCCGCGATCCCGGAGGTGCGTACCGCGCTGAAGGAACGCCAGCGCTCGTTCCGGCGCCCGCCGGGACTGGTCGCTGACGGCCGTGACATGGGTACGGTGATCTTCCCGGACGCCCCGTACAAGGTGTTCCTGACCGCCAGCGCCGAGGAGCGCGCCGGGCGCCGCCATAACCAGTTGATGGAAAAGGGTGTTTCGGTTATATTTGACGACCTGCTGCGCGAGATCATGGCTCGTGACGCCCGCGATGCCCAGCGGGCCGTGGCACCGCTGAGGCCGGCCGAGGATGCCGTTCTCGTCGATACCACCGGAATGGGCATCGAGGAAGTCGTCGAGCGCGTGGTGGGTCTGCTGTCCCCGTAAGGGGGCGGTCGGCGTCGGGCGGGGCACTCTATCCCGCCGTTTGCAAGGTTCTACCAGCTCCGTCGCGCAGGGTGCGTGGCGGTATTTCCATTTCACACACGACCCGCGGTACGGGGTCCACTAACAGGCTGGACGGCACGCCTTCGATCGCAAGCGCCATTGAATCGTCCGTCCGTGTGTTCAACTGAGTAAATCAAATGACCGAATCTTTTGCCGAACTGTTCGAAGCCAGCCAAGCCAACCTGGCGAAGCTGAAGCCCGGCGCCATCGTCAGCGGCACCGTCGTGGAAGTCCGCGGCGACGTCGTGGTGATCAATGCCGGCCTGAAGTCCGAAGGCATCGTGCCGATCGAACAGTTCCGTAACGACGCTGGCGAGATCGACGTCGCCGAAGGCGACATCGTCAAGGTCGCCCTCGACTCCATCGAGAACGGCTTCGGCGAGACCGTGCTGTCGCGCGAGAAGGCCAAGCGCGCCATGGTGTGGGACGAGCTGGAAGAGGCGTTGGAAAAGAACGAGACCATCACCGGCCGTATCAGCGGCAAGGTCAAGGGTGGTTTCACCGTGGACATCAAGGATGTCCGCGCGTTCCTGCCTGGTTCGCTGGTGGATGTGCGCCCGGTGCGCGACCCGGCCTACCTGGAGGGCAAGGAGCTCGAGTTCAAGCTGATCAAGCTGGACCGCAAGCGCAACAACGTGGTCGTCTCCCGCCGTGCGGTGGTCGAGAGCGAGCATTCGGAAGAGCGCGAGCAGCTGATGGACAAGCTGCAGGAAGGCGCGATCCTGAAGGGCGTGGTCAAGAACCTGACCGACTACGGCGCGTTCGTGGACCTGGGCGGCATCGACGGCCTGCTGCACATCACCGACATGGCCTGGAAGCGCGTGCGCCATCCGTCCGAGGTCGTGAACGTCGGCGACGAGCTGGACGTGCGCGTGCTGAAGTTCGACCGCGAGCGCAACCGCGTCAGCCTCGGCCTGAAGCAGCTGGGCGAGGATCCGTGGGACAACATCGCCCGCCGCTACCCGGCCAACAGCCGCGTGTTCGGCAAGGTCTCCAACGTTACCGATTACGGCGCGTTCGTCGAGATCGAGCCGGGCGTGGAAGGCCTGGTGCACGTGTCCGAGATGGACTGGACCAACAAGAACGTCAACCCGTCCAAGGTCGTGCAGGTCGGTGACGAGGTCGAGGTCATGGTGCTGGACGTCGACGAGGAGCGTCGCCGCATCTCGCTGGGAATGAAGCAGGTCGCCGCCAATCCGTGGGAGACCTTCGCGGCCATCCACAAGAAGGGCGACAAGGTGTCGGGCCAGATCAAGTCGATCACCGACTTCGGCATCTTCATCGGCCTGGACGGCGGCATCGACGGTCTGGTGCACCTGTCCGACATCAGCTGGAACACCACCGGCGAAGACGTGGTCCGCAACTACAAGAAGGGCGACACCCTGGACGCCGTGGTCCTGGCCGTCGACCCGGAGCGCGAGCGCATCAGCCTGGGCGTCAAGCAGCTGGAGCAGGATCCGTTCGGCCAGTACATGGCCGCCAATCCGAAGGGCTCGAAGGTCGAGGGCGTGGTTCGCGAAGTGGATGCCAAGGGCGCCACGATCGACCTGGCCGACGGCATCGAGGGCTACGTCTCGGCGCGCGACATCTCCGTCGACCGCGTGGACGACGCCAGCCAGCACCTGAAGGTCGGCGACAAGATCGAGGCCAAGTTCGTGGGCATGGACCGCAAGGGCCGTACCCTGCAGCTGTCGATCAAGGCCAAGGACGATGCCGAGATGCGTGAAGTGCTGGAGGACTACCAGTCCGCTTCGGGCGGCACCACCCAGCTGGGCGCGCTGCTGCGTGCACAGCTGAACAGCAACAAGTCCGAGTAACAGCGGGCGCTCTCCCGAGAGCGCAGAGAGTCGGCCCGGGCAGCTGCCCGGGCCGATTCAGGATGTGTCAGTCAAAGCCAAGCCTTCCCCATGACCAAGTCCGAGTTGATAGAAATCCTGGCGCGACGCCAAGCGCATCTGAAGTCGGACGACGTGGATCTCGCGGTCAAATCGCTGCTCGAGATGATGGGGCACGCCCTGTCGGACGGGGACAGGATCGAAATACGCGGTTTCGGCAGCTTCTCGCTGCACTACCGCCCCCCGCGCCTGGGACGCAATCCCAAGACCGGCGAGTCGGTGGCGCTTCCCGGCAAGCACGTGCCGCATTTCAAGCCCGGCAAGGAACTGCGCGAGCGCGTCAGTGCCGTGGTGCCGGTGGACATGACCGATACGGTCGATTGATCGTCTGTCCCACTCGGTTAAGCTGAGTGCTCGTCGTACAGGAGTCGAGCCCATGAAGATCTTCCGGTTGCTGGTGATGCTGGCCTTCCTGCTCGTCGGGCTGGTCATCGGAGCCCTGAACTCCCAGCCGATCCTGATCGATTTCGCTTTCACCAGCATTCCCACCAGCTCCGGTATCGCGATCATCGTCGCCTTGCTGGCCGGCGTCGTGATCGGCGCGGGACTGATACTGCTGAGCGTGGTGATCCCCCTCTATTCCAAGCTGCGCCAGGCCAACCGGCAGGCAGCGGCCAATCGCGTCGACGCCACGCCGGTCTCCCCGGTGGTCGCGCCGCGCCCCCTAGACGGACTGTAAGCGCGTATGGATTTCCTGACCGAGTGGTTCTGGTTCTTCCTCTTCCTGCCCTTGGCCGCGCTCAGCGGCTGGGTGATCGGTCGCAGGGGAGGGCAGCGCCATGGCGACACACAGGTCAGCCGGCTCTCCAGCACCTACTTCCGCGGCCTGAACTACCTGCTCAACGAGCAGCCGGACAAGGCCATCGAACTGTTCCTGCACATCGCGGAACTGGACAAGGAAACCTTCGAGACCCAGGTCGCGCTGGGCCACCTGTTCCGCCGCCGCGGCGAGGTCGATCGCGCGATCCGCCTGCACCAGGGGCTGGTGCAGCGTCCGGACCTCACCGACCAGCAGCGCGTGCAGGCGTTGCTGGCGCTCGGCGAGGACTACATGAAGTCGGGTCTGCTGGACCGTGCCGAGACCGTGTTCAGCGAGCTGGCGCAGATCGACCAGCGCGCGCCGCAGGCGCTGCGCCACCTGATCGGCATCTACCAGGCCGAGCGCGAGTGGGAAAAGGCGATCGACAACGCCACCCGCTACGAGGAAGTGACCGGCGAGCCGATGGGCAAGCTGATCTCGCAGTTCGAGTGCGAGCTGGCCGAGCGCCTGCGCGGCGCCGGCAAGCCGGATCTGGCGTTGCAGGCGGTGGCCCGCGCCTACCAGGCCGATGCCAAGTCGGTGCGCGCCGGCATCCTGGAAGGCCGCATCGAATCGGACATCGGCAACGACGAGGCCGCGGTGCGTGCGCTGGAGCGCGCCGCGCGCAGCGACCCGGACTACCTGCCGGAGATCATTCCCGCGCTGCTCGCCGCCTACCGCCGCGTCGGCGACCTCTCGGGCGCGCGCAACTTCCTGTCGGAGATGACCGAGCACTACCGCGGCATCGCGCCGGTGCTCGCGCTGACCCAGCTGATGGAATCGCAGGAGGGCGTGGAGCAGGCGCGCGCCTATCTGGGCCGACAGCTCAAGGACCGGCCGTCGGTGCGGGGCGAGTCGGCGCTGATCGACCTGACCCTGGCCGAGGGCAGCGACCCGGCGGCCACGCTGCACGACCTGAAGCACATCACCGACCAGTTGCTGGTGCGCAACCCCAGCTACCGCTGCACCCGCTGCGGCTTCGGTGCCAAGACCCACCACTGGCAATGCCCGAGCTGCAAGGAATGGGGCACCGTCAAGCCGCTGCTGAACTACGCGGTAGTTTGATGCCGGCGCTGGGGCTGTGGTGCGCGCTGCACCTGGTGTTGGCGGCGGTGGGCACGTGGGCGGCGCGCGGGTATGCGCTGCACCGGCGCCTGCTCGACCAGCCCGGCGAGCGGCGTAGCCACAGCGTCGCCACGCCGCGCGGCGGCGGCATGGCCATCGTGCTGGCGGTGCTGGCCGGATGTGCGGTCGCGCTGTGGATCTGGCCGGCGCAACGCTTCTACCTCGGCGGATTTGCAGGCGGGCTGGCGCTGGTCGCCGCGATCGGGTGGTGGGACGACCACCGCTCGCTGTCGGCGCGTCTGCGCCTGTGCGTGCACCTGCTGGCTTCGGCCTGGCTGGGCTGGCTGGTGTCCCGTTACACCGGAAGCGCGGTGGACGGCGTGCTGACCGCGCTGGCGTCGGTGGTGCTGATCAACGTGTGGAACTTCATGGACGGCATCAACGGCCTGGCCACCACCCAGGCCGCGCTGGCGGCGGTGGCCTACGCGCTGGTGCTGCCGGGCCCGCTCGGCTGGGCCGGCTGGGCGGTGGCGGCCGCCTGCCTCGGTTTCCTTCCGTTCAACTTTCCCCGCGCCCGGATCTTCCTGGGCGACGGCGGCAGCGGCGCGCTGGGATTTGCGCTCGCCGCGCTGGTCGGCCTGACCGTGGCGACCGGACGCGGAACCTGGTGGTCGGTGTGGATCCCGCTGACCGCGTTTCTCGTAGACGCGGGCTTCACGCTGCTTGCTCGCATGCTTTCGCGCCAGCGATGGTGGGAACCCCATACCCAGCATCTCTATCAGGCGCTGAACCGGCGACGCGGGTCGCATTCCTGGGTCACGCTCGTTTATTTCGGTTTCAGCCTGGTTGCGGTTCTCTTATTCTCGTACATGCAAGCGCACGCAGTGCAGCCGGGGTGGGAGGCTGCTGGATCGGTGGCCTGGGCGTTGCTGGCCTCCGCGATTTGGCTACTCCTGCGTAAGGGAATACGCGACAAACAATGGACAAGTTGATGACGTCTTGGCGTGACCGCTTCACCAGTGCAGTGCCCAAGATCGCGGTCGTGTCCCACGACCTGCTGATGGTGTGGATCTGTTGGCAGTTGTTGCACGCCGGCCGCTATTCCATGCTGCAGCAGGCGCCGGACCTGCCGCTGTGGGACTGGCGCACCGGCGTGGTGCTGGTCGCGCAGGGGCTGGTGTTCTGGCGCGTGGGCCTGTACCGCGGGCTGTGGCGCTTCGCCAGCGTCCCCGACCTGTGGAACATCTTCAAGGCCAGTTTCCTCGGCCTGGTCGCCATCGTGCTGGCGCTGTCCTACGACCGCTTCACCGGCGTGCCGCTGTCGGTGCTGGTGGTGTACCCGTTCGCGCTGTCGGCGCTGCTCGGCACGCCGCGGCTGCTGTACCGGGCGTGGAAGGACTACCAGGTGGTGCATTCGGGCGAGATCGCGCAGCGCGTGCTCATCCTCGGTGCCGGCCGCGCCGCCGAGGCCCTGGTGCGCGACCTGCGCCGCACCGGTGCCTTCACCCCGGTGGGCTATCTGGACGACGCGGTGCACCTGCACGGCGCCAAGATCCAGGGCCTGAACGTGCTCGGCGGCCTCGAGCAGGCGGCCTCGATCGCCAAGGAGACCGCGGCCAAGCTGCTGGTCATCGCCATTCCCTCGCTCGATGCCTCGGGCATGCAGCGGGTGGTGGCGATCTGCGAGAGCACCGGCCTGCCGTTCCGGATGGTGCCCAAGCTGATCAACGTCCTCGAAGGGCGTTCGCTGCCGGGCGAGCTGAAGGAGGTCGCCATCGAGGACCTGCTGAACCGCAAGCCGGTGACGCCGGACTGGCGGCTCATCCGCGGCTGGCTGACCGGCAAGACGGTGATGGTGACCGGCGCCGGCGGCTCGATCGGTTCGGAGGTCTGCCGCCAGTGCTCGCGCCACGGCGCCAGCCGGATCGTGCTGCTGGAAGTGGACGAGCTGGCGCTGCTGACCATCGACTCGGACCTGCGCCGGCTGTTCCCGGACCTCGAAGTGGTGCGGGTGCTGGGCGATTGCGGCGACCCGGCGGTGGTGGCGCACGCCTTGCGGACCGCCACCCCGGACGCGGTGTTCCACGCCGCCGCCTACAAGCAGGTGCCGCTGCTGGAGGAGCAGCTGCGCGAGGCGATCCGCAACAACGTGCTGGCGACCGAGAACGTGGCGCGCGCCTGCCAGCAGGCCCGCATCGAGACCTTCGTGTTCATCTCCACCGACAAGGCGGTCGAGCCGGTCAACGTGCTCGGCGCGAGCAAGCGCTATGCCGAGATGGTGTGCCAGAGCCTGGACGCGCGCGGCAGCGCCACGCGCTTCATCACGGTGCGCTTCGGCAACGTGCTGGACTCGGCCGGCAGCGTGGTACCGCTGTTCCGCGAGCAGATCCGCCAGGGCGGGCCGGTGACGGTCACCCACCCCGACGTGACCCGCTACTTCATGACGATCCCCGAGGCCTGCCAGCTCGTGGTGCAGGCCGCCGCGTCGGCGTCGCACGGCGCCATCTACACGCTCGACATGGGCGAGCCGGTGCCGATCCGGCTGCTGGCCGAGCAGATGATCCGCCTGGTCGGCAAGCAGCCGGGCAAGGACATCGCCATCGTTTTCACCGGGCTGCGCCCGGGCGAGAAGCTGCACGAGGCGCTGTTCTACTCGGACGAGAACTATCGCCCGACCGCGCACCCCAAGATCCTCGAGGCGGACGTCCGCCAGTTCTCGCAGGACCAGGTGCTGCAGCTGGTGGCGCGCCTGCGCGAGGCGGTCAACCACTACGACATCGCGACGATGGAAAATGTCCTGGGTTCGCTGATGCCGGACTTCGCGGCGGCTAGACGAAAAGATGACGCACGATCTGATACGGTCGTCCCATTCCCCGCACGTGAGGTCAGAAGACTTTGATGAGCAAGCGTATTCGCAAGGCCGTATTTCCCGTGGCAGGTCTGGGTACCCGTTTTCTCCCGGCGACCAAGACGGTGCCGAAGGAGATGCTGCCGATCATCGACAAGCCGCTGATCCAGTACGCCGTCGACGAGGCGATCCAGGCGGGCTGCGACACCTTGATCTTCGTCACCAACCGCTACAAGCACTCGGTGGCCGACTACTTCGACAAGGCCTACGAACTCGAGCAGAAGCTCGAGCGCGCGGGCAAGCACGAGCAGCTCGAGCTGGTCCGCCACGTGCTGCCGGAAGGCGTGCGCGCAATCTTCGTCACCCAGACCGAGGCGCTGGGCCTGGGCCACGCGGTGCTGTGTGCCAAGCCGGTGGTCGGTGACGAACCGTTCGCGGTGCTGCTGCCGGACGACCTGATGTGGAATCGCGGCGACGGCGCGCTCAAGCAGATGGCGGACGTGGCCGAGGCGTCGGGCGGCAGCGTCATCGCCGTGGAGGACGTGCCGCACGACAAGACCGCCAGCTACGGCATCGTCGCCACCGAGGCATTCGACGGTCGCAAGGGCCGCATCACCCAGATCGTGGAGAAGCCCAAGCCGGAGCAGGCGCCGAGCACGCTGGCCGTGGTCGGCCGCTACGTGCTCAGCAGCAAGATCTTCGAGCTGCTGGAGCAGACCGGCACCGGTGCCGGCGGCGAGATCCAGCTGACCGACGCGATCGCGCAGCTGCTGACCCAGGAGCGGGTCGATGCCTATCGCTTCGAGGGGCGCCGCTTCGATTGCGGCGCGCACATCGGCCTGATCGAGGCCACCGTGCACTTCGCGCTGGAGCACGAGAAGCACGGTACCGCGGCGCGCCAAATCCTGAGCGATGCGCTGGCCGGAGCGTCGGCGCGCTGAAACCCCCGTGCTGACGGATGGGATGCGACGCGGCGCCCTCGGGCGCCGCGTTGCGTTTCGGGGCAGGGCCGGGTCAGGCCTGTCCTCGGATCGCGCATCCCAGGCAGGCGCCGCCGGCTCCGGCGCTTGCGGCGGGCGAAGACCGCGGACGGGTGTTTGGGACTTGCAGGCTGTCGCCGTCATCGGGTCGTAATCCTGCACGCCCGGCCCCGGCGCGCGACGCGGCCTGGGTCGGACCCGGTGGCGCGTGCCGGCTGCACCCGGCTGCGTGGCCGAAAGGAGGGGCGGCATCCGTTGCCGCAGACCGGTAGCCGGGGGCGCAGCCCCGCTCAGGCCCCGTGGCGCTGCTGGGCCGCGGCGAACGCCGCCAGCTGCTCGGCGCTGGCCTCCTTCTGGTGGCGGCGCTTCCACTCGGCGAACGGCATGCCATAGATCGCCTCGCGCGCCTGCTCCTTGTCCAGGTCGCGGCCCTCGGCCTCGGCGGCCTCGCGGTACCAGTCGGCCAGGCAATTGCGGCAGAAGCCGGCCAGTGTCATCAGGTCGATGTTCTGCACGTCCGGGCACTCCTGGTTGAGGTGCCGCAGCAGGCGGCGGAACGCGGCGGCTTCAAGCGAGGTGGTGTCGGTCATGGCGGAATCGGGGACAATAGACGACCGTCGACTCTACACCCCACGCCCCATGACCGCTTCCGCGCACGCAGACTCCGCCACGGCCCGCATCCTCGACGGCCGCCGCATCGCCGAGGACCTGCTGGACGGGCTCAAGCTGCGCGTGGATGCGCGGGTCGCCGCCGGCCAGCCGCGGCCCGGGCTGGCAGTGGTGCTGGTCGGGGGGGATCCGGCCTCGGCGGTGTACGTGCGCAACAAGCGCCGCGCCGCGGAGAAGGTCGGCATCGAGGCCTTTGACTACGACCTGCCGGCGGGAACCAGCGAGGCCGAACTGGGCGAACTGATCGACCGGCTGAACGCCGATCCCAAGATCCACGGCATCCTGATCCAGCTCCCGCTCCCGGGCATCGCCGATGCCAACCGGCTGATCCAGCGCATCGACCCGCGCAAGGACGTGGACGGCTTCCATCCGCAGAACGTGGGCCACCTGGCGCTGCGCGAGTTCGGCCTGCGCCCGTGCACCCCGCGCGGCATCGTGACCCTGCTGAGCCATACCGACCAGCCGGTGCGCGGCCAGAATGCGACCATCGTCGGCGTCAGCAACCACGTCGGCCGGCCGATGGGCCTGGAGCTGCTGATCGCCGGCTGCACCGTCACCAGCTGCCACAAGTTCACCCCCGCCGCGGTGCTGGAGGCCAGCGTGCGCAACGCCGACATCCTGGTGGTGGCGGTGGGGCGGCCCGGCCTGATCCCGGGCGAGTGGGTCAAGCCCGGCGCGGTGGTGATCGACGTCGGCATCAACCGCCTCGACGACGGCCGCCTGGTCGGCGATGTCGGGTTCGAGGCCGCCGCGCGCCGGGCCAGCTGGATCACGCCGGTACCCGGCGGGGTCGGCCCGATGACGGTGGCCACGCTGATGCAGAACACGCTCGAGGCCGCCGACGCCGCCGGCTGAGCCGGGCCGGCGGCACCGGCGCGACGCTGCATTGCGACTGCGACCGTCTGACCCAGTGTCGTTGACGCCGTTTTAAGGGTAAAATGTCGCGCTTCCCCAAATCTCCCGGGACCGCCGATGCTGCGCATCCAGGCCGAAGCTCTCACCTATGACGACGTTTCGCTCGTCCCCGCCCATTCGATCGTCCTGCCCAAGGACGTCAACCTTGAAACGCGGCTGACGCGCGACCTGAAGCTCAAGCTTCCGATCCTGTCCGCGGCGATGGACACCGTGACCGAGGGCCGCCTGGCCATCGCCATGGCCCAGATGGGCGGGATCGGCATCATCCACAAGAACCTGACCGTCGAGCAGCAGGCCACCGAGGTGGCGCGGGTCAAGAAGTACGAGTCCGGCGTGATCCGCGACCCGATCACGGTCGGGCCGGAGACCACGATCCGCGAGGTGCTCGCGATCACCCAGGCACGCAACATCTCCGGCGTGCCGGTGGTGGACGGCGGCCGCCTGGTCGGCATCGTCACCCATCGCGACATGCGCTTCGAGACCGAGCTCGACGATCCGGTCCGCCACATCATGACCAAGCAGGATCGCCTGATCACGGTCAAGGAGGGCGCCGACGCCGAGGAGGTGCTCAAGCTGCTGCACCGCAACCGCATCGAGAAGGTGCTGGTGGTCAACGAGGGCTTCGAGCTGCGCGGCCTGATCACGGTCAAGGACATCCAGAAGAAGTCCGACTTCCCCAATGCCGCCAAGGACGCAAGCACCCGCCTGGTGGTCGGCGCGGCGGTGGGCGTGGGCGGCGACACCGAGCAGCGCATCGAGGCGCTGGTGGCCGCGGGCGTGGACGTGGTGATCGTCGATACCGCGCACGGCCACTCGCAGGGCGTCGTCGATCGCGTGGCCTGGACCAAGAAGCGCTTCCCGCAGCTGCAGGTGATCGGCGGCAACATCGTCACCGGCGACGCCGCGCTGGCGCTGATGGACGCCGGTGCCGACGCGGTCAAGGTCGGCGTGGGCCCGGGCTCGATCTGCACCACGCGCGTGGTCGCGGGCGTGGGCGTGCCGCAGATCACCGCCATCGACATGGTCGCCGAGGCGCTGCAGGACCGCATCCCGCTGATCGCCGACGGCGGCATCCGCTACTCAGGCGACATCGGCAAGGCGCTGGTCGCCGGTGCCTCCACGGTGATGATCGGCGGCCTGTTCGCCGGCACCGAGGAAGCCCCGGGCGAGGTCGAGCTGTTCCAGGGTCGCAGCTACAAGAGCTACCGCGGCATGGGCTCGCTGGCGGCGATGGAGAAGGGCAGCAAGGACCGCTACTTCCAGGACGCCTCCGACGCCGACAAGCTGGTGCCGGAAGGCATCGAGGGCCGGGTGCCGTACCGCGGCCCGGTCGGCGGCATCGTCCACCAGCTGATCGGCGGCCTGCGCGCCACGATGGGCTACGTCGGCTGCGCCACCATCGAGGACATGCGCAGCAAGCCGAAGTTCGTCAAGATCACCGGCGCCGGCCAGCGCGAGAGCCACGTCCACGACGTGCAGATCACCAAGGAACCGCCGAACTACCGGATGGGCTGACGCCCATCCGGGAATGGGGAATCGGGAATCGGGAATCGATGAACCACCTGCCACAGCGCTCCACCCATTCCCGATTCACCTCTCCCGATTCCCGGCTCTCAATGACCAACATCCACAGCGACAAGATCCTCATCCTCGATTTCGGCGCGCAGTACACGCAGCTGATCGCCCGCCGCATCCGCGAGATCGGGGTGTACTGCGAGATCTGGGCGTGGGACCACGATCCGGCCGAGATCGCGGGATTCGGCGCCAAGGGCATCATCCTCTCGGGTGGACCGGAGTCGACCACGCTGGCGGATGCGCCGCGCGCGCCGCAGCAGGTGTTCGACAGCGGGCTGCCGATCCTCGGCATCTGCTACGGCATGCAGACCCTGGCCGCGCAGCTGGGGGGCGCCACCGAGGCGGCCGACCAGCGCGAGTTCGGGCATGCCGAGGTCGAGGTGGTGGCGCCGGACGCGCTGTTCTCCGGGTTGAGCGACCACGGCGGCGCGCCGCGGCTGAACGTGTGGATGAGCCACGGCGACCACGTCTCGCAGGTGCCGCCGGGCTTCAGCGTTACCGCGGTCACCGAGCGCATCCCGGTCGCGGCGATGGCCAACGAGGCCAAGCGCTGGTACGGCGTGCAGTTCCATCCGGAAGTGACCCACACCCTGCAGGGCCAGACCCTGCTGCGGCGCTTCGTCACCGATGTCTGCGGCTGCCAGACGCTGTGGACCGCCGCGCACATCATCGACGACCAGATCGCGCGCGTGCGCGCGCAGGTCGGCGACGACGAGGTGATCCTGGGACTGTCCGGCGGCGTCGACTCGTCGGTGGTCGCGGCACTGCTGCACAAGGCGATCGGCGACAAGCTGACCTGCGTGTTCGTCGACACCGGCCTGCTGCGCTGGCAGGAAGGCGACCAGGTGATGGCGATGTTCGCCGAGCACATGGGCGTCAAGGTGATTCGCGTCAACGCCGCCGAGCGCTACTTCGCCGCCCTGGCCGGCGTCAGCGACCCGGAAGCCAAGCGCAAGATCATCGGCAACCTGTTCGTCGAGATCTTCGACGAGGAGTCCGGCAAGCTCGCCAATGCGCGCTGGCTGGCGCAGGGCACCATCTACCCGGACGTGATCGAGTCGGCCGGCAGCAAGACCGGCAAGGCCCACGTCATCAAGAGCCACCACAACGTCGGCGGCCTGCCCGAGCACATGAAGCTCGGCCTGGTCGAGCCGCTGCGCGAGCTGTTCAAGGACGAGGTGCGGCGCCTGGGCGTCGAGCTCGGCCTGCCGCGCACCATGGTCTACCGCCATCCGTTCCCGGGCCCGGGGCTGGGCGTGCGCATCCTCGGCGAGGTCAAGCCGGAGTACGCCGAGCTGCTGGCCAAGGCCGACGCGATCTTCATCGACGAGCTGCGCAAGGCCGACCTCTACGACAGGACCAGCCAGGCGTTCGCGGTATTCCTGCCGGTCAAGTCGGTGGGCGTGGTCGGCGACGCCCGCGCCTACGAGTGGGTGATCGCGCTGCGTGCGGTGGAGACCATCGACTTCATGACCGCGCACTGGGCGCATCTGCCGTACGACTTCCTCGGCACCGTCTCCAACCGCATCATCAACGAGCTGCGCGGCGTCTCGCGCGTGGTCTACGACATCTCCGGCAAGCCGCCGGCGACGATCGAGTGGGAGTGACGGAGCGTCTTTCGAGGGGCTACTGATGGATTGCGCAGGGACGCTTCGAATCAGGTACCTGCTCAAGACCGGCGCCATCGGTTGGCTGCAGAGGGACCCGCCAGCGGCGGATCCCTCGGTGCTGCCGCGCGGATTCGAGCGTTCCTCCGGTTCCCTGTCATGAGCGAACCGAGGCCGCGGCGGGCGTGACGTGCCGTGTCGTCCACCAGAACAGCATCGCGAGCAGGCTGACCGCGGCACCCAGCAGGCACACGCCCTGCCAGCCGGCGCCGGCGAAGACCAGGGTGGTGCTGGTCGCGCCGAGCCCACTGCCGATTGCGTAGAACAGCATGTAGAGGCCGACCAACCGGCTGTGCGCCTCGGGCGGGCCGTTGAAGATCATGCTCTGGTTGGTCACGTGCAGCGCCTGGCCGCCCAGGTCGAGCAGCACGATGCCGAGCAGCAGGGCGGCGAGCGACCCTTCCATTTGCGACAGCGGCCACCACGCCAGCACCAGCGTCACCAGTGCCGCCGCGCTGGTGCGCTGCGCATGCCCCTGGTCGGACCAGCGTCCGGCACGCGCGGCCGCCAGCGCACCGACCGCGCCGACCAGGCCGAAGGCGCCGATGGCGGTATGCGGGAGCTCATGGGGCGGCGCACTCAGCGGGAGCACCAGCGCACTCCAGAAGATGTTGAAGGCCGCGAACATCAACAGCGCCAGCATGCCGCGGACCTGCAGTACCTTGTCCCGCTTCAGCAGCGCCAGCATGGACGCGATCAGGCGCGGATAGCTCATCGTGTCCGGGGCGGTGGGCAGCGCGGGCAATCGCTGCCAGAGCGGCAGCGCGATCGCCAGCATCAGCCCGGCGGCGCAGAGGTATACGCCGCGCCAACCGAACACGTCGCTCAGGCCACCGGCCACCACCCGTGCCAGCAGCAGGCCGATGAACACGCCGCTCTGCGCCGCGCCTACGACCCGCCCTCGCTCGTGGGACGCGGCTGCGGCGGCGGCGTAGGCGATCAGTCCCTGCGTCATCGCCGTACCCAGCAGGCCTACGGCGAGCATACCCGCCAGCAACGCGGGCGCCGACCTCGCCATGCTCACGGCGACCAGGGCGCATACCAGCGCCAGCAGTTGCATCGCCATCAGACGGCGGCGATTCACGCGATCGCCCAACGGTACCAGCAGCAGCAAGGCCAGCGCGCAGCCGACCTGCGTGGCCGCGACCACGCCGCCCATCGCAGCAAGGCGGATGCCCAGATCCTCCGCCAGGGCGTCCAGCAGGGGTTGCGAGTAATAGACATTGGCCACGCTCAAGCCGCTCGCGACCGCGAACAGCCATACCAGGCCGCGTGGCATGGTCGCAGGCGTGAGCGGAGCGCTGCGCTGGGCCGGCGGTGGCGTTGGAAGAGTCTTCAAGGTCCCGGGCCCCGCCCCATCTGGTTGCAAAAAGAAACCGGTTGCACAATAGAGTTGGTAGTTTCAAAATGCAACTAGAAAGCCTGGCCCGTCCGCCAATCAGGAAATTCCATGCCCGCCCGAAGACCGCTGAACGAGGAGCCGTGTCCTGTCGCGCGCTGCGTCGATCTGATCGGGGACCGCTGGTCGTTGCTCATCGTGCGCGATGCCTTCGACGGCGTTCGCCGCTTCGGCGATTTCCAGCGAAGCCTGGGCGTGGCGCGAAACATCCTCGCCGACCGGCTGCGCAGGCTGGTGGCTGCGGGCATCCTGGAAACGCAGGACGCCTCGGACGGCTCGCTGTATCAGGAATATGTGCTCACCGCCCGGGGCGCCGGCCTGTTCCCCGTGGTGGTGGCGCTGCGGCAGTGGGGCGAGCAGCACCTGTTCAAACGCGGCGAACGCCATTCGGTGCTGATCGACCAGCGCACCGGCAGGCCGATTCCGCGGATGGCACCGCAGGCCGAAGATGGCTCCGGGTTGCTCCCCGCCGCGACCGCGGTGCGGAAGGTGAGCTGAGGCGGCGCGCGGCAGGCCGTGAGGGGCTTCGATAACGGCCACCCTGCATGCAGGGCGACTCAGTGGGCAGGGCACGATGCAAGGCATCGGCGCCGCGACGGTTCGCGACCGGCGTGCGGCGCGACCAGGCACGAGGATCCGTCATCCCCCGTGCGCCCGGGCCGTGCCACGGTTGCGGTAGTCAGCTGCCTTCGTCCGGCCGCGCCACGCCGGAGGGGGCGTGGGCGAGCATCGCCAGGGTGGCCGGCCCGCTCACCGCGGCGTCGCCGCTCTGGCCCTCGCGCACGCCCGAGTCCAGCAGCGTGTCGCGGTCGTCGGCGTCGGCGATCCCGTCCGCGCTCACCGCCAGCCCGAGGCCCTGGCCGAGCCCGATCAGCGCGCGCACCAGCTTGGCATTGGAGGCATCCTCCATGTGCTCGACCAGCCGACGGTCGATCTTGATCTTGTCGAACTGGAACTCGCCCAGGTGGTACAGGTTGGAGTAGCCGGTGCCGAAGTGGTCGAGGGCGATGTTGACGCCCTGCGCCTGCAGCGGGGTGATCAGCGCCTTGGCCGCGGCCACGTCCTGCACCACCAGGCTCTCGGCGATGTTGAGCTGCAGGCGCTGCGGCGGCAGTCCGGCTTGCTGCAGGATCTGCAGGATCTCGGCCGCCAGCTGCCAGTTCTGCAGCTGCCCGGGCAGCACGCTGATGGCCAGTTGCACCTGCGGCGGCCAGCTCAGCGCCATGGCGCAGGCCCGTTGCCACAGGCGCTCGGCCAGCAGGTGGATCAACCCGGTCTCGGCGGCGATCGGCAGGAAGCGCTCGGGCGGCACGCTGCCGTCGGGGCCGGCGAGCCAGTGCGGGCTGACCTCGAAGCCCACCACCTGGCCGCTGCGCAGGTCGTGCGAGGGCCGGAAGTAGGGCTGGATGCGGTCCTGGTCGATGGCCTGCTTCAGCGCCTGCTCCAGCCGCTCGCGCTCGCGTACCAGCTGGTCCATCTGTTCCTCGAAGAAGCGGTAGGCCGGGCGCCGCTCGGCCTTGGCCCGGTACAGCGCCACGTCGGCCTTGCGCATGGCTTCCTCGGCGCTCTGCGCATCGGTGGGCACCAGGGCGATGCCGATCCCCGCGCCGAGGCTGTGCGCCACGCCATCGGCCAGGATCGGATCGCCGAAGCCCTGCAGCAGGCGCAGCGCGATGTTGGAGGCCGCCTCCGGCCCGATCAGGTGCTGGGCCAGCACCACGAATTCGTCGCCGCCCAGCCGCGCCACCGATTCGCCTTCGCGCAGGGCGCGCAGCAGGCGTTGCGCCACCACGACCAGCACCGCATCGCCGGCGTCGTGGCCATGCACGTCGTTGACCTGCTTGAAGCCGTTGAGGTCCAGCATCAGCACCGCGTGCACCGCGCCGGCGCGGGGCGGCGAGGCCGCCGCCACCTGCAGTGCCTCCTCGAACTGGCGGCGGTTGGGCAGGCCGGTGAGCGGGTCCTGGTAGGCAAGCTCGCGCACCCGCTGCTCGGCCTGGGTGCGCCGCCGCGCCTCGCGCTTCTGCTCGCGGTAGCGGCGGATCGAGAAGATCAGCAGACCCAGCAGCAGGGTGGCGCCGATCAGCAGCATCTCGTCCAGCTCGACGGTCTGCCCGGCCGCGCTGGTGCTGCCCTCGGTGACGAAGATATCGTAGGCGTACGCGATGTAGGTCAGCACGGACAGGACGGCCGCGATGACGCCCAGGTCGCCGAGGCTCACACGGTGTCTCACGATGAAACTCCTCACAGAGGTGCCGGCGGACCGACGCACGCCGGGAGCCGGAGCGGACACCGTCATGCCAAGCCTCCTTTCCTGCGCTTCGGGGAGCCGTCAGCCTCCGTATCTACCACGGTTCGGGGTTGCAGCGGGTGAGGCGGTGCCGCGCGCGGCGCGGTCAGTGCAGCAGCGTGTCGGCCAGCAGCTTGAGGTTCAGCGCCACGATCAGGGCGGCGATCACCCAGGCGGTGCGCACCAGCCAGGGCGGCGCCACCAGCGCGCCCATCAGGCCCCGGTCGGAGACGAACGCCACCAGCGGGATCACCGCGAACGGCAGCTGCATCGACAGCACCACCTGGCTCAGTACCAGCAGCCGCGCGGTGCCTTGTTCGCCGTACAGCGCGGTCACCGCCACCACCGGTACGATCGCGAGGCCGCGGGTGAGCAGGCGGCGGATCCAGGGCGCGATGCGCAGGCGCAGGAAGCCTTCCATCACGATCTGCCCGGCCAGGGTGGCGGTCACCGTGGAGTTGATGCCCGAGGCCAGCAGCGCCACCGCGAACAGCGTCGACGCCAGGCCCACGCCGAGCATGGGCGCCAGCAGTTCGTGGGCCTGTTCGATCTCCTGCACGTCGGTGCGGCCCTGGGCGTGGAACACGGCGGCGGCCAGGATCAGGATCGACGCGTTGACGAACAGCGCGAACATCAGCGCGACCGTGCTGTCGGTCACCGCCCAGCGCAGGGCCGAGCGCCGTCCGGCCTCGGTGCGGGGGTAGGCGCGCGTCTGCACGATCGAGGAATGCAGGTAGAGGTTGTGCGGCATCACGGTGGCGCCGATGATCCCGATCGCCAGGTACAGCGCGTGGGGATCGGTCACCACCTCGGCGCGCGGGATGAAGCCGGCCAGCACCTCGCGCAGCGGCGGGGCCGCCAGCGCGATCTGCACCGCGAAGCAGCCGAAGATCACCAGCAGCAGCGCGATCACGAACGCCTCCAGCGCCCGGAAGCCGCGATTCATCAGCAGCAGCACCAGCACCACGTCGATCGCGGTGATGATCGCGCCCAGCGTCAGCGGAATGCCGAACAGCAGCTTGAGCGCGATCGCCGTGCCGATCACCTCGGCCAGGTCGCAGGCGATGATCGCCAGTTCGCAGATGGCCCACAGCGCGAGGTTGACCGGCCGCGAATAGCGCACGCGACAGGCCTGGGCCAGATCGTGGCCGGTGGCGATGCCCAGCCGCGCCGACAGCCCCTGCAGCACGATCGCCATCAGGTTGGACAGCAGGATCACCGACAGCAGCAGGTAGCCGAAGTGCGAGCCGCCGGCCAGGTCGGTGGCCCAGTTGCCCGGATCCATGTAGCCGACCGAGATCATGTAGCCCGGCCCCAGGAACGCGAGCAGGCGGAACCACCAGTGGCCGCCGCTGGGCACCGCGACGCTGCCGTTCATCTCGCCGAGGCTGGCGCTGCGGTCGAGGCGGCGGGCCTCGAGCGCGGGGGCATTGGGGGAGGTTTCGGTGGCCATGTCGGGGACGGCGTGGACGAGAGATGGATGATATAGCAAATGCTATTCTATTGAGTATTGGCAATTCGAATCGTATTGATAGCCCGACTGCTTCAAAATGTGCACTGCGGGGCGCGGCCCCGGATCGAACGACGAGGCGCAAGGTGGGCAAGAGCGAAAAGCTGGAACCGGTCACGGCGGCACTCATCGACGCGCAGGTGCACGTCGAGAGTTTCCGCCAGGTCCGCGAGGCCCGGCGCGCCGAGCTGGTGGAGGACTACGTCGAGCTGATCTCGGACCTGCTGGGCGATGGCGGCGAGGCGCGCCAGGTCGATATCGCCGCGCGCCTGGGCGTGGCCCAGCCCACCGTGGCCAAGATGCTCAAGCGCCTGGTCCGCGATGGCTGGGTGGTGCAGCGCCCCTACCGCGGCGTGTTCCTGACCCCCGCCGGGGAGGCGCTGGCGGCGGCCAGCCGCGAGCGGCACCAGACCGTGGAGCGTTTCCTGATCGCGCTGGGCATCGACGAAGCCACCGCCCGCCGCGATGCGGAGGGGATCGAGCACCATGTCAGCGAGGCCACGCTGGCCGCCTTCGCCGCGTTCCTGCGCCGGCAGGAGGGGCCGCAAGGGTGACGGGCGCGGACCTGCCCGCCGGGCCGGACGATGTGCACTGGATGCGCCACGCGCTGGCGCTGGCCGAGCGCGCCGAGCGCGACTACGACGAGATCCCGGTGGGCGCGGTCCTGGTGGGCGCCGACGGCGGCCTGCTGGGCGAGGGCTGGAACTTCAACATCGTCAGCCACGACCCCAGCGCCCATGCGGAGATCGTGGCCCTGCGCGAGGGCGGCCGGCGGCTGGGCAACCATCGCCTGCTCGGCTGCACCCTGTACGTGACCCTGGAACCGTGCGCGATGTGCGCGATGGCGATGGTGCATGCGCGCATCGCGCGCGTGGTCTACGCCGCCCGCGATCCCAAGACCGGTGCCTGCGGCAGCGTGTTCGACCTGCCGGGCGATCCGCGCCACAACCACCGCGTGCAGGTCGAGGGCGGCGTGCTGGCCGAGGAGGCCGGGCGGCGCCTGACCAACTACTTCCGGGCCAAGCGCGGCAAGCCGCTGCTGTCGGGCTGAGCGCGGCGGGGCGCGAAGGCGGGCGCCGGGTGCTGGGGTATGATGCGCGGCTTTCCTGACAACCCGGCTGCCGTGCGCGGCCTCGCAACCGGCGGTGACATGGCACAGAACCTCGCGGGCAACGACCGACTGATCTGGATCGACCTGGAAATGACCGGGCTCGATACCGATCGCGATTCCATCATCGAGATCGCCACGGTGGTCACCGACGCCCAGCTCAACGTGCTGGCCGAGGGACCGGAGTTCGCCATCGCGCACCCGCTGGAGACGCTGGAGGCGATGGACGAGTGGAACCGTACCCAGCACCGCCGTTCGGGCCTGTGGCAACGCGTGCTCGACAGCGGGGTCGGCCATGCCCAGGCCGAGGCGCAGACGGTGGCGTTCCTGGCCGAGTGGATCAAGGCCGGCGCCTCGCCGATGTGCGGCAACTCGATCTGCCAGGACCGGCGCTTCCTGCACCGGCAGATGCCGCGGCTGGAGCGCTACTTCCACTACCGCAACCTGGACGTGTCCACGCTGAAGGAGCTGGCGCGGCGCTGGGCGCCGGCCGTGGTCGGCGGCCTCAGCAAGACCTCCAGCCACACGGCGCTCAGCGACGTGCACGATTCGATCGAGGAACTGCGCCATTACCGCCGGTTCATGGGGACGCTGGGCGGGCAGGGGGCGACCCCCTGAGTCGCGGCGCCAGGCCATAGCCGAGGCAAGAAAAAACCGCACCGAGGTGCGGTTTTTCCTTTGCGGGACTCATCTGGCCAGGGGCGGCCCGGAGCCGGTGTCGCCGTCGTCGGTGATGCCCTTGCGCAGCAGCTCGGCGATCGGCTTGCCGTCGGCGTCGTGGTGGTAGACGTGCAGGTCGCGCTGCGGATAGGGGATGTTGAGCCCGTTCTCCAGCAGCTGGTTGCGTATCTGCTCCAGCGTCACGCTCTTGGCCGCACCGAAGTTGGCGTTGGTCGCATAGGCGAACAGCATCAGGTCCACGGTGCTCTCGCCCAGGTTGGTGACCTGCACGAACGGTGCCGGGGTCTCCAGGATGTTGGGATTGCCCTTGGCGATCTGCAGCAGCAGGTCCTGGGCCTTGCGCAGGTCGTCGCCGTAGCCCACGCCCACGGTGATCTCGAGACGCCGGTTGGGCAGGGTGCTGTAGTTGACGATCGGCGCGGTGGTGATCGTGCTGTTGGGCACGGTGACCACGCGCTCGTCGAAGGTGCGGATGCGGGTCTGGAAGATCCGGATCTCGTCGACGATGCCTTCCTGGCCGGCCACCACCACGTGGTCGCCGTCGCGCATCGGCCGCAGCACGATCAGCATCACCCCCGAGGCGATGTTGGACAACGAGTCCTTCAGCGCCAGGCCGACCGCCAGGCCGGCGGCACCGAGCACCGCGAACAGCGAGGTCGGCGGCACGCCGATCTTCTGCAGCGCGGTGACGAACACCAGCACCAGCAGCAACGCATAGGACACGTTGCGCAGGAAGTTGCTGAGCGTGGTCTCGACATGGGCGCGGGTGAGCGCGCGCTGCAGCCACAGGCTGAGGCGCTTGGCCACCCACATGCCCACGACGAGGATGATCAGCGCCACGCCCCAGTTCAGCAGGATCTGCGCCCAGTCCACGTCACTCCAGCGAAACGTCCGCGGCGCCTGAGCCGCGGACGGAGCCGCGGCCGCGGTGGTGCCGGCCGCGGCGGCCAGCCATGTCGCTACTGCCCCCATCAGCCTTCGCTCTTCAGCTTGGCCAGGCGCAGCCAGGTATCGACCACGGTGTCGGGGTTGAGCGAGACCGACTCGATGCCTTCCTGCATCAGCCACTCGGCCAGGTCGGGGTGGTCCGACGGCCCCTGGCCGCAGATGCCGACGTACTTGCCCTTGGCGCGGGCGGCCTTGATCGCCAGCGACAGCAGCTTCTTCACCGCAGGATTCCGCTCGTCGAACAGGTGCGCGACGATGGAGGAGTCGCGGTCCAGGCCCAGTGTCAGCTGGGTTAGGTCGTTGGAACCGATCGAGAAGCCGTCGAAGATGTCCAGGAACTCGTCGGCCAGCAGCGCGTTGGACGGCACCTCGCACATCATGATGATCTTCAGGCCGTTCTCGCCCTGGCGCAGGCCGTTCTGCTCCAGCACCTCGATCACCTTGCGGCCTTCCTCCAGGGTGCGCACGAACGGGATCATGACCCAGAGGTTGTCCAGGCCCATCTCGTTGCGCACCTTCAGCACGGCCTTGCATTCCAGCGCGAAGGCTTCGCTGAACGACGGATCGACGTAGCGGCTGGCGCCGCGGAAGCCGATCATCGGGTTCTCTTCGTGCGGCTCGTAGTTGGCGCCGCCGATCAGGTTGGCGTACTCGTTGGACTTGAAGTCGGACAGGCGCACGATCACCGTGTTCGGCGCGACCGAGGCGGTAAGGGTGGCGATGCCCTCGGCCAGGCGGTTGATGTAGAAGCTCACCGGATCGGCGTAGCCGGCGATCTTGGCGTCGATCTTCTTCTTGGTGTCCGCGTCCTGCTTGGCGTACTCCAGCAGCGCGTTCGGATGGATGCCGATGTGGCTGGCGATGATCATCTCCAGCCGCGCCAGGCCGATGCCGGCGTTGGGCAGCTGGCCGAAGTCGAACGCGCGCTCGGGGTTGGCGACGTTCATCATGATCTTCAGCGGTGCCGGCGGCATGTTGCCCAGGTCCGTGGTGGTGCGCTCGAACGGCAGCTGGCCTTCGTAGATGAAGCCGGTGTCGCCCTCGGCGCAGCTGACGGTCACTTCCTGGCCGTCGCTGATCACGTCGGTGGCATTGCCGGAGCCGACCACCGCCGGCACCCCGAGCTCGCGGGCGATGATCGCCGCGTGGCAGGTGCGGCCGCCGCGGTTGGTGACGATCGCCGAGGCGCGCTTCATCACCGGCTCCCAGTCCGGGTCGGTCATGTCGGCGATCAGCACGTCGCCGGGCTGCACCCGGTTCATGTCGTCGAGCGAACGCACCACGCGGGCGACGCCGGCGCCGATCTTGGCACCCACGGCGCGGCCTTCGGCCAGGACCCGGGCGCCCTTGCCGTCGAGCGCGAAGCGTTCGATCTGGGTGGCGTGGCTGCGCGACTTCACGGTCTCCGGGCGGGCCTGGACGATGAATAGCTTGCCGCTGACGCCGTCCTTGGCCCACTCGATGTCCATCGGGCGGCCGTAGTGCTTCTCGATGACCAGGGCCTGCTTGGACAGTTCCTGCACGTCCTCGTCGCTGATGGAGAAGGTGTTGCGCAGTTCGGCCGGCGTGTCCTCGATGCGCACGCGCTCGCCCGGGGTATCGGAATACACCATGCGGATCGCCTTGCTGCCGAGCGAGCGGCGCAGGATCGCCGGCTTGCCGGCGGTCAGCGTGGGCTTGTAGACGTAGTACTCGTCCGGGTTGACCGCGCCCTGCACGACCATCTCGCCAAGGCCGAAGCTGGAGGTGACGAACACCACGTCGCGGAAGCCGGACTCGGTGTCCAGGGTGAACAGCACGCCCGAGGAACCGACGCCGGAACGCACCATCAGCTGCACGCCGGCGGACAGGAACACGTCCTCGTGCTTGAAGCCGTGGTGCACGCGGTAGGCGATGGCGCGGTCGTTGTAGAGCGAGGCGAACACTTCCTTGACCTTGTGCACGACGTCGTCGGCACCGGTGACGTTGAGGAAGGTCTCCTGCTGGCCGGCGAACGAGGCGTCGGGCAGGTCCTCGGCGGTGGCCGAGGAGCGTACCGCCACCGCCACCTCGCCGCCGCCGTTCTCGGCGCACAGCTGGGTGTAGGCCTCGCGGATGGCTTCGTCCAGGTCCGGCTGCAGCGGCGCGTCGGTGACCCAGCCGCGGATCTCCTTGCCGGCCAGCGTCAGGGCACCGACGTCCTCGACGTCCAGGGTCTCGAGCTTGTCGAAGATCCGCTTGGACAGGTCGTTGTGGGCGATGAACGCCTTGAACGCCTCCGCGGTGGTGGCGTAGCCGCCGGGAACCGAGACGCCCAATCCGGCCAGGTTGCCTATCATTTCGCCAAGCGACGAATTCTTACCGCCCACGCGGGCCAGGTCGGCCAGGCGCAGCTCATGCAACCACAGGATGTTCTCGTTCAAGCGCGATGCTCCGTTAGGCCATCGCCCGAGGCGGGCTGAATGGCCGCGTCCGTAGGAAGAAGCCGCTATGATGCAGTGCACAGCCGAACCTGCACAAGCTTGAATCCGCAGGTTTTTCCGGTTTCATCCAGGGAGGTGGTGGCAATGTCAACGATTCGGCCGGTGTTCTACGTGTCCGATGGAACCGGTATCACCGCTGAAACCATTGGGCACAGCCTGCTGACCCAGTTCAGCGGTTTCAGCTTCGTCACCGACCGCATGTCGTTCATCGACGATCCAGAAAAAGCCCGCGATGCCTGCCAGCGCATCCATGCCGCCGGCGAGCGCTACCAGGTGCGGCCGATCGTGGTCAATTCCTGCGTGGACCCGTCGCTGAGCCTGATCCTGGCCGAGAGCGGCGCGCTGATGCTGGACGTGTTCGCCCCGTTCATCGAGCCGCTGGAGCGCGAACTCAACGCGCCGCGGCATTCGCGCGTGGGCCAGGCGCACGGCATGGTGGACTTCGAGACCTACCACCGCCGCATCAACGCGATGAACTTCGCGCTCAGCCACGACGACGGCATCGCCATCAACTACGACGAGGCCGACGTGATCCTGGTGGCCGTCTCGCGGGCGGGCAAGACCCCGACCTGCATCTACCTGGCGCTGCACTACGGGATCCGCGCGGCGAACTACCCGCTGACCGACGAGGACCTGGAGACCGACCGGCTGCCGCCGCGGCTGCGTCCCTACCGCAAGAAGCTGTTCGGCCTGACCATCGATCCGGAGCGGCTGCAGCAGATCCGCCAGGAGCGACGGCCGAACTCGCGCTACTCGGCCGCCGAGACCTGCCGCCGCGAGGTCGCCGCCGCCGAGCACATGTTCCGCGCCGAGCGCATCCCCACGCTGAGCACCACCCATACCTCGATCGAGGAGATCTCCAGCAAGGTGCTGACCACCTTCGGGCTGCAGCGGGAGATGTTCTGAGCCGGGCGGCGCCGGCGCTCCGCCACGTTAGGCCCGGCGCCCGGACCCCGTCAATGCTGCCCGCGTGGCGGCGCAACGTGTAGGATCGGGGCATGGCCCACGCCCTTGCCCGTCACGAGCACATTCCCCGCCTCAGCCGCTTCGGCTGGCTGATGGGGCTGTATGCGGAGAACTACCAGCACCTGACCCGCCTGTTCGCCCCGGCCGATCTGGTCGCCGGCGGCTACGTGTCGTCCATCGGCGACGGGCTGGACCTGCGCCTGGACGTGATCGAGTGCCATCGCTACACGGTGGAGCTGCGGCTGACCTACGACCTGTGCGACCCAATCACCGGCGAACCCGACCCCTCGGCCTACGTGCGGGTCTACCGCGACGCGCGCCAGGCCGAGACCACGCACTGCTACGTGGGCCGGCGCTGGCAGGACGTGATGGGCATGTACCCGCCGGCGGCGGAGCTGATCAGCCACCGCATGCGCATGAACACCTTCCTGGGCAAGTGGCTGGAGTACCTGGCCGAGCGCGGGCACGGCGTGGCCACGCTGCGCCCCAGCGACCGCCCGCTGGCCCCGGTGCACGCCGCGCCGCGCTGAGCCGGCGACCGTGTCCGGCCGATCGGTCATACTCTGCGCGATCCGCCGCAGCCATCGTCTCCCATGCCCTATACCCCCATCGTCGCCACCCTGGGCTACCTGCTGTCCCCGGATGGCAAGCAAGTGCTGATGATCCACCGCAACGCCCGGCCCGGCGACCTGCACCTGGGCAAGTACAACGGCCTGGGCGGCAAGATCGAGCCGGACGAGGACGTGCTGGCGGGCATGCGCCGCGAGATCCACGAAGAGGCCGGGGTGGAGTGCGGCGCGATGCGCTTCCGTGGCACCCTCAGCTGGCCCGGCTTCGGCCGCGACGGCGAGGACTGGCTGGGCTTCGTGTTCCTGATCAGCGAGTTCAGCGGCGAGCCCAAGACCGCCAACCCGGAGGGCACCCTGGAGTGGGTCGACCTCGACCGCCTGGGCGAGCTGCCGCTGTGGGAGGGCGACCGCCACTTCCTGCCGCTGGTGTTCGACGCCGACCCGCGGCCGTTCCACGGGGTCATGCCGTACCGCGACGGCCGCATGCTGTCCTGGTCGTTCTCGCGGATTTGAGCCCGCGCGGGCCGCGCTGTCCACAGGGGATGTGGATGGAAGCGGCAAAAGCCTGTGGACAACCGCCGCCGGCGCCCGTGCCGCAACGCTGCCGCGAGGTCTGGTCAAAATCTGACCAGGGACGGGGCCGGGCTACTGCGCGGTCCAGCCGCCGTCGATCGCCAGGGTCTGGCCGGTGATGTTGCGTGCCGCGTGCGACATCAAAAAGGCGATGGCGCCGCCGATCTCGTCGTACTCGATGAACACGCCCTTGGGCATGGGCTTGAGCATCACCTCGCGCACCACCGCGTCCTCGGCGATGCCGCGCGCCAGCGCCTGGTCGGCGATCTGGCGCTCCACCAGCGCGGTGCGCACGTAGCTCGGGCACAGGGTGTTGACGGTGATGTCGCAGTCGGCGGTCTCCAGCGCCAGGACCTTGGAGAACCCGACCAGGCCGTGCTTGGCCGCCACGTAGGCGCTCTTGTACGGGCTGGCCACCAGCGAGTGGATGCTGCCGATGTTGATGATCCGCCCGTAGCCGCGTTCGCGCATGCCGGGCAGCACGGCGCGGGTGAGCCGGGCCACGCCGTTGAGCATCACGTCGACCAGCAGCGTCCACTGCTGCAGCGGGAACGCCTCCAGCCGTGCCACGTGCTGCAGCCCGGCGTTGTTGACCACCACGTCGGGCGGCCGCGAGACCTGGGCCAGCGCCTGGGCGATGCTGATGTCCGAGGTCACGTCGAGCGCGACGGACTCGGCCGAGCTGCCGTCCTGGCGCAGCCGCTCGGCGCACTGCTCGGCGGCCTCGGCCTCCAGGTCGGTCACGATCAGGTGGCTGCCCGAATCGACCAGCTGCCGGGCCACGCCGGCGCCGATGCCGCTGGCCGCGCCGGTGATCAGGATCGTCCGCATTGCCGTCTCCTTGAATGCGCGGGGTGGGTCGTGGACCGGGAAGGCGCCGGTCGCTGTACGCCAGGGTAGCCGATGGACGTTAAGCGTTCGCCTGGGCGCGGTGCGCGCGTTAATCTGTAGCCACTCATCACCACAGGGTCCGCATGAAACGCCATTTCTCGATGCTGCGCGATTTTCAACTCGCGGACTGGTTCACGCTGGCCAACGCGTTCTGCGGCACCGGCGCGATCTTCGCGGCGATGCGCTTCCTGCAGGACGGTCATCGCGGCGATCTGCTGCTGGGCATGGCGCTGATCCCGCTGGCCTTCATCTTCGATGCGCTGGACGGCCGGGTCGCGCGCTGGCGCAAGTCCTCGTCCACCCTGGGGCGCGAGCTGGACTCGCTGGCCGACGTGATCTCCTTCGGCGTGGCCCCGGCCGCGCTGGGCTATGCCTGCGGCATGCAGGGAGGCTGGGACTGGCTGGTGCTGAGCTATTTCGTCTGCTGCGGCGTCAGCCGCCTGGCGCGTTACAACGTCACCGCCGAGGAGATCGCCGGGGAAGGCGACAAGGTGCCGTATTTCGAGGGCACGCCGATCCCGACCAGCCTGGTGCTGGTGATCGTGCTGGCGGTGGCCGCCAGCGGCGGCCATGTCGGCGACGCGCTGTGGTGGGGCGAGTGGCGGCTGGGGCCCTGGCTGCTGCACCCGTTGGTGCTGGTGTTCGCGGTGTCCGGCTCGCTGATGATCAGCAAGACCCTGCGCATCCCCAAGCCGTGACGCCGGCGGCACGGGCAGGCGGTAGCATGGGGACGGGACGGCGGAGGGAGAGCGGGCGATGACGACGGGTGCAGCCGGCGGCGGCGACTTCGAGGCGCTGGCACGCCAGTACTGGAGCGCCTGGGGCGATGCGTTGCGCCAGGGCGGGCCTGCCGGCGCGCCCGGTCCCGACGTGGCCCGCGATGGCTGGCAGCAGGCGGTGCAGTGGTGGACCCAGCTGCTGCCGACCGACGCCACGCCGCAGGCGCAGGACACGGTGGAGCGCTTCCGCCGCCAGGCCGGCGACTGGTTCGGCACGATGCAGCAGGTCGCGGCCCGCTTCGCCGGGCGCGACACCTCCGCGGCCGAGGTCGCCGACGCGTGGCGCCAGGCGGTGTCCGGGCAGGGCGAGCAGCTCATGCAGTGGACGCTCGGCGCGCTGCGGGGCGGCGGCCATGATGCGTTCGACCCCTGGGTGCAGGAGGCGGCGCAGGCCCTGGAGAAGTGGCGCCAGGACAATGCCTCGTGGCTGGAGCTGCCGGCCTTCGGCCTGGGCCGCAACCACCAGGCGCGCTGGCAGACCCTGGCGCGCGTGCAGCAGGACTACCAGGCGCAGTCGCAGGCGTATGCCGACCAGCTCAGGACCGCGATCGAGCGGGCCTTCGGGCTGTTCGAGGCCAAGCTGGCCGAGCACGAGACCTCCGGCAGCCAGCTGACCAGTGCCCGCGCCCTGTTCGACCTGTGGATCGAGGCAGCCGAGGAGGCGTATGCGGCGATCGCGCTGTCGGAGGAATTCCGCCAGGTGTACGGCGGCTTCGCCAACGCGCACATGCGGCTGCGCGCGGCGCTGCAGCAGGAGGTCGAGCAGCTGAGCGAGCGTTTCGGCATGCCGACGCGGTCGGAGATGGACGCCGCCCACCGCCGCATCGCCGAGCTCGAGCGCACCCTGCGGCGCCTGGCCGCGGCCGTTGCCGCACAGGCCGCCGCCGCGGGCGCTGCCCCGGCGGACGCGGCGGCTTCGCTGCGCCCGCGCCCGGCGAAGCGGGCCGCCCCGGACGCAGGCGCGAAACGTGGCGGCGCGCGTGGCAAGGGGCAGGGCGGGGGGGCGGCGCCATGAAGGGCCCGCTGGGATTCAACGGCGACGACCTGCTGCAGGAAACCCTCGCGATGCAGCGCAAGCTGCTGGAAGGGCTGAAGGTCCTGCCGGGCGTGGACGAGGTGGGGTACGGCGCGACCGAGCGCCGCGAGGTGTGGCGCGACGGCAAGGTGGTGCTCTACCGGTTCGTCGGCGAGACCGCGCCCACCGCCCGGGTGCCGCTGCTGATCGTCTACGCGCTGGTGAACCGGCCGTACATGGTGGACCTGCAGGCCGACCGCTCGCTGGTGAAGGGGTTGCTCGCGCTCGGGCAGGACGTGTACGTGCTGGACTGGGGCTACCCCGACCGCTCGGAGCGCTACCTGACGCTGGAGGACTACCTGCTGCGCTATATCGACGGCGCGGTGGACCACCTGCGCGCGGCGGCGCAGGTCGAGGGCGTGGACGTGCTCGGCATCTGCCAGGGCGGTACGTTCTCGCTCTGCTACGCGGCATTGCGCCGCGAGAAGGTGCGCAACCTGGTGACCATGGTGACGCCGGTGGATTTCCATACGCCGGACAACATGCTGTCGAACTGGGCCCGCCTGATCGACGTCGACCTGTTCGTCGACACCCTGGGCAACGTGCCGGCGGACCTGATGAACGCCAGCTACCTCATGCTCAAGCCGTTCCGGCTGAACCTGCAGAAGTATGTCGGCCTGCTCGACATCCTCGACGACAGGCGCGCGCTGGAGGACTTCATGCGGATGGAGAAGTGGATCTTCGACTCGCCCGACCTGGCCGGCGAGGCCTTCCGGGAGTTCATCAAGATGTTCTACCAGGCCAACGGGCTGGTGGAAGGCGGGGTGCGTATCGGCGACGAAACCGTGGACCTGGCCGCACTCGACCTGCCGGTGCTGAACATCTTCGCCGAACAGGACCACCTGGTGCCGCCGGACGCCTCGCGCGCGCTGGGCCGCCTGATCGGCAGCCGCGACTACACCGAGCTCGGCTTCCGCGGCGGCCACATCGGCATCTACGTGTCCGGCCGCGCCCAGCGCGAGGTGCCGGCCGCGATCGCCGACTGGCTGCGGCAGCGCTCCCCGTGAAGCGGCATGCCATGGCCTGGCTGGCCCTGCTGGCCGTGGCCCTGTTCGTCCCGGGCATGCTTCAGGCCGCGCCCGGCGACGGCGCCCGCCGCGAGATCGCCGGGCTGATCGCCGCGCTGGATGGCTCCCGCTGCCGCTTCCAGCGCAATGGCAGCTGGCACGATGCCGCCGAGGCGCGCACGCACTTGCAGCGCAAGTACGACTACCTGCTGAAGCAGGACCGGGTGGACACCGCCGAGCAGTTCATCGAGCGTGCCGCCAGCCGCAGCAGCACGAGCGGCACGCCCTACCGCATCGCCTGCCCGGGCCAGCCCGAACAGACCGCCGCGGTCTGGTTCGGGGCGCAGCTGCAGGCGTTGCGCCGACGCACGCCGTAGACATCGTCCGCGCTACAGTCGGCCATCGCCCGCCGGAGACCGCTGCCATGAATACCCCCCCGCGCCCGCTGGCGCGCTCGCTCAACGACCGCATGATCGCCGGCGTGGTCGGCGGCATCGCGCATCGCTTTGGATGGAGCGCGACCCTGCTGCGGGTGCTCTACGTGATCTTCTCGATCGCCTCGGCGGCCTTTCCCGGCCTGCTGGTGTACCTGATCCTGTGGCTGCTGATCCCCAACGAGGCCGACTGAGCGCGGCGTCGCGCCGGCTGCGCGCGCTGCAGGCGCTGGGCGCGCTGTGGACGCTGCCCAATACGCTGATCGGCCTGGCGGCGGGCGGCGTCGGCCTGTGCTTCGGCGCGCGTGCGCGCTGGAGCGGCCGAGAGCTGGCAGTGGTGTTCCACGACTGGCCCTGGGGGCCGGGCGGCGCGATGACGCTCGGCAACGTGATCCTGCTCAAGGGCGAGTCGCTGGACCTGGCATGCGCCACCTACGCGCATCGCGCCGGACGCTGCCGGCATCCGCCGGTGCGCCTGGGCGACCACGAGCGCGCGCACGTCTATCAGTACCTGGTGCTGGGTCCGCTGTTCCTGCCGGTGTACCTGGCCTGTGGCGGCATCAGCGTGCGCAACCCGTTCGAGCGCGCCGCCGACGACTACGCGCTGCGCGGCCGCGGCTGGTGGCCGCGGCCTCAGTCCAGCCGCGAGAACCCGAACAGCCCGGACAACGGGTGAGGCCGGCCATCGATCCGCGCGCGCAGCAGCGCGGCGCCGAGGGTGCTGTAGGTGATGCCGTTGCCGCCGTAGGCCATCGCGAACAGCACCCGCTCGCCCTGCTCGGGATGCGGGCCGAAGAACGGCAGGCCGTCCGCGGTCTCTGCGAAGGTGCCGGCCCAGGCGAATACCGGGCGCAGCACCAGGTCGGGCATGACCCGGCCGAGCTTCTCGCACAGCGTGGCCATCTTGCCGAGCACGCGCGCGTCGCGGCGTAGCGGCAGGTCGATGCTGTCGTCCTCGCCGCCGACGATGACGCGGCCGTCGGCGGTGCTGCGCAGATACAGGTAGGGTCGGGCGGTCTCCCACATCATGGTGTGCCTGAGCGCGCCCATCTCCTCGTCGCTCAGCGGGTCGGTGACGAAGGCGTAGCTGCTGCGGTTGCGCGCGACCGCGGCCGACAGCCACTGCTGGTTGGCATAGCCGCCGGCCATCACCACGTGCCCGGCGCGGATCCGCACGCCTTCGGCGGTGCGCAGCGCGACATGGTCGGCGTGTGGCTGCAGTGCGGTGATCCGGGTGCGGTCGTGCACGTGCGCCCCGGCCTGGCGGCAGCGCGCCAGCAGCGCGTGCCCGAGGCGGTAGGGGTCCATGCCCGCGGCCTGCTGGCTGAGGATCGCGCCCGGGGCATGCACGCCATAGTCGGTCCACAACGCGTCGCGGTCGATCCATTCGGTCTCAAGCCCGTGGCGCTGGCGTGCCTGCAGCTCCTCGCGCAGCGCGGCGACGTCGCGTCCGCGGCTGGCGTAGTACAGGCTGGCGTTGCGCTTGAAGTCCACGCCGCCGACGCCGTCGGCCAGCGTCTCGAGCGTGTCGATCGCCCCGGCGCAGGCGAGGTAGGCCTGCGCGGCGGCGTCCATGCCGTAGCGGCGCGCCAGTTCCACCATCGGCGTGTCGATCTCGTACTGCAGCAGGGCGGTGCTGGCCGAGGTGCTGCCCCAGCCGATCTCGCGCTGCTCCACCACCGCGACCTCGTGGCCGTGGCGGACCAGCTCGTCGGCGATCAGCGCGCCGGTGATGCCGCCGCCGATGACGAGCACCTCGCAGCCGAGGTCTCGCTCCAGCCGCGGGTAGTCGTGCATGAGGCCATTGCGCACGGACCAGAACGGGTAGCCACTTTTGAGGTCCATGCAACGACGTTTCCTGGAGGGTGCGGGATCTAGCCGCCATGCACGGTTAAGCCGGCGTGAGATGAATGCGCTTCCGCGGGAGGTCACCGGACTGCAAACAGCGGCGGTTAACCTGCGTGGAGTGGTCCTCACGGCGGCCTGCTTATGCTGCCCGCCATCGAAGCAAGCAGTATCCAGCGAGAAGGGTGAGGTATGTCGATTGTCCTGTACGTCGGTGGCAGCAAGGATGGCGATAAGGGCGTGGTTCCCTACGGTTTCAGCAAGTCGCGGGCGATGACCGCGGCCGGGCCGGAGGTATATGTCGAGCGCATGCTCGCATTGAAGGAAGTCGGTCGCGTGCGGGTGATGGCGCTGGAGACGATGCAGGAAAGCATCGTGGTCGAGCGCGCCGCCGGCCATTACGCGCGCTAAGGCGCGACAGGCGCGGCGGTTTTCCGCCGCGCTCGGCGAGGGGATGTCAACGGGTTTCCGCGGCGGGCGAGCGCTGCGAAAATGCCCCTTTCCCGTCGAGCGGCCACGGCCGTGAAGTCATGCAAGACATCCAGCTCGCCCACCAGATCGCCCAGACCATCGCCGACGAGATCGGTGCCCAGGCCGCGCAGGCGCGTGCGGCCATCGCGCTGCTCGACGAAGGCGCCAGCGTGCCGTTCATCGCCCGCTACCGCAAGGAAGTGACCGGCGGGCTCGACGACACCCAGCTGCGCAACCTGGAAGTGCGCCTGACCTACCTGCGCGAGCTCGAGGACCGACGCGCCGCCGTGCTGGGCAGCATCGCCGAGCAGGGCAAGCTCAGCGACGAACTGCGTGCGGAAATCGCCGCCGCCGACACCAAGTCGCGGCTGGAGGACCTCTACCTGCCGTACAAGCCCAAGCGCCGCACCCGCGCGCAGATCGCACGCGAGGCCGGGCTGGAGCCGCTCGCCGACGGCCTGCTGGCCGATCCCACGCAGGGGCCGGAGGCGTTCGCCGCCGGCTTCGTCGACGCGGACAAGAGCGTGGCCGACGTCAAGGCCGCGCTGGAAGGCGCGCGCGCGATCCTGATGGAGCGCTGGGGCGAGGACGCCGCACTGGTGGGCGAGCTGCGCGGCTGGATGGCCGAGCAGGGGGTGATCCGCGCGCGCCTGGCCGAAGGCAAGGAGGAGGCCGGCGCCAAGTACCGCGACTACTTCGAGCATGCCGAGGCGCTGGCGCGGATTCCCTCGCACCGGCTGCTGGCGCTGTTCCGCGCCCGGCGCGAGGAGATCCTGTACCTGGACCTGGAACCGGGCAACGACGCCGAGGCGGGCCACCGCTACGCCGAGGGGCGCGTGGCGCTGGCCGCCGGCATCGCCGACCGCGGCCGCCCGGGCGACCGCTGGCTGCTCGATGCCTGTCGCCTGACCTGGCGGGCCAAGCTGCACATGCACCTGCTGCTGGACCTGTTCAACCAGGCGCGCGAGAAGGCCGAGGCCGAGGCGATCGCGGTGTTCGGCGACAACCTCAAGGACCTGCTGCTGGCCGCGCCGGCCGGTCCCAAGGCCGTGCTCGGGCTGGACCCGGGCATCCGCACCGGCTGCAAGATCGCGGTGGTGGACGCCACCGGCAAGCTGGTCGCCACCGATACCATCTACCCGCACGAGCCGCGGCGGCAGTGGGACGCGTCGCTGCACACGCTCCGGAAGCTGTGCGAGCAGCACGACGTGGAACTGATCGCGATCGGCAACGGCACCGCCAGCCGCGAAACCGACAAGCTGGCCGGCGAGGTGATCAAGCTGTGCGCCAATCCGCGGCTGCAGAAGATCGTGGTCAGCGAGGCCGGCGCCTCGGTGTATTCGGCGTCTGAATTCGCCGCCAAGGAGTTCCCCGGCCTGGACGTGTCGCTGCGCGGCGCGGTCTCGATCGCGCGGCGGCTGCAGGACCCGCTGGCCGAGCTGGTCAAGATCGAGCCCAAGGCGATCGGCGTGGGCCAGTACCAGCACGATGTCGACCAGTACCGCCTGGCCAAGGCGCTGGACGCGCGCGTGGAGGATTGCGTGAACGCGGTCGGGGTGCATGTGAATACCGCCTCGGCCGCGCTGCTGTCGCGCGTCTCCGGGCTGTCGTCGACGGTGGCCGAGAACATCGTGCGCCACCGCGACGACAACGGACCGTTCAAGCGCCGCAAGGACCTGTTGAAGGTGCCGCGGCTCGGCGAGAAGACCTTCGAGCAGTGCGCCGGCTTCCTGCGCATCGCCGACGGCGACGAGCCGCTGGACGCCTCGGCGGTGCACCCGGAGGCCTATCCGGTGGTCGAGCGCATCGTCGGCACCAGCGGCCGTCCGATCAAGGCGTTGCTGGGCGATGGCGGCTTCCTGCGCGGCCTCCGGCCCGAGCTGTTCACCGACGCGACCTTCGGCGTGCCGACGGTGCGCGACATCCTCAAGGAGCTGGAGAAGCCGGGCCGCGACCCGCGGCCGGAGTTCAAGGCCGCGCGCTTCGCCGAAGGCGTCGAGCAGATCAAGGACCTGCGTCCGGGCATGGTGCTGGAAGGGGTGGTCAGCAACGTCGCGGCGTTCGGCGCGTTCGTCGACATCGGCGTGCACCAGGACGGCCTGATCCACATTTCCGCGTTGTCCGACACCTACGTCAAGGATCCGCGCGACGTGGTCAAGGCCGGCGACATCGTCAAGGTCAAGGTGCTGGAGGTCGACGTGGTGCGCAAGCGCATCGCGCTGACCCGGCGCATGGACGACGCCCCCGCCAGCGGCGAGCCGGCCGCGCGCGGCGAGCGCGAACCGCGGGGCGGGGCCGCGCGCCGCGACGGCGGCGGCGGGCGGGGTGCGGGCGGCGCGCCCAAGCCCCGGCCCGCCGCGGCCCCGGCCAACAACGCGCTGGCCGAGGCGTTCGCGCGCGCCAAGCGCGGCTGACGCCGGCCGGGCGCGGCCGCTACGGCGGGCCGCGGGATCGACGGTGCGGCGCGGGAGTGGCGCCGGTCACCGGCACCGCGGCGCGGACTAGACCGCGCCGCGGTGCGAGGACAGCGTCAGCGCCTCGATCAGCTCGACCAGGCTGGACGCGTCCAGGGGCTTGCCCAGGTGGGCGTCGAAGCCGGCCAGCATCGCGCGGTCGCGGTCCTCGTCGCGCACATAGGCGGTGAGCGCGATCGCGGGCAGGTGCCGCGGCAGGCCGCCGTGGCCGCTGCGCACCTGCCGGATCAGTTCGTAGCCGTCGCGCCGTGGCATCGCGATGTCGCTGACCAGGACATCGAACGGGTGCGTCAGCAAGGCGGTCTCCGCGGCGTCGGCGCTGCCCGCGGTGACCACCCGGGCGCCGGCGTGGAGCAGGAACTGCTCGGCGGCCTCGCGCGAATCCTGGTCGTCGTCCACCAGCATCACGCGGACGTCCTGCAGCCGCTGCGACACCGTCGGCAGCACCGCGTCGCGTGCCGGCGCGTCGTCGCCCTGGCCGTGCGCGCCGCGGTCGCGCAGCGGCAGCACGATGGTGAACGTGGTGCCCTGGTCCTGGCCGTCGCTGGCCACGCCGAGGCTGCCGCCATGCAGGTCCACCAGCTGCCGCGAGATCGACAGCCCCAGCCCGAGCCCGCCGACGCGGCGATTGGTGCCGGCGTCGGCCTGGCGGAAGCGGTCGAACACGTGCGGCAGGAAATCCGGCGCGATGCCGATGCCGCTGTCGCGCACGGCGATCCGCAGCCGCGTCTCCTCGACCTGCACGCTCACCGAGATCCGCCCGGCCGCCGGCGTGAACTTAAGCGCGTTGCCGATCAGGTTGGTCAGCACCTGCTGCAGCCGGCCGGCGTCGCCGAAGAACGGCAGCGGCTGCCGGTCGTCGCCCTCCAGGCCCAGCTCGATCTGCCGGGCCAGGGCCGTGGGCTGCATCAGGTCCACCGTGCTCCTGACCAGCGCGACCAGGTCGAACGGTTCCGGTTGCAGCCGCACCTTGCCCGACAGGATGGCGCTCATGTCGAGCAGGTCGTCGATGATCTGGGTCTGCGCACGCGCGCTGCGCTCGATGATGACCAGGCCCTTGTCGATGTTGTGCGGGTCGAAGCCTTCGGTCTGCATGAGCCGGGACCAGCCGAGGATGGCGTTGAGCGGCGTGCGCAGCTCGTGGCTCAGCGTGGCCAGGAACTCGTCCTTCACCCGGCTGGCGTGCTCGGCCTCGCTGCGCGCGGCGGTCTCGGCGCGCAGCGACTGCTTGAGCTCGGCATCGACGCGGTTGCGCTCGATGACGATGCCGGCCAGGTGCGAGGCCGAGCGCGCCATCGCCTGTTCCCGCAGCGAGGGCAGGTGCGGGCGGTCGTAGTACATGCTGAGCGTGCCCAGCACCCGGCCGTTGCCGCCCAGGATCGGGGTCACGCAGCAGGCCGCGAGGCCGAGCCCGAGCGCGGTCGACCGGTACGCGCCCCAGCCCGGGTCGCGCGCGACGTCTTCGCAGATGACCTGGCGCCCGGAGTAGGCCGAGCGCGCGAACGGCGGGCCTTCCATGCTGATCGGCACGCCGCCGAACTGCAGGCCGTAGTCGTGCGGCAGGCTGGGCGCGGCGGCGAAGTCGAGCCCCTCGCCGCGCGCGTCGGCCAGCATCAGCGAGCAGTACAGCGTCTGTTCGCCGCGCGCCTCCACGCTCAGCGCGATCGCCTCCAGCACCACCGGCAGCGGGGCGCCGGTGGTGATCAGGCTCAGGATCGAGCGCTCGGACGCGGTCGCGTCCTCGATGTGCTTGCGCTCGGAGATGTCGATGACGGTGCCGATGTGGCCCAGGAACTCGCCATCCACGCCGAAGTGCGGCGAGGCGGTGTCCGCGCACCAGCGGTACTGGCCGTCGGCGCGCCGCAGCCGGTAGTCGATGACGAAGGCGCCGCGCCGCTCCAGGGCGCGCTCGGACGCGTGGCGCAGGCGCACGGCGTCGTCCGGGTGCACCGCGTCCCACCAGCCATGCGGCAGGGCCTGGTCCTCGGAGCGCCCGGTGAACGCGTACCACTGCGGGTTCCAGTAGACGCAATCGCCGTCGGCGTCCGACATCCAGATCATCGCCGGCACGGTCTCGCACAGGGTGCGGAAACGCAGCTCGCTTTCGCGCAGGCGCTGCTCGAAGCCGCGGCGGTCGTGGATGTCGGTGTAGGTGCCGATCCATTGCCGGATGCTGCCGTCGTCCTCGCGCACCGGCAGTGCGCGCGCCAGGTGCCAGCGATAGCGGCCGTCGTGCGCGCGCAGCTCGCATTCCATCTCGTAGGCGCGCTCGCCGGCCAGCGCCTGCGCCCAGGCCTGGTCGGCCTGCCGCAGGCCCTCGGCGGTGTGCGCCTGGCGCCAGGCCTCGCGCGCGTCGGCGGCCGGGTCGAGCCCGGTGTACTCGTACCAGCGGCGGTTGAAGTACTGCAGCCCGCCATCCTGGCCGGCGATGAAGACCACCTGCGGCAGCACGTCGGCCAGCCGCCGCAGCCGCGCCTCGCTGGCGGCGAGCTGGCGCTGCATGCGGGCGCGCTGCAGCGACTCCCAGCAGCGCGCGCCGACCAGGCGCACGAGCTCGACCTCGGTCGACAGCCACTGCCGCGGCACCCGCTGGTGCACGCCCATCGCCGCGACCAGACGTCCGTTCTTGTGCAACGGCACCGCCAGGCTGGCGCGCATGCCGATCCGGCGGTAGTGCTCGACCAGGTAGCCCGGCGCGCCCGGCGCATCGGCATCGTTGAGCAGCCACGGGCGGTTGTCGCGCAGGGCCTCCATCAGGCCCTCGGCCACGCCCTGCAGCAGGAAATGGCCCTGCAGGCTGGGCACGTCGTGCACGTGGTCGCTGACCACGCGGATGCCGTCGCCGTGGTCGTCCATCAATCCGTAGGCGCAGCGGCTGGCCTGCAGGTGTTCGCCCAGCAGGCGCACGCTGGTATCGACGATCTGCTGCGGCTCGGTCACGTGCTGGAGGGCGTCTTCCAGGGCGAGCAGGAAGCTGTCGCGCGCCTCCCAGCGCTGCTGCTGGGTGACATCGACGCCGTGCACCAGGATGAGGTCGACCTCGCCGTGGGCGCTACGCATGGGCTGATAGATGAAGTCGAAACGGGCCTCGTACGGGCGCTCATCCGACGGGTGCGACAGCACCGCGGTCATCGACTCGCCGACGAACGGCTGCGCGCTGTGCCCGACCCGTTCCAGCAGCTCGCGGAAGCCCTGCGCCTCGAGTTCGGGCACCACCTCCAGCAGCGGATGGCCGAGCACGTCACGCCCGCCGACCACGTCCTGGAAGCGCTGGTTGGCGCTTTCGACCACGTAGTCGGGGCCGCGCAGCACGGCGAGGAATGCCGGCGAGTTCTCGGCGGCGGCCAGCGGCAGCGCCGGCGGCGGGGCGGGTGCCGCATGCCTGCCGGCGACCGCGATGCAGAGCGTCGCGATCACGCCGCCGTCGGCGTCCGGGACCGCGCTGCAGCGCCACGCCGGGACCTCTGCGGCGTCGCCGCCGGAGGCCGCGAACGTCGCGGCAGCGGCGTCGTTCGGCGCGGCCAACTGGGCACGCAGGCTTTCGAACGCCGGTGCGGCGAGCGTGGACAGCGGCCGGTCCAGTGCCTGCGGATGCGCGCCGCCGAGCAACGGCAGGCAGGCGTCGTTGTACAGGCACCGCTGGCGCGGTCCCCACAGCAGCACCATCGGCACCGGGGAATGCAGGCAGATCGACAGCGCGGTGCCGAGGAGCGCCGTGCCGGGCCCGGCATGCCGTGGCCAGTCGACCTCGTGCAGCCGCGCCGCGACCTCGCTGCCTTCAGGCCATGCGGCGTCGTAGGCGGAGGCGGTGGTGTCCATTCGATTCCCCGGTCGCTGACCCGTGGGGCGTCATCTTAAAGACAACGGCTATCAGCTGCCCGCCGAGGTCCTGCCGAGCGCCCGGGTCAGGGAGCGCACCAGATCCTCGGACAGGTACGGCTTGGTCAGGATGACGCCGTCCTCGAACGCCGGCGGCACGGTCTCGCGTGCCACCCCGGTGGCGAGCACGAACGGGATGCCGAGTTCGGAAAGCGCCCGGGCCACCGGTTCGCTGGTCTGGCCGTCACCGAGGCGGTAGTCGAGCACCGCCAGTTCCGGGCCCTGTTCGCGGATCAGGCGCAGCGCATCGTCCACGATCCCTGCCGGACCGATCACCGACGCCCCGGCCTGGGCGAGCTGCAGCTCCAGCAGCATGGCATTCATCTCGTCGTTCTCGACTACGAGTATTCGCGTTCCACGCAATGCCGACATCAGTTCTTCCTCCACGGGACACCGATTATATCGGGCGCCGTGAATACGTCTCGGACTGGAATCGCTTTCAGGCTGAATGCGTCAGCCAAGCGTGTCGCAGCCCACAGTTTCCTTGCGGAGGGCGCCTGAGCAATGTTCGCGGCGCGGGCGTGCAAGGGCGGGGCGGGTGGCATGGAGGACGGCAGCCGGCCCGTGGCGGTGCTGCGGGGCGATGGCTAACGACACGAGGTCCGCCACGTTGGCAAGTCGCGTACTCGCGCGATCCCTGCACAGAAAGTTCGCTTCCGGATTCTTTTGCAGGCGACGCTTCGGCTATACTCCATGCCCGCGCCGAAGTGGCGGAATCGGTAGACGCAGCGGACTCAAAATCCGCCGCCCTTAAAAGCGTGTGGGTTCGAGTCCCACCTTCGGCACCAGTGACCACGGCAGCTTCGGCTGCCGTTTGTCTATGTGCGATCCGCAACGTCACTTGACGACGGTGCACGGCTTTCGGCCACCCGTTCCCGAAGCGCGTAAGCCCATGCCACCATGCAGTGGGCAGGAACGCCGCCCACAAAAAACCCCGGCAGGCCGGGGTGTTTGCTGTAACTGGCGTCCCCACGGGGATTCGAACCCCGGTCGCCACCGTGAAAGGGTGATGTCCTAGGCCTCTAGACGATGGGGACGCGTAAAACGAAACCTGGGTTGTCGACCCTCGGACGGCCTAATGTCCGAAAGTTGGTGGAGCCAGCCGGGATCGAACCGGCGACCTCTTGCATGCCATGCAAGCGCTCTCCCAGCTGAGCTATGGCCCCACGATGCTGCGAGCCGCCTATCATAACGAGGTCGTACGGCTTTGAGAAGGGTCGAGGCAAAATAATTTTATGGACCCGCTCTCGTCGATGCCGCCGCAGGAAGAGCGAGGTCGTCATCGCGGATGCTCCCCTTGCCTGGGTGTCCCGCCGAAGCGTTCTGAAGCACCTGGCGCGACGTCTCCGAGGCGATCGACGTACGAACGCGCGCGGTGCTCGTCGTACGCGGGCGCGTCTGGAAAGCGACGGCCACAAAAAAGCCCCGGCAGGGCCGGGGCTTGAATGACTGGCGTCCCCACGGGGATTCGAACCCCGGTCGCCACCGTGAAAGGGTGATGTCCTAGGCCTCTAGACGATGGGGACGCATGAATCGGTTGCAGCTTGCGATCCGGACGGCCTTGTGTCCGGAAAGTGGTGGAGCCAGCCGGGATCGAACCGGCGACCTCTTGCATGCCATGCAAGCGCTCTCCCAGCTGAGCTATGGCCCCACGTCGCTGAGAAGGAAATCATAGCGGGCGCCCGATTTCAGCGCAAGCGTTTTTGTACAGGCAAACACGGGCATCGCCACAAGCATCCGCACCTGGCGTGCGTGGACCCGGGTCTCCTGCGGTGGTCACGACGTGCACCTCGCAGCCAAGCGCGCAGCGGTTGCTTCTTGCGTACGCCCACCGTGGCATTCGGCTTGGCGCACGTTCGTGCGCGAGCGGACCCGGCAAGACGGCACGACCCGGCCGTGCAAGCACCGGCGCACCGGGATCGCGCTCTCCAAGCGGGTGACGGCGGCGACCGACGCGGCTCGCACGCGCGGGGCGCAGGCGTCAGCGCGTACCGTCGGTCTCCTGCGGTGCAGGGCCTTCGCAATGCGATGCAGGGCCTCTGCAAGGCGGCTGGACAGCGCTACTTGACGCCCTGCAGGTCGCGCAGCTGGCTCGCGCGCGAACCGAAGTAGGCGGCGAGATCGGCAATGTCCTGGTCGCTGAGGTTGGCGGCCTGCGGTGTCATCAACGCATGCTGGCGATCGCCGCTGCGGTAGGCCTGCAGGGCGTGCGCGAGATAGTCCCCGTACTGCCCGCCCAGGCGGGGGTAGGTGGCATCGATGGGCGCGTTGCCGTCGGCGCCGTGGCAGTCCACGCAGCTCTGGCCGGTGGCCTTGCCCTTGGCGTGGGCGAGCCGTTCGCCGGCATCCACGCGGCCAGACGGCAGCCCGGCGGAGGAACGCGAGCCGTGCTCGCCACTGGCATGGCCGGCGTCGCCGGCGGAGGTGCCCGCCGATTCCACCTGGGACTGCGAGCACGCGGACCCGAGCAGGGCAGCGGACAGGACGAGGGCTAGACGCGAGGCGTGCAGGGCGTTCGACATGGGTGGGCTTACCTGAGGCTGGACAGGAAGGCGGAGATGTCGGCGATGTCCTGGTCGGAGAAACTCTGCGCCTGGGCCTGCATCGTCGGGTGCTTGCGCTTGCCCTGGCGGTACTCGACCAGGGCCTGGGTCAGGTATTGCGCCGACTGGCCGCCGAGCTTGGGCACGCGGTAACTGGGATAGGCGTTCTTGTAGCCGGTGATGCCGTGGCAGCCCTGGCAGGTGTAGACCAGCGTGCGGCCGCTGGCGGGATTGCCAACCGGCGCGGACGCCGCGGGCGTGGCCGCGACGGCGGATGGAGCGGACTGCGGGCTGGCTGAGACGCCCCCGAACGGCAGGAAGACGACCAGAGCGAGACAAGCGGCTAGCGGCTGCGGGCGCATGGTTTCGTGTCCGGAAGACTGGATGGCGCGTTCCGGAGTGGGGGGCACGGAACGCGCCGAGTATGCCTGCGATTTGCGGTCGCGTGAACCGCCGACGGGCCCGTCGCCTGCGGTCACCATGACCTTTGGGACATAGCGTTTGGGTGGGGTGGTGATTTACGTTCCTACAACACCTGACCACGCATCCACCCGGGATACCACGATGCCGCGAATCGCCCTCCTGCACGGCCGCAGCGGAACCTGCGCCGCCCTGCTGCTGCTCTCCACCACGCTGCTGACGGTCGGTTGCTCGTCCGGCGACGCCGCCGGGGCCGACGCCAAGAAGGAGGAAAAGGCCGAGGCGGTACCGGTCGAGGTGGCGCGGGCGTCGCGGCGTGCGGTGGCCGCCAGCTACACCGGGACCGCGGCACTGGAGGCGCGCGCCGAATCGCAGGTGGTGGCCAAGACCTCGGGGGTCGCGCTGGCGGTGCTGGTGGAGGAGGGCCAGAAGGTCGCCGCCGGGCAGCCGCTGGTGCGGCTGGACCCGGATCGTGCGCGGCTGGCCGTGGCGCAGAGCGAGGCGCAGCTGCGCAAGCTGGAGAACAGCTACCGGCGCGCCAGCCAGCTGGTGAGCCAGCAACTGGTCAGCGCGGCCGACGTCGACCAGCTCAAGTTCGACCTGGAGAACGTGCGCGCGCAATACCGCCTGGCGTCGCTGGAGCTCTCGTACGCGACGGTGGTGGCGCCGATCGCCGGCGTGATCGCCTCGCGTTCGATCAAGACCGGCAACTTCGTGCAGATCAACACGCCGATCTTCCGCATCGTCGACGACTCGCAGCTGGAGGCCACGCTCAACGTGCCCGAACGCGAACTGGCCACGCTGAAGGCCGGGCAGCCGGTCACGCTGCTGGCCGATGCGTTGCCGGGCCAGCGCTTCGCCGGACGCGTGGATCGCGTCGCGCCGGTGGTGGATTCGGGCAGCGGCACGTTCCGCGTGGTGTGCAGCTTCGGCGAGGACGCCCAGGCGCTGCAGCCGGGCATGTTCGGCCGCATCCGCATCGACTACGACCAGCGTGCCGATGCCCTGGTGGTGCCGCGGCTGGCGCTGCTCGACGACGGCGAGCCGGCGGTCTACCGGGTGCGTGCCGGCCAGGTGGCGCGGGTGGCTGTCAAGCTGGGTTACGCCGAAGGCGCGTGGGTGGAGATCCGCGACGGCCTGGCCGAAGGCGACCAGGTGGTCACTGCGGGCAAGGTGGCCCTGCGCGACGGCAGCGCGGTGCAGGTGATCGGCGCGCCGGCCGCGCCCGCCGCGGCCGGGGTCGCCCGCGACGCCCGCGCCGGCGCGGCGGCGGAGCCGCGTTCGTGAGTGCGGGCGAGGACCTGCCCGCCGCGCCGCCCGCCGGTCCGACGGGCGGCGGCCTGGTGGCGTTCTCCACCCGCCGCCGCGTCACCGTGGCGATGGTGACGGTGACGCTGCTGCTGTTCGGCCTGATCGCCCTCGGCGGGCTCAAGGTCAACCTGTTGCCCGACCTGAGCTATCCGACGCTGACCGTGCGTACCGAGTACACCGGCGCGGCCCCGGCCGAGATCGAGACGCTGGTGACCGAGCCGGTGGAGGAGGCGGTCGGCGTGGTCAAGAACCTGCGCAAGCTCAAGTCGATCTCGCGCACCGGCCAGAGCGACGTGGTGCTGGAGTTCGCCTGGGGCACCGACATGGACCAGGCCAGCCTGGAGGTGCGCGACAAGATGGAGGCGCTGTCGCTGCCGCTGGAGGCCAAGGCGCCGGTGCTGCTGCGCTTCAATCCCTCCACCGAGCCGATCATGCGCCTGGCGCTGTCGCCGAAGCAGGCGCCGCGGACCGACGCCGACGGCGTGCGCCAGCTCACCGGGCTGCGCCGCTACGCCGACGAGGACCTGAAGAAGAAGCTCGAGCCGGTGGCCGGGGTGGCCGCGGTCAAGGTCGGCGGCGGACTGGAGGACGAGATCCAGGTCGACATCGACCAGCAGCGGCTGGCGCAGCTCGGCCTGCCGATCGACAACGTGATCACCCGGCTCAAGGAGGAGAACGTCAACCTCTCCGGCGGCCGCCTGGAGGAAGGCTCGCAGCGCTACCTGGTGCGCACGGTCAACCAGTTCGCCGACCTGGACGAGATCCGCGACCTGCTGGTCACCCCGCGCAGCGGCAACGGCGGTGCGGCCGACGCGGCGATGCAGCAGATGTACGCGATCGCCGCGGCCACCGGCTCGCAGGCCGCGCTGGCGGCAGCGGCGGAAGTGCAGAGCACCTCGTCGGCCGCCACCAGCAGCATCGCCGGCGGCCTGCCGGTGCGGCTGAAGGACGTGGCCGAGGTGCGCCAGGGCTTCAAGGAGCGCGAGGCGATCATCCGCCTCGGCGGCAAGGAGGCGGTGGAACTGGCGATCTACAAGGAAGGCGACGCCAACACCGTGTCCACCGCCGCGGCGCTGCGCGCGCGCCTGGAACAGATCAGGGCGAGCGTGCCCGGCGACGTGGAGATCACCACGATCGAGGACCAGTCGCATTTCATCGAGCATGCCATCCACGACGTCAAGCAGGACGCGGTGATCGGCGGCGCGCTGGCGATCCTGATCATCTTCCTGTTCCTGCGCGACGGCTGGAGCACGTTCGTGATCGGCCTGTCGCTGCCGGTGTCGATCATCACCACGTTCTTCTTCATGGGGCAGCTCGGGCTCAGTCTCAACGTGATGTCGCTGGGCGGCCTGGCGCTGGCCACCGGGCTGGTGGTGGACGACTCGATCGTGGTGCTGGAAAGCATCGCCAAGGTGCGCGAGCGCGGGCTCGGCGTGCTGGAGGCGGCGATCGCCGGCACCCGCGAGGTGAGCATGGCGGTGATGGCCTCGACCCTGACCACGATCGCGGTGTTCCTGCCGCTGGTGTTCGTCGACGGCATCGCCGGGCAGCTGTTCCGCGACCAGGCGCTGACGGTGGCGATCGCGATCGCGATCTCGCTGGGGGTGTCGATGACGCTGATCCCGATGCTGAGCTCGCTGAAGGGACAGCCGCCGATGGCGTTCCCGGACGAGCCGCCGCACCCGCCATGGCAGCCGGCGCAGCGCTGGCTGCGGCCGGCGGCGCTGGGCCGGCGCGGCCTCGGCGCGGCGGTCCGCTATGCCTTCTTCGGGGCCGCCTGGGCGGTGGTGCGGCTGTGGCGCGGCGGCGTGCGCGTGGTCGCGCCGGTGATGCGCACCGCCAGCGACCTGGCGATGGCGCCGTACGCCCGGGCCGAACGCGCGTACCTGCGGCTGCTGCCCGCGGCGCTGGGCCGTCCCGGCCGGGTGCTGGGGCTGGCCGCGGCCGCCTTCGCCGCCACCGCGCTGGCGGTGCCGATGCTCGGGACCGACCTGATCCCGCAGCTGGCACAGGACCGTTTCGAGATGACGGTGAAGCTGCCGGCGGGCTCGCCGCTGGCGCAGACCGACGGCCTGGTGCGCGAGTTGCAGCTGGCCCACGGCCGGGAGCCGGGCATCGCCTCGCTGTACGGCGTCAGCGGCAGCGGCACGCGGCTCGATGCCAGCCCGACCGAGAGCGGTGAGAACATCGGCAAGCTGACGGTGGTGATGGCCGGCGGCGGCTCCCCGCAGGTGGAGGCGGCGGTCTCGCAGCGGCTGCGGGCGAGCATGGCCGCGCACCCGGGCGCGCAGGTGGACTTCGCGCGGCCGGCGTTGTTCAGCTTCTCCACGCCGCTGGAGGTGGAGCTGCGCGGGCAGGACCTCGGCGAGCTGGAGCATGCCGGGCAGAAGCTGGCGGCGATGCTGCGCGCCAACCCCCACTATGCCGACGTCAAGTCGACGGTGGAGGAGGGCTTTCCCGAGATCCAGATCCGCTTCGACCAGGAACGCGCCGGCGCGCTGGGCCTGACCACCCGCCAGATCGCCGACGTGGTGGTCAAGAAGGTGCGGGGCGACGTGGCCACGCGCTACAGCTTCCGCGACCGCAAGATCGATGTGCTGGTGCGTGCGCGCCAGGGCGACCGCGGCAGCGTCGACGACATCCGCCGGCTGATCGTCAATCCCGGCAGCAGCAAGCCGGTGCGGCTGGCGGCGGTGGCCGAGGTGGTCGCCACCACCGGCCCGAGCGAGATCCACCGCGCCGACCAGACCCGGGTGGCGATCGTGTCGGCGAGCCTGCACGACATCGACCTGGGCGGCGCGGTGCGCGAGGTCGAGACGATGGTCCGGCGCGACCCGCTGGCGGCCGGTACCCGCATGCACATCGGCGGGCAGGGCGAGGAACTGGCCGAGTCGGTGAAGTCGCTGCTGTTCGCGTTCGGGCTGGCGATCTTCCTGGTCTACCTGGTGATGGCCTCGCAGTTCGAGTCGCTGCTGCATCCGTTCGTGATCCTGTTCACCATCCCGCTGGCGCTGGTGGGCGCGGTGCTGGCGCTGCTGCTGACCGGGCGCCCGGTCTCGGTGGTGGTGTTCATCGGGCTGATCCTGCTGGTGGGCCTGGTGACCAAGAACGCCATCATCCTGGTGGACAAGGTCAACCAGCTGCGCGAGGCCGGGATGGCCAAGCAGGCGGCCCTGATCGAGGGCGCGCGCTCGCGCCTGCGGCCGATCGTCATGACCACGCTGTGCACGCTGTTCGGCTTCCTGCCGCTGGCGGTGGCCAGCGGCGAGGGCGCGGAGGTGCGCTCGCCGATGGCGATCACGGTGATCGGCGGCCTGCTGGTCTCCACGCTGCTGACGCTGCTGGTGATCCCGGTGGTCTACGACCTGCTGGACCGCCGCGCCGACGCCCACTACCGGGAGCGCGGCCGGCGCCTGCGCGCCGCGGCACCGGGCGGACCGGCCGGCGGCGATGCGATGGAGTCGGCATGAGCATCGCCGAGTTCAGCATCCGCCGTCCGGTCACCACGATCATGTGCTTCGTGTCGCTGGTGGTGGTCGGCCTGATCGCGGCGCTGCGGCTGCCGCTGGAGGCGCTGCCGGATATCTCCGCGCCGTTCCTGTTCGTGCAGCTGCCGTACACCGGCTCCACCCCGGACGAGGTGGAGCGCAACCTGGTGCGGCCGGCCGAGGAGGCGCTGGCGACGATGACCGGCATCAAGCGCATGCGCTCGACCGCCACCGCCGACGGCGCCAACCTGTTCATCGAGTTCTCGGACTGGGACCGCGACATCGCCATCGCCGCCACGGACGCGCGCGAGCGTATCGATGCGATCCGCGCCGACCTGCCGTCGGACCTGCAGCGCTACCACGTCTACAAGTGGTCGAGCAGCGACGAGCCCATCCTCAAGGTGCGCCTGGCCGGGCAGGCCGACCTGACCGGCGCCTACGACATGCTCGACCGCGAGTTCAAGCGACGGCTCGAGCGCATCCCCGGCGTGGCCAAGGTGGAGATCTCCGGCGCGCCGCCCAACGAGGTGGAGATCGCGATCGCCCCGGACCGCCTGAGCGCGCACGGCCTCAGCCTCAACGAACTCGGCGAGCGCCTGGGCAAGCTCAACTTCTCGGTGTCGGCCGGGCAGATCGACGACCACGGCCGGCGCATCCGCGTGCAGCCGGTGGGCGAACTGCGCGACCTGCAGGAGCTGCGCGACCTGGTGATCAACGCCAAGGGCCTGCGCCTGGGCGACATCGCCGAGGTCCGGCTCAAGCCGACGCGGATGGACTACGGGCGGCGCCTGGACGGACGCCCGGCGATCGGGCTGGACATCTACAAGGAGCGCAGCGCCAACCTGGTGGACGTGTCGCGGGCCGCGCTCGCCGAGGTGGAGGCGATCCGCGCGCAGCCCTCGCTGCGCGACGTGCAGGTCAAGGTGATCGACAACCAGGGCAAGGCGGTGACCTCGTCGCTGGCCGAACTGGCCGAGGCCGGCGCGGTGGGCCTGCTGCTGTCGGTCACGGTGCTGTTCTTCTTCCTGCGGCACTGGCCGTCGACGCTGATGGTGACGCTGGCGATCCCGATCTGCTTCACGATCACGCTGGGCTTCATGTACTTCGTCGGCGTCACCCTCAACATCCTGACGATGATGGGGCTGCTGCTGGCGGTGGGCATGCTGGTGGACAACGCGGTGGTGGTGGTGGAAAGCATCTACCAGGAACGCGAGCGCCTGCCCGACCAGCCGCGGCTGGCGTCGATCGCCGGCACCCGCAGCGTAGCGATCGCGCTCAGCGCCGGCACCCTGTGCCACTGCATCGTGTTCGTCCCCAACCTGTTCGGCGAGACCAACAACATCAGCATCTTCATGGCGCAGATCGCGATCACGATCTCGGTGTCGCTGCTGGCGTCGTGGCTGGTGGCGGTGAGCCTGATCCCGATGCTGTCGGCGCGGATGCGCACGCCGGCGATGGTCGGCTCCGGGCGCGGGCTGATCGGGCGCCTGCAGCGCCGCTACGCCGGCCTGCTGCGCTGGTCGCTGGAGCACCGAGGCTGGAGCGTGGCCGGCATCGTGCTGGTGACCGCGCTCAGTCTGGTGCCGCTCAAGCTGACCCGGGTCGACATGTTCGGCGGCGACGGCGGCAACGAGGCCTTCATCGGCTACCAATGGAAGGGCTCGTACACGCGCGAGCAGCTCGGCGACGAGGTCGCGCGGGTGGAGAAGTACCTGGCCGACAACCGCCAGCGCCACCACATCACCCAGGTGTATTCCTGGTACAGCGAGCTGGAAGGCAGCAGCACCGTGGTCACGTTCGATCCGAAGCAGGTCAAGGACCTGGCGCCGGTGCTGGAACGCATCCGTCAGGAACTGCCGCGGTCGGCGCGGGCGGACTACAGCATCGGCCACCAGGGAGGCGGGCAGGGCGGCAGCCCCGGGGTGGAGGTGCAGCTGATCGGCGATTCGACCCAGGCGCTGCACGAGATCGCCGACGAGGTGGTGCCGCTGCTGGCGCGGCGCAAGGAGCTGCGCGACGTGCACGTGGACACCGGCGACCGCACCAGCGAGCTGGCCATCCGCGTGGACCGCGAGCGCGCCGCGGCGTTCGGCTTCACCGCCGAGCAGGTGGCCGGCTTCGTCGGCATGGCGCTGCGCGGCACGCCGCTGCGCGAGTTCCGGCGCGGCGACAACGAGGTGCCGGTGTGGCTGCGCTTCGCCGGCGCGGACAGCCGCCGCCCCGAGGACCTGTCCGGGTTCACGGTGCGTACGCCGGACGGGCGCACGGTGCCGCTGCTGGGGCTGGTCGACGCGCAGATCCGGCCCTCGGCCACCCAGATCGGACGCACCAACCGCCAGACCACGCTGACGATCAAGGCCAACCTGGGCGAGAAGGTCAGCGTGCCGGACGGGCGCAAGGCGATGGAGGCCGCGCTCAAGGCGATGAGCTTCCCGGCCGGCTACAGCTATACGTTCGACGGTGGCAATTACCAGGACGACGGCGAGGCGATGCGGCAGATGCTGTTCAACCTGGTGATCGCGCTGGTGATGATCTACGTGGTGATGGCGGCGGTGTTCGAGTCGCTGCTGTTCCCGGCGGCGATCATGAGCGGGGTGGTGTTCTCGATCTTCGGGGTGTTCTGGCTGTTCTGGATCACCGGCACCAGCTTCGGGATCATGGCCTTCATCGGCATCCTGGTGCTGATGGGGGTGGTGGTGAACAACGGCATCGTGATGATCGAGCACATCAACAACCTGCGCCGCCGCGGCATGGACCGCACGCAGGCGCTGGTGGAGGGGTCGCGCGAGCGGCTGCGCCCGATCATGATGACGATGGGCACCGCGATCCTGGCGATGGTGCCGATCTCGCTGACCAGCACCACGATGTTCAGCGACGGCCCGCCGTACTACCCGATGGCGCGCGCGATCGCGGGCGGCCTGGCGTTCTCCACGGTGGTCAGCCTGCTGTTCCTGCCGACGATCTACGCGATGCTGGACGACATGAGCAATGGCGCGGCACGCCTGGTGCGCCGCGCCCGCGGGCTTGAGGCCGCACCCAGGGCCTCCGCGGCAGCGGCGGACTAAGGGTGTGCGCAGGGTCGCGCAGGGACGGGGCGACAGACGCTGGCAGCCCTCCTGCTGGCAATGGGGCATGAGCGATCTGGCGAACGAGGCACTGGGCGTCCGGCAACAGCACTTTCCGTTCCGCCAAGCCGGCCAGCTATGCAGAGGGGTCCGCGGGTGCCGGGGAAGGACCTTCCACGACAGGGCGCGTGGAAGAGCCCCAGGGACGGGTTCACGGCGTGTCCTGCCCCGGTACCCGCGGGCCGCTCCTACGCTGGCAAACGAGGCGCCGAATCTCGACCCGCCCTCCGCCACGGCCTCCCAAGATCGTTACGGCCTTCGGCTTCGGCGAGGGACGCCACGCCGATCTGTCGGCCATCGCGATTGCCCAGAGCGTGGCAGGATCGATGGCTTCGGCGAGGAGTGCCAGCGTGACCGGGACCGGCGACTCGACACCCGGCCGTCGGCCGGGCAGCCCTGCAACCGCTGCGGCAACGCCCGGGAATCAGCCGCCGCGGGCCTGGCGCACGATCGCCGCGGCCTTGGCCGAGCTTTCCTTGACCTTGTCCCACTGGCCCTGCGCCAGCCATTCCTTGGGCACCATCCACGAGCCGCCGATGCAGACCACGTTGGGCTGCGCCAGGAACTCGCCGGCGGTGCTCTCGCTGATGCCGCCGGTCGGGCAGAGCTTGAGCTCGGCCAGCGGGCCGGCCAGGCCCTTGAGCATGGTCAGGCCGCCGACGGCGGTGGCCGGGAACAGCTTGCATACGCGGAAGCCGTGGCCCATGAGCGTCAGCAGTTCGGTCGGGGTGGCGGCGCCGGGCACGGCCGGGATCGGCGCGTCGGCCAGCAGCCGTGCCAGCGGCGCCGGGGTGCCCGGCGTCACCAGGAAGTCCGCACCGGCGTCCACCGACTGGCGCAGCTGCAGCTCGGTGAGCACGGTGCCGGCGCCGATCCTGATGCCCGGCAGCTCGCGCTTGAGCATGGCCAGCGCCTCGATCGCGATCGGCGTGCGCAGGGTCAGCTCGATCGCGGGCAGGCCGCCCTCGAGCAGGGCGTCGGCGACGCGGCGGGCCTGGTCGAGCGTGTCGACGGTGACGACCGGCAGGATGCCGGCCTCGCGCAGCAGCTGCTCGGCCTGGGTCTGGAGTTCGGCGATGGTCATGGCAATGGATTCCGTGAGAAGGCGGCCGCTCCGCCGGGAGCGGCCGCAGGGAGACGTGGCGCCGGGGGCGTCAGGCGTCCTTGGTTTCGTGCGGTGCGTCGGCCGCGGCCGGGGTCGCGCCGAGCTCGTACTCGGCGTCGTACTCCCAGACGCCGCCGTCGGCGGTCATCGGGCCGCAGGAGATCGAGATCGCGCCCTGGTCGGCGGGACCGACCACGCGGCGGTTGACCGCGAACAGGTTGCGGCCCAGGTCGTTGCCGTGCACCGCGGTGTTCGGCGCCAGTTCGCGCGCGGCCCATTCCTCGGGCGACACGCGCACCTCCAGGGTGCCGGCCTCGCCGTCCAGGCAGACGATGTCGCCCTCGCGCACGCGCGCCAGCGGGCCGCCGCGCGCGGCTTCGGGAGTGACGTGGATCGCGGCCGGGAACTTGCCCGACGCGCCCGACAGGCGGCCGTCGGTGACCAGCGCCACGCGCCGGCCCTGGTTCTGCAGCAGGCCCAGCAGCGGCGCCAGCGAGTGCAGTTCCGGCATGCCGTTCGAGCGCGGCCCCTGGTAGCGCAGCACCGCGACGAAGTCCTGCGGCAGCACGCCGGCGGCGTGCAGCTTGTTGAGCATCTGCGGCGCGTCGATCACCACCGCGGGGGCCTCGATCCGGCGGTACTCCGGCTTGACCGCCGACAGCTTGATCAGTGAGCGCCCGAGGTTGCCGCGCAGCAGGCGCAGGCCGCCCTGCGACTCGAACGCCGCCGCCACCGGACGCACCACGGCCTCGTCGGCGCTGGCCGCCGGGCCGGGCACGTAGACCACCCGGCCGTCCTGCAGGCGCGGCTCGTGGGCGTAGGCACGCATGCCGCCGTCGACCACGGTCGGCAGATCGTCGTGCATCAGCCCGGCGTCCATCAGTTCGCGGAACACGAACGCGGTGCCGCCGGCGGCGTGGAAACGGTTCACGTCGGCCTCGCCGTTGGGGTAGACCCGGGTCAGCAGCGGCACGGTCTGCGAGATCAGGTCCATGTCGTCCCAGGTCAGCACGATGCCGGCCGCACGCGCCACCGCGATCCAGTGGATGGTGTGGTTGGTCGAGCCGCCGGTGGCCATCAGTGCGACCAGCGCGTTGACGATGGCGCGCTCGTCGATCAGCTGGCCGAACGGGCGGAAGTCCTCGCCCAGCGCCGACAGCGCCAGCGCGCGCTCGGCGGCGCTGCGGGTGAGCGCGTCGCGCAGCGAGTTCTCCGGGTTGACGAACGACGCGCCCGGCAGCTGCACGCCCATCGCCTCCAGCAGCACCTGGTTGGAATTGGCGGTGCCGTAGAAGGTGCAGGTGCCCGGGCCGTGGTACGACGCGGCCTCGGCTTCCAGCAGTTCCTCGCGGGTGGCCTCGCCGGCGGCGTAGCGCTCGCGCACCTCGGCCTTCTGCTTGTTGGGGATGCCGGGCGTCATCGGGCCGGCCGGCAGGAACACCGCCGGCAGGTGGCCGAACGCCAGCGCGCCGATCAGCAGGCCGGGCACGATCTTGTCGCAGACGCCGAGGTAGACCGTCGCGTCGAACATGTCGTGGCTCAGGCCGATCGCGGTGGCCTGGGCGATGATGTCGCGCGAGAACAGCGACAGCTCCATGCCGGCGCGGCCCTGGGTGACGCCGTCGCACATCGCCGGCACGCCGCCGGCGACCTGCGCGGTGGCGCCGAGCGCGCGCGCGGTCTCGCGGATCAGCTCCGGGTAGTGCTCGAACGGCTGGTGCGCCGACAGCATGTCGTTGTAGGCGGTGATGATGCCCAGGTTCGGGGTCACGCTGCCGCGCAGGCGGCCCTTGTCGGTCGGGCCGCAGGCCGCGAAGCCATGGGCGAGGTTGCCGCAGCTCAGGCGGCTGCGGAACGGACCGCCGCGGGTGGCGGCGTCGATGCCGGCCAGGTAGGCGGCGCGCGACGGCGCACTGCGCTGGCGGAGGCGTTCGGTGACGGCTTGGATGTTGGGGTGCAGGCTCATTGGCTACCGGCTATGAGTAAGGCGGAGGAAGGTGCGAGCGCGGGCGGGACGTCGCACTACGCGCACCAGTGCACGCGCAGGCGCGGGCCCGGCTGGTTGATCGCCACCCGGATCGGGTATTCGAGCGGATCGTCGCCGGCCAGCGCGGCCTGCAGCACGTCGAGCTTCTGCTTGCCGCGCAGCAACAGCAGGCGCGTCTCCACCGCGGCCAGGCCGGCCGGGGTGAGGGTGATGCGCAGCGGCCAGCTGTTGGATCCGGGGCAACCGGTCGCATCCAGCGCCGCGTACGGCTGCGGGCTCGCCAGCGCCTTCGGCAGGTCGGTCGCGCCGGGGAACAGCGAGGCGGTATGGCCGTCGCCGCCCATGCCCAGCACCGCCACGCAGGCCGGCGCCGTGTGCGTGGCATGCAGGTTGGCGGTGTGCACGCAGTCCGGCAGCGGCTTGCCGGGGCGCACCAGCGGGGTGAACGTGGCGGCCTCGGCATGGTCGAGGAAGCTGTGCTTCACCAGCCAGGCATTGCTGTCCTGGTCCTGCGGCGACAGCCAGCGCTCGTCGACCAGACCGACCTCCAGCTTCGACCAGTCCAGCGCGCGTTCGGCCAGGGTCTCGTACACCGGGGCCGGGGTGGTGCCGCCGGACAGCAGCATGCGCGCCCGGCCGTGCTGGGCGATCGCGTGTTCCAGCAGGCCGCCGATCTCGTCGGCGACCGCCTGGGTCCACTCGTCGGGGTCGTCGTAGCGCACCAGGGCGATGCGGTCGTGGTCCTGCAGGGTCATGCGCGGAGTCCTTGTAGGTCGCGTTCGGCATCGACGGCGTAGGCGGCCGAGCCGAGCAGGCCGGCGTGCGGGTGCATCACTGCCAGGGAGGGCACCCGCGACATGATCGCGGAGAACCGGCCCTTGTTCTCGAAGCGCTGGCGGAAGCCCGAATGCTTGAGGGCCTCGAGCATCTTCGGCACCAGGCCGCCGGTCAGGAACACGCCGTCCCAGGCGCCCTGCATCAGCACCATGTCGCCGGCGATCGCGCCGAAGATCGCGCAGAACAGGTCGATCGTGCGCGCGGCGCGCATGTCGCCGGCCGCCGCGCGCGCGGTGATGTCCTTGGGCAGCAGCGGGCCCGGGTCGATGCCGCCGATCTCGCTGAGCGCGCGGTGGATGTTGACCAGGCCGGGGCCGCAGATCAGGCGTTCGTTGGAGACGCGCCCGAACTGCTCGGACAGGATCTCCAGGATGCGGATCTCCTCCGGGGTGCCCGGCGGGAAGCTCACGTGCCCGCCCTCGGTCTCGAGCGGGTAGCAGCGGCCGTTGCGCACGATCAGCCCGCCCACGCCCAGGCCGGTGCCGGGGCCGATGACGCCGTAGTTGCGCGGCAGCTCGACCGGCGCCGGCGCCCAGCCCGCGCCGCCGATCTGCACCACGTCCTGCGGCCGCAGCAGGCTGATCGCCATCGCCTGCGCGGCGAAGTCGTTGATCAGGTGCAGGGTGTCGAAGCCGAGCATGCTGGCGGTGCGCGAGCGCGAGATCACCCACGGATGGTTGGTGATGCGGGCCTCGTCGCCGTCCACGCGGCCGGCCACCGCGAACACGCCCTGCCGGGCCTTGACGCCGATCTGGTCCAGATAGTGCTGGGCCGCGTCGCCGAGCGAGCCGAAGTCCACCACCGCGAACTCGCGCACGCTGTCGTCCAGCAGCGGGTTGGATGCCTGCATGTCGGCCAGCGCGAAGCGGGCGTTGGTGCCGCCGATGTCGGCCACCAGTACCGGTTGCAGCGGCGCGCTCATTCGGCGGCCTCCGCGTGGTCCACGCCGGGCGGCAGGAACGGCGCGGCCGCGGCCGGGCCCCAGCTGCCGGCCGGGTAGGGCTGCAGCGGCAGGTCGGCCTGCTTCCAGGCATCGCTGACGCTGTCGATCCAGGCCCAGGCGGCCTTGACCTCGTCGTCGCGCACGAACAGCGCCGGGTTGCCGTTGAAGGCGTCCACGAACAGGCGCTCGTAGGCGATGCGGCGGTGCAGGCCGGTCGGCACCGACAGCTCCAGCTCCAGCGGCTGCAGCTCGATCGCGCCCCATTCCGGGCCGGCCAGGCTGCTCATCAGGCCCAGCTCGATGTTCTCCTGCGGCTGCAGCTTGAAGGTCAGGCGGTTGGGCGTGGCGTTCTGGCGGTCGGGGCGCTCGAACAGCCAGTGCGTGACCGGCTTGAGCGTCACCACGATCTGGGTCGAGCGCTCGGCCAGGCGCTTGCCGGTGCATAGGTGGAACGGCACCCCGGCCCAACGCCAGTTGTCGATGTGCGCGGTGACCCCGACGAAGGTCTCCACGTCGCTGCCTTCCGGCGGGTGGTAGGCCTGCGCAGGCTCGCCGCCGATGGTGCCGGCGGTGTAGCGCCCGCGCACGCTGTGCAGCGGCGCCTCCTCCGGGGTCAGCGGGCGCAGCGCGCGCAGCACCTTGACCTTCTCGTCGCGGATGCGGTCGGCCTCCAGCGAGGCCGGCGGCTCCATCGCCACCAGGCACAGCAGCTGCAGGATGTGGCTCTGCACCATGTCGCGCAGCGCGCCGGACCGGGCGTAGTAGGCATCGCGCCCGTCCACGCCCTCGCTCTCGGCGACCAGGATCTCCACCGACTCGATGAAGTTGCGGTTCCACACCGCCTCCAGCAGGGTGTTGCCGAAGCGCAGCGCCAGCAGGTTCTGCACCGCGGCCTTGCCCAGGTAGTGATCGAGCCGGAACACGCGGTCCTCGTCGATCCAGGCGCCGATCGACTGCAGGATCTCGTGCGCGCTCTGCGAATCGTGGCCGATCGGCTTCTCCAGCATCAGCCGGTTCGGCGCCGCCAGCGCGCCGCCCAGGGCCAGGCCCTGGCAGGTGCTGATGTACAGGCCCGGCGGGATCGCCAGGTAGCTGACGCAGGGGCGGTCGACCAGGTCGCGTACCGCCGCGGCCACCGATTCGGCATCGCGCAGGTCGACCGAGCGGTAGTCGATGCGCTCCAGCAGCGCGGCGATGTTCTCGGCGCTGGCATGCGGCAGGGCCTGCTCCAGGCGCGGCTTCAGCACCGCGCGGAAGGCCTCGGTGTCGTGCGGCGACAGTGCCAGCGCGCGCACCCGGAAGTCGGCCGGCAGCAGCCCGTCGATGAACAGGCGCAGCAGGGACGGGAAGAGATAGCGCTGGGCCAGGTCGCCGGTGGCGCCGAACAGGAAGAGAGTAGTGTGCATGGACCGGGTTTCGGATTCGGGTGACATCGTTTTCAGCGGCTCGGCAGCGGGGGAGTCGGGGCCGGTCACGGCCTCGGAGGTCGGGTGGGCGGGGCGTCCGTCGGCGGACGCTGCGGTGCCTGCGCTCATGCGGGACCGCCGACGCGCACGCCAAGCGCCCGATTGTTGCAGCAAACGCGGTCCGCCGTTAGCACGGGGACGGCAGACCTGCCCACGGCGGGCGGCATGGCGCCCCGGCGGGGGCGTCCGGTGCCGCCGGCGGGGGCGGCGGTTGTGGCTGGCGGCATGTATCCCTCCCGGAACGATGTTGCCATGTGAAAACGATTACATGTCAGAATAAACCAATGCATTCGTTTGCAGGGAGATTTCCCGGCGGCGCATGCGGCGTCACTGCCGTCGGGAGGGCCGGGGGCAGGTCGCAGAACCCCTTGGCGAGGCCGAACGATGGCGAAAGTGCAGTTGCAGAATATCCGCAAGGTCTACGAGAACGGCCAGGTCGCCGTGCACGGAGCCAGTTTCGAGGTGGCCGACGGCGAGCTGATGGTGCTCGTGGGCCCGTCCGGCTGCGGCAAGTCCACGCTGCTGCGGATGATCGCGGGGCTGGAGGAGATCAGCGGCGGCGAACTGCGCATCGGCGACCGTGTCGTCAATGACGTGGCGCCCAAGGACCGCGACATCGCGATGGTGTTCCAGAGCTACGCGCTGTACCCGCACATGACCGTCGCCGAGAACCTGGCCTTCGGCCTCAAGCTGCGCGGCCATCCCAAGGACGTGATCGCCGAGCGGGTGAACAACGCGGCCGGCATGCTGGGGCTGACCCCGATGCTCGACAAGCTGCCCAAGGCGATGTCCGGCGGCCAGCGCCAGCGCGTGGCGCTGGGGCGGGCGATGGTGCGCGAGTCCTCGGTGTTCCTGCTCGACGAGCCGCTGTCCAACCTGGACGCCAAGCTGCGCCACAGCGTGCGCACCGAGATCGCGCAGCTGCACCGCAAGCTGGGCACGACGATGATCTACGTCACCCACGACCAGGTCGAGGCGATGACGCTCGGCCAGCGCATCGTGGTGCTCAAGGATGGCGTGATCCAGCAGATCGACAGCCCGATGGGCCTGTACGACCGCCCGGCCAACCTGTTCGTGGCCGGCTTCCTCGGCAGCCCGGCGATGAATGTGCTGCAGGGGCGCCTGGTGCAGCAGCAGGGCCTGCAACTGGTGCTGGCCGACGGCCAGGCGGTGCCGGTGGACGGTGCGCGCGTGCGCCCGGAGTGGATCGGGCGGGAACTGGCGCTGGGCGTGCGGCCCGAGCACCTGCAGCCGGCCGCCGGCACCGACACCGTGGCCTTCGACACCGTGATCGAGGGCATCGAGCCGGTGGGCAACGAGATCTTCGTCAACATCGTGCTGGGCACCCGCCCGCTGGTGATGCGGGTGGCGCCGCAGGCGCTGCCGCCGGTGGGCGGTCACCTGCCGGTGACGTTGCGGGCTGGCAGCCTGCACTTCTTCGACCCGGAAAGCGGCCACCGGCTCGACCCGGAGGCCTAGCGCCTCAGCGCGCCAGCCCCTCGACCAGGGGCTGGGGCCGCGCCGCGGTGCCGCGCACTTCCAGGCCGGCCTCGCCCAGTTCCAGCGGCAGCACCGCCAACGCCAGGCCGCCGGCCACGCTGGCGACGGCGCCGACGCGCTGGCCCTGCTGCAGCACGTCGTCGCCCGGCGCGGTGCCGGGCGGCACCTCCAGCAGCTGCGCCAGGCGCTTGGCCTTGCCCAGGAAATGGGTGCGGGCCACGATCTCCTGGCCGGGGTAGCAGCCCTTCTTGACGCTGTAGGCCTGCAGCCGGTCCAGTCCGATCTGCTGCGGCGTCCACTGCTCGCGCTGGCTGTCGTCCAGGCGCGGCAGCCCCAGGCGCAGGTCGGCCTGGCGCCAGCGCAGCGCCGCGGCCGGGTCGTCGGGCGTGGCCACAACCGGATCGCGCGGCCGCAGCCGCAGGCGGCGCGGCAGGCCGTCGGCGCCCAGGTCGAACTCGACGCTGCCGTCCTCCAGCACGGCCGCGTCGGGCCCGTGCGCGCGGGCCGGGGCGGCGAGCGCGCCGACCGCCTCGAGCCCGGGCTCGGGGGCGATCGTCAGCTTGCGCCGGAACACGAAACGGCGCAGCTCGGCCGAAAGCTCGGCGGCGTGGCCGTCGGCCAGTATCAGCATCAGCGCGTCCTCGGCTGCCCGGTACAGCTGGAACAGCGCGATCACGCGGCCCTTGGCGGTCAGCCAGGCGCTCCACTGCCAGCGCCCGACCGCCAACGCGGGCACGTCGTTGGCGAACTGGGCCTGCGCGAAAGCCACCGCGTCCGGGCCCTGGAGGCGGATCACCTCGTGGCCGGGCAGGGGCGCCAGGGTGGATGCAGCGGTGTCAAGGTTGTCAGGCACGGGGGGGAGGCATAAAATTTGTGCGTTGCGAGACCCTCATGATAGGCCAAACAACCCCCACACCCGATTCCGACCCCGAAGCTCAGTCGCGCCCAGGAGAGAAACCTCCTGAGATCCCGGCCGAGCCCAAGGAGATCGGTGGTCGCGGCGGACTCGATCCGGTGCGATACGGGGACTGGGAGAAAAACGGACGCTGCATCGACTTCTGATCAGCATTGAGCCAACGCGGCCTAGCCGCCCAGCCGAGACAACGAGCCCAGCGAATGGCTATTCGAGAAAGACCTCTCTCACCGCATCTTCAGGTGTATCGCTGGCAGATACAGATGGCGACCTCGATCCTGCATCGAGCCACCGGCATCCTGCTCTCCGTCGGGGCCCTGGTGATCGCCGCCGGCCTGCTGGTCCTGATGCTCGGGCCCGAATCCTGGAACTGCTTCGGCCGCCATGCCGGCGCCTGGTACGGCCAGCTGTTCCTGTTCGCCTGGAGCTGGGCGTTCGCCTACCACCTGTGCAACGGCATCCGCCATATCGTGCAGGACTTCGGCCATGGCTTCAGCATCCCCGCGTTCGTGCGCAGCAGCTGGATGTCGGTGATCGCCAGCCTGGTGATCACCGCCGCGATCTGGGCCTACGTGCTGACCGGAGGCGCCGTATGAACCGCTACCGTACCCCCCTGAAGAACGTGCGCGGCCTCGGCGCGGCCAAGACCGGCACCGAGCACTTCGTGCTGCAGCGCCTGACCGCCACCGCGCTGGTCGCGCTGTCGATCTGGTTCCTGGTGTTCGTGCTCAGCCTGATCGGCGCGGACTACGTGTCCGCCACCGAGGCGGTGGCCAAGCCCTGGAACGCGATGCTGCTGGTCGGGTTCCTGATCGCGATGTTCTGGCATGCCCAGATCGGCCTGCAGGTCGTGCTCGAGGACTACATCCACAATTCGCTGCTGGCGCTGGCGTTGCAGACCACGGTGAAGTTCGTCGCCGCGCTCGGCGCGATCGTCGGAATTTTCGCGGTGGCGCGCATCGCGCTGGGGAACTGATACAGATGTCCGCTTACAAGATCACCGAACACAAGTACGACATGGTCGTGGTCGGCGCCGGCGGCGCCGGGCTGCGCGCGACCTTCGGCCTGGCCCAGAAGGGCCTGCAGACGGTCTGCCTGACCAAGGTCTTCCCGACCCGCTCGCACACCGTCGCCGCCCAGGGCGGCATCTCGGCCGCGCTCGGCAACATGGGCGAGGACGACTGGCGCTACCACTTCTACGACACCATCAAGGGCTCGGACTGGCTGGGCGACCAGGACGCGATCGAGTACATGTGCCGCGAGGCCATCCCGGCGATCATCGAGCTGGAGCACTACGGCGTGCCGTTCTCGCGCACCGAGGAAGGCAAGATCTACCAGCGCCCGTTCGGCGGCATGACCACCAAGTACGGCGAAGGCCCGTCCGCGCAGCGCACCTGCGCCGCGGCCGACCGCACCGGCCACGCCATGCTGCACACGCTGTACCAGCAGTCGCTGGCGCACAACGCGCGCTTCATGATCGAGTACTTCGCGCTCGACCTGATCTTCGACGAGGAGGGCGTCTGCCGCGGCGTGCTCGCGCTGGACATGGCCGAGGGCTCGCTGCACCTGTTCCGCGCCCACGGCGTGGTGCTGGCCACCGGCGGCTACGGCCGCGCCTACTTCAGCGCCACCTCCGCCCACACCTGTACCGGCGACGGCGGCGGCCTGGTGATGCGCGCCGGCCTGCCGATGCAGGACATGGAGTTCGTGCAGTTCCACCCGACCGGCATCTACGGTGCCGGCTGCCTGATCACCGAGGGCGTGCGCGGCGAAGGCGGCATCCTGCGCAACAGCAACGGCGAACGCTTCATGGAGCGCTACGCCCCGCACTACAAGGACCTGGCCTCGCGCGACGTGGTGTCGCGTTCGATGACCGTGGAGATCCGCGAGGGCCGCGGCGTCGGCGAGCACAAGGACCACATCCTGCTCGACCTGACCCACCTCGGCCCGGAAGTGATCAACGAGAAGCTGCCGGGCATCGCCGAGAGCGCGCACATCTTCGCCGGCGTCGACGTCGCCAAGCAGCCGATCCCGGTGATCCCCACCGTGCACTACAACATGGGCGGCATCCCCACCAACTACCACGGCGAAGTCGTGCGCAAGGACGGCGACAACCCCGATGCGGTGGTGCCGGGCCTGTACGCGATCGGCGAGGCCGCCTGCGTGTCGGTGCACGGCGCCAACCGGCTGGGCTCGAACTCGCTGCTGGACCTGGTGGTGTTCGGGCGTGCGGTGGCCAATCGCTGCGCGGCCACGGTCAAGACCAACGCCCCGCACAAGCCGCTGGCGTCGGACGCCTGCGACAAGGCGCTGGGGCTGCTGGACAAGCTGCGCAACGCCAACGGCTCGACCCCGACCTCGGTGATCCGCGACAAGATGCAGCGCACCATGCAGTCGGATGCGGCGGTGTTCCGCACCAGCAAGACGCTGCAGGAAGGCTGCGAGAAGATGGCCGACATCTTCGCCATGTACGAGGACGTCAAGGTGTCCGACCGTTCGATGGTGTGGAACTCGGACCTGATCGAGACCTACGAGCTGAACAACCTGCTGCTGAACGCGGTGGCGACGATCAACTCGGCCGAGCAGCGCAAGGAGAGCCGCGGTGCGCACGCACACGAGGACTTCCCCGATCGCGACGACGTGAACTGGCAGAAGCACACGCTGGTCACGGTGGACGACAAGGGCAAGTGCTCCTTCGACTACCGGCCGGTGCACATGTACACGTTGAGCAAGGACGTGGACGTGGTGCCGCCCAAGCCGCGCGTCTACTGACCAGAGCCGGGAATCGGGAGTAGGGAATCGGGAATCGAATGCGGCGCAAGCGCGCTTCGTGCCCCGGCTTCCCATTCCCCGTTCCCCAATCCCCATTCCCGGATTTTAAAGCCATGGCAGAGTTCACCCTCCCCAAGAATTCCAAGATCGGCAAGGGCAAGCATTTCCCGGCCAAGGGTGCGAAGAACACGCGCACCTTCAAGATCTACCGCTGGAGTCCCGACGATGACAGCAACCCGCGCACCGACAGCTACGAGGTCGACCTCGACAGCTGCGGCCCGATGGTCCTGGACGCGCTGATCAAGATCAAGAACGAGATCGACCCGACCCTGACCTTCCGCCGCTCCTGCCGAGAAGGCATCTGCGGCTCGTGCGCGATGAACATCGACGGCACCAACACCCTGGCCTGCACCAAGGCGATCAGCGCCTGCGGCAAGGCCGAGGTGCCGATCTACCCGCTGCCGCACATGAGCGTGGTCAAGGACCTGGTGCCGGACCTGACCCACTTCTATGCGCAGTACGCGTCGATCAAGCCGTGGATCCGCACCCAGACCCCGGCGCCGCCGGACCGCGAGCGCCTGCAGTCGCCGGAAGACCGCAAGAAGCTCGACGGCCTGTACGAGTGCATCCTGTGCGCCTGCTGCTCGACCAGCTGCCCGAGCTACTGGTGGAACGGCGAGCGCTACCTGGGCCCGGCGATCCTGCTGCAGGCCTACCGCTGGATCATCGACTCGCGCGACGAGGACACCGGTGCGCGCCTGGACGATCTGGAAGACCCGTTCAAGCTCTACCGCTGCCACACCATCATGAACTGCGCACGGACCTGCCCGAAGGGCCTGAACCCGGCGCTGGCGATCGCCGAGATCAAGAAGCTGATGATGGCGCGCCGCGCCTGAGCGGCCGACGGGTGCCCTGGCCGATCCCGGCCAGGGTTGCAGCGGCACCGGCCCCGCGGGCCGGTGCCGTTGTCGTTTTCGGCCCGACCGCCCACCGGGCTCACGGGCGCTCGCATCTGGAAGGAAACACGATGGACGAAGCCACCGAACTGAAGAAGCTGCGCTGGCGTTGCCGGCGCGGCATGCGCGAGCTGGACCAGCTGTTCGGGCGCTATCTCGACCGCTGCTGGGGGCAGGCACCGGCCGACGAACGCGCGGTTTTCCTACATCTGCTGGATTGCGAAGACGATAAGTTGTGGCGATGGTTCATGGGCTACGAGACCTGTCCCGATGCAAAGCCGGCCGTCCTCATCGCCCGCATCCGCGCCCTGCCGGCTTGACTGGCGCCCCTCGCGCTGGCTGATCGCGGCGTTGCCCGTACTCACCGCGCTGGCGGTGCTGTCGGTCTGGCGCTCGGGCCTGGCGCCGCTGCCGGCGACCCTGGCCACGCTGGTGGTGGCGGGGTGGGGCGCGCAGGCGCTGTGGCGCGAGTGCCGGCGTCCCCGGCGCCGCCTGTGGATCCCCGGCGACGGTCGCGCGGTGGAGGTGGACGGGCGGCCGGTGGCGGCATTCCGGGTGGAGTGGCGAGGGCCGCTGGCGCAGCTGTCGTGGCGCGACGGACGCCGCCGCGAGCGGCTGCTGTTCTGGCCCGACACGCTGCCGCCTGCGCAACGACGTGAACTGCGTCTGGCCGCAGGCGCACACGCCATTTCGTCCCGGCCGCGACAGATGGCACCATAGCGTTCCTTTTCTGGTTGAACCGCATGTTCAAACCCCTCCCCGTGGCCATCGGCCTGCGCTATCTGCGCGCCAAACGCCGCAACGGCTTCATCTCCTTCATCTCGATGGCGTCGATCCTGGGCATCGCCCTGGGGGTGACCGTGCTGATCACCACGCTGTCGGTGATGAGCGGCTTCCAGAAGGAGATCCGCGACCGCCTGCTGCAGATGGCCGCGCATGCCACGGTCAGCGCCGAAGGCGCGCCGATGCGCGACTGGCCGCACGCGGTCCAGGTCGCCATGCAGGACCCGCGGGTGGCCGGTGCGGCGCCGTACATCGAGAAGGAGGCGCTGCTGTCGGGCCCGCGCAACCAGCCGGCGATCGTGCGCGGGGTGGTGCCGGCCGAGGAGGCCAAGGTCTCGGTCCTGGCCAAGAAGATGAAGCAGGGCTCGGCGGACAGCCTGACGCCCGGCTCGTTCAACATCCTGCTCGGGCGCGAGCTGGCGCTGTGGCTGGGCGTGGACGTCGGCGACACCGTGGTGGTGACGCTGTCCGATTTCCAGGGCAGCCCGGTCGGCGCGCTGCCCAAGCTCAAGCGCTTCAACGTCAGCGGCATCTTCGAGGCCGGCTACAACGAGATCGACCGTGGCCTGGCGGTGGTCAACATGGACGACCTGGGCCGGGTGCTGCGCATGGACGGGGTCACCGGCGTGCGCCTGCGCCTGCACGACATGGACCGCGCGTTCGAGGTCGCGCGCGACCTGGCGCTCAACCTGCGCGGCCCCTACCGGGTCAGCGACTGGACCCAGGAGAACGCCAATCTCTACCATTCGCTGAAGATGGAGAAGACGGTGATGGGCATCCTGCTGTCGCTGATCATCGCGATGGGCGCCTTCAACCTGGTGTCCTCGCAGGTGATGCTGGTCACCGACAAGCAGGCCGACATCGCCATCCTGCGCACGCTCGGGCTGTCGCCGGGCGGCGTCATGAAGGTCTTCATGGTGCAGGGCTCGCTGATCGGCGTCATCGGCACCGTGCTCGGCGTAGTCGGCGGCGTGGTGCTCACGCTCAACCTGGAGCGCATCCTCGAGGTGATCGAGTCGGTATTCAACGTCAAGCTGCTGCCGGAGGACGTGTACTACATCACCGGCCTGCCCACCGACATGCAGCCGCAGGACGTGGCGGTCATCACTGTGGTCGCGCTGCTGATGAGCTTCCTGGCCACCCTCTATCCCGCCTGGCGTGCCGCGCGGACCCAGCCGGCGGAGGCACTGCGTTATGAATGAGGTCCGGGAGTCGGAAGTGGAAAGTCGCGATTCGAACGTGCCCGCGCCCGCGCGGGCGGACGCGGTGATCCGCGCCGAGGGGCTGGGCAAGACCTATGCCGAGGGCAAGATGCGCACCCCGGTGTTCGACGGGCTGGACCTGGCGGTGGCGCCCGGCGAGACCGTGGCCATCGTCGGCGCCTCCGGCGCAGGCAAGAGCACCCTGCTGCACCTGATCGGCGGTCTGGACGTGCCGACCGCCGGCGAGGTCTACGTCGCCGGCCAGCGCATGTCGGCCCTGTCCGATGCCGCGCGCGGGCGGCTGCGCAACCGCTCGCTCGGCTTCGTCTACCAGTTCCACCACCTGCTGCCGGAGTTCACCGCGCTGGAGAACGTGATGATGCCGGTGCTGCTGGCCGGGGCCGAGGTGGCGGACGCGGAGGCGCGCGCACGCGTGCTGCTGGAGTCGGTCGGCCTCGGCCACCGGCTGGAGCACAAGCCGGGCGAGCTGTCCGGCGGCGAGCGCCAGCGCGCAGCGGTGGCGCGGGCGCTGGTCAACCGTCCGGCCTGCGTGCTCGGCGACGAGCCCACCGGCAACCTCGACGACAAGACCGCGGCCAACGTGTTCGCGCTGATGCTCGAGCTCAACCGGGCCCACGGCACCAGCCTGGCGCTGGTGACCCACGACCGCAGCCTGGCACGCAGGCTGGACCGCGTGCTGGAACTGCACGAGGGCCGGCTGCGGCAGCTGGCGCACGCCGAGGTCTGAGCGGGCTCGGCCGCGGCGCGCGGCTAGGCCCCGTGTCGCTCCGAAGGCCTTCGGTTCTGCCGGGTGCCACGGGGCGACTGCGTTGGCCGGGCCCGGCGCGCCGTCAGGGAATCAGGCGCTGCGCCCGCAGCCGGGTGAACAGCTCCAGGAACGAGGCGCGGCTGTCGTAGTAGCCGAGAAAGCCCAGGTCGCGGTTCTTGGTCATGTCGTTGACGCACTCGATCTCGCGCCCCAGGTCGGCATCGGTGTGCCACCACGAGGCCAGCCGGTCGACATCGGGTTCGCGCAGGCCGTGCTGCTCGGCGATCCGGCGCCACTGCGCCGGCGCGGTCTGCTTCAGCCGGGCTTCCAGCGGCATCGGCGTATCCGGAAAGGGCGCCGGCTCCAGGTCGAAGTAGGCCGCGATCTGCGCCCACATCCAGCGCCAGCGGAACACGTCGCCGTTGACGGTGTTGAGCGCCTGGTTGCGCGCGGCCGGGCTGGTGGCGGCCCAGGCCAGCTGGCGGCCGAGCAGGCCGGCATCGGTGAGGTCGGTGAGGCTGTCCCACTGCGCGCGCGAGCCGGGAAACACGAACGGCTGCCCGGTATGCCTGCACAGCGTCGCGTACACCGCCAGGGTCACGCCCATGTTCATCGCGTTGCTGCCGTTGGCCTGGCCGATCATCGTGTGCGAGCGGTGCACGCTCCAGCCGAAGCCGTGGCGATCCGCGGCCTCGAACAGCAGGTCCTCCAGCGTGTAGTAGAAGTTCTCGTCCGGCTGCCGCGGTTCGCTCTCGCGGAACGGGGTCTCGGCCTTGCCGCTGCCGTAGTGCTCGAACGAGCCGAGGTAGTGCTTGGTGCCGGTGACCAGCGCCAGATGGCGCAGCGGGGCCGGGTCCAGCGCCTGGCACAGGTTGCGCAGCATCGCACCGTTGGCTTCGACGTTCTCCCGCTCGGTCGCGCGGCGGGTCCAGGTGCAGAAGAACACGTGGGTGATCGGCAGCCCGTGCAGGGCCGCGGCCAGGGCCTCGGCGTCGAGCAGGTCGGCGGCGACCGGCATTACGCCTTCCTGCGGCACCGGCGTGCGGGCCAGGCCGTAGACGGTCCAGCCGTCCGCGACCAGGACGTTGGCCAGGTTGTAGCCGGAGATGCCGGTGACACCGACCACCAGCGCGCTGCCCTTCTGCATGGGAATACCTCGACGGCAAAAATCCACCCTAGCGCGACCGTCATGAAGCGACGGCGAAAGGGCCGGGAGCCGTGACCACCGCCCTGGCGATCGCCCGAGCCGGGAACCGGAATCTTCCTACGCTCGCCGCCGCAGTCCACCGGTGGTCCGCGCAGCCGCCCGCGCCCAGTCTTTCAAGGTGCCGCAGGCGAGGGTGAGCGACCGCTACCGCGCTGCGCGGCGCACCTGCGCCCGTTTCCCACCCGCGCCCGTTTCCCACCCGAACCACGAGGAGGCGTCTTGCACCCGAGCCCGCCCAGGCCACGCGTCGTGTTCTCCGCCCTGCCGGTGGCGGCGGCCCTGCTCGCAGGGGCCATGGCCGCGCTGTGGTGGCCGCAGCGACTGCCGTGGCTCTGCCATGCGCTCGCGCTCGGCGCTGCGGGGCTGCTGACCGGGTACGCGTGGCGCAGCGGTCGCGGCGCCTGGCCCGCCGCGGTGCTGGCGGGCTTCGGTTGGGCCGGCCTGCATGCCGGCTGGGCGCTGGAGGCCCAGCTGCCGGCGCACCGGGAAGGGCGCGAGGCCCTGGTCCAGGGGCGGATCGAGGGGTTGCCCGATCCCGGCCCGCGGCATACCCGGTTCCAGCTGCGGGTGGACGATGCGCCGACGCAGCCGGCCGCCTTGCGCGGCGCGCTGCTGCAGCTGTCGTGGTACGACGACTTCGACGCGGTCCGGATCGGTCCGCGTGCCGGGCTGCGGGCCGGAGCGCCCTGGCGGATGCGGGTACGTCTGCGCGCGCCGCGCGGACTGGTCAATCCGGGCGGGTTCGACGCCGAGCGCTACGCGCTGGCGCACCGGGTAGCGGCGCGAGGCCTCGTGCGGGCGCCAGCGGCTGCCGCCGCGCTCGGTCCGCCCCGCGGGGTGGACGCCTGGCGCGAGGCGATGTCGGAACGGATCGCGCGAACGCTGGCGCGCCCGTCCGCGGCGTACGTGCAGGCGCTGGCGCTGGGCGATACCCGCGGGCTGCAGGACCGCGACTGGGAAACCCTGCGGGCCACCGGGCTGACCCACCTGATCGCGATCTCCGGCTTCCACGTCGGTCTGGTCGCCGGCTTCTGCGCCTTGCTGGCCGGCGGTGTCTGGCGGCTGTTGCCGCGCCTGGGGCGGGGACTGCCGCGGACGCAGGCGGCGGCGATGGCGGCGGTGCTGGGCGCCGCCGGCTACGCCGTGCTCGCAGGCCTGTCGCTGCCGACCGTGCGTACCGTGCTGATGATCGCCGTGGTCGCACTGGCCCGCCTGCTGCGCCGCCGGACCGGCACCGCGCAGAGCCTGGCGCTCGCGCTGCTGGCAGTGCTGCTGTTCGACCCGTTGTCGGTGCTGCTGGCCGGGTTCTGGCTGAGCTTCGCCGGCGTGGCCTGGCTGGTGTGGTGCCTGCCGGTCCACGGCGCGCCGCTGCTGCGCGGGTTCCTGTCCGCGCAGTGGGTGGCGACGATCGGCCTGCTGCCGCTGACGGTCGTGATGTTCGGCCAGGCGTCGCTGGTGGGGCCGCTGGCCAACCTGGTCGCCATCCCCTGGTGGACGCTGGTGGTGGTGCCGCTGTCGTTGCTCGGAACCGGGCTGGAAGCGCTGCGGGCGGGGGCGGGCGGGTGGGCGTGGCACGCCGCGGCGGCGTGTTTCGACCTGACCTGGCCGGGGTTCGACCGGCTCGGGCATGGCCGGTTCGCCCTGTGGTGGCTGCCGGAATCCGGGGGCCTGGCGCTGGTGCTGGCGTTGCTGGGGGCGTTCTGGCTGCTGTTGCCGCGGGGCACGCCGGGCAAGCCGCTGGCGTTGGCGCTGTGGCTGCCGATGCTGTGGCCCGAGCGCGAGCTGCCGGGCCCCGGCGAGGTGGAGCTGCAGGTGTTCGACGTGGGGCAGGGCCTGGCGGTGCTGGTGCGCACGCATCGCCATGCGCTGCTCTACGACGCCGGCCCGGCGGTGCGCGATGGGTTCGACGCGGGCGAGCGCGTGGTCGTTCCCGCGCTGCGGGCCAGCGGCCAGGCCCGGCTCGACGCGGTGGTGATCAGCCATGCCGACATGGACCATGCCGGCGGCCACGCGGCGGTGCGTGCGGTGGTGCCGGTCGGCACCACCTATGCGCCCCCGTCCTCACCGCTGCCGGCGGATCGCCGCTGCTCGCCCGCGCGCGGCTGGGCCTGGGACGGCGTGCGCTTCCGCTTCCTGCATCCGGACGTGCACTTTCCCTACCTGCGCAACGAGTCCAGCTGCGTGCTGAGGATCGAGACCGCGCAGGGCGCGCTGCTGCTGCCGGGCGACATCGGCGAGGTGGTGGAGCGGCGCCTGGCCCGCGACCGGCCGGACGCCCTGCGCGCCGACGTGGTGGTGGCCCCGCATCACGGCAGCGCGGGGTCGTCGCAGCCGGCATTCGTGCAGGCCGCCGGCGCCCGGCTGGTGCTGATCTCCGCCGGGTACGGCAACCGCTTCGGGCATCCGCGGGCGGAGGTCGTCGCCCGCTGGCGCGGCGCTGGCGCCGAGGTGCTGGACACCGCCACCAGCGGTGCCCTGCGGGTCTGGCTGGGGCGCGGCGGCCTGCAGGTGCGCGAGCGCCGGGTCTGGCGTTCGCGGCTGTGGGACGCGCAGGAACGCCGGCGGGCGGCTGCTATCCTATCCGGCAGCAGACAGTCGGCCGCCGCGCCGGAGGGTTGAAACGTGTTGGAACTGGTCAAGGCCGGCGGTTGGCCGATGCTGCCGCTGCTGGTGCTGGGCGTGGTCGCGCTGGCCATCGTGCTGGAGCGGCTGTGGAGCCTGCGCCGCAACGAGGTGCTGCCGCCGGGCCTGGGCGAGGAAGTCCGCAACTGGGCCGCGCGCGGCAAGCTGGACGCCTCCCACATCGAGTCGCTGCGCCGCAATTCGCCGCTGGGCGCGCTGCTGGCCGCCGCCCTCGACGTGAAGGGCCGCCCCCGCGACCAGGTCCGCGAGCGCATCGAGGACACCGGCCGACACGTGGTGCATCGCATGGAGCGGTTCCTGAACGCGCTCGGCACCATCGCCTCGGCCGGTCCGCTGCTGGGGCTGCTGGGCACCGTGGTCGGCATGATCCAGATGTTCCTCGGCATCCTCGACCACGGCGTGGGCGACGTGAACCAGCTCGCCGGCGGCATCGGCAAGGCGCTGGTATGCACCGCGACCGGTATGATCATCGCCGTGCCCGCCCTCATCTTCCACCGCTACTTCAAGGGCCGCATCGCCGGCTACGTGATCGAGATGGAGCAGGAAGCCACGCGGCTGGTCGATGCGCTCGACGGCCGCCTGGCCCCGCCCGCCGCGCCGCCGCGCGCGCCGGCCCTGGCCAAGGGCTGAGCGGATGCGCATCCGCAACGCCGGTGGCCAGGACGAACCGCATATCGACCTGGTGCCGCTGATCGACGTGATCCTGGTGCTGATCATCTTCTTCGTGGTCACCACCACCTTCGACGCGCGCTCGACCCTGCAGGTGCAGCTGCCCACCGCCAGCGACCGGCAGAGCGTCGATCCGCCACGCTCGCTGAGCGTGCTGGTCAATGCCGACGGCCGCTACTTCATCAACGACCAGGAGGCGCTGCGTCCGGACATCGAGTCGCTCAAGCGCACCATCGTCCAGGTCGCCGGCGACGACCGCGAGCAGACCGTGCTGTTGCGTGCCGACGCCCGCACGCCCTACCAGGCGGTGGTCACCGCCCAGGATGCGCTGGGGCAGCTCGGCTTCCGCCGTCTTGCCATCGCCACCGCGCCTGACGTCAGCAAGAACGGAACCGCACAGTGAAAGCAACGCCCGCCCCCTCTGCGCCAGTGTCCTCCTGGCGCACCTATCGTCGCCTGCTCGCGTTCGCCAGGCCGTACCGCCTGCTGCTGGTGGCCGCGCTGGTGGCCGCGCTGGTCGAGGCCGCCGGGACCACCGGCTTCCTGGCGCTGATGAAGCCGATCACCGACGAGACCTTCATCTACAAGAACGCCGAGATCAGCCGCTGGCTGCCAGTCCAGATCATCCTGCTGTTCGTGATCCGCGGCGTGGCCGGCTACGTCACCGACATGGCGATGGGCAAGTCCGCGCGCAGCATCGCCCGCGACCTGCGGGTCAAGGTGATGTCCAAGTACCTGCGGCTGCCGGGCTCGCGCTTCGACACCGAGCCGGTGCCGTCGATGCTGGTGCGCCTGGGTTCGGATTCCGACCAGGTGGCGCAGGCCGCGGTCGACGCGGTCAAGGTCATGGTGCAGCAGTCGCTGCAGGTGATCGGCGCGCTGGCGCTGATGCTGTGGCACAGCTGGCAGGTCACGCTGACCATCCTGGTGCTGGCGCCGGTGCTGGCCTGGGTGATGGACAAGGTCGCGCGGCGCTACCGCCGCATCAGCCACAACATCCAGGAGAGCGGGGCGCAGCTGCTGCAGGCCGCCGACCAGACCCTGTCCAGCCACCAGGAAGTGAAGATCTACGGCGCCCAGCAGACCGAGATGCAACGCTACGCCGGGCTGGCGGACCGCAACCTGCGGCTGGCGATGAAGGTCGAATCCACCCGCGGCATCTCCACCGCGACGGTGCAGATGATCGGCGCGATCGGGCTGTCGGCGCTGCTGTTCGTGGCCGGCGCCCAGGCCATGGCCGGCAATCTCACCGCCGGCGACTTCGTGGTGCTGATGACCTCGATGCTAACCATCATCCCCGGCCTCAAGCAGCTGACCAACGTGCAGAACATGGTCCAGCGCGGGCTGGCGTCGGCCGAGCGGCTGTTCTCGGTGCTGGACAGCGACGACGAGCGCGACGCGGGCACGCGGCCGCTGGCGCGTACCCGCGGCCGCATCGAGTTCCGCGACGTTACCGCGCGCTATCCGGGCCAGGTCAGGCCGGCGCTGATCGACGTCAGCTTCGTCGCCGAGCCCGGCACGGTGACCGCGATCGTCGGCCGTTCCGGCAGCGGCAAGTCCAGCCTGATCAAGCTCATCCCGCGTTTCTACGAGCCGGAGTCGGGCCAGATCCTGCTCGACGGGCACAGCGTGGACGACTATCCGCTGGCGGACCTGCGGCGCCAGATCGCCCTGGTCGGCCAGCAGGTGATGCTGGTCGACGGCAGCATCGGCGAGAACGTGGCCTACGGCGAGCTGCGCGAGGCCGCGCCCGCGCAGCTGCAGCGCGCGATCGAGGGCGCAAACGCCCAGGAGTTCGTCGAGCAGCTGCCGGACGGCCTGCAGGCGCAGGTCGGCACCAAGGGCGGGCGCCTGTCCGGCGGCCAGCGCCAGCGCCTGGCGATCGCGCGCGCGATGCTCAAGGACGCGCCGATCCTGATCCTCGACGAGGCCACCGCGGCGCTGGACAACGAGTCCGAGCGCCTGGTGCAGGATGCGCTGCACCGGCTGATGCCCGACCGCACCACGCTGGTGATCGCGCATCGCCTGTCCACCATCGAGCATGCCGACCAGGTGCTGGTGATGGACCAGGGCCGCATCGTCGAACGCGGCACCCACCGCGAGCTGCTGGCGCTCGGCGGCCTGTATTCCCACCTGCATGGCATGCAGTTTCGCGAAAGGCAGGCATGAGCAGGCGCGGCACCCGGACTCCCGACTACTGGTACGGCAAGGCGCCGGTCCCGCTGCCGGCGCGCGCGCTGGTGCCGCTGTACGCGGCGGCCACCGCGCTGCGCCGGGCGCTGTACCGGCGCGGCTGGCTCAAGCGCCACCAGGTCCCGGTCCCGGTGGTGGTGGTGGGCAACATCACCGCCGGCGGCACCGGCAAGACCCCGCTGACCATCGAGCTGGTCACCCGGCTGAAGGCGGCGGGCTGGACCCCGGGCGTGGCCAGCCGCGGCTACGGGCGGCGCGACGCCGGCACGGCACGCTGGGTCGAGGCGGACACGCCGGTGGACCTGGGCGGCGACGAGCCGGTGCTGGTGGCCTGGAAGACCGGCGTGCGCGTGCGCGTGGACGGCGACCGCGTGGCGGCGGCCCGCGCGCTGGTCGAGGCCGGCTGCGACATCGTCGTCTGCGACGACGGCCTGCAGCACTACCGGCTTGCGCGCGATATCGAGATCGAAGTGGTCGACGGCCGCCGCCGCTACGGCAACGGCCGGCTGATGCCGGCGGGGCCGCTGCGCGAGCCGGCCGCGCGCGCGCAGGCCTGCGATTTCCGGGTGGTGAACCTGGGGCAGGGCAGCGACGCCGGCGCGGCCGACGGCGCTGCGGCCGGGTTCGGCGAATGGGAGATGCGCCTGCGCATCGACCGCGTGCAGCCGATGGACGGCCAACGCATGCGGCCGCTGGCGGTGTTTTCCGGCCAGCGTGTGCACGCGGTGGCCGGCATCGCCCATCCCGAGCGGTTCTTCGCGATGCTGCGCGCGCGCGGCATCGGCGTGGTGCCGCACGCCTTCCCCGACCACCATGTCTACCGCCGCGAGGATTTCAGCTTCGGCAGCCAGCTGCCGGTGCTGATGACCGAGAAGGACTCGGTCAAGTGCCGCGCCTTCGCCAACGAATGGCTCTTCAGCGTGCCACTGGAAGCCACGCTGCCGGCCGCGTTCTGGGTGGCCCTGCTGGACCGGCTGGACAAGCTGTCGCGGCGCTGATTGCGGGCGGGATAGGCATTGCCTCCGGCGGCCGGTGCCGCAGGAGGCTCGCCGCGGAGCGTGACCGACCCGGCCCGGGCGGCGCCGCTTCCGGGGCCGGCGCCCGCCGGGATCGCGTGCGGGCCGTCGCGGCCTGGCGGGCCGCTGACTGCCCCGCCACGCGCTGGCCGTCCCTGGCCGCTGCAACCCGCTCGCGATCGGCGCACGGCCGTGCCGGCCACTGCCTCACGCCTGCGGCGACTGTCTCCTAGAAGCGGTAGTTCAGCGCCAGCCACCAGTTGCGGCCGGCCGCGTAGTAGCCCTGGTCCCACTTCAGGCTGCCCACGTACTTGCGGTCGGTCACGTTGTTGAGGTTCAGCGTGGCGCCCAGTCGCGGGCTGAAGTCGTAGCCCGACATCAGGCCCAGCACCGCGTAGCCGGGCTGGCGGGTGACGCCGTCGGCGTTGTCCTGCGCGCGGTAGCTGGCGTCCTGCACGCGCAGGCTGGCGCCCACCCTGAGCGGTTGCCACTGCGGCAGGCGGTAGCTCGCCGCCAGCTTGACGGTGCGCCGCGGCACGTAGGTCAGCGCGTTTTCGCCGGCATCGTCCTTGAGGCTGAGCTGGGTGTAGCCGGCGCTCAGCTGCAGGTGCTCGCCGACCTGGCCGGCGAGGTCGGCCTCGAACCCGGTCGAGGTCGCATTCACCGGCGTGTAGTAGTAGCCGCTGATCGCGGTCGAGTAGGTGGCATCGTCGGCGAGGTGGTTCTGCTTGGCGCGGAAGAACGCCAGCGAGCCGTTGACGCGGCCGTCCCGCCATTGGCCCTTGATGCCCATCTCCGCGTTGCTGCCGGTCACCGGCGCGAGCACGTGGTTGTCGGCATCGACCTCGGTCTGCGGGTTGAAGATCTCTGCGTAGCTGCCGTAGAGCGCGTAGTCCGGAGCGAAGCTGTAGACCGCGCCGACGAACGGGCTGCTCTTGCTCGCCGCGTAGTCGTGCGCCACGCCGTAGTTCTGGCCGCTGCTGTCGATCCGGGTATGGTTGAGCCCGGTGATCAGCTTGAGCCGGTCGCTCAGCGCCCAGCGCACGCTGGCATAGGCGGTGCGCCGGAGGACGTCGAAGTCGGCGCTGCCGTAGAACGCGTCGAAGCTGGGCTCGGGGTAGCTGCCGGTCCAGTCCTCGAGGCTGCCGATGCCGGTGCCGATGTCGGCGCTATACCCGGACAGCTGGTCGGCCCGGGTCTGCTCCCAGCGTACGCCGACCACCGCGTCGTGGCGGCGCCCGCCCAGCGCGAAGCTGCCGGACAGCTGCAGGTTGCCGTACTTCTGGTCCTCGCTGCTGGTGTAGGACGACGGGTAGGCGTACAGCCCCTGGCTGCTGCCCTTCACCGGCGTGCCGTAGACGTAGAACAGGTCGCCGTCGGTCTCGAACCGGCGGTAGTTCAGCGAGCCCTTCAGGGTCCAGTCGCCGCCGAGCTGCTGGGTCAGTTCCAGGAACACGCGCCGGTCCTCGCTGTCCCAGCGCGTCCAGTCGGTGGAGGTGCTGGTGGAGCGGCGGTAGTGGGTCGGGGTGCCGTCGCTGTAGTACAGCGGCAGCGCGCCCCACATGCCGCCGTGCGGCTCGCTCTTCTGGTAGCTGGCGCCGACGCTGAGCAGGGTACTGTCGCTCAGGTCGGCCTCGATCACGCCGTAGAACACGCGCTTCTTCTTCGAATAGCGGTCCAGGTAGCTGTCGCCGTCCTGGAAGGCGGCGACCGCGCGGCCGCGCACGCGACCGCTGCGGTCGAGCTTGCCGGAGACGTCGATGTCGGTGCGGTAGGTGTCCCACGAGCCGCCGCTGAGGCCGATGCTGCCCTGGAACGCCTCGGTGGGGCGCTTGCGCACGAAATTGACCGTGGCCGACGGGTTGCCGGTCGAGGACATCAGGCCGTTGGCCCCGCGCAGCACCTCGATGCGGTCGTAGATGGCGGTGTCGATGTCGCCCTCCGAGCCGCCGTTGGTGAACGGCAGGCCGAGGCCGTCGACCTGGAAGTTGGTGATGTCGAACCCGCGCGCGGTGTAGTAGCTGCGGTCGGTCTCGACCGCTTCGACGTCGATCCCCGTCGCCTGGGCCAGCGCGGCGTCGGCATTGTTCAGGCCGAAGTCGTCCAGCTGCGCGCGCGTCAGCGTGCTCACCGACTGCGGGGTTTCCAGCGGCGCCAGCGCCAGTCCGGTGCCGGTGGCGCTGGCGTCGGCGGTATAGCTGCCGGTGTGTTCGCCCTGCACCCTGATCGCGTCCAGGGTGCGCGGATCGGCGGCGGTCTCGGCCTGGGCCAGCAGCGGCGAGGCCAGGGCGGCCAGCAGCGCCAGGCGCAGCGGGGCAGGGCACAGCGCGGTCGGCGTGCCGGCGGCGGCACGCGGAAGGTTCGACGTCATGGGAGGGCTCTATAGAATGGGGACTGGAACCACCCGTCGCCGCCGCTGGCGTCTCTCCCGACCGATGGGGGATCGCTGGCCTCGTCGGCAGCGAATGTGAATTATTCTCAGGTAAAGCCGCCAGGAGTGCAATGCCAATTCTTTCCTTCGACGGGGCGTCCGCCGCCCCGGGAGCGCGCCGATGACCGTCCCCGCCGACGCCTTCGTCGTCGCCATCCCCGCCCGCTATGCGGCCTCGCGACTGCCGGGCAAGCCGCTGCGGCTGCTGGGCGGGCGCCCGCTGATCCGGCACGTGGCCGAGCGCGCGCTGCGGGCGGGGGCGGCCGAGGTCTGGGTCGCCACCGACGATGCCCGCATCGGCGAAGCCATCGCCGGGCTCGAAGGCGTGCGCGTGGCGATGACCGCCAGCACCCATGTCTCCGGCACCGACCGCCTGGCCGAGTGCGCGCGCATCGCCGGCTGGGACGCGCGCACCCGGGTGGTCAACCTGCAGGGCGACGAGCCGTTCGCGCCGGCCGCGGGCATCCGCGCGGTGGCCGACCTGCTGGCCACCGCGGGCGTGGAGATGTCCACGCTGGCCACGCCGATCGAGGACGCGCACGAGCTGTTCGACCCCAACGTGGTCAAGCTGGTGCGCACGGTCGCCGGCGATGCGCTGTACTTCAGCCGCGCGCCGATCCCGTGGCACCGCGACGGCTTCGCCGCCAGCCGCGACGTGCTGCCGCCGGGCCAGTGGCTGCGGCACATCGGCATCTACGGGTATACCGCCGGCTTCCTGCAGCGCGTGGCGGCGCTGCCGTCCGGCGGCCTGGAGCAGGCCGAGTCGCTGGAACAGCTGCGGGTGATGGAAGCCGGCTACCGCATCGCGGTGGCGATCACGCCCGAGCAGTTCCCGCCCGGCATCGACACCCCGGAGGACCTGGCGCGCGCCGAGGCCAGCCTGGGGGCCGCGTGAGGCTGCTGGTGGTGTGCCTGGGCAACATCTGCCGTTCGCCGATGGGCGAGGGCGCCTTGCGCCATCGCCTCGCCGAGGCGCGCCTGGGCGACCGCATCGAGGTCGATTCGGCGGGAACCGGCGGATGGCATGCCGGCGAGCCGCCGGACCCCCGCGCCATCCGCTGCGCGGGCGGTCACGGGGTCGATATCGCCGGCCTGCGCGCGCGGCAACTGGTCCCGGCCGACTTCGAGCACTTCGACTGGCTGCTGTGCGCGGACGCCGGCAACCTGCGCGACGTCACGCGCGCCGCGCCCGCCGCGCTGCGCCACAAGGTGTCGCTGTGGCTGCCCTGGGCGGGCGTCGACCTGCGCGAAGACATTCCCGACCCGTACACCGGCGGCCCGCCGCAGTTCGAGCAGGCCTGGCAACTGGTCGCTGCCGCGGCCCGCGGCAGTGTGGCGCGCCTCACCCGGAGCTGAGCCGGCATTGGCATAATCGGGTGATGAACACGCAGGCTTTGCAGGATTTTCCGGACTCGTCCCTCTGGCTCAACGCCGATCCCACCCCTCTTGGCGATTACCGCGGACAGGCCGTGGTGCTGGCCTTCGTCAACGCCGCCTCGGTCTGGTGCGCGCAACGCCTGGCCGAGCTGGCGCAATGGCAGACGCGCTATCCCGGGCGCTTGCGCACGGTCGTGGTGCAGGTGCCGCGCTTCGACCGCGAGCGCGATCCGACGCACGTGCTCCAGCGGCTGCGCAGCCAGGGCGTGAACGCGCCCATCCTGCTCGACCGTGACTGGGAGACCTGGCGGCGGTTCGGCGTCCGTGCCTGGCCCACCCTGGTGCTACTCGATGCGCAGGGACAGGAACAGCAGCGCATCGTCGGCGCGGCCGGCGACATCGACCGCGCGCTCTCGGTGCTGTGCGACGGCCAGTCGACGCTGTCCAGCGACGACCTGCCGACCTACCCTGAGCCGCGAACGGCACTGCGGTTCCCGGCCGGCCTGGTGGCCACCGCCGAGCGGTTGTACATCGCCGACAGCGGCCACCACCGCGTGCTCGAATGCACCCACGCGGGCCGCGTGCTGCGCCGCTTCGGCACCGGCACCGCCGACCTGAGCGACGGCGGTGCCGGCCAGGCGGCGTTCCGGCGACCGCAGGGCCTGGCGCTGGCGCGCGAGGCGCTGTACGTGGCCGACACCGGCAACCACGCGCTGCGCCGCATCAACCTGCGCAGCGGCGAGGTCACCACCCTGTGCGGCAACGGCCGCGCCGGCACCCCGGCCGCGGGAACGGCGCTGCGGCCGGACGCCTCGCCGCTGGACCATCCCCAAGGCCTGGCGCTGGTCGACAACCAGCTGCTGATCGCCATGGCCGGCGACAACCGGGTCTGGAGCTATCACCTGGGCCGCAGCGCCCTGGACTGGCGCGCCGGCAGCGGCGCCCTTGAAATCCGCGACGGCAGCGGCCATCTGGCTGCTTTCGCCCAGCCGGTCGCGCTGGCGGCCACGCAGGAGGTGGTGTACGTCTGCGACGCGCTGGGCTCGGCGATCCGCGCGATGCAGGTGCCGGGCGACCTGGTGCAGACGCGGGTGGGCGGCAAGGATGCCTGGGCGTTCGGCGACACGGATGGCCCGCGCGGCCTGGCCCGGCTGCAGTGTCCCCAGGCGCTGGCGCTGGATCCCGACGCGCCGCTGCTGTGGATCGCCGACAGCGGCAACGGGCGCCTGCGCTGCCTGCAGCTGCAGGCTGGCCAGGTCAGTACGGTCGCGCTGCCGCGGCCGCTGCACGGCCCCTGCGGCCTGGCGGCGGCCGCCGGCGCGGTCTGGATCGCCGAGACCGATGCCCACGCCGTGCTCCGTTATGACCTCGCCTCCGGGCAGTTGAGCGACCTTCCGATAGAAGAATGAAATCCAGCCCCTCCGCCGAATTCGATGGCAAGGCGTTCGCCGCCCAGCTGAGCACCGCCCCCGGCGTCTACCGCATGTACGCCGCCGACGACACCCTGCTGTACGTCGGCAAGGCCGGCGCGCTGCGCAAGCGCGTGGGCAGCTACTTCAACGGCTCGCCGCGCAATGCGCGCACGATGTCGATGCTGTCGCAGATCGCGCGCATGGACGTGACGGTCACGCGCAGCGAGGCCGAGGCGCTGCTGCTGGAGAACCAGCTGATCAAGTCGCTGTCGCCGCGCTACAACGTGTCGCTGCGCGACGACAAGAGCTATCCGTACGTGCTGATGACGCGCGAGGACTGGCCGCGGATCGGCCTGCATCGCGGCCCGCGCGCGATCGCGGGGCGCTATTTCGGGCCCTACGCCAGCGTGACCGCGGTGCGCGAGACCCTGAACCTGATGCACAAGCTGTTCAAGCTGCGCAGCTGCGAGGACAGCGTCTTCCGCAACCGCACGCGCCCGTGCCTGCAGTACCAGATCGGCCGCTGCAGCGCGCCCTGCGTGGACCTGGTGCCGGCGCAGGAATACGCCGATTCGGTGCGCCGCGCCGCGCTGTTCCTGGAGGGCAAGAGCGACGTGCTCGCCGAGGAGCTGATGCAGTCGATGCAGGACGCCAGCGAGAAACTGGAGTTCGAGCGCGCCGCGCGCCTGCGCGACCTGCTGTCCTCGCTGCGCAGCATGCAGAACCGGCAGTACGTCGACGGCCGCGCCGCCGACCTGGACGTGCTCGCCTGCGCGACCCAGTCCACCCACGCCTGCGTGCTGTTGCTGAGCTTCCGCGACGGGCGCAACCTGGGCACGCGCGCGTTCTTCCCCAAGACCAACGGCGAGGACAGCGCCGACGAGGTGCTGGCCGCGTTCGTGTCGCAGTACTACGCCGAGCACGTGCCGCCGCGCGAGATCCTGCTCGACCGCGCCATTCCCGAGACGGAGGTGATCGAGGCCGCGCTCAGCGCCTCGGCCGAGCACCGGGTCACGCTGAAGTGGAACGTGCGCGGCGAGCGCGCGGGCTACGTGGAGCTGGCCAGCCGCAACGCGCAGCTCACCCTGATCGGCGAGCTCAGCAGCCAGAGTGCGCAGCATGCGCGCAGCGAGGCGCTGCGCGAGATGCTGGGGCTGGCCGAGCCGGTCAAGCGCGTGGAGTGCTTCGACATCAGCCACACCATGGGCGAGGCCACCGTGGCCTCATGCGTGGTGTTCGACGCCAGCGGCCCGGTGCGCGGCCAGTACCGGCGCTACAACATCGCCGGCATCGAGCCGGGCGACGACTACGCGGCGATGCGCCAGGCGATCGAGCGCCGCTTCCGGCGCGCGGTGGAGGAGGCCGGCGTGCTGCCCGACCTGCTGCTGATCGACGGCGGTGCCGGCCAGCTGGCCCAGGCGCAGGGTGCGCTGGAGGAACTGGGGGTGCGCGGGGTCCTGCTGGTGGGCGTGGCCAAGGGCGAGGAACGCCGGGCCGGGCACGAGGCCCTGGTGATGCCGGATGGCCGCGAGCTGCGGCCGGGCGCCGCGTCGCCGGCGCTGCAGTTCATCCAGCAGGTCCGCGACGAGGCCCACCGCTTCGCCATCACCGGCCACCGCGGTCGCCGCCAGAAGGCGCGCATGACCAGCAAGCTGGAGGACATCCCCGGCATCGGTCCGCGCCGGCGCGCCAACCTGCTCAAGCATTTCGGCGGCCTGGCCGGGCTCAAGGCCGCCGGCGAGTCGGAAATCTCGCGGGTGGAGGGGGTCAATGCCGCGCTTGCCGCGCGAATCTACGCTAACCTGCACGGGCTGCCGGTTCCCGACGCGGCAGGCGAGTAGACCCCGTAATGAAGTTGACCATCCCCACCTGGCTGACGCTGCTGCGGATCCTGATGATCCCGGTGCTGGTCATGGTGTTCTATCTGCCCTACAAGTGGACGAACTTCGCGTCGGCCGCGATCTTCGGGGTGGCGGCGATCACCGATTGGCTGGATGGCTGGATCGCGCGCCGTTACCACCAGTACTCGGCGTTCGGCGCCTTCCTGGACCCGGTGGCCGACAAGCTGATGGTGGCGGTGGCGCTGTTCCTGATCGTGCAGGGCCACCCGACGCCGTGGATGGCGTTCTGGGCGGCGGTGATCGTGGGCCGCGAGATCGCGGTCTCGGCGCTGCGCGAGTGGATGGCCGAGATCGGCCAGCGTGCCAAGGTGCGGGTGGCGATGGTCGGCAAGATCAAGACCACCGCGCAGATGGTCGCTCTGCTGTGCCTGCTGTATTCGGTGACGCCGGGGCGGACCGCCACGCACGAGATCTGGCTCGGCAACCTGATCTTCCAGATCGGCTACTGGACGCTGGCGATCGCCGCGCTGCTCACGCTGTGGTCCGGGCTGCAGTACCTGCATGCCGCGTGGCCGAGCCTGCGCGAGGACGAGAAGGCGGCCGCGCGCAAGAACCCGAAAAAAGTTGAATCCAATAGTTGACAGCTATCCGGTTCGCTGTAGAATTTCGCCTCCCAAGCGGGAATAGCTCAGTTGGTAGAGCGCAACCTTGCCAAGGTTGAGGTCGCGAGTTCGAGTCTCGTTTCCCGCTCCAGTTTCAGGACAGGGCCCCGCGTGCGGGGCCTTGTTGTTCCGGGTCGCGGTCTTGCCCGGGAGCAGTTTCGGCCTGGTGGTAGAGTGGTTATGCAGCGGACTGCAAATCCGCGTACGCCGGTTCAATTCCGGCCCAGGCCTCCATGTTGCATGCGGTACCGCCGGCCCCTCGCTGGCGCCTGCCTCGACCGGCCCGCATCGCGGTTCGGTCCGGACAGGAAGTTGCAAAGAGGGGTTGGCACGGCAAACCAAGAGCTTGTACAATGTGCAGCTCACGCGGGAATAGCTCAGTTGGTAGAGCGCAACCTTGCCAAGGTTGAGGTCGCGAGTTCGAGTCTCGTTTCCCGCTCCAATTCAAGAAAAGGCCCCGCATGCGGGGCTTTTTCGTTTCCGCTCCCGGCATCGGGTTTTCCGATACACTCGATGCGCGGCCTGGTGGCAGAGTGGTCATGCAGCGGACTGCAAATCCGCGTACGCCGGTTCAATTCCGACCCAGGCCTCCATCCTCGACCGCTGCGTCGCGGCTTCGGCGGTGGCGTCGACCGACCCGCGCAGTCTCGTGTCCATCGCCGGGCGGGGCTGGATGACGGCCTCCGGGCGGAGCGTTGCTGCGCGCAGGCGGGCCGTCCCTTGGCAATTGATCCAGGTCAAGGCGGGGGCGGCGAGGCGCCGGCATCCTGCCCGCATGCAGACTCACTCCAATGCCGAGGCCGTGGCGGCCTGGACCTTCGATCCGGACCTGTTGCGCCGCTACGACCGGCCCGGCCCGCGCTACACCTCGTACCCGACCGCGCCGCACTTCCAGGCCGGCTTCGCCGAGGACGACCTGTACGGCGCGATGCTGCGCTCGGAGCGCGCCGACCCGCACCGTCCGATCTCGCTGTACGTGCACGTGCCCTACTGCACCAGCCCGTGCTTCTACTGCGGCTGCAACCGCGTGGTCACGCGCGACAAGCGCAAGGGCGAGGCCTACGTCGCGCGGGTGCTGTGCGAGGCCGGGCTGATCGCCGCCTCGCTGGGTCGCGGGCGCGAGGTGGTGCAGCTGCACCTGGGCGGCGGCACCCCCAATTTCCTGTCGCCCGAGCTGATCGGCGAGTTGCTGCAGGGGCTGCGCACGCTGTTCCGCTTCAGCCCGCGCCGCGACCGCGACTTCTCGATCGAGCTGGACCCGCGCGCGGTGACGGCCGGCGACATCGCCGAGCTGGCGCGTCTGGGCTTCAACCGCACCAGCCTGGGCATCCAGGACTTCGACCCCGACGTGCAGCGCGCCATCAACCGCGTGCAGGACGTGCCGGCCACGCTGGAGGTGATCGACGCCTGCCGCCGCCACGGCATCGCCTCGGTGAACGTGGACCTGATCTACGGCCTGCCCCGGCAGACCCTGGAGGGCTTCGAGCGCACGCTGGAGACGGTGATCGCGGTGCGCCCGGACCGGCTCGCGATCTACGGCTACGCGCACCTGCCGCACATGTTCCGGGCCCAGCGCCAGATCGCCGAGGCCGACCTGCCGGACGCCGAGCTCAAGCTGGCGCTGCTCGGGCTGGCGGTGAACCGGCTCTCGGCGGCGGGCTACCAGTACATCGGCATGGACCACTTCGCCCTGCCGGAGGAGGAGCTGGCCTGCGCGCAGCGCCGTGGCGACCTGCACCGCAACTTCATGGGCTACACCACCTGCGCCGACACCGACCTGATCGGCATCGGCGTGAGCGCGATCAGCCGCATCGGCGACAGCTACAGCCAGAACCCGCGCGACCTGCCGGCCTGGGAGGAGGCGATCGACGCCGGCCGCGCGCCGGTCTGGCGCGGCCTGACGCTGACCGACGACGACCAGCTGCGGGCCGAGCTGATCCAGGAACTGATGTGCAGCGGCCGCGTCGACACCCGGGCGGTGGCGCGGCGCCACCGCATCGAGTTCGAGGTCTACTTCGCCGAGGAGCTGCGGGCGCTGGCGCCGCTGCAGCAGGACGGGCTGGTCGAGCGCGGCGACGGGGTGATCGCGGCCACGCCGCGCGGGCGGCCGCTGCTGCGCCTGATCGCGATGTGCTTCGATCGCTACCTGCGCGCGCCGGAGCAGCCGGCCACCTATTCGAAGGCGATCTGAGCGCGCGGCACGCCGGCCTGCGCGTGCGCTGCGGATGTGCCCGGGGCGGGGATCGAACCCGCATAGCCTCGCGGCTGAGGGATTTTAAGTCCCTTGCGTCTACCAGTTTCGCCACCCGGGCATGGCGATAGCGTGCCTGATCGGCGCGCGATTGTGAATCTCGCCGGCGGCCTGTCGGGTGAATGCGGGCCTGCGTTATGCTGCCCGCCGGTGCCTCCCCGGTGAGCGGGGCAGGGCCGGCGCAGAACGAGAGGAGTGGCATGCCCGCGGCAAAGTTTCCCGATCCGGCCAGTGCGCGGATCGCCGTCATCGGCCTGGGGTATGTCGGACTGCCGCTGGCGGTGGCCTTCGGCCGCACGCGCGCGACGCTGGGGTTCGACATCGATGCGCCGCGGATCGCACAGCTGCAGGCGGGGCACGACGCCACGCTCGAACTGGAGGACCACGAACTGGCCGCGGCGCAGCACCTGCGCTACAGCGCCGACAGCGGCGCGTTGCGCGACTGCCGGATCTTCGTCGTCACCGTGCCCACGCCGATCGACGCGCACGAGCAGCCCGACCTGCACCCACTGCGCTCGGCCACGTCGCTGATCGCCGCCGCGCTCAAGCCCGGCGACCTGGTGATCTACGAATCCACGGTCTACCCCGGGACCACCGAGGAAGTCTGCGTGCCGCTGCTGGAGGCCGGCTCTGGGCTGCGCTTCAACCACGACTTCCATTGCGGCTACAGCCCGGAGCGGATCAACCCCGGCGACCGCCAGCGGCGCCTGCAGGACATCCGCAAGATCACCTCCGGCTCCACCGCGGACGCGGCGGACGTGGTGGACGCGCTGTACGCCGGCATCATCGCCGCCGGTACCTGGCGCGCGCCGTCGATCCGCGTCGCCGAGGCCGCCAAGGTGGTCGAGAACATCCAGCGCGACGTCAACATCGCGCTGGTCAACGAGCTGGCGCTGATCTTCGACCGCCTCGGCATCGATACCCTCGACGTGCTGGAGGCGGCCGGCACCAAATGGAACTTCCTGCCGTTCCGGCCCGGCCTGGTCGGCGGCCACTGCATCGGCATCGACCCGTACTACCTGCTGCACAAGTCCGAGAGCGTGGGCTACCACCCGGACCTGATCCATACCGCGCGCCAGGTCAACAACCGGGTCGGCCGGCACGTCGCCGAGCGCGTGCAGGACCTGCTGGCCGCCCGCGGGGTGGCGGTCGCCGGCGCGCAGGTGCTGGTGCTGGGCGCCACCTTCAAGGAGAACTGCCCGGACCTGCGCAACAGCCGGGCGCTGGAGCTGGTGCAGGCGCTGCAGTCGCTGGGCGCCGAGGTCGACGCCTGCGACCCGTGGGCGGATCCGGCCGAGGCCCTGCGCCATGCCGGGGTCGCGCTGCAGCCGCAGCCGCGCCCCGGCCGCTACGACGCAGTGGTGCTGGCCGTGGCGCATGCCGAATACCGCGACTACGACGCGGCGCAGATCGCCGCACTCGGCAAGCCGGGCGCGGTGGTCTACGACGTCAAGTCGGTCTGGCCGCGGGCGCTGGTCAGCGACCGGCTGTGAGCCCGGCCGCGCGGTCGCCGGCGGCCGTCGCCGGCGGCCGCAGCCACGCCACCGCCGCACGGCCGGCGCGCAGGCCGCTGGCGAAGCATGCGGCGAGCAGGTAGCCGCCGGTCGGCGCCTCCCAGTCGAGCATCTCGCCGGCGCAGAACGTGCCGGGCAGGGCGTGCAGCATCAGGCGCTCGTCCATCGCCTCCAGGCGCACGCCGCCGGCGCTGCTGATCGCCTCGGCGAGCGGGCGCGGGCGCAGCGGCCGCAGCGGCAGCGCCTTCAGGGTGCGCGCCGCCAGCGCCGTGTCGTGGCCCGCGTCCTTGCCGAGCACCTCGTAGAGCAGCGCCGCCTTGGCCCCGGCGAGGCCGGCCTGGCGCCGCAGGTGGTCGCCGAAGCTGCGGCCGTTGCGCGGCTTGGCGAGGTCGGCCTGCAGCCGTTCCAGGTCGCGTCCGGGCACCAGGTCCAGCCGCAGCGAGGCATCGCCCCCGGCGTCGAGGGTATCGCGCAGGTCCGCCGACAACGCGTAGATCAGGCTGCCCTCGAGGCCGCCGGCGTTGACCACGCATTCGCCCTGCAGGGCCCGCGGCCGGCCCGTGCGGTCCTGCCAGTGCGCGACCACCGGCTTGAGCGGTGCCCCGGCGTGGCGCTCGGCGAAGTGGGCGCTCCAGCCGATGTCGAAGCCGCAGTTGGCCGGCCGCAGCGGGGCCAGGTCGATGCCGCGCGCGGCCAGCGCGGCCTGCCAGGCGCCATCGGAGCCCAGCTGCGGCCAGCTGCCTCCGCCGAGCGCCAGCACCACCGCATCGGCCTGCACCACGCGTTCCTCGCCCGCGCCGGTGTCGAAGCGCAGCCCGCCCTGCGCGGTCCAGCCGCGCCAGCGGTGGTGCACGTGGAACTCCACGCCCTGCTCCTTGAGCCGGCGCACCCAGCCGCGCAGCAGCGGCGCGGCCTTGCGATCGAGCGGGAACACGCGGCCGGAGCTGCCGACATAGGTCTCCACGCCGAGCCCGCGCGCCCAGTGGCGCAGCGCGTCGGCATCCAGTTCGCGCAGCCACGGCGCCAGCGCCGGACTGCGCTCGCGGTAGCGCGCGACGAACGCGTCGAACGGCTCGGAGTGGGTCAGGTTCAGGCCGCCCTTGCCGGCGATCAGGAACTTGCGCCCGACCGAGCCCTTGGCCTCGTAGACATCGACCTGCAGGCCGGCCGCGCGCGCGACCTCGGCCGCCATCAGGCCGGCCGGGCCGCCGCCGACCACGGCCAGCCGCGGGGTCGCGGTGAGCGTCATGCGCGTGCCCGGCTCAACGCGGGCCGACGCCGAGCAGCTCGACGTCGAACACCAGCGAGGCGCCCGGCGGGATCACGCCGCCCGCGCCGCGGTCGCCGTAGCCGTAGGCCGGCGGGATCATCAAGGTGCGCTTGCCGCCCACCCGCATGCCGGCCACGCCCTCGTCCCAGCCGCGGATCACCTGGCCACCGCCCAGCGTGAACGCGAACGGCTCGCCCCGGTCCACCGAGCTGTCGAACTTCTCGCCGTGCTTCGCCGGCGCGTTCTCGTCGTACAGCCAGCCGGTGTAGTGCACCCGCACGGTGTCGCCCGGACGGGCCACCTGGCCGGTGCCGACGCCGTGGTCGATCTTCTCGAACTGCGTGAGGGTGCCGCCCGGCGGCGGCCCCGGAGGGGTGCAGCCGCACAGGACCAGCAGGGCGGCGATCAGCAGGAGGTGGCGCATCGGGGTTGTCCGGTAGCAGAGCGGGGCGCGATTATCGCATCGCGCAGCCGCTATCATCGCGCCATGGCCAAGCTGCTGATGAACCTGCGCAACGTACCCGAGGACGAGGCCGACGACGTGCGGGCGTTGCTGGACCGCCACGCCATCGAGCACTACGAAACCCGTCCCAGCAACTGGGGCATCTCGGCCGGAGGCATCTGGCTGCGCGAGGACGCCGACCAGGCCCGCGCCAGGGCGGTGCTGGCGGACTATCAGCAGCAGCGCGGCGAGCAGGCGCGCGCACGCCGCCAGGCCGAACTGACGCAGGGCACCGCCGAGACCTTCGGCTCGCTGCTGCGCCGGCGCCCGCTGTTCGTGCTGGTGACGCTGGTCGGCATGCTGCTGGTGGCCTCGCTGGTACTGCTGCCGTTCCTGCTGCTGTCGGGCTGAGCCCCGCGCGGTCCGTCCGCGCCGCGACCGCGCAGCGTAAAATGCGCGGATGATCACCAACACCGCCGCCTACCACTTCACCGTCATCGACGACCCGCAGGCCCTGGCCGCGGCCGTGCGCGAGCGCGCCGAGGCCGGCGCCCTGAAGGGCACGGTGCTGGTGGCCGGGGAGGGGATCAACCTGTTCGTGGCCGGGCAGACACCGGCGATCGACGCGTTCTACGCCTGGCTGCGGCCGCAGCCCGGCTTCGGCGACCTGCGGATCAAGTACAGCCTCAGCGCGCAGCTGCCGTTCGCGCGGCTCAAGGTCAAGGTCAAGCCGGAGATCATCAGCTTCCGCCGCGACGACGCCTCGCCGCTGGCCGGGCGCGCCCCGGCGGTGGCGCCGGCGCGGTTGCAGCGCTGGCTGCGTGCCGGCCACGATGACCAGGGCCGGCGCGTGGTCCTGCTCGATACCCGCAACCGCCAGGAGGTCGCGCACGGCACCTTCGCCGACGCGCTCACCCTGCCGATCGACAAGTTCACCGATCTGCCGCAGGCGCTGGCGGCGCACCGCGAGGCGCTGGCCGATGCCACGGTGGTGAGCTTCTGCACCGGCGGCATCCGCTGCGAGAAGGCGGCGGTGTGGATGCGCGCCGACGGCATGGACAACGTGCTGCAGCTGGATGGCGGCATCCTCGGCTACTTCGAGGACGTCGGCGACGAGGGCTACGAGGGACGCTGCTTCGTGTTCGACGAGCGCGTGGCGCTGGACCCGCAGCTGCGTCCGTTGCACGACCTGGCGCCAACCGTGGCCGACGAGGCGGCCGGAAAAGTCTGACCGCGCCGGCCTGACTTGCCCGATGCCCGGGTCCCGGGCCGCCGTTGGATGATCGTCCTCGCCAGGCGCAGGCCGCCGCCGATGCCCGACCGGGCGGTCGCCGGCCCTTCTGCCTGCGTTTTCCGCCCGGTGTGGGCCGGGCCTGGCATCCTCGCGCTCCGCGGTGCGGCGGCCCGTTCGCCCCGCCTCGGAATCCTGTCCGGCGACCCGCCGGGTCCGGCTTGCCCTGAACAATTCATGCGGCTAGGCTGATCCGGTAGGCCTTCACAGTTTGGGGAAAGACACGGATGACCATCAGGGTGTTTCTGATCGACGATCATGCGCTCGTGCGTACCGGCATGAAGATGATCCTGTCCAAGGAAGTGGACGTCGACGTGATTGGCGAAGCGGAGAGCGGCGAGGCGGCGCTGCCGCAGATCCGCCAGCTCAGGCCCGACATCGTGCTGTGCGACCTGCACCTGCCCGGCGTCAGCGGCATGGAGATCACCGAACGTATCGTCAAGGGCGACTACGGCACGCGTGTGATCATCGTCTCGGTGCTGGAGGACGGCCCGCTGCCGAAGCGGCTGCTGGAGGTCGGCGCGTCCGGCTACGTCGGCAAGGGTGGCGACGCGCAGGAACTGCTGCGCGCGGTGCGCGAGGTCGCCCTGGGCAAGCGCTACCTCGGCAACACCATCGCGCAGAACATGGCGCTGTCCAACCTCGAGGGCGGCACCTCGCCCTTCGACGCGCTGTCGCCGCGCGAGCTGGAGGTGGCGCTGCTGCTGACCCAGGGCCTGCGCCAGGAAGACATCGCCAAGCGCCTGAGCCTCAGCGCCAAGACCGTCAACACGCACAAGGCGCGCCTGTTCGAGAAGGTCGGGATCCAGGACAACATCGCGCTGGCGCGATTGGCCCACCAGTACGGGCTCACCGATCCCGGCCGCACCCTCTGACTCTCCGCCGCCGGCGCCTGCCGGATCGCGCCGTGCGCCGGTAGCCCCGGACAGGCAAAAAAAAAGCGGCCCCGAGGGGCCGCTTTCGTTACGCAGGGTCGCAGGACGCTCAGTCGGCGCGCGGCTTGGGCGGTGCGTGCCCTTCCTCGTCCTCGTCCTTGCCATCCTCGACCGGCCGTGCCTGGGCGGCCGCAGGCACGGCGGGAGCCGTCGCGGTCGCTACAGGGGTGGCCGGAGCCGCCGCCCGGGGAGCGGCCGGCGTGGCGTGGGCCGGCACGTCGTCCTGCGGCTGCACGGACGGTGCCGGCGCCGCCGCTGCGGGCGCAGGCGCCGGGGCCGCCGGAGCGCCCTGCGGCGCGGCCGGTGCCGCAGGCGTATCGGCGGCCAGCACGTCCAGCAGCGTGGTCTGCACCGGCGCGTAGGGCTTGCGGACCTCGACCGCGGCCGGCTCGACCGGGGCGGGCTCGGCGGCCGTCGACGGCTCCGTCGCAGCCGGGGCCGCCGGCTTCGCCGCGGGCGCGGCGGCGGCCGGGACCTCGGCATGCGTCGCCACCGGCACGGTCTCGGACGCGGCGGGCTTGGCCTGCACTGCCGGGCGCTGCACCGCTTCCGGCACCTCGGTATCGGCTACCGGCGTGGGCGGGACCACCGTGGCGGGGGCCGCCTCGGTGGCAACGCGTGCCGGCGTCGGTGCCGCGGCCTTCGCCGCGGCCGGGGCGCTCGCCGCCTGCGGGGCAGCGGGCGCCGTGTCGACCGGGGCCGCCGGCGCGACGGCTTCCTCGGCCTTCGCGCTCGCGGCCTTGGGCACGCCGGCCTCGGCGTCGGCCTCGGCTTCTGCCTTGGCCGGTACGGGCGGTGCGGCAGCGGCCGGCGCGGCCTGCACCGGGGCCTCGCGACGGGCTGGTGCGGTACGGGCCGGCTTCACCGGCGCCCCCGTCTCGTCCTCGAAGTCGAACTCGGGCTGGCTGCTGTTGGCGGCCGGGGTCGAGGCCGCGCCGTTGTCGGCGTCGAAGTCCGAATCGGCGTCGCCTTCGCTGTCGGCATCGTCCAGGTCGCCGCCTTCCAGGCTGCTGCCGGCTTCGCCATTGCCACCGCGACGGCGACGACGGCCACCGCGACGACCGCGACGGCGACGGCTTCCGCCGTCACCGGTGCCGTTCTCGTCGGCAGCCGGGTTCGCGTTGTCCTCGTCCAGGCCCTGGATCTGCTCGACGGCATCGTCCTGGGTCTGGGCCACGGCGGGGGCGGCTTCGGCCGCGCGCGGGGCGGGCTCCGGCCTGGCCGCCGGCGCGGCCGCCGCCACGGGGGCGGCGGGCACTGCGGTCTCGACCGCGGCCACCGGCTTCACGCCGGTGAGCGTCTCGTCCTGGCGCGCGCTGCGCTGGGGCTTCTCCGGCATCGCGGCGGCGGCCGTGTCCTGCACCGGCTGCTGGCGCGGCGGCCGCTGCGGTGCCGGCTGCTTCTGCTTGGGCGGCTGCTGCGGCGGCTTGGCCGGCTGGCCTTCGCCACGCGGCGGCTTGGCGGCCGGCTGTCCCTGCGGCTGGCCCTGGCCGTTGCCGCCTGGACGACGCTCGTCGCGACGCGCCGTGTTACCGCCGCCGTTGCCGTTGCCGTTGCCGTTGCCGCCACCGTTGCCGCCGCGACCCTGGCCCTGTCCCTGGCCGCCGTTGCCGCGGCCCTCGCGGCGCGGGGCGCGTTCGCTGCGCTCGCCGCGGTTGCCGCCGCGGCCGGCGTCGTTGCCCTGACGCGGACGCGGGGCCGGCGTGGCCGGGCTCTGCTCGGGCTCGACGCCACCGAAGATGCGCTTGAGCCAGCCGACCACGCCGGCGACCGGCGCCGGCGCGACCACCACCGGCGCGACCGGCGCCGGGGCGGGGGCCACCGGCGCGACCGGCTCCTCGCGCACGGGCGCGGGCTGGCTCGGCTTGATCGAGGTGACCGCCGGTGCCGCCGGGATGTTGAGCTGGGCCTTGGTCAGTGCGTGCACCGGCAGCTTGCGCGGGGTGCCGCGCTGGTAGCTGGGCTTGCCGCTCTCCTCGCCGAGCTCGTTCTCGCGCAGGCGGGTGACCTCGTAGTGCGGGGTGTGCAGCTGCTCGTCGGCGACGATGATGATCGGCGCGTCGTGGCGCTGCTCGATCTCGCGCAGCGCGCCGCGCTTCTCGTTGAGCAGGTAGTTGGCGATCTCCACCGGGGCCTGCACCAGCACCTGTCCGGTGTTCTCCTTCATCGCGTGCTCCTCGGCGACGCGGATGATCGACAGCGACATCGACTCGACGCTGCGCATGCGGCCGTGGCCGTCGCAGCGCGGGCAGACGATCTGGCTGGACTCGCCCAGGCTCGGGCGCAGGCGCTGGCGGCTCATCTCCATCAGGCCGAAGCGCGAGATGCGGCCCAGCTGCACGCGCGCACGGTCGTACTTGAGCGCGTTCTGCAGCTTGTTCTCGACCTCGCGCTGGTGCTTGGAGGAGGACATGTCGATGAAGTCGATCACCACCAGGCCGCCGAGGTCGCGCAGGCGCAGCTGGCGGGCCACTTCCTCGGCCGCTTCCAGGTTGGTGTGGAACGCGGTCTCCTCGATGTCGCTGCCCTTGGTGGCGCGCGAGGAGTTCACGTCGATGGCGGTCAGCGCCTCGGTCTGGTCGACCACGATCGAGCCGCCCGACGGCAGGCGCACGTTGCGCTCGTAGGCGTTCTCGATCTGCGATTCGATCTGGAAGCGGTTGAACAGCGGGATGTCGTCGGTGTAGTGCTTGAGCTTGCGCAGGCTCTGCGGCATCACCTGCTGCATGAACTCCTGGGCATCGGCGTACAGCTCCGGGGTATCGACCAGGATCTCGCCGATGTCGGCGCGCAGGTAGTCGCGCAGGGCGCGGATGATCAGCCGCGATTCCTGGTAGATCAGGAACGGGGCGGGCTTGCTGAGCGCGGCCTCGGCGATCGCGCGCCAGGTCTGCAGCAGGTAGTCCAGGTCCCACTGCAGCTCTTCGGCATCGCGGCCGACGCCGGCGGTGCGGATGATCACGCCCATGTCGTCGGGGATGTCGAGCTTGTCCAGCGCTTCCTTCAGCGCGGCGCGGTCCTCGCCCTCGATCCGGCGCGAGACGCCGCCGGCGCTCGGCGAGTTCGGCATCAGCACCATGTAGCGGCCGGCCAGCGAGATGAACGTGGTCAGGGCGGCGCCCTTGTTGCCGCGCTCTTCCTTGTCGACCTGGACCACGATCTCCTGGCCCTCGCGCAGCAGCTCGCGGATGGTCGACTTGTTGTGGTCGACGCCGCTCTGGAAGTAGTCGCGGGAGATTTCCTTCAGCGGCAGGAAGCCGTGGCGGTCGGCGCCGTAGTCGACGAAGGCGGCCTCGAGCGAGGGCTCCAGCCGGGTGATGCGGCCCTTGTAGATGTTGGACTTCTTCTGTTCCTTGGACGGCTGCTCGATGTCGATGTCGTACAGGTTCTGGCCGTCCACGATCGCCACGCGCAGTTCTTCTGCCTGCGTGGCATTGATCAGCATTCGCTTCATTGTTGCGTTCCTCGCGCGCTCTACCGCGCGGAACGCCGTGGCGTTTCGCCTCTGGAACGGTTCGCTCCCCCTTCGCGCCACGCGCGGACAGGTCGGCTTGGGTATCCAGCGCTGCGACACCACGGCAGGCCGCGGGAGCGCTTGTCTCATTTTTAGGTGTTTCAGGGCCGGCAGCCGCTTCCAGCCAAGCTGGGGTGGCGCACGGGACAGGTTCAGCGCGGCCGTCAAAGACGACCGGCGATGGCCGGGCAGGCCGGTGAGCCGCTAACATGGCCGCCCCGGGGGCGGTGGCCGCGCACTGTGCCGGAATCATCGGAAGCCGGGCTTCTGGCCCTGGTCAACTTCCAACGAAATCAAACCCTTATCTCGCCCGCCGAGTGTAACAGAATAAAGAGCAGGATGACCGACCCCCAAATCCCCAAGGCTTCCCCCGACCGACCCGGCGTGCGCATTCTCAAGGTGCCCGAAGACCGTGGCGGACAACGTCTGGACAACTTCCTGCTGGGGCAGCTCAAGGGAGCGCCGCGCAGCCTGATCTACAAGCTGGTGCGCAGCGGGCAGGTGCGTGTGAACGGAGGCCGCGCCAAGGCCGAGCGCAAGCTGGAGGGCGGCGAGGAGGTACGCATCCCGCCGGTCCGTCTCACCGAGGACGGAGAAAAGGCCGCGCCCCCCGCGTCGTTCCTGGCGCGGATGGAGGCGGCGATCGTCTACGAGGACGCCCGCCTGCTGGCGCTGAACAAGCCGTCCGGGGTGGCCAGCCACGGCGGCAGCGGGATCAGCCACGGGGCGATCGAGACGCTGCGGGCGCTGCGCCCCAACCAGAGCCTGGAGCTGGTGCACCGGCTGGACCGTGACACCTCCGGCCTGCTGATCGTGGCCAAGAAGCGCTCGGCCCTGACCGAGCTGCAGGCGCTGATGCGCGAGAGCGATGCCGCGGACGGCCGCGGCATCACCAAGCGCTATCTGACCCTGCTGGTCGGGCGCATGCCCGACGGGGTGATGTCGGTGGACGCGCCGCTGCTGATCGGCTTGCGCCAGGGCGGCGAGCGCCATGTGCAGGTGAACGCCGGCGGCAAGGCCTCGCTGAGCCATTTCCGGGTGCTGGAGCGTCGCGGCGGGCATTCCTACTGCGAGGTCCGGATCGAGACCGGGCGGACCCATCAGATCCGGGTGCACGCCCAGCACATCGGCCATGCGGTCGCCGGCGACGACAAGTACGGCGACCCGGAGACCAACAAGCGCCTGCGCGACCAGGCGGGGCTGCGCCGGCTGTTCCTGCACGCGGCTTCGCTGGAGTTCGCGCTGGACGACGGCCGCACCCCGTACGTGCTCAATGCCCCGCTGGCGCCCGACCTGGCCGAGGCCCTAGACCGGCTGGGTTGATCCGGTCGGGTGGAGCAGGGCCGGCTTCACTGCCACTTGAACAGCACCAGGCTGATCGCCAGCGTGCCCATGCCCGCCACCAGGCCGTACACGGTCTCGTGGCCCTGGGCATAGCGCTTGGCGGCAGGCAGCAGCTCGTCGAGCGCCAGGAACACCATCACCCCGGCGATCAGGCCGAACACCGTGCCGAACACCGCCTCGGACAGCACGCTGGACAGCGCCAGGTAGCCGATACCGGCGCCGATGGGCTCGGCCAGGCCCGACAGCAGGCTGGCGGCGAAGGCGTAGAACTTGTTCTGGGTGGCGAAGTAGACCGGGATCGCGATCGCGATGCCTTCGGGAATGTTGTGGATGGCGATCGCGAACGCCAGCGGCATGCCGACCGACGGGCTTTCCAGCGTGGCGAAGAAGGTCGCCAGGCCTTCGGGAAAGTTGTGCGCGGTGATGGCGATCGCGGTGAGCAGGCCGACCCGCTTGATGTAGGCGCGGTTGTCGTCGCGGAACAGCGGGTCCTCGCTGCTCAGGCTCTGGTGCGGGTTCGGCACCAACCGGTCGATCACCATGATCAGCAGCACCCCGCCGAGGAAGGCGAGCGTGCCATAGGTCGATCCGAGCCGGTCGTTGTAGGCCAGGGTGAAGGCCGCGATCGACTTGTTGAGGATCTCCGACAGCGAGACGTAGACCATCGCGCCGCCGGCGAAGGCCAGGCCGAACGCCAGCAGGCGCGGGTTGGGCTTCTTGGAGAACAGCACCATGAGGCTGCCCAGCCCGGTGGCCAGTCCGGCGGCCAGGGTGACCGCCAGCGCGACCAGGACCTGATGGGGGGAGATTTCGGGCATGCGACGGTTCCTGGGAGCGGCGGCCGGCCCGGAGGGCACGGCCGGTCGGCCTGCCCGCGGCGGGGCGGGCAGGGCCTGCGGCAGGTGGAGGCGCGACGGTCAGCCGCCGCGGCGGCTGCGTTCCTCGATCGCGAAGCATTCGTCCGGGCGCGGCTGCGGCGGCTTGAAGTCCACCGGGACCTGGATGGTCTGCGGCACCGGCTGGCCGTTGCGGGTGGCGGCCCGGAACTTCCAGTCGCGCACCTTGCGCTGTGCCGAGGCGTCGAGCGCCGGCTGGCCGCTGCTCTGGGTCAGCTTGACGTCGGTGGGCCGGCCCTCGGGCCCGACCACCACGGTCAGCACCGAGCGCCCGCCGGCGCCGGCGCAGGCCAGTTCGATCGGGTAATCCGGCGGCGGGGTCTCCAGCGCCGCCAGCTCGGTGGCGGGAACGGCGGGCGGGGGCGGCGGCGACTTGCCGCAGGCGGCCAGCAGGGAGGTGCCGGCCAGGGCGGCGGCGAGCAAACGGATCTTCATCCTGGGGTTCCTTGTTCGGAGAGTGCGGAAACCTTGGCGGCGCAGATGAAGTCGTTCTCGCTCAGGCCGCCCACGTCGTGGGTGGAGAAGCGGACGACCACGCGGTCGTAGTGCACGCCCAGGTCGGGATGGTGGTCTTCGCGGTGCGCGATCCAGGCCAGGGCGTTCACGAAGGCCAGGGTCCTGTAGTAGTCCGCGAAGCGGAAGGTGCGGGTCAGGGCGGTGCCGGCCTCGCTCAGTTCCCAGCCCGGCACCTGCGGCTGCAGTTCCGCCAGGCGGGCCTGGCCCAGGGCATGCTCGATGCCGCGGCGGGGGATGCAATGGGCCTGTTCCAGGGGGATCAGGTCGGTCATGTCGGTCTCCACGCGAGGACGGATGGGCCACCCGCGTGCCGGGATCACGCGGTTGCATGGGCGGCGGGCGATACGGGGCTAGAATAACCCCATGATCCAGATATCCGACAAAGCACAGGCCTACTTCCGCAAGCTGATCGAACGCGAGGGCGTGCCCGGCATGGGCGTGCGCCTGAGCGCGGTGGAGCCGGGCACGCCGCGCGCCGATGCGCGCCTCGAATTCGCCGAGCCGGCCGACCTGGCGGGCGACGAATGGGCGGTCGACTGCGATGGCTTCACGCTCTACGTGGCGGCGCTCAGCGTGCCGTGGCTGGACGGCGCCGAAATCGACTACGTCACCCAGACCACCGGCAGCGAGCAGCTCACCATCAAGGCGCCCAAGATCAAGGGCGAGGCCCCGGCCGATTCGGCCTCGCTGGTGGAACGGGTGCGCTGGGTGGTGGAGAACGAGGTCAATCCGCAGCTGGCCTCGCACGGCGGCCGCGTGGCGGTGCAGGAGGTGTCCGCCGACGGGGTGGTGCTGCTGCGCTTCGGCGGCGGCTGCCACGGCTGCGGCATGGCCGACGTGACCCTCAAGCAGGGGATCGAGAAGACCTTGATGGGCCGGGTGCCGGGGGTGACCGCGGTGCGCGACGCCACCGACCACGACAGCGGCGACGCGCCCTACATACCGCGCGACAGCGCCGCCTGACGCGCGTTTCCCGGTGACGCGAGCCGCCGACCTCCTCGACGCGCTGCTGGCACGCCGCTGGGCGCGGCGTGCTTCACGCATTCCGGCGCCGCGTCCCCGCGGTTGGGCGGCGTCGGACGTGCACGTCGCGCGCGAGCTGGCGCCATGGTGGCCGGTGCGCGGCCGCGGCCACGAGGCGCCGCGGCGGCCGTCGCCCGGCTTCCTGCAGGCGGTGCGGCAGCTGGCGTGGCAGCACTGGGATCCGGCCCCGCGCGACGAGCGGCCGTTGCGCTGGTCGGCGGCGCTGACCAGCGCGCTGATCCACCTGCTGTTCCTGCTGCTGATGATCTGGGCGGCGCTACACCGCATGCCACGCGAGACCGAGGCCGGCGAAGAGGGCCGGGTACGGATGAGCTTCGTCGGCCGCGGGACACCGGGCGGCGGCGCGGGCGCGCCGGGCGACGCGCCCGCCGTGCCGGCGAGCCCGGCCGCCCGCACCTCGCCTGCATCGCCCCGGCGTGCCACGGCCACGGCCGCCACGGCCCGGCCGGCCCCCATGCCGTCCCCGGCGACGCCGCCGCCTGCGGCTGCGCCGCCCGTGCCGCCGGTGCTGGTCACCGTGCCGCCGTCGCCGTCGCCGTTGCAGGCGACCGAGACGCCGGTGCCGACCACCGACTTCGTGGTGCCACCGCCGGTGGTGGCGACACGTGCGCTGACGCCGCCGACGCTGCAGGTCCGCGAGCGTCCGGTCGAAGTCGTCAGCGAGCGCCCGCCGGTGACCGCGGTCGCACCGGCGCCCCGCGTGCCGGCCCTGCGCGCGGCGCCGACCGTCGCGGTGCGCGAACGCGAGATCGTGCTGCCCGACCGTCCGCAGGTGCCGCTCGCGTCGCCGCGCCCCCGCGAGCCGGAGCCGGCGCTGCGCATGCCCGAGATCGAGGTGGCGCAGGCCGAGCTGCCGAGCCCGGTATCTTCGCCTTCGCCTTCGCCTTCGCCTTCGCCGGCTCCGACGCAGACCCCTGCGCAGGCCGCGACCCCTGCCGCGGAAGCCGCGCCGTCCCCTGCCACGGCCTCGCGCGCACCGGCGGCCGCCGGTACGGCAACGCAGCCGCCGGGCAACCGCGCCGCCGGGGTGGCCGCGGGCGCGCCCGCCACCGACCGCAGCGGCGGCTGGGACGCGGTGCGGCGCGACGACGACTGGGGCGCGGCCCCGCGCCGGCAGGAAGGGCACCGCGAGGCCGGCAGCGGCCGCAGGGGGCTGTACAACGCCGACGGCAGCGCACGCGTCCCGGGCGCCCCGGGCGAGGGCACGGCCGCTCGCGGCGCGCCCGGCGGCGATTCGGACAGCTGGACGCGCGACCGCCTGGCGCAGTCGGGCACCTGGCTGAAGCGCCCCCCGTACGACTACGCGCCGACCTCGCTGGACCGCTACTGGATCCCGAACGAGTCGCTGCTGCAGGAATGGGTACGCCGCGGCCTCAAGCAGATCGAGATCCCGATCCCCGGCACCACCACGCGCATCACCTGCGTGGTGTCGCTGCTGCAGTTCGGCGGCGGCTGCGGGCTGAGCGATCCCAACATGAACGAGCAGCCGGCGCAGGCGCGCCCGCCGCCGGACATTCCGTTCAAGCGGGAACTCCAGGAAGACAACGGCAGCGTCCGCTAGCGCCGCCGCCGGGAGCGGATGCGCCGGCCCGGCCGTGTGGTCTTCTGCCGACGGGGCGAGACGGCCGCCGCGTGCCGGGCCGGCGGCATCGGCACGACCGCGCGCGAACGGGTCCGAACGCCGGCCCGATCGCACGCGATCACGCACGCGACGGACCGCGGCGAGCCGAACAAGGCACCGGGTCGCGTGGAGGCGATGGACGACATCGCGCCGCCATCGCGCGCCACCGGCGCAGCGGTCGCCTTCACGCCACGCCCGGGGCGCAGGCGCATGATCGGGGCAAGATGGCCCTCCGGTCATGTGGGGAATCTCTCATGGCTCGAAAGGGGCGCATGCTCGGTTACCGAACCCGGCGCATGCTGCAGCGCTGGCAGTTGCAGCGGCGGCGCAGCCGCGCCGAGCGGGGCGTGCAGGAGCCGTTGCGTGCGGCGCTTTACGGTGCCGAGCAGATGGAGGCGCATGGCCGCGCCCTGGCCGCGTCGCACCGGGTCGGGCAAACGCCGGCCGCCGCCGCGTTGCTGCAGCAGCTGAAGACCAACGAGGTGCAGCTCGACGCCGCCATCGCGCAGCTCATGCTGATGGCGCGCGACGACGTCCGCATCAATCCGGCCGGCGAATGGCTGCTGGACAACTACTACCTGGTGGAAGAGCAGATCCGGATGGCGCGCCGGCATCTGCCGGAAGGCTACAGCCGCGAGCTGCCGCACCTGCTGCGAGGACACTCGGCCGGCCTGCCGCGCGTTTACGCGCTGGCGCGCGAGGCCATCGCGCACAGCGACGGGCGCATCGATGCGGTGGTGCTGAGCCGCTTCATCGCGGCCTATCAATCCGTGACGCCGCTGACGCTGGGCGAGCTGTGGGCGATCCCGATCATGTTGCGCCTGGCGCTGATCGACAACCTGCGGCGCATGGCGACGCAGGTGATGCGCGACGGCGAGGACCACCGCCTCGCGGCGGACTGGGCGCGGCGGCTCAACCGCAGCGCCAGCACCAGCCCCAAGGGCCTGGTGCTGGTGGTGGCGGACATGGCGCGTTCGCAGCCACCGCTGTCGGGCGCGTTCGTCGCCGAGCTGACGCGGGGCCTGCACGGGCGCGGGGCGTTGCTGTCGATGCCGGTGGCCTGGGTCGAGCAGTGGGTGGCCGAGGCGGGGCACAGCATCGAGTCGCTGGTGCAGGCCGAGAGCCAGCGCCAGGCCGCCGACCGCGTGTCGATCAGCAACAGCATCGGCAGCCTGCGCTTTCTCGACCACATGGACTGGCGCGAGTTCGTGGAGACCATGAGCCTGGTCGACCAGGTGCTGCGCCAGGATCCGGCCGGGGTCTACGCGCGCATGGATTTCGCCACCCGCGACGCCTACCGGCATGCGATCGAGCGCCTGGCCCGTCGCGGCGCGATGGACGAGGTACGGGTGGCCGGACTGGTGCTGGAGCAGGCCCGGCGGGCCGGCAGCGGCGAGGTCGAGGCGCATGTCGGCTACCACCTGGTCGATGCGGGGCTGGCGCAGACCAGCGCACGGGTGGCCGCCGCCGCACAGCCGCCGCGCACGCCGCGCCAGATGCGGCTGCTGCCGCTGCGCACGCCGCTGGCCTGGTACCTGATCCCGATCGCGGTCTGCACGCTGTCGTTCGTGGTGGCGCTGCTGTGGCCGCTGCGCGAGGCCGGCCTCGGCATCGCCGCGCTGCTGGGCCTGGCGGCGCTGGCCACGGTGGTCTTCAGCGAGCTGGCGATCGTGCTGGTGAACTGGCTGGCGACCCTGGAGGTGCCGCCGCGGCCGCTGCCGCGGATGGACCTGTCCGAGGGCATCCCCGCCGACTGCCGCACGCTGGTGGTGGTGCCCAGCCTGATCGGCGATACCGCTGCGGCGGACGCATTGTGCGAGGCGCTGGAAGTGCGCTTCCTGGCCAACCGCGACCCGCACCTGCACTTCGCGCTGCTGACCGATTTCCCGGACGCGGCGCAGGCAGTGCTGCCGCAAGACGCCGCGGTGGTCGCGCATGCGATGCGGCTGATCGGGCAGTTGAACACCCGCTACGCGCCCGAGTACGGCGACCGCTTCTTCCTGCTGCACCGGCCGCGCCAGTGGAATCCCGCCGAGGGCTGCTGGATGGGGCACGAGCGCAAGCGCGGCAAGCTGGCGGCGCTGAACCTGCTGCTGCGTGCCGAGCGCTTCGACGACGACCCCGCCGACGCCTTCCAGGCGATCTGCGGCGAGACCGCGATCCTGGGCAACGTGCGCTACGTGATCACGCTGGACAGCGACACGCAGCTGCCGCGCGATGCCGCGCGCGCGTTCGTCGGCGCGATGGCGCATCCGCTGAACGAGCCACGCCTCGCGCCGGACGGGCGCACGGTCGGGCGCGGCTACGGCATCCTGCAGCCCGGCCTGGGCAGCAGCATGAGCCGCGGGCCCGAGTCGCGCTATGCGCGGATGTTCGGCGGCGAGCCGGGGATCGACCCGTATACGCGCATGGTGTCGGATGTCTACCAGGACCTGTTCGGCGAGGGCTCGTTCGTGGGCAAGGGCATCTACGACGTCGATGCGTTCGAGGCGGTGCTGGCCGAGCGCTTCCCGGACAACCGCATCCTCAGCCACGACCTGCTGGAGGGCTGCTACGCCCGCGCCGGCCTGATCAGCGACGTGCCGCTGTTCGAGAGCCAGCCCAGCCGCTACCTGGCCGACGCCCGGCGCCAGGCGCGCTGGATCCGCGGCGACTGGCAGCTGCTGCCGTGGCTGCTGCCGTGGGTGCCGCGCGCCGATGGCCGAAGCGAGCGCAACCCGCTGTCGTGGCTGTCGCGCGGCAAGCTGCTGGACAACCTGCGGCGCAGCCTGGTGCCGTCGGCGGCACTGGCGGCGCTGGTGGCGGGCTGGCTGCTGTCGCCGGCCCCGCTGTCGTGGACGCTGTGGATCCTGGCGATGTGGGCGCTGCCGGTGCTGGCGCCCGCGCTGCGGGCGGCGGTGCAGCCGCCGCCGGACCTGGGGCTGGCGATGCATCTGCGTCAGGTCGGGACCGGCGCTGCGCGGCAGTTGCTGCGCGTGGCGGTGAGCATCGCCTGCCTGCCGCACGCGGCCGGCTCGAGCCTGCTGGCGATCGCGCGCTCGCTGTGGCGCATGGGCGTCAGCCGCCGGCATCTGCTGCAGTGGAACCCGTCCAGCGAAGTGGAGCGTGCCCTGCAGCACGGACGCCATGCCGAATGGCGAGCGATGGCGATCGCGCCGCTGTTCGCGCTGCTGGTGGGGCTCGCGCTGGGCCGCTACGCGCCTGCCGCGCTGTGGGTGGCGGCGCCGCTGCTGCTGGCCTGGGCACTGTCGCCAGCGCTGATGGAATGGCTCGGGCGGGTGCCGCGCGCGGCCGAGGTCGCGCTGACGCCGGCGCAGCTCGGCTTCCTGGGGCGGCTGGCGCGCCGCACCTGGGACTTCTTCGAGGTCCATTTCAGCGCCGACGACCACTGGCTGCCGCCGGACAACATTCAGGAGTATCCGGTGGCGGTGGTGGCGCATCGCACCTCGCCGACCAACATCGGCCTGGGCCTGCTGGCCAACCTGGCGGCGTACGACCTCGGCTACCTGTGCGCGGGCGACGTGGTCGAGCGCACCCGGCTGATGCTGGCCACGCTGGAGACGCTGCCGCGCCACCGCGGGCACTTCTACAACTGGTACGACACCCAGACCCTGCAGCCGCTGTCGCCGCGCTACGTGTCCACGGTGGACAGCGGCAACCTCGCCGGTCACCTGCTGACCCTGCGCCAGGGACTGCTGGCGCTGGTGGATGCGCCGGTGGTGGCGTCCGCGCTGGGCGCCGGCCTCGGCGACACGCTGTCGGTGCTGCAGGAGGACGCCGCCGCCGATGCGGCGGTGCTGGCCGCGTGCGCGCCGCTGGCCGCCACCCTGGCACCGCTGGAACGCCCCGGTCCCCTCCCGCTCGCCGCGGTCGCCCAGGTCCTGGTCCAGGCCAGCGCCCAGGTCGGCGCGCTGCAGGCCGCGGCCGCACACAGTACGCCTGCGGTGCTCGCCTCGGTGCAGGCGCTGGCGCGGCTGTGCGCGGCGACGCTGGAGGACCTGCGGCGCTGGCAACCCGAGACTACGGTATCCACGCCCGCGGCCGGGCCGGGCACGCCCACGGCGCTACCCACGCTGCGCCAGCTGCGCGAGCAGGGCGGCGACGCGGCCCTGCGCGCGCGCGCCGGCGAGCGCATCCAGCAGCTGGAGCGGCTGGCGCACCTCGCCGGCCAGTTCGCGCAGATGGACTACGAGTTCCTGTACGACCGCGCGCGGCACCTGCTCTCGATCGGCTACAACGTCGACGAGCGCCGCCTGGACGCGGGCCAGTACGACCTGCTCGCTTCCGAGGTGCGGCTGTGCAACTTCGTGGCGATCGCCCAGGGCCAGCTGCCGCAGGACAGCTGGTTCGCGCTGGGGCGGATGATGACCGAAGCCGAAGGCGGGGCCGCGCTGCTGTCGTGGAGCGGCTCGATGTTCGAGTACCTGATGCCGCAGCTGGTGATGCCCAGCTACCCGGACACCCTGCTGGACCGCACCGCGCAGCAGGTGGTGCGCGCGCAGATCGCCTATGGCGAGCGCCTGGGCATCCCGTGGGGCGTGTCCGAATCGGGCTACAACACCGTCGACGTGCGCATGAACTACCAGTACCGGGCCTTCGGCGTGCCGGGCCTGGGGCTGAAGCGCGGGCTCGGCCAAGACCAGGTGGTGGCGCCCTATGCCACGGTGATGGCGCTGATGGTGGCGCCGGAGCCGGCCTGCCGCAATCTGCAGCGGCTGGCGGCGGAAGGCTTCGGCGGCCGTTTCGGGCTGTACGAGGCGATCGACTACACGACCTCGCGGGTGCCGCGCGGCCAGGACCACGTGCTGGTGCGCTCGTTCATGTCGCATCACCAGGGCATGGCGCTGCTGGCGCTGGACTACCTGCTGCGCGACCAGCCGATGCAGCGGCGCTTCGTCGCCGACGCGCAGTTCCAGGCCACGCTGCTGCTGCTGCAGGAGCGGGTGCCGCGCACCGGCGTGTTCCACCCGCACCAGCTCGAGAGCGCCGGCGGCCGCGCCATCGCGCCGGACAGCGAGACCCAGCTGCGCATCGTCAGCGATCCGGACCGCCCGCATCCGGCGGTGCAGCTGCTCTCCAACGGCCGCTACCACGGCATGCTCAGCAGCGCCGGCGGCGGCTACAGCCGTCAGCGCGATATGGCGATCACGCGCTGGCGCGAGGACAGCACGCGCGATCCCTGGGGCACCTTCTGCTACCTGCGCGATGTCGCCAGTGGCGAGTTCTGGTCGGCCACGCACCAGCCCACCTGCGTGCCGGTGGAGAGCTACGAGGCGATCTTCTCCGACGCCAAGGCCGAGTTCCGCGGCCGCAAGCAGGGCTACCACAGCCACCTGGAGATCGCGATCTCCGCCGAGGACGACGTCGAGCTGCGCCGGCTGCGCATCTCCAACCGCTCGCGCCACCGCCGCGTGATCGAGATCACCACCTATGCCGAGGTGGTGCTGGCGCCGGCCCTGTCCGACGAACTGCATCCGGCCTTCAGCAACCTGTTCGTGCAGAGCGAGATCCTCGCCGACAAGCAGGCGCTGCTGTGCACCCGGCGGGCGCGCTCGCACGACGAGGTGGCGCCGTGGATGTTCCACCTGGTGGCGGTGCACGACGCCGACATCGGCGCGATCTCCTACGAGACCGACCGCGCGCACTTCCTAGGGCGCGGCAACAGCGCGCGGCGACCGCAGGCGCTGACCTCGGTCGAGGTGCTGTCCGGCGCGTCCGGCTCGGTGCTCGACCCGATCGTGGCGATCCGCTGCCGCATCGAGCTGGCGCCGGAGCAGCGCGCGCAGATCGACATGGTCTATGGCGTCGGCGCCGACCGCGCGGCCTGCACGGCCCTGGTGGACAAGTACCGCGACCGCCGCCTGGCCGACCGCGTGTTCAACCTGGCGCTGACCCACAGCCAGGTGGTGCGGCGCCAGATCGACGCGTCGCAGGCCGACGCGCTGCTGTATGAGCGCCTGGCCGGGCTGGTGCTGTACGCCGACCCGGTGCTGCGCGCCGAGCCCGACGTGCTGCTGCAGAACCGCCGCGGCCAGTCCGGGCTGTGGGGCCACGCCATCTCCGGCGACCTGCCGATCGTGCTGCTGCGCATCTCCGACACCGACAACATCGAACTGGTGCGGCAGATGGTGCAGGCGCATGCCTATTGGCGCCTGAAGGGCCTGCGCGCCGATCTGGTGATCTGGAACGAGAGCCAGTCCGGCTACCGCCAGTCGCTGCAGGACCAGATCATGGGTATGGTCTCGGCCGATCCCGAGGCCAACGTGCTCGACCGGCCGGGCGGCATCTTCGTGCGGCCCGCTGAGCAGATCTCGCACGAGGACCGGGTGCTGCTGCAGACGGTGGCGCGCGCGATCATCAGCGACCGCCAGGGCAGTCTGGCCGCCCAGCTGGACCGCCACCTGCCGACCGAGCGCGCGTTGCCGCCGCTGCTGGCCGACCGCGAGCCGGACGACACCCTGACCGCGCTGGCGCAGGAGTCCGCGGGCGACGCGCACGGCACCTATGCGGCGGCCGCGCCGGGCAGCGGCGGGTCGCTCGCGGCGCCGGCACCCAGCGCGGAGGGCGTGCTGTTCGACAACGGCACCGGCGCGTTCGCTGCCGACGGCCGCGAGTACGTCATCGACCTGGCCGAGGGCGTGCGCACGCCGGCGCCGTGGTCGAACGTGCTGGCCAACGCCCAGTTCGGCAGCGTGCTCAGCGAGAGCGCCTGCGGCTACACCTGGTTCGAGAACGCGCACGAGTACCGGCTGACCCCGTGGCATAACGACCCGGTCACCGACAGCTGCGGCGAGGCGTTCTACCTGCGCGACGAGGACAGCGGCCGGGTCTGGTCGCCGACGGCGCTGCCGTGCCGCGGCCGCGGGAACTACCGGACCCGCCACGGGTTCGGCTACAGCGTCTACGAGCACGAGGAGGACGGCATCGCCAGCGAGCTGTGGGTGCACGTGGACCTCGAGCTGGCGGTGAAGTATACCCGCCTGCGCCTGCACAACCGCTCCGGGCGCCCGCGCCGGCTGAGCGCCACCGGCTACGTGGAGTGGGTGCTGGGCGACACCCGTGCGCGTTCGCGCATGCATGTGGTCAGCGAAGTGCAGGCGGGCACGACCGTGCTGACCGCACGCAATCCCTACAACACCGAGTTCGAGGGACGGGTGGGGTTCTTCGACGTCGACGCCGACCCCGCCACCTTCAGCTATACCGCCGACCGCTGCGAGTTCCTGGGGCGCAACGGCGAGCCGGGCGCGCCGGCGGCGCTGCGCCGCGAACGCCTGTCCGGGCGGGCGGGCGTGGGCTTCGATCCCTGCGCCGCGCTGCAGGTGCCGATCGCGCTGGCCGCCGACGGCCGCGCCGAGACCGTGTTCCGGCTCGGCGCCGCGCAGGGGCACGCGCAGGCCCTGGCGCTGGCCGGCCGCGTGCGCGGCAGTGCGCACGCGGCGCAGGCGCTGCAGGCCGTGCGCGAGCATTGGGACGACACGCTGGGCCGGGTGCAGGTCAGCACCCCGGACCCGTCCGTCGACCTGCTGGCCAACGGCTGGCTGCTCTACCAGACCCTGGCCAGCCGCTGCCTGGGCCGCAGCGGCTACTACCAGTCCGGCGGCGCGTTCGGCTTCCGCGACCAGCTGCAGGACGGCATGGCGCTGGTGCATGCGCAGCCGGAGCGGGTGCGCGCGCACCTGCTGGCGAGCGCGTCGGAGCAGTTCGTGCAGGGCGACGTGCTGCACTGGTGGCATCCGCCGCAGGGCCGGGGCGTGCGCACCCACTGCTCGGACGACTACCTGTGGCTGCCGCTGGCGGTGTGCCGCTATGTCGAGACCACCGGCGACCGTGCCGTGCTCGACGAGACCGCGCGCTTCCTCGACGGCCGCCTGCTCGATGCGAACGAGGAGTCGCACTACGACCTGCCGCGTCCGTCCGGCACGTCCGGCACGCTCTACGAGCACTGCGCCCTGGCCCTGCGACGTGGCTGCTCGCTGCTGGGCGAGCGCGGGCTGCCGTTGATGGGGGCCGGCGACTGGAACGACGGCCTCAACCGGGTCGGCATGGGCGGGCGCGGGGAGAGCGTCTGGCTGGGCTTCTTCCTGGTCGAGGTGCTGCGCCGCTTCGCGCCGCTGGCGGTCCGCCGCGGCGATGCCGAGCTCGCCGATTTCTGCCGGGCGCAGGCCGCCCAGCTCGGCGCCCGCCTGCAGGCGCAGGCCTGGGACGGCGAGTGGTACCGCCGCGCCTGGTTCGACGACGGCACCGCGCTGGGGTCGCGCGACGGCGACGAGTGCCGCATCGACTCCATCGCGCAGAGCTGGTCGGTGCTGTCCGGCGCCGGCGGCGACGCCCGCGGCGTGCAGGCGATGGGCTCGCTGTACCGGCACCTGGTCAAGCCGGACCTCGGCGTGATCCAGCTGCTGGTCCCGCCGTTCGACCGGCTCGAGCGCGATCCGGGCTACATCCGCGGTTACGTGCCCGGGGTGCGCGAGAACGGCGGGCAGTACACGCACGCCGCGGTGTGGGCGGCGATGGCGTTCGCCGCCCTCGGCGACGGCGAACGCGCCTGGGAGCTGGCAGGCATGATCAACCCGGTGCACCACGCCCGCGACGCCGCCGCGGTGCAGCGCTACAAGGTCGAACCCTATGTGCTCGCCGCCGATGTCTATGCGGTGGCGCCGCACCAGGGCCGTGGCGGCTGGACCTGGTACACCGGCTCGGCCGGCTGGATGTACCGGCTGCTGACCGAGTCGTTGCTCGGGCTCGGGCGCGAGGGCGACGAACTGGTGCTGGCCCCGTGCCTGCCGGCGCACTGGACGCATTACCAGATGCGCTACCGGCATGGCCGTAGCGACTACCGCATCGAGGTGGAGCAGGTGGAGGCCCTGGCCGCCACGCTGTGGCTCGACGACGTGGCGCAGGCCTCGACCCGGGTGCGGCTGCACGACGACGGCGGCGTGCATCGCGTGCGGCTGCATTGGCCCAGGGTGGCCGGATGAGCACCCGCCGCGACATCGACCGCGAACTCGACCACCTGGCGGAGATGCTGACGCCGTGGCTGCAGCAGCTGCGCCACCGCAACCAGTTCTGGCCGCAGTTCGAGGCGCTGGCCGGCGAGATCATCGGCCATTGCGAGCGTTGCGACCGTTTCCACGCGGAGCGGCGGCTGCTGCGGATGCTTCAGGGGCACCAGCTGCAGCGTCGGCGCGCGGCGCGGCGCCGCCCCGGGCGCCCGCACTAGCCGGCGGTAACGGCGGTACGCACCGGGGGGACGACCGGCGTGCCCCCCCGGATCGGCGATCAGCGCCGCGCCGCGGTGTCGGTGTCGCGCGCAGGCGGCGCGGCCCATACGAACGTGGCCACGCTGCGCGCCGGCATCGCGTAGACGAAGCGGCGAGCGCCGTCGCGTACCGCGATCGTCCGCGGTCGGTCGTTCGCGTTGGTGGCCAGCAGCACCCGCGAGCCGTCGTCGGCGTTGCGGAAGGCGACGTTGTCCAGGCCGTCGCCGGCGGTGTCGGTCGAGGCGATGCGCTCGGCGCCGGGTCGCACGAAGCGGCTGGCATGGGCCAGGACGTAGTACTCCGGATTGCGCGTGATCCCGCCGTTGCGGGTGTCGATCGTGACCACGCCGCTGCAGGTGGCGCAGCCGCCGGCATGCGGGCCGCGATCCTGGTCCAGCGCCAGGTTCCACAGCAGCACTCCGCGCGCCCAGTGGCGCACCGGCTGGATCAGCATCCGCCGCGCCATCAGCGTCAGCCCGCCGCTGCGCAGCGGTTCCCAGGTGCCGCCGGAACACTCGGTCATGTAGGCGTCCTTGCCGGGGAAGGCATCGTGCACCGGCGTCTGCGCGTCCGGCTCGCCCTGGTAGCAGTGCCACGCCACGCCGGCGACGTGGCGGCCGGCGGCCGGGTCGCGCAGCACCGCGAGCGGCTCCTGCGGCTTGTCCCAGTTGTGGTCCCAGTCCAGCAGCTGCGGCGCGTCGGCGCGTGCGGCCAGCATCGGCCCGAGATGATCGCCGATCAGCCGCGCGCGCTCCGGCGCGTTCAGGCGCATGCCCGGATAGTCCCTGGGCTCGAAGTCGGGCTCGTTCTGTACCGTCAGCGCGAAGATCGGCAGGCCTTCGGCCCGGTAGGCCTCGACGTAGCGCAGCAGGTAGCGCGCGAACGCGTCGTAGTGCGCAGGCGCCAGCCGGCCCTGGACCAGGCTGCGGTTGTCCTTCATCCAGGCCGGCGCGCTCCAGGGGGACGCCATCAGCTTCAACTGCGGGTTGAGCGCACGCGCGGCGCGCGCCACCGGGATCACGTCGCCGCGATTGGCCTCGATGCTGAAGTGGTCCAGCGTCGGATCGTCGCCGCCGCCGGGCGGATCGTCGAGGCTGTAATGCCTGCGCGAGAAGTCGGAGGCGCCGATGGTCAGGCGCATGAAACTCAGCCCGAGGCTGCCGTGGTCGCGACCGAACAGTTCCTGCAGCAGCGCCGCGCGCGGGCGCGGGCCCAGCCGGGTCTGGATCAGCCATGCCGAGGCGTCGGTGAGCGAGGCCCCGAATCCGACCATCGACTGGTGGCGCGTGCGCGCATCGATGTCGATCAGGCGCGCCTGCTCCGCCTCGGCCGGGCCGGCGAACGCGACGTGGCCGGGAGCCAGCCGCTGCGTCGCGTCCGCGGTGGTGGTCCAGACCGCGACCCCGGAGGCGGGCTGCGCCGGGGCGGGCACGGTCGCCAGCGCCGCCAGCCCGGCCGCGAAAAGCGCTACTGCGGAGCGCGCAAGGGTCATGCGGAATGCCTCTTCGAAGCGGCCGGCGGGCGCTCAAGGTAAGGGAAATCGGCGCAGCGGTGATGCTGCATCGCCGCACGCAGGGCGCTTCGCGGCGGTGCCGGGCATTGCGCGGCAATGCCCGGCACCGGCGTCGTGTGGCGGTGGCTGTCGCAGTTGACAAGCGGGTTTCGCCGCCCGTAAGACAGCGCTGTCAATCACGGGCCTGGAGGGAGCTCATGACACCCCGAATCATTGCGGCGCAGGCGCATGCACGCCTGGCGCGGAGTCCGCGCAGGCGTCGTCTGGCCATCGCCTGCGGCGTGGCCCTGGTCGTTTCGCTGAGCGCGCAGGCGCAGCAGGCCGCGGCACCCCCTGCCAGCGCCACCGCGCGCCAGGACGCCACCACGCTCGACGCGGTCACGGTGACCGGCATCCGCCACAGCATCGAGACGTCGGTGGAGACCAAGAGCGAGTCCACCTCGATCGTGGAGGCGATCTCGGCCGAGGACATCGGCAAGCTGCCCGACGTGAGCATCGCCGACTCGATCTCGCGCCTGCCCGGCATCGCCACCCAGCGGGTGGACGGACGCTCGCAGGTGATCAACATCCGCGGCATGTCCGAGCAGTTCGTGGGCACCACGCTCAACGGGCGCGAACAGGTCAGTACCGGCGACAGCCGCGGCGTGGAGTTCGACCAGTACCCAGCCGAGCTGATCAACGCCGTCACCGTGTATAAGACCGCCGACGCCGCGGTCATCGGCCAGGGGCTGTCGGGCACCGTGGACCTGCGCACCATCCGTCCGCTCGACCTGGGCGAGCGCCGCGTCGTGTTCAGCGGCAATGGCGAGAAGAACTCGCTGGGCAGCCTCAGCAGCGATGGCGACGACCGCGGCTATCGCGCCAGCGCCTCCTACGTGGACCAGTTCGCCGACGACACCCTCGGCGTGGCGCTGGGCGTGGCGCGGCTGAACTCGCCGTTCCAGGAGAAGCACTACAAGCGCTGGTGGTGGGCCAACACCGATGCGTTCGAGCCACCGGCCCCGCAGCCGGGCAAGCCGGCCGACGCGGTGGCGCTGCAGGGCTCGGAAGCCTGGGTCAAATCGCGCGACCTCACCCGCGACGGCGTGATGGGCGCGCTGGAGTTCAAGCCCAACGAGCATTTCCACAGCCTGCTCGACCTGTACTACTCCAGGTTCACGCAGGACGAGGTCACCCACGGCACCATGTGGTCCAACGACCCGTACTTCAGCAACGGCGCCGGCGGGCAGGTGGGCTATCGCGACGTGGTCACCCGCGACCGCGACGGCGTGCCGGTGATCACCGACGGCATCCTGACCGGCACCCAGCCGGTCGTGCGCAACGACAGCAACCAGCGCACGGACCGGATCCTCTCGGCCGGCTGGACCAACACCCTGGCCTGGGATCCGTGGACGCTGACGCTGGACCTGAACTATTCGCGCGCCGAACGCCGGCAGTCGCAGCTGGAGACCTATGCCGGGCGGCTCGGCCAGCAAGACATCGGCTTCGACCTGGGCGGCCCGGGCTACGCGCAGTACGCGCTGCCGGACATGGCCGACCCCGACGCGGTCTATCTGTGGGACCCGCAGAACTGGGGCCATGACGGCCGCCTGGAGAATTCCTGGCAGAAGGACGAGATCAAGGCCGGGCGCTTCCAGGTCAACTACAACGTCGACACCGCGCTGGTGCGCAGTTTCGACCTGGGCGTGAACCTCAACCGGCGCAGCAAGGACAAGCGCGCCGACGTGTATTTCGCCGACCTGCCCGGACGCGTGCCGGTGCGGGTGGACCCGGCGCTGCTGATGTCGCCGACCTCGCTCGGCTTCGTCGGCATCGGCGGCCTGCTCAGCTACGATCCGAGGGCGCTGCTGGACCGCTACTACGACGTGGCGCTGTCGGAAAGCAACGACGACCTGCGCAAGGACTATGTGGTCGACGAGGACGTCAACACCTACTTCGTCCGCGCCAACCTCGACCTGGACCTGGGCGAGACCGTGCGCGTGCGCGGCAACGCCGGCCTGCAGTACATCACCACCGACCAGTCCTCCACCGGCTTCAACGCCAACGGCGGCGCGGTGGTGGGCACGCAGACGCTGGGCACGCGCTACCACGACGTGCTGCCCAGCCTCAACCTGGTGTTTGACTTCGGCGACGGCTGGATGGCGCGCCTGGGCGCGGCCAAGCAGCTGATGCGGCCGCCGATCAACTACCTGAGCGCCGATTCCGATGCCAGCGTCAGCCTGACCACCGGCGAGTGGAACGGCAGCGGCGGCAACCCTACGCTGGAGCCGTACCGTGCCAACGCGGTGGACCTGTCGCTGGAGAAGTATTTCGGCTCGGCCAGCTATGTCAGCCTGGCGCTGTTCTACAAAGACCTGGAGACCTACATCTACCGGCAGAACCTGCAGTGGGACTTCACCGGCTACGACCCCGACGGTCGCACGCCGATCTCCGACATCGGCACCTTCTCGACCTGGGCCAACGGCAGCGGCGGCTACCTGCGCGGCGTGGAACTGGCCGCCACGGTCACCGGCGACGTGATCACCGAGGCGCTGGACGGCTTCGGCCTGCAGCTCAACGGCTCCTACACCGAGTCGTCGGTGGACCCGGACCCGAACGACGACTCGCCGGGCACCGACACCATTCCCGGCCTGTCCAAGGTGGTGGCCAACGCCACGCTGTTCTACGAGAAGCACGGCTTCGGCGCGCGCATCAGCCAGCGCTACCGCGACGGCTACCGCGGCGAGTACGGCTCGCTGTTCGGCCAGCGCCAGTACCGCAACACCCTGAGCGAGCGCGTCACCGACCTGCAGCTCAGCTACGACTTTCCCGACAGCGGGCGCTTCAAGGGCCTGTCGCTGATGTTCCAGGTCAACAACGTCACCAACGAGCCGTTCCGCACCGTCGTCAGCGAGGGCAGCGGTACCGGCCTGTTCCTGCCGGAGGAATACACCGAGTACGGCCGCCAGTACCTGGTCGGCTTCAGCTACCGGATGTAGCGTGACGGCGGGCCCGCGGCCGCTGCGCCGTCGGCCCGGGCCGGCGCGGCGCCTGGCCACGGTGGCGCGCCGTGCCGGCTTCTGGTGAAGTGGCGGCGCACGACCCGGGGTGCGGCGCGGAGCGGCTGCGCCGGCGTGGGTCTGTCATGGGAGACGGGCGCGGATGCGAGTCAGGATCGAGGACGTGGCGGCGGCGGCGGGCGTGTCGATGAAGACCGTCTCGCGCGTGTTGAACGGCGAGCCGGGCGTGCGGCAGGAAACCCGCGCCCGGATCGAGGCCGCCGCCTCGGCCCTGGACTACCGGCCCGACCCGGCCGCCCGGCGGCTGGCCGGACGGCGTTCGTACCTGGTCGGCTTCTTCTACGACAACCCGTCGGCGAGCTACCTGATGGAGCTGATCGCCGGCGTCGTGGAGGCGTGCTCCGGCCTGCACTACGGCATGCTGGTACAGCCGGTGGAGTTCCAGAGCCGCGACCTGGTGGACGCGGTGGAGGCGCAGGTCGCCGCCTCGCAGCTGGACGGGGTGATCCTGACCCCGCCGCTGACCGACTTCGCGCCGCTGCTGCGCCGCCTGCAGCAGCGGCGCATCGCCTACGCCTCGGTCACGCCCAAGGACAGCGCCAGTGCCATCGGCGTGACCCTGGACGACGAGGCCGCGGTCTGCGAGCTGATGCAACTGCTGATCGCGCAGGGCCACCGCCGCATCGCGCATATCAAGGGCGACCGCATGCACGGCGCCTGCCAGCGCCGTTTCAGGGGATACCGACGGGCGTTGCGCGGCGCCGGGCTCGACTACGATCCGGACCTGGTGGTGCAGGGCGACTTCTCGTTCGATGCCGGCGTGCGTGCCGCGCGCAGCCTGCTCGATCTGGCACGGCCGCCGACGGCGATCTTCGCCGGCAACGACGACATGGCCACCGGCGTGCTCAGCGTCGCCTACGAGCGCGGCCTGCGGGTGCCGGCCCAGCTGTCGATCTGCGGCTACGACGACATGCCGGCCTCGCGCCAGATCTATCCGCCGCTGACCACCATCCACCAGCCGGTGCGCGAGATGGGACGGGTGGTGACCGCCGAGCTGGTGCGCGCGATCCGCGATCCCGCGGCCGGGCGTATGGTGCCGATGCCGTATGCGTTGAAGCTGCGCGGCTCGATCGCCCCGCCTGCGTCGGCGGACCGTTGCGGAGCGCAGCCGGCGGCTGCGCGCGACACGGTCCCGCGCACGCGCCGCGCGGTCACGGCGGGGGCGGGCGAGGCCTGAGCGTCACCGCCCCGCAGGGCGCGAGGAGGGCGCGTAGGCGCCACGACGATTCGATGCTCTGCGCGACGTCGTCCCCCACGGTCCGAGGTCCAATACCAACGCGGACCAAACTCCGACGCCGCCACGGCACTTGATGCCGCAGCCGGCGGCCGACCCCGTCCGAGGCCGCCGAGCCCCGGCCCTCGACCCTCCGTTCGCCGAGGAGCCCGGTGCGGGCCCCGGGCGCGCCGCGGCGACGGGCCGCAGGCCCGACGTGGCTTCAGTGCTGCAGGGTCTGGATCGCGTGCGCGGGAATCGTGATCTCGGCCGACCGCGTACCCACGTAGAAGTTGTAGGTGATCTTCCGGTCGCCCGGGTTCATCACCACCGTGGTCAGCCGGTTGTCCTGGTTGAGGAAGGCCGTGGCGATCAGCGTGCTGCGGCTGCTGGCCGCACTGACGCGCCGCGCGTCGGGGCGGATGAACTTGGAGAAATGGCCGATGTAGTAGTAGCTGGGCGTGTAGATCAGCTCGCCGCTGCGCAGGTCGGCATGCATTGGCGCGAAGCACCAGTTACCGACATGGTTCGGTCCGCCCTGCTCGTCGAGCAGGATGTTCCAGTCGGTCCAGCCCACCGCCCCGTTGTTGAGGTCGTTGATCATGGCGGTGCCGTAGCGCTCGGCGTTGGGCCAGTACTGGTAGCGGGCCGGGTCGAACTTCTCGACCGCGGCCTCGGTCAGCAGCACCGGCTTGTCCGGGTAGGCCTGGGTCACTGCCGCCACGTTGGCGAACATCGGATCGAAACCGGCCCAGGTCTCGTACCAGTGGAAGCCCATGCCCCACGCGTACTTGGCCGCCTCGGGATCGTCGAACATGACCTGCGCGCGGAACGCCATCATGTCGCGGTTGTGGTCCCAGACCACGATCTTCTTGTCGCCCAGGCCGGCCTGCTGCATCACCGGACCGAGGTGGTTCTTGAGGAAGTCGCGCTCCTGTTCGGCGGTGAACAGCATCGATTCCCACTTCTGCGTGGCCATCGGCTCGTTCTGCAGCGTGATGCCCCAGACCGGGATGCCTTCCTGCTCGTAGGCCTTGATGAAGCGGGTGAAGTACTTCGCCCAGGCATCCGCATACTCGGGCCGCAGCGCACCGCCGCGCAGCATGCTGCCGTTGGTCTTCATGAAGGCGGGCGCGCTCCACGGGCTGGCGAACAGCGTGAGCGTGCCGCCGGCCTGCTGGATGGCGCGCTTGATCAACGGGATGCGTGCCTTGCGGTCGTGCTCGATGGAGAAGGTCGACAGCGTCTTGTCGCCTTCCTGGATGTAGGTGTAGCTGGCCGGGCTGAAGTCCGAGCTGTGGATGGTGGTGCGCGCCAGCGAGTAGCCGATGCCGTCCTGCGGGTCGTAGTACGCCCTGAGCAACTCGGCCTGCTGCTTGCCACCGAGCCGGGCGAACACCTCGGCGCTGGCATCGGTGATGGCGCCGCCGATGCCGAGCACGGACTGGTAGCGCCGGTCCGGGTCCACGAAGATCGACGTCTCCACCTCGGTCAGCGCATGGCCGGCCTTCAATTCGACCCGGCCATCGGCGCTCAGGCGCTTGTCGGTGCCTTCGGCCGTGGTGAAGATCTGTACCGCCGCGGTATCGGGCACATAGCGCGCCGGCACCGGCGCGGCAGCCTGCGCAAACGGGGCGCCGGCCATCAGCCCGGCGACGACGGCGGTGACGAGAAGCGGAGAAGCGGGCATGCAGACCTCGTGGCAGGAAGGGAAGCGGGCAACGGCGTCGTATGGCTCGGCGGGCTGACAGCGCTGTCTACCCGCGGGCGACGGCGCGTGTCAAACCCTGACACACCGCGGGCCCATCGCTGCGGCGAGAGCCGCCAGCGGCGGTTCGCGGCGGCATCGCGATGTTGCTGCGCAGCAAGGCGCCTGCGCGAAACGGACAGTCGACCTTGCATGGAGCGGCGCGTCCTGCGAGCTGAGAAGCAGTGCGTTCGGTGCACAGCGCCCGCCGTGCCGGTCGCGCCACCACCCGCATTGAAACGCGGCAGCGCGGCGCACGTTGCGACTCCACGGCGGATCGCGCCCTGTAAGCGTTTACGGTCTCGTGGCAGGCCTTCCGGAACTGCGCAGCGGCGATCGGGCCGGGTTGCGCTGCAACATCGTTTTCCCGGGAAAAACGCATGGTTCTTGTCGGATTGTGTCCGTTTGGTGTCGTCGTTTGACAACGCTGTCAGCGTGCCTTCCAATCCGGCCGCAGGCGCCCCGGGCGCCCTCCAAAATCCAATGCGTCGCACGTCTCGTGAATTTCCGGGGAGGGAAGATCCATGAAGCAGGTGCAGTTCGTTCCCAAGAAGAAGGTGCTCACTTCCGCGCTGCTGATGGTGCTCGGCGGCCCGGCCTGGGCGCAGGACGCCGCGCCGGCGGCCGATGCGCCGCCCGACGCCACCACGCTGGATACGGTGACGGTCACCGGCATCCGCGGCAGCCTGACCTCGTCGATGAACCTCAAGCGCGACGCGCAGGGCGTGGTCGACGGCATCGTCTCGGAGGATATCGGCAAGTTCCCCGACACCAACCTGGCCGAGTCGCTGCAGCGCATCAGCGGCGTGTCGATCGACCGCTCCAACGGCGAGGGCTCCAAGGTCACCGTGCGCGGCGTCGGTCCCGACTTCAACCTGGTGCTGCTCAACGGGCGGCAGATGCCGACCTCCAGCATCGCCGACACCGGCGCGTCCAGCTCGCGCGCATTCGATTTCGCCAACCTGGCGTCCGAGTCGATCTCGGCGGTCGAGGTCTACAAGACCACCCGCGCGAGCATCCCGACCGGCGGCATTGGCGCGACGATCAACATCAAGACCGCGCGGCCGCTCGACACGCCCGGGCTGCGCGCCAACGTCGGCGTCAAGGGCGTTTGGGACACCTCGCGCGACAACGTCCCGCATTCGCTGCAGGGCGATGCGGTGACCCCGGAGGTCTCCGGCATCTTCAGCAACACCTCGGCCGACGGCCGCTTCGGCATCGCCGTCAGCGGCAGCTACCAGGAGCGCGACTACGGCTTCAGCCAGGTCGCGGTCGGCAACGGCTGGAAGACCTTCCATGGCGACGAGAACAGCTGGGGCTCGATCCCGCTCCCGGGGGCCGCGGGCTCGGAGAACATCGTCAACCGTCCCGGCCCGGACGACATCTACTCGGTGCCGCAGAACCTCAACTACAACGTCAACGGGGTCAAGCGCGAGCGCACCAACGGCCAGATGACCCTGCAGTTCAAGCCGCTCGACAACGTGACCACGACGCTGGACTACACCTACTCGGAAAACAAGATCCAGACCCAGCGCAACGAGATGTCGGTCTGGTTCAACTTCGGCCCGTCGACCAGCGCCTGGACCAACGGCCCGGTGGCGGCGCCGGACTACTACTCCGAGATCATCCCGTTCACGCTGGACCCGTCGGGCCGCTACGTCGGCAGCGACATGGCCTTCGGCGGCGGCAAGAGCGCCACCAAGAACGAGAACAAGTCGCTGGGCTTCAACGTCGAATGGGAGGTCAACGACAGCCTCAACATGGCGCTCGACTACCACGATTCCAGTGCCACCTCCGGGCCCAACAGCCCGTACGGGTCCAGCGGCGTGCTCGGCACCGCCGGCTTCTTCCGCGGCACCACCTCGGCCAATTTCTCCGGCCGGTTCCCCACCCTCAACGTGCAGCTGCCGCCAGGCATGGAGCAGATCGACCCGTCCTACATGCAGGTGACCGGCTCGTCGTTCCGCAACAGCTACATGAAGTCGGAGATCAAGCAGCTGCAGGTGAGCGGCGATTTCCAGTTCGAGAACTACTCCAAGCTCGACTTCGGCGTGAGCAGCACCGAGGTCAACAACCGCTCGGCGTACTCGGTGGTCCAGCTCGATACCTGGGGCGGCGCCACCAGCCCGGACGACTACCCGGACGGGGTCTGGCAGCTCGACCACATGGGCCAGTACTTCGACCAGTTCAAGGGCCATGGCGATCCGGGCTTCACCGACGCCTTCTTCGTCTGGGACTTCGACACGGTGCGCCAGCTGGCACAGGACGCCTGGGTGCGCAACGGCGGCGACGCGGCGGACTATCGCGCGTCCAACGTGTTCACCACCGACCGCCGCACCACCGAGAAGTCCAAGAGCGCCTACCTGCAGTGGAGCAACACCTGGGACCTGGCGATGCCGGTCAACCTGGCGGTGGGCGTGCGCTACGAGAAGACCGACGTCACCTCGGCCGCCCTGGTGCCCAGCGCCACCGGCATCTCCTGGGGCTCGGCCAACGAACTGGCGATCCTCGAGGGCCCGGCCGAGTTCACCCGGCTCACCGGGGCCTACCACTACTGGCTGCCGAGCCTGGACTTCAGCGTCGACCTCAACGAATCGATGAAGCTGCGCGCCAGCTATGGCAAGACCATCGGCCGGCCCGGCTGGTCCGACATCCAGGGCGGGCAGACGCTCGATACGCTGGTGCGCGTGGACGGCGGCACCGGCGCCCAGGGCAATCCCGGCTTGCGGCCGCTGCTGTCGAACAACTACGACGTGTCCTTCGAGTGGTACTACGGCGAAGGCAGCTACGTGTCGGTCGGCTACTTCCGCAAGGACATCGACAACTACATCGGCACCACCCAGGTGGTGGGCACGCCGTTCGACCTGCACACGCCCGTCGGCGGCGCCTACTGGAACGAGGCCCTGGGGGCCGGCTGCGCCGGCACCGACGTGGTCTGCATCCGCAACTACATCCTCGACAACCACAACGGCGAAGGCGGGGTCACGCGCACCGGGGTGGACGGCACCGGCAACCGCACCGGCACCATCGTCGGCCAGCCCGGCGACCCGCTGGCCCAGTTCCGCATCAACACCCCGGCGAACCAGAAGTCGGCGAGCCTGGACGGCTGGGAATTCAACGTCCAGCACCTGTTCTGGGACAGCGGCTTCGGCGTGTCGGCGAACTACACCATCGTCGATTCCGGCCTGACCTACGACAACTACGTGATCGGCGAGCAGTTCGCGCTCGAGGGGCTCAGCGATTCGGCCAATGTCGTGGCGTTCTACGACAAGGGACCCTGGCAGGTGCGCGCGGCCTACAACTGGCGCGACAAGTTCCTGTCCGCGCGCTTCGACGGGTCCGGGCCCAACCCGAACTACGTCGAGGCCTACGGCCAGCTCGACCTCAATATCAGCTACGCCGTCAGCGACCGGCTGACGCTGTCGCTGGAGGGCATCAACCTCACCGACGAGACCCAGCGCATCCATGGGCGCAACCGCAACCAGCTGCTGTACGCCACCCAGACCGGGCCACGCTACATGTTCGGTGTGCGCTACAAGTTCTGAGCCGGTGTGCGGCCACGCGGCGCCTGCCCGCCGGCCCGGCGCCGTGTCCCCGCGCGGGCCGGAGCCACGCCGGTGAGCGAGGCGTTGCGCCACGTGGTGATCGTCGGGGGCGGCTCGGCCGGCTGGCTGACCGCCGCCGTCCTCGCCGCCGAGTACGCCAGCCACCGGCCGGACGGCTTGCGGGTGACCCTGGTCGAGTCGCCCGAGGTCGCCACGGTCGGCGTGGGCGAGGGCACCTGGCCGAGCCTGCGCGATACCCTGTACCGGATCGGCGTCGGCGAGAGCGATTTCGTGCGCGCCTGCGATGCCGCCTTCAAGCAGGGCTCGCGGTTCGTGGGCTGGCGCGAGGACCGTGCCGACGACCACTATCACCATCCGTTCGTGCTGCCGGAGGGCTACTTCGAGACCTCCCTGGTGGCCGGCTGGCGGCAGCACCGGCCGGCGGCCTTCGCCGCGCTGGCCAGCGTCCAGCCGCGGCTGAGCGCGGCGGGGAAGGGGCCCAAGGAGTTCGCCACGCCGGAGTACGCCGGCGTCGTCAACTACGCCTATCACCTGGACGCGGCCAAGTTCGGTGCCTTCCTGCGCGAGCACTGCGTCGCGCGGCTGGGCGTGGTGCACGTCGGCGACCACGTGGACGCTATCGAGACGCACGAGAACGGCGACATCGCCGGACTCCGCACGCGCGCGCACGGCACCCTCGCCGGCGACCTGTTCGTCGACTGCAGCGGCCTGCGCGCGTTGCTGCTGGGCCAGCATTACGGCATCGCGCTGGAGTCGTGCCGGGACGTGCTGTTCAACGACCGGGCGATCGCGGTGCAGTTGCCGTACGCCACCGCGCAGGCCCCGATCGCCTGCGACACCGTGGCCACCGCCCAGCGCAGCGGCTGGATCTGGGACATCGGCCTGCAGCACCGGCGCGGGGTAGGGCACGTGTATTCCAGCGTCCATGGCGACGCCGCCGGGGCCGAGCAGGCCCTGCGCCGCTACGTGGCGGCGACCGGTTCGGACCCGGACCAGATCACCCAGCTGCACCGGGTCGATTTCCAGCCCGGCTACCGCCGCACCGCCTGGCACCGCAACTGCGTGGCCATCGGCCTGTCCAGCGGCTTCGTCGAACCGCTGGAGGCCTCGTCGCTGGTCATGGTGGAGCTCGCCGCGGCGATGCTGCGCGACCAGCTGCCGGCCACGCGCAGCGCCATGGACGCGGCCGCCCGGCGCTTCAACCAGAGCTTCGCCTACCGCTGGGAACGCATCGTCGATTTCCTGAAACTGCACTACGTGCTCAGCCGCCGCGACGACTCGGACTACTGGCGCGACCACCGTCGTGCCGACACCCGCTCCGCGCGGCTGAGCGAACTGCTGCAGCGCTGGCGGCAGCGGCCGCCGTCGCGCCATGATTTCCCGCAGATCGAGGAGATCTTTCCGTCGGCCAGCTATCAGTACATCCTCTATGGCATGGACTTCGTGCCGGAGCCCTCGCCCTGGCCGCGGCGCAGCGACGATGTCCGCCGTGCCGAGGCCTGCTTCCGCCAGGCCGACGCGCGTGCCCGGCAGATGCTGGAGGCGCTGCCCGGCCACCGCGAGCTGCTCGACCATGTCCGCACCCGCGGCCTGCCCAGACGCTAGGACCTTCGCTTCCATGACCCGGCACGTGCAACTGAACAACCTCAACCATGCCGCGCTGCGCATCGACACGCGCCGCCACGCCGCGCTCGGCGACGCGGTGATGTCCGCGCTCACGTTTCCGGCGGAATTCCGCAACGTGCAGGCGCATTACCCGATCGTGTTCGGCCGCGGCCGGGCCGGAGAACTGCAGCCGCTGGCGTTGTTCGGCTTCGCCGAGGGCCAGAACCTGTTCCTGGACGAGCACGGCTGGGACGCCAGCTACCTGCCGCTGGCGGTCGAACGCCAGCCGTTCCTGGTCGGCGTCGACGGCGAGGCGCGCATGCTGCACCTGGACCTGGACAGCCCCCGGGTCGGCACCGACGCAGGCGAGCCGCTGTTCCTGCAGTACGGCGGCACCACCGCGTTCCTGGAGCGCATCACCTCGGTGCTGGCGACGCTCGATTCCGGCCTCGCCGCCACGCCGGCCTTCGTGGCAAGGCTGCAGGAGCACGCCTTGCTGGAATCGTTCGTGCTGGACGTAGAGCTGGACCATGGCGCGCAACATCGCCTGGCCGGCTTCCACACCATCGACGAGGATCGCCTGCGCGCGCTCGATGCCGATGCCTTGTGGCAGCTGCACCAGGCCGGCTGGCTGGAGCCGATCTACATGGTGGTCGCCTCGATGTCGAACTTCCGGGCCCTGATCGAACGGATGAACCGCCGCCATGCCGCCGGGCGCTGAACCCGTCCGCGAGATCCAGGGCGCCGACCCGCGGGCGCTGCCCGACGCCGTGCTGCAGTCCACCCGGCCGCTGGTGCTGCGCGGCGTGGTGGCGGACTGGCCGCTGGTGCGTGCCGCGCAGGCCTCGCCCCGGTCCGCGGTGGACTACCTGCGCCGGTTCGCGCGGGGCGACGCGCCGGTGCCGGTGATGGTGGGCGCGCCGTCGATCGATGGCCGCCTGTTCTACAACGACGACCTGAGCGGCTTCAACTTCCACACCGAGCGGCCACCGCTGGCGGCCGTATTCGATGCCCTGCTCAAACACCTGGACGATGCCCGGCCGCCGATGCTCTACATGGGCTCGGCCACCGTCGACACCTTCCTGCCGGGCCTGCGCGGCGAGAACGACGTCGCGCTCGGCGACCGCCAGGCGCTGTTCAGCGTCTGGGTCGGCAACCGCACCCGCATCGCCGCGCACCAGGACGTGCCCGACAACCTGGCCTGCGTCGCCGCCGGCCGCCGCCGCTTCACCCTGTTCCCGCCCGGGCAACTGGCCAACCTCTACATCGGGCCGCTGGATTTCACGCCGGCCGGGCAGGCGGTGAGCCTGGTCGATTTCGCCGCGCCGGACCTGGCGCGGTTCCCGCGTTTCGCCGAGGCGATGCGGCATGCCCAGGTGGCCGAACTGGCGCCGGGCGACGCACTGTTCATCCCGAGCCTGTGGTGGCACCACATCGAAGCGCTGGAAGGCTTCAACGTGCTGCTGAACTACTGGTGGCGGCGCACGCCCGACTACATGGATTCGCCGATGAACGCGTTGATGCTCGCGCTGATGAGCGTGCGCGACCTGCCGCCCGAGCAGCGCGCCGCCTGGCAGGAGGCGTTCCGCCACTACGTCTTCGAACCCGACGCGGCCACCGCCGAGCACATTCCGCCCGCAGCTCGCAGGGTGCTGGGACCCATGACGCCGGAGCACGCACGCGACCTGCGGGCGCGCCTGCTCAAACGACTGAACCGCTGAGGAGCCTTGCCATGAGCCAGCCCGATCCCACGCCCGTGCCCGAGCGCCCGGTCCGGCGCGTCGTCATCGCCGGCGGCGGCACCGCCGGCTGGATGGCCGCCGCCGCGCTGTCCAAGGTGATGGGCAAGCTGCTCGACATCACCCTGGTCGAGTCCGAGGAGATCGGCACGATCGGGGTGGGCGAGGCCACCATCCCCACGCTGGTGACCTTCCACCGCCTGCTCGAGATCAACGAGCAGGAATTCATGGCCGCCACCCAGGCCACGATCAAGCTGGGCATCTCGTTCGAGCACTGGCGCGAGCGGGGCCAGCAGTACATCCACTCCTTCGGCAACACCGGCAAGGACCACTGGACGGCCGGCTTCCAGCATTTCTGGCTGAAAGGTCGGGCCCGCCAGCTGGCCGGCGACTACAGCGAGTACTGCCTGGAATCGCGCGCCGCCCACGAGGGGCGCTTCGCGCACCTGCCCAACGGCGGCATCAACTACGCCTTCCATCTCGACGCCGGCCGCTATGCGCAGTACCTGCGCCGCTTCAGCGAAGGCTTCGGCGTGCGGCGGGTCGAGGGCAAGATCGCCGAGGTGGTCGCCGATCCCGCGTCCGGCTACCTCACCGCGCTGCGCCTGGAATCGGGCGACCTCATCCAAGGCGACCTGTTCATCGACTGCACCGGCTTCCGCGCCCTGCTGATTGGCCAGGCGCTGGGCATCGGCTTCGAGGACTGGTCGCACTGGCTGTTCAACGACCGCGCCCTGGCGGTGCAGACCACCTCGGTGCGCGACGCGGTGCCGTACACCCGCGCGATCGCCGGCAGCGCCGGTTGGCAGTGGCGCATCCCGCTGCAGCATCGCGTCGGCAACGGCATCGTGTACGCCAGCCGCCATCTCGACGACGACGAGGCCCGGCAGCAGCTCGAATCCACGCTGGAAGGCGAGCCCATCACCGCGCCACGCCCGATCCGGTTCCTGCCGGGCCGCCGCCTGCAGTGCTGGCACAAGAACGTCGTCGCCCTGGGCCTGGCGGGCAGCTTCATCGAACCGCTTGAATCGACCACCATCCATCTGATCCAGCGCGGCATCACCCGGCTGATGCAGACCTTCCCGCAGGTGATCCGGCAGTCGGACATCGACGAGTACAACGAGCAGATCGACAACGAGATCCAGCACGTGCGCGACTTCGTGATCCTGCACTTCCACGCCACCCACCGCCAGGACACCCCGTACTGGCGCGCCTGCCGGGAAATGCAGGTGCCCGCCACCCTGCAGCACCGCATCGACCTGTTCCGCGAGACCGGCCGCGTGTTTCGCGTGCCGAACGAACTGTTCGCCGAGAACTCCTGGATCCAGGTGATGCTGGGGCAGGGCATCGAGCCGCAGCAGCACCACCCAGTGGCCGACCTGATGGGCGACCCGGAGCTGTCGCATTTCCTGGGCGGCATCCGCACCCATGTCGAACGGACCGTCGCGCGGCTGCCCCGGCACCAGGCGTATCTGGAGAGCTATTGCCCGGGCGGGCGCGTCTGAGCATGGGGGGACGCCCGCCGGCGTTTGCCTGAGCGATGACCGATCGGCCTGGAGCTTCTTGATCGGGCGCAGCGCATGCCCGGGCCGCGTCGGCGGGTCGGCACGCTGCGCCGTCGGTCGCCATGGAACTGGGACGGCCGGGGATCGCGGCGGCATCGACCGGCACGACGGTCATCGCGCCTGGCATGTCTCCAGCGCCTTCATGACGATCGCCTTGGCCCATTCCGGGACGTGCCCGAACTCCTCGATGGACCGGGGGTGGTGGAGGCCGGCGCGGTCCATCTCCAGCACCAGCAGCGGCGAGGCCTGGCCGTCCGCGCCCGCCGGAGCGCTGTTGTCGTAGACGTGCAGGGTGGCCAGGTGCGGGATCAGCTCGATCAGATTGGCGCGCGAAGTGTCGTAGCGCTGCCGGATCCTGGCCTCGGGGATGTCATGCCCCCCGCGGGCGACCCGGGCCGCCACGCGCTCCAGATGGAGCTCCACGCCGGCCAGACCGCAGAACCAGATCGTCACCTCATGCCGGGCGCAGGCCTGGCGGAGCAGGGCAGGCAGGGTATGTGCCCCCAGGGTGGTCTCGAAGGCATAGTCGGAACCGTCCGCAATGGCCCGTTCGAGCCGTCGCCGGCCTTCCTGCCACGCCGTCGCATTGGCGGCGTCGAGCGGCCAACCCTGCTGCACCAACGCGCGGGTGAAGGCGTCCGGGTTGAACCAGGTGGCCCCGTCCTCCTTCAGCATCGCGCCCAGCAACGAACTCTTGCCGGCGCCATTGACGCCGGCCAGCACCAGGATGCGTCCCACCGCTAAAGCGGCTCGCCGAGCACGATCTTCCGGCCACGCCGGGCCGGGCGACTCAAGGCCTGGCTCAGACCCGGGCCGTCCCGCAGCGAAGCCAGGTGTTCGTCGAACCGGGCCTGCAGGTCCTTCAGCGACTGCGCCCGCGCCAGCGCGGTCGACGCCGTGTTCGCCTCGGCCACCAGGCGGCGGTACTGCTCGGCATCCACGACCACGGCTTCGGGATGGTTGTGGTTGGTGACCACCACTGCGCCATTGGCCCGGACCTTGCGCATCAGGCCGGGCCAACCCTTGGCCTTGATGTCGCTGGCCGGCGCCTTTTCCAGATCGAGGAAGTCCACGTGCAGCCCCATGGCAGTTACCGTGCAGGAAGAGATGCGCCCAGCCTACTCCCAAATAGGAAAAAATGGGGATTTTGGGATTTTTTGAACCGGGGCGTTGTTTTGGGGCACCGTGAGCTGCTCGGACCTATCAACACTGGTCGAGGCTAGAATTCAGTAATTTACATAATATACATTATGCGAAATGATGGGTGGGCATTTCTGGCCCGGGTCCGCTGGTTGTGGCTCTGGCTCACCTCTTGCCTGCCGTCCCGCTCTCCTTCGGATACGAAAATCGCCGCATGAGCTTCGACACCTACGACCACAGTGGTCCGTTCGACTCGGGGGCCTAGGCGGACCCGGCTCGGGTGAAGCGTATCCGTAGGGGCAAGTCCCTACACCCGACAGCCGCGCATGCGCATCAGTAACCTGCGCACCCTCGAAGGATGCCATTTAACAAGATGACGTGATCCAACTGCATCATCTACATAGATTTGATCTTGAAACCACTCAGATCTAGTCTGCTTCTTCCAAAGAAAATCGCCTCTTACTATCGTAGTCTCAATCGCCTCTCCAACTTCAAGTCTTACGGACTGATCATTCGCTCCAAATGATCTGAACATCATCGGATGGCTGTTCTCTTTTCGCGACAAATGGGTAATTGTTATTGGGTGCTTTCCGCAGTTCGATACGGTTACTTGAACATAGTGTTCGTCAGGAACAGGCGAAAAAATCACGCATCGTGCAGAGACGATATGCCGATCGCGACGAAGGTTAGCGATAGAGATGCAAAGAGATACGAACGAAATTAATAATGCAATGTTTGAGGCGGAAAGCACTCCGTTCGTTTTCATAAAGCTAAATCCCCGATAGGGATGCCTAAAAAGCTATCAATGTTCTCGACAATGCTGCCAACCGCCGGATGGCGATGATAGCTGCTCCCAACCATTGGGTAGCTTTCGCATTGCTTGGCCGTTGACACAAGCAATGCCGGAAGATTTCGCTTGGGATGTGCCAAGCGCAGGCAGAGCGACAACATCTGCCGATGGACCAGGCCGACCAGCGCGGCGGGCTTCGCCCTGCAGCATCGTGGCTTCAAATCCCTCGCAAAGCTTGACCATCATCGGATTGGGGTGCGCCCTGTAGAGCTGACACTCATAAGGCGTAACGCTCTTCGCCATAGAGTTGTCGGCGGCTGGAGGCGTGGACGTGATACGCCTTACCCCTGCCCCTCTGGCGGTCTGAGTCTGAGCCATACCGGGCCCAACGATAAACACAAGCAACAAAAGACACCAACGCGCGTCCATGAGCCCCCCCTTCCATAGAGGATTGCATCATAGCGCGACCAGAAGAGCCAGGGCAGCGAGGTGCCCCACAGTCGTTATCACCAGTGCTCGAAAACTAAAGGCGGCAGATGCCCGAAATCTGACCATAATTCGTGTCCAGAACTCGCAGGCCTTAGCTTGACCTTCGGAGCAGTATCCGCGATCTGATTGAAAGTAAAGGATATTTTTGCGGGACACTAATTGAGGTCGCCGACACTGGATCCCGGCTAGAAGCTCACCGCAGGCTTGCCATCGCTGCCCACTTCAAACTGCCCCAAGGACTCAAGAACTTCGGCTAATCGCTTCATGCGAGATGCGTGCGCAAGCGTCGTCTCCCCGACGTCTTGCGCACGCATGGTTCCCTCAAGACTAGCGCGTTACTTGCCCTGCTCGCTGCCGAACTTCGCGCTCAGTGCGCCCTTGAACGGCGTCGGGTTGCTGGTGACGAGGCAGTTGTAGCCCTTGTCGCTGTTGAGTACCAGCACGGACGAGTTGGCCGCCTTGAAATCGAGTCCGATGGAGAACAGCACGTAGGTGTTGGGCAGCGCCGCGGGCCGGAACGCGCCGAACGCGTACTGCCCGGCGATGCCTAACGGCGCCAGGGGCACGGTGATCGACAGCGGTTGCGTCGCCTTGGGCGAGGGCAGCGAGGACGACGCGGTCATTTTCAGCGACTGCGCATCGATGGAATAACGGGTGGTCACCACGGTGTCGAGATACCTGGAGCCCGGCGCGGAGACCTGCGCCCGGCAGGCCGCGACATCCTCGGGTTTCTGATCCTGCCCGCCGCCGGGCAAGGTGGCGAACACCTGGGTCAGCTTGATTTCCTTGGTGCCGGTGACCGGAGCGGCCACCGCGCCGGCAGCGCATGTGGCAAGAACCAGCGCCGAGACGGCGAGCGTCAGCGTCCTGCAGGAACAGCGGTTATCGATTCTCATCGTGGCGATATCCTGTGCGTGATGATTGAGTTCATGGTCGGCGGTCTCGCATCCTTCGAGAGCACATGGATACCGAGATGGCGACTGTGGGACAACGGGCATTCGGGTACGAGCGACAAACGGCCAGATCGACCTGCGCAACGACGTTTGGACCCGCAGGCGGAAGAATCGGCACCGGTCTGAAGTGGGTTCGAAGGCCGGCGGAAGGGGCGCCTTCTTGGATGAGATAGTGGCCGCGGTGGCCGCTCCGATATTGTGGTGCGGCTAACAGATCGCCAATGTCCGTCGAGGACATGCGTAGTCCTAGGCGCCGCCCCGCCCCGGCTGCCGGATATTCGTCGTCGGGCTACCGGTTGCTGTGGGCACGGGCTGGTACGCCGCTCCGTGCATAACGCCTTTGTGGCGGCACGCCCTGCGCCCGCCTGTATCAAAGCCCCCTATGGGCCCTGCCCTTCTATGCTCCCGGGTCGGCCGGCCCCAGGTTGTTCGCCACCAGCAGGTCGTCGATGCGCTTGGCCACCAGGACTGCATCCTCCTGCGAGGCGTCGGCGGCGATCGCGTCGGCACGCTCCTGGAACACGGGCCAGAAGTTGTCGGGATGGTCGCGGCGCAGCTGCGGCAGGTCGCGGGCGAGCTGGTCAAGGCGGGTGTCGAGATCGGGGTTCATGCGGGGGGACTCCTTGGGATTGCCGGGCTCTACGCTAAGCGCCCAGGGGTGACGCCGACGGCAAGGCGCCGCGCTGGGGCGTCCGTTCCGCAAGCGCCGCGAGGTCGCGCGAGGGTGCCCTGCCCGTGCGTCGTGCCGAGGCAAGCCGCGTGGCCGGTGGCTCCGCGCTTCAACGGCGCCCGTTTTGGCCGGACAATGGCGGCATGGCTATCCACGACATCACGCCGGACGAGGCACGGCAACGCATCGCCCGCGGCGCCGTGTTCATCGATGTGCGCGCCGAGCACGAGCGTGCCGCCGGCCAGGCCGAAGGCGCGCGCGGGATCGAACAGGCGACCCTGCTGGCCGATCCCGCCACGGCGCTTCCCGACGCCGGCGCGGAGATCCTGCTGATCTGCCAGACCGGCAAGCGCTCGGCCGACACCGCGGCCGCCCTCGCCGGCCTCGGCTATGCCCGGGTCGGCTCGGTGGCCGGTGGCACCACGCGCTGGGCGCGGGAAGGCCTGCCCGTGGTGATGCCGGCGCTGCCCGCCGAACGCCAGGATTTCCTGGAGCGCTATTCGCGCCATCTGCGTCTGCCGCAGGTCGGCGAACAGGGCCAGCAGCGGCTCGCCGCCGCGCGCGTGCTGGTGGTCGGCGCCGGCGGGCTGGGGTCGCCGGCGGCGTTCTACCTCGCGGCTGCGGGCGTGGGCACGCTGCGGATCGCCGACGACGACGTGGTCGAGCGCAGCAACCTGCAGCGCCAGGTCCTGCATGTCGATGCCGAGGTCGGCACGCCGAAGGTGCACTCGGCGGCGCGGCGCATGACCGCGCTCAATCCGGGCGTGCGGGTGGAGGCGATCGCCGAGCGCGTGACCGTGGACAACGTCGAGCGCCTGCTGGTGGGCGTGGACGCGGTCGTCGACGGCGCCGACAACTTCCCGGCGCGCTACCTGCTCAACGATGCCTGCGTGAAGCTCGGCAAGCCGCTGGTCTACGGCGCCGTGCAGCAGTTCGAGGGCCAGGTCAGCGTGTTCGATGCCGGCCGGTGGCGCGGCCATGCGCCCTGCTACCGCTGCCTGTTCCCGGAGCCGCCGCCCCCGGAGTTTGCGCCAAACTGCGCCGAGGCGGGGGTGCTCGGGGTGCTGCCCGGGGTGATCGGCTTGCTGCAGGCAACCGAGGTCCTCAAGCTGCTGCTGGGGATCGGCGAGCCCCTGGTCGGGCGCCTGCTGGGATTCGATGCGCTGTCGATGCGCTTCCGCGAGCTGCGCCTGCCCCCGGATCCCGCCTGCCCGGTCTGCGCGGCGGGCGTGCCCTTCCCCGGGTACATCGACTATCCGGCGTTCTGCGCCGCGCCGCTGGCCTGACGCAGCGGGAGCCGGCTCCCCGATCCTGGCGGCCAGACGGTCCTCCGTGTTGGCCTGCGGAAGCGTTCGCGTCTCCGTGTCCTGGCCGCCGGGCCGCGCTTGCCGTGATCCGGGAAGCATGATCGCTACTGCGTCGTGCAATCACGCACCCGATGACGGGCGGCACCCCGAACCATTGGCAGCGGCTGCACAGCCTCGCAGGTGCCGGTCCGCCCGTCTACGCCATCGCGTACGGCACCACCGCCAGCACCTCGCCGGCCTCGAAGCGACGGCTGCCTTCGGGCAACACGATCAACGCGTTGCTGTCGGCGGCGCCGCACAGCAGGTGCGAGGCGTCGGCCGGGTTGGGCACGACGGTCAGGCGGCCGTCGTCGCCGCAGGCCAGGCGGCCACGCAGGAATTCCAGCCGCTCGTGGCGCTTGTGCCAGGCCTCGCCCAGCACCGCGGTCCAGGCGGTGCGCGGCTCCACCCTGCCCTGCAGGCCGTCGAGCAGCGGCTGGCCGAAGGCGATCAACGTCGCCAGCACCGACACCGGATTGCCGGGCAGGCCCAGCACCAGGCAGCGCCCGATCTGGCCGAGGATCACCGGCATGCCGGGGCGCATGCGCACCCTCCAGAAATGGATATCGCCGAGTTCGCGGATCAGTCCGGGCAGATGGTCCTTCTCGCCGGCGGAGACGCCGCCGCAGGTGATCACCACGTCGAACGCGGCGGCCGCGTCCTCGAGCACGGTGCGGATGCGCGCCGGATCGTCGGGCAGCGTGGGCCAGGCGGTGGGGGTGTAGCCCATCGCGCGCAGCTGGGCGAGCAGCATGTCGCGGTTGCCGTTGTAGACCTGTCCGGGTCCGAGCGGGAGACCCGGCTCGACCAGCTCGTCGCCGGTGGTCAGCACCGCCACCGTCGGGCGTGCCGCCACGGCCACCTGCGACACGCCCAGCGCCGCGGTCAATCCGATGCGCGCGGGGGTCATCACCTGGCCGGCGCGGACCACGGTCTGGCCGGCCTCGACGTCGCTGCCCGCCCGGCGCACGAACGTGCCGGACGCAGGCGCCGTCGCGAAGCGCACCTGGCCATCGGCCTCGACGGCGTCTTCCCTGGGCACCACGGTATCGGCACCCTGCGGCAGCGGCGCGCCGGTGGTGACGCGGACGCACTGGCCGGCGGCCAGCTGCCCGTCCCAGGCCTGTCCGGCGAACTGCTCGGCGACGAGCCGCAGCGGCGCCGCTCCCAGGTCGGCGCAGCGCACGGCGAAGCCGTCCATCGCGCTGTTGTCGAAGGCCGGCAGCGCGATCGGTGCGACCACGTCCTCGGCGGCGATGCGGCCGTCCAGCCGCGCGGTGGCGAGGCGCTCGAGCGGCAGGCGGTGGTGATGCGCGACGGACTGGAGGATCTCCAGGGCCTGCGCGTAGGCGATGCGGGTGGGATGGTCGGTCATGGCGCGCAGGATACCCGTGCGCGCCCCGGGCGGACTACTTGCCCTTGACGTGCCGCATCAGGCGGCGCTTGCGCGCGATCTGGCGGTCGCTGAGCGGGTTCTTCTTGCCCTCGTAGGGGTTGGCCCCCTCGCGGAACAGGAAGCGCACCGGCGTACCCACCAGCTTGAAGCGCTTGCGGAAGAAGTTCTCCAGGTAGCGCTTGTACGATTCCGGCAGCACCTTCAGGCGGGTGCCGTGCACGATGAAGGTCGGCGGGTTGGCGCCGCCCGGATGCACGTAGCGCAGCTTGGACACGTGCCCGCGGATGCTCGGCGGCGGGTTGGTCGTGTAGGCGATTTCCAGTGCCTGGTTGACCTCGCTGGTGCTGAACTCGTGCGTGGCCGAGGCGTGCGCGCGATGGATCGCCTGGAACAGCTCGCGCATACCGGAACCGTGCTTGGCGGAAATGCGCACCGCCTCCGCCCAGCTGACGAAGCCCAGCTTGCGCGACAGCAGATCCTCAGCCTGCGCCCGCTGGTAGTCGTTCTGGCCGTCCCATTTGTTGATCGCCACGACCAGGGCGCGGCCCGCGTCGAGGATCGCGCCGAGCACGGTGGCGTCCTGGTCGGTGACGCCTTCGCCGGCGTCCAGCATCAGTACCGCCACCTGGCACTGCTCGATCGCCTGCAGGGTCTTGAAGGCGCTGAACTTCTCCACCGCCTCCTCGACGCGGCCGCGACGGCGCAGGCCGGCAGTGTCGATCAGGCGGTACTGGCGGCCGTCGCGGTCCAGGTCCACCGCGATCGAGTCGCGGGTGGTGCCCGGCACCTCGGAAGCGATCATCCGCTCCTCGCCGAGCAGGCGGTTCACCAGGGTCGACTTGCCCACGTTCGGGCGCCCGACGAAGGCGATCCGCACGCGGCTGGGATCGGTGTCCAGCAGCTCGCCGGAACCTTCCTCCGGCAGGCGCGCCTGCACTTCCTCGATCAGCTCGTCCAGGCCCTGGCGGTGCGCGGCCGACAGGCACAGCACATCGGAGAACCCGTAGCGGGCGAAGTCCGAACGCACCGACTCCTCGTCGGTGCCGTCGATCTTGTTGATGACCAGCAGCGTGGGCCGCGACAGCTTGCGCAGCCAGGCCAGGATCTCGTCGTCGAGCGCCGAGGCGCCCTCGCGGCCGTCGACCACGAACAGCACGATGTCGGCCTCGCCGGCGGCGGCACGCGCCTGGCGGGCGGTGGCGCCGGCCAGGCCTTCCTCGTCACCGGCGATGCCGCCGGTGTCGACCACGATGAAGGGGCTGTTCTCGTCGAGGCGGCAGACGCCGTAGTTGCGGTCGCGGGTCACGCCGGGCTGGTCATGGACCAGCGCGTCGCGGGTGCGCGTCAGCGCATTGAAGATGGTGGACTTGCCGACATTAGGCCGTCCGACCAGGGCGACCAGGGGGAGCATCGCATTCGTCCTTATTGGGCCAGCCGGAAGGCCGTGAGATCACCGTCGGTGTTCTCCACCAGCAGTAATCCGTCGGCGACCACGGGCTGGGCCACCAGCGTGTCCCGGCCTGCGCGGGCCCGCGCCGCGAGGGCGCCGTCGGCCAGCTTGAGCCAGTGCAGGTAGCCCTTGTAGTCGCCGACCACGGCGTAGTCGCCCTGGATCGCGACACCAGTCAGCGAGCGCCGCGCCAGCGCGGCCTGCGACCACATGGCCGAGCCGGTGGCCTTGTCCAGTGCCCACACGCTGCCGGCGTTGTCGGCGACGACCACGTTGGCGGAGGACACGCCCACGCCGCCCGCGCCGCCATGGTCGCGCGTCCACAGCGGACGCCCGCTGGGGCCTTCGATCGCCAGGGTCTCGTTCTTGAAGCTGGTGGCATACAGCGTGGTGCCCTCGAGCACCGGTGCGCCGTCCACGTCGGCCATGCGCTCCAGCTCGGTGCGGCCTTCCGGCACGCCTACGGTCTGGTTCCACAGCGGGCGTCCGTCCTGCATCGACAGCGCGGTCAGGGTGCCGTCGTCGTTGCCGATGAACACCACGCCGGGGCCGGCGACCACGGGCGCATTGCCGCGCACCGACAGGGTCGGGCCTTCCTGCTCGTGGAACCAGCGACGCTCGCCGGTGGCGGCGTCGAAGGCGCTGGTACGGCCGTCGTTGCTGCGCACGAACACCAGGTTCTGCGAGATCGCCGGGGCCGAGATGACCTCGTTCGGGACCTTGGCGTGCCACTTCTCGGTGCCGTTGGCGGCATCGAGCGCGATCACCTCGCCGTTCAGGCCGCCGACGACCACCAGGCCCTCGCCCACGCCGGGACCGCCGGCGAAGCGCGACAGCGGCCGCTTCTTCTCGAGGCGCTTGCGCTCCTTGGCCTGCTGCTTCTCGTTGCGCAGGCGCTGCTTGTAGGCGGCGCGCTCGTCCTTGGACAGGTTGCGGCCGGACTCGGTCTCGACCTGGCTGGTGGGCTGGTCGACGACCTGCTTCAGCTGCGCCTTGCGTTCCTTCTTGGCGTCGTACTCCCAGACCTTCTTGCCGGTCTGCAGCTCGAGCGCGTAGATCGAGCCGGACGCCGCGGCCACGTAGACGCGGCCGTCGGCCACGACCGGGCGCTGGCGCACGCCGATGCGGTCCTCGCCCTTGCCCACGCCGGTGGACCAGACCTTCTCGACCTTGACCGAGGGCTGGAAGTCGACCAGCTCGGCAGGTTCCTGGGCCTTCTTGGCTTCCGCGTCCTTGCCGGCGAACCAGCCCTTGACGGTGCTGCAGCCTGCGAGCGTCATCCCCATCAGGGCGACCAGTGCGATACGTCTAAACATGACCACCTGCTTCATCAAATCGGCTCCGCGGGATCGGGCACCTTGCCGCCCACATCCATCAGCTTGGTTTCGAGCAGGCGCCGCTGCGGCGAGGCCACATCGACGGTCGCCAGCGCCTTGGCATAAAGATCGCGCGCCTGATCGCGCTTGCCCTGGGCGAACAGCGCGTCGGCGCGGATCTCCAGGCTCGTGTTGTCCTGTGCATCGGCCAGCCGCTGGGCGGCCTCGTCCGGCTTGCCGGTATCGATCAGCAGGCGCGCCAGGCGCTGCTCGACCACGAGCTTGAGCTCGCCCTCGGTCGGCACGTTGCGCAGCGTCTTGATGGCGTCTTGCTGCTTGCCGGCCTCGACCTGGGCCTTGGCCAGGCGCAGCGCGGCGAGTTCGCCGTAGACACCGGCCTTGTCCGCGTCCAGCGCGGCCATGTCCTTGACCGCCTTGTCCAGCTGCTTGGCCTGGATGCTCTTGACCACCGCGTCGTAGCGCTGGTTGGCCTCGGCGAGCTGGGTGTGGGTTTGCTTCTGCCACCACTGCCAGCCCAGGATGAGGGCCAGGCCGAGGCAGATACCGCCCAGCAGCGCCCCGCCATTCCTTCTCAACCAGGAACGAACCCGTTCGCCCTGTTCATGCTCGTCGAGCAGATCATCGATCGCCATGCGTACTCTCGCTCCGTCACCGGCCGACCCGGAGCATCAATAGTGAAAAATGAAAAACCGCAGTCCGGGCTTACTCGGAAGCCGGCACCACGGAGCCGTCGGAGGATACCGTAAAACGGGCCACATTAGCGCGCTGGTACGGTTTCAGATCGACGATACTGCCGGCTTGCTGAACCTGCACCGCCGAGGCGTTGCCCAGCGTCACGCGTCCCACTTGACCCGGCGGATAGCTGCGCTGTTCGCCGGACCGGACCAGCGCCTTCTCGACCGGCGTACCGTCCGGGGCGAGCACCTGGATCCAGCTGTCGCCACTGAACTGCAGCGACAGGGCGCCCCGTTGCGCGGACGCGTCGGCCACCGGGGCGGCCGCTCGCGGCACCGGCGTCATCGAGGCGATGTACGGCGCGGCGTTGTCGGCCGCGGGCGCGGCCACGGCCGGTCGCGGCCCGCTTTCCGGCGCGGCCGCGCTGCCCGGCGCGGGCGTGCCCGGCACCACGTCCAGCGAGGCGGTGCTGGGGGCCTTGGGATCGAAATGGGTCCGCGTCGCGTACCACACCGGCACCGCGAACACGCCGGTGATCACCACGTACATCGCTTTGCGCGCGGTGCTCTCCAGCAGCCGGCGCATGGGCGGGGTGTGGGTATGGCTGACCAGCTTGACCGGCTCCACCGCCGCGATGTGCGACTGCCGCAGCAGCGGCTCCAGGTCCAGGCCGAGCAGGCGCGCATAACTGCGCAGCTGGCCGCGTACGAACACCGGCGCGCCCAGGCGCGGCCAGTCCTCCTGCTCCAGCGCGCGCACCACCTGCACGGGCATGTGCAGGCGGCCGGCGACCGCGTCGAGCGTCAGGCCTGCGGCTTCACGCGCCTCGCGCAGGTGCTGTCCGCATCCTTTCTCGTTCTCGAAAGGGTTCGGATTGGAATCGCTGATCACAATGCATTAGCCCCGGGATGTGCGGTCGCAGCGTCAGGAAAGTCCTTGACCAACCGCTGTTGGTATCGGCTGGCGGCGGCGATGTCGCCCAGCCCCTGCTCAATCTGAATGGCGAGTTGTAACACGGAAGCGGTGACCGGTGCAGCCGCCAGCCGCCGCTCGGAGAAGGCGCGGGCCTCGAAATAGCGGCGATTGCCGTACTCTTCGCGCGCCATCGATTCCAGCGCGTAGGCGTTGGCGGGGTCGCCCTCGAGCGCCTTGCGCAGGTCGCGCAGTCCGCGCTCGCGCTGGCCGACCTGCAGCGCGCAGCCGCCGGAGTTGGCCAGCACCGACGCCGGCCGGCCGTACCCGGGGTCGGCCATCGCCCGGTCGAACCACGCCAGCGCGTCGGCCGGATGGCCGTTGGCGCACAGCCAGGCCCCGTAGTTGTTGAGCACGTCGCCGCGCTGAGGCGCCAGTTCCGCCGCGGCCCGATAGGCCTCGCCGGCCCCGGCCACGTCGCCGCGCGCGCCCAGCACCGCCGCCAGCACGGTGTGCGCATCGACCGAGCGGGAGTCCTTCCTGAGTACGCCGCGCGCCTGCTTCTCGGCGTCGGCGTAGTCGCCGGACTGCAGGCGGTTGAGCGCCCGCCCGAGCTTTTCCTGCTGTGCCAGGCGCTGCCGGGTCGCGGCGTCGTCGTGCAGGTCGTAGCGCGGGGCGACCTGCTCCACGCTCTTGACCCGGCCGGCCTTGGTATTGCGCGAGCCGCTGCCGCAGCCCGCCGTCGTCAACGCGACGAGGGCGAGCGCCAGGATCGCGAGATCACGCCGCCGCATCTCGATCGGCCTGGTCTTCCAGCGAACGGAGGAATTCCGCCTGGCGGCGGGTGCGGTCCATGACCTGGCCCTTGAGCTGGCCGCAGGCCGCGTCGATGTCGTCGCCACGGGTGCGGCGCACCATCGTCAGCACCTGGGCGTCGAGCAGGATCTTCTGGAACGCGCGGATCTCGGTCTCGCCCGAGCGCTCGTAGCGCGTGCCCGGGAAGGGGTTGAACGGGATCAGGTTGACCTTGCCCGAGTCCTTGGCCTGCACCGCGTTGTCGAACTGGCGCATCAGCCGGGCGAGCTGGCGCGCGTGCTCCGGCTGGTCGTTGATGCCCTTCATCAGGGTGTATTCGAAGGTCACCGAGTCGCGCTTCTTGTTGCCGCGCAGGTAACGGGCGCAGGACGCCATCAGCTCGGCGATCGGGTACTTCTTGTTGAGCGGGACCAGGGTCTCGCGCAGCGCATCGTTGGGCGCGTGCAGCGACACCGCCAGCGACACGTCGCTCTCGGTGGACAGCCGGTCGATCATCGGCACCAGGCCGGAGGTCGACAGGGTCACCCGCTTGTTGGCCAGGCCGTAGCCCAGATCGTCGCGCATCACGTTCATCGCGCGCACGACGTTGTCGAAATTCATCAGCGGCTCGCCCATGCCCATCATCACCACGTTGGTGAGACGGCGCTGCTGGTGCGGCACGTTGCCCAGATGGCGCGCCGCCACCCACACCTGGCCGATGATCTCGGCGGTGGAGAGGTTGCGGTTGAAGCCCTGGGTGGCGGTGGAGCAGAAGGTGCAGTTGAGCGCACAGCCGACCTGCGAGGACACGCACAGGGTGCCGCGGCTCTTGTCCGGGATGTAGACGGTCTCGATGGCGTTCTTGCCATCCACGCCCATCGCCAGCAGCCACTTGTGGGTGCCGTCGGTGGAGGGCTTGTCGAACACCACGTGCGGGACGACCACCTCGGCATGCTGCTGCAGCTTGGCGCGCAGGGCCTTGCCGAGGTCGGTCATCTGGTCGAAATCGGTGACGTAGCGGTGGTGGATCCACTTCATCACCTGGTGGGCACGGTAGCGCGCCTCGCCGAGCGTCTCGGCGAAGAAGCGCTCCAGACCCTCGCGATCGAGGTCGAGCAGATTCTGCTTGGTCACGCCGCCGGCCCTTGCGGGATCGGCGAGTGCCAACGGATTGTGGGCGACCTGGATCACGATTCGGTTCTCAGCGCGAGACCACTTCGGTGGTGGCGAAGAAGTACGCCACCTCGATCGCGGCATTCTCCACCGAATCCGAGCCGTGCGCCGCATTGGCGTCGATCGAATCGGCGAAGTCGGCGCGGATCGTGCCCGGCGCGGCGTCCTTCGGATTGGTGGCGCCCAGCAGTTCGCGGTGGGCGGAGACGGCGTTCTCGCCTTCGAGCGCCTGGATCATCACCGGGCCGGAGATCATGAACTCGACCAGCGCGTTGAAGAACGGGCGCTCGCGGTGCACCGCGTAGAAGCCCTCGGCCTCGCGGCGCGACAGCTGCTTGTACTTGGCGGCCACGACTTTCAGGCCAGCCTTCTCGAAGCGGGCGTAGATTTCGCCGATGACGTTCTTGGCAACGGCGTCGGGCTTGATGATGGACAGGGTGCGCTCCAGCGCCATGGAAGAATCTCCGTTGGGCGGGCCACTGAAGGCCCGAGAGTAACATGAAAAAAACCCGCGTCAAAACGCGGGCTTAGCCTAACTTGCGATAGGCAATTCTATCTCCTGACCACCGTCTTTGCCTACCTGCGGCTGAACCGTGCTGCAGTGCGGAATGACCGGCCCCGGCACGCGGGCCTAGAATCAAACAATCGTTTGATTGAGTTGTCGTGCCGCCCATGGCCAAGCCCGCCCATTTCTCCACCAAGGACCGCATCCTCGGCGCGGCCGAGGAACTGTTCGCCCAGCACGGGTTCGCCGGCACCTCCCTGCGCCAGGTCACCAGCCAGGCCGACGTCAACATCGCCGCGGTCAACTACCACTTCGGCTCCAAGGAAAACCTGGTCAACGAGGTGTTCCGCCGGCGTATGGACGAGATGACCGCCGCCCGCATGCACCAGCTCGAATCGGCCCGGCGCGACCGCCCCGGCGAGCTCGCCGCGGTCCTGGCCGCCTTCGTCGAGCCGGCCCTGGCGATGGCCCAGGACCGCCAGAGCGGCGGCGCCTTCGTGCGCGTCATCGCCCGGGCCTACGCCGAGAAGAACGACAACCTGCGCAAGTTCCTGTCCGACCACTACGGGCATGTGCTGCGCGAGTTCGGCAAGGCCATCGCTGGCTGCGTGCCGTCGCTGAGCAAGGAGGAGCTGTACTGGCGGCTCGACTTCCTGGCCGGCGCGCTCACCTACGCCATGGCCGACTTCGGCCTCATCAAGCGCCCGTCCGGCGTCAGCGAGGGCGACCACCGCGCCCACGCGGCGCGCGAACTGATCCGTTTCGCGGAAGCGGGCTTCCTCGCCCATTCCTCACCGTAGTCGTTATCCATCAAAGGCTCATCGATATGTCCAATCCCTTGCTAGTCCGTCGCGCCGCCGTGCTCGGTGCCGGCGTCATGGGCGCGCAGATCGCCGCGCACCTCACCAACGCCGGCATCGACACCGTGCTGTTCGACCTCCCCGCCAAGGACGGGCCGGCCGACGGCATCGTGCTGAAGGCCATCGCCAACCTGGCCAAGCTCAGCCCTGCCCCGCTGGCCGGCAAGTCGCTGGCCGAGGCGATCACGCCGGCCAACTACGAGGGCGGGCTGGAGCACCTGCGCGACTGCGACCTGATCATAGAGGCCATCGCCGAGCGCATGGACTGGAAGCAGGACCTGTACAAGAAGATCGCGCCGTTCGTGGCCGACCACGCGGTGCTGGCGTCCAACACCTCGGGCCTGGGCATCAACAAGCTGGCCGACGTGCTGCCCGAGCAGCTGCGCCACCGCTTCTGCGGCGTGCACTTCTTCAACCCGCCGCGCTACATGCACCTGGCCGAGCTGATCCCGGCGCGCACCACCGACAAGGCGGTGCTGGAGGGGCTGGAGACCTTCCTGACCACCAGCCTGGGCAAGGGCGTGGTCTACGCCAAGGACACCCCGAACTTCATCGGCAACCGCATCGGCGTGTTCTCGATCCTGTCCACGATCCACCACACCGCCGAGTTCGGCCTGGGCTTCGACGAGGTCGACGGCCTGACCGGTCCGCTGGTCGGCCGCCCGAAGTCGGCGACCTACCGCACCTCGGACGTGGTCGGCCTGGACACCATGGCGCACGTGATCAAGACCATGGGCGACACCCTGCCCGAGGATCCCTGGCACCGCTATTTCGCCTCGCCGAAGTGGCTGGACGCGCTGATCGCCAAGGGCGCGCTCGGGCAGAAGGTCGGCGCCGGCATCTTCCGCAAGGTCGGCAAGGACATCGTGGTGCTGGACCTGGAGAAGCAGGACTATCGCCCGGCCGACCGCGGTGCCGCACCGGAGGTCGTCGAGATCCTCAAGATCAGGAACCCGGCCGAGAAGTTCGCCAAGCTGCGCGAGAGCCAGCACCCGCAGGCGCAGTTCCTGTGGGCCACGTTCCGCGACCTGTTCCACTACAGCGCCTACCACCTGGCCGACATCGCCGAGACCGCGCGCGACGTTGACCTGGCGATCCGCTGGGGCTACGGCTGGTCGCTCGGCCCGTTCGAGACCTGGCAGGCGGCCGGCTGGAAGCAGGTCGCGCAGTGGATCGCCGAGGACATCGCCAGCGGCAAGAGCATGAGCAACGCGCCGCTGCCGGACTGGGTGTTCGACGGTCGTGACGGCGTGCATGCCGCCGAGGGCTCCTACAGCCCGGCGCGCGACGCCAAGCTGCCGCGCTCGGCGCTGTCGGTGTACCAGCGCCAGCGCTTCCCCGACCCGCTGCTGGGCGAGCGCTTCAGCCCGGGCGAGACCGTGTTCGAGAACGACGGCCTGCGCATGTGGCACGACGGCGATGACATAGCCGTGGTCAGCTTCAAGACCAAGATGAACACCGTGTCCGACCAGGTGCTGGACGGCCTGCAGGAAGTGGTGGGCCGCGCCGAGAAGGGCTTCAAGGGTCTGGTGATCTGGCAGCAGAAGGAACCGTTCTCGGCCGGTGCCGACCTGGCCGGTGCGCTCGGCCTGCTGCAGGCGGGCAAGGTCGACGCGTTCGAGGCGATGGTCGCCAACTTCCAGGCCACCAGCCAGCGCATCAAGTACTCGCTGGTGCCGGTGGTGGCCGCGGTGCGCGGCCTGGCCCTGGGCGGCGGCTGCGAGTTCCAGATGCACAGCGCCAAGACCGTGGCGTCGCTGGAAAGCTACATCGGCCTGGTCGAGGCCGGCGTGGGCCTGCTGCCGGCCGGCGGCGGCCTCAAGGAAATCGCGGTGCGCGCCTCGCAGGCGGCCGGACCGGGTGGCGACGTGTTCGCCGAGCTGAAGAAGACCTTCGAGACCGTGGCGATGGCCAAGGTCTCCAACTCGGCGGTCAACGCCCAGGAGCTGGGCCTGCTGCGCGCCACCGACAAGGTGGTGTTCAACGCCTACGAGGCGCTGCACATCGCCAAGGCCGAGGCGCGGGCGCTGGCCGAGGGCGGCTACCGGCCGCCGCTGCCGGCGCGGCGCATCCAGGTCGCCGGCGACGTCGGCATCGCGACCTTCAAGATGCTGCTGGTGAACATGCTCGAGGGCCGCTTCATCAGCGAGTACGACTACGAGATCGCCACCCGCATCGCCACCGTGGTGTGCGGCGGCGGGATCGACCGCGGTTCGCTGGTGGACGAGGAATGGCTGCTGCGGCTGGAGCGCAAGCACTTCGTCGAGCTCGCCCAGCAGGAAAAGACCCAGGCCCGCATCGGTCACATGCTCAAGACCGGGAAGCCGTTGAGGAACTGAGATTCGTGATTCGTGATCGGGGATGGGCCAAGACGCATCCCCGTCCTCCCCTCCTTCCATCCTGCCGGGCGAGAGAAGCTTCGGAAGCCGGGATTCGCGGTTGCGATCCCCCGGTCCCGAATCCCCGATCCCGGCTTCCGGAGAAAGCCAAATGAGCAAGCAGATCCAGGACGCCTACATCGTCGCCGCCACCCGCACCCCGGTGGGCAAGGCGCCGAAGGGCGTGTTCCGCAACACCCGGCCCGACGACCTGCTGGCGCACGTGCTGCGCGCGGTGGTGGCGCAGGCGCCGGGCATCGACCCCTCGCGCATCGACGACGCCATCATCGGCTGCGCCATGCCCGAGGGCGAGCAAGGCATGAACGTGGCCCGCATCGGCGTGCTGCTGGCCGGCCTGCCCGACACCGTCGCCGGCCAGACTGTCAACCGCTTCTGTTCCTCGGGCATCCAGGCCGTGGCGCTGGCCGCCAACGAGATCCGCCTGGGCAACGCCGACCTGATGCTCGCCGGCGGCACCGAGTCGATGTCGATGGTGCCGATGATGGGCAACAAGGTGGCGCTGTCGCCGTCGGTGTTCCGCGATGACCACGTCGCCATCGCCTACGGCATGGGCATCACCGCCGAGAAGGTCGCCGAGGAATGGAAGGTCTCGCGCGAGGACCAGGACGCATTCGCCCTGGCCTCGCACCAGAAGGCGCTGGCTGCGATCGCCGCCGGCGAGTTCCGTGACGAGATCAGCCCGTACGAGATCCACTCGCACGTGGCCGAGCTGGCCGGCAATGCCATCCAGCTGCGCAAGCGCCTGGTGGACACCGACGAGGGCCCGCGCCCGGACACCTCGCTGGAGGGCCTGGGCAAGCTGCGCCCGGTGTTCCGCAACGGCCAGTTCGGCGGCAGCGTCACCGCCGGCAATTCGTCGCAGATGAGCGACGGCGCCGGCGCGCTGCTGCTGGCCTCCGAGCAGGCGATCAAGGACTACGGCCTCACGCCGCTGGCCCGCTTCGTCAGCTTCTCGGTGGCCGGCGTGCGCCCGGAAGTGATGGGCATCGGCCCGATCGAGGCGATTCCGAAGGCGCTGAAACAGGCCGGCCTGAGCAAGGACCAGCTGGACTGGATCGAGCTCAACGAGGCGTTCGCCGCGCAGTCGCTGGCGGTGATCCGCGACAGCGGCCTGGACCCGTCCAGGGTCAACCCGCTGGGCGGCGCGATCGCGCTCGGCCACCCGCTCGGCGCCACCGGCGCGATCCGTGCCGCGACCCTGGTGCACGGCCTGCGCCGGCGCCAGCAGAAGTACGGCATGGTGACGATGTGCATCGGCACCGGCATGGGCGCGGCGGGCATCATCGAGGCGCTGTGACGTCTGGATTGACGGCACGGACGCCAGGTCGAGGCCGAGCGTCGTCGGCAGGAGGGCGGCCGCAGGGCCGCCCTTCGCGTCTCCGCGCTCGCTGCCTGGCGAGGGCCGTCGGGCGCGACGGGACGGGGCCAGGTCCGCGCCGGCGTCCCGGTGCGAGCCACCCTGGCGATCCGATGGTTTCGGCGGGAACGCGGCATGCGGCGGGAATGCCGCACGCCCTGTCTCGCTGGCGGCGCGACGGTGCACGCCCAGTCTTTACCCGCGCGCGGCCTCAGCCGCGGGTTCCCGCCACCGACAGGCCCAGCCGCGCGCCCAGGAACACCAGCAGCAGGCCGGCGACCAGGGTGAGGCCGAGGTAGAGGGCGATCATCGCCGAGCGGTCGCTGCGCGCGAACACCAGGCATTCCATCATCAGCGACGAGAACGTGGTCAGGCCCCCGATCACGCCCACGACCAGCAGCGCGCGCCACGGCCAGCTCTCCGGCCTGCGCGCTTCCAGCCAGACCAGCAGGAAGCCGGCGACGAACGACCCCACCAGGTTGACGGTCAACGTGCCCCAGGGAAAACCGGCGCCGAAGCGGCGCAGCATCGACGCCCCGATCGCGAAGCGCAGGCCGGAGCCGACGGCGCCGCCGGCCATCGCCAGCAGCAGCTGCTGCCACCAGACCGCGGGATTCATGCGCGCCGGCCGCGCCGGCGCGGCGGGGAGGGGGGCAACGGGAACGGCAATGGGCGTGGCATGGTCATCTCCGGAGTTGGGGAGGGGCCGGGACGCGGGTCCGCCGCCCCGGCCGGGTTCGCAGGCCCGCCAGCGCGCGGAGGCCGCGGCCGGCGGCAGGCGGAGGGGCGGCGCCCGGCACGATCATGCCGGCGGCGCGTCGTGCTTGCCGGCGCGTGCCTGCGCCCTCGCCTCGCGCAGCCGGTCCAGCTTTTCCTTGAGCTTGATCTCCAGCCCGCGCGGCACCGGCTGGTAGTACACGCGCTCGCCCATCGCGTCGGGAAAGCCGGTCTGGTCCAGCGCGATGCCGCCGTCGGCGTCGTGGTCGTACTGGTAGTCCTTGCCGTAGCCGAGGGTCTTCATCAGTCGGGTGGGCGCGTTGCGCAGGTGCAGCGGCACTTCCTGGGTACCGGTCTCGCGGACTTCGGCCTTGGCCTGGTTGAACGCGGCGTAGCCGGCATTGGACTTGGCGGTGCTGGCTAGGTACAGCACCAGTTGCGCGAAGGCCAGCTCGCCCTCGGGGCTGCCCAGGCGTTCGTAGATGTCCCAGGCCTCCAGCGCCATCGACTGCGCGCGCGGATCGGCCAGGCCGATGTCCTCGATCGCCATGCGCGTGAGCCGCCGTGCCAGGTAGGCCGGGTCGCAGCCCCCGTCGAGCATGCGCGTGAGCCAGTACAGCGCCGCGTCCGGGTTGGAGCTACGCACCGACTTGTGCAAGGCGGAGATCTGGTCGTAGAACTGTTCGCCGCCCTTGTCGAAGCGGCGGGTGCGGTCGGCCAGCACCTGCAGCAGGGTCTGGGAGGTGATCTCGCCGCCCTCCCCCTGCGCCAGCTCGGCGGCGATCTCCAGCAGGGTCAGGGCGCGGCGCACGTCGCCATCGGCGGCGCCGGCGATCTCCAGCAGCGAGGCTTCGGTGACCTGCAGCGCCTCGGCGGCCAGGCCGCGCTCGGCATCGTGCAGCGCGCGCTGCAGCGCCTCGACGATGTCCTGGGGCGAGACCGCCTCGAGCACGTGCACGCGGCAGCGCGACAGCAGCGCCGAGTTCAGTTCGAACGAGGGGTTCTCGGTGGTGGCGCCGACGAAGATGATCGTGCCGCGCTCGATGTGCGGCAGGAACGCATCCTGCTGCGCCTTGTTGAAGCGATGCACCTCGTCGACGAACAGCACGGTGCGGCGGCCGCCGGCGAAGCGCTGCGCGGCCTCGGCCAGCACCTGGCGGACCTCCGGCAGGCCGGACAGCACCGCCGAGATCGCACGGAACTCGGCATCGGCATAGTGCGCCAGCAGCAACGCCAGCGTGGTCTTGCCGCAGCCGGGCGGTCCCCACAGGATCATCGAATGCACGCGCCCGGACTCGACCGCCCGCCGCAGCGCGCTGCCGGGCGCGAGCAGGCGCTTCTGCCCGACCATCTCGTCGAGGGTGCGGGGCCGCATGCGCTCGGCGAGCGGGCGCATGTTGTCGCGATCCACGCTCAGCAGATCGTCGGCTTCGGTCGGAAAGCGGTTTCTTGCCACCTGCCCAGTGTATCGCGAGCCGGGGGGCGACCTAGTTGCCGTCGCCCACCACGTCCACGCCCTTGCCCGGGGCGAAACGGAAGGTGTCCGCGGCGAAGGCCGGGTTGCGCTTCCAGGCGCTGAAGCTGATGTTGGTGCGCTGGCCGAGCGCGTCGACCACCTCCATCCGCGCCAGGCCGTCCTTGCCGAAGCCCAGGGTGGCGATCTGGAAGCTGGCCTCGGTATCCACCTTGGGGGTCAGCGACAGCCATTGCAGGCCCTCGCGGGTGCCGGCCTCCTCGCTGACGTCGTACTGCCGGTCCAGCCGCGACGGATCGATCAGCGCGGTCAGCGGGCTGTTCTGCTCTTCCTCGCCCTGGGCGCGCACCGAGGCCTGCTCCAGGTCCGGATCGAAGATCCACACCTTCTTGCCGTCGGCCACGATCAGCTGCTTGTACGGCTTGTCGTACTCCCAGCGGAACTGCCGCGGCGCCGACAACGCCACCCGCCCGCTGGAGCGTTCCTTGAGCTTGCCCTTGGGATCGAGCACCTGCTGGCTGAACTGCCCGTCCAGGCCCTTGAGGCCGCGGGTGAAGGCGTTCAGATCTTCGCGGGCGCCGGCGAAGGCGGAGCCGGCGAGCAAGGCGGTCGCGAGAACGGCGTAACGGAGCTGGCGGTACATCGACGGTGTCCCTGGAGATGAGGAGAGGATTCTGCGGCCTGCAAGATGAATGGGCGAGCGTCGTCCGTGTGTGTGTTCAGCCTGGCGGCCGGCGCCACGGCGCCACGGCGCCACGGTGCTGGCGGTGGGGCGGGTTCCGTTCCCGAGGGACGCCCTCCCTGCCCCTGTGCGTGCAGGCGATGGGCTTGGGACGTCCCTGCTCCACCCCAGTCCAGGCGCTCCCGGCTGGCCGGGGTCCGGCGACGGCCTCTGGACCCGCCACAGGCACGCGCCCCGCTCCGCAGGACCCGCCCACGCCCGCCTGCACCGGGGTCAGCGCGCCGTCTGCACCTGCGACAGGTCGCCGTAGACGATCTGCCCGCGGAAACCGCGGCGTACCTGCTGGTAGAGCTCGCGGAACGCGCGGTAGTCCTGCGGCTGGCACAGCGCCTCGGCGCCGTGGACGGCGCGCCTGTGCAGGCGGTGGACCGCGGTCACCGTCTGCCCGTCGCGGCGCCATTCCGCCGCGTACTCGCCGGCCGCGTTGCGGAACCGGCTGCTGCGCGGGATCGCGATGATCGGCACGGCGTCCGGGAAGGTCAGCACGTAGGTTTCCTCGCGCACGCTGTCGTTGCAGTAGAACGGGGTCAGGTTGGTTTCCGACGAGGTGGTGGTGTAGATGTTGCGGGCCGACTCGGCGCCCGGCATGTCCGGCAGGGTCATGCCGCCGACCACCCCGAAGTCGACATAGTCGCCGGCCTGGAAGCGGTAGCCGTAGTTGAACGGCGCGTCCAGGTCCAGCGGGTCGCCCTGCAGCACCAGCTCGCCGCCGCCGTCGAAGCCGGACTGGGCGATGATCGATTCCTCGATGCGTGCGCGGTTCTGCGCGTTGAGCTGCACGAACATCGCGCGCAGCCCGACCTCGCCGGTCTGGCCGCTGTCGAGCCGGGTGCTGCCGCGCAGGCTGCCGTCCGGCGCGAAGCGGTAGTCGGTGCGTGCCACGTAGGCGTTGAGGCGGCCGTCGTTGGGCGGGGTGCGGGTGGTGCGGCCGTCCTGGGTGTGCACCACCGGCGCGCCCAGGTCGCCGGCGGGCAGCTGCCCGAAGCGGGCGTACGGATTGGTGGAGTCGACGTACAGCTCGAACTCGGGGATGTAGGTGATGGCGTGGTTGAAGCGCCCCAGCACCGGGATCGGCGGCAGCGTGGGACCGCCCTCGGCGCCGATCAGCACCGGCGTGCTGGCGATGCCCTTGGCCGCCAGCAGTGCCTCCAGGATCACGGTGTGGTCCTTGCAGTCGCCGTAGTGGTTGTCGACGATGCTGTCGGCGCTGTTGGGCTCCAGCCCGCCGTTGCCCAGATAGACCGCGACGTAGCGGATGTTGCGTGCCACCCACTCGTACAGCGCCGCGGCCTGGCCGCGGCGGTCGCCGATGCCGCCGGTGATCTGCTCGGCCAGCCGGCGGATGCGCGGCGTCACCGCGGCCGCCTGCCCGCCCTTGACGTGGTAGGCCAGCCCCATCTGCGACCAGCTGTCGAAGGTGCTGGCCATCAGCGTGGGGCTGAACTCCCAGATCGCCGCGGCCCAGTTCTGGCTCTTCATCGGCTCGGTGCGGCGGTAGTGCCATTCCCAGCGTGCCTGGTCGCCGCGCACGGCCGGCCGGGTGCCGCCCTGCAGGCCGCGCACCGACAGGTGCATCGGCAGCGACCGCGGGGCCACCAGGGTCACCGTGGCGTCGTCGTACTGGGAGAACACGCTGAAGGTCTCCCACAGGCTGAAGTAGCCCGGGAAGTACGGCGTGTTCTGCGCGCGCCGGGTGCGGTAGACGATGCGCGCGCCCGGCGCCAGGTTCGGGAACACCACCACCTTGACCTTGCGGTCGGCGTACATCGCCGCCGAGGCGCTGGAATAGCTCTCCTGGGTGTAGATCTTGTCGGCCGCCACGTCCTGGCGCAGGCCCTCGGCGGTGACGGTGTAGGCCTCGAGCACCTCCAGCGTCTCCATCTTCTCGCTGTAGCTCAGGCGCACCTGGCTGAAGCGCTCCACCGCCGACTTGGTCTTGAGCAGGATCTCGTACTCGTCGGTCTCCACGCTGCTGGCGTCGGCGCGCACCTCGTAGTCGGCGCGGTAGCGCACGAAGCTGAAGTTGTTGTCGGCCTGGGGGGCGGCGCGGCCGGCGGCCGGGCCCGGTGCGGCCGGCGGGGTCTGCGCGGCGACCGGGCCGGCCAGCAATGCGGCGAGGATCAGCGGGACGATACGGGGCACGGGGTTCTCGCAGGGCAGCAAGGGAAGGCGGCGGTGCGCGTGGCCGCCAGGGTAACCGCCCGCTCCCGGAGCGCCAGGCGCCGTCCGCTGCCGGCGCGGGTCGGGCGCGTGTGCCGGCCGCCCGCCGCGCCCGCGATCACTTGGGCGGCGGCGGCGCCAGCACGCTGCGGTCGCCGTTGTGCTCGGGCGGGCTGACCACGCCGGCCGCCTCCATCGCCTCGATCAGGCGCGCGGCGCGGTTGTAGCCGATCTTGAGCCGGCGCTGCACGCCCGAGATCGAGGCGCGCCGGGTCTCGGTGACGATGCGCAGGGCCTCGTCGTACAGCGGGTCGGACTCGTCGCCGCCGCCGCTGTTGGTCTCCGGCAGGCCGGTGGCGCCGACGACCACGCCGTCGCCCATGGTCTGGACCTCGTCGAGCACGCCCTCGATGTACGAGGCCGGCCCGCTGGCCTTGAGGTGCTCGACCACGCGGTGCACTTCCTCGTCGCTGACGAAGGCGCCATGCACGCGGTCCGGCATCGCCGTGCCCGGCGGCAGGTACAGCATGTCGCCGTGGCCGAGCAGGGTCTCGGCGCCGGACTGGTCGAGGATGGTCCGCGAGTCGATCTTGGAGCTGACCTGGAACGCGACGCGGGTCGGGATGTTGGCCTTGATCAGGCCGGTGATCACGTCCACCGACGGGCGCTGTGTGGCCAGGATCAGGTGGATGCCGGCCGCGCGCGCCTTTTGCGCCAGGCGCGCGATCAGTTCCTCGACCTTCTTGCCGACGATCATCATCATGTCGGCGAATTCGTCGATGAAGATGACGATGAACGGCAGCGTCTCCAGCGGCCGCGGCGCCTCGCCCAGCTCCGGGTTGGGCTTGAACAGCGGGTCCATCAGCGGCTGCCCGGCGTCCTCGGCGTCCTTGACCTTCTTGTTGAAGCCGGCCAGGTTGCGCACGCCCACCGCGCTCATCAGCTTGTAGCGGCGCTCCATCTCGGCCACGCACCAGCGCAGGCCGTTGGCGGCCTCCTTCATGTCGGTGACCACCGGCGCCAGCAGGTGCGGGATGCCCTGGTAGACGCTCAGCTCGAGCATCTTCGGGTCGATCATCAGCATCCGCAGGTCCTTGTGCGAGGCCTTGTACAGCAGGCTCAGCACCATCGCGTTGACCGCCACCGACTTGCCCGAGCCGGTGGTGCCGGCGACCAGCAGGTGCGGCATGCGCGCCAGGTCGGCCACGGTCGGGCGCCCGGCGATGTCCTTGCCCAGCGCCAGCGTCAGCGGGCTGGGCGACTTGTCGTATTCCTTGGAGCGCAGCAGCTCGGACAGGAAGATCATCTCGCGGCTGACGTTGGGGATCTCCAGGCCGACCACCGACTTGCCCGGGATCACGTCGACCACGCGCACCGACTTGACCGACAGCCCGCGCGCGATGTCCTTGTCCAGCGAGCTGATCTGGCTGACCTTCACGCCCGGCGCCGGCTCGATCTCGAAGCGGGTGATCACCGGGCCCGGGTAGGCCCCGACCACCTGCGCCTCGATGCGGAAGTCCTTGAGCTTGAACTCGATCTGCCGCGACAGCGTCTCCAGCGTCTCCTCGGAGTAGCCCTTGGCCTGCGGCTTGGGATCGTCCAGCAGCGCCAGTGGCGGCAGGTCCGAGCCGTCGGTGCTCACGCCCTGGAACATCGGGATCTGGGTGTCGCGCTTGGCGCGCTCGCTCTTCTCCACCACCGGCGCCGGCGGCGGCTCGATCTTGACCGGTTCGCGCTTGGCGCGCTGCACCGCATCGACCTTGCGCACTTCCTCGCGCTCCTCGCGCAGCACGCGGGTCTGCTGCCACTCGCTGGCCTGCTGGGTCTTGCGCTGCAGCAGCGGCGGCAGCGCCAGCACGGCGCGCCCGATGCGCTCCATCACCGACAGCCACGACAGCCCGGTCGCCAGCGTGATCGAGGCCAGCAGCAGCACCACCACGAACAGGTTGGCGCCGAGCGCGCCGAAGCCGGCCCCCAGCGAGTTGCCGACCAGCTTGCCGAGAATGCCGCCGGCGCTGGCCACATCGCTCTGGAACAGGCGCAGGTGCAGGAAGCCGGTGGACGCGATCAGGAACCCGACCATGCCGACCAGGCGCAGCGCCGGGCCGAGGTCGGCCTCGGCCTGGCCGTCCTTCTCCATGCCGAACAGCGCGATCCACGCCACCGCGCCCAGCACCACCGGCAGCAGGAAGGCGACGTAGCCGAACAGCTGCAGCAGCACGTCGGCGATCCAGGCGCCGAACTGGCCGCCCATGTTGTGGACCGGCGCGACCACGCTGCCGGTCTGCGACCAGCCCGGGTCGGTGGCCGAGTAGGTGAACAGGCTGGCCAGCAGGTACAGCAGCATCGGCGCCACCGCGATCAGCGCCAGGTCGCGCCACAGCTTCTGCCGGCGCGGCGTATCGGCCGCCGGCGCCTTGCGGGCCGAGGGTTTGCCTTCTGCGGACTTGGCGCGTTCCGGAACCTGTTTTGCCACCTGTAGCCAGACCTTAGGAAAATACTGTTAGTGGTTGATAATAAACGAGTCTGAGCTGTCTTTCAGCTGTCTCGACGAATTCGCGGGATGCCGGGGGCGGCGGCCGGCCGGTGGCGCCGGCGGGGACGCGCCCGGGCGCCGGGCGGCGCGGCCCGCGCGTGGTCCACGCCATTTCATGCGGCGACTTGATTCGCCTGGTGGGGATCGCCACTCTATCTGACGCCTGCGGAGCGCTCCACGCGATGCGCTGCCGCTCTTTTCCCCCTCTTTGCGAGTATACATGAGCCCCTCTCCCGCCCCTTCGGTCCAGCATTCCCGCCTGTTGATCCTCGGCTCCGGCCCGGCCGGCTGGACGGCGGCGGTGTACGCCGCGCGCGCCAACCTCAAGCCGGTCGTGATCACCGGCCTGCAGCAGGGCGGGCAGCTGATGACCACCACCGAGGTCGACAACTGGCCGGGCGACGCCCACGGGCTGATGGGGCCGGACCTGATGGCGCGCATGCAGGCGCATGCCGAGCGCTTCGACACCGAGGTGATCTTCGACCAGATCCACACCGCCGACCTGTCGCAGCGTCCGTTCCGACTGGTCGGCGACGGCGCCGAGTACACCTGCGACGCGCTGATCATCGCCACCGGCGCCACTGCCAAGTACCTGGGCATCCCGTCGGAGGAGACCTTCAAGGGCCGCGGCGTGTCCGCCTGCGCCACCTGCGACGGCTTCTTCTACCGCGACCAGGACGTGGTGGTGGTGGGCGGCGGCAACACCGCCGTGGAGGAGGCGCTGTACCTCTCCAACATCGCCCGCAAGGTCTACCTGGTGCACCGCCGCGACACGCTGCGCGCCGAGAAGATCATGCAGGACAAGCTGTTCGCCAAGGTCGAGGCCGGCAAGATCGAGACCGTGTGGCACCACGAGATCGACGAGGTGCTGGGCAACGAGGCCGGCGTCACCGGCGTGCGGGTCAGGTCCACCCAGGACGGCCGGACCCGCGACCTGGAAGCGCACGGCTTCTTCGTGGCGATCGGCCACCACCCCAATACCCAGTTGTTCGACGGCCAGCTGGCGATGAACAACGGCTACCTGGAGATCCGCTCCGGCCTGGGCGGCAACGCCACCCAGACCTCGGTGGAGGGCGTGTTCGCCGCCGGCGACGTCGCCGACCAGCACTACCGTCAGGCGATCACCTCGGCCGGCTTCGGCTGCATGGCCGCGCTGGATGCCGAGCGCTTCCTCGACAAGGTGCCGGGCTAGGCGCCGAACCGATGGCCGCCGCCGGGGGGTACGTAGCGAAATGGCTGCCCGGCCTCGACGGCGTGGCGGCCGCGGCCTGGGACGCGCTGCACGACGGCCATCCGTTCGTGCGGCATGCCTTCCTGGCCGGGCTGGAGCGGCACGGCTGCCTGCGTCCGGACTGGGGCTGGACCCCGCTGCACCTGACGCTGTGGGACGGCGAGCGGCTGGTGGGTGCCGCCCCGGGCTACGTCAAGACCAACTCGCACGGCGAGTTCGTGTTCGACCACGCCTGGGCGCAGGCCTACGCGCGCTACGATCAGGCGTACTTCCCGAAGTGGCTGTGTGCGGTGCCCTACTCCCCGGTCACCGGGCCGCGGCTGCTGGCGCACGCCGCCGACGTGCGCGCGGCGCTGCTGGCGGCGATGCAGGCCCTGGCCGGGCACAACCGGCTGTCGTCGGCGCACGTGAACTTCCACCCGGCCGACGAGGACGCCGCGTTCGGCGCGCAGTGGCTGGAGCGGGCCGATGTCCAGTACCACTGGCACAATGCCGCCGGCTGGCGCGATTTCGATGGCTTCCTGGCCGCGATGAACCACAAGCACCGCAAGAACATCCGCCAGGAGCGCGCCAAGGTGCAGCGCGCCGGCGTGCACCTGCGCACCGTCGAAGGGGCCGATGCCACGGCGGCCGACCTGGAGGCGATGTTCGGCTTCTATCTCAAGACCTTCCAGGAATACGGCAATTCGCCCGCGCTGACGCTGGACTTCCTGCGCCACCTGGCCCGCGAGCTGCCGCGCAGCCTGGTGCTGTTCCTGGCCGACCTGGACGGCACGCCGGTCGCCGGCGCGCTGTGCCTGCGCGGCGCCGACACGCTGTACGGGCGCTACTGGGGCGGCGAGAACCTGCCCGGCCTGCACTTCGAGACCTGCTACTACCAGGGGATCGAGTACTGCCTGCGCGAAGGCCTGCTGCGCTTCGAGCCGGGCGCCCAGGGCGAGCACAAGCTGGCGCGCGGCTTCCTGCCGACGCTGGTGCGCAGCCGCCACTGGATCGCCGATCCCGGTTTCCGCGAGCCGCTGGCGGCGTGGTGCGCCGAGGAGTGCCAGGCGGTGCGGCGGCATGCCGCGGAACTGGCGCTGCACGGCCCGTTCCGCGACGACGGCGGGCCGCCGGGCCCGGCGTGACGCCGCGGCGGCCGCCTACAATGCCTCCGATGCCGCGTCCCCGCCCCTACCTGCTGCCCGACGCTCCCGCGACCGCGTTCCCGCCGGCCGAGCACGCCCTGCGCGAGCCCGACGGCCTGCTGGCGGTGGGGGGCGACCTGCGCCCCGAACGCCTGCTCGCCGCCTATGCCGGCGGGGTGTTCCCGTGGTTTTCCGAGGGCCAGCCGATCCTGTGGTGGTCGCCGGACCCGCGCACCGTGTTCCGCAGCGACGGCGTCCATCTCGCGTCGCGTTTCCGGCGCGGACTGCGCCGGTCGCCCTGGCGCATCCGCGCCGACAGCGCCTTCGCCGCGGTCATCGACGCCTGCGCCGCCAGCCCGCGGGCCGGCCAGGACGGCACCTGGATCACGCCGGCCATGCGCGCGGCCTATCTCGCGCTGCATCGCCTGGGCCACGCGCATTCGATCGAGGTCTTCGACGGCGAGGCGCTGGTCGGCGGGCTCTACGGGGTGGCGATCGGGCGGATGTTCTATGGCGAAAGCATGTTCAGCGCCCGCAGCGGCGGCTCCAAGGTGGCGCTGGCAGCGCTGGCCCGGCACCTGCACGCGCAGGGCTGGCCACTGATCGACGCCCAGGTCGAGAACCCGCACCTGCGCAGCCTCGGCGCCGAGCGGTGGCCGCGCGTGCGCTTCCTGGCGCAGATGCGCGAACTGGCGGCGCTGCCGGAAACGCCCGGCGCCTGGGGCGAACGGTTCGGCGAGATGGCGGCGTCCGCGCTGTAGCCGGCCGCACCGCGTGCCCGGCGGGTGCGCATCCGGGCGCGGTGCCGTCGCTCGCCCGGCCTCGTGCCGGTAGCGGGCCGTAGCGGGCGCAAGGCCCGGCAAGGCCCGCCCTCCAACGCGATCGGTGCCCCGGCAGCGCCCGATTCCCGGCGCCGGTTAACAGAAACTTTGCACGCAGGGGCCATGACGCGTAAAATACCCGCCCTTACGGCCCTGCGGGCCACCTGCGAACTGCACAGGACTACATGTCGAAAGACGATTCCATCGAATTCGAGGGCACCGTCAGCGAGACGCTGCCCAACACCACTTTTCGGGTCAAGCTTGAGAACGGGCACGAGATCATCGCCCACATCTCCGGCCGCATGCGCAAGAACTACATCCGCATTCTGACCGGCGACCGGGTGAAGGTCGAAATGACCCCGTACGACCTGACCAAGGGTCGTATCACCTACCGCATGAAGTAAGCGCGCCTCGCCGCGCCCCATCGCCAGGGCGGATTCTGCTCCGCACGCGTCGATCGAATCCGCAAGGGATCGGTCCCGCGCCTGGGTCACGCTGGAACGGGAGCCTCCGCGGTTGCGGAGGCTTTCGCGTGGGCGGCGTTTCCAGGGCCGCAGGCCAGCGGGGCAAGCGGGGATGGCCGGGCGCCCTGCCGGTCCGGCAGGCCGTGCCGGCCTACTGCATCCCCGGCCCTACTGCATCTCCGGCATCCCACCCGCCATCGCTCCGTGTCCGAGGCCGAGCCCGTGGACCGGGCCGCGCTGCACCGCGGCGTCGTCGCGGTCGGCGGCTGCATCCTGCGCCGGCCCACGCCGCGCCCTGGAGGCCCTTCCCTGCAGACCTCCGGAGGCGCGCATCGATGATGCTGGGAGTGTGTCCATCACCTCCATGGAGCTCGGCCCGGGCATGGCGGGCCTCGCGCCTGCGCATGGCGCTCAGGGGAGCAGTACGAGCCCCATAAGGAAACCGCCGCTTGCGCGGCGGTTTCCGGTGAGCCTTCGAACCTCGCCCGCGCTCAGTCGACCGTGGCGGGCAGCAGCTTCTCCGGCTCGGCGTGGGTCTCGACCACCAGTTCGCCATCGCGCACGTCGATGCTGACCCGTCCGCCGCCGATCAGCTTGCCGAACAGCAGCTCGTCGGCCAGCGGGCGCTTGACCTTGTCCTGGATCACCCGCGCCATCGGGCGGGCGCCCATCAACGGGTCGAAGCCGTGCTGGGCCAGCCAGTCGCGCGCGGTCGGCGTGGCCGACAGCGACACGTGCTTCTCCTGCAGCAGCATCTCCAGCTCGATGATGAACTTGTCCACCACCCGCAGGATGTGGTCGAAGCCCAGCGGCTGGAACTGCACCACCGCGTCCAGGCGGTTGCGGAACTCCGGGGTGAAGCTGCGGCGGATGGTTTCCATCGCGTCGGTGGAGTGGTCCTGCTTGGTGAAGCCGATCGAGCGCCGCGAGGCCTGGGTGGCGCCGGCATTGGTGGTCATCACCAGCACCACGTTCTTGAAGTTGGCCTCGCGTCCGTTGGTGTCGGTCAGCACCCCGCGGTCCATGACCTGCAGCAGGATGTTGAAGATGTCCGGGTGCGCCTTCTCGACCTCGTCCAGCAGCAGCACGCAGTGCGGCGTCTTGACGATCTTCTCGGTCAGCAGGCCGCCCTGGTCGAAGCCCACGTAGCCGGGGGGCGCGCCGATCAGGCGGCTGATCGAATGTGGCTCCATGTACTCGGACATGTCGAAGCGCACCAGCTCGATGCCGAGCTGCAGCGCGAGCTGCTTGGTGACCTCGGTCTTGCCGACGCCGGTGGGGCCGGCGAAAAGGAAGTTACCGATCGGCTTCTCCGGGTTGCCCAGGCCGCTGCGCGCCAGCTTGATCGCCGAGGCCAGGGTCTCGATCGCCGGATCCTGGCCGAAGATCACCATCTTCAGGTTGCGCTCCAGGTGCTGCAGCACGTCCTTGTCGGTGGCGCTGACCTGCTTGGCCGGGATGCGCGCCATCTTGGCGATGATGGTCTCGATCTCCTCGATGTCGATCAGTTCCTTGCGCACGCCCTCGGGCAGCAGGCGCTGGCGCGCGCCGGCCTCGTCCATCACGTCGATGGCCTTGTCCGGCAGCAGGCGGTCGCCGATGTGCTTGACCGACAGGTCCACCGCCGCCTGCAGCGCGTCGTCGGCGTAGGTCACGCCGTGGTGCGCCTCGTACTTGGGCTTGAGGCCCTGCAGGATCTCGAAGGTCTCGCCCACGGTGGGCTCGACGATGTCGATCTTCTGGAAGCGCCGCGCCAGCGCACGGTCCTTCTCGAAGATGCCGCGGTATTCCTGGAACGTGGTCGAGCCGATGCAGCGCAGCTCGCCGGACGCCAGCGCCGGCTTGATCAGGTTGGAGGCGTCCATGGTCCCGCCCGACGCCGAGCCGGCACCGATGATGGTGTGGATCTCGTCGATGAACAGCACCGCGTTGGGCACCTTCTTCAGCGCGGTCAGCACGCCCTTCAGGCGCTTCTCGAAGTCGCCGCGGTACTTGGTGCCGGCGACCAGCGCGCCGAGGTCGAGCGAGTAGATCACCGCGTCCGACAGCACCTCCGGCACGCTGCCCTCGACGATGCGCTTGGCCAGGCCTTCGGCGATCGCGGTCTTGCCCACGCCGGCCTCGCCCACGTACAGCGGGTTGTTCTTGCGGCGGCGGCACAGCACCTGGATGGTGCGCTCGATCTCGTCGGCGCGGCCGACCAGCGGGTCGATGCGGCCGTTGCGGGCGGCTTCGTTCAGGTTGGCGGCGTATTCGGCCAGGGCGTCGCCCTTGGCCTCGCCCTCGCCGCCCTCGCCCTTGGGCTCGCCTTCGGCCGAGGACGACGGTTCGCCCTCCTCGCCGAGCTTGGCGATGCCGTGGGACAGGTAATTGACGATATCCAGCCGGGTGATGTCCTGCTGGTTGAGGAAGTACACCGCGTGCGAGTCCTTCTCGCCGAAGATAGCGACCAGCACGTTGGCGCCGGTGACCTCCTTCTTGCCGGAGGACTGCACGTGGTAGACCGCCCGCTGCAGCACGCGCTGGAAGCCCAGGGTGGGCTGGGTGTCGCGGCCGTCGTCCTCGGGCAGGCGCGAGACCGAGGCCTCGATCGCCTGTTCCAGGTCGTTGTGCAGGCGCACCGCGTCGGCGCCGCAGGCCTTGAGCACGGCCTGGGCGGAGGGGTTGTCCAGCAGCGACAGCAACAGGTGTTCAACGGTCATGAACTCATGACGCGCTTCACGGGCCCGCTTGTAGCACTGGCCGATGGTTTGCTCGAGATCTTTGCTGAACATGGATTACTCCGACGGCTGATGCCAACAATATGCGGCTTCGGTTGCGATTTTCCACAACCCTATCGGATATGCATGTTCACATGGCGTTAGTACGCACAAACGCCTACAGCGTTGCAGCGGTGGGACGACCCGGGGACCGGGTCAGGCCTGCTCCATGGTGCACAGCAGGGGGTGCTGGTTCATCCGCGAGAATTCGTTGACCTGGGCCACCTTGGACTCGGCCACCTCGCGGGTGTAGACGCCGCAGACGCCGCGGCCGCGGGTATGGACGTGCAGCATCACCTGGGTGGCCCGTTCCAGGTCGAGGGTGAAGAACTGCTGCAGCACGGTCACCACGAAGTCCATCGGGGTGTAGTCGTCGTTGAGCAGGAGGACCTGGTACAGGGGCGGCGGTGCGACCTCCGGCTTGCTGGGTTCGACGAGCAGGCCGTGATCGTGGTCGTGGGAGGTCTTGCGAGGCATGGGGCGATTATACGGTTCGCGGGCGTCCGCATTGGACGATTCATGCCGGGGCCCGCACAATTCCGGTCCTGTTTTCCTCACGTCGACCTCCATGAGCCGAGCCCTGGCCGCGCCTTCCGCCCTTGCAGCGACCGCCCCCGCCCCGTCCGCCGGGCTGCCGGCCGTGTGCCCGGGCCTGCCGGCCCGCCGGAGCGGGCCGCACGCGGACACGGGCGGAGATCGCGCCTGCGAGCGCGCCGCGGCCGCCGAGCAGGGCGCGTCCTGATGGCCGGCGTTCAGTCGCGCTGGCAGCCGGACGTGACCGTGGCCACCGTGGTGGTGCACGACGGGCGGCTGTTGCAGGTGGAGGAATCGATCAATGGCGCGGCGGTCATCAACCAGCCCGCCGGACACCTGGAGCCGGGCGAGAGCCTGCTGGAGGCGGCGGTGCGCGAGACGCTGGAGGAAACCGGCTGGCACGTGCGGCTCACCCATTTCATCGGCAGCTACCAGTGGGTGGCCGAGACCGGGCGCTGCTACCTGCGCTTCGCCTTCGCCGCCGACGCGGTGGCGCATGCCCCGGAGCGTCCGCTGGACGACGGCATCCTGCGTGCGCTGTGGATGACCCCGCAGGAACTGCGCGAGGCCGGCCCGCGCCTGCGCAGCCCGCTGGTGGCGCGCGTGGCCACCGACTACCTGGCCGGCCAGCGCTACCCGTTGTCGCTGGTGGCGCAGCTGCCGTGAGCACGCCGCGGATCATGGTCGGCGTCTCCGGCGGCGTGGATTCGTCGGTGGCGGCGTGGCGCCTGGTACGCGACGGCGAGGCGGTGGCCGGCCTGTTCATGCAGAACTGGGCGGACGACGGCAGCGGCGACTGCCGCGCCGAGGACGACCGCCGCGACGCGGTCGCGGTCTGCGGGGTGCTGGGCATCCCCTTCCACTTCCGCGATTTCTCCGGGGAGTACTGGAAGGGCGTGTTCGAGCATTTCCTGGCCGAGTACGCGGCCGGACGCACCCCGAACCCGGACGTGCTGTGCAATCGCGAGGTCAAGTTCAAGCATTTCCTGGACGCGGCTCGCGCGCTCGGGGCCGAGCGCATCGCCACCGGCCACTACGCGCGGGTCGCGCAGCGCCAGGGCCGCTGGTGCCTGCTGCGCGGGGTCGACCGCGGCAAGGACCAGAGCTATTTCCTGCACCAGCTCGGCCAGGCCCAGCTGGCGGCCACGCTGTTTCCGGTCGGCGAGCTGGAGAAGACCACGTTGCGCCGGATCGCGCGCGAGGCCGGGCTGCCGACCCATGCCAAGAAGGATTCGACCGGGATCTGCTTCATCGGCGAGCGCGACTTCCGCGAGTTCCTGGGCCGCTACCTGCCCGCGCGCAACGGCGAGATCCGCGACCCGCACGGTGCCCGCATCGCCGAGCACCCGGGCGTGTTCTATTTCACCCTGGGGCAGCGCGAGGGCCTGAACATCGGCGGCGTGCGCGGCCGCGCCGCGGCGCCGTGGTACGTGGTCGGCAAGGACGTGGCGAACAACCTGCTGTACGTCGACCAGGACCGGGACAGCCCGTACCTGCAGTCGCGCCGGCTGCACTCGGAGACGGCGCACTGGGTCGCCGGCGCCCCGCCCGCGCGCCGCTTCGACTGCACCGCCCAGACCCGCTATCGCCAGCCCGACGAGCCCTGCACGGTCACCGTCGCGGACGACGGCACGCTGAGCGTGGCGTTCGCGCGACCGCAGCGGGCGGTGACGCCCGGCCAGTCGCTGGTGCTCTACGCCGGCGACGAATGCCTGGGCGGCGCGGTCATCGCCGCCACCGACGCGCCGATGGCGGGTCAGCGGGCCGGATCTTCTTCTTCAATCGAGGTAGCCGTTAGATGAGTTCACCCATGGACAACCGCGTGCTGGCCCTGGCCGGCGTCGCCCAGGCCCTGCAGCAGGTGCGGCGCATCGCCGACACCGGCCAATCCGAGGCCTCGACCGTACGCACGGCCATGGACAGCGTATTCCGCATCGACGCCGACTCGCCGGTGGCCGTCTACGGCTCGGTCGCGGACGTGGCGCCCGGGCTGCGCCTGCTGCACAACTATTTCCGCAACCAGGCCCAGGACGAGATGCTGCCGCGCCTGGGGCTGGCGGTGCTGCAGCTGGAGCGCCGCTTCGTCCGGCAGCCGGCCACGGTCGAGGCGGTGGCCGGCGGCATCGCCGCCGCCGCCGGCCAGGCGCGGGCGCTGGGCGACAGCGGCCACCCGGACGTGCTGTCTGCGCTGGGCGCGCTGTACGCGGACACCATCAGCCATCTGCGGCCGCGGGTGATGGTCCAGGGCAACCCGCACTACCTCGGCCAGGCCGGGGTGGTCGCCGAGATCCGGGCGCTGCTGCTGGCGGCGGTGCGCTCGGCGGTGCTATGGCGGCAGATGGGCGGCAGCCTGTGGGATTTCCTGCTCGCCAAGCGGGCCATGGTCGAGGCGGTCGAGCGCGCGCTGCGCTGAGGCGCCGGCGCCGGTGCGCGCCGCTCGGGCCGGTGCGCCCCTGCGGCCGCGGGCTGAACGGTTTTGCCAGTGGCCGGGGGGATCGGGCTTTTTCGGGAGCCCGCTAAAGACCCGGGGGGGACGGCCGATACAGCAACCGTGACTCTGCCGAGAACGCCCATGTATCCACGCCCTCTGATCCGTCTGGCCGCTCCGTTGGCCATGACCCTGCTGTTCCCGATCGCCGTAGCGTTCGACTGGCCCGCTTCGGCGCGCTGGGCGATCCTGGTGACCATGACCCTGAGTTGGCTGGGCTTCGCGGCCTGGGTCAGCTATAGCCAGGTGCGCCGCAATCCCGACCAGGACCGCGTCCTGCGCGAGCAGGACCAGCTGCTGAACGAGCTGCGCAGCTTCGTCAGCAACGAGGTCGAGGGCTCGCGTTCCGAGGTGGAGCGTGCCCGCGAGCTGATCCGCCAGGCGGTCTCCGGGCTGGGCAGCAGCTTCGATGCGATGAACCGCAAGTCGCGCCAGCAGAGCCAGGCCCTGGCCCGCATCGTGGACCGCGCCGGCGACGACGGCGGTGCCGGTGTCGACGTGGCCCGCTTCGCCCAGCATGCCAGCTCCCGCATGGAGCAGCTGGTGGAAGCGCTGGAGCAGGTCAGCGGCCAGAGCAACACCACGGTCAACCACATCGACGAGATGGCCCAGCACCTGGACGGCATCTTCGCGCTGCTGGAGGACGTGAAGTCCATCGCCGACCAGACCAACCTGCTGGCGCTGAACGCGGCGATCGAGGCGGCGCGTGCCGGCGAAGCCGGGCGCGGGTTCGCGGTGGTGGCCGACGAGGTGCGCAACCTCTCCGAGCGTTCGACCACCTTCAACGAGCAGATCCGCAAGCTGGCGCACAGTTCCAAGGAGTCCATCTCCAAGGTGCGCGATACGGTCTCGCACATGGCCTCGCGCCACATGGACCGGTCCCGCGAGGCCCGCCACGAGGCGGCGGCGATGCTGGACAACGTGGCGGCGATCAACACCTCGCTGGGCGACGGCATGCGCGAGATCTCCGAGTGCGGCCGCGCGATCGACAGCAGCGTCGCCGAGGCCGTGCGGGCGCTGCAGTTCGAGGACATCGCGACGCAGACCCTGAGCGGGGTGCACACGCACCTGGATCGCCTGACCGCGATCAACCGCGAGGCGGTGGCGCTGCAGGAGCTGCTGCACCGCAGTGGCGGCGTGTTCGACAGCGAGCTGATCGCCGCGCTGCAGAAGGTGGGCACCCGGTTGCGCGACATGCGCAGCGAGTGGGAGCGCCCGCCGCACAAGCCGGTCTCGCAGCAGAGCATGGGCGCGGGTACGGTCGAGCTGTTCTGAGGCCGCTCCCCTGGCCTGTCTTTCCTGACCTGTCCCCGGCCCGTGCCGGGGATTCGTCTTTCCGCCGAACCTGCCGGGTACTCCCAGGATGACGCTCTCCTCCCCTACCTCGCCGCCGCCCTCGCCGTCCCTTTCCGACGAGCCGGCGCGTGCGGATGCCGGTCCGTCCCGGCCGGCGGCTCCGGTCGCCGCCTCCGTCTCGCGGCTGCCGGTCGCGCTCGAGCGCCTGGAACGCCAGGCCCGCGCCGAGGTGCGGGCGTTGGCCGCGGCCACGGTCCCGGTGGTGGCCAGCCCCGACGACATGTTGATGACCGCCTTGGCCTGGGACCTGGGCCTGGGGGGCGGCGACATCCCCGATCCGGCCTGAGCGGCCCGCGAGCCATTGAAATCTGCCGGCAGGAGCTTCTCGACCGGCCGATCCGTCGGCGGCCACGGTCTTCGTCAACCCGGAACCCGGTAGGCCATGCGGCCGGCCTGGACCGTGCCTCTCTCCGGATCGCCGCAACCGTTGCAGCGAAGGCGTAGGCTTCAGTGGGGCCGGAACGGGCGGGGATCGATGCCACGTGGATCAGGCTTCTCTCCGGATCGCCGCAGTCGTTGCAGCGACGGCCGAGGCTTCAATGGGGCCGGAACGGGCAAGAATCGTTGCCACGTGGATGTCGTACGAACCGGCACGGCCGGCGTCTTAGCCTTCTGCATGCCAAGGCGCTTACAGCTAGTGGCTGACGGCTGACGGCTTATGCCCCAGCCGACTGCTTTCAGACGATGACTGATGACGCTGGAAAAGGGATTCTGGCTACCCGGCTGCATGGCTACCCGCCTACCCGGCTGCATGGCTTCATGGTTGCAAGAAGTAGCGGACGCTGGCCTCCATGCCACTGCAGTAACTAGCCCGGGCGCCCGCTTGTCTGTGGATCGGCGGAAGGCGGCACGGGGATTGCCACGGCGGCGCGTCGGACAGGACGTGCCGCGCCGAGGAGCCTGTCATTTTTACCTGTCACCTGTGACGTTGGCGCCCCTCGCCGAAGCCGGTGATCCTGCCGATGCGCTACGTCTTCCGTGCCACGGAGGGTGTGCGATGGGCGCCTCGCTGCCTGCGTGGGAGTGGCCCACGGGTGCCAGGGCAGGACACGCCGTGAACCCGTCCATGGGGGCTCTTCCACGACATCCCTGTCGTGGAAGGTCCTGCCCCGGCACCCGCGGACCCCTCTGCACACCTAACGAGTTTGGCGGAACGGAAGGCGCGGTTACCGTGTCGCCCGTTTTCCTGCGGGCTCTGAGGGCTGACGCCCGATAGCCAAGACGAGCCGCTGGCCGGACGTGGGTTGATGCCTGCGTGCAAGTGCTGCGGTAGCGTCCGCTCCGCAGGTAAGCAACTGGTGCTGACGGCCAAAGGCCAAATCCAAAAGCCAGGCAAAAAGCCAGGCAAAAAGCCAAGCAAAAAGCCAAGCAAAAAGCCAAGTCAAAAGCTTCCAGCCACTAAATGATGGCCAAGACTCAGGTAACGGAGTTCTGGCTGCGTCGCTGACTGGCTGCCCGGCTGCCCGGCTGCGAGGGGCATTGGCCACCCGCCTCCGCAGCCATCACAGCGACTCGCCGAGGCGACAGCGTGGCCGGGGATAGGCGGAGAGCGGCACAGGGATGTGCCGCGGCGGCGAGTCGGACAGGATGTCCGCCCGAGCCGAGGAGCCTGTCCCCGGTCACGC
>JBBCXB010000005.1:0-478719 GCA_037145635.1 Lysobacteraceae bacterium USHLN149
CGCGCGGCGGGCGTGGTCATGGCTTCGAGGTGCGGCTGCCACGGCGCGGCGTCGCTCAGCCATCTTCGCGGTGCAGGCGGTCGCGCCGTCGGCGCACCGGGTCAGCCGGCGCGGCGCGTTGGCCGCGCCGGTGCCGGCCGGGTCGCCCGCGTTCGGCAAGGGCGTGCGGGCCGCGCGGCGGGCGTGGTCATGGCTTCGAGGTGCGGCCGCCACGGCGCGGTGCCGCTCAGCCATCTTCGCGGTGCAGGCGGTCGCGCCGTCGGCGTACCGGGTCAGCCGGCGCGGCGCGGTGGCCGCGCCCGTGCCGGCCGGGCCGCCCGCACTCGGCAAGGGCGCGCAGGCCCCGCGGCGGGCGTGGCCACGGCTTCGAGGTGCGGCCGCCACGGCGCGGCGCCGCTCAGCCATCTTCGCGCGCCATGGCGTCGGCGGCCTGGTCGAGCAGGGCGGCCACGCGTGCGATCTCGTCGGCGTCCCAGCGCCCGTGGCGGGCGAGCAGGCCGCGCTTGATCCGGCGCAGGGCCTCGCGCACCGGCGGCGGCAGCTGCGCCTTGGCGATGTCGCGCGCGCTGCGGCGGGTGCGTTGCAGCGCGGCGTCGATCGCCTCGCGTTCGCGGTCGGCATGCTGGCGCCCGGCGGCGGTGACGCGATAGCGCTTGCGCCCGGCCTCGGCGTCGGCGCTCACCCAGCCGTGCGCCTCCATCTGCGCCAGGGTCGGGTAGATCACGCCGGCGCTCGGGGTGTACACGCCACTGAACATTTCGGCGATCAGGCGGATCAGCTCGTAGCCGTGGCGCGGCTGCTGCTCGATCAGCGACAGCAGCAGCAGGCGCAGGTCGCCATGGCCCAGCGGGCGGCGGGGGCGGCTGGCATCGCGCTCGGGGGCGGCGGCGATGCCGTGGAGATGAGGTGGGCGCATGTTCGATATATCTAATAGGTAAGAAAAGATATATCTAACTGGGTTGCCATCGCAAGTTCCGCAGACCGGCTGCGCCTAGGATCCCGGCGCGTGGCCGCCAGCAGCGCTTGAGGCAAGGTACCTGCCGTGCAGACGCTTCGGTACGACGCGTCGCCCGCCTTTCGCCGCAGTCGCTGGATGCGCTCCGTCGCCAGTCGCCCAGTGCGGCTGCGCGATCCTGCGGGCAACGTGGCGCACGGCTGACGGTCGGCAAGGCGCCGGCGACTGCCGCGAACGCGATGACCGGTTTCGGCGCTGCGTCCCGGAGCTCCGTCCGGGCCTACGGGTACGCGGCGCTCGAAGGGGGCGGGCCGGCAGGCGGCATCGACCCGCAGGCACCCTCGAGAAGTCCGCAGGCTCCCTTGCGCGGAAGCGGCGCGCCCCAGGGTGACGTGCGCGATGCAGGACCCACCCGGATCGATGCTGCAGCGCGGCGGGACAGAGAAGGGTTTCATAATTATGTTGTAATTACTTAGGGATTACGGGCCTGCCAGGGCCGGAGCACCGGGAACGCCGCATGAGCCGAGACTGGGACACCCTCGCCGAGAGCCGCCGCCGGCGCCTGCGGCGCGCCGCCGCGCTGGCGCCCGCCGGCCGCCTGGTGCCGGCCGAGGCCGCCGTCGCCTTGCTCGAGGCGGTGATCGAGCCCGGCGACCGCGTCTGCCTGGAGGGCAACAACCAGAAGCAGGCCGACTTCCTCGCCGAGTGCCTGACCCGGGTGGACCCGGCGCGCGTGCACGACCTGCACATGGTGCAGTCGGTGCTGTCGCTGCCGGCGCACCTGGACGTGTTCGAGCACGGCATCGCGCGGCGCCTGGATTTCTCGTTCTCCGGGCCGCAGGGCGCGCGCCTGGCCGGGCTGGTGGCCGAGGGCCGGATCGAGATCGGCGCCATCCACACCTACCTGGAGCTGTTCGGCCGCTATTTCGTCGACCTGACCCCGCGCGTGGCGCTGGTCAGCGCGCAGGCCGCCGACCGCCACGGCAACCTCTACACCGGCCCCAACACCGAGGACACCCCGGTGATCGTCGAGGCCACCGCGTTCAAGGGCGGCCTCGTCATCGCGCAGGTCAACGAGGTCGTCGACCGCCTGCCACGCGTGGACATCCCCGCCGACTGGGTGGATTTCGTGGTGCCGGCGCCGCGGCCCGGCCACATCGAGCCGCTGTTCACCCGCGACCCGGCGCAGATCTCCGAGATCCAGGTGCTGATGGCGATGATGGCGATCAAGGGCATCTACGCCGAGTACGGCGTGGACCGGCTCAACCACGGCATCGGCTTCGACACCGCCGCGATCGAGCTGCTGCTGCCCACCTATGCCGAGTCGCTGGGCCTGAAGGGCCGGATCTGCCGGCACTGGGCGCTCAACCCGCACCCGGCGCTGATCCCGGCGATCGAGTCCGGCTTCGTCGAGTCGGTGCACTCGTTCGGTTCCGAACTCGGCATGGAGGCCTACATCGCCGCGCGCCCGGACGTGTTCTTCACCGGCGCCGACGGCTCGATGCGCTCCAACCGCGCGCTGTCGCAGACCGCCGGCCTCTACGCCTGCGACCTGTTCATCGGCTCCACGCTGCAGATCGACCTGCAGGGCAACAGCTCCACCGCCACCCGCGACCGCATCGCCGGCTTCGGCGGCGCGCCCAACATGGGCTCGGACGCGCGCGGCCGCCGCCATGCCAGCGCGGCCTGGCTCAGGGCCGGGCGCGAGGCCGCGCGGCCCGGCGAGATGCCGCGCGGGCGCAAGCTGGTGGTGCAGATGGTGGAGACCTTCCGCGAGCACATGGCGCCGGCCTTCGTCGAGCGCCTCGACGCCTGGGACCTGGCCGAGCGCGCGCAGCTGGCGCTGCCGCCGGTGATGATCTACGGCGACGACGTCAGCCACGTGCTCACCGAGGAGGGCATCGCCAACCTGCTGCTGTGCCGCACCCCGGAGGAGCGCGAGCAGGCCATCCGCGGCGTCGCCGGCTACACCGCGGTCGGCCTGGCGCGCGACCGGCGCATGGTCGAGAACCTGCGCGACCGCGGCATCATCCGCCGCCCGGACGACCTGGGCATCCGCGCCCGCGACGCAACCCGCGACCTGCTCGCCGCGCGTACGGTCAAGGACCTGGTGCGCTGGTCCGGCGGCCGCTACGACCCCCCGCAACGTTTCCGCAACTGGTAGGGCCTGCCGATGGAAACCCTGCATTACCGCTTCGAGGGCACGCGCGCAGTGCCGGCCGGGCCGGACCACGTGCTGGTCGGCGTGGTGGCCTCCGGCAACCTGGAGGTGCTGGTCGAGCGCGTGCCGCTGGACGGCGCGATGGAGATCGCGATCGTCACCGCCGCCCGCGGCTTCGGCGCCATCTGGCAGGCGGTGCTGGACGACTTCGCCGCGCGCCACCCGCTGCGCGACGTGCGCCTGTCGCTCAACGACGTCGGCGCCACCCCGGCGGTGGTCAGCCTGCGGCTGGACCAGGCGGTGGACGCGCTGCAGGAGCCTCCGGCATGAGCCCGATCCCCGCCGCCGCGCGCAGTTTCTACGAGGCCGACGCGCGCGAGCGCGTGGCCGGGCTGCTCGATGCCGGCAGCTTCCACGAGTTCGTCGGCCCGCGCCGGCGCCTGGCCAGCCCGCATCTGGCCGCGCTCGACCAGCCCGGCGCGTTCGACGACGGCATCGTCGTCGGCGAGGGCCGGTTGCGCGGCCGCACGGTGCTGGTGGCCGCGCAGCAGGGTGCGTTCCTCGGCGGCGGCGTCGGCGAGGTGCATGGCGCCAAGCTCACCGGCCTGCTCGAGCGCGCCGCCGCCACCGGTCCCGACGCCGTGCTGCTGCTGCTCGACACCGGCGGCGTGCGCCTGCACGAGGCCAACGCCGGGCTGGTCGCCATCTCCGAGATCATGCGCGCCACCCTGGCCGCGCGGGCCGCCGGCGTGCCGGTGCTGGCGCTGGTCGGCAGCGGCAACGGCGCCTTCGGCGGCATGGGCATCGTCGCGCGCTGCTGCAGCGCGGTGATCATGTCGGAGGAGGGGCGGCTGTCGCTGTCCGGCCCGGAGGTGATCGAGACCGTGCGCGGCGTGGAGGAATTCGACGCGCGCGACCGCGCGCTGGTGTGGCGGGTGACCGGCGGCAAGCACCGCTACCTGCTCGGCGAGGCCGCCACGCTCGTCACCGACCGCATCGACGCGTTCGCGCAGGCGGCGCTCGACGTGCTCGACCAGTTGCGCCCGCCGGACTCCGACGCGCAGGCGCTGGCCGCGCTGGAGGGCGAGCACGCGCGCCTGGCCTGGCGCCTCGCCGCCTTCGACGGCTGTCGCGACGGCCTGGAGGTCTGGCGCCGGCTCGGCGTCGCGCAGCCGGAGCGGCTGCCGCTGCTCGACACCGACGCCTTCCTCGCCGCCACCGCCGAAGGGAGGGCGCCATGGTATTGACCGACCTGCTCGACCGCCTGTTCCCGCTCGGCCACGCGGTGCAGTGCCGCGACGACGTACTCAGCGGCCACGCCACCACCGCCGCCGGCGAGGTCACCGTCATCGGCACCGCCCACCGGCTCGAGGTCGGCGTGGACCATGCGCTCGCGCTCGCCGCCAGCGTGCTCGCCAGCACCCGCGCGCACCCGCAGCGCCCGATCGTGATGCTGGCCGACACCGCCGGCCAGCGCCTGTCGCGGCGCGACGAGCTGCTGGGCATCAACGGCTGTTTCGCGCACCTGGCCAAGGCGCTGGACCTGGCGCGGCGGCGCGGCGCGCGGCTGGTCACCCTGGTCTACGGCGAGTCGGTCAGCGGCGGCTTCCTGGCGTTCGGGCTGATGGCCGACCACATCCACGCCCTGCCCGAGGCGCAGGTGCGGGTGATGGACCTGCGTGCGATGGCGCGCGTCATCAAGCAGCCGCTGGAGACGCTGCAGGCGCTCAGCCGCAGCTCGGCGGTGTTCGCGCCGGGCGTGGAGAACTACGTGCGCATGGGCGCGGTGGCCTCGGTCTGGGACGGCGACCTTGCCGCGGCGCTGCTCGCCGCGCTGGCTGCGCCCAGTGCCGGCGACACGCGGCGTGCGCTCGGCGCCGAGCGCGGCGGCCGCACCCTGGCGCGCGACGTCGCCGCCGCCGTGGCCGCCGGCGAGCCCTGACATGGCCACCCGCCACGCGCTGGTGTGGCTGCCGGCCGACGCGCCCTGGCAGGCGCTGACGCCGGGCGCCGCCCCGCGCCTGCGCACCTGGTTCGCCGCCGGGCACCCCGCGGTGGTGGCGCGGTGCGACGGCAGCGAGCCGGCTGGCTCGCTGCGCCTGGGCGTGCCGCTGCCACCGGCCGAGCACAAGCAGCGGCTGGCGCTGTGCGTGCCGGCGTCGCAGGTGTCGCGGCAGGCGCCGCCGCTGGCCCTGGACACGGTGGTCGCGCACGCCCCGGCCATCGTCCGCGCCGCGCTGCGCGAGCTCGCGGACGCCGCACACGCGCAGGGGCCGGCACCGCGCGTGTTCGGCAGCTTCGCCTGGCAGGCGCTCACCGGCCTGGCCTATGTCCACGCCGGCTCCGACCTCGACCTGCTGTGGCGGGTGTCCACCCCGGCCCAGGCCGACGGCGTGGTGGCCCTGCTGCAGCCGTGGGAACACCGCCACGGCCTGCGCGCCGACGGCGAACTGCTGCTGCCGGGCGACCAGGCGGTCAACTGGCGCGAGTATGCCGGCGCTGCGGACCGGCTACTGGCCAAGTCGTTCGCCGGCTGCCGGCTGCTGCCGCGGGCGTCGCTGTTCCCGGTGGAGCGCGTGGCATGAGCCGGGAGAGGCGGCCCCCATCCGCCCTTCGGGCACCTTCCCCCGCAAGCGGGAGAAGGGCGCGCTCCGGTGAGTTGGATGGGAGCGGGGAGCCGTTGCCTTCTTTTTCCGCCAGTGGGAGCACCGAGCGTGGCGGCGCTCGCGGGAAGAGCGGCGAGCCGCCGACTCCATCTTCCGCCAGCGGGAGCAGCGAGCGTTGCGGTACCCAGGGGAGGCGCGGCAAGGCGCCGTTTCCGTCCGCCTTCAATGAGAGCAGGAAGTGCCCTGGTGCCTTGGGCGGGAGCGGGGAGCCGTTGCTTCCTTTCCTTGCGAGCGGGAGCAGGCCGTCGCTGCCTTTCCCTGCAGGCGGGAGCAAGCCGTCGCTGCCGCTCGCTGCACGCGGCAGCAAAGAGCGTTCCGGTGTCTCGGAGTTAAGCGGCAAGCCCTCACTCCCTTCTCCCGCTTGCGGGAGAAGGTGCCCCGAAGGGGCGGATGAGGGCCTCCCCCCCCCCGCCTCGCCACTCGCCCACCGCCTCGGCCGCCTCGCCGTCGCCAGCCTGCATGCCGAACTGGCCTGCGCGCCCAAGCCCGGGCTGGTGACGCCGTTCGACTGTGGCAGCCACACCGACATGGACGCCGCCACCTTCCTGCGCAGCCTGTTCGCGCTGCGCGGCTACTTCGTCGCCATCGCCGCGGCGGGCGCGGGCGGTGCGCCGTTCGCGCAGCTGCGCCGGCTCGGCCTCGCCGCCGAGGCCGCCATGCTGCGCGCCACCGGCGGCATCAACACCCACCGCGGCGCGATCTTCAGCCTCGGCCTGCTCGCCGCCCAGGCGGCTCGCCTGCACCGGCGGCACGGTCGCCCGGCGCGGGGCGAGGCGGTCTGCGCCGCGGTACGCGAGTGGCGCGGCGCCCTGCGGGCCGCGCCGCTCGACCCGCACAGCCCCGGCCAGCGCATGCGCGCGCGCCACGGCGTGCAGGGCGTGCGCGAGCAGGCCGCCGCCGGCTACCCGCTGCTGTGCGAGGTGGCGCTGCCGCGCCTGCGCGCCGCGCGCGCCGACGGGCTTGCGCAGGAGGCCGCACTCGCGCACACGCTGATGCACCTGGTGGCCGTGGTCGACGACCTCAACCTGCTGCATCGCGGCGGCCGCGACGGGCTGCGTACCGCGCAAGGCCTGGCGCGCGGTTTCCTCGCCGACGGCGGCGCCTACCGCAGCGACTGGAAACCGCGGCTGGCCCGCATCGGCGAGCGCTTCGTCGCCGCGCGCCTGAGCCCCGGCGGCAGCGCCGACCTGCTCGCCTGCGCGTGGTTCCTGCACCGGCAGGAGCACGGCGCATGACCCTGGCGCTGCTGTGCCCGGGACAGGGCGGCCAGCACCCGGCGATGTTCGCGCGCGTGCACGCCGACCCGCGCGCCGCGGCGGTGCTCGACGCCGCCAGCGCCCAGCTGGGCTGCGACGTCCAGGCGCTGGCCGCGCAGCCGGAGCGATTCGACAACCGCCTCGCGCAGCCGCTGGTCTGCGCCGGCACGTTGGCGCACTGGGCGGCGCTGCGTGCGCAACTGCCGGCCCCGATGCTGGTGCTCGGCTACAGCGTCGGCGAACTGGCCGCGCACGCCGTGGCCGGCAGCCTCGAGGCCGATGCCTGCCTGGCCCTGGCCGCCGAGCGCGCGCGCCTGATGGATGCCGCCAGCCCGATCGCGGCCGGGCTGCTCGCCGTCACCGGGCTGCGCGCGGCGGCGATCCAGGCGCTGTGCGAGCGCCACGGGCTGGCGCTGGCGATCGTCAACGGCGCCGACCACGGCGTACTCGGCGGGCCCACCGCCGCGCTGCAGGCCGCGGCCGCCGAGGCCCGGGCCCAGGGCGCGCGCAGCGTGGCGCTGCCGGTGAGCGTGCCGGCGCACACGCCCTGGCTGCAGCCGGCGGCGGACGCCTTCGCCGGCGTGCTCGCCGCCGCCCACCCGCGCGCGCCGGCGCTGCGCGTGCTGGCCGGCATCGACGGCTTGCCGGCCAGCACGCCGGCGCGCATCGTGGCCACGCTCGCCGCGCAGATCGCGCGCACCGTGCAGTGGCATGGCGTGCTGACGCAGGCGGTGGAGCGCGGCGCGCGCGTGTTCCTGGAACTGGGCCCGGGCACGGCACTGGCACGGATGCTGCGCGACGGCTTCCCGCAATGCGAGGCGCGCGCGGTGGAGGATTTCCAGACGCTGGAGGGCGTCGTGGAGTGGGTGCGGGCGGCCATCGCCCGCACCGACTGAAGGCAGGTTACCGCTGTTGCATCCGAACCCCTGCGCACGGACGTGCAGGCGCTTGCAGACGGACCTGCATACCGCTCGGGAGGGCGTATGAGTCCACAAATCGCAACGATCATCGGGCTGGTGGTGATGTTCATCGTCGCCACCGCATTGCCCATCAACATGGGGGCACTGGCCTTCGCGCTGGCCTTCATCATCGGCGGCGTCTGGGTCGGCATGGACGGCAAGGAGGTCCTGGGCGGCTTTCCCGGCGACCTGTTCCTGACCCTGGTCGGCATCACCTACCTGTTCGCCATCGCGCAGAAGAACGGCACCATCGACCTGCTGGTGCACTGGGCGGTCAAGGCGGTGCGCGGGCACATCGTCGCCATCCCCTGGGTGATGTTCGTGGTCACCGCGGTGCTCACCGCGTTCGGCGCGCTGGGCCCGGCGGCGGTGGCCATCATCGGCCCGGTCGCGCTGCGCTTCGCCAAGCAGTACCGCATCAACCCGTTGCTGATGGGCCTGCTGGTGATCCATGGCGCGCAGGCCGGCGGCTTCTCGCCGATCAGCGTGTACGGCGGCATCACCAACAAGGTGGTCGAGAAGGCCGGGCTGGACGTCACCGAGATGGCGGTGTTCCTGACCAGCCTCGGCTTCAACCTGATGATGGCGGTGATCTGCTTCCTTGCCTTCGGCGGCCTGCAGCTGCTGCGGCGGCGCGAGCTGTCGCTGGCCGATGCCCAGTACGTGCCGGCCCCGGCCGACCAGGCCTCGCCGCGCCCGTTCGCGATCGAGGGCCATGGCGCGCTGGTGGCCGCCGGCGGCGGCACCCTCTCCACCGATCCGCTGGCGCTGGAGGCCGTGGCGCTCACCCGCGACCGCCTGATCACCCTGGTGGGCCTGTTCGGCCTGGGCGTGGCCGCGCTGGTCTACAACCTCAACGTCGGCCTGGTGTCGATCACCGTGGCGGTGGCGCTGGCGCTGATCTCGCCGTCGGCGCAGAAGGGCGCGGTGGACGGCATCAGCTGGTCCACGGTGCTGCTGATCAGCGGCGTGGTCACCTACGTGGCGGTGCTGGAGAAGGCCGGCGCGGTGGACTACATCGGCACCGGCGTGGGCAACATCGGCATCCCGCTGCTGGGCGCGCTGCTGGTGTGCTACGTCGGCGGCGTGGTCTCGGCGTTCGCGTCGTCGGCCGCGGTGCTGGGCGCCACCATCCCGCTGGCGGTGCCGTTCCTGCTGCAGGGCCACCTCGGCGCGGCGGGGGTGATCTGCGCGCTGGCGGTGTCGTCCACCATCGTCGATGTCAGCCCGTTCTCCACCAACGGCGCGCTGGTGGTGGCCTCCGCGGCCAAGGACGAGCGCGAGTCGCTGTTCCGCCGGTTCCTGGTCTACAGCGGCCTGGTGGTGGCGTTCGGCCCGCTGGCGGCCTGGCTGCTGTTCGTGGTGCCGGGCTGGATGTAGCGCCGCCCGGCGCGGCGGGCCGGGCGCACGCGGTGCGCCGGCGCCGCCGCAGGCCCCGCAGTGCCCGCACAGTAGAATGCCCGCGATGACCCCGCGCCCGGCCCCGCCATGACCCTCGCCCCCGACGCCCGCGCCGCGCGCCGGCGCGTGCCGCTCTACGAGGAGGTGGCCGAGCGCCTGCGCCAGAAGATCTACGACTACGCGCTGCCGCCCGGCGAGTGGATCGACGAGCCCGCGCTGGCCGCCGAGCTCGGCATCAGCCGCACGCCGTTGCGCGACAGCCTCAAGCTGCTCGCCGCCGAGGGCCTGGTGCAGCTCGACGTCGGCCGCGGCAGCCGCGTCACCCGGCTGTCGCTGGAGGACCTCAACCAGCTGTTCCCGGTGATGGCGATGCTCGAGGGCCGCTGCGCCTACGAGGCGGTGCGCCACATCGACGCGGCCGGCGTGGCGCGGCTGGAGGCGCTGCACGCGGCGATGGAGGCCGCGGCGCAGGCCGGCGACCTGGCCGAGTACTACCGCCACAACTACCTGATCCACGAGACCCTGCAGGACCACGCCGGCAACCCCTGGCTGATCCGCGTCACCCACGACCTGCACCGCATCCTCAAGATGCACCGCGGCCGCCAGCTGCTGACGCCGGGGCGCATGGCGCAGTCGCTGGCCGAGCACCGCGAGCTGATGGCATGCGTGCGCGAGCGCGATGCCGAAGGCGCCGAGCGCACCATGAACCGCCACCTGCTCAGCCAGGGCCAGGCCCTGGCTGCCTACGTCGCCGCCGGCGGCATGCTCAACGTACCGGCCCCGCTGCCGCGCTCCGGCGGCGCCTGAGGCGGCGGCGGGCGTTCGCCCGCGCCCTGCGCGCACTGTAGACGAACGGGTCGCCATCCCTGAGCCCGCACCGCGCGGCGTTCGGCGCAGGCATGCTCGAGCATCGGCGCGTGGAGACGGTGCGACGTGTCGCTCAACCAAACCGTGCCGACGCGTCGGCCAGTTGCTGCCGGGCTGCGCTGGCGATCGTCCTGAATTCCGCGGACACCGCGTCGGCCTGCACCACCCGGGTCCAGAAGTCCAGCGCCATGATGGCGGCCGGGCGCCAGCCCTCCCGCTGGTCCGGCGTCGGCAGCGGTGGCGCATAGCGGCGCTCGACCACTTCGCCGTTGCTCGCGGGTCGGAACAGCATCGGCAACATGTCGTAGGCCGGCGCCAGCAGGAGGGGCCGCTCATCGGCCAGGATCAGCCCCGCATTGCCCAGGTGCATGTCGCTGTTGCCGATCAAGGCACCGAACCAGCCATACAGAGCGAGCCGGTGCGCGTCCTCTGCGCCGATCCAGCGGTCGCGTTGCAGCTGCGCGGCGAACTGCCACCAGTCGATGCGGCCATGCCCGTAATACGCGCCGTCGAGTGCGGCCAACGATACAAAGCCGCGCCGGCCCTGCTGTGGCGTGCGGTCGAAGCGCCGCGACTGCAGGAACACGCGGCCCCCGGCCTCGACGATCTCGCTTTCGGCGGCCGCCCATCCATGAGCCCGCAAGACCGCGCCGGCCAGTTGTTCGCAGCGCAGCAGGTCGGCCCAGCGCTGCGCCGCCGGCGTGCCCGCGCGCTCGCTGAACTTGACGATGGCCGCCTGCGGGCCATCCGCATGCGCCAGGGTCACCGTGAACTTGGGTTGCTCACCGCCCGCCGAGGAGCCGATGTCTTCGCCGCGCAGCGCCGCGTCGGCGTATTGCGGGTACAGCGCCCGCCGCTGCTCGGGGTCCACGGCGTCCGCCGGCGCCAAGATGCGTTGCAGGGCACGCTGCAGCGCAGCCTCGCCCAGCACCAGGTCGCCGGGTTGATCGTCGCCGTACCGCAGCAGCGCCAGCACGATGTCGTCGGGTTGCCAGCGCGTCGGGTCGGCCGGCGCGCCGAGGCTGACAGTCACGCGGCGCGCAAAGGCGCGGCCAAGGAACCCCTGCGGCCGCTGATCGTCCAGGAACCACGGCAGGCCCGGGAACGACCCGTCGCCGAACTCGCCGTGCAGGAAGGCAGGGCAGGTCGCCTGCCTGGCGAACAGATAACCGTCGCCATGCAGCGCCTGCAGGTGGCCCAGCTCCTCCGCCTGCCCCTGGGCGGTGATCCGGAACAGCGGCCAGCGGGTGCCTGCGCGCCCCACCGACCGGCTAAGCGCATAGCGCGTCGCACGCGCCTGGCCCACCCGCACCACGCGGTCGCCGGCATTCCGGATCCATCTCGACACGGTGGGCTGGCTCACGCCCAGCGCCTTGCCGATCTGGGCAGCCGTGGCCGCCCCCTGGAGTCGAAGGAAGGCGATCAACTCCATGGAAGTCGGTGCGCTCATGTCGTTATTGAATAGATATTTGAATAGATAGTCAAATATGATAATTCTAATTAATATAATAAAAGCAATGACTTGCGATTATCAAGCCATCCAGGTCTTATGATTCTTGAATAAATAAACAAGGCTATAGTTCCATCTTCGTGATCCGTTGAGTCAACCAGGCGTCGTTCATTCGTTCAAGCATCCGGGCACGCATCGGTAGTCCGCAGGGATCCGACCGGTCGAACGTGGCAGGCCCAGGTGCAGCGCTTGTTCCAGCGCGTGCTCCGCGAAGCCCGCAAATTGACCCGGCAGGCCCCGGCGGACTAGATTGGCCCCCCTGTCGCCATGGAGGCCGGCCTTGCGCCCACTACTCACACCGAGCCTGATGGTCCTTCTGCTTTCGGCCTGTAGCGCCCCGGAGACGAGCATGACCCAGACCCTATCCCCCGCCACCGAGGCTGCCGCCGAGGCCGATGTCGAGGCCGGCGGTCGCGGGCTCGCCAAGGTGAACCCGCACCCCCGCCGCGCGTTCGAGATCACCCTCACCCTGAAGGACGCCCCCGGCGCCTTCGGCCTGGTGCAGGGCGGCGCGCAGTACGACGTGACCAACGAGCAGGAATGCGGCCGCATCCAGCCCGAGACCGGGACCGCCGGGCGCATCACCAGCCAGGAAGACCTGGTGCTGAAGAAGGTGTCCGACACCGAGTACCGCGGCACCGTCTACCTGGACCTGATGCAGGACGAGGACTACTACGGCCGCGGCGTCTGCCACTGGGAGTTCAGCGGCGCCAGCGTGCTGCTGAAGGCCACCGGTGCCGAGGCCGAGACCCGCTTCCTGTCGTTCATCGACGCCAAGGCGGTCACCGCGCAGCAGTCGCTGACCAAGTACTACTGGCGCAAGGGCTACCCGCGTTCGGAATCGAGCAGCTTCCCCGACACCGGCGAAGCCAGCCCGGACAGCTTCAAGCCCGAACTGCGCGACGAGCTGTTCACCCTCACCCTGGCCTCCAAGGAAGCGACGCCGTGACCATTCCCTCGCAGCAGTACGCCGGCCTGTCCGAAGACGTCTACAAGGATCGAGCGGTAGGACGGCGTAGGCCGGGGGAAGAGGAAATCATCAACGTCGAAGGCGAGCGCTACGCCGTCCTCGAGCATGTCGACAACAAGGCCACCGGCTACCAGGGCACGCTCTATCGGCGCGAGAGCACTGGCGAGATGGTGGTCGCGCACCGCGGCACCGAGGGCAAGCTCGACGACATCCTCACCGATGCCTCGATGGTGCGCAGCCGCCACAACCCGCAGGCCGACGACGCGCTCGCCCTGACCCGGCATGCGATCGACATCGCAAAGGACCGTGGCAACCGTACCGGCCACGCCCCCCAGGTCACCGTGACCGGCCACTCCCTCGGCGGTGCGCTCGCGCAGGTCGCCGCGCACCACTACGACCTCAAGGGCGAGACCTTCAACGCGTACGGCGCGGCCAGCCTGGCCTACCGCATCCCCGAAGGCGGCAACAGCGTGGTCAACCACGTGATGGCCTCCGACCCGGTCAGCGCCGCCTCGCCGCACTACGGCCAGGTGCGCATCTACGCCAAGCCGGACGAGATCGCCACGCTGGGCGCGGCCGGCTACAGCAACAGCCGCGCCAACTTCCTGATCCCGGATTCGCCGGTCGTGGCGGCCGGCGCCTCGCTCGGCGCGCACAAGCTCGGCAACTTCCTGAACGAGGGCTCGGTGCTCAACGACCCGAACGCGCGGCCGCTGGCCGAGCAGAACAAGCGCATGATCGACGAGTACCGCACCGACCTGGACCAGATCCGTGCCGGTATCACCGTGATCAGCCGCAGCGGCCCCGGCCTGGGCCGCGACGTCATCGACGCCGTCCGCGGCCCGCTCGCGCCGGGCGAGCCCGCCAGGCGCGACGCCCGCGAGCACGGCAACGACCACAGCTCGCTGCGCATCGACCAGCCCGGTCACGTGGGCCACCCGCTGTTCCAGGACGCCCAGCGCGGCGTGCAGGTGCAGGACGCCCGCGCCGGGCGCACGCCGGATCAGCAAAGCGCCCAGCTGTCGGGCGTGCTCGCCTCGGAGATGCACGCGGCCGGCGGCCAGCGCATCGACGCGGTGATGATGAGCGCCGATGCGGCGCGCACCTTCGCCGTGCAGGGCCGCGTGGATGATCCGGCGCAGCTGCGGGTCAGCGTGGAGACCGTGGCGGCCATGAACACCCCGCTGGAGCAGAGCAGCCAGCGCGTGGCCGACAGCGCCGCCCGCCAGGCGGTGACGCTGGAGCAGGAGCAGGCGCGCACCCAAAGCCAGCAGCAGGGCGCCCGCGCGCTGGGCTGATCCGCGGATCCCGCGGCCGGCGGCCGGCGGCCGGTGCCGCGTCCCCGTCGCGGCCGGCCATCCCGGTACTCTGGGCGCCGCGCAGCCTGCCTTAGACTTTAGTCGTAGGCCGGGTGCTGACCGGCCGCATCGCCGTGCCCGAACCCCCGTTCCATACGCCTCCGTAGCGAGGAATGGCGAGGGGTGCCTGGGGTACACTTGGGGGCTAATAAATCACGATGCCGACACGCCCGCGGGCGTGTCCCCCCGGGAGCGCCAATGAACTGGTTGAACGAAGTGCTGCAGAACGATCCGAACCCGCTCGAGACCCAGGAGTGGCTCGAATCGCTCAAGGCGGTCATCGATGTCGAAGGCCCCGAGCGCGCCCACCAGCTGCTCGAGGGCATGGTCGAGCAGACCCGCCGCGCCGGCGCCTACCTGCCGTTCTCGCCCACCACCGAGTACGTCAACACCATCTCCCCGGCCAACGAGGCCAAGAGCCCGGGCGACTCGGCCATCGAGTGGAAGATCCGCTCGATCATCCGCTGGAACGCCATGGCCACCGTGGTGCGCGCCAACCGCAAGCCGGGCGACCTGGGCGGCCATATCGCCTCGTTCGCCTCCAGCGCCACCCTGTACGACGTGGGCTTCAACCACTTCTGGCGCGCTCCGTCCGACAAGCACCCCGGCGACCTGCTCTACATCCAGGGCCACAGCGCCCCGGGCGTGTACGCGCGTTCGTTCCTGGAAGGCCGCATCGACGAGCAGCAGCTGGACAAGTTCCGCATGGAAGTGGACGGCGGCGGCCTGAGCAGCTACCCGCACCCGTGGCTGATGCCCGACTACTGGCAGACCCCCACCGTGTCGATGGGCCTGGGCCCGCTCGCGGCGATCTACCAGGCGCAGTTCCTGCGCTACCTGGAGAACCGCGGCCTGATCGAGAAGTCCGACCGCAAGGTGTGGTGCTTCATCGGCGACGGCGAGAGCGACGAGCCGGAGACCCTGGGCGCGATCGCCCTGGCCGGCCGCGAGGGCCTGGACAACCTGATCTTCGTGGTCAACTGCAACCTGCAGCGCCTGGACGGCCCGGTGCGCGGCAACGGCAAGATCATCCAGGAACTGGAAGGCGTGTTCCGCGGCGGCGGCTGGAACGTCATCAAGCTGCTGTGGGGCGGTTACTGGGATGCCCTGTTGGCCAAGGACAGCGACGGCATCCTCAAGAAGCTGATGATGGAGACCGTCGACGGCGAGTACCAGAACTGCAAGGCCTTCGGCGGCGCGTACACCCGCGAGAACTTCTTCGGCAAGTACCCGGAGACGGCCGCCATGGTGGCCGGCCTGTCCGACGACGACATCTGGCGCCTGAACCGCGGCGGCCACGACCCGCACAAGGTCTACGCCGCCTACCACCAGGCGGTGAACACCAAGGGCATGCCCACCGTCATCCTGGCCAAGACCGTCAAGGGCTACGGCATGGGCTCGGCGGGCGAGGCGCTCAACCCCACCCACCAGACCAAGAAGCTGGACGACGACGCGGTGCGCCACTTCCGCGACCGCTTCAACATCCCGGTCACCGACAAGCAGCTGGAAGACGGCCAGGTGCCGTTCTACCACCCCGGCGAGGACTCGCCGGAAGTGCAGTACCTCAAGGAGCGCCGCGCCGCGCTCGGCGGCTACTTGCCGTCGCGCCGCCCCAAGGCCAGCCAGTCGTTCGTCGCGCCCACGCTGGACAAGTTCGAGCGCCTGCTCAAGGACAGCGGCGAGCGCAAGTACTCCACCACCATGTCGTTCGTGCAGAGCCTCAACATCGCCCTGCGCGACAAGGAACTGGGCCCGCGCATCGTGCCGATCGTGGCCGACGAGGCCCGCACCTTCGGCATGGAAGGCCTGTTCCGCCAGATCGGCATCTACGCCCCGTTCGGCCAGAAGTACAAGCCGGTCGACGCCGACCAGCTGATGTTTTACCGAGAGGACCAGACCGGCCAGGTGCTGCAGCAGGGCATCAGCGAGCCGGGCGCGATCGCCTCGTGGATGGCCGCCGGCACCAGCTACTCGGTCTCCGACGTGCCGATGCTGCCGTTCTACATCTACTACTCGATGTTCGGCTTCCAGCGCGTGGGCGACATCGCCTGGCAGGCGGCGGACATGCGCACCCGCGGCTTCCTGCTCGGCGGCACCGCCGGCCGCACCACGCTCAACGGCGAGGGCCTGCAGCACGAGGACGGCCACAGCCACCTCGCGGCCGGCGGCATCCCCAACGTGCGCAGCTACGACCCGACCTTCGGCTTCGAGGTCACCGTCATCATGCAGCACGGCATGAAGGCGATGATGGAAGACCAGATCGACGAGTACTACTACATCACCCTGATGAACGAGAACTACGCCCACCCCGGCATGCCGGACGGCGCGGCCGAGGGCATCATCAAGGGCATGTACCTGCTGCAGGACGCCGGCAAGCCCAAGAAGGGCGAGCTGCGCGTGCAGCTGCTGGGCTCGGGCACCATCCTGCGCGAGGCCATCGCCGCCGCCGAGCTGCTGGACAAGGACTTCGGCGTCACCGCCGACATCTGGTCCTGCCCCAGCTTCAACGAGCTGCGCAAGGACGGCTTCGACGCCGAGCGCTGGAACCGCATGCACCCGGAGGCCGAGCAGCGCAAGCCGTACGTCACCCGCCTGCTGGAAGGCCGCCAGGGCCCGGCCATCGCCGCCACCGACTACGTGCGCCTGTTCGCCGACCAGATCCGCGCGTTCGTGCCGACCACCTACACCGTGCTCGGCACCGACGGCTTCGGCCGCTCGGACACGCGCGCCAACCTGCGCCGCTTCTTCGAGGTCGATCGCTACTACATCGCGCATGCGGCGATTGCCGCGCTGGCGAAGGATGGGAAGATGACGGGTAAGGATGTGGCCCGGGCGATCAAGCAGTACAAGATTGATCCGGAGAAGGCTAATCCTGTTGGGGTTTGATTTTTACGTGTTGATTGCAAGTGCAATAGGGGCGACCTAAAAAGGTCGCCCCTATTGCGTTATGCTAGTCGCCAGCAGTCAATCGACTAGGTACTAGTTATCGGGCGGTGCTGTTGGGTAGTAGGTTGTGAGTTCTCTAAACCTAATCAGCACCCACAGGGGGGAGCATGGAGTACATCGGAGAAGTAATCTCATTTATTCTCGGGGGCGTAGCGGGTTCACTCCTGACTTTGCGAATTCAAGTTTATAGGACTAGAAATGGAGTTGTTTCCGATCAGTCTGGCGCGAAGGCTGGTGGAGATGTTGTTGGGCGCGACAAAATCTCGAAGTAAACGGGGTTTCTAATGCTCAATAATCAAAAGGGAGCTAGTGCTGGCGGAGACCTGGTTGGAAGAGACAAGGTCGAGCACAATCACTACTACGCAAGTCTAGGCGGTTCGGCTAAAGTCGAGAGGCTTAAAGCTAAGCTTCAGCAAGAGATTGATCAGAAGAAGCAGGTGGTAGCTCTGATCGATCGACTGAAAAGCTATCAACCCATCGAGCCTGAAGATGGAATCAAGGGGTTGGAAGCAAAATTGGAGAAGGCTGGCAGGTCACCTCAAAAACTGTCCGCTCTCAGAATGAAAGAGCAATTCGCAAAGCTTCTTGAGCGGTGGTCTCTTTATGGATCTGCTCAAGAGATATTTGTGCATGTACTTGCTCTCACAGAATTGAGATTCACAAATTCCATTTATCCTCATGTTGGGGATCTCAATAATGTTCAAATCGACGAGCTTGTCGAGCAAAAGATACTCACGCCAATAGTTGAAGAAATTGGTGTCGAGGTATTCTCGATGGATCACATGGAAGCGATGGGCATGATCTACTGGCTTGCCGAACAGTGCAGAATTCGGTGGCATCAATGAATTATGTTTCTTATCAGCCGGCATTTGATGTTTATCACACGGAATTCAGATTCCTGAGAATCTCGAAGTTTAGTGAAATGGCCGAAATAAGCGTCGAGAAGTTAAGGATTATTGACTTCTATCTGCTTTTTTTTTCTAGGCTTGCTGATGTTCGTTTGGCTCCGGCTCATAGAAAAATAAAGGTATTAGCCAAGCAATTTGCGCGCGATACATATGAAATCCAGCCGGACGATCGTTTGCTCTTTGCGAGAATGGGGGCAATCCACGTCGCTGCATTTCAAGTATTGGCCGCCAGCCGGGTCATAGATAAAGATAGGCTTGGGCTTGGATTTGTTTCACTAACAGGTGAGGGTGTTCCTGCAAGTGTTGACGAAAGAATTGCCAAGATTAATGCTGAAGACGAAGAGAGAATGAAGTCTTTAGATGTTTTGATGACTCAGTATGAGATTAATGGAAAAAATGGGTTGAAGGATCGTACGAGTCTCATGGAGTATAAATATGACGCGATTTGATCCTTCTCTCATTATTCGTAGGATGGTCGTAATGCGTGGCGCGGGATACGCCTATGATGAGAAATTTCATCTCGGCGTGAATGTAATAAGAGGTGAGAACTCATCAGGAAAATCTACGATCCTAAATCTCATCCACTATGGCCTTGGCGGGGATGTGAAACAATGGAGTGAGGCTGCACTCCTCTGTGATCGAGTAATTATTGAGGCTGAGCTGAGTGGAATCGTTGTATCTTTATCTAGGGCAATTGTCGAAAAAGGCGAGCAGCCAATGGACATTGCTTTTGGCTCGCTCGAATCCCCTAAGGGCGGTTTGAATGATTGGAAGAGATACCCCTATCGCCGCTTTCCATCAAAAGAGAGTTTTTCGCAAGTGCTATTTCGTCAGCTTGGAATCGCTGAGGCTGCGAATGAAGAGAGTGGAAACATTACCATGCATCAGGTTCTGAGGCTGCTCTATGCGGATCAGATGAGCCCTGTTGATGAAATTTTCTCTAACCAGGAATTTGATAGCGGTCGTATCAGAGATGCAGTCGGAAAATTACTATGCGGCGCCTTCGATGATGAGCTGTACTCAACAGGACTGGCGATACGCGAAGACGAGCGGCGACTGGAAAGTGTAAGTGCAGAGCTTAATAGTCTGTACAAGACGTTAGGTGTCGCTGGGCACAGCTTAAATATGGCATGGGTATCGGAACAGATCGCCAGGATTGAATCAGAGCGAGGTTCGGTCAACAGAAAAATTAACGAAGAGATGTCAAAAAATCGGCGAAGCTTGGAGGTCTCTCTCCAGCCGTCTCGCGACGTCTATTCTGAGTTATCAGTGCTTCAAAAAGAACTCTCCGATAAGCGCCGTTATCTTGATTCGGTTGTTCTCGAAGAAGAAGATTCGAGGTTGTTCATCGCAAGCCTAGAAAGAAAAAGAACGGCGCTCGCAGATGCTTTATTGATGGCAAGGAGCATAGGTGTTGCATCCTTTGAGGCATGTCCTGCGTGCTACGCGGATTTGCCGGTTGGCGAAGAGGGGCATTGCGCCCTATGCAGCCAGCCATTCGATCCGGACCTCGCTGCTGAGAGATTGGGCGGCGTCATAAACGACGCGGCGATTCAGCTACGGCAGTCAAAGTTACTGCAAGAACACCGGCGAGATGTGATTGCGGGAATCGAGTCTGAGATTGCTGACATCGAGTCTAGGTGGAGCCAGCTCGCAAGTTGGTACTCTGGGATGGAGGCGCTTCCTCAGAATAGCCGGGATGCCGAGGTTGGCGATCTTCATAAGCGCTTGGGCTATCTCGAGAGACAGGAAGAAGATGTTCGGGAGAAGGCGAAGTTGATTGGCGTCGTCAATACTCTTTCCGGAGAAAAAGCCAGCTTGATTCACTCACTCAGTCTCCTTAAGGATAAGAAATCTACGCTTGAGATGAAGCAAAGTGAGCGGCTGAAACTGAGCTACCTTGAAATATCAGAGCAAGTCCGCGGAATTCTTTTTAGAGATCTGAAACGTCAGGATTCCTTTGACGATCCGAAGGTTGTGAGCTTTGACTTTTCCAAAAATCGTGTCGAGGTTGATGGTCACACCTATTTCTCAGCAAGTTCTAGGGCTATTCTTAAAAGTGCTTTCGTGTTAGGTATGCATTTAGCGGCTTGTAAGGATAAGGAGTTTAGGCATCCAAGATTTATTATGTTAGACACGATTGAGGATAAAGGGATGGAGGCTGCTAGGAGCCAGAACTTCCAGGCTTTGTGTGCTGAGTTGGTAAGCAACGTGGGGGTGGAAAGCCAGGTTGTCTTTGGCACTGCCATGATAGCGCCGGAATTAGATAACGATGAATTTACGGTGGGTAGGTCCTATACTCGCGACAGTCCGTCTTTGATCGTGTAATTGCAGTAGCTTAAGTTTTTCGGCGACTAATAATTTTGGAATAAAAGGGCGAGGTCGTTAAACGAGCTGCTCAAGAATAGCGTGGTCAGGTTCACTTATCAGTCGATGGCGCTCTGCTTGGCCGATGCGCGGGCCTTAAGCGTGCAAAGCGGCAGGTCTCGGCGTTGACCATGGCCCGGAAAGCGGCGTGTCCCTACGCTGAGCGTGACGAGATCCTATAAAAGCGCTTGGTTCAGGAAAAGCTCTATACCTAAGCTGCATTAATGCGGTCTCCGACGACAGCAGTTGGCGATCGCTAATACTCGGGCCTGTCGGACACTACGAGTCTAAATAACTTCCTTGCGTCACTTACTGCTCATTGCCCTGCAAAAGTCGTGAGAGCAAACACGGACTGAATCCACATCGTCAGATGCACATGCCACAGCCGTGTCGAGAAGTTCATCGATAATTACTGCGGTGTGCTGACCATCCGCAGCTACGGACTTTTCCGCACACTCTGAGCGGGATAAGTGTCAGCTTCTTCAACACGGCGTAATGTGCTGCTGGATCTAATCCCTATTGTCGCAGAGGCTGCGGCGATAGGGCACGCCGGTGTATGGCTAAGCTATGGAGCCGGTCCTCCAGGAATCGGTAGTGGCATTGGTAAACTTGGCACGCCCGTGTTGGCCGCCCTTGCAGATAGCATGGTCGCTGAATGATGAAGTATTACATCTTGGAGTGCGGAAAGGAGGTTGCCAAATCCTGAGAAATCAATTGTCGCGGAATTAGGTTTAACCACTTTCTCTGCAAGCCATTCCTTTCCATAGTAAATATTTGGGTCGAAGTCGTTGGTCTTACTGAACTCTTTTATCCCCAATTTCACGGCAAGAACAGAGGCAGTGAAGCAATCCTCGATGCAATGCTTGGCTCCGCCGAAGGGGCTGCTCAGTAAGATATATAGATTTTCCCACACATGGATAAATTGTTGTCCGCTTGAGATGCTTATCTTATAAACGTTGAACAGCATTGCTTTGGTGCCGGTGAAGCCATCGTCATTGTCCATGAGCACAATGACCGGGTTCTGGCCCTTAGGGCCATCAATTCGGGAGAATTCCCATCTGTAGCATTTGATGAAGTTCTTTAATGGATCGCCGCCGCTAGTAAGGCCAAATAGCTTTTTCATTATTTTTGACTCGCGGTGGAGTTTAACCTTGAGTTCAAAAGTAGTGCCTGCACCTTTTGACAGCATTGGAAATGCTGTGCCGCTCCTTCGTATTGCTTCGCGCAGGTAGACGGAATCAGTCTTTCCCTCAAATACTATTGCGGTTAGCATGGGTGACGCAAATTCTTTATAGTACAGGAAGCGTTTCAGCAATCTTTCCATTGCTGTTTGCGCGCCTGAGGCAGGTTCATCGTTTCGTGACCGCCATCGTTCGACTTGATAGGCGAAACCGAGCATTCCCTGTAGCTGGGCCGGAGTTCCCACTTTCTGCTTGCCAGTAGCTGGATCGGTCTCCTGAAGTAGATATTCTCCCGTAGAGCAGAATCGATGGACCATCGAGCGAAGAGTCCTTCGGTACTCTACTGGGGTATTTAGCTGGCGATTGACAACCACGCCCGTGACGTCTTGCCGAGAACGAGATAGCTGAACTCGCGTTTTCAGAGGATTGATCTTAAATCCCGCGCTATGTACGGCAGCTATTAGATCTGGCCCGGCTTGCCAAATAGACTTGTTTGCCTCCGATGGCGTGGCAAGAGCATCTGAAAAGATGAGCTTGCTTGTCGAAAAACTGAGGTCATCCGCATATCTTGTGTATGAACAGCCGTGACGTTTCGAGAGCGCAACGAGCCGCATGTCGAGGATGTTAGCAATCAGATTTGATATCACAGGGGAACAGGGGCTCCCTTGGGGTAGCTTGCCCTCATGACACGCAATTTGAGCAAGAACTAGTGCAGGCTCAGCTTTTAGCTGAAAATCAAGGCTATTCTCAAAGAATCCTTTAACCCGGCCAAAATGAATTGTGCCGAAAAAATCAGTTAGATCAATATTAAGAACGTAACGCCTACCACGGTGCACGTCCGCATTGGTAAGAATGGAGTAGCCCTTGCGAAAGCCGTGTGCTACGTGTCGCTTAATTGAGCGCTGTTGCGCAATCTCGACCTCGCACTCGTTCAAAAGCTCTGCCAGTCGCGACTGCAGTAAGGATAATTGCTTATTTGGCGAGCAAATTCTTCTAGTGCCGCCCGACCGCTTTGGAATATCGAACTCGATATAACGGGCAGCAGGGGGCGTAACCCTTGTTATGAAAGATAGGGCCTTGGGCTTAAAGCCAAGAAGGTGTGCAACGTCGCTTAGAGTGTTGGCAGACTTCAGCCGCTGTAACTTGGACATTCCATCCTCAATTGGCGGGGCTGCAGGTACTCATTCGCTATTGCGCGCAACGTGCGCAACTAACGGTGCCACTCGGAGCAATCCATCCAACAATTTTTTCATATGTCGCAGAAACTACGACAAAAAGATCTACCTACAGCCCCTACCCCGATAGTATCACTCACGGTGCTAATGACAAGTCCCTGGAACAAAGGTGGCCGAGGTAATTAAGCGAGCGGGACTAACGGGGGCCAGCTTCACTTATCAGTCGATGGCGCTTGGCTTGCGTGGCCCAGAGCTCGCTGCTGCTGTAGATGAAGGCGAATGCTGGTGAGCAGATCGTAGGACAGGGTTTTACCGAGCAGGGCGCGGTAGGCGTTGTACCGCTCAATCGGATCGTTTCCACGCGCAAGCCAATACGGGTGTGGCGTCAGTGCCGAGTGTTCGCGTTGCCCCAGATTGGCTGGGCAGCTGGACCAGCGATATGCCGCCGAGTCGTCGGTCAGGCGAGCACCTACCGGGTTGAGCTCAATGTAGCGATAGCAACGAAGCACGTAGTCAGCACTATCCACAAGACAGGCTTTGTAACGACCTTCCCATAGCGTACCGGTGCGGCTATGGCAGCCATTGAATAGAGCCACGTAGTTGCACCAAGCCGCTGCATCAGCTGCCCGATCCGTCCCGTTGCAGGTGGCGTGGCAAGCAAGTGCACATGGTTGTCCATCAATACATTGGCGTGTGATACGTGACTTCCCGATTGCGTTGGAATTCTTTTCGAACCAGGCATGTTGCCAAGAGTTCTAGAATTCACTCAACCACTAGAATAGGCATCATGTGCCAAGCCAGACTAAGGACCTCCCGTGCTACGAAAAAACCTGGATTCGCTGGTATCTCAGTGCGAGCAGTTCAAAGCGAATGTTGCGGATTTGGCAACCTCCTACCTTGCGGCTGGGGCTGGAGCAAAGCTCATTGCCAACACCGAAATGCCCGATGGCTACTCACTTGAGATGCGAATGAGCGGCGACTTCCCGCTTGTCGCCACGACTATTCGACAGGGCGACGATGTACTGGCGCTGTACGAGCGTGGGGAATACGACCGACTTAATTCATACCAAGCGATTGTAGCCATTTGCTCACTTTTTGAGGTGTTTGTGGCGGGTGTAGGCGATACGCTTGATATGCAGGCGAGCAGGTGTATTTCAATCACTTCATGGCGCAGAGGCAATGTGCCTGTCGACATCAGAAATCAGACGCTATGCATGGTTAGATCGATTCATGAGGCCTTTGACATAAATTCCCCTCTCAACGGAGATACGGCGATATGCTGGATATACCACTTCATCCAGCTCAGGAACATTGTGGTCCATGGGGGAGGGTGGCTGGATGAGACAAAACGATCTCGCCTTATCTCGTCATGGTCAATGCATCCAACTGATCAACGCTTGGTGATCAATGGGGTTCACCCCCGTTATCACGGACACTTACGAGAAGGCCGATCTAGGCCGAAGGAGTGTTTATGTCGAAGCGAAGAAAGTTCAGTGCGGAGTTCAAGCGAGGTGCAGTTGAACAGGCGCTCCAGCCGGGTGTCAGCTGCGCACAGGTGGCGCGCGAGCTTGGGATTCGGGATACGTTGCTGACCCGCTGGAAGCGGGAAGCCCAGGACCAGGGCAAGGTAGCCTTTGGCGGCAGTGGCGCGCCCCGGGATGAGGAGTTGGCAGGTCTCAAGCGAGAACTGGCCCGGGTGAAGAAGGAGCGGGATTTTTTGCGAGAAGCGGCCACGTTCTTTGCCAAGGAATCATCCTGAGGTATCAGGTGATCGAACGTTGCCGCGACGCGTTTCCCATTCGACTGATGTGCCGGTGCCTGAAGGTATCGGCCAGCGGTTACTACGAATGGAGCCAGCGACTGCCGGGCGCCCGACAGCGCGATAATCAGCGATTGATTGGGCGGATCCGTGAGCTGCACGAAGACAGCCGTGGAACCCTGGGTGCCGGTCGCATGCACGAAGACTTGGCCGATGAAGGCGAGACTGCCAGCTTGAACCGAGTGGCGCGACTAATGGCGACCGAGGGCCTGCAGGGTTGGCCGCGGCCGAAGCGGCGTGGTCAACAAGGCCGACCGGCACTCACGCCCTCGGGCGTGCACAACCTACTGGAGCGGGACTTTACCGCGCTGGAGCCTGAGACCAAGTGGGTCACCGACATCACCGAGATCAAGACAGGCCAGGCCAAACTGTATCTATGCATCGTGCTGGACCTGTTCGACCAGCGTGTGGCTGGGTGGTCAATGCATCACCGGCAGGACCGGCAGATGGTGATACGGGCGGTGCAAATGGCGGTCTGGCAGCGCCAAGGTGTCCACGAGGTCGTTCTACATTCTGATCGCGGCAGTCAATTCCGAAGTGGCGACTATCAGCGTTACCTGTCGGCCAACGGCTTGGGGTGCTCGATGAGCGCGGTAGGTCATTGCGGTGACAACGCTGCATGCGAAGGTTTCTTCGGCATGCTCAAACGCGAACGAATCTACCGCACGAAGTACCCAACACTCGATGCGGCAAGAGCCGATGTGTTCGAATACATCGAGCGGTTCCACAACCCGAGGATGCGAAGAAGAGTCGCAAGGCGCGACCGGAAGTTCCAAGCCCTTTTACAATCGTCCGTGATTTCGGGGTAGAACCCGTGCCGGGAGAGAGCCTCCGTGACGCTGCTGCTTCTGCGGTAAGCGCTGTTTCCGCAAGGCTCGCGGCTGGCACATCAAGCCCGGTCGGTGCGCGGACCATGCCAGATGCAGTGAGTTCTGCGGAGGGCTTGAAGTGTGTTTGCTTCAATTCAAAGCTTTCTGCGAATTCCCGGGAGAAAGTGACATCCTTGATGTCTGTTCCGATGCTCTCAGGCGTAACAAAGATGCCTTTGGGCACAGCCTGGATAAAATGCGTTTGCACCTCCGGCAGCACAGCGCCTGCGCCACCCTGTGCGTACAGCGCCTGCAACTTAGGAATGGGTTCTCCGCCTAGCGAAGTGACATTGGGGTTATTCAGCACGGCCGGTACTTCGACCTGTCCAAAGACGCGTTCGAGGTTGGCAGCAGAAGCAACGACTTTGATATCGCCACGCAACGAACTCGCGAACTCGTGGGATGCTTCACCCCATAGGCACCTTGACAGTGATGTCGGGTTCTGCGATGGGACGTCAGGATTTCCGTATAAAAATGAGCTTGCAGAGTTCTTCGCTACTGTCGCATCCTGGCCCAGATCTTCAAAGATATCTTGGGTTTTATCTTTGATTGCAGTAAGGACTTGTCTGTCAGACAGAAATTGCGCGCGTGGTGTGTCATTTATTACGGGCAGTCCCGTATTTTTGGATAATTCAACAGCTGCGATTTCAGAGGAAACTTCGCCAATTTTCCTGCTGTAGAGGATTCCGCCTTCGCTTTCTGCTGTGGCAGCGTATTTTCTAGCAATGCTTGCTATTTCTTCCAGGCTATTGGACTGCTTAATCAGTTCTACATCGGCTTTATAGTCACTCATTGCTGAGTCCTAACGAAGCAGTAGAATCCACTAGGGCCCAATCTTGCTCGAAAATAACCTTGCCGGTAAAGAACGACTTCTTTGACTCCCTCAGCACGGACGGCCTGTCTTCGAACTGCAAACCTGCCGCTATTAGCTTGTTGACCAAGAGCTTGACCGTTTCTAGCTGGTCGAGCGTGAATGCCCTGGTTGAAAAAGAGGGGAGCGGCATGCCAACCTGTAACTCATCTAGATATCCAAAGCTAATGATGTGAATGTTGAAGTGGACTTTATCCTCCACCCACTTCTGGTCCAGCTCTCCAAAAACCTCAGCCTGATCAATCTCTACTGAAAATGTTTCATGGCCTAGCTCATCAAATCCACGGATTCCTCCAGAAAAACGTGCCCGACCCTCGGGGAAATCTACCCATTCAAATGTCGATGACATATCAAATCCTTTCTTGTTAGGTCGTAGGTGATGCGGCTTGTCGAAGGAATCAATAGGTAATTTTCGTTTTGCTGCGCCGGTGCCAAGGGCAAGCCACGAAGGGTGCGGTGTCGGTATGACATGGTCGCTCATTATTGCACCACAAGTGGCATGTTGTGCTTGGCGGCCGCTTACTTGCTAGAGGCGCTATCTTGCCGGTTCGCCTCAGCCAATAATTGCTCGTACGACTGCACGCGTATACGTAGGCGAATGAGATGCCATGACATCGCAAAGGCAAGCAGTAGCGTGAACGCCAGCACGCCTTGGATAAGGGTGATCTTGCTCAATACCGTCCAATCTCCTATGCGCCAGTCTTTCAGCTGCAGATACAGGGCAAGCAGGACGGGCATGAAGCCCAGCTTCTCGATGCCTCCGGTGAACAATCCCAGACGATCATGCATGTTGGTGCGACGGTCACGCATGAATGTCTCGCGTCGACGTCGTTGTTCCAACGGAAAACTTCGAAGCGCCGCAACGATCGATTGATACTGGTGGAACTCCCGCTCCATCAGGTCTGCGTGATCCGCATAGGGGCGGCGGAACCCAGGCCATTCGCGCTTGACGGTTAGCGCTGCCGAGACCACAAAGCCTGTCAACTCAGTGACAAGGCCGAAAACGGCCAAATAAACGCCAGTTTTGCCATCCAGCAAAGTACCGGCCAAGATCCCGACGCCCGCACCAATCAAACCAATCGCCAAGCTCCAGCGCTCGACTGGGCCGGCGCGGCTTTGTTCGGTCACCTCAGCATAATGAGCCATCGCCGCAGATAGCGAGGGAAAGCTGGGGTCTGTGAGCGTGATTGCTTCCCCATCGATATCGGCGCTGCGTTCTGCTGCTACTTCATCCACTGAACTCATCTAGCCTCCCTCGGCGATCGCGCGTCCAACATGCATCTGTGATGGTCAGTATTCCTCAGCTGCCGACAGCGCGCCAGCGCGCTACTCAGTTGCTATTGACATGCCACACCTTGCGCTCGCGATCTAAGCCCAAGGAGCGTCGAAACTCCTCACACAGCGGTACCCATCTCCGTCAAACCGGTGGGTTTTTTGTGCCTGCATCCTGCAGGTACAAGCCGACGCAATGCCTGCGTCGGGAGGGCGGCTAATACAACACCCGCAAGGGGAATACGCCCGCCGGCTGTGTGCGGTTTCGAACCTCCCGACATCCCGTCGCCGTTGGCGGCGGTTCTTGGGTTGTTCCAGGAGGGCGTTGCCATGTCTACCGCATCATCCATGCCGGCATCTGTGTCGGTTGATCTGTTGCCAGCTTCCGCTCACCGCCTGCTGTTAGATGTAGGCGAGGTGCTGCGCCGGCGCGTCGCACGCGCGGCTATTGAGCAAGCGAGCGACTCTTCTGCGCATCTGCTGAGTCGCCAGCCCGGTTTGTTGCCGCACACCTCGCGCCGCCGGGTCGCACGCTGGGCCGTGGCGTTGCAGCAGCGCGTCTCCGCATCTACCAACCATCACCCGGAGGCGCCATGACACGCCGCCGCCCACCTAAGGCATCTGCCAGCGCACGGCCTACCCGCACGCGTACGCGCCCCACGCCGCCTAAGCGGGTGCAGTGGGTTGTTGTGGAACCCGACCGCACCAAGCTGCCACCGATGGTGCCGCCCGACCCGGACGCCTCCCCGCAAGGCCCCGGCACGCTACGCGCACCCCGCCGCGCCCGCCGCCCGCGCCAATGCACCGTCAGCTACACCCATTACCCCGGCGCCCACGACCACGCCGGCGACCAGCACGTGCCCCATGTCCGCCTCAGCGGCCTATGGCTGGAACAACTGGGCTTTGCCATCGGCACCAAGTTGCGCATCACCGCGAGCGAAGGGCAGCTGCTGATGGAGGTGTTGCCTCCGGTGGGAACGCCGGCAAAGTGACCTATCGCGTTTCGCTTAGGGCCGCCTGCCGCATTCATGTTCAGTCGGTGCGCGGTTCGTCAATCGTGCGGTCCAAGAACGACTTGCGGTGATTGCTGCCTATGCCTGATCCAAGATCATTGACGTGTTAGATTTCAGCGACACTCTTAGCGCAGGACCAGAGAGATGGCCCTTCACCTTGGGGAATCCCTTGGCAGGCAAGGCAACAACGGACGTAGTGACTCACCTCGGGCAACGTTGTTAGCGAGTGCGCTGCTGGCACTATGCACCCTTCATGCGGGATGTGCCCCGAGCACTCCACGCGATCAGTTAGCCATAGCGGCTGCAAAGCCCTCCGTTGAAACCAGGAGCAAAGACGTGACGGAACGCCTTAAGCAAGATGTCGATCGCTTGATCGCAACAGACTTCCAGGATGTCGCCGCCGTCAGTACTCAGCTTCAAGCTCAATTTGGACCACGGCACTTAGACGGAGAAAGAGAGCTTCGGGTGAGCGAGCAAGGCGTGCTGGCAGGTGAAAAAGTGCAGCGTGTTGAGTTCATTAATGCAACAGATGATCCATCGCGCGGAAAGTTGGTTATCGATTTCTCGCCACCTGGCCCGAGTTTTGTGGAGGCTCCCTGGGTGGATGCTATTCCTTACCCGCCTCGACCAGATGCGCGAGATTCCAAGGCCTATTGGGAGATGGAAGTTGGCGGCGCCAAGGTCATATTTGGATTGACTGAAGACCAGTCACACCTAAGCTATATTTCGATCAGCAAACTTTGAGATAAAGTTTGATTAATCAAGCAAGGGAAATGCGTGATGGAAATTAATGAAGAGAAAATATTTCCACAGCCGAAACAGGTAGGTGCACCATCCAATGGCGCGCTGCCGGCTTCTCCGCTGAAGGATCCAGCATTAGCGCCTCTAATCAGCTCTTCGCCTACACTCCAAGCAGGCCTTTCTCAGTTCAAACGCGATGGCATAGGCGTTGATTGGGGCAGCGCGGGTGGAGGTACTTACCTGGATCCAGGTAAAAAAGTAGTGATTGACCAGGACGCAGCTGGCAAAGGCGAACGGATCGCCAGATCACTATCGCATGAGATTGGACACCATGGTTTCGCTGAGCCTAAAGATTATTCTTCCAAGCAAGCTTATGTGAACAACATGCTGCGCGGCGAAGCAGCTGCAACGCTCAGTAACGCACTAGTCCGACGTGAGATTCTGAATCATCAGGGGCCGGATATCAGTATTTCTGGAAGCGGCACGAGGCCGCAGCAGTACGAGGCAATTGCAGATCAGCAAATGGCAGGTCGCATCACACGCGATGCCGCATTGAACCAGATTGCCCAGGTCTTCAAGACGGAACAGCCTTCGGTCGCTCCAAGTAAAACCTACGAACAATATTATGGCGATTACTACGACAAACACATCGTCCCCTGGAAGCTTAAACAGGGGCGGCCGGAGCCCGGAGCCGTTGGCGACATCACTACTTCTGATGTGAAGCAGGGTGGACTTGGACCCGAATCACATCCGGCATCACCGAAGACCGCGTTGTTGCCCTCACAGCCAGGCCATGCGGACCACGCGCTTTACCAGCAGATTAAGGGTGGCGTGACGCAGCTCGACGCCCAGCACGGCAAAGAGTGTGACGGGGCAAGTCAGCGCATGACTGCCAGCCTGCTTGTGCTGGCAAAAGAGGAAGGACTGTCGCGGGTGGATCATGTGGTGCTCAACAACCCAACGGCTCAGCTGGCCGGCGGCGAAAAGGTCTTCGTCGTCCAGGGCGCTCTCAATGATCCGGCACAGCAGCGCGCACACATGCCGACGGTGGATGCCGTGCAGGCACCAGAGAGCCAGTCGTTCGATCGCCTGCAGGCAATCAACCAGACTCAGGCCCAAGCGCGCGAACAGCAGCAGGCACTGGAGCAGTCTCAGCAAACCGCTACCCAGGCAAGCCCGTCGATGACGCGTTGAGGTTCAACAGGACAGGTGAAGCCTGGATGCCCACACGCACCCTCGCTACGCGTGCCAATGCATTGTCAGCTACACGCCCATGACCACGCCGGCGACCAGCACGTACCCCACGTCCGCCTCAGCGGCCTATGGCTGGAACATCCGGGCTTTGCCATCGCCTGGACAAACTGGAGGTGCACGGCCATGAAACGCATTGGAAACAGTTGTTGTGCACTAGTTTGTGCGGGGGTTCTGTTGATGCCTGGATGCGGTAAGGCACAGCCGGAACCTGGTAGCCAGCAAGCGGTGGGCGCCGCTGCAACGCCTGCTTCCATTCCAATCTCGGATGTCGATGTAGCGCTGCCTCCCCAGGTCGGGACCGAAACCTATGTCACAGAGGGTGGATGGGGGCGCCTGATCATCGAGGCACCCAAGGGCCAAGGATTTCCGAAGTTCTCGTTGGACACAGAGAATGTCGATAGCGGTTGTGCGCTTTCTGGTCAGTTGGATAAGAGTGGTCGCGGGGTGGTGTATGAAGGTGCGGAGCCGAGTCAATGCTCACTTGCTGTGAAGGCGGAGGCGGGTGGCGTAGCCATCAGTACTTCGACCAAAGAGCAGTGCCGGGCCTATTGCGGAAACAACGGCAGCTTCGAGGGAAGCTACAAGCGCGTGTCTTCAAGGTGTACCGCTGATTCAATCGAGAAGGCGCGTCATGACTTCAAGCCCCTCTACGAGCAGAAGAAATATGCTGATGCCAAGGCTGCGCTTGCGTCTGTTTACCAGGATTGTGTGACGACGATGGGCCTGGCTGAAGAGGGCGCACTACGGAACGACTACGCGCTCACGCTTTACAAGCTGAAAGACAAGCCGGGTTGTCTTTCGGTTCTATCCAGGTACAAGCAAGATGCCGTTCGCACAGATGACCAGATTTGCGATGGGATGGCGCCAGCGGTCGTTGACGAGTATTTGACCGTCATCCACGCTGCCCGCACCAACATAGCGCTTTGCAGCCGTTAGTCGATTGACTCGTCAGCCAAGTGGAAGGACATGCCACAAGAGGCAGGACAACCAGCGCCGCCGCAGCTGAGTGTAACTGGCGGCCGACTTGGTTGAGGCTGACTCCACAATCGAACAACGAGGCGAGGTCCACCTCCTACGCAGTGGATGAGGTTCTTTCAGGGTGTCGAGCAGCCCGGTGGCGGCTGTCGAACATGGTGAATGGACGCCACGACGGACGTTTCCGAAGGAGCATCGTGAGTCCACGAATATCTGGTCACGTCGCAGGAAGAATCCTACCCCGCTATAGGTAATACCCGTTGACTTGATCTGGCAGCGGTAGCATTCTCGATCTTACGGAGCCTAGAAACTCCACACACAGCGGTACCCACCTCCGACAAACCGGTGGGTTTTTTGTGCCTGCAGGCTTTGCAGGTACAACCGACGCGATGCCTGCGTCGGGAGGGCGGTGAATACAACACCCGCAAGGGGAATAAGCCCGCCGGCTGTGTGCGGTTTCTAGCCTCCCGACTTCCCGTCTGCCGTTCGTGGCGGACAGACCCCTTCATGGAACGAGGAGGCACCGACGCCGCACTACGATTTGGATGACGACGACCTGCCGGGCTATTTCCTGCCGGACGCGAGCCAGTTCCGGCTGGTGCGGCTGAGCGATTACGTCAGGTTCCTGGCCCGGCTGGCGCAGCCGAGGACCCAGGACGAGGAACGTGCGGCCGAGCCCAGGGTGCGTATGGGCGAGCTGGCGTTCTGCCTGGAGCTGCTGGCCGACCAGGTGGACTTGGTGCTGGACGAGGTGTCCGGGCCGGTGCGGCGTACCGACAATGCGCAGGTCGCCCGGTCCGATGTTATCGGCGCGTTGGCACGCGACGCGCAAGGCGATGCGTGCCGGGTCACGCTGGCGCAGCTCGACCGGCTCAACGTCTTGGTCGAGACCGCCACGGCCCACGCCCGGGTGGTGGCGGTGGGCGATGCGACCGAGCGCGCCGGCCGCCTGCTGCCCGACGCAGGCGACACGATCTGCGAGGCAATGAGCGAGATGCGCACGCTGCTGCTGCAGATCGAGCGCCAGCCGCTGCACGACGCGGCGTTTCAGGGCGTAGGCGAGGCGCGTGCCGTCTACGCGGTGGAGCGGACGGTGCCGGCTGCAGGTGGCGGGCAGTTGCATTGATCTTGGCGAAGCTGGGGTGCGGTAGGGGCATCTTGCCGGAGCGTCCTGCCGCCACCGGCGCCGGTGGCGGGACCGTCCGCGGCGTGGCGGTAAGGTGGAGTGTTGACCGGGGATTTGAATCGCTTTAGCGTCGAGTGCAGACCAGCGCACAACAGACGTTCCATGATCGCGCGCCCCATTGCCCTTTCTCTCGCGGCCCTGGCCCTGGGCGCTTGTGCTCATACGGCCGCTGCCCCGGCCTCACATCCGGCACCTGTCAAGGAGACACCTGCCATGAGCTCTTCCATCGATCACGGATCCGGCGAGTCTTCGAGCGCGCCTCGAACCGCTCAGGATGCGTTGACCCGGATATTGGGGTTGATCCGTACGAGCTCCAGTCTTGATGCATTCACCCCCGACTACGTCTCCCGGGCAATGGGGCAGGCCGTGCGATACCGCAACGACGGGACCGGCAGGTTCGGCGCAAGTGGTGTGCTGACCCCAGACTGGAACTACGGGTTTGGCATCAACAAGACCGAAGCGAAAGGGGCATGGTTCGAATTCCTGTTTGAACCCAATCCGCCCGATGCGTCTCCTTCGATGTCCGATATCTGCCAGCTGGACTTCGAGCGCTTTGCCAGCCAACTGGAGCAGATGGGTTTCTCCCGTGAACGCAACCTCGTCGAGGATGGGCGTTGGATGAGTGAGATTTTTCAGCGGCCCGGCATGCGCGTGGAGGTGTTCCCACGCGGTGAGGCTGATACACCCCAGGATCGTGCAACGCATCAATGCGTAGAGTGGATCCATATCCGGTAGTCCAAGGAGCGGACATGTTGAGTTCCAAGGCGGCGGATGTCGTGGAGGCATTCGGGCAACATCCAGGCGTGACCCGCGAGCATCTGGACAGCTTCACTCGGGTACTGCGTGACTCCCCCGAGCTCACGCGTCAAATCAATGAGGCGGTGGAGAAGCGCGTTCTACGCGGCTTTGCCCCGCTTGACGAGTCGCGAGATGCTTAGCATTGACCGCGGTGCGGGATACCACTAGCGTCGCATCGAGTGCTGCGCACAACGGACGTTTTCATGATCACGCGACCCGTCTATACCCTCCTGGCCACCTTCGCGCTGGGCGCCTGCGCCCATCCCTCGGCCGTCCCGCCATCGGCAACCGTCACGGAGACCTCTGTCATGACTTCATCCTCTCCCTCCGTCCCCGCCACGGAAAACGTCACGGCAGACGATTTGCTCAGCCATGTGCTCGAGGTGATCGAGGGGAGCAGGACGCTCTCGGACCTCACGCCCGAGTACCTGTCCGCGACGATGGGGCAGGCGGTTCACACCGTGAAGAACGATCCGCGTCGTTATCGCGCGTTCGGTCCGCTTACCCGGGAGTGGAGCTATGGCTTCGGGGTGGACGAGACCCAGCTCGATGGGCGCTGGTTCGAGTTTCGTTTCGACCCCACTGCCGCGGGCGCCTCGCCGCCGATGTCCGAGATATGCCGCCTCGACTTCGATGGGTTCACCCGCCAGTTGGAGCAGATGGGATTCGTGCGGGAACGCAATGTCGCCGAGCATGGCCGATGGATGAGCGATTTCTTTACCCGCCCGGGCATGCGCGTTGAGGTCTTCCCCCGGGGCGAAGCAGGCGCGTCGTCGGAACAGGTGGCGCACAAGTGCGTCGAATGGGTCTACATCCGATAAGCCCAGGGAGCGGACATGTCACTCAGTCCTGAGGCGTTGAAGGTCGTAGACGACTTCCAAGGCGCACCTGGCGTCACTCCGGGCCACGTCGAACAGCTGAAGCGGTATTTTGCCGACTCGCCCGAGCTTGCGAGGCAACTGAACGAGGCTGTCGAGCAGAAGCGCGTCTCCAGCTTCAGGCCGCTCACTGACCCGCATGCCGGAGGATCGTACGATCCGGTCAACCGCTCGATCCAGTTGCCGTTGGCACAGCTGGCAAGCCCGGCAGGCGTTCCAGCTTCGTCGCGCGGAAATCTGACATTCGTTCTCGGCCACGAGCTGCAGCACAGTGCGTTCAGCGCCGACGCAGAAGCTGCAAGGCAGCAATTTCTGGTGGAAGCCCGCACGATTGCACGCGGCTCGCATGACTACACAACCGCTGCGGAAAAGGTGCTCTCCAACAATCGGGAGGATGAGTCGCGCGCCCAAATCGCCGGCTGGAACGCGACCGTGAGCAGGGTCAGGGGCAGCGTGGAGCAGCCGACCTTGGAGGACATCTATCGCACTGCCCCAGGCAGGATGCGCGACTTCATCGACACCAGCTCTGGAAGCCGGGGCCTTGTCTACGCCATGAAGCCCAGTCTGGTAGTGAACGAGGACATGACCCTGTCGGCTACGCCCGCGAACATCGAGGCAATGGGGAAGATTTACTTCGACAAGGCGTCGGAGGACACGCAGATCGGGCATGGTGGCCGTTCGGATTACCCCAATCATTACGGTACCTGGGTGATCGGTACCGCCGCCATCCATGAGCGCCATTACAGCAAGCCGCAACCTGGCATGCCCGAGCAACCGATGATCCTGGACATGCAGCGCCTGGGGCTGAAAGAGGACATCCTCGAGCGCAACGGCATCGACCTGGGCAGCGATACCCGGCCCATGCCCTATCTCGACAGCAGCACGCAGCCGCCCAGGCCCGGGCTGTTCCAGCACAGCAGGGACACCCACCTGCACGTCTCGCCGATCTCCGCCCGCGCGCTGGAGCAGGAACTGCGCGAGCGCGATCCGCAGGCGCGCTCGCCGATGGCCGGGCGTGATCCCTCTCGCCCGGGACACGACGACCACGCGTTGTACCAACAGATCAAGTCAGGCGTGGAGCGACTCGACGCCGAGCACGGCCGTGGCTGGGACGCCTCCAGTCAACGCATGACCGCGAGCCTGCTTGCGCTGGCCAAGGACGAGGGCCTGTCGCGGGTGGACCACGTGGTGCTCAACAACCCAACGCCTCAGCTGGCCGGTGGAGAGAGGGTCTTCGTCGTGCAAGGCGCTCTAAACGACCCGGCACACCAGCGCGCACACATGCCGACGGTGGATGCCGTGCAGGTACCGGAGACTCAGTCGTTCGATCGCCTGCAGGCGATCAACCAGACCCGGGCCCAGGCGCGCGAACAACAGCAGGCCCTGGAGCAGTCGCAGCAAGCCGTTGTCCAGACGGGGCCGTCGATGACACGCTGAGATGTTCCATACCGTCGGCATCCGCTGGTTCGATGCCCAAGCTGCGTGAAGATTTTAGATGGTGTATTCGAGTACGGGATTTTATTCGAGATTCCGACGTTCGGTCTTGGAAAAGTGACCAAGAATTTCTAGCTCGTCTACCGCGTCGTTGGCCCAAGGGGAAGTGCGAAAGAGCCCTGCCAAGAGTCGTCAAAGTGGACGATCCGTTCGTGCAGATATGCAATCAGATCGACGACTGGCTAAGCCTGATGTAATTGCCCGCCGCAACGCCAGCGGAATCCTCAGGAGCACAAGGCCCGGATATATGGCGCAGACAGAATCGCCAGTTTTGCGAAGATGCGTACACTGCGCGCTTCTGGTAAAACTTCCCTCTACCGCAGGAAGGAGCCGCGCCTTATGCCATTCGCCATCTTCCGTCCTTGCGTCTTGGCAGCGGCCACGATTGGCGTTGCCACCTTTATAGGATGCGCCATGACTGAGCCGCCGATTTCGAAAGAGCAGTTTTCCAAACGCGTTGTGACGCTGCTGGCCGGCGAGGACTCGGCCGTGATTGAAGCCGGCAGGCTGACCGATTTCCCGTGGAAGACGTTGTGCTTCGAGCGTAATGACAGCCTGCTGTTGAAGTTCGATCGGGACGGGGAAGCATCCGTGCTGCCGTTGCCTTATGAGGAGTTCTTCGTGGACGAGGCACACGTGGCCAACTCGCTGGAGGAAAGCTGTGTCACGCCCTCCGACCATATCCTGATCAAGAAGAAGTATCCAGGCTATCAGGGGCCCATCGAGTTTCAAAAGGCGGCGCAGGGAGGTTGAGCCGTGGTCGATATCACCGATCCAAGAGGTGCCAAGCGTGAGATCGAGCAGGAAGCGTATCGGCACTACGAGCAGCTGAGTGGCATCACCTTGGGTAGACGCCCCGATGGCACGTTCCAGTCGCAGGGGCACAACGATCAACTCGATGCTTTCCGGCATGCGTACACCAGCGGCCGTGTTACCCAGCTCGCGGCGGGTCAGCAGTGGATCGCACGCAGGTTCGGTGATGATGCCGAGATTGGGCCTGCCCACCCGAACGATCCTTACGAACACCGGATGGATCTGTGGAACAACGAAGCTGGCCGCCGGCTCGGCGACCTGACCTCCGGGCAGGAAGCGCTTGCACGTCATGCATACGCTGCGTTACGTCACGGTGATCTGGCGACCGGTTTGAATGATTCACGGCTCAGGCAGTTGTTTCCTGACGACCCACGACTGGCGCGTCCCCAGGGAGATCCCGAACGGGACCTTGTGACCCGCAGCGATGTTGATCGGATCAACGAGGATGTCTCGCGCTTGCAGGATCAGGCACATGAAAGATTTCCGGACACGCATCCGGATCGTGCGTATTTCAATGCATTGCGGGGGCAACTGCCTGCATCGGTGTCCGACACCAAGGTTGCCGAGGTCATGATTGCCGCAAAGCAGGCTGGCGTGGAACGGGTCGACCAACTTGCCGGCGCCATCCTGCGTGACGACCACATCTTCGTGGCTGGCAAGACGCCAGGATTTCGTGTGCAAGTGGATGCAACGACGCCAGCGCCTGATATGCGCCAGAGTGTCTATGTGGCCGACCAACAGAATGCCGTCCACGCCTACGATCAAGCGCAATCGCAGTCTGCACAACAGGCACCTGCGCCTGGACGCTAGCCGGCCCACGGGAGCCTGGCAGGTGGCTGGAGGTTGTCGGACGCTACCCAATGGCTTTCTTGTTCGAGCCCGGCCGGTGGCGTGTCTGACCTTCATCCACTCGGTACGCATGAATGGCACTTTGCAGACGGTGACCGGTTGAGTCGCTAGCCAGAGGAACACGCCACAATTAGCAGGAAGGTCAGGCCGCCTGAGCTCCGGCTCAGCCTGACCTGGCTGGAGGAATGCGGCTGCGGGCGCGGCATCGTCCCGGTCACGGGATAAACCTTCCCCGATGACCCCGCTTATCCCGTCCAGCTTTGCCCTCCATTGAGGAGGTACACGCAGCGTCGGCTGCGTGCCCTTCTTCTTCATCAGGACACAGACATGAGCAAGCTTGCAGGAAAGGTGGCCGTGGTCACCGGAGCATCCAAGGGCATCGGCGCGGGTATCGCGGCGGCACTGGCGGCCGAGGGCGCGGCGGTGGTGGTGAACTACGCCAGCAGCCGCAGCGGTGCCGAGGCGGTCGTGGCACGCATCACCCAGGCGGGCGGGCAGGCGGTGGCCGTGCAGGCCGACGTCACCCAGGCCGGGCAGGCGCAGTCGCTGGTCGCGGCCGCGGTGGAGCGCTTCGGCCGGCTCGACATCCTCGTCAACAACTCCGGCATCTACGAGGTGGCGCCGCTGGAGGACATCACCGCCGCGCACTTTCACCGGCAGTTCGACCTCAACGTGCTCGGCCCGCTGCAGGTCACGCAGGCGGCCGCCCCGCATCTGGGGGATGGCGCCAGCGTCATCAACATCGGTTCGCTGGTGAGTGTCCTGACGCCGTCGGGCATGGCGGTGTACTCGGGCACCAAGGGGGCGCTGGATGCGATCACCGGCGTGTTGTCCGCCGAGCTGGGCCCGCGCGGCATCCGGGTCAACAGCATCAATCCCGGCATGGTCGATACCGAGGGCGCGCAGGCAGCGGGCTTCGTCGGTTCGGATTTCCAGTCGCACCTCGTAGGGCGCACCCCGCTGGGCCGCATCGCGACCCCGGACGACATCGCCGCCGTGGCCGTGTTCCTGGCATCGGACGACGCCCGCTGGATCACCGGCGAGCTGATCAAGGCCGGCGGCGGATTCAAGTAAGCAACGAGCGCGGCACCCTGGCCCGACATACGGGCCGGGGTGCACTGTTCTGCGGTGCCACTCCCCGTATCTGCGGAGTAACGGTGTCAGGTTCGCTCATCGGACAACGTCTGGCCATTTCCGAAAGTTGCCTCGCCCTCGAGCCTCAACCCGCCTCCCTGCTCGCCGGTCCAGGACGCCTGAGCGCGCCGTGCCGCACGCCGCCCGGCCAGCTCCACCTATCACCGCGGCGAGCTGGGACGGTGACCGGCACGTGCTGCACGGGCGTCTCGGTAGCCTTTGGCCGGAAAAGCTGGTTTTCGCCACCGGAAAAAGCTTCGCGTCGCGGCTGGCGAGCATGCAGGCCCGGCCCTCCAAAGCACGGTCCAGGCCGTAAGTGCAATCATGCGGTGTCAGGATGAAGCGGCCAACGCTTGAATCGCACAGGCCCCGCTTGTTAGCTTGGTCGCGACCGCAGTACCGGGCATGCCGATGGTCATCCGCAGGAAAGAGCAAGGAGGCGTTTACGTGAAGCTACGCCAGAAAGCAGGGCGATGGGTCGCAACATCGGTGTTGTTCCTGTGCCTGTCGGCCTGTTCATCCAAGGACGCCAGCGCGTCGGTGCAGGGGGGTGAAGCTCGCTCACCGGGATCGCCCGATACGGACTGCTCCCATATCGGTGCAGCCAAGGATAGAGACGCGTGTCTACTCGCCTTGCCAGAGGCGGCGTGCAGGAAGTTGGGTAAAGCATGCCTGTCATTGCGTGACGCGCGCGCGCGCGGCGACACACTCGCCCAGCTTGAAAAGAACATCATCAGCAAGGCGCGGGCGCGTTACGCCAGCTATGCCGCGGATGATCCCGCTTATCTGGACGACATGGAGAAAAGCTTCACTGCGGCCTCGCAAGCTTGGCGCGCTTATCGTGATGCCTACTGCCAGGCGGAGCCGATGGTGCAGGGCATGTCCCGCGACGAGCAGCAGGCATTGGCTGAGGACTGCGCGTCCAATGTCACGCGCGCCCGCATCGCGCAACTGGAACAACTCGCCAGGGCCATACCGTAGGAGCCGGAGATGACACGGGGATACGTGTACGACGCATTGAGCCGTCAAACCTTCGAGGTGCTTGCCTACAACGCCGTAGGGCGCTCGAGTGAAGTGAATCTACAAGCCGCCTACGCCTTGCAGCACAGCACGGGAAACTCGGGTTGGTCCGTAGGCATCATGCAATGGGATTTCGGTCAGCCGGGTCGTGGCGCGGCTGCCGAGGACATGCTGCGCCGGTATGCGGAGTGGGCCCCGCCGGGGCAGCGGTTCAGCGAAGCAGAGCAGTCGGACCTTCTGCGGCGTCTGCAGACGCGCGGTCAGTCAGGCAATGACCTGTCCTCCATGGAGCAGCATCGTCTCAATGATTTCTCAGGTCGGATGACGGGCGTACGTTCGTTCAGGGGCTGAACGACCAGCAGGTCGAACGCAAATGGCAGGCAGTGGGCCAGCCCTTGTCCCAGGTGGGGTGGCTGCAGGATCTCAATCGGGACCAACCCGCGGAGGCTGCCAAGATCGTGGCCATGGCCAGCAAGCTCTACAACCAGAATCAGGTCCGCGGGGGATTGCTCATGCAAAACCTGCAGCAGTCGAACGGCATGACCGCAGAGGGTGTGCGCGACTGGATTGGCGATCAAGGGATCGACGGCTTGAATCCTGCTGCCCAAGCCGCGATCGTGTCCGGGCGGGATGCAACGCTGCGTGGCGTCGGCCTCGTCAATGCCCTGGAGCAGGGACAGGGATCCAGTGGAACAGAATGGCGAGCCCAGGTCAGGGAACCGGACAACGCGGCGCTTGCCGAGGGATTCAACCGGAATCCCAGTTTGCAGTTGTTCGACGCGATGCTGCGCGACCCGACGACGGGTGCGCGCGTTCTATCCCGGATGGATACGAGAGCGGCCGGTCCTGTATTGACCATTGCGGGTGGCAATGCACTGGCCCGAGAGGAGGTTGCCCGGGTCGACGTCGATCGCGAAGGGAGCCTGTCTGTCACGAGTCCGTCGGGCGAAGCCCATGCCTGGGATGGCCGTGCGTGGTCTTCGGCGTTGGAACGAGCGGGTCTGGAGTATCACCAGGGTGCGCAGCCGTTCGGGCCGCCGGCGCCGTTGGCGCAAGGCTCGCCGGCCCTGCCGGCCGTCTTCGCGCAATGCGCAGCCCATGTCCATGAGCTTGATCGATCCTTGGGCCGCGTGCCTGACGAACGGAGCGATAGAGTGGCCGCGTGCCTGGCGACCGAAGCGATGGCCAACGGCTTCAGTCGCGTGGATCATGTAGTGCTCAGCGAAGCAACGCGGACCTTGCAGGCTGGCCACTATCTGTTTGCCGTCCAGGGGGCCTTGAACGATCCCGCCCATATGAGAGCGCATGTAGCCACGGATACGGCCACGCGGACTCCGGTCGAGGCTTCCCTGCAGCGGGCTTCGACGGTCCAACGAGAGCAATCGAATCAGCAGGAAGGTCTGGAGCGGACGCAGGCACAAGGCGGACCTGTCCTGGGATAGGACGGGAGCGGTTTCAGGTCCGTGCCGGCGATTAGGGCCCTATGCTGAGCCGGAGCCATGGGCAATGTATGGCAGGGAAAAAGGTGACGATGACGTGTGAAATTCCATTATCTCTGGCGACCTCGACAACGTACCTGGCGATTCTCGGTCCATGCGTGTTCGCGTTCGTGCTGATCGCGGTGGTGGCGCTTCTGGGCAAAGCCCCCAATCTGGCCAAGAAATTCGCGCTGGCGGTCGCGGTCCTGGCCAGTCTGGGTACGGCGGGTCATCTGGTCTGGCAGGCGCGCAGCGCACACGTCACCGTCGGGCCGGAGACGCTGATGGCGCGGGCAGGAATGGACGCAATGACCTTCCCATTGGATGCCCTCCGCTGGAACGAAGCGGTGGACGCCGGGTCGCTTCGCTTTCCGCTGCGCAAGTTCGGTACGAGTCTGCCGGGCATGCAGGCCGGCCGGTTCTCGCGCGAAGGCGGGAAGGACGTCTTCCTGCTTCGGTCGGCGAAGCCTTCGACGCTCATTCCCTCGGACACGGCGGTGGATCTGGTGTTGCCGACCTCGGCCTACGAGCGCATCCGCGAATGCGTCCCTGCGACGAAAGGCGCCTGACCGGCGCTGGCCGGCTGGGCTCGGGGCATGAAGCCCGCAGGGCCGGCTGGCTGGGGCCCTAAGCCGTAGCGCGTATTCCTGCGAGGCATGCGCCGCCCCTGGGCGTCTCAGACCTTCCAGCGCTACCTTCGTCCGGACGACTTCGGCCTCTTGTGGATCTGCATGAAGGCCTACGGGCTATAGGCACCCGAGTCGCCCAGGAGGGCGAGCAGCCGGTTAAGTGCAGGGAAGTCGGCTTAGGTCAGGCTGCAGGGCACGTTGCTCGGACCGGATACCACGGCGTCTTTGTGTTCGGGAACAGCGGTGTCCATGGCGTCCCAGCTAGGTCGAAGGCTGGAAGAGATTCTGCCTTCGGCGCCGCGGTAGAGAAAGGTGAAGCGACCTCGGGCGGATCGACGTTTGGGAAAGGCGTATTCAACCCCGCCGCAGCCAGTGCGAAGCCCTGCGGACCACGGCCGGCAGACGCGTCGAATCGGCCCGGCGAGACCGGACATCCCTGCTCGCATCGAGTGCGTCGAAACCAGGCTGACCGAGTCCGGGTAGGGTCATGCTGCACTGCGGCAACGCGCTTTGAACAAGCGGTTAGCCGAATGGTAACGAGCGCTTGCCTAGCATGCGGCGCCCAGTCGGATGCGCATGCGTTCCCTCCGCCGCCCCCACCATCCCGCGCGCCCGCCCGGCCATTGCTGCCGGATCGATGCATCCCGGGCAACCCCACGCTTCGTGGCGGCGTCCGTCGCGATGGCGCGGCCGTGCAGCCGCGCCATGACGGTGCAGGGCCTCGCGCGGTGCAGGTCCGGTGGCCGGCGCGTCCGCGTCCGACGTTCACCGGCGACGTTCCCCGCGAGCGGGCGTCCGGCATACCAGAAGGATCCCAGATGCACGGCAAGATCGTTTCGATTCACTACCTGAGAGGGCTGTGTGCGCTGCTGGTGGTGGTCGCCCATCTGTCCTACCTGCTGCCGGGCCACATGGAGGCGCGCATTCCCGGCGCGCTGGGCGTGGATCTCTTCTTCATGATCAGCGGCTTCATCATGTTGCTGGTTACGCGCGAGCGCGCCGAGCCGCCGTCGACGTTCATCATCAAGCGCTTCGTGCGCATCTACCCGCTGTTCTTCGTGGTGTGGTTGCTGGCGGTGCTCACCGTGCACCGCGATGCGACGCTGGGGCAATCGCTCTGTGCGCTGGCGCTGTGCCTGCAGGACTATGCCAGCCAGGGGCCGGAGTTCGGCTACAACCTGCTCGGCCCGCCGTGGACGCTGACCTACGAGGTCTATTTCTACCTGCTGTTCTGCGGCGCGATGGCGTTGAGCCCCCGCTGGCGCGGGCCGATCTGCGCGTTGGCGATCGGGATCCTGACGGTCGGGCTGCAGCTGGCGGTCAACGGCTCCTACGCGCTTTCCTCGCAGTCCGCGGCGCGTTTTGCCGACACCCGGGGGTGGCAGGCGCCGTTGACCATCCTCAGCGATACCGTTTTCTACGAGTTTGTGTTCGGCATGCTCGTCGCCGCGCTGCTGCCGCGCCTGACCGCGTGGAAGGAGCATGCCGTGCTGCGCCGGGCCAGTGTGGCGGTGCTGGGGCTGACCGTGGCGGCCGCATTCGTGGTCGGGCCGGTGCCGTTCGGCATGGCCGGGGGCTTCTGGTTCGCGGCCCCGATCTTCGCCGCCGTGGTGGTGCTGGGGACGCAGGTCCGCCTGCCGGCCCTGCGCTCGCTGTCGTTTCTCGGCGACATCTCCTACGCGCTGTACCTGGTCCACTTTCCGCTGATGAACCTGGCGCAGAACAGCCTGCCCGCGCCCAACGGTGCCGCCGAAAAGCTGGCGATGTTCGTGACGCTGCTGTTGGCCAGCGTGTGCCTGGCGTACTTTTTCCATCGCGCCATCGAGCGGCCGATGATCCGGCTGGGCCGCGTGGCCGCGAACGGGGCGGGGCTGGTCAAGCAGACCTGAGGTCCGATGCCGGAGACGGCGGTGGTCGAGCAGCCGGCTCGTCCGCGGCTGCGCCTGAGGACTGCAGTGGGTGGCAGACCGCTGGGCGCGTCTGCCGGATGGGCAAACAGGGGCGCAGGGATGGAGCCGCCCGCGAATCCGCGGCGCCAAATGCCGGGTGGGGTGGTTCACCACGCCCGCGTAAAGACGGTGCCGGAGGCGATATCGCGGTGACCGTTCCAGGAACATGCACGTCGATGCCGTGAGCGCGGTGCGGGGCGATAGCCAGGGGTTTCTGCAGCGCTGGGGATGCGCGCTGGTGCCCGCGGGTCAGGCGGCTCCACCGCGGGAGCGTTTCACGGCTCGCCCTTGCCCTGGCGCGCGTATTCCAGGATCGTCTGGGCCAGGCCGTCGTCTTCGGCATAGAAATAGGCCACCGGCAGTTCGAGCACGCCCGCCAGCTGTTTCAGGGTCTGCAGGTCGGGCTGGTGCACGCCGGTCTCGTAGCGGTTGACGCGGGTGCTGGCGACGAAGTCGTCCAGGCCGGCCTTGATGCCCAGGGTGCGCTGCGACAGTCCATAGACCTCTCGCGCTTCGCGCAGCCGGCGGCTGTAGACGGGGAGCGGTCGTTTCTCAGCCAAATGCGTGCGCGTCGCGGACTTCCATGGGCGGAAGCTTCCGAAAGCGCGCTTGACTTCGATACTACGGGAATCGTAGCCTTGGCGTGACGACTACGTTAATCGTAGGATCACGGCGGCCTCGCGAACGCCTGGAAGGTGCAGGCCATGGCGCGTTGGCGCCGTCCGGTGAGGGGCAGCAGAACGGGCACGAGTGCAGCGACCGAAGGGTCGGCCTTCCACGGAAGGCCAGTGCGTGGTCCGCGCCCGCGGCATGTTCGTAATGCTGGCGCTAACCGATTGCTCGTGTTTCTGACGCGGACCGTGGTTTCCCGACCGGGTCAGCCCTGCAGGACCGATTCGCCCACCGGGATTGCCGGCCGCCACCTCGCGCCGGCCGGCCCCGGACCCACCTCCCTCCAAGCCGAAGGACGCAGCATGAAGAGCAGCCGATTACGCACCGCCCTCACCCTGGCCCTCTGGGCCGCCGCCAGCGCAACGACGGGCATGGCCGCCGCCCAGGCCAGCGCCGCGAGCGCGACCGAGGCCGATCGACGCGAGGCAAACGGGGAGGCCGCGCCTGCGGCCGCCGCGGCCGCGCCCCCGGAGACCGATGCGCTCCCGCTTGAGACGATCGAGGTGACCGGCACCCGCATCAAGGACGGGGCGGTACCGTCGCCGCGGATCGCGATCGACGCGGCGCGCATCCGCGAAGAGGACTTCGGCGACCTCGGCGAGGTGATCCGCAGCGTGCCGCAGAACTTCTCCGGCGGGCAGAACCCCGGGGTGCTCAGCGGCAACCTGGCCGGCGCCGGCAACGCCAACCAGAACATGACCGGCGGCTCCAGCCTCAACCTGCGCGGACTCGGCGCCGATGCCACGCTGACCCTGCTCAACGGCCGCCGCCTGGCCTACGGCGGCTTCACCCAGGCGGTGGACATCGGCGCGATCCCGCTGGAGGCGGTGGAGCGCCTCGAGATCGTGGCCGACGGCGCCTCGGCGATCTACGGCTCCGACGCGGTCGGCGGCGTGGGCAACGTGATCCTCAAGCGCGAGTACGACGGCGTCAGCGTGGGCACGCGCTTCGGCCGCGCCGCGCAGGGCGGGCTGGCCAGCCGCGAGTACCGCCTGACCGCGGGCACCACCTGGCGCAGCGGCGGCCTGATCGCGGCCTACCAGGACGTCTCGGTCGACCCGATCTACAGCCGCCAGCGCCGCTACGCCGAGCCCATGCTCGATCCTTCGACGCTGTATCCCGGCAGCGACCTGCGCAGCGGGCTGTTCAGCGCGCACCAGGCGCTGGGCGAGGCCGCCGAGCTGCGGCTGGATGCGCTGCGCAGCGAGCGCGACCAGCTGCACCTGTACAACGTCAGCGGCCGCAACAGCCGGGTCAAGCCGCAGACCGTGTCCACGCTGGTCGCGCCCAGCCTGGCGGTGTGGCTGCCGCGCGACTGGACGCTGTCGCTGGGCGCCAGCTCCGGCGACAGCGAGCACGACCAGTACCGCCGGGAGACGGTGGCGGCCACCGGGGCGGTGAACCTCACCGAGGTCTGCTACTGCAACGACAGCCGCAGCTACGAGCTCGGGGCCGAGGGGCCGCTGCTGGCGCTGCCGGCGGGCGAGGCGCGCCTGGCGGCCGGCGTCGGCTACCGCGAGAACGCATTCCGCAACGTCAACCATGTCACCGGCGTCACGACGATCGACGGACGCGAGCATGCCCGCTTCGCGTATGCGGAACTCAACCTGCCGCTGGTCGCCGCCGCGCAACGCGTCGCCGGCGTGCAGCGCCTGACGCTCACCGCCGCGGTGCGCGGCGAGGACTACAGCAGCTTCGGCGGCGTGACCACGCCCAAGTTCGGCGTGGTCTACGGTCCCACGGCCGACTTCACGCTCAAGGCCTCCTGGGGCAAGTCGTTCAAGGCGCCCACGCTGTTCGAGCGGCACTACGCGCAGGACGCGTGGCTGTTCGCGCCGGGCAGCTTCGGCGGCACCGGCTATCCGGCTGGCGCCACCGTGCTGGTGCTGGACGGCGGCAACCGGGCGCTGCAGCCGGAGCGGGCGACCACCGGCTCGCTGTCGCTGGCGTTCCATCCCGAGGCGGTGCGCGGGCTGGAGGCGGAACTCGGCTGGTTCCGCATCGACTACCGCAACCGCGTGGTACAGCCGATCGCCAACGCCAGCCAGGCGTTGAGCAACCCGATCTACGCGCCCTTCGTCGAGCGCGCGCCGACGGCCGCGGCGCTGGCGCAGGCCCTGGCCGCGGCCGGCACGTTCTACAACTTCACCGGTGCCGCGTACGACCCGGCCGACGTGGTTGCCCTGATCCACACCCAGTACGCCAACGTGGCGCAGCAGGAGATCGAAGGCGTGGACCTGTCGGCCTCGTATCGCCGGGCGCTCGGCGCGGGGACGCTGACCCTGCGCGGGGCGGCGAGCTGGCTGGACAGCACGCAGCAGACCCTGCCCACGCAGCCGGCGTACGCGCTGGCGGGCACCCTGTTCAATCCGCCCAGGCTGAGCGGCCGGGCGGGCGCGGTGTGGACGCAGGGCGGCCTGACCGCCTCGCTGTTCGCCAACTACCGCGACGGGGTGAGCAACCGCGTCGACGGCGTGGCGTCGGCCTCGTTCACCACCTTCGATACGGCGCTGCGCTACGCCACCGGCGAGCGCGGCGACGCCTGGTCGGGGCTGGAGTTCGGCGTGTCGCTCGACAATGTGCTGGACCGCGATCCGCCGCTGTACCGGGTCACGTCGCCGTTGTACGTGGCCGCGTACGACTCGACCAACTATTCGGCGATCGGGCGCTTCCTGAGCGTGTCCGTGTCCAAGCGCTGGTGAGGGCCGGCGATGAGCAGGCAGACGACGGCTCCCGGGCGAACCGCGAGGTGCGTGGAATGACCGCGGTCCGCAGGGTAGGGCGCCTCGCGTGCGCAGGCGTGTTGTGGGCCGCGGCGTGCCTGGGCCAGGCACAGGACCTCTCGCCGCGGCGGCTGCTGGAGCTGGCCGACCTCGCGGGCCCGACGCTGTCGCCCGATGGCCGCCGCGTGGCGTTCCGCATGGAGCGGGCCTCGGTGGAGCGCAACACCTACGACAGCGTCTGGTACGTGCAGGGCCTGGACGAGGCGGCGCCCCGGCGGGTGGCCGAGGGCGGCGCGCCGCTGCGCGATTCGGCGGGCGCTTCGCTGCCGCCGGCGGCGGTGTGGTCGCCGGATGGCCGCTGGCTCTACTACCGTGCGCAGATCGATGGCCGGGTCGCGGTGTGGCGCGCGGCCGCGGACGGGTCCGGCGCGGTGGCGGTGACCGACGACGCCGCGGACGTGCGCGAGTTCGTGCTGGACGCGGACGGGCGCCGCCTGCGGTACAGCGTCGGGGCGAGCCGCGAGGCGGTGCGCGCGGCGGAGCAGGCCGAGTACGACCAGGGCGTGCACATCGACGCGCGCGTGCCGATCGGCCAGGGACTGGTCCGCTCCGGCCTGGTCGACGGGCGGCTGGCCACCCAGCGCTTCGGTGCGGTGTGGTTCGACCGCGCACCGCTGCTGGCCGACCTGCCGGCGCGGTGGCAGGCCGTGGATCTGGCACAGGGCCCGACGCGGGCGCTGACAGCGTCGGAGGTGCCGGCCGAGCCGCCGCCCGCGCCAGGGCCCGGCCCGCGTGACGGCGACCCGTGGAAGAGCGTGCGCGAGCCGCACGGCGAGCGGGTCGCCGTGCTGGTGCGGGTGGGCGATGGCACCGGGCAGTTGTACCGGCCGGCGATGCGGCTCTCGGTACACGCCGGGGACGGGCGCGGCGGTGTCGACTGCGCAGCGGCGGCCTGCACCGGCCAGGCCATCACCGGCATGCAGTGGCGGCCCGGCCACGACGAGCTGCTGTTCACCGTCACCGATCCGCAGCTCGGGCTGGCGCAGTCGATCCACGGCTGGAACCTGGCGACCGGACAGGTCCGCCGGATCGTGCAGGGCGGGGGCCTGGTCAACGGCGGGCGCAATCCGGCGGCCGGCTGCGGCGTCTCCGCGCAGGCCCTGGTGTGTGTCACCGCCGAGGCCGACCGTCCGCCGCAGCTGGAGACGATCGACCTGGCGACCGGCGCCCGCCGCGTGCTGTTCGAGCCTAACCGCGCCCTGGCCCGGGACCTGGCGCGTCGGGCGCCGGCACGCCTGCTGCAGTGGACCGATGCGCAGGGGCGCGGGTTCACGGGCCGCTTCTACGCGGCGCGGCGCGACGGGGAGCCGCCGGTGCCCTTGTTCGTCACCTACTACAGCTGCCCGGGCTTCGTGCGCGGCGGGGTGGGGGACGAGTGGCCGCTAGCGACGCTGGCGCAGGCCGGGATCGCGGCGCTGTGCATCAACCAGCGGCCCGGCTACACCCTGGACGCGGTCGAACGGCACGGGGAGGGCTTGGCGGCGGTCGCGAGTGCGGTCGAGCGGCTGGCCGCGCGCGGCGAGATCGATCGCACGCGGGTGGGCATGGGCGGGCTGAGCTTCGGGGGCGCGGTGACCCTGTGGACGGCCACCGAGTCGGATTTGCTGGCGGCCGCGTCCGTCGCCAATCCGGTGGTGTCGCCGTACTACTACCTGCTCGGCAGCATGAAGGGCGAGACGTTCCTCAAGGGACTGCGCGACCTGTGGGGGCTCGGCGCGCCGAGCGAGACGCCGGCGCGCTGGCGGGCATTGTCGCCGGTGTTCAAGCTGGACCGCCTGCGTGCGCCGCTGCTGTTCCAGCATTCCGAGCAGGAGTACCTGTACGCCCTGGACTACGTGATCCCGCTGCTGCGCGCGAACCGGGCCGACCTCTACGTCTTCCCCGACGAGCCCCACCAGAAGTTCCAGCCGCGGCACAAGCTGGCCGCGTACGAACGGAACGTGGACTGGTTCCGGTTCTGGCTGCAGGGCCACGAGGATGCCGCGCCTTCGAAACAGGCCCAGTACGCGCGCTGGCGGCAGCTGCGGGCGGCCCGGGACACGCGCAGCCCCTGACCGCGGGCCGGGGCGTGGTCAGGCCTGGTGGCGGAGCCAGTTCTCGATCGCGCACAGGTCGAAGAGGCGCAGGTAGGCCTCGTCCCGCGGCGCCAGCTCGCGGTCGAAGACGCGGCCCAGCGCGGGGAGGTCGAGCAGCCCGTGCCCGGCCAGCCGGCCGCCCAGCAGGTGGTCCCGGATCCCGGCGCGGTGGCGCCGGTACACCGCGCCGGTGTAGTTCAGGAAGGTGCCCTTGCTGCGGCGATGCAGGATCGGGCCCGGCAGCACGTCCGCAAACGCGTCCCGCGCCACCGCGCGATTGCGCCCGCCAGCGATCCACATCCAGCTCGGGACCCGCAGGCAGGCCTCGACGACCGGCTGCGACAGCAGCGGCATCCGCAGCCGGCCGCGGGCACTGCGCGCCAACGCATCCCGGAACACCTGGGTGCCGGCGAGATCGAAGATGCGCTCCCGGTCCCCGGGCAGGGCATCGGCGGGCGCGGCGAACCAGGGGTGCGGTTCGAGCTCGGCCGGGCCGTCCGCCGCCGACAGGAACGACGGGTCGGGCCGGCGGGGCGGCTTCGGCGGGCCCCGCAGCTTGCTCAGCGCCAGCCGGCCGGCCTTCCAGACGGTGCATTGATGCAGCTCGGCCAGGTCGCGGACCGCTGCGAGGCCGGCCCCGGCCCCGCATTCGCGGAAGGCGTCCGCGGCCGGCGCGGCGCTGCGGGTGTGGCCGAAGACGGTATCGCCGCCGCCGCCGGAGAAGAAACGGTCGATGCCCAGCTGCTGGCCGATCGCCTCCTTCAGCGCATTGGACGCGTGCTGCAGGAACCCGGTGCCCGGCATCACCGCGTGCGCCGGCGGCGGGCAATCCACCGGGGTCTGCTCGAACCCGAGCGTGCGCACCTGGAGTTCGACCTGCAGCGCTTCCGCCATCCGCCGTGCATACGACCGCTCGTCCGCGCCGGGGACCGGGGTGACCAGGTTGCAGCAGGCCACGCGGGCGGACGTCCCGGCCAGGCACGCGGCCACCACGGAGGAATCCAGCCCGCCGGACAGCTCCAGCAACACCGCGGCATCGGTGTCGGCCCACTGCCTCACGCTGGACGCCACCGCATGGCGGACCTCGGCCTGCGCCGTGGCGCGGTCACGATGGCGGCAGGCGGGCGCGACGAACGCCCAGGGGCTCCAGACGGCCTCGACATGGGCGCCGTTGCGGTCCAGATCGAGCCGGCACCCCGGCAGCAGCTCGCGCAGGCCGGCCAGCCCGGTGCGGCCGGCCTTGTGGTGCGGATAGCGCAGCGTGCCCTGGATGAACTCCCAGTCGACCTGCCTGGCATACAGGCCCGCACGCGTGGCGAGGGTGATGTCGGAGGTGAGGAAACCTTCGCGCAGCGCATAGACGCAGCCGACCCCGCCCGACGGGTCGCGCATCACGGTGACGGCCCCGGCCTCGCGTCCGGGCGCCAGCAGCAGGTATTCGCCCCAGCAGGCCTCGAGCAGATGCTGGACCAGGGCCGGCGCGGACGCCGCCTGCGCCCACGCCGCCCGATCGACCGGCCCGTCGGCGTGCCGCGCGAAGACGTCACCCAGCAGCGCGCCGCCGGCGGGCAGCGGCACGACCGGGGTGTCCGCCGCGACGTACAGCGCGATGCCCGGGCCGCACGGGACCGGGCGCAAGCCCATGGCGCGGAACCCTGCGTCGAGCTGCGCGAGCTCGCCGCGGTGGTCTGGGCGATGCCGGTCGAGCAGCGCGATGTAGCGGTACATCACACCACCCGGATGGGGGTATGCGCATGGACGTTGCCCACCGTGTCGTTCAGCACGAGATCGTCCGCCTGGACCCAGCAGTGCGCGGAGAACGGATCGAGCGCGACGCCGAACACGAGGCGCGCGTGGCACTGCCGCCTGCGCAGGAACCTCAGCAGCGCGAGGGAGTCGAGCAGGCAGCGCATTTCGACAGGGACATACAGGCGCGCGCGCCGGTACACCGCGGCGGCGGCGCAAAGCCGCTGCTCTGCCGGCGCGTGCGGTGCATCGCCCGCAGGGAAGGCGGTGTGCCGTCCGGCCTGCAGGCGGGCAAGCACCCGCCGCAGCGGCGATCGCTGCAGCCGCCATTGGGTGTGCAGCACGAGCGCGCAGACCTCCGCCAGTGCGAGCGGGCCTGGCCGCGGTGCCGGGATGCCGGACTCCATGGCGCTGCGCCGGGCTGGCGTGAACGACGGCGGGCGCCGGGACGCCGGCTCGCGCGGGCGCGCCAGGATGTTCTGCGCGATCAGCGCGTCGGCGGCCTGCTCCGGGAGCGCCGCGCCCTGCAGGTAAGAAGACAGCGCGGCGTCCAGCGCCGCCGGCAGCTGGAAGTAGCGGTCGCGCTGGATGTCCAGGAACACCAGCCGCCCGGCGACGCGGCAATACGACAGGTCCTCCCGTATGACATAGCGCGTCATGTCTCCTCCGGTGCGGACGGGGCGCATCGCAGCGATGCGCCCCGCTGAGCTCAGTCCTCGGCGATGCCGGGGGCGGTGAAGCCGCCCATCTCCTCGCCCGCGAGCGGGCCGCCGTGGGTATCGAGGCTGGCGCTACCCAGCACGAGCGGCTCGTCGTCGCGCAGCGGGCGCGGCGGTGGTTGCTTTTGGATCGTCATGGCCGAATCTCCTGTCGGGAAGGCACGCGTCCGGCGCGTGCCGTAGCTCACTCTTCGGAAATGCCCGGTACGTTGAGCCCGCCGATCTCCTCGCCTGCGAGCGGGCCGCCGCGGGTCTCGGTGCTGGCCACGCCGAGCTCGATGAGGTCGTCCGGCATGGGGAGGCGGGGGGTGTCGTGGATGTTCATCGCGTTCTCCTTCGGTCTGCGTCATGGACGTCCCATGACATCGACAGCGTAGGAACCCGATTTCTTGATTTTCAAATGATTATTGCGCTGTAACTCGATGATTCTTGCGGTGCCTCGACGCGCGGGTGCCCAGGCAGCGTTCCATGGAGATCGGAACGAGCAGCAGCGGGCGTGGAGCACACCGCCCCTGCTGGCTTGGGCATGGCTGCCGGGTGCGACGCCACGGTCCACGCCCATCTTCGCCCAATCCCTTCCACGGCCGTGCCGCGGGCGCGGCGATGCACCCGTGCCGGGCGCCGTCGAGCCGTCGGTCAGCGCGGATCGTCGCCCTGTTCGTGGAGCAGCGCCACGATGCGCGGCACGCGTTGCCTGCGCTGCTCGTGATAACCCCGCAGCGCGGTCCGCAGGGCCGGCAGGTCGCGCGCCTGCCAGTGCCGGCTCAGCTCCGCCAGCTCGTCCTGTGCGTGCTCGAACAGGCCGAGCTTGGCGCGGCGGATCGGCGCCAGCCGGTCGTTGGCCTGCCGGATCGCCAGCTGCAGGAACCGGTGCGTGTTCGCCTGGGCGATCGCGTTGAACAGCTGCCAGGTTCGCTTGACCACGTCGTCGTCGGTTGTGGCAGTGCCCGCTTCCGCCGGCCGCGGTGCGTCGGGTGCGGCGCAGAGCTCGCATGCCATCAGCAGCAGGCGCTGCATCCAGTCGTAGAGGTCATGCAAGGCCAGTTCGGTGGGCAGCGGCACATGCAGGCCATTGCGCGCATGGTCGGCGACCAGGCCTTCGCCCACCAGGCGGTACAACGCGAAGCGCACCGGCGTGGGGCTGGTCCTGCACTCGCGGGCGAGCCCGGCCGGATCGATCCGCTGCCCCGGCACGTAACGCCCCGACCGCAGCGCGTACCTGACCTGCCGGTACACCAGGGCCCGCTTGGAATGGACTGCGCTCATAGCCGAACTCCTTGTCTGCCAGCAGCTGCCTCCCTGGGCCGGATGGTACAAGGCCGACGTCCGGGTGCGCGCGCTGCGTGCGCCGTCGACGGCCATGGCAGCCACGCGGCGGCCGCGGTCTCACCGACCTGCGGGGGGACCGCCAGCGGTCGCTGCTCCGTCCTGACCGAACGCCGCCGCGGTCGCCTTGCGATCGTCCACCAGCGCGCCGCGCATGCGCTCCTCGGTGAGGGCACGCAGGGTCCACCTGACCTCGATGCGGCGGCCGGGCCGGGTGACGTGCGCGATGGCGAGGAAATAGGCAGGACCGGGGGCGACGCAGTACCAGAAGATTTCGGATGGCGCGCCGCTGGTATGGCGCGAGACCTGGTGGCTGGCCTTGACCACGCGCAGGCTGGCGCCGCTGACGTGGCCCTGCGGCGTATCGAAGCGGCATTGCGCGAAGCTGTGCTGCAGGGCCTGGCTCAGTTTCCGGCGAGACCCGTGGATCGCGTAGACGCAGAGCGCGAGCAGCGCGACGGAAAGGAACGAGGTGATCAACTCGAGGTCATCCCGATGGTTGCGGAGCGAAAGCCTAACGCACTGCCCCGGGATGACGGCAAGCCGGACGGAGCGCACATCCGGTCGCGGTGTTCGGTCACCGGCACCGGCAACGGCAACGGCAGCGGCAAAGCGGGCTACAGCTCCGCCAGCTTTTCCACGGCCGCGCGCACCTGCTTCCTGTGCATGCGAACGACCGACCGGTGGATGGTCACGCCTTCGATGAAGGCGTCGATGGCGCTCGCGGCCGCCTTGGAGAAATGCGCCTCCAGCGCCGTCCGGCTGCGGGCCATCCACTGCTCCATGATCGCCGTCATCTCGGGGTGCCTGCGCGCGAAGGCGTAGAGCTCGTAGCTGAGCAGGAGCACGCGCGGAGAGGCGGTGCCCTGGCCGAAGATGATGTTGACCACCGCATCGCATGCCTGCTCGCGCGTCTTCGCGGCCCTGATCTCGGCAGCGAAGTCGTTCGAGACCTCCAGCGAAAAGCGGGTGAACGCGGCGATCAGCAGTTCGTGCATCGAGGCGAAGTAGTACGTCGTGGCGCCGAGTGGCACGCCGGCCTGTTCGGCGACCTTGCGGAACGTCGTCCCGGCGACGCCGTGGTCCAGCACCACCTGCAGCGCGGCCTGTTCGATGCCCTGTTTTCTGTTGGGGTCCTGACGCCAGGTCCTGCCGCTCATGCTCGCTCGAAGCTCCGGTGGAAGCGGGTCCATGGTAGTGCAGCGTTGACAGTCCAATTGGTACGTATGTACAAATTGGTGGGCGTGCTGTTCGATCGGGCCCCGTCGGCGCCGACGCGGCCGTACCGAGCGAGGGACCACTGCATGACAGCTTTCGGAAATGGGGAGGTGGATGTCGGCCGCCGAGCGGTCCTGGGCGGCCTGGCCGCGGGCGGGGTGCTGCTCGCGACCACGACCGGGGCCGAGCCCGCGAACGCGTGGCAGGCCGGCACGTGGCTCAACCGGCCCAGGGTCCACCGGTTGCTGCCCGGCAATGTCCTGGAGGTGGTCACCGACCCGGGCACGGATTTCTGGCGGGAGACCCATTACGGCTTCACGCGCGACAGCGGGCATTTCCTCGGCATCGAGGCGCCGGCGAGCTTCACCTGCCAGCTGCGGATCCGCGGCGCGTTCGAGCAGCTCTACGATCAGGCCGGCCTCATGGTGCGGATCAACGAACGCCAGTGGGTGAAGGCGGGGATCGAGCTCAGCGACGGCCGCGCGATGCTCAGCAGCGTGTTGACCGATGGCCGCTCGGATTGGGCCACCGGCCCCTACGAGGCCGATGCTTCGGATTTCTGGATGCGCGCGACCGTGGACAAGGGGGTGCTCCGGCTGCAGGTGTCGAAGGACGGCCGCTCCTGGCCGCTGGTGCGGCTGTGCCCGTTCCCGGTCGCGTCCCGCTACCTCGTCGGCCCGATGACCTGCACCCCGGAACGCGAGGGCCTGAAGGTGCGGTTCTCCGACTGGACGCTGGGGCCGGTGCTGGGCAAGGACCTGCACGATCTGTCGTAGCGGGTGGGTCGACAGGCCCGCTGCCGCGGGCAGCGGGCCTGGGGGCTCGAGTGCGCGCCATTGCCGGGCCCACCTCGGGTGCGTCGGCAAGCCCTCCGCTGCACCGGCCGGACCCTGTGAAAGCAGCAGGCCGGGCCGCGCGAGCAACGCGCGGTCCGGCCTGCGGGCCTGCACGTTTCGCCGTGCTTACGCCGACAGGATCACCACCGACTTGGTGTTCAAGTACGCTTCCACCGCCTCCGGGCCGCCCTCGGAGCCGTAGCCGGAATCCTTGACCCCGCCGAAGGGCATTTCCGGGGTCGGCGTGGCCGGCTGGTTGATCCACAGCATGCCGGTCTCCACGCGTTGCGACAGCAGCTGCGCGTTTTTGATCGAGCGGGTGAACGCATAGGCCGACAGGCCGTAGGGCAGGCGGTTGGCCTCGACGATGGCGTCCTCCAGCGCATCGAAGCCGCGCACCGCCGCCACCGGGCCGAACGGCTCGTCGTTGAACACCGAGGCGTCCAGCGGCACGTCCGCCAGCACGGTGGGAGCGAAGAAGTTGCCCTCGCCGCCCAGGCGCTCGCCGCCGGTGGCGATCTTGGCGCCCTTGGCACGGGCGTCGGCGACGAGCTTGTCCATGGCGGCCACGCGGCGGTCGTTGGCCAGCGGGCCCAGGGTGGTACCCTCGGCGAGGCCGTCGCCGACGTTGAGGCCCTGCGCGTGCTTGACCAGGGCCTGGGTGAAGGCGGCCTTGAGGCTGTTGTGCACCAGGAAGCGGGTGGGGGAGATGCACACCTGGCCGGCGTTGCGGAACTTGGCGCCGCCGGAGGCCTTGACCGCCAGTTCCACGTCCGCGTCCTCGGCCACGATCACCGGGGCGTGGCCGCCCAGCTCCATGGTGGCGCGCTTCATGTGCTGGCCGGCCAGGGCCGCCAGCTGCTTGCCGACCGCGGTCGAGCCGGTGAAGGTGATCTTGCGGATGACCGGGTGCGGGATCAGGTAGGCGGAGATCTCGGCCGGGTCGCCGAACACCAGGCCCACGGTGCCGGCCGGCACGCCGGCGTCGACGAAGGCCTTGATCAGTGCGGCCGGCGAGGCCGGGGTCTCTTCCGGCGCCTTGACCAGGAACGAGCAGCCGGCGGCCAGCGCGGCGCCGAGCTTGCGCACCACCTGGTTGATCGGGAAGTTCCACGGGGTGAATGCGGCCACCGGGCCGACCGGCTCCTTGATCACCAGCGACTGCGCGGCGAGGTCGCGCGAAGGCACGATGCGGCCATAGACGCGACGGCCCTCGTCGGCGAACCACTCGACGATGTCCGCCGAGGCCAGGATCTCGACGCGGGCCTCGGCCAGCGGCTTGCCCTGTTCCTGGGTCATCAGCGGGGCGATGGCCTCCACGCGCTCGCGCAGCAGCGCTGCGGCCCGGCGCATGGTGGCGGCGCGCTCGTGCGCGGGGGTATCGCGCCAGGCCTCGAAGCCGGCCTGGGCGGCCGCCAGGGCGCGATCCAGGTCGGCGATGCTGGCATGCGCCACGGTGCCGATGGCATGGCCGGTGGCGGGGTTGAGCACTTCCTGGGTCTTGCCGCCGGTGGCGTCGACCCATTCGTTGCCGATGAGGAGCTGGGTGTTGGGATAGGACGCGGTCATGGTCGTCTCGGGGGGGAGGAAAAGGGTCCCCGAGGATACGGCGGCGCGTTTTGTGTCCGGATGAAGTTTTCGGGAAGCGAACGGGTGAGGTTCACGTTCCGGCGCAGCAGGCGCGAGTGCCGACGATGCGGCCGGTGCCCGGGGCCCGCGTATCAGACGCCGGCGCACACAGGGTTCGCGGCCCTCGAAGCGGTAGGGGCGTGCCAATCGCCACTTCGCAGGAAGCGAGCGCACGGGGGACGAGCGTGACTGCGCCCCAACGGAAACGAAGCGTTCCACGCAGCGGACAGCTGCAGGCGAGCCTGTTCGTCTCCGCGAGTCTTCCAGCGAAAAACCGCGCCACGGCGGTGCCGGGCACGGTCCTTCAACACGCTGCTCGGATGCCCTTCACGCACGGGATCGCCCGACCCCGTGCGCTCGTGCCTACTCCTCGCCGCCGAACCCTCGGCTCGACTGCGCGGCCGCCACGGCCGGCTCGGTCACCAGCGTCGGCGTCTGCACCGCGGTCAGGCGGTCGCCATGCGGCGGGGTCACCTCGCCGTCGTCGCGCGTCGCCAGACCCGTCGCCGCCGCCTGGCGCTTCTGCCAGGCCTTGTAGGCCACCACACCGGCCACGCCCACCACCACCAGTCTCAGAATGCCCATTGCCGTCTCCTGTCGATTCAAGAGGCCGACGATGCGTCCCGGCCCGTTAGCGAGGCGTGCGGCGCGCATCAAGGTACTGTGACCGGGGCGGGACGGGATCAGATCTGGTTGGCCTGGCTGACCATCTGGTTGTAGTTGGACACCATGGATTCGAACTTCCTGGCGTCCCCGTCGCTGCGCAGGTCGCTGTAGTCGCTGAGCAGCTGGCGTGCGTTGAAGAGCACCATGCCGTGGCCGCTGAGGCCATCCTGCGGGGTCTTCTGCTTCTGGATCTCCTGGTCCATGACCTGAATCGCCTCGTAGAGCGCTCTCTTGACGCCATCCGGCTTGGCGAAGGCGCCCGCCTCGTCGGCGGCTCCCGCCACGGCAGTGGCGTCGACCAACCGTTTGGCCAGCACCAGCACGTGCTTGGTGTCGTAGGGCAGGGGATTGGACAGTGCCTTGAGCGCGGCGAGGTCACGCTCGCTGCGGGTCTGCTCGGCGGCGTTCAACGCGGTATCCAGCTGCTCGAACTGGGCGAGCGCATCGGTGTACGCGCCGCGGATCTGCGGGTCGAGCTGCTTGGCGAGCGCGAACTTGTCGTCGCGGTAGGCCTTGGTGGCGTAGTAGTTCTCGTGCTGCTTGTGCAGCTCGGAGAGGGTCTGCAGGTCCCGGACCAGCGCATCGGCGATCCGGTCCAGCTGCGGGTAGGCCGTGGATTCGACCGCGCGGGCGTCGCGCAGGCTCTTCAACCCGTCGTCCAGGTTGTAGGAAAAAATGAGCGTCGAGTTCGGGTCGAGTCGGTCGAGCTTATGTCGCAGGCTCAGGTCGGCGTGGTAGGCCAGGCCGTAGCGGTCGGCCAGCCGGTTGTAACTTTGCACGTAGCCGTTGAACTTGGCGTTCTCGGCCTCCGCGGCGGCGTTGGTGTGGGCACTGGCACTGGCACCGGCATCGGCACGGGGTGTGGCGGGAGTGGCCCGGTCGTCGTCGTGCTTGCCGCAGCCGGTGAGGCCGAGCAGCCCGGCGGCCAGGGCGGTCGCGAGCAGGCGTGCAAGCGGCACGGGGCGGGGGGCGCAAAACGTCATGGCAGTTCCTTGTGCAGTCCATGGGGGGTGAACCGCTTATTTTAGCCGGCCTGGTGCAGCGGACCGGTTCCCGCGACACCCTGTCCAGGAAACTGCAGCGGTATCGGTTTCGACACCGCGTGGTCGCCGCCCCCGTGCGCGATGCGACAGCGGTGTGGCCGCGCCCGGGTCTCGGCGGACAGGCTCGATGCCTGGGATAGCCGAGGGCCCGGCCTGGTGGGGCGACCGCCCCCGCCCATGTGCGTACGGCGATGCCACCGTTGCGCCTCCAAGCCCAGGACAACACGCGCCTCGGGCGGCATGATGGCGGCATGCTGATCACGCTCGACCACCTGCGCCGCTACGCGGTCGCCCGCTCGCTGTTCAAGCCGACCACGCTGATGCGCGCGATCACGCGGCTTGGTTTCGTCCAGGCCGATCCGATCCGCGCGCCGGCGCGCGCGCAGGACCTGATCCTGCGCCACCGCGTCGTCGGCTACCGTGCCGGCGAGCTGGAGCGGCGCTATCCGCGGCTGCCGCTGGAGGAGGATTTCTTCGTCAACTACGGCTACCTCCCGCGCGCGCAGCACGCGCTGATGCATCCGCGCGTGGCGCGCACGCCGTGGACGCCGCAGCGGCATGCGCAGGCGCTGGCGCTGCGCGATTTCGTGGCCGCGCGCGGGGTGGCGCATCCGCGCGAGGTGGATGCGCATTTCGCGCATGGCAAGGTCACCAACTGGTTCGGTGGCTCGTCCAACGCCAGTACCCAGCTGCTGGACGACATGCATTACCGCGGGTGGCTGCGGGTGGCGCGGCGCGAGGGCGGGACGCGGCTGTATGCGCTGCGCGAGCCGCCCGCGAGCGCCGAGGTGGACGCCGCCGAGGTCGATGCGCGGCTGGACGCGCTGATCGACCTGCTGGTGGCCAAGTACGCGCCGCTGCCGGCGGCGAGCCTGGGCCAGCTGGTGGGCTACCTGCGGCGCGGCGTGCCGCAGTGGGAGGCCGCGCGTGCCCCGGCGCTGGCGCGCGCCCGCCAGCGTGCGGGCCAGGCGCGGGTGGATGGCACCGACTGGCTGTGGCCGGCCGACGAACGCCCGGACAGCCGGCGCTGGAAGGTGCCGGCGCAGGTGCGGCTGCTGGCGCCGTTCGACCCGGTGGTGTGGGACCGCCGCCGCTTCGAGCGGCTGTGGGGCTGGGCCTACCGCTTCGAGGCCTATACGCCTGCGCCCAGGCGCCGGCTGGGCTACTACGCGCTGCCGCTGCTGTGGCGCGAGCGGGTGGTGGGCTGGGGCAACCTGGCGGTGTCGGCGGGCGTGCTGCAGGCCGACCTGCACTACGTGGCCGGTGCCGCGCCGGACGAGGCGGGCTTCGCCGATGCGCTGGACGAGGAATTGGCGCGCCTGCGCGCCTTCCTCGGCCTGCCGGTGTGACCGGCGCGGCGGGGCGCGGGTAGACTGCAGCGGCCAGCGGGCGTCGCCGCCGCCATCGCGTCGCGGCATTCCGTTCCCGTCTGGAGTTGCCTGTGCGTTCCCAACCGATATCGCCGGTGGGGCGGCTGTTCGCCGTCGCCGCCTTCCTTGAGGGCCTGACCTGGGCCGGGCTGCTGGTCGGCATGCTGCTGAAGTACGGCACGCAGACCACCGCGCTCGGCGTGTGGCTGTTCGGCCGCCTGCACGGCGCCGCCTTCCTGTTCTACGTCGGGGCCAGCCTGGTCGCGGCCGTGCGCCTGCGCTGGCCGTGGTGGGCCTGGGCGTTGAGCCTACTGGCGGCCTTGCCGCCGCTGGTCACCGTGCCGCTGGAGCTCTGGTTCCGGCGCCGCGGCCTGCTCGCCGCGGCGCCGCGGTCGAACGCGGCGTGATCCTGCGGCGGGGCGCCGTGCGTCCCGCGCGTGACGCGTGGGACGGCGAGGGTCCGCCGCGGTAGAAAGCCGTTCTCCGAGCGGGATCGATCGGCGATGTCCGCGGGGTCGCTGATGGGCGGCACGGGCGCGACTGCTCGCTCTGCGCCGGTCACCGGCCTCTGCACGCGGCCATCGGCAGAGCCGTCACATCCGCGGCCCCTGCAGCGGTGCCTGTTCCTGCTGACGAGCCGGCGTCGCCGCCTGTTCCCGTTGCCGGTCGAACTCGTTGAGCTGGCCGGCCGACGCCTGCACCGGGGGAGCGGGTTGCGAAAGATCCAGGCTTGCGCGAAATCCCGGGACATTGCCGATGATCCAGAGTTTTCCGTTGACTTCCTGGGTGCGCTCCAGTGTGGCGGCGTCGAGGCCGCCGCGGCGTGCCTGCAGGGTCGCCTGCATCAGCCGGTCCTCGTCCACGCCGGCGGGCATCCGGGCCTTCAAGGCATCGTGGAGCGCCCAGTCGCGGGCACTCAGCGACGGCACCGGCGAGCTGGTCGGGGCGGGCTGCGAGATCCGCTCGGCCGTCGTGGCCTCGGGAAGCGCGCCGATCGGCACGGCGCGGTATTGGTACCGTGCCTTCAGGGCGCGGTCGACCGGCTCGGCATTGTCGGGATCGGCCACCTTGTCGACCCTTCCGGCAGGAACCAGCCGCTCGAGGTAGCCTTCCGGCTGCGTGCGGTCGACCTTGCTTCCCAGCCGGTACAGCAGCATCCCTTCCTCGGAACGGTGCACGACGTTGCGGCCCGGCTCCAGCGGCTCGGCGCGCTTTTCCAGGAACGGTGTGTCGCTGAGGGAATTGAGATAGTCGGTCATCAGGTTGCCGCTGCGGATCGCCAGCCCGTCGCGGTGGTAGCTGCCGCCGACGTCGGAATGCGCCCCGGCGACCACGACGCCCAGGAGGCGCCCATCGGCGCTGAGGCCCGGATCGATGATGTGGGTGGCCTTGAACAGCCCGCGGCGTTCGTCGGCGGCAATGAGCTGGAACCCGCAGATCACCGACGGCGGCAGGCGGCGGTCGTGCTTCTGGACCGGTTCGCCCGTGCCGACGGGATCGAACAGTCCTACCGCCTGGGCGACCTGGCCGGGTTCGACCAGCGGCGGTTTCGCATAGTGGACCCCGATGACCTGTCCGCCCCGGTCGCGGGTGTATTCGGCGCCCGACGGATCCTGAATCCCCCGTTCGTGCACCAGCCGCGAGAAGCCGGCCGCCTGTTCGGCGCCGCGGCTGAAGCCGATGTCGGCGACGGCGATGCGGACGTTCGGATTTTCCTGCTTCCATTCGGCGGCCCGTTCGATGAAATGCTGGTACATCTCTTCCAGCCGCTCGTCGTAAGTGTGGCCGCGCGCGCCATCCGACGTCCGGGCAATGAAACCCTCCTGCGTTCCCGGCCCGGCCACATAGCGGAGACGGATGTTGCGTTCGCCGGTTTCGTTGAGCAATTCAATCTGATCGCGGAATCGCGCAATGTTGGTGGCGTGCTCGGGATCCTTGGCCGCGTCGTTCCCTGTGCCGTCGAAGGCCGCTACGAACAGCCTCGTTTCCGGATCGTCCGACCTGATCAGTACCGGCGTTTGCAGATCGGCGAGCGACTTTTCCGCGTCGGCGTAGGAATCGAGCTGCGCCCTGCTCGCCTGGTAGTAGGAAACACCGTCCTCAAGAAGACCGTCCCGCCCCATCGGGTGCGATTCACCCTCCCTGCTGTGGTCGCCCATGGCTTCGCTCCTTTAGTACGTCTTGCTCCATGCCCGCAGGGTGTCGTTCCGGAAGTGGCTGTTCGGATTGCCCGGGATCTGCTCGCTCTTCGTCGGGATGAGCATCTGCATGTAGACGTTGATCGTCCGGTTGTCGACTTCCAGAAAGATCGTCGGTTCGCCGGCCGGTCCCTTGAACGCACGTTCCGGTATTTCGTCCAGGGGCACCCGATGCAACACGAGTTCATCCTTGAAGATATCGGCGAGGTCGATGTCTGCGCGAAGTGTCTGACCGTCCCTGGTCGTCCATTCCACCTTCGCCGGTCCGGGAAAGTTCGGTATTCCACCGAACACCGCGCCTCCCCAATTCTTTTTGTAGTCAGACGATGGGGGTGGGCCGATCTGTCTATCCACGGCAGTGCGTGTCGTGTTGGTGCCGTTATAGATCACATGGCAGTCGGACGTGTTGTAGCAATGCGCTTCGAAATTGTGCTTCTTGAAACGCAGCGGATAGGTATCGGGGTCGCGGCCGGCCGGCGCGGGATTCGCTTGGCGAGACATGGCGGTTTGGCATCCTGCAACGAGGAAGAGGGAAGCGGCGACGAGCGCGGCGACGGCGCGGCGGCCAGCGGGGCGGTGTGGGGATCGCGAGGGAATCTGCATGAGGTACTCCACATTCCATGGAAAGGCGCTGCACGTTCCCGGCGTCGGGACGCGGCCTGGACCTTATCTGGGCCCGCCTGAACGACCTACGTTAGGCAGGCAGGGACAGGGTGTCAAACGCGCGGGCAGGTCGCGGGCGGTGCAACCGGACGCCGACGCGCACCCGCCCACGGATGCCTGTCCCGTGCGATCGGCGATCGCCCGCAGGCTGATCGCTGCGCATCGATCACATCTGCGTGGGCTCGATCTGGCGACCAGGCGCGGAGACGAGGCATCGGCGCCGATCCGGCGGCGCCGCCTACTTCGCCATGCAGCGCCGCCAGCGCTCCTCGACGCGCTGTGCGAACCAGGCGGTGGTGAGGGTGCGGGTGATCTTGGGGCTCTCCAGGCGGATGCCGGGCAGCACCGCGCGCGGCAGCGGACGGCCGGCGTCGCGTTCGGCCAGCGCGAACACCTGGCGGTAGAGCGCGGTCTCCTCGAAGGCGAGCGTGTTGCCGGTTTCCAGCGCGCGGCGGATGGCGCGGTCGTCCAGGCCCACGGCGGAGGCGAGCGCGCGTGCGGCGCGTTCGGTGCTGCCGGGCGCGTCCAGCGCGGCGCCGGGCTGCAGCAGGTCGCCGTCGAGCTGCAGGTCGATGCCGGAGGCGCGCGCCAGCGCGGCCTGGAACGCGGCGTTGCGGCTGGCGTACCAGCCGGCGTTGAAATCGGCGAAGCGGTACAGCAGCGCGTCGTAGTGCGCCGGGTAGCCGAGCAGGTGGCGGGTGCCGAACCACAGCCCGCCGCGGCGGCTGAACACGTCGCGGCGCACGCTGGCCAGTGGCGGATAGGGATAGCCGTCGCGATGCGCCTCGGCGAAGGCCACGCCGACCTGCATCGGGCCGCCGGTGCGCACCGGGTTGAGGTCGCCGAACAGGCGCTGGCCCAGCGGCACGCTGGCGGCGAAGTCCTCGAACACCGCGCTGAGGTCCTGCTCGGTGCGTGCAGCGGCGATGCGGGTGCCGTAGCTGCGGCCGTCCGGCGAGTCCACCCGCAGCGCGGCGTCGACCACGAGGCCGGGCACGTGGTGCGCGGCGGCGCGGCGGTCGATCTCCTGGCGCGCGATCCGGCCCAGGTTCGGCACCGCGGGATTGGCCTGGTAGGTGGATTCCTGCTCGATCACCGCCAGCACCGCGCACAGATGCTCGGGGTCGGTGGTAATGTCCTGCGACGCCAGCGCCACGTACACCTCGCTGGCCCAGCCTTGGCGGTCCGGCAGCGACGCCGGCAGCCGCCGCGCGATGTCGGCCTTGACCTCGGAAGGCGTGCGTCCGGGGGCGCGCGGCGGCTGGGTCGCGCAGGCTGCCAGCGCCGCGGTGAAGCACAGGAGCAGCAGGCGACGGGCGGGGGACAGGGGCACGGGGGATCCGGAAGGCGATGCGAAGGCGCGTTGCGATTCTGGCGGCAGCCGGCGGCCAGGTAAACGCCGGCGGGTGGGCGCGTGTGCCGGAGGTGTGCCACTGCGCCGGCCCGCGCAGGGCGGTCCGGTGTACATCACCGTGGAGTCGCAACGCGCGTGCGCAGCACTGCCTGCAGGCGAAGGCGGTCCCGCGCGATCATCGCGCAATCTCAGGTCGCTCGATTTCAATGGGCTGGGCGCATTCGGCCCGCTCCCAGCCGAGCACCGCGTGATCCGCGCGGCCGAGCGCCTGCACCCGTGGCAGCCCTCGGTAGCATCCAGCGCGGGAAGCGCTGGCCGATCCCCGGTGGTTGCCCGGACCGCGCGGCCTGCGGCTCACCGCGCGCGCCGACACCTTGCGCGTTGCTGCGGCCAGCGCTCGATGTGCAGCAGCGGGCCGCGGCAGCGGAATGCCGCGGCCCGCCGGCTCAGGCCGGCACGTCCTCGATGTGCACGTAGACCAGGGTCTGGTTGAGCAGCTGGTAGGCGATCTCGCCGAAGGTGACCGGGCCCACCAGGTCGCCGGTACGCTTGCCTTCCAGCTCCGAGTACAGGAAGTTGAGGATGCAGTTGCAGCTGAAGGCCGGGTGCACCAGGGCGTCCGGCAGCCGGCGCGAGAACTCCTCCACGTAGTTCGGCACCGGCGCGGCCAGGCGGTATTCCACGCCCTCGAACACCGGCGCGTACAGCGCGACGCGGCCGCGCTCGGCGTCCACGGCCTGCACGCTGACGTTGATCATCTCGCCGTTGTAGTCGGCCACCAGCGGCAGCCGCAGGTCGGCGCCGCTGTGCGCCAGATACTCGGAAAACCGCTGCGGCTGGCCATTGACCAAGCACTGCTCGATGTCGAAACCGTCCTGCGGGAAGGTGAGTACGTCGCCGTCGCCCTGCACGAAGCAGTTGACGATGCCGACCGACACCTGCTGGTGCGCCGGCAGGGCGACGTGCAGCACCACGCAGCCATCGTCGTGGCGCTGGCCGGTGGCGCCGTCGTACACGCGGGCCCGGGCATGGCCGAGGTCGGCCAGGTCGAAGCCGGCGATCCAGCCGACGATGTTCTTCAGGTACAGCCCCGGATAGTCCGGCGACTCCTGCGCGTAGCGCACGTGCGCCTGGGTGCCGGCGGGAATCACCAGCAGGCTGAAGCCGTGGTCCGGTGAATCGGCGGCCAGCTGCGGCAACGCGTCCACGTCGTACCAGCGCGCGCTGCAGCCCTCGGCCGAGCCCGGCATCTCGCTGACGAAGATCAGCTCGCGGCTGTGGGTACCGCCGCGTTCGTCCATGAAGTACGGAATGGTGCCGCCCACCCAGTTGCCGGTCGGCAGCCCGTCCAGCAGGGCCTCGTCGCCGGCCAGGCACAGCGCGGCACCGCTGCGGATCCTGTCCACCACCTGTTCGCGTGTCATCAGCATGCGCGTTCTCCCTTAGAAATAGGCCAGCAATTCGTCTTTGTAGAGGTTTTCGTACTTGCAGAAGAACGCGTGCGCCTCGTCCAGGCAGGCCTGCGCGGTCTGCGGCGACGCGTCGGCCTTGATGCGGCGCGCGCACTGGCTGAGCATCATGTTGCCGGCGAACACGCGGAAGGTCGGCTTGGCGTCGCCGCGCACCAGCGCGGCCCACTTGGGGTGGCTCTTGCTCGGAATCATCGGTTGCTCCCTCTCCGGGGTGGCTGGAAAGCCCGGATGAAGCGATATCGGCCCGCCGCGCGCGCGCTTGATAGCGCGCAGGCACCCGGGCCGGCTCAGCGCCGCGTGGCCAGCACCCCGTCCAGCGCGAGCTGGGCGGCGAAGCCGGCCTTCTCCAGGCGCCGGGCGACCTCGCGCGGCACGTCGCGGCCGCTGGTGAGGCGATTGGGGCTGCCGGTGTAGTGGAACAGCCGGCCGCCACGCCGCAGCACCCGCGCCAGCTGGTCGTAGAACACCTGGGAATACAGTTCGCCGGCGATGCCGAAGCGCGGCGGGTCGTGCAGGATGGCGTCGACCGAGGCGTCGCCGAACTGCGCGATGGCCACCGACACGTCGGCGTGCGCCAGCTGCAGGCGCACGCCGCTGCCGGCCGCGTCGGGCTCCGGCGACCACGGGTTGAGCGTGCGCAGCCACAACACGTCGGCGTTCTTCTCGAACGACTGGATCCGCGCCACGCCCGCGTCCAGGCAGCAGGCGGCGAAATAGCCCAGCCCGCCGCAGGTATCCAGCACGACCTTGCCGCGCGGCGCCACCAGCGCCACCTTGCGGCGTGCATCCTCGAACGGCGACAGCTGCGCGGTCGGCAGCATCTTGATGCCGTCGATCTCGAAGGTGGGCGCGCCCCAGTCGGTAGGCACCAGCTTGATCAGGCCGCGGCCGAAGCGCGAGATGGGCGCGAAGGCGTCGCCGTCCCAGTAGTAGAGCGTGCGGTCCTTCAACGCGGCGGGAAACGGGTAGGCCTGCCCGCGCCATTGCCACTGCGCGGGCGCGAGCAGCACGGGTTCGGTGGAGCGCCCCAGGTCGAGCGAGCCGGTCCATTCGGACGCGCCGGCGGCCTGGGCGGCAAGCAGCGCCTCGGCGAGGGCGCGGGTCAGCAGGGGACCGGAATAGTGGGGCACGGGACGAGGGCGCCGGCGCGGCCGCACGCAGCGGCGACGCCGGACAGGGCGGCAGGGGCCGGCATCGTAACCGAGCCGGAGCCGTGCGGGGCACCGGCGGCCCGGTTTGCGGGACAGGCGCGGCGCAAGCCCCGGCTGCCGCCGTCCGGCCATGGCGCGTTGCGGCAGCCGGCGCGCATGGCCGGCCCGCCGTCGCCGCCGAAGTGTGATTGGCTCTCCAGTCCTCGCGCTTCGCGGCAGCAATCGTGCCGCCATGCGTTGACCGCGGCCGCTTGCCTGCTCAGCCTGCGAGGCACATCCGCTGCAGGAGGCCGGTCGCATGGCACGTCGCATTCCCTGGCTGTGGCTGGGCCTGCTGGGCGCCTGCGCGCTGGTGGCGGTGCTGGCCTGGCAGAACCGGCAGCTGCGCGAGGAGCGGCGCTGGCTGGTGACGCGCACCACGCAGCCGTACCTGGGCATGTACGTGCCGCGCGTGGCGGCGACCGCGCTGGACGGCGCCCCGCACACGCTGGGCGCGCCCTCGGGCGACGCCCAGGTGCTGTTCTTCTTCACCCCCGCCTGCCCGTACTGCCGGCGCTCGGCGCCCCGCGTGGTGGAGGCGGCGCAGCGCATCGCCGCCGATCCGCCGCGGCGCGTCCAGCTGCTGGGGGTGTGCCACTGCACGCCGGCGCAGGCGCGTGCGTATGCGGCCGAGCACCATTTCGCGTTTCCGGTGGTCACGCTGACCGACCGCCGCACGCTGATGCTGTTCCGCGCGCGCAACGTGCCGGCGCTGCTGGCGCTGGATCGCGAGGGGCGGGTGCGCTATGCGCGCGTGGGCGCCTTCGATACCAAGGAGCGGGTGCAGGACCTTCTGGCCGCAGTGCGCCGCATGGACGCGCCGGCGGCCCTGGCAACTGTCGAGGAGTGAGGACATGACACAGCGATGGAAGACGATGCGCAACGGGGCGCTGGCCGCCCTGTTCCTGGGCTGCATGGGGTTCGGCACGCTGCAGGCCGTGGCCGGGGACGGGATCGAGCAGGAGGCGGCCTGCAGTGCCTGGGCGTGCGCGCAGGAATGTGCCCCGTTCGGCGGCGAGCTGGGTCCCGGCGGGCCGGGTCAGCCGCTGGTGTGCTACTGCTGCGGTTGAGGGTGCTGCCCGGAGCCGGCGCGCGCCGGCTCCGGGGGCGGCTGCGTGGGCGCAACCGCTGCGCCGCGTGGGCGCGGTTGCCGGCTCACGGGACGGGGCGACGCACCTGAGCCAGCGCCGGGAGACCGGGCAGAAGGGCGGCGACCGGGCTGTAGCCGGGCTGCGGCACGATCTGCGGCTGCGCGGTGACCGCGGCGGGGCACCAGGCCAGGCAGACGGCGTAGCGGGTGTTGCAATCGGCGGCACCTGAGGCCACGCAGGCCTGGTAGGCCGGTACGCAGGCGTCGCAATTGGGCCGCGCCTGCGCACTGGCGGCGGCGCCGAGCGCGGCGGCGGCGACGACGGCGAGGGTTCCGAGGGACTTGAGACAGGCAACCATGGCGTTCTCTCCTTGAGCTCCGTCGGTGGAGCGGCGCCAGCATCGGCCTTCGGGGCCGCCGCGGTTGTGATTGCTGCCACGCTTCGCATTGGGCGCCGCCCGGCCGCCACGCACGGTGGTGGATGTTCATTCCGCATGGAGTTTCCTCCGCAAGCTTTCACGAAGCCCCCATGGGACGCTGCCTAGCATCGGAGCGTCAGGTGGCTTGCCGCCTGTTCCCCACACTTTCGAGGGTTTCCCATGTCGTCCACTGCTCCGAATTCCCCGCGGGTCCGCCTGCATGTCGAAGACAGCGGCGGTGCCGGCCGGCCCGTGGTGCTGATCCATGGCTGGCCGCTCTCCGCCGAATCCTGGAAGGCCCAGGTCGGGCCGCTGCGCGATGCCGGCTACCGGGTCGTCGCCTACGACCGGCGCGGCTTCGGGCGCTCGGAAAAGCCGGCCGACGGGTTCGAATACGACACCCTCGCCGCCGACCTGGCCGGCGTGCTCGACGACCTGGGCCTGCGCGACGTCACCCTGGTCGGTTTCTCGATGGGCGGCGGCGAAGTGGCGCGCTACGTCGCCAACTACGGCGAGGACCGTCTGCACAGCGTGGTGTTCGCCGCCGCGGTGCCGCCGTACCTGCTCAAGACCGCCGACAACCCGGACGGCCCGTTGCCCCAGGCCCAGGCCGACGAGATGCGGGCCGGCCTGGAGCAGGACCGCACCACGTTCTTCGACAGCTTCACCAAGCAGTTCTTCACCGCCAACGGCGAACTCAAGGTGACCGAGGCGCAGCGCCAGGAAGCGGTCACCCTGAGCCACCAGTCCGACCAGAAGGCGGCGCTGGGCTGCATGAAGGCCTTCGCGACCACCGATTTCCGCGATGACCTCAAGCGCATCAGCGTACCGACGCTGGTGCTGCACGGCGACGCCGACGGTACCGTGCCGCTGGCCGGCTCCGGCCAGCGCACCCACGCCGCGATCCCGGGCAGCGAGCTAGTGGTAGTGGAGGACGCGCCACACGGCTTCAATGTCAGCCATGCCGAACCATTCAACGCGGCACTGTTGGCGTTTCTCAAGAAGTAAGCGGGACGTGGCACCGGTGGCCGCCAGTGAGCGGTCGCCGTCGCATTGGCCGCCTCTCGTCGAAGCCTCCGTATCGAAGGCCCCGCTGCGGCGGGGCCTTCGCATGGGGCGTGCCGCTGGCAGCGCCGCGGCAGGAGGCGCCGCTGCGCCGGGTCATCGCTTCTTGCCGACGTCACCCTGCGTTCTGCGCATGCTCCACGCCTCGTCAACGGGGTCGGCGCGCATACTGTGCCCCTGGCCTGCCCCCCACGGTACGGCACTGTCCGACTGCAGGAGTGGTTGATGTTCAAGGGTTTAATGCTCGGCTTCGCGTGCTACGCGGCCTTCTCGATCAGCGATGCGTTCGTCAAGCTGCTGGAGGGCGCGCTGCCCGGCTACGAGATCGTGTTCTTCGGCGCGCTGCTGATGCTGATCGCGCTGCCGTTCCTGAAGAAGCCGGGCGACCAGTGGCGCGAGGTGGTGGTGGCCAAGCGCCCCACGATCTGGCTGCTGCGCGCCTTCGTGGGCGCGATCGGCAATCTCACCTCGGTGACCGCGTTCACCCTGCTGCCGATGGCCGAGGCGTTCGCGCTGATCTTCCTGATGCCGATCTTCGTGACCATCCTGTCGGTGGTGCTGCTCAAGGAGCAGGTGCACTGGCGGCGCTGGACGGCGGTGATCGTGGGCTTCATCGGCGTGCTGGTGGTGCTGCGCCCCGGTTTCCGGCAGCTCGGCCACGGCCACGTGGCGGCGATCGTGTGCGGCCTGGTCAGCGCGATCTCGGTGATCACGCTGCGCCTGGCCGGCCCCGACGAGAAGCGCATCACGCTGTACGGCGCCGGGGTGATCGGGCCGCTGCTGATGGGCGGCCTGCTGATGCTGCCGACCTTCGTGTGGCCGACGCTGGCGCAGTGGGGCCTGCTCGCCGGCTACGGGCTGCTTGCCGGGCTGGCGGCGATCTTCCTGATGTACGCCTCGCGGCTGGCGCCGACCAGCGCGGTGGCGCCTACCCAATACAGCCAGATGTTGTGGGCGATCGGCTTCGGCTACCTGCTGTTCCATGACACGCTGGACTGGCCGATGGGGGTGGGCATCGCGATGATCCTCGCCGCCGGCCTGTTCACGGTGCTGCGCGAGGGCCAGGTCACCCAGTGGTGGCGGCGCACCAAGATCGTGTGACCGGCGTGAGCGCGGTGGCGGCGTCCGTCGCCAGGTGTTCACGGGGGCCGGCCTAGCGTCGGGGTTCCCATCCTCCCGAGGTGTCCCATGACCCAGCACAACCCCGCCTCCGAACCCAAGATCCCGGCCGACGATGCCGTGCCGACCCCGGCCGTCCCCAACGGCGGCCTCAACGACGAGGTCGGCGACCTCGACCCGGACCACGACGGCCAGGGCGACGGCCGGCTCCCGGGCCGGGCCGGCGGGGGACTGGCCGGCGGCTGAGCTCGGCTTGCGCCGCTGGCGACCGGGCCAGCGACCACCGGCGCGGTTCCCGCGATGGCCCGGCGCGATGAGGCCCCTGCGCTGCCGGGGCCCCGGGCGAGCGGGTAGCGGCGCGACCGCCGCGGGAGCACACAGGCTTCCGACCCGCGATCCGTGGCCTGCGACGGCACCAGCGCGGGGCAGTTGCCCGGTCGCGGTGCGTCCGCCGCAGCACCCTGCAAAAGCGCTGGCAAGCGGCCGCGGCATCTCTTAACGTGGCCGTCTTCCTCCCTGCAGGCGACCGCGCTCCATGTCCGATCCTTCCGCGCAGCCCGACCACCTCCAGCGCAGCCTGTCCAACCGCCACCTGCAGCTGATCGCGATCGGTGGCGCCATCGGCACCGGCCTGTTCATGGGCTCGGGCAAGACCATCAGCCTGGCCGGCCCGTCGATCCTGCTGGTCTACCTGATCATCGGCGCGATGCTGTTCTTCGTGATGCGCGCGATGGGCGAGCTGCTGCTGTCCAACCTGGAGTACAAGTCTTTCATCGACTTCTCCACCGACCTGCTCGGGCCCTGGGCGGGCTTCTTCTGCGGCTGGACCTACTGGTTCTGCTGGATCATCACCGCCATCGCCGACGTGATCGCGATCGCGGCCTATGCGCAGTTCTGGTTCCCGGGGCTGGCGCCGTGGGTGCCGGCGATCCTGTGCGTGCTGTTGCTGCTGGCGCTCAACCTGGTGACGGTGAAGCTGTTCGGCGAGATGGAGTTCTGGTTCGCGCTGATCAAGATCGTGGCGATCTGCGCGCTGATCCTGACCGGTGCCGGGCTGATCGCCTGGGGCTTCCAGTCGCCGTCGGGCAGCGTGGCCTCGCTGTCCAACCTGTGGAACGACGGGGGCCTGTTCCCGATGGGGCTGGGCGGGTTCTTCGCCGGCTTCCAGATCGCGGTGTTCGCCTTCGTCGGCATCGAGCTGGTGGGCACCACCGCGGCTGAGACCGCCGACCCGCAGCGCAACCTGCCCAAGGCGATCAACTCGATCCCGGTACGCATCATCATCTTCTACGTGCTGGCGCTGGTGGCGATCATGGCGGTGACGCCGTGGCGCGAGGTGGTGCCGGGCAAGAGCCCGTTCGTGGAGCTGTTCGTGCTGGCGGGCGTGCCGGCCGCGGCCAGCCTGATCAACTTCGTGGTGCTGACCTCGGCCACCTCGTCGGCCAACAGCGGCATCTTCTCCACCAGCCGCATGCTCTACGGCCTGGCCGAGGAGCGGCACGCGCCGCGGGCGTTCGCGCGGCTCTCGCGCGCGGCGGTGCCGGCGCGCGGGCTGCTGTTCTCCTGTGCCTGCCTGCTGATCGGCGCGATGCTGGTGTACGTGATCCCGAACCTGGTGACCGCGTTCACCCTGGTGACCACGCTGGCGGCGGTGCTCTTCATGTTCGTGTGGTCGCTGATCCTGTGCGCCTACATCGCCTACCGCCGCAAGCGTCCGCAGCTGCATGCCGCGTCCACGTTCAAGATGCCGGGCGGGGTGCTGATGTGCTACGTGTGCCTGGCGTTCTTCGCGTTCGTGGTGGTGCTGTTGACGCTGCAGCCGGACACGCTGCAGGCGCTGCTGGCCAGCCCGGTGTGGTTCCTGCTGCTGGGGATCGGCTACGCGTGGAAGGGCCGGCGGGGCGCACGCGCCCGTTGACGCCCGGCGCGGGGAAGCGGATGCTCGCCGCCGTCCGCTTCCCTGGAAACCCCGATGATCACGATCCACCCGCTGGCCGGCTCCGGGGACACCGACGCGGTGTGGGTGGACCTGTGCCGTCCCGACGCCCAGGAGCTCGACACCGCCACGCGGCGGGCGGGTTTCGCACTGCCGGACCGGGCGTCGATCAGCGAGATCGAGTTCAGCAGCCGGGTGCGCAGCGTCGACGGCACGCTGTTCCTCAACCTGCCGCGCTTCCAGGAGCAGGACGGCGGGGTGTCGCCGCTGGGGTTCGCGCTGTCGCCGCAGGTGCTGGTGACCCAGCGCGAGCATCCGGTCGAGTCGCTGCAGGCGATCGCCCGCGACCTGGAGGCGCATCCCTGCGACGGGCCGGTGGACCTGTTCCTGCGCATGCTGGAGCACATCGTCGATCGCCTCGCCGACCGGCTGGAGTCGCTCGAGGGCGAGATCACCGATACCACCCGCAACGCCTTCGACAATCCGCAGAAGACCCGCGACCTGGAGCGCATGCTGCGCCAGGTCGGGGTGATGGGACGCCGCATCGGCGCGCTGCACAGCACCGTGCACGGCCTGCTGCGGCTGGCGACCTACCTGGACGAGGCGGCGCCGGAGTGGTTCGGCGAGCATGCGCCGCGGCGCATCAAGCTGATCCAGAAGGACCTGGCCTCGCTGACCGAGTTCGAGCAGCAGATGGGCGACCGCATCGAGTTCCTGCTCGACAGCGTGCTCGGGCTGATCAACATGGACCAGAACGAGGTGATGAAGGTGATGGCCGTGGCCTCGGTGGTCGGCATCCCGCCCACGGTGCTGGTGGGCATCTGGGGCATGAACTTCGCCTTCATGCCGGAGCTCAAGTGGCACGACGCCTACTTCTGGGCGCTGGGCCTGATCGGCCTGAGCATGGTGCTGCCGCTGGCGTGGTTCCGCCGGCGCGGCTGGATCTAGGCGGCGGGACGGCGGAGGCCGCCCCGCTGCGCGGTGCGCTCAGTCCTTGCGCTGGAAGGTGACTTCCTCGTAGGGCTGCACCACCACCCAGCCTTCGCCGGCGAAGCGCAGCTGCAGGCTCTCGCCGGAGCCGCGCCCGAACAGGGTGCCCAGCGAGATGTCGGTGACCAGCTCGGGCGTGAGCGTGCCGGACCAGGCCACGGTGGCATTGGGGTCGGTGAACACCGGCCCGCCCTGGGCGGACACCGGCAGGGTCAGCGGCTCGTAGTGCGAGGTGATCGCGACCAGGCCGTGGCCGCTCAGGCGCACGTTGAACAGCCCGCCGGACAGCATGCCGGCCACCTTGCGCATCATCGTGATGCGGTGCTCGACGGTCTCTTCCAGCGCCAGCACGTCGTTGCCGTTGACGAAGATCGATTCGCCGGCCAGGCGCAGCAGCGTGACCTGCTTGCCTTCGTCGGCGAGGTAGACGCGGCCGTGGCCCTCGGCCTTCATCAGCTGCAGGCCCTCGCCGCTGACGGCCTTCTTCAGCAGGGTGCCCAGGCCCTGTTCGAGCAGCCCCTGGCGGGTGAACTTGACCTCGCCGGTGCGCGCCACCATCGAGCCGGCCTTGGCCCAGATGCGGCCGGCCAGCCGCACTTCCAGCAGGTGCGGGCCTTCCAGCTCGAAGGCGTCGGTGGAGACGTCCTTCTCGCGCGAGGTGGCGAGGAATTCGTCCAGGGTACGTGCGCTCATCGTTCGGTCCTTGAGGTATCGGGGGGCCGGCATGATACCGCCAGATGCAAGGCCGACCGCGCGTGGAATGCGCCTGGGGCGGCGGCGCCCTGCGACAAAGGCGCTGTCGATCGCCAATCGTCGAGCGCTGTCCACGGATTTCCGGTTGAACGCGGGCCTTGACTGCACGACCGTAGGAAGCATCAGCCTCATGTACCGAAGCCGATGCAATGACTGGCCGCGGCGTCAGCGTGGCCGGGGATAGGCGGAGAGCGGCACACGGATGTGCCGCGGCGGCGAGTCGGACAGGAGGTCCGCCCGAGCCGGGGAGCCTGTCTCCGGTCACGCTGGCGCCCCGCCGACGCCAGTGATCCTGCCGATTCGCCGCGTGTTCCGCTGCACTGGAGGTGCGCGATTGGCGCCTCGTTTTCCCGCGCGGGAGTGGCCCGCGGGTGCCGGGGCAGGACACGCCGTGAACCCGTCCCCGGGGGCTCTTCCACGACATCCCTGTCGTGGAAGGTCCTGCCCCGGCACCCGCGGACCCCTCTGCACGGATGGCCGGTTTGGCGGAACGAAAGGCGCGGCCTCCGTGCCGTGCGTGGTTCTGCGGACTCTGATGGCCTACGGTCAAAGCGCCAAGTTCTAAGAGCTACAGCCAATAGCCAACAACTGACAGCTGTTGGCTCGAAATAAAAAACGATTGCCTTCAGCCGCAGGCCGGCGACTCATCGCCGAAACCTAGCGGGTCCCTGGCAACGAATGCATTACTGCATGAAGCATCGGCCGCTAGCGTCCGCAGCCCTCGCAATGCGAAAGGGCTGGGCCCGCCGTTGTCGTTGCCGTCGCCTTGGTCCGTGCGGACGGCTTCGTCAGGGCGAGGTCGGCTCGGGCATGCGGGCGGCGGCGGGTTCGGTGGCGGCCGGTGCCGCGTACAGGTCCATCAGCTTGAGCGTCACGCCGTTGCTCCAGCCGAAGCCGTCCTGCAGGGCGTACTCGCCACCGCCGCCGCCGCCCGCTTCGGCGTCCACGCCGTACTTCTCCACCAGCTTGTGCTCCTGCGCGAACAGCGCCTGCACCCGGCCCAGGAAGCGCGTGCCGATGCTGCGGGCGAGCGCGTCCTGGCGATAGCGGCGCAGGCCGTCGACCGCGATCCACTGCAGCGGCGCCCAGCCGTTGGGCTCGTCCCACTGCTGGCCGGTGCGCAGCTCGGTGGTGGCCAGGCCCCCCGGGCGCAGCAGGTGGGCGCGCACCGTGTCGGCGGTCTGCCGGGCCTGCGCGTCGCTGGCGATGCCGGCGAACAGCGGGTACAGCGCGGCGGCCGTGACCTGGTCGCTGAGCGTGCGGGCCTGCCAGTCGTAGTCGGCGTAGTAGCCGGCCGGGTTCCACAGGTGGCGCGCGATCGCGGCCTTGCGCTGGCGCGCCGCCGCGGCGTAGTCCGGGTGGCAGGCCGGCTGCGGCTGGGCCGCGCAGGCCTGGGCGAGCGTGCTTTCCAGATGGTAGAGCAGGCTGTTGAGGTCGATCGGCACGATCGCGGTGGTGCGGATGGTGCTCAGCGTCTGCCGGTCGCCCAGCCAGCGGCTGGAATAGTCCCAGCCGCTCTCGGCGCCGGCGCGCAGGTCGCGGTAGACCTCGGCCGCGGGGCGGTCGCGCGCCTCGGCGGCGGTGCGGGTGTCGTGCAGCCAGGCTTCCTGGCGCGGCGTGTCGCGCTCGTCCCAATAGCGGTTGAGCACGCTGCCGTCGTCCAGCTTCACCACGTGGCGCGCGGCGTGGCCGGGCGCGAGCCCGTCCGCACCGTCCATCCAGTAGGCGTATTCCTTCTGCAGCTGCGGCAGGTAGCGGCGGTAGGCCGCGTCGCCCTCCACCCGCGCCTGCAGCTCCACCATGTACGAGAAGAACGGCGGCTGCGAGCGGCTGAGGTAGTAGCTGCGGTTGCCGTTGGGGATGTGGCCGTAGGTGTCGATCAGGTAGGCGAAGTTGTCCAGCATCTGCCGGCTGCGCTCGGTCTCCCCGCTTTCCACCAGGCCGAGCATGGTGAAGTACGAGTCCCAGTAGTAGACCTCGCGGAAGCGTCCGCCCGGCACCACGTACGGGTGCGGCAGCGCCAGCAGGCTGCTGTGCGGCGGCACCTGCGGCTGGCTGCGCACCAGCTTGGGCCACAGCGCGTCGATGTGCTCGCGCAGGCCGGTGTCCTGGCGGATCGCGCCGGTCTCCACCGGCGGCGATTCCTCGAAGTTGGCCGCCACGAAGCGGCCCAGGTCGAAGCCCGGCCCGCCGCGCTGGGCCAGGTAGTCGGCATTGATCAGGGCCGGGTCGCGCAGCGGCAGCGCGTCGACGAAGTGCTTCTGGTCGTCGAACAGCGCCTGCTGCTGCACCGCCTGGAACAGCTCGGGGTAGGCCAGGTCCGGGGTCTGCGGCGTCGGTGCCCGCACGGTCCGGGAGGCGGTCTCGGTCTCGGCCTGGGCCGGCAATGCATCGAAGGGGGTCATCAGCAGGGTCAGCGACAGCCCCAGCAGGGGGGTGCAGCAGGGCGGAGCGGCATGGCTCATGTCGTTTCCGGAGCGGGATGCAGGGGGCATGGTAAACGACCGGGCTCGGGACGGACCGCCCGGCATCGGCGAGGCGGTGTCGGGCGGCGGGCAGGGGAGAGGACAGCGGCACCGGACCGGCCAGGGCGGCGGCCGGGCCCGGGCCGGCGCCTTTCCGGACTATCGGCCGTCGCGCGAGGGCCTTGAGTCGGGCGGCCGCGGCCGTTCATGCCGCCGGCCGGGCGGCGCGACCGCGTGTGCGCCGCTTCGGCGTGCAGCGGCCGTCGGGCGGCCGATTCGGCGGCGTTGGCAGGCCGGCTTGGCGGGGCGGAGCCGGGCGGGTCTTCGCTGATGTGGCCGGGGGCGAGGGGCGGTGCTCGGGCCGGCGGCGAGCCGGGCGCGGGCGCGCCTGCGGTCGTCAATCCTTCTGGCCGGCGGCCAGCAGCGCCTGCAGCTGCAAGGCGTTCGGTACCGCCTCGCCGGCGGCGGTGTTGTCGAAGATCACCCAGGCCTCGCCGGCGCCCGCCGGCGAGGCCCGCACCTGGGCGGCCAGCGCCTGCAGCGCGGCGTCGTCGTAGCGGCTGTAGTAGATGCGCGGTGCGCCATGCCAGCGCCAGTAGCCGGCGGCCTGCGTCGGCGCGGCGGGTGCGGGCAGGGCGATCGCCGGATCGGCGACGACGCGGGCGATGCGGTGGCGGTCGAGCAGTGCGGTGGCGGCCGGCGTGAACCAGCCGGGATGGCGCGGCTCGCACGCCACCCCGCCCGGCCAGCGCCGGCGCAGCATGCGGAAGAACGTGGAGGCCAGCCGCGGGTCGAACGCCAGGCTGGGCGGCAACTGCACCAGCAGCCGGCCCAGGCGTTCGCCCAGGGCGCCGGCCTCGGCCAGGAAGGCGTCCAGCAACGCGCCGGTGCGGTACAGGCGGGCGTCGTGGGTGATGCTGCGCGGCAGCTTGACCGAGAACCGGAAGTCCGCCGGTACGCTGTCGGCCCAGCGGGCATAGGTAGCCGGCCGGTGCGGGCGGTAGAACGAGGAATTGATCTCCACGGCGTCGAAACGCGTGGCGTAGCGCTGCAGCACGCTGTCGCCGGCGCCGAACGCGTCGCGCACGGCGGCCGGCAGCGACCAGCCGGCACAGCCGCAGCGGAGGCGGAACGCGGGCGGGCGGGGCGAAGGGGCGGGCATGGGATCCAGCGAGTCGTTGCGGGGTCTCCCGGATACCAAGGCGACCGGCACGCCGCCGTGATGCCGGCGCCACGCATCGATCACGATCGGCTCACGCCATCGTCCGATACTCGCAGGCGTGCCCGAAGGTCCCTCCATCGTCATCCTCAAGGACGAAGCCGCCGCCTTCGCCGGGCGCAAGGTGCTGCGGGTGTCGGGCAACAGCCGGCTGGACCTCGAGCGGCTGCGCAACCAGAAGGTGGTCGCGCTGCGCAGCTGGGGCAAGCACTTCCTGATCGAGTTCGCGCACTTCAGCGTGCGCATCCACTTCATGCTGTTCGGCAGCTACCGCATCGACGCGCGCAAGGACACCCCGGCGCGGCTGAGCCTGGGTTTCTCGAAGGGCCAGGAACTGAACTTTTATGCCTGCTCGGTGAAGTTCATCGACGCGCCGCTGGACACGGTCTACGACTGGAGCGGCGACGTGATGAGTCCCGAGTGGGACCCGGCGCAGGCGCGCCGCAAGCTGCGCGCGCAGCCGCACACGCTGGCCGCCGACGCGCTGCTGGACCAGACGATCTTTTCCGGCGTCGGCAACATCATCAAGAACGAGGTGCTGCACCGCATCCGCGTGCATCCGGAGAGCGAGGTGGGCGCACTGCCGCCGCGCAAGCTGGCGCAGCTGGTGGAGCAGGCCCGCACCTACAGCTTCGATTTCTACGCATGGAAGCAGGCGTACGTGCTCAAGAAGCACTACCAGGTGCATACCCGCACCGTCTGTCCGCGCGACGGCCAGCGGCTGACCTACCGCAAGCACCTGGGCAAGGCGGCGAGGCGCGCGTTCTACTGCGAACGCTGCCAGACGCGCTATCCCGCCGCGCCGGGCGACCCCACCGACTGACACCGGCCGGCGCATTGATCGCAAAGGTGAATGGCGGCTAGCTCCGTTCGCCGCGGACAACGAATTTCATACGCGCGGCGTCGTGCGGGCCGCTAGATTGCCCCGATGCACCGGGTCCGGTGGCCCGGGGAGCCGCCGCGACGGTCCGCCGGGCGCCCGCCCTGTGGCGCCCCGCCTCCCTCCCCGAAGCCTTCCTCTAGACGCATTCCGTGAAGCACACCCCCAAGGAAGACCTCATTGCCCGGTGGGCGGCGGCGGCCTGCACGCTGGCGATCCTGTTCTTCCTGGGCAGCGTGCTGCTGCACACGCCGATGGCCGTGGCGCCGGCCCGCGACGAGGCGCTGCAGGTCTACTTCGTGCCACGCGCGCCGGACCTGCCCGTGCCGCCGCCGCGCACGGCCGCCGCGCCTGCCCCGGCGGCCACGCCTGCGCGGGCGCCGGCGCGCAGCCCTGCCGTGGCCGCCGCGCCCACGCCGTTGCCGACACCGCGCAGCGAGCGCCCTACCGCTGCGGCGCGCGAGCACGAACCGATGGCCGCGCAGTTGTACACCCGCGAAGGGCGCGTCCGGCTGCCGCCGGGCGCGCAGGTCGACGCGCTCGATTCCGGGCTGGCGGCCGCCCCGCCGGGCCTGAGCAACCCGCGCGAGATCGACCGCGCGCGCCGGATCATGGAGCGCCCCAACCCGGTGAACTACCGCGAGACCCGGTTCGCCAAGGACTGGAAGAGCGACGGCACCCTGGGCGACGTCGCGGTGCAGGGCCTCAACCGCGGCATGAAGAACGTCAATCGCGCGATCTTCGGCGACGACGTGCAGACCGCGAAGGCGCGGCCGCCGCCGGACGTGCGTTTCAACCCGGGCCTGGCGGAGAACGCCGGCGACCTCGGCCGCGAGGCGACCGGCGATGCCTACAAGGGCGCGCCGATCGCACACGAAGCGCCTCCCGACCTCAAGGGCGAGGCCAGCCGCCGCATCCGCAGCGAGCTGGCGGCGCTGGAGCCGTTGCTGGCGCGCTGCGACAGCACGCGCCGCGCCGCGCTGTTGACCCCGGCACGCACGCACCTGGGCGACCTGGAACGCGCCGAGCACGCGCTGGGCCACGGCGCCGATCCGGTGATGGCCGAGCAGATGCTGCCGCGCCAGGCCGACAGCGCCTACGACCTGGCGCGCCGCGCGCTGTGGTACGCCCGCCAGCAGGCCGCGACCTGCAAGGGCTGAGCGGCCGGTTCGCCAGGCTGGGCTACGGTCTTCGGCAGTGCCGGGACGTATCGGCGTAGCGCGGTCTGGCGATCCAGGCGGCCCACGCCGCAGGGCGCCGGTCATCGCAGGCGCAGGCCACCGCAACTGGTCGTGGCGGCCTCGCCATCGCGGCGTTGCCAAGGTGGCGATTCGCCGCAGCCCATGGGCCGGCAGCGGCCGGCGGCGATGGCGCGGGCATGGAACGCTTCGGCAGGGCTGACGGGCCTGCGCCGTCGCCCCTCCTCCCGCGGGAGGAGGGGCGTGCCACGGGTCAGTGCCTGACCGGCTTGCCGTCGGCGTCGAGCACCTGCACGTCGCCGAGCTTGAGCGCGCGCACCGGGGCCTCGATCTGCTTGAGGTCGCCAACGATCACCCAGGTCATCGCGGTGGGCGCGACGATCTCCTTGATCGCCTTCTGCGCCACCGGCTGGTCGATCGCCTCCAGGCGCGACTTCAGCGTCTGCACGTAGTCGTCCGGACGCCCGTACTGCACGATCCCCTCGATCGCGCCCAGCACCGCGCTGGTGGTCTCGAAGCTGCCCGGCAGCGCGCGGATGCGCTGGTTGCGGATCTTGGCGATCTCGTCGGCGGTCAGCGGCTGGTCGCCGATCACCGCCTTGGCCTCCTTGAACACTTCCTGCGCCGACTCGGCGGTCTTGTCGGTCTGCACCGGCGCGTAGAACAGGAACGGCCGCTGGCCCTGGGCGTCCATCAGGAAGCTGTTGGCGCCGTACGCCCAGCGCTTGTTCTCGCGCAGGTTCATGTTCAGCCGCGAGGTGAAGGTGCCGCCGAACGCGCCGTTGGCCACGCCGATGGCGAGGTTGTCCGGCGCGCGCGTGGACGGGGCGACCAGGCCGGCCAGGATCAGCGACTGCGGCGCGTCGGCGCGGTTGATCAGGAACACCCGCGGCCGCGGCTGGGCGGCGACGTCGGCCACGTTCTTCTTCGGGATCGCCGAGGCCGGGGCCTGCCAGTCGCCGAACGCAGCGTCCAGCTGCGGGATGATCTGCGCCAGCGTGGTGTCGCCGGCCACCAGGATGCGCACGTTGTCCGGGCGCAGCCAGGTGTCGTGGAAGCCGCGCAGGTCGGTCGCCGCCAGGCTTTTGATCGCGGTCTCGGTGCCGCTGCCGGTGAACGGGATGCCGTAGGCATGGCCATCGCCGAACAGCAGCGGCGGCAGCGTGCGCAGCGCCAGGCCCATCGGCTGGGTCTTCTCCTGGGCGATGCCGGCCAGCCACTGGCCGCGGACGCGGTCGATGTCCTCGGGCTTGAACGCCGGGTTGCGCACGATGTCCGAGAACAGCTGCAGCGACGGCTGCAGCTGGTCGTTGAGCGCGTTGAGCGAGGCGCTGCAGCTGTCCAGGTCGCAGTCCACGCCGGTGATGGCGCCGAGGCGCTGGCGGCGCTGCGCCACCTCCACCGAATCCAGGCTGCGGGTGCTCTCGTTCATCAGCGCCGCGGTGAAGCTGGCGGTGCCGAGCTTGTGGCCCTGGTCGGCGGCGTAGCCGGCGTCGAACAGCAACTGCACCTGGGTCACCGGGATGGTGTGGCGCTCGGCCAGCACCACCTCGATGCCGTTCTTGAGCCTGCCGCGCTGCAGCTCGGGAAAGCTCAGGCTCGGGAACTGCGCGGTCTCGGGCACGCCGCTGCGGCGGTCGACCTGCGGCTTGGCCACGCTATAGCTGGCGGCCGCCGGGCGCCGGGGCTCGGGCTTGCCGGAAGCAGCCGGCAACGGCTTGACCGCGGCGTCCTCGGCCACCGCGTCGAAGCCTTCCGGCGCCGGCAGCACGGTCAGCAGGTAGTCGCCCTTGCCGAACCAGGTGGCCGAGGCGCGCTTGACGCTGGCCACGGTGGCGGCCTGGCCGCGCGCCAGGTCGCGCTTGTAGGCGCCCGGGTCGTCGCGGTAGACCTGGCCCTCGGCCAGGATCACCGCCTTGCCGCCGAAACCGCCGACCTTCTCCAGCCCGCGCACGAAGCCGGCGCGGTAGGCCACCTGCGCGCGCTGCAGTTCGTCGGCGCTGGGGCCTTCGGCGAGGAACTTCTTCAGCTCGTCGTCGATCGCCGCCTCGACCCGGGCCGGGTCCACGCCTTCCTTGACGTCGGCCTGGATCTGCAACTGGCTGGCCAGCGCGAACGGCTGGATGCTGGCGGACACGTCGTCGACCAGCTTGTCCTGGTAGACCAGGCGCTGGTACAGCCGCGAGGTCTTGCCGCCGCCGAGCACGGTGGTGGCCAGGTCGAGCTGGATCATGTCGTCGGTGCCCAGCTGCGGCGCCACCCAGGTGCGGTAGAGGCGCGGCTGCGAGACGTGGTCGTGCTGCACGCCGCGGGTCTGCTTCGGCAGCGCGGTGATCCACGGCTGCTGGCGCGGCACCGGCTTGCCGGCCGGGATGTCGCCGAAGTACTGCGCGGCCTTGGCGCGCGCCTGCGCCACGGTGATGTCGCCGGCCAGCACCAGGGTGGTGTTGGCGGCGCCGTAGTTGTCGTGGAACCACTGCTTGACGTCGTCCAGCGAGGCCGCGTCGAGGTCGGCCATCGAGCCGATGGTGTCGTGCTGGTAGGGATGGTTGGCCGGGAACAGGTGCGACAGGATGTTCTGGTCCACGCGCCCGTAGGGGCGGTTCTCGCCCTGGCGCTTCTCGTTCTGCACCACGCCGCGCTGGGTGTCGAGCTCGGCCTGGCCGATCGCGCCGAGCAGGTGGCCCATGCGGTCGGACTCCATCCACAGCGCGGTGTCCAGCGCGGTGGTGGGCACGGTCTCGAAGTAGTTGGTGCGGTCGAACCAGGTGGTGCCGTTCATGTCGGTCGCACCGACCTTCTCGAACGGCTGGAAGTAGGTGCCCTTGTGGTTCTCCGATCCGGAGAACATCAGGTGCTCGAACAGGTGCGCGAAGCCGGTCTTGCCGGCCGGCTCGTCGCCCGAACCGATGTGGTACCAGATGCTCACCGCCACCACCGGCGCCTTGTGGTCCTCGTGCACCACCACCGTCAGCCCGTTGGGCAGGGTGAAGCGGGTGTAGGCGATGTCGGGGATGGCGTCGCGCGCCGCGGCCTTGGACAGCGTGGCCGGCGCGGCATCCGCCGAGGGCGGGACGGTACCGGCGCCGACGCCGAGGAGGCCGGCGATCAGCAGGGACAGCGGACGAAGCATGGAGACACTCCTGGGACGGATCGAATCGGCCGAGGGTAGTGGCTGCGTGCGGGCGCTGCAAATGCCGTTGGGCATGCCGGTGGGCGCGGCCTGCGGCGATGCCGGCGACGCGCGCGGTGCGCGTCGCCGGCGCGGATCAGGCCGCCGGCGCGTAGGCCGGGACGTCCGCCGCGGCGGCGTCGTGGCGCAGCGCGCTCCGGCGCGCGCCGGGCTCGGCGGTCAGCCGGAACACCGACACCGCGCGCGTGAGTTCGGCCGCCTGGTCCTCCAGGCTGCGCGCGGCGGCGGTGGCCTCCTCCACCAGCGCGGCGTTCTGCTGGGTCATCTCGTCCAGCTGCACCACGGTGTGGCTGACCTGTTCGATGCCCGAGCTCTGTTCGGCGCTGGCCGCGGTGATCTCGCCCATGATGTCGTTGACGCGCCTCACCGAGGTCACCACCTCGGCCATGGTGGTGCCGGCCTGGGCGACCAGGCCCGAGCCCTGCGCCACGCGCGCGACCGAGTCGGAGATCAGCTGCTTGATCTCCTTGGCGGCGTCGGCCGAACGCTGCGCCAGCGAGCGCACCTCGGAGGCGACCACGGCGAAGCCGCGGCCCTGCTCGCCGGCGCGCGCGGCCTCGACCGCCGCGTTCAACGCCAGGATGTTGGTCTGGAAGGCGATGCCGTCGATCACGCCGATGATGTCGGCGATGCGCGCCGACGCCGCGCTGATCGACGCCATCGTGGTGACCACGTCCTCGACCACCCGGCCGCCGCTCTCGGCGACGGTGCCCGCGCCGGCCGCCAGCTGGTTGGCCTGGCGCGCGTGCTCGGCGTTCTGGCGCACGGTGGAGGTCAGCTCCTCCATCGAGGCGGCGGTTTCCTCCAGGTTGGCGGCCTGCTGCTCGGTGCGCACCGACAGGTCGGCGTTGCCGGTGGCGATCTCGCTGGCCGCGGTGTTGATCGACTGCGCCGAGTGCTGGATGCCCTGCACGATCTCGGTCAGCTGGATGGCGGTGCGGTTGGTGGCCGCGGCCAGGCGCCCGAACGCGCCCTGGTAGCGAGCGTCCACGCGCTGGGACAGGTCGCCGTCGGCGATCGCGTCCATGATCCGGCCCACGTCCGCCAGCCCGGCCTCGGCCTGGCACATCAGCTGGTTGAGCGCCTGCACCATCTCGGCGAAGGCGAACTGGTAGCTGCCCTGGTCGCCGCGCACCGAGAAGTCGCCGCGCGCGGCGGCCTCGGCCATGCGCGCGATGTCGCCGTTGATCGCCGACAGGTTGGTCTTCACCGTGTCCAGCGCCTCGTGCAGCGCCGCGCGCTGGCCCGGCAGGCGGCGCATGTCGCGGCGCAGGTCGCCACGGCCGTAGTCGCCCATGATGTCCATGGCCTCGGCGATGCCGTCCAGGTGCTCGAACAGCACGGTGTTCACGCCATGGGCGAGGGTGCCGTAGTCGCCGGGGAAGTCCTCGGGCATGCGGTGCGCGATGTCCTCGCCGTGCTGCAGGCGGATCATGGTCTGCATCTCGCCGTTGAAGCGCTGCAGCTGGGTCTGCATCTGCTGCATGCTGGTCATCAGCTGCCCGGTCTCGTCGCGCGACTCCACCCGGATGGCGTTGTCGAAGCGGCCGGCGGCGATCGCCTCGGCGGTGCGGGTGGCGGCGATCAGCGGCGTGCGCACCGCGGTGGCGATCAGCCAGCACAGCGCCACGACCAGGGCGACCACGCCGGCGCCGATCAGCGTCAGCAGCTTGGTGAAGCCCCAGGCCTGGGCCTGGATGTCCTCGGCGTACACGCCCATGACCAGTGTCCAGTTCCAGTCCGGGAACGCCTGCGCGTAGCTGATCTTCGGCAGCTGCTCCTTCTTGCCGGGCTTGGGCGCGCTGTAGTAGCTGAAGCCGTTGCCGTGGGTCACCGCCTGGCCGATGTCGCGGTAGACGTACTCGCCGGCATCGCTCTTGTAGTCGCTCATGTCGGTGCCGACCGCGCGCTTGGGGTGCATTACGATGCGCAGCTTCGGGTCGATGATGAAGAAGTAGTCCACGCCGCCGTTGCTGCTCATCCCCGCCAGCGTGCTGCGCGCGGCGTCCTGCGCGGCCTCGGGGGTGAGCTCGCCGCGCTTGGCCTTGCCGGCGTAGTACTGCATGACGGTCATGCCCATTTCCACCTGGGTCTTGACGCTCTGCTTGCGCGCCTCGATCAGGTCCAGGTACTGCAGGCGAGCGGCGGCCACCGCCAGCAGGACGACGCCCAGTGCCAGCAGGGTGCACAGCACCACGAACTTGCGCGCCAGCGTCAGGTTGGCGACGCGCTGCCGCAGGAAGGTCAACGGATTCATCGAGGGGCCCCATGGATGCGCGCTTGCCGCGCTCTTCCGGAGTTATCGGCCCCGGACGCAGAACTTGAAGCGCCGTGGCGGCCCTCGCGGCGCCTCCCCCCATTCATGAAAATGAGAGCTTCAGGCCGCGGCGCGGACCGGCGACGCCGGTCCCCGCGCGGTGCCCCGGTGCCGGACGGCAGGCGTCCGGCGCCACGGCGCGTGGACCCGGCGGCGGCTGCGGGCCGGGACGGTTTCGCGCACAATGTGCGCCCCCGCGTGCGCCGTCCGCGGGTTTGCCGTCGCCTTTCCCCCGGAGCCCCCCATGTCCTTCCTGCGCACCGAACTGGCGCAGTGGCGCGCGTCGCCGCCGCGCGAGCTGCTGGCCGGCGCCGTCGCCACCTTCGCCCTGATCCCCGAGGTGATCGCCTTCGCCTTCGTCGCCGGCGTCGATCCGCAGGTCGGGCTGTTCGCCTCGTTCGTCATCGGCATCGTCATCGCCTTCTGCGGCGGCCGCCCGGCGATGATCTCGGCCGCGGCCGGCTCGGTGGCGCTGGTGGCCGCGCCGCTGGTGGCCAGCCACGGGCTGCGCTACCTGCTGGCGGCCGGCCTGCTCGCCGGCCTGATCCAGATCGCATTCGGGCTGCTGCGGCTGGGCGTGCTGATGCGCTTCGTCAGCAGCTCGGTGCGCACCGGCTTCGTCAACGCGCTGGCGGTGCTGATCTTCGCCGCACAGCTGCCGCACCTGCTGGGCGCCAACCTCGCGACCTGGGCCATGCTCGCGCTGGGGCTGGCGCTCATCTACGGGCTGCCGCGGCTGCGCCTGCCCGGGCTGTCGGCGATCCCGTCGCCGCTGATCTGCATCCTGGCGCTGACCGTCGCCGCGGCGGCGTTTGGGCTGCCGCTGAAGACCGTGGCCGACCTCGGCCGGCTGCCGGACGCGCTGCCGCACGGGCAGTGGCCCGGCGTGCCGATGACGCTGGAGACGCTGCGCATCGTCGCGCTGCCGGCGCTGGCGATCGCCCTGGTGGGCCTGCTGGAGTCGATGATGACCGCGCGCGTGGTCGACGAGCTCACCGACACCCCGAGCGACAAGAACCGCGAGTGCACCGGCCTGGGCCTGGCCAATGCGGCGGCCAGCCTGTTCGGCGGCATCGCCGGCTGCGGCATGATCGGGCAGACCGTGGGCAACGTGAAGTACGGCGGCCGCGGCCGGCTGTCCACGCTGTTCGCCGGCGCCTTCCTGCTGATCCTGATGGTGCTGCTCAAGCCCTGGGTGTCGCAGGTGCCGGTGGTGGCGCTGGTGGCGATCATGGTGATGGTCTCGGCCGAGACCTTCGACTGGCGCTCGCTGCGCACCCTGGTGACGCATCCGCGCACCTCCAGCGCGGTGATGCTGGCCACCGTGGCGGTGACGCTGGCCACGCACAACCTCGCCGCCGGGGTGGCGGTGGGCGTGGTGCTCAGCGGCGTGTTCTTCAGCTTCAAGGTGGCCCGGCTGCTGCAGGTGGCGGTCGACGATGCCGACGGCCTGCGCACCTACCGGGTGCGCGGCCAGGTGTTCTTCGCCTCGGCCGATGTCTTCATCGATGCCTTCGACGCGCGCGAGGTCCCGGGCCGCGAGGTGCTGATCGACGTCGCCGGCGCGCACTTCTGGGACATCACCGCGGTGGCGGCGCTGGACAAGGTGGTGCAGCGCCTGCGCCACCACGGGCTGCAGGTGCAGCTGCGCGGGCTCGACGGGCACAGCCGCACGCTGCTGCAGCGGCTGGCGCCCGGCGACGGCGCGCTGGAAGACGCCCTGCGCTGAGCCACTGCGCGCGCTGGCCGCGCCGCCCGGGCCGGAAGGCCGGCGGACGCCAGGACGGGGCAGGGCGCCGGCGCTCGCTGCCGCCGCGCCGGCAGAAGCAGGGGGCCTGGACCGGTGTCCCGGGTCTGCGCGGCCTGCCGGCCCGGGGCCGCGGTGCGGGCGGGTCCGCTCCCGCGCCGGCTTGCCCTACACTCCGGGACTGTCCCGAAAACGCGGAGTGCTGCAGTGAAGAAGATCGTAGTGGGGATCCTGGCGATGTCGGTCTCGACCGCCCTGTGGGCGGCGGCGCCGACCTTCGATGGCAAGCGCATCTCGCGCGACGTCAAGGAGCTGGCGTCCGACGCCTATGAGGGGCGCGGTCCGGCCACCGCCGGCGAGGACAAGACCATCGCCTACCTGAGCGCGCAGTTCCAGGCCGCCGGCCTGCAGCCGGGCGGCGACCTCAAGGACGGCAAGCGCCAGTGGACCCAGGCCGTGCCGCTGCAGCGCGCCGACATCGTCGGCATCCCGGCCCTGGCGCTGGACGTGGCCGGCAAGCCGCAGCCGCTGACCCAGGGCAAGCAGATCGCCGTGCGCGCGGCGATGGACGGCTCCACCCAGGTGGACATCGCCAACGCGCCGCTGGTGTTCGTCGGCTACGGCGTCAAGGCGCCGGAACGCAACTGGGACGACTTCAAGGGCGTGGACCTGAAGGGCAAGATCGCGGTGGTGCTGATCAACGATCCCGACTTCGAGACCGGCAAGGGCGACTTCGACGGCAAGGGCATGACCTGGTACGGCCGCTGGCCCTACAAGTACGAGGAAGGCGCGCGCCAGGGCGCGCTCGGCGTGCTGGTGGTGCACGAGACCGCGCCGGCGTCCTACGGCTGGGACACGGTTGCCAGCTCCAACACCAACACCATGTTCGACGTGGTGCGCGACAAGCCCGGCGCGGTGCATCCCAAGCTGGAAGGCTGGATCCAGCGCGACCTGGCGGTGGAGCTGTTCAAGAACGCCGGCCTGGACTTCGACACGCTCAAGCGGCAGGCGCAGACCCGCGGCTTCACCCCGGTCGAGCTCAAGGGCCAGGGCCTGAGCGCGAAGTACCAGGTCAAGTCGGGCGTGATCACCTCGCACAACGTGGTGGCGCGCCTGCCGGGCAGCACCCATCCGGACGAGACCGTGATCTACAGTGCGCACTGGGACCATATCGGCGTCGGCAAGCCGGACGCGCGCGGCGACACCATCTTCAACGGCGCGCTGGACAACGCCAGCGGCGTCGCGGCGCTGCTGGAGCTGTCGCGCGGCTTCGCCAAGGGGCCCAAGCCGCAGCGCTCGGTGGTGTTCCTGGCGGTCACCGCCGAGGAGAAGGGCCTGCTCGGCTCGGAGTTCTACGCGTCCAAGCCGCTGTACCCGCTGGACCGGACGGTGGCGGTGATCAACATGGACGGCATGAGCCCGTTCGTGCCCTCGCGCGACTTCGGCATCTACGGCACCGCCAAGCTGGAGCTGCTCGACCAGCTCAAGACCGTGGCCGGGCAGCGCAACCTGCGCTACACCCCCGATCCCAAGCCGGAGGCCGGCTACTTCTTCCGCTCGGACCACTTCTCCTTCGCCAAGCGCGGGGTGCCGGCGCTGTCGTACTCGGCGGGGCAGGACTGGGAAGTGGGCGGCGTGGCCGCCGGCAAGGCCGCCTCGGACGACTACACCGCCAAGCGCTACCACCAGCAGGGCGACGAGTGGAAGCCGGACTGGACCTTCGCCGGCGCCGCGCGCGACCTGTCGGTGCTGTACACCCTGGGCACCGAGCTGGCCGATTCGCGGCAGTGGCCGAACTGGAGCCAGGACTCCGAGTTCCGCGCCACCCGCGACGCCAGCGCCGCGGCGCGCAAGTAGCCGGACCGCCGGCGGCCGGGGATCCGGCCGCCGACGCCGCAGGCCGACGTCCCGCGGGGCGTCGGCTTCGTTGTTTGAGGGGGGACCGGTGCCGCGCGCCTCCGGTCCGGGCGGCGGCCGGGCGTGCCGCGGCGCGGCGTTGGGGTGGCGTTGGGCCAGCCCGGCGTAGTCTGCCGCGCGGCAACCGTCGGGAGGGACGGTCGCCCGTCTTGGATGCGGGTTCGCATCCATCTTAACGACTGATTCTTTAGGATTGAGTGCGACATCGTGTCGCGGTCGAGGAGAGCTTGTGCAGCGGAGTGACGGGAATGCGACATCGTGCGTCAGGGCCTGCGGCGCTGCGGAGGCCGGCTCCCTGGCCGCGCGCGGTACGGGCGGCCGTCGCCACGGCCTGAGCGCCGGCGGACGCCATCCCTCCTGCCCGCGGCCCCGCGGGCTGCGTTGATGGACGGGACCCCCATGCCCCCGGCCGCCACCGCTCCCCTCGCCCCCGTCGCCGCTGTCCGCGATGCCGGCCTGGCCACGCTGCCGCAGGAAGCGCCGCTGGCGATGCCCGAGCAGTCGCTGCGGCAGGGCCGGCTGCAGATCCCGCGCCAGCGCACCGCGCCGCCCGGCATGGTGCTGCGCCGCCTGTACCTGATCGGCGGCACCGCGGCCATGACCGGCGTGGCCAGCTGGATGATGCTCGGGGTGATGTGGCCCGGCGGGCTCAGCGTGCTCGAAGTGGTGCTGATGGCGCTGTTCGTGCCGTTGTTCGCCTGGATCGCGATGTCGTTCGCCAGCGCGGTGGCGGGCTTCGTCACCGTGGTGTTCGGCGCCGGGCGCAAGCTCGGCATCGACCCGGACGCGCCGCTGCCGCGGCTGCATACGCGGACCGCGCTGCTGATGCCCACCTACAACGAGGACCCGCGGCGGCTGCTGGCGGGCCTGCAGGCGATCTACGAGTCGGTCGCCGAGACCGGCCAGCTGGAGCAGTTCGACTTCTTCGTGCTCAGCGACACCACCCGCGAGGCGATCGGCCGCGCCGAGGAGCAGGTGTACGCCGAGCTGTGCGAGCGCGTCGGCGGGCAGGGGCGCATCTTCTACCGCCGCCGCGCCGACAACGGCGGGCGCAAGGCCGGCAACATCGCCGACTGGGTGCGCCGCTTCGGCGGCGGCTACCCGCAGATGCTGATCCTCGACGCCGACAGCCTGATGACCGGCGACACCATCGTGCGCCTGGTGGGCGGCATGGAGGACAACCCGGACGTGGGCCTGATCCAGACCCTGCCGGCCGTGATCAACGGCCACACCCTGTTCGCGCGCATGCAGCAGTTCGGCGGCCGCGTGTACGGGCCGGTGATCGCCTACGGCGTGGCCTGGTGGCACGGCGCCGAGAGCAACTACTGGGGCCACAACGCCATCATCCGCACCCGTGCCTTCGCCGAGAACGCCGGCCTGCCGTCGCTGCCGGGACGCCAGCCGTTCGGCGGCCACGTGCTCAGCCACGACTTCGTCGAGGCCGCGCTGATGCGCCGCGGCGGCTGGGCCACGCACATGGTGCCGTACCTGCAGGGCAGCTACGAGGAAGGCCCGCCGACCCTGACCGACCTGCTGATCCGCGACCGCCGCTGGTGCCAGGGCAACCTGCAGCACGCCAAGGTGGTGTCCGCCAAGGGGCTGCACTGGATCAGCCGCATGCACATGATGATCGGTATCGGGCACTACTTCACCGCGCCGATGTGGGCGATGCTGATGCTGATCGGCATCGCCATCCCGCTGCAGGGCGACGGGGCGGTGGACCTGGCGGCCGGACTGCATTTCTCGCCGGCGCGCTACTGGCACGGGCGTGCCGACGGCGGCGTGCTGTGGATCTTCGTCTGCACCATGGGGGTGCTGCTGGCGCCCAAGCTCCTGGGCTACATCGCGCTGCTGTTCAACCGCCGCGAACGCCTCGGGTGCGGCGGCGCGTTGCGCGCGCTGGCCAGCATCCTGGTGGAGACGGTGCTGGCGGCGCTGATGGCGCCGGTGGTGATGTACCTGCAGTCGCGCGGCGTGGCCGAGGTACTGGCCGGCAAGGACTCCGGCTGGGACGCGCAGCAGCGCGACGACGGCAAGCTGTCGTGGGTCACGCTGATCCGCGGCTACGGCGGCCTGAGCCTGTTCGGCCTGCTCGCCGGCGGCATGGCCTACGCGGTGTCGCCGCCGCTGGCGGCGTGGATGGCGCCGGTGGTGATCGGCATGATGCTGGCGGTGCCGGTGGTGGCGTTGACCTCGCTGCGCCGCGCGGGCCTGGCCCTGCGGCGCGCGCGTATCTTCTGCATCCCCGAGGAGCTGGAGCCGCCGCGCGTGCTGGTGCGGGCCGCGGAATTGCGCCGGGCCGCGCTCGACACGCCGCTGCCGCGCTAGCGCGCCGGGGCGTTCCCGCGGGGGCGGGGCGGCCTGGCCGGGCGCGCCTCGGGCACCGCAGCTGCGTGCCATCGCGTGGTCCCGCCCCCCGATGACCGCCGCGCCCTGGCGCCCTACCTAGCGGACAGCAGGCCCGCTCGCGGTGCCGGTGGCGGCCGCCGTCGCGGCGCCGCAGGCATAATGCCGGGCCCCTCCGAAGGAAGCCTCGACGATGCTGGACGTGATCGAACGCGAGACCGGCCCCGCGCCGCAGTGGACGGTGCTGTGGCTGCACGGCCTGGGCGCCGACGGCAGCGATTTCGCGCCGATCGTGCCCGAGCTGGTGCAGCCGCACTGGCCCGACCTGCGCTTCGTGTTCCCGCATGCGGACGTGCGCCCGATCACCCTCAACAACGGCGTGCGCATGCGCGGCTGGTACGACATCGTCAGCCTGGAGCTGGCCCAGCGTGCCGACCTGCCGGGCCTGGAGGCCTCGGCCGCGCAGGTCGAGGCGCTGCTGCAGCGCGAGCACGCGCGCGGCATCCCGCCCGAACGGATCCTGCTCGCCGGCTTCTCGCAGGGCGGTGCCCTGGCGCTGTGGATGGGGCTGCAGCGGAAGCTGCCACTGGGCGGGCTGATCGCGCTGTCGACCTACCTGCCGGACGCCGCCAACGCCGCCGCCCGCCTGCAGCCGGGCGCCAGCGCGCAACCGCTGTTCATGGCCCACGGCACCGCCGATCCGGTGGTGCCGTACCGCTATGCCACGCTCAGTGCCGAGGCCCTGCGCGGGCTCGGCTTCGGCGTGGACTGGCACGACTATCCGATGGCGCACCAGGTGTGCCTGGAGGAGATCCAGACGCTGATGGCCTGGATGGGCCGGCGCTTCGCGGCGGCCTGAGCCGGTGAACCCGCCGCCGCGCGCGCCGTCGTGGATGCCGGACCTGTGCCGGCTGCCCCGCGTCGGCGCGATGCTCGGCCTGGCCGAGCTCGCGGTGGTGGTGGTGACCCTGGTGCCGGACGAGGTGCGCCGGCTGTCGCTGGCGCGCTTCCTGTCGTCCAGCGGCCTGGCGTTGTGGCTGGCGCTGGCGGTGACCGTGCTGCTGTGCGTGCTGCGCCCGTGGCTGTCGCGGCTGCCGCCGCGGCTGGGCGCGCTGGCGGCGCTGGCGATCGCGGGGCTGGTCGCGGTGGCCGGCGCCGGCATCGTGCATGCGCTGTACGCCGCGCTGGGGGCGGGCCCGCTTGGGCCACAGGTCGGCTTCTGGCGCTTCACCCTCGGCAGCGCCGCCACCGTGGTGCTGATCACCGCGGTGGCGCTGCGCTACTTCTACGTCAGCGACCGCTGGGCCGCGCAGCTGCAGGCCAACGCCCGCGCCGAGGCGGACGCGCTGCAGGCGCGGATCCGCCCGCACTTCCTGTTCAACAGCATGAACCTGATCGCCGGCCTGCTGCGGCGCAGCCCGGCGGTGGCCGAGCAGGCGGTGCTGGACCTGTCGGACCTGTTCCGGGCCGCGCTGGGGGCGGGCGAGGGCGAATCCTCGCTGCGTGCCGAGTGCGAGCTCGCCGAGCGCTACCTGTCGATCGAATCGCTGCGCCTGGGCGAGCGCCTGCAGGTCCGGTGGCAGCGCGAGGAGCCGCTGCCGTGGGAGCTGCCGTTGCCGCGGCTGGTGCTGCAGCCGCTGGTGGAGAACGCGGTGCTGCACGGGGTCTCGCGACTGCCCGAGGGCGGTACCGTGGAGCTGTCGCTGCGGCGCGTGGGGAACCAGCTGGCGATCCGCATCGCCAATCCGGCGCCGTTGCCGTCGGCGGGGCGCGCGCCGCTCGACGCCGGCGCCGGGCACGCGCAGGCCAGCATCGCGCACCGGCTGGCCTACCGCTTCGGCCCGGCCGCGCGGATGACGGCCGGCTGGAGCGAGGGCTACTATGCCTGCGAGATCACCTTGCCGCTGACGTAGGGGAATGTCCTTGGGAGCCACGGGCCTGCGCGTGCTGATCGCCGACGACGAGCCGCTGGCGCGCGAGCGCCTGCGCGCGTTGCTGGCCGACCACGCGCGGGTGCAGGTGGTGGGCGAGGCCGAGAACGGCGAGCAGGTGCTGCAGCTGTGCGCGCAGCAGCGCCCGGACCTGGTGCTGCTGGACATCGCCCTGCCGGGCATGGACGGGCTGGAAGCCGCGCGCCACCTGCGCGACCTGCGGCCGGCGCCGGCGGTGGTGTTCTGCACCGCCTACGACCAGCACGCGCTGTCGGCGTTCGACGCGGCGGCGATCGACTACCTGATGAAGCCGGTGCGCCCGGAGCGCCTGGCCGCGGCGCTGGAGCGCGCCGACACCTTCGTCGCCGGGCGCGACACGCCGCCCGCGCCGCAGGCCGGCGCACGCACCCACCTGTGCGCACGCCTGGGCGGCAGCCTGCGGCTGATCGCCCTCGACGACATCCGCTACCTGCAGGCCGAGGAGAAGTACGTCCTCGTCCACCACGCCGGTGGCGAGGACCTGATCGAGGAATCGCTGAAGTCGCTGGAGGACGAGTTCGCGGGGCGGCTGCTGCGGATCCACCGCAACTGCCTGGTCGCGCGCAGCGAGCTGGCCGAGCTGCGCCGCAGCGGCGATGGCCAGGTGCATGCGGTCCTGCGCCACGTGGCGCAGCCGCTCGAGGTCAGCCGCCGCTGCGTGGCGCCGCTGCGCGGGGCGCTGGGCGGCGATCGCCGCGCCCCGTGAGTTGTGGCGCCGGCTCCGCGATAATGGCGGCATGAACCAGCTCCGTATCGCCACCCGCAAGAGCCCGCTCGCCCTCTGGCAGAGCGAACACGTCGCCCTGCTGCTGCGCCAGCACTACCCCGGCCTGGACGTGGTGCTGGTGCCGATGAGTACCCGCGGCGACGAGGTGCTGGACCGCTCGCTGGCCGCGATCGGCGGCAAGGGCCTGTTCCTCAAGGAGCTGGAGCTGGCGATGCTGCGCGGCGACGCCGACTGCGCGGTGCACTCGCTCAAGGACGTGCCGATGGAGCTGGACGCCCCGTTCGTGCTGCCGGCGATCCTGGCCCGTGCCGATCCGGCCGACGCCCTGGTCTCCAACCTCTATGCCTCGCTGGACGCGCTGCCGCTGGGCGCGCGGGTGGGCACGTCCTCGCTGCGCCGCCAGGCGCAGCTGCGTGCCTACCGGCCGGACCTGGAGCTGCTGGACCTGCGCGGCAACGTCAACACCCGCCTGGCCAAGCTCGACAACGGCGGCTACGACGCCATCGTGCTGGCCTGCGCCGGGCTGCGCCGGCTCGGACTGGAAACCCGCATCACCGCGCAGCTGGAGGCGCCGCAGTGGCTGCCGGCCCCGGCCCAGGGCGCGGTGGCGGTGGAATGCCGCGGCGACGATGCCGCGGTGACGGGGCTGCTGGCGGCGCTGGACGTGGCCGCCACGCGCGAGTGCGTGGAGGCCGAGCGCGCGATGAACCGGGCGCTGCACGGCAGCTGCCATGTGCCGGTGGCCGCGTTCGCGCAGCGCGACGGCGGGCACATGCACCTGCAGGGCCTGGTCGGCAGCGTGGCGGACGGCCGGCTGGTGCGCGCCGAAGCCGGTACCGACGGCGACGACATGGACGCGCTGGGCCAGGCCGTGGCGCAGCGCCTGCTCGACCACGGCGCCGGCGACCTGCTCGACGCGCTGTGAGGCCGCCCGCCGGCGGCCCCATGCACCCGGCTTACTTGAAGGTGTAGACCAGGTTGACCGTGGTCAGCGTGTCGGTCTTCTTGTCGTCGGCGCTGACCTCGCTGTTGTGGCGCATCTGCCAGGCGGCCTTGAGCGCGAAGTGCGAGTTCATGCTCACCTGCACGCCGAAGTCGTTCTGCGCATAGGTGTTGTACTCGCCCGATTCCACCAGCAGGGTGTTGATCAGGTCGGTGTTGGGGGTGATGGTGTACTTGACGTCGAACAGGCCGCGGCCGATCAGGCCGGTCTCGTTGCGGTCCTCGTCGCTGTTGTGCGCGCGGCGCACACCCGGGCCGATCTGGGCATCGAGGTAGAAGCGCTCGGCATCGATCAGGCGGGTACCGTAGCCGATGCCGAAGGTGGCCAGGCGGTCGTAGGTGGCGAAGTCGTCGTGTTCGTAGCGGCCGGTGGCGGTGAGCTGGCGGTGCTCGCCCAGCTGCAGCGCGCTGCCGGCGCTGCCGGTGTAGCGCTCGGCGGTGGTCTGGCGGTCGCGGGTGACGGTGCCGTCGTCGCTGGTGGTGGTGTACTCGGAGCTGGAGCGCAGCGCGGTGGCGTCGAAGCTGTGGATCCAGTCGCCGTCGGTGTAGCGCACCTTGACCCGCCCGTTCAGGCTGTCGGTGGTGCTGTTGCCGTGCGCGGAGGCGTAGCCCAGCTCGCCGGTGCTGCCGCTCCAGGGCGAAGGCATCACCGCGGCCGCGGGATCGGTGGGGCCCTGCGGGACCACTTGGGCCCAGAGGGTGGGCGCGGCCAACAACAGGGGCAGGACGGACAGCGAAGCACGGCGTGACATGGTCGACTCTCTCGAAAGCGGCCGGAAGGCGAAGGGTGGAATCGGTTTCATCATAACGGAGTGTGCCGGATCGTCATCGCCGCGTGAACGGACGCTTCATGGAACGTTCGGCCGCTGGGGGCCGGCCGCCGCTGCCGACCGGCGCAGCGCCCCCGGCCGCCACCGACCCGGCGGTGCTCACCACATCCGGCCGGGGACTCATACATAATCGGGGCATGGACCGCTACGAACGCATCAACGCACTGCACCGCCTGCTCAAGTCGGCCCGCTACCCGGTGACGGTGGCGCGGCTGCAGGACGAGCTGGCCTGCTCCCGCGCCACCGTCTACCGCGACCTGGCCTTCCTGCGCGATGCGCTGATGGCGCCGGTGGAGGGCGACGGCGAGGCCGGGTTCCGCTACCTCTCCGGCGAGAGCGACCGCTTCGAGCTGCCCGGCCTGTGGCTGAGTTCGGAGGAACTGCACGCGCTGCTGGCCTCGCAGCAGCTGCTGTCGCGCACCGGCGGCGGCGTGCTGTCGTCGATGCTGGCGCCGCTGCAGCAGCGCATCGAGGGGCTGCTGGCGGCGCAGGCCGGGGTCTCGCAGTGGCCGGTGGACCGGGTGCGGGTGATCCCGCACCGCGGCCGCAAGCTCGACGAGGCCAGTTTCCGCACCGTGGCCTCCAGCGTGCTGGAACGCAAGCAGCTGAGCTTCGACTACCGCGCGCGCTCGACCGACGAATCGACCAAGCGCACGGTCTCGCCGCAGCGCATCACCCACTACCGCGACAACTGGTACCTGGACGCCTGGGACCACGGCCGCGAAGGGGTGCGCAGCTTCGCGGTGGACCGCATCAACCGCGCGCGCCTGGTCGACAGCCCGGCGCGCGACGTGCCCGACGCCGAGCTGGACGAGCAGCTGGCGGCCAGCTACGGGATCTTCTCCGGCGCGCCCAAGGGCTGGGCCACGATCCTGTTCAGCGCCAAGGCCGCGCGCTGGGTGGCCGACGAGCACTGGCATTCGCGCCAGCAGGGCCGTTTCCTGCCCGACGGCCGCTACGAGCTCAAGGTGCCCTACAGCGTCTCGCGCGAGCTGCTGATGGACGTGCTGCACTATGGCTCGGACGCGGAGATCGTCGAGCCGACCTCGCTGCGCGAGCAGGCCAAGGCGCTGCTGTCGCTGGCGTTGAGCAACTACGAGTAAGGCCGCCGGCGTGCCGGGGAGAGATGCGCCGCCGGCGGGTCGTGACCTCCGCCTGGCTGGTTCGTCGGGTTGGCAGCGACGGGTCGCGCCGTCACGCTTCACCTAGGCTAGGGCGCCCGTCGGACCTAGGCCAGGGCGCCCGCTGGAGCCGGGGCTCCGCCAGGCCGACGTCGGCAGGCGAACCGGAGGCAATGCGCCTCAGCGCTTCTCGGGCACTTCGAAGCCCAGGCGGTCCACCTGTTCCGGCAGCTGCGGCACGCGCTTGAGCTTGTCGGTGTAGATGCCGTAGTCGTCGCGCATCTTGTTCACCAGCTGGCGGTACTGGTCGCGGCTCATGTCGCGCTTGCGCGCGAAGATCCATGCCAGGTCGCGGCCGGGGTAGGAGATCAGCATCCAGGAATAGTCGGGGGCGACCTCCAGGATGCGCTGCTTGGCCGGGATGACCTTGTAGAACCACACCCGCCAGTCGCGGTTGCCGCTGTCCGCATCGACCGACGCGCGCGCGTTCACTTCCTTCTCGGGCTCGTTGAAGCCTTCCTGGTAGCGGTAGCGCACGGCGACCTTGTGATCGTCGACCAGCGTGTATTCGTCGCGGCTGGCCACGTGGCCGCGCTCGACCGTGTTGGGCATGCGCGCGATCACGTACCAGGTCCCCATCATCCGCTGCAGGTCCAGCGACGGGCCGGGACGGGACGGGCTGTCCTTGGCGAAGGCGGAACTGCTGCCGCCCAGGGCGAGCAGGAATGCTAGGGCAATCGTGACGTTCAGGCGCATCGCAGGGTCATGGTGGAGCGGGTGGCCTGCACACTACCGCATGCAGGGGCGAAGTTCGTGTCAATACGGCGACCGCTGCGGCCGACGCGCGGCGCCTCCCGTCCGCATGCGGGCCTCGCCTGCATGCCGGCAGTGTAGGCGAAGACGCCTGCCCGCAGCGTGGGACAGCGCCGGCCGGCGGCGTCCCGGCGTGCGCCGCGGCCGGGACGCGGTACCGGGCGAATGCGCGGCCGGCACCCACGCGCGCGCGGCCGGGCGGCGTGCGCGACGGCGTGCGCGGGCCGTCCCTGGTGGCGCCATCGCGCGGGCGTGGCGCGCAGGACAGGATGGATTCGCCTGGCTGCGCGTGCGCTCCCGGCCGCGGCCCGGCATGGCGCCGGATCGGTCGCAGCCGGTGAGATGGCCGCGGGCGATCGTGGCGCTCCCGTCAGCGCCTGGAGTGTCCCGGATGTCGAAGTCCCGTCTTCCCGCTTTCCCGTCGCCGGACCCGCGCGTGCTGCGCCCGGTCCGGCAGGTCGCGCTGGCCGGTCTGGCGCTGGTGCTGGCGTGGCCGGCCGCGCGTGGGCACAGCCAGTGGCTGGGCTGGCTGCCGCTGTGGCTGGTGGGCATGCCGATGGTGGCGTGGTGGAGCCTGTACCGGTTCCCGCTGCCGCGCTGGCCGGCACGGCCGCTGCGCGAAGGCGCCCGCCGTCGCCGCGGTCCCCAGGCGCAACGCCGCCGGCATGCCCGCGCACGCAGCGTGCAGGCACGCGCGGCCTGACCTTCGGCAGGGTGGCGGCCGCGGGCGCTGTGCTAGCGTCTGGCGATTGTGTTCAACCCCTTGGAGGGGTCATGTCCAAGTTCGCCTCGGCCTGTCTGGTGGCCGGTCTGCTCAGCGCGGGTGCCGCATCCGCAAAGGAAACCGCCGTGTCCCCCGATCCTTACGCCTGGCTCGAAGACGTCACCGGCGCCAAGCCGCTGGACTGGGTCAAGGCCCAGAACGCCCGCACCGAGGCGCGGCTGGCCGCGACCCCGGCGTTCGCGCAGATGGAATCGAGCATCCGCGAGGTGCTCGACTCCGATGCCAAGATCCCCGCGGTGCAGAAGATCGGCGACCACTACTACAACTTCTGGAAGGACCGCCAGCACGAGCGCGGCCTGTGGCGGCGTACCACCCTGGACGAGTACCGCAAGCCCGATCCGAAGTGGGAGACCGTGCTCGACCTCGACGCGCTGAACAAGGCCGAGGGCGAGAACTGGGTGTGGCACGGTGCCGACTGCCTGCGCCCGGACTACCGTCGCTGCCTGATCGCGCTGTCGCGCGGCGGTGCCGATGCCGACGTCACCCGCGAGTTCGACCTGGCGCGCAAGCAGTGGGTCGAGGGCGGCTTCTTCCGCGCCGAGGCCAAGGGCGGCCTGGGCTGGATCGACGCCGACAACGTCTACGTCTACACCGACTTCGGCCCCGGCTCGATGACCCGCTCCGGCTACCCGCGCGTGGTCAAGCGCTGGACCCGCGGCACCCCCGAGTCCGCCGCCCGGACGGTCTACGAAGGCAGGCCGGACGACATGTACATCGCCGCCGTGCACGACGACACCCCGGGCTTCGAGCGCGACTTCGTCAGCCGCACGCTGGCGTTCTACAACGACGAGCTCTACCTGCGCGGCCAGGACGGCGCCCTGGTCAAGGTCGACGCGCCGAACTCGGCCAACAAGAGCGTCAAGCGCGAGTGGCTGACGCTGGAGCTGCGCGACCCGTGGACCGTGGGCGGCCGCACCTACAAGGCCGGCTCGCTGCTGGCCACGCGCTTCGACGACTTCATGGCCGGAAAGCGGACGTTCGACGTGCTGTTCGAGCCCACCGACACCACCTCGCTGGCCGGCTTCGCGTGGACGCGGCAGCACCTGGTGCTCAACGTGCTGGAGGACGTCAAGAACCGCCTGAGCGTGCTGACCCCCGAGGCCGGCCGCTGGAAGCGCAGCGCGTTCGTCGGCGCGCCGGCGTTCGGCACCATCGCGGTGTCCGCCGTGGACAGCGACGACAGCGATGCGGTGTGGCTCACCGCCACCGACTACCTGACCCCGACCACGCTGTCGCTGGCCGAGCTGGGCCAGGCGCCGCAGGTGCTCAAGACCATGCCCGCGTTCTTCGATGCCGGCAAGGACGTGATCGAGCAGCACTTCGCCACCAGCAAGGACGGCACCCGCGTGCCGTACTTCCTGGTGCGGCCCAGGGAGCTGGTGGCCGACGGCAGCCATCCGACCCTGCTGTACGGCTATGGCGGTTTCGAGATCTCGATGACGCCGAACTATTCCGGCGGCCTGGGCCGTGCCTGGCTGGAGAAGGGCGGCGTGTACGTGGTCGCCAACATCCGCGGCGGCGGCGAGTACGGCCCGCGCTGGCACCAGGCCGCGCTCAAGCAGAACCGGCACAAGGCCTACGAGGACATGGCGGCGGTGGCGCAGGACCTGGTCGCGCGCAAGATCACCTCGGCGCGCCACCTCGGCGTTCAGGGCGGCAGCAACGGCGGCCTGATGACCGGCAACATGCTCACCCAGTACCCCGAGCTGTTCGGCGCGGTGGTGGTGCAGGTGCCGCTGCTGGACATGAAGCGCTACAGCCACCTGCTGGCCGGCGCCTCGTGGATGGCCGAGTACGGCAACCCGGACACCGACGACTGGAACTTCATCCGCGGCTTCTCGCCGTACCACCTGTTCGACCCGAACAAGACCTATCCGCCGGTGATCTTCCTCACCTCCACCCGCGACGACCGCGTGCACCCCGGTCACGCCCGCAAGATGGCGGCCAAGATGATCGACGCCGGCAAGGACGTGACCTACTACGAGAACATCGAGGGCGGCCACGGCGGCGCGGCCAACAATGCCCAGGCCGCGCACATGGCCGCGCTGGCCTACAGCTTCCTGTGGGAGCGGCTGGCGGACTGACGGCCCGGTCCGGCATGACGCGCTGCCCACCGCCTTCGGTGGGCAGCCCGCGCCGGGCCGGTCGCCGGGTGCAGACGCGCCGCGCGCCGGCAGGTCCGCGGCATTCCATCCCTCGAGAAAAGAGTGACTCCGATGGCTCCCCTGGCGGCGCTGGTCCTCGTGACTACCCTGGCCGGGCCGGCCTGCCCGGTGGAACGTGCCGACTACCGGCTGCGCGGCGCCCCCGGCACTACCCTGCATTTCATCGCCCGCGACACCCCTGGCTGGCCATCCAACCTGCTGGCGCGCCTCGACCTCGCTGCGACGGGCCGCAGCTACTGGTGGCTGCCCTGGAACGGCGGCAGCGACGGCCGCCAGCACCTCGCGTCCGTGCGCCCGGCGGACCGGCCGGGCTGGTCGCCGCCCGCGCCCGATGACGGGCAAGGCCGCCCGCTCGGCGACATCGATTATCTGGGCACGGACGCGGGCTACGACGTACTCGATCACGTTCCCGTGCGCGGCGAACCGGCACCCGCGCACATTTTACTGCCCGATCTGGACGAGGCCCTGTGGTATCGCAACGGGGCCGAGCCGCGGGATCACGCACCCCGGCAATTCTTCGATTTGATGTCCTGCCACCCGATGGAGGGTGGCGTGGGCGTGCCGGGCGCGTGATTGACACGCGTTGAAACGCCGCGGGAGGCGGCGCCGGCCTCAGCGCGGCCAGCGCTCCAGACCGCGCGCGATGCGTGCCACGGCTTCCTGCAGGCGCGGCAGGCCCTGGGTGTAGGCGATGCGCACGTGCTGGTTCGCGCGATGGTGGCCGAAGTCCAGGCCCGGGGTGAACGCCACGTGCTCGGTCTCCAGGAAGTGCGCGCAGAACGCCTGGGCGTCGTCGGCGAAGGCGCCGATGTCGGCGTACAGGTAGAACGCGCCCTGCGGCTCGACCTCGATGCGGAAGCCGAGCGCGCGCAGCGCCGGCAGCAGGTAGTCGCGGCGCTGCCGGAACTCGGCGCGGCGCGCCTCCAGGATCGCGATCGTCTCCGGCGCGAAGCACGCCAGCGCGGCGTGCTGGGCGATGGTGGAGGCGCTGATGTACAGGTTCTGCGCCAGCTTCTCCAGCTCCGGCACCGCCGCCGGCGGCGCCACCAGCCAGCCCAGGCGCCAGCCGGTCATGCCGAAGTACTTGGAGAAGCTGTTGAGCACGAACGCGCCGTCGTCGACCTCCAGCACGCTGGCCGCGTCCATGCCGTAGGTGAGGCCGTGGTAGATCTCGTCCACGACCAGGTGCCCGCCGCGCGCCCGCAGCGCCTGCGACAGCGCTGCCAGCTGCGCGCGCGACAGCACGCTGCCGGTCGGGTTGGCCGGCGAGGCCACCAGCGCGCCGACGCTGTCGGCGTTCCAGCAGCGTTCCACCAGTGCCGGGGTGAGCTGGTAGTCGCTGTCGGGTCCGACCGGCACCAGCTGCGCGGCGCCCTCGACCAGGCGCAGGAAGTGCCGGTTGCACGGGTAGCCGGGGTCGGCCAGCAGCCAGTGCCGGCCGGGGTCCACCAGCAGGCCGCTGGCCAGCAGCAGCGCGCCGGAACCGCCGGGCGTGACCAGGATGCGCTCGGGGTCGATCTCGCGGGCGTAGCGGGCGCGGTAGAAGTCGGCGATGGCGCGGCGCAGCGCCGGCAGCCCGCGCGCGGCGGTATAGCGGGTGTGCCCGGCCGCGAGCGCGGCCTGGCCGGCGGCGACGATCGGCGCGGCGGTGGTGAAGTCCGGTTCGCCGATCTCCAGGTGGATGACGTCGTGGCCGGCCTGTTCCAGCGCATGGGCGCGCGCCAGCAGCGACATTACGTGGAACGGGGCGATCTCGTGGCTGCGCCGGCTGTAGGCGGGCGCCGAAGCGATGGGAGCGTGCATCGGCAGGATGATAGACCAGCGTGACCGCGGGCACTTGCCGGCGCCGGCCGCGCCCACCCAGACTGGACGGCCCCAGGATGCCATTGCGTTCACCGCCCGGAACCCTCACATGAAGCCTGTCCTTCCCCTGTTGATCGCCAGCCTGATGACTCTTCCCGCCAGTTCCGCCCTCGCCGCCGATCTCACCCCGCCGGACGTGGCCCGGCACCCGCACACGGTCAAGGCGCCGTTCGGCGCCACCCGCAGCGACGACTTCTACTGGCTGCGCGACGACACCCGCAAGAACACCGCGATGCTGGCCTACCTGGAGGCCGAGAACGCCTATACCGACCAGGTGATGGCGCCGCTGAAGCCGCTGGAGGAGACGCTCTACCAGGAGATCGTCGGCCGCATCAAGCAGGACGACGCCAGCGTGCCCTACCGCGAGCGCGGCTACTGGTACTACACCCGCTACGAGACCGGCAAGGACTACCCGATCCAGGCGCGCCGCAAGGGCAGCATGGACGCGCCGGAGGAGATCCTGCTCGACGTCAACGCGCTGGCCGAGGGCAAGGGCTACTTCAGCGTCGGCGATGCCGTGGTCAGCCAGGACAACCGGCTGCTGGCCTGGGCCGACGACGCGGTGGGCCGCCGCCAGTACACCGTGCGCTTCAAGAACCTGGACACCGGCGAGGTCTACGCCGACACCCTCACCGGGGTGTCGCCCAACCTGGTGTGGGCCGACGACAACAAGACGCTGTTCTACGTCGAGAACGACCCGGAGACGCTGCTCACCGTGCGCGTGCGCAAGCACGTGCTCGGCACCCCGGCCAAGCGCGACCCGGTGGTCTACGAGGAACACGACGACAGCTTCTACATGGGCATCGGCCGCACCCGCGACGACAAGTACCTGACCATCGGCGTGGACAGCACCGTGTCCTCCGAGCTGCGCTACGCGCCGGCCGCCGACCCGCAGACGTTCGCGGTGCTGGCCCCGCGCGAGCGCGACGTGGAGTACGACGCCGAGCACTTCGACGGGCGCTGGGTGATCCGCACCAACGCCGACGGCGCGCGCAACTTCAAGCTGGTCACCGCCCCCACCGACGCGACCGCGCGCAGCCAGTGGCAGGACTGGGTGGCGCACGACGATGCGGTCTACATCGAGGGCTTCGAGCTGTTCGACGGCTTCACCGCGATCGAGGAGCGGTCCGACGGCCTGGAGCGCGTGCGCCTGCTCAAGGGCGAGGGCGCGCGCGAGTACGTCAAGGCCGACGAGCCGGCGTACTCGATGGGCCTGGCGGTCAACGCCGAGCCGGACACGCCGTGGCTGCGCTACAGCTACACCTCGCTCACCACTCCGGCCACCACCTACGAGCTCAACGTGGTCACCGGCGAGCGCCGCCTGCTCAAGCAGCAGCCGGTGATCGGCTACGACCCGTCGCAGTACGTCACCGAACGGGTCTGGGTGACCGCCCGCGACGGCGTCAAGGTGCCGGTGTCGCTGGTCTACCGCAAGGGCTTCAGGAAGGACGGCACCGCCGCGCTGTACCAGTACGCCTACGGCAGCTACGGCATGTCGATGGACCCGGGCTTCAACCTGCCGGTGGTCAGCCTGCTCGACCGTGGCGTGGTCTATGCCATCGCGCATATCCGCGGCGGCCAGGAGATGGGCCGGCAGTGGTACGACGACGGCAAGCTGCTGCACAAGCAGAACACCTTCAACGACTTCATCGACGTCACCGAGGCGCTGGTGAAGCAGGGCTACGCCGCCCGGGACCGGGTCGGCGCGTCCGGCGGCAGCGCCGGCGGCCTGCTGATGGGCGCGGTCGCCAACCTGGCGCCGCAGGACTACCGGGTGATGGTGGCGCAGGTGCCGTTCGTGGACGTGGTCACCACCATGCTCGATCCCACGATCCCGTTGACCACCAACGAGTACGACGAGTGGGGCAACCCCGAGCAGAAGGACTACTACGACTACATGCTGTCGTACTCGCCGTACGACAACGTGCGCCGCCAGGCCTATCCGGCGCTGTTCGTCGGCACCGGGCTGTGGGATTCGCAGGTGCAGTACTGGGAACCGGCCAAGTGGGTGGCGCGCCTGCGCGACGACAACACCGGCACCCATCCGATCGTGTTCCGCACCAACATGGAGGCCGGCCACGGCGGCAAGTCCGGGCGCTTCCGCCGCTACCGCGAGCTGGCCGAGTCCTACGCCTTCGTGCTCGACCAGCTGGGCGTCAAGCCGGCCCAGCCGTAGGGCCGGCGCACCCGCCGCCGTGCCCGGCACGGCGGCGGGGCCACGCGTCCGCGCGCTATCCTTGCGGCATGCCGCCGCCCGATCCCGCGTCCCCGCCGCCCCGCCCGCGCAGCCGCTTGCGCTGGGCCTGGTGGCTGCTGGCCTACGCCAGTCTGGGCACCGGCATCGTCGGCATCTTCGTGCCGGGCCTGCCGACCACCGTGTTCGTGCTGATCTCGGCCTGGGCCGCCTCGCACGGTTCCGACCGCCTGCACCACTGGCTGCTGACGCATCCGCGCTTCGGTCCCGCCATCGTCGAATGGCAGACCCATCGCGCGGTGCGCCGCAAGGGCAAGTGGATGGCCACGCTCACCATGGCGGCCTGCGCAGCCATCATGCTGTGGTGCGTGCCGGTGCTGTGGGTGAAGTGCGTGTCGATCGGCAGCATGAGTGCGGTGGCGGTGTGGCTGTGGCTGCGCCCGGAGCCGCCGCCGCGGGCGCCGGATGGCCGCCCCGGGCCGGGGTGAAGGGCGCGGAGTTCATGGCGTTCTGGCTATACTCGGGCGCATGAGCACGACGTCCTTTCCGTATTTCCGCCTCGCACTGGCCGGTGCGACCCTCCTGATGCTGGCCGGTTGCGGCAACAAGGGCCCGCTGGTGATGCCGCAGAAGCCGGTGCCGGTGGAAGCCCAGCCCGTCCCCGAGCCCGCCGGGCCGGCGACGCAGGACCCGCAGACCGAGCCGACGACCACGGAGCCGGCCGCCGCCAGCCCGCAGCCGTCCAGCGGAAATGAACGTTAACGCCGAACCGCGGCGTCTCCGCTTCACCAAGATGCAGGGCGCCGGCAACGACTTCGTGGTGCTGGACCTGCGCGACGGAACGCCCGCCCCCGACGCCGCCCTGGCCGCGCAGCTGGCCGATCGCCACTTCGGCGTGGGGTGCGACCAGATCCTGACCATCGAGCCGCCCCGCAGCGACGCCGCGGTGGCCGCCTACCGCATCTGGAACAGCGACGGCTCGCTGGCCCGTCAGTGCGGCAACGGCGCGCGCTGTGTCGCCGCCTGGCTGGTGCGCGACGGCAGCGCGCAGGGTGCGCGCTTCGTCATCGACAGCCCGGTCACCGCGCACGCGGTGGAGCGCCTGGCCGACGGCGAGTACGCGGTGGCGATGGGCGTGCCGCAGTTCGAGCCGGCCCAGGTTCCGCTGGCCGGCTTCGCGCATGTCCGCGACGAATACCTGCTGCCGCTGCAGGGCGGCAGCGTGCGCTTCGGCGCGGTGTCGATGGGCAACCCGCACGCGGTGCTGGAGGTGGGCCTGGTCGACGCCGCACCGGTCGAGCGCCTGGGCCCGCTGCTGCAGCAGAACGCGGCCTTTCCCGAGTCGGTCAACGTCGGCTTCGCCCAGGTGCTCGACCCGCAGCACCTGCGCCTGCGCGTCTACGAGCGCGGTGTCGGCGAGACCCTGGCCTGCGGCAGCGGTGCCTGCGCCGCCGCCGTGGTATTGATGCACCGTGGCCGCGTCGGCCGCGATGCGCGGGTCAGCCTGCCGGGCGGCGAGCTGCGCGTGCGCTGGCCGTCGGACCAGGCCGAAGTGGTCATGTCCGGGCCCGCCCGGTTCGTCTTCGATGGAGAGTGGAACGCATGAGCGAGACCCTCGAAAAGATCGCCGCGCACGACGTGGCGGCCTGGTTGCGGCGCCACCCCACCTTTCTCAAGCAGTTCCCCGACCTGGCGCTGACCCTGATCGTGCCGCGCGACGACGGCCCCACCGCGTCGCTGGCCAGCTACCAGCTGGAAGTGCTGCGCGACAAGAACCGCGAGCTGTCGCGGCGGCTGTCCGAGCTGGCCGGCAACGCCCAGGTCAACGAGCGCCTGGCCGTGCGCACCCACCAGCTCACGCTGGCGCTCATGCGCGAGTCCGGGGTCGCCGGCACGCTGCGGGCGATGGCCGCGTCGCTGGCCGAGGACTTCAACGGCGATCTGGTGCGCCTGGTGCTGCTGCGCCCGGTGGACGGCGTGGACGCGGACTGGCTGCAGACCCTGGACGCCGAGGACGGGCGCCTGGCGCCGTTCCGCGACTGCCTGAAGGACGGCGAGCCGATCTGCGGGCGCCTGCAGGCCGACAAGCACGCGCTGCTGTACGGCGCGCAGGCCGAGCAGGTGCAATCCACCGCGCTGCTGCCGCTGCCGGGCGTGGGCCTGATCGCGGTCGGCAGCCACGATCCCAACCGCTTCTACCCCGGCATGGGCACGCTGTTCCTGCGCATGATGGGCGAGGGGCTGGTCGTGGCGCTGCAGCGCTTCGGCTGACCGCCGGCACGCGCACGACCCGCCGATGGCCACGTCGATCGCCGCCTTCCTGTCCCATCTCGAGGTGGAGCGGCGGGCCTCGGCGCATACGCTGGACGCCTACCGCCGCGATCTCGGCGCGCTCGCCGGCTGGGCCGAGGCGCAGGGCGGTGCCGACGTCGCGGAGCTCGACAGCGCCCAGCTGCGCCAGTTCGTCAGCGCCGAGCATCGCCGCGGGCTGGCGCCGAAGAGCCTGCAGCGGCGGCTGTCGGCCTGCCGCAGCTTCTATGCCTGGCTGCTGCGGCATGGCCGTATCGCCCACAGCCCGGCCGCCGCGCTGCGCGCACCCAAGGCCGCGCGCAAGCTGCCGCAGGTGCTCGACGCCGACGAGGCGGTGCGGCTGGTCGAAGTGCCCACCGACGTCCCGCTGGGACGGCGCGACCGTGCGCTGCTGGAGCTGTTCTATTCCTCCGGGCTGCGCCTGAGCGAGCTGTGCGCGCTGCGCTGGCGCGACCTGGACCCGGCCGCCGGCCTGGTCACGGTACTGGGCAAGGGCGGCAAGCAGCGGCTGGTGCCGGTGGGTTCGCACGCGCTGCGCGCGCTGGCCGAGTGGCGCGCCGAGCACGGCGCCGGTGGCGACGCGCCGGTGTTCCCCGGCCGTGCCGGCGGGCCGATCTCGCAGCGCGCGGTGCAGATCCGCATCAAGCAGCTGGCGCTGCGCCAGGGCCTGTTCAAGCACGTGCATCCGCACATGCTGCGGCACAGTTTCGCCAGCCACATCCTCGAGTCGTCGGGCGACCTGCGCGGCGTGCAGGAGCTGCTGGGCCACGCCGACATCGCCACCACGCAGATCTACACCCACCTGGACTTCCAGCACCTGGCCAAGGTCTACGACGCCGCGCATCCGCGCGCGCGGCGCAAGAAGGACGCGCCCTAGCGGGCAGGTACCCGGCGCCGGCTAAGGCACGCGGTCGGCGCGGCAGGAATAGCAGCCCTGGCGGGCATTGTGCAGGTGGACGTAGGCGACCGCGACGTCGTCCAGGCTGCGCTGCAGCCAGTCCGCCACGTCGGAGCCGTCGCGGACCTCGGCGGCGACCAGGCGGTGCGCGGCGTCGTAGGCGCGCAGCGAGATCAGGCGGGTGGCGACGTAGGGCGGCACGTGGTCCGGCGGCAGCCGGGCGCGCAGCGCGCCCTGGCGCACGTAGATCGGCCCGCTCGCGCGATACGGCGACGCCGCTGGCTGGTGGACGTAGGGCAGCAGGAGCAGCGCCTCGCCGGCGCGCGCGTCCTGCAGGCTGACGCGACAGGGATAGCCGGCGTCGGCGTCGGCCACGCAGCGCACCGCATGACGGGCCGCCAGCGCAGCGTCGTCCTGTCCGAACAGGTCGATGAACGGGGCCGGGTCCAAACCGGACAGGCAGAAACGGGTCATGCGACGGCTCGCGACGGGAGGAACCTCAGCGTCGCCCGCGCCGCGGCGTCGTGCTCGCCGTTTTGCGACAGCGCTGCCGCCGCTGCGCAGCCGCCGCTGCGCAGGCCGGGCGGCGAGCCCTGCGGCGGCATCGCCTGCGCGGCCTGCGAGCGGCTGCGCTGAACCGTCGCGGGCCGTGCGCTTGAACGTCCCGGGGGCGTCCCCACCTCTCTGGAAACCCCCGGAGGACCCATGGATCCCAGCCAGAACCCCAACGTATTCCACGCCACCACGATCATCTGCGTTCGCCGCGGCGAGCACGTGGCGATCGCCGGCGATGGTCAGGTCACGCTCGGCCACACGGTGATGAAGGGCAATGCCCGCAAGGTGCGCCGGCTCGGCCGCGACGGCCAGGTGCTCGCCGGGTTCGCGGGGGCGGCGGCCGATGCGTTCACCCTGTTCGAGCTGTTCGAGGCCAAGCTGGAAAAGCACGGCCAGCTGACGCGCGCGGCGGTGGAACTGGCCAAGGACTGGCGCACCGAGCGCCGCCTGGGCAAGCTCGAGGCGCTGCTGGCGGTGGCCGACCGCGAGACCTCGCTGGTCATCAGCGGCACCGGCGACGTGATCGAGCCGGAGGACGGCATCATCGCCATCGGCTCCGGCGGCTCCTACGCCCTGTCGGCAGCGCGCGCGCTGCTCGGCCACACCGAACTGGACGCCCGCACCATCGCCACCGAGGCGATCAACATCGCCGGCGACATCTGCATCTACACCAATCGCAACGTGGTGGTCGAAGAGCTGTGAGGCCGGGATTCGGGATTGGGGAGTTGCAAGAATTCCCCGCCCGCTTCCGAATATTCCCGGTGCTGCCTAACGATCTGCCCGCCAACGAATCCCGAATCCCCAATGACCAATCCCAGCTCTTCTACCATGACCCCGCGCGAGATCGTGCAGGAACTCGACCGTCACATCGTCGGCCAGCACGACGCCAAGCGCGCCGTTGCCATCGCGCTGCGCAACCGCTGGCGGCGCATGCAGCTGCCCGAGGAGCTGCGCAACGAGGTGATGCCCAAGAACATCCTGATGATCGGCCCCACCGGCGTCGGCAAGACCGAGATCGCGCGGCGCCTGGCCACGCTGGCCAATGCGCCGTTCGTCAAGGTCGAGGCCACGCGCTTCACCGAGGTCGGCTACGTCGGCAAGGACGTGGAGCAGATCATCCGCGACCTCGCCGACACCTCGGTCAAGCTGTACCGCGAGCAGGCCAAGGTGCGCGTGCGCCACCAGGCCGAGGAGCGTGCCGAGGACCGCATCCTCGACGCCCTGCTGCCGCGTCGCAGCGGCGGCATCGGCTTCGACCCGGAGGCCGCGCGCAACGAGCCGTCGGCGCAGGACAACGAGACCCGCATCAAGTTCCGCCGCATGCTGCGCAACGGCGAGCTGGACGAGCGCGAGATCGAGCTGGAGATGTCCGCCAACGTCAGCATGGACATCATGACGCCGCCGGGCATGGAGGAGATGGGCCAGCAGCTGCGCCAGATGTTCTCCAACCTCGGCGGGGCCAAGGCGCAGAAGCGCACGCTGACGATCAAGGCGGCGCGCCCGCTGCTGATCGAGGAGGAGGCCGGCAAGCTGGTCAACGAGGACGACGTGCGCGCCGCGGCGATCGAGGCCTGCGAGCAGCACGGCATCGTGTTCATCGACGAGATCGACAAGGTCGCCAAGCGCGGCGAGAACGTGGGCGGCGGCGACGTCAGCCGCGAGGGCGTGCAGCGCGACCTGCTGCCGCTGGTGGAGGGCTCCAACGTCTCCACCAAGTACGGCACGATCAAGACCGACCACATCCTGTTCATCGCCTCCGGCGCGTTCCACCTGGCCAAGCCCAGCGACCTGATCCCCGAGCTGCAGGGCCGCTTCCCGATCCGGGTGGAGCTGGGCGCACTCAGCAAGGACGACTTCGTGCGCATCCTGACCGAGCCGAAGGCCGCGCTGACCAAGCAGTACGAGGCGCTGCTGCAGACCGAGGGCGTGGGCCTGACCTTCAGCGGCGACGCGATCGACCGCCTGGCCGAGATCGCGTTCCTGGTCAACGAGCGCCAGGAGAACATCGGTGCCCGCCGGCTGCACACGGTGCTCGAGCGCCTGCTCGACACGCTCAGCTACGAGGCGCCGGACCGCGACGGCCAGCAGGTGGCGGTGGACCGCGCCTACGTCGACGCGCACCTGGGCGAACTGGTCCAGGACCCGGACCTGTCGCGCTACATCCTGTAGCGCGAACCGGCTGCTGCAGGGGTACGCAAGAGCCGGGCATTGCCCGGCTCTTCGCGTTGCGGGGACAGTGGCCCGCCCGTGCGCGCCGCGCGGGCGGCCTGCGCCGCCGCACTCGTCATACCCGTCACACCCGGCGAACGAGGGGGCCGAGTGCAGCGTGGCGCCGAGGACCGAGCTCGCCGCCACCGGGCCGGCGCGGCACGCACGCCCGGCCCGCGCCGCATGCGCTCGTGCACCCGATTGGCCAGCGGCTCGTTGTGCAGCTGGTTGCCCCGCTCGCCGCGGCGGCGGGCCGCCCGGCTCCTGCGCCGGCCGGCCGCGCCGGCGGCGGGAGTGTCGTAAGATCGCGGCCCATGGCACGCCCGACACGGATGCGGCGGCCATCGATCAGCCAGGGGCCGTGGCTCCCAGCCAGCCCATCGCCCTCCTGATCAGGATCCGACCATGCCTTCGTCGTTCGTTCGCCGCGCCCGCTCGCCGCGCGTCTCGCTGCTGTCCCTCGCCCTGGCCGCCGGCGTGGCGCCCGCCACCGCCGCGGCGCAGGCGCAGGCCGCGGCCGACCCGGCGACCACCCTGGAGACCGTGCGGGTCACCGCCGACGGCTCCCAGGTCGAGCTGCCGCCCGAGCGCGCCGGCGGCCAGGTCGCCACCGGCGGCCGCGTCGGGCTGTTCGGCAACCTCGACGTGATGGACACGCCATTCAACAGCCTCAACTTTACCGCCGAGCTGATGCGCAACCAGCAGGCGCGCAGCGTCGCCGACGTGGTCCAGAACGATCCGGCGGTGCGGGTGGCACGCGGTTTCGGCAACTTCCAGGAGCTGTACGTGGTGCGCGGCTTCCCGGTGTACTCCGACGACATGAGCTACAACGGCCTGTACGGGTTGCTGCCGCGCCAGTACGTGGCCGCGGAGTTTCTGGAGCGGGTGGAGGTGTTCCGCGGGGCCAACAGCTTCATCAACGGCGCCGCGCCGGGCGGCAGCGGCGTCGGCGGGTCGTTCAACCTGGTGCCCAAGCGTGCCGGCGACGACGACCTGCCCCGCCTCACCGTGGGCTACGAGAGCGACGGGCAGGGCTACGCCGCCGCCGACGTGTCGCGCCGGTTCGGGGCCGACCGCGCCTGGGGCGTGCGCGCCAACGCGGTGCGCCGCGACGGCGACACCGCCATCGACGGCGAGCACCGCGAGCTGGGCGTGCTCGCGCTGGGCCTGGACTACCGCGGCGAGCGGGCGCGCATGGCGCTGGACCTCGGCTACCAGGACCACCACATCGACGCGCCAAGGCCGAGCGTGACGCCGTCCGGCGCCCTCCCCGACGCACCGGATGCGCGGCGCAGCTTCGCCCAGCCGTGGACCTACACCGACGAGCGCGACGTGTTCGGCGTGGCGCGCGCGGAGTACGACCTCAGCGACACGGTGATGGCCTGGGCCGCGGTGGGCGTGCGCGACGGCGAGGAGAGCAACGTGCTCGCCAACCCCACCGCCGACGGCGCCGGCCATCTCACCGTCTACCGCTTCGACAACCGCCGCGAGGACCGCGTGGTGACCGGCGAGGCGGGGCTGCGCGCGGCCTTCGCCACCGGCCGCGTCGGCCACCGCGTCAGCGTGTCGGCCTCGGCGTACCGGCTCGATTCGAAGAACGCCTACGCCATGGGCGGCTTCGGCACCGCGGTGGGCACGCTGACGGCACCGCGCGCGGTCGCGCCGATCGCCACCACGCTGTTCGGCGGCGAGCTGTCCGATCCGCTGACCACGATCCGCACCCGCACTCGCAGCCTCGCGCTGGCCGACACCCTGGCGTTCGCCGACGAACGCGTGCTGCTGACGCTGGGCGCGCGGCAGCAGACGCTCGAGCAGTACAGCTACGCCTACGCCACCGGCGCGCAGACCGACCGCTACGATGCCGATGCGCTGACGCCGGTGGGCGCGGTGGTGTTCAAGCTCGGCCGCCAGTGGTCGATCTACGCCAACTACGCCGAGGCGCTGCAGCCGGGGCAGGTGGTGCCGGCCACCTCCGGAGGCGTGCCGCTGAGCAACGTCGGCGAGGTGCTGGATCCGTTCACCTCCAGACAGTACGAGCTCGGCGTCAAGTACGACAGCGGCCGCGTCGGCGCCACCGCCGCGCTGTTCCGCATCGCCCAGCCCAATACCGTGGTCGCCGACGGGCGCATGAGCACCGACGGCGAGCAGCGCAACCAGGGCCTGGAACTGAGCGGCTACGGCGAGGTCGCCGAGGGCCTGCGCGTGCTCGGCGGGTTCACGCTCATGGAGGCGACGCTGCAGCGCACCCAGGGTGGGGTCAACGCCGGCAACGATGCGCTCGGCGTGCCGCGGCACCAGGCCAACCTCGGCCTGGAATGGGACTGGCACGCGGTCCCGGGGCTGACCACCGAGGCGCGCGCGGTGCATACCGCGCGCCAGTACGCCGATGCCGCCAACAGCCGCGAGCTGCCGCCCTGGACGCGCATGGACCTGGGGGTGCGCTACGGCTTCGCCGCGGGCGGCCGGCACTGGTCGCTGCGCGCGCGCGTGGACAACGTGTTCGACCTCGACTACTGGGCCTCGACCGGCGGCGCGTCCGGCGCCAACTACCTGGTGCTCGGTGCGCCGCGGACCTACACGGTGTCGCTGTCGGTGGACCTGTAGACGCTGTCCGCCGCACGTCCCGCGCCGACCGGGTTCGGTCTGCGCGGCGGGGGGCGGCGGCGGTGCGGGCCGTCCGGTGCCCGAGGCCCCGGGCCGGGGCGACGCGCAGGGCGTCGTCCTCCGGCCCAGTGACGGCGTGCCCGCTAGGAGCCGGGCGCGGGCTCAGGCCAGCGGGGTGTTGGCGATGATCTCCACCCAGTAGCCGTCCGGATCCTTGATGAAGGCGATGTGCTTCATGCGGCCCTCTTCCAGGCGCTTCTGGAACGGCACGTCCAGTGCGTCGAAACGCGCGCAGGCGCTCTGCAGGTTGGGCACCGACACGCAGAGGTGGCCGAAGCCGCGCGGATCGCTGTTGCCGTCGTGGTAGACCGGGCCGGCCTGGCGCTCGCTGCCGTGGTTGTGGGTCAGTTCCAGCACGCCGGGGATGCCGGCCATCCACAGCCGGCGTTGCGCGTCGTCCTCGGGCACCTGCACCGCTTCCGGCAGCAGCGCCAGGAAGTACAGGCTGAACTCGGCCTCGGCGAAGTCGCGGCGGTCGATCAGGCGGAAGCCGAGCACGCGGGTGTAGAAGTCGAGCGAGCGGGCGATGTCCTTGACCCGCAGCATGGTGTGGTTGAAGACGAAGCCGGCGGTTTCCGCCGGCGGCGGCGCGGACGCGCCGGATTGCTGTTGCAGGTCGATCAGACCCATGGTGCGCTCTCCTGAAGGGATGGGAGAAAACGCCCGCGGCGGCGGACGTGGACGGGAACGGATGCACAGTCTACGGGCCGCGGCGTTAGCGCCCATGCAAGGGCGGAGCCGTCCCGCGCTCCGCCCTCGCCGCTGGTCAGAACCAAAGGCGCACGCCGGCCACCCAGCGGCTGTCGCGCGGCGCGTCGTCCTGCGCGCGTGCGCGATCGGCCTGCGTACCGAAGCGGCGCTCGTGCACCCAGCCCACGTACGGCGCGAAGCGCCGGGTGATCTCGTAGCGCAGGCGCAGCCCGGCCTCCACGCTCTGCAGCCCGCTGGCCGGACCGCGCGCACGGTCACCGCCGAAGCCGACCTCGGCCTCGATGCGTGGCTGCAGGATCAGCCGGTTGGTCAGCAGCACGTCGTACTCGCTCTCCAGCCGCAGGGCGCCGTCGCCGTGGTCGCTCACGTACAGCGTGCCGGCCAGCTCGAACTTGTACGGCGCCAGGCCCTGCAGGCCCACGGCGGCCCAGGTGCGGCCCTCGGGACGGGTGTCGTGGCGCACGCCGACCAGCACGTCCCACCACGGCGAGATCGCGCGGCCGTACAGCGCCTCCAGCTGCGCCGACTCGGTGCGCCCGCCGCTGCGCTCGCCCTCGCTGCGCAGCCACAGCCGGTTCACGTCGCCGCCGTACCAGGCGGTCGCTTCCCAGGCCTGGCCGGTGCCGGGATCGGCGTCCCAGCCTTCCAGGCGGTCGAGCAGCACGTAGTGGTTGGCCTGCGTGCCGTGCATCGCGTGCGACTGCAGCGCCGGGAAGGCGGCGGCCCGCTCGGCGGCGGTCGGCGGCGGCAGCGGCGCGGCCACGGGCGGGGCGTCGCCGTGGTGCATGGTCGAGTGATCCGTCCCCGGCGCATGCGCCATGCCGGCGTGTGCGTCGCCGGGTTCCGTTGTGGCGGCGCCTGCGGCCGCGGGGCCGGTGCCGGACGAAGGGGTGTCGTGGTGCATGCTGCCGGCGTGCATGGTCGAGTGATCCATCCCCGGCGTGTGCACCATGCCGGCGTGTGCATCGCCATGCTCCGCCGCGGTGGTGTCCGTAGTCTCGGGGGCGGCGCCGGGCGACGGCGCGTCATGGTTCATGCAAGCGTGGTCCATGCCGTCCATGCCGTCCATGCCGTCCATGCCGGCGCGCGCCGGAGCGGGGTTCTGCGCGGCCGTGTCCTGTACGGTCGGCTCGTCGGGCTGCCTTGCGGGGTGCTGCGCGGCAGCGGCCGCTGCGGCCGGGGCCTCGCAGCTGCGTGCCTGCGCCGCGGCCGGGCCCAGCAGGCCGGCCAGGGCCAGCGCCAGTGCGGTGGGCCGGTTCATGCGTCCACCCGCACTTCGCGCATCATGCCCGCTTCCATGTGGTACAGCAGGTGGCAGTGATAGGCCCAGCGGCCCAGCGCGTCGGCGCGCACGCGGTAGCTGCGGCGCGTGCCCGGTGGCATGTCGATGGTGTGCTTGCGCACCTGGAAGGCGCCGTCGGCATCCTCCAGGTCGCTCCACATCCCGTGCAGGTGGATCGGGTGCTGCATCATGGTGTCGTTGACCAACACGATGCGCAGGCGCTCGCCGTAGTTCAGGCGCAGCGGCTCGGCCGAGGCGAACGCCACGCCGTCGAACGACCACGCGAACTTCTCCATGTGCCCGGTGAGGTGCAGCTCGATCTCGCGGCCTGGCGCACGCCCATCGGGGTCGTCGAACCGGCTGCGCAGGTCGGCGTAGGCCAGCACGCGGCGGCCGTTGTCGCGCAGGCCGATGCCGGGATCGTCCAGGCGCGGCGAGGTGGCGTCGCTGCGCATGTCCACCAGCGGATTGCCGCGCTCGCTGGCGGGGTGCCGCGGGGCGTGCGCCGTCGCGTCGCCGTGGCCGTCGTGGTGCATGCCGGCCATGTCCGGCATGGCTGCCATCGCGTCGGCGGTACCGGCGTGGTGGCCGGTGTGCGCGGCCGCAGGGCCGGCCTGGCTGCCGCCGTGGCCCATGTCGTGGCCCATGTCCTGCATCGTCAGCAGCGGGCGCGGGTCGAGCGCCGGTACCGGAGCCTCCAGCCCGTGGCGCACCGCCAGCGTGCCGCGGGCATGCCCGGTGCGGCCCATGTCCTGCGCGAACACGGTGAACGCATCCTGCCCGCTGGGCTCGACGATCACGTCGAAGGTCTCGGCCACGGCGATGCGGAACTCGTCGACCGTCACCGGGTGGACATACTGCCCGTCGGCCGCGACCACGGTCATCTTCAGCCCCGGGATGCGCACGTCGAAGTAGCTCATCGCCGAGCCGTTGATGAAGCGCAGCAGCACCTTCTCGCCGGGGCGGAACAGGCCGGTCCAGTTGCCGGCGGGCGCGGCTCCGTTCATCAGGTAGGTGTAGGTGTGCGCGTTGACGTCGGACAGGTCGGTCGGCGTCATCCGCATCCGGCCCCACAGGCCGCGGTCGGCCAGGGTCGCGCGCAGGCCGTCGTCGCCCGCGTCGCGCAGGAAGTCGCCGACGGTGCGCTGGTAGGTGTTGTCGTGGCTCGGCATCTGCTTCAGCCGCCGGTACAGCGCGGCCGGGTCGAGGTCGGTCCAGTCCGACAGCAGCACTACGTGCTCGCGGTCGTGGCGGTACGGCGGCGGTTCGAGCGGGTCGATGATCAGCGCGCCGTACAGGCCGGCCTGCTCCTGGAACATCGAGTGGCTGTGGTACCAGTAGGTCCCCGACTGGCGCAGCTGGAAGCGGTACTGGTAGGCCTCGCCCGGCGCGATGCCGTCGAAGCTCATGCCCGGCACGCCGTCCATGTTCGCCGGCAGCAGCAGGCCATGCCAGTGGATCGAGGTCGGCGCGTCGCGCAGCGCGTTGGCCACGCGGACGTTGACCGTGTCGCCCTCGCGCCAGCGCAGCGTGGGCGCCGGCAGGCTGTGGTTGACGGTGATCGCCGGGCGGGTGCGGCCGGTGAAGTTGACCGGGGACTGACCGATGCTCAGCGCCAGCGTGGTGTCGCGCAGCACCGGCACGGCGGCGGGCTGGCCGGCGGCGAGGGCAGGCAGCCGCCACAGCCCGGCGCCGGCGGCCACGCCGCCCAGGGCCAGGCCCTGGACGAAGCGGCGCCGGCCGGGCACGGCGGGACCGGAGGAAGAAGAATGGGAAGACATGCAGGCTCCAGGACGCGCCCGCGGACACTCCTGGGTGCCGCGGCGCGGTCGAATCGGCGGGAACGCCCGCCGGACGGCGGGACGCGGGACGGGGCGGCAGGGCCGCCGGGCCTCAGCCGATGGGAGGTCGTACCGGTTGTTCGGGCACCGGGCTGGCGCGTCCGGCGGTCAGCGTGGCGACCAGCGCCGCCTGCCGGCGCGCGCCGGCGGCGAACGCCGGCAGCAGGGCCAGCGCGGCATTGCAGTGCTGCAGGCAGTCGCAGCCGGGGTGCTTGCAGCCGCCCGGGTGGCCGTCATGCGGCGCGCCGGGGGCATCGGTGTGTGCGTCGTGGCCGGCGACCGGCGCGCCCATGTCGTGGCAGGGCGGGGCAGGCTGGGCCCCGGCCATGGGTGCCGCGGCGGCCGGCAGCGCCATCGCCGCGGCCATGCCCACGGATGCCCACGCGCCCGCCGTCGCATTGGCGACCAGGCACAGGCACAACAGCAGGCGGAGCAGCACGGAGGGCACGGGCAGCCGAGGCAGGACAGGAGGCACGAGCATAGCATTCGCGGTCGCAGCGGCCGGCGCAAACGCCGCGGCGTAGAATTCCAGGCCACCTCCGCCTCGCTTCCCGCCTCATGTCGCAGCGCCAGTGGGTGGCCACCGCCATCCAGAAGATCGAGGCCGACTTCAACCGGTCGGCCGACACCCACCTGATCCCGATGGACCTGCCGGGCTACCCGGGCATCGACCTGTACTTCAAGGACGAATCCAGCCATCCGACCGGCAGCCTCAAGCACCGCCTGGCACGCTCGCTGTTCCTGTACGCGCTGGCCAATGGCTGGCTGCGCGCCGGGCGGCCGGTGATCGAGGCCTCCAGCGGCTCCACCGCGGTGTCGGAAGCCTATTTCGCGCGGCTGCTGGGGCTGCCGTTCATCGCGGTGATGCCGGCCACGACCTCGCCGGAGAAGATCGCCGCGATCGAGTTCCAGGGCGGCCGCTGCCACCTGGTGCAGCGGGCCTGCGACCTCGATGGCACCTCGCACCAGCTGGCGCGCGAGAGCGGCGGCCACTTCATGGACCAGTTCACCTACGCCGAGCGCGCCACCGACTGGCGCGCCAACAACAACATCGCCGAGTCGATCTTCAAGCAGCTCGGCGAGGAGCCGCACCCGATCCCGGAATGGATCGTCTGCAGCCCCGGCACCGGCGGCACCAGCGCCACCCTCGGCCGCTACGTGCGCTACCGCCGCCACGACACCCGCATCCTGTGCGCGGACCCGGAGGTGTCGGTGTTCTTCGACGGCTACCGGCGCGCACTGGAGGGCCTCCCCCACGCCGACCTGGCGATCACCGGCGGCTCGCGGATCGAGGGCATCGGTCGCCCGCGGGTGGAGTCCAGCTTCATCGCCAGCTGCGTCGATGCCATGGTCAAGGTGCCCGACGCACTGAGCCTGGCGGCGATGCGCCATGTCAGCGCCGGCCTCGGGCGGCGCGTGGGCGGCTCCACCGGCACCAACTTCGTCGGCGTGCTGCAGGCCGCGCAGTGGATGCGCGCGGCCGGACGCGGCGGCTCCATCGTCACCATCCTCTGCGACAGCGGCGAGCGCTACGCGCACAGCTACTACGACCCGGCCTGGTACGCCGCCTGCGGCATGGACGTGGCCGACAGCGACGCGGCCCTGGCCGCGGCGGTGGCCGGCGGCGAGCTGCCGCCGCTGCCTTGTGCGGCGCAGGACTGACCGCCATATCCCGTTACGCCCCCTGCCGATCCAGGCCCACCGCCGGAGACCCCCATGACCAACCCGTTGCTCGACTTCACCGGCCTGCCGCGCTTCGACGCGATCCGGCCCGACCACATCGCCCCGGCCATCGACCAGCTGCTGGCCGAGGCCGAGGCGGCGGTCGCGCGCGCCGAGCGGGTCGAGCCGGTGGACTGGGACCGCTTCGTGGTGCCGCTGGACGATGCCACCGAGCGGCTGTGTCGCGCCTGGGGCCAGGTCGGCCACCTGCAGGCGGTGGTCAACACCCCGGAACTGCGCGAGGCGTACAACGCCAACCTGCCCAAGGTGACCCGCTTCGGCAGCGCGCTGGGCCAGAACCTGGCGCTGTACGCGCAGTACAAGCGCCTGTCCGGGTCGCCCGACTGGGCCGGCTACGACGCCGCCCGGCGCAAGGTGGTGGAGAACGCGCTGCGCGACTTCCGGCTCGGCGGCGCCGAGCTGGGCGAGGCCGAGAAGGCGCGCTTCGCGCAGATCCAGGAGGAACTGTCGTCGCTGTCGGCCACGTTCTCGCAGAACGTGCTCGACGCCACCGACGCCTGGTCGTACACCACCGAGGACGCGGCGCTGCTGTCGGGGCTGCCGCCGGAGGTGGTCGCCGCCGCGCGCGCGGCGGCCGGGAAGGACGGCCTGCCAGGCTGGAAGCTCACCCTGCAGATGCCGTGCTACCTGCCGGTGCAGAGCTATGCCGACAGCCGTGAGCTGCGCGAGCGGCTCTACCGCGCCAACAGCGCGCGCGCCTCCGAGTTCGGCGACCCGGCGCTGGACAACAGCGCCCACATCGACCGCATCCTGGCCCTGCGTGCCGAACTGGCCGCGCTGCTGGGCTTCCCCAGCTACGCCGCCTATTCGGTGGCGACCAAGATGGCGCAGAGCCCGGCCGAGGTGCTGGAGTTCCTCGGCGACCTGGCCCGCCGCGCCAAGCCTTACGCGCAGCGCGACCGCGCCGAGCTGGAGGCGTTCGCCCGCGACGAGCTCGGCCTCGACGTGCTGGAGGCCTGGGACCTGGCCTACGCCAGCGAGAAGCTCAAGCAGGCCCGCTACAGCTTCTCCGAGCAGGAGGTGAAGCAGTACTTCACCGAGCCCAAGGTGCTGGCCGGGTTGTTCGAGGTGATCCACGCGCTGTACGGGCTGACGGTCGAGCCCGACACCGCGCCGGTCTGGCACCCGGACGTGCGCTTCTACCGCCTGGTGGACGCGCAGGGCCAGCTGGTGGGCCAGTTCTACCTGGACCTGTACGCGCGCGAAGGCAAGCGCGGCGGCGCCTGGATGGACGACTGCCGCAACCGCCGCGATACCGCCGGCGGCACCCAGACGCCGCTGGTGTACCTGGTGTGCAACTTCGGCCGCGGCACCGACGGCGCGCCGGCGAGCTTCCGCCACGGCGAGGTCACCACGCTGTTCCACGAGATGGGGCACGGCCTGCACCAGCTGCTGACGCGGATCGGCGAGCTCGGCGTGGCCGGCATCAACGGCGTGGAGTGGGACGCGGTGGAGCTGCCCAGCCAGTTCATGGAGAACTTCTGCTGGGAATGGGAGCGGGTGCAGGCGATGACCGCGCACGCCCAGACCGGCGAGCCGCTGCCGCGCAACCTGTTCGACCGGATGCTGGCCGCGCGCAACTACCAGAGCGGCATGTTCACCGTGCGCCAGCTCGAGTTCTCGCTGTTCGACATGCAGCTGCACAGCGGCTTCGACCCGGTCCAGGACAGCGTGCTGCAGCTGCTCGAGCGCGTGCGCGACGAGGTCGCGGTAAACCGGCCGCCGGCCTGGAACCGCTTCCCGCACCAGTTCAGCCACATCTTCGCCGGCGGCTACGCGGCCGGCTACTACAGCTACAAGTGGGCCGAGGTGCTCAGCGCCGATGCCTATGCCGCGTTCGAGGAGGCGCCGGAACGGGTCGCCGAGACCGGGGCGCGGTTCCGCCAGGAGGTGCTGTCGCGCGGCGGCAGCCGCAGTGCGGCCGACAACTTCCGCGCCTTCCGCGGCCGCGCGCCGCAGATCGACGCGCTGCTGCGCCACAACGGCATGGCAGGTTGAGTGGCGGCGGGGATTGGGGAATCGGGATTGGGGCATGGCAACAGCGGTTTCCCGCCACGCTGATTCCCCATTCCCCATTCCCCATTCCCTATTCCGCGCGCAGCGCCCGCCGCCGCGCCTCACACCCTGCCGAACACCAGCGCGGCATTGGTGCCGCCGAAGCCGAAGCTGTTGGACATCACCGTGTCCAGCGTGGCCTCGCGGGTCTGGCGCAGGATCGGGAAGCCTTCCACGCGCGGGTCGAGTTCGTCGATGTGCGCCGAACCGGCCATGAAGCCATCGCGCATCATCAGCAGGCTGTAGATCGCCTCGTGCACGCTGGCCGCGCCGAGCGAGTGGCCCGACAGCGCCTTGGTCGAGGACAGCGGCGGTACCGCGTCGCCGAACACCTCGCGCACCGCGCCCAGCTCGGTGACGTCGCCCAGCGGGGTGGAGGTGCCGTGCGTGTTGAGGTAGTCGATCGGGCGGTCGAGCCCGTCCATCGCCATGCGCATGCAGCGCACCGCGCCCTCGCCCGACGGGGCGACCATGTCGGCGCCGTCGGAGGTGACGCCGTAGCCGAGCAGCTCGGCGTGGATGCGCGCGCCGCGGGCGACCGCGTGCTCGTAGTCCTCCAGCACCAGCATGCCGCCGCCGGCGGCGATGACGAAGCCGTCGCGCTGCGCGTCGTACGGACGCGAGGCCACCGCCGGACGCTCGTTGAAGCCGGTGGACAGCGCGCCCATCGCGTCGAACATCACGCTCATGGTCCAGTGCAGTTCCTCGCCGCCGCCGGCGAACACGATGTCCTGCGCGCCGTGGCGGATCAGGTCGGCGCCGGCGCCGATGCAGTGCGCCGAGGTCGCGCACGCGGCCGACAGCGAGTAGCTCAGGCCCTTGATCTTGAACGCGGTGGCCAGCGACGCCGACACCGCCGAGCACATCGTGCGCGGCACCATATACGGGCCGACCTTGCGCACGCCGCGCGCGCGCAGCAGGTCGGCGGTCTCCACCTGCCAGTGGCTGGAGCCGCCGCCGGAGCCGGCGATCACGCCGGTGCGCACGTCGCTGACCTGCTCCGGGGCCAGCCCGGCATCGGCGATCGCGTCGCGCATCGCCAGGTAGGCGTATGCCGAGGCATCGCCCATGAAGCGCTTGAGCTTGCGGTCGATCAATGCCTCCAGGTCCAGCTCGACCGCACCGCCCACCTGGCTGCGCAGGCCGGCCTCGGCGTGGTCGGGCAGGGCGCGGATGCCGGAGCGGCCCTCGCGCAACGCGGCCGAGACGGTGTCCAGGTCATTGCCCAGGCACGAGGTGATGCCCATTCCGGTGACGACGACGCGGCGCATCAGAAGCTCTCCGTCGAGGTGAACAGACCCACGCGCAGGTCCTTGGCGGTGTAGATCTCGCGGCCGTCCACGCACATGCGCGCATCGGCCTGCGCCATCACCAGCTTGCGGTTGATCACCCGGCTGATGTCGATCTCGTAGCTGACCAGGCGCGCGCTCGGCAGCACCTGGCCGGTGAACTTGACCTCGCCGCAGCCCAGCGCGCGGCCGCGGCCCGGCGCGCCCAGCCAGGTCAGGAAGAAGCCGGTGAGCTGCCACATCGCGTCCAGGCCCAGGCAGCCGGGCATCACCGGGTCGCCGATGAAGTGGCAGCCGAAGAACCACAGGTCCGGGCGGACATCGAGCTCGGCGCGCACCACGCCCTTGCCGTGCGGGCCGCCGTCCTCGCGGATCTCGGTGATGCGGTCGAACATCAGCATCGGGTCGTTGGGCAGGCGCCCGCTGTCGGGGCCGAACAGTTCGCCACGGGCGCTGGCGAGCAGCTGGTCGCGTGAATACGAGTCGAGACGGGTCATGAAGAACGTGTTCCTACGAAAGCCCAGGGCGAAGGCCGGCAAGAGTGCATGACGCGGAGGCGTTCAATCAAACGTTTTATCCGTACGCATGCGTAGTGTTTTCAAGGGCTTTTGCGACAAAAATTCGCAGTCCGGGGCGGCCCGGATCAGGCGGTGAGACCCCCGTGGCTTATCATCGTGGCGCAACGTTCGCCACCGTAGGGTCGTCTTCCATGCGCAAGATCATTCACGTCGACATGGATGCGTTCTACGCCTCCGTGGAGCAGCGTGACGATCCGTCGCTGCGCGGCAAGCCGGTGGTGGTCGCGTGGCGCGGTGCACGCTCGGTGGTATGCGCGGCCTCCTACGAGGCGCGCGTGTTCGGCATCCGCTCGGCGATGCCGGCGATGCGCGCCGAGCGGCTGTGCCCGGACGCGATCTTCGTGCCGCCGGACTTCGTCCGCTACAAGGCGGTGTCGCGCCAGGTGCGCGAGATCTTCCACCGCCAGACCGACCTGGTGGAGCCGCTGTCGCTGGACGAGGCCTACCTCGACGTCACCGAGGCCAAGACCGGGCTGGCGCTGGCGACCGAGATCGCGCAGCAGGTGCGCACGCAGATCCGCGACGAGACCGGGCTGACCGCCTCGGCCGGCATTGCGCCCAACAAGTTCCTGGCCAAGATCGCCTCGGACTGGCGCAAGCCCGACGGCCAGTTCTTGATCGCGCCCAGCCGCGTTGACGCCTTCCTGCTGCCGCTGCCGGTCAGCCGCGTGCCCGGGGTGGGCAAGGTGATGGAGGCCAAGCTCGCGCAGCTGGGCATCGCCACCGTGGGCGACCTGCGCCAGCGTCCGCTGGAGGAGCTGCAGGCGCACTTCGGCAGCTTCGGGCACGGGCTGTACAACCGCGCGCGCGGCATCGACGAGCGCCCGGTCGAGCCCGACCAGGAGGTGCAGTCGGTGTCCTCCGAGGACACCTTCAGCGAGGACCTGGCACTGGAGGCGCTGGACCCGGAGATCGTGCGCCTGGCCGAGAAGACCTGGACCGCCACGCGCCGCACCGAACGCATCGCCCGCACCGTGGTGCTGAAGCTGAAGACCTCCCAGTTCCGCATCCTCACCCGCAGCTTCACGCCGGAATCGCCGCCGGCCTCGGCGGCGGAACTGGCCGCCATCGCGCTGGCGCTGCGCGCACGCGTGCAGCTGCCGGAGGCCACCCGCTACCGCCTGGTCGGCGTCGGCCTGTCCGGTTTCCGCGACCGCGACGAGGCGCCGACCCAGTCCGACCTGTTCGCACCGGAGGCGGATGCGCCGCACGGTTGAGCGTGGCAGTCGAGCCGCGGCCTCGGCGTCGCTGATCGCGCCGGCGGCGTCTTGGCTGCGGCCGGACGACGCCGGCGCACGCGCGCATGGGCGTGCGGATGCGGCCGCGCCCGGCGAGCGTTGCGCGCTACGCCCGTGAGCGCGCGCCGGCGCCCTCTACAATGGGGGCCGTCGTGACGATCGAGGCCGTCGATGTTCCCGTATTCGCTGGTGGTGTTCGACCTGGATGGGACGCTGGTGGACAGCGCCTCCGATATCGCCGAGGCGCTCGACCTCACACTCGCCGAGTGCGGGCTGCCGCAGGTCGGCGAGGCGACGGTGCGCGGCTGGATCGGCGAGGGCGTACGCGCGCTGCTGGCCACCGCGCTGCAGGCCGCGCACAGCCCGCTGCCGGTCGACGCGGCGATGCCGGTGATGATGCGCCACTACGGCGAGTGCCTGCTGCATCGCCCGCGGCTGTATCCCGGCGTGCGCGAGGCGCTCGCGTCGCTGCGGGCCGGCGGGCACACGCTGGCCATCTGCACCAACAAGCCGGCGCGCTTCATCACCCCGTTGCTGCGGCACCTGCAGATCGCCGACGGTTTCGCCGCCCAGCTCGGCGGCGATTCGCTGCCCGAGCGCAAGCCCAGCGGCGCACCGCTGCAGCATCTGGCCGACCGCTTCGCACAGCCGCTCGCGCAGTGCCTGATGGTCGGCGACTCGGCCACCGACGCGCAGGCGGCGCAGGCCGCCGGCATGCCGCTGGCGATGGTGCGCTACGGCTACCTGCGCGGCTTCGACGCGGACGCCGCGGGCGCGGTGGCAGTGGTCGACGACCTGCGCGAGTTGCTGGCCCTGCACTGACGCGGCGTGCCGCGCGGAGCGGCACTTAGGTGGCGGGCTGCGACGATCGGACGCGGCTGCCGCCGAGTCGCGGATTTGAGAATTATTCGCAACAATGTAAAATATCGGTGATGACGGCACGCCCGGTCACGCGTCGACGCGTCGGCCGTCCGCATCGTCCGCGTTGACACGCTCCACCTCAAGCCGGCGCCAGAGGTGCTACCCCACCCCTGTCGAGAGGTTTCCTCATGTCCGTCCTGCGCCGGTCACGGCTGTCCCTGCGTCCGTCCTCCGTCCGTCCCCTTCGTCGCCCGCTGTTCGCGGCGCTGGCCCTCGCGCTCGCCGGTGCCTCCGGCGCGGCCGCGGCGCAGGGCGACGCCGGGGCCCAGGACCTCGACACCGTGCACGTCACCGCCGCGCAGATCGCGCGGCAGGCGCTGGGCACCTCGGTGATCACCGCCGAGGACATCGAGCGGCGGCCGCCGGCCAACGACCTGTCGGAGATCCTGCGCACCATGCCGGGCGTCAACCTCACCGGCAACAGCGCCTCCGGCCAGTACGGCAACAACCGCCAGATCGACCTGCGCGGCATGGGGCCGGAGAACACCCTGATCCTGGTCGACGGCCGCCCGGTGGGTTCGCGCGATTCGATCCGCATGGGCCGCAGCGGCGAGCGCAACACGCGCGGCGACACCAACTGGGTGCCGGCCGAGGCGATCGAGCGCATCGAGGTGCTGCGCGGCCCGGCGGCGGCGCGCTACGGCTCGGGTGCGTCCGGCGGCGTGGTCAACATCATCACTAAGCGGCCCACCCGCGACCTCGGCGGCAGCCTGGCGCTGTACGGGCTGGTGCCCGAGCACGGCGACGAGGGCGGCAGCGAGCGTGCCAGCTTCAACCTCAGCGGGTCGCTGGCGGGCGACTGGTCGTTCCGGACCTACGGCAACCTCAACCGGACCGACGCCGACGCGCTGGACCTCAACGCCCGCTACGCCAGCGGCGTCACTCCGCCGGCCGGACGCGAGGGCGTCAAGAACCAGGACCTCAACACCCTGCTGCGCTGGGACCCGAGCGACAACCAGGTGTTCGAGTTCGAGGGCGGCTTCAGCCGCCAGGGCAACATCTATGCCGGCGACCGCGCGGTCAGCACCGCCGGCACCGCGCTGCTGACCGAGCTGGCCGATGCCGGCGCCGAGACCAACCGCATGTACCGCACCATCGGCGCGATCACCCACCGCGGCCGCTGGGGCGACAACGCCTCGCGGCTCAGCGTCTCCTACGAGGGCACCAACAACACGCGTCTCAACGAAGGCCTGGCCGGCGGCCCCGAGGGCAGCATCAGCTCGGCCAGCGGCTGGTCCACCTCGCGCCTGCGCAACTACCTCTTCGACGGCGAGGTCAACCTGCCGACCCGCTGGGGCGGCTTCGAGCACGTGTGGACCCTGGGCTTCGAGCACCGCGACAGCCGCCTGGAGGACCCGTACTCGGTATCGCAGGCCAACACCGGCGGCGGCGGCGTCCCCGGGCTCGATCCGGATCGCGGCGGCGGCAAGTCCGACGCCCAGCTGAGCGCGGTCTATGCCGAGGACAACCTCTACCTCGGCGAGCGCTGGATCCTGACGCCGGGCCTGCGCTTCGACCACCACAGCCAGTTCGGCAACAACGCCAGCCCCAGCCTCAACGTCCAGTACCGGCTCACCGAGGCGCTGAGCCTGAAGGGCGGCGTGGCGCGCGCGTTCAAGGCGCCCAACCTGTACCAGTCCAACCCCAACTATCTGTACTACACCCGCGGCAACGGCTGCCCGGACGCCTACCAGAGCGTGAACGGCTCGGGCTGCTACGTGCAGGGCAACGCCGACCTCGATCCCGAGACCAGCATCAACAAGGAAATCGGCCTCGAGTGGGCGCCGGAGAGCGGCCACCATGCCTCGCTGACCTATTTCCACAACGACTACAAGAACAAGATCGTCGCTGGCTACGTGCCGGTCGGCGCCACCGCCAGCGGCGCCTACCGCGTGTTCCAGTGGGAGAACGCGCCCAAGGCGATCGTGCAGGGCGTGGAGGGCAACCTCAACGTGCCGCTGCTGGGCGAGCGCGGCCAACGGCTGAAGTGGAACACCAACGTCACCTACATGATCGAGAACGAGAACACCACGACCGGCCAGCCGCTCTCGGTCATCCCCGAGTACACGGTCAACACCTCGCTCGACTGGCAGGCCACCGCCGACCTGTCGCTGCTGCTGACCGGCACCTTCTACGGCCGGCAGGAGCCGGCCACCCGCGACATGAACGACGATCCGCGCTGCCTCACCGCCACCGCCTGCGACGCGCGCGGCGCCTACAACGTGTGGGGCGTGAGCGCGCGCTACCGGATCACGCCGAAGATCAGCGTCGGCGGCGGCATCAACAACCTGGCCGACAAGCGCCTGTTCCGCGAGGCCAGCAGCAACGGCGCCGGCGCCGCCACCTACAACGAGCCCGGCCGGGCCTACTGGGCCAGCCTCAATGTCGGGTTCTGACCGCGGCGGCGCGCTGAACCGGACGGCGAGGGCGCGCGCACCGCACGCGTCGGCACTGGCCGCGCTGCTGTTCGCGCTGGCCCTGCTGGTGCCGGGGTGGGCGGGCGGCCAGCCCCGCCCGGACCAGCGCATCGGCGAGACCGTGGTCGAGCGCGGCTCGGCGCACTACCGGTTCGAGCGCTTCGTCGTCGCCAGCGACGACGGAAGCCGGCGCTGGCGCGTGACCCTGGGCCTTCCCCGCGGCCCGGCGCCCGCCGCCGGCCGGCCGGCGCTGTACCTGCTCGACGGCAATGCCGCGCTGATGGAGTTCGACGAGGCCCTGCTCGCCGACCTCGCCGCGCATGCGGCGCCGCTGCTGGTGTTCGTCGGCTACGACAATGCGCTGCGCATCGACACGCCGGCGCGCACGCGCGACTACACGCCGATGGCCGGCAGCGGCGAGCCGGGCGGGGCGGCGGGCCCGGGCGGCGGCGCGGACGCCTTCCTCGAGGCGATCGAACGCCGGATCCGGCCCGAGGTCGGCCGGCGTGCGCCGGTTGACCCGCAGCGGCAGGCGGTGTGGGGGCATTCGCTGGGCGGCCTGTTCGCGCTGCATGCGCTGTACACGCGGGCCGGTGCGTTCCAGGCCTACGCGCCGGCGAGCCCGTCGCTGTGGTGGCGCGCCGGCGCGATGCTGGGCGAGCCGGAGCAGCGCTTCGTCGCCCACAACGCCGGGCACCCGGCGCGGGTGCTGCTGATGCAGGGAAGCGCCGAGCGCCGGCCCGACGGCGGCGGACGCGACCCTCGCGACGCGCGCGTGCGGGCGCAGCTGGAGCGGGTCTCGGCGGTACCGGCCGACGCGACGCGGCAGCTGTCGCAGCGGTTGCAGCAGGTGCCCGGCCTGGCGGTGGAGTACCGCGAGTTCCCCGGGCTGGGGCACGGGCCGATGCTGCGGGCCTCGTTGCTGTACACCCTGCATGCGTTGTACGGCGCGCGCGACCGCAGCGGCGAGCCGCCCCGCTGACCTGTGCACGAGTGGTCCGCCGCGGTGGGCGGCGGCTCAGCCCGCCGCGTCGCCGCGTTCGGAGCCGGTCTCGGCATCGGCCAGGAGGCCGCCGTCTTCGTCGGCCCGGTCGCCGTCGCCGTCGTCATAGCGCGTGGTCGCCACCGGCCCGGCGACCGGCACGCCGCGCGCGGCCGGCAACAACGCGCTGGCCGTTTCCAGCTCGGCCAGCAGCTGCGCGCGGCGCGGCGCGGGGAGTGCCTGCCAGTGGCAGTCCAGCAGGGCACCTTCCAGCGAGTACAGCAGGTTGAGGCTGGGCTTGAAGCCGGCGCGGCGCACCTTCAGGAAGGCGCCGACCGCGCCGGCCTCGTGCAGGTCCTGGCGCGATCTCAGCCCCACCTGGCGCAGCCATGCCGCGCTCTTGGGGCCGATGTTTCGCAGCCGCTCGGCGCTCACGCCAGCGCGCCGACGAACACCTGCGCGATCGCCTCCAGGCCCTGCTGGTCGTCCGCATCGAAGCGCGACAGCGCCGGGCTGTCCAGGTCGAGCACGCCGATCAGGGTGTCGCCCTGCAGCAGCGGGACCACCAGCTCCGAGCGCGACGCCGAGTCGCAGGCGATGTGGCCGGGGAAGGCGTCGACGTCGTCGATGCGCTGGGTCTGGCGGGTGCTCGCCGCGGCGCCGCACACGCCCTTGTCCAGCGGGATGCGCACGCAGGCCGGCTGGCCCTGGAACGGGCCGACCACCAGCTCGCGGCCGTCGTAGAAATAGAAGCCGGCCCAGTTCAGCCCGGGCAGCGAATGGAAGATCAGCGCCGACAGGTTGGCGGCGTTGGCAATGCGGTCGGGCTCGCCGTGCACCAGCGCCTGGGCCTGCGCGCGGAGTTGGGCGTACTGTTCCGGCTTGCTGCCGGTGAGCGTGGAGGTCGCGAACATCGGCAAAGTCTAGCAGCGCCCACCCCGGCGCCCCAGGCCGCCGCCGCGACGGTTTATCCTGCCCGCCCACCGCAACCCCGCCATCGCGGCGGCAGAGGACCGGCATGCCGCTTCCCGCCTTCTTCGTCACCGGCACCGATACCGGCATCGGCAAGACCGTGGCCAGCACGGCGCTGCTGCACGCGCTGCGGCGGGGCGGCCGCAGTGCCGTGGGCATGAAGCCGGTGGCCAGCGGCTGCGTCGCCACCGCGCAGGGCTGGCGCAACGACGACGCGCTCGCGCTGCAGGCCGCCAGCGACCCGGTGCCGGACTACGCCACGCTCAACCCGTTCGCGCTGCCGCAGCCATTGGCGCCCGAGCTGGCGGCCGCCGAGGCCGGCTTGACCCTGGCGCTGGCGCCCCTCCAGGCGGCGTTCGCGCGGCTGCGCGCCAGTGCCGACCACGTGGTGGTGGAAGGCGTGGGAGGCTGGGCGGCACCGCTGAGCGCGGAGCTGGACCAGGTCGACGTGGTGCGCGCGCTGGACCTGCCGGTGGTGCTGGTGGTCGGGCTGCGCCTGGGCTGCCTCAACCATGCCCGCCTGACCGCCTCGGCGATGGCCGCCGACGGCGTGCGCTGCATCGGCTGGGTCGCCAACGACATCGACCCGGCGATGGCGCGCCCGGACGAGAACTTCGCGATGCTGCGCCAACGGCTGCCGATCCCGTGCTGGGGCCGGCTGGCCTGGCGGCCGGGTGCCGACCCGGCGCAGCACGCGCAGGCACTGCAGCTGCCGGGCTAGCGGCCCTGCGGGGCCCCGGCGGCCGGACATAAAAAAAGCCCGACAGAGGGAGGGATCTGTCGGGCCGGTTTGCATGGGGGGAGGGACCCATGCAAATTCTGCTGAATTGTCGGCCGGGCTAGCGGCCGCGGCCCTTGCCGGCCTTCGTGGACGCGCCGGACCGGTCGGGCGCGGCCTCGAACTGGTGCCGCGCGAGCTGGCCGATGGCCTCGGAGGCCTTCAGTCCCAGCCCGACCACTTCCTGGCTGGCGGACGCCAGGCGTTCCAGGTTGTCGCGGGCCAGCTGCAGTCCCTTCGGCCAGAGCGTCTGGTACGAGACCAGGCTGCCTGCCTGCGCGAACTCCCCGAGGAAATCGGTGGTCGCGCTGACGTTCTGTCCCAGCGTCTTCAGCTGCAGCCCGAAGGCGTTCTCGGCGTGTTCCATGGCCAACCGGTTGGCGTGAGCCGCGGTGGAGGCGAACCGGGTGTAGCTGCCGAAGCCGCTTTCGAACTGTGCCGACATCGCGAATCCCCTGGGGACTGCCGTGACCGTTTGTTGCGTCGCAGCATAGCGCGTTCCTGCTGCAATGCAACATGTCTTTTCAAGCCGCGCTGAACGGGCGCGGGACGCCCGGGCAATCAATGCCTTATGCAGCGGGAATGACGGGTGTTCGGACCCGGGACCTCGCCGGGCCGCCCTGCGCTCAGCCGCGGTAGCGGCAGCCCGAGGTGCAGGTCTCGTGGATCACCACCTCGCTCAGGGCAGGCAGGGACGGCTTGAGCTGGTCCCAGATCCAGATCGCCAGGCGCTCGCTGGTGGGGTTCTCCAGGCCCTCGATGTCGTTGAGGTAGTGGTGGTCGAGGCGGTCGTAGATCGGCTGGAACGCCGCCTTGACGTCGCCGAAGTCCATCACCCAGCCGGTCTCCGCGCCGGGCTCGCCGCCGACATGCAGTTCCACCCGGAACGAATGCCCGTGCAGGCGCGCGCACTTGTGGCCCGGGGGCACGTTGGGCAGCCGGTGGGCGGCTTCGAGGGTAAAGATCTTGAAGATATCCATGGACGCGATTGTAAGGCGGCGACGAGGACGCGTCGTTCGGCCCGGCGTCGGACCTCGGCATCGCGAAGTGCCTTGCATGTCATGCGCCGGCATGTGTGGCACGCATCGGCATATCCGTATGCCGATAGGTAATTTTCGTTAAGAGGGTCGGCATGGCCCACTGGCGCGCCCCCATTCATGGAAGCCGGAAGTGAAGCGCCCTACGTCCCACCTGCTGTCCTTGGCCGTGCTGGCCTCGCTCGCCTCCGCGGCCCAGGCCGAGGCCCCGGAAACCGGCAAGACCCTGGCCGCGATCACCGTGACCGGCTCCAACATCAAGCGCAGCGACAGCGAGGGCCCCAACCCGGTGCAGGTGATCGACCGCCAGCAGCTGGAGACCTCCGGCAAGCTGACCGTCGCCGACGCGCTGCGCTCGATCTCCGCCAACACCGGCAACGCCACCAACGAGACCACCAACAACGGCTGGGCCTCCGGCTCGGCCGGCATCGGGCTGCGTGGCCTGTCGCAGAAGAACACGCTGGTGCTGCTCAACGGCCGCCGGCTCGCCAACTACGGCTTCCCGGCCAACGGCCTGGGCGACACCTTCGTCAACCTCAACGCGCTGCCGCTGGTGGCGGTGGAACGCATCGAGGTGCTCAAGGACGGGGCCTCGGCGGTGTACGGTTCCGACGCGGTGGCCGGCGTGGTCAACATCATCACCCGGCAGGATTTCCAGGGAGCCGAGTTCGGCCTCAGCGGCGGTACCTCCGACGCGGGCGGGCTGGACACCCAGCGCGCCAAGTTCATCGGCGGTCTCGGCGACCTGGAGCGCGACGGCTACAACCTGCTCTTCAGCTTCGACGCCTACAACCGCGACCGGCTCGACCAGGACGAACGCGACCTGACCCGCTCCGGCATCTACAGCGACCGCCCCGGCGGGCGCTGGAACGGCTGGTCGGCCAAGGGCGCGCGCTATCTGGTCGGCGGCCGCTCGGTGCCGATGCTCGATGCGCAGGGCCATTGCCCGGCAGGCACCGTGCTGACCGCGAGCGCGCCGATCGACGGCCTGGCCGGCGACACCTGCGCGTTCAACCAGGCCCCGTACACCACGCTGATCCCGTCGACCAAGCGCTACCAGGCCTACACCCAGGGCACGTTACGGCTCGGCGACAACGTCGAGGCGTTCGGCGAGGCGCTCTACAGCGAGATCAAGGGCGTCTCGATCTTCGGTTCCAGTCCCTACTTCACGCTCGAGGGCGGGCGCTTCGCGCTCAACGCCACCACCGGCCTGGCCGAGCCGGTCTCCAACCGGCTGCCCGCCTCCAGCCCCTACAACCCGTACGGCGTGGACGTGCCGATCGAGTACACCTTCTTCAACCTCGGGCAGTCGCTGAAGATCAACCGTTCCCAGTCGTATCGCTTCCTCGGCGGCGTGCGTGGCCGCAGCGAGCGCTGGGACTGGGAGGCGGCCGCGTTCGCCGCTCGCAGCAGCGAGCACGAGAAGGTCGCCGCCGGCTTCGCCAACCGCTGGACGCTGGCGCAGGCACTGGCCGACGGCAGCTACAACCTGTTCGATCCGGCCGCGACCCCGGCCGCGGTGGTGAATGCGATCAACCTGAGCACGCTGCGGCCGGCGCGCTCGACCCTGCGCGGCGTCGACGCCAAGGTCTCCGGCGACCTGTTCGAACTGCCCGCCGGCAGCGTCGGCTTCGCCGCCGGCGCGGAATGGCGGCAGGAGGAGCTGGTCTCGCGCAATCCGTGGCAGATCGACGCCGGCCTGCAGATCCGGCCGGCAATCGCCGCGGTCGATGGCGAGCGCGAGGTCTCGGCGCTGTATGCCGAGATCAACGTGCCGCTGCTGGCGTCGCTGGAACTGCAGCTGGCCGGCCGCGGCGACCACTACAGCGACTTCGGCAACGCGTTCTCGCCCAAGGCCAGCCTGCGCTGGCAGCCGTTCGACGCGCTGCTGGTGCGCGCGGCGGCCTCGCGCGGGTTCCGCGCGCCGTCGCTGTCGGAGAACGCGGCCAGCACCAACATCGCCTACGGCTCGGTGGTGGACCCCTACGATCCGGACGCGCCGGGCTCGCAGCAGAACCCGACGTTCTTCACCGTCGGCAACACCGGGCTGGATCCCGAGCGCACCCGCAGCTACAACCTGGGCATCGTGCTCTCGCCCTGGGCCGACACCAGCCTGAGCGTGGACTGGTACAGGATCGAGCTGGACAACCTGATCGGCACCGGCAACACCAGCACCCTCGTGCAGCGCAACGACCCGGCCGACGTGGTGCGCGACGCGCGCGGCAAGCTGGTGGCGGTGTACAACCGCTACCAGAACCTCAGCGAGCTCACCACCTCGGGCATCGACGTGGAACTGCGCCAGCGCTGGCGCACCGCCGCGGCCGGCGAGTTCGGCCTGACCAGCGCCTACACCCACGTGCGGGACTACCGCCGCCCCACCGTGGTCGGCGGCCCGCTGCAGGACTACGCCGGCAGCAACCTCGGGCCGTCGCTGCCGCGCAACAAGGCGACCACCACCCTGGACTGGAGCCTGGGCCCGGTCGACGCCGCGCTGACCTGGTACCGCACCGGCGGCTACGACCAGAAGGCCAGCGCCGCCGCCCGCGCCGTGCAGTCGCGGGTGAGCGCCTACGACCAGTTCGACCTGTACCTGGGCTACCGCGGCATCGACCGGCTCACCCTCTACGCCAAGATCGAGAACCTGGCCGACGAACAGCCGCCGTACGACGCCTCGTTCCCCGGCATCCGCGCACCGTACGATTTCACCCAGTACGACCTGCGCGGGCGCTACTTCACGGTCGGTCTCGATTACCGGTTCTGACCTCGTCCTGCCGCTTCTTCCTCTCCTTCACCGGGAATCCTCGATGACGTCTCCCACGCCCGCATGGTGGTTCGCCCTGCTCCTGGCCGTGCCGGCCGCCGCGGCGCCGGTGGCCGTGCCCGCGCCGGTCGCGGACCCGCCGCCGCCCGCCGCGCAGGCCGGCCGTGCCGAAGCGCTGCCCGGCTACGACGCGGCCGCCGCCGCGGCCCAGCGGGCGCTGGAGGCGCGCTTCGACGCGGCGCTGCAGGGCGCCGACTACCGCGGCTGGCTGAAGCAGTGGTCCTCGCGCCCCAACCACGTCGGTTCGCCGCACAACCTGGCCAACGCCCGCGACCTGCAGGCGCGGCTGCGCGGCTATGGCTGGGACGCGCGGATCGAGCAGTTCGAGGTGCTGTGGCCCTCGCCAAAGGACTCGCGCCTGGAGCTGCTCGGCGACCGGCCCTACCTCGCGCGCCTGCACGAGCCGGCCCTGCCGGGCGACAGCACCTCCAGCCAGACCGAGGACGTGCTGCCGCCCTACGTGATCTACGGCGGCGACGGCGACGTCACCGGCGACCTGGTGTACGTCAACTACGGCATCGCCGAGGACTACGACGCGCTGGCGCGCAACGGCGTGGACGTGCGCGGCAAGATCGTGATCGCGCGCTACGGCAAGGGCTGGCGCGGGCTCAAGCCGCGCCTGGCGCAGGAGCACGGCGCGATCGGCGCGATCATCTATTCCGACCCGCGCGACGACGGCTACTTCCAGGACCTCGCCTACCCGGACGGGCCGGCGCGCAACCAGTGGAGCGTGCAGCGCGGTTCTGTGGCCAACTTCGCGATCTACCCGGGCGATCCGCTGACCCCGGGCGTGGGGGCGAGCGCCGGCGCCCGGCGACTGCCGCGCGAGCAGGCCGCCAGCGTGCTGAAGATCCCCACGCTGCCGATCAGCTGGGGCGATGCGCAGCCGCTGCTGGCGGCGCTGCGCGGCCCGGTCGCACCCGAGGACTGGCGCGGCGCGCTGCCGCTCACCTACCGGCTCGGTGGCGACGGCAGTGCCCGGGTGCGGCTCAGGGTCCAGGCCGACTGGGGCAGCCGCACCATCTACAACGTCATCGCCACCCTGCGTGGCAGCGAGTATCCGGACCAGTGGGTGGTGCGCGGCAACCATCGCGACGGCTGGGTGTTCGGTGCGGCCGACCCGCTGTCCGGCACCACGGCGCTGCTGGCCGAGGCCCAGGCGATCGGTGAGCTGGCGCGCCAGGGACAACGCCCCAGGCGCACGCTGGTGTATGCCAGCTGGGACGGCGAGGAAGCGGGACTGCTGGGTTCCACCGAATGGGCCGAGCAGCATGCCGAGGAGCTGCGGCGCAAGGCGGTGCTGTACGTGAACACCGACGGCAACGGCCGCGGCTTCCTCAACGCCGGCGGCAGCCATGCGCTGCAGCGGCTGGTCAACGGCGTGGCGGCGGACCTACGCGACCCCGACAGCGGCGTCAGCGTGCTCGAGCGCCAGCGCGCCCGTGCCCGTATCGACGCGCTGGCGCCCACCGCCAAGCCCGCGCAGCAGGAGATCGCGCGCAAGGCCGCGGCCGGCGCGGACCTGCCGCTGAAGGCGCTGGGCTCGGGCAGCGACTACAGCCCGTTCCTGCAGCACCTGGGGCTGGCGACCCTCGACCTGGGCTATGGCGGGCAGGGCGGCAGCAGCGGCGTCTATCACTCGCTGTACGACTCCTACGACTATTTCGCGCGCTACGTCGACCCGGACTTCAGCTACCTGCCGCTGCTGTCGCAGACCGTCGGCCGCACCGTGCTGCGGGTGGCCAACGCGCCGGTGCTGCCGCAGCGCTTCGGCGACTTCGCCGACGCGGTGGCCGGCTACGCGCAGGAGCTGCGCCAGCAGGCCGACAGCGACCGCGAGGCCGCGCGGACCCAGGCCGAGCTGCTCGGTGCCGGCGCCTACGCGGCGGTCGACAATCCCAACCGCCCGTTGCGGGCGCCGCCGCCGCGTCCGGCGGTGCCGGCGATCGACTTCGCGCCGCTGGACCAGGCCGTGGCGCGGCTGCAGGCCAGTGCGCGGCGCTACGACGACGCGCTGTCGGCGCGCGGCGCGACGCTGGACGCGCCGACGCGGCGCCGCCTCAACGCCTCGCTGCAGCGGATCGACCAGACCCTGCTGGCCGCCGACGGGCTGCCCGGGCGTCCGTGGTACCGCAACCTGATCTACGCGCCGGGCCTGGCCACCGGCTACGAGGTCAAGACCCTGCCGGGCATCCGCGAGGCGCTGGAGGACCGGCGCTGGGACGACCTGCGCCGCTATCTCGGCCGGACCGCGGCGGTGCTGGACGCCTACCGCGACGCGATCGACCGCAACACCGCGCTGATCGAGGGCTGATCCCAACGAAAAAGCCGCCCGGGGGGCGGCTTGTCGTTGGCTCGGACCTCGCGCACCGAGGCCGGCAGGACGCCGGACCCCGGGCCGCGCAGGCTCAGCGGCCGGCGGTGGGGCGCTGGCCCTGGCCGCCGCCGTTGCCCTGGCGGCGTCCCTGGCCCGGACCCTGGCCCTGGCGGCGACCGCCGGCGGGCTGCCCGGCGGGCGACTTCTTCGGGCCGGCATGGGCGTGGCGCGGGGCCTCGCCGTGCGGACGGCGGGCATGGGCCTTGCGCGGCGGGCGCTGGCCGCCCGGCTGCTCGGCCTTGCCCGGGGCGCTGTTGCCCCAGCGGATCGGCGTCTGCGGCTCGAAGCCCGGCACGTCGCGGATCTCCACGTCGCGGTCGAGCATGCGCACGATCGCGCGCAGCAGCTTGGCCTCGTCCTGCGCCACCAGCGAGATCGCCTCGCCGGTCGCGCCGTTGCGGCCGGTGCGGCCGATGCGGTGCACGTAGTCCTCGGCCACCATCGGCAGGTCGTAGTTGATGACCTTCGGCAGCTGGTCGATATCGATGCCGCGCGCGGCGATGTCGGTGGCCACCAGCACGGTCACTCGGCCGGCCTTGAAGTCGCTCAGCGCACGCAGGCGCTGGCCCTGGCTCTTGTTGCCGTGGATCGCCGCGGTCTTGATGCCGGACTTCTCCAGGAACAGCGCCAGCTTGTCGCTGCCGTGCTTGGTCTTGGCGAACACCAGGGTCTGCTCGCGGCTGTCCTGCGCCAGCAGGTGCAGCAGCAGCTCGCGCTTGCGCGCGCCGTCGACCGGGTGCACGCGGTGGGCGATGTTCTCGGCCACGGTGTTGCTCGGGGTGACCTGCACCTGCATCGGGTCGCGCATGAACTCCAGCGCCAGCTGCTTGATGTTCTCCTCGAAGGTCGCCGAGAACAGCAGGGTCTGGCGGTTCTGGCGCGGCAGCTTGGCGAGGATGCGCTTGATCGACGGCAGGAAGCCCATGTCGAGCATGCGGTCGGCCTCGTCCAGGATCAGCACCTCGATGCCGGACAGGTCCACGCTGCGGCGCTCGATGTGGTCGATCAGCCGGCCCGGGCAGGCGATCAGCAGGTCCACGCCGCGGCGCAGCGCGTCGAGCTGGTTGCCCATGCCCACGCCGCCGTAGATCACGGTGCTGGGGATGCGCAGGTACTTGCTGTAGCCGCGCAGGCTGTCGTGCACCTGGGTGGCCAGCTCGCGGGTCGGGGTCAGGATCAGCGCGCGCGGCTTGCGCGGGCCGTTGACCGCCTGCGGCGAGGTGCCCAGGTGCTGCAGTAGCGGCAGGCCGAACGCGGCGGTCTTGCCGGTGCCGGTCTGCGCGCCGGCCAGCAGGTCGTGGCCGGCCAGCACCAGCGGGATCGCCTGCTGCTGGATCGGGGTGGGGGTTTCGTAGCCCTGCTCGGCGAGCGCGCGCAGCAGGAAGGGCGCAAGGCCCAGGGATTCAAAGGACATCAGGAAGACTCCGGATAAAGCGCCGCCGCCGGGCATGCGAGCCCGTGCAGATGGCACAGATGGCTTACTCGGAGCGTTCCCGTGAACCGCGCTGCGAGAGATTTTGGCGACTCGCGACCCCGGGAGGGGCGCGGACCGGTTTGCATCGCGAAAGGCGTCGGGTGGGGCGGGCGAGCGGATCAACGATCCTGGCCTCGCCGGCGGTCCCAGAGGGAAACGGACGGCCGCTTGCAGACCGGCGGAGTCTACTCGACTTTGGCGCATTGCACAAAGGCGCGGTGGCGAGGCCGGGGACGGCGGGGTCGGGGCCCGCCGGGCCGGCGGACCGGTCGCCTGCTCGTTTCACCTGCAACCAATGCGCCGGATCACCGTACAATCGGCGGCTCAGCCGAGGACGGGAGTGGTCATGAAGCTAGGGTCGCTGAAGGAAGGGGGCCGCGACGGCACGCTGATCGTGGTGTCGCGGGACCTGGCGCGCGGCGTGCGCGCCACCGGCATCGCCGCGACGCTGCAGCGCGCGCTGGAGGACTGGAGCAACGTCGCGCCGCGCCTCAACGCGCTGTCCGAGTCGCTCAACGACGGCAGCGCCGACGGCGTGTTCGAGCTCGACATCGCGGCCCTGGCGGCGCCGCTGCCACGCGCCTACGAATTCGTCGACGGCAGCGCCTACCTGCCGCACGTGGCGCGGGTGCGGCGCGCGCGCGGCGCCGAGGTGCCGGAGAGCTTCTATACCGATCCGCTGATGTACCAGGCCACCAGCGCCGGCTTCCACGGCCCGCGCGACGCGGTCAAGGTGGTCAGCGAGGACTACGGCATCGACCTGGAGGCCGAGCTGGTGGTGATCACCGACGACGTGCCGATGGCGGTCACCCCGGAGCAGGCGGCCGGCCACATCCAGCTGGTGGGGCTGGTCAACGACGTGTCGCTGCGCGGCCTGATCCCGCCGGAGCTGGCCAAGGGGTTCGGGTTCCTGCAGTCCAAGCCGCGCTCGGCGCTGTCGCCGGTGTTCGTGACCCCGGACGAGCTCGGCGCCGCCTGGCGCGCCAGCAAGGTGCATCTGCCGCTGGTCACCCACGTCAATGGCGAATGGTTCGGTGCGCCGGAGGCCGGCGACGACATGCAGTTCGACTTCGCGCAGCTGGTCGCGCATGCCGCCCGCACCCGCCCGCTGTCGGCGGGCACGGTGGTCGGCTCCGGCACCATCGCCAACGAGGACACCTCGCGCGGTGCGTCCTGCTTCGCCGAGCAGCGGGTCGTGGAGACCCTGCGCGACGGCGCGCCCAGCACGCCGTTCCTGGTCTTCGGCGACGTGGTCCGGATCGAGATGTTCGACCGCGACGGCGCCAGCGTGTTCGGCGCGATCGAGCAGCGCATCGAACGCCAGCCGCTGCCCTGACTCCCCGCCGGCGGCGCGGCCGCCGGTGCCGACCCCGCCACGGAGACGCGCATGGCCCCGACCCTGGAACTGTATTCCTACTGGCGCTCCAGCGCCGCCTACCGCGTGCGCATCGGGTTGAACCTCAAGGGCCTGGCCTACGCGCTGCATCCGGTGCACCTGGTGCGCGGGGGCGGCGAGCAGCACGCGCCGGCCTACGCCCGCCTCAACCCGCAGCACCTGGTGCCGACCTTGCGCGACGGCGACGCGGTGGTGACCCAGTCGCTGGCGATCCTGGAATACCTGGAGGAACGCTTCCCCGGCGACCCGCTGCTGCCGCCGGATCCGGTCGGGCGGGCCCGGGTCCGCGCGCTGGCGCAACTGGTCGCCTGCGACATCCATCCGCTCAATAACCTGCGCGTGAGCCAGTACCTGGAGCGGGAAGGGGGCCTGGCGGCAGCCGCGCGCGAGGACTGGATGCGGCACTGGATCCGCGCGGGCTTCGAGGCGCTGGAGACGCTGCTGGCCGGCCATGCCGGCACCGGCCGCTTCTGCCACGGCGATGCGTCGGGGCTGGCCGACTGCTGCCTGGTGCCGCAGCTCTACAACGCCCGCCGCTTCGGGTTGCCGCTGGCGGCCTACCCGACCCTGCTGCGGGTGGAGGCGGCCTGCCTGGCGCTGGACGCCTTCGACCGCGCCCGGCCCGAGCGCCAGCCGGACGCCGCGGGCTGAGCCGGGCGCGCCGGCGCCGCGGTCTCAGACGAAGCCGTGGGTGATCCGCGGCGCACCGGCGTCGCCGTCCGCGTCGAAGTCGGCATAGGGGTCGAGCTCGCCGGAGGCGCCCTCGGACAGGCGGAACTTCAGCGCCAGGCCGTCGCGCGAATCGGCCGCGTGCAGGGCCTCCTCCTGCTCGATCAGGCCCTGCTTGACCATCCGGAACAGGCACTGGTCGAAGGTCTCCATGCCTTCCTCCAGCGACTCCTCCATCGCCTGCTTGATCTCGTGCACCTGGCCGCGGCGCAGCAGGTCGCGGATCATCGGCGTGTTCAGCAGCACCTCGGTCGCCGGCCGGCGGCGGCCCTGGCTGTCCTTGACCAGGCGCAGCGACACCACCGCGCGCAGGTTCAGCGCCAGGTTCATCAGCACGTTCTTGTGCGCGCTCTCGGGGAAGAAGTTGAGGATGCGCTCGATGGTCTGGTCGGCGTTGTTGGAATGCAGGGTGGCCAGGCACAGGTGGCCGGTCTCGGCGAAGGCGATCGCCGCCTCCATGGTCTCCGCGTCCAGGATCTCGCCGATCAGGATCACGTCCGGCGCCTCGCGCATGGCGTTCTTGAGCGCGCGGTGGAAGGTCTGGGTGTCCAGCCCGACCTCGCGCTGGTTGACGATCGACAGCTTGTGCCGGTGCAGGTACTCGATCGGGTCCTCGATGGTGAGGATGTGCCCGGTCGTGGTGCTGTTGCGGTGGTCGATCATCGACGCCAGCGAGGTCGACTTGCCCGAGCCGGTCGAGCCGACCACCAGCACCAGTCCGCGCGGGGTCATGATCACGTCCTTGAGCACCTGCGGCAGGTTGAGCTCCTCGATGGACGGGATCTTGCTGCGGATCGCACGGATCACCATGCCGACCTCGCCGCGCTGCTTGAACACGTTGACGCGGAAGCGCCCGGCCTCCTTGACCGCGATCGCCATGTTGAGCTCCAGCTCGCGCTCGAACTGCGGCACCTGGCCCTCGTCCATCAGCGAGTACGCGATCTTCTTGACCATCCCCGGCGGCAGCCCGGTGCTGCCGAGCGGGTAGAGCTTGCCCTCGATCTTGATGTACACCGGGGCGCCGGTGGTCAAGAACATGTCCGAGGCGTTCTTTTCGGTCATCAGCTTCAGGAAGTAGCCGATATCCATGCGCAATGGTTCCCCAACAAACTGCGACGTCCCGTTGCAAGCGCGGCGCAGGCTTCCGACAATGACCGCGCTCGATCCACTCTCGCCACGGCTCCCCTAATGACGGCTAGCTTCGCACAAATACGACGGTCCCTGTATGTGACCGCCTGCGCATTCGCGCTCTCCGCCCCGGCGCTGGCGCAGGTGGCGCTCCCGGAACTGGCCGCCGCCGAACAGGCGGTGCAGCGCGCCACCCAGGCCGACGCCGACCAGTACGCGCCCGACCTGGTCAACCTCGCGCGCCAGGAGCTGATGCAGGCGCAGCAGGCCGCCCTGGACCGCGGTCAGCGCAAGCAGGCGCCGCAGATCGCCGTGCGCGCCGCCGCCGACGCCGACCTGGCGCGGGCACGCAGCGAGCAGGCGGTGGTCGCCGCCCAGCTGCAGCAGCGCCGGGCCGAGGTCGCCCAGCTGCAGAGCAGCCTCGGCACCGGGGAGGGCAACTGATGAAGCCTGCCTGCCCGAAGGTGCGCGTGATGGTGCTCGGCCTGGCCCTGCTGCCGCTGCTGGCAGTGGCCAAGGACGACCCCGACGTGGAGGCGTTCAACCGCCGCCTCGCCACGCTGCAGATGGACCCGCAGACCGCCGAGGTGGCCCGCTACGAGCGGCTGCAGGCCCAGCAGGCGGTCGCCGCCCTGGCCGAGGCCAAGCGGCGCGACCGCGACGAGGCGCGGTTCCTGGCCGACCGCCGGGTCGAGGTGGCCGAGCTCAGTGCGCGCACCGCGCTGGCCCGCCGCGACCTGGAGCGGCTGGAGAGCACCCGCAACGACCTGCTGATCGAGGCCAGCCGCCGCGAGGCGGCGCGCGCCCGGCAGGAGGCCGAACGGCTGCGCGTGCAGTCGCAGATCCAGGCCGAGGAGGCCGAGCGTCTGCGCCAGTCCGCCGAGCAGGAGGCGCTGGCCCGCCAGGACGCGGAGCTGGCCCTGACCAGCGTCGCCGGCAAGCAGACCGCCAAGCTCAACGCCGCCCAGCAGAAGGCGGCCCAGCTGGCGCGCGAGGAGGCCGAGCTGATGTCCGGCAGCAAGCTGCCGGGGTCGCGCTTCGATGCCCGCGGCGAGGTCTTCACCCTGGGCGGCGACGCCTACGCCGGCAGCAAGCTGTCGGCCTCCGCCGCCGGCCAGGCGAAGGCCCTGGCCGAGTACCTCCAGATCGGCAAGAGGGGCCGGGTCAGCATCGTCGGCTACGACGGCGATGCGGCGGTGGCCAAGAAGCGCGGCGAGGCGCTGCGCGACGCCCTGGTGGCGGCCGGGGTCGGTGCCAACCGGCTCCAGGTCAGCGGCAACAAGGGCGCGAGCAAGGCCAGGAGCGCCGAGGTGGTCGTGCTTCCCTGATGACAGATAACTGTTTGCTAAGGTTTTTTTGTCATGAATGACGGCGCCGTGAACCGGCGCCGCTGAATGCGGACGGGTCCGGCAAAACCGCGATTTCCGGTCTTGCCGGACGCGCACCAGGGGCGTAGGGTCGATTACCCAGGTGGCATCCCCGCCGCCTGGTCGTACGGAGGACCGGGCCGGTGAACCAGTGGCACGAACCGAGGCGCGATGTGGCCGGACCCCAGGGTCGGGCCGTCCGCTTCCCGTTGCTGGCCGCTGCGTCCGTCCCCGTCCCCCCAGCGCCTCGTGCCGTCGCCGGCCGGGGCGTTCTTGTTTTCCGCGAAGGAGGCAACGCCATGTTCGAAGGGCAACCGCAGACCGAAATCGACGCATTGATCAAGGCCGATCCCGAGTTCAAGCAGCTCTACCAGCGGCACAAGCTTCTGGACAAGAAATGCATGGACGCCGAACTGGGAGTACTTCCCATCGACGACGTCACCCTCGGCCAGATGAAGCGTGAGAAGCTGCATGCCAAGGAGAAACTGACGCGTCTCTACGACCGGCGCGCGCACTGACGTCCTCTCCCACCTTGTGATTGACTAGTTCACCGTCGCGGGCGGTGGCGGCCTCCTCGTCGGCTTGCCACCGTCCGCGTCGCCTTTTTTGTGCCCCCTGGCCCGCGCTGGCGCTGGGCGGGCAGCGGCAAACTGAATGGCGGGGGTGACCCGCTTGCCGCCGGTTCGTCGGATAATGCCGGGTCCGGCCACATGGCGAACCCAGAAGAGCGATGGCAATCCACTCCTCCGTACTCGAGCTGATCGGCGACACGCCGATCGTCAAAGCCCAGCACCTCGACACCGGCGTGTGCGAGCTGTTCCTCAAGCTGGAGAGCGCCAACCCGGGCGGCTCGATCAAGGACCGCATCGGCCTGTCGATGATCGAGGCCGCCGAGCAGCGGGGCGACCTCCAGCCCGGCGCCACGCTGGTGGAAGGGACCGCCGGCAATACCGGCCTCGGCCTGGCGCTGGTCGCCCAGCAGAAGGGCTACCGCCTGATCCTGGTGGTGCCGGACAAGATGAGCCGCGAGAAGATCTTCAACCTCAAGGCGATGGGCGCCGAAGTGCGGCTGACCCGCTCAGACGTGGCCAAGGGGCATCCGGAGTACTACCAGGACCTGGCCGCGCAGATCGCCGCCGAGACCCCGGGGGCCTACTTCATCAACCAGTTCGGCAACCCCGACAACCCGGCCGCGCACGAGTTCGGTACCGGCCCGGAGATCCTGCGGCAGATGGACGGCAAGCTGGACGCCATCGTGTTCGGCTGCGGCAGCTCCGGCACCATGACCGGCCTGTCGCGCGCCTTCGCCACCGCCTCGCCGGGCACCGAGCTGGTGCTGGCCGACCCGGTCGGCTCGATCCTGACCGAGTACATCAACGAGGGCACCCTCAGCGAGAAGTCAGGCAGCTGGCTGGTGGAGGGCATCGGCGAGGACTTCCTGCCGCCGATCTCCGACTTCACCCGCGTGGCCAGGGCCTACGCCATCAGCGATGCCGAGAGCTTCCACACCGCCCGCGAGCTGCTGGCGCGCGAAGGCATCCTCGGCGGCTCGTCCACCGGCACCCTGCTGGCCGCTGCGCTGAAGTACTGCCGCGAGCAGACCGAGCCCAAGCGCGTGCTGGTGTTCGTCTGCGACACCGGCAACAAGTACCTGTCGAAGATGTACAACGACTACTGGATGCTGGACAACGGCTTCCTTGAGCGTCCCCAGCACGGCGACCTGCGCGACCTGATCCTGCGCCCGTACAGCCAGCGCGACACCGTGGTGGTGGGCCCGCGCGACCTGCTGACCACCGCCTACCAGCGGATGAAGCTGTACGACGTGTCGCAGCTGCCGGTGATCGAGGGCGGCGAGCTGGTCGGCATCGTCGACGAGAGCGACGTGCTGCTGCACGTCTACGGCGACGAGGCGCGCTTCCGCGACCCGGTGTCGACCGCGATGGTCAGCAAGCTCGACCGGCTGGACGTGAAGTCGCCGATCGAGGCGCTGCTGCCGGTGTTCGATCGTGGCCAGGTGGCGATCGTGATGGACGGCAGCGCCTTCCTCGGCCTGATCACCCGCATCGACCTGCTCAACTACCTGCGCCGGCGCGTTCAGTAACCCGTACGCCCGCCCACGCGCGCGGTCCCGGCTTCGGCCGGACCGCGTCGTTGCCGTGTCCCTGTTGCTACAATCGGCCACTTTGCCGGGAACTCCCATGTCGGACCGCACTTCGAGCCCCCAGGACGCCGCCCGCCCGCTGACGCTGGCCACCCTGGCGATCCACGGCGGCCAGTCCCCCGACCCGAGCACGGGCGCGGTGATGCCGCCGATCTACGCCACCTCGACCTATGCCCAGTCCAGCCCGGGCGAGCATCAGGGCTTCGAGTACTCGCGCACCCACAACCCGACCCGCTTCGCCTACGAGCGCTGCGTGGCCGCCCTGGAAGGCGGCAGCCGCGGCTTCGCGTTCGCCTCCGGCATGGCGGCGACCTCCACGGTGATGGAACTGCTGGACAGCGGCAGCCACGTGGTGGCGATGGACGACCTCTACGGCGGCAGCTACCGCCTGTTCGAGCGCGTACGACGCCGCACCGCGGCGCTGGAGTTCAGCTTCGTCGACCTGACCGACCCGGCCGCGTTCGAGGCCGCGATCGGCCCGAAGACCAAGATGGTCTGGATCGAGACCCCCACCAATCCGATGCTCAAGATCGTGGATATCGCCGCCCTCGCGGCGATCGCCCGCCGGCACGGGCTGATCGTGGTGGTGGACAACACCTTCGCCTCGCCGATGCTGCAGTGCCCGCTGGAACTGGGCGCCGACATCGTGGTGCATTCGGCCACCAAGTACCTCAACGGCCATTCGGATATGGTCGGTGGCATCGCTGTGGTCGGCGACAACGCCGACCTGGCCGAGCAGCTGGCGTTCCTGCAGAACTCGGTCGGCGGCGTGCAGGGCCCGTTCGACAGCTTCCTCGCTCTGCGTGGCCTCAAGACCCTGCCGCTGCGGATGAAGGCGCACTGCGCCAACGCGCTGGCGCTGGCGCAGTGGCTGGAGACCCACCCGGCGGTGGAGAAGGTGATCTACCCGGGCCTGGCCTCGCACCCGCAGCACGCCCTGGCCACGCGCCAGATGCACGGCTTCGGCGGCATCGTCTCGATCGTGCTCAAGGGCGGGTTCGAGGCAGCCCGGCGCTTCTGCGAGCGCACCGAGCTGTTCACCCTGGCCGAGTCGCTCGGCGGCGTGGAGAGCCTGGTCAACCATCCCGCGGTGATGACGCATGCGTCGGTGCCGGTGGAACGCCGCGAGCAGCTCGGCATCAGCGATGCGCTGGTGCGATTGAGCGTGGGCGTGGAGGACGTGGAGGATCTGCGGGCGGATCTGGCGCACGCGTTGGCGGCTGGCGATTCTTTCTCCAGGGCTGGGTACTGAGCCCATGTCGAGTATTGAGACACTGCACGACGATGGGTCCCCGATCGGGATGGTACGTTCGTTGAGGCGTCACTGGCGTCTGGTTCTGCAGCTCGCTCGCCGCGAGATAGTAGGGCGTTACCGAGGGTCGCTGGCGGGTGTAGCTTGGTCGTTCTTCAACCCGCTACTGATGCTCGTCATCTACACGTTCGTTTTTTCTTCCATCTTCAAAGTGCGGTGGGGCGTGGGAGGGGGGGAATCCAAGGCCGATTTTGCCCTTATCCTTTTCGTGGGACTCATGCTGCATGGCTTCTTCGCCGATTGTCTGAGCCGTGCCCCCAGTCTCGTCCTGGCCAACGTCTCCTACGTCAAAAAGGTGGTCTTTCCCCTGGAGCTGCTGCCGTGGGTATCCGTGGCCTCGGCACTGTTCCACCTGTTGATCAGCGTGATGGTGCTGTTGATAGTGCAGCTCGTGCTCGACGTATACCTGCCGGCTGCCGCGGTACTGCTACCGATTCTGTTGCTGCCGTTCATTCTCGTCACCGTGGCACTGTCGTTCGTGTTCGCGGCCGCGGGCGTGTACTTGCGCGACATCGGCCAGCTCACCGCGATGATCACGACCGTGCTGTTTTTCCTTTCGCCGATCGTGTATCCGACCTCCAGCCTGCCCCAGGGGTTTCAGCCATGGATCAAGCTCAGCCCTATCACCTATCCAGTGGAACAGGCGCGCCGTTTGCTGATCTTTGGCGAGCTTCCCCAACTTTCCGGATGGTTCATGTATATGGCAGTGGCGATCGTCCTGCTGACGTGCTCTTTCTATTTCTACCAGAAGGCGCGCAAGGGGTTTGCCGATGTCCTCTGAGCCCATGTCCTCTGATATGACAGCAGTCCAGGAGCTTCCTGCGCCGGCAGTGATCGAGGTCGAGGGACTGTCGAAGCTTTATCACATCTACGATCAGCCCAGGGACCGCCTGAAACAGTTTTTCGTGCCTCGGCTGATGCGGATGGCGGGCAGGACGACGGTGCCTTCCTTCTATAAGGAATACTGGGCCCTGCAGGATGTTTCCTTCCAGGTGCGTCGCGGTGAAGCGGTAGGCATCGTGGGTCGCAATGGAGCGGGTAAGTCCACGTTGCTCCAGCTTATCTGCGGAACGCTGACACCCACCGATGGCGCCGCGCGGGTCAATGGCCGCGTGGCTGCGCTGTTGGAACTGGGGGCCGGCTTCAACCCCGAGTTCACCGGCCGCGAAAACGTCTACATGAGTGCGGCATTGCTGGGGCTCAGCAAGGCGGAGATCGACGAGCGTTACGAAAGTATTCTCGCATTCGCCGACATCGGCGACTTCGTCAATCAGCCGGTCAAGGTCTATTCCAGCGGCATGTACGTGCGTTTGGCCTTTGCCGTGATCGCACACGTGGACGCTGATGTGCTGATCGTGGACGAGGCGCTTGCGGTAGGTGACAGTGTTTTCGTGCAGAAATGCATGCGCTTTCTGCGCGCCTTCCGCGAGCGCGGGACGCTGCTGTTCGTCAGCCACGATACCGGCTCGGTGCTCAATTTCTGCGACCGCGCACTTTGGCTCGACAAAGGGCATGTGCGGCTGCATGACTCCGCGCAGAATGTGGTGGAGGCCTATATCGAATACTGCGCGCAGGAGGTCTACGGCGACGTCGTGAAGATCAAGAGCCTGCGCGCAGATGCCGATGCGGGCACGGTGGTAAGGCCCTCTCCGCCTGCCCGGGCGCCGGTCGAAAAGGAGACGGAACTCACCCTGTTCTCCAACATTCATAATTCGGACGGCTGGACCTCGGAGGCTGCGCACATCGACTCGGTCACGCTGCTCTCGCGAGACGGGGAGCCATTGGGGGTTTTCCATGGAGGGGAGCACGTCCAATTGCGTGTGCGCGCCACCGCATCGCGCAGTCTCGAGGGTGTCATCATCGGCTTCTTCGTGAAGGACCGGCTTGGCCAGTCATTGTTCGGCGAGCATACCTATACACATGTCGAACAGCCCTATCCGATGGCTGCGGGGCAGACATTGGAGGCGCGTTTCGACTTCACCGTACCCCTGTTGCCGGATGGCGACTACTCGATGACCGTCTCCATCGCCGAGGGCAATCCCTGGGACAACGTGCAGCACCATTGGTTGCACGACGCAGTTTTGATACGTGTGGCATCGACGAAGCTCCGCTACGGCCTGGTAGGTATCCCCTTCGATTCGGTCAGCCTCCGGCCGGTCGGGAAAACGGAAGGCGCAGCATGACCGACAGCCGCATTCCCGAGTTGCGGTCACCGGATCCGCGCATCAATGTGGGTCGCTTCACGTATGGCGCACCGGTGTTCCGGATATGGACGGCCGACGAGCGCATCGACATCGGTGCTTTCTGTTCCATCGCCGATGACGTGACGATCTTCGGCGGCGGCGAGCATCGATCGGACTGGGTTACGACGTTTCCGCTGCGTATCGCCTTTGGGCATGAGCTGGCCGAGCGCGATGGGCATCCTTCCACTCGCGGACCCACGCGGATAGGCAACGACGTGTGGATCGGGCATGGCGCCACGATCTTGTCGGGGGTGACGGTCGGCGATGGCGCGATCATCGGTGCCCGTGCTGTCGTCAGTCGCGACATCGAGCCATATGGCGTGGCGGTAGGAAATCCCGCCCGGTGTGTCCGCAGCCGGTTTCCTGCCGACCAGGTCGATGCACTGGTGAAGATCCGGTGGTGGACGTGGCCGATCGAATTGGTGGAGGAGTTCGTGCCGCTGTTGTGTGATGCCGATATAACGTCGTTTATCGAAGAAGCCCGTCGTGATCCACGGACAATGAAATTCAATGATCAAACTCAATAAATCGGCCTCCATAAGGCCGCTCAGGCTTCCCATCAGCGCGTGGCACGGGCACATCCCGTTCGCGGCATGGCTTGTGGAGGAGTTGCGCCCCAACTTGCTGGTTGAACTTGGGACGCACCACGGTGCGTCCTATCTCGGATTCTGCCAGGCGATCAGCGAGCTGGCGTTGAATACGCGCTGCTACGCCATAGACACCTGGCAAGGCGACGAGCACGCCGCCTATTACGGCGACTCCGTGTACGAGCAGCTGCGGATTTATCACGATGCCAGGTACGACGATTTCTCGAAACTCCTGCGTTGCACTTTTGATGAAGGTGTAGAGAAGTTCATCGATGGCAGCATCGACTTGCTCCATATCGACGGGTTGCACACGTACGAGGCGGTCAAGCACGACTACGAGTCCTGGTTTCCCAAGCTGTCGCGTCGTGCCGTAGTGCTTTTCCATGATCTGGAAGAGCGCCAGGGGGATTTTGGGGTGTGGCGGCTTTGGAGCGAACTGGTCGATAAGTATCCTTCGTTCTCCTTCACGCATTCCCACGGGCTTGGCGTGTTGCTCGTGGGCGAAGACGTGCCCGAGCCCGTTCGTACCCTGGCCCAGCTCGATACCGAGCAGGCGGCAGTGGTCGCCAATCTGTTCGCCACCCTGGGCCGCGGTGTGCAGCTGGCTTACGACTGTGACTGGTGGCGCAAGGAGGTCGAGAAAGTCGGTGCAAAGTCGGCCGAGGCGGAAGCCAGGGCCACCGGGTTGCAGGACGAGATGCGGCAACTTGGTGAGGAACTTGCGCAGGAGCGCGAGTCCGCGGCAAAGCTGAGGGAAGAAGTCGAAACCCTCAGGTCCGAGCACGAACGGACACTTTCTGAAATCGCCCAGGCACAGGAGACGCAGCAACAGATGTTGCAGGAACAGGAGGCGCGCCTTGCCGAATCCATGTTCCAGGGCGAAGCCGCCGTGCGCGAGCTTCAGGAAACCATGAGCAGCATGCGTGCCGGGCTGGAAAAATCTTTGCACGACGTGCAGGTGGCCGAAGCAGAGCGCGCCCGCCTGATCGAGGAATTCGAGAGTCGAATCGAGCAGGCCAGACAGGACCAGGACAGTACCGGCAAGGCCGCTGCATGGCAGGAGGAACAGCAGCGGCGCCTGATGAGTGATCTGCGTGATCGCGACGAACTGATTGCCAGTCTCGCGCAGGATCTGCACGGTGCACGTGAAACGCTGAACACCACCGAGGCACGGCTCGGAAGGGCGATAGACAGGGCGCGTCAGCGCTGGGCGCCGGAAGGTTCGCTCATCGGGCGGGTGGTCGGAGGGGCGATCAAGCGCGCCGTCGCTCGCCACGACAGGAGCAAGGGGCGTCCGACGTCCCTGGAGGGCGAACTGCTGAAGTCTCCCGTCGGACCGGCGGGCACGCCAACGCGCGCGCTTCCCAAGGAGTTCGCAGGCTATATCGATTCGATCGAGCCCAGCAGCGATGATCTGGACAGCCAACGCGAAGCCAGTGGTGCGTTCGCCTATGCACCGCTGATCAGTTTTGTGGTTCCGATTTATCGGCTTCCCCGGCAGGTGCTGGAGCATACCCTGCTGAGCATGGAGGCCCAGACTTACGGTAACTGGGAGGCGTGCCTGGCCTGGGCGGACACCGAGGACGAGGAAGGCTGGAAGTGGCTGGAGCAGCGCTGCACCGACAAGCGCTACCGCCTGTTGCGCCTGCAGGAAAACGGCGGAATCTCCCGTAACTCCAATGCCGCGCTGGAAAGCGTGGGCGGTGAGTTCGTGGCACTTCTGGATCATGACGACACGGTCACGCCCTGGGCGCTGTTCGACATGGTCAAGGCGCTTCAGAACCATCCTGAGGCCGATTTTCTCTACTCGGACAAGGATTCCATCACGGAGAGCGGCGAATGCCGGTTGAACGCGCTGTTCAAACCGGCATGGAGTCCGGAGATGCTGCATTCGGTCAACTATCTCACCCACTTCAACCTCATGCGCACAGAGGTGGTACGTGCCGTGGGTGCATGGGACCCTGACACTGATGGTGCGCAGGACTGGGACATCTTTTTCAAGGTGACTGCCTCGGCACGCAAGGTGTTGCGCGTGCCGTCGATCCATTATCACTGGCGCATCCTGCCCACTTCGACATCGACCGGATTGCAGACCAAGCCCTACGCCATCATGGGCCAGCTGCGTACGCAGAAGAACTATTTCGAGCGCAAGGGCTTGCCCGCCATCGTGCGTCGCACCGAAGCGGGCATGTTCCATATCACCTGGCCCGCGACATCCGACTCTGCGCACGTCTTCGTGCTTCAGACCGGTACGCAGGAGCAGGCAGCGAATGTGCTCAACCTGCTGTGCGCTTCGCGCCTCGATGCAGTGCGTTGCGTGACCGTGGTGCATAGGGAGGCGGCGGGTCCGGCGTTGCTGCCATTCCAGACCACGCTCGGCGAGCGCCTGGAACTGGTTCAGGCGGATCAGGTGGATTGGCGCGCAATCGCAGATATGGTGGATTCGAATGTGGGCTCGTTGGTGATTCTGGGCGGCAAGGCCATTGGCTTGTCGGGAGGAATCGTCGACGAACTTGTCGGCTGGACTGGTCACCATCCCGAGATTGCCTGGGTGGGCTCGCTTGCGGTCGAGCCGCAGGGCAAGGTCCTGGAAGCAGGTCGTCTTATGGCCGAGGACGGAAGCTCCGCGCCGATGTTTCGCGGGTGCTACTCCCATGAGTACGGGTGGTTCGGCGGCCCGCTGTGGTATCGGAACGTGCGTTCGGCGTCCGAGCACGCTATCGCCTTCAAGGTCGAGGCGTTCAAGGATGCAGTGCATACACTCGCGGCCGAGAACCTGATCGGCGTCGACCTGCTAAAGAAAGTCTGCGTAGCAGCCGTTAACGACTCTTCCCGTGGTCTGCTCGACCCGTTTGCAGTTGTCTATCTGAACGAGGAAGACGCGAGCGAGAGTTGGAACAACGACGGCGAAAAATACTGGTCCGACCCCTACTTCAGCCCGGCATTCGGGCAGGTAAACCCCCTTAGGCTCAAGCGATGAAAACAAGGATACGTGAGGCACTCCGTGCTCTTAGAGGCAAGAACGGCGGTGGCGCCAAGGCCGGTAACATCTGGGCAGGGTATACCGACGATGCTCTGCAGCTCGCCCAGATCATAGATTGCCGTTTGGAGGACCTGTGCCAAGTCCAGCAGCATCCCGAACGTGTTGCAAAGGACCCCAAGGCCAGAGTGTGCGCCTGGTATCTCCCCTGCTTCGACAACCCGTTCTACGGCGGCGTGATGACTATCCTGCGGCTGGCGGAGAGTCTCAAACGGCGTTACGGCATGCGGCAGCGCTTTCTCATATGCGGGTCGGCAAGTGCTGCCGAGATGCAAGGGATGCTGGGGAAGGCGTTTCCGGCCCTTGCAGATAGCGAGGTCCTTATTCTGGACTCCGGCGAAGCCATTCAGTCCATCCCCGCCTCCGATTATTCGGTGGCGACCCTCTGGACGACCGCCTATGTATTGCTCGGTGTGCGTAATACCGGGCTGAAGTTCTACATGATGCAGGACTTCGAGCCGGCGTTCTATCCTGCGGGCAGCACATATGCGCAGGCAGAGCTGACCTATCGCTTTGGCTTCCTGGGAATCTGCAATACCCAGACGCTCAAGCGCATCTACGAGGAAGAGTACGGCGGTTCTGCCGTTCTGCTGCAACCAAACGTCGATCGGAGTGTCTTTTTCCGCGGCACCGGGGCGAGGGACGACGATGCTTCGGTGAAGCGCCTGTTCTATTACGCCCGTCCGGGAACGCCTCGCAATGGGTTCGAACTCGCCGCTGCCGCGCTCCGCAGGGTCAAAGCCAGATTCGGCGGGCAGGTGCAGATACTGTGCGCCGGCACCGGCTGGAATCCAGCCGAATACGGCCTGCAGGACGTCGTGGAAAGCATAGGAATGCTTCCGTACAAGGAAACGGCAAATCTGTATCGGAGCTGTCACGCCGGGTTCGTCATGATGATGACCAAGCACCCCTCGTATCTTCCATTCGAGTTGATGGCGTGCGGGACGACGGTGGTGACCAATTACAACCAAGCCAACACGTGGTTGTTGCGTGATGGAGAGAACTGCCTGCTTTCTCCTCCTACCGCATCTTGCCTTTCCCAGACGTTGATTTTCGCCCTGGAGCATCATCAGCGTTTGCAGGGAATTCGCGATACGGCCGCGAATGAGATCCAGCAGATGCCGGATTGGGACGAAAGCCTGGCGCGTGTGGCCGAGTTCATGGAGAAACCTGTATTTCCCTCGGTCCGCGCCGGCTTCGGGGATGCATTTTTTGCTTCAGCTTCGCGCTTCTAACGACTGCCCACTATTTTTGAGGAACCGTAATGAAAAAAATTCATACTTTGGTGTTTTCGCTTGTGGTGATGGGTGCACTTGCAGGTTGCGGCAAGCGGCCGGGTGCCGATGCAGCAAGCGCAGACCAACCGGCAGCGACGCCTGCTGAGGCCCAGGCTCCAGCTGCAAGTACGCCTGTCAGCCCCTATGAGGGCAAGGTCGTCAGGCGCGCGCCCGTCGACGGTAGCAAGGAAGATGGGTGGTTCTATGTAAAGGATGGCAAGCGTCATTGGATCGTCGATGCCAGCTGGCTTGCGACCCAGGGGCTGAAGCCGGAAGAGGTGATCGAGATCTCCGCCGACGCCCTGCAGGCGATTCCGGAAGATCCGGAGGCTTTGGGCGCTCCCAAGCAATAACTTCTAAAGCCTGGCCATCGCTTCCCGCCAGCCGGCGGGAGGCTCCTTCAAGCAGAAACGCATGACCCGTCATTTGTTCGCAGCAGAGAAGTCCCGCCGTCTGATCTTCGTGTTGATCGTCTGCACGCTCAGTCTCCTGGTGGTGTCTCTCCGGCTGAACGGTTTTTCTGGAGTTCCAGGAAAGCTTCTGTGGGCTGAAGATGGCCAGGTGTTTCTGGCAGGGGCAATTGAACACGGACTGGCCGCCGTTCTAGAACCCTATGCGGGTTACCTGCATTTGTATGCACGATCCGTTGCCTATCTCGCCTCGCAGTCCGGTCCGCGGCTCGTCCCGTATGTGATGCTGGGCGGCTGGGTGGCCGGATATATGGCCGCTGCCCTGTTCGTTGTTCGTGCACTCAGGTTGACCGGAATCAAGGCGGTGGTGGCGCTGGCCGCGGTCCTGACAGGCGCCCTGGCCCCCACGAGCGGGGAGACGCTTTTCACGATCACGAACGTGCAATGGCATCTTGGGGCGGCGCTGGCGATACTGGTGCTCATGCCGACCTCGCGCAAGCCGGTGTTGTCGGAAACCATCTTTGTTGCGATCGCGTCGCTGACGGGGCCGTTCTCGATCATCCTGCTTCCGCTGATACTTCTGCGTATCGCGCTCTTTCGTGATGCGTATCCTCGGCAGAGGGTGGATGTCATTGTAGTTGTCTGCGCACTGGTGCAGCTCTCTTACTTTGTTGCGTCCGACAGGTTGGGCGTTCAGACGAGCAAGGAACCTGGGGCCTGGGGCAGCGCCTTCGTGACCTTTGTCACCTTCGGGGCACAGGGTAGGGTCTCGCTCATTGCATCCATTGTCTTCTGGGCAGTGTTCGCGTCTTTGCTGATAAGCCGGATCATCGCCGGCGAAGCGCGCGATCGCGACTCCAAAGCCACGGTCCTACTCCTGATCGCATCGGGATTCTTCATGCTGGCGGGGCTGTACGCCGTACGTCAGGATCCGGCGATGGCATCCCCGCTAGGGGCCGGTGCCAGGTACTTCGTAATTCCATATTCTCTGATCGTCATTTCCGCAGCACTGATCGGCAATCGCCATGCGTTTGCGAGCGCGATCATGCTCGTTGCGCTGCTGGTGGTGGATTACCAGGAGTTCCGTGCGATCGATCGCTTTGACTATGGCTACGAAAGTTATGTGGATTTTGCCGCCGCGCACGAGGGGGTCGTAATCCCAATCAACCCTCGCTTTGACGGTCATCAGTTCGGTTATGAGGCGGAAGCCGCGCAGGATCCGCATCACAAGGCTCTTGCCCGCAAGATAGAGCCGGGTGCCCTGGTCCGATACGGCAAAGGGCAATGGGCGCTGCGCGGCACCTTAATAGGATGCGCACCCGGGACGCAGACGTTGGGGTTGGAAGTCGTGCTAAAAAACAAGGCGAACGGGACGCTTAGCGCCGCCTGGAGCGATGACAACCATGTACGACAGCAGTACACCGTACGCGCGGGCTCAGACACAGGCTACCTGGCACTCCCGTGGGAGACCGGAAAGGTGCTGGACCTGGCCGTCGATACTCCCGGAAAGGGCGATCTCGAAGCGAGAATAGCGTCCGTCAGTGCCTTTTGCGTTGTTCCCTAGGAATGACGTCGATTGGGCGGAAGACTGGATTGCGATCTTTACGCACGCTCCAGATCACGTCGGGGTTTGGCGAAAAGACAGATACTTGTGCCCAATGAAGCTGGTAATGACCGGGACGGCCACGCCGAAGGCGTGGGCGATGGTGTCGGCGTAGCGGTCGATATCCAGGGCCGGTAACACGATGCGAGCCATCAATAGGCTGATCAACACGGTCTGAACAACGGCCAATAGATTCACCACCGTGAACCAGAAGACCTGGCTGCGGGCGGAGTTTGTCGCTTCCGTAAATACGAATGCACGATTGAGCACGAACGCGGTGGTCATGCCGATGACATAGGCCACGATGATGGATGGCACATAGGGCATGCTTTTGCCCAATAGGATTCTCGATCCGAAATTGGCTAGTGCCGCCAAGCCGCCCGCAATCAGGAAGAGTAGAACCTGCCGGTGCCTCATCCGGCTGCGGCCTCGGCTGCCAGCGTCTGTCCGACCGCCACGCTTTCGTTGATCGACCGGTCTTCGGGATAGTAGTAGGCGGTGTCGGCCATGTAGAACCCGGCCAGCGGGGTCTTCATCGGCGGCAGCATCTCCTGGAAGCCCGGCGGGCAGATCGTCTGCGCGAATTCATAGCGATGGCAGTGGGCGGCCAGCACCCATTCCGGCTTGAACGCGGGGTTCAATTTCGGCAGGTAGCCGATGACCTCGTCGATCAGCTGCTGGTTGCTGTGGGTCCACTTGGGATGGGTCTTCGGCATGTAGAACGGTGCATACAGCACCTTCTGCCCCGGGTTGCTGCCGGGATTGAGGTTGCTGTACTCGATGACGCCCGGGATGGCGATGCGGTCGTCGCTGATGTTCATCCAGAAGTTCTCGCTGATGGGGTGCGAGAGCTTGAGGATGACGCAGGCGACAGGAATGTTCTCGATGCGCCGGATGGACTCGGCGAAGGCCGGCGGCAGGCCGGGCACCATCGCCGGCACGTACTGGATAGGCGCCGTCGAAACCACGCCGTCGTAGGCTTCGGTACCCGTCGCGGTCCGCACCCCGGTGACCTTGCCCGCCTCGGATTCGACCGTCTCGATTGCCGCGTTGAGCAGGATGCGCCCGCCGCGCTTCCGGATGTCGGCCACCATGGCCTCCAGCAGCACCGCCGAACCGCCCTGCAGGTAGCCCAGGCTTTCGTTGAACAGGTTGCGTCGCGACAGGGCGATGCGCTTGATGCGGGTGCCGATCCAGGAGGCCGACAGCTGGTTCTCGTATTCGAAGAACTTCAGGCGGAATGCCTTGTTCCACATCACGTCGTAGGCACGCTGGCCGATCCACTTGCGGATCCAGGTAGTCGCGTTTTCCTTGTCCAGTGAACTCCAGTCGGTGATGCCCTTGGTGTACATCACATGCAACGCGTAGCGCAGCTTGCTGATCGGGCCCAGGTGCGGGAAGCGCAGCAGGGCGAAGGGCGAACCCCACGGGTACAGCTTGCCGTCGTAGAAGTAGCCCATCTTGGTGTCCGTCCAGTGCAGGCGGTCTGACAATCCAAGGCGTTCCAGCAGCGCGAACAGCGGGTAGTCGGTCTTGCAGATGAAGTGGTAGTAGCGCTCGATGAGCAGGCCGTCGAAGTCGAACTGGGCCGACATGCCGCCGATGCGGTCGTCACGCTCGTACACGTCCACCGCGTGGCCGCGGTCCAGGAGTTCCATGGCGGCCATCAGGCCCATGGGGCCACTGCCGACGATTGCGTACTTGCTCATTGCTGCTCCGCGGAAAGATCTAGAGATAAGAAGAGAAGGGAGGGCTCAGCGCTTCAGCACGATCGCGCTGTAGCGCGGATCGGTGTAGCTCTCGCGGATGGCATCCTCGAAAGGCGTCTGCCGCACCCCGAACGTGGCGAAGGTGTCCACGCCCTTGAAGTCGTCGCCCGCCGAGAGCGCCTTGAGCTGGTCGGCGGTGAACGGCGGCTTCTTGCTGAACAGCGAATACGTGCGCAGCAGCAGTGCGAAGAAGCCGATCGGGATGTGCACGATGACCGTGTGCAGGCGCTTGACCCGCTTGATCGTCTTGATGATGTCCACGTAGTCCACGCGGGTATCGCCGACGATGTCGTAGATGGCGCCCGCCGGCTGGCGTTCCACGCATTGCACGATGCAGCGGCAGAAGTCGCGCTCGTACAACGGCTGGCGCATGAACCTGCCGTCACCGGGGATCGGGAACACAGGGGTGCGCGCCATGAATCGCGACAGCCAGCCCAGGTGCTTGGGATCGAACCAGCCGAACATCAGGGTCGGACGGAGCACGCAGTGCGCCAGCCCGCTGCCGGCGACGAGGGCTTCCTGCGCCTTCTTGGTCTCGGTGTAGTCGTCGGTCGCGACCGAGTTCACCACCGACGAACTGATGTGCACCATGAACGGTACGGCGTGCTGCGCGCAGGCCTGCAGGACGTTGCGGGTGGCGTCGATGTTGTTGCGGTCGAACAGTGCGCGGGTCTTGCCGGTGATCTGCGCATGCAGCTGCACGACGATGCGCGTGCCGGCGAACGCATCGGTCCACGGTCCCGGCTCGGCGAGGTCGGCGTGGATCGTTTCGACGTCCGGATGCAGCTTGCGCAGGATGTCGAGGTTGTGCGCGTGCTTGTCGATCGCCACCAGCCGCGTATAGCCCTGCTGCTTCATCTCGACGATCAGGTTCTGCCCCACCAGGCCCGCGGCGCCGGTGATCACGATGCGTTGCTGCTTGTCGAAGGAAGTCATCAGAGCTTGATCCGGCGGAAGACGAATTCGGGAATGTGTTTAATCACCTGCATGATCGCCCACCAGAATCCCGGCAGGTAGGCCACCGGCCGGCGGCGGTCGATGGCCTTGGCGATGCCGGCTGCGACCTGCTCGGGCTTGGCCCACAGCGCGCCTTTCTTGAAGGACGCGGTCATCGGCGTGTCGACGAACCCCGGCTTGATGGTGAGCACGTTGATGCCGGCGGGGCGCAGGCGCTGGCCCAGGCCGCTGAGGTAGGCGCTGACTGCGGCCTTGGCGCTGCCGTAGAGGTAGTTGCTGGCGCGGCCACGATCGCCGGCCACCGACGAGATCACCGCCAGCGTTGCGCCCCGCTGCAGGCGGCCGGCCAGTGCGACGCACAGGGCGATGGTCGAGGTGCCGTTGGTCGCGAACTCGTGCAGCGCGGTGTCGAGCGAGGCATCGCAGGCGGCCTGGTCGGGCAGGGTGCCGTGGGCGACCAGCACCGTGTCGACGCCGCCCATCGCCTGCCACGCGGCTTCCAGCATCGCGGCGTGTGCGGCGAAGTCGTTCACGTCCAGGGCGTGGACGTGGGCCTGCACCGCGCCACGCTGGCGCAGGTCGGCGGCGATGGCGTCCAGCCGCGCGGGCTGGCGGCCCACCAGGAACAGTGCGCACGCGCGCTTGGCGTAGACGCGGGCGGTGGCTTCGGCGATGGCCGAGGTGGCGCCGATGATCAGGATTCGCTGCATGTATTACTCCGTCACCCGGCGCCAGAAGCCGGAGGAAAAACGCGGGTCGATATGGGCGGCGAACTGCTGCCACCGCGGATAGGCGCTGCGGAACAGGCGCGCGGACATCCGCGCGTCCTTGGCAGGGTAGAGCGCGCCGCCGGCCTGCTCCACGATGCGGTCCAGCCGCTCCAGCAGGGCGAACACGCCGGGACCGTCGTTGGGGAAATCCAGGGCCAGCGTGGTGCCGGGCCGTGGGAACGACAGCAATCCGGGGGACGGCCGGTCGCCGAACTCCTTCAGCACCGCGAGGAACGAGCCGCGTCCGCTGCGCGCGATCTCGCGCAGCAGCTCGCTCACGGCATCGCGCGCGTTGGCCGGCGGCAGCGCGCACTGGTGCTGCAGGAAACCGCGCGGGCCGTACATGCGGTTCCAGTGGTTGATGCCGTCCAGCGGATAGAAGTAGCTCTGGTAGTGCGCGACCTGCCGCCGCCGCCGGGCGGGCTGGCGCCAGTAGTAGAGCGTATTGAACGGGCGCAGCGTCAGCCGGTTGACCAGCGACAGCGGCGGGACCAGTGGCATCGCCAGCCGGGCGGCGCTTCCCGGCGTCGGTGTCCCGTTGCCGGCAGGCGCATGGTCGCCCCGCAGGAAGTGCCCGCGGCCGAGGGTACGGCCCTGCGCCAGGCAGTCGATCCAGGCCACCGTGTACTCGTGGCTGCCGGCCGATTCCGCCGACAGCGCGAAGAACTCGTCCAGGCTGTCGAAACGGATCGATTCGGTCTCCAGCCACGGGCCGGGCACGCGCCGCAGTTGCAGGTCCGCACAGGTGATCAGCCCGGTCAGGCCGAGTCCGCCCACGGTGGCCTCGAACAGCCCGGACGGCTCGCCCGGCGCCAGCAGGTGCCGGGCGCCGTCGCTGCGCAGCAACTCCAGGCTCAGCACGTGGTGTCCGAAGCTGCCCGCCCGGTGGTGGTTCTTGCCATGCACATCGTTGGCGATCGCGCCGCCGAGCGTGGCGTATCGCGTTCCCGGCGTGACCGGCAGGAACCATCCCTGGGGAAGCACGAGCTCGATGATCTCGGCAAGGGTGACGCCTGCCTCGCATCGCAGTCGGCCGCTGGCGGGGTCGAACTCGATGAACCGGTCCAGGCCGCGCGCCTGCAGCAACGTGCCGCCCGGGTTGAGGCAGCTGTCGCCATAGCTGCGGCCGTTGCCGTACGGCAGCGCGCTGCCCTCGAACGCGGGCAGCCGGGCATGGCGGTCGTGCAGCCCGATCAGGTGCTGATCGACCCTGGGATAGCGTCCCCAGGATTGCCCTGCGTCCGAACTCATATGGCGCCCAGGATGATCGCCACGCTGATCAGGATCACCACCTGGCTGACCCGGTCGGTCGCGGCGAACACGATCGGGTCGTCGTGCATGTCGCCGCGATGGGCCACGATCCAGACCCGGCTCATCCAGTACAGCAGCACCGGGCACAGCAGCCAGAGCACCTTGGGATGGCGGTAGAGCTCCAGGCTCTCGGGGCTGTTGATGTAGAGCGCGAAGACCAGTACGCCGATGTAGCCCGCCGCCGCGCCGAGCGACTGGATCAGCGGCAGGTCGGCGACCGCGTAGCCACGCCCGAGCGCCTGCTGCTTGCCGCTGGCGAGAATGGCGGCGAGCTCCGTGTAGCGCTTGAGCATGGCCAGGCTGAGAAACACGAACATCGAGAACGCCAGCAGCCAGAACGACATCTCCGAGTCGATCGCCGCAGCGCCGCCGATGATGCGCACCGTGTACAGCGCGGCCAGCAGCACCACGTCGATCATCACGATGCGCTTGAGCTTCAGCGAGTAGCTCAGCGTCATCACGTAGTAGCAGAGCAGCACCAGTGCGAACGCCGGGCTGCACCACAGTGCCAGCGCGAACCCGGCCAGGGTGATCAACGGCGCCACCAGCAGGCCGTGCAGCAGCGGCAGGCGCCCGGCCGCGAACGGCCGCTTGCGCTTGCGCGGGTGCATCCGGTCCGGGGTCAGGTCGAGCAGGTCGTTGAGCAGGTAGACACCCGAGGCGCACAGGCCGAACGCGACGAAGGCGACAGTGGCATCGGCCAGCGCCACCGGGTCGAGAAAGCGATGCGCGGTGAGCAGCGGCACCAGCACCAGCAGGTTCTTCAGCCACTGGTAGACGCGCAGCGCCTTGATCCAGGTGCGCAGGCCGCCATTCTGCGAGGGCCAGTGCGCGCGCACCTCGGTGACGCGCGCGGCCGCGCGGGCCAGCCCCTCGCTGCCGTTGACGACGATGGCGCCGCCGGCACGCCGCCAGACCTGCAGGTCGACGGTACCGTTGCCGAGGTAGTCGAAGTTGCGTTCGCCGAAGCGTGCCACCAGGGCGTCGGCCTTGCGGTGGCCGGCCAGGTTGTGGTCGCCATCGCTCGCGATCACGTCCTCGAACAGGCCCAGGTGCTCGGCGATCGGCTGCACCAGCAGGCGGTCCGACGCCGTGCACAGCACGCGCGGGCGCTGCGGGGTGGTCCTCAGCGCCTCGAGGACGCGCTCGTCGTAGGGCAGGGTCTCCGGCGGCAGCACGACCCGCGACGCCAGCTCGCGCTTGACCGCGGCCTTCCCCCGCAACAGCCAGAACGGCAGCAGGAACAGGTAGAGCGGGTTGCGCGAGAGCAGGGCCAGCAGCGATTCGTAGAGCACGTCGGAGCGCAGCAGGGTGCCGTCGAGGTCGACGCAGAACGCACGATCGATGGGAGCCTTCACGACAAGGCTCCCGGGCGGGTGAAAACGGTAGGCATGCGCGGGCGTCTGTCCCTGAAGGCTGACTGACTAGTATAACGGGCCAGTGGCCCCGCCTGCCCGCCTGTCCTGCCTGCGGCGGGCGTCAAGCTTAACGGGCGGAGCAAAAGGCCCGGCGGCCGCTACCAGGACGCGGGGCGAAAGGCGCGCGAACGTTCCAGCGACGCCATCGCCAGCATGCCCACCAGCACGGCGAACCACAGGGTGACCAGCCGGATCGCGATCGCGGCCGCGACGGCCTGGTCCAGGTCGACCTCGAACCGGCGCAGCATCAGCACGATGGCCGCCTCGGTCGTGCCCACCCCGCCAGGCACGAACGAGAGCGCGCCCACCAGCATCGCCAGCGGGTAGATCCCGAGCGCGGCCTGCCACGGCAACGCCAGGCCCATGGCCATGCAGAGGCCCATGAAGGCCAGGCTGGTCAACAGCCACGCGCCAAGACCCCAGGCGCCGCCTTCGGCCAGCGTGCGCAGGCGCAGCAGCGGGCGCAGGGCGCCGAGCCCGGTCAGCAGGAACGCCAGCAGGCGCCGCAGCCAGGCGCCCGGCAGGCGGTCGAGGTGCCCGTGCAGGAAGCGCCGCGAGCCGTCCCAGGTCGCGGCGACCAGCAGGAGGGCGACCGCGGCACCGACGATGCCGGCGAGCCAGCCGAAGGCCGGCACCAGACTGGCCGCGCCTGCGCCCAGGGCCGTCACCACCACCAGGTCCAGGGCGCGCTCGAACAGGAAGGCGGCCAGGGTGCGGGATGCAGGTACCTGCATCCGCGCGTAGTAGCGGATGCGCAGCAGTTCGCCCGCCTTGCCGGGGGAGGCGGTGAACGCGAAGCCGCTGAGATACGCCAGGGCTCCCGGCCACCACGGGATCAGGTCGCCCTGGCTGTGCAGCAGGCGCCGCCATCGCTGGTAGCGGAGGGCGAAGCTGAGCAGCACCGGCAGGGTCGCCAGCGCCAGCGGAAGCCGCAACGACGCCAGCTGGTGCAGGATGTGCTTGTCGCGGTCCAGCCACCACAAGGCCACGAGGTAGGCGGCCGCCACGACCAGCAGCCAGCGGCCGGCGCGCGTGGAGCGTGCCGGCCGTGAAGCCGCGTCGACAGGGTCCGGCGGCACCTCTACAGCGCCGCTTCCAGCTCCGGCAGCAGCGTGAACAGGTCACCCACCAGCCCGATGTCGGCGATCTCGAAGATCGGCGACTCCGCGTCCTTATTGATCGCCACGATGGTGCCGGCGTCCTTGATGCCGGTCAGGTGCTGGATCGCACCGGAAATGCCCACCGCCAGGTACAGCTCCGGCGCGATGATCTTGCCGGTCTGGCCGACCTGCAGCTCGTTGGGCACGTAGCCGGCGTCCACCGCCGCGCGCGAGGCGCCCACGGCCGCGCCGAGCTTGTCGGCCAGGCTGTAGATGTGCCTGAAGTTCTCCGCCGAGCCCACGCCACGGCCGCCGGAGACGACGCGTTTGGCGCTCTGCAGGTCGGGACGGTCGGAACTGCCCGCGGCCAGGCCGACGAAGCGGGTGTGGGTGGGCAGCGAGGCCTCCACGGTGACGGCCTCGACCGCCGCGCTGCCGCCTTGGGCGGCCTCGGGCCAGGAGGCGGTGCGCACGGTGGCGACCACGGTCTGGTCGGCCGGGGCTTCCACGGTGACCACGACGTTGCCCGCGTAGATCGGGCGCTTGAAGGTGTAGGGGCCGTCGACCGCCATCAGGTCCGAGACCTGGTTGACGCCCAGCAGCGCCGCGACCACCGGCATCAGGTCCTTGCCGAAGGTGGTGGACGGACCGAACACGTGGCTGTAGCCGGCGGCGAGCGCGGCGATCTGCGGGCCGAGCACCTGCGCCAGGGCCTGCGCATTGGCGGCGTGGGACACGCTCAGCACGCGCGCCACCCCGGCGATCCGCGCGGCCTGGGCGGCCACCGCGTCGGGGCTGTCGGCCAGGACCACGATGTCGATGGCCTCGGGCGAAAGCGCCTGCGCGGCGCTGACCGTCTTGGCGGTGGCGGCGTTGAGCTGGCCGTTGAGATGTTCGGCGACGACGAGAATCCTGGCCATTACAGCAACCCCTTCTGCTTGAGTGCGGCCACCAGTTCGGCGGCATCCTTCACCATCACGCCGCGGCTGCGCTTGGCCGGCGCCGCGTAGTGGGTGGTGGCCAGGCTGTCGTGGACGTCCACGCCGAGGTCGGCGAAGGCGATCGTCTCCAGCGGCTTGCTCTTGGCCTTCATGATGTCGGGCAGCTTGATGAAGCGCGGCTCGTTGAGGCGCAGGTCGGTGGTGACGACCGCGGGCAGGTCGACTTCCAGCGTCTCCAGGCCGGCATCGACCTCGCGGGTGACGGTGGCCTTGGCATCGGCGATGACCAGCTTGGAGGCGAAGGTCGCCTGCGGGCGGCCCCACAGGGTGGCCAGCATCTGCCCGGTCTGGTTGGCGTCGTCGTCGATTGCCTGCTTGCCCAGGATGACCAGGTCCGGCTGCTCCTTCTCGACCAGCTTGAGCAGCGCGCGCGCGGCGGTCAGCGGCTGCACGGCCGTGTCGGTGACCACGTGGATGGCGCGATTGGCACCCATGGCCAGCCCGTTGCGCAGGTGCGCGGCGGCGTCGGCCGGGGCCAGGGTGGCGACCACCACCTCGGTGGCGATGCCGGCATCGCGCAGGCGCAGGGCCTCTTCGAGGGCGATTTCGTCGAACGGGTTGGCGGAGAGCTTGACGCCCTCGGTGACCACGCCGGAGCCGTCCGGTTTGACCTGGATGCGGACGTTGTAGTCCACCACGCGCTTGTAGGCGACGAGGATTTTCATCGTGTACGAGATCCTTCAGCTGTTGCGGGAAGGCCCGGCCGCGGCGGCTGGCGCGGGGCAGTGGCTGATTCTAACCAGCCAGAGGGTTCCATGCGAGGGCGTATGGTGATGCTGCAGCGCACCAAGATGGCGCGCTGAGTCCTTGCCGGAAGCACTCTGTTGCACAGAAAGCATAGTATGCTGCTCGTTTTTGATGCTTACCGTGCGCGCGCGCGCCGATTGAGGAGACATAATCAGTGGCAACTTGGATCGTGACCGGCGGCGCCGGCTTCATCGGCGGCAATTTCGTGCTGGAGGCGGTGGCGCGCGGAGTGCGCGTCGTCAACCTGGATGCGCTCACCTATGCCGGCAACCTGAACACGTTGGCCTCGCTGGCGGACAACCCGGACCACGTGTTCGTGCAGGGCGACATCGGCGACCGCGCCCTGGTCGCCCGCCTGCTGGAGGAGTACCAGCCCGACGCGGTGCTGAACTTCGCCGCCGAGAGCCATGTCGACCGCTCCATCGACGGTCCCGGGGCCTTCGTCCAGACCAACGTGGTGGGCACGCTCGGGCTGCTGGAATCGGTGCGCGACTACTGGAAGGCGCTGCCCGAGGCGCGCCGCGACGCGTTCCGCTTGCTGCACGTGTCCACCGACGAGGTCTACGGCACGCTCGGGGAGACCGGCAAGTTCAGCGAGACCACGCCGTACGCGCCGAATTCCCCGTACTCGGCCTCCAAGGCGGCGTCGGACCACCTGGTGCGCGCGTTCCACCATACCTACGGCCTGCCGGTGCTGACCACCAACTGCTCCAACAACTACGGCCCCTACCATTTCCCGGAAAAACTGGTCCCGCTGGTGATCGCCAAGGCCCTGGCCGGCGAGCCGCTGCCGGTCTACGGCGACGGCAAGCAGGTGCGCGACTGGCTGTTCGTCAGCGACCATTGCGAGGCCATCCGCACCGTGCTCGCCAAGGGCAGGGTGGGCGAGACCTACAATGTCGGCGGCAATTCCGAGAAGCAGAACATCGAGGTGGTGCAGGCGATCTGCGCGCTGCTCGACCAGCGCCGCCCGCGCGAGGACGGTGCCCCGCGCGCCAGCCAGATCACCTACGTCACCGATCGGCCCGGCCACGACCGGCGCTATGCGATCGACGCCTCCAAGCTCAAGAACGAGCTGGGCTGGGAGCCGAAGTACAGCTTCGGGCAGGGCATCGCCACCACGGTGGACTGGTACCTGAGCCACCAGGACTGGGTGCAGGGCGTGCTCGACGGCAGCTACCGCCTCGAGCGCATCGGTACGGCGGCATAACGCGAGTCCCTCGCAAGAGCCCGCTCCTCAGGGGCGGGTTTCCAAAGGAAAGCATTCCATGACACAGCGCAAGGGCATCATCCTGGCCGGGGGCTCCGGCACCCGCCTGTATCCGATCACCCAGGGCGTCAGCAAGCAGCTGCTGCCGGTCTACGACAAGCCGATGATCTACTACCCGCTCAGCGTGCTGATGCTGGCGGGCATCCGCGAGGTGCTGATCATCAACACTCCGCACGAGCAGGCGTTGTTCCGCGCGCTGCTCGGCGACGGCTCGAAGTGGGGCATGAACATCGAGTACGCCGTGCAGCCCAGCCCCGACGGGCTGGCGCAGGCCTACCTGATCGGCCGCGACTTCGTGGCCGGCAAGCCGAGCTGCCTGGTACTGGGCGACAACATCTTCCACGGCCATGGCCTGACCGAAACCTTGCAACGTGTCGATTCGCGGCAGGATGGCGCCACCGTATTCGGTTACTGGGTGAACGATCCCGAGCGCTATGGCGTCGCCGAGTTCGACGCCGGCGGCAAGGTGATCGACATCGCCGAGAAGCCGGCCCAGCCGCGTTCCAACTATGCGGTCACCGGCCTGTACTTCTACGATGGCCACGCCAGCGACTACGCGGCCGAGCTGGCGCCTTCGCCGCGCGGCGAACTGGAGATCACCGATCTCAACCGGCGCTACCTGGAAGCGGGGGCGCTGCACCTGGAACCGCTGGGGCGCGGCTATGCCTGGCTGGATACCGGGACCCACCAGTCCCTGCACGAGGCGGCGAACTTCATCGAGACCATCCAGGCCCGCCAGGGCCTGCAGGTGTGCTGCCCGGAGGAAATCGCGTTCGGGCAGGGCTGGATCGATGCGGCGCAGCTGGAGGCACTGGCGGCACCGTTGCGCAAGAACGACTACGGCAAATATCTGCACGAACTGGCAGTGCGAGGAAGCGTACCTTGAAGAAGATTGAAACCTCATTACCCGGCTGCGTCGTCATCGAGCCGGCGGTGTTCGGCGACGAGCGCGGCGTGTTCTTCGAGACCTGGAACGCCGAGCGTTTCGGCGCCCACGGCCTGCCGACGAAATTCGTGCAAAGCAACGTGTCCACGTCGGTCAAGGGCGTGCTGCGCGGGCTGCACTACCAGTGGCCGCGGCCGCAGGGCAAGTTGGTCAGCGTGCTCGAGGGCGAGGTCTACGACGTGGCGGTGGACATCCGCCGCGGCTCGCCGCACTTCGGCCGCTGGGCCGCGGTGGTGCTGAGCGCGGAGAACCGCAAGCAGTTCTGGATCCCGGAGGGGTTCGCGCACGGGTTCGCCGTGCTCTCCGAGCGCGCGGTGTTCAGCTATCTGTGCACCGATGTGTACGTCAAGGAAGCCGATGCCGGCGTGCGTTGGGACGATGCCGCCATCGGCGTCGACTGGCCGATCTCCGACCCGCAGCTGTCGGGCAAGGACGCGGTCGCGCCGTTCCTGGCCGACATTGCCGAAGAGCGCCTGCCGCTCTACGTGCCATGAGGCTGCTGGTCCTCGGCGGCAACGGCCAGGTCGGGCAGGAGTTGCTGCGTGCGCTGCAGCCGCTGGGCGAGGTGCTTGCGACCACGCGCAGCGGCCGGCTGGCCGACGGCAGCGCCTGCGAGCAGGCCGACTTCGACCAGCCGCAGGCATTGACGGCCCTGCTGGACCGGCTGCGTCCGGACCGCGTGATCAACGCGGCGGCCTACACCGCGGTCGACCGTGCGGAGCAGGAGCCCGAGGCGGCGTTCCGCGCCAATGCCGAGGCACCCGGCGTGATTGCGCAGTGGTGCGCGGCCCATGCGGTGCCGCTGGTGCATTACTCGACCGACTACGTGTTCGACGGGCAGGGCGCCGCGCCCTACCCGGTGGACGCGCCGACCGCGCCGCTGGGCGTGTACGGGCAGAGCAAGCTGGCCGGCGAGCAGGCGATCGCCGCCGCGGGCGGGCAGTTCCTGATCTTCCGCACCGCGTGGGTCTACGCCTCGCACGGCAGCAACTTCCTGCGCACGATGCTGCGCGTCGGCGCGCAGCGCGACGAGCTGAAGGTGGTGGCCGACCAGGTCGGCACGCCGACGCCGGCCGCGCTGATCGCCGACGTGACCGCGCAGGTGCTGGGCAGCGGCACCGCCGCCCGGGGCATCTGGCACCTGACCGCGTCGGGCCAGGCCAGCTGGCATGACTTCGCCGAAGCGATCTTCGCCCAGGCCGCCGACCGCGGGCTGATCGAGCGGGCGCCGCGCGTGCTGCCGATCCCGACGTCGGAGTACCCGACGCCGGCCCGGCGCCCGGCCTATTCGCGGCTGGACACGACCACGCTCGAGCGCGACTTCGGCATCGTCCTGCCCAAGTGGCGCGACGGGCTCGAGCGCGTGCTCGGCGAACTCGCCGGCTGACCGCCACCGAGCCGGGCGGACCGGCGGTCTAGGCGGACCGACGGTGTCGGCGAGACAAAGAAAAAGCCGGGCATCGACCCGGCTTTTTCTATTGCTGCGGCAGGCCTCAGGTGCGGCCGTAGGTGTCCTCGAACCGGACGATGTCGTCCTCGCCCAGGTAGCTGCCCGACTGCACCTCGATCAGCTCCAGCGGCAGCTTGCCGGGATTGCGCAGGCGGTGGGTCACGCCGAGCGGGATGTAGGTGCTCTGGTTCTCGGTGAGCAGCAGGACCTCTTCGCCGCGGGTGACCTCGGCGGTGCCGCTGACCACAATCCAGTGCTCGGCACGGTGGTGGTGCATCTGCAGGCTGAGCACCGCACCCGGCTTGACGGTGATGCGCTTGACCTGGTGGCGGTGGCCGTTGTCGATCGAATCGTAGGCGCCCCAGGGACGGTAGACCTTGCGGTGCCAGGTGGCCTCGGAACGGCCCTTGGCCTTGATCTGCCCGACCACGTCCTTGACCTCCTGGATGCGGTCGCGATGGCCGACCAGCACGGCATCCGGGGTTTCCACCACCACCACGTCCTCCAGGCCGACCATGGCGATCAGGCGCGAGCCGTAGGCGTAAGTGTTGCGGCAATCGATCTGGATGACGTCGCCGTGGTGGGCGTTGCCCTGGGCGTCCTGCGGCGACACCTCCAGCAGCGCCGACCAGGAACCGACATCGTTCCAGCCGGCATCCAGCGGCACCACCACCGCGTCGGCGGTCTTCTCCATCACCGCGTAGTCGATCGAGTCGGACGGGCTGGACGCGAACGCCTCCGCGTCGAGGCGAGTGAAGTCGGCATCGCGCTTGGCGCCGTTCCAGGCGTTCGCGCAGGCGTCGGCGATCGCCGGCTGGAACTTGCGCAGTTCCTCAAGGTAACGCGAGGCGCGGAACAGGAACATGCCGCTGTTCCAGTAATACTCGCCCGACGCGAGGTAGCTCTGGGCCGTGGCCAGGTCGGGCTTCTCGACGAAGCGCTCGACGGCGCGGACGTCGTCTCCCGGGGCGGCCTTGATGTAGCCGTATCCGGTCTCCGGCGCGGTGGGCTTGATGCCGAAGGTCACCAGCTTGCCCTGCTCGGCGACGACCGACGCCGCACGCACGGCGGCCTGGAAGGCGGCCTCGTCGCGGATCACATGGTCGGAGGGCAGGATCAGCAACAGCGGGTCGGCGCCATCGTGCGTGGCTTCCAGCGCGGCCACCGCGATGGCCGGGGCGGTGTTGCGCCCTTTCGGTTCGAGCAGCACCGACTTCGGCTTGACGCCGATCTGCTGCAACTGCTCGGCGGCGACGAAGCGGTGTTCCTCGTTGGCGACGATGATCGGCGCATGGCCGGCCACCGGAGCCGCGCGCAGCCAGGTGGCCTGGAGCATGCTCTTGTCGCCGACCAGCGGCAGGAACTGCTTCGGGTAGGACTCGCGGGACAACGGCCAGAGCCGCGTGCCGGAACCGCCGGAAAGAATGATGGGAAGGACGTCGCTCATGGGCGGGGGAAACTCCATAGTGCGTCTGGGGGGGAGGGGAGGGTTGTCAGGCGCGGATCAGATCGGAAATTTCCGCGGTCCGCTTTTCCAGCAGTGCGGCATCGCCGCGCGTTTCGACGTTCAACCGGAGCAGCGGCTCGGTATTGGAGCTGCGCAGGTTGAAGCGCCATTGCTCGAACTCGGCGCTGACGCCGTCGGTGTAGTCCAGCGTCGGCGATTGCGCGGCGTAGTGCTCCATCACCCGCGCCACCGCCGCCTTGGCGTCGGCGACCTTGAAGTTGATCTCGCCGCTGCAGGGGAACTTCTGCATGCGGGCCTCGACCAGGTCGGCCAGCGAGCGGCCCGACTGCGACACCAGCTCGGCGATCAGCAGCCACGGGATCATGCCGGAGTCGGCGTAGGCGAACTCGCGGAAATAATGGTGCGCGCTCATCTCGCCGCCGTAGACCGCATTCTCGCCGCGCATCTTCTCCTTGATGAAGGCATGGCCGCTCTTGCACAGCACCGGCACGCCGCCGGCGTCCTCGACCATCTCCACGGTGTTCCAGGTCAGGCGCGGGTCGTGCACGACCTTGCCGCCGGGCTGCTTGGCCAGGATCGCCTGTGCCAGCAGGCCGACCAGGTAGTAGCCCTCGATGAAGCGGCCGGTGTGGTCGAAGAAGAAGCAGCGGTCGAAGTCGCCGTCCCAGGCAATGCCGAAGTCCGCGCCGTGCTGCTTGACCGCGTTGGCGGTCGCCTCGCGGTTCTCGGGCAGCAGCGGGTTGGGGATGCCGTTGGGGAAGTGGCCGTCCGGCTCGTGGAAGACGCGCACGAATTCGAAGGGCAGGTGCGGTGCCAGCAGGTCGACGATGGCGCCGGCGCCGCCGTTGCCGGCGTTGACCACCAGCTTCAGCGGCTTGAGCGTCGACACGTCCACGTAGCCGAGCAGGTGCTCGATGTAGGCGGACTTGTCGGGGCGCTGGTGCTCGGCCGCGGTCGGCGCGGCGGCGGCCGCGGTGTCGGCGGCGACGGTGTCGCGGATCGCGAACAGGCCGGTGTCCGAGCTGATCGGCCGGGCCTGCTCGCGCACCAGCTTCATGCCGTTGTAGTCCATGGGATTGTGGCTGGCGGTGACCATGACGCCGCCGGCCGCGCCAAGGTGGTCGGTCTGGAAGTAGACCTCCTCGGTGCCGCACAGGCCGATGTCGATGACCTCGCGGCCGCTGGCGCGCAGGCCGGCCGACAGCGCGTCCTGCAGCGACTGGCTGGCCAGCCGCACGTCGTGGCCCACCACCACGGGTCCGCCCTCGAGCTGGTCCGCCAATGCCACGCCGATGCGGCGGGCCAAGTCCTCGTTCAACTCGTCGGGCACGCGGCCGCGGATGTCATAGGCCTTGAAGGCGGGCAGGGTCATGGGCAGGGTCCTTTGTATGAACTGGGGGAAAGGGGCACCCGAGTGTAGCCGCTGGCAGGTTCGGTTGGCGTATCGGCCGGGGCCGCTGCGGCCGTCGAGGACAGCCCGCAGTCAGCCGCTAGAATGGGGCTCGCATCAACGAGGTGAGGGCGGTGATGAACGAGGTTTCAACGAAGGTGGGCAGGCAGGGAAAGCGGTTCGCCGATGCGGCGGCCGCCCTGTCCGACGTGGTGGCCGACGGCCAGACCCTGGCGGTCGGCGGGTTTGGCCTGTGCGGCATCCCCGAGGCGCTGATCGCGGCGCTGCGGGATTCGGGGGTCCGGGACCTGACCGTGATCTCCAACAATGCCGGGGTCGACGGCTTCGGCCTCGGCCAGCTGCTGGCGACCCGGCAGGTGCGCAAGATGATCTCGTCCTACGTGGGCGAGAACAAGGAGTTCGAGCGCCAGTACCTGTCCGGGGAACTGGAGCTGGAGTTCAACCCGCAGGGCACCCTGGCCGAGCGCCTGCGCGCCGGCGGGGCCGGGATCCCCGCGTTCTACACCGCGACCGGCTACGGCACGCGGGTGGCCGAGGGCAAGGAGACCCGCGAGTTCGACGGCAAGCACTACGTCATGGAGACGGCGTTGCGCGCCGACCTGGCGCTGGTGAAGGCCTGGAAGGCGGACGCGGCCGGCAACCTGGTGTTCCGCAAGACCGCGCGCAACTTCAACCCGGCCTGTGCGATGGCCGGCAAGGTCTGCATCGCCGAGGTCGAGGAACTGGTCGAAACCGGCGCGATCGACCCGGACCAGGTGCACCTGCCAGGCATCTACGTGGACCGCATCGTGCACAACCCGCACCCCGAGAAGCGGATCGAGCAGCGCACGCTGCGCCAGGGAGGGCAGTGAGATGGCCTGGACCCGCGAGCAGATGGCCGCGCGCGCGGCCGGCGAACTGACCGACGGCGCCTACGTGAACCTCGGCATCGGCCTGCCCACGCTGGTGGCCAACCACATCCCCGAGGGCGTGGACGTGTGGCTGCAGTCGGAGAACGGCCTGCTCGGCATCGGCCCGTTCCCGATCGCGGACGAGGTCGACCCCGACCTGATCAACGCCGGCAAGCAGACCGTGACCGCCCGCGCCGGCGCCAGCTACTTCGGCAGCCACGACTCGTTCGCGATGATCCGCGGCGGGCACGTCGACCTGGCGATCCTCGGTGCGATGCAGGTGACCGACCGCGGCGACCTCGCCAACTGGATGGTGCCCGGCAAGATGGTCAAGGGCATGGGCGGGGCGATGGACCTGGTGGCCGGGGTCAAGCGCGTGGTGGTGCTGATGGAGCACGTGGCCAAGGACGGCAGCCACAAGATCCTGCCCGAGTGCGACCTGCCGCTGACCGGCGTCGGCGTGGTCGACCGCATCATCACCGACCTGGCGGTGTTCGACGTCACCCCGCAGGGGCTGCTGCTGGTGGAGCTGGCCGACGGGGTGGAAGTGGAAGAACTGCGGTCGAAGACCGGGGTGCCGGTTCGCACCGAGGCGGCGTGAGATGCCGGCCGGGCCGCGCGACCGCGGCCCGGCTCAGGCGGCGGGGACCGTGCCCCGGCCGGTGAAGGTGTCGCTGACCGCCAGCGCCGCGCACCAGGGAGCCAGCCAGCGTCCAGTGCCCACACATTGCAGCGGCGTCTGCACCAATGTGGGATCGAACATGAGGCGGTCGCTTTCGGGCCCGGTCACGGCGATGATGTCCGCCACGAAGGCCAGTGCGCCCTGATGGACCTGCGCGATCGTCGCCCATCGCTCGGGCGTGGACTCGGGCGCGGCGTGCACCGCGATCGGGCCGCCTGGGCGCATCTCGAAATGTGAGAACTGTGCGCTTGGCGCCGTCAGTACGCTCTCCAGCAGCAGATCGTGTTGCAGGATGGCCGAATCACCGTCTCCGCCCGGGTGGCGGCCGTCGTGGTAGCGGGCCTCGGCCCAGTCGGGGTGCCGTACCTTGGCGGCACGGGCCGTGAGCGCGAAATAGCCGCCGCCCAGCGGTACGTTCAGTAGCCGTGAGAGATTGGCCTGGATGCTGCCCGAGTAACCGAGGTCTGCCACCATGGCCGGCCGGTCGTCCACGGTCGCCTGCCAGTAGCGGAGATAGGCCTCCCGCTCCGTGGAGGCGATCTGCAGCAGCGCCTCGGACACCGGGGCGAGCCATTGCACGATCTCCTCGCGCATCTCGGGGAGATACACGTCGCGCCGCACCCCGGCGGTCCCCAGCTCCGCCGCCGCCGCGTCCGCGGCGGCCTCGCCCAGCCGGGCGCGCAGCAGGTCGTCCAGCGTGCCGATGAAGGTGCTGTCCAGCAGCGGGACGAGGTCGTCCAGGCAGCGCAGGCTGGCCATGCCGCTGGCCCGGCGCGATGTCAGCAGGTAGCTACCTTGGAGAGACGACAGCGACGGACAGGCCCCCTGCAATCTCTGGAAGACCTGCTCGAGCAGGTGGCCTTCGCGGGCCAGGAACAGCAGCGTCCCGGCGCCGCGCTCGCGGGCGAGCCGGGTCAGCCATGCCACGTAGTCGAAGACGAGCGGGCCGAGCACCGCGTAGCCGAACGATGCCGGCGACAACCGGGGCGCCGGAAGCAGGCATTGGGGTTGCCGATCGACGAGATCGGCGAAATGGTTGGCCACCAGCCCGAGCCAGAGCTGGTCCTGCCAAGCGGTGTCGGCGGCCTGAGCCGGGCGCAACGGGCGCAGGGCCGGCACGACGTCCAGCAATGCCGATGGGCGCAGCACATGTACCGGCGTCAGCATTCCATGCATCTGCGGACGCTGGATATCGGCGTGCTCGTTGTCGCCCACATGCAGCCAACGCGCTGCGGCCACGCCTTCGTGCGCCGGGAGCTGCTGCCAGGCGCTGTCGTCGTCCTTGCGCCAGCCGGTTTCGCAGGAAACGTACCAGGCCTGCGGCAATGCGCATACGACGGCGGGCAGCACGCGCTGCAGCGTGGGGGTGTCCAGGTACATGTCCGACAGCGCCACCAGACGCTTGCCCTGCGTGCGCAGGGTGTCGACCGCTTCGACGACGCCCCGGCGCGGACGCAGCAGGCGTGCCTCCAGCTCGATCTCGAGCGCCTGCAGCGACGCTACGGGAATCGCGTCCGCGCCTGGCAGCGTTGCCATGGCATGGTAGATCGCGGTCAGGCCGACATCTCGCCCGGCAAGGGCGCGCGCCTTGGTCTCGGCGCGTTCGCGCAGGTCGGCGAAATCGGTCACGCCCAGATCGCGTGCCGCCAGGTGCGCGAGGTAGGCCCGCGCGCCGGTGGGTGTGAGGAATGGCCTGACGACCAGGGTGTCGAAGATATCCAGCGAGACCCGCTCGGCCTCGAGGGCGGAAAGCGTCAGGCGGGTGGCGAGCGGCGTATCGAATCCCTGCGCCCAGTTGCGTGCCCCCTCGCTGCTCAGGGCAAGCGTGCCGTCGGCAGGAAGGATGCCCGTCAACAGGTGCTGGTGCCGCACCACGGCCACGAACATGCGCTCCATCGCGTGATGCAGGGTGCCGTCCATCTGGCCCCGCTCCTCGGGAAAGTCGTCGAGCGACAGCTCCAGATCGTATAGCGGCCGCAGGGCGTCCACCCGTGCCCAGAACATGGAGCCGGCCGGGAAGTCGATGTAGCCCGACGCATCGATGCTGATGCCCAGGCGCCGGCCCAGTTCGCGGCAGATGGTCGTATTACTCAGCCACGTATGTCCCCAGTACGGAAAATGTACATAGCTCTCCGGATAGATCATGCCGAGCCGGGGCTCGGCCTGGAACATGCCCAGCTGCCACGCGATGCGCTCACGGCTGCCCAGCAGCGAGTCCAGCAGGTAGCGCCGCCAGCCCAACTGCTCGCTGCCGGTGTACAAGGATTTCTTCGTATGGATGTGGCCGACGATATCCAGGTCCAGCACCATGTCGCGGAAGGCGACCAGCAACGGAGCGATGTCGCGGCCCCGGTTCGGCACGACCCGTACCTGCAGCCCGCGCAGTCCGGGCAATTGCCCGAAACGTGCCTGTGCCCGCTGGCGCGCCGTCTCGTCGATCACCGACACCATCAGCACATAGGGCAGCGGCATGTGGGCCAGGGCCCGAGCGAATTCCTCGATCAGGTCGGGATAGAACACGTGGGCCATCACGCCCACCCTGAGCCGCACTTCGCCCAGCGGGGCGGGGGCGGGAAACACATGCTCGCCTGGCGGCGGTGCGACGACGGGCCGTGGCTGCCCCGCCAGCTGCACGCGCTGCAGGAAGCCGAGCACACCCAGTGCCCGCACCACCTTCAGAGAGCGACGGACCACCGCCGCCAGGCCGGCGACACCGCCGCCATGGCGCTCGACGGCACTGCGGGCGGCGGCAATGCCCGATTGCAGGCGGATCCTCATCGTACGCGCGCGCCGCCGCTGGCGCCGCTCACAGGTTCTGGTAGTTCGGACCCGAACCGCCTTCCGGGGTGACCCAGTTGATGATCTCGTAGGGGTCCTTGATGTCGCACGTCTTGCAGTGCACGCAGTTGGCCGCGTTGATCTGCAGGCGCTTGCCGGTGGCCGCGGCGGCATCGTCGACGATCTCGTAGACGCCGGCGGGGCAGAAGCGGGTACACGGGTTGTCGTACTCCTGCGCGCAGCGGGTGACGCAGATCTGCGGGTCGAGGACCTGCAGGTGCACGGGCTGGTCCTCGTCGTGCTCGGTGGCGGCGAAGTACACGCCTTGCAGGCGGTCGCGCGGGGCCAGGTCGCGCTGCACGTAGTCGCGGCGCGGTTGCTCGTGCGCGCCCAGCTTGTCCAGCGAGGACCAGTCCGCGCGGTTGCGCAGCGTCCACGGCGAGGCGCCCTTGACCGCGGTCTCCCAGGCGCCGTTGAGCAGGCCGAACCACAGCCCCTTCTTGAAGCCGGGCTTGATGTTGCGTACCTGCCGCAGCTCGCTCATCACCTCCGAGCCGCGCAGCCTGGCGTCGTAGCCCTCGGGCGCGAGCTGCGACTGCACCAGGTGCTCGGCGGCGAGCATGCCGCTGCGGATGGCCTGGTGGGTGCCCTTGATCTTGGGCACGTTGAGCAGGCCGGCGGTGTCGCCGATCAGCAGCGCGCCCGGCATCTCGACCTTGGGCAGCGACTGCCAGCCGCCGGTGACGATGGCGCGCGCGCCGGCCGACAGCACGGTGCCGCCTTCCAGCAGCGGCTTGATCAGCGGGTGGTGCTTCCACTGCTGGAACGCTTCCCAGGGCTTGTACTCGGGATCGCGGTAGTCGAGCCCGCTGACGTAGCCGATCGCCAGCTGGTTGTTCTCCAGGTGGTACAGGAAACTGCCGCCGTAGGTGTGGGTGTCGGCCGGCCAGCCCAGGGTGTGCACGATCTTGCCCGGCACCACGCGGCCCTCGGGCACCTGCCACAGTTCCTTGATGCCGATCGAGTAGCTCTGCGGGTCGCTGCCGTCGGCTAGGCCGAAGCGCCGCACCAGGCGCTTGGTCAGGTGCCCGCGGGCGCCCTCGGCCAGCACGGTGACCTTGGCGTGGATGTCGATGCCCGCGGTGAAGCCGGGCTTGTGGCTGCCGTCCTTGGCCACGCCCATGTCGCCGATGCGCACGCCGATCACCTTGCCGTCCCCATCGTGCAGGGTCTCGGCGGCGGCGAAGCCGGGGTAGATCTCCACGCCCAGCGCCTCGGCCTGCGGCGCCAGCCAGGCGCACATCGCGCCCAGGCTGACGATGAAGTTGCCGTGGTTGCGCATGCCCGGCGGCACCATCGGGAACTTGCGCGCGCTGTCCTTGCCCAGGAACCAGAACTCGTCCTCGCCGGCCGGCACGCAGACCGGCGGCGGGTTGTCGCGCCAGCCGGGCAGCAGCGCATCCAGCGGGCCGGGCTCGATCACCGCGCCGGACAGGATCTGCGCGCCGATCGTGCTGGCCTTCTCGATCACGCATACCGACAGCGCCGGATCGAGCTGCTTCAGGCGGATGGCGAACGCCAGCCCGGCCGGACCGCCGCCGACGGTGACGACGTCGTACTCCATCACGTCACGTTCCACTGCTTCTGACGCGACTGCGCCGACTCCGGCTACCGACATTGCTCCGCTCCCGTTGGCTCGATGGCTGCCCGCATTTTCCGGGATTTGGCGTGACGGCGGCAAATGAAGCCGCGCGGGCCGGTGGCGGGGTTCAGCGGCGGCGCCGTGCTAGCGTGGCGGCATGAGTGGACGACTGGACCTGCCCGGCGCGCGGATCACCTGGCTGCCCGGCTGGATGGCGCCGGCGGCGGCCGACGCGCTGATGGCGGCGCTGCTGCCGGAGATCGCCTGGGAGGTGCACCGCCTCCGGATGTTCGGGCGCGAGGTCGACTCGCCGCGGTTGAGCAGCTGGATCGGCGATCCGCAGGCGCGCTACCGCTATTCGGGCGTGCTGTTCGAGCCGCGGCCCTGGCCGGCGGCCCTGGCGGCGCTGCGCGTGCCGCTGCAGGCGGCCACCGGCGTAGCGTTCAACAGCGTGCTGGCCAACCGCTACCGCGACGGTCGCGACGCCATGGGCTGGCACAGCGACGACGAGAAGGAACTGGGTCCCCGGCCGGTGATCGCCTCGCTGAGCCTGGGCGCACCGCGGCGGTTTGCGCTGCGCCACCGCCACGATCCGGCGCTGCGGCAGGTGCTGACGCTGGGCCACGGCGACCTGCTGCTGATGGAAGGCGACACCCAGCGCAACTACCGTCACGCGCTGCCGCGCACGGCCCGCCCGGTGGGCGAGCGTCTCAACCTGACGTTCCGCAGGATCGGCGACTGAATCGCTCCGGGTAGCCGGCCGCGTATGCGTTTCATGCGGGCATTGGCCGCGGCGGCGTTGGCAGGCGGGTCGCCCGGGCCGGGCCAGGGAGTGGCCCAGGCGTGCGTCAGGGGGCACCGGATGCACGGCCCCCGTCTCAAGCGACCCGGCAGCCCGCGCCCTTGACGGCGGACGAGCCGTGAGGCGTGGCGGCCTGCGTACGGGCCGCCACGCGCGGCCGGTGGATCCCGGACCCGGTGGCCGCGTCTGCCGCCGCCCATCGGCGGCGGGGTGGTGCGTCAGCGGGCGATGCGCGCAGGCAGGGCCGCTGGCAGCTGGGCCGCATCCTGCTGGCCGGCGCGCAGGGTCCAGCCGACCAGGTCGGTGGTGAACCGGGCCAGGGCCTGCTCGAAGGCGCCGGCGACCGCGGCGGTTTCGGTGCCGGTGGCCGGACGCGCGACCAGGAACGTGCGTGAGGCGACCACGCGCTGGTCGGTGCTGTGCAGCAGCTTGGCATTGACCTCGATCGTCGCGGCGGGGACGGATTGCCCCGCGTAGTCGGCCTCGAAGCGGCGCAGGTCCAGCGCGAGCTTGTAGTCGGAGCGGATGCCGGTGCTGAGCCGCGCCACGCCGCCGATCTTGCCGGAATCCTCGAAGGCGCGGACCACGGTGTCCTCCAGCAGGTCGGTGGCCGGCTGGGCCCAGCTGACCCCGCGGTACACCTCCAGTTCGCCGGGGCTCGGGCGCACGTTGATGCGCGGGCTGTCGACCACGGCCGCGGCGCTCGGCTTGACGATGGACAGCTGCCAGCCCACCTGCGGCCAGGCGGGATCCGGCGCCACCCGTACCGTGGGCGAGTAGATCGTGACCGGGTACTTGCCGCCGCCGGTCAGCACCGAGCAACCGGCCAGGGCGAGCAGGGACAGGCACAGCCAGGGACGGATCATGCGCATCGGCTTCATTTCGGTTCGAACTCCTTGGGTGCGTCGCGGCCGAGCAGGTAGCGCGCGGGATTGTTTTCCAGGCGATCGCTGACCCGGCGCAGGTCGCGGATCAGGCCGCGCAGCTCGGTCAGGGTCGGGCCCAGCTGGCCCAGGCCGTCGTTGGCGAAGCTGTTGATGGCCGAGCGGTTCTCGCCGAGGATGCTGTCGGCATTGCCGGCGGCCGAATCGAGCTTGACCAGGGTGGTGTCGAGCTTGTCGAGGATGCCGGGCAGCTGCTGCACCAGGTTCTGGTCGAGCCGCTTGATGGTGCCGTTGGTGGTGGTCAGGGTGGTGTCCAGGTTGCGCGCGGCATCGCGCGCGCTGACGATCAGCGCCTGCATGCCCTGGTCGCGGTCGGCGATCGAGCCGCTGATGGCTTCCAGGTTCTGCAGCGTCGCCGAGATGCTGGCGACGTTGCGGTCGCTGAGCATCTGGTCCATGCGCTCGACGATGCGGTTGGCGGTGTCGGTGATGTTCTGCAGCGCCGACGGCGTGGTCTGGATGATCGGCGCGTCGCTCTTGTCGAGTGTGGTCAGCGCCGGCGCCTCGGGGGTGCCGCCGGAGAGCTGAATGATCGACGGGCCGGTCAGGCTGGTGATGGCCAGCTTGGCGCGAGTGTCGCTCTTGATCGGCGTGGTGGAGTTGAGGCGGATCCGGGCCACCACCTGGCGCGGGTCGTTCGGGGCCAGGGTCAGTTCGGTGATCGAGCCGACCGCGATGCCGTTGTACTGCACCGGGCTGCCCACCGACAGGCCGGTGACCGCCTCGCGGAACACCACGCGGTAGTTCTGCCAGGTGCGGTCGGACGAGTACTTCGCCGCCCACAGCCCGAACAGCAGCAGGGCAAGCCCGGCCACGATGGTGAAGGCACCGATCAGGACATAGTTGGCTTTGGTTTCCATGGGGTCAGGCGGTCTCGGAGGAGGCGGACTTGGCGTCGCGGGCGGCACGGGCCCGCGGGCCGTGGAAGTATTCCTGGATCCAGGGATGGTCGACCTGCTCGATCTCGGCCAGCGGGGCGTTGGCCACGATCCTGCGGTCGGCGATCACCGCGACGCGGTCGCAGATCGCGTACAGCGTGTCCAGGTCGTGGGTGATCAGGAACACGGTCAGGCCCAGCGCCTGCTGCAGGGTGCGGATGAGATTGTCGAAGGCGGCCGCACCGATCGGGTCCAGGCCGGCGGTGGGCTCGTCCAGGAACAGCAGCGGCGGGTCCAGCGCCAGCGCCCGCGCCAGCCCGGCGCGCTTGCGCATGCCGCCGGACAGCTGCGAGGGCAGCTTGTCCAGCGCATCGGCGGGCAGGCCGGCCAGCTTGACCTTCAGCAGCGCCAGCTCGAAGTACCAGCGCTCGGGGAACTCGCCGTGGTGCTCGCGCAGCGGCACCTGCACGTTTTCGCCGACGGTCATCGACGAGAACAGCGCGCCGTCCTGGAACAGTACGCCGGTGTTCCGGGTGATGTGGCGGCGGTCCTCGGCGCGCCCGGACGCCGCGTCCACGCCCAGCACCTCGATGCTGCCGGCATCGGGCCGGCGCAGGCCGAGGATGCTGCGCATCAGCACCGACTTGCCGGTGCCCGAGCCGCCGACCACGCCCAGGATCTCGCCGCGGCGCACGTCCAGGTCCAGCCCGTCGTGCACCACCTGGCTGCCGAAGCGGTTGACCAGCCCGCGCACCTGGATGGCGAATTCGTCCTCGGGATCGGGCACCGGGGCCTGCAGGTCGGTCATGGCGCGCGCTCCGCGTTGGCCGCCATGGCGCCCGGGCGCGGGCTCGCGACCCCGCCCGGCTCCCGGATCCCGAATGTCGCCAGCATGCTCACCACCCCACCTGCATGAACCACAGCGCCGCCAGCGCATCGATGATGATCACCAGCGAGATGGTCTGCACCACGCTGGAGGTGGTGCGCTCGCCCACCGACTGCGCGGTGCCCTCGACCTTGAGGCCCTCCAGGCAGCCGATCAGCGCGATCACCAGCGCGAAGATCGGCGCCTTGGCCATGCCGACCAGGAAGTGCCGCAGCTGCATGGTCTCGTGCATGCGCGAGAAGTACATCTGCGGCGGGATGCCGAGGTCGAACGCCCCCACGGTGACGCCGCCGGCCAGGCCGGCGATCATCGCGATGAAGGTCAGCAGCGGCAGCATCACCACCAGCGCCACCACCCGCGGCAGCACCAGCAGGTCGATCGGGTCCAGGCCCAGGGTCTGGATGGCGTCGATCTCCTCGCGCGCCTTCATCGCGCCGATCTGTGCGGTGAAGGCGCTGGCGGTCCGGCCGGCCACCACGATCGCGGTCATCAGCACCGCCAGCTCGCGCAGGGTGGCGATCGAGACCAGTTCCACCACGTAGATCTCGGCGCCGAAGTCGCGCAGGATGGTCGAGCCGAGGAAGGCGATCACTGCGCCCACCAGGTAGGACAGCAGTACCACCAGCGGCACCGCGTCGAGCCCGACCTGCTCCATGTGGTACACCGCCGAGGTCGTGCGGAAGCGGCGCGGCGCGTGCAGCAGGCGCCCGAGCTTGACCAGGTTCTCGCCCAGGAAGCTGGCCAGCGCGACGATGTCCTTGCCGGTGGTGGACACGGCCAGGCCCAGGCGTTCCAGCGCGGCGGCGAAGCCGTAGTCGCGCTTGCGCTTGGGCCGCTCGTCGTTGAGCTCCTCGATGGTGCAGACCAGCGCCTGGTGCTCCTCGCGGAACTCGATGGCGTCGTCCTTCAGCCCGGCCCGGCTGGCGAAGCGCAGCAGCTGCAGCACGCCGGCCGAGTCCAGCTGCTGGATGCCGCTGGCGTCGATCCGGTGCACGCTGCCGGACACCGACTCCAGCAGCTCGGCCGAGGGCAGGGCGGTGGCCAGCACCCAGCTGCCGGACAGACGCACGCGCGTGCGGTCCTGGTCGTCCTGGTCGAGCTGGGGCGGTTGGGGTCGGGTCATCGGGGCGGTTTCCGTGGCGGAGCATAGCTTGCCCGATGTGAGCGGCGAATGCGCTGGCCTGTCACGCGCCGCGACGCGCCCGCGCGGCATGCCGGGGGGCGCGGGCCGCCTTACACTTGTCCGGTCGCTGCCGCCGGTGGGCGCGATCCTCCGCTCCCTCGACCGCCCCGAATGTCCGCTGCCGCCTCCGTCGTCCATCCTTCCGCCAGTGCCACATATGCCCAGCGCGTGGCCTTCGTCTCGGAGATCGCCGGCCGGCTGCACTCCTACGGCACCACCGCGCAGCGCCTGGAGGCGGCGGTCGTGGCGCTGTCGCAGCAGCTGGGGCTGGACTGCGAGCCCTGGTCCAACCCGACCGGCATCATCCTCAGCTTCAGCGACCCGACCAAGTCCATCGGCTCCAGCGACATCACCCGGGTGATCCGCCTGGCGCCCGGCGAGAACGACCTCTACAAGCTCAGCGTGGCCGACTACGTGGTCGACAGCGTGGCCAGCGGGCGGATGAGCATCGCCCAGGGCCATACCGCGCTGCGCCGGCTCGACCGCGAGGTCGACCGCCGCGGCAAGGCCATGCAGGTGCTCGGCTTCGCGCTGGCGGCCGGCGGCGTGGCCGGGCTGTGGAAGCTGCCGTGGCTGGACATCGCCACCGCCACCGCGATCGGGCTGCTGATCGGCGTGCTCACCCAGTACACCGACCGGCGGGCGGCCACCAAGGAGGCCGGCGAGGCGCTGGCGGCGCTGCTGGCCGGCTTCGTCGCCACCCTGGTGGCGGCGCGGGTCGGGGCGCTGAACCTCAATACCGTGATCATCGCCTCGCTGGTGGTGCTGCTGCCGGGCATGGCGCTGACCAACGCGGTCAACGAGCTGGCCAGCCAGCACTGGGTGTCGGGCACCGCGCGCCTGGCCGGCGCGGTCACCACCGTGCTCAAGCTGACCGTGGGCGCGGTGATCGCGGTGACCCTGGCGCGGCTGCTCGGCCTGGAGCCGCAGGTCCGCGCGATGCGGCCGCAGGCGCACTGGGTGGAATGGGCCTCGCTGCTGGTGGCGGCCTATGCCTTCGCTGTGCTGTTCAAGGCCAGCCGCCGCGACTACGGCTGGGTGATGGCCGCGGCGATGGGCGGCTACGTGATCGCGCGCTTCGCCGGGCAGGCCTGGGGCAGCCCGGCCGGGGTGTTCGCCTCGGCGATGACGCTCACCGCGGCCGGCAACCTGTTCGGCCGCATCATCCAGAAGCCGGGCGCGCTGGTGCGGCTGCCCGGCATCATCATGCTGGTGCCCGGCAGCACCAGCCTGCGCGGGTTTCTCAACCTGGTGCAGCAGCAGAACGTGGACGTGGGCCAGGCCGCGCTGCTGGCGGTGACCAATATCGTGATGGCGCTGGTGGCCGGGCTGCTGTTCGGCAACCTGCTGATTCCCGCGCGCAAGAATCTCTAGCCGGATTAAATAAAAAGCCGGCACGGGGCCGGCGTTTTATCGTGCGTCCTGGCGCGCGCCTATTTCTTCTTGGCGGGCGCGGCGGCGATCAGGAAATCCTCCACCTTCTTGCCCTTGGCGGTCAGCTCGGCCAGCCAGCGCGGCTGCTTGCCGCGGCCGGTCCAGGTTTCCTTCGCATTGGCGGGATTGCGGTATTTCGGCGCGACCTTGCCCAGCTTGCGGCCGGCCTTCGGGCCCGGCTTGGCGGCGGCGGTCTTGCGCCCGCGTGCGGCCGGGGCGGTGCCGAACAGTTCCTCGAGGGTGTAGCCCTCGGCCTTGGCGGCGCGGGTCAGCTGCGCACGTACCTTGGCGATCGGCGCCCGCTTGGCGACGAAGGTCTGCTGCTTTTTCGCGTTCTTGATCAGGACGCCCAACTGCTTGGCCGACAGGCCGGTGAGATCGATTGCCATCACTACTCCGGGAAAGGGTGGTATGGGAGGCCGTTCCATGGCAGCGACGGCATCATAATGTCAGAAAATCGGGGTGACAAATGCCGCCGAGATAATCCCGGCGGTACCCTTTCGATAATGACGTGGCCGGTCTCCGCTTTACGCCGGGTCGCGCAGGCGCGCCAGCAGCGCGGTTTTGTCGAGGTTTTCCGCCGCGTCGGCACGGCGCGCCCGATATTCGAACGTGCCGGCGGCCAGGCCGCGTTCGGAAACCACGATGCGGTGCGGGACGCCGATCAGTTCCATGTCGGCGAACATCGCGCCCGGGCGTAGCCCGCGGTCGTCCAGCGCCGCCTCGACGCCGGCGGCCTGCAGCTCGCCCAGCAGCGTCTCGGCGGCCGCGGCCACCTGCGCGTCGTGCTTGGGATTGATCACGCACACCACCGCGCTCCAGGGCGCCATCGGCGCCGGCCAGATAATGCCGGCGTCGTCGTGATTCTGTTCGATCGCGGCGGCGACGATGCGCGAGATGCCGATGCCGTAGCAGCCCATCGCCATCGCCACCGACTTGCCGTTCTCGTCCAGCACGGTGGCGTCCAGTGCCTGCGCGTACTGGCGCCCGAGCTGGAACACGTGGCCGACCTCGATGCCGCGCGCCAGGCGGATCTCGCCGCCATCGTGCGCGCGCTCGCCCTCGACCACGTTGCGCAGGTCGGCCACCGTCTCCGGCTCCGGCAGGTCGCGGCCCCAGTTCACCCCGGCCAGGTGGACGCCGGCCGCGTTGGCGCCGACCACGAAGTCCGCCATCGCCGCCACGTCGCGGTCGGCGACCACGCGGATCGGGCGGCGCGCGTCCACCGGGCCCAGGAAGCCCGGCTCGCTGCCGAGGTGGTCGCGGATCTCCGCCTCGCTGGCCATGCGGTAGCCGGCCAGGCCGGCGACCTTGGCCAGCTTGATCTCGTTCACCGCGTGGTCGCCGCGCACCAGCGCCAGCACGAACGTCTCGCCGGCCATCACCGCGACCGACTTGACCGTGCGCTGCAGCGCGATGCCCAGCAGCTGGGCCACGTCCTCGCAGGTCTTCTGCGTGGGCGTGTCGACCCGGCGCATCGCCTCGGCGGCGGCCGCGCGCGGCGCCGGCTCGGCCGCCACCGCGGCCTCGACGTTGGCCGCGTAGTCCGAACCGGTGGAGAAGGCCAGCGAGTCCTCGCCGGAGTCGGCGAGCACGTGGAACTCCTGCGAGGCGTCGCCGCCGATGTCGCCGGAGTCGGCCTGCACCGCGCGGAACTCCAGGCCCAGGCGGGTGAAGATCCGGGTGTAGGCGGCCTTCATGTTCTCGTACTCGCGTGCCAGGTCCTCGTCGCTCACGTGGAACGAGTAGGCGTCCTTCATCAGGAACTCGCGCGCGCGCATGACCCCGAAGCGCGGGCGGATCTCGTCGCGGAACTTGGTCTGGATCTGGTAGAAGTTGACCGGCAGCTGCTTGTAGCTGCTCAGCTCCTGGCGCGCGAACTCGGCGGCGGCCTCCTCGGCGGTGGGGCTGTAGCAGTACTCCTGGTCCTTGCGGTCCTTCATCCGCAGCATCAGGCCGCCGAACTTGGCCCAGCGCCCGGTGGCCTCCCACAGCTCGCGCGGCTGGATGGTCGGGAACAGCACCTCGACCGCGCCGGCCCGGTTCATCTCCTCGCGCACCACCGCCTCGACCTTGCGCAGCACGCGCAGGCCCAGCGGCGACCAGGTGTACAGGCCGGAGGCGAGCTTGCGGATCATGCCGGCGCGCAGCATCAGGCGATGGCTGACCAGCTCGGCGTCGGCCGGAGTTTCCTTGGTGGTGTGCAGGTGGAACTGGGAAAGGCGCATCGACAGGCTTCGCATCAGGCGGAAAGCCCGTATTTTGCCAGTCCGCGCCGCTGCCGGGGGGCCGGCACGGCGCGGGCGGCCGCTAGCCGGCCTTGGGCGGCCTGCAATAGGCCCTGGCGGCGGCCTCGGCCAGGCTTTTCTGGTCGGCGCGGCCCTGGTCGTCCAGGGCGGTGTCCGGCTTGCCGTCGCCGTCGGTGTCCTGCATCACCTTGCCGCTGCCGCCGAGCACTTCCAGGTTCTTGCGCGCGTTCAGGCAGTCGGCGGACTCGGCCGGGGCCTTGGCCGCGGCCGGAGGCGGGGTGCCGCCGCGGGTGTCGACATGGCGCGACTCGTAGCGCTGGCCGTCCGGCGGCGTCTCCGAGTAGTGGCTGACGCCGCGGGCGTCCTTCCAGTGGTAGAGCTCGGTGGCCCCGGCGCCGCCGCAGGCGAGCAGCAGCAGGGCGCAGGCCCCGGACAGGCGTTTCATGGCGGTTTCCCCGGCTCGGTTTGCGGTCCGATTGCAGCACCCGCGCGGCGCACTGGCAAGCCCGGCACGCCGTGCCATGGCCGGTGGGCAGGGTCCGGTCGGCCGGGGTAACCCTGCCAGCCGGGCCATCGCGGCCGCCGCCCGGGCGGCTCCGGCGGCGAACGGGGCAGGCCACGCGCCGGAACGGTCGCCGGCCACGACGCCCGCAAAACCGTCGCGGACTACTCAGCGGAGGAGTCCAGGCCCTAAACTGCCCGGCATGGAAGAAATGAGACCGCCCCCGCGTTCGCGCACGATCTACCTGCTGCCGAACCTGTTCACCACCGCCGGGCTGTTCTCCGGCTTCTACGCGATCATCGCCGCGGCCAATGGCCAGTTCGTGCAGGCGAGCGTCGCCGTGTTCGTGGCGGCGCTGATGGACGGGCTCGACGGCCGCGTGGCGCGGCTGACCGGCACCAGCAGCGAGTTCGGCGTGCAGTACGACTCGCTCGCCGACCTGGTCAGCTTCGGCATGGCGCCGGCGCTGGTGATGTACCACTGGTCGCTGGCGTCGCTGAAGTTCGACGGCGAGGCGATGGGGCGCGTCGGCTGGGCCGCCGCGTTCCTGTACGCGGCGTGCGCGGCGCTGCGCCTGGCCCGCTTCAACACCCAGGTCGGCGTGGTCGACAAGCGCTGGTTCATCGGCCTGGCCAGCCCGGCCGCGGCCGGGCTGATGATGGCCTTCGTCTGGGCGTTCGCCGATGGCACCCTGGGCTGGAGCGGCGAGGAGCTGCGCTACCTGGCGCTGGCGGTCACGCTGGTGGCGGCGCTGCTGATGGTCAGCCGCATCCGCTTCTGGAGCTTCAAGGGCGGCGGCGAGAAGGGCCCGCGCGCCGACCGGGTACCGTTCCTGGCGCTGGCGCTGGCGCCGATCGTGATCGCGATTCTGGTGGTGGACCTGCCGCGGGTGCTGTTCGCGGTGGGCCTGGTGTATGCCGTGTCCGGCCCGTCGCTGTGGCTGTGGCGGCGCTGGCGCAAGGTGCCGGAGTCGACATGAGCGAGTCCGCGGCCGATCCGCTGTGGTCGGATCAGCAGGTGTCGTGGCTGCAGGCGCTGGGCCATACCGTGTATCTGGACCGCAGCCTGGAGCCGGAACCGGCCCCGGCACTGCGCGAACCGGCTCCCGGGCCGGTGCCGGCGGTCGCGCGCGAGCGCGGCCCGGCCGCCCCGCCGCGGACGCACGCCGTGGCGCCCGAGCCGCGCAGTGCGCTGCCGCGCGACGAGCCGGCCGTGGCCGCGGCGCGGAGCGCGCCGGTACGGCGCAGCCGCGTGGGCCTGCCCGACCGGCTGCAGATGGCCCTGCTGCGCGCCTGTGGCCGCAATCCCGCCGATCCGCAGACCCAGCAGCTGATGGCGACGTGGCCGCTGGCGGAACTGCGCGGCAATCCCGCGGCCAAGCGCGCGTTGTGGCCGCAGTTGCGGGCGCTGCGACGCAAGGCCGCGCCGTGAGCGCGGTGAGTGCCCTGCCGCCGGCCCTGCTGCGGCCGCTGCGCGAGGCCGATCTGGACGCGGTGATGGAGATCGAGCGCCGCGCCTATCCGTTCCCGTGGACGCGCGGGATCTTCCGCGACTGCCTGCAGGCCGGCTACCCGGGCTGGGCGATGGAGCAGGACGGGGCGCTGATCGGCTACGGCGTGGTCAGCCTGGCCGCCGACGAGGCGCACATCCTCAACGTCTGCATCGCGCCGGAACGGCAGTCGCAGGGGCATGGCCGGGTGCTGCTGCGCGCGCTGGTGAAGCTGGCCTGCGATCGCGGCGCACGCCGCGTCTTCCTCGAGGTGCGCCCGTCCAACACCTCGGCCGTCGCGCTCTACCACGCCGAGGGCTTCAACGAGATCGGCCGGCGCCCGCGCTACTACCCGGCGCACAACGGCCGCGAGGATGCGCTGGTGATGGCGATCGAACTGTCCTTCGAGGGTTTCTCCTAGCGCCACGCCCCCGCGTCGCCGCCGGGCGCCGCGTGTCCCGCATCCTGTCCCGCGCTGGCGCGGCCTGTCCCGCGACCGCGCACCTGTCCCGTTCGGCTGTCCCGCCCGCCGCGGCGTGACTGTGCGCGCAGTTCCGGGCACGCGGGCTTTCCTGCGTGCGCCCGCTCCCTATCATCGGTGCGACGGACGGGACGGCGGCGCAAGGCGGGCGGCCCGGGAACAGGGGAAGACGGCCGACCACCGACGGTGGCGGCGACATCACTTTCTAGGATGGAACACCGATGAAGCGGACGAACACATCGAACACAGCACTCGCGTCCCTGGCGGCCCTGGTCGTGGGCACCTGCCTGGTCGCGGGAACGGCACAGGCCGATGCCTCGCTGGACGTGGCGACCACCGGCTGGGCGACCCAGAACGGGGGCACCAAGGGCGGCTCCAAGGCCGCGGCGGCCGACACCTACACGGTCGCCAACGCCGCCCAGCTCAAGGCCGCGCTGAAGGCCGGCGCCGGCAGCAATGGCCGCATCATCAAGGTCAACGGCGTCATCGACGTCAGCGAGGGCAAGGCCTACGCCACGACCGCCGACATGAAGACCCGCGCCCGCCTCGACATCCCGGCCAAGACCACGCTGATCGGCGTCGGCAGCACCGCGCAGATCCGCGAGGGCTATCTGTACGTCAAGGCCAACGACGTGATCATCCGTAACCTCACCATCGAGAATCCCTGGGACCCGGAGCCGGTGTGGGACCCGGACGACGGCAGCGCCGGCAACTGGAACGCCGAGTACGACGGGCTCACCATCGAGGGCGCCAGCAACGTCTGGGTGGACCATGTCACCTTCACCGACGGCCGCCGCACCGACGACCAGAACGGGACCGCCAACGGCCGGCCCAAGCAGCACCACGACGGCGCGCTCGACGTGAAGAAGGGCGCCAACTACGTGACCGTCTCCTACTCGGCGTTCAAGTCGCACGAGAAGAACAACCTGATCGGTTCCAGCGACAGCGCCTCCAGCACCGACAGCGGCAAGCTCAAGGTCACCATCCACAACACCCTGTTCGAGAACATCTCCGCGCGGGCGCCGCGGGTCCGCTTCGGGCAGGTGCACCTGTACAACAACTACCACGTCGGCAGCGCCAGCCACGCGGTGTACCCGTTCTCGTACGCGCACGGGGTGGGCAAGGAGTCGAAGGTCTTCTCGGAGAACAACGCGTTCGAGATCGCCGGGGTCAGCAGCTGCGACAAGATCGCGGCCGACTACGGCGGCAGCGTCTATCGCGATTTCGGCTCGCTGCTCAACGGCAAGGCGCTGAGCTGCTCGTGGAACAACGCCATCGGCTGGACGCCGCCGTACGCCTACAGCCTGCTGCCGGCCACCCAGGTGGCCGCCGACGTCAAGGCCAAGGCGGGCGCCGGCAAGCTCTGAAACGCGCCTGCGCCGCCGCATGCCGGCGGCGCAGGTATCGGTGCGATGCGCGGGCCCGCGGCCTGCGCCGGCTCACAGCTTGGCGCGCTGCTCGCGCAGGCCGCTGAGCTGCGCGGTCCATTCACCCAGGCGCGCGCGCTCCTGTTCCACCACCGCAGCCGGCGCGTTCTGCACGAAGGTGGCGTTGCCCAGCTTGCCGTGGCACTTGCCGATCTCGGCCTCCACGCGCTTGATCTCCTTGTCCAGGCGCGTGCGCTCGGCATCCAGGTCGACCAGGCCTTCCAGCGGGACCAGCAGCGTCAGTTCGCCGACGATGGCGGCGGCCGACGGCGGCGACGCCTGGCCCGGCTCCAGCCACTGGATCGACTCGAGCCGCAGCAGGAACGTGAGCTGCGAGGCGAAGCGCGCGACTCGGCCGCGGTCGTCGGCGTGGCCGGCCTGCAGCAGCAGGCGCACCTGCCGGGCCGGCGGCACGTTGAGCTCGCTGCGCACGCGGCGCAGCGCCGAGACCATGGCCTTGAGCCACTCGACGTCGGCCGCGGCCGCGGCGAAGTCCTGCCCGCCCAGGTCGCCGGCCTGCGGATAGGCCTGCAGCGAGATGGTGGAGGCCGCGTGGCCCAGGCGCGGGGCGACCTGCTGCCACAGTTCCTCGGTGACGAACGGGATCAACGGGTGCAGCAGGCGCAGCAGCGCTTCCAGGACGTACAGCAGGGTGTGGCGGGTGCTGGCGGCGGCCGCGGCGTCCTCGCCGTTGAGGGCCGGCTTGGCCAGCTCCAGGAACCAGTCGCAGAACTCGTTCCAGGCGAACTCGTACAGTGCCTGCGCCAGCAGGTCGAAGCGGTAGGCGGCGAACTGCGCCTGCGCCTCGGCGCTGACCTGGGTCAGGCGCGACAGGATCCACTTCTCGGCGTCGGTGACCGGTACATGCTGTGCCGATTCCCGATTCCCGATTCCCGATTCCCGGCCTTGCGTGTTCATCAGCACGAAGCGGCTGGCGTTCCACAGCTTGTTGCAGAAGTTCTTGTAGCCCTCGGCGCGGCCGAGGTCGAACTTGATGTCGCGGCCGTGGGTGGCGAGCGCGGCGATGGTGAAGCGCAGTGCGTCGGCGCCGTGGGCGATGATGCCGTCGGGGAACTCCTTGCGCGTGGCCTTGGCGATCTTCTCGGCCATGCGCGGCTGCATCAGCCCGGTGGTGCGCTTGGCGATCAGGTCCTCGAGCGCGATGCCGTCGATGATGTCCAGCGGATCGAGCACGTTGCCCTTGGACTTGGACATCTTCTGCCCGTCCTTGTCGCGGATCAGGCCGGTCATGTAGACGTCGCGGAACGGCACCTGGCCGGTGAAGCTGTCGGTGGCCATGATCATGCGCGCCACCCAGAAGAAGATGATGTCGAAGCCGGTGACCAGCACCGACGACGGCAGGTAGCGCTCGAAACCACGCTCGGCCATCGCCTGCGGGTCGGGCCAGCCGAGCGTGGAGAACGGCCACAGCTGCGAGGAGAACCAGGTCTCCAGCACGTCGCTTTCCTGGCGCAGCGCGCTGCCGTCGCGTCCGGCCGCCTCGGCCTGCGCGCGCGCCTGGTCCTCGCTGCGCGCGACGTAGACGTTGCCGTCGGCGTCGTACCAGGCCGGGATGCGATGGCCCCACCACAACTGGCGGCTGATGCACCAGTCCTGGATGTTCTCCATCCAGTGGCGATAGGTGTTGATCCAGTTCGGCGGCACGAACTTGACCTGGCCGCTTTCGACCAGCTCCAGGCCGCGCCGGGCCAGCGCATCCATCCTCACGAACCACTGGTCGGTGAGATAGGGCTCGATCACCTGGCCGGTGCGGTCGCCGCGCGGCACCTGCAGGGTGTGCGGCCGGGCCTCCACCAGCAGGCCCTGCTCCTCGAGCTCGGCCAGGATCACCTTGCGCGCCTCGTAGCGGTCCAGGCCGCGGTAGCGCTCCGGCGCGTTGTCGTTGAGCGCCGCGACCGTGGTGAACAGGTTGATCATCGGCAGGCCGTGGCGCACGCCGACCTGGTAGTCGTTGAAGTCGTGCGCCGGGGTGACCTTGACCACGCCGGTGCCGAAGGCGCGGTCGACGTAGTCGTCGGCGATGATCGGCACCCGCCGGCCGGTCAGCGGCAGGACCACCGACTGCCCGACCAGGTGCGCATAGCGCGCGTCCTCCGGATGCACCATCGCCGCGGTGTCGCCGAGCAGGGTCTCGGGGCGGGTGGTGGCCACGACCAGGTAGTCGCGGGTCTCGCGCAGGGTCTCGTGGCCGTCGGCGTCGTGCTCGATGTGCTCGTAGGACGCGCCGTCGGCCAGCGGGTAGCGGATCGACCACAGGAAGCCGTCTTCCTCCACGCTCTCCACTTCCAGGTCGGAGATCGCGGTCTTCAGCACCGGGTCCCAGTTGACCAGGCGCTGGCCGCGGTAGATCAGGCCCTGCTCGTGCCAGCGCACGAACGCCTCGATCACCGCCGCGGACGGTTGCGGGTCCATGGTGAAGGTGCTGCGCGACCAGTCGCCGGAGGTGCCCAGCCGGCGCATCTGGCGCTCGATGGTGTCGCCGGACTGCGCCTTCCACTCCCAGACCTTGCCGATGAAGCCCTCGCGGCCCAGCGAGTCGCGGGTCTCGCCGTTGCCGGCCGCGGCCAGGTTGCGCGACACCACCATCTCGGTGGCGATGCCGGCATGGTCGCTGCCGACCTGCCACAGCGTGTCGTAGCCGCGCATGCGGTGGTAGCGCACCAGCGCGTCCATCAGTGTCTGCTGGAACGCATGGCCCATGTGCAGGGTGCCGGTGACGTTGGGCGGCGGCAGCAGCACGGTGTAGGGCTCGCCCGTGCCCGACGGCTTGAAGTAGCCGGCGCTCTCCCAGTGCGCGTACAGGCGCGATTCGAAGGTCTTGGGGTCGTAGCTGGAGGCGAGGGTGGTCATAGGGCGTGAATGGCGAATCGGGAATGGGGAAGGGCGAGAGCCGGGCGCGGGCAAGGGGTGGCGGGGCGCGGCAACCGATTCACGCTGCCCCGTTCCCGATTCCCGGCCTCGCTCACATGTCGTACTTGTTGAGTTCCAGGCCGCGGGCCTTGTACTGCTTCCAGCGCTCGCGCAGCGGGTCGCGCGCCGACGGGTCGGCGGGGACCACTTCCAGCACGCGGTCGCAGGCGCCCAGGTAGGCGTCGTCGCGCAGGTTGATCACCAGCGGGCGCGACGGCGCGTCGAAGTCCGGCTGCGCGATCAGCACCGGCGTCAGCTCGTCCTCGTCGTCGGTGCCGGCGATCTGGTGCGGGATGTAGGCCTCGTCGTCGAACGACCACAGCAGGTCGTCCAGCGCCTCGGCCTGCTCGGCGTCGCGCGCCAGGATCAGGGTGGACAGGTTGGCGTCGTAGGCCTTGCGGGCCAGTTCGCACACCAGGCGCAACGGCTCGGCGAGGAACCGCGGCTTGGCGATCAGGTAGAAGTCGGCGCGCATCAGAGCGGGGAACCGGGAAGGGAGAAGGGGGAATGGGAACCGCGGGCGGCGGCGAGTGCGCCGCCGCCCGCGTGCAGATCGGACAGGGCGCTTTTCACGATTCCCGATTTCCGATGCTCAATTCCCGGCCTCGACGCGGTCCAGCAGCCACTGCGTCAGCAGGCCCACCGGGCGACCGGTGGCCATGCCGCGCTTGCCCTCGTCGCTGGCGACGCCGGCGATGTCCAGGTGCGCCCAGCGCTGGTTCTCGGTGAAGCGCGACAGGAAACAGCCGGCGGTGATGGCGCCGCCCCAGCGGCCACCGATGTTGTAGACGTCGGCGAAGGTCGAGTCCAGCAGGCCCTGGTACTCGTCCCACAGCGGCAGGCGCCAGGCGCGGTCGAACACGTGCTCGCCCGCGGCCAGCAGCTCGTCGGCCAGGTCGTCGTGCTTGCTCATCAGGCCGGCGGTCTGGTGGCCGAGCGCGACCATGCAGGCGCCGGTCAGGGTGGCCACGTCGATCAGCGCCTCGGGGTTGAAGCGCTCGGCGTAGGTCAGCGCGTCGCACAGGATCAGGCGGCCCTCGGCGTCGGTGTTGCCGACCTCGATGGTCTTGCCGGACATGCTGGTGATCACGTCCGAGGGGCGGTAGGCATTGCCGTCGATGGCGTTCTCCACCGCCGGCACCACCACCACCAGGTTCAGCGGCAGCCCGGCCTTGACCGTGGCCACGAAGGTGCCGAGGACGTTGGCGCCCCCGCACATGTCGTACTTCATCTCCTCGATGCCGCCCTGGGTCTTCAGGTTGACGCCACCGGTGTCGAAGGTGATGCCCTTGCCGACCAGCACGTAGGGGCGGGCGTCGCCGCCGCCGTTCCACTTCAGCACCACCAGCCGCGGGCGGTTGGCCGAGCCGCGTGCCACCGCCAGCAGCGAGCCCATGCCGAGCTGCTCCATCTGCTGCTCGTCGAGGATCTCGGCCTCGGCACCGGGATGCTCGGCGGCGAACCTGACCGAGGTCTCGGCCAGGTAGGCCGGGTTGCACAGGTTCGGCGGCAGGTTGCCGAGCTCACGCGCGTACTCCACGCCGGCGGCGATCGCCTGGCCCTGGGCCAGCGCCTGGGCATCCTGGCCGGCGATCGCCAGCGTGGCCAGCCCCAGGGCCTCGGCCTTCTTCTTGCCGAGGGTGGCGGTGTAGCGGTAGGCCGCGTGGTCGGCGGCGATGACCGCCTGGCGGATGTTCCAGGCCGCGTCGCGCCCCTTCACGGTCAGCTCGGTCAGGGTGAACAGGGCCTGTCCGGCGGCGCCGCCCTTGAGTACGCGCACGCTGTCGCCGACCGCCTTGAGGTACTGCGCCACGCCGAACTTGACCGGCTCGCCCAGCCCCACCACCAGCACGCGCGGGGCCTTCACGCCCACCAGGTCGTGCAGCAGCAGGCTGCTGCCGGTCTTGCCGGTGAGGTCGCCGCGCGCCACCAGGGCGGCAATCCGGCCCTGGCTGGCGTCGTCCAGGGCCTGGGCCGCGGGCGACAGGGACTTGTCGGCGAAGGCGCCGACCACGAGGCAGTCGACGTCCGCGCTCGCCGGCGCGTCGTGGTTCAGGGTGAATTGCAGGGCCATTGATCAGATTCCTTTGCCGTTCCGTACAATCGCGGCCTGTTTACGCCAACCGGGATAGGCTGGCGCTGCCGCGAACGAATCCGAGAGTCTAGCAAGCCCCTCCTATGATGCCGAAGCTCGACCGATACCTCATCAGCGATTTCACCCAGAGCTTCTTCGCCACCCTGATCGTGCTGCTGGTGGTGAGCGTGGGCGGTGTGCTGGTCGACATCCTCGGCAACATCGCCGACGGCCGCATCCCGGCCCGCCTGCTGCTGTCGCAGCTCGGCCTGCAGTTCATCGCCTATCTGCCGCTGATCCTGCCGCTGGCGCTGATGCTGGGCCTGCTGCTGGCGCTGGGCCGGCTCTACCGCGACTCGGAGATGGCGGTGCTCACCGCGATCGGCGTCGGCCCGCGGCGGCTGCTGCGCCCGATCCTGACCCTGGTGGTCCCGGTGGTGGTGCTGATCGGCCTGTGCTCGCTGTGGCTGGGCCCCTGGGCCAACCGCACCGCCGAGAAGATGCTGGAGGACGCCAACCGCAGCGTGGTGGTGGCGGGCCTGGAGGCCGGCCGCTTCACCCCGCTGTCCGGCGGCGGGGTGGTGTACCTGTCCACGGTCTCGCCGGACGGCACCCAGCTGGGCAAGGTGTTCATGCAGCGCCAGCAGGACGACCGCATCGACGTGGTCACCGCCGAGCGCGGCGCGATGTTCTTCGAGGGCAAGGCCGACCGCTACCTGCGGCTGGAGGACGGCTACCGGGTCGAGGGCCCGGCCGCCGGCGACGCCCTGGACTACCGCCTGATGAAGTTCGCCGGCAGCGAGCTGGCGCTGCCCGACCGCGCCCAGGTCCACGACGAGAACGATCCGGAAGTGATGACCACCGCGCGGCTGCTGCATGACGAACGCCCCGCCGCGCAGGCCCAGCTGCACGCGCGCCTGGGCCCGCCGCTGCTGGCGCTGGCGTTCGCGCTGCTGACCCTGCCGCTGTCGCGCAGCGCGCCGCGGCAGCAGCGCTATGGCCGCATGATGCTGGCCTTCCTCGCCTACATGGTCGGCACCATGCTGATGTTCAACGGCAGCCAGTGGATCGCCACCGGCAAGATGCCCGCGGCGCTGGGCCTGTGGTGGCTGCTGGTGCCGCTGCTGGTGCTGGCGGTCTGGATGTACGCGCGCGACGGCCGGCTGTCGCGGCCGCGGAGGCCGGCATGAACCTCCGCCTGATGCCGCGGCTGCACGACACCTACATCGGGCGCAGCGTGCTCGGCACGGTGCTGCTGACCTGGGGCGTGCTGCTCGGCCTGGACGTGATGATCGCCATGTCGGGCGAGATCAAGGACGTGGGCACCGGCAGCTACAGCTTCGGGCATGCGGTGGCCTACGTGGCCTACACCGTGCCGCGGCGCGCCTACACGCTGTTCCCGACCGCCGCGGTGATCGGCGCGCTGATGGGCCTGGGCCAGCTGGCCGCGACCTCGGAGCTGACCGCGCTGCGGGCGCTGGGCGTGTCGCGCAAGCGCGTCAGCCTGTCGGTGGCGGCCACCATGGCGCTGCTGACGCTGGCGATGGTGATCAGCGGCGAGACCCTGGGCCCGTGGGCACAGGGCCAGGCCGATACGCTCAAGGCCAGCGCGCGCTACCAGAACAACATGTCGATGGCCCGCTACTCGGGGCTGTGGGCGCGCGAGGGCCAGGTCTTCCTCAATGCCCAGAGCGGCGAGGAGAAGCTGCTGGACGATGGCGGCACCGCGCTGGAGCTGCACGACGTGCGGCTCTACCAGCTGGCCGAGGACGGCCGGCTGCAGACCCTGACCCATGCCGCGGTCGCCGAGCATCGCGACAACGGCTGGACGCTGCGCCAGGTCGTGCGCGACAACTTCGCCGAGCGCGCGGTGCAGCGGGAGAAGATCGCGCAGCTGCCGTGGCAGTCGCAGCTGGATCCGGCCGCGCTGGCGGCCGGCCTGACCAAGCCGCGCAACCTGTCCGCGCACGAGCTGGAACAGAGCATCGAGTACCGCCGCCGCAACGGCCTGGATGCGCGCGACTACGAGGACCAGTACTGGAGCCGCTGGTTCTATCCGGTCAACGTGCTGGCGCTGTGCCTGGCCGCCATCCCGTTCTCGTTCGGCTCGCTGCGCAGCGGCGGCATGGGCAAGCGGCTGTTCCTGGGCATCCTGTTCGCGCTGGCGTTCTGGCTGCTGCAGCTGTTCTTCGGGCGCATGGCCGGTGCGCTCAAGTTCGACTATCGCATCGCCTACGCGCTGCCGCCGATCGTGATGATGTCGGTCTCGGCCTGGCTGTTCCGGCGGCGCAGCAGCTGATCCGGGCCGGACGGCGCGCAGGTCCGGCCGCGCCCCGTTCGTGCGCGCGAGCCGGCGCATCGGTCCGGCCGGTGGCACAGGCCATTGCCGGGACGTCCGGCCGCACGCCGCTGCCTCGCCGTCGCACGACGACCCGGGTCATCGACGCGCCCGCGGCGGCCTCCGGGCCAGCCGGGTGCCGCTGGCGCGGTCGTGCCAGGTGAGGCGCTCGCGGTCGACCAGCGCCCACCAGAAGCCCAGCCCGCCGGCCAGCAGCGACAGCGTGCCCACCAGGTAGCGGCGCCACAGCGCGGCCCACGACGGCGCGCCACCGCCGGCCGCGTGCAGGTGCAGGCGCCACGGACGCATGCCCAGGGTCTGGCCGCCGCGGCGCCAGCTCAGCGTGGCGTAGACGCCGGCCACGCCCCAGCAGCACAGCCACAGCAGCCACTGCCAGGCGCTGAAGGGCGCGATGTTCTCGCGCGGGGCATGGCCGGCCAGGGCATAGCCGCCGGTGAACAGCGCCGAGACCACGAACCACAGCGCCAGGGCCGGCCAGGCGTCGTAGCACAGCGCCAGCAGCCGCCAGAGCAGCAGGCTGCGGGGGCGTTCGGCGGGGGTGTCGGCGGCGGGCATCGGCCGCAGCATAGCCGCCGCGCGGGGTTAGGCAATCCCGTCCGCGGGTCCGCGCCGCCTTGCCCGAGCCCTCTGCCCGGGCGGCTGCAGGGCGCAGCAGGAGGCCGGCAGCGCTCCGCCTGCCGTCGGCGTGGGCGGGGAGGGAGAGCGGCAGGCGGTCGGCCCCGAGCGGGGCGACACGTTCTAAGCTGTGCGGATGCCTGCCCGTACCGCCGCCGAACGCCGCCACCTCGCCGAACAGCTGCCGCCCCTGCGCGCGCCCGACGCGCAGGCGATCCAGCGCTTCCTCGACCTGATCTGGGCCGAGCAGGGCCTGGCGCGGGCGACGCTGGACAGCTACCGGCGCGACCTCGAGGGCCTGGCGCGCTGGCGCGACGGCGCCGGCGGCGGCCTGGCCGGGGCCGACCGGGCCGCGCTGTTCGACTACCTGGCCTGGCGCGCACGCGAACGCTATTCCCCGCGCAGCAACGCGCGCCTGCTGTCGTCGCTGCGCGCCTTCTTCGCCCAGCGCATGGCCGGCGGCGAGCGCGCCGACGACCCGACTGCGCTGCTGGATCCGCCGCGGCTGCCGCGCTCGCTGCCCAAGGCGCTGAGCGAGAGCCAGATCGACGCCCTGCTGGCCGCGCCCGCCCTGGACACCCCGCTGGGGCTGCGCGACCGCGCGATGCTGGAGCTGATGTACGCCGCCGGCCTGCGCGTGAGCGAGCTGGTGCACCTGCCCGCCAATGCCGTCAACCTGCGCCAGGGCGTGCTGCGGGTCACCGGCAAGGGCAGCAAGGAACGCCTGGTGCCGCTGGGCGAGGAGTCGCAGCACTGGCTGCAGCGCTACCTGGAGGCCGCGCGCCCCGGGCTGACGGCGAACCAGCCGGTGCCGGCGCTGGCCGGCGGCGAGGTGCCGCTGTTCATCGATGCGGCCCGGCGGCCGGTCAGCCGCCAGCAGTTCTGGGCGCTGGTCAAGCGCTACGCGGCGCACGCCGGGATCGACCCGGCGAAGGTCAGCCCGCACGGCCTGCGCCACAGTTTCGCCACCCACCTGCTCAACCGCGGCGCCGACCTGCGTGCGCTGCAGATGTTGCTCGGGCACAGCTCGCTGTCCACCACCCAGATCTACACGCTGGTGGCGCGCGAGCACCTGCAGAAGCTGCATGCCAGACACCATCCGCGCGGCTGAGCCTGAGCCCGGTCCGGTCCGGTCCGGTCCGGCCCGGTGCGCCGGCGCCGCAACCCTGCGCCCTTGCTTCCTCATGAGATCTCCATGCGACATGCCGTGCGTTCCATCGTGAATCTTCCGCTGCGGGTCGGCGTGCTGCTGTTCGGCATCGCCGGCGCCCCCGCCGCCCCGGCGGCGACGCCCGGCGACGAACCCTGGCAGCTCGCCGCCGCCGCGAGCGCGCCCGGGACCTCGGTGCCAGCCGGGCTGGGCGAGGAATCGCTGCTGTTCTGGTCCCGGCTGGAGGGCCTGCGCGTGCCCGCCGAATCGGCGCATCTGCTGGTGCAGGCGCCTTATGCGACGGTGAAAGCCGCTGTGAGCGCGTCATTGCGGGGCCAGGGCCCGTGGCAGGAACGCGAAGCGCGCGAACCCCTCTCGGAGCTGCCCGAGGACTGGGCTCCGGTGCTGCTGTCGCGGCGGGCCGACCTGCGCGCCGCGCTGGCGGCGCACGCGCCCGAGCTGGAGGCGGCCGTGGCCGCGGGCGCGCTCACCGCCGAAGAGGCCCGGCAGCGGCAGCAGCAGGCGCGCGGGCGCGTGGACGCGAGCCCGGCGCAGTGGCGGGCGCTGGCGGTGTTCGGGACGACAGGCTACGACAGCTACTTCGCCGGCCGCGAGGCACGCGCCGGTCGCGCCGTCACGCAGCTGCGGGTCTTCGTGTTCGATGTCTCCGCCGCCTTCGGACGGCCGGCCACGGCGCTGCGGGTCGAGCGCACCGACACCTTTCCCAATCCCGACGCTCGCTGGATCCGGCCGTTGCGCGACTTCAGCGTGATGGGCGGGGGTTCCACGCCCAGGCAGCTGACACGGCAGGTGGTGCCCGGCAGCGTGTTCGCCGCCGTCCGCGATGCCGCGCTCGCCGTGGCCCCGGGGGCGGTGCAGGTCGCCGCGTCGCCGCAGCGCTGGGCGCTGCCGGCGCCGCCACGGCCCGCGGTGCCGTCCATCACCTTCAAGGCGGTCGCCCCGGGCTGGCCTCGACATCCTTGCCCTGGAACGCGCTCGGCGGCGGGCTGGCCGTCATGCCGGCCAGCGTGCGCTACCCGCAGGACCTGCTGCCGCTGCCCGACGGCGACCTGCTGCTGAGCCTGGAGGCGATCGACCGCAACGGCCCGCGCGCGGAACTGTGGCGCGTGCACCCCACGGCGGCGGCCGGTCCCTGGCCCTCGGAACGCCTCTGGCAGGGCCGGAACGGGGCACGCCAGCTGATGGCCGAGGCCGACGGCGGCGCCGTCTGGTTCCGCGGCACGCCGGCCGAGGGCGAACCCGAACGGCTGTTCGTCTACCGGGCCGCCACGCGGCAGCTGCAGGGCTACACCGTCGATGGCGCGTCGACCGCGGCGGGCACGCGTTGGGAGCTCGACGCCGCGCAGCGGCCCACGGTGTTCGACCATGGCCCCGATCCGGTACCCCGGGCCGGGTTCGGCGATTCCCGGCTGGCCGTGGGCGCGCCGACGGGCGCGCCGCCGCCCGCTGGCGGTCCCTGGCCCTTCGCCACCGTGTTGCGGGCGCCGCGCCAGGCGCTGATGGAGCGGGCGGCCAAGGGCAACACGCTGCTGTGGCCGGTGCGCCTGCGCGATCCGCAGGCGCTGTGGATCGAGGATGGGCAGGGCCTGGCCGCGCTGGATCCGGCCAACGGCCGGGTGCAGCGCGCGTTCGCACTGCCGCAGCGCTTCGGCGCGGCGGACCCGAACGACGCCTCGGGCACGGCGCAGTGGGTGCCGACGCCGCTGGGCTCGCTGGAAGGGCGCTGGATCGCGACCGGGTTCGTGCTGATGCTGCCCGAGCCGCCGGACGCGGGCGCGCCGGTGTTTGCGCCCGGGGCGGGCGCCTCCGCGCGCCTGAGCCGTTTCGTCGGCATGCACGTAGTCGATAGCCGCGACGGGCAGGTGCGTGTGTCGGCCCTGCTGGGCGAGGCCGACAGCCTGGGCGCTGCCGCGCGCTCGGCGCATGGCCGGCTGCTGGCGCTGGGCGCGGACGGGCCCTCGGCGGGCGCGCCGCAGGTGGCGCTGTGGCCGCTCGCCGGCGGCGGCGAGCCGCTGCGGCTGGAGGCCGGATCGCCGGGCGCGCTGACCGCGCTGGCGTTCTCCTGGGACGGGACGACGCTGTGGGCGCTGGGCGATCGCGGACTGCTGCGCTGGACGCTGCCGGCGGCGCTGCACGATGCCGCCGATGCGGGCGCCTATCCGGAGCACTCCCGGGACTGAACACAACGCCGGCCCTGGCGATGCTGTCGGCGTCCGGCGGGGCACCGTACACGGGCCGGCCAGGACGGTATGCGACAATCGGCCACGACTTGTCGCTCCCGTGGATGGCCCATGCTCCGTATCGCTTTCAGCGCGCTGTTGTGCGCGATCAGCCTCTCTGCCTGCGCGCAGCCCGCGTCTCCGGCCGCCGGCGCCGCGGCCAAGCCCGCCGCCGCGCCGGCCGGGGGCAGCGTCGACCAGCGCGTGCGTACCGCGCTGAACACGCTCGATCCGAACTTCAAGCCGGACTACATCGGCGCCGCGCCGTTCCCGGGCTTCCGCGAGGTGGTGGTCGGCGGCCAGGTGCTGTACGTCAGCGACGATGGCCGCTATCTGATGCAGGCGCAGCCATTCGACATCCAGAGCAAGCAGTTCGCCGCCAGCGAGGGCCTGCTGGCCTATCGCCGCAAGCAGCTGGCCACCGTGCCCAAGGCCGACCGCATCGTGTTCGCGCCGGCCAACCCGAAGTACACGGTGAGCGTGTTCACCGACATCGAGTGCGGCTACTGCCGCAAGCTGCACAGCGAGATCGCCGAGCTCAACAAGCAGGGCATCGCGGTGGAGTACCTGGCGTTCCCGCGCATGGGCCTGGGCAGCCAGGACCACAAGGACATGATCTCGGTCTGGTGCGCCGCCGACCGCAAGCAGGCGCTGACCGCGGCCAAGTCCGGCAAGCCGGTGGCCGGCAAGGACTGCAAGAACCCGGTCACGATGGAATACGATCTGGGCCAGCGCCTGGGCGTGAACGGCACCCCGGCGATCTTCGCCCCGGACGGCACCCAGCTCGGCGGCTACCTGCCGCCGGCGCAGCTGCGCCAGGCGCTGGACAAGCACGCCGCGCCGACCACCGCCGGCGGCAGTCGCTGAGGTCGCGCAGCGCGGACCGGGCGCGCGGAATCGAGGGCATGGGCGGCCACGTGCCGCCTGCCCGGGACCGGCTCCCCGGTCGCGAATCCGCAATCCCGGCTCTCCCGCTACAATAGCCGGCCCGTTTCCAAACACGGTTCCCCGGACATGATCGTCCTCGAGGGCGCACCCGCCCTTTCGCCGTTCCGTCGCGCTCGGCTCGAAACCCGCCTGCAGGCCCTGGTCCCCGCGCTGCGCCTGGTCGCCGCCCGGCACGTCTACTTCATCGAACCCGAGAGCGGCCGCCAGCCGGAACTCGCCACGCTGCAGCGCATCCTGCAGGCCGAGGGCGCGCCGGAGGCGGCGAGCGACGCCGCCAGCGTGCGCTACGTGGTGCCGCGGCTGGGCACGCGTTCGCCGTGGTCGAGCAAGGCCACCGAGCTGCTGCGCGGCGCCGGGCAGCCGGTGCACCGGGTCGAGCGCGGCACCCGCATCGCGCTGGAGGGCTGGCCGCAGGACGCGGCGACGCAGGCCGCGCTGGCGCGGCTGCTGCACGACCCGATGACGCAGTCGCTGCTGGCGTCCGCCGACGCGGCGCAGGCGCTGTTCAACGTGCCCGAACCGGGCCACCTGGAGCGCATCGCGCTGGCGGAGCTGGAAGCGGCCAACGCGCGCCTGGGCCTGGCGCTGGCGCAGGACGAGACCGACTACCTGCGCGAGCGCTACGCCGAGCTGGGCCGCGATCCGTCGGACGTCGAGCTGATGATGTTCGCGCAGGCCAACTCCGAGCACTGCCGGCACAAGATCTTCAACGCCAGCTGGCGCATCGACGGCAAGCCGCAGGAACGCTCGCTGTTCCGGATGATCAAGCACACCCACCAGCAGACGCCGCAGCACACGCTCAGCGCGTACAGCGACAACGCCGCGGTGGTGGAGGGGCCGGCGGCCGCACGCTACCGGCCCGACCCGGCCAGCGGCGAGTACCGCAGCGAGGCGGTGGCGCCCACCGCGTTCTGCATCAAGGTCGAGACCCACAACCATCCGACCGCGATCGCGCCGTTCCCCGGCGCGGCCACCGGCGCCGGCGGCGAGATCCGCGACGAGGGCGCGACCGGCCGCGGCGGCAAGCCCAAGGCCGGCCTGACCGGCTTCTCGGTCTCGCACCTGCGCATCCCGACCCTGCCGCAGCCGTGGGAGGCGCCGCGCGCGCTGAACCCGCGCATGGCGCCGGCGCTGGAGATCATGCTCGACGGCCCGCTGGGCGGCGCGGCGTTCAACAACGAGTTCGGCCGGCCCAACCTGCTCGGCTACTTCCGCAGCTTCGAGCTGGCCGAAGGCAGCGCACCGGACGGCAGCGTGCTGACCCGCGCCTACGACAAGCCGATCATGCTGGCCGGCGGCCTCGGCGCGATCGACCGCATCCAGGTCGAGAAGAAGACCCTGCAGCCGGGCGACGCGGTGATCGTGCTCGGCGGCCCGGCGATGCTGATCGGCCTCGGCGGCGGCGCGGCCAGTTCGGTGGCCTCCGGCGACAGCGCCGAGGACCTGGACTTCGCCAGCGTGCAGCGCGACAACCCGGAGATGGAGCGGCGCTGCCAGGAGGTCATTGACCGCTGCGTGGCGCTGGGCGCCGACAACCCGATCCGCTGGTTCCACGACGTGGGCGCCGGCGGCCTGTCCAACGCCATCCCCGAGCTGCTGCACGACTCGGGCGTGGGCGGGGTGATCGACCTCGGCCGCGTGCCCAGCGACGACCCGTCGCTGTCGCCGCTGGAGCTGTGGTGCAACGAGTCGCAGGAGCGCTACGTGCTCGGCGTGGCGCAGGCGCGCCTGGCCGAGTTCGCCGCGATCTGCGCGCGCGAGCGCTGCCCGTTCGCCGCCGTCGGCGTGGCCACGGCCGAGGAGCGCCTGGTGGTGGGACATGGCGTCCTCGACGCCGGAATTGGGGAGTGGGGATCGGGGATTGGCAATGGCGCCTCTCCGGCCGCCGCCCCCGCTCCTGACGAATCCCCACTCCCCACTCCCCAATCCCGGCACCCGATCAACCTGCCGATGGACGTGCTGTTCGGCAAGGCGCCGAAGATGCACCGCGACACCGCGCATCCGCCGGCACCGCGCTGGCCGGTGCTGGACACCGCCACGCTGGACCTGCACGAGGCCGGCCTGCGCGTGCTGGCGCACCCGGCGGTGGCGGCCAAGAGCTTCCTGGTCACCATCGGCGACCGCAGCGTCGGCGGGCTGACCGCGCGCGAGCAGATGATCGGCCCGTGGCAGCTGCCGCTGGCCGACTGCGCGATCACGCTGGCCGGGTTCGACACCTACGGCGGCGAGGCGATGGCGATCGGCGAGCGCGCGCCGCTGGCGCTGCTCGACGCGGCGGCTTCGGCGCGCATGGCGGTCGGCGAGGCCATCACCAACCTGTGCGCGGCCCCGGTGCAGGCGCTCGAGACGGTGAAGCTGTCGGCCAACTGGATGGCCGCCGCCGGCCACCCCGGCGAGGACGCGCTGCTGTACGACGCGGTCCGCGCCGTCGGCATGGCGCTGTGCCCCGCGCTCGGCCTGAGCATCCCGGTGGGCAAGGATTCGCTGTCGATGCAGGCTCAGTGGCACGAGGGCGCCAGCCACAGGAGCGTCTCGCCGGTCTCGCTGGTCATCAGCGCGTTCGCGCCGGTGGACGATGCGCGCGCGCAGCTGACGCCGCTGCTGGCACGCGAGGAGGACAGCGAGCTGTGGCTGATCGGCCTGGGCGGTGGCAAGCAGCGCCTGGGCGGCTCGGTGCTGGCGCAGGTGCATGCCGGCGACGAGGCGCTGCCGGCGTTCGGCGGCGAGGTCCCGGACCTGGACGATCCGGAACTGCTGCGCAACTTCTTCGGGCTGATGCGCGACGCGCGCGCGTCCGGGCTGGTGCTGGCGTATCACGACCGCAGCGACGGCGGTGCGTTCGCCGCGCTGTGCGAGATGGCGTTCGCCTCGCACACCGGCCTGGACATCGTGCTCGACGCCTGGGGCGACGACGCCTACCGCAGCCTGTTCAACGAGGAACTGGGCGCGGTGGTGCAGATCGCCGCCGAGGACCGCGCCGCGTTCGCCGACCTGGTCGAGCGCCACGCGCTGACCGAGTGCGCGCAGCGCATCGCGCGGCCCACCTCCGGGGCGCGCATCCGCGTCAGCGCCCAGGGCCAGACCCTGGTGGAGTGGCGCTGGGAAGCGCTGTTCGATGCCTGGTGGTCGGTCAGCCACGCGCTGCAGAAGCTGCGCGACCATCCCGACAGCGCCGACGAGGAGCGGGCGATCGCGCGCGACTTCGCCGCGCCGGGGCTGAAGCCGAAGCTGGGCTTCGACCCGGCCGAGGACATCGCCGCGCCGTTCATCGCCACCGGCGCACGGCCGCGCGTGGCGATCCTGCGCGAGCAGGGCGTCAACGGCCAGATCGAGATGGCCCACGCCTTCGAGCGGGCCGGCTTCAGCAGCCACGACGTGCACATGAGCGACCTGATCGAGGGCCGGGTGGCGCTGGACCAGTTCGCCGGCCTGGCCGCGTGCGGCGGCTTCAGCTACGGCGACGTGCTCGGCGCCGGCCGCGGCTGGGCCACCTCGATCCTGGAGCGGGGCGCGCTGCGCGAGGCGTTCGCGCGCTTCTTCGCACGCGAGGACAGCTTCGCGCTGGGCGTGTGCAATGGCTGCCAGATGATGAGCCAGCTCAAGGACATCATCCCCGGGGCCGAGCACTGGCCGCGGTTCCTGCGCAACCGCAGCGAGCAGTTCGAGGCGCGCACCGCGCTGCTGGAGGTGGTGGAGTCGCCGTCGATCTTCCTGCGCGGGATGGCCGGTTCGCGCATCCCCGTGGCGGTGGCCCACGGCGAGGGCCGCGCCGAGTTCGACAGCGCGGTCGACCAGGTCGCCGCGCGCGTGGCGCTGCGCTACGTCGACGGCGAGGGCCAGGTCGCCACCCGCTACCCGCTGAACCCGAACGGCTCGCCCGACGGCATCACCGGCCTGACCAGCAGCGACGGTCGCGTCACCATCCTGATGCCGCATCCGGAACGCACCCCGCGCAGCGTCAACCTGAGCTGGCATCCGCCGGGCTGGGGCGAGGCGTCGCCGTGGCTGCGGATGTTCCGCAACGCCCGGGTGTGGTGCGGCTGAGTCGCGCCGCGCCACCGCGATAGGCCCCAGGGCCCGCCGGCTTCGCACCGGCGGGCTTTTTTGTGGGCGCGCCGCGCCGTTCAGGGCCGGCGGGTGCCGCGGCCTCGCCCGAGCCTGCGCCGCGCGCCGCTGCACGCACCCTGCCGGCCTGCGTCGCGTACCGCGGCGTCGCCCGGTCCGCGGGCGCCGGCGCCATCGCCGGCTTCGGCTTCGGTTCCGGCCGGAGCGGGGGCGGGCGATGGCGGGGCGGGAGCGCCGCACTTCCGCGCAGTCCGCGTATCCAGGTTCCAAGGGCGGCACCGCCGCCGGCGCCGTGGCGGGGCGTGTCATCCGGTGGCACGCGCCGGCATAGGCCCATGATTCCATTGCGATTAGCGAATAATTAACTTATTCAGCCATAAGCACGACGCAAGTCACGCTTCGCCGGCCAATTCGTCAAAAACTTGACGCAATATTTGGCTGCTGTTAACACTTCGTCACCGTTCCGCGGTTCGGTGGCGTTCATTTTTTGACGATCCTGCAACAGGCATCGGCCTGTGCGACGCCTGATTCCGGCCCGCGGCACACGACAGTCCCGACTCCGCACGGCGTGGAACCGCCTGCGTACGGGACGCGTTTCGCCAAAACCAGTCCATCTCAGGAGCAGCACGTCGATGAATCGGATTTATCGCAAGGTCTGGAACAAATCGTTGGGCCTTTGGACCGTGGCCTCGGAACTGGCCACCGCGGCAGGCCCCGGCGCCGTCGGCGCCGCCGCCCTCACCGATCGTCGCGTACCCCTCGGACTGTCCGCCGCCATCGCCCTGGCGATCGCCGGCGCCGGGATGTGCGGCGCCGCGATCGCACAGACCGTGCCCGCGTCCAGCGCGGCTCCCACCGCCACGGCGGCCGCGGACGCCGGCACCGCGGCCGAGGACACCGGCAAGTACTTCCAGGCCAACGGCGGCAGCGACAGCGACCTGGGCGCCTACGCCGACGGCGACAACGCGCTGGCGGCCGGCGAGGCGGCCAACGCCTACGGCCAGGCCGCCACCGCGATCGGCAACGGCGCCAACGCGCAGGCCGACCACGCCACCGCGGTCGGCAGCAACGCGCTGGCCAGTGGCCAGAACAGCGCCGCCTTCGGCGACAACGCCCAGGCCAGCGGCGCGGCGAGCGTGGCGGTCGGCGGCGTGGCGGTGGACGAGAACGGCGAGGCCCTGCTCACCGTCGGCGGCGTCCCGGTCGATACCGGCGCCACCAGCGCCGGCGTCGGCGCCACCGCGGTCGGCGCCAGCGCCGAGGCGTCCGGCTTCGCCGCGTCGGCGTATGGCGTGGGCGCGGCGGCCGCGGGTGCGCAGGCGGCCGCGTTCGGCGCGGTGTCCAGCGCCGCCGGCGACTACGCGACCGCGGTCGGCACCCAGAGCACGGCTAGCGGCACCAGCAGCGTGGCGCTGGGCGGACCGGCCGACCTGATCCCGGGGCTGGGCCTGTTCGTGCCGACCCAGGCCAGCGGCGAAGCGTCCGCGGCGCTGGGCGCCGGCGCGATCGCCTCGGGCAACTACAGCACCGCCACCGGCACGCTGACCGAGGCCGCCGGGCTGGAAGCCACCGCGCTGGGCTACTTCGCCTATGCGCCGGGGGCCGGCGCCAGCGCGCTCGGGGCCGAATCCTGGGCCAGCGGCGACTACAGCACCGCGCTGGGCTTCTACAGCACCGCGCTGGGCGACAACAGCGTGGCGCTGGGCGCCAACGCGGTGGCCACGCGCGCCAACACGGTCTCGGTCGGCGATGCCGGCAGCGAGCGCCAGATCACCAACGTCGCCGCCGGCACCGAGGGCACCGATGCGGTGAACCTGGACCAGCTCGATGCGGTGTCCGCGGTCGCCGGCACCACCGCGCGGCTGGTGGCCGGCAGCGGCGACGGCACCGCCGTGGTCGAGGGCGAGGAGGGCGTGGCCGTGGGCTCCAACGCCACCGCCGCCGGCGACTACGCCAGTGCCTTCGGCAGCAGCAGCTACGCCGCCAGCACCGGCGCCGTGGCGCTGGGCAGCGGCGCCAGCGCGACCGGCGACTACGCCAACGCCACCGGCTTCAACAGCGTGGCCACCGGCTACGGCAGCGTGGCCGACGGTGCCTTCGCCCAGGCCAGCGGCGACTACGCGCTGGCCGTGGGAGGCGAGGCCGATGCCTCCGGCGCGCAGAGCACGGCACTGGGTGCGGCCGCGGTCGCCTCCGGCGACGGCGCGCTGGCCAGCGGCGCCCTGAGCGAGGCCAGCGGCACCGAATCGCTGGCGTCGGGCTACTTCAGCACCGCCAGCGGCGAAGGGGCGACCGCGGTCGGCGCCGAGAGCGTGGCCAACGGCACCAGCAGCGCGGCCTTCGGCTTCGCGGCCGAAGCCAACGCGAACTACGCCACCGCCTTCGGCGGCTACGCCAGCGCCAGCGGCTTCAACAGCACCGCGCTGGGCAACTTCAGCATCGCGTCCGGCTCCAGCAGCCTGGCGGTGGGTGGCGACGCCGCCGCCACCGGCGACTACAGCACCGCCACCGGCCAGGGCAGCATCGCCTCCGGCTACAACAGCGTGGCGGTGGGCGGGGCGCTGTTCGGCCTGCTCGGCACCGAGGCCTCGGGCGAGTACTCCACCGCGCTCGGCGGCGGCGCCTGGGCGCCGGGCAGCAACAGCACCGCGCTCGGCAACGCGGCCGAGGCCAGCGGCGCCAACGCGGTCGCCCTGGGCGCCGACTCGATCGCCGACCGCGACAACGCGGTCTCGGTGGGCGGCAACGGCAACCAGCGGCAGATCACCCATGTCGCCGCCGGCAGCGAGGCCACCGATGCGGTGAACCTGGCGCAGCTGCAGGCGGTGGCCGAGGTCGCCGAGGGCACCAATAAGTACTTCCAGGCCAGCGGCAGCGACGACAGCGATGCCGGTGCCGCGGTCGAGGGCGACAACGCGCTGGCGGCCGGCGAAGCGTCCTTCGCCGGCGCCGACGGCGCCACCGCGCTGGGCGGCGGCGCGCAGGCGATCGCGGTCAACGCCACCGCGGTCGGCTTCAACGCGCTCGCCGCCGGCGAAGATGCCGTGGCGCTGGGCGACAACGCGCAGGCGCTGGGCCAGAACAGCAGTGCGGTGGGCGCCAATGCGCTGGCGGCCGACGTCGGCGCCACCGCCACCGGCGCCGGCGCGCAGGCCAGTGCCACTTACAGCACCGCCACCGGCAGCGAGGCGGTGGCCTCGGATAACCAGGCCACGGCCAACGGTTTCCGCAGCGCGGCCTCGGCCGTCGGCGCGACCGCGCTGGGCGGCTACAGCGAGTCCAGCGGCCGGCTGTCCTCGGCGCTCGGCTACGGCGCGGTGGCGTCGAGCGACTACGCCACTGCGGTCGGCGCAGCCTCGCTGGCCTCCGGCGCCAGCGCGGTGGCGGTGGGCGAGTACAGCGAGGCCACCGGCAACGAGAGTGTGGCGGTCGGCGGGTCGAGCTTCTCCGGCCTCGTGCCGGCCCGCGCCTCCGGCACCGGTGCGGCGGCGTTCGGTGCCGGCTCCTGGGCCACCGAGGCCTACACCACGGCGGTCGGCTGGAACGCCTGGGCCGACGGCGCGAACGCCACGGCGCTGGGCCAGTCCGCGTTCGCGCGGGCCGCCAACACCCTGGCGCTGGGCAGCAATGCCCGCGCCGACGCGGTGGGCGCGCTGGTGGCCGGTGCCGACGGCTCGGCTACCGGCGTCAACAGCACCGGCGTGGGTCGCCAGACCAACGTCATCGGCGAGAACGGCGTGGCGCTGGGCTACAACACCTTCGTGCGCCAGAGCGGCCGCAACGGGGTGGCGCTCGGTGCCAACGCCGGCGCGTCCGGCGCCGACTCGGTGGCGCTGGGCTCGGGCTCGCGCACCTACGAGGCCAACGTGGTCTCGGTGGGCAGCGGCAACGGCATCGGCGGCCCGGCGACGCGCCGCATCGTCAACGTCGGCGACGCGGTGGCCGCCACCGACGCGGTCAACAAGTCGCAGCTGGATGCGGCGACCGCCGAGTTCGAGGCCGCCACCGCCACCAGTGCGGCCAGCGGCACCGGCGTGGCCACCGCCAGCGGCAGCGACGCCACCGCGCAGGGGGCCGGCGCCACCGCCAGCGGCGCGCGCAGCGTGGCCATTGCCGCGCGCAGCACGGCCTCGGCGACTGGCGCCAGCGCGCTGGGGGTCGACAGCTCGGCCAGCGGCGTCAACAGCACCGCGATGGGGCGCCAGACCAACGTCATCGGCGAGAACGGCGTGGCCCTGGGCTACAACTCGTTCGTGCGCCAGAGTGGCCGCAACGCGGTGGCGCTCGGCGCCAATGCCGGCGCGTCCGGCGCCGACTCGGTGGCGCTGGGCTCGGGCTCGCGCACCTACGAGGCCAACGTGGTCTCGGTGGGCAGCGGCAACGGCGTCGGCGGCCCGGCGACGCGCCGGGTGGTCAACGTCGGCAGCGGCAGCCTCGCCGCCGGCAGCACCGATGCGATCAACGGTGGCCAGCTGTTCCAGTCGCTGAGCAACGTCGCCACCTTCCTCGGGGGTGGCGCGGCGCTGGGCGCGCAGGGCGTGTTCGTGGCGCCGACCTATGTGATCCAGGGCGGAAGTTACAACAACGTCGGCGCGGCGCTGAGCGCGCTGGACGGCAAGGTCAGCGAACTGGATGCGCGCACCGCCGGCACCGCCACCGTGCAGGCCCGTTCGGCACGGACCGCCAACGCCACGCTCGCCGCGGCCGAGGACGTGACCGCCCCCACCGCCGCGGCCGACCGCGTGGCGGCGGCGACCACCGGCGAGGCCGTGGCCACGCCGGCGTCCACGACCGTCGGCAGCGGCGCCCAGGCCAACGCCGCCAGCGGCACCGCGATCGGTGGCGACGCCTACGCGCACGGTCCCAACGACACCGCGATCGGCAGCAATGCCCGGGTCAACGCCGACGGCAGCACCGCGGTGGGCGCCAACACCACCATCGCCGCGGCCGCGACCAATGCCGTTGCGGTGGGCGAGAGCGCCAACGTCGGCGCGGCCTCCGGCACCGCGCTGGGCCAGGGCGCCTCGGTCACCGCCGAGGGCGCGGTGGCGCTGGGCCAGGGCGCGCTGGCCGACCGGGCCAATACCGTCTCGGTCGGCGCCGCCGGCAGCGAGCGCCAGGTGGTCAACGTCGCCGCCGGCACCGCCGCCACCGACGCGGTCAACGTGCAGCAGATGCAGGCCGGCGACACCCAGACCCTGAGTGCGGCCAACAGCTACGCGGACGGCCGCTTCAACGCGCTGTCGGACACCTTCGACACCTACAAGGGCGAGATCGACGACCGCTTCCGCCGCCAGGACCGCCGCATCGACCGCCAGGGCGCGATGAACGCGGCGATGCTCAACATGGCCACCAGCGCCGCCGGCATCCGCACCCAGAACCGGGTCGGCGTCGGCGTCGGCTTCCAGAGCGGCGAGTCGGCGCTGTCGCTGGGCTACCAGCGTGCGATCAGCGACCGTGCCACGGTGACCCTGGGCGGCGCGTTCAGCGGCGACGACCAGTCGGTCGGCGTCGGCGCGGGCTTCGGCTGGTAATCGCGCAGGCGGCGTCCGCGGACGCCGCCCGTGTTTCGCAGGGCCCGAGGGGACGGGCAGGCAACCTTGGCTGGGCCGGCCAACGGATTCGCATGGAACGCCACGGCCGAACCGACACCTGATCGACGAAAAACCGAAGAGGACTTCAACGTGATCGACAAGAACTTCCGTCTCAACCCGCTGGCCGGTGCCATCCTGCTGATGGCCCTGGGCGTTTCCGCCGCGCAGGCCGCGCCCCCGCTGCTCGCGCAGGAGCCGACCCGCTCCGCGCCGGCCGACGCCGCGTCCTCCAGCCGCCTGATCGTGCAGTACAAGGCCGGCACCCCGGCCGCCGGCGACCGCACCACCAAGCTGTCCACCGTGCAGTCGGCGGTGACCCGCTCCGGCGTGGCCGGCAGCAGCGCCCGCAGCAGCGCCGCCGCGCTGAAGGCGGACTACGTGCGCAAGCTCGGCATCGGTGCGGACCTGATCAAGCTGTCCGGCAAGCTCGACCGCGCCCAGCTGGCCAAGGTGGTGGCCGAGCTCAAGGCCGATCCGGCGGTGGCGTCGGTGCAGGTCGACCTCATGCGGCGCCCGGCCGACCTGCCGGCCGCCACGGTCACCCCGCAGCTGGTGCCCAACGACCCGTACTACGCGCAGTACCAGTGGCACCTGAGCAGCGCCACCGGCGGCATCAACGCGCCGGCGGCCTGGGACGTGTCGCAGGGCGAAGGCGTGGTGGTGGCGGTGCTCGACACCGGCATCCTGCCGGCGCACCCGGACTTCGCCGGCAACCTGCTGCAGGGCTACGACTTCATCAGCGACAGCTTCGTCTCCCGCCGCGCCACCGACGCGCGCGTGCCCGGCGCGCTGGACTACGGCGACTGGAACCCGGTGGCGGGCGAGTGCTACACCGGCTCGCCGGTGTCCAACTCCAGCTGGCACGGCACCCATGTGTCCGGCACCATCGCCGAGGCCACCAACAATGGGGTCGGCATGGCCGGCGTCGCCTTCAAGTCGACGGTGCTGCCGGTGCGCGTGCTCGGCCGCTGCGGCGGCTACACCTCGGATATCGCCGACGCCATCGTCTGGGCCTCGGGCGGCAGCGTCGACGGCGTGCCGGCCAACGCCAACCCGGCCGAGGTCATCAACATGAGCCTGGGCGGCGAAGGCGCCTGCGACGCGGCGACCCAGACCGCGATCAATCAGGCGGTGTCGCGCGGCACCACCGTGGTGGTGGCGGCCGGCAACGACAGCGACGACGCGGCCAACTATTCGCCGGCCAGCTGCGACAACGTCATCGCGGTGGGCGCCACCCGCATCACCGGCGGCATCACCTACTACTCCAACTACGGCCAGAAGGTGGACCTGTCCGGTCCCGGCGGCGGCGGCAGCGTCGACGGCAACCCGGGCGGCTACGTCTGGCAGGCCGGCTACACCGGCACCACCACGCCGACCTCCGGCGCCTACACCTACTCCGGCAAGGGCGGCACCTCGATGGCCTCGCCACACGTGGCCGCGGTGGTGGCGCTGGTGCAGAGCGCGGTGAGCGCGGCCGGCGAGGCGCCACTGACGCCGGCGGCGGTGGAGACGCTGCTCAAGCAGACCGCGCGTCCGTTCCCGGTGGCGCCGCCCAGCGCCACCCCGATCGGCACCGGCATCGTCGACGCCAAGGCCGCGCTGGACGAGGCGTTGGCGGTGCCGTGCGACCCGCAGACCGAGACCTGCGCACCCGAAGCCGTCGAGCTCACCAACAAGGCCGCCATCGGCGGGCTCACGGGCGAAGCCGGCAGCGAGACCCTGTACAGCTTCACCGCCGAGGCCGGCAAGGTGCTGAGCTTCATGACCTACGGCGGCACCGGCGATGTCTCGCTGTACGTGAGCCTGGAGGCCGAGCCGAGCGCGAGCCGCTACGACGCCAAGTCGACGCGGCCGGGCAACAGCGAGACCGTGCGCTTCACCGCGCCCAAGGCCGGCACGTACTACATCAAGCTGGTGGGCGAGGCCTTCTACAGCAAGGTGAGCATCGTCGCGCGGCAGTGACCGCACACGACAGCCGCGTGACAGCAGACCCCGGTTCATGACCGGGGTCTGTTTTTTTGGCGTCCACCGTCGCGATCGGTGGGATCGCCGCGACAAACTGCTAAAGTCGCCACGAACCTAGGGAGGGTGTCGTGAGCGCGGTTGCCTTGGATCCTGTCGAAAGCCGGAGTGCGGAGACACGCATCGTCGACGCGTTGCTGGAGCGGCGCCGTCTCAAGGACGGCGACCTGTTGCGCGCGCGCCAGTTGCAGGCCGAGTCCGGCCTGGGCCTGCTCGCGCTGCTGGGCCGCCTCGGGCTGGTGTCCGAGCGCGACCATGCCGAGACCTGCGCCGAGGTGATGGCGCTGCCGCTGCTGGACGCCAAGCAGGTGCCCGATGCCTCGCCGGAGATGCTGCCCGAGATCCAGGCGCTGTCGCCGCGCTTCCTGAAGCAGTTCCATGTCTGCCCGCTCGGCGAACAGGGCGGCAGCGTCGAGCTGTGGGTGGCCGACCCGTTCGACCCGTACGCGATCGACGCGGTGCGCCTGGCCAGCGGCTGCGAAGTGCGGCTGCAGGTGGGCCTGCGCTCGGAGATCGACGACCTGATCGAGCGCTGGTACGGCCAGGGCCGCAGCGCGATGGGCACCATCGTCGAGACCGCCGACGGCGAGTCCGGCGCCACCGACGACATCGAGCAGCTGCGCGACCTGGCCTCCGAGGCGCCGGTGATCCGGCTGGTCAACCTGGTGATCCAGCACGCGGTGGAGCTGCGCGCCTCCGACATCCACATCGAGCCGTTCGAGAACCGGCTCAAGGTGCGCTACCGCGTCGACGGCGTGCTGGTCGAGGGCGAGAGCCCGCCGGCCAAGCTGACCGCCGCGGTGATCAGCCGCATCAAGATCATGGCCAAGCTCAACATCGCCGAGCGCCGGCTGCCGCAGGACGGACGCATCATGCTGCGGGTGCAGGGCAAGGAGCTGGACCTGCGCGTGAGCACCGTGCCGACCGCGCATGGCGAGAGCGTGGTGATGCGCCTGCTCGACCGCGAGACGGTGGTGTTCGACTTCCACCGGCTCGGCTTCACCGAGGCGTTCCTGCCGCAGTTCCGCAAGGTGCTGGAACAGCCGCACGGCATCCTGCTGGTCACCGGCCCGACCGGCTCGGGCAAGACCACCACGCTGTACACCGCGCTGAGCCAGCTCAACACCGCCGACGTCAAGATCATCACCGTCGAGGATCCGGTCGAGTACCAGATCGAGGGCATCAACCAGATCCAGGCCAAGCCGCAGATCGGGCTGGATTTCGCCAATGCGCTGCGCAGCATCGTGCGCCAGGACCCGGACATCATCATGATCGGCGAGATGCGCGACCTGGAGACGGCGCGCATCGCGATCCAGTCCGCGCTCACCGGCCACCTGGTGCTGTCCACGCTGCACACCAACAACGCCGCCGGCGGCATCACCCGCCTGCTCGACATGGGCGTGGAGGACTACCTGCTGACCTCCACCATCAACGGCATCCTCGCCCAGCGCCTGGTGCGGCGGCTGGAGCCCACGCATGCCGAGCGCTACCCGGCCTCGCCGGAGGAGATCGAGAAGTTCGACCTGCGCCGGCTGCAGCCGGAGGGCGAGATCTGCCTGTACCGCGCGCGCGCCTCGGCGCTGGCGCCCACCGGCTACCTGGGCCGTACCACCATCGTCGAGTTCCTGGTGATGAACGACGAGCTGCGGCGCGCGGTGATGCGCCGCGCCGGCATGGGCGAGATCGAGCAGCTGGCACGCCAGGCCGGCATGCGCACGATGTACGAGGACGGCCTGGACAAGGCCCTGCGCGGCGAGACCACGATCGAGGAAGTGCTGCGGGTGACCGAGGATGCGTGACCGCCGCCGGGATGCATGCGGGCGCCGCGGCGGCGCCCGGGCCGGGTCGCGGAACGCCGGGGCCTGACCATGCCGTTGTACCGCTACAAGGCGCTGGACGCGCATGGCGAGATGCTCGACGGCCAGATGGAGGCGGCCAGCGATGCCGAGGTGATCGCGCGGCTGCAGGAGCAGGGCCACCTGCCGGTGGAGGCGCGCCTGGCCACCGGCGACGCCGCCGCGCCGTCGCTGCGCAGCCTGCTGCGCAAGAAGCCGTTCGACGCCACCGCGCTGGTGCAGTTCACCCAGCAGCTGGCCACGCTGATCGGGGCCGGGCAGCCGCTGGACCGCGCGCTGTCGATCCTGATGGACCTGCCCGAGGACGAGAAGAGCCGGCGCATCATCGGCGACATCCGCGACACCGTGCGCGGCGGCGCGCCGCTGTCGAGCGCGCTGGAGCGCCAGCACGGGCTGTTCTCGCGGCTGTACATCAACATGGTGCGCGCCGGCGAGGCCGGCGGCAGCCTGCACGACACCCTGCAGCGGCTGGCCGACTACCTGGAGCGCAGCCGCGAGCTGCGCGGCAAGGTGATCAACGCGCTGATCTACCCGGCGATCCTGCTGGCGGTGGTGGGCTGCGCGCTGCTGTTCCTGCTCGGCTACGTGGTGCCGCAGTTCGCGCAGATGTACGAGAGCCTGGACGTGGCGCTGCCGTGGTTCACCCAGGCGGTGCTGTCGGTGGGGCTGTTCGTGCGCGACTGGTGGATCGCGCTGCTGGTGGTGCCGGGACTGGCCGCGATCTGGCTCGAGCGCAAGCGCCGCGACGCCGCGTTCCGCGCCGCGCTCGACGCCTGGCTGCTGCGCCAGCGCCTGATCGGGCCGCTGATCGCCCGGCTGGAGACCGCGCGCCTGAGCCGCACCCTCGGCACGCTGCTGCGCAACGGCGTGCCGCTGCTCTCGGCGCTGGGCATCGCCCGCAACGTGCTGTCCAACCTGGCGCTGACCGAGGACGTCGGCAACGCCGCCGAGGACGTCAAGAACGGCCACGGGCTGGCGTCGTCGCTGGCACGCGGCAAGCGCATCCCGCGTCTGGCGCTGCAGATGATCCAGGTCGGCGAGGAATCCGGCGCGCTGGACGTGATGCTGCTCAAGACCGCCGACACCTTCGAGCAGGAGACCGCGCAGGCGATCGACCGCATGCTCGCCGCGCTGGTGCCGCTGATCACCCTGGTGCTGGCCTCGGTGGTGGGGCTGGTGATCATCTCCGTGCTGGTGCCGCTGTACGACCTGACCAATGCGATCGGCTGAGCCGCCACGCGCGTGCGCGCTGGTGCCGCCGCCCGCCCCGAACGCCGCCGCGCCCGTCGCGCCCGGCGCCTCCGCATCCCGCAACAGTTCCATCCCGTGAAAGGACATCCGCAATGGCCAACAAACGTTCCCTGACCCGTTCGCCCTCCGCCGCCCGCCAGGCCGGCATGAGCCTGCTGGAGATCATCATCGTCATCGTGCTGATCGGCGCGGTGCTCACCCTGGTCGGCAGCCGCGTGCTCGGCGGCGCCGACCGCGGCAAGGCCAACCTGGCCAAGTCGCAGATCCAGACCCTGGCCGGCAAGGTCGAGAACTTCCAGCTCGATACCGGCAAGCTGCCGTCCAAGCTCGACGACCTGGTCACCCAGCCCGGCGGCAGCAGCGGCTGGCTGGGGCCGTATGCCAAGCCGGCCGAGCTCAACGACCCGTGGGGCCATGCGATCGAGTACCGCGCGCCGGGCGAGGGCCAGCCGTTCGACCTGATCAGCCTGGGCAAGGACGGCCGCCCCGGCGGCAGCAGCTACGACGGCGACATCAAGTACGAGTGAGCCGGTGACCCGTGCCCGATCGTCGCGTCCGGTCCGCGCGCGCCCCGTGGCGCCGCGCGCACGCATGCGCGGCGTCACCCTGCTGGAAATGCTGCTGGTGATCGGCCTGATCGCGGTCGCCGGGCTGCTGGCGGCCGCGGTGCTGACCGGCGGCATCGAGGGCATGCGGCTGCGCTCCGGCGGCAAGGAGATCGCCTCGCAGCTGCGCTACACGCGCACCCAGGCGATCGCCTCCGGCACGCCGCAACGGTTTTTGATCGATCCGCAGCAGCGGCGCTGGCAGGCGCCCGGTGGCCGCCACGGCGAGCTGCCCGCGGCGATGACGGTGCGCTTCACCGGCGCGCGCCAGGTGCAGGCGCGCGAAGGCGAGGGAGCCGTGCAGTTCTTTCCCGACGGCGCCGCCACCGGCGGCCGCATCGACCTGACGATCAAGGACGCGAGCTGGCGCATCGACGTGGGCTGGATCACCGGCGAGGTGCGGTCCGGGCCGCTGGAGCGCGCGCGCCCATGAGATCGCAGCGCGGCTATACGCTGATCGAGGTGATCGTCGCCTTCGCGCTGCTGGCGCTGGCGCTGGCGTTGCTGCTGGGCGCCCTGTCCGGCGGCGCGCGCCAGGTGCGCAACGCCGGCGAGATCAGCCGCGCCACCCTGCATGCGCAGTCGCTGCTGGCGGTGCAGGGCGTGGCGGCGCCGCTGCGGCCGCAGCGCGAGCAGGGCGAGTTCGAGGGCGGGCACTACCACTGGACGCTCGACGTGGCGCCCTACGCCGATCCGCAGCAGCCCCCGGACGCGCCGCTCCAGCCCGGCGCGCCGAGCCTGCTGCAGCTGACCCTGGTGGTGAGCTGGGGCGAGGCCGAGGCCCAGCGCCTGCAGTGGCGCACGCTGCGGCTGGTCACCGCCGCGCCGGGCGGTGCGCCGTGAAGCGCCGCGCGCAGGCCGGCTTCACCCTGATCGAGGTCCTGCTGGCCACCGTGCTGCTGGCCGGCGGCCTGGCGCTGGCCTTCGCCACCCTGCGCTCGGCCAGCGCGGTGAGCCAGCGCGGCGAATCCATCGCCCGCCACAGCGAGCGCGTGCGCGCGGTGGAGGCGTTCCTGCGCCGGCGCCTGTCGGGCGCGCTGCCGGTGGCGATGGGGATCGACCAGGACAAGCAGCAGCCGCTGCTGTTCATCGGCGAGCCGCAGCGCATGCGCTTCGTCGCCGACGTGCCCGACTACCTGGGGCGCGGCGGCCCCTACCTGCACGACCTGTCGGTGGGCGGCAGCGGCACGGCGCGTACGCTGCGGATCGTGCTGACCATGGTGCAGTCGGCCAGCGAGGTGGAAGAGTCCGCGCCGCTGCCGCCCGAGGCGCTGGCGCCGGGGCTGGAGGACGTGGCGTTCGGCTACCGCGGCATCGATCCGGAGACCGGCCAGCTCGGCGACTGGCAGCCGCAGTGGGAACTGCACGACCGCCTGCCGGTGCTGGTGCGCGTGGAGCTGCGCGACGGCCACGCGCGCTGGCCACCGGTGGTGGTGGCGCTGCCGCAGACCGGCGCCGCGGTGACGCGGCCATGAGCCGGAGGCGAACGCGCGGCGCCGCGCTGGTGCTGGTGCTGTGGCTGATCGCGCTGCTCACCGCGATGGTGGGCGCGTTCGCGCTGACCGCACGGGTGGAGGCGATGCAGGGCGGGGTGCTGCGCAGCGGCGCGCAGGCGCAGGAATACGCGCGTGCGGGCCTGGAGTACGCGCTGGCGCGGCTGCAGACCGGGCCCGCCCAGGCGCGCTGGCGCGCGGACGGGCACCGCTACCGCTGGCGGTTCGAGGACGCCGAGGTGGAGATCCGGGTCGTCGACGAGAGCGGCAAGGTCGATCTCAACGTCGCCGACGCCGCGCTGCTCGCCGGCCTGGTGCGCGCGGTCGGCGCCGAACCCGGCCAGGACGCGCGCGTGGCCGCGGCGATCATCGACTGGCGCGACGGCGACGACCTGTCCTCGCCGGGCGGCGGAGCCGAGGACCGCGACTATGTCGCCGCGGGCCTGCCCTACGGCGCCAAGGACGCGCCGTTCGAGAGCCTGGGCGAACTGCGCCTGGTGCTCGGGGTGGATGCGGCGCTATATGCGCGGCTGTTGCCCAACGTCACCATCTTCAGTGGCCGCTCGCGCCCGGAATCGCGCTTCGCGCCGGGGCCGGTGCTCACCGCGATGGGGCTCGATGCGGCGATGCTGCTCGCGCAACGTGACGCACCGCCGGGAGCGCAGGTCACCGAGTCGGCCCTCGGCGGCTCGGATGCCTATAGTATTGAGAGCCGGGCACGCCTGGGTCAGGGACGAGAGGCGGTGTTGCGCGCAGTCGTGCGCACCGGCGCATCGGCCCTGCCCGGTGCGTCCTACACCGTATTGCGTTGGGAAGAGGGAGCTGCAGTGCAATGACCGCGTGGCGGGACAGTCTGGGGCGCATGGGCGTGCACGTCGCACCCGGCGCGGGTGGCTTCTGGCGCTGGTGGCAGCAGGCGCTGCTGAGCTGGCTGCCGCCGCGCTGGCAGTGGCAGCTGGGCCTGTCGCAGGCGCGCCTGCTGCTGCAGCCGGGGCCGGGCCGGCTGCGGCTGGCGCGGCAACGCGATGCCGAGACCGACAGCGTCGTCGACCTGCCGTGGCCGGTGCGCCCGGACGACGTGCAGGCGTTGCTGCCGACCGCACTGGCGGCGCTGCCGCAGCACTGGCTGCTGCCGGCCGCCGCCGCGCTGCGCCGTCCGCTGCGGCTGCCGGCCGCCGCCGGCGCACGGCTGCTGGACGTGGCGCGTTTCGAGATCGACCGGCAGACCCCGTTCCAGGCCGACCAGGTGTACTTCGACGCGCGCGTGCTGCAGCGCCGCGACGACGCCCAGCTCGACGCCGAGCTGGTGGTGGTGCCGCGGCGGTTGATCGACGGCAACGGCGGCCTGCCCGAGGACTGGCTCGTCGCGCTGGCCGGCATCGACGTCGCCGACGAGCACGGCGCGCCGCTGGGCGTGAACCTGCTGCCGCCCGCGCGCCGCCTGCGCCGCGCCGATCCGATGCGGCGCTGGAACCTGCTGCTGGCACTGGGCGGGCTGCTGGCGGTGGCGCTGGCCGGCTGGCTGCTGCTCGACAACCGCCGCCAGGCCGCCGAGGCCCTGCGCGCGCAGGTGCAGGCCAATGCCGGGCGTGCGCGCCAGGTCGCCGCCGAGCGCCAGCAACTGATCGACCTGGTCGAGGGCGCGGCGTTCTTCGAGCGCCAGCGCGCCGCACGCCCCACCGCGGTGGAGGTCTGGGACGAACTGAGCCGGCGCCTGCCCACCGGTACCTACCTGGAGAAGTTCTCGATGGAGGGCGGGCAGCTGCAGCTGATCGGCCTGAGCAACGAGGCCTCTTCGCTGGTGCGGCGGCTGGAGGGCTCGCCGTTGTGGCACACGCCGTCGTTGACCGGCGTGCTGCAGAGCGACGCCGGCCGCGGCGTGGACCGGTTCACCATCACCGCCGAACTCGAGGGCGGCGCGCAGCGCAAGGAGGCCGGCGATGGCGCCCCGCAACGCTGAACACGACCGCTGGTGGGCGCTGGGCCTGCTGCTGCTGATGCTGGCGGCGGTCTATCTGCTGGGCGTGCACCCGTGGTTCACGCGGCCGCTGCTGGCGGTGCAGGACGAGATCCAGGCGCTGCGCGAGCGCGAGCTGCGCGTGCGGGTGCAGCTGCAGCAGGCCCCGCAGGTGGCTACGAGGCTGCGCCAGGCGCGCGACACCCTGGCGGCGCGGCCCGGCTTCCTGGGCGAGACCTCGGCCGAGCTGGCCTCGGCGGCGCTGGTGCAGCGCCTGGAGCGGGCGGTCGTCGAGGCCAGCCCCGGCAACCGCAGCTGCGCCATCAGCAACCGCTCGCCGCTGCAGCCCGACAGCAAGGGCCGCTTCGTGCGCGTGGCGGTGCAGGTGCGCCTGCGCTGCGGCACCCCGGAGCTGGCCTCGGTGCTGCACAGCCTGGAGAGCGGCACGCCGCGCCTGTTCGTGGACAACGTCAACGTGATGGCGCAGCGCTACCAGCTGTCCCCCAACGAGAGCGGCAGCGGGCTGGACGTGGCCTTCGAGCTGGCCGGCTACCTGCGCCCGGGCAGCGGCGACGCGCCGCCGCCGCCGCCGCCCTCCGCGTCCGCAGCGCGCACGGAGGTGCCCGATGCGGGCTGAATCGATCGGCCTGCGCACCTGGTGGCTGGCCACCTTCGCCGGCTGGGCACTGCTGGTGTGCGTGCTGGCCGCGTTCGGGCTGGGCCGGCGCGTGGAACTGCTGCCGGACGATCCGCAGCTGGCGCAGCGGCTGCCGGCGCTGCCGGCACCGGCGGCCGAGCGCCTGGGCCCGCTGTCGCGCTACTCGGAGATCGCCGCGCACCCGGTGTTCGCCGAGGACCGCCAGCCGCACCCGTTCTTCCTGAGCGGCGGCGACAACGCCGCCGCGACCACCGCCCTGCGCCTGACCGGCGTGCTGCTGACCCCGCGCTTCCAGATGGCCACGCTCACCACCGAGCAGGGCAAGTCGCTGCGGCTGCGGCTGGGCGGCGACAGCGTCGAGGGCTGGCGCCTGCTGGCGCTGCAGCCGCGCAGTGCCACCCTGGAAGGCGCCGGCGGCACCCAGACCCTGGAGCTGCAGGTGTTCAACGGCCAGGGCGGGCAGCCGCCGACCGTGCGCGGCGGCGCCCGCCCGCCGGCCGCGGCCGCGCCGGGCACCGCCGGCAGCCCGCCGGTGCTGACCGCGCCCCCGGCGTCGCCCGCGCCGGCGGCGCCCGGCGGCCAGGCCCCGGCGCCCGCCCAGGCCCCGCCCCCGGGCGCCACGGCGGCCCCCAAGCCGTCCGAGGACCAGATGAAGGCGATCCGCGAGCGCATCGAGGCGCGGCGCCGGCAATTGCAGCAACAGCGCCAGAACGGCGCGTCCCCCGCTCAGAACCCATAGAGTGAACGCATGACGTCACGCCTGTTTACCTTCTCGCTCCTGCTCGGCCTGCTGGCCGGCTGTGCCACTACCGCTCCTCCGGACGTACGCCGCAACGCGCGGCTTGACCCGCGCGTGGGGGCGGCCGGGAGCACCCAGGTGCCGGCCGCCACCGCCGCCGATGCCGCCGGCAAGCCGGTGCCGGTGATCCGCCGCGGCAGCGGCACGGTGATCAATTCCAGCGCCGCGGCCGCACCGGCGCCCTCGCTGGGCATGGCCGGCAGCGGCAGCGCCACCTTCAACTTCGAGGGCGAGTCGGTGCAGGCGGTGGTCAAGGCCATCCTCGGCGACATGCTCGGGCAGAACTACGTCATCGCGCCGGGCGTGCAGGGCACCGTCACCCTGGCCACGCCCAAGCCGGTGTCGCCGGCGCAGGCGCTGAACCTGCTGGAGATGGTGCTGGGCTGGAACAACGCCCGCATGGTCTACAGCGGCGGCCGCTACAACATCGTGCCGGCCGACCAGGCGCTGGCCGGCACCGTCGCGCCGAGCACGGCGTCGCCCGCGTCCGCGCGCGGCTTCGAGGTGCGGGTGGTGCCGCTGAAGTTCATCTCCGCCAGCGAGATGAAGAAGGTGCTGGAGCCCTACGCACGCCCCAATGCGATCGTCGGGGTCGATCCCTCGCGCAACGTCATCACCCTGGGCGGCACCCGCGCCGAGCTGGAGAACTACCTGCGCACGGTGCAGATCTTCGACGTCGACTGGCTGTCGGGCATGTCGGTGGGCGTGTTCCCGCTGCAGTCCGGCAAGGCCGAGCGGGTGGCCGCCGACCTGGAAAAGGTGTTCGGCGAAAACAGCAAGACCCCCAGCGCCGGCATGTTCCGCTTCATGCCGCTGGAGAACGCCAATGCGGTACTGGTGATCACCCCGCAGGCGCGCTACCTCGACCAGATCCAGGAGTGGCTGGACCGCATCGACAGCGCCGGCGGCGGCGCGCGGCTGTTCTCCTACGAACTGAAGTACATCAAGGCCAAGGACCTGGCCGACCGCCTGGCCGAGGTGTTCGGCGCCAGTGCCGGACGCGGCTCCTCCAGCACCTCGCTGGCCCCGGGCGCGCAGACCAGCGTGCTCGGCGGCGGTGACCGCGACAGCAGCCTGGGCGGCGGCAGCGGCCAGACCGGCGGCAGCATCGGCGAGGGCAGCGACGGCCTGTCGTCCTCGTCCGGCTCCCTGGGAAGCTCCGGCTCGGGTACCAGCAGCGGCGGTCTCGGCAACGGCGGCCTGCAGCTGTCGCAGCGCACCGCCGGCAACGGCAGCGTGACCCTGGAGGTGGAGGGCGACAAGGTCGGCGTATCGGCGGTCGAGGAGACCAACGCGATCCTGGTGCGCTCCACTCCGCAGGCCTGGAACTCGATCCGCGACGTCATCGAGAAGCTCGACGTGATGCCGATGCAGGTGCACATCGAGGCGCAGGTGGCCGAGGTCAACCTGACCGGTGAGCTGAGCTACGGCGTGAACTGGTACTTCGAGAACGCGGTCAATGCCGCCACCGACGCCACCAACATCGGCATCGGCGGCGGTGCCAACCTGCCCAGCGCCGCCGGTCGCAACATCTGGGGCGACATCGCCGGCAAGATCACCGACACCAACGGGCTTGCGTGGAGTTTCCTCGGCAAGAACGCCGCGGCGATCATCACCGCGCTCGACAAGGTGAGCAACGTGCGGCTGTTGCAGACACCCTCGGTGTTCGTGCGCAACAACGCCGAGGCCACGCTCAACGTCGGCTCGCGCATCGCGATCAACTCGACCTCGATCAACACCAACACCGGCAGCGACAGCAGCTACTCGTCGGTGCAGTACATCGACACCGGCGTGATCCTCAAGGTGCGCCCCCGGGTGACCAAGGACGGCATGGTGTTCCTGGACATCGTGCAGGAGGTCAGCACGCCGGGCGCCAAGCCCGCTGCGTGTACCTCGACGGCGGTCGTGGTCAACGCCTCGGCGTGCAACGTCGACATCAACACGCGCCGGGTCAAGACCGAGGCCGCGGTGCAGAGCGGGGACACCATCATGCTGGCGGGCCTGATCGACGACAGCACCACGGACGGCAGCAACGGCGTCCCGTTCCTCAGCAAGCTGCCCGTGGTCGGCGCGCTGTTCGGGCAGAAGACCCAGAACACCCGGCGCAACGAGGTGATCGTCCTGCTGACGCCCTCGATCGTCCGCAACCCGCAGGAAGCCCGCAACCTGACCGACGAGTACGGCCAGAAGTTCAAGGCGATGGAGCCGCTGAACGCACCGAAGCCGCGATGACCGCGGCGCTGCCCGTCGTGCTGCTGCCGGTCGGCGTCGACGACGAGGCGCTGGACGCCTGCCTGGCCGCGCTGGAGACTGCCACGCCCGCCGGCACCCAGGTGTGGCTGGCCGACGACGCGCAGGCCGGCCCGCGCGGCATCGCGGTGGTCGAGCACTGGCTGGCACGCACCCGGCTGCAGGCGGACTACACGCGGCGGCCGCGCCCGGTCGGCGAGGTCGCGCACCTGGACGAAATGCTGCGCGCGTGCGGCGACGCCGACGTGGCGGTGCTGTCGCCGCAGGCGTGCCCGCTGCCGGGCTGGCTCGGCCAGCTGCAGGCCTGCTTCGCCCGCGACGCCGCGATCGCCAGCGCCACGCCGTGGAGCAACGCCGGCGAGGCCGCCTCGTGGCCGCGCCGCGGCGAGATCAACCCGCTGCCCGACGATCCGGAGCGCGTGGCCGCGGCCTGCGCGGCGATGCCGCCGCTGCACCCGGAGCTGCCGTCGGCGATCGCGCACGCGGTGCTGCTGCGCGGCGCGGCGCGGCGCAAGGCCGGCGGCCTGGATGCGCGCAGCTACGGGTCGTGGTACGCGGCACTGGTCGACCTGTCGCTGCGCATGGCCGGGCTGGGCTGGCGCAACGTGCTGTGCGAGACGGCGTTCGTCGCCTGCCGCGGCGAGGGCCGTCCGGCCGACGGCGACATGGACGCGCTGGCCACGCGCTGGCCGGCCTGGCACGCGCGGCTGGCCCATTTCCTGATGGACGACGCGCTGCACGACGAGCGCGCGCAGCTGCAGCGGCTGCACGACGGGCTGCCGCCGCCGCACCCGCAGCGGCAGCTGTTCGCCGACGTGGCGCCGTGACCGCGTAGACCGATCCCGGCCCGCGTCGCTGCGCGCGCGTCGGACCGGAGCGGAGGGCGTCGAGAACGTGGCCGGGCAGCGCGCCGTGCGCTGCCCCGTCCCGGCGAGGCGTTCCGGCGTGCGCAGGCGCCGCGTCGGGACCGCCTGCGTTCTTTCGAAGCTGGGCCCGCGCAGGTGCGTCAGGGGCTCCGGATCATCGCGGAGCCGCGCCTGTGCCCGCCGCCGCGCCCGCCGGCCACCGGTTCACGCCACCGGGTCGGGCGCCTGCACCTCGACGGTCACCGCCAGCGCATCGGGACGCCACGACTCGATGTCGTATTCCACTGCCTGGCCGTCGTCGGCATGGCTGACGCGGTGCAGCCGGAAGCAGGGCGTGCCGACCGTGCACTGCAGCAGCGCGGCCTGTTCGGCGTCCAGCCCGGCCGGGTGCATCGACAGCCGGCTGCTGCGCTGGAACAGCCCCAGCGCCTGGTTGAGCACCGTGCTCAGCGAACCGGCGAGGTCGTGGTCGAGCAGGGTCGGCGCCCAGCTCGCGCGCACCACGTTGGTCTCCAGCAGCACCGGGCGCCGCCCGATCCAGCGCCGTCGCTGCAGCACGAACACGGCCTCGTCGGGGGTGTCCAGCTGCAGCGCGGCCGCGAACCCGGCCCCGGCCGGCTGCCGCCGCGCGCCCAGCAGCTCGGTGCGCGGCTGGCGCCCCTGCGCGGCGACGTAGTGCATGAACCCGGCGATGCGGGTGGGGTCGTAGTGCACGCGCGGCGGGCTGACGAACCAGCCGCGGCGGTTCTCGCGGTAGATGCGGCCCTCGGCCTCCAGCTGCTGCAGCGCCTCGCGCACGGTGATGCGGGTGCAGCCGAAGCGCTCGGCGAGCTCGCGCTCCACCGGCAGGCGCTGGTCGGGGCCCCAGGCGCCGGCGTCGAGCTGCGCGGCGAGCGCCTGGATGATCGCGTACTGGCGCGGCACGTTCACCGGCGCGCTCCGCGGCCAGGACCGGGGGAACCGCGCATGCGCAGCACGCGTGGCGACGGCACGGCAGGGAAGGACGACGATGCGAGGAAAGGCATGGGGCGATAGTAGGGAATCCGCGTGGCCGGGCGCCAGGCCCGGGGCCACGGCGCGCGTGGCGCGGCGGCGTTCGCCACCGCTCAGGCCTGGGAGGCGGCGGCAGGCGCGGCCCGCAGTTCCGCGCGCCAGCTGCGCAGCCCGTAGGCCGCCAGTACCACGAATCCGGCATACAGCGCGGCGGTCAGGTACAGCTGCTTGTAGACGAAGACGCCCACGTAGAGGCTGTCGAGCACGATCCACAGCGTCCAGGTGGCCACGCGCTTGCGGGCGGCCCAGAAGCTGGCGACCAGACTGAAGCCGGCCAGCGCCGCATCCAGCCACGGCAGCGCCGCGTCGGTGTGCGCATGCATGAACGCGCCCAGCGCCAGCGCGAACGCGCCGCCGGCCAGCAGCGAGGCGACGGCCTCGGCGCGCGGCAGCGGCTCGGGGCGGATGCGTCCGTCGCCCGCCGCGCCGGTGGACCACTGCCACCAGCCGTAGCCCTGCAGCAGCGCATACACGCCCTGCAGCAGCATGTCCGAGTACAGCTTCCAGCGGTAGAACAGCCACGCGTACAGCAGCACCGCGACGATCCCGACCGGCCAGCACCCGCGCATGCGGCGCGCGGTGAGCCAGACACCGAGCACATTGATCACGACCGCGAAGATTTCGAGTGGGGACATGGATGGGCCGGGAATGGGGAATCGGGAATGGGGAATCGGAAGCGTGGCGCTACGGGGGCGGTGGGAAACGCGGGGGGAGCATGGCCTCCATTCCCGACTCCCCATTCCCCATTCCCGCCCCTCAGAAATCGAACTGCACCGCCAGCCGCGCGGTGCGCGGCGCACCGAGGAACAGGTAGGCGTCGCCGTAGTACTCGCCGACATCGCGCCAGTAGCGCCTGTCGAACACGTTGTCCACGCTCAGGCGCCAGGTGGTGGCGATGCCGCCCAGGCGCGTGGCGTAGCGCGCGCCCAGGTTGGCCACCGCGTAGTCGCCCACCGCGGTGCGGCCGAGGCGGTCGGCGTTCTTGCGGCCGCTGTACTGCACCCCGCCCAGCAACGCCAGGCCGTCCACGCCCGGCACTGCGTAGTCGGCCTGCACGCTGGCGCGCAGGCGCGGCACGTTGATCGCCTGGTGGCCTTCGTAGGCGGCCACGCCGGTGTCCTCGGCACGCGCGCGGATCGCCGCGACGCTGGCGGCCAGGCGCAGCTGCGGCCCGGCCTGGCCGTCGGCCGACAGTTCCAGCCCGCGGTTGTGCAGGCGGCCGCGCTGCAGGTACAGGAAGCTGCCGTCGTCCTGCGGCTGCGCGAACTGGTAGGCCTGGCGGATGTCGAACACGGCCGCGCCCAGGCGCAGCCCGTCGCGCTCGTACTTCACGCCGCTCTCCAGCTGATAGGCCCGGGTCGGGGCGAGGATGCTGTCGGCGTTGCTGGCGAACCAGGGCGCGGTGCCACCGCCGGCCAGGCTCTTGGCGTAGCTGCCGTAGAGCGACCAGGCCGCGTCGGGCTTGAACAGCAGGGCCGCCTGCGGCAGCAGTTCGGAGACGCGGGTGCGCCGTTCCAGGACGCCGTCGCGGTCGTAGGCGCGCTCGTCCAGCCGCACCCGGCGCGCGCCGAGCAGTAGCTGCCAGGCCTCGCCCAGGCCGATGCGGTCGCTCAGCACCAGCGCGTCCTGGCGGCTGTCCAGGCGTCGGTGCCGCGGGCCGACGGCCACGTCGGTGGGCGTCAGCACCTCGGGGTCGGTGGCGATGTTGCCGGTGCCGATCCATTCGTTGACCGAACCGTGGCGGTCGATGGTGCGGCGCAGGTGATCGAGGCCGAGGCTGAACTGGTGGTCGAGCGCACCGGTGCGGGCGCTGCCGTACAGCGTCGCCTGGGCCTGGTCGTGGGCCCGGGTGTCGCCGGGGTTGCGGTAGTCGTAGATGTCGTAGTCGCCCTCGCGGCTGAAGTAGTTCGGCACCGCGTCGCCGGCGCAGCTGGGCGCGCCGTAGCAGCCCCAGGCGAAGGCGGAATAGTCGTCGATGCGCACGCGGCTGTGCGCGGCCGCGACCTCCGCGCGCCAGGCCTCGTTGAAGCGGTACTGGTAGCGCAGCTGCGCGTTGAGCGAATCCATGCCGACCGGGCGCGACCACGGCTGGTAGGCGAGCAGGCGATGCACCGACACCGCACGCGGCACTTCGCGGCCGCCCAGCAGCGCATAGCCCGGCACCGAGCGCTGCGAGCGCCGCTGGTACTCCACGTCGAGCTGCAGCTGCGATTGCGGGTCGATCTTCCAGTCGGCGGCCAGCGACAGGAAGTTGCGATGGCCGTCGGCATGCTCGACATAGCTGCGGAGGCCTTCGTGCGCGGCGTTGACGCGCAGGCCGAACTGGCGCTGCGCGCCGAACCAGTCGCCGAGGTCGACCGCCGCATAGCGGGTGCCCTCGTCGTCGCTGCCGAGGTTGAGCGAACGCACGTGCTGCGGGCGCTTGGTGAGGTAGTCGATCAGGCCGGCCGGTTCGTTGACACCCGACTGCAGGCCCGACAGGCCCTTGAGCACCTGCACCTGCTCCTTGTTCTCCAGCGCCACCACCTGCTCGCCGACCGCGCTCAGGCCGTTGATGCGGTAGCTGTTGGCCGCGTTGAGCGAATAGCCGCGCAGCACGAAGTTCTCGTAGTAGCCGATCGGCGCATAGCTGTCGCCGGCCGAGGCGTCGGCGCGCAGCACCTCGCTGAGCACGCGCACCTGGCGGTCCTGCAGCTGCTGGCGGTCGATCACCGTGACCGAGGCCGGGGTGTCCAGCACGCTGGCCTCGCCGAAGCCGCCGAGCGTGGTGCGCTGGGTGCCGCGCTCGCCGTGCACGTTGACCGTGTCCAGCTGCACCGGCGTCTGCGGCGTGTCCGTGTCCGTGGCGGTCTGCGCCGAAACGGGGGCGGCCAGCGCCAGGCCCAGGGCGAGGGCCAGCGGATGGAAGGAAGCAGTGCGGGACAAGGTCATGGCGGTCTCGTGGGGCAGGACGCCGGCTCAGCCGGCGTCGGGGAAGGTGAGGGGAAGCGCGGGGTCGGCGGCCCAGTCCTGCAGCGAGCCGTCGTAGAGGGCGAGCTCGGTCTCGCCGAGCAGGGTCAGGGCCAGCGCATCGGCCGCGGCGGCGATGCCGCCGCCGCAGTACAGCACCAGCGGGCGCGGCGCCGTGGCCAGCCAGGGCCCGACCGCCTCGGCCAGTGCGGCCGGCGGCAGGTAGCGGCCGTCGGCATCGAGCAAGCGGCGCGCCGGCAGGCTGTGGCTGCCGGGGAGGTGGCCGCGGCGGCGGTAGCGGGTCGGCACGCGGCCGGCGAAGGCCGCTTCGGGGAGCGCGCATACCAGGCTGCCGGGACGCTGCCCGGCGACGATCGCGGCGACCCCGGCGCGATCGATCCAGGCCTCCGGCCGCGGGCGCAGCACGATCCGGCCCGCTGGCGGCGCGGCGGCGTCGCCCCGGGCCTGCGGCAGGCCGGCGGCCTGCCAGGCGGCCCAGCCCCCGTCCAGCACCTGCGCCGCGACCCCGAGGCTGCGCAGCATCCACCACAGGCGCGCGGCCCAGAAGCCGTCGGCACGGTCGTACAGCACCGGCGGCCGGGCGCTGTCGATGCCCAGCCTTTCCAGGGCGGCGGCCAACGCCTGCGGCGCCGGCATCGCGAAACCGAAGCCGGCGCCCGGGTCGGACAGCGCATGCAGCAGGTCGGCATGCTGCGATCCGGGGACATGGGCCTGGCGCCAGCCGGGCGCGCCGCTCGCGGGGCGGTAGTCGCCGTCGAAGCGCGCCGGCGGCAGCACCACGGTGGCGTCGAACACCCGCAGCTGCGGCTCGTGCAGGCGCGCGGCGAGCGCGGCGGCGTCGATCAGCGGCGAGACGGTGGCGCTCATCGCGCGGTCCCGGGGTGCCGCGCCAGCCGCTGCAGCAGGCGCTGGCCCTCGTCGCCGCCGAACCAGTCGGCATGCCCCAGCAGGTAGCGCTCGTAGGCGATGGCCGCATTCGACGGCGAGCCGGTGATGCCGGCGAAGTAGTCGACCTCGCTGAGCGCGAAGTCGGCATGCACCAGCGGCAGCAGCGCGCCGAGCAGGCGCAGCTGCGCGGCGTCCAGCGGCAGCTCGCTGGCATAGCCGTACAGCAGCGCATCCATCTGGTCGAGTTCGGCCACCGCCCGCGCGCCCCGGTCCAGGTCCAGGTCCAGCCAGGGCACCAGGTTGCGCTCGATCGCGGTGGCCAGGTCGTACAGCGCGAAGGTGCGGTCGGCCAGCCCGAAGTCGAACACCGCGCCGACCTGGCTGGCCGGTCCGCGGTGCTGCCACAGCAGGTTCGAGGCGTGCCAGTCGCCGTGCGTCCACAGCGCGGGCCCGGGCGTGCGCAGCAGCGGCCACGCGCGTGCGTGCCAGGGCAGCAGGTGGCGGCGCAGCTCGGCACGCCAGTCGCGCAAGTCGAGCCACTGCGCCAGCGCCGGGCGCCGCGCCAGGTCCCGCTCCAGCGCGGCCAGCGGCTGCGCCTGCCCGAACAGCCGCAGGTTGGCCACCAGCACGTCGGTGGTACGGGCGGGCGCGACGTAGCCGGCCGCGGCGCGGTGCAGGCGGGCGAGCGCCTGCCCGGCGGCGTAGGCGTCGGCGTCGTCCAGGAACGGCGTCCACGAGGTCGCCTCGCGGTAGCGGTCCTCGCCGGGCCCGCGCGCATGCACCTCGTAGGTCCAGTCGCCGTGGGACACCGCGCTCGCGCCGTCGAGGTCGCGCAGCACCGGGGCCACCGGCGCGGCATGCGCGCGCAGGTGGTCGATGAAGCGGTGTTCCTCGGCCAGGGTGCGGGCGTCGCGCACGCGGCGGTGATGGCGCTTGACGAACAGGGGGCCGTGCACCGTCTCGACCTCCGCCGCCGCGGAGAACGGGCGCGGGCTGTGCCAGCGCAGGCCGCGCACCGGCCCGGCGTCGGGGAAGCGCCGCAGCAGCCGCGCGACCTCGTCGGCCTGCAGCGGCGGCCAGTCGGCCGCGGCCGGCGCCAGGCTCATGCCGTGCATCTGGTGCTGCGCGCTCATGCGCCCACCCGGGGCAGGTAGCCGGGGTCGACGGCGTCGCGCCAGGCCCCGGCGTCGCCGAGCACGCCGTGCGCCGCCAGCCACTGCGCGTAGCCTTCCAGCAGCGGCCGCCGCGGCTCGCCCCAGCGGCCCTCGTGCAGCCAGGTCGGCGCGATCGCCTGCAGCGAGGCGGCCAGCAGCGCGCGCGGGAAGTAGGGCGTGGCGCGCTCGTACGCCTCCAGCACCTCCAGCGGCGCGGCGGCGGCGGCCAGGAACCCGCGCGCGGTGGCCGCGAGGAACGCGGACAGCCAGGCCGGCCGCGCCGCCAGCGTGCGCGCGTGCGCGCCGAGCAGGTAGCTGTGGTACGCCGGCGCGCCCAGCCGCTCCACCGGCCACACCACGCGCGCGGCGGCGTCGACGCGGCTGTCCATCAGCGCCTCCCAGGCCCAGTAGCCGCCGAAGCTGGCATCGGCCACGCCGGCCTGCAGGTCCTCCGGGCGCAGCTCGCGCACGCCGGTATCGACCAGTTGCACCGCCTCGGGATCGCCGCCGTCGCGGGCCACCAGGTGCCGGACCATCGCGCGTCCGCGCGGCGTCGGGTTCAGCGCCAGGCGGCGCCCGGCCAGGTCGCGCGGGCGCTCGATGCCGGTGCCGGCCAGGGTCTGGATCGCCTCCAGCCCGCACTGGTTGATCGCGGCCACGGCCTGCAGCGGCTCGCCCTGCGCCCGCCGCACCAGCAGCCGGTTGCTGGGGAACACCGCCAGGTCGCAGTCGCCGGCCAGCAGGTGCGCCAGGCTGTCGCCGTGCCACGGATCGGGCACCGCCAGCGCCAGGTCCAGGCCCTGCTCGCGGTACCAGCCGCGCTCGCGCGCCAGGTAGAAGCCGGCCGAGTTCGGCCACGGGTGGAAGTATTCGAGCATGACGCGCAGTCGGCGCATGGCGGCGGACGCCCGTTGGGGAGGAAGCCCCATGCTGGTGCCGGCATCTGGTCTAGACCAATGATCTCGTGTCCTATTGATACGTCCGACGGGAATATCGGCTCGAACCAGGACGGCGCCGCCGGGCCGTCGGGACGCGCGGCCGCCGGCAAGGCGGTAACGGCGTCTGCAGTGAAATGGCAGCGGAAGGCCGGAAAGGGCGCTGACCGTCATCTCGAGGGAGGGACACGCGAACCGGGCGCGCGGCTGGCCGCGGCCCGAGGGGCGGCGCCTGGTGGTGAGCCGGGCGACGCCGAGAGTCGCGCATTATGGGCGTGCGGGCGCCCGGCCGCCATGGGCACGGCGGCGACATGGCTTCGGCCCGCGCCTATCCGGATAATCCCGGGATGAGCGAACGACAGATAGCCGCGGTGGTGGTGACCTTCCAGAGCGCGAGCACCATCGACGCCTGCCTGGCCCGCCTGCGCGCGGCCGCCGAGGTGGCGGAGATCCGCGTGGTCGACAACGATTCGCGGGACGCCACCCTGGAGATCGTGCAACGCCACGCGCTGGCCGACCCGCGCGTGCATTTCATCGCCAATCCCGACAACCCGGGCTTCGCCACCGCCTGCAACCAGGGCGCCGCGGATTCGACGGCGGCGTGGCTGGTGTTCATCAATCCGGACCTGATGGTGGAGCCGGACACGCTGGCGCGCCTGCGGGCGCGGGCCGAGCGGCTGGGCCCGGCGCTGCTGGGGGTGGAGCAGGTGGACGAGCATGGCCGCCCGGACGCCGCGGTGCGCCGCCGCGACCCCGACTTCGCCGCGATGCTGCGCGCGCCGCGGGCCGGGGCCCAGCTGGCGGTGCCGGCCGAGCCGGCGCAGCCGCTGCAGCACGTGGACGCGCTGTCCGGCGCGCTGATGCTGATGCCGCGGACGCTGTTCCAGCGGATCGGCGGCTGGGATGCGCGGTACCGCCTGCATGCCGAGGATCTGGACCTGTGCCGGCGCGCGCGCGCCGCCGGCGCGGTGGTGGCGGTGGCGAACGACCTGCAGGTGGTGCACCTGCGCGGGGTCTCCAGCCGCGCGCGCCCGTACTTCGTGGAGTGGCACAAGCACCGCGGCCTGTGGCGCTATTTCCGCAAGTTCGAGGCGCCCCGGCGCGGCCTGCCGACCCGGCTCGGGGTGTGGCTGGCGATCTGGGCGCATGCCGCGGCCCAGCTTCCCCGGCTATGGCGCGGGTCCTGACCGCGGAGCCTGAACTGCGGGACTGGTTCGTGATTCTGGCGTGACGGAGGCCGTAAAAAGTTGTGATACGGTGCGCGCGGCGTCAAAAGACTGGCGTCTCCTGTCTCCCGCAAGGGACTCCCCACCAGGAACCCCGCTCGATGCACATCCATCACGACCCCAGGTCGGGGGAAGGGCGCCCGCCCCTCCGTCCGGCCGGCGCCGACTTCCGTCGTACCCGGCGTCCGTCGCCCGCGCGCGCGTCATCGCGCCTGCCGTGGGCCCTGGCCGCCGGCCTCGCCCTGGCGGCCCTGCCCGCGAGCTGCCTCGCCGGTGCCTGGAGCCAGGCCGACGGCGACACCCTGGTCATCCTCAAGTACCTCCACAGCGATGGCCGTGGCTGGTTCGACGACGGCCACCACCGCACCGACTTCGACGACAACGGCCGCAGCCGCCAGGACCAGCTCAACCTGTACGTCGAGCACGGCCTGACCGACCGGCTCAGCGTGATCGGCAACTTCTACTTCAGCCAGGTCGGCTTCAACAACGACGACGGCAGCGACCGCCGGCGTGCCCGCACCACCGGCCTGGCCGACCAGGAGATCGGGCTGCGCTACGCCCTCGACGAGGCCGGGCAGGGCCCGTGGCGCAGTGCGGTGCAGGCGCTAGTCAGCATCCCCACCTACGGCCGCGACAAGACCTACCACCCGAGCAACCCCGGCAGCGATCCCGCGCTGGGCCTGGGCGACTACGGCCTGGAGCTGCGCTACAGCCGCGGACGCGGCTATACCCTGGGCACACACAGCGGTTACGTCGACCTGGGCGGCGCCCTGCGGCTGCGCGGCAGCGCCGCCTCCGACGAGGCCCGCCTGGACGCGTCCACCGGCCTGAGCCTGGGCGGGCGCTGGATGCTGCTGGGCGAGCTCAACGTGATCCAGGGCCTGGGCAACGGCCGCGACAACACCCGCGTGATCAGCGACGTGGGCACCGGGACCGGCTATGTCGCCACCGGCACCAACTACGACCTGACCAAGCTGCAGCTGTCCGGCCTGTACACCACCGGGTCCGGCCTGCAATGGCAGCTGGGCTACCAGCAGCCGGTGATGGGCCGCAACACCGGCGCGGCCGGCGGGCCGTTCGTCGCCGCGTGGTGGCGCTTCTAGCCGCATGGACAGCCTCCTCATCTCCGACGTGCCCCGTCTGGACCCGGCGGCGCCGGTGGGCCGGCGCCCGGACCTCGGCCGCGAGCGCGGGCCGATCGGCCAGGCGCTGGTCGAGGCCGGCGTCATCGATGCCGAACAGCTGCAGGCCGCGCTGGCGCTGCAGCGGCGCTGGAATTCGCGGCTGGGCGACGTGGTGCTGGCCCAGCGCGGCATCTCGGCGCAGCGGTTCTACGCGATCGTGGCGGCGCACTTCGGCCTCAACTCCGTCAACCTGCTGGAGCAGCTGCCGGACCCGGCGCTGTTCGTCGCCGACGACCTGAGCGAGTACACCCAGCGGCTGGTGCTGCCGTGGCGGCGCGAGGGCGGCACGATGGTGCTGGCGGTGGCCGATCCGGACGCGGCGCTGTTCGCCTGGGCGCGCGCCAAGTACGGCGAGGACGTGAGCTTCGTCGGCACCTCCAAGTTCGACATCATCTGGAGCCTGCAGCGCACCGCCGACGACCGGCTCACCGACAGCGCGCTCAACCTGCTGGCCACGCAGGCGCCGGAGCACTCGGCGCGGCAGGTGGTCACCGGCACCCAGCGCCGGGTGATGTGGGCGCTGGGCGCGGCGCTGGTGCTGGCGCTGGTGCTGTTCCCGCGGCCGGCGCTGATCGCGCTCAACGTCCTGGTGGCGCTGGGCTTCCTCGCCACCTTCGGGCTGAAGCTGCTGCTGGTATGGTTCGGCGGGCGCCACCGCATCGACATCAAGGTCACCGAGGCCGAACTGGCCGCGCTGCGCGACGACGACCTGCCGGTCTATACCGTGCTGGTGCCGATGTACAAGGAGCCGGACGTGCTGCCGATCCTGGCCAGCGCGCTGCGCAAGCTCGACTATCCCATCAGCAAGCTCGACGTGAAGCTGGTGCTGGAGGCCGACGACGTGGAGACCATCGACGCGGCCAAGCGCCTGGGCCTGGAGGCGTTCTTCGAGATCATCCGGGTGCCGCCGTCGCAGCCCAAGACCAAGCCGAAGGCCTGCAACTACGCGCTGCACTTCGCGCGCGGCCAGCTGCTGACGATCTACGACGCCGAGGACAAGCCGGAGCCGGACCAGCTCAAGCGCGTGGTCGCCGCGTTCCGCAAGGCCGACCCCGAGGTGGCCTGCATCCAGGCGCGGCTGAACTACTACAACGCCGAGGAGAACTGGCTGACGCGGATGTTCACGCTGGAGTACACGCTCTGGTTCGACTTCTACCTGCCGGCGCTGGAGTACCTGCGCATCCCGATCCCGCTGGGCGGCACTTCCAACCACTTCCGCCTGGACGTGCTGCGCAGCGTGCACGCGTGGGACCCGTACAACGTCACCGAGGACGCCGATCTCGGCGTGCGGCTGATCCAGCAGGGCTACCGCGTCAACGTGGTGAACTCGACCACCTTCGAGGAAGCCAACGTCAGCGTGCCGAACTGGATCCGCCAGCGCTCGCGCTGGCTCAAGGGCTACATGCAGACCTGGCTGGTGCACATGCGCGATCCGGTGCACCTGTATCGCAGCACCGGGTTCAAGGGCTTCTGGGGTTTCCAGTTCTTCGTCGGCGGCGGTTTCTTCACCGCGCTGGGCGTGCCGTGGCTGTGGGGCGTGTACCTGATCTGGCTGCTCACCGACACCGCGATGTTCGAGACCTTGTTCCCGCCCTGGCTGAAGGGGTTCGCGCTGGCCAACCTGCTGATCGCCAACGGCTTCTTCGTCTACATCACGATGGTGGCCGCGTTCAAGCGCGACTACTTCCGCCTGGCGCCGTACGCGTTGACCGTACCGCTGTACTGGCTGCTGCAATCCGTCGCGGCCTACAAGGGCCTGTGGCAACTCATCCGCAATCCCTTCTACTGGGAGAAGACCACCCATGGCATTAGCAAGCATATGGAAGAAGAGCGCCGCGCTGCGCTCGACGAGTGACCGGGGGCGCACGCATCGCGAGAGCGGGCTGGCGGCCTTCGCGGTCGCGCTGCTGGCACTGGCGCTGCTGAGCCACGTCCTGTTCGCCCGGGGCGCCGGGGGCGTGGCGCTGTTCGATGCGTCCTCGCTGGCGTCGCCGCGCGGGCTGGGCTTCCCCTATGTCGCGTTCATCGCCTGGCTGCAGGCGCAGGCCGGCGAGGGCTGGGCGCTGCCGCTGCATCCGGGCCAGATCGTGGCGCTGGTGCTCGACGCGCTGTTCCTGTCGCTGCTGTGGCGCGACGTCGCGCGTTTCGCCGGGCGCACCTGGGCCACCGCGCTGACTGCGCTGGTGGCGGTCAATCCGATGTTCCTGCTGACCATCGCCGTCGGCGGCACCCAGGCGGTCGGCCTGCTGGCGTTCTATGCGCTGGGCCGCACGCTGCGGCGCCTGCAGGGGCGGGTGGAGGCGTTCACCTACCTGCGCGTGTCCGGCACGCTGTGCGCGCTGCTGTGCATCGACCTGCAGACCCTGACCGTGGCGGCGGTGGTCGCGCCGTGGCTGCTGCTGGTGATGCCGGCCGACGTGCGGCGCAAGGCGCCCGGCTCGTTCTTTCTGGTCTGCTACCTGCCGGCGATGTTCCTGCTGGGCATGTGGGCCTACGTGAACCTCACCGTCTACGGCGGTGCCTGGCCCACCCTGGGCGCCCTGCTGGACAGCGGCGTGCTGCTGCCGCCGCCGTTCGCGCGGGAGGCCGGGATGTGGCCGGCGCCGTTGCGCTGGGGTCTGGCCGCGGCGGCCGGCGCGCCGGTGCTGCTGCTCAGCCTGCGCAGCCGGACGCCGTCGATGGCGCGGGCCACGCTGGCGGGGCTGGGGACCGTCGCCAGTGCCGCGCTGCTGGCCTGGGCGCTGGGCTGGGCGTTCTACGACTACCTGCCGCTGCTGTTCGTGCCGGTGGCGCTGCTGCTGCGCGTCCTGCGCCCGGGGCAGCGCTGGCAGGCGGCCGCGCTGCTGGTGCTGGGCGCGGTCGGCGCGAGCTGGGTCTACCCGCAGGCGCTGCCGTTGCCGACGTGGTCGGTGCCGGCGGCCGCACCCGATGCCGTGGACGGCGCCGCGGTCGACGGCCAGGTCGCCGCATCGCTGCGGCCGGCGGGTTCGCCGCAGGGCGCGCTCGCGGCCGCCGCGCCGGCGGCATCCGCGACCCGCGGCGCCGGGACGGACATCGCCAACGCCGCTCCGGCCGCCGTCGCCTGCGCCGGTGCGTCCCCCCAGACCCAGGGAGCCGCCGGGCCATGCTCGACCGCCTTCTGAAGTGGGCAGCGCTGGCGGCGCTGGTGATGCTCGTCGGCAGCTGCCAGGCCGGTTCCGCGCCGACGCCGGTGTGGATGGGCGCCAACGTCAAGGTCTCGGCGAACGCGCCGTGGGGCAGTGCCGCGGCCGCGTCCTCGCTGCGCAACCTGGCCGATGCCGGTGCGCGCCGGGCGCTGCTGGTGGCGTTCGTATGGCAGGCCAACCCGACCTCCGACGATCCGGTGCTGGGCAGCGACAGCGACGTGGTGCACATGCGCGCGGCGTTGCGCCAGGCGCGCGAGGCCGGGCTCGCGCCGGTGCTCAAGGTGCATGTCTGGATCCCCGGGCACTGGGCCGGCGAGGTCGAACCGCGCGACCGTGCGGCGTGGTTCGCGGCCTATCAGCGCGCGCTGGTGCAGCTGGCCGAGGTCGCGCAGTCCGAAGGAGCCGAGGCGCTGGTGGTCGGCACCGAGCTGCGGCGGCTGCAGGCCGCGCCGCAGTGGCCGGGACTGGTGGCGGCGGTGCGCGCGGTCTACCGCGGGCCGCTGCTGTACGTCGCCGACGGCCTGGAACATGCCGAGACCTTCCCGCACTGGCAGCTGTTCGACGCGATCGGCACCAGCCTGTATCCGCGGCTGTCCGAGGCGCCGGCGACGCGCCAGCGCGAGATGGAAGCGGCCGCGGTGCGGCTGCGCACGCTGGGGCTGCGCGAGCACCGGCCGGTATGGGTGGCCGAACTCGGGCTGCGCTCGGCCGCGGGCAGCCTGGCCGCGCCCTGGCTGAGCCCGGAGCAGCGAAAGGCGCCGGTGGACACCGCGCTGCAGGCGCGGGTGCTGTCGGAATGGCGCAAGGCGCTCGGCGTGCAGGGCATCGCCGGCGTCGCGCTGTGGTGCTGGTACACCGACCCGGAGGCCGGCGGCCCCGACGACAGCGACTTCACGGTGCAGCACAAGCCGGCGCAGCAGGTGCTCGCGCGCTGAGGCATCCGGTCATGCGCGCGGGCGCATAATGCGCGCATGATCATCACCTCGTTACTCGACACCGACCTGTACAAGTTCACGATGATGCAGGCGGTGCTGCACCAGCACCCCGCGGCACTCGTCGAGTACCGCTTCAAGTGCCGCACCCCCGGGGTCGACCTGGCGCAGTTCGTCGACGAGATCTCGCGCGAGATCGACGCGCTGTGTGCGCTGCGCTTCCAGCCCGACGAACTGGACTACATGCGCCAGCTGCGCTTCATCAAGCCGGACTTCGTCGACTTCCTCGGGCTGTTCCATCTCGACCGCAAGTACCTGACGCTGCAGGCCTCGGCCACGGTGCCGGGCGAGATCGAGCTGAGCCTTCGCGGCCCCTGGCTGCACACCATCCTGTTCGAGGTGCCGCTGCTGGCGATCATCAACGAGGTCTGGTTCCGCAACACCTCGGTGGCCGACTTCGACGAAGGCCGGCGCCGGGTGCAGGCCAAGGTGCGCCAGCTCGGCGAGGTCGCCGGCTACGAGGACTGCACCATCGCCGACTACGGCACCCGGCGCCGCTATTCGCGGCAGTGGCACGGCGAGCTGCTGCCGCTGCTGAGCGCGGGCCTGGGCTCGCACTTCGTCGGCACCAGCAACGTCTACTTCGCCAAGCTGCACGGGCTGACCCCGCTCGGCACGATGGCGCACGAATACCTGCAGGCGTTCCAGGCCCTGGGCCCGCGCCTGCGCGATTCGCAGGTGGCGGCGCTGGAGTCGTGGGCGCGCGAGTACCGCGGCGACCTGGGCATCGCGCTGTCGGACGTGGTCGGGCTGGAGGCGTTCCTGCGCGACTTCGATCTGTATTTCTGCAAGCTGTTCGACGGCATGCGCCACGATTCGGGCGACCCGTTCGAATGGGGCGAGCGGGTGCTGGCGCACCTGCAGCAGCACCGCGTGGACCCGCGGACCAAGGTGCTGGTCTTCAGCGACGGGCTGGACATCGGCAAGGTGATGCAGCTGTACCGCCACTTCCAGGGGCGCTGCCGGCTGTCCTTCGGGGTCGGCACCAGCCTGACCAACGACCTGGGGCCGACGCCGCTGCAGATCGTCATCAAGATGGTCCGCTGCAACGGCCAGCCGGTAGCCAAGCTGAGCGATTCCCCCGGCAAGAGCATGTGCGACGACCCGGGCTACCTGAGCTATCTGCGCCAGGTGTTCGATCTGCCGCCCGCGTAGATCTGAGGGTACCGGCGGCTGCCTTCTTGTAGGCAGGCGGGCGCCCATTCCACAACTTCCGTGCAGCGGAGGACTTGGCGCATCGGCCACGATCACCGGCTTCGCCGAGGCGCCAGCGTGGCCGGGGACAGGCTCCTCGGCTCGGGCGGACCTCCTGTCCGACTCGCCGCCGCGATACATCCGGAGTGCCGTTCTCCGCCTGTCAACGGCCATGCCGGCGCCTCGGCGAGTCATTGCAAGGGCGACGGAGGCACCTGGCCAATGCTTCGTGCAGCCGTGCAGCCGTGCAGCCGCGCAGCCGTGCGCCCGTTTGCCAAGGAGTCCGTTGCCAGGTTTCGGCAGTGAATTGAAGATCTCCAGTCGAAGGCAATGGCTTTTTTTATTTTTTGCCGCTAGCCGCTAGCCGCTAGCTCTTGGCTGTATGACCGTTGGCTATCAGAGCCAGGAGAAACAGGGCCAGTCCGGAAACAGCGCCTTCCGTTCCGCTAAACCCGTTATACGTGCAGAGGGGTCCGCGGGTGCCGGGGCAGGACACGCCGTGAAGCTGTCAGTTCTCGGATCTCGGCTTTCTAGCGGCTGCCCATCAGAACAAGAAGAAACACGAGCCGTCAGGAAGCCGCGCCTTTCGTTCCGCCAAGCCGACGATGTGTGCAGAGGGGTTCGCGGGTGCCGGGGCAGGACCTTCCACGACATGGATGTCGTGGAAGAGCCCCCAGGGATGGGTTCACGGCGTGTCCTGCCCCGGCACCCGCGGGCCGCTCCCACGCAGGCAAACGAGGCGCCGCCCCGGCCGACCTTCCGGAGCGGAATGCTTGAAGCACCGGGACGATCACCGGCTTCGGCGAGGGGCGCCAGCGTGACCGGGGACAGGCTCCTCGGCTCGGGCGGATATCCTGTCCGACACGCCGCCGCGGCACATCCCTGTGCCGCTCTCCGCCTATCCCCGGCCACGCTGACGCCTCGGCCAGTCGTTGCTTTGGCTTCGATGGAAGAGCGGCTGATGCTTGGTGTGTTTTCTCGTTCTCTCGTTCTCGTCGACTCCAGTCCGCAAGTCCGCAAGTCCGCAAGTCTGGAGTCTGGAGTCGGGGGATCGAGGAATCTAGCAATCGAGGAATCGAAGGATCGAGGGATCGAGGGATCCATCAGTCCGCAGCGAGGAGGGTCCGAGCGGCCACTGACGCCGGATGCGTCGCTGGAACCTGGCAGGGGCCGGCGTCTGGCTGACGGTGTGCGGACCCACTCCAGCGCCGGCAGCTGAATGCGCCTCCGTCCATAAAGTGTGACGGAATGACAAACATGTCTGTGATAGAAATCACTTATTCCAGGGCGGCGCGCCCTGGACGGGATAGGTCGGGCCCTTGGTCCTGATTCGGGGGGATTGGATTTGCAGATCAACAGGTTGCCGGGCTCTGGCCCGATCCCGGACGCGTTCCGGAGGCGCTGCGCCACGGCCCCGAAGGGAGCGCCGAGCGGCACGCGCATCGTCGCTGCCGGCCGTCTCCGGCCATGGCCGGCCCGGCGGGGCCCGCTGCCGACCGGGGCGAAGTCTGCGGTCGCACCGCAGGCCGGGGTGCAGCATATCGGGCCGCGGCCGGCCGGGCGTGAACCCGTCGGAGCTTCGGGACGCCCGCCCGGTGCGCCCGTGCAGGGCCGCCGCGTGCGTCCTGCCGTGGTGCGCGTGCCGGGAGTGCGCCGTTGAAGATCCTTTCCGTCTTCGGTACCCGTCCCGAGGCCATCAAGATGGGGCCGCTGGTGCACGCGCTGGCCGCCGCGCCCGGCATCCGCGCCGAGGTCTGCATCACCGGCCAGCACCGCGCGATGCTGGACCAGGTACTGGCGCTGTTCGAGATCCGCCCCCAGCACGACCTCGACGTGATGGTCGACAACCAGACCCTCAACGGGCTGTGCGCGCGGCTGCTGACGCGGCTGGACGCGCTCTACGCGCAGGTGCGGCCGGACCGGGTGCTGGTGCATGGCGACACCAGCACCGCGATGGCCGCCGCCCTGGCCGCGTTCCACCGCGGCATCCCGGTCGGGCACGTCGAGGCCGGGCTGCGCACCGGCGACCTGCAGCGGCCGTGGCCTGAGGAAATGAACCGCCGCGTGGTCGACGTGGTCGCCGACCAGCTGTTCGCACCGACGCCGCGCGCACGCCGCAACCTGGCGCAGGAGCGCCTGTCCGGCCGCATCGTCGTCACCGGCAACACCGTGATCGACGCGCTGGCGCGGACGGTGGAGCGCATCGAGGGCGACGCGGCGCTGCGCGCGGCGCTGGATGCGCCGTTCCCTTACCTGCGCAGCGGCCGCAAGCTGCTGCTGGTCACCGGGCACCGCCGCGAGAGCTTCGGCGACGGCTTCGAGAACATCTGCCGCGCGCTGGCCGAGCTGGCGCGCCGCCCGGACCTGGAGATCGTCTACCCGGTCCACCTCAATCCCAGCGTGCAGGGACCGGTGCACGGCCACCTCGGCGACCTGGACAACGTCCACCTGGTCCCGCCGCAGGACTACCTCAGCTTCGTGCGCCTGATGCAGCGCGCCCACGTGGTGCTGACCGACTCCGGCGGCGTGCAGGAAGAGGCCCCGGCGCTGGGCCGGCCGGTGCTGGTGATGCGCGACGTCACCGAGCGTCCGGAAGCGGTGCAGGCCGGCGTGGTGCAGCTGGTCGGCACCGATCCGGCGCGCATCGTCGCCGCGGTCGCCGCGGCCTGCGCGCGGCCGGCCGCCGTCGCGCGCTTCCACGACCAGGCCAGCCCCTACGGCGACGGCCGTGCCTGCGAACGCATCGTCGCCGCCCTGCAAGGGCGGCGCATGGACGAGTTCGTGCCTGCCCGTCCCGCCGAACGCTCCCTCCCTCTTCAAGTGACCGAACCGACGCCATGACCATGACCCGACGTAGCACCCCGCGCTTTCCCCAGGCTCTGCGGCTGGCCGTGCTGGCGCTGCTGTGGCCGCTGCCGCAGGCCGGCGCCGCCGCCGACTCGGTGGCCGGCCAGTTCGACGAATGGGCCGGGCAGACCACCGTGAGCCGCTCCACCACGCTGCGCGAACTGGGCTTCGATCGGCCGGTGGTGCTGAGCGGGCAGGAGAGCCAGCGCGAGATCTACCTGCCGGTGCCGGCCGGCGTGCGCACCCGCGATGCCCAGCTGCAGCTCGATGCGCGCTACGTGCGCGGGCATACCGGGCGCACCTCCAGCCTGCTGTCGATCGACGGCGACCCGGTGTCGGCGCGCTCCATCACCGACGCCCAGGGCGACGCCAGCGCGCTGATCGGCATCGACGGCTTCGCCCGGCCCAGCGGCTTCGTGCGCTTCGGGGTGGGCTGGTGGTCGGTGGTGTCGGACTACCAGTGTGCCGACCAGAGCGCGCCGGCCAACGTGCTGCGGCTGTCGCCGGACTCGCGTTTCAGCTACCGCTTCGATGGCCGCGACATCGATACCGTGGCCAAGGCCTGGGGCGCGCTGCCGGGCCGGGTGCGGCTGCTGGTGGACGGCCGCGCGGTCAATGCCGAGACCTACGACGCCGCCTGGCGCGTGGGTACCGCACTGGAGAACGGCGGCAAGCGCATCGAGGTGATCGCGCTGCCGTCCGTCGGCACGACCCTCGACCTGACCGGCGTGACGGTCCCGGCGAGCCTGGCCGGCATTCCGGCCTATGCGGCGCTGGCCGGCGGCGGACGCGAGCACCGCATCGGCAGCCTGGCCGAGGTCGGCGCGCTGCTGTCGCTCGGCGACGGCGGCCCGCTGGCGGTGGACGTGGCGGTGCTGAGCGACGGGCTGCGCAGCAAGGTGCGCGCCGCGTTGGATGCCCTGGCCGCCGAGGTCGCGAGCGGCTCGCCGGGCGCGGCCACGGCGTATGCCGGCTGGCGCAGGACCGACATGGCCGCGTTCGAGCAGCCGGTGGACAAGTCCTCGGTGGCCGTCACGCTGGTCGCCGGGCGTCCGACCCTGGTGGTGGCGGTCGGCGCCGGCGCCAAGGTGGCCGGCCTGCTCACCGAGCAGTGGCGTGCCTACGCCCTGGGCCGCTCGCTGCGGGTCAGCGAGGCGGTGCTGCCGTCGGCCGACAAGGACGTGGTGCTGCTGAGCCGGCTCGGCGCGATGGCGGGGACCCAGGACATCGTGATGCGCGGCGAGCGCAGCGCCAGCTTCGACCTGGGCGCGCTGTCGAGCGACGGCCGCCTGCCGGCCGAGGTCGTGGTCGACGTCTCGGCGGCCCCCAACGCCGCCGGCCAGGGCACGGTGGCCTCGATCTTCTTCAACGACTACCTGCTCGGTGCCAAGGTGCTCAGCAGCGACGGCAAGCCGCAGCGGCTCAGCGCCAGCGTGCCCAGCTACGCGCTGGCCGCGCGCAACCAGATCAAGATCAGCTTCCTGCGCCAGCCGGCGCGGCCGTACTGCCACGACCCGGCCACCGCCTACCCGGTGACCGTGCTGCCCAGCAGCCACATCCGCCTGTCCGACCGCGCGGTGGGCGCGGACTTCGTCGGCGCCGCGGCGCAGCTGGCCGGCGCGCACGACGTGTTCGTGCCGGCCTCGTGGCTGCAGGACGCGCCGCGCTCGCTGGCCAAGGTGATCCATGTCGCCAGCGCCACCGGCGCCTCGCCGATGAAGGCGGTGCTGACTCTCGGCCGCGACGGCGCCGCGCTCACGCCGACCGGTCCGTTCCTCAGCTTCGGCGCCATCCCGCAGGGCTATGCGCAGGGCAGCGCGGTGCGCGACGGCCACCTGGTGATCGCCGGCACCGGCAACCGGGTGCTGCTCGACCTGGCGGGGCTGGACCGCGCCGCGGTGGTCGAGGTGATCGGCCAATCCGGCCAGAACGGGGTGATCTACCGCGAGCTGGACGCGCGCGGCCCGACCATCGCCGAGCCGTTCCGGCTGATCCGCGGCAGCGTCGCCCTGCTGGACGCGCGCGGCGTGGTGCAGGACTTCGACAGCCAGGACCCGACCGGCGCGCGCCTGGCCGAGCAGGGCCGCGCGAACCCGGCGTGGCAGCAGCACATGGTGTGGCTGCTGGTGCTGGTCGCGGTGATCGTGTGCCTGCTGCTGGCCGCCCGCGGCACCCAGCTGCGCCGCCGCCGTGAGGCCGCGCGCAAGGCGTCCGAACGGTCGTGAACGGCGTCTACTGGGACATCTTCCTCGGCGACTACTACGCCGTGCTGGAAACGGTGGCGATCGTGGTGGCGGTGGTGATCCTGATCTCCAGCCTCGACGACCTGTTCATCGACGCCTGGTACTGGGTGCGCGAGAGCTGGCGTACCCTGGTGCTCAAGCAGCGCGCCGAGTACCGCCCGCTGAGCCAGAAGGACCTGCAGCGGCGCCCGGAACAGCCGCTGGCGATCATGGTGCCGGCCTGGGCCGAGTACGGCGTGATCGCGCAGATGGTCGAGAACATGATCAACGTGCTCGACTACCAGGACTACGTGGTGTTCGTCGGCACCTACCCCAACGACCCGCAGACGATCGCCGAGGTCGAGCGCATGCAGCGGCGCTATCGCCGCCTGCAGCGCGTGGAGGTGCCGCATCCGGGGCCGACCAACAAGGCCGACTGCCTCAACTGGCTGGTGCTGGCGATCTTCGAGCACGAGCGCACCCACGGCATCGAGTTCGCCGGCGTGGTGCTGCACGACAGCGAGGACGTGCTGCACCCGGTGGAGCTGCGCTTCTTCAACTACCTGCTGCCGCGCAAGGACATGATCCAGCTGCCGGTGACCTCGCTGGACCGCGAGTGGTACGAGCTGGTGGCGGGCACCTACATGGACGAGTTCGCCGAATGGCACGCCAAGGACCTGGTGGTGCGCGAGAGCGTGACCGGCACGGTGCCGTCGGCCGGCGTCGGCACCTGCTTCTCGCGCCGCGCGCTGCTGGCGCTGATCGACAAGACCGGCAACCAGCCGTTCAACACCGACAGCCTGACCGAGGACTACGACGTCGGCGCGCGCCTGGGCGAGCTAGGCATGTCTTCGATCTTCGCGCGCTTCCCGGTGCAGTTCCGGGTGCGCCGGGCGTCCTGGTTCGGATTCGGGCCGGTGCGCGAACGCACCCAGCAGATGGCGCTGTGCGTGCGCGAGTTCTTCCCCGACAACTTCCGCGCCGCCTACCGCCAGAAGGCGCGCTGGGTGCTGGGCATCGGCCTGCAGAGCTGGGAGACCCTGGGCTGGCGCGGCTCGCTGGCCACCAAGTACCTGCTGTTCCGCGACCGCAAGGGCATCGTCACCTCGTTCGTCAGCGTGTTCGCCTACCTGATCTTCCTGCAGTTCATGCTGTTCTGGGTGCTGCGCATGCTCAACGTGTGGACGCTGGAATTCCCCACCATCTTCCACGCCGGCACCTGGCCGATGACCGTGGCGCTGATGACCACCGTCGCGCTCGCCCTGCGCGTGGTGCAGCGCTTCTACTTCGTGCACCGCCTCTACGGCTGGGAACACGCGGTGATGTCGATCCCGCGCATGGTGGTCGGCAACCTGATCAACTTCATGGCGACCGCGCGCGCCTGGCGCATGTTCCTGCTGTACCTGGCCTTCGGCAAGCGCATCGTCTGGGACAAGACCCTGCACGACTTTCCCACCCCGGAGCAGCTGGTCAAGACGCGCCGCCGGCTGGGCGAACTGCTGACCAACTGGCAGGCGGTGGAGCCGGACCGGCTGGAGCAGGCCCTGCAGCAGCAGCGCGGCGGACGCCAGCAGCCACTGGGGCGGATCCTGGTGGCCCAGGGCTGGCTGGACGACGAGACCCTGGCCGAGGCGATCGCCTTCCAGGGCGACCTGCCGCGTGCGGCCATCGATGTCGACTACCTCGAGGCGGGCGAGTTCGCGCTGCCGGTGGCGGCCTGCGTGCAGTGGCGGCTGCTGCCGCTGCCGGCCGAGGCCGACGACGCACTGGCGGTGGCGGTGTCCAATCCGCTGTCCGAGGACGAGCAGGCGCAACTGCGGCAGGACGTCGGTGTGACGCAGCTGCGGCAGTACATCGCGCGCGAGAGCGAGATCAACGCCGGGCTGCGCCTGATCAGCGGCGAGTCCTACCGGCTCGACGCGGTGCCGCTGCTGGGCGACCTGCTGGTGGAACTGGGCCTGGTCGCGCGCGAACGCTTCGCGCAGGCGCTGGACCGCTACCGGCCGCAGCGCGACGGCCGCATCGGCGACTATCTGGTCCGCCAGGGCATCGCGGTCGAGTCCGCCATCGCCGAGGCCGTGGCCGAGCAGCGGCGTCGCGCCAGCCATCCGCTCTACAGCATGATCGAGGCCGGGGCATGAGGGCGTCGCTGCGGTCGGGCATGATCGCGCTCGCGCTCGCGGCGCTGGCCAGCCCGGTCGCGCAGGCCGAGGTCCAGGTCCAGTCGCCGCCGCTGGCCGGCGCCGCCTACCGCATCGCGGAGGCCGCTTTCGCCGCCTACGCGCGCGGCGACTACGCCCAGGCCGAACGCCAGGCCGCCGAGGCAGTGCGGTTGCGCCCGGACGTGGCGCGGCTGCGGCTGCTGCAGGTATACGCGCTGCAGAGGCTCGGCCGCACCGAAGACGCGCGGGCCGCCGCACGCGCCGCGGTCGCCGCCGGCAGCGACGACCCGGCGCTGCGCGCGCAGGCGGCGGCGCCGGTTCCGGCCCTGCGCAACGCCGCCCGCGCGCCGGCGCGCCGCGGCGCCGCGTCCGCTCCCGCGACGCCTGCCGAGGCGGCCTACCGGCGCGGCTTCGAGCTGGCGACCCAGGCCTATGCCGACTACAACGCCGACCGCATGCCCGAGGCCGCGCGCAAGGCCGAGCAGGCCTTCCGCACGGTACCGGCGCAGGGCGACTGGGCGCTGCTGTGGATCGCCGCGCTCGAGGCGCAGCAGAAGCTGGTCGAGGCCGGCGACGCCGCCGATGCCGCGCTCGCGCTGGGCGCCCCGAACGTCGCCGACCTGCAGGCGCGCCGCGTGGCCCTGCGCCGCCAGCGCGCGGTGCGGCCGGCGCAGGAGGGCTACCAGGCGCTGATCGCCGAGCGCCCCGCCGACGCCGTGCCGTTCGCGCGCGAGGCCATCGCCTATGCGCCCGACGTGGCCTCGCACCGGCTGCTGCTGGTGACCGCGTTGATGCTCGACGAGCAGCTGCCAGCGGCCGAACAGGCGGCCGGCGAGGCCCTGGCGCGCGACGACGAGGACACCGTCGCGCTGGTGATGCGCGCCTACCTGCGCCAGCGCCAGCACGACCGGGCCGGCGCCGATGCCGACTTCGACCTGGCCCTGCGCCAGGACTGGCTCGACACCGAGCAGCAGGAGAACGTGCGGCTGCTGGCGGTGGACGCGGCGCTGGCCGTGGGCGACCTGCCGCGCGCCACCCGGCTGCTGCAGCCGCTGCCCGCCGACGACGAGGCGGTGCAGCGCCGCCGCGCCGCGCTGCGCGACACCCGCGCGCCGGCCGAGCTGTCGCTGGCGACCTATCCGCCGCCCGCGCAGCTGTGCCGCGACACCCCCTACGGCACCCAGTGCGAACTGGCGCCGGCCGACCGGCTGGGCAGCGGCGGCGCCTCCACCCAGGCCTACATCGCGTTCGCGCGCAAGGACTACCCGGAAGCGATCCGCCAGGCCCAGCGCGCGGTCGACGCCGACCCCGGCAATGCCAACCTGCAGAAACTGCTGACCACCGCGCTGGCGGCCGGCGATGCGCGCCAGTCCGCCCAGGCCGAGCAGCGCCTGGACGCGGCGCTGGCCGCGGCCCCGGACGATGCGCCGCTGCGGGTGCAGCGCGCCTACCTGCGCCTGCGCGACGGCCGCCCCGGCCCGGCGCTGCAGGACCTGCAACGCGCCCGCGCCACCGGCAAGGCCGCGCCGACGATCCTGCTGGACGAGGCCTATGCGCACGCCGCGCTCGGCCAGAACCGCACCGCCGTCGAACAGCTCCGGCAGGCGCTCGACGAGGCCGATGCCGGCACGCTGAAGCTGAGCCGCCAGCAGCGCTACGACACCCGCGGTTCGATCGCCAACCTGTCGCGCGAATGGGGCGCGATCGTTTCGGTCGGCTACCGCGGCGCGCGCCAGGCCGCCAGCAGCCTGGGCGGCGCCGCGATCAGCACGCCGGGCGACGCCGTGGTCGGCACCGCGGAGGCGTTCTGGCGCCCGGCCGCGCTCAACGACCGGCACGGCCTGCTGGAGGTGTACGGCCGCCTGACCAACACCCTGTACGACCGCGGCGGCAGCTACGAGTCGATCCGCGCGGTGGACCCGTGCACCGGCGAGTCCACCGAGGATGCGCGCGACCGCGCCGAACGGCTGCAGCGTGCCGGTTCGGTCGCGGGCTGGCCGTCGACGATCGGCGCGCTCGGCGTGCGCTACAGCGTGGGCCGCACCGGCCTGACCGTCGGCGTGGAGCGGCGCCAGTTCCTGGGCACCGCCACCCGGCGTGGCGGTATCTACCCCGCGGCGCTGGCCGACCAGTGCCGGCTGCAGACCCTGGCCAACCAGCCGGAAGTGGGCAGCCTGCTGGCGCGCTACCGCCTCGGCGGCAACGCCGGCGGCTGGCTGTCCTACCTGACGTACGGCTTCTACCACGGCACCGACCTGCGCCTGGGCACCCGCCACTGGTTCACCGTGCAGGGCTATGGCCAGGCCGGCTACGCCTGGGACGACAACGCCGCCACGTTCAGCGTCGACCGGGTCGACAGCGACGGCCAGCCGACCGCGCGCCTGGTCGACTCGCGCGGGCGCCTGAAGCGCGACCAGTGGTTCGCCGCCGCCGAAGTGCGCGCCGGCCAGACCTTCCGGGTCGGCGGCGACGACAGCCGGCTGCTGCTCAATCCGTACCTCGTCGTCGGCGCCGACTGGCTCAGGCAGAGCACCCGCGTCACCGGCGTCGACTATCCGCAGATCGGCAGCCAGTCGTTCCGCCTGTCCGACAGCGGCGCCAGCTGGGCGCTCGGCGCCGGCCCGGGCGTCAGCCTGCGCTACTGGTTCCGCGAGGACCGCTACCACGCGCCGCGCTCGTACCTAGAAGGCTCGCTGCAGTACCGCTTCCCCCTCGGCGGCGGCGACAGCCAGCGCGCCAAGGGGCTGTTCGCCAACCTCACCTTTTACTACTGACGTCATGCACAAGGACCCCGCGATGACCCCGACTTCCGCCCCCCGCCGCCGCGCGGCCGCCGCCCTGCGCTGGCTGCTGGGCGCCGGCCTGGCCCTGGCCGCCGTGGCCGGCGCGCACGCACAGGATTCCTCGATCGTGATCGTCGGCAGGGACGGCTGGCTGTTCCCGGCCTGGGGCAGCCTGACCGAGGTCGATCCGGCGGCGGTGGCGCGCAGCACCGCGCTGATCGCGCAGGCGCGCCAGGCGCTGGCGGCCGACGGCGTGCACCTGGAGGTGCTGGTGCTGCCGGACAAGGCGTTGTTCTACGAGGACCGCCTGCCGGCGGGCAAGGTCCTCGGCCCGCAGGTGAGGCAGCGCTACCGGCTGATCCACGACGGGCTGCAGGGCGCCGGCGTGTCCGCGGTCGATGCGCTGCAGGTGCTGGCGCCGCTGCGCGCCGGCGGACAGGACGTGTTCTACCGCAGCGACCAGCACTGGACCCAGGTCGCCGCCGACGCCGTCGCCGACGCGGTGGCGGCGCAGGTCCGGCGGACCGTGCCGACGCTGCGCGGCCAGGCCGGCAGCGGCATGGCGCTGGGCAGCGAGCAGAAGGAACGCCGCTACGGCGACCTGGCCGAGCTGTTCCTCACCGCCGAGCAGCGCAAGGCGATCGGCCGCGATGTCTTCAGCGTGCGCCGCCAGGCCGAGCAGCCGTCGCTGCTGGACGACGCCCCGGCGCCGGTGCACGTGACCGGGCACAGCATGGTGCAGCCGTACTTCGGTTTCCCGCAGCGGCTGTCGCACACCCTGGACCGCCCGGTCTCGGTCAACTGGAAGCCCGGCAACGTCGGCCCGTGGATCGTGCTGCTGGAGTACCTGGAGTCGCCGGAGTACCGGCAGCAGCGGCCGCAGGTGCTGGTGTGGCAGTTGTTCGAGCCGTCCTACCCGCAGGGGCCGGACGCCCGCGGCCAGTGGGACAACGCCAGCCTGATGACCCCCGAGGCCTGGCTGGCGCGGCTGCACAAGGCCGTGGGGCACTGAGCGATGGCCGCGCGACTCCCGCCGGCGGCGCCGTTGCCGCCCGCCCGGCCTGCGGCCGCGCACCGGCTCACCGCGTACGTGCTCGCCGGGCTGCTGGCGGTCGGCGCCGGGGGCGGCGCCTGGATGCTGGCGCACGCGCGCCTGCCCGCGGCGGCGCTGGCGCCGGCGCGCTGGCTCGACGGGCAGGCCGGGCGCCGCATCGACGCGGCGCTGCGCCTGCCGCTGCAGGCCGAGGCCGATACCGCGCGGGCGGCGCTGCGCTACCGCCTGCTCGGCGATCTCGGCCCGCAGGTGGCGCTGGGCTGCCCCGGCTGGCTGTTCTATCGCGACGGCCTGCGCCCGCCGCCCGGCACGCCGGCCCGGGTCCTGGACCAGCGCATCGCGCTGGCCCGGCACTGGGCGCGCGAGCTGCAGCGGCGCGGCGTACAACTGCTGGTGGTGGTGGTGCCGGACAAGGCCCGCATGCAGCCCGCGCAGACCTGCGGCCTGCACCACAACGCGGCGATGCGGCAGCGGCTGGAACGCTGGCAGCAGGCGATGGCGGCGGCGCGGATTCCGTCGCTGGACCTGCGCGCCGCGTTGGCGCACGGCCGCGCGCCGGTGTTCTTCCGCACCGACGTGCACCTCAATGCCGAAGGCGCCCAGCGCGCCGCCGACGCCGTGGCCGCGTCCGCGCGCCCCCGGCTGGGCGGGGCGGGCGCGCAGACCTTCGGGGTCGAGGCGCCGGGCGCACCGCAGCCGCGCATGGGCGACCTGATCGTGCTGGCCGGCCTGGAACGGGCGCCGCCGGCGTGGCGGCCGGCCCTGGACAGCGAACGGCCGCAGCGCATCGCGGTGCGGCGCAGCGGCGGCCTGCTCGACGACACCGCGCCGGCGGAGGTGCTGCTGGTGGGCAGTTCCAACGGCCGCCGCAGCCTGTTCGCCGAACGTCTCGGGGCCGCGCTCGGGCGCGAGGTCTGGAACCGCAGCCTGGACGGCGGCCAGTTCTCCGGCGCGCTGCAGGCGGCGCTGCAGGCCCCCGAGCCGTGGCCGCCGGGCCTGCGCCTGGTGATCTGGGAATTCTCCGAGATGGCGCTGTCGCTGCCGCTGACCGAGGGCGAGCGCGCCGCCCTGGCCGGGGTCGAGTGAGGCCGCGGACCGACGATGCTCTTCAATTCGTTCCTGTTCCTGATGGCCTTCCTGCCGATCGCGCTGGCGGTGCACTACGCCGCCGGCGCGGTCAGCCCGCGCCTGGCCGCGCTGTGGCTGTGCCTGGCGTCGCTGGTGTTCTACGGCTGGTGGAACCCGCAGTTCGTGGTGCTGCTGGCCGGCTCGATCGCCTTCAACTACCTGGCCAGCCTGGCGATCCTGGCACTGGCCGGGCGGCCGCGGCTGCAAGGGCTGGTCACCGCGCTCGGGGTCGCGATCGACCTGCTGCTGCTGTTCCACTACAAGTACCTGGCGGCCCTGGTGAACTTCCTCGGCGAGCTCGGGCTGCCGATCGGACCGATGGACGGCCTGCTGCTGCCGCTGGGCATCTCGTTCTTCACCTTCACCCAGATCGGCTACCTGCTGGACTGCCGCGCCGGCGTGGTCAACGACCGCAGCCCGCTCAGCTACGTGCTGTTCGTGACCTTCTTCCCGCACCTGATCGCCGGGCCGATCCTGCACCACAAGGAAATGATGCCGCAGTTCTCGCAGCGCGCGAACTACCGCTTCCGCGCCGAGAACCTCTCCATCGGCGGCACCCTGTTCCTGATCGGCCTGGCCAAGAAGGTGCTGCTCGCCGACGGCATCGCGCCGTACGCCGACGCCGGTTTCGCCGCGCCCGGCGAGCTGCAGTTCTGGGGCGCCTGGGCCACCACCACCAGCTACGCGCTGCAGCTGTACTTCGACTTCTCCGGCTACTCGGACATGGCGCTGGGGCTGGCCAAGATGTTCGGCATCCGCTTCCCGCTGAACTTCAATTCGCCGTACAAGGCCACCAGCATCATCGATTTCTGGTCGCGCTGGCACATGACGCTGACGCGCTACATCACCGCCTACCTGTACTACCCGGTGGCGCTGGCGGTGTCGCGCTGGCGCAGCCGCCACGGCCGTCCGGCGGGCATGGCCGGCGCCGCGACGCCGGGCGGGTTCGCGGCCACCATCGTGGCCCCCACCGTGTTCGCGATGGGCCTGGCCGGCGTCTGGCACGGCGCGGGCCTGCAGTTCCTGATCTTCGGCCTGCTGCATGCCGGCTACCTGTCGATCAACCACGCCTGGCGCCTCTTCGTCGCCCGCCGCACGCCGGCGCGCACGCACCGGCCCGCGCCGCTGCGCCACCTCGGCTACCTGCTGCTCACCTTCACCGCGGTGCTGGTGGCGCAGGCGTTCTTCCGCGCCGACGGCACCGCGCAGGCGCTGCAGGTGGTCGCCGCGATGGCCGGCCTGCACGGGGTCGAGCCGTGGCCGGCGCCCGGGCCGCTGCAGGGCCTGGCCTGGGGCGATGCCTGGCGCGCGTTGGTCGCGCCGCAGGTGCAGGGCGTGTACCTGGCCGCGCTGCTGGCGATCGTCTGGCTCGCGCCCAATGCCCACCAGATCATGGGCGTGTATTCGCCCGCGCTGGCCCGGCCGCAGCCGGCCGGCCGATCCTGGCTGCGCTGGCAGCCGACGCTGCCGTGGCTGGGCGCGACGCTGGCCCTGCTGGCGCTGTGCCTGCTCACCCTGCACCACGAAACCCGTTTCCTCTACTTCCAATTCTGACGGAGCTGCAATGGACATCGAACTGATCGAACGCAAGGTCGCGGCCCTCATCGAGGGCGTGGTGATGACGCGCGTGGAGCCGGACACGCTGCTGATCGAGTCCGGGCTGGTCGACTCGCTCTCGGCGGTGGACGTGGTGCTGGCGGTCGAGCGCGAGTTCGGCGTCGGCATCCCGCCGACCGAGATCGACGTGCACCTGGAATCGGTGCAGGTGCTGGCCCGCTACATCGGCGAGCGCGCGCCGGCCTGAGCCCGCCCGACGCCTGCCGCGAGGACGCCCGCATGCATTTCGATTTCGATACCTTCCAGTTCGCCGAGCCGGGGCACCGCCCCGAGGCCCCGGCCGTGCGCGATGCCGAGGGCATCCTCAGCTGGGCCCAGCTGAGTGCGGCCAGCGACCGCTGGATCGAGGCCGCCCGCGCCGCCGGGGTGGTGCCGGGACAGGCGGTGGTGCTGTCCGGGCACAAGCAGGCCGCGTTCGTGGTGGCGATGGTGGCCTGCCTGCGGATGGGCGTGGCCTACGTGCCGGTCGATACCGTCAACCCGCCGGCACGGCTGCGGCGCATCGTCGACATCGTGCAGGCGGCCGCCTGCTACGACGCGTCCGAGGACCGCTTCGTGCCCGGCGTCGCGGCACCGCCGCCGATGGCGGTGCCGGCGCTGGCCTACGTCATGTTCACCTCCGGCAGCACCGGCGAGCCGAAGGGCGTGCAGATCGGGCGCGACAGCGTGGCGCTGTTCGCCGGCTGGATCCGCGACTGCCTGCGGCTCGGCCCGGCGCCGGTGTTCATGAACCAGATGCTCTTCAGCTTCGATTTCTCGCTGTTCGACCTGTGCGGCGCCCTGGCACTCGGCGGCACCTGCGTGCTGTGCCCGCGCGAGGTCATCGCCCGGCACGAGGCGTTCGTCGCGCAGCTGGCGCAGGCGCGGGTCTCGGTCTGGGCCTCCACGCCCTCGTTCGCGCGGCAGCAACTGCTGGCGCCGGACTTCAACCACACCACGCTGCCCGACCTGCGGGTGTTCGTGTTCGGCGCCGAATCGCTGACCCCGCGCCTGGCCGAGGAACTGTGGTCGCGCTTTCCGCAGGCGCGCATCATCAATTCCTACGGCCCGACCGAGGCGACCTGCTCGACCACCTGGGTCGAGATCGACGCGCCGCTGCGCGCCGCCGCGCCCAACCCGTTCCCGATCGGACGCGCCAAGCCCTACGCCGAGGTGTTCCTGCACGACGGCGAGATCTGCATGGCCGGCCCCCACGTGATGCATGGCTACCTCGGCCGGCCCGACCTGGACGCCGGCGTGCTGTTCCGGCACCACGGCCAGCGCGCGTACCGCAGCGGCGACCTCGGCGAGGTCGATGCCGACGGCCTGCTGTACTTCCGCGGCCGCCGCGACGACCAGATCAAGCTGCACGGCTACCGCATCGAGCTGGCCGAGGTCGACGTCGCGCTGGCCACGCTGCCGGGCGTGCGCGCGGGCGCGGCGATCGCGCTGCGGCGCCCCGACCGCACCCTGGTGCGCATGGTCGCCTTCGTCGAACTCGCCGACGCGGCCGCCACCGGCACGCTGCCCGCCGCGCTGCAGGACTGGAAGGCGCGGCTGGGCGAGCGCATGCCGCCGTACATGATCCCCTCGGAACTGCGGGTGCTGGCGCGCCTGCCGGTCACCGCCAGCGACAAGGTCGACCGCCGGCAGCTCGAAGCGCAATACCTGCAGACCCATCTCACCCGGACCCCGGAGACCCCCGCATGAATGCCCCCCGTCGATTCGCCGCCGCGCGCACGCTCCTGCCGATCCTGGCGCTGTGGCCGGGCCTGGCGGCCCAGGCCCAGGAGGGCAAGCTGGCCCAGCTGTACGCGGCCCGCCCGCCGGCGGGGTCGGCCTTCGTGCGGGTGATCCAGCCCGGCCCCGGCGCGCTGAAGGTCAGGGTCGCCGACGGCCCCGAGCAGTCGCTCGGCCCGGCCCAGCGCGCCGGCAGCTACGCCATCGTCGAGGGCGGCCGCGCGTTCGCGGTCGACGTCGCCGGCCAGCCGCGCGCGCTGCTGAAGGTCCGGCCGGGCAGCTTCACCAGCCTGGTGGCCGACGCCCCGGGCCGTCCGCTGCGGGCGATCGACGACAGCGGCAGCGGCGGCGATGCGCTGAAGGCCGAGGTCCGCTTCTACAACCTCGCCACCGGCTGCGGCCCTGCGGCGTTGACGCTGGCCGGCAACGGCCCGGCGCTGTTCGCGGACGTGGCCGCCGGCGCATCCGCCGCGCGCCCGGTCAATCCGGTCAAGGCCGCGCTGAGCGCCGGCTGTGGCGCGCGCACCGCGGCGTTCGCGCTGCCGGCGCTGCAGCCGGGCGACCACTACAGCCTGTTCCTCACCGGCAGCGCGCAGGCACCGCAGCTGCAGGGCCAGCTCAGCCGCACCGATCCCTACACCCGCTAGGAGGCGACCGATGCGCAGCGTCTTCCGCGACGACCACGGGCTGTTCCGCGAGCAGGTGCGCCGCTTCGTCGCCGAACGCGTGCTGCCCGGCTATCCGCAGTGGGAGTGCGACGGCATCGTCCCGCGCGCGCTGTGGCGGCAGGCGGGCGAGGCCGGGCTGCTGAACTGCGCGCTGCCCGAGCCCTACGGACTCGGCGGCGACTACGGCCACGCGGTCTGCGTGATCGAGGAACTGGCGCGCGCCAACTGCCTGGGCATCGGCTTCTCGATCCACTCGGACATGGTCGCGCCCTACCTGATGCAGTACGGCGACGAGGCGCAGCGGCAGCGCTGGCTGCCGGCGATGGCGGCCGGCACCTGCATCGGCGCGATCGCGATGAGCGAGCCCGGCGCCGGCAGCGACATCAAGGCGCTGCGTACGCGCGCCGAGCGCGACGGCGACCACTACCGCCTCAACGGCCAGAAGACCTTCATCACCAATGGCGTCAACGCCGACCTGGTGGTGGTGGCGGCCAGCACCGCGCCCGAGCTGGGCGCGCGCGGCCTGTCGCTGTTCTGCGTCGAGGCCGGCACGCCGGGCTTCGCCAAGGGGCCGGCGATGCGCAAGATCGGCCAGCATGCACAGGACACCTGCGAGCTGTTCCTCGACGAGGTCCGGGTCGGGGCGGACTGCCGGCTCGGCGAGGAGAACCGCGGCTTCGAGTACCTGTGCGAGCAGCTGGCGGGCGAGCGCCTGGCCATCGCGTTGCGCGCGGCCGCGCATGCCGAGGGCCAGCTGCAGCAGACCCTGGACTACGTGCGCGGCCGCAAGGTGTTCGGGCGGCGCGTGCTCGACTACCAGAACAGCCGCTTCAAGCTGGCCGACGCGCGGGCGCAGCTGGCGATGCTGCGGGTGTTCCTGGACCACTGCCTGGGCCGGCACCTGGACCGGCAGCTGGACGCCACCACCGCAGCGATGGCCAAGCTCAACGCCACCGAGATCCAGGGCCGGGTGCTGGACGAGCTGCTGCAGCTGCATGGCGGCTATGGCTACACCAGCGAATACGGCATCGGCCGCGCCTGGGCCGATGCGCGCGCGCTGCGCATCCTCGGCGGCAGCAGCGAGATCCTGCGCGAGATCGTCGGCCGCGCGCTGTAGCCGCGGCGGTGCCGGGCCTCACCCCGGCCCGGCGCGCCACTGCCGGCGCAGCGCGCGCGCGCGCGGGGTGTCCTGCGACAGCCACGGGTCCAGCGCGAACGCGAACAGGCCGTCGGCGCCGCTGCCCTGGGCCCAGTCCAGCTGCTGGCGGATGCGCGCGACATCGGCGGTCTGCGCCTGGAAGTGGCTGCCGTCGGCCGCGGAACTGGGCAGTTCCTCGAACAGCTCCACCACCACGTCGAACGCCACCGCGCGGGCGCGCAGCAGCGCCAGCAGCGGATCCACCCCGGCCAGGTTGCCCAGGCCGGCGACGCCGACGCCGTCCTGCACCATCGGCCGCACCGCCACCCGGTCGAGGACGCGCGTCCACAGCTGCGACAGCGAGCCGCGGGTCGGCAGCCGGCTGAAGTAGGTGGAGACCGCCATCGGCCCCGTACTGTGTTGCGCCGCCGCCAGGCACAGCGGCTGCAGCCAGTCGCACAGCCGCTGCTGGCGCGCCTCGGTCGCCCAGTGGTACTGCTCCAGCTCGTACGGCAGGTACCAGCCGGCGAAGCCGGGCAGCGACGGCCATGGCGCCTGCTGCAGGTCGCTGAGCGCCCGCTCCCGTGTCAGCGCCAGGAACGCGTCGAGCGGGGCGTCCTCGGTCGCCTGCAGCGCCTTCCACCAGCCGCGGTGGTAGGGCACGCCGACCCGCACCCGCAACCCGGCCGCGTGCGCGCTGGCGAAGATCATCCGCAGCACCGCATCGGGCACCGTCCACTCGGGCTCGTCGCCGCCGTACAGCCCGCTCCACTGCAGCACGAGCTCGCGGCAGCCGAGCTGGCGCGCCAGCGCCATGTGCCGTCGCCAGTCGTCCGGGCCCAGTGCGAGGTGGCTCTGCCACGGCTGCAGGAAGCTGCCGTCGAAGTGCGGCGGGCGCGCGCAGCCGGGCAGCAGGCCCAGCCCGGCCGCGGCCGAGCCCAGCACCGCCAGCCGCAGCAGCGTGCGGCGCGACAGCGAGGCCGGGCCGGGCGGGGAGGAGGCGGGGCGGGCAGGGCGAGGGGGATTCACGGGAGACGGGCGCCACGGCGTGCGAGCGACCGTTCTACACCATCGCGACGGAACGCCGCGTGGCCGTGGCCGTGGGCGCCCGCCGGCCCGCCGCGGCGGCGGTCGCGGCGGGTCGGCGCAGGCCGCGCGCCTGGCCGATGCGCGGCGCCCCGCCGCGCTGCCGTAAGATCCGGGCTTCTGCCCTTCGAGGACCGCGTCATGCTTCGCGAGATCATCCGCATGGGCGACGCCCGCCTGCTGCGCGTCGCGCCCCCGGTCGAGGACCTGGACAGCCCCGCGCTGCACGCGCTGGTCGCCGACATGTTCGAGACCATGGACGCGGCCGGCGGCGTCGGCCTGGCCGCGCCGCAGATCGCGGTGGACCTGCAGCTGATGGTGTTCGGCTTCGACAGCAGCCAGCGCTACCCCGATGCGCCGCCGGTGCCGCGCACCGCGCTGGCCAACGTCGTGATCGAGCCGCTGTCCGACGAACTTGAGGACGGCTGGGAGGGCTGCCTGTCGATTCCCAGGCTGCGCGCGGTGATTCCGCGCTACCGGCGTATCCGCTACCGCGGCGTGGCCCCGGACGGCCGTCCGATCGAACGCGAGGCCGAGGGCTTCCATGCGCGGGTGGTGCAGCACGAGCACGACCACCTGATCGGCCGGCTGTATCCGTCGCGGATCGCCGACTTCGGCCGGTTCGGCTTCGAGGACGTGCTGTCCTACGAGCTGTAGCGTGCCGCCCGCGGCGGCGGCGCGGGGCGGGCGGCGGCCGCAAAGCGAAACGGCCCGTTTCCGGGCCGTTTCGTCACACGCGTCGGCGGCCTACTTCAGCGCCTTGAAGCGCAGGCGCTTGGGACCGGCGTCCTCGCCCATGCGGCGCTTCTTGTCTTCCTCGTACTCGCGGTAGTTGCCCTGGAAGAACTCCACATGCGAGTCGCCCTCGAAGGCGAGGATGTGGGTGGCGATGCGGTCCAGGAACCAGCGGTCATGGCTGATCACGAAGGTGTTGCCCGGGAACTCCAGCAGCGCATCCTCGAGCGCGCGCAGGGTCTCGATGTCCAGGTCGTTGGACGGCTCGTCGAGCAGCAGCACGTTGCCGCCCTGCAGCAGGGTCTTGGCCATGTGCAGGCGGCCGCGCTCGCCGCCGGACAGCGAGCCGACCATCTTCTGCTGGTCCTGGCCCTTGAAGTTGAAGCGGCCGATGTAGGCGCGCGACTGGATCTCCACGCCGTTGATGTTGAGGATGTCCAGGCCGCCGGCGATCTCCTGGAAGACGTTGTGGTTGCCCTCCAGCTTCTCGCGGCTCTGGTCCACGTAGGCCAGCTTGACCGTCGGGCCCTTGACGATCTCGCCCGAGTCCGGCGTCTCCTGTCCGGTGATCATCTTGAACAGCGTCGACTTGCCGGCGCCGTTGGGGCCGATGATGCCGACGATCGCGCCGCCCGGCACCAGGAAGCTCAGGTCGTCGATCAGCAGGCGGTCGCCGAACTTCTTGGTGACGTGCTTGAACTCGATCACCGCGTTGCCCAGGCGCTCGCCCGGCGGGATGAAGATCTCGTTGGTCTCGTTGCGGCGCTGGTAGTCGACCGACTGCAGCTCCTCCAGCCGGGCCAGGCGCGCCTTGCCCTTGGTGCGGCCGCCCTTGGCGTTCTGCCGCGACCACTCCAGCTCCTTCTGGATCGCCTTCTGGCGCGACTTCTCCTGGTTGTCTTCCTGCTTCAGGCGCTCGTCCTTCTGGGTCAGCCAGTCGGTGTAGTTGCCCTTCCACGGGATGCCGCGGCCGCGGTCCAGCTCCAGGATCCACTCGGCGGCGTTGTCCAGGAAGTAGCGGTCATGGGTGACCGCCACCACGGTGCCGGTGTAGCGCGCCAGGAACTGCTCCAGCCATTCCACCGACTCGGCGTCGAGGTGGTTGGTCGGCTCGTCGAGCAGCAGCATGTCCGGCTTCTGCAGCAGCAGGCGGCACAGCGCCACGCGGCGCTTCTCGCCGCCGGACAGCGGCCCGATCTTGGCGTCCCACGGCGGCAGTCGCAGCGCGTCGGCCGCCACTTCCAGCTGCTGTTCGACCATGTGCGCGTCGCCGGCGGCGAGGATCGCCTCCAGGCGCTGCTGCTCGGCGGCCAGCTTGTCGAAGTCGGCGCCTTCCTCGGCATAGGCCTCGTAGATCTTGTCCAGCGCGGCCTGGGCCTGCAGCACCTCGCCCACGCCTTCCTCCACCGCCTGGCGCACGGTGTGCTCGGGGTTGAGCTCCGGCTCCTGGGCCAGGTAGCCGACCTTGATGCCCGGCTGCGGGCGGGCTTCGCCGCTGAAATCGGTGTCGACGCCGGCCATGATCTTCAGCACGGTCGACTTGCCGGCGCCGTTGAGGCCGAGCAGGCCGATCTTGGCGCCCGGGAAGAACGACAGCGAGATGTCCTTGATGATCTGGCGCTTCGGCGGCACCGTCTTGCTGACGCCGTTCATGGTGTAGATGTATTGCGACATGGGGGCTCCATAGGGCGCAGGCAGCCCACCGGCCAGGGCCGGAGGCGGCGGAAAGGGATGGCGCCGATTATACCGGCAACCGCCGCGGCCCGGTTCCGCGGCAGCGCCGTCCGGGATGCCTGAACCGATGCCCTGCACTTTCCTGAATACGTTTGCGCGTAAGCGTTTCCAGCAGGAATCGGTTAAGCCGGCGAGCGTATTAATGCAAGCCGTGACACTGATCCCAGGAGCTGCCATGAACCGCAAACGCATTGCCATTGCCGTCCTCTCGTCCGTCCTGGCGCTCGGCTTCGTGGCGCCTGCGGCCGTCGCCCAGGATCGTGGCGACCGCCACGACTGGGACCGCGACCACGACCGCCGCGACGACCACCGCGACCGCCGCGACGATCGCAGGGGCGATCGCAGGGACTGGCACGACGACCGCCGCAACGACCGCCAGGTCTACCGCGGCGGCTACCAGCAGGGTTATCGCGACGCGCGTTCGCGCGACCGCGACTACGGCTACCGCCCGGCGCCGCCCCCGCACCGCTGGTCGCGCGGCCAGCGCTACAACGACTACTACCGGGGCCCGGTCTACGTGGTCAACGACTACCCGCGCTACCACGTGCGGCGCCCGCCCCGCGGCTACCACTGGGTACGCGACGACCGCGGCAACCTGCTGATGGTCGCCATCGCCACCGGCATCATCGCCGACCTGGTGCTCAACCACTGAGCCCCCGGCCCGTCGCCTGACGGGCCCGATGGCCACGACGACGAGGCGCACTCCGGTGCGCCTCGTCCGTTTCCGCGGCGGGGCGCCACGGCCGTGCGGCGCCGCGCCTGCGGCCTGCCGATTGGTCACCCGGCCTCCGCGGGGCTTACAATTCGGGCCCCCTTGGCCCCTGAGCAGCCCCGGAGATCCGATGTTCCCGCGCGACGCCCGTATCGAAACCTACGACCCCGAACTGGCCCAGGCCATCGCCGCCGAAGCCGGCCGCCAGGAAGACCACGTCGAGCTGATCGCCAGCGAGAACTACTGCAGCCCGCGGGTGATGGAGGCCCAGGGCAGCCAGCTGACCAACAAGTACGCCGAGGGCTATCCGGGCAAGCGCTACTACGGCGGCTGCGAGTTCGTCGACATCGCCGAGCAGCTGGCGATCGACCGCGTCAAGCAGCTGTTCGGCGCGGGCTCCACGGCGGACATGTACGCCAACGTGCAGCCGCACAGCGGCTCGCAGGCCAATCAGGCGGTCTACTTCGCGCTGCTGCAGCCGGGCGACACCATCCTCGGCATGTCGCTGGCGCATGGCGGCCACCTGACCCACGGCGCCAAGGTCAACGCCTCGGGCAAGCTGTTCAACGCGGTGCAGTACGGCGTCGACGAGCACGGCCTGATCGACTACGACGAAGTCGAGCGCCTGGCGCTGGAGCACAAGCCGAAGATGGTCGTCGCCGGCTTCTCGGCGTACTCGCAGAAGATCGACTGGGCCCGCTTCCGCGCCATCGCCGACCAGGTCGGTGCCTACCTGTTCGTGGACATGGCCCACGTGGCCGGCCTGGTCGCCGCCGGCGTCTACCCGAACCCGCTGCCGCACGCGCACGTGGTCACCTCGACCACCCACAAGACCCTGCGCGGGCCGCGCGGCGGGATCATCCTGGCCCAGGGCGCCGGCGAGGACCTGGTCAAGAAGCTGCAGTCGATCGTGTTCCCCGGCATCCAGGGCGGTCCGCTGATGCACGTGATCGCCGCCAAGGCGGTGGCGTTCAAGGAAGCGCTGGAGCCGGAGTTCACCGCCTACCAGCAGCAGGTGGTGAAGAACGCGCAGGCGATGGCCAGCACCCTGATCGCGCGCGGCTACAAGATCGTGTCCGGCGGCACCGAGAACCACCTGATGCTGGTCGACATGATCGGCAAGGACGTGTCCGGCAAGGACGCGGAGGCCGCGCTGGGCAAGGCCCACATCACCGTCAACAAGAACTCGGTGCCGAACGACCCGCGCTCGCCGTTCGTGACCTCGGGCCTGCGCCTGGGCACGCCGGCAATCACCACCCGCGGCTACCGGGAGCAGGACAGCGTGGAGCTGGCCCACTGGATCGCCGACGTGCTCGACGCGCCGGCCGACGCCGACGTGATCGCCCGCGTGCGTGACGCCGTGACCGCGCAGTGCCGCAAGTACCCGGTGTATGGCTGAAAGGCCGGGGAGCAGGGAGTTGGGAATGGGGAATCGTCAAAAGCGCTAAGCTGTCGCGGCTGCCTTTCCCCTTCCCGATTCCCGAATCCCCATTCCCGGCCCCTGATGCACTGCCCCTTCTGCCAGCACAGCGACACCCGCGTCATCGATTCGCGCGTGTCCGAGGACGGCGCCACCATCCGCCGGCGCCGCGAATGCGAGGCCTGCGGCGAGCGTTTCAGCACGCTGGAGACCATCGAGCTGAAGCTGCCGACGGTGGTCAAGAGCGACGGCGGCCGCGAGGCCTTCGACGCGCGCAAGCTGCGCACCAGCTTCGACCGCGCGCTGCAGAAGCGGCCGGTCTCCGAGGAACAGATCGAGACCGCGGTCCGCGCGGTGGTGCACCAGCTGCGCATGTCCGGCGAGCGCGAGGTGGCCTCGATCCGTGTCGGCGAGTACGTGATGACCGAACTGCGCAAGCTCGACCATGTCGGCTACGTGCGCTTCGCCTCGGTCTACCGCAGCTTCGAGGACGTGGCCGATTTCCGCGAGGAGATCGAGAAGCTCGAGCGCGAGCTGCCGATCGGCAGCGAGCAGCTGCCGCTGCTGGAACTGGTCCGCGCCGACAAGGGGACCGACAAGCCCGGCCGGCGATGAGCGGGCTGCGCATCGTCCACTTGGCCGAGGTGCCGGAGCACGTGCCCGCGCTGGCGCGCGCGCACGTAGCGGCCTTCGGTGCGTTGCTGCCGGACTGGAGTGTGGCCGAGGCCGAGGCCGAACTGCGCACACACCTGCGCGAAGCCGCGAGTGCCGCGACCTGGGTGGCGCTGGAGGGCGAGCAGTGGCTGGGCTCGGTGAGCCTGCTCGACAACGACCATGCCGAGATCACCCAGTATTCGCCCTGGCTGGCCTCGCTGTACGTGTGTCCCGGCCGGCGCGGCAGCGGCCTGGGCGCACGCCTGGTGGCGCATTGCGTCGCCGCCGCCGCGCGGCGGCAGGTGCCGGCGCTGTATCTCTACTGCGAGCCGGCGCGGGTGCCGTACTACCTCGGGCTGGGCTGGCAGCGGCACGCGGAGCTGCCACTGGGGCCGCTGCAGGTGGTGGTGATGCGGATCGCGACCGCCCCGGCGGCCGCGGCATGAGCGCCCGCCCGCTCCCCGCCGGCCGGCGCGCGACGGCCGGGTATCGCCGCCGCGCAACGCTTCGCCGTCCCGGCCGCGCGTGCCGCACGGGAGCCCCGGACCCCGGCGTCCGCCACCGCGGCCGCCGGCCAGGAGCGCACCCCGCATGAGCGACCGCACCGGGCAGGAGTTCAGCGCCGAGGACCACGCGCGCATGGCACAGGCACTGCGCCTGGCCGAACACGGCGCCTACACCACGCGCCCGAACCCGATGGTGGGCTGCGTGATCGTGCGCGACGGCGAGGAGCGGGGCGCGGGTTTCCACCAGCGCGCCGGCGGCCCGCATGCGGAGGTGTTCGCGCTGCGGGCCGCCGGCGCCGGCGCCCGCGGCGCTACCGCCTACGTCACCCTGGAACCGTGCGCGCACTACGGGCGCACGCCGCCGTGCGCGCGGGCGCTGGTCGAGGCCGGCGTCGGCCGGGTGGTGGCGGCCATGCGCGACCCGTTCCCGCAGGTCGATGGCGGCGGCTTCGCCCTGCTGCGCCAGGCCGGCATCGCCGTGGAGTACGGGCTGATGGAGGCGCAGGCGCGCGAGCTCAACCGCGGCTTCCTCTCGCGCTGCGAGCGCGGCCGGCCGTGGCTGCGGGTCAAGCTGGGCAGCAGCCTGGACGGGCGCACCGCGCTGGCCAGCGGCGAATCGAAATGGATCACCGGCGCGGCCGCGCGCCAGGACGTGCAGCGCTGGCGCGCCCGCGCCTCGGCGATCCTGACCGGGGCCGGCACGGTGCTGGCCGACGATCCGGCGCTGACCGCGCGCCTGGACGATGGCAGCGCACTGGTCCCGCCGTTGCGGGTGGTGCTGGATGCGCAGCTGCGTTCGCTGGCAAGCCCGAAGGTGCGCGACGGCGCCGCGCCCACGCTCTACCTGCACGCGCCGGGCGTGACCGCGCCCGCGGTGGCGCACGCCGAGTTCGCCGCGGTGCCGCTGCGGGACGGCCGGCTCGATCTGGACGCGGTGCTGCGCCTGCTCGGCGAACGCGGCATCAACGAGGTCCAGGTCGAGGCGGGGGCGACGCTGTCCGGCGCGCTGCTGGCGGCCGGCTGCGTCGACGAACTGCTGGTCTACCTGGCACCGGTGCTGCTGGGCGACACCGCACGGCCGCTGCTGGGCGGACTGGGCATCGAGCGCATGGCGCAACGGGTCGGGCTGCAGCTGGTCGAGACCCGCCAGCTCGGGCAGGACCTGCGGCTGCTGTTGCGGCCACGGGCCCCCGAGGCCGACTGACGGCCAGGGATCGACGGCGTCGTCGCCGGTCTGTGCCAGGACGTGCCGGATCGGCATCGCGCGAGTGCGGCATGGCGGGAACCTGCAACTCTGCGGTTTTTTTGTGTTGGAACCGGACTGCCCCTGCCGTCACCGCGTCCGGTGGCCGGCAGGGGGCGGCAGCGGATCGGGTCGTGTCGCCCGGAGAGCGTTGCACGCTGGCGCCGGGCGGTCGCGCGCACCCGCGACCGCCCAAAGAAAAGGCCCCACGCAGGGGCCTTTTCGCGGCGGACGCCTGCGCGTCCGGGCCGTGCCGGGGTCAGAAGCTGGCGCGCACGCCGAGCAGCCCCTGGGTGTTGCCGTCGATGAACTCCAGCTCGCCGACCAGGCCCCAGGTCGGGGTGAAGTTGACCTGGCCGCCCAGGGTGCCGACGAACTCGCCGCTGTCCAGGTCGCTGCCGTCCAGGTAGCCGGCCTTGATCCAGGCCTCGGTGCGGGCCGAGGGCTTGCCACGCACGCCGAGGTTGGCGCGGCCGACATTGAAGTGGCTCTTGTAGGTGCCGTCGTAGCCGTCGATGTTGAGCCACGCGTCGTAGCCGGCCAGCCGGATCTTGCGGTTGTTGCGCTGATAGGCCACGTCGGCGACGAAGTCGACCCGCTCGGTCATCTCCATGCGGTAGCCGATGCCCAGCGTCGGGTTGCTCAGCGTCACCTTGGCGCTGACCGCGTCGACGTAGTGGTAGGTCTTGCTCACCTGCGAGAAGCTGGCGAACACGTAGGCCGGCTCGGCGAACTGGTAGGAGCCGCGGATGTAGCCGCCGCCGGCGTGCTCGTCCGAGTCGCCGCCGTCCACGCTCAGGCGGGTGTAGCCGGCCTCGACGAAGGTGTAGCTCAGGCCTTCGGCGGAGGCGGCGAACGGGGCGGCCGCCAGCAGGGCGGCCAGAATCAGGGTGTTGCGCATGGTAGTGCTGTCTCCGAAGTGATATCCGTGTCGCCGGCCCGTTGCGGGCCGGCAGTGGCGACGTCGCTGTCGCCCCCGGATTTTAACTTTAATTTCACGAAGCTGCATACGGGGATGCGCATCGCGACACTGCGTCCTGCCGGCGCGGGCCGCGGCGCCGGGCCCGCCGGGAGGCGCCCTGCTAGAATGGCGGCGCCGGTTCGCCGGCATTCCACAAACGTCTTCAGGGCGGGGTGAGATTCCCCACCGGCGGTAGGCGCTCCCTGCGGGGGACGCGAGCCCGCGAGCGCTTGCGGTGGCCCACGCGCGTCGCGCGGCCGCCGCAAGGTCAGCAGATCCGGTGCGATGCCGGAGCCGACGGTCACAGTCCGGATGAAAGAAGACGGCAAGCGCGCGGCCCCGGCGGCCGCGTGCGCGCCTGTTTGCCTTGTGGCGTTTTTCGCTAACCCAACGCGGGAAACGTGTATGTCCATGCAGTCCCTGTCTCTTCCGTCGGCCGCCGTGCGCGCCGGCCGCCCGTCCTCCGAAGGCCCCGTGCCGGCCGTGTGCCGCGCCCGCCGGGCGGGGGGGCGCTGATGTTCACCGGTCTCATCGAAGGCGTCGGCCGCCTGGCCGCGCGCACGCCGCAGGGCGGCGACGTGCGCTTCCGCTTCGACGTCGGCACGTTGCCCTGGGGAGCCCCGGGCGATGACGACGTGCAGCTCGGCGAGAGCATCGCCGTCAACGGCGTGTGCCTGACCGTGATCGCGTTCGACGCGCACGGCTTCCAGGCCGACGCCTCCACCGAGACGCTGGCGCTCACCACCCTCGGCACGCTGGCCGAAGGCGCGGCGATCAACCTGGAGCGGGCGATGCGCCCGACCGACCGCCTCGGCGGCCATCTGGTCAGCGGCCATGTCGACGGCCTCGGCACGGTGCACAGCATCGACGACGACGCGCGCGCGCAGCGCTGGCGCTTCGCCGCGCCCGCCGCGCTGCTGCGCTACGTCGCCCGCAAGGGCTCGATCTGCGTCGACGGCGTCAGCCTGACCGTCAACGCGGTGGACGCCGCCGGCTTCGAGGTGGCGCTGATTCCGCACACTGTCGCGCACACCGCGTTCGCCCACACCGGCGTCGGCGCCGCGGTCAACCTGGAGATCGACCTGGTGGCGCGCTACGTCGAGCGCCTGCTCGGCGAAGGAGCGCGCGCATGAACTTCGCGCCCGTTCCCGAACTGCTGGAAGAGATCCGCGCCGGCCGCATGGTGGTGATCGTCGACGACGAGGACCGCGAGAACGAAGGCGACCTGATCATGGCCGCCGAGCTGGTCAAGCCGTCTGACATCAACTTCATGGTGACCCACGCGCGCGGGCTGGTGTGCCTGCCGCTGACCCGCGAGCGCTGCGCCCAGCTCGGGCTGGCGCCGATGGTCCAGCGCAACACCGCGCAGTTCCAGACCAACTTCACGGTCAGCATCGAGGCGGCCGAGGGCGTGACCACCGGCATCTCCGCCTACGACCGCGCGCATACGATCCGCACGGCGGTCAAGCCGGACGCGCGCCCGCACGACCTCAGCCAGCCCGGCCACATCTTCCCGCTGATCGCGCAGCCGGGCGGAACGCTGACCCGGGCCGGCCACACCGAGGCCGGCGTGGACCTGGCGATGCTGGCCGGGCTGGAGCCGGCGGCGGTGCTGGTGGAGATCCTCAACCCCGACGGCAGCATGGCGCGCCGGCCGCAGCTGGAGACCTTCGCCCGCGAGCACGGGCTGAAGATCGGCTCGATCGCCGACCTGATCGCGTACCGGCTGGCCACCGAGCACACCATCGAGCGCCTGGACGCGCGCGACATCGTCACCGAGTACGGCCCGTTCCAGCTGGTGACCTACCGCGACCGCATCGCCCACGACCTGCATTTCGCGCTGGTGCGCGGTACCCCGGACGCGACCACGCCGACCCTGGTGCGGGTGCAGGTGGAGAACCCGCTGGCGGACCTGCTGCACTGGCGGCGCGAGGACTTCGGCGTGGCCGCCAGCGATGCGCTGCGCGCCATCGCCGCCGAGGGCCGCGGCGTGATGGTGGTGTTGTCGGCGCCGCGCGACAGCGATGCGCTGCTGGCGCGGCTGCGCAAGCAGCCCGACGTGGCCGCCAACGCCAAGGACGTGGGGCAGTGGCGGCGCAACGGTGCCGGCAGCCAGATCCTGGCCGAGCTGGGGCTGGGGCGGCTGCGGGTGCTGGGCACGCCGCGCCGGCACATCGCCCTGGCCGGCTTCGGGCTGGAGGTGGTCGAGTACGTCGAGTGCCCCGGCAGCGGCGGCCCGGCGGCAGCGTCCCCGGCCGCCTGACACCGCGGCCGTGCCGGGGCCCGCGGCGACCGGCACGGCCAGGCCGCCGCGGCCCGCCCGGGCCGCGGGCCGGCTGCTGTTAAACTTCCCAACCCTTTGAGTCGTTGACCCGCATGACCCACTACGAAGGCGATCTCCGCCCCTCACCGGCGCGCTTCGCGATCATCGCCAGCCGCTGGAATGCCCGCATCACCGACGTCCTGGTCGCCGGCGCGCGCCAGAGCCTGGCCGGCAACGGCATCGCCGAAGCGGCGATCGACGTGATCCGCGTGCCCGGCGCCTGGGAAATCCCGCTGGCGGCCAACCGCGTGGCGCAGGGCGGCCAGCATGCGGCGATCGTCGCGCTGGGCTGCGTGGTCCGCGGCGACACCCGCCACTACGAACACGTCGCCGACCTGTGCGCCGAAGGCCTGATGAGCGTGCAGCTGCAGACCGGCGTGCCGGTGCTCAACGGCGTGCTGGCGGTCGAACGCGCCGAGGACGCCGAGGCGCGCGCCGGCGGCAGCCACGGCAACAAGGGCGAGGAAGCCGCCCTGGCCGCCCTGGAAATGGTCAACCTGCTGGAGCAGCTGCCATGAGCAAGTCCTCCGGCCACCACAAGCATGTCCGCCGCGACGGCATCGACCCGGTGCTGCGCTCGCGTGCGCGCCGCCGCGCGCTGCAGGCGGTCTATGCCTGGCAGATCTCCGGCGGCTTCGCCAAGCAGGTGATCGCGCAGTTCGCGCACGAGCAGGCGCACGAGGTGGCCGACCTGGGCTACTTCGAGAACCTGGTCGAGGGCGTGCTGGCCCACCGCGCCGAGCTGGACGAGGCGCTGCTGCCGTACCTGGACCGCGGCGTCGAGGAAGTCGACGCGATCGAGCGCGCGGTGCTGCGCCTGGCCGCCTACGAGATGCTGTACCGCCAGGACGTGCCGTACCGCGTGGTGATCAACGAAGCCATCGAGACCGCCAAGCGCTTCGGCTCCGAGCACGGCCACACCTACGTCAACGGCGTGCTCGACCGCGCCGCGCTGGTCTGGCGCAAGCTCGAGTCGGGGGGCTGAGGACCCGGAGTCGGGAACGGGGAATGGGCTCAAGCCGCCGCGATGGCGAGTGATGCCTCGCCGTGTCCCTGCTCCTACGATTCCCCGTTCCCGATTCCCCATTCCCGGCCGCCCGATGCCCGAATTCGATCTGATCGAACGCCTGCGTGCCCGCATCCGGGCGCGGGCGGACGTGCCGCTGGGCATCGGCGACGATGCGGCGCTGCTGCAGCCGCCGGCGGGCGAGCAGCTGGCCATCACCGCCGACACCCTCAATGTCGGCGTGCACTTCCCGGCCGAGACGCTGCCGGCGGACCTGGGCTGGAAGACCCTGGCGGTGAATCTGTCCGACCTCGCCGCGATGGGCGCGCAGCCGCTGTGGTGCACGCTGTCGCTGTCGCTGCCGCACGACGACGCGGCCTGGATGGAGGCGTTCGCCGACGGCTTCTTCGCGCTGGCCGACCTGCACGGCATCGCGCTGGTCGGCGGCGACACCACGCGCGGGCCGCTGGCGGCCTCGGTCACGGCGATCGGCGGCATCGCCCCGGGCAACGCGCTGCGGCGCGACGGCGCCCGGGTGGGCGACGACCTCTGGGTCACCGGCCAGCCCGGCGAGGCGGCCGCGGCCCTGGCGCTGTGGCAGGCCGGGACGCTGGACGTGACCGTGCCCGCGCCAGACCCGCTGCACGAGCACCTGCGCCAGCGCCTGCTGCGGCCGACGCCGCGGGTCGAGGCCGGCCGCCGCCTGCGCGGCCTGGCGCAGGCCTGTGTCGACATCTCCGACGGCCTGCTGGCCGACCTGGGGCACCTGTGCGCGCGCAGCGGCACCGGCGCCGAGCTGTGGCTGGCGGCGCTGCCGGCGATCGCGCTGCCGGCGGATGCCCGGCCCGAACAGGCCCACGCCTGGCAGCTCGGCGGCGGCGACGACTACGAGCTGTGCTTCACGGCCGCCGCCCCGCACCGGGACGCGGTCGCGCAGGCACTCGCGTTCGCCGGGGTGGCGGGGACCCGGATCGGCCGCATCGTCGCCGGCGGCGACATCGTCGTGCGCGATGCGCAGGGCCAGGCCTGGCAGCCGCCGCGGCGCGGCTACCAGCACTTCGCGGGCTAGCGCCCGCGCCGCGGCCCCGGCTGCGACCGTTTGCCGCACTGCGGCGTGAGTCCCTCCGTACCGGCTGGTACGGTCGCTGCGCTCGCCCCCGCATCGCGTGACTGCACCCGCTACCGCACCCGTTGCCGGACCGCCCCGGTCCGGCGCCGCCTGGGAGGCCGTCCATGCGCAAGTCCCTGCTCCGCGTCGTCGCGTTCGCCGCATTGCTGCTGTGTTCCGTTCCCGTCCTCGCCGCCGGCTTCGGCAAGCGCTACGAGCGCATCCCCGGCTGGGACGGCACCGCGCTCGGCGCGCTGGTGCTGGTGCCCGAAGGACAGGGCCCCGGGCCGTTCCCGCTGGTGGTGATGCCGGCCAGCTGGTCGCTGCCCAACCTGGAATACGTGGGCCGCGCCAGCGCGCTGGCCAGCGCCGGCTACGTGGTGGTCAGCTACACCTCGCGCGGGTTCTGGGATTCGGCCGGGCAGATCGACATCGCCGGGGCCGCCACGGTGGAGGACGTCAGCGCGGTGATCGACTGGGCGCTGGCGAACACCCCGGCCGACGCCCGCGCGATCGGCGCCTCGGGCATCTCCTACGGGGCCGGCACCAGCCTGCTCGCCGCCGCGCGCGACCCGCGGATCAAGGCGGTCGCCGCGCTCAGCGGCTGGGCCGACCTGGAGGCGTCGCTGTATGCGCAGCGCACGGTCAGCCAGCAGGGCGTGGCGTTGCTGGTCGCCGCCGGTGCGGTCACCGGCCGCCCCGGTCCGGAGCTGGCGCAGATCACCGCCCGGGTGGCCGTGGGCGACTACGACGGCGCGGTGCAGGGCTTCCTGCCGGCGGCGGCCGAGCGCGGCGTGATCCACGAAGTGCAGGCGCTCAACCGCAACGGCACCGCGGTGCTGCTGGCCAATGCGTTCAACGACGGGTTGTTCCCGCCGAACCAGTACGTGGACCTGTTCGAGCGCTTGCACGGCCCCAAGCGGCTGCTCCTCAGCCAGGGCGACCACGCCACAGCGGAACTGCCGGGGGCGCTGGGCTTGCCCAATGCCGTCTACGATGCGGCCGTGCGCTGGTTCGACCGCTACCTCAAGCAGGTCCCGAACGGGGTCGAGACCGAGCCGGCGGTGCGCCTGGCGACGCTCGACGGGCAGTGGCTGGACTACGCCGGCTGGCGCGAGGTGCAGGCAGCGCCGACCCGCTACGGGCTCGGCGCGCCGGCGGGCCTGCGGCCGACCGGCACTCTGCAGGATGGCGATGCGCCCGGCTGGAGCCATCGCATCGCCACCGGCCTGCCGACCGTGGCCGATTCGGGAATCGTGTTGGTCACCGGGCTGCTGCAGGGCCTGGGCCAGCCCGCGGTCGCCTCGATCCCGCTGGTGGCGCGCGCCGGCGCAGGGGTCTGGATGGGCCCGGTGTACAGCCGCGAGCGCGTCCTCGCCGGCGCACCGTCGCTGCGCATCACGCTGACCCCGAGCCAGCCCGAGGTCTCGCTGTTCGCCTACCTGTACAGCGTCGACGCGCTCGGCGGCGGCCAGTTGCTCAGCCACGCGCCCTACACGGTGCGTGGCGCCACGCCGGGGGTGGCGCGGACCGTGGACATCGCGCTGGAGGCGACCGCGGCGCGGTTGCCGGCCGGCCGGCGGCTGGTGCTGGTGGTCGACACCACCGACCCGCGCTACACCGCGGCGACCCGCGCCGGCGGCACGCTGACCTTCGCCTCGCCGGCATCGGCGCCCGCACGCCTGAGCGTGCCGCTGCACTGACCGGTACCGGGCGGGCGCCGCGTCGCCCGGGGCGAAGTTACGCCGAATTTACGCCGCGCCGCGGCGTCCGCCATGGAGACTTTATGGCACCGGGGAACAGACTGGCTGCATCGGCGGAGGGGTTCCGCCCACGGATCGTGTTCCATGCAATCGCACTACAGTCTCTCTCCGTCGCGCCTGGCGGGCGCGATGCTCCTCGGCCTGTGCGCGGCGCTGCCGGCGCCGGCCACAACGCTGGGCGGCAGCGCCGCGTTCACCAGCGATTACGTCTGGCGCGGCTCCAGCCAGAACCAGGGCAACGCCGCGGCCCAGGGCGGGCTCAAGGCCGCCGCCGGCAACGGCGTCTACGGCGCGGTGTGGGGCTCGTCGGTCGATTTCGGTGCGCAGGCCGATGCCAGCACCGAGGTCGACGCGGTGGTCGGCTGGAGCGGCACGCTCGCACCCGACTGGTCGCTGGACGTCAACCTCACGCGCTACCAGTACCCCGGCAGCCGTGCCGACCTGAACTGGAACGAGTTCGGCATCACCGCGACCTGGAAGCAGAACTACTGGCTGCAGCTGGGCGTGTCCGACGATGCGCTGGCCGGCGGCCGGGGCGGCACCTACGCCCAGCTCGGCGCGCGCGTGCCGATGGGCGAGACGGTCAGGCTCGAGGCGGCGGTCGGTCGCTACTGGCTGGCCAGCGGCTACGCCGACGACTACACCCACGGGCAGCTCAGCGCGATCTGGGCGTTTGCCAGGCCGTTCGAGCTGCGCGTGAGCGGCCATGCCACCAACGACGCCGCGCGCCGGCTGTTCCCGGGCCAGGCCGGCTCGCGGCTGGAAGTGGCGCTGCAGGCTTCCTTTTGATCGGAGATGACGATGAACGACTGGCTTTCATGGGTGTGCGGGCTCGCCGTGTTGATCGCGGCGGCGTACCTGCTGTACGTCGTGCTGCGTCCGGAAGAGTTCTGAGGACCTCCCGATGAGTGAAACTCTTATTGTCTATGCGCTGGCGATCGTGCTGGCGTGGCCGCTGGGGCGCTACCTAGCGGCGGTGATGCGCGGCGCGCCGATGCGCGGCGACGGCGTGTTCGGCTGGATCGAGCGCCCGCTCTACGCGCTGCTCGGCACCCGTCCGCAGCAGGGCATGTCTTGGCGCGGGTACGTCGTCGCGTTCCTGGCCAGCAACCTGGTGCTGGGGCTGCTGGTCTGGGCGGTGTTCGCGACCCAGGCGTGGCTGCCGCTCAATCCGGACGCGGTCCCCAACCTGCGCTGGGACACCGCGCTGCACACGATGGTGTCGTTCCTGACCAACACCAACCAGCAGCACTACGCCGGCCAGGCGCAGCTGTCGTACCTGTCGCAGATGACCGGCGTGGTGGGCCTGCAGGTGGCCACGCCGATGATGGGGCTGGCGCTGGTGGTGGCGACGCTGCGCGCGTTGTTCGGCGGGCGGGCGGCCGCGGACCGCGGCGACGCGCGCCCGGCCCCGCCCGCGATCGCGCCGGAGGCGTCGGCCCCGGTGCGTCGCGACGGCCCGCGCGCGGCGGCCGAAGCCGGCTCCGACGGCGGCGTGGACGTCGGCAACTACTGGGCCGACGTGATCCGCCCGAGTGTGCGCGTCCTGCTGCCGCTGTGCCTGCTGTGGACGCTGCTGCTGGGCTGGCAGGGCGTCCCCTCGACCCTGCACGGCGCCGGCGTCGCCCATCCGCTGGACACCAGCGCCGGCATGGCCGAGCAGAAGATCCCGGTCGGCCCGGTCGCGGCGATGGTTGCGGTCAAGCAGCTGGGTACCAACGGCGGCGGCTGGTACGGCCCCAACAGCACCGTGGCGCTGGAGAACCCGACGCCGCTGGCCAACCTGCTGGAGACGCTGGCGATCGTGCTGATCCCGGTATCGGTGGTGTTCATGGTCGGCTTCCTGACCGGGCGTAAGCGGCTGGCGGTGCTGATCTTCGGCACCATGCTGCTGATGTCGGCCGCGTCCACCGGCCTGCTGCTGTGGTCCGAGGCGCATTCGGCGTCCAGCGCCTCCGCCGCGCTGATGGAGGGCAAGGAGGTGCGCATCGGCGCCGACGCATCCGCGCTGTGGGCGGCCATGACGACGCAGACCTCCAACGGCTCGGTCAACGCGATGCACGACTCGCTGGCACCGCTGAGCGGACTGGTTGCCCTGGTCGACATGCTGATCAACGCGATCTGGGGCGGCATCGGCTGCGGCCTGCAGCAGTTCATCGTCTACCTGATGCTCGGCGTGTTCCTGGCCGGGCTGATGACCGGGCGCACGCCGGAGCTGTTCGGCCGCAAGATCGAGGCGCGCGAGGTGCAGCTGCTGGCCTTGCTGATCCTGCTGCAGCCGCTGGTGCTGCTCGGGCTGACCGCGCTGACGCTGGCGCTGCCGCAGTTCACCGCCAACTCCAACCCCGGCTTCCACGGCATCAGCCAGGTGTTCTACGAGTACACCTCGGCGTTCGCCAACAACGGCTCCGGCTTCGAGGGCCTGGGCGACGGCACCTACTGGTGGAACCTGAGCTGTGCGCTGGTGCTGGCGCTGGGCCGCTATCCGGCGCTGATCGTGCCGCTGGTGGTCGCCGCACGCCTGGCCGCCAAGCGCCGCGCGCCCGAATCCGGCGGTAGCCTGCAGATCGAAACCCCTACCTTCGCGCTGACGCTGGTCGCCGTGATCCTGGTCCTCACCGTGCTGCAGTTCATGCCGGCCCTGGTGCTGGGACCCATCGCCGAACACCTGACGCCGGCAGCGCTCTGAGAACCCATCCATGACGACCCCTGCTTCCACGGACAAGCGCGTGCGCGCGCAACCCCGGCTGTTCGACGCCGCCGCGCTGGGCGCCGCCAGCCGCGACGCCTTCCTCAAACTGACCCCGCGGCACCTGCTGCGCAGCCCGGTGATGGCGGTGGTAATGGGTGGCACGCTGCTGTCGGCCCTGATCACCGCCACCGGCGACGCGCCGGCCGGCTTCGGCTGGACGGTCACCGCGATCCTGTTCGTCACCGTGCTGTTCGGCAACTTCGCCGAGGCGATCGCCGAGGCCCGCGGGCGCGGCCAGGCGGCTTCGCTGCGGCGCGCGCGCAAGGACCTGGTCGCCCGCCGCGTCGAGGACGAGGCCGGTGGCCGCGAGACCCGCGTGCCCGCTGCCGACCTGAAGCCCGGCGACTACGTGATCGTCTCGGAGGGCGAGTTCGTGCCCGCCGACGGCGAGATCGTGCGCGGCCTGGCGACCATCAACGAGGCCGCGGTCACCGGCGAGTCCGCACCGGTGCTGCGCGAGGCCGGCACCGACCGTAGCAGCGTGATCGGCGGCACCCGCGTGCTCTCCGACGAGATCGTGTTCCGGGTCACCGCCGAGCCGGGCCACAGCTTCCTGGACCGCATGATCGCGCTGGTGGAGGGCGCCAACCGCCAGAAGACGCCGAACGAGATCGCACTGACCCTGCTGCTGGCGGCGATGACCCTGACCTTCCTGATCGTGGTCGCCACGCTGCCGGCGATCGCCGGCTTCGTCGGCGTGCGGCTGGACCCGCTGCTGCTGATCGCGCTGCTGGTGTGTCTGATCCCGACCACCATCGGCGGCCTGCTGCCGGCGATCGGCATCGCCGGCATGAACCGCGCGCTGGCCGCCAACGTGCTGGCCAAGTCCGGCAAGGCGGTGGAAGTGGCCGGCGACGTCGACGTGCTGCTGCTCGACAAGACCGGCACCATCACCTACGGCGACCGCCAGGCGACCGCGTTCCACCCGCTGGCCGGGATCGACCGCAGCCAGCTGCGCGACGCGGCGATGCTCGCCTCCCTTGCCGACCCGACGCCGGAAGGCAAGTCGATCGTTCGGCTGGCGCGCGAACAGGGCGCGGCGGCGCTGGAGCCGGAGGCCGCGCACTTCATCGCGTTCACCGCGCAGACCCGCATGTCGGGCGTGGACGTGGACGGGCGCTCGATCCGCAAGGGCGCCGGCGACGCGATTATCGCGTGGGTGCAGGGGCAGGGCGCCACGGTGTCGCCGGAACTGGCCGGGCGCATCGAGCAGGTGGCGCGCGGCGGTGCCACGCCGCTGGTGGTGGCAGAAGGGCGCCACGTGCTCGGCGTGGTTGAACTGAGCGACGTGGTCAAGCGCGGCATCAAGGAGAAGTTCGCGCAGCTGCGCGCGATGGGCATCAAGACCGTGATGATCACCGGCGACAACCCGCTCACCGCCGCGGCGATCGCCGCCGAGGCTGGCGTCGACGACTACATTGCGCAGGCGCGGCCGGAGGACAAGCTGGCACGCATCCGCGCCGAGCAGGCCGGCGGCCGGCTGGTGGCGATGGTCGGCGACGGCACCAACGACGCGCCGGCGCTGGCCCAGGCCGACGTCGGCCTGGCGATGAACTCCGGCACCCAGGCCGCCAAGGAGGCCGGCAACATGGTCGACCTGGACTCGGACCCGGCCAAGCTGCTGGCCGTGGTCGAGGTCGGCAAGCAGCAGCTGATCACGCGCGGCGCGCTGACCACGTTCTCGCTCGCCAACGACGTGTCCAAGTACTTCGCGATCCTGCCGGCGATGTTCGCCGCGGCCCTGCCGTCGATGGCCGCACTGAACGTGATGCAGCTGTCGAGCCCGCGCAACGCGGTGCTGGCGGCGCTGATCTTCAACGCGCTGATCATCCCGGCGCTGATCCCGCTCGCCCTGCGCGGCGTGCGCTTCCGTCCGGCCGGCGCGACCTCGCTGCTGCGCCGGAACATGCTTCTGTACGGCGTTGGCGGCGTGCTGCTGCCGTTCGCGGCGATCAAGCTGATCGACATGGCGCTGGCCGCGCTGGCCCTTGCCTGAGGAGATTCCAATGTCACGTTCCGTTTCCCCCGCCGTTCCCGTTTCCGACACCCCGGCCTTGCGCGACGACGGCGCATGGCGCGCCGCGCTGGGGCTCGCGCCGGTGGTCCTGCTCGGCTTCGGCCTGCTGTACGCGCTGCTGGCCACCGGGCTGGCCGGCGTGCTGTTCCCCGCCCAGGCCACCGGCTCGTTGGTCGAGCGGGACGGCCGCGTGGTCGGCTCGTCCCTGATGGCGCAGCCGTTTGCGGCCGCCGGCTACTTCCAGCCGCGTCCGTCCGCGGCCAAGTACGACCCGATGGCCGCGGCCGGCAGCAACCAGGCGCGCTCGAACCCCGAGCTGGTGCACCGCATCGCCGAGACGCGCGCCGCGGTGGCCGCGCGCGACGGTGTCGCCGCGTCCCAGGTCGCGCCCGACCTGCTGACCCAGTCCGGCAGCGGCCTGGATCCGCACGTCTCGGTCGCGGCGGCGCGCCAGCAGGTGGCGCGGGTGGCACGCGCGCGCGGATGGTCGCCGGCGCGCGTGGAGGCAGTGCTCGACGCGCAGATAGAACCGCGCCAGCTCGGTGTGCTCGGCCAGCCGCGGGTCAACGTGCTGCGCCTGAACCTCGCGCTGGACGCGGCGTCGCGGTGAGCGCGCGGCCACGGCGCACGGGGGGCGGGCAGGCGCTGCGGGACGGCGCCGCCGGACGCGGCCGGGCCTGTGGCCGGCCACGTTCTCGGCCACAATCGCCGCCATGACCGACGCCCGCACCCAACAGGCCGACGCGCTGATCGGCGAGCTGCAGCGCGAGCACGGTGGCCGCCTCACGGTGTTCCTCGGCGCGGCCCCGGGGGTCGGCAAGACCTACGCGATGCTGTCGCGCGCCCGCGAGCGCCTGCGCCAGGGCGTGGACGTGGTGGCCGGCCTCGTCGAGACCCATGGCCGCAGCGAGACCGCCGCCCTGCTGGACGGCGTGCCGCTGCTGCCGCGCCGGCGCACCGGCTACCAGGGCCGCACGCTCGAGGAGCTCGACCTCGACGCGCTGCTGGCGCGCCGGCCGCAGCTGGCGCTGGTCGACGAACTGGCGCACCGCAACGTGCCCGGCAGCCGCCACGAGCGGCGCTGGCAGGACGTGGCCGAGCTGCTCGACGCTGGCATCGACGTCTACACCACGGTCAACATCCAGCACCTGGAGAGCCTCAACGACATCGTGCTGCGCATCACCGGCGTGCGCGTGAGCGAGACCGTGCCCGACGCGGTGTTCGACCGCCTGCGCGACATCGTGCTGGTCGACCTGCCGCCGCGCGAGCTGATCGAGCGCCTGCAGCAGGGCAAGGTCTACCTGCCCGAGCAGGCGGCGCAGGCGCTGCAGGCGTTCTTCTCCCCGTCCAACCTCACCGCGCTGCGCGAACTGGCGATGCAGACCGCCGCCGACCGGGTCGACAGCGACCTGCGCGACACCCAGGCCGCGCGCGGCCTGCCCGGCACCGCCGCGCTGCGCCGCCGCGTGCTGGTGGCGATCGACGGCCGCGGCGGTTCGGAGTACCTGGTGCGGGTGGCGCGGCGGCTGTCCGAGCGCCGCGATGCGCCGTGGACGGTGGTCACGGTGCAGACCCGCACCGTCGCCGACGCGCCGTGGCAGCTGGAGGTCGACCGCGCCTTCGCCCTGGCGCGCCGGCTCGGCGGGGAGACCGCGCTGCTGCACGGCGGCACCGTCGCCGACGCGCTGCTGGACTTCGCCGCGCAGAACGGCGTGTCCACGCTGGTGCTCGGACGCACCCGCGAGCGGCCGCTGGCGCGCATGTTCAACCGCACGCTCACCCAGCAGCTGCTGCAGCGGGGCGCGCATTACGAGCTGGTCATCGTCAGCTCCGCGGATGCGCGCGCGCGGGCGCGCCGGCAGTGGCGCCGGCCGGGGTCGTGGCTGCAGCGCCACGAACTGGCGTATGCGGCGCTCGCCGCCGCCGGCGCGGTGGCGGTGGCCTGGCTGCTGCAGCGCTGGACCGACATCGACGACCTGTCGATGGTGTTCATCGTCGCGGTGGTGCTGGTGGCCTCGCGCACGCGCATGCGCGCCGCGGTGCTGGCGGCGCTGCTGAGCTTCTTCGCCTACAACTTCTTCTTCATCGAGCCGCGCTTCACCCTCAGCATCGGCGCGCGCCAGGGCGTGGTGACGGTGTGCCTGTTCCTGATCGCGGCGTTGGTGGCCGGCCGCCTGGCCGCGCGCCTGCGCAGCCAGGTGCTGGCGCTGCGCGCGGCCAATGCGCACGCCAATGCGCTGCAGGCGCTGGGTCGCGAACTCGGCGCCGCGGCCGACCTGGGCCAGGTGCTGGACGCCGGCAGGCGCGCGCTGGCCACCGCGCTGCAGGCCGAGGCGTGGCTGCGGCTGGAGCAGCGCGAGAGCGAGGGCGGCGCCGCGCTGTCGGCGCTCGACCGCAGCGCCGCCGACTGGGCACAGCGGCACGGCCAGCCCGCCGGCCGCTTCACCGACACCCTGGCCGGCGCGGAGCGGTGGTGCCTGCCGGTCCGCGACGCGCGCGGCGCGCTGGGCGTGGCCGCACTGCGTCTGGCCGGCGCCGCGCCGCGGCCCGGGCTGGAGCAGCGGCGGCTGGCCGAGGCCATGGTCGAGGACATCGGCCAGGCCGCACAGCGCACCCGCCTGGTCGCCGACCTCGAGAGCGCCCGGGTCAGTGGCGAGACCGAGCGCCTGCGTTCGGCCCTGCTGTCCTCGGTGTCGCACGACCTGCGCTCGCCGCTGGCGTCGATGATCGGCTCGGCCAGCAGCCTGGCCAGCTACGGCGAGGCGATGGACGCGGACGACCGCCGCAGCCTGCTGGACACCATCCAGCTCGAGGGCGAGCGGCTGGACCGCTACATCCAGAACCTGCTCGACATGACCCGGCTCGGCCACACCGGGCTGACCTTGAACCGCGACTGGATCGGCGTGGACGAGCTGGTCGGCTCGGCCACCCGGCGGCTGCAGCGCTACCAGCCGCAGGTGCAGCTGCAGCTGCGGCTCGCGCCCGAGCTGCCGCCGATCTGGGTGCATCCGGCGCTGGTGGAGCAGGCCCTGTTCAACGTGCTGGAGAACGCGGCCAAGTTCTCGCCGCCGGACGCGCCGGTCACGGTGGACGCCGCGCTGCACGAGGGCGCCCTGCGCATCGACATCGGCGATCGCGGCCCGGGCATTCCCGCCGACGAACGCGCCCGCATCTTCGACATGTTCTACAGCGTCGAACGCGGCGACCGCGGCCGCCACGGCACCGGCCTGGGGCTGGCCATCTGCCAGGGCATGATCGGCGCGCACGGCGGCAGCGTCGAGGCGCTGGCCGGCGCCGGTGGCCAGGGCACCACGCTGCGCATTACCCTGCCGCTGATCGTCCCCCCGACCCCGCCGCGCGCCCATGCCGACTGACGCCTCCGCCATTCCGCCGCCGCGCGTGCTGGTGATCGACGACGAACCGCAGATCCGCCGGTTCCTCGACATCAGCCTGCGCGCCCAGGGCTATCGCGTGCTGCAGGCCGGCACTGCCGAGGAGGGCCTGGCCACGCTCGCCGCGCAGGGGGCCGAACTGGTGGTGCTGGACATCGGCCTGCCCGATCGCGACGGCCACGAGGTGCTGAAGGAGCTCCGGCAGTGGTCGGCGGTGCCGGTGATCATGCTCACCGTGCGTGCCGGCGAACTGGAGAAGGTGGCCGCGCTCGACGCCGGTGCCAACGACTACGTGACCAAGCCGTTCGGCGTGCAGGAACTGATGGCGCGCATCCGCGCGCTGCTGCGCCAGGCCGGTGCCGGCGGCGCCGCCGAGGAGGCGGTGTTCGACGACGGCCGGCTGCACGTGCACCTGGGGCGGCGCGAGGTCGCGCTGGACGGCGAGGCGGTCGCGCTGAGCCGCAAGGAGTACGCGCTGCTGGCGCTGCTGCTGCGGCATGCCGGGCGGGTACTGACGCAACCGCAGCTGCTGCGCGAGCTGTGGGGGCCGACCCACGAGGACGACACCCACTACCTGCGCATCCTGGTCGGCAAGCTGCGCCAGAAGCTGCACGACGATGCCGCCGCGCCGCGCTACATCGTCACCGAACCGGGCGTGGGCCTGCGCTTCATTGGCGTGTCGCGCTGAGCGCACGCGAACCCGCGCCGCGCGCGGCGGCCAGGGCCAGGGCGGAATCGGACGCGAACCGTGCGCATGGCCTCGGCGCGGGGGCCGCCGCGCCCGTCGCGCCGCGAGCGTGTCCGACGCCGCCTCGCCACCGCGCCCGCCGCGTTGCGGGCATCCGGCACGCGTAGCCGTGCCCGATGCCGCATGTGGCTGCCGCAGGCCGTGCTGCATGAGCCGCGGTGCATGGCCGGCCCGCGACGACGGTGCGGCGCCTCTGTCACGCCACGCCGGCGGCCACGCGCAGGCCTCTGATCCGACGACGCCATCGCATGGGCGCCATCGGATGCGCGGCATTCGCACACCGGTTGCCGCGAGTTCAGTGCAGTGGCGGGGATCCAACGGGTCTGCGGCATGGAAACGGTTACGCCCTTGCGGCGACTGCGTCGTGTGTGCGCCCAAGCCCGCGCATCGGCGTCGCCACGCCGACGAAAGCCGACGCGCATCACAGCGAAACCGGGGTCTGGAGGATATTGACTCGCCCGCGCACCGGGACTAGCGTGCGTGCTCGGGCAGGACGCCCGCCAGCTACGATCGCAAGGACGCGACGATGCCGCCGCTCGCGCACGCCCCACGTGCGCCCGCCGCCCGGGCATCGCGCCGCAGCCATGCCAGCACGCACCTGCCACGGACCCCGCGCCCATCGCGCGCGAGGGGCCGCTGGCCGCGGTGCCGCCCGCTTCCGACCCTTCCCCCACGTCGCCCGGCCATGCGCTCGCACGCCATGACCGAACGCCTCGATACGGATCCGTGCCCGCATGAACCTGTCCCCGTCTTCCGCGTCCGCCGCGCCGCTGTCCCCGCTGGCGCACACCGCCCTGTTCGCCGCACCCGACGCACGCGACGGCCTCTTCAACGATCGCACCCTGCCCAGCTACCGCTCGCAGCTGCACGCGGGGCTGGAGCGCATCGTGCGCACCATCGCCGGCGTCGAGCGCCCGTTCAGCGGCATCGCGCCGGCGGAGCTGGCCGCGCGCTTCGGCGGCATCGACCTCGACCGCAGCCTGCCGGACCTGGGCCAGGCCCTGGACGAGGTCGATGCGCTGTACCTGCGCGATGCGGTGTACTTCCATCACCCGCGCTATGCCGCGCACCTGAACTGCCCGGTGCTCAACGTCGCGCTGCTCGCCGAGCTGATGCTGTCGGCGGTCAACACCTCGATGGACACCTGGGACCAGAGCGGCGGTGCCACCTTCATCGAGCAGAAGCTGGTGGACTGGACCGCGTCGCGGATCGGCCTGGGCCGCGACGCCGACGGCGTGTTCACCAGCGGCGGCACCCAGTCCAACCTGATGGCGATGCTGCTGGCGCGCGACAGCGCCTGTGCCGCGCGCGGCGCCGCCGAAGTGCGCCACCGCGGCCTGCCCGACGACTTCCGGCGCCTGCGCATCTTCGCCTCGCGCGCAGGCCATTTCAGCGTGCAGAAGGCCGCCGCCGTACTCGGCCTCGGCCACGACGCGGTGGTGCCGGTGGCCTGCGACGCGCAGCACCGGATGGACCCGGAGGCGCTGGCGCAGGCGCTGGACGCGGCCGTGGCCGCCGGCGACTGGCCGATGGCGGTGGTGGCCACCGCCGGCACCACCGACTTCGGCAGCATCGACCCGTTGCCGCGGATCGCGCAGCTGTGCCGCGACCGCGCGCTGTGGCTGCATGTCGACGCCGCCTACGGATGCGGCCTGCTGGTGTCGCGCCGGCACCGCCACCTGCTCGACGGCATCGAACACGCCGACTCGGTGACCGTGGACTACCACAAGTCGTTCTTCCAGCCGGTCAGCTGCAGTGCGCTGCTGGTGCGCGAGCGCCGCCGGCTGTCCGCGCTGACCTACCACGCCGACTACCTCAACCCGTTCGCCAGCGTGGCCGAGGGCATTCCCAACCTGGTCGACAAGAGCCTGCAGACCACCCGCCGCTTCGACGCGCTGAAGCTGTGGATGAGCCTGCGCGTGGTCGGCGCCGACGCGATCGGCGAGCTGTTCGACCGGCTGCTGGGGCTGGCCCGCGACGGCCATGCGGCGCTGGCGCGGCAGCCGTGCTTCGAACTGGCGCACGTGCCGCAGCTGAGCACGCTGGTGTTCCGGTTCCGGCCGCCGCAGGTTGCGGACAACGCGGCGCTGGACACGCTCAACCGGCAGATCCGGCAGCGCCTGGCGCGTCGTGGCGAGGCGATGATCGCCGGCACTCGCGTCGGCGGGCGCCAGTACCTGAAGTTCACCCTGCTCAACCCGCAACTGGAAAGCGCGGACGTGCAGGCGCTGGTCGCGCTGGTGCGGCAGCAGGGCGAGCAGCTGCTGGCCGAAGGCGCGGCCGGCGCCGGCGGGGCGCGCGCATGAGCCACATCCACGACCTCGTCGGCATCGGCCTGGGCCCGTTCAACCTCGGCCTGGCCTGCCTGGCCGCGCCGATCGACGGACTCGACGCGGTGTTCCTGGACGCCGGCGACGGCTTCGACTGGCACCCGGGCATGCTGCTGGAGGACGCCTCGCTGCAGACGCCGTTCCTGGCGGACCTGGTCACCCTGGCCGATCCCACCAGCCCCTTCAGCTTCCTCAACTACCTCAAGACCCAGGGCCGCATCTACGCGTTCTACATCCGCGAGGATTTCTTCCTGCTGCGGCGCGAGTACAACCAGTACTGCCAGTGGGCCGCGGCGCAGCTGCCATCGGTGCGCTTCGGCCACACCGTGGAGCGCGTGGAGTACGACGCCACCCGCGACTGCTACCGGATCCAGGGCCGCCACGCGCACGGCGACGGCCGTTTCGAGTACGCCGCGCGCCACCTGGTGCTGGGCACCGGCACCCGGCCGTGGGTGCCGGCCTGCTGCCGGCCGCTGGGGCAGGGCGTCAGCCACTCGTCCAGCTACCTGCAGGACAAGCCGCAGCTGCAGGCCGCCCGGTCGATCACCCTGGTCGGCAGCGGCCAGAGCGCGGCGGAGATCTACCGCGACCTGCTGCAGGACATCGACCGCCACGACTACACGCTGCACTGGGTGACGCGCTCGCCGCGCTTCTTCCCGCTGGAGTACACCAAGCTCACCCTGGAGATGACCTCGCCCGAGTACATCGACTACTTCCACGCACTGCCGGCGGCCACCCGCGACGCGTTGATCGCCCGCCAGGGCTCGCTGTACAAGGGCATCGACAGTGCGGTGATCAACGAGATCCACGAGCTGCTCTACCGCAAGCGCCTGGGCGGCGCGCTGCCCACCGAGCTGTGGACCAACACCGAGCTGCGCGGCTGCGCACACGCCGCCGACGGCGGCCTGCTGCTGGAGTTCCACCAGCACGAGCAGCAGCGCAGCCATCGCCTGCGCAGCGAGCGGCTGGTGCTGGCCACCGGCTACGCCCCGCACGAGCCGACGTTCCTGGCGCCGCTGGCGGCGCACATCCGGCGCGATGCGCGCGGCCGCTATGCGGTAGACCGCCACTACAGCATCGACCCGGCCGGCGGGCGGCTCTTCGTGCAGAACGCCGAGCTGCACACCCACGGGCTGGCGTCGCCGGATCTGGGCATGGGCTGCTACCGCAACGCCTGCATCCTCGCGGCGGTGCTGGGGCACGCGCCGTATCCGATCGAGCGCCGGATCGCGTTCCAGCGCTTCGGCGCGCCGCCGGAAGCGGCGCCGGCCGCGCCGGCCCCGCTCGCGCCGGCGAGCGCCGCGGCGGTGCTGCCATGAGCGCGCTGCCCCTGCCCGCCGCGGCGGCGATGGCGGTGCCGCGCGCGCCGTTCCGCAGCGGCGCATTCACGCTGGCGCCGCTGCGGCTGCCCGACGACGTCCCGGTGCTGCACGACTGGGTCACCCGCGACTACGCGCGCTTCTGGGGCATGCAGCAGGCCGGCGTGCAGGACGTCGAAGCCTTCTACGCCCGGCTGCAGGCCTCCGGCACCGCGCAGGCGTACCTGGCGCGCGACGCCGAGGGCCGGCCGGCGTTCCTGATCGAGTGCTACGACCCCGCGCACGATGAGGTCGGTGCGCACTACCCGGTGCGGCCCGGCGATTGCGGCATGCACCTGCTGCTGGCGCCGTACGAGCGCCCGCTGCCCGGCTTCGGCCTGCAGGCGATGCGTGCGGTGCTGGCGTTCCTGTTCGCCGATCCGCAGACGCGCCGCATCGTGGTCGAGCCGGACCTGCGCAACGAACGCATCCACCGCCTCAACGCGCGCGTCGGCTTCCGCCCGCAGCGCGTCATCCAGCTCGGCAGCAAGCAGGCCCAACTGGCCTTCTGCACCCGCGCCGATCACCTTGCCACCCTGGGAGACCCCATGTCCGCCGTCCTGTCGCGTCCCGATCCCGAAGCCGTCGTCGACCACCTGCAGCCGCAGGCCTGGGCGCGCGCCAACCGCCTGCTGCTGTGCAAGGCCCTCGCCGAGTTCGCGCACGAGCGGTTGCTGGCGCCGGAGCCCCTGGAGCGCGACGGCGCCTGGCAGCACTACCGTCTGGCGATCGACGCGGGCCTGGAGTACCGCTTCCGGGCGCGGCGCTATGCGCTGGAGCACTGGCAGCTGGATCCCGAGTCGCTGACCTGCCGCGAGGACGGCGCGCCCGCGGCGCCGGACGCGGCCACGTTCGTCGCCCGTGCCGCGCCGCAGCTGGGGATCGCCGCGGAGATGCTGCCGACCTACCTGGAGGAGATCGCCAGCACGCTGTCCGGCAGCGCGTTCAAGCAGGCGCGCAACGCCCCCGACGCGGCCGCGCTGGTGCATGCCGAGTTCCAGCGCATCGAGTCCACGATGAGCGAGGGCCACCCGGTGTTCGTCGCCAACAACGGCCGCGTGGGCTTCGGCGCCGACGACTACCGTGCCTACGCGCCCGAGGCCGGCGCACCGATCCGGCTGGTGTGGCTGGCGGTCAGCCGCCAGTGCGCGACGTTCTCGGCGATCGACGGGCTGGACGCCGCCGCGCTGCTGGCGCAGGAACTCGGCGCGCAGTACCCGCGGCTGCTCGAGCACCTGCGCGAACGCGGCCTGGACCCCGACGACTACCTGCTGATGCCGGTGCATCCGTGGCAATGGTTCGACAAGCTCTGCCACGTGTTCGCCGGCGAGATCGCCGCGCGCCGCATCGTCTGCCTCGGCCAGGGCCAGGACGCCTACCAGGCGCAGCAGTCGATCCGCACCTTCTTCAACCTCGACCACCCGCACCGGCACTACGTCAAGACCGCGCTGTCGGTGCTCAACATGGGCTTCATGCGCGGGCTGTCGCCGTACTACATGCGCGACACCCCGGCGATCAACCAGTGGCTGTGGACGCGGGTGCGCGGCGACGGCTTCCTGCGCGACTGCGGCTTCGACATCCTGCGCGAGGTCGCCGCGGTCGGCTACCGGCATCCGCTGTTCGAGACCGCGCTGCCGCCGGCCAGCCCCTACCGCAAGATGCTGGCCGCGCTGTGGCGCGAGAACGCGCTGACGCGGCTGCAGCCGGGCCAGCGGCCGATGACGATGGCCGCGCTGCTGCATCGCGACGACGCCGGGCGCGGGCTGGCGCCGGCGCTGATCGCCGCCTCCGGCGTCGGTTGCGAGCGCTGGGTGCGCGCCTACCTGCGCGCCTACCTGGCGCCGCTGCTGCACTGCTTCTACGCCTACGACCTGGTGTTCATGCCGCACGGCGAGAACCTGATCCTGGTGATGCAGGACCACGTGCCGGTACGGGTGCTGATGAAGGACATCGCCGAGGAGATCGCGGTGATGGACCCGGACGCGGACCTGCCCGAGGCGGTGCGGCGCATCGCCGTGGCGGTGCCGCAGGAGATCAAGCTGCTGTCGCTGTTCACCGACGTGTTCGACTGCTTCTTCCGCTTCCTCGCCGCGCTGCTGGACGAGCAGGCGGACTGCCCGCAGGCGCGCTTCTGGGAGTGGGTGGCCGAGTGCGTGCACGCCTACCAGGACGCGCACCCGCAGTACGCGCAGCGCTTCGCCGAGCACGACCTGTTCGCGGCCATGTTCCCGCTGTCGTGCCTCAACCGGCTGCAGCTGCGCAACAACCGGCAGATGGTGGACCTGGCCGATCCGGCCGGCAGCCTGTGCCTGGTGGGCACGCTCGACAACCCGCTGGCCGTGCACGCGCGCGTCCGGACCGAACCGGCCCGGGCGGCCGGCTGAGCCCCGCGGCGAGGCGCATGCCCGCCCCGGCGATCGGCGGGGCGGGCGGCGTGGCTGCGCGGGCGCGCCGCCCTGGCCGGTAGGCGCCGGTCCGGCAAGGACGCGGGCCGGCGCCGCCGCGGCTCAGTCCAGCGCGCGGCCCTGGCGCCAGTAGCCCATGAAGGTCACCGCGCGGCGGTCGATGCCGCGCTCGGCCAGCAGGTGCCGGCGCAGCCGCAGGACCGCTCCGGCCTCGCCGGCGATCCAGGCGTAGAAGCCGTCGCCGCCGTCGGCGGCCTGTTCCCACAGGATGTCGCGGTCCACGTCCACCGGGGCCGGCTCGGCCAGGGCACCGGGCGAGGCCGGCGTCTCGCCCAGGTCGAGCGCACGCAACGCCTGCAGCAGGCGTTCGCCGTGCGCCGCGCCGTCGTCCTGGCGCGGCAGCCAGTGCACGTCGCGCAGCGCATCGGCCTGCCGTGCCGGGTAGTGCGCGTCGGCCCGCTGCGGGATCTCGATCAGGGCGCTGACCCGGGGCGGCGCCGCCGCCGCGGCCAGGTCCTCGAGGATGCCGGCGGCCGCGGGCAGTGCGGTCTCGTCGGCGACGATCAGCAGCCGGCGTGCATCGGCCGGCGGGCGCCACTCGCAACCCGCCGCGGCGGCCTCGCCGCCGGCGCAGGGCGCCCACACCTGCAGCCGATCGCCGGCGCGCGCGTGCACGGCCCAGCGCGAGGCCGGCCCGGTCTCGCCATGCAGCACGAAGTCCACGTCCAGCTCGCCCTGCGCGGGCCGCAGCGCGCGCACGGTGTAGGTACGCATCGGCGGCCGCCGCTCGTCCGGCAGCGCGCGGTAGGCGGCGTACCAGTCCGGCCCGTCGGCGAGCGCGGGCGCGCCGCCGTCGGCGGTGGGGAAGAACAGCTTGATGCGCTGGTCCGGTCCGTAGCTGCGCATCTGCGCCAGGTCGGGGCCGGCGAACACGATGCGTCGCAGCGACGGGGTCAGCGCGACGCAGTCGCGGACGCGGACATCGAACAGGCGGTACGGGGATGGTGCGGGCATCGCAGGCCTCCGGGAACGTGGCCGACGCCGGGCGCGGCGTCGCGGGGGGAGGCTGGCAATGACGCTGGCGCAGGCCGTCATCCTACACCGGCGGCTTCGGCCGCGGCCCCCGGCGGCAGACGGGCGCGGCAGGGGAACCCCGCCCAGGGCCGCCGCCTCGCGCTGGGTACCCGGCGCTCCTCGATCGAGGGGCGGGGGGGACAGCCCGGGGGACGTTCCGGCGCGAAGCCGGGCCCCCGGGGTCTGCGCAACGAACGCGGGGGCGTCTCGTGGCTGCGCCGCGCGGGCCGCGGCGACAGCGGCGGCAGCGGCGGCAGCGGCGGCAGCGGCCGGTCCTAAGCCACGGCCGACGGCCGCCCCGCGCCTATCCGAGTGGCTCGTCGCCGGGCAGGCGGCGCGGCGCCTCCACCGCCGCGCGGCAGGCGGGGTCCCGCCGGTCCAACGGACGCGCGGCCGGCGGGGCGGAGGTCCTGCCGCCGGGCCGCGCGCGCGCCGCTACGGCAGCACCTTGCCCGGGTTGAGGAGGCCATCGGGATCGAGTGCGGCCTTGATCGCGCGCATCGCCGCCAGCGTCGGCGCGGTGAACGCCTGCGCCATGAAGTCGCGCTTGGCCACGCCGATGCCGTGCTCGCCCGACAGCGTGCCCTCCAGCGCCAGCACCAGCGCGAACAGCCGCGGCAGCGCCGCGTGCGCGCGTGCGTGCTCCGCGGCGTCGTCGGGGCGGTACAGGATGTTGACGTGCAGGTTGCCGTTGCCGGCATGGCCGAAGGCCACGATCGGCAGGTCGAATTCGTGCGCCAGCGCCTCCACGCCGTCCACCAGCGCGGGGATGCGCGAGACCGGCACCACCACGTCCTCGTTGATCTTGCCCGGGCGGATCGTGCGCAGCGCCGGCGACAGCGCACGGCGCGCGGCCCACAGCCGGTCGCGCGCGGCACCGTCGGCGGCCACGTCCAGCGACAGCAGGCCGTCGCCCTCCGCGGCGGCGGCCAGCGCTTCCAGTGCGTAGGGCAGGGTGTCGTGGCTGCCGTCGGCCTCGATCAGCAGCATCGCGCCGGCCTCGGGCACCTCGGTGCCGTTGCGGCGCAGCAGCGCGATCGCGCTGCGGTCCATGAACTCCAGCATCGCCGGGATCTGCGGCTGCGCCATCAGCCGCGACACCGCGGCCGCGGCGGCGGCCGCGTCGCGGTAGAACGCGCGCAGCCCGGCCTGCGCCTGCGGCCGCGGCGACAGCTTGAGCGTGGCCTCGACGATGATCGCCAGCGTGCCCTCGCTGCCGACCAGCAGGTGGGTGAGGTCGTAGCCGGTGGCGTCCTTGGTGTAGGCGCCGCCGCAGCGGATCACCTCGCCGGTGCCGGTCACCGCGACCAGGCCGAGGACGTTGTCGCGGGTGGCGCCGTACTTCACCGCGCGCGGGCCGCCGGCATTGCAGGCCAGGTTGCCGCCGATGCTGCAGAGCTCGGCACTGGACGGATCCGGCGGCCAGAACAGCGCGTGCGGCGCCAGCGCATGCTGCAGCTCGGCGTTGAGCACGCCCGGCTGCACCACCGCGCAGCGGTCGGCCGGGCGCAGCGCCAGGATCCGGTTCATCCGCGTCATCGCCATCACCACGCCGCCGCCGAACGGCACCGCGCCGGCCGCGGTCCCGGTGCCGGCGCCGCGCGCCACCACGGGCACGCCGTGCGCGCGGCAGGCCTGCACGATCGCCACCACGTCGTCGACGTCGCGCGGCAGCGCCACCGCATCGGCCAGCGCCCAGCGTCGCGAGTCGTCCTCGCCGTAGCGGCGGCGGCTGGCGTCGTCGGCCAGCCAGCCGTCCTCGCCCAGGCGGGCCGACAGGGTGCGGACCAGGTCCGCGGGGAGGGAAGCGCTCATCGGGTAGGTTCCGTAGGACGGGATCTGGACGGCGGCGCCTGCAGCACCCGCCAGGCGGCCGCCGCCAGGGCCAGCGGCAGCCACACCCAGCGCAGCTCCGAGGCCAGCGTGGCCAGCCCGCGGGCGTTGAAGAAACCGCCGACGAAAGGCGACACCCGGATCGGCCGCCACGGCGCGAACTCACGGGCCTCGCTCCACGGCCAGGCCAGGGCCACGCCCAGGCCGCCGGAGGTCATCGCGTCCAGCAGCGGATGCGAGGCGGCGCAGAGCCACAGCCACAGCGCCGCCTGCAGCGGCCGCGCCTGCAGCCAGCGGTACGCGCAGGCGCCGAGCGCGGCGACCAGCGTGGCGAACAGCAGCGAATGGCTGGCGCCGCGGTGGCCGAACGCATCGGCGTACGGGACGTGCAGCGCGAACCCGAGCACGTCGGCATCGGGCAGCATCGCCGCGGCCACGCCGGCGGCGAGCAGGCGCCGCGACAGGCGGCCGCGCTCGCTCGCGCACCACAGCGCCAGCGGCACCGCGGCATGGGTGAGAAAGGTGGGCATCGGTCAGCAGTCGTCGACGCGGAACGCGTCCTTGATCCAGTTCAGCACGGGCGGTTCGCCGCCGGCCTCGACCACGTCGAAGCGGCAGGGCGCCTGGGCCAGCGCCGGGTGCCGGCCCAGGAACAGCTGCGCGGCCAGGACCAGCTTGCGGCGCTTGCGGCGGTCGACCGAGGCCGCGCCGCCGCCGTAGCCGTCGTCGCGGCGGTAGCGCACCTCGACGAACACCACGGTGTCGACGCCGTCGGCGCCGCGCTCGCGCATCACCAGGTCGAGTTCGCCGCCGCGGAAACCCGCGTTGCCGGCCACCGGCACCAGGCCGGCGCGTTCGAGATGCTGCCGCGCGGCGAGCTCGACCGCACTGCCGCGCGCGCGCCGGTCGACGCTCACGGGCTCAGCGGTTGTCGGCGATCGGCATCGACCGGCCGCCGCTGAACGTGGACCAGGCCGGCGTGCGCAGCACGTTGCCGAAACCATCCAGGTGCAGGGTGCCGGTGGCGCCGCGCAGGCCGCCGTCGTCGCCGGTGGCGAGCTTTTCCAGGTAGGCGGTGATCTTCCAGGCGTCGAAGCCGAACGCGAACAGGCGCGAGGCCGCGCCGCGCGCGCTCGGCAGCATCCCGGCGACCTGGGCCGAGGAGGGCAGACCGGCCACGCCGGTGGCGCTCCAGGCCTCGGTCGGGTAGACGATGCCGTCCAGCGCCAGGTCCTCCTCCGGCTTGCCGGTACCCATCACCAGCTGCGAGGTGCCGACGCGGCTCTTGCCCGCGAACCCGGCCAGCGCCAGCTGCGGCGCCAGCGCGCGCGCGGTACCGCCGCGCACGGCCAGGAACACCGCATCGGCGGTGCCATAGTTGCGCAGCTGCGCGCCGATGTCGCCCGGCGCCTCGGCCACGCTGATGCTGCCGGCGACCTGGCCGCCGCGCTGGGCGAAGCGCTCGCGGAACGCGGTCACCGCGCGCTTCCCGCTGTCGTCGCCGGTGCCGATCACCAGCACGTTGCGACGCTCGCGCGCCAGCAGGTACTCGGCGGCGATGATGCCGTCGTCCTCCGGCGCCAGCGAGAAGCCGGCGCTGCCGGACGGCGGAGCCTTGGCGTCGATCGGCCGGTTCAGCGCCAGCACCGGCACGCGCAGCTCCGGCCGGGCGAACACGGCGCTGACCTCGTCGCGGCCCAGCGGCCCGACCACGAAGTCGGCGCCGGCGGCCACCGCCTTGTCGTAGGCGGCGTTGGCGCCGGCCGGGGTGCCGGCGGTGTCAATGAACTGCACGTCGGGCCGGCGCCGGGTCTCGGCGTAGTAGCCGGCCAGCAGGCCGTCGCGCACCGGGGCGGCGGCGGTGGCCAGGCTGCCGGTCAGCGGCAGCAGCACCGCCAACTTCACCGGCGGGCGGTAGCCGTCGCGCTCGGCGGGCGGGCGCTTGCTGGTGTCGAAGCCCCACTGCTCGCCGCGGTCGAACGCGCGCGGCAGCGGCAGGCCGCGGCTGATCAACGCGCGCCCGGCGAAGTTGTACAGTGGGTCGCCGGCCGGCAATGCCGCGGTGCGGCCCTTCAGGGTCGCGTCGTCGAGCGAGGCCAGCAGGCGCACGATCGCGCGCTGGTTGGCGGTGCGCGGCTCGCCGGTCAGGCCGAGGTCGGCGCGGGCGCGCTCGACCGCCGCGCCGAACGCGTCGCCATTGGCTTCCAGCGCCGCGGCGCGGGCCAGGTGCCAGCGCGGCTGCAGCGTCTGCGGCAGTCCCTGCGGCGAATCGCCCAGCGCCTGCAGCGCCTGCGCCGGCTGCCGGTCGGCCACGGCGAACTCGGCGCCGAGCAGGTTGAAGCGCTCGCGGTCCTCGCCGCCCAGCTGGCGGGCGTTGACCTGGGCAGCCAGCGTGCGCGCGCGCGCGCCGTCGCCGGCCTCGTTCCAGGCGAACGCGGCCGCGGCCAGCAGGCGGCTGCGCTGGGCGCCGCTGGCCGTGGCCGCCTCGTTCTCCAGCTGCTGCGCGGCCTCGCGCGGCTTGCCCTGTTCCAGCAGGGCCAGGGCGGCAGCCTGGGTGGGCGAGGCGATCGGCGTGACACTGCTGGTGGCGCACCCGGCGGCGAGCATCGCCACCAGCGACAGTGCGGAAATCCTTGCGAGGCGCTTGTTCATTTCAGGTCCATTCGGCGGGACTCGCCCGGGCGAGTCGGTGAAGACGCTACGATTCTACCCTTGCCCCTGGAATACCGCTGATGACGTCCCCCGGAACCCTGCATGTCGTGGCCACGCCGATCGGCAACCTCGGCGATCTGTCGCCCCGCGCCCAGGACGTGCTGCGCGGGGTCGACGCGATCTGTGCCGAGGACACCCGCCACAGCCGCCAGCTGCTGTCGCACTTCGGCATCGAGCGGCCGCTGGTGGCGTTGCACGACCACAACGAGGACGCGCTGGCGCAGCGGATCGTGGCGCGGCTGCTGGGCGGCGAGTCGCTGGCGCTGGTCAGCGACGCCGGCACCCCGCTGGTCAGCGACCCCGGGTTCCGGCTGGTGCGCGCCGCGCGCGAGGCCGGCGTGCGGGTCAGCCCGGTGCCCGGGGCCTGCGCGGTGATCGCCGCGCTCAGCGTGGCAGGCCTGCCCAGCGACCGCTTCAGCTTCGAGGGCTTCCTGCCGGCCAAGGCCGCGGCGCGGCGCGAGCGCCTGGCGCGCCTGGTTGCCGAGACCCGCACCCTGGTGTTCTACGAGTCCTCGCACCGCATCCTGGAATCGCTGGCCGACCTGCGCACGGCCTTCGGCGACACCCGCCGCGCGGTGCTGGCGCGCGAGCTGACCAAGCTGTTCGAGACGGTGCTCGACGGCACCCTGGCCGACCTGCAGGCACGGGTCGAGGCCGACGACAACCAGCGCAAGGGCGAGTTCGTGGTGATGGTGCAGGGCGCCGCCGACGACGCCGACGCCCAGCTGGCCGAGGGCCGCCGCGTCTACGCCACGCTGAGCGCGCACCTGCCGCCGTCGACCGCCGCCAAGCTGGCCGCCGAGCTGACCGGCGCCTCGCGCAAGGCGCTCTACGGCAACCGCTCCGACTAGGCTCGTCCGATCTGATCCGATCCGATCCGATCCGATCCGACCGAATCCCGAATCCCGAATCCCGAATCCCGAATCCCGAATCCGGACCGCGACATGCGACAATGCGCGCGGCGGAGTCGGCCAGACAGTCGCGTCACCCGCAAGGGTGCCGAGGAAAGTCCGGGCTCCACAGGGCAAGGTGCCAGGTAACGCCTGGGCGGCGCGAGCCGACGGAAAGTGCAACAGAAAGATACCGCCTAAGTCCCTCGTCACCCCGCTGTCCCCATGGATCCGCCCCGGCGATGCGACGCATCGGCCCAGGGCCGTCCGAGGCGGCAGCGGGGTGGCGAGGGAACGGTAAGGGTGAAATGGTGCGGTAAGAGCGCACCGCGAGTCCGGTAACGGACCGGCACGGCAAACCCCACCTGGAGCAAGACCAAATAGGGATCCTTTGGCGTGGCCCGCGCTGGATCCGGGTAGGTTGCTCGAGCGCCGCGGTGACGCGGCGCCTAGACGAATGACTGTCCACGACAGAACCCGGCTTACCGGCCGGCTCCGCCGCTCCTTCCGCTTCGCGCAAGGAGCCCCAAACTTTGCTGCGCAAAGTTCGGGCCCCGGCTCACCTACCTCCAATTCCCCGCGGCTGTCGCCGCGCCCCCTTTACTAAAGGGGGCTTGCAGGGTGCAGGCAGTGTGGCGACCCGATGCAGGCCCACCAGGCCAGCAGAAGCAGGCCAGCAGAAGCAGCAGGAGCAGGAGCAGCAGTTAGGGGAACAGGAGACAGGGGAACAGGGGGAGCGGAGTAAGCAGGGGAGTAGCGAGGTCGGCAAGGCCGCAAGTCCGGCCGCGCGAGGATAGCCATGCCATTGCCCTTGCCATCCTGGATCCCCGTGGAAGGCACAGGCGTGAGGGCCGGGTGGAGCGGCTGCGGGGGAGGGAAGGGCCGCTCATGTATTCGCAGCGTGTGCGTGTCCAGTAAAGCGCATTCCCCCGATGGATCAGTTATCCCTGCGGACTGCGTCGAAACTCGAGGCCTGGTGCTGAAGCCCACGAGTGTTGGCTCGGTGGCCCCGAAGACATGGGCCATCGAAGGTCCCGTCGCTGCCGGCGCCCCACGGGCCGCATGGCAACTCGCTGGCGTCATTCCGGAGGAGGCCACGCGGCGTAAGACCGGCGGGCTTGCAGCCAGGCAAGTGCTCCTGTTCTGACCTTCATCGCCTCGCCCTCGCCCTTACTCCTTGTTCTTAGTCCTTGCACTTAGCCTTTGCCGAATCCCGAATCCCGAATCCCGAATCCCGAATCCCGAATCCCCATTCCCCATTCCCCATTCCCCATTCCCCATTCTCAGCTCTCCAGCCCCGTCTCCCCCAGCGCCCGCCCGTCGGGACCGAAGCGACGCTCGCGGATCCAGCCGTGGCCGGCGTGGTCGATCGCCAGCAGGGTGCTGGCGCGGGTGCCGTAGTGGGCGCCGCGGATGAAGGCCGGCGACAGCCGGCGCTCCAGGGCCAGGCCGACCCCGGTGTCGGGCAGGTCGGCGTCGGTGGCGGGATGCTCGTCGGCCAGGGCGGCCCAGAGCGGGTCCGGCGACGGGTCGCCGCCGGCCACCCAGGCCTCCAGTGCGGCGGTCAGTCGCCGGGTCTTGGGCCACGGCGCGTCCAGCGCGCCGTTGGACATGCCGTGCACGCCGGGCGCCAGCTCGGCCGCGGCGGCGGGGTGGTTGCCGAGGTAGCGGCAACGGTCGGCATCGGCCAGCAGCAGGTTGAATGGCGGATAGGCCGCCGCGCGGGCCGCCAGCGCCTCGGCGAACGCCGCGGCATCGGCGTCGGCGGCCAGGTAGTCGGCGATCAGGTGGCCGCGCGAGGGCCCGGACGCGGTGGCCAGCGGGTCGCGCACGTTGGTCACCACCGCGGCCCGGCCGCCCGGGCCGATCCCCATCCAGCTGCCGCCGGAACGCAGGTCGCGCCCGGCGAGCACGCCCTGGCGGGGCGCGGCCCAGGGCGCCAGCGGCGCGGTCGGGCGCTCGTGGAACTCGTCGCGGTTGCCCGCCATCAGCAGCCGCCAGCGGGGGTGGGATTTCCAGGCGATCGCGACCAGGCACATGCGCCGATTGTGACGGTTTTGCGCAGTAGCCGGAGGGCGCCCTGCGCCGGCGTGAAGAACGGGACGCTCGTCTTTACGACCCCTTCACTGTCCTGAATTTCGGTTCAATCTCAAAATCTGAGACGAAACAGCAACTTGTGGATAAGCCTTGAACAAGTCTCTAAAGAGTGCCGCAACTCATTGATGCGACTGGCGATTTGTCCCTCCAAAAGTTGTTGACAACCCATCGGCCGCTGCTAAGGTGGGCGCCAGAGGGAAAACCGGGTTTTTTGTGGTTTTTCGTGGTTCAATGACCGCCCAGGCGGATTTTCGAGGTGTTTGCAGCGTGTTCCAGGGCGAGACGGCCATCACGGTGGACGACAAGGGGCGTATGGCGGTTCCGACCGCGTACCGCGACCTCGTCGCGCGCGTGAGCGGCAACCGCCTGGTGCTCACCTACAACCCGTTCGAGGCCGGCTGCCTGTGGCTCTACGCCGAGCAGGAATGGGAGCGCGTCCGCGAGGACGTGATGTCCAAGCCCAACACCCAGCGCGTGGTGCGGGTACTGCAGCAGAAGCTGGTGGGTTCCTCCGCGGTGCTGGAGCTGGACGGCAATGGCCGCGTCAGCATTCCGCCCAGCCACCGCAATGCGGTCGGCATCGAGAAGAAGGCGGTCTTGCTGGGCATGGGCGACAAGTTCGAATTATGGAGCGAGCAGGCACATCGCGCGCTGATCCAGCAGACATTGTCTGACGGGGATCTGGGTGATGGATTGCTCGACCTCAGGTTGTGAGCCGGGGTGCCCGGATGCGCGGTGAAGCGCAGCCCGGTCACCTTCCGGTGTCGCAGCCGCCGGCGGCGCATCTGCCGGTGCTGTACACGCAGGTCCTGGAAGGGCTGCAGGTGACCGAAAACGGAATCTATCTCGACGGCACGTTCGGGCGTGGAGGGCACGCGCGCGGCGTGCTGGACCAACTCGGCCCAGGAGGCCGGCTGCTGTTGATGGACAAGGATCCCGAAGCGATCGCGGTGGCCGAACAGGGGTTCGGCGGCGATGCGCGCGTGTCGATCCGCCGCGGCAGCTTCGCCGCGCTGGCGGGCTGGGACGCGGCCGCCGCGCTGGACGGCATCCTGTTCGACCTGGGCGTCTCGTCGCCCCAGCTGGACGTGGCCGAACGCGGCTTCAGCTTCGGCAAGGACGGCCCGCTGGACATGCGCATGGATCCCGACGCCGGGCAGAGCGCGGCCGAGTGGCTGGCGCAGGCGCCCGAGCGCGAGATCGCCGACGTGCTGTGGACCTATGGCGAGGAGCGCCAGAGTCGCCGCATCGCGCGCGCCATCGTCGCCCGCCGCGCCGGGCAGCCGCTGCTGCGCACCGCGCAGCTGGCCGAGCTCATCGCGTCGGTGATGCCGCGCGGAGGCGACAAGATCCATCCCGCCACGCGCAGCTTCCAGGCCATCCGCATCCACATCAACCGCGAGCTGGCCGATCTGGAGGCCGGGCTCGATGCCGCGCTGGCCGCGCTGCGGCCGGGCGGGCGCCTGGCGGTGATCAGTTTCCATTCGCTGGAAGACCGCATCGTCAAGCAGTTCATGAACCGTCACGCCAAGGCCCCGCCGAGCAACCGCCGCCTGCCCGAGGCCACCGCCTTCGTGCCGGCGCTGCAACTGGTCGGCGGCGCCACCAAGGCCGAGCCGGAAGAGCTCGCCGGCAACCCGCGCGCCCGCAGCGCCGTGCTGCGCGTGGCCCAGAAACTTGGAATGGATAACCGGGAATCGGGAATCGCAGGGCACTCTTCCGCATTCCCCGCTCCCGATTCCCCATTCCCGGCACCCTCGCAAGAAGGTGCCCGATGAGCCGCCTGCTGCTGATCGTGCTGCTGGCCTGCACCGTCGCCTCGGCGATCGGCGTGGTCTACATGCGCCACATGCACCGCAAGCTGTTCGTGGAGCTGTCGCGGCTGGAGCACGGCCGCGACGAACTGAACATCGAGTTCGGCCGGCTGCAGCTGGAGCAGGCGACCTGGGCCGAGAGCAACCGCGTCGACCAGGTCGCGCGCGAGCGCCTGGGCATGAAGTTCCCGGAGACCGGCGACATCGTGGTGGTGCGCCCATGACCGGACGGCAGGACAGCGGTTTTGCACGGCGAAGCCGCCCGCAGGGCGGCGCACCGGGAAGCGCGCCATGAAGGCCGGACGCAACCGCAGCCGCAGCCACTTCAACCTGCGCGGCCGGCTGGTGATGGTCGGCGCCGCGCTGGGCCTGTGCTCGGTCACGCTGATCGGCCGCGCCGCCTACGTGCAGCTGATCAACCGCGACTTCTACCAGCGCCAGGGCGAGGCGCGCTACCTGCGCGAGCTGCCGATCGCGACCTCGCGCGGCATGATCACCGACCGCAACGGCGAGCCGCTGGCGGTGTCCACCCCGGTGGAGTCGATCTGGGTCAACCCGCAGGAGCTGCTGCGCAGCCCCGACCGCATCCCCGAGCTGGCCACCGCGCTGGAGCTGCCGGCCGACGAGCTGACCGCCAAGCTGTCGCAGAAGGCCGGCAAGGAGTTCATGTACCTCAAGCGCCGGATCAACCCGGACAAGGCGCACGCCATCGTCGCGCTGAAGATCCCCGGGGTGTTCTCGCAGCGCGAGTTCCGCCGCTTCTACCCGCAGGGCGAGGCGATGGCGCACGTGCTGGGCTTCACCAACATCGACGACCGCGGCCAGGAAGGGCTGGAGCTGGCGTTCGACGAATGGCTGCGCGGCAAGGCCGGCTCCAAGAAGGTGGTGCGCGACGCGCGCGGCGCCATCGTCGAGAGCGTGGACCTGGTGCGCCCGGCCGAGCCGGGCAAGGACCTCACCCTGAGCATCGACCGCCGCATCCAGTTCCTGGCGTACAAGGAGCTGCGCAACGCGCTGGTCGAGAACAAGGCCGCCGGCGGCTCGATGGTGGTGATGGACGTGGCCACCGGCGAGATCCTGGCCATGGTCAACCTGCCCACCTACAACCCCAACGCGGTGACCGGGATCAACCCGTCGGCACGCCGCAACCGCGCGGTGACCGACCTGGTCGAGCCGGGCTCCACGATGAAGCCGCTGACCGTGGCCACCGCGCTCAGTGCCGGCGTGGTGACCAAGGACACCATCATCGACACCAACCCCGGCTACCTGTCGCTGGGCCGCTTCACCATCCGCGACGTGCCGCGCAACAACGGCGTGCTCACGGTCTCGGGCGTGATCACCCGCAGCTCGAACGTCGGCGCGGCCAAGATCGTGGCCAAGCTGCCGGACCAGACCTTCTACCAGTCGGTGCACAACTTCGGCTACGGCGCCTCGCCGCACAGCGGCTTCCCGGGCGAGTCGTCCGGCGTGCTGCCGTCGCCGGGCCGCTGGAGCGGCACCTCCAAGACCACCATGTCCTATGGCTACGGCCTGTCGGTGACGCCGCTGCAGATCGCGCAGGCGTACTCGGCGCTGGGCAACGGCGGCAAGCTGATCCAGCCGACCTTCGTCAAGGGCCAGCACAACGACTCGCGCCAGGTGGTCACCCCGGACGTGGCGCGCCAGGTCATCGACATGATGGAGACCGTGGTCACCCAGGGCGGCGCCAAGGGCGCGGCGATCCTGGGCTACCACGTCGCCGGCAAGACCGGCACCGCCCGCAAGGCCGGCCCCGGCGGCTACGAGCGCGGGCACTACAACTCGCTGTTCGCCGGCCTGGTGCCGGCGACGCGGCCGCGCTTCGCCACGGTGATCGTCATCAACGATCCGCAGGGCAAGGTCTACTACGGCGGCCTGGTCTCGGCGCCGGTGTTCCACCGGGTGATGGAGGGCGCACTGCGGCTGATGGACGTGCCGCCGGACGACATCCAGTCCTGGCTGGCGGCGCAGGCCGCCGGCAAGACCGGCCAGCCGGTCGCCAAGCCGGCGCCCGAGCCGGACCCGGCGCTGATGCCCGACCCGATCGACGAGGTCTCGGCCGGCATCCCCACCGCCACCGCCGCGCCGGCCCCGGCGCCGCTGTCGGAGACGCACCTGTGAGCCGGGCCATGGCGCTGTCGCAGCTGATTCCCGAGCTCCTGCCCGCGCAGGACGTGAGCGTGTCCGGCCTGGTGCTGGACAGCCGCCACGTGCGCCCGGGCGATGCCTTCGTGGCGATCGCCGGCTTCGGCGCGCACGGGCTGGGCTTCGTCGAGCAGGCGCGCGCCCATGGCGCGGTGGCGATCCTGTTCGAGCCGCCGGCCCCGCCGGAGCTGCCGGCCCCGGGCGACGCCATCGCGGTGCCCGGCCTGCGCGCGCGCCTCGGCGCGATGGCCGACCGCTTCCACGGCCATCCCTCGCACGCGATGACGATGGTCGGGGTGACCGGCACCAACGGCAAGACCTCCACCGTGCAGCTGCTGGCGCAGGCCTGGAAGCTGCTGGGCGTGGAGAGCGGCAGCGTCGGCACGCTGGGCGTGGGCCTGTACGGGCACGCGGTGCCGACCGGCTTCACCACGCCGCTGGTACTGCAGATGCACCACGCGCTCGCGCAGCTGCGCGATGCCGGTGCGCAGGCGGTGGCGATGGAAGTCAGCTCGCACGCGCTCGACCAGGGCAGGGTCGACGCGGTGCACTACGACGTCGCGGTGTTCACCAACCTCACCCGCGACCATCTCGACTACCACGGCGACATGGCCAGCTACGGCGCGGCCAAGGCCCGGTTGTTCGGGCGCCCCGGGCTGAAGACCGCGGTCCTCAATCTCGACGACGGCTTCGGGCGCGGGCTGGCGGCATCGCTGGCGCCGGAGCTGCAGGGCGTGGGCGTCAGCTCGCAGGGCCAGGCGGCGGCCGCGGTACGGGCCGAGGCGCTGCAGCTGGACAACCAGGGCCTGGCCTTCGAGCTGCACCTCGCCGGCCAGGTCCAGCGCGTGAGCTCGCCGCTGCTGGGGCGCTTCAACGTCGACAACCTGCTGGCGGTGGCCGGCGTGCTGCACGCGCAGGGCCACTCGCCGGCGCAGATCGCCGCGGTGCTGTCGCAGCTGCAGCCGATCCGCGGGCGCATGAACCGGCTCGGCGGCGACGGCGCGCGGCCGCTGGTGGTGATCGACTACGCGCATACCCCGGACGCGCTGGAGCAGGCGCTGGACAACCTGCGCGGGCACCTGCACGGCCGCCTGGTGTGCGTGTTCGGCTGCGGCGGCGAGCGCGACAGCGGCAAGCGCCCGCAGATGGCCGCCATCGCCGAGCGCGCGGCCGACGAGGTCATCGTCACCGACGACAACCCGCGCGGCGAGGACGGCGACCGCATCGTCACCGACATCCTGGCCGGCTTCGCCGAGGCCGGTGCGGTGACGGTCCAGCGCGACCGCGCCGCCGCCATCGCCGCGGCGATCGCGCAGGCCGGCGCCGACGACATCGTGCTGATCGCCGGCAAGGGCCACGAGCCCTACCAGGAGATCGCCGGCGTGCGCCATGCCTTCGACGACACCGAGGTGGCCGCCCGCGCGCTGCAGGCGCTGCCGCAGGCCGAAGCCGGGGCGCAGCCATGAAGCTGACCCCGCTGTCGCTGATCGCGCACTGGGCCGGCGGCGAGCTGCGCGGCGACGACGCCATGGTCGAGGCGGTCGGCAACGACACCCGCGCCATCGCGCCCGGCAGCCTGTACGCGGCGCTGCGCGGCGAGCGCTTCGACGGCCACGACTTCGCCCCCGACGCGGTGGCGCGCGGTGCCGCGGCGCTGCTGGTCGAGCGCTGGCTGCCGGCGCTGGCGGTGCCCCAGGTCCGCGTGGACGACGCCGAGCGCGCGCTGGCACGCATCGCCGCCGCGGTGCAGCGCGACCGCGCCACCCGCGTGTTCGCGCTCACCGGCTCCAACGGCAAGACCAGCGTCAAGGCGCTGCTGCTGGCGATCCTGGAACACGCCAGGCGCGGGGACGGGCGCACGGTGTACGCCAGCCCGGGCAACCGCAACAACGAGATCGGCCTGCCGCTGGCGGTGATCGCCGCCCCGGAGGACGCCGACTTCGCCGTCTACGAGATGGGCGCCGGCAAGCCGGGCGACATCGCCTACCTGACCGCCATCGTCCGCCCCGACTTCGCGCTGGTGAACAACATCGCCCCGGCGCACCTGGAACGCCTGCACAGCCTGCTTGGCGTGGCCCGCACCAAGGGCGCGATCTACGCCGCCCTGGGCGAGGGCGGGGTGGCGGTGGTCAACGCCGACGACGCCTTCGGCCTGTGGTTCGAGCAGCAGTGCGTACCCGCGGGCACGCGCGTGGTCCGCTTCGGCCTGCAGGCCGGCGCCGAGCTGGGCGTGCGCCGCCTGCAGCTCGGTCCGCAGCAGTCGCGCTTCGTGCTGGTCGCCCCCGAGGGCGAGGCCGAGGTCGCGCTCGCGCTGCCCGGGCGCCACAACGTCGGCAACGCGCTGGCGGCGGCCGCGCTGGCGCGGGCGGCCGGCATCGCGCTGCCGCAGATCGCCGCCGGCCTGGGCGAGGCGCGCCCGGTGCCCGGCCGCCAGGTCGCGCACGCGCTGCCCGGCGGCACGCTGCTGATCGACGACAGCTACAACGCCAACCCCGGCTCGCTGGAGGCGGCGATCGACGCGCTCGCCGCCGGCGACGGCGCGGGCTGGCTGGTGCTCGGCGACATGCGCGAGCTCGGCCCGGAGGGCGGTGCGCTGCACGCGGCCGCCGGCCGCCGCGCGCGCACCGCCAGGCTGGCGCGGCTGTACGCGCTGGGCGAGCTGAGCGCCGCCGCGGCGCAGGCCTTCGGCGAGGGCGGGCGCGTGTTCGCCAGCCACGCCGAGCTCGCCGCCGCCCTGCGCGCCGACCTGGCCGCAACCACCGCCGCGCCGCTGCGCGTGCTCGTCAAGGGCTCGCGCGGCAGCGCCATGGACAAGATCGTGACCGCGCTGCTGGCGCGAGGAGAGGACGCACCCCATGCTGCTTGAACTGGCCCGTTGGCTACAGCAACTGGAGAGCCTGTTCGGGCTGTTCGCCTACCTGACGTTCCGCGGCATCCTGGCCGCGCTGACGGCGCTGTTCCTGTCGCTGTGGCTGGGCCCGGCGGTGATCCGCAAGCTGGCCCAGTTCAAGGGCGGCCAGCCGATCCGCAAGGACGGCCCGCAGACCCACTTCTCCAAGGCCGGCACCCCGACCATGGGCGGGTCGCTGATCCTGCTCACCGTCACCCTGTCGGTGCTGCTGTGGGGCGACCTGCGCAACCGCTACGTCTGGCTGGTGCTGGCGGTGATGCTGTGCTTCGGCGCGATCGGCTGGTACGACGACTGGATCAAGATCGTGCGCCGCGACCCCAACGGCCTGAAGTCGCGCTGGAAGTACCTGCTGCAGTCGATCTTCGGCCTGGCCGCCGGGCTGGTGCTGTACTACAGCGCCGACGTGCCGGCGGCGATCACCTTCTACATCCCGATGTTCAAGGCGATCGCGCTGCCGCTGGCCGGCATCAGCTTCGTGGTGATCGCCTACTTCTGGATCGTCGGCTTCTCCAACGCGGTCAACCTGACCGACGGCCTGGACGGGCTGGCGATCATGCCGACCGTGCTGGTGGCCTGCGCGCTGGGCGTGTTCGCCTACGCCTCGGGCAACGCCGTGTTCTCCGGCTACCTCAAGATCCCCTCGATCCCCGGCGCCGGCGAGCTGGTGATCATCTGCTCGGCGATCGCCGGCGCGGGCCTGGGCTTTTTGTGGTTCAACACCTACCCGGCGATGGTGTTCATGGGCGACATCGGCGCGCTGGCGCTGGGCGCGGTGCTCGGCACCATCGCCGTGATCGTGCGCCAGGAGCTGGTGCTGGTGGTGATGGGCGGCGTGTTCGTGATCGAGACGCTGTCGGTGATGATCCAGGTCGCCTCGTTCAAGCTCACCGGCAAGCGCGTGTTCCGGATGGCGCCGATCCACCACCACTTCGAGCTCAAGGGCTGGCCGGAGCCGCGCGTGATCGTGCGCTTCTGGATCATTTCGGTCGTGCTGGTCCTGGTCGGGCTGGCCACGTTGAAGGTGCGCTGATGAACGACCTCTCGCGCCAGGCGACCCGACTCGACGCCATCGGCGGCCGCTACGACCCGTGGCTGCTCGGCGCCGCGGTGACGCTGGCCTCGCTCGGCGTGGTGATGGTGGCCTCCAGTTCGATCGAGCTGACCGAGAGCCCGTTCTACTACCTCTCGCGCCACCTGATCTTCCTCGGCATCGGCGTCGGCCTGGCGTTCTGGGCGATGCGCACCGAGCTCAAGACCATCGAGCAGTACAACCAGATGCTGCTGCTGGCCTGCTTCGCGCTGCTGATCGTGGTGTTCGTGCCCGGCCTGGGCAGCAGCGTCAACGGCGCCAAGCGCTGGATCAACCTGGGCGTGTCCAAGTTCCAGACCGTCGAAGCGGTCAAGGTGCTCTACATCGTCTGGCTGTCGAGCTACCTGGTGCGCTTCCGCGACGAGGTCAACGCGACCTGGCCGGCGATGCTCAAGCCGCTGGGCGTGGCGGTGGCATTGGTCGGCCTGCTGCTGATGCAGCCGGACTTCGGCTCCTCGACGCTGCTGCTGGCCATCACCGCCGGCATGCTGGTGCTGGGCGGGGTTAACCTGCCGCGGATGTCGATGCCGATCGTGATCGGCCTGCCGGTGTTCGCCTTCATCGCGATCCTGGAGCCGTACCGCCTGCGCCGCATCACCTCGTTCCTCGACCCGTGGGCCGACCAGCTTGGCTCCGGCTACCAGCTGTCCAACGCGCTGATGGCGGTGGGCCGCGGCGAGTGGACCGGCGTCGGCCTGGGCGCCTCGGTGCAGAAGCTCAACTACCTGCCGGAGGCGCATACCGACTTCATCTTCTCGGTGATCGCCGAGGAACTCGGCTTCGCCGGCGTCTGCGGCGTGGTGGCGCTGTACGCGCTGCTGGTCGGCCGCGCGTTCTGGCTGGGCATGCGCTGCGTGGAGATGAAGCGGCACTTCTCCGGCTACATCGCCTTCGGCATCGGCCTGTGGATCAGCCTGCAGAGCTTCGTCTCGGTGGGCGTGAACCTGGGCATCCTGCCGACCAAGGGCCTGACCCTGCCGCTGATCTCCTCCGGCGGCTCGTCGGTGCTGATGACCTGCGTGGCGATGGGGTTGCTGCTGCGGGTGTCCTACGAGATGGACCGCGCCGAGCGACTGCGCAGCAAGCTGTCGCCGAACGCGCAGCCGGGCGCGCCGGCGACGCCGGCGGCCGCCGAGCCGGTGCCGGCGGATCCGGCGCCGCTGCGCGACCGCACCACCCCGGTGGCCGCCGCGACCCCGGCCGGCGCACCGCAGCGCGGCACCAGCCGCATGCAGCCGCGGGTCGAACCCACCTTCGGGAGGATCGCGTGAGCCGCTACGCGCATCCCTCGCACGAGCCCATGGCCGCCCGCGCCGGCGGACCGCAGCGGCCGGTGATGATCCTGGCCGGCGGCACCGGCGGGCACATCTTCCCGGGCCTGGCCGTGGCGAAGGTGCTGCGCGGCCGCGGCGTGCCGGTGACCTGGCTGGGGGCCGACGGCGCGATGGAGACCCGGCTGGTGCCGCAGCACGACATTCCGATCGATACCCTGGCCATCCGTGGCCTGCGCGGCAAGGGTGCGCTGGCGCTGCTGGGCGCGCCGGTGCGGGTGCTGCGCGCGGTGCGCGCCGCCGGCTTCGTGCTGCGCCAGCGCCAGCCGCGCGCGGTGGTGAGCTTCGGCGGCTTCGCCGCCGGCCCCGGCGGCCTCGCCGCCCGGCTGATGCGGCTGCCGTTGCTGGTGCACGAACAGAACCGCGCGCCGGGCATGACCAACAAGGTGCTGTCGCGCCTGGCGCGGCGGGTGCTGACCGGCTTTCCGGGCAGCTTCGCGCACGAGGAAGCGGTGGGCAATCCGGTGCGCGCCGAGATCGCCGCGCTGCCGGCCCCGGCCGAGCGCCTGGCCGGGCGCAGCGGCCCGGTGCGGCTGCTGGTGCTCGGCGGCAGCCAGGGCGCGCGCGTGATCAACCAGGCCGTGCCGGCGGTGCTGGCCGCGCTCGGCCACCCCGCGGTGGCGGTGCGCCACCAATGCGGCGAGAAGCTGCGCGCCGAGGCCGAGGCGGCCTACGCCGCCGCCGGTGTCGCCGCCAGCGTGGAACCCTTCATCGCCGACATGGCCGCCGCCTACGCCTGGGCCGACCTGGTGGTCTGCCGCGCCGGCGCCTCGACCCTGGCCGAACTGTGCGCGGTCGGCGTCGGCAGCGTGCTGGTGCCGTTCGCCGCCGCCGTCGACGACCACCAGACCCGCAACGCCGAATACCTGGTCGGCGCCGGCGCCGCCGTGCTGCTGAAGCAGGACGACGCCCTGGCCGCCCACCTGCAGCCGGTGATCGCCACGCTGCTGGCCGACGCCGGACGCCGCCTGGCGATGGCCGAGGCCGCCCGCGGCCTGGCCCGCCCGGAGGCCGCCGAGCGCATCGCCGACATCATTCTCGAGGAAGCCGGCAAGGGGGATTCGGGCATGGGGAACGGACAAGAACAAGATCAACCGCAGGAACACCGATTGATGCACGCAGACCAGGGCTCCAGCCAGGCGCAGGCCGCCGCCGGCGCTTCGCTTCCCCCGATTCCCGATTCCCGGTACCCGAATCCCGGCGTCTCCCACGGAGGTACCCGGTGATCCGCCGCCTGCAGGACGGCGAGGACCTGGTGCGCGCCTTCCCGCGCGTGCACTTCGTCGGCATCGGCGGCACCGGCATGAGCGGCATCGCCGAGGTCATGCTGACCCTGGGCTACGAGGTCTCCGGCTCGGACAATGCCGACAACGCCGCCACCCGCCGCCTGGCCGGGCTGGGCGCGCGGGTGATGCGCGGGCATTCGGCGGCCAACGTGCTCGGCACCGATTGCGTGGTGGTCTCCAGCGCGATCCGCGAGGACAACCCCGAACTGATGGAGGCGCGCAGCCAGCGCATCCCGATCATGCCGCGTGCGGCGATGCTGGCCGAGCTGATGCGCTTCCGCCGCGGCATCGCGGTCGCCGGTACCCATGGCAAGACCACCACCACCAGCCTGGCGGCGGCGGTGCTCAGCGAAGGCGGGCTGGACCCGACCTTCGTGATCGGCGGGCAGCTGCTGGCCGCCGGCGCCAATGCCAAGCTCGGCAGCGGGCAGTGGCTGGTGGCCGAGGCCGACGAGAGCGACGGCAGCTTCCTGCGCCTGAATCCGCTGGTGGCGGTGATCACCAACATCGACGCCGACCACCTGGAGAACTACGGCAACGACTTCGCCCGCGTGCAGGCGGCGTTCGCCGAGTTCCTGCAGCGCCTGCCGTTCTACGGCCTGGCGCTGCTGTGCATCGACGACCCGGAAGTGGCCGCGCTGGCCGCGCACACCCCGCGCCACGTGATGACCTACGGCATGAGCGAGAGCGCTGACGTGCGCGCCGAGGACGTGGTCCAGGACGGCCCGCGCATGCGCTTCACGCTGCGCCTGCCCGAAGGCAGCACCACGCCGGTCACGCTGGCGCTGCCGGGCCGCCACAACGTGCTCAATGCGCTCGCCGCCGCCGCGGTGGGCTGGCAGCTGGGGGTCGCGCCGGAAGCCATCGCGCGTGCGCTGGAAGGCTTCGCCGGCATCGGCCGCCGCTTCAACGACCTCGGCGAGATCACCACGGCCGGCGGCGCCCGCGTGCGCCTGATCGACGACTACGGCCACCACCCGCGCGAACTGGAAGCGGTGTTCGCCGCCGCCCGTGGCGGCTGGCCGGACAAGCGCCTGGTGGTGGCGTTCCAGCCGCACCGCTACAGCCGCACGCGCGACCAGTTCGACGCCTTCGCCGCGGTGCTCAGCACCGTCGACGCGCTGGTGCTGAGCGAGGTCTACCCGGCTGGCGAGGCCCCGATCCCCGGCGCCGACGCCAAGTCGCTGGCCCGGGCGATCCGTGCCCGCGGCCGCAGCGAGCCGGTGGTGGTGGGGCAGGTCGCCGGCCTGGGGCAGGTGTTGCCGGACGTGCTGCAGGATGGCGACCTGCTGCTGATGATGGGCGCCGGCGACATCGGCGCGATCGCCCAGCAGCTGGCCACCGAGGGTTTCGCCGCGGAGGTGCGCGCATGAGCGCGATCGCGCCCGCACGCGTCCAGGATCCGTCGCTGTTCGGCCGTGTCGCGGTGCTGCTCGGCGGCACCTCCAGCGAACGCGAGGTCTCGCTGGACTCGGGCCGCAACGTGCTCGAGGCGCTGCATGCCCGCGGCGTCGACGCGCAGCCGGTGGACGGCATCCCCGCGCTGGCGCAGGCGCTGGTCGATGCGCGCTTCGACCGCGTGTTCAACGTGCTGCACGGCCACAACGGCGGCGGCGAGGACGGCATCGTGCAGGGCCTGATGCAGGCCTTCGGCGTGCCCTACACCGGTTCCGGGGTCCTCGGCTCGGCGCTGAGCATGGACAAGATCCGCACCAAGCAGGTGTGGCTGTCGCTGGGCCTGCCGACGCCGCGCTATGCGCGCCTGGCCGCCGGCGCGGCCGCGGCCGAGGTGCGCGCCGCGGCCGACGCGCTGGGCCTGCCGGTGATCGTCAAGCCCGCCAACGAGGGTTCCAGCGTCGGCATCAGCCGCGTGTTCGATGCCGCGCAGCTGGACGAGGCGGTGGCCCTGGCCGCGCGCTACGACGGCGAGCTGCTGATGGAGCAACTGGTCGAGGGCGACGAGCTGACCGTGGCGGTGCTCGGCGACCGCGCGCTGCCGTCGATCCGCATCGTGCCCAAGGGCCAGTGGTACGACTACAACGCCAAGTACCTCGCCGAGGACACGCAGTACCTGTGCCCCGGCCTGGACGGCGAGGCCGAGGCCGAGATCGGCCGGCTCGCGCTGGCCGCGTTCCGCGCCGCCGGCTGCCGCGGCTGGGGCCGCGTGGACGTGATGCGCGACCGCCGCAGCGGCGGCTTCCACCTGCTCGAGGTCAACACCGCCCCGGGCATGACCAGCCACTCGCTGGTGCCCAAGGCCGCGCGCCAGCTCGGCCTGAGCTTCGAGGACCTGGTCTGGCGAGTGCTGGAGCAGACGCTATGAAGCCGGGAATGGGGACTCGGGAATGGGGAATGGGTGGCGGCTGCGCGATGCAGGCCGTTGTCCTTGTGATTCCCGATTCCCGATTCCCCATTCCCGCGCCACGGAGTGCCGCATGAACGCCATGCTGCGCATCCTGGCCTGGCTGCTCGCGGTGGCGCTGGTCGCGCTGCCGGTGGTGGCCGTGCTCAACGGCTGGGTCGGCGCCGAGCGCTGGCCGCTGGGCCGGCTGCGCGTGAGCGGCGACTTCAAGCGGGTGCCGGCCGAACAGCTGCGCGCGGTGGTGCTGCCGTACGCGCGCTCGGGCTTCTTCGCGGTCAAGCTGCAGGACGCGCAGGACGCGATCGAGCGGCTGCCGTGGGTGGAGAGCGCGCAGGTACGCAAGCGCTGGCCCGACGTGCTGGAAGTACGCGTGGTCGAGCACCAGCCGTTCGCGCGCTGGGGCACCGACCGCATGCTGTCCGAGCAGGGGCGGCTGTTCCCGACGCCGCCGCGGCTGAAGGACTTCAAGCTGCCGCAGCTCGGCGGGCCGGACAGCAAGACCCACGAGGTGGTGGCGCTGTACAACGAGTCGCGCGCGCTGTTCGCGCTGACCGGCCTGGACGTGGAGCGGCTGGAGATGGACGCGCGCGGCAGCTGGTCGCTGGGCCTGAGCGACGGCCTGCAGATCGTGGTCGGCCGCGACGACGCCAAGGCCCGTCTGCAGCGCTTCGCCCGCGTGCTGCCCCAGCTGCGCGACCCGCAGCAGCCGATCGCCCGCGCCGACCTGCGCTATACCAACGGCTTCACCGTCGAGCGTGGAACGGGCAGTGGCGAATCGGGCACGGACAAAAAACCCCAGGCCCCGCATCCGCCGCAGCGCACGGCCGCGCTCGTGCCCGTCCAGACCCCCCCGCGGTCGCCCATTCCCCACTCCCCATTCTCAATTCCCGGCTTTAATACATGAACCGCAAAGGCGACAAATCCCTCATCGTTGGCCTCGACATCGGCACCTCCAAGGTGGTGGCGCTGGTCGGTGAGTACTCGCCGGGCAACCCGATCGAGGTCATCGGCATCGGTTCGCACGAATCGCGCGGGCTCAAGCGCGGCGTGGTGGTGGACATCGAGTCCACCGTGCAGTCGATCCAGCGCGCGGTCGAGGAAGCGGAGCTGATGGCGGGCTGCGAGATCCGCTCGGTGTACGCGTCGATCTCCGGCAACCACGTGCAGTGCAAGAACTCGCCCGGCATCGTGCCGATCCGCGACGGCGAGGTCACCTGGGGCGACCTGGAGCGCGTGCTCGACGCCGCCAAGGCGGTGGCGATCCCGGCCGACCAGCGCATCCTGCACGCGATCCCGCGCGAGTACGTGCTCGACGATTCGCAGGAAGGCATCCGCAACCCGGTCGGCATGACCGGCGTGCGCCTGGAGGTGCACGCGCACCTGGTGGTGTGCGCGCAGTCGGCCGCGGCCAACATCAGCAAGTGCGTGCAGAAGTGCGGGCTGCAGGTGGACGACCTGGTGCTGTCGTCGCTGGCGTCCTCGGTGGCGGTGCTGACCGCCGACGAGCGCGAGCTGGGCGTGGTGCTGGTCGACATCGGCGCCGGCACCACCGACCTGGCGGTCTACGTGCAGGGCGCGATCTGCCACACCGCCTCGCTGCCGATCGCTGGCGACCACGTCACCAACGACATCGCGCACATGCTGCGCACGCCGACCCCGGAGGCGGAGCAGATCAAGGTGCGCTACGCGTGCGCGCTGGCGCAGCTGGCCACCGCCGAGGAAAGCATCCAGGTGCCGAGCGTGGGCGACCGCCCGCCGCGGCGCATGCCGCGCCACGCGCTGGCGCAGGCGGTGCAGGGGCGCTACGAGGAAATCTTCGAGATGGTTCAGGCCGAGCTGCGCCGTTCGGGCTTCGAGGAACTGGTGCGCGCCGGCATGGTGCTCACCGGCGGCGCCTCGAAGATGGAAGGCGTGGTGGAGCTGGCCGAGGAAATGCTGCAGATGCCGGTACGCGTGGGCATCCCGCAGCACGTGACCGGCCTGGGCGAGGTCGTCGGCAACCCGGTGCACGCCTCCGGCGTGGGCCTGCTGCTGATGGGCAGCCAGATCGAGCATCCGCGGCGCCCGTCGATCCCCACCGGCCGCGCCGGCAGCCTCTTCAAGAAGTTGAAGAACTGGTATCGCGGGGAATTCTGACGAATTCGGAATCGGGAATCGGGATTCGGGAATGGGTTGAAGCAAGGCAAAGCGGTTGCGGCAAGTTTGAGTGGAGAGCGGTGAAAGCAGGCAGGGCGTAGTTTTTTGTGGTTCCGCCGAGGAGGCAGTGGTTGGCGTGAAGGTGACTCGCTGTTGCGATTCCCCATTCCCGGCTCCCCATTCCCGGCATTCAAACAACAACACTCGCCGAGGTGCGGGTGTCGGGGCGGTGGACGGAGCGATCCGATTCCCCATTCCCGATTCCCCACTCCCGGCACCAAAGAGGACACGGACATGGCACATTTTGAACTGATCGAGAAGATGGCTCCCAACGCGGTGATCAAGGTCGTCGGCGTCGGCGGCGGCGGCGGCAACGCGGTCGCGCACATGGTCAGCAGCAGCGTCGACGGCGTGGAATTCATCACCGCCAACACCGACTCGCAGGCGATCAAGAACTGCGGCGCCAAGCTGCAGCTGCAGCTCGGCACCAACGTCACCAAGGGCCTGGGCGCCGGCGCGAACCCGGAGGTGGGCCGCCAGGCCGCGCTGGAGGACCGCGAGCGCATCATGGACGCACTGCAGGGCGCGGACATGGTGTTCATCACCGCCGGCATGGGCGGCGGCACCGGGACCGGCGCCGCGCCGGTGGTGGCGCAGCTGGCCAAGGAGATGGGCATCCTGACCGTCGCCGTGGTCACCAAGCCGTTCCCGTTCGAGGGCCGTCGCCGCATGCAGGTCGCGCTGAAGGGCATCGAGGAGTTGAGCCAGCACTGCGACTCGCTGATCACCATCCCCAACGAGAAGCTGATCACCGTGCTCGGTCGCAACGCCACCATGATCCAGGCCTTCCGTGCCGCCAACGACGTGCTGCAGGGCGCCGTGCAGGGCATCGCCGACCTGATCGTGCGTCCGGGCCTGATCAACGTCGACTTCGCCGACGTGCGCACCGTGATGAGCGAGATGGGCCTGGCGATGATGGGCACCGGCTCGGCACGCGGCGACGACCGCGCCCAGGCCGCGGCCGAGGCGGCGATCCAGAATCCGCTGCTGGACGACGTCAACCTGGCCGGCGCCAACGGCATCCTGGTCAACATCACCGCCGGTCCGGACTTCACCATGAGCGAGTTCGACGAGATCGGCCGCACCATCGAGGGCTTCTCCTCGGAGGACGCCACCGTGGTCGTCGGCACCGTGCTCGATCCGGACATGCAGGACGAGGTCCGCGTGACCGTCGTGGCCACCGGCCTGAACCGCGCGGTGTCGCGCCAGGCCCAGCGTCCGGAGCAGCGCGCCCCGATCAAGCTGGTGCGCAACGCCACCACCGGGCAGCCGGAGTTCGGTGATTTCGACACCGGTGCCGATGCGGTGTCCAAGGCGGTCGGCGGCTCGATGGGCCTGGGCCTGCGTCGCCCGAGCAGCGACTCGGCCGGCAGCGCCTCGGGCGCGTCGTCGTCCGCGTCGTCCTCGGCCCCGGCCGCGGCCGAACTGCCCAGCGACTACCTGGACATCCCGGCGTTCCTGCGCCGCCAGGCCGACTGACGCTCGACGCCCGGCGTGGCCGCGTCGTCCTCACGGACGGCCGGTCCTCCGCCGGGTGCGCAATACCGCCGCCGGGGCCTGTCCTCCCGGACGTGCGGGCCGTGTACTTTTCTGCCGGGTCGGTCACGACCCGGCAGGTTTTGACGCCGGCATTGCCATCGGGTTACAAACACGACAGCCGGACATTTGTTAAGATTGAGCTAAATCCGACGCTGCCTTCCGGGCGGTTCAGCTTCGTGTCTGCTTCGGTACCCCAGACTTTCCCCCATGACCCAGCAACGCACCCTCAAGAACACGATCCGCGCCACCGGCGTCGGCCTGCACAGCGGTGACAAGGTCTACATGACCCTGCGCCCGGCTCCGGTCGACCATGGCATCGTGTTCCGGCGCGTGGACCTGGAGCCGGTGGTGGAAGTCCCCGCCGATGCCGAGCTGGTCACCGAGACCACGCTGTGCACCGGGCTGACCTGCAACGGCGCCAAGATCCAGACCGTGGAACACCTGATGTCCGCGCTCGCGGGCCTGGGCGTGGACAACGTGATCGTCGAACTGTCCTCGGCCGAACTGCCGATCATGGACGGCTCCTCCGGTCCGTTCGTGTTCCTGCTGCAGTCCGCCGGCATCGTCCAGCAGGACGCGGCCAAGCGCTTCATCCGCATCAAGCATCCGGTGGAAGTGCGCGACGGCGACAAGATCGCGCGCTTCGAGCCGTTCGACGGCTACAAGCTGGGCTTCACCATCGAGTTCGACCACCCGATGATCCCGGCCAAGCAGTCGCGCGCGGAAGTCGAGTTCTCGACCGCCGCGTACATCAAGGAGATCTCGCGCGCGCGCACCTTCGGCTTCATGCGCGACCTGGAGTACATGCGCGAGCGCAACCTCGGCCTGGGCGGATCGATGGACAACGCCATCGTGCTCGACGAGTTCCGCGTGCTCAACGACGACGGCCTGCGCTACACCAACGAGTTCGTGCGCCACAAGATCCTCGACGCCATCGGCGACCTGTACCTGGCCGGCGGTGCGATCCTGGGGGCCTACGAGGGCTTCAAGTCCGGCCATGCGCTCAACAACAAGCTGGTGCGGGCGCTGCTGGCCGAACAGGCCGCCTGGGAATGGGTGAGCTTCCCCGAAGGTTCCGCACAGCCGCCGGTGGTCTACGCCAGCCCGGCCTACGCCTGACCCCGGTCCGTGTAGGGGTTTTCCCCGACGCGGCGGAAAAGCGTGAACCCGGTCCGCTGGGGTTCCTGAATTTAACGATTAATTAATAGGTCCGTAACCCTTCGGCGTGCAGACGCCGTTAGGATGCGTCCGGTCGCCTGCGTTTTTCTCATTTTCTTCACACGCCGGCGCGGGACCGGGACGTCCCCGGGGCATCAGCGCTTGGTAGGCGCGATGTCCTGCAGGGACGCCAGCGCGTCGCGCAAACCCTTGTGCGTGGCCGCGGAAACCGGTTTGGACTGGGCCTGGCTCGGCCGCGTCGGGGAATGCAGCGGGGCGGTCGCGGTCTTGATGGTCACCTGGGTGACCTTCAGCCCGATGGAGCGGGCGGCATCGACCAACTGGTGTTCGGCAAGCCGCAGCTTGGCATGCCACACCGGCGAGTCGACGAGAAAAACGAGCTGTTCCCCATTCACATTGGCCAACCGGCAACGGTTCGCCAGGTGCGGGGGCAGATGGGGGCGCAACTGCCGATCCAGTGCATCGAGCCACAACGCTCGACGCAGCGGGTTGCCGGCCTTCTCCGCCATGACGGCCTCCAGGGCCGGCTGTGGAGAGGAGAGAGGACGTGCGCTGGATCTAGGCTTGGACATGAAGCTCATATGGCATTTAAGAAGATCGTAATCAAGTCGCATGAAACCCGAGTGGACCGTTGGACCCGCCAGCTCCGTGGCTTCGCGCACGCGCGCCCGCTGACGGCGCTGGGCGTGGTGCTCGCCGCCGGCCTGCTGACCGGCGTCGGCGCGAGTTCGGCGCTGGGCCTGGGCGAGAACGCCCGGCTGCAGGCCCGGGTCGAGCAGCAGCAGGGCGAACTGGCACGCGTGCAGCGCGACGCCCAGGCCCAGGTCAACGCCCTGGCCGCCCGCCTCGGCGAGCTGCAGGCGCAGGCCACCCGGCTCAACGCGCTGGGCGAGCGCCTGACCCAGATGGGCAAGCTGGAAGACGGCGAGTTCGACTTCAACGAGCCGGTGGGTGTCGGTGGCGGCGACGAGCCGTCCCAGGACATGCCGGTCAAGGACCTGAAGGAGGATCTGGGCCAGCTGGAGCGGCAGTTTTCCGCCTCCGGCCAGCAACTGAACGTCATGGCGTCGCTGCTGTTCGACCACCAGCTCGAGCAGAACTCGGTGCCGTCGCGGATGCCGATCCGCAACACCTACATCACCTCCGGCTTCGGCGGGCGTGCCGATCCCTTCAGCGGCGGCTCGGCCAACCACAAGGGCATCGACTTCCACGCCAGCGTGGGCGACCCGGTGATGTCGGTCGCCGACGGCGTGGTGAGCTACTCCGGCGTGCGCGGCGGCTACGGCAACGTGGTCGAGGTCGACCACGGCAACGGCTACGTCACCCGCTACGCGCACAACTCGCGGCTGACGGTGAAGGTGGGCGACCTGGTCCGGGCCGGGCAGCAGGTGGCCCGGGCCGGCTCCAGCGGCCGTTCCACCGGCGCGCACGTGCATTTCGAGGTCTGGAAGGACGGGCGGGTGATGAACCCGCGCAAGTTCCTGGGCGACAGCACCACCCCGGTGGGACGCCGCGGCCGCGGCTGAGGCGAGGGGCCGGCACGGTGGTTGATTCGCCGGGCCTCGCCCCAAGCTACAATGAGGTGTTGCCACAGACAGGGCGCAGTGCGCCCTGTTTCGTTTACGGCGGTCGGGTCCAGGGGAGCCGGCGTCGGTCAAACCGTTCCTTTTCAACCGGTTTCTTCAATGATCAACAGTCTGCTTACCCGTGTCTTCGGCAGTCGTAACGAACGCCAGCTCCGCCAGCTCCACCGTATCGTCGCCAAGATCAACGCCCTCGAGCCGGAGATGGAGAAGCTCTCCGACGCCGAGCTGCAGGCCAAGACTCCGGAGTTCAAGCAGCGCGTCGCCGGCGGCGAGACGCTGGACAAGATCCTGCCCGAGGCCTTCGCGGTCTGCCGCGAGGCCAGCCGCCGCGTGCTCGGCATGCGCCACTACGACGTGCAGCTGATCGGCGGCATGGTGCTGCACCTGGGCAAGATCGCCGAGATGCGCACCGGCGAGGGCAAGACCTTGGTCGCGACCCTGCCGGTCTACCTCAACGCGCTGGAGGACCAGGGCGTGCACGTGGTCACCGTCAACGACTACCTGGCGCGGCGCGACTCGGCGCAGATGGGCCGGCTGTACAACTGGCTCGGCCTCAGCGTGGGCGTGGTCTATCCCGGCATGCCGCACAGCGACAAGCACGCCGCCTACGCCGCCGACATCACCTACGGCACCAACAACGAGTTCGGCTTCGACTACCTGCGCGACAACATGGCGCTGTCGCGCGCCGACCGCTACCAGCGCGGCCTGCACTACGCCATCGTCGACGAGGTCGACTCGATCCTGATCGACGAGGCGCGCACGCCGCTGATCATCTCCGGCCCGGCCGACGATTCGCCGGAGCTGTACATCCGCGTCAACCGCATCGTGCCGCAGCTGACCAAGCAGGAGTCCGAGGAAGGCGAGGGCGACTTCTGGATCGACGAGAAGGGCAAGCAGGTGCACCTGTCCGAGGCGGGCATGGAGCACGCCGAGGAGCTGCTGCTGCAGGCCGGGATCCTGGAGAACGCCGAGGACGGGCTGTACGCGGCGCAGAACCTGAGCGTGGTCCACCACCTCAACGCGGCGCTGCGCGCCCACGCCATCTACCAGCGCGACGTGGACTACATCGTGCGCGACGGCGAGGTGGTGATCGTCGACGAGTTCACCGGCCGCACCCTGGCCGGCCGTCGCTGGTCGGACGGCCTGCACCAGGCGGTGGAGGCCAAGGAGGGCGTGCCGGTACAGCGCGAGAACCAGACGCTGGCCAGCATCACCTTCCAGAACCTGTTCCGCATGTACAAGAAGCTGTCCGGCATGACCGGCACGGCCGATACCGAGGCCTACGAGTTCCAGAGCATCTACGGCCTGGAAGTGGTGGTGATCCCGACCAACCGCCCGACCGTGCGCAAGGACCACCCCGACCAGGTGTTCCTCAACCGCCAGGGCAAGTTCAACGCGGTGCTGGCCGACATCGAGGACTGCGCCAAGCGCGGCCAGCCGGTGCTGGTGGGCACCACCTCGATCGAGACCTCGGAGATGCTCTCCGAGCACCTGCGCAAGGCCGGGGTGAAGCACGAGGTGCTCAACGCCAAGCAGCACGAGCGCGAGGCCACCATCGTCGCCAACGCCGGCATGCCGGCGGCGGTGACCATCGCCACCAACATGGCCGGCCGCGGTACCGACATCGTACTCGGCGGTTCGCTGGAGTCGGAGCTGCACGCGCTCGGCGAGGACGCCGACGAGGCCCGGCGCGCCGCGATCAAGGCCGCCTGGCAGCAGCGCCACGACGCGGTCAAGGCCGCCGGCGGCCTGCACATCATCGGCACCGAGCGCCACGAGTCGCGGCGCATCGACAACCAGCTGCGCGGTCGTTCCGGCCGCCAGGGCGACCCGGGTTCGTCGCGCTTCTACCTGTCGCTGGAAGACAACCTGATGCGCATCTTCGCCTCGGACTGGGTGCAGAAGGCGATGCGGATGATGGGCATGAAGGAGGACGACGTCATCGAGGACCGCCTGGTCAGCCGCCAGATCGAGAAGGCGCAGCGCAAGGTCGAGGCCCACAACTTCGACATCCGCAAGAACCTGCTCGACTTTGACGACGTCAACAACGACCAGCGCAAGGTGATCTACGCCCAGCGCGACGAGCTGCTGGACGCCGAGTCGGTCAAGGACAACATCGACGGCATCCGCGGCGACGTGATCTTCGACCTGGTGGCGCGCTTCGTGCCGCCGAATTCGATCGACGAGCAATGGGACCTGCGCGGGCTCGAGGCCACGCTGGAGTCCGAGCTCGGCGTGCAGCTGGCGCTGGGCGAGATGGTGCGGGCGCACGAGGAACTGGATGCCGAGCAGATCGCGGTCAAGGTGCAGGAGGCGGTCGATGCCCACTTCTCGCACAAGGAGACGGCGGTCGGCGGCGAGACCATGCGCGCGCTCGAGAAGCACGTGATGCTGACCGTGCTCGACCAGGGCTGGAAGGACCACCTGGCCAAGATGGACTACCTGCGCCAGGGCATCTACCTGCGCGGCTATGCGCAGAAGCAGCCCAAGCAGGAATACAAGAAGGAAGCCTTCGAGCTGTTCTCCGAGATGCTGGAGAACGTCAAGCGCGAGGTGGTCAACCTGCTGGCGCGGGTGCGCATCCGCAGCGAGGAGGAAGTCGCCGAGCTCGAGGCGCAGGAGCGCCAGCAGGCCGAGGCGCGGCTGCGCATGTCGCAGTTCCAGCACCAGGACGCCGGCGGCTACAGCGCGGACGAGGAAGCGGCGCAGGTGCAGGGCGCCGCCGCCCCGGTGGCGATCTCGCAGGTCACCCGCGAGGAGCCCAAGGTCGGCCGCAACGACCCCTGCCCGTGCGGCAGCGGCAAGAAGTACAAGCACTGCCACGGCCAGCTGAGCTGACGGCGATAGACCGGGGGCCGCGCGCTAGGCGGCGGCACCCCGCGTCGGCCCGGCGGACGCGGGGCCGATGGTTACACCTCCGATTCCCGGGCTGACGGGCACGTACCCGGCCGCGGGGACGGGTAGGCCGGCTTCGCCGCACGCGTCGTAGTGTTGGGTTCGGGGTCCGGCTCGTGGCGTTCGGTGCACGCGGCCGCCAGATGGGAGTGCACATCGGGCCGCTCCCCGCCGAGCCGCACGCGTCGCGATGCATCGCTCTGCCCCGGCTCGCTGCCTCCGATCCCGCTGTCGCCGCACCGCTTGGCGATGGAGCCGGGTTCCGTGGGGGCGTGGCTGGAGGGGAGCGTGCACCGGACGAGGAGCGCTGCTTACGAGGGCCCAGGTCCGCTGCGATCCGGCCGCTGTGGCGGGGGCGTCGGGCGCCCTGCGATAGACTGCGGCCGGGCACGTCCGTGCCGGGAGAATGCGATGCCGCCGTCCGCAGCGCTGGAACTGAAGGTGTTCGTGCCGGCGCGCGACTACGCGCGCTCGCTGGCGTTCTACTGCGGCCTGGGGTTCGACTGCGAACGCCTGGGCGAGGGTCTGGCCAGCGTCCGGCTGGGCGACCACTGCGCGTTCCTGCTGCAGGATTTCCACGATCCCGGCCTGGCGCAGAACCTGATGCTGCACCTGACGGTGGCCGATGCCGATGCCTGGTGGCGGCAGTTCGGCGAGTCCGGCCTGGCCGAGCGCCTCGGGGGCCGCTGCGGCGTGCCCGGGGATCGCCCCTGGGGAATGCGCGACTTCACCCTGCACGACCCCAGCGGCGTGCTGTGGCGCATCGGCCACGCGGTCTGAGGCCGGCCCGCACTGCGGGCGCGGTGCGTTGCGTTGCGACCGCCCGAGACGGCAAGCTTGCGGCATGCCCGATTCCCTCAGATCCATCCACGTCGTCGCCGGCGTGATCACCGACGCCCGCGGCCGCATCCTGCTCGCCCGCCGTACCGAGACCCGCGACATGCCGGGGCTGTGGGAGTTTCCCGGCGGCAAGCGCGAGCCCGGCGAGACCTCCGAGCAGGCACTGGCGCGCGAGTTGAACGAGGAACTGGGCATCGAGGCCGAAGTGGGCGAGTGGCTGATGGAGGTGCCGCAGCTCTACCCGGACAAGCGCCTGCGCCTGGAAGTGCGCCGGATCACGCGCTGGAAGGGGCATCCGCGCGGCCGCGAGGGCCAGGCGCTGACCTGGGTGGCGCCGGACCGGCTGGCGCGCTATTCGATGCCGCCGGCCGACCTGCCGGTGGTGGGCCTGCTGCGCCAGCCCGACCGCTACCTGGTGACCCCGGCGCCGGGCGACGACGATGCGGCCTGGCTCGCCGGCATCGAACGGGCCTGCCAGGACGGGATCCAGCGGATCCAGCTGCGCGCGCGCGAGCTCGATCCGGCACGCTGGCCGGCGCTGGTCCGGCACGCGCTGCAGCGCCGCGGCAAGGCGCGGGTGCAACTGCTGCTCAACCGCGATCTGGCCCTGGCCGCCGAGCTCGGTGTCGGCGTGCACCTGGGCGCCGAGCAACTGGCCGGGCTGGCGGCCCGGCCGCTGCCGCCTGAGCAGCCGGTGGGGGCGTCCTGCCACACGCTGGAAGACCTGCGGCAGGCGCAGCGCATCGGCTGCGACTTCGCGGTGCTCGGCCCGGTGCTGGCCACGGCCTCGCACCCGGGCGCCCCGCCGCTGGGCTGGGCGGGCTTCGAGCAGCTGCGCGAGCGGGTGGCGCTGCCGCTGTACGCGATCGGCGGGCTGGCGCCGGACCAGTTGCAGGAGGCGCGCCGCCATGGCGCGCACGGCATCGCCGCGATCCGCGCGCTGTGGCCGCAGTGAACCCGCACCGGGCGGCGCTGGTGGTGTTCGGCGGGCTGCCCGGCGTCGGCAAGAGCACCATCGCCCAGGCCCTGCTGGCGATCTACCCCGCGCTGTACCTGCGCATCGACACGATCGAGCAGTCGCTGCGCGACAGCGGCGTGCTGGCGGGCGACGTCGGGCCGGCCGGCTACCTGGCCGCGCAGGCACTGGCCGAGACCAACTTGCGCTTCGGGCACGCGGTGGTCGCCGATTGCGTCAATCCGCTGCCGGTCACGCGCGCGGCCTGGCGTGCGGTGGCGCGGCGCGCGCAGGTGCCGGTGGTCGAGATCGAGGTGGTCTGCAGCGACCGCGACGTGCATCGCGACCGGGTGGAGCACCGGGACGGCCAGGTGCCCGGCCTGCGGCCCCCGCGGTGGGCCTCGGTGCTGGCGCACGACTATGCGCCGTGGCGCGAGCCGCGCTGGGTGATCGACAGTGCGGCGCTGACGCCGGCGCAGGCCGCGGCGGCGCTGCGGGTGCAGGTGCAGGCGACGACGACGGCAGCGGCCTCGCTGCCGGCTGCCGGAGCGGCCTGAGCACCCAGCTGTGGACGCTGCGGCCTAGAAGCTGATCCAGAAGCAGTCGTACTGCCGGCGCAGCTCGAACACGGTGCGCGACGGCGTGCTGCCGCCGGCCAGCGTCTGTTCCAGGCGCAGGCCGCGTGGACGCGGTCGCGGCGTGCCGGCGGCCGCGTCGGGTGCATCGGGGTCCGCGTCCGGATACACCGGCGCGATGTCCAGCAGCGGCCGCTGCACGATCGCCTCCAGCCGCGACAGCACCTGGCCGGCTCCGCGGTCGGACAGCGCCGGCCACAGGTAGAGGCCGGACAGGCGGTTGACGTCGCGGGCCTGCACCGCGTCGCGCAGGCGGTACACCAGGTCGCTCAGGCGCCTCGGGCACCCGACCTGGGCGGGAGGCGCGGCCGCGCCGGTGCGCGGCGGCGCCGGCGGCAGCCGGTCGCGCGCGCCCAGGTCCTCGCAGCGGCGGTCGCTGTAGACGGTTTCGCCGCCGGCGGCCACGCAGCGGTGCACCTGCTGCGCGTGGAGGCGCGGCAGCGGCAGCAGGCACAGCCCGAGCAGGAGCAGGAGGCGGGTCATCGCCGCAGCCTAGCGCGCCGCCCGTGCAGGGCGGATGCGCCGGCTCAGGCCGTGCCGAGCAGCTGCAGCACCTGGCTGGACGGCTTGGCGAGATTGAGCGTGTAGAAATGCAGCGACGGCGCGCCGCCGTCGAGCAGGCGCTCGCACAGCCGGGCGACCACCTCGGCACCGAACGCGCGCACCGACTCGGCGTCGTCGCCATAGGCCTGCATGCGCTTGCCGATCCAGCGCGGGATCTCCGCACCGCACTGCTCGGAGAACCGGCGCAGCTGGCTGAAGTTGGAGATCGGCATCACCCCCGGCACGATCGGGATCTCCACCCCGAGCCGGCGCACGGCGTCGACGAAGTGGAAATAGGCGTCGGGGTTGTAGAAGTACTGGGTGATCGCGGCATCGGCGCCGGCGTCGACCTTGGCCTTGAAGTGCTTGAGGTCGCTGAGCGCGTCGCTGGCCTGCGGGTGCGTCTCGGGGTAGGCGCCGACCTCGATGTGGAAGGCGTCGCCGTGCTCGGCGCGGATGAAGGCGATCAGGTCGGCGGCGTAGCGCAGGTCGCCGGGGTGGCCCATGCCCGAGGGCAGGTCGCCACGCAGCGCGACGATGCGCCGGCAGCCGATCGCGCGGTAGAGCTTGAGCAGCTCGCGGATCTCCTCGCGGCTGCCGCCGACGCAGGACAGGTGCGGCGCCGCCTCGAAGCCGTGCTTCTGCTTGAGGTGGCGGACGGTCTCGGAGGTGTAGCTGAGCGTGGAGCCGCCGGCGCCGAAGGTGCAGGACACGTAGTCCGGCGCGAAGGCCTTGAGGCGGTTCGCGGTGCGGTCGAGCTGCGCGCGCTGGTCGTCGGTCTTGGGCGGGTAGAACTCGAAGCTGACGGAGGGCATCGCGGGCGCCGGCGGGAAAGGTGGCTTCATAATATCTCTTCATCGCGATGAAAGTTAAGTGCCGACGCGGCCGGCCCGGTGCCCGCGTCGTGCGAGCGCGCCGTCCGCCCTTCGCGGTGGCAAGACAGGCATCGGCCGCGCGGTGCCCGCGCTTGAGCGGGGCGTGGCGTCACGGGAGGCCTGGAGGATTCATCGGGCGCCCTCCCGGCGCTGACGCCGCGCGAAGGCGGGCCGACCTAAACTGCGCGGTCCTGTCCAACCGAGGAGCGCCGATGAGCCCCCCCACCATGACCGCCATCGCCATCCGCGAGGGCAAGGGCGACGCCGATGCGCTGTACGCCACCTCGCAGCCGCGGCCGCAGCCTGCGCCGGGCCAGGTGCTGATCCGCGTGCGCGCCGCCGGCGTCAACCGCCCCGACCTGCTGCAGCGCGGCGGCCACTACCCGCCGCCGCCCGGTGCGCCGGAGACGCTCGGCCTGGAGGTGGCCGGCGAGGTGGTGGAGGCCGCCGGCCGCTGGCAGGTGGGCGACCGGGTCTGCGCCCTGCTGGGCGGCGGCGGCTACGCCGAGTACGTGGCGGTGGACGCGCGCCACGTGCTGCCGGTGCCGGAGGGGCTGGACCTGGTACAGGCCGCGGCGCTGCCCGAGACGGTGTTCACCGCCTACGCCAACCTGTTCGAGCACGGCCACCTGGCCGCCGGCGAGTGGCTACTGCTGCATGGCGCCACCTCCGGCATCGGTGTCACCGCGATCCAGATGGCCAAGGCCGCCGGCGCGCACGTGCTGGCCACCGCGCGCTCGGCCGCCAAGGCGGCACAGGCGCGCGAGCTGGGCGCGGACGTGGCGATCGATTCCACCGCCGAGTCGTTCGTGGCCGCGGCCAAGGCCCACGGCGGGGTGGACGTGGCGCTGGACATGGTCGGCGCGGCGGTCTTCGCCGACACCCTTGAGGCGCTCAACCCGCACGGTCGCATCGTCTATATCGCCTCGCAGGCCGGGGCCACGCTGCAGGTGCCGATCCCGCAGCTGATGCGCAAGCAGGCCGTGCTCACCGGCTCGACCCTGCGCCCGCGCAGCGCCGACGAGAAGGCGCGCCTGGCCGCCGAGATCGAGCGCGTGGTGTGGCCGTGGATCGCGCAGGGCCAGCTGCGCGTGCTGATCGACCGGCGCTTCCCGCTGGCCGAGGCGGCGCAGGCGCACCGCCATCTGGAGGAAGGCGGTCACCTGGGCAAGGTGGTGCTGGAGGTGTAGCGGGAGTGCGGCGCGCTCCGAGCGCGCCTGCAGCGGGCGCGCGCCCGCCGCGACCCGAGGCGCGCTGGCACGCCGCGGCGATGGCGCTCCCCGCGCGTCCGGTCGCCGCTCCGGCATGAGCCGGGACCGTCGGCCGGGGCGCCCGGCGAGGTGGGCCTGCGCCGGGCGCAGGCGTGGCCCGGCGCCGGGACCACCGAAAGCCCGGCGACCGTGCGCGTGGCCGAGCGCGCCACCGCCCCGATACATCGCTGTGCGGGATCGCTGTGTCGCGGGGCGGCGGCTTTCGTTCGCCGGCCGCATCGTCTAGCGTGGCGGTCCCGCCCCGGAGTCCTGCCATGTCCACATCGCCGCCCGCTCCCGACCGCTCGCGCCGCCACTTCCTGGGCGCGGCCACCGCCTGCGGCGCGGCGCTGGCGTTGCCGCGGGCCCAGGCGCGCAAGGCGCCGGCCCGGGGCGCCATCGACGCGGCCATCGAGGCCGCGCTCGCCGACCGGCGCCTGGTCGGCGCGGTGGTGCTGGTGCAGCGCGATGGCAAGCGGGTCTACCACCGCGCCGCCGGCCTGGCCGACCGCGAGTCCGGCACGCCGATGCGCGAGGACACGTTGTTCCGGCTGGCGTCGGTCAGCAAGCCGGTGGTCACCACCGCCGCGATGGCGCTGGTGGCGCGCGGGAAACTCGACCTGGAGGCGCCGGTGACGCGCTGGCTGCCGCAGTTCCGGCCGGCGCTGGCCGATGGCAGCCGTCCCCCCATCACCCTGCGCCAGCTGCTCTGCCATACCTCCGGGCTCGGCTACCGCTTCGACGAGACCGGTGCGGTGCGGCCCTACCGGGAGGCCGGGGTGTCCGACGGGCTCGACCGTCCCGGCTTCGACCTGGACGAGAACCTGCGGCGGCTGGCGTCGGCCCCGCTGGGCTTCCGGCCCGGCACGCAATGGCGCTACTCGCTGGGCATCGACGTGGCTGGCGCGGTGGTGCAGCGCGCCGCCGACGCGCCGCTGGACCAGGCGGTGCAGCGCCTGGTGGGGGCCCCGCTGGGCTGGCGCGACACGGGCTTCCATGCCACCGATCCGCGGCGCCTGGCGGTGCCCTACGTCAACGACACGCCGGCCCCGCACCGCATGCAGGGCGCCGAGCAGGTGCCGCTGGTGCCCGGCGCCGACGGCGTCGCCTTCGACCCGGCGCGTGCGCTGGACCCGCAGGCCTATCCGTCCGGCGGCGCCGGCATGGTCGGCTCCGCCGGCGAGCTGCTGGCGCTGCTCGACACCCTGTGCCTTGGCGGCGGCGCGGTGCTGCCGCGGGCGCAGGTGCAGGAGATGGCGCGCGACCAGATCCCCACGCTGGCCGCCGGGTCCGGTCCCGGCTTCGGCTTCGGCCTGGGCTTCGCGGTGCTGCGCGACCCGGCCGCGGCCACGTCCCCGGAATCGCCGGGTACCTGGCGCTGGGGCGGGGTCTACGGCCACAGCTGGTTCGTCGACCCGGTGCGCCGGCTGAGCGTGGTCGCGCTCACCAATACCCTCTACGAGGGCATGTCCGGTCCCTTCGTCAACGCGTTGCGCGACGCCGTGTACGCGGACCTGGCGGCCGGCTGACCGCGGCGCCAGCGGCGTGCGCGTGCCGCGTCAGCGCTTCCACATCCGCGCCTGCCGCGCCGGCAGGCTGAAGGTGTAGGTCGCGCTGCCGATGCGCACCACGGTGCCCGAGCCCAGCGCATCGACGTAGTCCACGTTCCAGCGCAGCACGCTGCCGCTCATCGCGACCGTGGCGTTCACCGCGCTGCCGCACTTGTTGATGCCGACGATGCCCAGGTCGCCGCGGCGGAACAGCAGGTAGCAGGCGCCGTGCGCCAGCACCTGCATGTCGCTGCCCTGGGCGGCGTTGTGGAAGCCGACCATGCGCTGCAGGTCGCTGCGCAGGTAGGCGTCGACCCAGCGGTTGTCGCCGCTCTCGTTGTGGTCGGAGTACACCATCGGCACGCCGCCGTCGCGGCCGAGCAGGTAGGCGTAGGCCAGGGTCTCGTCGACCGGGTCGAGGATGGCGTAGCGGAAGCCGGCGTTGTTGGGGATGTCGTGCGTCACCGCGAAGGTCACCGCACGCGCGCCGGGCAGCGCCTGGCCGTAGGCGCCCGGGTCCACCAGCGCCTCCAGGCTGCCGGCGGGCAGCAGCGCGTTGCGCAGCGTGTTGAACAGCGGGAAGTCGTAGGCCGCATGCGCGGTCTCCTGCAGGTAGGGCGCCAGGAAGCGGTCGTAGTCGACGGTGCCGGCGCCGCCGCCGGTGATCACCTCGCCGAACACGTGCAGGCCGGCGCGCAGGTCCGCGTCCAGCACCTGGTTCAGGTGCGCGAAGGTCATGTGCTTGGCCGCGTCGATGCGCAGGCCGGTCACGCCCATCCGCTTGAGCGCCTGCAGGTAGGCGCGCTGCTGCTGCACCACCCAGGCGTTGCCGACCAGGTCCGGCAGGCCGGCATCGCCGCTGCCGCCGCAGATGCGGTAGGTGCGCACCTGGTAGGCGTCGGCATAGTCGCCGATGCACTGCGCCGGGCCGAAGTCGCCGGCGCCGAACAGGTTGCTGCCGAGGTCGCCGAACAGCCGCAGCGACGCATAGCGGCCGGGATCGGCGGCGTAGCGCGCCAGCACCGCGCTGCCGGGATAGTCCAGGTCGGCGCGGATCGGCGCCTCGTTCGCCATGTGGTTGAGGACCACGTCGGCGTAGGTCTCCACACCCTGGTCGGCCAGCGCCTGCACCATGCGCGCGAAGCCGGCGGTGTCGCCGAGCGGGTGGTCGATCACGCGCAGGTCCTGCGGCTGGTAGCGGGCCCACCACTCGCTGCCCTGCGAGCGGTAGGCCGGCGCCACCAGCACCTTGCGGTAGCCGGCCGCGGCGATCTGCGCCGCGCGCGCCTCCACCGTGGCGTACGGCCAGTTGAACGCGTGCAGGATGACCTCGGCCTGCGCGCCGAAGGCGGCGGCGAACAGCAGCAGCCCGGTGGCCAGCAGGCGGCGCACGCCGCGACCGGGCAGGGGAAGGAAAGCGGGACGATCACGCATGACAGGGCTCCTTGCGTAGGCAGGCAGGACCGCCGGCGCTGCGCGCGGCGGCCGCTCGAAGGCTTCGGCCCCTGTCCCGAAGCGCGCCGTGCGGACGGCGCGGCCACGATGCTAGGGGCAGCGTGCGCCGCAGCATGGCGGGCTGCATACGTATTCGCTGCAGGGGCGGCACGGCAGGACCGGGCGCGGAGCGGACAGAGCGGGCCATGGCATGTGGCGATGGTCCGCGCAGGAACGCGTGCGCCACACGGGCAGCTACCCGCCACTCGCCACTCGCCACTCGCTAACCGCCAACCGCCAACTGCCAACCCCCAACCCCCAACCCCCAACCTCCAACCCCCAACCTCCAACCTCCAACCTCCAACCTCCAACCTCCAAGCTCCAAGCTCCAAGCTCCAACTGTCAGACGCCAGACGTCAGCCGTCAGCCGTCAGCCGTCAGCCGTCAGCCGTCAGCCGATCCCGGCACGCGCCAGGCTGGCCCGGGGCGATCCCGGCGCGGGGGCTCCGCGACCCTGTCCGGGCAGCGCAAGGTGACGGTTCCGATCCTGACTCGCCTCGCGTCCGTCCGTCATGGCAGGCCCCCGCCGGGGTTTCTGCGGCGTCTCCGTACAGCGCCGGGCAGCACGGGCACCGATGCTAAAGTTCCGGGTTCCCCCCATAGACGCCACACAGGTTCCGCGATGACATCCGAAGCTTTCTACCCCATCGGTACGCCCGGGCAGCCCTGGGGCGCGGCCGAGAAGGCGGCGTGGCGCGCGCGCCAGCGCGTGCAGCGCAGCTACGCCGACGAGGTGCTGGCACCGGTCGAGCGCCTGCGCGCAAGCTGGGACGTGGTGGACTACGGCGCGCTCGACTATCCGCCCGAGCGCTACCCGCTGCGGGCACTGCGCAGCCGGGACTGGGACGACGGCTTGCCGGTAATGCTGATCACCGGCGGCGTGCACGGCTACGAGACCAGCGGCGTGCAGGGCGCGCTGCAGTTCGCGCAGTTGCACGCGCGCGACTATGCCGGGCGCGCCAACCTGCTGCTGGCGCCCTGCGTGAGCCCCTGGGGCTACGAGCGCATCCAGCGCTGGAACGCGGACGCGCTCGATCCCAATCGCTCGTTCCGGGACGCCAGCCCGGCGCAGGAGTCGGCGGCGCTGATGCGCCTGGCCGCGCCGCTGCGCGGCCGCGTGCTGATGCATATCGACCTGCACGAGACCACCGACAGCGACGAGTCGGAGTTTCGCCCGGCACTGGCCGCCCGCGAGGGGGAGGCCTTCGTGCCGGGCGGCATTCCCGACGGCTTCTATCTGGTCGACGACAGCGAGAACCCGCAGCCGGCGTTCCAGCAGGCCGTGGTCGCCGCCGTGGCGCAGGTGACGCACATCGCGCCGGCCGATGCCGACGGGCGGATGATCGGCTCGCCGGTGGTGGCGCCGGGCGTGATCGAGTACCCGCTGAAGCGGCTGGGCCTGTGCGCCGGCCTCACCGGCGCGGCGTACACCACCACCACCGAGGTCTATCCGGACAGCCCCGATGCCACGCCGGCGCAGTGCGACGCGGCGCAGGTCGCCGCGATCCGCGCCGCGATCGAGCATGCGCTGGCGCATCCGCGCTGAGCCGTACGTCTCCCGATTCCCGTCCACCGGCCACCCGCATGTCGATCGTCCTGACCCGCTTCGCCCGCCCCCGCCTGTTTCCGCGCGAGCCGCGCGGCAACACCCTGCAGGACTGCACCCCCGAGCAGTTCGAGCGCCGCCTCAACGAAGAGACGCCGTTCGAGGTGCTCGAGGGCTACGCGCCGTTCTGCAGGCTGCACGTGCACCGCAACTGGACCTCCACCCGCTGCCTGACGGTGCCGATCACCGACGCCAACCGCGCCCTGCTGCGCTCCGGCTACGAGGCGCGCAACTCGGCCGAGCTGCCGGTGCTGGTGCGCTGGTTCGAAGGCGTCGAGCCGCCGGTGGCCGACTACCTGGTGGTAATCCTCTACAGCCGCGCGCAGCTGCAGCGGGAAGGCGCGCCGATCGAGGCCGACTGGGGCGTGGTCGGCTGCCTGTACACCGCCACGCCGGAGGAGCTCCCGATGGCGCCGATCACGATGCTGCGCAACGCGCTGGGCGTGGAGGAGGGCGGCTCCGGCGTGCCGCTGGACCGCGAGGCCTACCGCCGCAGCGTGGCGTTCTGGGAGTGCCACGCGAACTGGCGCCCTTAGGCGCCACGGGTGGCCCTGCGCCGCCCGTGGCGCAGCGTCCTTGCCGGTGGCCGAGGCGCAACCGGTGGCCGAGGCGCAACGTTCTTGGAGCGGGCAGAGGTACAGCGTCCTTGCGGCGGGCATGGGCGTAGGGTCCTTGCGGCCCTCCGGCTAGCCCGGCCCGACGGGGGGGGGCGGCACCTCCTGGCGGTGGTGCCCAGTCGCACTCTCCTTCTCCCGCGAGCGGGAGAAGGTGCCCGAAGGGCGGATGAGGGTGCCGCGCCGCGCCCCAACCCCGGCGCTTCGCCACGCGATGCGTTACTCGACGGTGATGCAGGACGGGCGGCCCAAGGCCGCCCATCCTGAATCGATTGAGGGCTCGCGTGGTCAGCGCGACAGCGATGGCTGGGTCTGCACCTGTTCCTGCGCCTGCCACTGCGAAAGACCGGCATCCAGCGCCTGGCTCTGCTGCGTGCTCGACTGCAGATCCCGGTTCACCGCCTGGGAGAGATCGATGTAGGTGCGGTGGGCGGCGGCATCGTTCAGTTGGCCCTGCACCGCGAAAACGCCCTGGTTGTCCAGGCGTGCCACCACCGTATCGATCTGACTCATGCCGGCGACCTTGGATTCATAGGCCACTTGTCCCGCCGCGTTCTCCAGTTGGTCACGGCCATTGAACAGCGGCGCCAGACCGCCCTGATGACGCTGCGCTTCCAGCACTTCCAGCTTCTCCATGGCTTGCTGATAACGCGGGTTGTCCGCATGCCCCGGGGTGGCCATGGTGGGTTCGGTGGCCTGTCTCGCCTGCTCGTCCCGTTGCTGGAGGGCCCTATCCAGGGCACCCAGCGTGCTGCGACCTGCCTTGCCGTCAACGGTCAGTCGGTGATCCTGCTGGAACTGCTCCACCGCCTGCCGGGTGCCGGGACCGAAGTGGCCATCGTCCACCAGCGGTGCGCCGTCCTTGCCCAGATAGCCCAGGTCGGCGAGCTTCTGCTGCATGGCCTTCACGTCGTCGCCGCGCGCACCGCTGACCAGCACCGCGCCCGCCGCCGGCGCGCCCGGCAGACCCTGCGAGGGAGGGGCGGTGGGGGTGATGCCCAGCTGGGTCATCGCGGTGTCGAAACGTGCGTCACGGCTGGCCACTGCGCCAGGTGACTCGATGCCGTACTTGGTGGATTCGACGAAGGTCTGCAGGTCGGCGCGAGTCGGCGGCGTGCCGGCCCGGATATTGTGGCCCTGCAGTGTCACTTCGTTGCCAGCCAGGTAGCTGATGAACTGTGGCCCCATGCTGCCGAACTGGTTGTCGTAGTCAGCCATGGCCAGCTGCAGTTCGGGGTTTGCAGCGATGGCATCGGCGGCGGCCGGATCGCTTGCACGCACGCGGGTGATCGCATCGCCCACGCGCTCGATCGCACTATCCAGTTTGGTGTTGGTCAGCTGGTCGATGTTGGCTTGCGGGATGGCCTGCAGCTTTGCATCCAGTGCACTCAGCTGCTGGCTGCTCAGGCCGCCTTGCTGGGACAGCAGGGCAATGTCGTCGGTGCTGAAGCCGTTGTCGCGCAAGAAGCCTTGCGCCTGCGGATTCCTGCCCACGTCGAACTGCACCAGCCCGAAGGAGTACGTGCTGCTGCCCTTCTGGGCGTACGAGAAGTGATCCAGGTGGCGGGTATTGCCCCCCAGTTCGGTATTCAGATAGAGCGTACCCAGTTGTTCGCGGGTGAGGGTGGATTCCATTGCCATCGTGGTCTTCCTTTACGGGTATCTGGTGTGGCTGTGATCGGTGGCTTACCCGGCGCAATGCTGTTGAGTGAAGGCCACCAGCTGTGCGAGGGCTTTTTCGCCGTAGGCAGCCGGTGCCGGTTCGACGACGAAGTCGCCGACCATCTGGTTGCTGCAGACCTGCACGTTGCGCTTGCCGGTCGCGCTTTGCAGCGTGCAGTTGGCCGCGAACAGGTCGTTGCCGCCGGCTGTTCCAGCGGCCAGGTTGGTCGCTGCGGTGCAGCCCAGCAAGGTGCCCTGCTGTGGTTTCTGACCCATCAGCGTGTTGAAGTTATCCAACTGGCTGTTGGCGTCGCGCAGCTTCATCACGTCAACGCAGTCCTTCTGCCCGTCCGCTGCAACGCACATGGCCTGGTCGGTCAGCGCGGTGCGGGTGGTCGACACGATCTGGATGCGGTCGGCATAGACCTGTTGCAGGCATTGCGTGTCGACGCAAAGGTCACGGGTGTGCTGCCGCCAGCGCTGCTGTTCGGCCTCCAGCTGTGCCTGGCCGGCGGCATTGAGGGACGCGCGCGCGGTCGCACTCGACTTGGCCAGTTCGGCGTCCAGACGGGTCAGCGCCGGGTTCTTGCAGACCAGCGCCTGGGCTGGTGAGGCGGCATCCGCACAGGCGGCCTGGCCGGCGGCGGCGCTGGTCTGCGCCTGGACGTCGCTTGAAGGCGGGGTGCAGGCGGCCAACAGGGCCAGCAAACACAAGGGCATCAAGAACTTGTTCTGCCGGGAGATACGTTCGGTTCTGCTGCGCTGCATTGTCTTTCCTTCCTTTGATCTTTGACGTCCTGGGGCGCGGCCTGCGGGTTGCAGGCACATCGGCCGAACCATGGGCGAAAGGCGCCATCGGGACCGCGCGGAGCGGTCTGGGTGTGCAGCACCCGTCGGCAGGACATCTTTCCGCGGCGGCGACGCTAGCACGTCCCATCTTAGCGTCCTGTAACGGGCCAAGAATCAAGGTTCGGCACTCCAGAACACAGAACGGGCGCCTTGCGGCGCCCGTTCTTACACACGTCATTGCGTGGGCGGTACTCGCCCGATCACTCAATAACGATAATGATCCGGCTTGTACGGGCCGGCCACGTCCACGCCGAGGTAGTCGGCCTGGGCCTGGGTGAGGGTGGTCAGCTTGACGCCGATCTTCTCCAGGTGCAGGCGCGCGACTTCCTCGTCCAGGTGCTTGGGCAGGATGTAGACCTTCTTCTCGTAGCTGTCGCGCTTTTCCCACAGGTCGATCTGCGCCAGGGTCTGGTTGGCGAACGAATTGGACATCACGAAGCTCGGGTGGCCGGTGGCGCAGCCCAGGTTGACCAGGCGGCCGTCGGCCAGCAGGAAGATCGCATTGCCGTTGCCGAACACGTACTTGTCGACCTGCGGCTTAATGTTGATCTTCTCCACGCCCTTCAGCGCGTTCAGTGCGTCGACCTGGATCTCGTTGTCGAAGTGGCCGATGTTGCAGACGATGGCCTGATCCTTCATCGCCTGCAGGTGCTCGACGGTGATGATGTCCTTGTTGCCGGTGGTGGTGACATAGATGTCGCCGCGGCCCAGCGTGGATTCGATGGTGTTGACCTCGAAGCCTTCCATCGACGCCTGCAGCGCGCAGATCGGGTCGATCTCGGTGACGATCACGCGGGCACCGTAGGCGCGCAGCGAGGCGGCGCTGCCCTTGCCGACGTCGCCGTAGCCGCAGACCACGGCGACCTTGCCGGCCAGCATCACGTCCATCGCGCGCTTGAGGCCGTCGGCCAGCGACTCGCGGCAGCCGTAGAGGTTGTCGAACTTGCTCTTGGTGACCGAGTCGTTGACGTTGATCGCCGGGATCAGCAGCTTGCCGGCTTCGGCGATCTGGTACAGGCGGTGCACGCCGGTGGTGGTCTCCTCGGAGACGCCCTTCCAGTCCTTGACCACGCGGGTCCAGTAGCCGGGGCGCTCGCTGGCCACGCGCTTGAGCAGGTTCTTGATGACCTGCTCCTCGTGCGAGGACGCCGCTTCGTCGACCCAGGTCGAGCCGTTCTCGAGCTCGTAGCCCTTGTGGATCAGCAGGGTCACGTCGCCGCCGTCGTCCACCACCAGCTCCGGGCCGGTCAGGGTGCCGTCGGCCAGGGTGAAGGTCAGCGCCTCCAGGGTGCAGTCCCAGTATTCCTCCAGGGTCTCGCCCTTCCACGCGAACACCGGCGTGCCGGTGGCCGCGATCGCCGCGGCGGCATGGTCCTGGGTGGAGAAGATGTTGCACGAGGCCCAGCGCACGTCGGCGCCGATGTCCCTCAGGGTCTCGATCAGCACCGCGGTCTGGATCGTCATGTGCAGCGAGCCGGTGATGCGCACGTCCTTGAGCGGCTTGGCGTCGGCGTGCTTGCGGCGGATCGACATCAGGCCCGGCATCTCGTGCTCGGCGATGTCCAACTCCTTGCGGCCCCAGTCGGCCAGGGAGATGTCGGCGATCTTGTAGTCGCCGTCGGTGGAAAACTGCTTGAGTGCTGCGTTCATGGCATGGCTCCGGGATGGCAGGCGAAGGCCTGCGTGTTCCGGGCGCCGTTGACGGTGGACCTGCGTCGAGCCTGGCCGGTGCCCCGCACGGTCTCGTGCGGTCGTGCGGAAGATTCCGCCTGCCCCGGTCGCAGCGCCCCTCGACGAGGCCGGTCGATTATATCGCCGTCGCCGCCGGCCGGATGTACCTTCGATGACGGCGGCCCCAACCATCGACAGGGGGCGGCACCCGGCCGGACTGCTAAGGTCGGGGACTCTCGATGAATGGGGAAGCGACATGCGGACGACCGATCGCGCCGGCCGGGGCCGGCGGCTGCTGTGCCTGCTGTGCCTGGGGTGGCTGGCCGCTGCGTCGCCGCTGCCGGCCGCGCCCGCCGCACCGGCGCCGGCGCCGGCCGTGGCGGCCGCCGGCGGCTACCCGCTGCCTTCGCCGGAGCTGCAGGCGGTGGTGGACGCCCCGCGCGCACCGACGCTGCACCTGTCGCCGCGGCGCGACCTGGCGGCCATGCTGCAGATCCCCGCCCTGGCCGACATCGCCGACGTCGCGCAGCCCGAGCTCCGGCTGGCGGGGCTGCGGATCAACCCGCGCACGCACGCCGCAAGCCGCTTCACCTTCGCCGCCCAGCTGTGGCTGATGGACCTGGGCGATGGCCGCGAACGCCAGATCGCCGGGCTGCCGCAGCCGTTGTCGATCGCCTCCCTGGCGTGGTCGCCGGACCAGCGCCAGCTGGCCTTCAACCAGGTCCAGGCGGCCACCGGCAGCAACGAGCTGTGGGTGGTGGACGTCGCCGCCGGGCGCGCGCGGCGCCTGGCCACGGGGTTGAACACGGTCATGGACCGCGGCTACGCCTGGCTGCCCGACAGCCGCGGCCTGCTGGTGCTGCAGCAACCGGCCGGGCAGGGCGCCGCGCCGGACGGCGACGGCGTACCGGCCGGCCCGGCGATCCAGCAGACCACCGCGGCGGGCGGCGTGCGCGCGATCCGTACCTACCAGGACCTGCTGCGCAACGAGGCCGATGCGCGCCTGTTCGAGTACTACGCCACCGCGCAGCCGGCGCGGGTGGGGCTGGACGGCCGCATCCAGGCGCTCGGCAGGCCCGGGCTCTACCTCGACCTGTCGGTGTCGCCGGATGGCCGCTACCTGCTGAGCCAGCGTGCCGAGCGCCCCTTCTCCTACCTGGTGCCGGTCGCCCGCTTCCCGCGCCGGATCGAGGTGCTCGACCGCGACGGCCGGCCGCTGCGCCAGATCGCCCGGTTGCCGCTGGTCGACGGCCTGCCCACCGGCAACGACGCGGTCCCCACCGGCGTGCGCGACATCGGCTGGCGCGACGATGCGCCGGCCAGCCTGGTCTGGGCCGAGGCCCGAGACGGCGGCGATCCGGCACGTGCGAGTGCGGTCCGCGACGTAGTGCTGATGCAGGCCGCGCCGTTCGAGGCGCCGCCGGTCACGCTGGCCCGGCTCGGCAGCCGCTACGACGGCATCCAGTGGGGCCGCGGCGACCTGGCTCTGCTCGGCGAGCGCTGGTGGAAGACGCGCCGGGTGAAGCAGTGGCGGGTCGCGCCGGACCGTCCCGCACAGGCGCCGCAGCTGCTGTGGGATCGTTCGTCGCAGGACCGCTACGGCGATCCGGGGGTGCCGGCCACGGTCGCCGCCGCCGATGGCGGACGACGGCTGCAGATCGGCCCCGACGGCCACAGCCTGTTCCTGTTCGGCAACGGCGCCTCGCCGGAGGGCGATCGCCCGTTCGTGGACCGCTTCGACCTGGACAGCCGCCGCAGCACCCGGCTGTTCCATTCGCAGGCGCCGTACTACGAGCAGCCGCAGGCGCTGCTCGATCCCGCGGCGACGCGGCTGCTGCTCAGCCGCGAGTCGCCCGACACGCCGGCCAACTTCGAGGTGCGCGCGCTCGACGGCTCCGGCACCGCGCCGCGGGCCCTCACCCGCTTCGCGCATCCGCTGCCGCAGTTGCGCGGCGTGCACAAGGAGCAGATCCGCTACAAGCGCAACGACGGCATCGACCTGACCGCCACGCTGCTGCTGCCGCCGGGCTACGATGCCCGCCGCGACGGCCCGCGGCCGATGCTGATGTGGGCCTATCCGGGCGAGTTCAAGACCGCCGAGGCCGCCAGCCAGGTCACCGATTCGCCCTACCGCTTCAACGCCATCGGCTACTGGGGGCCGATGGCGTTCCTGGCCAAGGGCTACACGGTGCTGGCCAGCCCATCGATGCCGATCGTGGGCGAAGGCGAGCAGGAGCCCAACGACACCTACCTGCCGCAGCTGATCGCCAACGCCCAGGCGGCGGTGGACGAAGTGGTGCGGCGGGGCGTGGCCGACCGCGGGCGCATCGCCATCGGCGGGCATTCCTACGGGGCCTTCATGACCGCCAACCTGCTCGCGCACACGCGCCTGTTCAAGGCCGGCATCGCGCGCAGCGGCGCCTACAACCGCACGCTCACGCCGTTCGGCTTCCAGGCCGAGGAGCGCAACTACTGGCAGGCGCAGCCGGTGTACGCGGCGATGTCGCCGTTCAACTATGCCGACCGCATCAAGGACCCGCTGCTGCTGATCCACGGCGAGGACGACAACAACTCGGGGACCTTCCCGCTGCAGAGCGAGCGCATGTACGCCGCGATCAAGGGCCTGGGCGGCACCGCGCGGCTGGTGATGCTGCCGCGCGAGGCGCATGCGTACCGGGCGCGGCAGTCGATCATGACGATGCTGGCCGAGAGCGAGCGCTGGCTGCAGACCTACCTGGGCGAGCCCGGGCAGCCGGCCGGCGCCGGCACACAGTGAGCGCGTGCAGCGGAATGGTTGGCGCTGAAACCGTCGCCGGTGCGGTAATCGCCTAGTACTTTTGGGTTAGGCTGGCGGCCGGTCCGGACCCCCGAGGTAGTGCGTTTCCGATGAACGAGCACCGCAGCAGCATCGTGTTTGCCACGCCCGACATTCCCCTGCGCGACGACGTTCGGCGTCTCGGCGCACTGGTGGGCGACCTGCTCGCCGAGCAGGTGTCCGCGGAGTTCCTCGCCGAGATCGAACGCATCCGGACCACCGCCATCGCGCGCCGCGAGAGCGACGCGCCGCCGGCCTCGCTCAGCGCGCAGCTGCACGGTCGCGAGCCGCGCGACGCCGAGGCGCTGGTGCGCGCCTTCAGCACCTACTTCCAGGTGGTGAACATCGCCGAGCGCGTGCATCGCATCCGCCGCCGCCGCGACTACCAGCGCAGCAGCGCCGACACCCCGCAGCCGGACGGCCTGCACGACGCGCTGCGCCGGCTCAAGGCCCAGGGCGTGACCGCGGAGGAACTGACCGACTGGCTGCCGCGCATCGACGTCGAGCCGGTGTTCACCGCCCACCCGACCGAGGCGGTACGTCGCGCGCTGCTGGAGAAGGAGCAGCTGATGGTGGCCAGCCTGGTCGACAACCTCGACGGCGTGCGCACGCCCGGCGAGCGCGCCACCGACGCCGCGCGCTTCCGCATGGCGCTGACCGCTTCCTGGCAGACCGCCGATTCCTCGCCGGTGCGTCCGACGGTGGAGGACGAGCGCGAGCACGTCGGCTTCTACCTCACCCAGGTGCTGTACCGGGTGATCCCGGTGATGTACGAGACCCTGGAGCACGCGGTCGAGGAGACCTACGGCCAGGGCCTGGCGCTGCCGCGGCTGCTGCGCTTCGGCACCTGGGTCGGCGGCGACATGGACGGCAACCCCAACGTCGACGCCGGCACCATCACCGCCACCCTGGACGCGCAGCGGCGCGCGGTACTGGACCGCTACCTCAGGGAACTGTGGCAGCTGGCCAGCCTGCTCAGCCAGTCGACCACGCTGACCTCGGTCAGCGAGGCGCTGCTGGCACAGCTGGCGCGCTACCGGGAGCTGCTCCCCGACGCGGCCGCCGGCTCGCGCCCCCGCCACGGCGACATGCCGTACCGGTTGCTCAACGACCTGATGCGCGCGCGCCTGCAGGCCACGCGCGACGATGCGCCGGGCGGCTACGCGGCGCCGGCCGAGCTCGAGCACGACCTGCAGCTGGTGCTCGACAGCCTGGAGGCCAACAATGGGCTGCACGCCGGCTGGTTCGCGGTCCGCCGCCTGCTGTGGCGGGTGCGCACCTTCGGGTTCCACCTGGCGCGGCTGGACGTACGCCAGGAGTCCGGCGTGCATGCGCGCGCGGTCGCCGCGGCGCTGGACGAGCAGGACGCGTGGGACGCGCGCTCGCCGCAGGCGCGCGCGGCCGTGCTCGGCCCCTACGCCGGCGGCGAGCAGGTGCTGCCCGCCGCCGACGATGAGGGCAACGCGCGGCTGGACGCGGTGTTCGCCGCGCTCGCCGACGCGCGCCGGCGCCACGGCGCCGACGCGCTGGGCAGCTACATCATCTCGATGGCGCACGACCGCGCCGACGTGCTCACGGTGCTGGCCCTGGCGCGGCGCGGCGGGCTGGTCGGCGAGGACGGCACGGTGCCGCTGGACATCGTGCCGCTGTTCGAGACCGTGGACGACCTGCGCGGCGGCACCGACACCCTGCGCGACCTGCTCGCCGACCCGGTCTACCGCCGCCACCTGGCCGCGCGCGGCGACGTGCAGATGGTGATGCTCGGCTATTCCGACAGCGGCAAGGACGGCGGCATCGCGGCCTCGCGCTGGGGCCTGCAGCGGGCGCAGGTGGAACTGCTGGACGCCGCGGCCGAGCTCGGCATCCGCCTGACCTTCTTCCACGGCCGCGGCGGCTCGATCGTGCGCGGCGGCGGCAAGACCACCAAGGCCCTGGAGGCGGCGCCGCGCGGCAGCGTGGACGGCCGCCTGCGGGTCACCGAACAGGGCGAGGTGATCCACCGCAAGTACGGCATCCGCGCGCTGGCACTGCGTTCGCTGGAGCAGATGACCGGCGCGGTGCTGCTGTCCAGCCTGCGCCCGCGCCCCGCCGAGCCGCGCGAGGCCCAGTGGCGGCCGGTGATGGACCTGGTCGGCGAGCGCAGCACCGCCGCCTATCGCGACTTCGTCGGCGCCCCGGACTTCATGCAGTACTTCCGCCTGGCCACGCCGATCGACGTGATCGAGCGCATGACGCTGGGCTCGCGCCCCTCGCGGCGGCTGGGCGAGGATGCGGCCCTGGGCAACCTGCGCGCGATCCCGTGGGTGTTCGCCTGGAGCCAGGCGCGCGCGGTGATCCCCGGCTGGTACGGCGTGGGCAGCGGCCTGCAGGCCGCGGTGGAGGCCGGCCATGAACCGGCCCTGCGCGAAATGACGCGCGACTGGCCGTTCTTCCGCACCTTCCTCGACGACATCGCGATGGTGCTGTCCAAGGGCGACCTCAACATCGCCGAGATGTTCTCGCGGCTGGCCGGCCCGCTGCACGACAGTTTCTTCCCGCGCATCCGCGACGAGCTGGCGCTGACCCAGCACTGGGTCAAGACCCTGACCGGCCAGCGCTCGCTGCTGCAGCACGACCCGCGCCTGGCGCTGTCGATCCGGCTACGCAATCCCTACATCGACCCGATCAGCGTGCTGCAGGTGGACCTGCTGCAGCGCTGGCGGGCGACCGAAGGCGAGGACGACGACCTGCTGCGGGCGCTGGTGGCCTGTGTCAACGGCGTCTCGCAGGGCGTGCAGAACACCGGTTGAGCGCGCCCGGTGCGGGTCGCGTGGTGCGGCCGCAAGCGGCGGCCGCCGGCACGCGGCAGTGGCCCTGTTTGCGGCAGTCTTCGATGTCGCGCAGCGTGCCGGTTCGCCTGGCACCGGCACCCGCCCCGGCAGCGGGGCGGGGTGGCGGTTGATTGCGCAGCGCGTCCCGCTGGCGCAACCGGACAAAATTGTCCGATAATGCCGCCATGACCACCCCACGTGCCGATGCCGTGCTCCGACGCCGGCAGATCCTCGATGCTGCCGACGAAGTCTTCAGCGAACACGGCGTCAACGCCCCGCTGGAACTGGTGGTGGAGCGCGCCGGGCTCGGCCGCGCTACCCTGTACCGCAATTTCGCCGATCGCGTGGCGCTGATGACCGCGCTGCTTGAGCGTGCGCTGGACGCGCTGGAGCGGCGCGCGGCCGACCTGGCCGAGCGTGACGACGGCCTGGCCGTGCTGCTGCACGACGTCGCCGAGCACATCGCCGTGTCCGCGCCGCTGGTGGACTACTGGCGCTCGATGGAGCGCGGCCATCCGGCCATCGCCGCCGCCGACCGCCGCTCGCTGTCGATCTTCATGCCGTTCGTGCAGCGCGCGAGGGCGGCCGGGCTGTGCCGGCCCGACGTCGACGAGGAGCAGGTGATGCTGGTGATGGACATGCTGGGCGCCTGCCTGCGCGGCGACAGCGAGGCCGAGCGCCAGCGCCTGGCGCACCGGCTGGCCGACCTGCTGATGCAGGCGCTCGGCATGCCGCCGGCCGCCGCGGCGGCCGCCGCGTGAGCCGCCATCGCGTCGGACGCGGATTGCTGCGCACGGCGGTCGCGCTGGCGGCGCTGTGGGGCGCCCTGGCGATCCACTACCTGCTCGATGCCGATGCGCTGGTGGGCTGGGCCTCGCTGGCGACCTGGCTGGGCGTGGGCGCCGCCGCGCTGTGGGCCCTGCGCCGCGACCGCGAGAACTGGGCGGTGGTGGGCATCTTCGGCGTCGCCTTCGCCGGCCTGTCCGGTGGCTGGTGGGCGATGCAGCCCAGCCAGGACCGCGACTGGGCCGACGACGTCGCCCAGCGGCTGCAGGCGGAGGTGGACGGCCACCGGGTGGTGCTGCACAACGTGCGCGACTTCGACTGGACCAGCGAGACCGTCTACCGCCCGCGCTGGGAGACCCGCAGCTACGACCTCGACCGCCTGGTCAGCGCCGACCTGGCGATGTCGTACTGGATGGGCCCGGCGATTGCGCACACGCTGATCTCGTTCGGCTTCGACGACGGCTCGCGCGTGGTGTTCTCGCTGGAGATCCGCAAGGAGCGCCGCGAGTCCTTCTCCGCGCTGGGCGGGTTCTTCCGCAAGTTCGAGGAGACCCTGGTGGCCGCCGACGAGCGCGACATCCTGCGCGTGCGCACCAACGTGCGCGGCGAGGACATGTACCTGTACCGGCTCGCCATCCCGCCCAAGGCGCTGCGCGAGATGTTCCTGGGCTACGTGGCGCGCGCGCAGGCGCTCGACCGCACGCCGCAGTTCTACAACACCCTGACCAGCAACTGCACCACGATCGTGTTCGAGCTGGCGCGCCAGCTCGATCCGGCGCTGCCGCTGGACTACCGCCTGCTGCTGTCCGGCTACGTGGCCGAGTACGCCTACGACCAGCACGGGCTGCTGCCCGGCTACGACTATCCGACCCTGCGCCGCCTCGGCCACCTCACCGCGCGTGCGCGGGCGGCCGACCGCGCGGCCGATTTCTCGCGACGCATCCGCGCCGGCATGCCGGATGAGGATCAGGCGCTGACCGGGAGCGCCCGATGAGCCGGACCCGCCTGCGCGAGCGTAGCGCGCGCCTCCTCGCGGCGGCCGTGCTGGCGTCCCTGCTGGCCGGCTGCGCCATGGTGAAGGTGCAGTCGCGCGGGGCGGGCGACTACGTCGCGCTGACCCGCGGCGACGTGCTGAGCACCGGCCGGCTCAGCCAGAGCGGCCAGGAGACGCTGCGCGTGGCCGGGATCGAGCCCAAGCCCTGCCGCACCAACCCGGCCGCGTGCGCGGCCGCGCTCGATTCGGTGGACGGCGTGGGCACCGAACGCCGGCTGGCAACCCAGGCCGAGCTGTGGACCGAACGCGCGGTCGCGCTCACCGGCAAGCGTCCCGCGCAGATGAGCGATGCCGCGCTGCAGGCCTGGATGGAGGCCGCGCGGCACGCCTACGCCTACCTGTTCTTCACCGATCGCAGCCCGGGCGATCGCGCCTTCGAGAACCGCCAGACCCAGGTGCGGGACTACTACAACTACGCCGTCCAGCAGGTGGTGGAGAGCCTGTTCGTGCGCTCGCGCGGCAACAGCCCGGCGGTCGAGGCGCAGGGCGGGCGGGTGGGCGACTGGTGGGTGCGTGCCGACCTGTCGGCGTACCGCCTGCCCGGCGGCGGCCACGAGCCGCAGGCGCTGGTCGCGGCCTCGTCGCTGCGCTTCGAAGGCCTGCGCAGCAGCTACCGGCGCGACGGTTTCGGTGCCGAGTTGGTCGCCGAGGTGTCGCCGGAGGCGGTGGGCGATCCGGCCGGGCTGGCACTCCAGCCCCAGGCCACCGCGCCGCTGCCGGCCCCGGCCCCGGCCGCCTCGCCGGAGGCGCGCCCGAGCTTCAGCGAGATGCCGTACGCGCCGGCCACGCTGCTGCTGACCTTCGAGGGCGACACGCTGGAGCAGGTGCTGCGCACCCGCACCGCGACCGTGGTGCCCTACGACCCCTACCGCCAGAACGAGGTGGTGCTGCATGGCCAGCGCGTGCCGCTGGCGGCCAACTTCACCGCGCCCTACGGGCTGTGGCTGGCGCAGTCGGGATTCGCGGCGCAGTCGCTGCGCTCGATGCTCGGGCGCGAACGCGGCATCGACCGCGCGCACCTGTACCTGATGCAGCCCTACGACCCCAACCGCCGCATCCTGCTGATGCTGCACGGGCTCGCCAGCAGTCCCGAGGCCTGGGTCAACGTCGCCAACGAGATCATGGGCGACGAGGCGCTGCGGCAGCACTACCAGATCTGGCAGGTGTACTACCCGACCAATGCGCCGATCGCGCTCAACCGCGCCGAGATCGAGCAACTGGTCGAACGCACGCTGCGGCACTTCGATCCGGCCGGCACGGCCCGGGCCTCGCATGACATGGTGCTGGTGGGGCACAGCATGGGCGGGGTGATCGCGCGCCTGCTGGTGTCGTCCTCCGGCGAGGCGGTGTGGCAGACGCTGCTGGCCGACCACCGGCTCGAGGGCGAGCGCGGCCAGCGCATCCGCCGCAAGCTGGAACCGCTGCTGCACTTCAAGCCGATGCCGCAGGTGGACCGGGCGATCTTCATCGCTGCCCCGCACCGCGGCACGCCGCTGGCCGAGGGCCGCCTGGGCCGCTTCGTCGGCCGCCTGGTGCGGCTGCCGGGAGCCGTGCTGTCGCGCTTCGGCGACGTGCTGGAGGACCTGTCGCGCGCGCAGCGGGACGACGACGGGCGCCCGCGCGGCAAGCTGCTGCCGCCGACCAGCATCGACAACCTGCGCGACACCGACCCGTTCATCCGCGCCACCGCCGGCCTGCCGATCTCGCCGCGGGTGCGCTACAACACCATCGTCGGCCACTACAAGCCGGACGTGCCGCTGGCCGATTCCGACGACGGGCTGGTGCCGTACCGCAGCGCGCACCTGGACGGCGCCGAGTCGGAGAAGGTGATCACCTCCTGGCACAGCGTGCAGGAGACCCCGCAGGCGATCCTGGAGGTACGCCGCATCCTGCACGCGCAGACGCGCGACGAGGACTAGCCCGCGCCGCGCGTCCGCGCCGGCTCAGTCCAGCGTGGCCGGGTCCGGGCCGAGCCGGGTGCCGGCGTCGAGCGCGCCGATCCGCGCCATGTCCTCGTCGTCCAGCGCGAAGTCGAAGATGGCCGCGTTCTCGGCGATGCGCGCCGGCGTGGCCGACTTCGGGAACACCACCAGCCCCAGCTGCACGTGCCAGCGCAGGATCACCTGCGCCGTGCTCTTGCCGTGCTTGGCGGCGATGGCCTGCAGCGTGGCGTGGCCGAGCAGCTCGCCGCCCTGGGCGAGCGGGCTCCACGATTCGGTGACGATGCCGCGCGAAGTGGCGTAGGCACGCAGCTCGGCCTGCTGCAGCAGCGGATGCAGCTCGATCTGGTTCACCGCGGGGGTCACGCCGCTGGCCTCGACCAGGCGGTCGATGTCCTGGGCGCGGAAGTTGGACACACCGATCGAGCGCACCTTGCCGTCCTGCTGCGCCTGCACCAGCGCCTGCCAGGTCTCCACGAACAGGTCCTTGCCCGGGCACGGCCAGTGGATCAGGTAGAGGTCGACGTAGTCCAGCCCGAGCTTGCCGAGGCTGGTGTCCAGCGCCTTGCGCGCACGCTCGCGGCCCTGTTCGGCGTTCCACAGCTTGGTGGTGACGAACAGGCTGTCGCGCGGCAGGCCGGCGCCGGCGATGGCGCGGCCCACGCCTTCCTCGTTGCCGTAGATCGCCGCGGTGTCGATGTGGCGGTAGCCCAGGTCGAACGCGGTGCGCACCACGTGGGCGGTCTCGTCCGCCGGGGTCTGCCACACGCCGAGGCCGAACTGCGGGATGCGGTGGCCGTCGTTGAGGCGGAGGGAGGGGATGGGCGACATGCGGGGGTCTCCTTGCGAACGGAGCGGCGAGCCTAGCCGGCGCGGTGATAAGCGGCCGCGAACGGCGTGCGAACGCGACGCGCAGGCCGCCCCGGCTCAGGTCGCGCCGTCGCCCTCGGGCGTGGAGCCCAGCAGCGCGCGCTGGCGCTGCTCCATCTCCTGGCGCAGCTGGCGGCGGATCTGCGCGGCGGCGTGGCGGCGGCGGTCGTCGGCGCTCTGCGGCTCCAGCGCCGGCACCGGGGTGGGGCGGCCGTCCTCGTCCACCGCGACCATGGTAAAGAAGCAGCTGTTGGCGTGGCGCACGCTCTGCTTGAGGATGTCCTCGGCCACCACCTTGATGCCCACTTCCATCGACGAGGTGCCGGTGTAGTTGACCGAGGCCAGGAAGGTGACCAGTTCGCCCACCGCGATCGGCTGGCGGAACATCACCTGGTCCACCGACAGCGTGACCACGTAGCTGCCGGCATAGCGGCTGGCACAGGCGTAGGCGACCTGGTCGAGCAGGCGCAGGACCGCGCCGCCGTGCACCTTGCCGGAGAAGTTGGCCATCTCCGGCGACATCAGCACGGTCATCGACAACTGGTGGGGCTTGCGATCGGACATGGGGCGCGCCATCGGGAAAGCGCGCAGGCTAACCGAGCGCGTGGCGCCCGCGCCAGCGTGCCGGCCCGGCCCGGCCGCGCGTGGCCGCGTCCGCCGCCACGCTGGAACGGGCGGGGCGGGGCTCGCCGCGGCGGAAACGCGACGGGCCGCGCTGGGGCGGCCCGTCGGCATGCGGCGGCTGCGAAGCCGCTTACTTCAGCTTGGCGTCGGCGCGCAGCGCGTCGGCGCGGTCGGTCTGCTCCCACGAGAACGCGGTGGCGGTGTGCTGCTGGCCGGCGCCGTCGGTGTAGGTGAAGGCCTTCGGCTTGCGGCCGAAGTGGCCGTAGGACGCGGTCGGCTGGTACATCGGGTGGATCAGGTCCAGCATCTGGATGATGCCGTACGGACGCAGGTCGAAGTGCTTGCGGATCAGCTTCTCGATCTTCTCGTCGGCGATCTTGCCGGTGCCGAAGGTGGTGACCGAGATCGAGGTCGGCTCGGCCACGCCGATCGCGTAGGAGACCTGCACCTCGCAGCGATCGGCCAGACCCGCGGCCACGACGTTCTTGGCCACGTAGCGCGCCGCGTACGCCGCCGAGCGGTCGACCTTGGACGGATCCTTGCCCGAGAACGCGCCGCCGCCGTGGCGCGCCCAGCCGCCGTAGGTGTCGACGATGATCTTGCGGCCGGTCAGGCCGCAGTCGCCCACCGGGCCGCCGATCACGAACTTGCCGGTCGGGTTGATGTGGAACTTGGTGCCCTTGTGCAGCCACTTGGACGGCAGCACCGGCATCAGGATCTCCTCGCGCACGGCCTCGATCAGGTCCTTCTGCTTGATGCCCGGGTCGTGCTGGGTGGACAGCACCACCGCGTCGATCGCGGTCGCCACGCCGTCCTCGTAGCGCAGGGTGACCTGCGACTTGGCGTCCGGGCGCAGCCAGCCCAGCGGCGAGTTCTTCTTCTTGCGGATCTTGGCCTGCTGCTCGACCAGGCGGTGCGACAGGTGGATCGCCGCCGGCATGAAGCTGTCGGTCTCGTTGGTGGCGTAGCCGAACATCAGGCCCTGGTCGCCGGCGCCCTGTTCCTCGGGCTTCTTGCGGTCCACGCCCTGGTTGATGTCCGGCGACTGCTTGCCGATCAGGTTCAGCACGCCGCAGGTCTCGCCGTCGAAGCCGACCTCCGAGCTGTTGTAGCCGATGTCCAGGATCACCTTGCGGGTCAGCGCCTCCAGGTCGATCCAGGCGCTGGTGGTCACTTCGCCGGCGACGATCGCCACGCCGGTCTTGACCAGGGTCTCGCAGGCCACGCGGGCGCGCTTGTCCTGGGCCAGGATGGCGTCCAGCACCGCGTCGGAGATCTGGTCGGCGATCTTGTCCGGATGGCCTTCGGAGACCGATTCGGAGGTGAACAGGTAGCTGGACATCAGGCTTATATCCTTTGATTCGGATGAAAAGATGGGCGCGCATGATACACGGCCCGGGGGCGTGGGTGCATTCTGCCCCTGAACGGGGGAGCACGGGTTAAGGCCATGTCCCCTCCGTAGCCCGGCCGCGGCGGTTTTCCGGCGCGGCGCCGGCATGGTGGTCTCGGCCTGGCGGGCGGCGGTCACCCGGTGGTGCGGCGAACATGGGCCGGCGATGTGCCGGCGGCGCGGCGGTGCCGTCGCCGCGCTCGCGTACGCCGGCCGGCTGCGCCGGGCACGAACGCGCTGCTAGCATCGGCGGATGGATTCCCTGACCCAGATCGTACTCGGCGGCGCGGTGGCCGCCGCCCTCGCCCCGGCCGGCCATCGCCGCGCGGCCCTGCTGGCCGGCGCCGCGCTCGGCACGCTGCCGGACCTCGACGCGCTGCTGCTGAAGCCGCTGACCTCCGACCCGGTCACGCTGATGACCGTGCACCGCAGTTTCAGCCATTCCCTGTTCGTGCTGCCGCTGGTCGGCGCGCTGATCTGGTGGCTGTTCCGGCGCTTCGGCCACGGCCGGGTGGCGGCGGCGCCGGGGCGCTGGTTCTGGGCGATCCAGCTCGCGCTGGTCACCCACCCGCTGCTGGACGCGTTCACCGTCTACGGCACCCAGCTGTGGTGGCCGCGGCACCCGCCGCCGACGATGGGGTCGAGCGTCTTCATCATCGATCCGCTGTACACGCTGTGGCTGCTGCTGGCCTGCGGCGCGGCGTGGTGGCTGCGCGCGCGCCCGGCGGCGCAGACCGTGCTGGTGCTGGGGCTGGCGATCAGCAGCGGCTACCTGGGCTGGTCGTTGCTGGCCAAGCGGCAGGTCGACCGCGAGGCCGATCGCGCGCTGGCCTCGATGGGGCTGGCCGACGCGCCGCGCTTCTCGGTGCCGATGCCGTTGAACACGCTGCTGTGGCGGGTGGTGGCGATGACGCCGGGCGGCTACGTGGTGGGCGACCGCTCGCTGGTGGCCGACCGCGGGCCGATGCGGTTCCAGGGCCATCCCAGCAACACCCAGGCGCTGGCCGAGGTGGCGCACCTGGCCTCGGTCGAGCGCCTGCGCTGGTTCAACCGCGGCTTCATGCGTGCCCAGGTCGTCGACGGCGAACTCGTCCTCAGCGACCTGCGCATGGGCCTGGAACCGGACTACAACTTCAATTTTGCCGTCGCCCGGCGCACCGCCGACGGCTGGCAGCCGATCGCGCCGCGCCAGCTCGAGGCCGCCTATCGCGCGCCGGTCGCGCAGGGCCAGCTGGGCGCGGCGCTGTCGCGGCTGTGGACGCGGATCTGGCGCACGCCGGAAGGCCCTGCCGCGCCGCCTGCGTCCGCAGCGCCGCCGGCAGCGGTCCCGCGCGACGCCGGCTGACCGTGCCGCCCGCCCGTCCCGTCATCCCCTACGGGCCTGTGGGCGGCGCTGCGCCGGGCCGGGGGCCGTCGTGGCAGGCGGCGGTCGGGCGCATGCGCGCGTCCGGCACATGGCGCGCCTGGCGGCGGCGCGGGCGATGTGCCGGCGCTGCCGTTGAGGTACGTGCCGAGGCGCCCGGTCCGGACCGGGCGCGCCCGGCTCAGGCCGCCGCGGCGGCTCCGCCCGCGATCAGCGCATCGAAGTAGTCGGCGGTCAGCCGCAGCTGCTCGCCGGGGGCCTCGGCGCGGTTGACCAGCGCGCGGAAGCCCGCGCTGTCCGGGTGGTCCTTGGCGTACCAGCCCAGGTGCTTGCGGGCGATGCGCACGCCCTGCGGTTCGCCGTAGAACGCGTGCAATGCCTGCAGGTGGCCCAGCAGGGTGTCGCGCACGAACGCCAGCGTCGGGGGCGGCAGCAGCTCGCCGTGCGCCAGGTAGTGCGCCACCTCGCCGAAGATCCAGGGCCGGCCCTGCGCGGCGCGCCCGATCATCACCGCGTCCACGCCGGTCTCGCGCAGCACCTGCGCGGCCTTCTGCGGCGAGTCGATGTCGCCGTTGGCGATCACCGGGATGCCCAGGTCGGCCTTGATCGCGGCGATGGTCGCGTACTCCGCCTGGCCGGTGTAGTGCTGATCGCGGGTGCGCCCGTGCACCGCCAGCGCGGCGATGCCGCTGTCCTCGGCGATGCGGGCGATGCGTGGCCCGTTGCGGTGGTCGCCGTCCCAGCCGGTGCGGATCTTCAGCGTCACCGGTACCTGCACCGCCGCGACCACGGCGGCCAGGATGCGCGCCACCAGCGCCTCGTCGCGCATCAGCGCCGAGCCGGCCCAGGCGTTGCACACCTTCTTGGCCGGGCAGCCCATGTTGATGTCGATAATCTGCGCGCCGTGGTCGACGTTGTAGCGCGCCGCCTCGGCCAGCTGCTGCGGCTCGGTGCCGGCGATCTGCACGCTGATCGGGTCCGGCTCGCCGGCATGGTCCATGCGGTGCAGCGACTTGCGGGTGTTCCAGAAGCGCGGATCGGCGATGGTCATCTCCGACGCCGCCAGCCCTGCGCCCAGGCGCTTGCACAGCAGCCGGAACGGCTTGTCGGTGACCCCGGCCATCGGGGCCAGGAGCACGCGGGGTTCGATCAGGTAGGGGCCGATGCGCATGCGGCCATTGTCGCTGCCGGCGCCGGCCGGCTCAATTCGCGCCGGCCGCGCCGTTCAGCGCGGACCGGGTGCGGGCGACGCCGGCCGCAGCAGGAACTGTGCCCGGTGCGCGGCCGCGTCGGGCGCCATCGTCGCGCGTGGCGACGCCGCAAGGCAGCGGCGGCGGCGACGGGTCAGGGCGTGTCGGGGCTCAGCTTGGGCATCGACACCGCGGCGCCCTCGGCTTCGGTGGAGCGCGCCGCGTAGCGGTTGGCGAAGCGCACGTGCGCGGCGAACGGCGCGTTCGGCAGCTGTGCCAGCGAGGCCACCAGCGCGCCGTTGAAGGCATCGCCGGCACCGGTGGTGTCGACGGTGTGGGCGCTCTCGGCTGCGACCCGGTAGTACGGCTGGGCGTCGCCGCGCGGCTGCTCCTCGGCATGCGAGATGAACGCCCCCACCGAGCCCAGCGTCACCACCACGGTACCGCCCGGCAGCAGCTTGCGGCACAGCGCGTGCAGCGTGTTGCCGTCGATGGCGGCCACGTCGTCGGCGCTGATGCGCTCGCCGACATGGCGGCCCAGCAGCGCGGCGAACTCGGTCTCGTTGGGGGTCAGCACGTCGGACAGCTTGAGCAGGCCGATCGACGACGGCGCATTGGCCGGCGCGGCATTGAGCACGGTCAGCACGCCGGCCTCGCGGGCCACGCCCAGCGCCAGCTCGATGGTCTCCACCGGCGATTCCAGCTGCGCCAGCAGCACCCGCGCGGAGGCGACCAGCGCGCGCTGGCCTTCGATGAAGCCGCCGCTGAGCTCGGCATTGGCACCGGCGCCGATCACGATGGTGTTGCGGCCGTGCGCATCGACGTAGATGCCGCCGGTCCCGGTGGGCTCGCTGCTGGCCTCGGCGATCAGGGCGACCCCGTCCTGCGCGGCGAGCGCACGCGCCATCGCGCCGCCGGCATCGTCGCCCAGTGCGCACAGGAAGTGGGTGCGGGCGCCCGCACGTACCGCGGCGATGGCCTGGTTGAAGCCCTTGCCGCCCGGGCCGGTGCTGTAGCGGCCGGCAATGGTCGCACCCGGCGCGGGCAGGGCATCGCAGCGCCAGACATGATCAACATTGAAGGAACCGACGACTACGACCGAACTCATAAATACCTGCTTGCGTGAGTGAAACGAGGGACATGCCGATTAGACGGCGGCACCGATGAACCGGCGCCGCTCAACCGAAGTGCGAGAGCACCCCGGCGATGGTGGCGGTCATGAAGGTGGCGATCGAGCCGCCGAGCACGGCGCGCAGGCCGAACTTGGCCAGGTCGTGGCGGCGTTCCGGCGCCAGTCCGCCGATGCCGCCGATCTGGATGGCGATCGAGCTGAAGTTGGCGAAGCCGCACAGCGCATAGGTGGCGATCAGGCGGCCTTCCTCGCTCAGCGCCATGCCCGGGACCTGGCCGGTCACGATCCGCGACAGCTCGGTATAGGCCACGAACTCGTTGATCACCACCTTCTGGCCGATCAGCGAGCCGACCGTGGTCGCATCCGCCCACGGCGTGCCGATCACCCAGGCCACCGGCGCCAGCACGTAGCCGAACAGCGTTGAAAGGTTGGTCGGGCGGCCGATCGCCGCGGCCAGGCCGGTGGCGTCGCCGAGCCAGGTCAGCGGGGCGTTGACCAGCGCGATCAGCGCGATGAAGGCCAGCAGCATCGCGCCGATGTTCAGCGCCAGGCGCAGGCCGTCGCCGGCACCGGCCGCGGCCGCGTCGATGATGTTGCTGGTGGTCTTCTCCACTTCCATCTTGACCGTGCCGCGGGTCAGCGGGGTGCCGGTCTCCGGCACCAGCAGCTTGGCCACCACCAGCGTCGCCGGCGCGGCCATGATGCTGGCGGCCAGCAGATGCTTGGCGTAGAACGCCTGCTGCACCGGGTCGCCGCCGCCGAGCATGCCGACATAGGCCGCCAGCACGCCGCCGGCGATGTGCGCCATGCCGCCGATCATCATCGTCAGCAGCTCGGACTGGGTCATCTTGGGGATGTACGGGCGCACCGTCAGCGGCGCCTCGGTCTGGCCGATGAAGACGCTGGCGCAGACGCTGGTGGTCTCGGCGCCGGACACGCGCATCACCTTGGTGATCGCCAGCGCCATCACCCGCACCACCGCCTGCATCACGCCCAGGTGGTAGAGCACGCCCATCAGCGCCGAGAAGAAGATGATCGTCGGCAGCACCTGGAAGGCGAAGATGAAACCGTAGGTCTTGGTATCCATCAGGCTGCCGAAGATGAAGCCCGAGCCCTCGTTGACGAAGCTCAGCACCCGCACGAACACCTTGCCCAGCCAGTCGAAGACGTCGCGGCCGCCCGGAACCAGCAGCACCACCGCCGCAAAACCGATCTGCAGCAGCACGCCGGTGATGACCAGTTTCCAGTCCACCGCGCGCTTGTTGCTGGAGAACAGCCAGGTGATGCCGATGAGCACCGCCAGACCGAACAGGCCGAAGCCGATCCTACCCAAACCTTCGACCATGCCGTTCCCCGGGTTGCCGACAAAAGAGGAAGCCTAGAGCAGGGGGTGTCGGCGGGCAAGGCGAATCCCATTCAGAGACCCTCGGCGGCGGCGCGGCCCGGTGCCGTGCTGCCGGTAAACTCTGCGGCCGACCCGGCGGCAGGTGCCGCGGGTGCTTCCAGGAGCAAGTCATGCACTACCGCCGTCTCGGTTCCACCGGCCTGCAGCTGTCCGCCCTGTCGTTCGGGGCCTGGGTCACCTTCGGCAACCAGATCGGCCGCGACCAGGCGCGCAACCTCGTCGCGGCCGCGTGGGACCACGGCGTCAACTTCTTCGACAACGCCGAGGTCTACGCGCACGGCCGTGCCGAGCAGGTCATGGGCGACGTCATCGCCGACCTGCGGCTGCCGCGCGATGGCTACTGCGTGTCCAGCAAGGTGTTCTTCGGCGCGGTGGACGCGCCGTCGCCGACGCAGCGCGGGCTCTCGCGCAAGCACGTCACCGATGCCTGCCATGCCGCGCTCAAGCGCCTGCGGGTCGACTATCTCGACCTCTACTACTGCCATCGCCCCGACCCGGAGACGCCGGTCGCCGAGACCGTGCGCGCGATGGATGCGCTGGTCCGGCAGGGCAAGGTGCTGTACTGGGGCACCTCGGAGTGGCCGGCCGCGCAGATCGAGGCGGCGATCGAGGTGGCCCGGCACGAGCACCTGCAGGCGCCGTCGATGGAGCAGCCGGAATACAACCTGCTGCACCGCGAGCGCGTGGAGCGGGACTACGCGGGCCTGTGCGCGGCCGGGATGGGCACCACGATCTGGTCGCCGCTGGCATCGGGCCTGTTGACCGGCAAGTACAACGACGGCGTGGCCGGCGGCACGCGGCTGGCCACCCCGGGCTACGAGTGGCTGCGCGAGGCGGTGCTGGGCGCGGGCGACACGCAGCGGCTGCCGCGGGCACGGCGCTTCTGCGAAGTGGCCGCGGCCCTCGGCGAATCCCCGGCGCGGCTGGCCATCGCCTGGTGCCTGCGCAATCCGCACGTCTCCAGCGTGATCCTCGGCGCCAGCCGGGTCGAGCAGCTGGAGGAGAACCTGGGGGCGCTGCAGACGCTGGAGCGGCTGGAGGATGGCGCGTGGGCCCAGGTGGAGGCAGCCGTGGCGTGAGTGCGGCGGCGGTCTGGCGGCGTCGTTCGGCCGCCCAGGCTGGCAGCCGAACGCGGCATCGCCGGGCGCCGCGAGGTCGGCATGCTGCGTGCCGACGTCCCCATCCTGGCCGCGTCGATCGTGGACATGACCCTTGCGCAGGCGACGTTCGACCGGGACGGATCGACACACCAGTCCCGCTGTCGCCGTCAGGCGGGGACATCCGGGTGCCGGGACAGTCCGTCCGCTCGCTCCGATAGGAGGCGTATCACAAACGCCTCGGAGCCATAGGTAAAAACCTCGTCTTCAAATGCGAACGAATCTTGATTCTCAAATGAGAATAGTTATTATTTGATTCGCCTACCGCAATGGAGACCAGATCATGACCGCTCAACCTGTGCTGCTCCGTCCCGAAACCCTCAGTCTGCGCGAACGCAGCCTGCCGCGGGCCGTGCCGGCCGAAGAAACCATCGGCAGCGAAGCCCTGCTCAAGGGCCGCCGCGAAGTGTTGATCCAGCATGGCGACCGCGTCTACCGGCTGCGCCACACCAGCAACGACAAGCTCATCCTCACCAAGTAAGCCCCGCAGGAATCCGGCAGGCGGCAGTCGCTGCCGCACTGTCTTCGACGCCTCACCGTCTCTCCCCCTCGGCGTCCGCCCGCGGCGCGCCTGCGCCCGTACGGGGCCGGGGGTTCTCCCTTCAGGCATGACGCGATGATTCGTCCTTCCCCAACGGCGGCGGCGCCGGCCCTGGCGCCGGCCGGTTCGCGCACCCGGGCCAGGCCCGCCCTCGGCACGTCCGGCGGCCCGCGGGTCGCCCCGATGCGCAGCCGGCGCGTGCCACTCGGCGCGCTCGATCACGGGCAACGCGACGTGTTCGTGCCCGAGCACACGCCGGGTCGCCCGACCGGGGTCGCTCCCGGTGATCCGGTCCGCCCGGCCCTCAACGGATAGCCGCCCATGCGCAGCCTTCGTCCCGACTCCCAGCGCCTGCCCGCCGACCCCGACCGGGCGCCACTGCCGCATCCCGGGCAACTGGCCGCGGTCGGGACGCTGCTGTGCCTGCACCGGCCGGCCCTGGGCGATGCGCTCGAGGGCTGGGCGCGCGCGGTGGCAGTCGCGGCGATGCTGCACGTGGACAGCGACGGCGTGCGCGAGAGCCTCTGCTTCTACGACCGCGAGGGCCAGTGCTGCTGGCGGCTGTGCCTGCTGCCGGACAGCGATTTCCTGGCCTGGGACCGGCTGCTCGCGCCGTTGCCGGCGGTGACCACTGACGCGGATTTCCCGGGCGTGGGCGAGCGCCTGTGGCGGCGGCTGGCCGGGTGCCTGCGCGGCGAGCAGTGGCGCTTGAGCGCACTGCGGCTGCACGCGGCCGGCGGCCTTGGCGGCGAATTGGCGGCGAGCCTGGCCACGGTCTCGGCGCTGGGCGCCACGGTGGCCCGGCGCATCGCCCGCGACGAAGGCATCGACGGGCCGCTGGCGATCGACGACTGCTGCTGTGCCCGCGCGGCGGCGGCCGCCCGCCGCGAAGCCGGCGAAGGCGACGGCGATCCTTTCCCGCTGGTGCGCCTGCCGGGCTGAAGCCCGGGTACGGTTTCCTTCTTTCGGGCAAGGGGCGACTTCGGACGAGTGGCGACTGGCGGCGCGTCACCGGACCGGCCCCGCGCCAGCGGGAGGGCCGGCCCGGCCCTTCGCCTAACGTCGGCGCCGGTCCGAACCGCGGCGGCGGACTGGCGCTGCGCGCCGCCGCCCCGAGGTCAGCGCTGCATGCCCCAGCGGCGCACGGTGAGCCGCTCCAGCACCTGGAACACCACGCCCTCCACCAGCAGGCCCAGCACGATCACCATCGCCAGGCCGGCGAACACCCGGTCGGTGTAGAGCTCGTTGCGGTTCTGGAAGATGTACCAGCCCAGGCCGCCCTGGCCGGAGGTGGCGCCGAACACCAGCTCGGCCGCGATCAGCGTGCGCCAGGCGAAGGCCCACGCGATCTTCAGGCCGGACAGGATCGAGGGCAGCGCGGCCGGCACCAGGATGGTGGCGACGTAGCGCGGCCCGCGCAGGCCGTAGTTGCGGCCGGCCATGCGCAGCGTCTCGGGCACCGCCGAAAAGCCGGCGTAGGTGTTCAGCGCCAGCGGCCACAGCACCGAGTGCACCAGCACGAACACCAGGCTGCCCTGGCCGAGGCCGAACCACAGGAACGCCAGCGGCAGCAGCGCGATCGCCGGCAGCGGGTTGAACATGGCGGTGAGGGTGCCGAGCAGGTCGCGGCCGAAGCGGGTGGAGGCCGCGAGCGCGGTCACCGCGAAGGCAAGGGCGACGCCGAGGACGTAGCCCTGGGCCAGCACCGCCAGCGACGCGGCGACCCGGCGCGGCAGTTCGCCGCTGAGCAGGCCTTCGTAGAACGCGCGCGCGGTCTGCAGCGCACCGGGCAGCAGCAGGTCGTTGTCGAGCAGCCGCGCCGCCACTTCCCAGGCCGCGGCCAGCACCGCGAGGATCAGACCCTTGCGCAGCCAGGCCGGGGACTGCCAGCCGCGGCGCGGGGCCGACCACGCAGCGGCGTCGAAGGGAGCGACCGCGCGCTCGTACTCGGTGCGCACCGGCGGCAGCGGGCGCCGCAGCGTGGCCGGGCCGCTCATGGCGCCAACTCGTGGTAGCGCGTGGCCGGCGCGCGCAGCACGGCGACATTGCCGGCTGCAGGCGGCACCGCCGGCTCGGCGGCTTCCTCGAACAGCAGCCGGTGGATGCGCTGGGTGGCTTGCTGGAAGGCCACGCTGCCGGCGCTGTGAGGCCCGAACGCGTGCGCGTTGAGCTCGGCGCGCACCTGGCCCGGATGCGGCGACAGCAGCAGCACGCGATTGCCGACCACCAGTGCCTCTTCGATGGAATGGGTCACGAACAGCAGGGTGAAGCGCACCTGCTCCCACAGCTCTAGCAGCTGCTCCTGCATGCGCTGGCGGGTGAGCGCGTCGAGCGCGGCGAACGGCTCGTCCATCAGCAGCACCCGCGGCTGCATCGCGAGTGCGCGCGCGATCGCCACGCGCTGCTTCATGCCGCCGGAGAGGGTGTGCGGGTAGGCGTCGGCAAAGGCGCTCAGGCCCACCTGTTCCAGGCAGTGCGCGGCGCGCTCGGCGGCCTCGGCGCGTCCGAGCCGGCGCGCGGCGCGCAGGCCGAACTCGACGTTGCCGCGCACGGTCTTCCACGGCGCGAGCTGGTCGAATTCCTGGAACACCACCACGCGGTCCGGTCCGGGGCCCTCGACCGTCCTGCCGCCGAGCCGGATCTGGCCCTCGCGCGGCGGCACGAAGCCGGCGATCGCCTTCAGCAGCGTGGACTTGCCGCAGCCCGACGGGCCGAGCAGCACGAAGCGGTCGGCCTCGTGCACGTCGAACTGCACGCGGTGGGTGGCACGTACCACGCGCCGGGCGCTGGCGTATTCCAGGCTGACGCCATCGACCTGCAGCAGGGGTGTGGAGGAAGCGGTGGCGGGCATGCTCAGCTCCCGCCCGCGATCAGCGGGTCGTCGAAGAAGTAGTCGCGCACCGAGGCCGGCGCCTGCTTGATCGCCCCGATGCGCTGCAGGAACTGGCCCAGCGCCAGCGTGTTCTGCGGCGACACCTTGAACTGCACCTTGGGGTCCTGCAGGATCTTCAGCACCAGCGCGCGGTCGATGCTGGAACCGTTGCTGCGCAGGAAGATGTCGGCGGCCTGCTCGGGATGCGCGCCGATGAAGGCGGCCGCCTCGGCCAGCGCGGCGACGAAGGCGTGGTAGGTCCGCGGGTTGTCGCGGCGGAACTTCTCGGTGGCGTACAGCACGGTGGCCGAGGACGGGCCGCCCTCGATGTCGTACGAGCTCAGCACCACGTGGGCCTTGGGGTTGCGTGCCAGTTCCTGCTCCTGGAACGGCGGGGTGGCGAAGTGCGCGGTGATCTCGGTGCCGCCGCGGATGATCGCGGCGGCGGCATCCGGATGCGGCAGGGCCACCTGCAGCGGGTCGAGCTGGTTGTAGCCCTTGTCGCCCCAGCGCTGCGCCGAGGCGTGCTGCAGCAGCCGCGACTGCACCGACACGCCGGTGGCCGGCACCGCGATGCGGTCGCGCGGGGTGAAGTCGCCGATGCTCTTGATGCGGGGCTCGTTGCTGATCAGGTAGTACGGGAAGTTGCCGAGCGAGGCCACGCCGCGCACGTCCTGGCGCCCGCGGGTGCGGTCCCAGATCGTGAACAGCGGCCCGACGCCGGCGCCGGCCACGTCGATCGACCCGGTGAGCAGGGCGTCGTTGACCGCCGCGCCGCCGGAGAGCTGGCGGAACTCCACGTCGATGTCGAGCCCGGCCGCCTTGCCGTGCTTCTCGATCAGCTTCTGGTCCTTGGCCACGTCCAGCAGCAGGTAGACGATGCCGTACTGCTTGGCGATGCGCAGCCGGCCCTCGGCCTGCGCCGGCGCGCTGTGCAGCAGCGCGAGCAGGCACAGGGCGAGCGCGATCGCGGGGGCGGCCAGGCGCGAGCGCACCGCTGTGCGGAAACGGGGGATGGCGGTCATGCAGCGCTCCGGTGGGGGTGGGGCGGGAGGCGAAGGCGGGACGGACGCTCAGAACGGCGCGTCGCCCTCGATGGTGGTGCGGTGCAGGCGGCGGCGCAGGTGGTCCGGCGTGCCGGCGGCCAGGTGCATGACCGAGCGGTTGTCCCAGAACACCATGTCGTAGGGCTGCCAGCGGTGGCGGTACACCAGCGCCTGCTGCGTGCTGTGCGCGAACAGCGCCTGCAGCAGGGCGTCGCTCTCGTCCTGCGGCAGGCCGACGATGCGCGTGGTGAAGTGCTCGCTGACGAACAACGCGCGCCGGCCGGTTTCCGGGTGGGTGCGCACCACCGGGTGCTGCGCCGGCGCCACCTCGGCGATCTGCTCGGGCGTCAGCGCCGGCCGCCACGGGCTGCGCGCGCGCAGCTCCTCGTACTTGGCCAGGTAGCTGTGCTCGGCCTGCAGGCCCTCGACCGCCTTCTGCAGCGCGGCCGGCAGGGTGTCCCAGGCCCGGTGCTGGTTGGCGAACAGGGTGTCGCCGCCCTCGCTGGGCAGTTCCTGCGCCAGCAGCAGCGAGCCCAGGCTCGGCGTGGGCTTGTAGGACAGGTCCGAATGCCAGTAGTGGCCGGCGTCGCCCAGTCCGATCGGCTCGCCGTTCTCCTTGATGTTGGAGACCACCAGCACCTCGGGATGCCCGGCGAGCTGGAACGTGCGCAGCACGTGGATCTGCAGCGGCCCGAAGCGCCGGCTGAAGGCGATCTGCTGCTCCGGCGTGATGCGCTGGTCGCGGAACACCAGCACGTGGTGGTCGAGGTGGGCGCGGTGCAGGCGCGCGAAGGTGTCCGCATCCAGCGGCGAGGACAGGTCCAGGCCGATCACCTCGGCGCCCAGCGGGCCGTCGAAGGGCAGGATCTGCACGGGGGCGGGCGTGTGCACCGATGCGGGAGCACGCGCCGCGAGGGAAGTGCTTGCCATGGAACACCTCGACTGCGGGGGAACGGCCGGGACGACCGGACCCCAGACTGTAGGCGTGGCCGGCGGGCAAGCGAACGAACGATTGGCACGGTTCTTATGCGCAACGGGAATATGCGGGTGAGGCGCGTGCAGGCTGTGACGTGGCCCGGCGTGGCCGCTGTACGGCAGGCGTGGCGGCGTCGCCCGGCAGGCCGCGGGCGCCGTCGAGGCGACGGCGGACACGTCACCGACGGGCGCGCGGTCCGCGGCTCGGCGCCGAGGCCGGCGCGCCGCGCGGCCCCGGTTCCGCGTAGCGCTAGGGTTCGCGCAGGGCCAGTGCCGGCGGCGTGGTGAGGATGCGGCGGGTGCCCGACCAGCCGGCCAGCAGGCTCAGGGCCACGCCGAGCAGGCCGCCGGCGAGCAGCGCCGGCCAGTCCGGCGCCAGGCCGATCTCGAACGCCTGGCGCCCCACCACCGTGCCGATCAGCGCGGCCGCCGCGACCGCCAGCACCGCCGCCAGCATGCCCAGGGCGCCGAACTCCACCAGCACCGCGCCGCGCAACTGGCCGCGGCGCGCGCCCAGCGTGCGCAGCACCGCGCTGTCGTAGCGGCGCTCGCCGGCGGTGGCCTGCAGCGCGGCCAGCAGTACCAGCACCCCGGCCAGCAGGCTGAACCCCATCACCAGTTGCACCGCCTGGCCGACCTGGGCGATGACCTCGCGCACGCGGCCGAGGATGGCATCGATGTCCAGCACCGAGATGTTGGGGAAGTCGCGGGTGAGCGCGGCCAGCCGCGGCGCGTTGCCCGCCGGCAGGTGGACGCTGGAGATCAGGTTGTACGGGGCGTCGCCGACCGCGCCCTCGTTGAGCAGCAGGAAGAAGTTCACCCGGAACGAGTCCCAGTCGGCCTTGCGGATGCTGGTGACGGTGAAGCTGCGCTGCTGCTCGCCGAGCAGCAGGGTGATGCGGTCGCCCAGCCGGAGCCGGTAGCGCTCGGCCCAGCCTTGCTCGACCGAGGCCTCGGCCGCGGCGCTGCCCGCTCCCCAAAAACGCCCGGCGGTCAGCGTGTTGGCGGGGGGGAAGTCGTGCCGCCACGAGAAGTTGACCGGGCGGTTGTCGCCGTCGCCGTCGTCGCCCGGTTCGCGGTCGCCACGGCGCGGCGGCTGGCCGTTGATCGCGACCAGCCGCCCGGTACTGAACGGCTCGACCGTGGCCTGCTCGACCCCCAGTCGGCGCAGGGTGTCGAGCACGGCCGGGCGCTGCTCGGGCTGGATGTTCATCAGGAAATAGTTCGGCGTGTCCGCGGGCAGGCGGTCGCGCCACTGGCCGAGCAGGCCGGGCCCGACCACCGCCAGCAGCAGCAACGCGCACAGCGACAGCGAAAGCCCCACCAACTGCACGATGCTCAGCCCGCGGCGCCGGGTCAGCGACGCCAGGCCGAGCTTCCAGGCACCGCGCAGGCGGTGCTGCACGGCGCGCAGCACGGCCAGCAGCCCGGCCCCCAGGGCGGCGGCCACCAGCGCCAGTGCGGCCAGCCCGCCCAGCACCCAGCCGGCCAGGGTCAGGTCGCCGGTGGCGTAGACGGTCAGCGCCAGGGTCGCCGCCAGCGCAGCGGCATAGACCAGCAGCGAGGTCGGCGGGACCGCGGCGAAGCTTCGGTTGAGCACGCGCATCGGCGGCACATCGCGCAGCCGCAGCAGCGGCGGCAGCCCGAACCCGAGCAGCAGCAGCAGGCCGATGCCGGCTCCCGCCAGTGCCGGCATGGCCTGCGGCAGCGGCAGCCGGTCCGGAATCAGGTTGCCGAGCGCCTGCACCAGGCCTTCCTGGGCGAGCATGCCGAGCGCGATGCCCAGCGCGCAGGCCGGCAGCGCGGTCAGCAGCAGTTGCAGCGCCAGCGAGCCGAGGATGTCGCGCTGGCGTGCGCCCAGGCAGCGCAGCACGGCGACGTTGTCGATCCGGCGCATCGCGAAGCGGTTGGCCGCCAGCGCGGTCGCCACGCCCGACAGCAGGACCGCGAGCAGCGCCGACAGTGCCAGGAAGCGGCCGGCCCGGTCGAACGCGCTGCGCATGCCGCGCTGGGTGTCCTCGATCCCGACCAGGCGGTACTCGCTGGCGCGCGGCTTCAGCCACGCGCGCAACCCGGCGATCGCCGGCGCCGGCCCGGCGAACATCAGCCGGTACGAGGCACGGCTGCCCGGCCCCAGCAGGCCGGCGGCATCGACGTCGACGCGGTTGACCATCAGGGGCGGCGACAGCTGCATCAGTTCGCCCGAGGCGTCCGGCTCGGCGCGCAGCACGCGGGTGACCTTCAGTTGCCCGGCGCCGAACTCCAGCGCGTCGCCCAGCTTCAGGCCCAGGGCCTCCAGCAGGCGGGGGTCGGCGTAGGCCTCGCCGCGCGGCGGCGGGCCGGCCGGGCGCGACTGCGCGCTGGCGGCGTCGTCGCCCACCCGCAGCTCGCCGCGCAGCGGATAGCCGGGGCCGACCGCGCGGATGTTCGCCATCTGGCTGGCATCCCCGTGAAACAGCACGCTCGGGAAGCTCACCATCCGCGTGCTGCGCAGGCCGCGCCGGCGCGCCTCGGCGGCGAAGCGCTTGGGGAGGTCCTGGCGCCCGGTCACGCCGAGATCGCCGCCGAGCACTTCGGCGGCGCTGCCGGTCAGCGCCAGGGTCACGCGGTCCACCAGCGTGCCGACCGCGGTCATCACCGCCACGCCCAGCACCAGTGCGGCGAACACGGTCAGCAGGTCGCCGGCCAGGAACTCGCGCCGCACCGAACGTGCGGCATGCCGCAGGAGGTTCATGCGGCCGCGTCCGTGTGCCGGTACAGGCGTCCGCCGTCGATGCGGTAGACGTGCGCGCAGCGGCGCGCCAGGGTCATGTCGTGCGTCACCAGCACCAGCGTGGTGTCGCTGGTCGCGTTGAGCGCGAACAGCAGGTCGCTGATCTGGTGCCCGGTGGCCTGGTCGAGGCTGCCGGTCGGCTCGTCGGCGAACAGGATGCGCGGCCGCGCCACGAACGCGCGCGCCAGTGCCACGCGCTGCTGCTCGCCGCCGGACAGCTGGCGCGGGTAGTGGCGGGCACGTTCGCGCAGGCCCACCGCCTCCAGCACCTCGCGCACGCGCGCCGGGTCCTCGCGCCCGGCCAGCTCCAGCGGCAGCGCGACGTTCTCCTCGGCGGTCAGCGACGGCAGCAGGTGGAAGCTCTGGAACACGAAGCCGACCTCGCGCGCGCGCAACGCCGCGCGCGCCTCCTCGTCGAGCTGGCCGAGCTCGTGCCCGGCCACGCAGATGCGGCCGCGGCTGGGCAGGTCGAGGCCGGCGAGCAGGCCGAGCAGGGTGGTCTTGCCCGAGCCGGAGGCGCCGACGATGGCGACGCTGTCGCCTTCACCGATCGTCAAGCCGATGTTGTCGAGGATGTGGACCGTTCCCTCCGGTCCGCTCACGGATTTGCCGACGTCGCTGGCGGCGATGGCGATACGGGTGCTGGAGTGGGGGGCCAGACTGTCGATGAGGAATCTCCCAATGCGTGGACGAACGAAACGGTACGGCGTCGTGGCGATGTGGCTGCTGCTGGCATGCTGGCTGCTCGCGCCGGCTTTCGCCTCTGCCAAAGGTCCGGGCGCCGACGCGCCGATCCTGGTGGTCGGCGACAGCCTGAGCGCGGCCCACAACATCCCGGTGGAGTCGGGCTGGGTCACCCTGCTGCAACAGCGTCTCAGGCAGCAGGTGAAGGCGCCGCCGCCGGTCGTCAATGCCAGCATCAGCGGCGAGACCACGGCCGGCGCGCTGACCCGGCTGCCCGCCCTGCTGCAGAAGCACCGGCCGCGCGTGGTGGTGATCGAGCTCGGCGGCAACGATGCGCTGCGCGGGCTCACCCCGGCGCAGCTGCGCGCCAACCTGGAGAAGATGATCCAGCTCAGCCGCCAGGCCGGGGCGCGGGTGCTGCTGCTGGGCATCGACGTGCCGCCGAACTACGGGCCGGCCTACCGCGAGCGCCTGCGGCGCACCTACGCCGAGCTGGCGCAGCAGTACCGGACCAGGCTGGTGCCGTTCCTGCTGGAGGGCGTGGCGCTGCAGCCGGGGCTGATGCAGGCCGATGGGCTGCATCCGACCGCGGCCGCACAGCCGCGGGTGCTGGAGACCGTCTGGCCGGCCCTGCGCAAGGAGCTAACCGACTGAATTCCAAGGTGTAATTGTCTCGTTTGAATCTTCACGCTGTTTCCACCCGCGATCCGGCATGTTTCACAAAGCTGAAGACCGAGGAATTTCCATGCGTCAGACCAAGGAAACGGCCGGACTGGTTCTGGTCGTAGAAGACAATCGCAATATCTCCGAGATGATCGGCGAGTACCTCGAGGGCCGTGGGTTCGAGGTCGACTACGCGGTCGATGGACTGGACGGGTACCGCCTGGCGGCAGAGAACAGCTACGACGTGGTCGTGCTGGACCTGATGCTGCCGCGCCTGGACGGCATCGAGGTCTGCCGCCGCCTGCGCAACGACGCCCGCAAGTCGACGCCGGTGCTGATGCTGACCGCGCGCGACACGCTCGACGACAAGCTCACCGGCCTGGGCTTCGGCGCCGACGACTACCTGACCAAGCCGTTCGCGATCCAGGAGCTGGAGGCGCGCCTGCGTGCCCTGATCCGCCGCGAGCGCCGCCAGGTGGGCTCGGAAGTGCTCAAGGTCGCCGACCTGGTGCTGGACCCGGTGAGCATGCGCGCCACCCGCGCCGGGACCGAGCTGCAGCTGTCGCCGATCGGCCTGCGCCTGCTCACCATCCTGATGCGCGAATCTCCGCGCGTGGTGACCCGGCAGGAGATCGAGCGCGAGATCTGGGGCAACGGCCTGCCGGACTCGGACACCCTGCGCAGCCACCTGTACAACCTGCGCAAGATCATCGACAAGCCGTTCGACCGGCCGCTGCTGCACACCGTGCAGAGCGCCGGCTACCGGATCGCCGACATCGCGCAACCGATGGCTTGATCGCGCGCGCCGGTTTCCCAGGCGGGAAGCCGGCGTTCCCCGGGGCGGCAGCGTGCCGTTTCCCGACCATTTCACCAGCCGGCTGCACAGGGGAGTCACGCCCATGTTCCCTATAATTTCGGCGCTATCTCCTGGACGCCGCAATGCCGCACGGGCTCCCGCGAAAAATCCGGATCGCCTTCATCCTGCAGGCCGCCCTGGCGGGCCTGGCGGTGGTGCTGGGCGGTTATCTGGTCACCATGGTGATCAAGTACAGCCTGGTGCGGACGGTCCTCTCTGACGAGGCGTCGCACTTCTGGCGGGTCCACGCCGCCGCGCCGGCCCAGCCGCCCCCCAATACCCTGAACATCCGCGGCTATCTGGTGCCGGCCAACGGCCCGGTGTCGGCGCTGCCGCTGGCGCTGCGGCCGTTGAATGCCGGCTTCCACGAACTCGCCGGCGACGGCCAGCTGGTCTACGTCGACCAGCGCCCGCAGGGGCGCCTGTACCTGGTGTTCCTGCGCTCGCAGGCCGAGCGCCTGGCGTTGTGGTTCGGGTTGGTGCCGGTGCTGCTGATCCTGCTGGCGGTGTACGGGGCCTCGTGGCTCACCTATCGCATCTCCAAGCGGCTGGTGTCGCCGGTAAACTGGCTGGCGCGCCGCGTCGCCAACTGGGACCCGCGCCATCCCGACGCCGACGACCTCGCGCCCGAGCACCTGCCGCCCGACCTGCAAGGCGAGAGCCGCCAGCTGGCCGTGGCGCTGCATGCGCTGGCGTGCCGGGTCAGCGACCACGTCTCGCGCGAGCGCAACTTCACCCGCGATGCCAGCCACGAACTGCGCACCCCGCTGACGGTGATCCGCGTGGCCAGCGACATGGCGCTCGGCGATCCCGACGTGGCGCCGCGGGTGGAGCGCAGCCTCCGGCGCATCCAGCGCGCCGGGCGCGACATGGAAGCGGTCATCGACGCCTTCCTGATCCTGGCCCGCGAGGCCGAGGTGGCGCCACAGAGCGAGATGTTCGACGCCGCCGAGCTGGTGGAGGAAGAGGTCGACAGCGCACGCGAGCTGCTCGGCGACAAGCCGGTGTCGCTGCGGGTGCGCGCGCATGGCGGGCTGCAGCTGTTCGCGCCGCCGCGCGTGCTGCGCGTGGTGGTCAGCAACCTGCTGCGCAACGCCTGCGCCTATACCGACCAGGGCAGCGTCGAGGTCGAGATCGGCAGCGACCGGGTGGTGGTCCGCGATACCGGCATCGGCATGTCCGACGAGGCGCGGGCGCGGGCGTTCGAGCCGTTCTTCCGCGCCGAGCCGGAGCGCCCGCAGGGCACCGGGCTGGGGCTGTCGATCGTGCGACGCTTGTGCGACCGCTTCGGCTGGCGGATCGAACTGGAAAGCCAGGCGGGGATCGGGACGTCGGTGGCGATCGTGTTCGGGTGAGGCTGGGATTGGAGAATCGGGAATCGGGAATCGGGAATCGGGAATCGGGAAAGGCAAAGGCAAAAGGCGGTCGCGGACCCGAGTGAGGAATCCAGGATTGGCGTGCGGGCCGTTGGCGCCCGTGGCGCGGCGCACGTCGGCCATAGCGCGGACGGGCGTGGCTGGGACCGGGCTGCGGCCGTACGGATGATGCCTGGAGGCCCTGCGTGCCGGTCGGGCCAGGACGCCGCCTTGACGGCCGCCACGGCGGGACCGGGACCTGCGCTGGCGCGCGGTCCCGTCCGCCGGCCTAGTTGAGTTCCAGCTCCGGGGCGACGCGGTCGCGCCACAGGGCGTAGCCGGCGGCGGTCATGTGCAGGCGGTCTTCGCGGAACAGCTCCGGGCGGGGCTTGCCGCTGGCGTCGAGCATCGGGGTGTAGACGTCGATGAAGTCCACCCGCGAGAACCCGGCCGCCGCGGTCTTGATCAGGGCATTGGCCTGCACCACCTGCGGCAGCAGCTGCGCGCGCGAGGGGCTGGGCTTGATCGACAGGTAGGCGATACGGGCGTCGGGCAGGTCGCGGCGCACGCGCTGGACGAAGGCGACGAAGTCGTCGCGCACCTGCGCCGGGGTGCGTCCGCTGTTGAGGTCGTTGTCGCCGGCGTACAGCAGCACTAGGCGCGGCGCGTACGGCACCACGATGCGGTCCGCGTACCAGGTGCTGTCGCGGAGCTCGGAACCGCCGAAGCCGCGGTTGATCACCGGCTTGCCCGGGAAGTCGCTGGCCAGGCTCTCCCAGAACCGGATCGAGGAACTGCCGACGAACACGATGCCGTGCTGCGGCGGCGGCTGCGCGGCGTCGGCGGCCTCGAAGCGGCGCATGTCCTCCTCCCACGCCGGGTTGGAGACCTGCTCGGGGATGCGGGGCGTAGGCTCGCGCGCGGCCAGCGCCGGTGCCGCGAGCACCACCAGGGCGCACAGCGCCAGGGACTTGAGCGTATGGGACATCGGTTGCGGCCTCCTCGGTAGCGGGCCGGTCATGATGCCGCATGCCGGCGGTCGCCGCTGTCGACGACGCGGGACGGGGCCGCGGCGGCCGGCTCGTGGCGTTTATGGCAAAATGGACAGTCGATCCTTCGACTCCCGGCATCCCATGCTCTTCCCCTCCACGGTGGCGGCCCCGGCGATCGCATCGCGCGCCTGCGGTGACGCCGGCCATGGCTGACCAGCTCGGGCACCTGCCGCGCGGGCCGCGGCGCATGTTCCAGGCGGCGGTCTGGTCCTACCAGGGCCTGCGCGCGGCCTGGCTGCACGAGTCGTCCTTCCGACTGGAGGTCTGCCTGACCGTGATCCTGGCGCCGCTGGGGCTGTGGCTGGGCGAGACCGGGGTGGAGCGCGCATTGCTGGTGGGCGCGCTGCTGCTGGTGCTGGCCACCGAACTGCTGAACTCGGCGATCGAGGCGGTCATCGAGCGCTACGGCCCGGAGCATCACGAGCTGGCCGGGCGCGCCAAGGACATGGGCTCGGCGGCGGTGTTCGTGCTGCTGGCCAACGTGGTGCTGTGCTGGGGCCTGATCCTGGTACCGCGCCTGTTTCGTTTCTCCCTATTCTGAGGTTGTCCCCATGCTGCTCGAGCTCCTGTCCGATCCGAACGTCTGGCTGACGCTGTTCACGCTCAGTGCGCTGGAAATCGTGCTGGGTATCGACAACCTGGTGTTCATCTCGATCGCCGTCAGCAAGCTGCCCGAGACGCAGCGGCCGCTGGCGCGCCGGCTCGGCATCGCGGTGGCCTGCATCACCCGGATCGGGCTGCTGGTGTCGCTGGCCTACTTGGCGCACATGGAGTCGGACCTGTTCGCGGTCGGCGGCATGGGCATCTCGATCCGCGACCTGGTGCTGATCGTCGGCGGCGTGTTCCTGCTGGTGAAGGGCGCGCTGGAGATCCGCGAGATGATCACCGGCGGCGAGGACCACGACCCCACCACCGGCAAGGCCTCGGGCGTGTTCGGGCTGGTGATCGCCCAGATTGCGGTGATCGACATCGTGTTCTCGCTGGACTCGGTGATCACCGCGGTCGGCATCGCCGACCACATCCCGGTGATGGTGGCCGCGATCCTGCTGTCGGTGCTGGTGATGCTGCTGGCCGCCAACCCGCTGGGCCGCTTCATCGATGCCAACCCCACGGTCAAGATGCTGGCGCTGGCCTTCATCCTGATGATCGGCGCGGTGCTGATCCTGGACGGGCTGGAGGTGCACGTGCCCAAGCCCTACATCTACGCGGCGATGGGCTTCTCGGTGCTGGTGGAGTGGCTCAACCTGCTGATGCGCCGCCGCGCCGCCGCCCACCAGGTGCCCGGCGCCGGGCAGTGGTGAGCGCGGCCGCGATGCCGTCGTAACCCCAAACATGGCATGCTCGGGCTCCCTCGAATGATCCGGAGTTCCCTCATGCGTCTGTTGATCCGCTCGTTGTTGCTGCTCGTGGTCGCAGCATCGTTGTCGGGTTGTGGCTACAACGCCATCCAGCAGAAGGACGAGACGGTCAAGGCCGGCTGGTCCGAGGTGCTCAACCAGTACCAGCGCCGCGCCGACCTGATCCCGAACCTGGTCAAGACCGTGCAGGGCTACGCCCAGCAGGAGCGCCAGGTGCTGACCGAGGTCACCAACGCGCGCTCGCGGGTCGGCCAGATCCAGGTCAACGCCGACGACCCGGCGTCGCTCAAGCAGTTCCAGCAGGCGCAGGGCGAGCTGGGCAGCGCGCTGTCGCGGCTGCTGGTGGTCAGCGAGAACTATCCGCAGCTCAAGTCGGACCAGTCCTTCCGCGACCTGCAGGCGCAGCTGGAAGGCACCGAGAACCGCATCACCGTGGCGCGCGGCCGCTACATCCAGACGGTGCAGGACTACAACACCTACATCCGTTCGTTCCCGCAGGTGATCACCTCCAAGATCTTCGGCTACAAGGAAAAGCCGAACTTCAGCGTGGACAACGAGGCGCAGATCTCGCGCGCGCCGGCGGTCGACTTCGGCACGCCGCAGCCGGCCGCGCAGCCCGCGCCCGCCCCGGGCAACTGAGCCTGCGCCGATGCGCATCCGCGCACGTGGCCTGATCGCCGCCTGGCTGTGGCTGCTGCTGGCACTGCCGGCGTGGGCGCAGGACCTGGCGGCGATCCCCGCGCTCGACGCGCCGGTGATCGACACCACCGGCACGCTGCAGCCCACCGAGAAGCTGCAGATGGCGCAGCAGGCGGTGCAGCTGCAGCAGCGTAAGGGCAGTCAGTTGCAGGTGCTGATGGTGCCGAGCACCCAGCCCGAGACGATCGAGCAGTACACCCAGCGCGCCTATGACGGCTGGAAGCTGGGCCGCAAGGGCGTGGACGACGGCGTGCTGCTGGTGGTGGCCAAGGACGATCGCCGGGTGCGCATCCAGCCGGGCTACGGCCTGGAAGGCGCGATCCCCGACGCCATCGCCAACCGCATCATCCAGGAGTACCTGGCGCCGCGTTTTCGCCAGGGCGACTACGCGGGCGGCCTGAAGGAGGCCACCGGCATGCTGGTCAAGCTGATCGACGGCGAACCGTTGCCGGCCCCGGTGAGCGACCATGCGCAGGCCGCGCAGGGCGCCGGCGGCGGTGGCTGGATCGTGGCGTTGTTCATCGGCTTCGTGGTCGCCACGATCGCCAGCGGCGTGCTGCGCGGCCTGCCGCGCCCGCTGCGGGCGGTGCTCGCCGGCGGCGCCGCCGGCGTGGCCGCGCTGCTGTTCACCTCGCTGCTGTTCGCCAGCGTGGGCGCCGGCCTGATCGGCCTGCTGGTGGGCCTGTTCTCCAGCTCGCTCAGCCGTGCGGTCGGGCCCGGTGGCTGGGGGGGCGGGGGCTTTGGCGGCGGCGGGTTCGGCGGCGGCGGCTTCGGGGGAGGCGGCGGCTTCGGCGGTGGGGGCTGGGGTGGCGGGGGCGGTTCGTCGGGAGGCGGTGGCGCCTCGGGGAGTTGGTGATGCGGGTATTGCGGCACGTCTTCGCGCCGTCGGCGCGGCGCCTGTTCCCGGCGCGGACCCTGGACGCGATCGCCGAGGCGATCAAGGCCAGCGAGCAGCGCCATCGCGGCGAGGTGATGTTCGCGGTCGAGGCCGACCTGTCGCTGCCGGCGCTGTGGCGCGGCGCCGGCGCGCGCGCGCGCGCCGAGCACGCGTTCGCACACCTGGGCACCTGGGACACCCGCGAGAACAACGGCGTGCTGATCTACCTGCTGCTGGCCGACCACGCGATCGAGATCGTGGCCGACCGCGGCCTGCACCCCAAGGTCTCGGCCGCCCAGTGGCGCGAGGTCTGCCGGCGCATGCAGGAACTGCTGCGCGCCGGGCAGGGCGAGGCCGCGGCGCTGGCCGGCATCGCGGCGGTGTCGGAGCTGCTGGAGGAACACTTCCCGCCGATCCCGGGCGAGCGCGACGAGGACGAACTGCCGAACCGGCCGCAGCTGCTGGGCTGACGGGGCGGGATGCCCTGCCCGACTTGTGTCCGGACCTGCACGGGCGGCGGTCGCCGGCACGCCGCGTTGCGCCACACGGACTGTCTGCATTGTCTACTGCTGCCGCGATGGGCGCTGCGCAACGCGGGCGCAGCGTGCGCGCCGATCCCCGCTGCGGGATGAACTCCAGGCGCAAACCGGCCCGCCGCGGCCGCGGCGCGCTAGGGCCGGGCCGGCCGGAATGGCAGAATAGCCTCCCAGTCTCTGGGGGAACCCGGCCGCACATGATCTATCTCCACGCTATCGACCCGATCGCCCTGTCGCTTGGCCCGGTGCAGGTGCACTGGTACGGGTTGATGTACCTGCTCGCCTTCTTCAGCGCCTGGGCGCTGGGGCGCTGGCGCGTGCTGGCCGGTCGCCTGCCCGGCGTGGACATGAACGGGTTCTCGGACCTGCTGTTCTACGCGATGCTCGGCGTCGTGCTGGGGGGCCGCATCGGCTACATGCTGTTCTACGCGTTCGAGGCCTTCCTCGCCAACCCGATGATCCTGCTGAGGGTCTGGGAGGGCGGCATGAGCTTCCACGGCGGCCTGATCGGCGTGCTGATCGCCTGCGCCTGGTGGGCCCGCAAGCACCGCCTGCACTTCTTCGACGTGATGGACTTCATCGCGCCGCTGGTGCCGCTGGGGCTCGGCTTCGGCCGCCTGGGCAATTTCGTCGGCGGCGAGCTGTGGGGCAAGTTCACCCAGGCCGGCTGGGGCGTGATCTTCCCGCACGCGCCGGAACTGCAGGACGTGCCGGCCGCGCAGCTGCAGGCACAGTACGCCGCGGGCGCGCTGGACCGGTTCGCGCGGCATCCCTCGCAGCTGTACGAGGCGGTGCTGGAGGGGCTGGTGATGTTCGTGGTGCTGTGGACGTTCTCGATGAAGCCGCGCGCGCGCTACGCGGTATCGGGTCTGTTCGCGCTGCTGTATGGCGTGTTCCGCTTCGCGATCGAGTTCGTGCGCATGCCCGACAACGGCCTCTATGTGGCCTTCGGCTGGCTGACGCGCGGGCAGATCCTGAGCCTGCCGCTGGTCGCGGTCGGCCTGCTGCTGCTGTGGCTGTCGCGGCGCGCGCCGGTGCTGCAGCCGGTGCCGCGGCCGGAGCCCGCACGATGACGCCCTACCTGGAACTGCTGCGGCACGTGCTCGAGCACGGCGCCGAGAAGGCCGACCGCACCGGCACCGGCACGCGCAGCGTGTTCGGCTGGCAGATGCGCTTCGACCTCAACCAGGGCTTCCCGCTGGTCACCACCAAGAAGCTGCACCTGCGCTCGATCATCCACGAGCTGCTGTGGTTCCTGAAGGGCGAGACCAACATCGCCTACCTCAAGGCCCACAAGGTCGGGATCTGGGACGAATGGGCCGACGCCGACGGCGAGCTCGGCCCGGTCTACGGCCGGCAGTGGCGGCACTGGACCGGGGCCGACGGCGTGGAGATCGACCAGATGCAGTGGCTGGTGGACGAGATCAAGCGCAACCCGGACTCGCGCCGGCTGGTGGTCAGCGCCTGGAACGTGGCCGAGCTGCCGCAGATGGCGCTGATGCCCTGCCACAGCCTGTTCCAGTTCTACGTGGTCGACGGCCGGCTCAGCTGCCAGCTCTACCAGCGCAGCGGCGACATCTTCCTGGGCGTTCCGTTCAACATCGCCAGCTATGCGCTGCTGACCCACATGGTGGCGCAGGCGACCGGGCTCGGGGTGGGCGACTTCGTGCATACCCTGGGCGACGCGCACCTGTATTCCAACCACTACGCGCAGGCGCGCGAACAGCTGGCGCGCACGCCGCGCGCGCTGCCGACGCTGCGATTGAACCCGGCGGTGACCGACCTGTTCGCCTTCGGCTACGACGACATCGCGATCGAGGGCTACGATCCGCACCCGGCGATCAAGGCGCCGGTGGCGGTATGAGCCGGCCCCCGCGCGCCAGGCGGACCCTGGCCGGGCTGCTGCTGGTCCTGGTGGGCCAGGTGCCGGTCGCGGCGGCGGCCGCGGCCGTGCCGGCCGATCGTGCGGCTGCCGCGGCGCAGCTGTACGACGGCTGGTTCGGCGAGGTCATCCACCAGGAGTTCGTGGAGGACGCGATCGATCGTGTGCGCACCGACCTGCGCACCGAGGTGGTCAACGGCCTGGGCGCCGAGCGCGCGCAGCAGTGCCGCGGCCTCGACCGGGCGATCACCCGCGCGGTGCGCGCCGGCGCTGCGCCGGCGCTCGAAACCGGGTTCAAGGCGCCGCAGACGCGCCAGGCGGTGGTCGACGCGCTCGCCGGCGCCTTCAACCTGGCGGAACTGAAGACCTATCGGGTGCAGGTGCGCCAACGCGCGATGCGCGAGCGCGTGCGCCAGCGCATTGACCAGGACCGCGAGTTCGGCGAGCGCCTGGCCGCGGCCCTGCACAGCTCGCCGCTGAACGTTGCCGCCGATGCGGACGCGCGCGCGCGGCTGGAGCGCGCGGCCGAGCGCCACATCGCGCCGGTGGTGCGGCGCTGCGCGCAGCCGGCGTCGCCATGACCGACGCCGGCGCGACGCCCGCGCGCGACGCCCGCGGCGCCGCGGTGAAGATGGTGCTGATCGCCGCGCTCGATCGCGACAGCGCCATCGGCCGCGACGACGGCCTGCCATGGCACCTGCCGGACGACCTGAAGCACTTCAAGGCGCAGACCCTCGGCAGGCCGGTGCTAATGGGGCGCAAGACCGCGCAGTCGCTGGGGCGCGCACTGCCGGGCCGCCTCAACCTGGTGCTGACGCGCTCGGGCCAGGTGCCGTTCGCCGGCATGCAGGCCGTGGCCGGCATCGACGAGGCCCTCGCGCGCGCCGGCGCGGCGGGCGCCGACACGCTGTGCGTGATCGGGGGCGGCGAGATCTATCGCCTGCTGATGCCGCGTGCCGATGCGCTTTCGCTCACCCATGTCGATACCCGGGTGCAGGGCGCCGACACCCATTTCCCGGCGGTGGACCCGGCCGTATGGGAAGCGGTCGCGCGCGTGCCGCATGCGGCCGATGCGCGGCATGCGTTCGCGTTCGAATTCGTGGACTACCGGCGCCGCTAGGGCGAGGGTCGCCGGGAGTCGCCGGCACCTCCCTGGGGCCGCTCCCCCTCGCGGCGCGGCCATGCGAAGCGGCGCCGCCTTCAGAACTCCCGCAGGCCGGGCGGATTGGTTTCCGAGTGCGGGACCGCTTCCTCCTCCAGGTTCCAGCGCGCCAGGGCCTTGGCATAGCGGCCATTCTCGATCTGGGTGTTGATCGCCTGGGTGAGGGCGTCGGCCAGGCCGCTGCCCTTGCGCGTGGTCACCGAGATCGCGGCCGCCTGCGGCCAGCCGCCCGGGAACAGCCCGACCCGGCGGACCTTGCCGTCGCGCGCGGCATAGGCGCCGGTGGCATTGGGTTCGAACGAGACATCCGCGCGCCCGGTGATGACCGCCAGTCGGCCGACGATGGCGTCGTCGAAGTACTGGAATTCCACCGGCTCCAATCCCGCCGCGACGTTCTGCGCGTCCCATTGGCGCAGGATCTGGTCCTGGTTGGTGCTGGCGCCGAGTACCACCTTCAGCCCCGCCACGTCCTTGGGCTGCCGGATCTGCTGGATCGGACCGTCGTGGCGGGTATAGATGCCGAGCAGGTCGTAGCGATAGCTGGAAAAGTCGAACTTCTTCTTGCGCTCCTCGGTTACGGTGATGTTGGAGATCACCGCGTCGTACTTGCCCGATTCCAGCCCCAGCGGCCAGTCCGGCCAGGCCACCGGCACCAGGTTCAGGCGCAGGCCGAGCGCATCGGCCAGCAGCAGGGCGATGTCTGGTTCGATCCCGATCAGGGATCTGCCGTCCGCGGCGTAGTCGCCCAGCGGTAGTGCGCCCGGGTGGGTGGCGACGGTCAGCGTGCCGGGGGCGACGAAGCGGAAGTCGCGTGGCAACAACGCAATGGCCGTCGGATCCTTTTCGGTGTGGAGCGGCGGCACGTCGGTGGTGTCGGGCTTGGATGCCGCCTGCTGCGCAGGCGCGTCGCCGCGCGACTGGCGCGTGTGGAGGATGGCCGCGATACCGGCGGCAAGCACCAGCACGATCACGGCAACGTCGAGTAGGCGGCGGGGTAGGGTCATGCTGCAATCCTCGGGGAACGATTTGGCGACGGGGGAACGGCGGCACGGCATGCGCGACGAGGCTCGCTGCACGGGCATCCGCCGGCGACTACGGGAGCGCCACGTAACCCCGCTCGCGCCGCCGTGCGGCTGCAGGCACCGGTCGCGTGGCCGCTCACAGCACCTTGGCGAGGAATTCGGCGGTACGCGGATGCGCCGGTTGCCCGAACATCCGTTCAGGTGGGCCGGCCTCGACGATGCGTCCCAGCTCCATGAACACGACCGTGTCGGCAATGCGGCGGGCGAAGCCGATCTCGTGGGTGACGATGACCAGCGTGGTGCCTGAACGCGCCAGCTCCTCGATGACCTCCAGCACCTCGTTGACCAGCTCCGAGTCCAGCGCCGACGTGGGTTCGTCGAACAGCAGCACCTTGGGCCGCAGCGCGAGCGCACGCGCGATGGCCACGCGCTGCTGCTGGCCGCCGGAGAGCTGGCGCGGATAGGCGTCGGCCTTGTCGGACAGGCCGACCCGCGCCAGCAGGGCACGCGCCTGGCGCTCTGCGTCCGCGGGCGCGGCGCCGCCCACCGCGATCGGCGCTTCGACCACGTTTTCCAGCGCGGTGAGGTGCGGGAACAGGTTGAAGTTCTGGAACACCATGCCGATGTGGGCGCGGCGCCGGCGGATCTCGGCCTCGCGCAGTTCGTGCAGGACGTCGCCTTCGCGGCGGTAGCCGACCAGCTGCCCGTCCACGGTGACATGGCCTTCGTCTGCGCGCTCGAGATGGTTGATCGTGCGCAGCAGGGTGGATTTGCCGGCGCCGGATGGTCCGATGATCGCGGTCACGCTGCCCGCCGGCAGCTCCAGGCTGACCGCATCCAGCACCTTGTGGTTACCGTAGTGCTTGGTGACGTCGTGGATCGATACCGCGCCACCACGGCCGCCGAAGCCGGCATCCGCGGCGCCCGGCGCCGGGTCGGGTGGGGCGGGCGCGGCGGCGCGCGACCAGCGCCAACGGGGCGGCGACAGTTCGCGCAGTGCGCCGCGAGCGAAGCGGCGCTCGATCCGGACCTGCGCCAGCGACAACAGAGTCAGAATCACCAGGTACCAGACTGTGGCCACCATCAGCAGTGGCACGACTTCGAGGTTGCGACGGTAGATCACCTGGATCGTGTAGAACAGCTCGGGCAGCGCGAGGATATAGACCACCGACGTGCTCTTGGCCAGGTTGATCACGTCGTTGAACGCACCCGGGAGAATGGTGCGCATGGCCTGCGGCAGCACGATGCGGCGGATCTGCCGCGAGCGCGGCAGGCCGAGCGCGGCGGACGCCTCGAACTGGCCCTGGTCCACGGACAGGATGCCGCCCCGGATGATCTCGGCCGAGAATGCGGCCTGGTTGAGCGAAAGTCCCAGCACCGCGGCGGCGAACTGGTTGATCAGTTGCGTGGTCGGGTAGGCGAACAGCGTGATGTCGGTGAAAGGGACGCCCAGGGCGATGGTCTCGTACAGGTATCCCAGGTTGTTGAGCAACAGCAGCAGCACCAGCAGTGGGATCGAGCGGAACAGCCAGACGTAGCCCCACGACACGCTGGCCAGCAGCGGCGAGCCGGACACTCGCGCCAGCGCCAGCAGGGTGCCGAGCACGAAGCCGAACAGGGTGCCGAGCGCGGTCAGCAGCAAGGTGCGGCCGAGCCCGGCCAGCACCGGCTCGGCGAAGAACCACTGCGCGAAAACCGCCCAGCCCCAGCGCGGATTGCCCAGTACCGATTGCAGAACCGCCAGGATCAGCAGCAGCGCGACCAGGGTGCCGACCGTCTGCAGCGGATGGCGGGCGGGCACGATGCGCAGGCGAGCGCGATCGCGGCGGCCGGTGCGGTCGAGTTCCGGAAGGGTCTGGCTGCTCATCGGCCATGCACCCGCAGCGGCGGTGCGCATGCGCGGTCGCGTTGCGGCATCGCCGCGGTCCGCAATTGCTTTTCGAACGCCAGGTGGACCACGCTTTTCGGATCGGCGCGCAGATCGAACAGCGCGGTATAGCCGTGCTTGAGATACAGTCCGACCGCTTCGGGCTGGCGGAAACCGGTGGTGAGGTAAATGCGACGGTAGCCCTGGCGCTCGGCCTGTTCTTCCAGTTCGTCCAGCACGCGCCGGGCGATGCCCTGCCGGCGCAGGGCAGGATCGGTCCACACGCGCTTGATCTCCGCGGTGCCAGGGTCACGGTGGCGCATGAAGGCACCACCGCCGATCGCGCGTCCGTCGCGCAGCATCAGCACGAACGCACCGTGTGGCGGGGCGAAGCTCTCCGGCGGATAACGCTGCAGTTCGTCGCGCGCGCTGCCGCCGATGCGCTGGATCACGTCGTGATAGCGGTCGCCGTATTCCTGCTCCAGACCGTCGAACAGCGGGCGTGCGAGGGGATCTAGGGTCGAGGTGTGGAGGAAACCTGCGTTCATGCATCCACCTCGTCGGCCGGCTCGGCCAGGAAGCGCTCGGCCAGCCGTGCCCAGTAGCTGGCCGCAGGCGCGATGGCGGCATCGTCGAAGACATAGCGCGGGCTGTGCAGCGAGGCGCTGTCGCCATTGCCGACGAACAGGAAGCTGCCCGGGCGGCGCTGCAGCAGAAACGCGAAATCCTCGCTGGCGGTACGCGGTGCCAGTGCCTGGGTCACGCGCTCGGTACCGAACTGTTCGAGCGCGACCCGGCGTGCGAACGCCGTCTCGGCGGCATGGTTGAGCACGCTGGGAAAGCCGAGCGGGAAGTCGATCTCCACGCGCGCGCCGAAACCGGCGGCGACCGATTCGGCCAGCACCGGAATGCGCTGGCGCAGCGCCTGGCGCACGTCCGGCAGGAACGCGCGGGCGGTGAGCTTCAGCTCGACGCTGTCGGGGATCACGTTGGCGGCCTGGCCACCGTGGATCGAGCCGACCGTGACCACCGCCATCTCGCGCGGGTCCACGTTGCGCGAGACCAGGCTCTGTAATGCCGTGATCAGGTGCGCGGCGACGAGGACCGGATCCACGCCCGCATGCGGTTCGGCGCCATGGCCGCCATGGCCCAGCACGCGGATCGAGGCCCAGTCGACCGAGGCCATCGCCGGCCCGTCAACGAAGCCCAAGTGACCGGTCGGCACGCCCGGCCAGTTGTGCAGACCGAAGATCGCATCGACCGGAAAGCGTTCGAACAGGCCGTCGTCGAGCATGCGAGTGGCGCCCCTGCCGATTTCCTCGGCGGGCTGGAACACCAGGTGCACGGTGCCGTCGAAGCGGCCGTGCCGGGCCAGATATTGCGCGGCGGCGAGCAGGATGGTGGTGTGGCCGTCGTGGCCGCAGGCGTGCATCAGTCCATGGCTCTGACTGGCGTAGGCGAGGCCGGAGTCCTCGGTGATCGGCAGCGCGTCGAAGTCGGCGCGCAGGCCGAGCCGGCGTGTGCCGCTGCCACGCCGCAACGTGGCGACCACGCCGGTGCCGCCGACGCCGGTGGCCACGTCGAAGCCCCAGTCCGACAGCAGCCCGGCGATGCGCGCGCTGGTGCGGTGCTCCTCGAAGGCCAGCTCGGGGTGCCGATGGAAGTCGTGGCGCAGTGCGATCGCGTGTTCGTCGGTGAATGCGGCGATCTGCGGGAACACGCCGCGAACGAGGGCGGAGGCCGGAAGCAATGCACTCATCGTGTCCGCCCCTCAACCGGCCTTGCGCGGCGCGGCCGATGCCGCGGCGCGGCGGCTGGGCTTGCGCGGCAGGCCGAGGTGGTCGCGCAGGGTGTGGCCGGCCAGCTCGCGGCGGTAGTAGCCGCGGGCCTCCAGCGCCGGCAGCACGTGCGCGACGAAGTCGTCCAGGCCCTGCGCCTGGACCGGGAAGCCGAGGATGAAACCATCGCCGGCGCCGGCGTCGAACCAGCGGATCAGCACCTCGGCGACGTGCTCGCCGGTACCGATGAACGGTGAGCGCGGACTGACCGACTCCTGCGCCACCTGGCGCAGGGTCAGGCCGCGTGCGCGCGCATCGCGCTTGATCTTGTCGGTGGTGGACTTGAAGCTGTTGGCGCCGATGTCGCCCAGCTCGGGGAAGGGTGCATCGAGCGGATACCCGCTGAAATCGTGGTGATCGAAGAAGCGGCCGAGGTAGGCCAGCGCCTCGTCGATGTCCGCCAGCGCGGCGATCTGCTGGTACTTGGCTTCGGCTTCTTCGGCGCTGGCGCCGACGATCGGACCGATGCCGGGGAAGATCCTCACGTCGTTGCCGCCGCGGCCGTGCGCGATGGCTGCGTTCTTGACCCGTTGCGTGAATGCCCGGGTCTCTTCCAGCGACGGGGCATGGGTGAACACCGCATCGGCATACTTGCCGGCCAAGCCGATGCCGTCGTCGGAGGCGCCGGCCTGGAAGATCACCGGTTCACCCTGCGGCGAGCGCTGGATGTTGAGCGGGCCTTCGACCTGGAAGAAGCGGCCCTGGTGATCGAGCCGGCGGAACTTCGACCTGTCGAAGAATTCGCCGCTGGCGCGGTCGCGCGGGAACGCGTCGTCGTCCCACGAATCCCACAGCCCCTGGACCACTGCCAGGTACTCGTCGGCGATCTGGTAGCGCAACGCGTGGTCCGGATGAGGGCGCCCGTAATTGCGGCCCGAGCCTTCCAGTGGCGAGGTCACCACGTTCCATCCGGCGCGGCCGCCGCTGATCAGGTCCAGCGAGGCGAACTGGCGCGCGACCGTGAATGGGTCGCTGTAGGACGTGGACAGGGTACCGGCCAGGCCGATCTTCGATGTGGCCGCGGCCAGTGCCGACAGGATCGTCAGCGGCTCGAAGCGGTTGAGGAAATGCGGGATCGACTTGTCGTTGATGTACAGCCCGTCGGCGACGAAGGCGAAGGCGATGCCGTTGGCCTCGGCCTTGCGCACGATATCGAGGTAGAACGCGAGGTTGACGCTTGCATCGGCGGGGCTGGACGGATGCTTCCAGGCATTCATGTGACCGCCGGGACCGTGCAGCATGATGCCGAAGGGGATGGGGCGTGGCGTGGTGCTCATGGCGACAATCCTCGGGGCGTTGGGCGTGCGATCGCTTCGATCGTCCGATAGGGAGGCGTGACGGCGCCGGCGCGTGATCAGCGCACGGCCGGTTCGTTGTCCGCATGCGGCAGGTGTGCCGGATCGGCGTTGCCGCGGCACGTGGCCTCGGGCGCGGCTGCGACCTGCGCGGTGGGGGCCAGCAGCCGCAGCGAGTTCAGCCGCGCCTGCACGTCGGCCACCGGCGCGTCGAGCACGAATTCCTGCACGCCGAAACGATGGTGCAGCAGGTCGAGCTGGCCGCGCACGTAGTCGGCGTCGCCGGACAGCACGCTGGGTCGGGTCTCCTCCAACCGGTAGTCGGTCACCCCGGCCTGGCGCGCGTACTCGGCGGCCTGCTCCGGGCTGCCGAGGTTGACGGTCTGTCCCGGGCCCAGGTGCAGCTTGTAGACGCGCAGCGCGCTGACGTGGCGGGTGGCGGCCTCGGCAGTGTCGGCGGCGAACGCCACCACCGCCAGCAGCGGCGGCCGCGTGCTCGTCCGGCGGTAGGCATCGAAAGCACGCTCGATGTGAGCGGGATCGCCATCGAAATGGCCGGCGTAGACGAAGCGCCAGCCCAGGCGCGCGGCGAGTTCGGCGCTCTCGGGGCTGGCACCGAGCAGGAAGCGCCGGGGGCCGTGCTCTGGGATAGGGGTGGCCACCGCCTCGGCATGGCGATGCCCGGGCGGCAGCGAGCCGGACAGGAAGCCCTCAAGATCGGTCAGCTGTTCGATGAAGTCCGGAGCGGCCGTGCGGCCATGGGCGAGTGCGCGGGTGGACGCGAGTCCTCCGCCGGGCGCCTTGCCGACGCCCAGGTCCACCCGGCCGGGCGCCAGGCTGGCGAGCAGGTTGAATACCTCGGCCACCTTGTACGGCGCGTAGTGGCGCAGCATCACCCCACCGGTGCCGACGCGGATGCGCCGGGTCTGCGCCAACACGAACGCGGCCAGCACTTCCGGCGCCGGGCTGGCGAGCTGCGGCGCGGCATGGTGTTCGGCGAACCAGTAGCGGTGATAGCCGAGCCGCTCGGCCTGTTGTGCCAGCGCCACGCTGCCGCGCAGCGCCTGTGCAGCGCTGCCGCCTTCGGGGATGTGGCTCTTGTCCAGGATGCTGATGAGATAAGCCATGGGCTCGCTGCGATGGGATGGAACCTGTGGGAACGCGGAACGCCGTGTATCCGTCGGCTCCGGCGACGGTCGCCGGATACGTCGGTGGCGGTCACGGATGTGGCTGGGGAATTCCGTAGAGCTCGCCCAGCGTTGCGAGGATGGCCCGGGTGCCGGATACGTACTGGCGCGCTGCGTGCTCGCCGCTGGCGTGCTCGCTGTACACGCCTTCCGGCAGCACCAGCTTGGGCAGCGACGGGTCGCTCTCGCCGACCACGTCGATGACCGCCTGACGCGGACGAGGAAATCCGACATGTCGCACGTCCAGCCGCGCGCGCAGGCCCGGCACGCTGACCAGCACGCCTTCGAGCGGAAGGCAGTGCGGACAGAAGAAGCGTTGCCCGGGATGGTGGGGGTCTTCGAACTCATGTTCCAACAGGAAAAGGATCGGCTTGGAGGTTTTCGGGTCCGACATCGGCGCCACTGCTTCCTTCGAAGAACGTGTGCCGAGGATCGTAGGCAATGCGCTCCACGCCGCCGCGCCGGAACTCGACAATGTGCGGTCACATCCGGCCAGGAAAATTGCTGTTGGGAATAACCAAACGTCTCCGCGTTATTGGGGAGCAGCGTTCAAGCAGCATGGATGCCCTGGCTGCGAGCGATTCGCGCGACATCGCCGCTGGCGAGTCAAGCGCCCGGTCGACGCGCGCGCGTGTTGCCAGGGCTGCGCGCCGCGGTGGCGGGCGAGGTGTCCGCCCCGCTCAGAACCGGTAGTTGATGCGGCCATACCAGTAGCCACCCACGGTACTGAGCACGTCGCCGAAATCGTAGTTGTAGGCATAGGTGGCGCGGTCGCTGGTGCTGCGCGCGGGCTCGGGTACCTTGCGGGTGCGTTTGTCGAACAGGTTGTTCACGCCCAGGTCGACGCTCCAGCCGCCGCCGACGTCGTAGCTGCCGCCCAGGTGGGTGACCAGCACCGGCGGGAGTTGGTATTTGTAGCCGTTGCTCAGGCGCCTGATCGGACCGTGGTAGGTGAAGTCCAGATGGGCCGACCATGAGCCTCGGGCCCAGCCAAGCCCGGCCACCTGGGTGTAGCGGGGCGAACGATAGCGCAGCGCGTATTCGCTGGATTCGGTCAGCAGATCGATATTGGGCAAGCCCTGCAATGCCTCGGGAATGTCGCGGACCCGGGTAATGTCGGTCTTGCCGGCGTTGGCGGCGTAGGTGTAGCGCAGGCGGCCCCAGCGCGTGTCCTGAGTGGCTTCCAGCGTCAGTTCCAGGCCGCGGGTGCGGGTGTCGCCGACGTTGGTGAAGTAGCTCACGTAAAAGGCCTCGCCGGCGGGGATGGCGAGGCCGGCGCGGCCGAGCAGGCCGTCGATGGTGGCCTGCTGTGCGGCGCTGAGGGCGGTGCCGTTGTAGTCGCTGACGTTGGCCGGGTCGAGCGCGTTGTAACCGATCTGGCTGCTCTGGCCGAGCTGGTTGCGGATGTCGATCTGGTAGATGTCCAGCGCCGCGTGCAGGTTCGGGGTGGGATCCAGGGTGAAGCCCAGGCTGTAGTTGCTGGCCTTTTCCGGTTTCAGCGCGGTGGCGCCCAGCACTCGTGCGGCGGGCGAATTTACCTGCGCCACCAGGGTGGTGCCGCACGGGCAGTTGCCGGTGACCTGGTAGTACTGCGCGCCGAGGCCGGGTGCGTGGAAGCCGTTGCTGACGGTGGCGCGCACCCCGAACGCCTCGTTGAAGTCGAAGCGGGTGGACAGGCGGCCGGTGGAAACGCTGCCGAAGTCGGAATGGTGCTCGTAGCGTGCGGCTGCATCCAGGAACCAGCGCGCGGTCACATTGGCCGACGCGCCGACATAGGCGGCCCTGCTGTTGCGCGAGGCATCGATCGCATCGGCGGGCGCATAGCCGACGAAGGCGGCCGCGCCGAAGCCCGTGTAGGACTCCGATTGGCCGGGATCGCGGCGGTATCGCTCGTGCTGATACTCCACCCCGGCACTGACGTCCAGCGCCGAGGCGAGGGGGGCGACATCGAAAGAGCGACGCAGGTCGAGGTTGTTGATCAACTGCTGGTAATCCAGCCTGCCGTCGTAGAAGTCGGTAGGCGCGCCGGGATAGTCCAGCGAGAAATTGGCCGAGTCGCGCGTATAGGTGCGCAGGGTGTTGCGGTTCCAGGTGGCGCTCAGGTCGTAGTCCCAGCCGCCGAGCACGCCCTTGAGACCGGCGGTGCCGGTGGATTCCTGCTCCTTGGTCTCCAGTACCGGGGAAAAGCCGTCCGGCCACACCGCGAGCACGCCGGGTGCAGCGTAAGTGCCGAAGATGGTGGCCGGCAGACGGTAGTTCTGCACCGCCCGGGCGGTGCGGTCGCTGGCGGTGGCGGTGGCGTAGAAGTCGAGGTTCTCGCCGAGGCGGTGGCCGGCGTTCAAAGCGAACGACTTCAGGGCGTAGTCGGTGGAACTGGTGATCTTGTTGGCCCTGGGGTCGCGGGTGCCCTCGGCGGGATGGACGGTGGCGCCGGCCGGCAGGCGGTTGTAGCTGTCGAGCGCGAGCAGGTTGCCATCGGCGTCGAGCGCCGGATAGCTCCGGTAGCCGGCGGCGTAGCTGCGCGGGCGGATGGCGCTGTGCTGGCGGGTGGCGTCCGCCGACAGGTTGACGAAGCCGTCGCTGCCCCACGGCAGGCCGAGGTTGGCGCGGAATGTGGTGCGGCTGCCGTCGCCATCGAAGCTCTGGCCGCTCTCGAGCGAGGCGCCGCCGCCAGTCCGGGACTTGAGGATGACGTTGATCACCCCGGCGATGGCATCGGAGCCGTAGATCGCCGAGGCGCCGTCGCGCAGCACTTCGATGTGGTCGATCGCCGCGACCGGGATCAAGCCCAGGTCGGCCCAGGCGTGGCCGGGGAAGCCGCCGCCATTGGCGCCGCTGACGTAGGCGCTGGCATTGCGGCGCTTGCCGTTGACCAGGACCAGGGTGTAACCGGGCGAGAGGTTGCGCAGCTGGTAGCCGCGGATCAGGCTTTCCTGGTCGCTCTGGTAGCCGCCGATCTGGCTCAACGACGGCAGCGTGCGTTGCAGTGCGTCCAGCAGCGTGGCCTGGCCGGAGGCGGCCAGGTCCTGCGCCGAGATCACGTCGATCGGGGTGGAGCTGTTCTTGACCGTGCGGCTGCTGGAGCGCGAGCCGGTGACCACCACGGTGTCGAGGGTGGAAGCGTCGGTGCCGCCGGCCTGCTCGGCCGCCACGGGGGCGCTGGCGAGGGCGCTGGCGACCAGCAGCGCCAGCGGCGCGGCCTTCGGGGGGAGGCGGTGCAGGGAACCGTCGTGGTCCGTGGCTGTCGGCAAAGGCGAGTGATCGGGCATCGGGCGGTTACGCACGCAGGCAGTGGCGGAGAGGCACATTCAAATGCCTCTCCGCAGTGCCGGCCATCGTCAATCGCGTCAGGGAGTGGCAACATTTCGCCAGGCACATGAGCTTTGGAAATGTGCAAAGAGCCGGTGCTGCCGGTGCGCATTGCTGCGCAGCGGCGGCGGCGAAAGCCGGGGCGTCCGCAGTGATCCGTGTCCGGGGCTCTGCTTGTAGTATCCGGGTCATGAGCCGTTCCGCGACCGCATCCGCCACGCCGCCCGCTTCCCCGCTGGTGGCGATCCTGGCCTACGAGCCGCTGGCCTTGTTCGAGTTTGGCTGTGCGGTCGGGATGTTCGCGCCGGTCCGCCCCGAACTGGAGGTGGCGTGGTACCGCAGCGGCATCTGCGCCTGCGAACCGGGGTCGCTGCGCGCGCTGGGCGGTATCCGGGTAGACGTGGTGCACGGGCTGGAACTGATCGACGACGCCGACATCGTGGTGATTCCTGGATGGTGCAACCCGGAGGAATGCCCGCCGCCGGCGTTGCTGGACGCATTGCGCCGCGCGCATGCACGCGGCGCGCGCCTGGCCTCGATCTGTTCCGGTGCGTTCGTGCTGGCCTGGGCGGGCCTGCTCGATGGCTGCAGCGCCACCACCCATTGGCGGCTGACCGACCTGCTTGCCCGCCGTTTTCCGCGGGTGCAGGTTAGGGCCAACGTGCTGTACGTGGATGCCGGCGCGGTCATCACCTCGGCCGGTTCGGCTACCGGCATGGACATGATGCTGCACATGGTGCGCAAGGACTATGGCATCCGGGTCGCCAATCTGGTGGCGCAGCGGCTGGTGCTGGCGCCCTGGCGCGACGGCGAGCGCAGCCAGCTCGTGAACCGGTCCATTCCGCTCGGCGAACCCACACGGCTGGCGCGCCTGATGGAATGGGTACGCGAGCATCTGGATCAGGAGCACACGCTCAAGAGCCTGGCCGAGCGGGCGCTGCTGAGCCCGCGCACGCTGCAGCGCCAGTTCCTCGACGCGACCGGCCTGTCGCCGATCGACTGGGTGATCCGCGAGCGCGTGCTCTACGCCCGGGAGCTGCTGGAGACCACCGATCGGCCGTTGCAGTGGATCGGCGAGCGCGCGGGCTTCGGCTCGCCGGAGTCGTTCCGCCGGCACTTCCGCGCACATGCCGCGACCAGCCCCGCGGCCTATCGCGCCGGCTTCAGGATCGGGTGAGGCCCGGCGCGTCCGCGCCGGGCGGGAGTCCTCCGGCGGGGTCGCGCCGGTTCACCACCAGTTCGCCGATCTCGATCAGGCGCGCCCGCACGACGTTGCGGCTCAGCCCCAGCATCGCGGCGGTACGGACCTGGTTGTGGTGGCAGTGGCGATAGGCCGCGCGGAACAGGTGCTCCTCGACGGTGGCATGCAGCGCGCCGCCGGCCTGCTCGAACAGGGCGGCGAAGGCGCGGCCGAGCAGGGCCTCGCCGCTTTCGCCGTCCTGCGCCGACGGCGGCAGCCGCAGCTGCGACAGGCGGATGTCGTCGGCCTGCACCACGCCGTCGCGGTGGATCAGCAGGGTGTGGTGGATGACGTTCTCCAGCTCGCGGATGTTGCCGGGCCAGTCGTACTCGATCAGCCGCTGCTCGGCCTCGGCGCTGATGGCCACCGCGCCATGCCCCAGGCGACGGCTGTACTTGTCGACGAAGTGGCGGACCAGCGGCGGGATGTCGCCGCGGCGCTCGCGCAGCGGCTTGAGTTCCACCCCGACCACGTTCAGCCGGTAGAACAGGTCCTGGCGGAACTGGCCGCCGTGGATGGCCTGCTCCAGGGGCACGTTGGTGGCGGCCAGCACGCGCACGTCGATCGGCAGGCTCTTGCGCGAGCCCAGGCGCACCACCTCGCGCTCCTGCAGCACGCGCAGCAGCTTCACCTGGATCGGCATCGGCAGGTCGCCGATCTCGTCCAGGAACAGGGTGCCGCCGTTGGCCTCCTCGAACCAGCCGGCCTTGGCGTTGAGCGCGCCGGTGAAGGCGCCCTTCTCGTGGCCGAACAGCTCGGCATCGACCAGCGACTCGCTGAAGGCGCCGCAGTTGACCGCCACGAACGGATGGCGGCTGCGGGCGCTGAGGTTGTGCACGTGCCGGGCCACCAGCTCCTTGCCGGTGCCGGACTCGCCGATGATCAGGACGCTGGCCTCGCTGGGCGCGACCTGTTCCAGGTGCGCGAGCAGGGCCCGCGAGGAAGGATCCTCGAACACGTGCGCGGTGGCGCGCATGGCGGCCAGCGGTGCGGGCCGCAGCAGGGACGGAGGCAGGGTGAGCAGGCGGGCATCGGACATGGGGGCGGACTCGGTCGGGAGGGGAGGACGGCGCTGGTGTCGCGGCGGCGACACCGTGTTCCCGGGCGTGGCTGCGGTCGCATGTCGGTCACGAATAGAAGCTGGGCGTCGGCGGCCTGCCGTTGAGCGCCCATTCGCCGAGCTCGCGGACCTTGTAGTCGAGCGGGTCGTGCAGCGACTGCGTGCGCAGGTTGCGCCAGTAGCGGTCCAGGCGCAGCGCGGCATGGGTGGCGCGCGCGCCGGTGACCTCGAACAGCCGGCTGCACAGCTCCAGGCCGGTGCGCGTGGCGGTGACCTTGGCGGCGGCCACGCTCAGCGCGAGCTGGCCGCGCTCGTCGCTGGTCAGCGCGCTGTCCTTGCGCCAGGCCAGGTCGAGCCGCTCGGCCGCCTGCCGGACCAGCAGGCGGGTGCTCTCCAGGCCGAGGTGGAACTCGCCGTAGTGGGCGAGGACGTAGGGATCCTCGCCGGCCTGCGCGACGCCCGAGCCGAACCAGGGCCGGCTCTCGGTCAGGGTGTACCGGCGCGCTTCCTCGAACGCGCCTTCGGCGATGCCCAGGAACAGGTTGGCGAACAGCAGCTGGGCGATCAGCGGGCGCAGGCAGGCGAACGGCGTGCTCAGCGGGCCGGGATCGAGCAGCAGTTCGTTCTCCTCCACCCGGACCCGCTCGAACGTGGCGCTGCCGCTGTCGGTCTGGCGCTGGCCGATGTTGTCCCAGTCGTGGGCCAGCGTGATGCCGCTGCGCGCGGTGGGGATGGCACCGATCAGCAGCGTGCCGCCCTGCTCGTCCAGGGCCGAGGCGATCAGCATCTCCGAGTCGATCGCGCCGGAGCAGAAGCTCTTCTTGCCGGAGAACTCGCGCCAGCCGTCGCAGCGCGCGGCGACGGTGCGCCGGTCGAGCGGGTTGAGCGCATTGCCCCAGAACCACTGCTTGCGCGCGGTCTGCTCGAACCAGGGCTGCCACTGCTCCGGGCGGCCGAACAGCCGCACCGTGGCCAGCAGCAGGTGATGGAAGCCGAACACGTGCGCGAGCGAGGCGTCCACCCGGGCGAACTCGCGCACGATCTCCAGCACCTCGCTCCAGCTGGCGCCGAGGCCGCCGTACTGGGTGGGCACACTGAGCCCGAGCAGGCCGCTGGCGCGGATCGCGTCGCGCTCGGCCTTGGGGGTGCCGCCGAGCGCGTCGCGCCTGACCGCGCTCTCGGCGAACCCGGCGGCGAGGCGGCGGGCGGTGTGCAGCGGGTTGAAGAGGATCGGTTGCGGACGGCGGCTCGTCATGAGCGGTGGCCTCGTTGGGAAGCGGAGGAGGAGCGTGGCGCCGGCCGGCGAGGCGGTCCGCGCGGAGCAGTTCGTCGCGGGTGCGGCGGGTGGCGGCGTCAGAAGGCGTGGAGGTCCTGCAGGGCGGCCAGCAGCCCCTGGCGGGCCTGGCGATGGGCGGGGCGTTCGGTCTCGCGCGGGCGCGGCCGGGGCGCGTCGAGGGCGAACTCGGCGGCCACCGTGCCGGGCGGGCCGCCGAGGACGATCACGCGGTCGCTCAGGTGCAGGGCCTCGTCGAGGTCGTGGGTCACGATCAGCACCGTGAAGCGGTGCTCGGCGGCCAGCCGCAGCAGCAGGTCCTGCAACCGGATGCGGGTGAACGCATCCACCGCGCTGAACGGCTCGTCGAGCAGCAGCACGCGTGGCCGGCGGTACAGGCCGCGGGCCAGCGCGGCGCGCTGCGCCTGGCCGCCGGACAGCTGCTTGGGCAGGGCCTGCGCCTGTGCGTGCAGGCCCACCTGCAGCAGCAGCTGTTGCACGCGCGCGGACGCCGGGGCCGCGGCCGGCGCCAGGTCGGCGGGATCGGCGAAGGCCACGTTGGCGGCGACGGTGAGCCAGGGCAGCAGGCGCGGCTCCTGGAAGACGAAGCCGATGCGCGGGTCGATGCCCGGCACGCGGCGGCCGTCCAGCGCGATCTCGCCGGCGTAGTCGCGCTCGAGCCCGGCGACGATGCGCAGCAGCGTGCTCTTGCCGCAGCCGCTGGCGCCGGTCAGCGCGACGATCTCGCCCGGGGCCAGCTGCAGGTCGAGGTCGCGCAGCACGAGCCGCGGGCCGAAGCGCTTGGCAGCGATGCGCACGCGCAGGCCGGCCGCGCTCACGGCGGGCTCCCGAGGCGGTCTTCGAAACTGTCGCGCCAGCGCAGCGAGCGTGCCTCGAGGGTCTTGAGCACGCCGTCGCTGAGCTTGCCGAGCAGCGCGAGCAGCACGATCGCGGCCATCACCAGGTCCGGCCGCGAGGTCTCGCGCCCGTCCGACAGCAGGTAGCCCAGGCCGCGTGTGGCCGCGATCAGCTCGGCGGCGACCAGGAACATCCAGGCCAGGCTCAGGCTGGTGCGCAGTCCGGTGAAGATCGCCGGCCGCGCCGCGGGCAGCAGCACCCGGCGCACCAGCCGCGTCCTCGACAGTCCCAGGCTCTCGCCGAGCTCGACCAGCTTGCGGTCGGCGTTGCGCAGGCCGCTGACCGCGCCCAGGTAGGCCGGGAAGAAGGCGCCGATGGCGATCAGGGTGATCTTCGGGGTCTCGTCGATGCCCAGCCAGAGCAGCAGCAGCGGCACCCAGGCCAGGCTGGGCACCGCGCGCAGCGCCTGGAAGCTGGGATCGAGCAGGCGTTCCAGCCGCCGGCTCAGGCCGACGCCCACGCCTGCCGCCAGGCCGAGCCCGGCGCCGGCGACGAAGCCGGCCAGCATCCGCAGCACGCTCACGCCGATGTGGGCGGCCAGGCCGTGGCGCGCCTCGTCGGCCAGCGTGGCCAGGATCCGGCTCGGGGGCGGCAGCAGGTACTGCGGGGTCCATCCCAGACGCGAGGCGGCCTCCAGTGCCGCGAAGAACGCCAGCGGCAGCAGCAGGCCGATGCCCGGGCCGCGCCACCGGCGGGCGGCGGAGGGCGTCGTGCGGGTGTCGGGGAGGTCGAGGGCACGGTCGTTCATGCGCCGGCCCCCGCCGGACGGGGCGCGGGCCGCGCCAGTCCGGCGCGCCGTGCATAGGCCGGGTCGATCAGGCCGGCCAGTACCGCGCGCAGGTCGCTGCCCGGCCGGACCAGGCCTTCGTCGAGCAGGATCGGCGCGGCGGCCTGCAACGCGGCCTGCTGCTCGACGCCGATCAGCGGATGGCCGAAGTCGTTGCGCTGCAGCTGCAGCCGGGCCACCGCGGGCGCCAGCCGCGCTTCGCGGGCGATCAGCTGCGCCAGTTCGGCCGGATGCGCGATGGCCCAGTGCCGGGCCTGCTCGTAGGCCCGGATCACCGTGGCGACCAGCGCCGGATGGGCGGCGGCGAACGTCTCGCGCACGTTGAGGAAGCCATACGAATTGAACGCGACGTTGCGGTAGAGCAGGCGCGAGCCGGCCTCGATCTGGCTCGCCGCCAGGTGCGGGTCGAGCCCGGCCCAGGCCTCGACGTCGCCGCGCTCGAGCGCGGCCCGGCCGTCGCCATGCTGCAGATGCACGAGGTCCACGTCGCGCTTGTCGAGCCCGGCCTGGTGCAGCGCGCGCAGCAGGAATAGGTAGGGATCGGTGCCCTTGGTGGCGGCGACCTTGCTGCCCTTGAGCTGGGCGACGCGCTGCAGCGGCGAACTCCGCGCCACCGCCAGCGCGGTCCACTCCGGCCGCGAATAGACGTAGACGGCCTTGATCGGGTTGCCGTTGGCGCGCGCCAGCAGCGCGGCCAGGCCGGCGGTGCTGCCGAAATCGAGGCTGTCGCCGCCGAGGTACTCCAGCGCGCGGTTGCTGCCGGCCGACAGCACCCACTTCACCTCGGTGCCGTGGGGCTTCAGTGCCGCTTCCAGCCAGCCGAAGCGCTTGAGCACCAGCGAGGTCGGCGCGTAGTACGCGTAGTCCAGGCGCAGTTGCCGCGGCGGCGGCCGGCCCTGGGCGAGGGCCGCGCCCGAGAACAGCGGGGTGGCGCCGAGCGCGGCGCCGGCCAGGGAGGTGAGCAGGGTGCGACGGTGCATGACGGCTCCTTCAGCGTGCTGCTGCGCGCGGCACGATCTGGTTGGCGATGACCTCGCCGAACGGCCCGCTCAGCGTCTGTCCGGGCAGCTTCTCGCGCACCCGGCGGGGCAGCAGCGGGAACACCAGCTCGGCGAAGCGGTAGGCCTCTTCCAGATGCGGGTAGCCGGAGAAGATGAAGGTGTCGATGCCGAGATCGGCGTACTCCTGGATGCGGCGCGCCACGGTCTGCGGGTCGCCGACCAGGGCGGTGCCGGCGCCGCCGCGTACCAGCCCGACGCCGGCCCACAGGTTCGGGCTGACCTCCAGGTCGGCGCGGGTGCGGCCCTGGCCCTGGCCGTGCAGCGCGGCCATGCGGCGCTGGCCGACCGAATCCATGCGTGCGAACGCGTGCTGCGCCCGCGCGACGGTGTCGTCGTCGAGATGGCTGATCAACGCCTCGGCGGCGGCCCAGGCCTGGGCCTCGGTCTCGCGCACGATCACGTGCAGGCGGATGCCGAAGGTGAGGGTGCGCCCGCGCGCGGCCGCCTTGGCGCGCACCGCGCCGATCTTCTCGGCGACCGCGGCCGGCGGTTCGCCCCAGGTGAGGTAGGTGTCGACCTGTTCGGCGGCGAGGTCGTGCGCGGCGTCCGACGAGCCGCCGAACCAGACCGGCGGATACGGGCGCTGCACGGTGGGATACAGCAGTTTGGCGTCGCGGACCCGCAGGTGGCTGCCTTCGAAGTCGTAGCCCGCGCCGTCGTGGCTGCGGCCGATGATCTCGCGCCAGATGCGGATGAACTCGGCCGAGGCGACGTAGCGCTCGGCATGGTCGAGGAACACGCCGTCGCCCTCGAGTTCGGCGCGGTCGCCGCCGGTGACCAGGTTGACCAGCAGGCGCCCCTGGGACAGCCGGTCGAAGCTGGCGGCCATGCGCGCGGCCAGCGCCGGCGCCATCAGGCCGGGGCGCAGCGCGACCAGGAACTTCAGCCGGCGGGTGGCCGCGATCAGGCTCGACGCCACCACCCACGGATCCTCGCAGGAGCGGCCGGTGGGGATCAGCACGCCTTCGTAGCCGAGGGTGTCGGCGGCCACGGCGATCTGGGTCACGTACTCGGCGCTGACCTGGCGCGCGCCTTCGCTGGTGCCGAGGTAGCGGCTGTCGCCGTGGGTGGGAATGAACCAGAACACATCCATCGTTGTCTCCTGTGCGGACCGTGGCGTGGGGGGCGAGGGGTCAGGCAATGCGCCGCAGCGGCTGCGGGCGCGTGCCGAGCAGGCCGGCGGCACGCTCGGCGGCCAGGGCGATGCGCGCCTGCAGCGTCGTGCTGGCGATCCGGTAGTCCTCGAAATCGGCCTCGGACGCGTAGATGCCGATCGGCAAGGTCAGCGCCTGGAAGAAACCGAACAGCGGTCGCAACTGGTGGTCGATCACCAGCGCATGGCGCTCGCTGCCGCCGGTGGCGGCCAGCAGCACCGGGGTGTCGATCAGGGCATTCAGGTCGACCAGGTCGAACAGGTGCTTGAGCAGGCCCGGGTAGGTGCCGCGGAACACCGGCGTGGCGAACAGCAGCAGGTCCGCCGATTCGATCAGGCGCAGCGACTGCTCCAGTTCTTCCGGCGCCTGCGCACGCCAGATCGTGCTGCCCAGCGGCTGCACGATCTGGCGCAGTTCCACGGTCCGGCTGTGCAGCGGCAGGTGCTCGCCCAGTGCAGCGAGCGTGGCCTCGACCAGCGCGAGGGTGCGCGAGGGACGCGAGAGATTGCCGGAAACGGCGACGACGTTGAGGGGAGAGCGCATGCAGGATCCTGTGGGTTCTGGCGGCAGGGAGGCATCACGCAATCTCCATGCCATCGCGTGCGGCGTGCGCATCGGAAGCGGGTGTTGCGCAGGCGGCAGGCCGACGCAGGGAGGCGATGTGGCTGCGCGTGCAGCGGGGATTCCATCTGATCGCACACGGCGGCGCAGGACAATGCCGCGGTGCCGCGGATCGCGGCCTTCGCTTATCAGTTTTGATAATCAGGTCATGACCAAAGCGGAAAATCCGGCGGTTTTCGCGGTTTTCGTGCGCTGGCTCATGTCGGTTTGGCAATGAATATATTTTCCCTGCGCATCAGTCACCGAAAAATGTTTTCGGGGCAACAGGCGATCAGCAGAATCGCGCGCGCTATCCGCTGTTTTTGTACGGATCGGGCGCAGTCGCGGGAATTTCCTGGGTGATCCGGCGCTGGCATGCGATGTGCGTATGCAGCATGACCGCACACGGAGAACGCCATTCGCATGAAGACGAGGTTGCGCACGCATTGGATGTATTCGGCCATCGTCATGGCGGCCGCAGGCCAGGCCCTCGCGGAGGAGGCGTCGCCGGCGCAGGACGCCGTGCCGGTGGGCACGCTGGACGCGCTGACGGTGAAGGCGGACCGCAAGCCGGAACAACAGCAGGCCCGGGCGGCGCTGGACCGTATCGCCGGCAACGCGGCAATGGTGGACAACGAGCAGGTCGAGCGTGGCCGCGCGTCGAGTGCCGAGGACGTGCTGGCGCTGCAACCCGGCGTGTTCGCGCAGTCCACCAGCGGCAATGCCGCGGCCAAGATCTCGATCCGCGGCTCGGGCCTCAACACCTTCTACGGCGGCTACGTGCTCGGCACCAAGTTCCTGTTCGACGGGCTGCCGATCACCGGGCCCGGCGGCACCCAGGAGGATCTGCTGAGCATCGCCGGGGTCAACTACACCGAGGTGCTGTACGGCGCCAACGCGTTCCAGTACGCGGCGACCACGCTGGGGGGCGCGATCAACTTCGTCACCCACACCGGGCATACCTCGCCGGGCGCCTACCTGCGGCTGGAGACCGGCAGCTACGGCTATCGCAAGCAGCAGATCAGCCACGGTGGCGTGGCGGGCGACTTCGACTGGTACGTGTCGGTGCTGCACAACGAACGCGACGGCTACCAGCGGCTGACCGACAACCACGGCAAGGAACTGGTCGCCAACCTCGGCTACCGCCTCACACCGCGGCTGGAGACCCGGCTGCTGGTCCGCTACCGCGAGGAGACGCTGATCAACGGCGGCACCCTGACGCTCGACCAGGTCAACCACGACCCGCGCGCCAACCCGGTGCCGTTCGGGCGCAAGAAGGGCGGCACCACGCTGGTGGGCAGCACCACCACCTACGTGTTCGACGACGACGCGCGCCTGGAGCTGGGGGTGAACGTGGACAACTATCCGCTCTACAACAGCTGGCGCTACTCGACCACGCCGAACCTGTGGCGCTCCACCGACCTCAACACCACCGTGCGCTACCTGCGCAGCGGCGACACGCTGTTCGGCAAGCCGCTGGACACCAGCGTGACCTGGAGCGACACGCGCCTGGTGTTCGGCGATGCGCGCACCCACGACCGCGACAGCTGGCGGCTGCTCAAGCAGGTGCGCTACACCGGCTCGCGCGACACCGTGCTGGCACTGGGCGGCGAGCTGCAGCTCGCCGCGGCCGACTGGGTGTCGGCCGGGGTGTCGCTGATCAACATCGACCGCGACGTGCGCGTGGTGTACTCGGCCACGCCCAACACCAGCCGCTATCCCGATCGCTATGCGCTGGATGCGTGGTATGCCGCGCCACGGCTGGGATGGCGCTGGCAGCTGTCGCCGGATGTGCAGCTGTTCGGCAACCTGAGCCGCTCGATCGACCCGCCGATCACCTGGCAGATCAGCGGCGGCGGCGTCGCCACCCCGTATGCGCGCCCGCTGGTGCCGCAGAAGGCCACCACCGCCGAGTTCGGCGTGCGCGGGCAGCGCGGCCGCCTCGACGGCAGCCTGACGCTCTACCGCTCGTGGATCAGCGACGAACTGCTGACCACGGTGGTGGAGCAGGCCACCACCACCACCGATGCGGTGACCGCCAACGGCAACGCGGGCGCGACCGTGCACCAGGGCATCGAGGCCGGCCTGAACGCCCGGCTCTGGGAGGGCGAACACGGCGACCGGCTGGACCTGCGCCAGGCCTATACCTTCAACGACTTCCACTACCGCCACGATGCCGAGTTCGGCGACAGCGAGCTGCCCGGCCTGCCACGGCAGGTCTACCAGGCGGAGCTGCACTACCAGCGCGCGGGCGGCTTCTATGCGCAGCTCAACGCGCGCGCCGCGTCGGGCTACTACGTCGACTACGCCAACACGCTCGAGGCGCCGGGCCATGCGGTGTTCGGCGCCAAGCTCGGCTATGGCCAGCCCAGTGGCCGCTGGAGCGCCTGGCTGGACCTGCGCAACCTCACCGACAAGCGCTACGTCACCGCCAGCAGCACCGCCTACGACCTCGGCGGCGCCGACGCCAACGTGTTCTACGTGGGCGACGGCTTCAGCGTGTTTTCCGGCGTGTCGCTGCGCTTCTGAGCGGTCGTGCCGGCCACGCCCTGCGTTTCTTCCCACTATCCCCGGAGCCGCCCATGAATGCCCGAGCCCTCGCCCCGTCCCCGCCGCTGCCGGCACGCGCGTCCGACGCGCCGGCCGCGCCCTCCGATGCCGCGCTGGCGGAACGCTTCGACCCGGTGTTCGCGCGCATCGCCGAGGGCGCGGTCGCCCGCGAACGCGAACGCCGTCTGGCGCACGAACCGGTGGCATGGCTGCGTGCGGCCGGGTTCGGCGCGCTGCGGGTGCCGCAGGCCGATGGCGGCCTGGGCGCCAGCCTGCCGCAGCTGTTCCGGCTGCTGGCGCGGCTGGGCGAGGCCGATTCCAACCTGCCGCAGATCCTGCGCGCGCACTTCGGCTTCGTCGAAGGCCTGTTCGGGGCCAGCGACGAGGACGCCGCGCTGCGCGCGCGCTGGTTCCCGCGCATCGCCGCCGGCGCGCTGTTCGGCGCCGCGATGGCCGAACGCGGGCCGGCGACCGAGAACACGCTGGCGCTGAGCCGCACGGGCGGGCAGTGGCAGCTGGACGGCGAGAAGTACTACTGCACCGGCACGCTGTATGCGGACTGGATCCTGGCCGCGGCGGTGGAGGGCGGCGACCACGTCGCGCTCGCGGTCCCGGCCACCGCGCCCGGGGTGACGCGGCGGGACGACTGGGACGGCTTCGGCCAGCGCCTGACCGGCAGCGGCAGCACCCGCTTCGCCGCGGTGCGCCTGGACGCGGAGGCGCTGCTGCATCGCCACCCGGCCGGGCAGCCGCGCCCGGACACCTACCTCACCGCGTTCTACCAGACCGTCCACCTGGCCACGCTCGCCGGTATCGCGCAGGCGGTGCTGCACGACGGCGTGGGCTTCGTGCGCGGGCGCACGCGCGTGTTCGGCGTGCCCGGCCAGGTCCGCCCGGCCGACGATCCGCTGGTGCAGCGCGTGATCGGGCGGCTGTCGAGCCTGGCGTTCGCCGCCGGTGCGGTGGTCGAGCAGGTCGCGGCGGCGCTGCAACGCACCCACGTCGCCCATCGCGGCGGACGCGCGCGCGAGGCCGACTACGTCGCCGCGGACGTGGCCGCCTATCACGGCCAGCAGGTGGCGATCCCGCTGGTGCTGGAAGCGGCCACGCTGGTGTTCGAGGTCGGCGGGGCCTCGGCCACCGATCGCGCGCGCGCGCTCGACCGGCACTGGCGCAATGCCCGCACCCTGGCCTCGCACAATCCCGCGATCCTGCGCGAGCGCGCACTCGGCGACTGGCGGCTCCACGGGACGCGGCCGCGCGAGGCCTGGTTCGCCGGGGCCACGGCCGCGGCCACCGAGCAGCCCGGAGCGCCGGCATGAACCTGCCCGCACGCGATCGCAACGACGGGCCCAAGCAGCTGCACGTCAACCTGTTCGAGATGAATTGCGTCAGCCACATCGTGCATGGCATGTGGGTGCACCCGGACAACCAGCGCCACCGCTTCAACGATCTCGACTACTGGACCGAGCTGGCGCAGCTGTTGGAATACGGCACCTTCGATGGCGTGTTCCTGGCCGACGTGATCGGCGCCTACGACGCCTTCGGCGAAGGCCCGCGTGCGGCGCTGGAAGAGGCGCTGCAGATCCCCAGCAACGACCCGCTGCTGCTGATCCCGGCGATGGCGCAGGTCACCCGGCACCTGGGCTTCGGGGCGACCTTCTCCACCACCTACGAGCCGCCGTTCGCGTTCGCACGGCGCATGAGCACGCTCGACCACCTCACCCGGGGCCGCGTCGGCTGGAACATCGTCACCTCCTACCTGCCCAACGCGGCGCGCAACTTCGGCCTGGCCGGCGAGGTGCCGCACGACCGGCGCTACGAGATCGCCGACGAGTACCTCGACGTGCTCTACAAGCTGTGGGAAGGCTCCTGGGACGACGACGCGGTGATCCAGGACCGCGCCCGCCGGATCTACACCGACCCCACCAAGGTGCGCGCGATCGACCACGCCGGCGAACACTTCCGGGTGGCCGGCCCGCACCTGAGCCAGCCCTCGCCGCAGCGCACGCCGGTGCTGTTCCAGGCGTCCGGCTCGGCGGCGGGCCTGGAGTTCGCGGCGCGCCATGCCGAGGTGGTGTTCACCGGCGGCCTCACCGCCGCCGACGTGCGCGGCAACATCGCCCGCACCCGCGCGCGCGTGGCCGCGCAGGGGCGGGACCCGTACGCGATCAAGTTCGTGGTGCAGGCCGGGGTGATCGTCGCGCGCAGCGACGAGGCGGTGGCCGCAAAGCTGGAGGGCTACAAGCGACTGATGAGCGTGCGCGGCGCGCTGGTGCACGCGCAGTCCGAGATCGACCTGCTGGCCTATCCGCGGCACCTGCCGATCGGCGAGATCGTCGGGGGCCGCGGCACCGGCAGCGCCAGCGGCATCGGCCGCGGTGTGCTGGCGGGGTTCGATCCGCAGTGGACGGTGGCGCAGGTGCTGGCGCGGCTGGAGGCGTTCGATCGCGACCGCTACTTCATCGCCGGCACGCCGACGGTGGTGGCCGACGCGATCGAGCGCTGGCTCGACGAGGACGACATCGACGGGATCAACCTGCGCCAGTACCTGTCGTTCGAGACCGCGCGCGACTTCATCGAGCTGGTGGTGCCGGAACTGCGCCGCCGCGGCCGCTTCCGCGAGCGCTACCGCGACGGCGAGACCCTGCGCGAGCGTCTGTTCGGCGCCGGCCGCGCGCGCCTGCCGGCCGACCATTTCGGTGCCCGCTACCGTGATCCGGCCAACCTCGCGGTGCCGGCGCCGCCGCTGCGGTTCCCGGCGCCCGCCGCGGTCGCCGCAGAGGCGGCCGGATGAGGGCGGCGGCTCCCTCCGGCGCCGCCGTCGGCCGCGGCGCGCGCGGCCTCTGCGGGGCACCCGTGCACCGGCCGGCGGGGCGCCTGCGGGGCCGGGCGGCGGCGGCCGGTACGCTGGCGCTGCTGGCGCTGGGCGGCTGCGGCGGGGAGCGCCCGCCGGCCACCGCCGCGGCCGGGACCGCGCCACGCCACGGCGGTACGCTGGTGTATGCCACCGACCGCGAGCCCACCTGCCTGGACCCGCATGTGCAGGGCGACATGCCGCAGGTGTTCGTGGCGCGGCAGTTCCTGGACTCGCTGGTGGCGATGGACGAGCAGGGCCGCATCCTGCCCTGGCTGGCGCGCCGCTGGGAGGTGTCCGACGACGGCCGCACCTATACCTTCCACCTGCGCGACGACGTGCGTTTCAGCGACGGCACGCCGTTCACCGCGCACGCGGTCAAGGCCAACCTCGACCACATGGCCGATCCGCAGACCCAGTCCGGCACCGCCGGCGGCTACATCCGCCAGTACCTGCGTACCGACGTCGTCGACGCACACACCGCGGTGGTGCACCTGGACAGCGCCTACGCCGCCTTCCTGGAAGTGCTGGCGCAGGGCTTCCTCGGCATGCAGTCGCCGGTGGCGCTGCGGCGCCCGCGCGAGCAGAACTGCCAGCAGCCGGTCGGCTCGGGGCCGTTCAAGGTCGAGCGCTGGGACCGCCAGAGCCAGGTGGTGCTGGTGCGCAACCCCGACTACGCCTGGGCGCCGCCGACCGCACGCCACCAGGGGACGGCCTACCTGGACCGCGTGGTCTGGAAGTTCATCGCCGAGCCGTCGGTGCGCTTCGCCTCGCTGCAGGCCGGCGAGGTCGACGTGATCGATACCCTGCCGCCGGAGGCGCACGCGCCGGCGCGCGCCAACCCCGAGCTCGCGGTGCTTGTGGCCGACCGCCCCGGCAACCCCACCAACGGTACCCTCAACCTCACCCGCGCCCCGTTCGACGACATCCGCGTGCGCGAGGCGTTCCTGCGCTCGGCCGACGTGGAGGGCGCCCTGCAGAGCGTGTTCTTCGGCGAGTTCCGGCGCGCGGGCGGGCCGCTCAGCCCGGCCACGCCGTTCTACAGCCCCGATTTCGAGCACGCCGCCGACTACGACCCCGCGCGCGCGAACCAGCTGCTGGATGCGGCCGGCTGGGCGCGGCGCGACGCCGCCGGCTACCGCGTAAGGCACGGGCGGCGGCTGACCGTGCACGTGCTGATGCGCAACCAGACCTGGCCGTCGGAACAGACGCTGTGGGAACAGGTGCAGGCCACCGCGCGCGCCACCGGCTTCGACGTGCGCCTGGAGCCGTTGAGCGATGCGCTGCTGCAGCAGCGCCAGGCCGAGTGGGACTACGACGTGCGCGTGGGCTACTGGAACACCAACACCGCCGACGTGCTGCGGATCATCTTCGGCTCGCAGTTCCTGGCACCGGTCGGCGGCAAGGGCGGTTTTCACCAGAACGGGGCCGGCTATTCCGACCCGCGGTTCGACGCCGTGGTCGAGCAGGCGCTGGCCACCCAGGACGCGGGCCGGCGCGCGCAGCTGTACCACCGCGCCCAGCAGCTCGCCTCGCGGCATTTCCTGCAACTGACGACCTATCCGCAGAGCACGCGGCTGGGGATCTACAAGACCGCGCACGACGTGGCACTGGAGCCCTCGCTGCGGGTCACCACGCTGTACGACGCCTGGGTGAGCCCATGAACGCGACCACGACGCTTCTCCGCCATGCCGGCGCCGCGCCGCGCCCGCTGCGCGCGCTGGGCCTGCACCTGCTCGGTGCGGCGCTGGTGCTGTGGGCCGCGGCCAGCCTGATGTTCCTGGCGCTGCGGCTGATGCCGGGCGATCCGGCGCTGGCGGTGCTCGGCGGCCCCAGCGCCAACCCCACCGCCGCGACCCTCGCCGCGGTGCGGCGCGAGTACGGGCTCGACCAGCCGTTGTCGCGGCAGTACCTGGACTACCTGGGGAAGCTGGTGCGCGGCGATCTCGGCACCTCCTACTCGCAGCACCTGCCGGTGGCGCAGGTGCTGCGCGAGCAGGCCGGCCCGACCCTGCAGCTGACCGGCGCGGCGCTGCTGCTGGCCTGGGTGCTGGCGCTGGCCTCGGTGCTGCCGAGCGTGCGCCGGGGCTGGCGCGATCCATTGTGTTCGGCGCTGGAGAGCTTGGCCGCGGCCCTGCCGCAGTTCTGGCTAGGGCTGGTGCTGCTGGGCGTGTTCGCGTTCGGGCTGCGGCTGCTGCCCCCGGCCGGCAGCGACGGCCTGCGCAGCCTGGTGCTGCCGGCGCTGACGCTGGCGCTGCCGCTGGCCGGCTTCCTCGGCCAGGTGACGCGCGAATCGATGGCGCTGGCGCTGGAGCAGCCGTTCGTGCTGTCGGCCCGCGCGCGCGGCCTCGGCGAGGCCGCGGTGCGGCTGCGGCATGTCCTGCGGCATGCGCTGCTGCCCGGGCTGAGCCTGTCGGGCTGGGCGATCGGCGCGGCGATCAGCGGCGCGGTGGTCACCGAGGTGATCTTCTCGCGCAAGGGCGTCGGCCGGCAGCTGTTCTACGCGGTGCAGGCCCAGGACCTGCCGCTGGCGATGGGCATCGTGCTGTTCATCGCCTTGGTCTACGTCGTCGCCAACCTGCTGATCGACGGGCTGCAGCGTGCGGTCGATCCGCGTCTGCACGGGGAAGGCCGATGAACGCCACCGTCTGGGCCCCGTCGCTGCCGCCCTGCGCGCGGTGCGCCCGCCTGCGCCGGGCCGTGCGCGGGTTGGCCGCCTTGCCGCCCGGCCCGGCGCTGGCGGCGGCCTTCCTGCTGCTGCTGGCGGCGATGGTGCTGGCGCCGTCGCTGTTCGCCGCCGCCGATCCACTGGCGGTGGCGCCCCGGCAGGCGTTCCGGCCGCCGAGCGGGGAGCACTGGTTCGGCACCGACGCCTCCGGCCGCGACCTGTGGGCGCGGACGGTGCATGGCGCGCGCGAGTCGCTGGCGATCGGCGTGGCCGCCACCGCGCTGGCGATGAGCGTGGCGATCGTGCTCGGCCTGGTCGCGGGCCTGGGCGGGCGCTGGCTGGATCGCGCCGTCGGCGCCCTGCTCAACGTGCTGTTCGCCTTCCCGGCGCTGGTGCTGGCGCTGCTGCTGGTGGCGATCTTCGGTGCCGGGCTGGGACCGGTGATCGTGGCCACCGGCCTGGGCTGCGCACCCGGCTATGCGCGCATGGTGCGCGTGCAGGTGCGGGCGGTGCGCGATTCCGGCTACGTCGAGGCCGCGCGCGTGCTCGGCCACCGGCCGTGGCGGATCGTGCTGCGCCATGTCCTGCCCAATGCGATGCGGCCGTTGCTGGTCACCGTGACCCTGGGCGTGGGCCAGATCATCGTGTGGGCCTCGGCGCTGAGCTTCCTGGGGCTGGGCAAGCCGCCGCCGGCGGCGGAATGGGGTACCCTGCTCTCGATGGGCCGCGACTTCGTCGCCCTCGCCTGGTGGATGACCTTCTTCCCCGGCCTGCTGATCGTGCTGACCACGCTGTCGACCACGGTGCTCGGCCGCTACCTGCAGCGCCGGCTGGAAGGGCGCGCGCCATGAGCGGCGGCCTGCTGCGGGTGGAAGGGCTGGGCGTGGCGTTCCTGCGGCCCGGGCTCGCGCCGCACCCGGCGGTGCGGGGCGTCTCGTTCGCGCTGGCCCCGGGGCGTGCGGTGGCGTTGGTGGGCGAGTCCGGCTCGGGCAAGAGCGTGACCGCGCGCAGCCTGGTGGGCCTGGCAGGACCGCAGGCGCGCGTCGAGGCGCAGCTGCTGGAGCACGCCGGCCGCGACCTGCGTGGCTGGACGGAGCGGCAATGGCGGACGCTGCGCGGCAAGCACGTCGGCTTCGTGCTGCAGGATGCGCTGGTGTCGCTGGATCCGCTGCGCCCGGTCGGGCGCGAGATCGAGGAGGCGCTGGCGGCGCACGGCTGGGGCGACCGCGCCGCGCGCCGTGCGCGGGTGCTGCAGTTGCTCGAACAGGCCGGCGTACCCGAGCCGGCGCTGCGTGCGCGACAACGCCCGGACCAGCTTTCCGGCGGATTGCGCCAGCGCGCGCTGATCGCTTCGGCGCTGGCGCACGATCCCGGCGTGCTGATCGCCGACGAGCCGACCACCGCGCTCGACGCCACGGTACAGGCGCAGGTGCTGGCCGCCCTGCAGGCGGTCAAGCAGCGCGGTGGCGCCCTGCTGGTGATCAGCCACGACCTCGCGCTGGTGGCACAGCTGGCCGACGAGATCCTGGTGCTGCGGCAGGGCGAGGTGGTCGAGCAGGGCAGCACCGCCCAGGTGCTGCGGCATCCCCGGCATGCGTACACCCGCGCGCTGCTCGATGCGGTGCCGGGTGCGCACGCGCGTGTGGCGCGGCCTCCGTCCGCCACGCCGCAGCCGCGGGACGGGCCACCCTCGGGGCCGGCCCCCGCGACTGCGCCACTGCTGTGGGCCCGCGACCTGCACAAGGCCCATCGCGGGCCCGACGGCGAGCTGCGCGCGGCAGTGGACGGGGTCGGCTTCGCGCTGCAGGCGGGGCGCACGCTGGGCGTGGTCGGCGAATCCGGGTCGGGCAAGAGCAGCCTCGCGCGGCTGGTGCTGGGCCTGAGCGAGCCGGACGCCGGCCAGGTGGAGTTCGCTGGCCGGCCGTGGGCCGGGAGCGGCGCGGCACGCGTCGGCGAGGCGCAACGGCGGCCCTGGCGCCGCGCGATGGCCGCGGTCTTCCAGGATCCGCTCGGTTCCTTCGATCCGCGCTGGAGCGTGGCGCGGATCCTGTCCGACGCACTCGAGGCCGGCGCCATCCCGCGCGCGGATCACCCGGCGCGCATCGCCGCGCTGCTGGATCGGGTGCGGCTCGGGGCCGCGGTCGCCGCGCGCTTCCCGCTGCAGCTGTCCGGCGGCCAGCGCCAGCGCGTGGCCATCGCCCGCGCGCTCGCCACCGCACCGCGGGTGATCGTCTGCGACGAGGCGGTGTCGGCGCTGGACGTGTCGGTCCAGGCGCAGGTGCTGGACCTGCTGGCGGAACTGCAGGCGCAGCTCGGGCTGGCCTGCCTGTTCATCTCGCACGACCTGGGCGTGATCCGCCACATCAGCCACGACGTGCTGGTGATGCGGCAGGGCCGGGTGCTGGAACGCGGACCGGTGGAGCAGGTGTTCACCCGGCCACGGCACGACTACACCCGGCAGCTGCTGGCCGCGGTGCCGCCGCCGTTGCCGGCGAGGGCGCGGCTCGCGTGAACTCGCGCAGTCCCGGCACGGGCTTGCCTGGTTTCCGGCCTTCCCTCACGCGAGCCAAGGCCGGCCTTCCCCACGCGGGCAAAGGGGCGCGGCTCATGTGAGCCGCGCAGGGCCCGGGACGTCACGCGCTTGCCTGGTGTACGACCTTCCTTCACGCGAGCAAAGGACGGTCCACGCAGGCTGAGGAAGTTCCATGCAGGGTAGAGGCGAGGCGGCCATGCGGTGGCCTGGGCATGCCGGCGCGCGTCCGCGCAGCGGCGTCCGGCCCGTCGAGACCTTCGGTCAGCGTTGCGGCGGCGAGGCGTTGCCGCGGTGCCGGCGGCGCCGCTGACCCGGGCCGGCGTCGGCCGGAACGTGCCGCGATCCCGCCGGCCGGCGGGTTGCGGGGTTCGTCATCGGCCGCAGGCCCGGCCGCGCGGCGGCGCGCTCAGGCCGGGTCGCCACCGCCGGCCGGCGGCGCGGCGGGCGGGCGCGGCTTGTGGCGCGGACGCCGGCGCTCGCTGCGGGGGCGGGCGGCCGGCGGCGGACCCTCGACCTCGCGGCCGGGGACCTGCACCACGCGCAGTTCGTCGGTGTCCAGCTGCAGGGCGGTGAGGCGGCCGCCCCACACCGCGCCGGTATCGATGGCGTGGACGCCCTGGGTGATCGTCAGCCCCAGCGTCGACCAGTGCCCGCAGACGATCTTGAGGTCGCGCTCGACCCGGCCGGGCACCTCGAACCAGGGATACAGCCCCTGCGCCTGGGTGCCGGGCGTGCCCTTGTCGTCGGTGGCGATGCGGCCACGCGGAGTGCAGTAGCGCATGCGCGTGAACAGGTTGATGATCGCGCGGCTGCGGTCGTGCCCGCTCAGCCCGGGCGACCAGCCCGGCTGGTCGCCGTACATGTTGCGCAGCAGCTTGCGGTAGCCGTTGCCCTGCAGCTGCTGCTCGACCTCGCGCGCGTGCTTCTCGGCCATCTGCGTGGTCCACTTCGGCGCCAGCCCGGCGTGGATCATCATCCAGCCCAGTTCGCGGTCCACGTGCGCCAGCTTCTGCATGCGCAGCCAGGTCAGCAGTTCCTCGCGGTCCTCGGCCAGCACCACCCGCTGCAGGTCCGGGTTGACCTTGCGCTGCTCCTCTTCCGAGCGCGCGCCGATCGCCAGCAGCGACAGGTCGTGGTTGCCCAGCACCACCTCGCTGTGCGCGCGCAACGAGTGCACCAGCCGCAGTGTCTCCAGCGACTGCCCGCCGCGGTTGACCAGGTCGCCGCAGAACCACAGCCGGTCCTGCGCCGGGTCGAAGCGGATCTTCTCCAGCAGCCGCTGGGTGACGTCGTAGCAACCCTGCAGGTCGCCGATGGCCCAGACGCTCATTCGTGACTCTCCATCAGTGCAGCGTCCTCGGAACGCTCAGCACGAAGGCGGCGATCGGTGCGGCGAATTCGGTGCCGTCGTCGGCCACCATGTCGTAGTGGCCCTGCATGCGGCCCTGCTCGGTGTCCAGCATCACGCCGGAGGTGTAGCGGAAGTCCTCGCCCGGGCGCAGCCGCGGCTGCTCGCCGACCACGCCCTCGCCGTCCACGTGCTCGGTGCGGCCGTTGGCGTCGGTGATCTGCCAGTGGCGGGCGACCAGGCGCGCGGCGACCTGCCCGGCGTTGCGGATATGGATCGTGTAGGCGAACGCGTAGCGGCCGTCGGCCGGGGTGGACTGGTGGTCGAGGAAGCGCGGGGAGACCGCGACCTCGATCCGGTAGCGCGGATCTTCTTGCATGGCGGAAAGTGTAAGCAAAGCCGCGTCAAGTTGGCGCTTGCTCGGCGCCGACATTGGCCAGGCGGACGAAATCGGCCACCTCCAGCTGCTCGGCCCGGGCGTCCGGGCGGACCCCGGCGGTCTCGAAGTGGCGGGCGTCGCAGACGCCGGACAGGGCGTTGCGCAGGGTCTTGCGGCGTTGCCCGAAGGCCGCGCGCACCACGGCGGCGAAACGGGCGCGGTCGTCGATGCCGACGCTGGCCGGATCGCGCGGGACCAGCCGCACCACGGCCGAGTCCACCTTCGGCGGCGGCCGGAACGCGCCCGGCGGCACCACGAACAGCGATTCGACCTCGCAGAACGCCTGCAGCATCACGCTGAGCCGGCCGTAGACCTTGCTGCCCGGGGGCGCGGCCATGCGGTCGACCACTTCCTTCTGCAGCATGAAGTTCATGTCGGCGATCGCCCCGGCGTGCTCCAGCGCATGGAACAGGATCGGCGAGGAGATGTTGTACGGCAGGTTGCCGACCAGGCGGATGCGCTCGCCGCCGGCCAGCGCGGTGAAGTCCACCTTGAGCACGTCGCGGTGCACGATCTCCAGCTCGCCCAGCGGCGCGGCGGCCGCGGTCAGCGGCTCGATCAGGTCGCGGTCGAACTCGATCACGGTCAGGCGGCCGTGCTGGCGCAGCAGCGGCAGGGTGATCGCGCCCTGGCCGGGCCCGATCTCCACCAGCCGGTCGCCCGGCCTGGGGGCGACCGCGCGCACGATGCTGTCGATGTAGTGGCGGTCGGCCAGGAAGTGCTGGCCCAGCGATTTCTTCGCGGGCGCGGTGAAGCTCGGGGAGGCAGTCATCGCGACAGTTTACAAGCAGCGGCGGCCGTCGCCGGCCTCCGTGTGCGGGCCCGGCGGCGCCGGAGGCGCGCGGCAGGGCCGCCCGGGACGCGCAGGGCGCCGTGCGGGTCCGGTGTCGTGACGATGCGCCGGGCGGCGGCCGCGTCACGCGCCCGCCAGCGGCACGGCAGGATTGCTCCTAGCCGGCCCGGGCGCGGGCGGCGAGCCGGGCGCGGGCGGCGAGCCGGGCGCAGAGCGTGGCGGCGGCGAACAGGCTGGACGGGTCGGCCACGCCGCGGCCGGCCAGCTCCAGCGCGGTGCCGTGGTCGACCGCCACGCGCGGGTACGGAAGGCCCAGGGTGATGTTCACGGCCTGCTCGAAGCCGCTGTACTTGAGCACCGGCAGGCCCTGGTCGTGGTACATCGCCACCACCGCGTCGTAGCCGGCCAGCTTCTGCGGCAGGAAGGCGGTGTCGGCCGGTAGCGGGCCGATCAGGTCCATGCCCTCGGCACGCAGGGCGTCCAGGGCCGGAATCACGGTGTCCAGTTCCTCATGGCCCAGGTGGCCGTCCTCGCCGGCATGCGGGTTGAGCCCGAGCACCGCGATCCGCGGCGCCGCCAGGCCGAACTCGCGGCGCAGCGCCGCGTGGGTGATGCGCAGGCAGCGGGTGACGCTGTCTGCGGTGATGGCGTCCGGCACCGCGCGCAACGGCAGGTGGGTGGTGACCAGGGCGACCCGCATGAGGTCGTTGGCCAGCATCATCACCACCGCGCAGCCGGCCTGGTCGGCCAGCAGCTCGGTGGTGCCGGTGTAGGGGATGCCACCGGCATTGATCGCGGCCTTGTGCACCGGTCCGGTCACGAGGCCCTGCAGGCGGCCGTCCAGGCAGGCCCCGGCGGCGTCGCGCAAGGCGGCGATGACGGCGGCCGCGTGGGCAGGATCGGGCTGGCCGAAGCGGACGGGGGTGGGCAGGCGCACCGGCTGCAGCGCCAGTTCACCGGGGGCGCGGGCCTCGGCCTCGGCCGGCAGCAGCCGCAGAGGCAGCGACAGCGCCTGGGCGGCGCTGTGCAGGGTGTCCGGGTCGGCGTAGGCGATCAGCCGGCAGTCGGTGCGCGGCTGTTGCGCCAGCCGCACGCACAGTTCAGGCCCGATGCCGGCCGGCTCGCCCGGGACGAGCGCGAGCGTGGGCCGCATCGATCAGGGCTTCGGCGTCTCGGCCGGTGCGGCGGCCGGCGCCGGTGCCGGTGCCGGCGCGGCCGCGCCGTCGGCACGGTCGCCGCTGCGCAGGTTGACGTAGGCCTCGCCCCGCAGTTCCTGCAGGAAGCGGTTGTACTCTTCCTCCAGCTTGCGGCGGCCGATCGTCTCGCGGACCTGCGCACGCTGGTTTTCGCTGGTGACGTCGGTCTGGCGCGAACCGACGCGCTGCACGATGTGCCAGCCGGCCTCGGTGCGGAACGGCTCGGAGATCGCGCCGTCGGTCAGCCCGGCGACGTGGTTGCCGAAGTCCGGGCCGAACGCGTCGGCCGGGAACCAGCCCAGGTCGCCGCCCTGGCTGCGGCTGTTGGTGTCCTCGGAGGACTCCTTGGCCACCGCCTGGAACTCGGCACCGCCGGCGATGCGTGCCCGCAGCGTGTCGATCTTGGCCTTGGCGGCAGCGTCCGGCTGGGCGTCGTTGACGCGCACCAGGATGTGGCGGGCGTTGTACTCGGTCACCATCTTCTGGCCCGAGGCGGCGCTGGCGTCACGCACTTCCACCAGCTTCAGCAACTGGAAGCCGCTGGGCCCGCGCAGCGGGCCGACCACCTGGCCGGGCTTCATGTCGCGGATCAGCTGGGCGAACGCATTGGGGATCTCGTCCAGGCTGCGGAAGCCCAGGTCGCCGCCCTCGAGCGCGTTGGGGCTGTCGGAGTAACGCACCGCGGCGGCGGAGAAGTCCAGCTCGCCCTTGTCGATCAGGCCCTTGACGCCGTCGACCTTCTTCTGGCCGGTGGCGATCTGCTCGGCGGTGGCGCCCTCGGGCAGGCCGACCAGGATGTGCGCCAGGTGGTACTGGGCGCCGGTGGTGGCCTGCTGCGCGAGCGCCGCATCCACTTCGCCCTCGCTGACGCTGATGCGGCTCTGGGCGAAGCTCTGGCGCAGGCGCTGCACGGTGATCTCGTCGCGCACGGAGGCACGGAAATCGGCGTACGACATGCCGTCGGCCGCCAGCTTCTGGCGCAGGCCGTCGACCGAGGTGCCGTTCTGCTGCGCGATGCTGCCGATGGCGCGGTTCAGTTCCTCGTCGCTGACGCGGATGCCGCTGCCTTCGGCGCGGGCCACCTGCAGCTTGACCAGGATCAGGCGCTCCAGCACCTGGCGCTGCAGGACGTCGTCCGGCGGCAGCTGGTTGTCACGGCCGGCATACTGCGACTTGACGTTGCGCACGGCGCGGTCGAGTTCGCTCTGCAACACCACGTCCTCGTCGACGATCGCGGCAATGCGGTCCAGCGGTTGGGCTTGCTGTGCCGAGGCGATCGGCGCGATCACGCTGGACACGGCCAGCAGCGAGGAGAGAAGAACGGAGAAGGGCTTGGTCATGGAATCATGTTCGGATCGTAATCGTCCGGATCGGTCGTGGTGTTGCTGGGCGGAACCAGATACAGGTCGTCGCGGCTATAGCCGAGAATAGCACGGCGCAAGGTACGGTCCGTGTCCTGGCCGAGCGAGCTCAGGCCCTTCAGGACGAACTCCAGCTGGAAGGAATTGTCCATGTCGCCCTCGCGATTGCGCACGTAGCGGCGCATCAGTGCGCGCACGGCAAGGCAGCAGCTGTCCCACTGCACGCCGCCGATGATCTCCAGCGGCTTGCGGTCGGTTTCGAGCAGCGAGTAGTAGTAGCGGCCCACCACGCTCCAGGTCGGATTGATCGGGTACAGGAACGACAGGTCGGCCTGCTTGAGCTGGTCGGCGCCGCTGGAGGTGTCGCGCCGGTAGCGGTACGCCAGGTTGATGATGCCGTCTTCCTTGAGCAGGTAGCGCATGCGGAAGCTGGCCAAGTCCTCGCGCTTGTAGTCCGGGTTCCACTGGTAGGTGGTGCCCAGGCTCCAGCGGTCGTTGATCAGGTAGTTGGCGTCGGCCACCCAGGCCGACTTGCCCCGGTCGATCGCCTGTTCGCTGCTGTTGAGCGTGACCTGCGAATCCTGGAAGTAGATGATCTGGCCCGCGCTCAGTGACAGCTTCTCGCGGCCGTCCTCCTGGCGCAGCCAGCGCGAGGTCAGTGCCACGGTCAGCTGGTTGGCGTCGTTCTGGCGGTCGGCGCCGGTGTAGCGGCTGTCGCGGAACAGCTGGCCCCAGCTGAAGGTGAAGGCACGGGTGTCGAACAGCGGCAGGTCGCTCTGGTCGCGGTACGGCGCGTACAGGTAGTACAGCCGCGGCTCGAGGGTGTTGAGGTACTGGGTGCCGAACACCGTGGTCTCGCGGTCGAAGTACATGCCGGCATCGACCGAGGCGATCGGCAGGCTGCGGGTCGGCGTGCGGTTGCCGTTCAACTGGTCGGCCAGGCCCTTGTCGAGCTGGTAGGCGGTGTAGCGGTAGGCCAGGGTCGGGGTGATGTACCAGGCGGCGCCGGACAGCGGCATCGACACGTAGGGCTTGAGGTCGAGGCGCGAGCCGCCGTAGTACGGGATGACCGCGCCGGTGCGGACGTAGTCGTCGTCACCATCCTCGTCGGTGACATGCGTGACCGGGTAGGCATCGTCGTGGGTGAAGCGCACCGCCTCGGCGTAGATGCCGGCTTCGAACCAGCGGCCGAGCGGCTTGTCCCAGTTGAAGAAGACCCGCGGCATGCGGTCGTAGGCCAGCGCGCTGTCGTCCAGGGTATAGTCGGTCAGCTGCCAGTGGTCGGCCATCAGCCCCGCGGTCCAGGTATCGCCGGTGCCGTACACGCCGATCGTGCTCTGGATGCTGGACGCCGAGGACAGGCCGTTGAGCCGGTTGGAGAAGTCCTCCATGTAGCGGGTGTCGCTGACCCAGGCCAGCGACGCGCGCGTCTGCCAGTGGTCGCCGAGGTCGTGGTAGCCGCTGTACTGGAAGCTGCCGCGATCCTTGTCGCGCAGCTTGTCGTCCGGCAGGTAGGCACCGGTCAGTTCGCCCTTGCCGCCCTCGTAGAGGTAGCGGAATTCGCTGCCGAACATGAAGCCGCGCTTGCTCAGGTAGCGCGGGTACAGGGTGGCGTCGTAGTTCGGGGCCAGGTTCAGGTAGATCGGCTGGGTGTAGTCGAAGCCGTTGCGGCCGGACATGCCGAGCTCGGGGTAGAGCAGGCCGGTCTGGCGGCGGTCGTCGATCGGGAACTTGAACCACGGCATGTACAGCACCGGCACCTTGCCGATCTGCAGCACGGCGTTGCGGGCGGTGCCGAAGCCTTCCTCGTTGTCGACGTCGATCTCGGGCGCGCGCACGCGCCAGATCGGCTGCGAGGGATCGCAGGTGGTGTAGGTCGAGCGGTGCATCTGCCCGACCTGGCCCTGCAGGTCGACCGAGGCGGCGCCGCCGTTGCCGCGCTTGTCCACCAACTGGTACTTGATGTCGGTGATCTTGTGGGTGTCGGTGTCCTGGTTGCCCTCGGCGCGGTCGGCGACCATGCGGATCGAGGTGTCCTGGTAGCGGACGTGGCCCTCGGCGATGTAGTTGCCGGTCTCGGTGTCCATGCGCAGGTTGTCGGCGCCCAGGAACTGGTCGCCGCGCTTGAGCGCCACGTTGCCCTGGTACTGCGGCGTGGTCGTGGTGCCGGAGAGCTGGTCGCCCTCGATGTCGGTCGGCAGTTCCTGGCGGTTCTCGGCGGCCTTGGGGTCGGCCGGCGGCGCGCCGTCGAAGCCCGGTAGCGGCTCGGTGACCGGGCACAGCCCCCAGTTGAGGGGCTTGTCGGCCGCCATTGCCGGCAGGCAGATGGCGATGCTCAGGGGCAGGGGCAACAGTCGAAGAGCTCGGCGCACGCGGGTGGGGTCAAGCAGGAAAATGGCCGCTAGCTTGCCCCATACACCGCATGGGGGCAATGAAGGCGCCCGGCGGGGTGGGGGCCGGGTTCATGCCGGGCCGGTCAGCGCAGGGCGGCGACATGGGCCACGCTGCACTCGCGCAGCGCCTGCAGGTCGTAGCCGCCCTCCAGCATCGACACCACCCGGCCGGCGGCGTGGCGGCCGGCGATGGCGCGCAGTTCCGCAGTCAGCCAGCCGAAATCCTCGGTCTCCACCATCAGGTCGGCCTGGGGGTCGCGCACGTGGGCGTCGAAGCCGGCCGAGATCAGCAGCAGCTGGGGGCGGAACGCGTCCAGCAGCGGCAGCATCTGCTCGGCCCAGGTGTTGCGGAAGCGGAAGCCGCCGCTGCCGGGCGGCAGCAGGGCGTTGTGGACGTTGCCGACGCCGCGCTCGTAGACCCCGCCGGAATGGGGGTAGAGCCCGGACTGGTGGGTGCTCAGGTACTGCACGCGCGGGTCGCGCTCGAAGATGGCCTGGGTGCCGTTGCCGTGGTGGACGTCGAAGTCGACGATGCTGACCCGCTCCAGGCCGTGCTGGTCGCGGGCGTGGGCCGCGGCCACGGCGACGTTGTTGAACAGGCAGAAACCCATCGCGGTCTGCCCGGTGGCATGGTGGCCGGGCGGGCGCACCGCGCAGAAGGCGGTGGCGGCCGGCCCGCGCATCACCGCGTCCACCGCGGCCAGGCCGGCGCCGGCCGCGCGCAGCGCCGCGGCGGCCGAGCCGGGCGACATCACGGTGTCCACGTCCAGCATGCGCCGGCCCTCGACCGCCGTCTCCAGCACGGTGTCGACCTGCTCGCGGTCATGCACGCGGCACAGGTCGCCGAGCTTGGCGGCGGGCGCCTCGCGCCAGTCCAGGTCGTCGAAGGCCTCGCGCAGGGCCGACAGCACCGTCTCGAGCCGCGCCGGGCGCTCGGGATGCTCGGGGCCGGGATCGTGGCCCAGGCAGGCAGGGTGGGTGAAGACCAGCATCCGGGGAATCTAGCCTGTCCGCCCGGGCGCGCAAGCCCTCAGGCGCGGCGGCGGTCGTGGCGCCACAGCACTTCGCTCTGGCCGTCGGCGCGGGCCAGCACCCGCGCCAGCACGAACAGCAGGTCCGACAGCCGGTTGAGATAGCCGATCGCCTCGGGACGCACGGCCTCCTGGCGCGACAGCGCCACGGTCTCGCGCTCGGCGCGGCGCACGATGGTCCGCGCCAGGTGGCAGCGCGACGCGGCCTCGCCGCCGGCGGGCAGGATGAAGTCCTGCAGCGGCGGCAGGTCGGCGTTGAAGGCATCCAGGTGGCGCTCCAGCGCCGCGATATCCCCGGCATCGATCGCGGCATGGCCGGGGATGCAGAGTTCGCCGCCCAGGTCGAACAGCTGGTGCTGCACCGAGGTCAGCAGGGCGCGGATCGGGGCGGCCATCCCGGGAACGGCCAGCAGCACGCCGATCGCCGAATTGGCCTCGTCGACGGTGCCGTAGGCGGCGACCCGCAGCGCGTCCTTGCCGGTGCGGCTGCCGTCGCCGAGGCCGGTGCTGCCGTCGTCGCCGGTGCGGGTGTAGATGCGGGTGAGGCGGTGGCCCATGCGCAGGGGGTCAGACCGTCTGCAGGCGCAAGGCCGGCAGGCGCCGGCGCAGCAGTGCGAAGCCGCCGAACAACAATGCCGAGTAGGTCAGCGTGCCCAGCACGGTCCACTGCAGGAACGGCAGCGCGGCCGCATAGCAGGACGTCAGGCTGGTGCTGCAGGCCGGGTAACCCGGGACGGCGAAGGCGGTCAGCCAGGTCGCGAAGTTGCTGAGCACGAAGAACAGGGCCGAGCCGGCCAGTGCATACCCCAGCACGCGCGGGCCGTTGACGCGCCCGCGCAGGCCGAAACCCAGCAGCGTGCACAGGACGATGCAGCCGTAGACCGCCAGCAGCGCGGGCAGGTAGCTGGCGCGGGTCAGGTACTCCAGGTAGCTGGAGGCATCGCCATGGCCGGGCCCGATGCCGGGTACCGGCAAGTACCCGACGCCGCCGATCAGGGCGAGGGCAATGTCCGATAGCGCCATGCCCGCCAGAGGCACCAGCAGTGCCCAGCGGCGCGACGCGAAGTGCGCGCCGCCGAACAAGGCGATGGCCTCCACCGGGGAGAAATTCGGGGGGTGGGGCAGCAGGCGGCTCAGCGCGGCCAGCAGGATGAGGCCGGCCAGCACCAGCGGGCCGGCTGCGGCAGAAGCGGGCGGTGGAGCGGCAGAGGGCCGGATCATCGGGCGGGCACGGGCGGGGGTGAACCGCAAGCATACCGCAGTGCCTGGCGCGCCCGTGGCGCGGTCGGGCGGCGCTTCGCGGCCGGCCGGCGCCGGGCCGCGGCCGCGTCGCTCCAGTAGGTGTGGCGCCTGGCCGGAGCAGGCTGTGTCGATCGGTGTCCGGGTGTGGGGGCGGGCGCGACCGGACGACCATCCCCGCGACACACGCGCGCGCTAACGTGCCCGTACATGCAAGCGACCGCCGGTGGGGCCACCGGCCGGTCGCGTGGCCGGAATCGGGCGAGCGGGGGAGCGACGGTGGCACGAGCACGAGGGGGCGGCGGGCGCAGTACGCCGGCCGGCGGTTTCACGCTGATCGAACTGATGGTCGCGGTCGCGGTGCTGGCGATCACGCTGGCGCTGGCGATCCCGTCCTTCACGTCGGTGGTCAACGGCAACCGCCTGCTCGCCCAGTCCAACGAGCTGGTGGCTTCGCTGCAGCTGGCGCGCTCGGAGGCGATCCGCCGCAATGCCAAGGTGGTGCTGTGCCCCAGCGACGACGGCAGCAGCTGCCGCAGCGGCAGCGCGGTCTGGACGCGCTGGATCGTGCAGGTGGCCGGCACCGGCGAGGTGCTGCGGGTGAACGCGATCCGGGACGTGCTGCAGGTGCGCGCCAGCGCCGCGGTCACCGCCAACGGCGGCAAGCTGGCGTTCTACCCCGACGGGCTGGCGCGCGACGCCAGCTATGGCCTGCTGGCCGCGAGCGTGGCGGTGTGCCTGCCCACGGCCCGCCCCGACCAGAACCAGCGCCGGGTGACCGTCGCCTCCGGCAGCCGCGTCGCCACCCTCAGCGAGAACACCAATGCGGCCTGTGCCACGCCCGCCGACGCCTGAGCCCGCGCGGCGGCGCCGCCGCCAGGCCGGCGACATGCTGATCGAGGTCATGATCGCGGTGCTGGTGCTGGGCGTGGGCCTGCTCGGGATCGCCGCACTGCAGGCCACTGCGCTGCGCAACAACCACAGCGCGATGCAGCGCAGCCAGGCAGTGGTGCTGGTCAACACCCTGCTCGACGCGATGCGCGCCAACCGCAGCGTCGCGGTGGCGGGCGGCTACGTGCTGGCCCGGACCTGCACGGTGCCGGCCGCCGGCAGCCTGGCCGCCACCGACCTCAGCCAGTGGATGCAGTCGCTGCATGACATGGTCGGCCCTACCGCCTGCGGCACCGTCAGCTGCAGCAGCGGCCTGTGCCAGGTCAGCGTGGACTGGGACGACAGCCGCGCCAGCGATGCCGGCAGTACCGGCGTGCGCCGCGGCGACGCGACCTACACCGTCAGCGCGGGGACCCAGCTGTGAGGCCCCCGGCGCGGCGCCGGCCGGCTCCCGGCTTCGGCCTGATCGAGCTGATGATCGGGCTGGTACTCGGGCTGCTGGTGACGGTCGCGGCGATCGGCATCTTCAGCAGCAACCGCCAGGCCTACCGCAGCACCGAGGGCCTGAGCCGGATCCAGGAAGGCGCACGCACCGCGTTCGAGCTGATCGCGCGCGATCTGCGCGTGGCCGGCGGCAGCGCCTGCACCCGGCGCAGCCTGACCAACGCGCTGACCGCCGGCACCGGCACCTGGTGGGGCAGCTTCGCCAGCTGGGACGCGGCGTTGACCGGCTATGCCGCGACCGCGGCCTTTCCCGACGCGACGCCCGCCTTCGGCACCGCCGCCGGCGCGCGCCTGGCCGGCACCGCGGCGCTGCAGGTGTTCTCCGGCAGCGACTACGTGGCCAGCGTCAGCGCCGACAGCGGCACGGCGTTCACCCTCAACAGCAGCCTGCACGACTTCGTCAGCGGCGACGTACTGGTGGCCTGCGACACCAATACCGCCACCGTGTTCGCGACCACCGCGGTCAACGGCACCCAGGTGGCGCACCCGTCCACGCTGAGCTACGGCGCCAACGCCGCGCTCGCGCGGCTGGGCGCGACCCGCTGGTATGTGGGCTACAACGCCACCGGCGGCACTTCGCTGTACCGGCGCCGCCTGTACGCCGGCGCGCTGCGCACCGAGGAGGTCGCCGCGGACGTGAGCGACCTGCAGCTGGCCTATCTGCTGAGCGGGGCCAGCAGCTACGTCGCCGCCGCCGCGGTCGGCAGCGCCTGGTCCAGCGTCACCGCGGTCCGGGTCACGCTGACCCTGGGCAGCCCGGAGAAGGTCGGCACCGATGGCCAGGTGCTGCAGCGCACCCTGGTCAGCGTGATCGGCCTGCGGAATCGCGACGGATGACCCGGTCCTTGGTCCCCGCGCGTGCCGGTTCCCCGGCCCGCCAGCGCGGCGTCTCGCTGGTGGTCGCGCTGATCCTGCTGCTGGTGATGACCCTGCTCGGCCTGGCGGCGCTGCGCGGCACCGTGCTGGAGGAGCGCATGAGCGCCAACCTGCTCGACCGCAACCGCCAGTTCCAGGCCGCCGAGGCCGGCCTGCGCCTGGCCGAGGCGCGGATCTCCGGCACCGGCGTCAGCGTGCCCGGCACCGGCTGCAACGGCGGGGTGTGCGCCACGCCGGTCGCGGGCGCGGCCGACCGCTGGCTCGACGACGGCTTCGCCGGCTGGTACGCCGCTACCGCCACCGGCAGCAGCGACAGCGCCATCACCACCCGCTACGTCATCGAGTACATGGGCGACGGCGCCTACGGCCCGAACTGCACCACCTCCAAGTCCACCACCGAGACCGTCGACGCCAGCTGCGACATGCGGCGCTTCCGCATCACCGCGCGCAGCGAGGGCAGCGGCCGGGCGGCGGTCATCCTGCAAAGCAACTACCTGGCGCCCAAATGACACGTCCCCGCCGCGTCCCTGTTCCCGCCGCGTGCCTGGCCGCGGCCGCGTGGCTGCTGGCGACGGCCGGCGCCTGCGCGGCCGCCACGACCACCGGGCTGGACATTCCCGCCGACCCGTTGATCACCGAGAGCCAGGTCCCGCCCAACGTCCTGTTCATCCTCGACGACTCCGGCTCGATGGGCTATGGCTACATGCCCGACGAGGTGCCCAGGGTCGGCACCACCAGCGCCGGCAGCGGGGTGTTCGACAACAGCTGCGACAGCTACACCAACAACGCCGCGGTGGACTATCTGGCGTGCAGCGCCTACCCGCGCAACACGCTGTACTACAACCCGGCCACCACCTACACGACCTGGACCCTGCCCGACGGCAGCCAGATGAGCGGCGGCACTAGCTACACTGCGGCCTATTCGGACACGCTGTACGTGCCGTACAGCGGCACCGGCCCGGCCGGCAACGGCACGGTCACCACCACCAGCGCCAGCGTCAACCTGCAGGCCAGCGTGCGCACGTTCTTCGTGCCCAAGGACACCACCAGCACCGACAGCGCCGTCTATCTGGCCACGGCCACCAACTACTACCGCTACCAGATCCTGACCGACGGGACGATCTACCGCAGCGAGTACCTGGCCTACACCCAGGGCAACACCGGCAGCACCGCCGCGGCCGGCGGCTGCGCCACCACGACCTCCGGCTACGGCTGGCGCAACTGCACCCGCGCCACCCCGGCCGGGCGCAGCGAGGCCGCCGAGCGCAGCAACTACGCCACCTGGTACTCCTACCACCGCACCCGCAACAAGGCGGCCAAGGCCGGCGCCAGCAAAGCCTTCGCCGAACTCGGCGAAAAGGTCCGGGTCGGCTTCCGTACCATCGCCGGGCGCAGCACCTGCGGCGGCAGCAGCGGCGGCAACTGCACCTACAGCTACGCCGGCACCTACAACCTGCCCACCCAGAGCGTGCCGATCCCGGTCAACTACAACAACGGCCTGTTCTCCGACACCGGCAGCGGCAGCAACACCGCCGCGTACAACAACCGCACCCAGTGGTACAACCGGCTGTTCAGCGCCACCGCCAGCAGCAGCACGCCGCTGCGCAACGCGCTGCAGACTGCCGGCAATTATTTCAGCGCGAGCGAGGCGACCGGCCCCTACGGTCCCGAGGCCGGCACCGCGCAGTACGTGTGCCGCCAGAACTTCACCATCCTCACCACCGACGGCTACTGGAACGAGAGCTACAGCAACGCCACGATCGGCAATGCCGACAACACCAGCGGCGCCACCCTCACCAGTCCCAGCGGCACCAGCTACACCTACACCCCGGTCAATCCGTACAAGGACGGCTACTCGCAGACCCTGGCCGACGTGGCCATGTACTACTGGAAGAACGACCTGCGCACGGACCTGTCCAACAGCGTCCCCACCACGTCCGCGGACCCGGCGTTCTGGCAGCACATGACCACCTTCGCGCTCGGCCTGGGGCTGAGCGGGACCGTGGACCAGACCAGCGTCGACGCGGTGCTGGCCAAGGGCTACGCCACGGTCAAGGGCGTGGCCGGCTGGCCGCAGCCGGTCAACAACACCGTCACCACCATCGACGACCTGCTGCACGCGGCGGTCAACGGCCATGGCGAGTACGTCGGCGCCGCCGATCCGGACGAATTCGCCGAGGGGCTGACCGCCGCGCTGGCGGCGGTGGTCCAGCGCACCGGCGCGTTCGCCAACGTCGCCGCCACCTCGACCAGCCTCAGCAGCGACACCCAGCTGTTCGTCGGCAGCTATGTCGCCGGGGTCTGGACCGGGCAGCTGGTCGCCTGCGCGGCGACCGTCTCCAGCTGCAACGCCAGCACCGCCAGCTGGCTGGCCACGGCGCAGTTGCCGGCGGCCAGCGCCCGTACCGTCCTGACCTACGAGGCGAGTGCCGGCGCCAGCTTCCCCACCGCGACGCAGAAGGCCGCGCTGGGCGGCAGCGACATCGCCGACTACCTGCGCGGGGACCAGAGCAAGGAGCTGCAGAACGGCGGCAGCCTGCGCAACCGCGCCACCGTGCTGGGCGACATCGTCGATTCCTCGCCGGTCTACGTCAGCGCCAGCAACACGGTCTACGTCGGCGCCAACGACGGCATGCTGCACGCGTTCAACGCGGCCACCGGCGCCGAACTGTTCGCCTACGTGCCGGGCGCGCTGAGCGCGGCGACGCTGGCCACGCTGGCCTCGGCCGACTACGGCCACGCCTACTTCGTCGACGGCCCGCTGGTGGTGTCCACGCAGAAGCAGACCAGCGCGCGCAACGTGCTGGTGGGCGCGCTGGGCCGCGGCGGCAAGGGGCTGTACGCGCTGGACGTGACCCGGCCGGCGGCCATCGCCAAGTCCGACGTGCTGTGGGAGGCGACCGAGACCCCCGGCGGCAACCTGGGCAAGATCCTCGGCAAGCCGTTCATCGCCAGGCTCAACAACGGCGTCGTCGCGCTGGTCACCGGCAACGGCGTCAACAGCAGCACCGGGCACGCCGTGCTGCTGGTCTACAACCTGCTCACCGGCGCGCTGATCCGCGAGCTCGACACCGGCAGCGGCGGCACCACCAGCGCCACCAGCAACGGCCTGTTCGCACCCAGCGGCTGGGACCAGGACAGCAGCGGCACGGTCGACTACGTCTACGCCGGCGACCTCAAGGGCCAGGTCTGGAAGTTCGACCTCAGCGCGTCCACCGCCGGCAGCTGGAGCGTGGGCAACGGCGCCAAGGCGCTGTTCAGTGCCACCGACGCCAGCGGCACCGCGCAGCCGATCACCGGCGGCGTGGCGCTGGCCGAGAACCCCAGCACGCTCGACACCTGGGTGTTCTTCGGCACCGGCCGCTACCTGCTCGACAGCGACATCAACGACCTCTCGGTGCAGGCGCTGTACGGGGTCATCGACGGCGGCGCGACCGTGGCGCGCAGCGCGCTGACCCAGCGCGCGATCGTGGCCAGCGGCACGGTCTCCGGCTACAGCGTGCGCAGCTTCCAGGCCAACGCCGCGCTGCCCAGCGGATCCAAGGGCTGGTACCTCAACCTGCTCACCGCCGCCGGGGTCGCCGAGGGCGAGCGCATCGTCAGCGCGCCGCAGCTGTCCGGCAAGACCCTGGTGGTCAGCAGCATCATCCCCAGCGGCGACGCCTGCCAGTCCGACGGCAGCGGCTACCTGAACTCGCTGGACGCCTTCACCGGCACCAGCACCGCCGGCGGCTCCTACTTCGACCTCAACGCCAACGGAAGCACCGCCGACGACACCCTCAGCGTCGGCGGCAGCGCGGTGGCGGTGGGCTCGGTCGCCGTCACCAGCGGCATGGTCGGCCTGGCCTCGCTGCTCAACGGCAAGGCGGTGGTCGGCGATTCCAGCGGCGCCACCACCGCCGTCGCCACGTCCACGATCAGCGCCAGCCGCGTGTCCTGGCGCGAAGCGCTCAAGGAGAAATGAGATGCCCCCCGTTCCGTCGCGCCGGCGCCGTGCCGGCTTCACCCTGATCGAACTGATGGTCACGGTCGCGGTGGTCGCGATCCTGTCCGCCATCGCCTATGCCAGCTACAGCTACGCGGTGGTCAAGTCGCGGCGCAGCGCGGCGGCGGCGTGCCTGCAGGAACGCGCCCAGTTCATGGAGCGCTACTACACCACCAACCTCAGCTACGCGGGCGCGCCGACGCCGGCCCAGTGCGAGGCGGTCCCGGCGTTCTACACCCTGGCCTTCGACGGCACCCCCACCGCCACCGCGTTCCGGCTCACCGCCACCCCGCTCGGCGGCCAGGCCAGCGCCGACACCCGATGCGCGGTGCTGGGCCTGAACCAGGCCGGCGAGCGCACCGCCAGCGGCACCGCCGCGGCCACCGACTGCTGGTGACGCCCACGCCGCATGCCGGCCGGGGCCTTATCATGGCCGCATGGACAACCAACACGATGTAGTGATCGTCGGCGGCGGCCTGGTCGGCGCCAGCCTGGCGATCGCCCTGGACCGGATCGGCGTGGACGTCGGCCTGGTCGAGGCCTCGCCGTCCGGCGCCCTGCCGGCGGTGTTCGACCAGCGCAACCTCAGCTTCGCCGCCGCCACCGTCAACGCGCTCACCGCGCTCGGGGTGATGGCGAAGCTGCGTGGTCCCACCGGGCCGATCCGGCGCATCCACGTCAGCCGCGACGGCGACTTCGGCCGCGTGCGGCTGGACGCGGCCGACTACGGCCGCGAGGCGTTCGGCCAGGTCGTGGTCGCGCGCGACTTCGGCGAGGCGCTGGAGGCACGCCTGGACGAGCTGACGCACCTGCGGCGCTACCGCCCGGCGCGCTTCATCGGCCTGGACGGGATCGAGGCCGGGCACCGCGTGCTGCGGCTGGCCGATGCCGACGGCGAGCGCCGCGTGCGCGCCCGGCTGCTGGTCGGCGCCGACGGCACCCACAGCGCGGTGCGCGAGCTGCTGCACATCGAGGCCGACACCCACGACTACCTGCAGACGCTGTTCGTCGCCCGGGTGCGCGCCGCGCGCCAGCCCGACGGCACCGCCTGGGAGCGCTTCGGCGAGCATGGCCCGACCGCGCTGCTGCCGCGCGGCGACCGCCACTACGGCGCGGTGCACGGGGTGGCACGCGCCGAGGCCGAGGCGGTCGCGGCGCTGGACGAGGCCGGCTGGCTGCAGCGGCTGCAGCGCGCGATCGGCTGGCGCGCCGGGCGCCTGCTCGGCAGCGGCGAACGCGCCGCCTACCCGCTGGTGCAGGTCCTGGCGCGCGCGCTCGTCGCCGAGCGCGTGGTGCTGCTCGGCAATGCCGCGCAGACGCTGCATCCGGTGGGCGCACAGGGCTTCAACCTGGGGCTGCGCGACGCGCTGACCCTGGCCGAGCTGATCGAGGGCGCGCGCCAGGACCCGGGCGCGCCGGCGCTGCTGGGCGCCTACGCGGCGCGCCGCCAGCCCGACCGCGAGCAGACCCTGGGCTTCTCCAGCGGTCTGGCACGGCTGACCGGCAACCCGGCACCGTTGCTGCGGCCGCTGCGCAGCCTGGGCCTGCTGGCCGCCGCGCAGGCGGTGCCGCTGCAGTCGCTGCTGGTGGGCGGGGCGATGGGATTCCGCGGCGAGGTGCCGCAGCTGTGCCGGAGCGCGTCGTGAGCCGGCGCGGGGGCACCGACGCGGTCGTGGTCGGCGGCGGCGTGGTCGGCGCGGCCTGCGCGCTGGCGCTGGCCGACGCCGGCCTGGACGTGGTGCTGGTGGAAGGCCGCGAACCGCCGCGCTGGCAGGCCGGCCGGCCGGACCTGCGGGTCTACGCGTTCGCGCCCGACAACGCCGCGCTGCTGGCGGCGCTGGGCGTGTGGGACGCGGTGCGCAGCACCCGCGCGCAGCCTTACCGGCGCATGCGGGTATGGGACGCCGCCGGCGGCGGCGAACTGGACTTCGACGCCGATGCGCTCGGCCGCGAGCAGCTGGGCTGGATCGTCGAGAACGACCTGCTGGTGGACCGGCTCTGGGCCGCGCTGCCGGCCGCCGGCGTGCGCGTGCACTGCCCGGCGCGGGTGGAGGCCCTGGAACAGGACGCCCACGGCGTGCGGCTGCGCCTGGACGACGGCACGCGCCTGGACGCGGCGCTGGCGATCGCCGCCGACGGTGCCGAATCCACCCTGCGGACGCTGGCCGGGATGCCGGTGGCGCGCCACGACTACGGCCAGCGGGGCGTGGTCGCCTTCGTCGAGACCGCGCAACCACACCAGGCCACCGCCTGGCAGCGCTTCCTGCCCACCGGGCCGCTGGCCTTCCTGCCGTTCGCCGAGGGCCGCAGCTCGATCGTGTGGACCCTGCCCGACACCGAGGCCGAGCGCGTGCTGGCGCTGGACGACGCCGCGTTCGGGCGCGCGCTCACCGGCGCCTTCGGCGCGCGCCTGGGCGAGGTGCGCGCGGTGTCGGCGCGCGCGGCGTTCCCGCTGCGCCGGCAGCTGGTGGGCGACTATGTCGCCGGCCGCGTGCTGGCGCTGGGCGATGCGGCGCACGTGGTGCATCCGCTGGCGGGGCAGGGCGTCAACCTCGGGCTGCGCGACGTGGCCGCGCTGCGCACCCTGGTGCGCGAGGCGCTCGCGCGGCACAGCGACTGGGCCGCGCCGCACCGGCTGCGGCGCTGGGCGCGCACGCGCCGCAGCGAGAACACGGTGGCCGCCTACGGGTTCGACACGATCAACAAGGTGTTCTCCAACGACGAGATGCACCTGACCCTGCTGCGCGGCGCGGTGCTCGGCCGGGTCGGCTGCGTGCCGCCGCTGGTGGACCTGCTGTGGAAGCGCGCCGCCGGGGTCTAGGCCACCGCGCCGGGGCGTGCGCGCCCGAGGGTGCCCGGGGGCTTCCGGCGCGTCCTCGCGCGCGGGTCCGGGCGGTCGTCGAACCGGCTTTTAATCCCTTGCCCGCGAGTGTCAGCTCCCCGCGAACGCCAGCGAGCTGGCTCTAACCGCCCGCGTCGGCGTCACGTCGGGCGACGCAGCAGTCCGGCGGGCCGTGCTGCCGGCCTGCCGTCTTCGCAGCAGGGCGGCCGCGGGCGCGTACCGCTACTTCAGCCAGCCGCGCAGCTGTTCGCGCGTCAGGCGTCCGCGGCGGGTGCCGTCCAGCGCATCGAATTCCTCGGCCAAAGCCGGACTGGCCTGGGCTTCGTCGCGGCTGATCGTGCCGTCGCCGTCGGTATCCAGCGCGTCGAAGTCGAGGCGGTACGCCGCGGCGTCCACGCTGCTGGGCTGGATCGAGCGCACCGTGACCGCGGCCTGGCCGGCGGCGACCTGCACCGGTGCCTGGTGGGTGACCTCGCCGCTGGCCAGCGGCTGGGTGCGCACGTTGGCGGGCACGTCGCGCAGCGGCGCGCTGCGCGCGCTGTCCTGCGGCGGCGCGGCGTAGCTCTGCGCAAGCGCCGGCCCGCAGGCGCAGAGGCCGAAGACGACAAGGGCGGCTTTCATGGTTCTCCCGGTAGGACTGTCTGGACCGGCCTCCACGCTAGCAGCGCGGCGCTTGAGCGGCCTCGAATCGCGCGGCCCGGCGGCCGATCCGCCGACGCCGGGCGCGCCGGGACGCGCGGCACCCGGTCACCGGCGCCAGGCCGGGCCATCCGGCGCCGGCCGGCAGGAACCTCGCGCAGCGCATGCCCGGCCGGTTCCGAGCGCCGCGCCCGGCGCTCGCGGCGCGGCGGGCCAGGACGTGCCGCGCCGCGACCCGCCGCGATCGCGGGCCTGCCGGCCCTCGCCCGCCTAGCCCGGGATGAACGGGAAGGCGATCTTCAGCAACCCCTTGAGGCCGCCCTCGGCGGTGCTGGCGATCGCCTTCGCGCCGAGGCTGTTGAGCGCGCGGCGCACGTCCTCCCAGCGCAGCTGGGCAATGTCCTTCTTCAGCAGGTCCGCCACTTCCTCGGCGGTGGGCGTGAGCTTCTTCAGCTCGCGCACGGTGGCCTCGGGATCGGGCTGCAGGTAGCCCCAGCGCTCGGCGATCCTGAGCAGCGTGTCGAAACGCACCGCCACCACCTCGCGGTTGCGCTCGTAGACCGGCAGCGCGCCCACGTCGAGGATGGCCTGCTCGAACTGCTGGGCATCGTCGGGATGCTCGATGCGGATCGCCAGGAAGCCTTCCTTGCGGCTGCGCTCGCTGACGTGCTTGGCGCCCGAGCGCAGGTTGGCCTCGGTCAGGACCGTGGCCACGATCCGCTGCAGCGCGGCATCGCCTTCCTCCGGCACCAGCGCGCGCCAGCGCGCATAGCCGTCGCGCCGCAGCGCCTTGACCTTGGCCGGGGTAACCCGCAGGTGCAGCGCGACCACGGCATTGGAATCGCCGCGCGCGATCGCGCCGTCGCGTTCGAGCAGCACGAAGATCAGCAGCTCCAGATCGCGCTTGGTGAGCGACTGGAAGCCCTGCAGCAGGGTCAGCCGCAGGAATTCGTTGCCGAACGCGGCCGCGTCCTTGAGTTCGATGGGTTGCATCCGGGGTTCCTCCGCTTGACCGGGCCAGCATGCCACGCGGGGGTAGCGTGGCCTGAGACGCGGCGGGACCGGGTCCGCAGTTTCAGCGTCCGCTCTCACGCCCGGGGCGGTCGGCGCGGAAGGTCTCGATCGCGCCGCGGTCCTGCAGGGTGACGAACACCTGGCGCCCGTCGGCACCGCCGAAGGCGACGTTGCTGGCCTTGCGCCCCTTCAGCGCGACCGTGCGCAGCACGCGGCCGGCCGGCGACACCACCGCGATCTGGCCGGCGTCGTAGCGGGCCACGTAGAGGTTGCCGTCGGCGTCGCAGCGCATGCCGTCCAGGCCGAAGTCCGGGAACGCGATCAGCAGGCGCTTGTTGCGCAGGCCGCCGTCCACGCGGTCGTACACCCAGATCCGGCGCGCCATGCTCTCGTTGACGTAGAGGTGGCGGCCGTCGGGGCTGACCTCCACACCGTTGGGCGTGGTCATGCCCTGTTCGAGCAGGGTCGGCCGGCCCTGCGGGTCCACCCGCCACAGCCGGCCGCCATTGTCCCGCCAGTCCGGGTCGCTGACGTAGAAACTGCCGTCCGGCGCCAGCGCCAGGTCGTTGGGCCCGGTGCTCTCCGGCAGCTCGGCGAACGGGGTCACCCTGCGCGTGGCCGGGTCCAGCCGCAGCAACTTGCGGCCGAGGGTGTCGGCCACGTAGATCGCGCCGTCGCGGCCGAAGCGCAGGGCGTTGCCGCGGCTGCCCGCCGGCAGGGTGACGAACAGCTCGGCCCGGGCCTGGCCGTCGGCGTCCTGCAGCACCCGCCCGATGGTGCCGTCGCGGCCGAAGTTGACCACGTACAGCGCGCCGTCCGGCCCGGCGGCGGGACCTTCGATGTTGGAGGTGAAGGCACCGTCGCCGATCAGGTCGCGGGCGACGAACGGGGCGGCGGCCGGCGGCGCCGCCGGCGCGGCGGGGGCCGCCAGCAGGGCGGCCAGGGCGAGCGGGAGGGCGCGGGAGGACATGCGGACGGCTCCGGGTCGGGACCGCGGCAGTGTGCCAGAACCGGCGCGCCGGCCCTGGCATGCGCGCGCCGGCTGCCGTAACGTGCGGAACCGGCACCGCTGCGTCCACCCCGGAGGTCTGCATGTCCCTGGCATCCCCGACCCGCCGCCGCCTGCTCGCCGCCCTCGGCGGCAGCGCGGCCCTGCTCGCCGCGCCCGCCTGGGCGATCCCGAAGAAGCCCGCCGGCAAGCCGCTCAACGTGGCGCTGGTGGGCCTGGGCGGCTATGCCACGGACCAGCTCGCGCCCGGCCTGGCGCTGACCCGGCACTGCCGGCTGGCCGGCATCGTCACCGGCACGCCGTCGAAGGTGCCGCTGTGGCAGGCCCGGCACCGCATCCCCGACCGCAACGTCTACAGCTACGAACACTTCGACCGCATCGCCGACAACCCCGACATCGACGTGGTCTACATCGTCACGCCGCCGCACCTGCACATGCCGCTGACGGTACGGGCGGCGGCGGCCGGCAAGCACGTGTGGTGCGAGAAGCCGATGGCGCTGAGCGCACGCGAATGCCAGACCATGGTCGAGGCGTGTCGCCGCAACCGGGTCGCCCTGGCGATCGGCTACCGCATGCAGCACGAGCCCAACACCCGGCAGGTGATCGGCCTGGCGCAGCAGCGTCCGTTCGGCGCCCTGCGCAGCGTGAGCGCGCAGGCCGGCTACGCCGGCTACGGCGACACCGACCCCGCCGACCGGCCGTGGCGGCTGCGCGCCCGCTACGGGGGCGGCGCGATGTACGACATGGGCGTGTACTCGCTCAACGCGGCGCGCTACACCGTGGGCGCCGAGCCGGTCGCGGTGAGCGCGCGCCAGCACACCGACCGTCCGCAGCTGTTCGACGAGGTCGACGAGCACACCGAGTTCACCCTGGAATTCCCGGGCGGGGTGCGTGCCCGCTGCGCGACGAGCTTCGGCCGCAACATGAACCGGCTGCGCGCCGAGTGCGAGCGCGGCTGGTACGAGCTGTCGCCGTTCCAGAGCTACCGCGGCGTCCGCGGCCGCGCCAGCGACGGACGCGTGTTCGACGCGGCGGTGCCGCACCAGCAGGCGCTGCAGATGGACGAGGACGCCCTGGCGATCCTCAACGGCACCCCCCTGCGCGTGCCGGGCGAGGAGGGCCTGCGCGACCTGCGCGTGGTCGACGCGATCTTCCGTTCGGCCCGCACCCAGGGCGCGCGGGTGACGCTGTGACCCGGGCCCACCACGGCGATCGGCCGGCGACCGCGGCGCCCCTGCCCGGGAAAGCGGGGCGCCAGCCCACCCACCGCTGCGGCCCGCCGCGTTCCCGATCCAGACTGGCTACTCCCCGATCCCTGCCAGGACCGTGATCTCCTCACGGTCGTGATACAGCTGCTTGGCGTGCACGTTGAGCGAGCGACCGGCCTGCTGCTCGAACAGCTCCAGGCACAGCCGGGTCTCTTCCCAGCGCTTCTTCATCGGCAGCTTGAGGTTGAAGATCGCGTGCCGGCACCAGCCCTCGCGGAACCAGGTGGCCATGCGTTCGGCGACGCGGCGCGGCTGTTCGACCATGTCGCAGACCATCCAGTCCAGCGGCTGCGCCGGCTTCCAGTGGAAGCCGTCGGCGCGCAGGTGCTCGACCAGGCCGGTGTCGAGCACGTGCTGGCGCAGCGGGCCGTTGTCGACGCTGGTGACGTGCAGGTGCTGGCGGGTCAGCACCCAGGTCCAGCCGCCGGGCGCGGCGCCCAGGTCGGCGGCGCGCATGCCGGGCCTGACCCGTGCCTCGCGCTCCTCCGGGGTGAGCAGGGTCAGCAGCGCCTCGTCCAGCTTCAGCGCCGAGCGCGACGGCGCTTCCGGCAGCAGCTTCAGGCGCGGGATGCCCAGGGGCCACGGGGCACTGTCGCGCGGATCGGCCACCGCGAGCAGGGCATGGTCGCCGTCGAGGAAGCACACGTGCAGCCGCGGCAGCCGCGGCTGCGGCTTGTCGGTGAGCAGGCCGGCCTTGCGCAGCGCCGGGCGCAGCGCGTTGCCGAAGCTGCGCGCCAGCCCGGCCAGCGGCTTGCCGGCGTCCGAGTCCGGATGCTCCACCCACAGGTCGCCGAAGCGTGCCTGGCCGGCCAGCGCCGCCAGGATCGGGGTGATGCGGTCGCCGGGGTCGATCCCGCGCAGCTCGGCGAGCAGCTGCAGCTTCTGCCGGGCGAAGATCAGCTCGCGCCAGCGCAGGTGGCCGCTCAGGGCCGCGGCGTCCTCGCACAGAAACACCACGTAGCCGTCGTTGCGCTGGGCGCGCGCGTAGCCGGCGATGCCGGCATGCGCCGCGCGTGCGCTCAGCTCGGCCGCCAGCTCGGGTTCGAAGCCCTGGCGGCAGTAGCACAGCACGCCGCTCATCGGCGTCCCCGCCACCGCGGCGCGGCGGCCGGCGGCGTGCGCGGGGCGGTCGGGCGCGCACGCCGCGGACGGGCGGCGGGCCGGCCCGCCGTGCCCGGGTCAGTAACGGTCTCCACCGCTCTCCCCGTAGTGGCGCAGCACCGCGCGTGCGTCGTCGCGGCACAGGTCGCGCACCACCTCGATGCCGCGCCGGGTCAGTTCGCCGATCCAGTCCGCCGGCAGCGGGCCCTCGTCGAACTCGGTCAGCTCCATCACGTCCTCGGCGCGGGCGCCGATCAGCAGGCGGTCGATGCCGGCCCAGATGGTGGCGCCGTAGCACTGGCAGCATGGCTGCCCCGAGGTGGCCAGCGTCACCGGCGACAGCACGTCGTTCAGCCGCGGGGTCTGCAGGCGCTGCTGCGCGAGCATGTAGGCCATGTTCTCGGCATGCGCCAGCGAGGTGGTGCTGGGCACCACGCGGTTGACCCCGACCGCGACGATGCGGTCGTCCGGGCCGAACACCGCCGCGCCGAACGGGCCACCGCTGCGCGCGTCCACGTTCATGCGCGACAGCGCGACCGCCAGCGCCACCTTGGACTCGTCGCCGGGATAGGCCCGCGTGGTGTCGACCTGGTCGTGGACCCAGGCGGGCAGGGTGAGGTGAACTTGCGCGTAGAGCATCAGTGGACCGGTTCCGGGGTTTCCATGGGGCGGCGCAGTGTATCGGCCTGCGCGGACTTTGCGGTGCATTGCCCGGAAACGCACTGGCAGCCGCTGATCTCCGGGGCGCCGCAGATGCTCATGCGGCCGCTGGCCCGGCACTGCGCCTGCACGCCCTGCGGGTCGGTCGGGCTGGCGACGTTGACACAGGCCGGGAAGGCGCCGCAGCAGTTGCCGACGTTCTTGACGGTGCAGTCGGCGTCGCTGCGGCAGTGGGTCTGTACCTGCACCGGCAGGCCGGCGGCCGGCGCCGCCTGGGCGGGCGGGTCGGCGCGGGAGGGCGGGATCGGGCCGGCGCAGGCGGCCAGCAGCAGCAACACGGGCAGGAACAGGCGGTTCATCGCGGTCTCCGTGGCGGGATGGGCCCGATCTTAGCGGCCTTCGGGCGGCCGCGGCCGTCGCTCCACGTGCGCGGAGGCGCACCCCAGCACGCCCGCCAGCAGGCACACGATGGCCGCCGCCTCGCGCAGGCCCGGCCAGCGGCCTTCCCACAGGAAGCCGTACAGCAGCGCGAACACGGTCTCGAACACGATCATCTGGCCCACCAGGGTCAGCGGCAGGCGCCGGCTGGCATGGTTCCAGCAGGCGTTGCCGATCACCGAGGCGAACACCGCCAGCACCGTGGCGATGCCCCAGAAGCGCACCCAGTCCGCGGCCGGATGCGCCGCGCCCGCCGCGGCGAAGGCGGGCCAGGCCAGCCCCAGTGCCAGCGCGCCGGTGACCACGCCGGTCAGCAGCGACCAGTCGCGCCCGGAGATGTCCGGGCGCCGCGACAGCCAGTGCGCGTTGTGGATCGAATACGCCGCCCACGACGCCAGCGCGCCGGTGGCGCAGGCCAGCCCGGCCACGCGCGTGCCCAGCCCGGTGGTCGGGGTGCGCGCGCTGCCGAGGGTCTCGGCCGCCACCAGCGCGACCCCGAGCAGGCACAGCCCGCACGGCGCGGCCAGCCGGCGCAGGCGCACCGCGCCGGCCGCGCGCGAGCCGGCCACGGTCACCACCACCGGCAGCAGGCCGATGATCAGCGCGGTCGCCGCGCCGCCGGCCCATTGCACGGCGGTGCCCAGCAGCACGTAGTAGACCAGGTTGCCGAGCAGGCTCAGGCGCAGCAGCGCCCACCACTCGGCGGCGCCGAGCGGCCGCGTCGCCTGCCGCCAGCGCGGGGCGAGCACCAGTGCCGCGACCAGGCCATAGGCCAGGTAGCGCGACACCGACAGCTGCAGTGGCGAGAACGCGGCCAGCAGCTGCGGCGCCAGGAACACCAGGCCCCACAGCGCGCCCGCGGCCACGCCGGCCCCGATGCCGCCCAGCCAGCGCTCGCGGTTCATGCCGTGCGGCCGTCGGCCGCGACGCCCGCGCGGACCGATCCCCTGCGGTCGCCCGCGCCCGCGCCGGGCCGACCGGGAGCGGCCGGCGTCATCGCGGGGGCGGCGTGCCGCGCGCCCGGGGCGGCGCCGCATCCCGGTGCTGGCACGTGGCCCGGCGTCCGGATCGCAGGGGCCGGCATGCGCGCGTCAGCGCGCCCAGGTGTCGCGCAGGGTCACGCTGCGGTTGAACACCGGCGCGGCGGCGCTGTGGTCGCGGCGATCGGCCACGAAATAGCCGCTGCGCTCGAACTGGAACGCCTGCTCCGGGGCGGCCCGGGCCGCGGCGGGCTCGACGTAGCCGCGCACGCTGCGCCGGGAATCCGGGTTGAGGTGGTCGCGGTAGGTCTTGCCGTCGGACTCGTCGTCCGGCTTCTCCACCGAGAACAGGCGGTCGTACAGGCGGATCTCGGCCGCCACCGCGTGCGCGGCGCTGACCCAGTGGATGGTGCCCTTGACCTTGCGGTTGGCGCCCTCCATGCCGGGCCGCGACTCCGGATCCAGCCAGCCGCGCAGCTCCACGATCTGCCCGTCGACGTCCTTGACCACCTCGTCGACGCGGGCGATGCCGGCGCCGCGCAGGCGCACTTCGCCGCCCGGCACCAGCCGCTTCCAGCCCTTGGGCGGGACCTCGGCGAAGTCCTCGCGCTCGATCCACAGCTCGCGCGAGAACGGCACCTCGCGCTGGCCGAAGGCCTCGTCCTTGGGATGGTTGGCGAAGGTCAGGCTCTCGCTGTGGCCGTCGGGCAGGTTGGTCAGCACCAGCTTCAGCGGATCGACCACCGCCATGCGCCGCGGCGCGGAGGCATCCAGGTCGTCGCGCAGGCAGCCTTCCAGCACCGAGAAGTCGATCACCGAGTTCTGCTTGCTGATGCCCACCCGGTCCACCAGCAGGCGCAGCGCGGCGGGGGTGTAGCCGCGCCGGCGCAGGCCCTGCAGGGTGTACATGCGCGGATCGTCCCAGCCGTCGACCAGGCGCTCGGCCACCAGCTGGGTGAGCTTGCGCTTGCTCATCACCGTGTAGTTGATGTTGAGGCGCGAGAACTCGATCTGGCGCGGCTTGGCGGCCTCGCGCGGCAGGCCCCGGTCCAGCAGCGGCTGCAGCAGCTGCGGGTGCCCGGCCAGGTCCACGTGGTCCACGCACCAGTCGTAGAGCGGGCGGTGGTCCTCGAACTCCAGCGTGCACAGCGAATGGGTGATGCCCTCGATGGCGTCGCCCAGCGAGTGGGCGAAGTCGTACATCGGGTAGATCGGCCACGCGGTGCCGGTGTTCTGGTGCTCGACGTGCTTGATCCGGTACAGCGCCGGGTCGCGCAGGTTGATGTTGCCGCTGGCCATGTCGATCTTCGCGCGCAGGGTGCGCGCCCCGTCCGGGAACTCGCCGGCGCGCATGCGCCGGAACAGGTCCAGGTTCTCGGCGACGCTGCGCTCGCGGAACGGCGAGTCGCGCCCCGGCTCGGTCAGGGTGCCGCGGTACTCGCGCACCTGCTCGGCCGACAGGTCGCAGACGAAGGCGTGGCCGTCGGCGATCAGCTTCTCGGCGGCCAGGTAGTACACCTCGAAGTAGTCCGAGGCATGCCGCAGCTGCGCCCAGTCGAAGCCCAGCCAGCGCACGTCGTCCAGGATCGCGCGCACGAACTCGGGGTCTTCCTTGGCCGGGTTGGTGTCGTCCAGGCGCAGGTTGCAGCGCCCGCCGAACTCGGCGGCGATGCCGAAGTCCAGGCAGATCGCCTTGGCGTGGCCGATGTGCAGGTAGCCGTTGGGCTCGGGCGGGAAGCGCGTGCGCACGGCCGCGTGCTTGCCGCTGGCCAGGTCCTCGCGGACGATCTGGCGGATGAAGTCTTTCTTCTCGGCCGGAACGGCGGCGTCGGTGGCGTTGGGGGTCGTGGACATGCCGGAGCTGAATGCAGGGAAGCGCGCAGTTTATCGTGCCGCGCCGCCCGCCGTATTCTGGCCGCCGTGCTCCGACGTCCCGGCCCATGCAGATCGCCTACCGTGCCAGCCACCTGATCGACGCCCACCTGGCCCGGCATGCGCTGGAGGATGCCGGCATCACCGCGTTCGTGTTCGGCGAATCGCTGCTCGGCGGCATGGGCGAGCTGCCGCTGTTCGGGGTGGTCCAGGTCTGCGTGGGCGACGCGGACCTGCACCGGGCACAGGAGGTGCTGCGCGCGATCGGCCTGGGCGGCGAGGTCACGCGCGCGCTGTAGCCGACGACCGCCCGGGCCTGGGCCCGGCCGGCTGAACCGCAGGGCCCGCACCGGCCCGCCCGGCTTGAAAGCGCGCCGCGCCGGCGCCATCCAGCGGGGATCCCTCACAGATCCGGGAGCTTGGCCATGTTGGGAATCGGAGCCTTCAAACAGCGTCTGCCGCGCCCGGGCGAGAGCCTGCCGGGCCGCGAGCAGCCGTTGCCGCTGCACGACCGCCACTACGTCAACGGCCAACCGCTGCGTGACACCGCCGCGGGCCTGGACGAGGTGCAGTTCGGCCTGGGCTGCTTCTGGGGCGCCGAACGCAAGTTCTGGACGTTGCCGGGCGTGTTCACCACCGCCGTCGGCTATGCCGGCGGGCAGACGCCCCACGCCACCTACGAGGAGGTCTGTTCCGGCCTGACCGGCCACACCGAGGCGGTGCGGGTGGTCTACGACCCCCGGACGGTCGCCTTCGAACAGCTGCTGCAGACGTTCTGGGAGAGCCACGACCCGACCCAGGGCATGCGCCAGGGCAACGATACCGGCACCCAGTACCGCTCGGCGATCTACTGCAGCACCCAGGCCCAGTACGACGCCGCCGTCGCCAGCCGCGACGCCTACCAGCAGCGGCTGCGCGAGGCCGGCTACGGCGACATCACCACCGAGATCAGGTACCCGGCGCCCGCCTTCTACTATGCCGAGGATGCCCACCAGCAGTACCTGGCCAAGCACCCCAACGGCTACTGCGGGCTGGGCGGCACCGGGGTGAGCTGCCCGGTCGGGCTGGAGGCCTGAGGCCGGCCGGCCTCAGCCGAACTCGCCGGCGAACGTGGCGCGCAGCTGCGCCACGTCGTCCAGGCGTTCGGGGTGCAGCAGCGCCATGCAGGCGCAGGCGAAGCCCACCGGGCTGGTGCCCGGTGCGGTCACCACCTGGCTGGCGCTGACCACCTTCTCGTCGCGGTAGTACAGGGCCCCGGCATACGGCGCCGCATGCCGCTGCAGCAGCTCCAGCGAGTTGCTGGTGTGCGGGCGGCTGTCCAGCAGGCCGGCGTAGGCCAGCGCCAGCGTGGCCCCGCAGATCGCCGCGACCGGGCGCTGCGCGTCCACGCGCTCGCGCAGCACGCCGCTGAGCCCGGGGATCTCGCCGGCCTGCCAGCGCTCGCTGCCGGGCAGGATCCACAGGTCGGCCTCGCGCGGGGCCAGGTCCGACAGCGCCAGCTCGGGCAGGATGCGCAGCCCGCCGATCGAGGTCACAGGCTGGCCGTCGATGCTGGCGATGGCGACGTGGTCGCCGAACCATTCGCGCGCGGCCGGCAGCACCGCGCCGATCTCCCAGTCCGCCACGCCGTCGACCATCACCACCGCGATTGTGCTCATTGCCGTGCCTCGTCCCAGGAGCGCGGAGCTTAGCCAGCACGAAGTCGAGGCCGCGCATACGCAGGCAAAAAAAAAGGGAGCGGCCCGGCGGCCGCTCCCGATCGTCGTGCGTGGCGAGGCCGCCTCAGCCCTTCAGCTTGCCGCGGAGCGTCTCGCGCAGGGCGTCCAGGTCCTTGGCGAAGGTGTCGATGCCGCCGGCCAGCTTCTCGGTGGCCATCGGGTCCTGCGCCAGGTCGGCGGCGAAGCGCGCACCGTCGATCGCGGCGATCTCGCCGGCCTCGGCCGGGCCGGGCGACAGCTTGCGCGGCAGCTCGCCGTGGTCGGCATCCAGCTTCTCCAGCAGCTCGGGCGAGATCGTCAGGCGGTCGCAGCCGGCCAGCGCCTCGATCTGCTCGGTGGAGCGGAACGAGGCGCCCATCACCACCGTCTGCGAGCCGCGCCGCTTGAACTCGGCATACACGCCGCGCACGAACTGCACGCCCGGATCCTCGTCGATGTTGGCCGGCTTCTGTCCGGCGGCGACGTACCAGTCGAGGATGCGCCCGACGAACGGCGAGATCAGGAACACCCCGGCCTCGGCGCAGGCCAGCGCCTGGGTGCGGTTGAAGATCAGCGTCAGGTTGCAGTCGATGCCGTCCTTCTGCAGCTGGCGCGCGGCCTCGATGCCTTCCCAGGTCGCGGCGACCTTGATCAGGACCTTGTCCTTGGCCACGCCGCGCTCGGCGTACATGGCGATGAACTTGTGCGCCTTGGCAATCGTGGCGGCGGTGTCGTGCGCCAGGTCGGCATCGACCTCGGTGGACACGCGCCCGGGCACCAGCCCGGCGAGCTTGGTGCCCACGCCGATGGTCAGGCGGTCGGCCACCTCGTTGACCACGGCATCGGAGGCGCTGTCCGCCTGCTCGCGGCCCCAGGCGAGTTCCTGCTCGATGAGGCCGGCGTAGACCGGCAGGTCCAGCGCCTTCTTCACCAGGGTCGGGTTGGTGGTGCAGTCCACCGGCTTGAGCCGCTTGATCGCGTCGTAGTCGCCGGTGTCGGCGACCACCACGGACAGATCACGCAGCTGGGCGAGTTTGGAAGGATGCGATGCAGTCATTCGGATTCTCTCGGCGTAAGCAGGAACGGAAGATACCGGCGCGTCGGATCGGCGCGTCGTCCCTGCCGGAGCTCGCGCAGGGGGTGCGCGGGGCTGCGGGGACGGGCCCGAAAGTGTATGCCGATCCGTGTCGACGCGACGGGTGGGCGGGGCGTCGCCGCCGCCGCGGCCTCAGCGGAACAGGTCGCCGGCCGCCTCGGGCTGGTAGTGCACCGCGTTCACGCGCAGGCGCAGGGCGCGGCCGGCCGGGGCCTGCCAGTCGATCGACTGGCCCACCGACAGGCCCAGCAGGGCACTGCCCACCGGCGCCAGTACCGAGACGCGTCCGCGCTCGACATCGGCCTCGTGCGGGTAGACCAGGGTCAGGGTGTGGGTCTCGCCCTGTGCGGCGTCTTCGCATTCCACGCGCGAGTGCATGGTGACGACGGTATCCGGAATCTGCTCCGGCGGCAGGATCTGGGCACGGCCGAGTTCGGCGGACAGTGCGACCGCGGCCGGATGCCGGCTCAGCGCGGGGGATCCGAGCATCGCCTCGAGACGGGCGAGATCACGCGTGGACACGATGAGGGAGGGCGGCAGGCCGCTCTGGCGGGATGGCATGGAAGACTCCTGGAAGGGAACAAGCGAAAGGGCGGCACCGATGCCGCCCCCTTGACCATTGTCGGAAATATCGCGCCCCGGCGCGAGCGCCGGAGGCGGGGCGGCACAGCGGCCGGTCAGGGCGCGCCGGCCGGGGCGGGCACCAGCTGGTCGAGCAGCGCGATCAGCAGCGGGCCATCGAAGATCAGCGTGTAGTTGACGCTGACCTTGCTGCCGCTGCGCAGCTGGAAGCTCAGCCGCGAGGTCCAGGCCGAACGGTCGATGGCGACGATGTCGGCGACGTTGATCTCGTTGCCCTCGTAGCTGATGCGGTGGCGGCTGACCGTCAGCGCCTCGGTCGGGACCTTGGCGAAGCTGTTGAGCGACACCTTGAACTGGCGCTGCAGCGCGCCGCCCAGGCCGGCCACGCGGAAGGTCTCGCTGCCGCCCGCGTTGAGCTTGTCCAGCACCGCCGGCAGGCGCGCGGCGATGTAGCCGTGCATGAAGCGGTCCAGCAGCTTGTAGTAGCCGCTGACGTTGCCGTTGGCGCCGTACCACTTTTCCTGGTTGCGGCGGCGCCAGCCCAGGTGCACCGACAGGCCGGCGCGGTAGAACTGCGCGGTCTCGGCCAGGTCGCCGAAGAGGAAGGTGCCCTCGGCCGAGTCGGGCAGCCGGCGGATGCCGTACTCGCCCAGCTCCCAGCCGCCGCGGCGCAGGAACACCCCGAGCACGATCGCCAGCGGGCCGGCGATCGCCAGCGCCACGATCGCCTGGTGCAGGGTGGTGGCGGCCGCGGGATCGACGCGGTCGCGGACGTAGAACAGCAGGAAGGCGCAGGCCAGCAGCGCGATGCCGAGGCCGATCACCATCAGGGAGAGCAAGGCGTTGTTGCGGTGGCGGCTGACGACGGTTCCGATGGCGGACATGGGGACTTCCCTGGCTTGGCAAACCCCCGAGTGTGCCAGGCCCGGCGCTAACGCGGCGTGGTGGCGGCCTGGGCCGTGCCGCTCATGCCGCGACGGCCTTGGGCAGGGGCGCGCCCGGGTCCAGGGCCAGCAGGCCCTCGGGCAGCGCCTTGAACAGGGCGGCCAGGTGCTCCAGGAAGCCGGCCATCGCCGAGCTGCGCCGCCACACCATGGCGATGCGGCGACTGGGCTGCTTGTCGGCGCGGAAGCCGACCAGGGTGATGTTCTCCGAACGCGCCACCGGCGGCTTGACCGCCAGCAGCGGCAGCAGCGTCACCCCGACGTTGGCGGCGACCATCTGCCGCAGCGTCTCCAGGCTGGTGGCCTGGAACTCGGCCTTCTCCAGCGCGCCGGACAGGTGGCACACGTCCAGCGCCTGCTCGCGCAGGCAATGGCCGTCCTGCAGCAGCAGCAGGCGCTGCTCGGAGAGGTCGTCCAGGGTCAGCGCGCCGCGCTGGGCCAGCGCATGGCCTTCCGGCACCGCCAGCACGAACGGCTCCTCGAACAGGAACTCCGCATGCAGCTGCTCGTCCTGCAGCGGCAGCGCGAGCACCGCCGCGTCCAGCCGGCCCTCGCGCAGCTGGGTCAGCAGCTGGTCGCTCTTCTCCTCGACCAGCAGCAGCTCCAGCTGCGGGAAGCGGGTGCGGATGCGTGGCACCACATGCGGCAGCAGGTAGGGCCCGAGCGTGGGGAAGATGCCCAGGCGCACCGTGCCGGCCTCCGGGTCCTGGCTGCGCCGCGCAGCCTCCTTCATCTGGTCGACCTCGGCGACGATGCCGCGCGCCCGTGCAGCGGCCTCGCGTCCGGCCGGGGTCAGCATCACCTTGCGCGGCGCACGCTCGACCAGCGGCACGCCCAGCTCGTCCTCCAGTTTCTTGATCTGGGTGGACAGGGTCGGCTGGCTGACGAAGCACGCCGCCGCCGCGCGACCGAAGTGCTTGTGGTCGGCCAGGGCTACCAGGTACTTCAGATCACGCAGGTTCATGCGGCGCAGACCTCGGGGCAATGATCGGGACAGCGGGCGCGGCCGCCTGCCCACAGCTTACGCCCCTCCCGGGGGAAGGACGCCAGCCGGGGACCGCGGCCGCCGCGGTCAGGCGGCCTCGGCGACCGCGCCGGAGGAGGTCGGCGCGGTGCTGCGGATCAGGTGGTCGAAGGCGCTCAACGCGGCCTTGGAACCCTCGCCCATGGCGATGACGATCTGCTTGTACGGCACCGTGGTGGCGTCGCCCGCGGCGAACACGCCCGGGACGCTGGTCTGGCCGCGGTCGTCGATCACGATCTCGCCACGCGGCGAAAGCGCCACTGTGCCCTTGAGCCATTCGGTGTTGGGCAGCAGGCCGATCTGCACGAACACGCCCTCCAGCTCCACCCGGTGTGTGTCGCCGCCGACGCGGTCCTTGTAGACCAGGCCGGTGACCTTCTGGCCGTCGCCCAGCACCTCGGTGGTCTGCGCGCTGGTCAGGATGCGCACGTTCGGCAGGCTGCGCAGCTTGCGCTGCAGGACCTCGTCGGCGCGCAGCTTGTCGTCGAACTCGACCAGGGTGACGTGCGCCACGATGCCGGCCAGGTCGATCGCCGCTTCCACGCCGGAGTTGCCGCCGCCGATCACCGCCACCCGCTTGCCCTTGAACAGCGGGCCATCGCAGTGCGGGCAGTAGGCCACGCCCTTGTTGCGGTACTGGTCCTCGCCGGGCACGTTCATCTGCCGCCAGCGCGCGCCGGTGGACAGGATCACGGTGCGGCTCTTCAGCGAGGCGCCGTTGCCGAGCCTGACCTCGACCAGGCCGTCGGCGCCGGCCGGCAGCAGCTGCTCGGCGCGCTGCAGGTTCATGATGTCCACGTCGTACTGGCGCACGTGCTGTTCCAGCGCGGCGGCCATCTTCGGGCCTTCGGTCTCCGGCACCGAGATGAAGTTCTCGATCGCCATGGTGTCCAGCACCTGGCCGCCGAAGCGCTCGGCCGCCACGCCGGTCCGGATGCCCTTGCGTGCGGCGTACACCGCCGCGGCCGCGCCGGCCGGGCCGCCGCCGATCACCAGCACGTCGAACGGCGCCTTCTGCGCGATCGCCTTGGCGTTGCGGTCCGACGCGGTGGTGTCGAGGCGGGCGACGATCTGCTCCAGGGTCATGCGGCCCTGGTCGAACACCTTGCCGTTGAGATAGACGGTGGGCACCGACATGATCTGGCGCGATTCCACCTCGTCCTGGAACAGCGCGCCGTCGATGGCCACGTGCTTGATGTTCGGGTTCAGCACCGCGGCCAGGTTAAGCGCCTGCACCACGTCCGGGCAGTTCTGGCACGAGAGCGAGAAGTAGGTCTCGAAGCGGTACTCGCCCTGCAGGCCCTTGACCTGCTCGATCAGCTCGGCGGTGGCCTTGGACGGGTGGCCGCCCACCTGCAGCAGCGCCAGCACCAGCGAGGTGAACTCGTGGCCCATCGGCAGGCCGGCGAAACGCAGCGAGATGTCCTGGCCGGGGCTGCTCAGCGCGAACGAGGGCTTGCGCTCGGCATCGTCGCGCCAGACCTGCAGCGTGATCCGGTCCGAGAGCGCGTCGAGCTCGTTGAGCAGCTCCAGCATCTCGTGCGACTTGGCGCTGTCGTCGACGGAGGCGTCGATCTGGATCGGCCGGGTGACCTTTTCCAGGTAGGCCTTGAGCTGGGTCTGGAGAGTGGCGTCCAACATGGGGGAACTCCTGGGGGGCAAGGGGAGGGTTCGCACGGGGCTGTGCGCTGCTCGGGTGAGGGACCCACGAGCGGGGCGTGGCGCCGCTGCCGGGGGCAGGGCGCGGAGGGGAGGGGTGAACCGCAGCCGGCGCCTGTGGCGCCGCGGGCGGGCGGTGGCTGGCGGGCGGGCCGGCACCGGCTCCGGTTCACCCCCGGCCCTGCGCGGGCAGGGCCGGGGATGACGGGCGGCTTAGATCTTGCCGACCAGGTCCAGCGACGGCGCGAGGGTCTTCTCGCCTTCCTTCCACTTGGCCGGGCAGACCTCGCCCGGGTGGGCGGCGACGTACAGGGCGGCCTTGACCTTGCGCAGCGTGTCGCCGGCCTCGCGGCCGATGCCCTCGGCGGTGATCTCGACCGACTGGATGACGCCGGCCGGGTCGATGATGAAGGTTCCGCGGTCGGCCAGGCCGGCCGGACGCAGCACCTCGAAGTTCTTCGAGATCTGGTGGGTCGGGTCGCCGATCATGGCGTACTTGATCTTGCCGATCGCCGGCGAGCTGTCGTGCCACGCCTTGTGCGAGAAATGGGTATCGGTGGACACCGAGTAGATCTCCACGCCCAGCTTCTGGAACTCGGCGTAGGTGTCGGCCAGGTCCTCCAGCTCGGTCGGGCAGACGAAGGTGAAGTCGGCCGGGTAGAACACGACCACGGACCACTTGCCCTTCAGGGTGGCGTCGGAGACCTTGACGAACTCGCCATTCTGGTAGGCATCGGCTTCGAACGGCAGGATTTCGGTATTGATGACGGACATGGAGTTTCCTCTGGTTGGCAAAGGGGGTCGGGGGATGGAACGAGGGACATCTTAGGTCGCAGCGATAGATTTCTCAAATCAATTGATGGAATTGAATAGATAGTCTATGGCTATCGAATTCGCAGTCGCGCTCTTTGCTGCGCTGCCGCGTCCCGCTCCCGGGGATAATGGCCGGCCCGTCTTTCGCAAGAGTGACCCGCCATGAGTGCATCATCCCCCGACCTGTTGCTGCGGGCCGCACTCGAGCGGGTGGATCGTGCCGATGCCGAGGCCCTGCTGCTGCACGCGCTCGGCCGCGACCGCGCGTGGCTGTTCGCGCATGGGCGCGATCCGGTGGACGCGGCCGTTGCGGCGCGCTTCCAGGCGCTGCTGGCGCGCCGGGGCGCCGGCGAGCCGGTGGCCTATCTCACTGGCCGCCGCGGGTTCTGGACGCTGGAGCTGGCGGTGTCGCCGGCCACGCTGATCCCCCGCCCGGAGACGGAGACGCTGGTCGAGCTGGCGCTGGCGCGGCTGGACGGGGCCGCCGGGCGCCGCGTGGCCGATCTCGGCACCGGCAGCGGCGCGATCGCGCTGGCGCTGGCCTCCGAACGCCCGCAGGCCGAGGTCGTGGCCACCGACCTCAGCGCCGAGGCCCTGGCAGTGGCCCGCGCCAACGCGGTCGCGCACGCGCTGGACCGGGTGCAGTTCCGCCAGGGCAGCTGGCTGCAGCCGCTGGCCGGCGAGCGCTTCGACCTGATCGCCAGCAACCCGCCCTACATCGCCGAGGGCGATCCGCACCTGCAACGGGGCGACCTGCGCCACGAGCCCCCCGCGGCGCTGGCGTCCGGCCCGGACGGGCTGGACGCCATCCGCGAGATCGCCTCCGGCGCCCCCGCGCACCTGCGTCCCGGCGGCTGGCTGCTGTTCGAGCACGGCTGGGACCAGGGCGCGGCGGTGGCCGCGCACCTGCGTGGCTGCGGCTTCGCCGAGGTCGCCACCCACCCGGACCTGGAGCAGCGCGACCGGGTCACGCTGGGGCGGTGGCTCTAGGCAGGGGTGGATCGACAGGCAGTGCAATGGCGCAGCAGTGGATAAGCCGCCAGGCAGAGCCATGTAAGCACGCAGGCGGGCGGAAACAAAGCTCCCGGTTCCGCTACGGCAGCCCTCTGTGCAGAGGAGCCCGCGGGTGCTGGGCAGGACCTTCCACGACAGGAATGTCGTGGAAGAGCCCTCATGGATGGGTTCACGGCGTGTCCTGGCCCGGCATCCGCGGGCCGCTCCCGTGCAGGCAAACGAGGCGCTAATCGCAGATCCTCGACGCAACGGAAGGCTGTGCGCATCGGCATGATCACTTGCTTCGGCGGGGGCGCCAGCGTGACCGGGGACAGGCTCCTCGGCTCGGGCGGACATCCTGTCCGACTCGCCGCCGCGGCACATCCCTGTGCCGCTCTCCGCCTATCCCCGGCCACGCTGTCGCCTCGGCCAGTCGCTGCAATGGCTGCGGAGGCGGATGGCGGATGCTTCATGCAGCAATGCGATCTTGCCGTCGTACAGCCGGACTGCCTCGCAAGGTCCAGGTCATCAGCCCTTGGCTGAAGAAAGTTGGTAGTTGGCTGGCTTATGGCTTCTGCTTTCGACCGTCAGCCGTCAGCCGTCAGCCGTCAGTTGATAGCTGATAGCTGATAGCGCCTCGCTCTTGCCTCTTGGCGGTTTAGCTGTTCGCCATCAGAGATTGTAGAAACACGGGCGTTTGGAATCGATGCCTTCCGTTCCGCCAAACCGGCCATCTATGCAGAGGGGTCCGTGGGTGCCGGGGCAGGACCTTCCACGACATGGATGTCGTGGAAGAGCCCCCAGGGACGGGTTCACGGCGTGTCCTGCCCCGGCACCCGCGGACCGCTCCCACGCCGACAAACGAGGCGCCCATCGCACACCTTCTTCGCAATGGAAATGCTTGGCACATCGACAGGGTCACCGGCTCCGGCAGGGGGCGCCAGCGTGGCCGGGACAGGCTCCTCGGCTCGGGCGGACATCCTGTCCGACTCGCCGCCGCGGCACATCCGGAGTGTGGCTCTCCGCCTATCCCACCGGCCATGCTGACGCCTCGGCCAGTCACTTCAAAGGCTGCGGAGGCTGGTAGCTGAGGCTTCCTGCAGCCTAATAGCCCAACAGCCAGACAGTCATCCAGACCCCTCAGGCCCTCAGGCCCTCAGGCCCTCAGACCCTCAGACCCTCAGACCCCCAGACCCCCAGACCCCCAGACCCCCAGACCCCCAGACCCCCAGACCCCCAGACCCCCAGACCCTCAGGCCCTCAGACCCTCAGACCCCCAAGCCCCCAGATAGCCGGGTCCGGGCAGCCGGAAAATCCAGCCCTGCGCCGGACCTGTCGTCAGGCGGCCGGCTCCGGCGTGGCCGCGCAGCGGCTGGCTACAATGCGATCCCTACCCGAGAAGGATCGCCGCATGCGCACGCTCTACCCGCCGATCGAACCGTTCAACACCGGAACGCTCAAGGTCGACGACCGCCATACCCTGTATTTCGAGGAGTGCGGCAATCCGGAGGGCAAGCCGGTGGTCCTGCTGCATGGCGGGCCCGGCGGCGGCATCAGTGCCAAGATGCGCCGCTTCCACGATCCGGCCAGGTACCGCATCGTGCTGTTCGACCAGCGCGGCTCGGGCCGGTCCACCCCGCACGCGGACCTGGTCGACAACACCACCTGGGACCTGGTCGCCGATATCGAGCGGCTGCGCGAACACCTGCGCATCGCGCGCTGGCAGGTGTTCGGCGGCAGCTGGGGTTCGACCCTGTCGCTGGCCTATGCCCAGACCCATCCGGGCAAGGTCACCGAACTGGTGCTGCGCGGCATCTTCCTGCTGCGGCGCTGGGAGCTGGAGTGGTTCTACCAGGAGGGCGCCAGCCGGCTGTTCCCGGACGCGTGGGAGCACTACGTGAACGCGATTCCGCCGGAGGAGCGGGGCGACCTGATCGCCGCGTTCCACCGCCGCCTCACCAGCGACGACGAGGCCACGCGCCTGGCCGCGGCGCGGGCCTGGAGCGTGTGGGAAGGGGCCACCAGCTTCCTGCACGTGGACCAGGACTTCGTCAGCGGGCACGAGGACGCGCAGTTCGCGCTGGCGTTCGCACGCATCGAGAACCACTACTTCGTCAACCGCGGCTTCTTCGAGGTCGAAGGCCAGCTGCTGCGCGACGCGCACCGCATCGCCGATGTTCCCGGCGTGATCGTGCAGGGCCGCTACGACGTGGTGTGCCCGCTGCAGAGCGCCTGGGACCTGCACAAGGCCTGGCCCAAGGCGACGCTGGAGATCTGCCCGGCCGCGGGCCATTCGGCGTTCGAGCGCGAGACCACCGACGCGCTGGTCCGCGCCACCGACGCGTTCGCCTGAGCCTGCCGGTAGCGGCGGGCGGCGCCCGCCATGGGTCGGATGGCCCGCAGGCCGGCGGGCGGCGGCGCGAGGTCGGCCTGCCGGCAGGCGCGGCCCGCCCCGCCGGCCAGGCCCTGGCGGGACGGCCCCGGCGGGACGACGGCCGCGGGCCCGGAGGTCGGTTCCCGGGTCGGCGCTAGCGGGCGTGCGCGGCGTCGGCGCCGCGGTGGTAGACGCGCTCGACCTCGAAGGCGGCGCCGGCGTGCGCGGCGCCCGGCGGCTCGGCCCGGACCCGCACCCGCAGCGTGTCCGGGTCCTGCGGATCGCGCACGTAGCGGTAGGTCACGTGGATGCCGTTGCTGGTGTCGATCTGCACCGACATGCCGTCGGCGCCGTCGTGCAGCGCGGCCTGCACCCCGGGGGCGATCTGCACCGCCGCGCCGGACAGCGGCAGCATCACCACCGCGCCGCTGTCGCGACGGCCGAACACCACCGACTCGCGGCTGCGATACAGCAGCAGGGTGTCGGTCAGCGGCGCGGCGAATTCCATCTCCGGGCGCACCAGCACCATCGTTCCTCCGCCGGCACGTTCGCCCGGCCCGCCGTGGCCGCCGCCGGGACCGCCTCCGCCGCCCGGGCCGCCGGCGCCGCCATCCGGCGGGGAGCCGCCCGCGCCCGGGCCGCCGCCGTCCGGCGGGCCCATGGCGTCGCCGCCGGGACCGCCGCCCGCGGGACGGCCGGCCCCGCGGGCCAGGCGCGGGGCCGCACGCCGGGCGGCCTTCTCGGCCGCCTTTTCAGCCTTGCGGTTGGCGTGCGCATCGGCCTGCCAGGTCGCGGGTGGGTCGGTGGCGACCGGCTGCGCCATCAGCGGAGCGGCCGCGAGCACCAGCAGCAGGAGGGGCAGGGACGAGCGGCGAACGGACACGGCGGAATTCCGGCAGGGCGATGCGCCGGGATGCTAGGCCACCCCGGTGGCGCGGCCTTGCCGCGGGCTGACATCGGCGGCCATGGCGACGCGGTACACGGGCCGCTCGGGATGCGTGCGGTCGGGGCGGGCCGCCCGTTCCAGCCGGGTGATCGAGGCCGGCGCCGGGACGCGCGCGCACGGGGCCGGCACGGCCGTCCCGCGCGTGCCGCGGGGCGGTATCGCCGCAGCGGCTACAGCGGCAGGTCTTCGCGCTGCGGGGCGGCGAACCGCTGGCCTGCCGCTGCCGGCGCGGCGGGCCGGGGGTCCAGCGTGGCGGTCGCGCACTCCTCGGTCCACACCACGAACGATTCCAGGGTGTTGTAACCGAAGGTGTTGCTGAGCGCGACATCGGCCGCGTCGCGGCCGCGGGCCATCAGCACCCGGCCGATGCGCGGCAGGTTGTGGCGCGCGTCGAAGGTGTACCAGGTGCCGTCCAGGAACGCCTCGAACCAGCCGGAGAAATCCATCGGCGCCGCCGAGGCCGGCACCCCGATGTCGCCGAGGTAGCCGGTGCAGTAGCGCGCCGGGATGTTCATGCAGCGGCACAGCGCGATCGCCGCATGCGCGAAGTCGCGGCACACGCCGCGGCCTTCCTGCAGCGCCTCGGCCGCGCTCTTGGTCGGCCGTGCGTGCTCGTAGCCGAACTCGATCTGCGCATGCACGTAGTCGCAGATCGCCTGGACCCGTGCCCAGCCGGTCGGCGCGTTGCCGAACAGGTCCCAGGCCATGCCGCTGAGCAGGTCGGTCTCGCAGTAGCGGCTGCCGAGCAGGTAGACCAGGGTGTCGTCGGGCAGGTCCTGCACCGGCACCTGCGCGGCGTCGTAGCGGTACTGGTCGGGCAGGCCGCTGTCGCGGACCACCGCGTCGAAGTGGAAGGTCAGCGGCCCGGCCGGCGCCAGCAGCCGCGTGCAGGTGTTGCCGAAGCCGTCGCGGTACTGCCGCAGCGGCAGCTCGGGCGTGGTCCGCAGCGCCTGGCCGATGACCACGTCGGTGCGGCGGCTGTCGTGCAGGTCCAGCGTGGCCAGGATCGGCGTCGGCTGCAGGAAGCGGTAGCGGATCTCGTAGCCCAGACGGATGAGCATGGGGGGTTCCGTGGCGGGAGGCGGGACCGACGTGGCCCCGCGGTCCCCCGAGAGTGCGCCCACCGGCGTTCAGGCCGACGTGAAGGCCGGTTGCAGCCGGATCAGCAGCCGGGCCAGGCGCTCGGCCCAGGCCGCCTGGCCGGCGCCGTCGGCGATCAGGTCCTGGCGGATCTCCAGCTCCACGTGCGCCAGCCCGCGGCCCTCGCCGTACACCGGGATCGCGTAGTCGGTGGCGTCGCTGACCGCATAGGGTTCGTTGTCGCCCACCACCAGCGCGGGGTCCTCGCGCAGGGCATCGCGCAGCGCCAGCGCCAGGCGCGGGTCGCGGTGGTAGAGCACGCCGGCGTGCCACGGGCGCACCACCCCGGCCATCACCGGGGTGAAGCTGTGCATGGCGATCAGCAGGGTGGGTCGGCCGAGCGCGTGGCGCGCGTCCAGCTCCGCGGCCAGGCGGGCATGGTAGGGCGCGAAGATCTCGTCGATGCGCTGTTGGCGCGCCTGCGGCGACAGCCCGTAGTTGCCCGGCACCGCGGTGCCGTCGCTGTGCTCGGGGATCGAGCTGGGCGCGGCGTGCGGGCGGTTGCAGTCGATCACCAGGCGCGAATAGGTCTGGGTGATCGCGAACGCATCCAGGCGCTCGGCCAGCCGCCGGGTGGTGCCGGCGATGCCGATGTCCCAGCCGATGTGGCGGTCGAGCTCGGCCTGCGGCAGGCCCAGGCCGGCGAGCGCGGCCGGCACGCGCTGGCCGGCGTGGTCGGCGGCCAGCAGGTAGGGCGAGCGCCCGTCGGGCCGGATCAGCGCGAACGGGGCCGGGTCGTGCGGGCCCAGCAGGCGGCCCGCGGTCGCGGGTGCCTCAGCCACGCGGGGTGCCGTCGAGCTCGTGCTCGATCATCCACAGCCCGGCCCACAGCTTGGCGTCGAGCTGGTAGCCCTCGCCGATCTTCTGCACCAGCCAGGCCGCGGCGCGCGCGCGCGGCACCGCGTGCACGGTGATGTCCTCGCTGCCGTCGCCGCCGCCCTCGCCGACCTTGCGCAGCCCGGTGGCGCGCACGAAGGCGATCTTCTCGCTGCTCGCGCCGGAGGAGGTGGGCCCGATCATCAGCACCTCGGCGTGCGCGGCGGTCCAGCCGGTCTCCTCCTCCAGCTCGCGCACCGCCGACGCCTCGATCGACTCGCCGGCGTCGATGTCGCCGACCAGGCCGGCCGGCATCTCGATCGTGCGCGCCTGCAGCGGCACCCGGAACTGCTCGACGAACAGCACGTCGTCGTCCGGCGTCACCGCGATGATGATGGCGGCCAGGCCGCCGGCATGCACGCGCTCGGAGTATTCCCAGGTGCCGCGCACCACCATGCGCTGGTACTTGCCTTCGTAGACGGTACGGGGTTCGGCGTCGTTGCGGTTCATGGTCGGAAGTCCGTCGTCACAGGGAAAGGAGGGGCCACGCCGGCGGCGGTGAGCAGGCGGCGCCGGGTCATGGGCCCGAAGCGCAGGCTCTCGCACAGCCCCGCGAGCATGTCGGCATCGGCCGGCAGGCGTGTGAACACCGGCGCCGGCAGCGCCAGCGGCGCGTCCAGCGCGATCGTGGTGAGCTGCCGCCACAGCAGCGCGTGCTCGCGCTGCTCGCGCAGCCGCAGCGCCATCTGCGCGGCGCCGCGCAGGCGCAGGAAGGGGATCTCGTCGATGCGTTCCAGCAGCGCGTCCAGGCTGCCGAAGTGCCCCAGCAGCACCGCCGCCGACTTGGCGCCGATGCCGGTCACGCCGGGGATGTTGTCGATCGCGTCGCCGCACAGCGCCAGGTAGTCGGCGATCTGGTGCGCGTGCACGCCGTGGCGGGCCTTGACCCCGTCCCGGCGCCAGCGCAGGTTGCGCGCGTAGTCCCACTGCTCGTCGTGCTCGTACAGCAGCTGCGACAGGTCCTTGTCGGCGGACACGATCACGCCGCGGAAGCCCTGCGGCCGCGCCGCATGCAGGGCGCTGCCGATCAGGTCGTCGGCCTCGTAGTGGGCGTGGGCCAGCACGTGCAGGCCGAGGGCCGCGCACAGCGCCTTGCAATGCGCGAACTGGCGCCTCAGCTCGTCCGGCGCCGGCGTGCGGTTGCCCTTGTAGGCCGGGTAGATCGCATGCCGGAAGCAGCTGTCCAGCGCCTCGTCGAAGGCCACCACCAGATGGTCCGGGCGCTCGCGCTCCAGCAGGTCGAGCAGGAAGCGGGCGAAACCGTGGACCGCGTTGGTCGGCCAGCCCTCGGCGTCGCGGAATTCGTCGGGCACCGAGTGCCAGGCGCGGAACACGTACAGGCTGGCATCCACCAGGTACAGCGGTGCCGGCAACGCCGCCGTCGCCGGGCCGGCCGCGGTCATGGCGTCCAGTCGAGCAGCAGCGCTTCGGGGTCCGGGCGGTCCCGTTCCGGCGCGGCGATGCGCGGCGTGCCGATGTGGATGAAGCCGGCGATGGCCTCGTGCTCGTCCAGCCCCAGGTGCGCGCGCACCTCCGGGTCGTAGGCCATCCACGCGCTCAGCCACTGCGCGCCGTAGCCGTGGGCCTGGGCCGCCTGCAGCAGCGCGAAGCACACGCAGCCGGCGGTGAGCAGTTGCTCCTGTTCGGGCACCTTGTGGCCGGGCGTCAGCCGCGCGACCACCACGATCACCAGCGGCGCGTGGGCGAAGCGCTGGCGGTCCTTCTCCACCGCCGCCTCGGGGGCCTGCGGGTCGCGCGCGCGGGTGCGCGCGGCCAGGAACGCGCCGAGTGCGTGGCGGGCGTCGCCGGCCACGCGCAGGAAGCGGAACGGCACCAGTTTGCCGTGGTCGGGGACGCGCACCGCCGAGCGCAGCATCTGCAGCAGGGTGGCGGGGTCCGGGCCGGGTTCGCCCAGCTGCTTGGACGGCACCGAGCGGCGCTCGTCCAGCGCTTGCAGCGAATAATGTCTGTGCATAATCTCATTTCGGAGCCGCAGTCCCCCGATTATAGACGGCCCCCCGGACCCGTCGGCACGCAGGCGCGGCCTCCAGGCGCGTGGCCGGCCGCGTTGACGGACGACTCACCCGTGTTCGCGTATGAAGCCGCCCGATGAACCTTCCGCCCTACGCCGACGTCCTGCCCAGCCGCAATGCGGAGCTGCTCGATCAGGTGCGCGCGGTGGTGCTGGTGCCCCTGGCCGACACCTTCATCGAAATCCAGGACGTGCTGGCCGAGACGCTGTTCCGGCGCGCCGCCGGCGCGGCCGCCGCACAGAACGACTACCTGGAAGGCACCGAGGTGCTGCGGCGCCAGCGCGAGCCGGTCACCGCGCGCTTCCGCGCCCACCTGGCCCAGGCTTGGCAGGCGCTGGAGGCGGGACGGCCGTTGTCGGTGGAGCGGACGCTGGTGCGCGAACGCGCCGACCTGAGCCTGGTGTCCGAGCACGAGCTGGACGTGCGCCTGGCGGTGCGCAACCTCGCCGGCGCGCTGCAGCACCAGTGGCGGCCCGAGCTGATGCGGCTCAACCGCTACCTGGGCTTCATCGCCGGCGGCATCCGCATCGATGCCGACACCAACCCGTTCGGGCCCGACCACCTCGGTGCCGCCGTGTACGAGGCCTTCCACGGCCTGCCGCTGGCGCCGGTGGTGCATCTGGCGGTGGTCAAGGTCTGCGAGCAGCAGCTGCTGGAGCGGGTGGGCCTGCGCTACGCCGAACTGGAGCGGGCGCTGGCCGAGGGCGGGCGGCTGCGCGACCTGCCGGTGGCGCGCAGCCGCCGGCGCGCCATCCCGCTGGCCGGGACAGGGGAAGCGGAAGACGCCCCGGACTGGATCGCGCGCTTCTTCGCCGACTGGTCGGGCGGGCGCAGCGCGGTGGCGGGGGCCACCGCGCTCGACGTGCATGCGCGCCAGGACGCCGAGGTGCTGCCGCCGGACCTGCAGCGCCTGCTGCGCGCCGCGCGCGGCGTCCACGATTCCGCCGAGCCCGGCGATGCGCGGCGGACCCTGTCCCCCCGCGAGCTGCTGTCGGCGCTGTCGCTGCTGCAGACCCTGCCGCAGGCGGGCTTCGATGCCATCGACGAAGCCGGCGGCGGCCTGGCGCGCGCGCTGCGCGAGCACGCCCTGCGCGCCGCGGCGACGCTGGGGGTGGACCCGCTCCACACCCGGCTCGAGACCGCCGACGAAGACACCCTGGACCTGGTCGGCCGCCTGTTCGAGGTGATCCTGCGGGAAAGCCAGCTCAGCCCCGCACAGCGCGCGCTGCTCGGCCAGCTGCTGGTGCCGATGGCCAAGGTGGCCCTGCTCGACGCCCGCCTGTTCGTGCGCGACGGCCATCCGGCCCGGCGACTGCTCAACCTGCTCGCCGACGCCTGCGACGGCAACCTCGGCGAGACCGCCGCCGAACAGGCGCTGCTGTCCCAGGTGCAGGCCGTGGTCGCGGCGGTGGTCCGCGACTTCGACGAACACCTGGCGGTGTTCCTGGCACTGGAGGCCGAGTTCGGCGCCGGCTACGAGCAGTACCGGCGCCGGGTCGAGATCGCCGAGCGCCGCGCCAGCGAGCTGCAGCGGGCCGAGGAACGCCGCGAGCGCGCCCGTGTGCTGGCCGCCGACGCGCTGGCCGGGCGCCTGGCACGCGGACCGCTGCCCCCGGCGGTGACGCAGTTCCTGAGCCGGGTCTGGGCGCCGCAGGTCCAGCAGCTGGCCCTGCGCGCCGAGGGTCCGACCCCGGCGCTGGACGCGGCCCTGGCCCTGGCCGACCAGCTGCTGGAGCAGCTGTCGCGCGCCGCGCACGGGGGCGCGCCCGCAGAGGCGTGGCTCGAGCGCGAGCGCGCCGCGTTCGAGCCGCTGTTCGCCGGCGCCGGGCTCGGGCCGGCCGCCGCCGAGGCCGCGTTCCTCGACCTGCGCGGCGGCCTGGCGGCGACCGCCGTGCCCGCGCAGGCGGCCGAGCCGGGTCCGCTGCCGCCGTCGCTCGCGCAGGCGGCCGAACCCGCCGGCGAGGCGCTGACGCCGCGGCTGGACCCGGCCGCCGAGGCCGCGTTCGACCGGATCACCGCGGCCTACTTCCGCACGCTGGGGCTGGGCACCTGGCTGGATTTCGTCGACCGCGAGGGCCGTGTGCAGCCCGGCAAGCTGGCCTGGGTCAGCCCGATCTCGGGCCGGCTCATGTTCGTGAACCGGCGCGGCGGCCGGCTGTGCGTGGCCTCGCCCGAGGAACTGGCGGTGATGGTGTGGCTGGACCGGCTGCGCCTGCACCGCGACGACGACGCCTTCTACAGCGCGATGCAGGGCGTGGTCGACGGCCTGGAGCGGGCCCGTGCCTGAGCGCCGGCTGGACCGCAGCCGGCGCCCCGCTTAACCCGCGTGCCGGCGGCCGGCGCGCGGAGCGCTTTCGTGACGGCGACCGGGATAGGATTGCGCGATGAGAAATGAATGCCGCCCGCTCGCCATGGAACTGAGGACGCCATCACCTTCCGCGCGCATCGACTCCGCCTACCATTCAGGGGCGGAGCCTGGGACCGCACCGTGGGTTGCTTCGTTGTCCAGTCAGTCGACGCCTGCAGGGGCGGGGAGCCTTTGCACATGAACTTCACGCCCAGCCCGGCGGATCATCCGGGGCGCGACCCGCGCCTGCTCGAACAGGCGCACGACGGCTTCCTCCCGGTGGTCGCGCGGGCGTTCGCGTCGGCGGTGGCGCACTTCGACGACGTGCTGTTCGACCGCGCCGAGACCGCGGGCACCTCGCAGCTGCTGTTCCTGGACGGCATGCGCGAACTGCGTCGGCGGCGCGACGAGATCGGCGTGCGCTTCCGCGCGCAGATGGAGGCGGCCTGGGGGGCGCTGGAGCAGGGCGCGCCGCTCTCGGCCGAGGCGGTGCTGGCGGGCCAGGGCGGCTCGGGCACGCTGAGCCTGGTGCCCGAGCACGAACTGGAATCGCGGCTGGCCGTGCGCAACCTCGCCAGCGTGCTGCTGCGCGAGTGGAAGCAGGTGCTCGGCCGCATCGACCGCCGCCTGGGGTGGATCGCCGGCGGCCTGGCGCTGGACGCCGACCGCAACCCGCTGGGACCCGAGCACATCGGCGTGGCCATCCACGAGGCGTTCGCCACCAGCGACCTGGCGCCCGAGGTGCGGCTGGTGCTGATCAAGCTGTGCGAGCGCGACCTGGCCGAACCGATCGGGCGGCTCTACCTGCAACTGGACGAACACCTGGCCCAGGCCGGCGTGATGCCGGAGATCTCGCAGCCGCGGCGCCCGGTGGCGCGGCCGTCCGCCGCGCGCGCGGAGGCGGACCCCGCGTCCGAGGAGGCCCAGGGCTTCGCCGCGCCGGGCGCCGGCGAGGACGAGTACAGCGAACACTACGCGCCGGCCTGGGCCCATCGTTTCGTCAGCCGCTGGGCGCAGAGCCGCGGCCGCCTGCAGGCCGCCCAGCGTGGTCGCGAAGGCGAGGGCGACGACGCGGCCGCGGACCTCACTGGCGGCGGCCAGGGCATGCTGCTGGACGCCCTGCACGAATTGCTGCAACAGACCCGCAGCGTGCGCGAGAACGCCGCGTCGGCGGCCTCGGTGGCGGTGGGGCAGCAGCGCCCGCTGAACCAGCGCGAGATGATGTCGGTGCTGTCGCTGCTGCAGGCCACGCCCAGCACGACGCTGCGCGCGGCCATCGGCGACGACAGCGAGTCGCTGGCGCAGCGGCTCAAGAACGAGGTGCTCTCCAGCGCCACCCGGCTCGGCGTCGACCCGGCCAGCGCGCGCCTGGATCCGATGGACGAGGACGCCATCGACCTCGTCGGCATGCTGTTCGACGTGATGCTGGACGAGCGCGACCTGGAGGGCCGCTCGCGCGACCTGATCGGGCGGCTGGTGGTGCCGTTCGTCAAGGTCGCCATGCTCGATCGCAAGATGTTCGTGCAGAAGACACACCCTGCGCGGCGCCTGCTCAACTCGCTGGCCGAGGCCTGCGAGGGCAATGCCGGCGACAGCCCGGCCGACCGTGTGCTGATGGCCAAGGTCGAGGAGATCATCGACCGCCTGCTGGCCGAATTCAACGAGAACCTGGCCATCTTCATGACGCTGGAGGAGGAGTTCCGCGAGTTCCTCGGCCAGCACCGCCGCCGCATCGAGATCGCCGAGCGCCGTGCGGCCGAGACCCAGCGCGGCCAGGAAAAGCTGGAACTGGCACGCACGCGGGCGCTGGCCGAACTGGAGCGCCGGATCGGCATCGTCGCGCTGCCGGTGGCGGTGGAGGCGTTCCTGCGCCAGCCCTGGCTGCACCACCTGACCATGTCGATCCTGCGCGATGGCGAGGACGGCCCGGGCGTGGGCGAGGCCCTGGCGGTGGCCGACGGGGTGCTCGTCGAGCTGGCCGAGGCGCGCCGGCACATCGTCGGCAAGCCGTGGCTGCAGGCCTGGCAGCCGGGGCTGCATCGGGTGTTCGCCAGCGTCGGCCTGCATGGCGACGCGGCGGTGTCGGCGATCGGCGCCCTGCACGACACGCTGCAGGCGATCGCCGAGGCGCGACCCGAGCTGGAACGCTCGCTGCCCGAGCTGCCCCAGGTCACGCTGCCGCCGCCGCCGGCCACCACCGAGAACGTCGCCGACGGGCTCGGCGCCGAGGCCCAGGTGGACGACTTCGACAACGCCGACGCCGACCGCTTCCGGCAGATGGGCATCGGCACCTGGCTGGATTTCATCGACAAGGACGGCAAGGTGCAGGCCGGCAAGCTGTCGTGGATCAGCCCGATCTCGCTGCGCCTGCTGTTCGTCAACCGCCGCGGCGTGCGCTTCTGCGTGGCGTCGCCGGAGGAACTGGCGATGATGGTGCGCCTGGGTCGGCTGCGTCCGCACATCAACGACGGCGCCTTCGACAGCGCGATGCAGGGCGTGATCGACCGCCTGGATCCGCAGACCAGCACCCTGCACTGAGCGCAGGCGCCGGGTGCTGCCGACGCGGGCCGGGCGCGTCGGATCGGTAGGCGCGGCGCGAACGCCCGTGCGCGCCGGCGTCCTGATCGGCCCCAAGGCCCGTGAGCGACCCGCGCCGGCGCTGCACGGCACGTCGCTCTGCTAGCATCGCGGCGGTCTAGGCATGGAGTCGGAGAACGCATGGCAGTGCAGATACTGGTGGTGAAGGAGCGCGCCGCCGGCGAACGCCGCGTCGCGGCCACGCCGGAAACGGCCCGCAAGCTGGTCGCGCTCGGCGCCGTTGTGTGGATCGAGACGCAGGCCGGGCAGCGCGCCGGTTTCCCCGATGAGCTCTACCTGCAGGCCGGTGCGCAGCCGGCGCCGGCCGAGGCCGCCGCGCAGGCCGACCTGGTGCTGTGCGTGCAGGCGCCGCCGCCGGCCTTCATCGCCGGCCTCAAGCCCGGTGCGGCGCTCGTCGGGACGCTGTTCCCCGAGGCCGACGCGCCGCGCGGCGAAGCCCTCAAGGCGGCCGGCACGGTCGCGTTCCCGCTGGAGCGGCTGCCGCGCACCACCCGCGCGCAGTCGATGGACGTGCTCAGCTCGCAGGCCGGCATGGCCGGTTACAAGGCGACCCTGATCGCCGCCCAGCTGGCCCCCCGCTTCTTCCCGATGCTGACCACCGCCGCGGGCACGATCCGCCCGTCGAAGGTGCTGATCGTCGGCGCCGGCGTGGCCGGCCTGCAGGCGGTCGCCACCGCCCGGCGCCTTGGCGCGCAGGTCGAAGGCTTCGACGTGCGCCCGGAGACGCGCGAGCAGATCGAATCGCTCGGCGGCAAGTTCCTGGACCTGGGCGTGAGCGCGGTCGGCGAGGGCGGCTATGCGCGCGCGCTGACCGATGCCGAGCGTGCCGAGCAGCAGCGCCGCCTGGCCGAGCACCTGAAGTCGGTGGACGTGGTGGTGTGCACCGCGGCCGTGCCGGGGCGCCCGGCGCCGAAGATCATCACCGCCGCGATGGTCGCCGGCATGCGGCCGGGCAGCGTGATCGTCGACCTGGCCGCGGAGACCGGCGGCAACTGCGAGGCCACCGTGCCGGGCGAGACCGTGGAGACCGCAGGCGTGGTCGTGGCCGGACCGCTCGACCTGGCGAGCATGGGCGCGGTGCACGCCAGCGAGATGTTCGCGCGCAACGTCTACAACTTCGTCGCGCTGTTCCTCAAGGACGGCCAGCTCGCCTTCGACTGGGACGACGAACTGCTGGCGAAGACGCGCTGGCAGTGACGTAAACCGGTCCCTGCGCCCGGCGCGCCGGCCGGCGGGGCAGGCCGGGCGCTGACGCCGTCCGCGGCAAGTGCGGCGCCCGGCTTGCGCTCAATCCTCCCTGGGCGCGTGCGCGCGCAGCCAGTCGTTGCGCTGTTGCGGGGTCATGCGCTGCCAGCGCTCGCGCAGCGCGTCGCGCTGGTCCGGCGGCAGTGCGCGCATCTGCTCGAACAGCGCCCGCGCCTGGTGCCGCTGGTCCGGCGACATGTTCCGGTAACGGTCCATGCCGGCCTTGGCCTGGCGACGCTGTTCCGGCGTCATGTCCTTCCAGCGCTGCGCATGGCGCAGCATCCGCGCGCGCTGCTCCGGCGCATCGTTCCAGCGCTGGCGCAGCCCGTCGATCAGGCTGTCGCGCTGCTGCGGGCTCAGGTGTTCCCAGTCCGGCAGCGGGGCCGGCGCTGCCGGGGATGGGACGGGAGGCGGCGTGGACTGCGCCAGGGCCGGCGCCAGCGGCGCCACGGCGAGTATCAGCAACAGCAGCGGCAGGCTGGGACGGGAGCGGGCGTTCATCGGGTCTGTTCCATGGCCAGGGCGTTTTCGGATCCCAGCCACACGTAGAGGTCGGGGTTCTGGTCGAGCGGGTCGTCGGCGTCGCCGGCGGTGCCGGCCACCGCGGGCGTGCCCGCCGGAACGGTGGAGGGGGCGGGGCGCATCAGGTGCAGGCCCACGCCCACCGCCAGCAGCGCCGAGCAGGCGGTGGCGAGCAGCCAGGCCCCGCGGCGGGTGCGCGCCGGCGGCGCATGCCGGGCGCTGCGCAGCCGCGCCAGCGTCTGCGGGGTCAGCGTGCCCAGGGCGGCGCCGTGCAGCCGCTGCATGCGGGCGTCGAACACGTCCGGATCGTGATGTTCGGTATTCACCGGTAATCCTCGAGTTGCTTCTGCAGGGCCTCGCGGGCCCGCGACAGGTGGGTCTTGACCGAGCCTTCCGAACAGCCCATGGCCCGGGCGGTGGTCGCCCCGTCCAGGTCCTCGAGCACGCGCAGGGTGAAGGCCTCGCGCTGGCGGGCGGGCAGGCTGCGCAGCGCCTCGACCAGGCGCTGGTAGGTTTCGGCCTGCTCGCGCTGCCCGGCCGGCCCCACCGCGGTGTCGGCCCAGTCGATGCGGCTTTCCTCGTCGTGGTCCTCGGCCGGCGCCCAGAAGCGCAGCCGGAAGCTGCGCCGGCGCTGCAGGTCGATGATGCGGCTGCGCAGGATGCTCCAGAACAGCGGGGTCCATTCCTGCGCGGGCCGGTCGCGGTAGGCGAGCAGGCGCATCATCGCGTCCTGCACCGCGTCCAGCGCATCGTCGCGGTGGCGCAGCCCGGCCTCGGCGAAGCGGAAGGCGCGCGGCCCGATGCCGGCCAGGAACAGCTCCAGCGAAGCGGGCACCGGTGCGGCCGGCGTCGAGGTCTGCGGATCGAGAGGGGTACCCACCAGCACAGCTTAGCGTCCCGTTCGGAATACCCGGGTAAACGCACCGGCCGGCCCACGGTTGACACGCGGCGGTGCCCGCGTCTTCACGTGCGGTTATGATGCGGCGGGGCCGCTTCCGGCCAATGGAGCACACGGGCGATGAGTGACGGATTCGTAGCGCTGTACATCTTCATGCTGGCGGCGATCGCCGGCCACGTGATCATCTCGCGGGTCCCGGTGATCCTGCATACGCCGCTGATGTCGGGGTCCAACTTCATCCACGGCATCGTGCTGATCGGCGCGATGGTGGTGCTGGGGCATGCCGACACCACGCTGGAGAAGGCGCTGGGCTTCGTCGCGGTGGCGCTGGGCGCCGGCAACGCGGCCGGCGGCTACGTGGTGACCGAACGCATGCTGGAGATGTTCAAGTCCAGCCGCAAGCCGGCCGGCAAGGAGGACCAGGCGTGAGCGTGACCACCCCGGAACTGCTGTCGTGGCTGGTCAAGGCCAGCTACCTCGTCGCCGCCACGCTGTTCCTGCTCGGGCTGCAGCGCATGGCGTCGCCGCTGACCGCGCGCAGCGGCATCCGCTGGGCCGGGCTGGGCATGCTGATCGCCACGGCGGCCACGTTCTTCCTGCCGGAACTGCACAACGTGCCGCTGATCCTGGCCGCGCTGGCGATCGGCGCCGCGGTCGCCTGGACCTCGGCCAACAAGGTCGCCATCACCGACATGCCGCAGATGGTGGCGCTGTACAACGGCATGGGCGGTGGCTCGGCCGCGGCGATCGGCGCGGTCGAGCTGCTGCGCTTCGCCTTCCTGGCGCATCGCGACACCACCCACTGGAGCGCCTCGGCGATCGCGGAGCTGGCCGCGCGCCAGCCGGCCGGGACCACGCTGGCGCTGGCGGTGGTGGGCTCGGCGATCGGTGCGATCTCGCTGTCCGGCTCGATCATCGCCTGGGCCAAGCTCGACGGCCGGCTCGACCGCCGCGTCACCTTCCCGGGCCAGCAGGCGTTCAATCTGCTGGTCGCGCTGGCGGTGCTGGTGCTGGGCATCTGGGCGGGAAGCAGCCTGCAGCCGGTGGCGATCGTCGGCTTCTTCGTGGCCGCGCTGGCGCTGGGCGTGCTGATGACGCTGCCGATCGGCGGTGCCGACATGCCGGTGGTGATCTCGCTGTACAACGCGTTCACCGGCCTGGCGGTGGCGTTCGAGGGCTACGTGCTGGGCAACGAAGCGCTGATCATCGCCGGCATGATGGTGGGCGCGGCCGGCATCCTGCTGACCCGGCTGATGGCCAAGGCGATGAACCGCCCGGCCAGCGGCGTGCTGTTCTCCAACTTCGGCGGCGGCGGCCAGGCCCAGGAGATCAGCGGCACCCAGAAGCCGATCGAGGCCGGCGACGTGGCGGCGATGATGGCCTTCGCCGAGCGCGTGGTGATCGTGCCGGGCTACGGCATGGCGGTCGCCCAGGCCCAGCACAAGATCTGGGAGCTGGCGCAGCGGCTGATGGAGCGCGGCGTCAAGGTGAAGTTCGCGATCCATCCGGTGGCCGGGCGCATGCCCGGGCACATGAACGTGCTGCTGGCCGAGGCCGGCGTGCCCTACGACCTGATCGCCGACATGGACGATGTCAATCCCGAGTTCGCCAACACTGACGTGTCGCTGGTGATCGGCGCCAACGACGTGGTCAACCCGGTGGCCAAGACCGACCCGTCCAGCCCGATCTACGGCATGCCGATCCTGGACGTGGTCAATTCGCGCAACACGATCGTGATCAAGCGCGGCAAGGGCACCGGGTTCGCCGGCATCGAGAACGCGCTGTTCTATGCCGACAACACCCGCATGCTCTACGGCGACGGTGCCGAGGCGGCCAGCGCGCTGGTCAGCGAACTGAAGGCGCTCGACGGCGGGCACTGACCGGACCCGAGCCTGCGCTTGCCGGCGGGCGGCGATGCGGCCGCCCGCCCAGGCCCGCGGATTCGCGGTCAGGGACGGCGAGGCGTCGGTTCGCGCGCGGGCCGCAGGCACGGCCGGCGCCGGCTCCACCGCACGGTTCGCACCGCTGCGCCGGGCGCTAGCGCCCGGTGACGTAGGCCACGATCAGGGCGGCGGCGTAGCAGAACAGGTCGAAACCGTGGTTGGCCAGCGCCGACAGCGTCCAGGCGAAGCCCAGGCTCATCTTCTGCGACGAGGCCCAGGGGTCCAGGCCCATGACCGCGCCGATCTGGGCCGAGGCGATGCCCCAGTTGGCCGCCACGATGATCGCGGCCGTCGTCAGCACCGCCACCAGGGGACGCAGCCGGCCCCGCGGCAGGGTGCCCAGGCGCAGCATCCACACCACCTCCAGCGCCGCCGGCACCGCCACCCAGCCGGCCTGCCGCCCGGTCGCCAATGCGATCAGCAGCCAGGCGATGACGGCGGTGACGCAGCCCAGCAGCAGCAACGGGGGCCAGAGCCAGTGCGCGGTTCTGGCGGACGCGGGATTGGGCGACATCGGGTCTTCCTGAAGGTGCCCGACAGGATACGGGTTCGCACCGGTGGTGCCCACCGCCGGGCAGGCCTTGCGACGGCGGCCGGACAGGTCCGCGACGGCATGGGGTGTGATCGCGGGAAATAGACCCTAAACTGTACGGCTTGCACGCTGGCCGCGCGCCCTCATATCCCGCCCATGTATTCCCGTAGCAGCGAACCCGTCCAGTTCGAACGTGATTGCGATGCCGTCATGGTGCCGCAGGGCGATTCGGTGACCCTGCCCGCCGGCAGCTACGGCTACATCACCCAGGCGCTGGGCGGCAGCTATACCGTCTTCGTCGAGGGCAACCTGTTCCGCATCGCCGGCAAGGACGGCGATGCGATCGGCAAGGAGCCGCCGCCCGGGCTGGAACTGCCGGACAACGCCGGCGACGAGGAGGTCGAGGCGCTGGTGTGGCAGCAGCTGCGCACCTGCTTCGATCCCGAGATCCCGTTCAACATCGTCGACCTGGGCCTGGTCTACGAGGTCGGCATCCGCCACCGGGAGGCCGATGCGCAGCGCGAGGTCGAGGTCAAGATGACGCTCACCGCGCCCGGCTGCGGCATGGGCGAGATCCTGGTCGACGACGTGCGCAGCAAGCTGGAGATGATCCCGACCATCGCCGAGGCCGACGTCGAGCTGGTGTTCGACCCGCCGTGGGGACGCCATATGATGTCCGAGGCCGCCCGGCTCGAAACCGGGATGCTGTGATCGCAGGCGCGCCCCCCACCGTGGCGCCGTTACCTTCCACCACACGCTCTACAGGAACTCCGCCGGTGCCCGTCTCCTTCAACTCGAACCGCTCCCCGTCGCCGCGCAGCGCCGACGAACTGTCCGTCATCCTGGCCGCGCCCGGCTTCGGCGTGCACTTCACCGACCACATGGTGGCCATCTCCTGGGACAAGGCGCAGGGCTGGCACGACGCGCAGGTGCGGCCCTACGGCCCGCTGCAGCTGGATCCGGCGGCCTCGGTGCTGCACTACGGCCAGGAGATCTTCGAGGGCATCAAGGCGTACCGCCACGCCGACGGCTCGATCTGGACCTTCCGTCCCGACGCCAACGGCGCGCGCCTGCAGCGCTCGGCCCGCCGCCTGGCGCTGCCGGAACTGCCGGTGGAGCTGTTCACCGAGTCGCTGCGCCAGCTGGTGGCGGTCGATGGCGGCTGGGTGCCGTCGGCCCCGGAGACCAGCCTGTACTTCCGGCCGTTCATGATCGCCGACGAGCCGTTCCTGGGCGTGCGCGCCGCGCACAAGGCGTCGTACTACGTGATCGCCAGCCCCGCCGGCCCGTACTTCGCCAAGGGCGTGGCGCCGGTGTCGATCTGGCTGTCCACCGACTACGCGCGCGCCGCCAAGGGCGGCACCGGCGCGGCCAAGTGCGGTGGCAACTACGCCGCCTCGCTGCTGCCGCAGCAGCAGGCGGCCACGCAGGGCTGCTCGCAGGTGCTGTTCCTGGATCCGGTCGAGGGCCGGTACATCGAGGAACTGGGCGGAATGAACGTTTTCCTGGTGTACCGCGACGGCACCCTGGTCACCCCGGAGCTGTCCGGCAGCATCCTGGAGGGCATCACCCGCGACAGCATCCTGCAGCTGGCGCGCGACCGCGGCATGAACGTGGTCGAGCGCAAGGTCGACATCGCCGAATGGAAGCAGGGCGTGGCGTCCGGCGAGATCGCCGAGGTGTTCGCCTGCGGCACTGCGGCGGTGGTCACCCCGATCGGCGAGCTTAAGGGCGAGGGCTTCAGCGTGGGCGACCCCGCCGCGCCGGCGGGCGAGGTGACCATGTCGCTGCGCAAGGAGCTGACCGACATCCAGTACGGCCGCCTGCCCGACCGCCATGGCTGGCTGGTGCGCCTGGCCTGAGGCCCGGCCCCGGCCCGGTCACGAAGCCCCGCGCCGGTCGCGGGGCTTTTTTTTGGCCGCGTCCGCGGCGAATGACGCCTCGATGTGCCGCTGGGTGTCCGATTTTGGCGTAGCGCGTCACAAAAACGCCATACGGCGGCATGGATGAGAGATTTTCCCATTGTCCCGGGACAGGGGATTGGATAGGTTCGCTGAACGGACAGGTAACAGGGGACCGGTCCGGGTGCTTCGGCCCGTGCCACCGGTGCCTGTCGCCGGCTTCGTCGGAACGGGCCTGAGTCTGCGCCGCATCGTCGGCAACTCCATGTCACGAAAGGGAAATTCGATGTCCAACGATCAGTTCCGCACGCGTCCCCGCGCCTGGGTGGTCACCGGCGCCACCGCACTGACCTCCCTGCTGCTGAGCGTGCCGGCCTTCGCCGGCGAGGTCTACCTGGACGGCCTGGCCTCCGCGAGCACCCACCAGCGCTTCATCGTGACCTACCAGGACGGCAGCACCCAGCTGGCCAGTGCCCGCACGCTGTCCGCTCCCCTGGCCGAGGCCGCGCGTGCGGTGCCGGCCAAGGGCGGCAAGGCCCTGGGGCTGAGCAAGCTGCGCCGGCTGGCGCTCGGGCCGGAGCTGATCACGGCCGATCGTGCCCTGGACGTGGCCGAGGCCGAGACGCTGATGCGCCGCCTGGCCGCCGATCCGGCGGTCAAGAGCGTGGAAGTCGACCAGCTGCTGAGGCCGACGCTGACCCCGAACGACCCGCGCCTGTCCGAGCAGTGGGGCTTCGGCACGACCACGGCCGGCATCAACGTGCGCCCGGCCTGGGACAAGGCCACCGGCAACGGCGTGGTGGTGGCGGTGATCGACACCGGCATCACCAGCCATCCCGACCTCGACGCCAACATCCTGCCGGGCTACGACTTCATCAGCGACACCTTCGTGTCGCGCGACGGCGACGGCCGCGATGCCGACCCGTCCGACGAGGGCGACTGGAACCCCGTCCAGGGCGAGTGCTACACCACGCCGAGCCCGTCCCCGATCACCGACAGCAGCTGGCACGGCACGCACGTGGCCGGCACCATCGCGGCGGTGACCAACAACGCCGTGGGCGTGGCCGGCACCGCGTACAACGCCAAGATCGTGCCGGTGCGGGTGCTGGGACGCTGCGGCGGCTACACCTCCGACATCGCCGACGCGATCGTGTGGGCCTCGGGTGGCAGCGTCAGCGGCGTGCCGGCCAACGCCAACCCGGCCGAGGTGATCAACATGTCGCTGGGCGGCAGCGGTACCTGCTCGACGACCTACCAGAACGCGATCAACGGCGCGGTGTCGCGCGGCACCACGGTGGTGGTGGCGGCCGGCAACAGCGCCACCAACGTGTCCAGCTCGGTGCCGGCCAACTGCGCGAACGTGATCGCGGTGGCGGCGACGACCTCGGCCGGCGCCAAGGCCAGCTTCTCCAACTACGGTACCGGCATCGACGTGTCGGCGCCGGGCCAGGGCATCCTGTCGACGCTGAACTCGGGCACCACCACGCCGGGCAACGCCAGCTACGCCTCGTACAACGGCACCTCGATGGCGGCCCCGCACGTGGCCGGCGTGGTCGCGCTGGTGCAGTCGGTGGCGTCGACGGCGCTGACGCCGGCGGCGGTGGAGACCCTGCTGAAGAACACCGCGCGAGCGTTGCCGGGCGCCTGCAGCGGCGGGTGCGGCGCCGGCATCGTCGATGCCGATGCCGCGGTGACCTCCGCCACCGGCGGCGGCGGTGGGGGCGGTGGGGGCGGTGGCAGCACCCTGACCAACGGCGTGCCGGTGACGGGGCTGTCGGCCAGCACCGGCGCCTCGCTGAACTACACCATCGCGGTCCCGGCAGGCACCGGCAGCCTGCAGGTGCGCATCAGCGGCGGCAGCGGCGATGCCGACCTCTACGTGCGCGCCGGCAGTGCGCCCACCGACACCGCCTACGCCTGCCGTCCGTATCTGTCGGGCAATGCCGAGACCTGCACGCTCAACGCGCCGGCCGCCGGGACGTACTACATCCGGGTCAAGGCCTACAGCAGCTTCTCGGGCGTCACCCTGAGCGCCAGCTATTGATGGCATCCGCAGGGGGCCGCCGGGGTGCCGGCGGCCTCACCGGGCGGCAGCGCCTTCGCAACGGCGCGGAGGCTGGCCGCCGCGCGCAAAGCCCGGCACGGACCGGGCCCAGGCCGCGGCCGCCTTCGCAGGCCGCCGAATGATCGAACTGGCTTTCGTTTGCCAGGCAGGAGCCTGTGTCTCCGGGTCCGCGAAGGAGCCGGGCATGCAGGTGTGAGACACCCCTGGAGCCGCGCTCTGGCGGCGTCCAGGGGTGGGATACCGGCGCCGTCGTGGCGGCGACCTCAACCAACCAGAAGGATGTGCAATGTCTCAGGTTTCGCAAGGTTCGCGCTCGCGCGCATTGGTGGTCTTGGGTGTTTCCGCGGTGACGTCGCTGTTGCTGGTCAACAGCGCGTTCGCGGGCGAGGTCAACCTGTCCGGCCTCGGCGCCGAGCCGACCGCGCAGCGGTTCATCGTGAAGTACAAGGATGGCAGCAGCGAGTCCACCAGCCCGACCTCGCTGCGCTCGGCGCTGCGTTCGGCCGCCACCGCGGTGCCGGCACGCAGCGGGCGTGCGCTGGGCCTGAGCCACCTGCGCCGCACCGCGCTCGGCTCGGACGTGGTCAGCGCCGACCGTGCGCTGGATGTGGCCGAGGCCGAGAACGTGATGCGGCGCCTGGCGGCCGATCCGAATGTCGAGTACGTCGAGGTCGACCAGCGGATGACCGCGACGCTGACCCCGAACGATCCGCGCCTGTCCGAGCAGTGGGGCTTCGGCACGACCACGGCCGGCATCAACGTGCGCCCGGCCTGGGACAAGGCCACCGGCAACGGCGTGGTGGTGGCGGTGATCGACACCGGCATCACCAGCCATCCCGACCTCAACGCCAACATCCTGCCGGGCTACGACTTCATTAGCGACAGCGCCACCGCGCGCGACGGCAACGGCCGCGACAGCAACCCGGCCGACGAGGGCGACTGGGTGGCCTCGGCCAACGAGTGCTATACCGGCTCCTCGGCGTCGAACTCCAGCTGGCACGGCACGCACGTGGCCGGCACCATCGCGGCGGTGACCAACAACGCCGTGGGCGTGGCCGGCACCGCCTACAACTCCAAGATCGTGCCGGTGCGCGTGCTCGGCAAGTGTGGCGGCTACACCTCCGACATCGCCGACGCGATCGTGTGGGCCTCGGGCGGCAGCGTCAGCGGCGTGCCGGCCAACGCCAACCCGGCCGAGGTGATCAACATGTCGCTGGGCGGCAGCGGCACCTGTTCGACGACCTACCAGAACGCGATCAACGGCGCGGTGTCGCGCGGCACCACGGTGGTGGTGGCGGCCGGCAACAGCGCCACCAACGTGTCCAGCTCGGTGCCGGCCAACTGCGCGAACGTGATCGCGGTGGCGGCGACGACCTCGGCCGGTGCCAAGGCCAGCTTCTCCAACTACGGTACCGGCATCGACGTGTCGGCGCCGGGCCAGGGCATCCTGTCGACGCTGAACTCGGGCACCACCACGCCGGGCAACGCCAGCTACGCTTCGTACAACGGCACCTCGATGGCGGCCCCGCACGTGGCCGGCGTGGTCGCGCTGGTGCAGTCGGTGGCGTCGACGGCGCTGACGCCGGCGGCGGTGGAGACCCTGCTGAAGAACACCGCGCGAGCGCTGCCGGGCGCCTGCAGCGGCGGGTGCGGCGCCGGCATCGTCAATGCCGATGCCGCGGTGACGCAGGCACGGTGAGGCCGGGCTGAAACACGCCCTTGCCGCGTCGGGCCGACGCGGCAAGGGCGTGACTCGACGGGATCGACCCGTCATCGATGCGACCGGATGCCCCGCCCGCGGCGGGGCATCCTCGTTCCAGGCATGCGGATGCGGCGGCCTGGGCCGCCCCGTGCCTACTCGCAGAGATCGCAGGCGCGTGCCTGCAGCACTTCCAGGATGTTCGCGGCCGCCAGTTCCAGCAGCAGGCCGCGCTGGCCGGCGTTGAGGTAGAGCTGCCCCTCTTGCAGCGCCGCGGCCTCGATCAGCACCGGCACCGGGCGCTGCTGGCCCAGCGGGCTGATCCCGCCGACCTTGTAGCCGCTGCGGCGCTCGGCTTCGGGCACCTCCATCATCCGTGCCGCCTTGCCGCCGCAGGCCGCGGCCAGCTTCTTCAGCTGCAGCCGGCGGTCGCAGGGGATCACCGCGCATACCGGGCGGTCGTCGACCCACGCCATCAGGGTCTTGAGCACGCATTGCGGCGGCGCCCCCAGCGCCTGAGCGGCCTGCACGCCCTTGGCGCTGGCCTCGGCCTCGTAGTCGTAGGGATGCAGCCGATAGCCGACGCCGGCCGCGTCCAGCACCCGCGTGGCGCGCGTGGCCTTGGACATGCCGGGCCTCAGGCCGCCTCGAAGCGGTTCGCGGACACGTTCTTGCGGACCTGCTCCGGGTTCCAGATGCGGCCGTTCATGGCGATGTAGACGCCGGCCGGCAGCGACTGCACCGCACCGACCGCGCAGCCGATGTTGAACTCGGCGTCCGAGCCGCGGAAGCGTGCCGGATTGAGCGCGCCGGTCATGACGATGGTCTTGTCCGGGATCGACTTCAGCACCTTGCCGGTCTGCACCATCGAATCGGTGCCGTGGGTGATCAGCACGTGCCGCGCCGGTTGCGCGGCGACCGTGGCGCGGACCAGCTCGCGGTCCTCGTCGGTGATGTGCAGCGAATCCTTGCGGATGATCGGGATCACGGTGAAGCGGAAGGTCACGCCCAGCTCCTTGAGGATCTGGCCGATCTGCGGGTCGCCGATCTGGTAGTCCGACTTGTCGTCGAAGTAGATCTTGTCGATCGTGCCGCCGGTGGTGACGATCAGTAGTTCTTCCATTGCGCGGATCCTGTGTGCGGGCGCGGCGTGGCCGCGCCAGGGGCGGCCATGATACGGCCCCGGCGTGGCGTCTGCAGGGCGGCCGCGGTCAGGCGCGGCGCCGGCCGAAGCGTGCCGCCAGCCCCGGCGCGCTGGCCGCGGCGATCACGCCCAGCGCGAGCGCGATCTCCAGCCAGGCCAGCGTGCGCGTCGGTGGATGGCTCCAGGCCGACATGACGCCATGGCTGAACCAGCCCAGGGCCAGGACGCCGGCCCAGAAGCGGGCCTGCCGGTGCCGGGGTGCCAGCACCGCCAGCAGCAGCGGCGGCAGCGCGAACACCAGCAGCGCCGCCAGGCGATGGCGGTCGTCATGGAACCAGCCGGCGTACAGCGCAGCCAGCGCCAGCAGCGCGCCGACCAGCATCCGGTGGGCGGCGCGGGCGTTCATGGCGAGGCGAGGCGCCGGGCGATGTCGGCGACGCGGCGGCCCAGCGCACGTGCCAGCACGGTCTCCTCGTCGGTGGGCTGCGGATCGTCCATCGCGCCGGCGACATGGCTGGCGCCGTAGGGCGTGCCGCCGCTGCGGGTGTGGCTCAGCGCCGGCTCGGTGAAGGGCAGGCCGACGATGACGCAGCCGTGGTGCAGCAGCGGCAGATGCATCGACAGCAGGGTCGATTCCTGGCCGCCGTGCATCGACGCGGTGGAGGTGAACACCGCCGCCGGCTTGCCGGCCAGCGTGCCGCTGGCCCACTCGGCACCGAGCCCGTCGATGAAGTGCTTCACCGGCGCGGCCATGTTGCCGAAGCGGGTGGGGCTGCCCAGCAGCAGCCCGGCGCACTCGGCCAGGTCCGACGGCTGCGCGTACGGCGCCCCGTCGTCCGGCACCGCCGGCGCCAGCGCCTGGGTCACCGCGGCCACCGCGGGCAGGGTGCGCAGGCGCGCGCTCATGCCCGCGACCTCGCCGACGCCGCGCGCGATCTGGCGCGCCAGGCGCGCCACCGAGCCGCCGCGGCTGTAGTACAGCACCAGAATCTCCGCCATCGCGTCTCGCGTTCCGTCATCGGGGGGCGTGCAGTATCGGTCAAGCCGGCGCGGGCGGCCATCGCCCGCGCCGGGTGCTGGGGGGCTTCGCAGCCCCTGCACACGGGGCTTCGGGTACCCTTGCGCGATGGCGCACACCTACTCCATGACCCTGCTGAAGGAACGGCTGCACGACCGCGCGCGCGCGGTCAGCTTCGGGCGCTTCCTGTGGGAGCGCTTCCTCGACGACCGCCTGTTCCAGGCCTCGGCCTCGCTGGCCTACACCACGGTGTTCGCGCTGGTGCCGCTGGCGATCGTGGTGTTCGGCGTGCTGTCGGCGTTCCCGGCGTTCGAGGAGTGGAAGGGCGCGCTGACCGACTTCATCTTCAACAACTTCGTACCCGGCGCCGCGCGCTCGGTGCAGAACTACCTGAACCGGTCGCTGGAGGACCTGGGCAAGTTCACCGTGGCCGGCATGGTCGCGCTGGTGGCCTCGCTGCTGATCACCCTGCACAGCATCGAGCAGACCTTCAACAACATCTGGCGGGTGGCCTCGGCGCGGCCCAAGTTCGCCCGCTTCCTGATCTACTGGACCGTGCTCACCCTGGGCACGATGCTGGCCGCCGCGTCGATGGCGATGGCGGCCTACGTGTTCGCGCTGCCGCTGTTCGCCAGCTCCGAGGGCCAGTGGCTGGCCGGCATGGCCTGGCGGCTGGCGCCGATGGGCGTGGAGTTCCTGTGCATCGTGCTGATCTACTGCGTGGTGCCGCAGCACACCGTGCGCCTGCGCCACGCGCTGCCGGGCGCGCTGCTGGCGGTGACGCTGCTGGAAGTGGTCAAGTGGGGGCTGGGCATCTACCTGGGCAACTTCCAGACCTACCAGCGCATCTACGGCGCGCTGTCGGCACTGCCGATCCTGCTGCTGTGGATCTACCTGAGCTGGGTCGCGGTGCTGCTGGGCGCCTCGCTGTCGTCCTCGATCGCCGCGTTCCGCTACCAGCCGGCCTCCATGCGCCTGCCGCAGGGCTACGAGATCTACGGCCTGCTGCGCCTGCTCGGCCGCTTCCGCCAGGCCCGCGCCGAGGGCAAGGGCCTGGACGAGGACCGCATCCTCGCGCTCGAGCCCATGCTCACCGACAACCTGGTGCAGCAGCTGCTGTGCGAGCTGGCGCGCATCCGCCTGGTGCGCCGCGACGAGCGCGGCGAGTGGCTGCTGGCGCGCGACCTGGACGGGGTGCCGCTGTCCGAGCTCTACGAGAGCTGCCAGCTGCGCGTGCCGATCGCCGAGAAGCATCTTCCCTGCCGCGACGACGCCCTCGGCAAGGCCGTCAGCGAGGCCCTCAACGAGTTGCGCCTGCCGATGCGCGGCGTGCTCAAGCGCCCGGTCGGCGACATCTACCGCCACCTTCCCGGAGAATCCGCATGACCCGTCGTGCCCTGACCTGCCTGCTGCCCCTGGTGCTGCTGTTCGCCGGCTGCAACCGCGCGCCCGACCCGGCCGCTTCGGCGCCCCCGGCGGCGGAGACGCCCGCCGCCACGCCGCCGGCCCCGGCCGCCGACGGCGCCGGCGTGGTGCAGCAGACCGCCGAGATCCCGACGCTGGTGCTGCCAGCGGTGGACGGCGCCCGCTACGACCTGGCCGCGCACCGCGGCAAGTGGGTGGTGGTGAACTTCTGGGCCACCTGGTGCGCGCCGTGCCTGAAGGAGATGCCGGAACTGTCGGCGCTGCACACCATGCGCGAGAACATCGAGGTGGTGGGCCTGGCCTACGAGGACATCGAGCCGGCCGACATGCAGGCCTTCCTCAAGGACCACCCGGTGTCCTATCCGATCGTCATCGTCGACACCTACCAGCCGCCCAAGGACTTCGCCACCCCGCGGGGCCTGCCGATGACCTACCTGATCGGCCCGGACGGCAAGGTCGCCAAGCAGTTCCTCGGTCCGGTTACCGCGCACGACATCGAGGCGGTGGTCACGGCGGCGGGCGGCCGGGTCGGCTGATGCCGGGCGTCCGCTTCCGCGTGCAGGGCGGGGTCCAGGGCGTGGGCTTCCGCGCCGCGACCCGCGCGCGGGCGCTGGCGCTGGGCGTGCACGGGGCGGCGATCAACCTGGGCGACGGCGCGGTCGAGGTGCGCGCCTCCGGCAGCACCGCGGCGCTGGAGGCGCTGGAAGCCTGGCTGCGCCAGGGGCCGCCCACGGCACGTGTCTTGCAAGTGGACCGGGAGGCGTGGCACGGCGACGTTCCGCCCGGGTTCGTGACCGGGTAGTGCCCGCGTGGGGCCGGCCTGCCGGCTGGCCGTCCGCGCCGACAACCCGACGTCCCGCCCCGGCGGGTGTCCCGCGACAGGAAACCCCTCATGCTGCGTTCGATCCCCGCCCGCGTTCCCCGTCCCGCCACCGCCATGTCGCGCGCGGCGTCACCGGTTCGATGGCTGTACGCGATCCTGGTCGTCGCCAGCGGCTGGGCCCTGTTCGTCCGCCCGGCGCCGACCCTGGCGGCGGCGTGGCCCTGGGGCGTCGGCGCGGGATTGGCATGGCTGCTGGGAGGCGGGCTGCTGGCGTTGGCGGCCGAGGCCTGGCGACGGACGCGGCAGGACCCGGCGAGCGGCGATGCCGGCCTCGCGTCCGCGGCGCGACTCCCCGCGTCCTGGGCCGCGACCGGCTCCCGGGACGGCGCCGAGGAGGGCGACCCGGCCGCGCAGCGGCGCGGACTGGCCTGGCAGCGGTTCGGTGCGGGCATGCTGTCGGTGGACGCGTTCGACCCGGCCGACGCGCAGCGGGCCCCGTGGACCGCGCTGGACGCGCAGGGCTGCATCGACCGGCTCGCCGCGCTGCGTCCCGGCTGGCAGGTCGCCGCCGGCCAGCGCGCGCGCCAGCAGGAACGCCGCTACTGCCTGGATGGGGTGCTGGCCCTGCTCGACCACGGCGTCCTGCGCCCGCTGCACGACGGCCGCCTGCCCGACAGCGCCGCGCTGCGCACCGAGCGCCTGCTGCTGGGGGCCGACCAGGGCCCGGCGATCCTGGCCGAGGTGCCGGCGCTGTTCGCACGCCGCCTCGCCCTGGCGATCGAGACGCTGCCGGAGGAAGCGCGCGACGCGGCGTCGGTGCAGTGGCACCTGCTGCGGGCGCTGCAGCCCCTGGCGGCCGAGGCCCGCGCGCTCGACGAGCGTGCCCAGGTCGCCCAGGTGCTGGCCTGGAACGCCGACGCGGACCTGGACCAGGTGGAGGTGGCCTACGCGCTGGCCGCCGACTACCGCATGCGCATGCAGGCCTGGCTGCGGCAGGCCGCGGCGATCCCGCTGCCGGAGACCGGCGAGCGGCTGGACCAGTACCTGCTCGCCGCCTGCCCGTTGCTGGACGCCCAGGGCGAGGACGACCTCGGCTACGGCGAAGCGCTGCGCCCGCTGCACGTGGGCTTCGTGCAGCTGCTCGCGGTCCGGCTGGGGCAGCTGGTGACGATGGCCGAGCAGGCCGAGGCCGACGCCGGGCTGCGGCCGCTGTGCACGCCGCCGCTTCCGGTGCCTCACGCCTCCGGCGCGTAGTCCGGCAGCGGCGCGAGCACGCCGAACTTCTCCTTGTGCAGCTTGCCGCGCAGCGTCGGCAGCGTCGGCAGGTCGTCGGCGACCGCGGTGTCGGGCAGGCGGTCCAGCAGGTCGCGGATCAAGGTGAGCCGGCCGCGCTTCTGGTCGTTGAAATCCACCAGCGTCCACGGTGCCTGCTCGCGGTGGGTGGCTTCCAGCATGCGTTCGCGCGCGCGCGTGTAGTCGGCGTACTTCTCGCGTGACTGCAGGTCCACCGGCGACAGCTTCCAGCCCTTCAGCGGGTCGGCGTGGCGTTCGGCGAAGCGCTCCTCCTGTTCGCGCTGGTCCACGCTCAGCCAGTACTTGAACAGCAGGATGCCGTCCTCCACCAGCAGCTGCTCGAAGCGCGGCACCTGGCGCAGGAACGCCTCGTACTGCGCCTCCGTGCAGTAGCCCATGACGTGTTCGACCCCGGCGCGGTTGTACCAGCTGCGGTCCATCAGCACGAGCTCGCCAGCGGCGGGCAGGTGGGTCACGTAGCGCTGGAAGTACCACTGCGTGCTCTCGCGGTCGCTCGGCTTGGGCAGCGCCACCACCCGGCACTGGCGCGGGTTGAGGTGCTCGGCGATCGCCTGGATCGCCCCGCCCTTGCCGGCGGTGTCGCGGCCTTCGAACAGCACCAGCGCGCGCTGCCCGGTGTGCTGCAGCCAGCGCGCCATCGCCACCAGCTCCAGGGCCATGGGTTCGAGCAGCTGTTTGTAGGCCTTGCGCTTGAGGTGGCTCATGGACACGTCCTGATTCGGGAAGGGCGGAAGGAGGTGCGCGGGCGACGTGCCCGCGGCGGGGTCACTCCCGCAGCCGCGGCCGCAGCGTGGCCAGGTTGCAGGGGCGGGTGCGGTGGTCGAGCTGGGCACGGATGATCCGCTCCCAGGCGGTGCGGCAGGCCGAGGACGAGCCCGGCAGGCAGAACACGAAGCTGTGGTTGGCCAGTCCCGCGAACGCGCGCGACTGCAGCGCCGAGGTGCCGATCTCCTCCACGCTGATCGCGCGGAACAGTTCGCCGAAACCGGGCATGGTCTTGTCCAGCAGCGGCAGCAGCGCCTCGGGCGTGGCATCGCGTCCGGTGAAGCCGGTGCCGCCGGTGACCAGGATGCCGTCCACCTCGGGATCGGCGATCCAGGCCGAGACGATGGCGCGCAGGCGGTAGCGGTCGTCCGGCGCGAGTGCGCGCTGGTGCAGGTGGTGGCCCTCGGCGCGCAGCGCGGCTTCCAGGTAGTCGCCGGAGCGATCGTCGGCCCGCGTGCGGCTGTCGGAGACGGTCAGGACGCAGAGGCGCAGCGGGACGAAATCGACGGATCCGTTCATGCCGGCAGCCTAGCGGCTGCTCCGGCGGCGGCACAATCGCGGCCGCGTGAGGACCGTGACGGCCGGTTCAGGCGCCGCGCCAGCCGTGCCGGCGCGCCAGCGCGCGCAGCAGCTGCGCCAGGTCGTCGGCGAAGCCGTCCATGTCGAACAGGCCGGTGCGCTCGCGTGCCTCGGCGAGCCGGGCCCGCAGCGCCGGCAGCGCCGCCGGGTCGCGCGCCAGCGCCACGGCGGTGGCGACGAAGGAGGCGTCGTCGGCCACGTTCATCGCGTCCAGGCCGAGGTGGTGGTTGAGGCTGCCCGCCACGCGCGCGGCGAAGGTCCGGCCCGGCGTGGTCAGCACCGGGCAGCCGGCCCACAGCGCATCCGAGGCGGTGGTATGCGCGTTGTACGGGTGCGTGTCGAGGAACAGGTCGGCATGCCGGTAGCGCGCCAGGTACTCGGCATGCGGCAGCTTGGGCATGAACACCAGCCGCTGCGGGTCCACGCCCTGCGCCGCGGCCGCCGCGCGCAGGCGCGCGTCCGCCTGGCCGGGCCCGCACAGCAGCCACAGCACGCTGCCCGGCACCGCCTGCAGCACCGCCAGCATCCGCGCCAGGCTGCGCGGGTTGAGCTTGTAGCTGTTGTTGAAGCAGCAGAACACCGTGCCGTGCGCGGGCAGCCCGCAGTCCTGCCGCGGCGGCGGCCGCCCCACCGCGCGCCCGGTGTCGGATGGCTGGAATGCGCGCGGCAGCCGCAGCACCTGCTCGCTGTAGTGCGGCGCCAGGGCCGGCGGCAGCGCGAACGCGTCGCCCAGCACGTAGTCCAGCCAGGGCGCGCCGGAGGTGCCGGGGTAGGCCAGCCAGTTGACCTGCACCGGTGCCGGCCGCATCGCCAGCACTTCCGGGGTGCCGCCGCCGCCCCAGCCGCGCAGGTCGAACAGCAGGTCGATGCGCTGCGCGCGGATGTGCGCGGCGATCGCCGCATGCGGGCGGCCGGCGACCTCGTGCAGCGTGGTCGCGTGCTGCAGGCGTGCGCGGATCGGGCTGCCGTCGTCGCGGCTGAGCGCGAACAGGTGCGCCGCCAGGCCCGGGTGCCGCTGCTGCAGCGCCTCGAACAGTGCCACCGTCAGCAGCCCGGTGGGATGCGCGCCGAAGCCGTTGGACAGGAATCCCACGCGCAGCGGCTCGGCATGATCGAGCGTGGCGGCCGGCAGGGCGCGGACGCCCTGCGCCAGCGCCTGCGCCCGCAGCCGCGCGCAGGCCAGTTGCTCGGCGGGCTCGGCATCCTCGCTGAGGAAGGCGAACGGCTCCACCGCCGCCCGGCCGAGGGCCACCGCGCGCCGCGTCTGCTGCGACAGCACCTCGAGCTGGCGCCAGTCGCACAGCCGGCGCCGCCCGTTGAGCAACTGCGCGGCGATGTAGGGTTCGTCCGGCAGCAGCCGGTGGGCATGTTCGTAGGCCTGCGCCGCGGCCTCCGCCTCGCCGGCGTCCTCCAGCGCATGGCCCAGCCACAACGCGATGCCCGGGTGCTGCGGCGCCGCCGCGGCGGCCCGGCGCAGCCATTGCGCGGCCTCGGCATGGCGGCCCTGGCCCCAGCGCACCCGGCCCAGCCGGGCCAGCGCCTCGGGGTGGCCGTCGCGCAGCGCCAGCGCACGCTGTACCGCGGCTTCGCCGGCGGCGAACGCGCCGGCGCCCATCTCGGCATCGGCCAGCATCAGCCAGGCCACGAAGTCCGCGGGCTGGCGCCGCACCGCCTCGCGCAGCCGCAGCAGCTCGCGCGCGGCGCCGCCGCTCACGCGTGCTCGCTCAGCCGCGCCAGTTCGTCGGCCTGGTGCTCGTGCAGCAGGCGCTCGACCAGGGCGTCCAGCTCGCCCTCGACGATGTTGGGCAGGTCGTACAGGGTCAGGCCTTCGACGCGGTGGTCGGTGATGCGGCCCTGCGGGAAGTTGTAGGTGCGGATGCGCTGGCTGCGGTCGCCGCTGCCCACCTGCAGCTTGCGGGTCTGCGCCTCGGCCGCGGCCTGGCGGCTGCGCTCGGCATCGAGCAGCTGCGCCTTCAGCCGCTTCATCGCCTTGTCGCGGTTGGCGTGCTGGCTGCGCTCGGTCTGGCACTCCACCACCACCCCGGTCGGCACGTGGGTGATGCGGATCGCCGACTCGGTCTTGTTGACGTGCTGGCCGCCGGCGCCGGAGGAGCGGAAGGTGTCGACCTTCAGGTCGGCCGGATTGATCACGATGTCCTCGACATCGTCGGCCTCGGGGATGATCGCCACCGTCGCCGCCGAAGTATGGATGCGTCCCTGCGACTCGGTGGCCGGCACCCGCTGCACGCGGTGCGTGCCCGACTCGAACTTCAGCCGGGAATACGCGCCACGGCCGACGATGCGGGCCACGATCTCCTTGTAGCCGCCGTGCTCGCCGGGGCTGTCGGATTCCACCTCCACCTTCCAGCCCTGGCGCTCGGCGTAGCGGGCGTACATGCGGAACAGGTCGCCGGCGAAGATCGCGGCTTCGTCGCCGCCGGTGCCGGCACGCACTTCCAGGAACAGGTTGCCCTCGTCGCGCGGGTCGCGCGGGACCAGGAACAGCGCCAGCTGCGCGTCGAGCTCGGCCAGGCGCGCCTGCGCGGCGGCGATCTCCTCCTCGGCCAGCTCGCGCATCTCCGGATCGGCGCGCATCGCCTCGGCGGCGGCCAGGTCGGCCTTGGCGCGCGCCTCGTCGGCGAGCGCGGTGGCGACCGGCTCCAGCTGCGAGAACTCGCGCGAGAAGTTGCGGAAGCGCTCGTTGTCGCCGAGCACCTCGGGATCGGAGAGCAGACGCTCGAGTTCTTCGCGGCGTTCGGCCAGCGCTTCCAGCTTACGGCGAAGGGTCGGCGTCATCGTTCCTCACGATCGGGGTGGACAGGGGCGGGTGCCGGTAGCCGGGTTTCTCCGGGAACAGGCGGTCGGCGGCGCGCGCGAGTTCGAGGTCGCCGCTGACCGCCGCCTCGCGCAGGGCCGCGGTGGGCGGGTGCAGCAGGCGGTTGGTGAGCGCATGCGCCATCAGCTCCAGCACCTCGTCGGCCGGCTTGCCGTTGGCCAGCTGCTGGCGGGCCTTGGCGAGCAGTTCGTCGCGGGTGCTGTCGCCATAGGCGCGCAGGCGCTTGAGCGGGGCCTGGCGGGTACTGGCCTGCAGCGTCTCGATGTAGCGGGCGACCTGCAGGTCGATGATGGCCTCGGCCTCGTCGGCGGCCTCGCGGCGGCCACGGCGGTTGTCCTCGACCGCGCGCTCCAGGTCGTCGACGGTATAGAGGTAGGCATCGCCCAGCTCGGCCACCGAGGCCTCGATGTCGCGGGGCACCGCCAGGTCGAACAGCAGCATCGGCTTGCGCTTGCGCGCGCGCAGCGCCTGTTCCACCTGCCGGCGAGTGACCACCGGCTCGCGCGCGGCGGTGGCCGAGAACACCACGTCGGCTTCGGCCAGATGGCGCTCCAGTTCGTCCAGCGGCAGCGCGTAGCCGCCATGCCGGCTGGCCAGTGCCTGCGCGTGGGCGAGGGTGCGGTTGGCGATCAGCAGCCGGCGCACGCGGCCTTCGCTCAGGTGCTTGGCGGCCAGCTCGATGGTCTCGCCGGCGCCGACCAGCAGCACCGTGGACTCGTTCAGGCGCGCGAACGATTCCTGTGCCAGCCGCACCGCGGTGGAGGCCACCGAGACCGGGTTGGCGCCCACCCGGGTATCGGTGCGGGCACGCTTGGCCACCGAGAAGGTCTGCTGGAACAGCCGGTCGAGCCGGTTGCCGAGCGCGCCGTGCGCGCGGGCGACGGCCCAGGCATCCTTGACCTGGCCCAGGATCTGCGGCTCGCCCAGCACCATCGAGTCGAGCCCGGTGGCCACGCGGAACAGGTGGCGCACCGCCGCGGCGTCGTGGTGCTGGTACAGGTAGTCGCCCAGCCCCGGCGCCTGCGCGTCCAGCCAGCCGACCAGGGCGCGCGCGTCGCCCGCGATCGCGTACAGCTCGGTGCGGTTGCAGGTGGACAGCAGTGCGGCTTCGTTCACGTCCGGCAGCGCGCGCAGCGATTCCAGCGCGCGCGGCAAGGCCTCGCCGGCGAAGGCTGCGCGTTCACGCAGGTCCACCGGCGCGGTCTGGTGATTCAGTCCGAGCACCCACAACGTCATCTGTTCAGTTGCTTGCGATAAGCTGCTGGCCATTCAGGGCCCCCATTTTACGGCCCGGTTGCCCCCGATGCCCGTACTGATTCGCATCCTTAGCGTTCTCCTGCTGTCGTCATTGGCCTTCGGCGCCCCCGCGGCGGCGCGCAAGGCCCTCCCGGCCAAGGCGCCGCCGGGTTCGCTCGAGCCGGTCCTGGCCGGCGAATTCGCGCTGCAGGCCGGCGAGCTGGACGATGCGGCGCGCGAGTACCTGCAGGCCGCCCGGGTCGAGGCCGACGACGCCGGCCTGGCCGAGCGCGCCGCCCGCATCTCCATGCTCGCCAACGACGACGAACGCGCCGCCCAGGCGCTCGCGCTGTGGCGCAAGCGCGCCCCGGCCTCGCTGGCGATGCGCAGCACCGAGGCCTCGCTGGCGCTGCGCCGCAGCGACCTGCGCACCGCCCGCCGCGACCTGCTGGCGCTGCTGAAGGACCCGGACCCGCGCGGCTGGCGCTACGCCCTGATCGCGCTGGCCAACGGGGGCCGCGACCCGGCGGTGGCGGCCAAGGCGCTGGACGGCCTGGTCGATGCCGGCGCCATCCCCAACCAGATCGAGGCCTGGCAGGAGTTCGGCCGGCTGGCGCTGCGCATGGAGCAGCCGGCCCTGGCCAAGCGCATCGTCGACGAGGTCGTGAGCCGCTTCCCCGAGGAGCCGCGCGTGGCGCTGCTGCATGCCACCCAGCTGCAGCAGGCCGGCAAGCGCGACGAGGCCCTGGCCTTGCTGCACGATGTCGAGCCGCGTGCGGTCAACGACTCCGAGCTGCGCGGTGCGCTGGCCTTCGCCTATGACGCGATGGGCCAGTCCGAGTCCGCGGCGCGCGTGCTGGCGACCGGGCCGCAGGACACCCAGACCTACGGCCTGCGCGCCTCGATGCTGGCCAAGCAGAAGGACAGCACCGCGCTGACCGCGCTCTACGACGAGCTCAAGGCCAACGCCGCCAAGCCCGACCCGGACCGCCGCCTGCTGCTGGGCAAGATCGCCGAGTTCCTCAAGCGCTACCAGGACGCGGTGGACTGGTACCGCGGCGTGCCCGGCGGGCCGTTGCGCAGCGAGGCGCGGCTGCGCGCGGCCAACGCGCTGTTCGAACTGGACCGCCGCCAGGAGGCGCTGGACGAGGTCCACGCCCTGCAGGCCGACGTCTCCGCCGAGGATGATGCGCGCCGCGACGCCTACGTGCTGGAGGCCGAGCTGCGCCAGCGCTCGGGCGACGCCGCCGGCGAGCTGGACGCCTTCGCGCGCGGCCTGGCCGCCTATCCCGACGACAATGCGCTGCTGTATGCCCGCGGCCTGGCCTGGGAGCAGCGCGACAACATCGGCCGCGCCGAGGCGGACCTGCGCAAGATCCTGGTGACCGAGCCGGAGAACATCGCCGCGCTGAACGCGCTCGGCTACACCCTGGCCGACCGCACCACCCGCTACAAGGAGGCATTGGCGCTGATCGACCGCGCGCGCACCGCCGATCCCGACAACCCGGCCATCGTCGACAGCTATGGCTGGGTGCTCTACCGGCTGGGCCGGACCCCCGAGGCCCTGGTGCAGCTGCGCCGTGCCTGGACCCTGGCGCGTGATCCCGAGATCGCCGCGCATGTCGGCGAGGTGCTGTGGGTCAGCGGCCAGCAGGACGAGGCCCGGCGCTACTTCGAGGAGGCGCGCAAGCTGGATCCGGACAACCGTGCGCTGCGCCGCGCGATGGAGAAGTTCCACCCATGACGAGGCCGCGTTCGATTGCCATGGCGCTGGCGTGGGTGGCGCTGGCGGCCCTGTCCGGCTGCAGCACGCTGGGCGGCCGCGCACCTGCCCCGGCCCCGGCCGTGGCGACCGTGCCTGCTGCCGCCCGCGAGGCCGAGGCCGCCCGCCAGGCCTGGCTGGAGGCGCACCCCCGGTGGTCGTTCCAGGGCCGGGCGGCGGTCAGCAAGGGCAGCAAGGGCGGCAGCGGCCGCCTCGACTGGCGCCAGGACGCCACGCGCTACCAGGTTCAGCTGAGCGCGCCGGTCACCCGGCAGAGCTGGGTGTTGAGCGGCGATGCCGCGGGCGGCAGCGCCCGCCTGGAAGGCCTGGACGGCGGGCCGCGCAGCGGCGGGGACGCCGAGCGCCTGCTGCTCGAGGCCACCGGCTGGGCGATCCCGGTCGACCTGCTGCCGGACTGGCTGCGCGGGCGGGTAGCGCCCGGCGCGGGTGCGCCGGCGGCCGCGGACTTCGATGCCGAAGGACGGCCGCGGAGCCTGCAGCAGCGCGGCTGGACCATCGATTTCCTGGACTGGTATCCCCCCGAGGCGGGGCGCCCGGCGCTGCCGCGGCGGATCGAGGCGCGCCAGGGCGACGCCAAGGTACGGCTGATGCTCGACCAGTGGAGCGCCGACGCGCCATGACGGGCGAGGGGGAGGGCTGGTCGGCCTGGCCGGCACCGGCCAAGCTGAACCTGTTCCTGCAGATCACCGGCCGCCGCGCCGACGGTTACCACCTGCTGCAGACCGTGTTCCGGCTGCTCGACTGGGGCGATACCGTCCACCTGCGCCCACGCGCCGACGACCGCATCCGCCGCGTGGGCCCGTCGGTACCGGGCGTGGACGAGGCCTCCGACCTCGCGGTGCGCGCAGCCATCGCGCTGCGAACGGAGGTCAACGGCCAGCAAGGTGTCGACATCCGCATAGAAAAGCGCATTCCGGCCGGCGGCGGGTTCGGCGGTGGGTCGTCCGACGCCGCGACCGTGCTGGTCGCCCTCAATGCGCTCTGGGGTACCGGCCTGGCGCCCGAGGCGCTGGCCCGGCTCGGGCTGGCGCTGGGGGCGGACGTGCCGGTGTTCGTGCAGGGCCGCAATGCCTGGGCCGAAGGCGTGGGCGAGCGGCTCACCGCGATCGACCTGCCCGACGCCGCCTACCTGCTGGTGGATCCGGGCGTGCACGTGCCCACGCCGCTGCTTTTCGCTTCCCCGGATTTGACGCGGGATGCCGTGGCCGTGAAAATAGCCGACTTCGCTTCCGGAACCCCGCTCGTCAATGCGTTCGAGCCGGTCCTGCGTCGCCGGGAACCTGCGGTCGAGGCCGCGTTCCAGGCGTTGTCCAGGGTCGGCCTGCCGCGGTTGACCGGGTCGGGCAGCAGCTGTTTCGTCGAGTTCGCCACGCGCGCTGCCGCGCAGCGGGCACTCGCCGGGCTGCCGCACGGGCTGCGGGCATGGGTGGTGGGCGGTGCGCCGCACTCGCCGTTGCTCGACGCGCTGGCGGCCACAACTTGATTTCGATGCAGGGGCGTCGCCAAGAGGCCCAAGGCACCAGGTTTTGATCCTGGCATTCGTAGGTTCGAATCCTACCGCCCCTGCCAGTTGTATGCAGGTCCCCTGCAGGCGTCCACGGACCCGGGTCGGAGGGGCCGAACCAACGCCCGCGCACGGAAGCCGGGCTGCAACCCGATACGCCTGACTTTCCCGCTCTCCGCCGCCGCCCACGAGACTCACATGCAACACGAACGCAACCTGCTGGTGTTCTCCGGCAATGCCAACAAGCCGCTTGCCCAGAGCATCTGCAAGGAGCTCGGCATCCGCATGGGCAAGGCCCTGGTGTCGACCTTCTCCGACGGCGAGGTACAGGTCGAGATCGAGGAGAGCGTGCGCCGCCAGGACGTGTTCGTCATCCAGCCGACCTGCGCGCCCAGCGCCGAGCACCTGATGGAACTGCTGGTGCTGATCGACGCGCTCAAGCGCGCCAGCGCCGCCACCGTGACCGCGGTGATCCCGTACTTCGGCTATTCGCGGCAGGATCGCCGCATGCGCTCCTCGCGCGTGCCGATCACCGCCAAGGTCGCGGCCAAGATGATCTGCGCGATGGATGCCGACCGGGTGCTCACGGTCGACCTGCACGCCGACCAGATCCAGGGCTTCTTCGACGTCCCGGTCGACAACGTCTACGCCTCGCCGCTGCTGCTCGCCGACATCTGGCGCGCCTACGGCACCGACAACCTGATCGTGGTCTCGCCGGACGTGGGCGGCGTGGTGCGCGCGCGTGCGGTGGCCAAGCGCCTGGACGACGCCGACCTGGCGATCATCGACAAGCGCCGCCCGCGCGCCAACGTCGCCACGGTGATGAACATCATCGGCGACGTGCAGGGCAAGACCTGCGTGCTGGTGGACGACCTGGTCGACACCGCCGGCACCCTGTGCGCCGCCGCCGCCGCGCTGAAGCAGCGCGGCGCCACCAAGGTCGTCGCCTACATCACCCATCCGGTGCTGTCCGGCCCGGCGGTGGACAACATCAACAACTCCCAGCTCGACGAGCTGGTGGTCACCGACACCATCCCGCTGACCGCCGCCGCACGGGTCTGCCCCAAGATCCGCCAGCTCAGCGTGGCCGAGCTGCTGGCCGAGACCATCCGCCGCATCGCGTTCGGCGAGTCGGTCAGCTCGCTCTATGTAGATTAAGGCCGGGAGTTCCCATTCCCGGCTTCACCCAGACTCTTCTGGTCGCGGAAGAGTCGCTCAAGCCGCCGCGAGGCGGTTCATCAACCCAGGTAGTAAACAATGTCCAAGACTCATGAAATCAAGGTCCAGCGCCGCGAAGACGAAGGTAAGGGTGCGAGCCGCCGCCTGCGTCACGCCGGCCTGATCCCCGCCATCGTCTACGGCGGCGACCTCAAGCCCGTCAGCATCCAGCTCGATCACGAGGCGGTCTGGCTCGCCAGCCAGAACGAGTGGTTCTACTCCTCGATCCTCGACCTGAGCCTCAACGGCGACGTGCAGAAGGTGCTGCTGCGTGACATGCAGCGCCATCCGTTCAAGCAGCTGATCATGCACATCGACTTCCAGCGCGTCAGCGACAACGAGACGCTCAGCGCCGCGGTGCCGCTGCACTTCATCAACGAGGACACCTCGCCGGCCGGCAAGGCCGCCGACGTCGTCGTGACGCATGAGCTGAACGAAGTGCAGGTGGTCTGCCTGCCGAAGGATCTGCCGGAGTTCATCGAGGTCGACCTGGCCGCGCTGGAAGTCGGCACCGTCATCCACCTGTCGGAGATCAAGCTGCCGGCCGGCGTCGAGATCCCGGAGCTGAAGCAGGGCAAGGAGCACGACGTGGCGGTGGTCATCGCCAAGCACGGCCGTGTCGAGGCCGAGGACGCTGCCGAGGAAGGCGACGCCGAGGGCGAGGCCAAGTAATCCGCTGTCCGGTCCTCCGCCCCGCGGAGGACCGGCGCGGTTCCCGTGCATGTCAGCCCTGCGCCTGATCGTCGGACTCGGCAACCCCGGTCCGGAACACGCCCAAACCCGGCACAACGCCGGGTTTCGTTTCGTCGACGAACTCGTCGAGCGCGCACGCGCGCGCTGGAGCCTGGAGTCCAAGCTGTTCGGCGAGGTCGCGCGGATCGAGGCGGGCGGCCAGTCGCTGTGGCTGCTGAAGCCGGCCACGTTCATGAATCTCAGCGGCAAGTCGGTCACCGCCGCCCTGCGCTTCTGGAAGATCGAGCCGGAGCAGATGCTGGTGGCGCACGACGAGCTGGACCTGGCGCCGGGAACGGCGCGGCTCAAGTTCGATGGCGGCCACGGCGGGCAGAATGGCCTGCGCGATACCATCCGGCTGCTGGGTCACGCGCGTTTCCATCGCCTGCGCGTGGGCATCGGCCATCCCGGGCACAAGGACAAGGTGGTGCCGTGGGTACTGGGACGTCCCGGCCGCGACGACGATGCGCTGATCGGCGAGGCGATAGACAATGCGATCCGGGTGCTGCCGCTGGCGGTCCAGGGCGACTTCAACGAGGCGATGAAGCAGCTGCATACGGCGGGGAAATAGGGAATGGGGAATGGGGAAGGGAAGAGCGCCGCTCTTGCCATTCCCCATTCCCGATTCTCCATTCACTGGAAGACCCATGGGTATCAAATGCGGCATCGTCGGCCTGCCCAACGTCGGCAAGTCGACTCTGTTCAATGCGCTGACCAAGGCGGGCATCGCCGCGGCCAACTTCCCGTTCTGCACGATCGAGCCGAACGTGGGCGTGGTGCCGGTGCCGGATCCGCGGCTCGGCCAGCTGGCCGAGATCGTCAAGCCGCAGAAGGTGCTGCCGACCGCCGTCGAGTTCGTCGACATCGCCGGCCTAGTGGCCGGCGCGGCGAGCGGTGAGGGCCTGGGCAACAAGTTCCTGGCGCACATCCGCGAGGTCGATGCGATCACGCACGTGGTGCGCTGCTTCGAGCATGGCGACATCATCCACGTCAACAACAAGGTCGATCCGATCTCCGACATCGAGACCATCGACACCGAGCTGGCGCTGGCCGACCTGGACAGCGTCGAGAAGGCGCTCAACCGCGCCGAGCGCGCCGCCAAGGGCGGCGACAAGGACGCGGCCGCGCGCAAGCCGGTGCTGGCCAAGCTGCAGGCCGCGCTGGCCGACGGCAAGGCCGGCCGCAGCGCCGGGCTGGACGAGGAGGAGAAGGCGCTGGTGCGCGACCTGTTCCTGCTCACGCTCAAGCCGGTGATGTACATCGCCAACGTGCTCGAGGACGGGTTCGAGAACAACCCGCACCTGGACGCGGTGCGGGCGCATGCCGCCACCGAGGGCGCCGAGGTGGTGCCGGTGTCGGCGGCGATCGAGGAGGAGCTCTCGCAGCTGGAGGATGTCGACCGCGATGCCTTCCTGGCCGATCTCGGCCTGGACGAGCCGGGCCTGAACCGCGTCATCCGCGCAGCCTACCGGTTGCTCGGGCTGCAGACCTACTTCACCGCCGGCGTCAAGGAAGTGCGCGCCTGGACCGTGAAGGCGGGCGCGACCGCGCCGCAGGCGGCGGCGGTCATCCACACCGACTTCGAGAAGGGCTTCATCCGCGCCGAGACCATCGGCTTCGACGACTTCATCAAGTACAAGGGCGAGTCGGGTGCCCGCGACGCCGGCCGGCTGCGCCTGGAAGGCAAGGAATACCGGGTGCAGGAAGGCGACGTGCTGCACTTCCGCTTCAACGTCTGAACACGGTCGCGCGCAGGCGCGCGGAGGGTGGGGGCGCCCGGACACGTGGAGCGCCCCGGAAGACGCAAATTTCCTAAAAATGTTCTTGACAGAACCGCGGGTCCAGAACAGAATTGCGGGCTGTTTCACCCCGGACCGAAAACAGGCTTCCCGGCCACCTCGGAACGGTAAAAACTGGAGGGATACCCAAGCGGCCAACGGGGGCAGACTGTAAATCTGCTGGCTTACGCCTTCGGTGGTTCGAATCCACCTCCCTCCACCAGTTTCATGTTGTGGCATGCAGGATCCCGGCGCGGGAGTAGTTCAACGGTAGAACCTCAGCCTTCCAAGCTGATGGTGCGGGTTCGATTCCCGTCTCCCGCTCCATTGAACGCAAATGCATGGCATAATGCACAACTCGCTCACGTAGCTCAGTCGGTAGAGCACCTCCTTGGTAAGGAGGAGGTCGAAGGTTCGATTCCTTTCGTGAGCACCATACTCAGTCGTCAATCATTTCAACGATCACCGAGAAGAAGCAGCCATGGCCAAGGGTAAGTTCGAGCGCACCAAGCCGCACGTCAATGTCGGCACCATCGGTCACGTTGACCACGGCAAGACCACGCTGACCGCCGCACTGACCAAGATCGGTGCCGAGCGCTTCGGCGGCGAGTTCAAGGCCTACGACGCGATCGACGCGGCGCCGGAAGAGAAGGCGCGCGGCATCACGATCTCGACCGCACACGTCGAGTACGAAAGCCCGACCCGCCACTACGCGCACGTCGATTGCCCCGGCCACGCCGACTACGTCAAGAACATGATCACCGGTGCGGCGCAGATGGACGGCGCGATCCTGGTGTGCTCGGCCGCTGACGGCCCGATGCCGCAGACCCGCGAGCACATCCTGCTGTCGCGCCAGGTCGGCGTGCCGCACATCGTGGTGTTCCTGAACAAGGCCGACATGGTCGACGACGCCGAGCTGCTCGAGCTGGTCGAGATGGAAGTGCGCGAGCTGCTGACCAAGTACGAGTTCCCGGGCGACGACACCCCG
>JBBCXB010000006.1:0-271302 GCA_037145635.1 Lysobacteraceae bacterium USHLN149
CAGCGTGGCCGGGGATAGGCGGAGAGCGGCACAGGGATGTGCCGCGGCGGCGAGTCGGACAGGATGTCCGCCCGAGCCGAGGAGCCTGTCCCCGGCCACGCTGGCGCCCCCCACCGAAGGCGTTGATCTTGCCGGTGCCCTTTGCATTCCAGTGGGCGGTTGGCCTGCGATGGGCGCCTCTTTTGCTCGCACGGGAGCGGCCCGCGGGCGCACCCCTGGCGAAGCCGATGGCCTTGCCGACGCGTAAGGTCCGGCGCCGGACCGTGAGTCGAGGTTCAGCCCCTTGCCCTCGAGCCCGCGGCGCCTGGCCTGTGCGGGTACTGCCGCGGAGGTCGCAGACGAGAGGCACCGCTCGTTCCTCCACGCAGCGACGCCGTGCCGGCGCCCTCAGCGCTGCGTGGCCGGCCGCGCCCGCGACTGCAGCACGCTGTCGCCGACGAACAGCAGCAGGCCGCTCCAGATCGCGACGAACCCCCACACCTTGGCCATGTCGAACGGCTCGTGGAAGAACCACACGCCCAGCAGCAACTGCAGGGTGGGTGCGATGTACTGCAGGATGCCCACCAGCGACAGCGGAATGCGCCGCACCCCGTAGGCGAAACCGATCAACGGCAGCGCGGTGACCACGCCGCCGAACATCAGCAGCAGATCCTCGCGCAGCGTCCAGCCGGACAGGAAGCCGCCGCCGTGACCGGTCTCCGCCCACAACACGAATCCCAGCGCCGGCAGGACCAGGTACAGGCTCTCCACCCCGAGCCCGGCCACCGCGTCCACCGCCACCCGCTTGCGCAGCAGCCCGTACAGCCCGAACGAGAACGCCAGCCCGAGCGCGATCCACGGCGGCGTGCCGTTGGCGAGCGTCAGCCACGCCACGCCGAAGGCCGCCAGCACCACCGCCAGCCACTGGATCGCGCGCAGCCGCTCCTTGAGCACCACCACGCCCAGCACCACGCTCACCAGCGGGTTGATGAAGTAGCCCAGGCTCGCCTCGATCACGTGGCCGGCATTGATCGCCCAGATGTACAGGCCCCAGTTGAACGCGATCGCCACGCTGCTGCCGGCCAGCATCGCCAGCGCACCCGGGCGCGCGGCGATCGCGCGCCACCACTGCAGCCGCGAGGACAGCAGCAGCCACGCCACCACCAGCAGGGTGCTCCAGACGATGCGGTGGGCGATGATCTGCGCCGACGGCACCGCCTTGAGCAGGTGCCAGTAGACCGGCACCAGCCCCCACAGCACGAACGCCGCCGCGGTGATCAGCAGCCCGCGGCGGGCCTCGTCGGCGGCCGTCGCGGTCATTTGCGCGCGCGCGCCAGCGTGACCAGCGCGACGCCGGCCAGGATCACCGCCATCGCCCCGAGATCGTGCGAGGTGAAGCGCTCCCGTCCCAGCCACGCACCCAGGGCGACCGCGATCACCGGGTTGACGTAGGCGTAGCTGCCCGCCAGCGCCGGGCGCACGTGGTGCAGCAACCAGACATAGGCGGTGAACGCGACGATCGAGCCGAACACGCACAGGTAGGCGATCGCCGCCATGCCCTGCGGCGTCGGCAGTGCCTGCGGCCGCTCGCCGATCGCCAGGCCGACCGCCACCAGCAGCACGCCGCCGCAGACCATCTGTCCGGCCGCGGTCATGAACGGCGTGGGCAGGTCGCGTCCGCGCGACCACACCGAGCCGAACGCCCATCCGATCGGCGCCACCAGCAGCAGCACCAGGCCTGTCGGACTGGCGGTCAGGCTGCTGCCGGCATTGAGCCAGACCACGCCGAGGAAGCCGACGACGATGCCCAGCCATTCGCCGCGGCTGGCATGCTGGCCGCGCATCGCGCCGAACAGCGCCATCCACAGCGGCACCGACGCCACCGCAGTGGCGGCCAGTCCGGAAGAGACGCTGCGTTCGGCCAGCACCACCATGCCGTTGCCGAGCAGCAGCAGCGTGCCGCCCATCACCGCCACGTTCTTCCACTGCGCGGCGGTGGGCGGGCGCACCCCGCGCCAGCGCAGCGCCGCATACAGCAGGGTGCCGGCGATGACGAAGCGCGTGCCCGACACCATCGTCAGCGGCAGCGCCCCGCCTTCGAGCGCGAAACGGATCGCCAGATAGGTCGAGCCCCACACCACGTACACCAGCAGCAGCGCGAGGACGACCAGACCGCTGCGCGCGCCATCGGCGCCAGCGTCGGAGGAAGAGGACATCGGAAAGAGCCGGCCTTGGCGGGGGGAGAACCGTCGATTCTAGAACAGGCGCCCGGCACACGCAGGCGCCGGGTCGCGGCTCAGCGGCGCGCGGCCTCGCTGCGGTCGCGGATCGCCTTGAACTCCGAGCCGTCCTGCCAGCGCGGCCACTCGCGGCCGTTGGCCAGCGACGCGCCGAGGTCGTACACCAGCGTGGTGTCGGCGGCGTGGCCGCTGGCGTCCCATTGCTCGGTCCAGCGGTCGCAGGGCTGGTGATAGCAGTCGGCGAAGTACTTCTCGCGCAGCGCCTTGCCGGCGGCCACGCCGCCGTCCAGCTTGTCCAGGCCCGGGCCCACGGTGATCGCCGGCACGCCGAGGCGGGCGAAGGCGAAGTGGTCGGCGCGGTAGAAGAACCCCGCCTCCAGGTTCGGGTCCGGCGAATAGCGGCGACCGCGCGCCTGCGCCGCCTTCTCCAGGTCGCCTTCCAGCGACACCCGGCCGAGTCCCCAGGAGGCGATGTCGCGGGTGGGGCCGTCCGGGCTGAACATCTCGATGTTGAGCACCGCCACGGTCTTGTCCAGCGGCGCCAGCGGGTGGGCGGCGTAGTAGTTGGCGCCGAGCAGGCCCTTCTCCTCGGCGGTCAGCGCGATGAAGTACAGCGTGCGCTGCGGCCGCGGGCCGGCGGCGAACACCCGCGCCAGCTCCAGCACGCTGGCCACGCCGGTGGCGTTGTCGACCGCGCCATGGCGGATGCGGTCGCCGCCGCCGTCGGCCTGGCCGATGCCGAACGCGTCCCAGTGCGCCGAGAAGATCACGGTCTCGTCGGCGTGCTGCGTGCCCGCCAGCTTGGCGACCACGTTGTGGGTGACCACGCGCTCGCGCTTGACCTTGAAGTCCACCGACAGCCGCGCATCGCCCAGCGCCATCGGCGCGAAGTCGACCTGCTGCGCGCGGCGCTTGGCGGCCTCGAAGTCCAGCCCGGCGCGCTTGAACAGCGACACCGCCAGGTCGCGCTGCATCCAGCCGCGCACCGGCACGTGCTGGGCGCGCGCCTCGGCGTCGCTGCGCTCGATGTCGAACAGCGGCGACGTGCCCGAGCTCTTCACCGTGGCCCAGCCGTAGGCGGCCGGTGCGGTCTCGTGCACGATCAGCACGCCGGCGGCGCCACGCCGGGCGGCCTCCTCGTACTTGTAGGTCCAGCGCCCGTAGTAGGTGACCGCCTTGCCGTCGAAGGCGCCGGGCCGGGGCGCCTCGAAGTCGGCATCGTTGATCAGCACCACCGCGATCTTGCCCTTCAGGTCCACGCCCTTGTAGTCGTCCCAGTGGCGCTCGGGCGCGGCGATGCCGTAGCCGACGAACACCAGCGGCGCGTCCTTCAAGGCCACGCGGTCCAGCGGGCGCAGGCTCTGCAGGGTGACGTCCTCGCCGTTGCGCAGGGTCTGCGTCTGCCCGGCCACGCGCAGGCGCGCCTGCACCGGGCCGTCGACCTGGGCGCGCACCAGCGGCACCGACTGGGTCCAGCCGCCGTTGTCGCCGCCCGGCTGCAGGCCGGAGCGCTTGAACTCGGCCGCCACGTAGTCGACCGTGCGCTGCTCGCCGGCGCTGGCCGGCGCGCGGCCCTCGAACGCGTCCGACGCCAGCTCGCGCACGTGCCGCGACAGCGCCTCGGCATCGATCCCGCCCCCCGGCAGGTCGTTGGCCGCGTGCGCGACGCCTCCCACGAACAGGCAGGCGGACAGCAGCAACATGCGCATCGGATTCACGGCAGACCTTGGGGAGCGGGAGATATGACCGACAGTTTACAAACCGCGCGGGCAAAACCGTAGGCTTTTCGGTGCCCGTTCGCGCCCGCGGCCGCGCTCAGCGGCGCGCGTGGTCCAGCCAGCTCGCCAGGCCCTGCGCATTGAGCTCGATGTCCATCGCCAGCACCGCCGCGACCGCGGCATCGTCGAGCGCGCAGCCGTGGGCGCGGGCACGCTCCAGGTACAGCGCGGTCAGCGCCGCGACCAGGCGGCGATGGCGGTCGGCACCGCCGTCGCAGGCGTGCGCGATCGCCACCATCGCCTCGATCTGCTCGACCAGCGCCACGCCCAGCGGCAGCGGCGCGTCCACCGGCCCGTAATGCGTGAGGTACATCGTTTCCGGCCCGTGCGCGAGCAGGCGCCGGATCGAGTCGATCATCGCCTCCGGGTCGAACTGCACCGGCGAGGAGGTGGGGATCACAAAGGCCCCGCGGGCGCTGTCCAGCTCGCGGTAGGACAGGCCGAAGGTGTCGCCGCTGAACCAGCTGCGGCTGCGCGCGTCCCACAGGCACAGGTGATGGCGGGCGTGCCCGGGGGTGTGCAGGCTCAGCAGCTCGCGGCCGGCCAGCGACAGGCAGCCCCCGTCCTCGGCGACCACCACGCGCTCGGCCGGCACCGGCACGATCCGCCCGTAGCTGCGCGCGATCTCCTCGGCGCCGTACACCGCGGTGGCGCCGGCGATCAGGCGCTCGGGATCGATCATGTGCGGCGCCCCGCGCGGATGCACGTACAGCCGCGCCTGCGGCAATTGCCGCAGCAGCGCGCCGGCACCGCCGGCATGGTCGAGGTGCACGTGGGTGAGGACCAGCCAGTCCACCTGGGCCGGGGCCAGGCCGGCCGCGTCCAGGGCGGCGAGCAGCGCGGGCACCGAGTGCGAGGTGCCGCAGTCGACGAAGGCACCCCGGCCCTGCTCGACGATCAGGTAGGCGGCATCGAAGTGCGGGCGCTGGAACCCGGTGTCGATCGTGTGGACGCTGGGATCGCGTGGCATCGTGCACAGGCTCCGGCGGGCGAGAGCACCATTCTAGTGCCGCGTCGAGGCGCCAACGCCGGCGCCGCGCCTGCCATCATTGCGCAACGCCGTGCTGCGGCCTTGCAGCGGGGCCGCCGCTGGCGGCAGTCGGCACCTCGCGCCGGCCGCGTGGCTCCCGATCCGCGAACGTGGCGCACCCCGCATCGGGCACCGCCGACGCCGCTGCCTGAGGCCGTGCGCAGCCTCAGGCGGCGTCGCGCAGGCGTTGCAGGGCCGCCAGGATCAGCGCCGGCTCGGCCTGCGCCTGCACCTGCGGCAGCTCCAGCGCGTCCGCCTGCTGCGCCTGCCTGAGCGCGGCGATCAGCTGGCCGGCCGCGCGCGGCGAATCGAAGCCGGCGCTCTGCAGCAGCAGCTCGCCCTGCGCGTCGAGCAGCTTGAAGTAGAAGCGCCCGTCCGGCTCGCGGTACTGCTTGAACACCGGCAGCGCGGCCTTGTCCGACGCCGCGGCGCGCGGGCCGGCCGCCTGCGCGGCGAGATCGCGCAGGCCCACCGCCTGGCGCAGCTCGGCCAGCAGCGGCGTGGCGTAGCGCGCGCGCAGCCTGGCGCCGCCCTCGCGCAGGATCCGCTCGATCCGCGCCGGATCGGCCATCAGCGCCTGGTAGCGCTCGCGCAGCGGCGCGAGCTCCAGGTCGATGCGCTCGAACAGCTGCTGCTTGGCCTCGCCCCAGCCGATGCCGGCGGCGAACGCCTGCGCGAACGCCGCGCTTTCCTCCGGGCTGGCGAAGGCCTGGTAGAGCTGGAACAGCGCCGAGCCCTCGGTGCTCTTGGGCTCGCCCGGCGCGCGCGAATCGGTGAGGATCGAGAACACCAGCTTCTTCAGCTCCGCGCGCGGCGCGAACAGCGGGATGGTGTTGCCGTAGCTCTTGCTCATCTTGCGGCCGTCCAGGCCCGGCAGCGTCGCCACGTTTTCGTCGATCGAGGCCTCGGGCAGCACGAAGTGCTCGCGCCCGTAGACATGGTTGAAGCGCTGCGCGAAGTCGCGCGCCATCTCGATGTGCTGGATCTGGTCGCGTCCCACCGGCACCTTGTGGGCATTGAAGATCAGGATGTCGGCGGCCATCAGCACCGGGTACATGAACAGCCCGGCGGTCACTCCGGCATCCTCGTCCTCGCCGTCGGCGCGGTTCTTGTCCACCGCCGCCTTGTAGGCATGGGCGCGGTTGAGGATGCCCTTGCCGGCCACGCAGGTGAGCAGCCACATCAGCTCGGTGGTCTCCGGCACGTCGCTCTGCCGATAGAACCACACGCTTTCCGGGTCCAGCCCGCAGGCCAGCCAGCTGGCGGCGATCTCCAGCGTCGAGCGCTGCGTGCGCTCCGGGTCCTGGGCCTTGATCAGGCTGTGCAGGTCGGCCAGGAAGTAGAAGCTCTCGCTGCCCGCGTCGCGGCTGGCGGCGATGGCCGGGCGGATCGCACCGACATAGTTGCCCAAGTGGGGCGTGCCGGAGGTGGTGATGCCGGTGAGGACGCGGGTAGTCATCGAAGCGGGGGCCTGTGGTTCCAGCCCACAAGTCTAACCGCTGCCTACTGCGGCATCCCGGGCGACGACCTCCTGGACGTCCCGGTCCGCCGAGGCGACGGCGCGCGGACGGGCCGTCGACCGGCCCGTCCGCGTGGGGGTAGCCCACCCTGCGCGCCGCCTCTGGCAGCTGCGCTGGCCGCGATCGGCCCGCGATCAGTCGCGCAGGTCGTTCAGCGACTTCTCGAACGCGCGGACCTCGGTCTCGGCGCGCTCGCGATCGTAGCCGTAGCGCTCCTGCAGCCTGCCGGCCAGGTATTCGGCGTTGCCCTCGGCGACCTTGAAGTCGTCGTCGGTCAGGTCACCCCACTTGGCCTGCATCTTGCCCTTGAGCTGCGTCCACTTGCCGGAAATGATGTCTTTGTTCATGTGGTGGCTCCCGAAGAATGCGGCCATGAGTGGCCGTGCGACCAGCCTCGCCGCTGCGTCGTTGCCGGCAGGTCAACGCGCGTCAATGGCCGCGTCACCGCCCTGAACGGCATCCGCGCGCGCCAACGAAAAACGGGCCTTGCGGCCCGTTTTCCGGAATCGTCGGCGCGAGGCCGTCGACTTACTTGCGAGCGGCGTCTTCGACCTTCTCGCCCGCACCCTGCACATCCTTGCCGGCACCGGCAACGGTGTTGCAGCCCGACAGCATGCCGACCGAGAACGCCGACAGCACCAGCAGAACAATTGCACGCTTCATAGTAACTACTCCTCAGGGTATGCATGCGGCGATCGCCGCACAGGTTTCAATGGATTTCGTATGTCAGTAACGGATCAGCACTTGCCGTCGGCGCACTTGTCGGCCGTGTTCTCGACCTTCTCGCCCGCACCCTTCATGTCCTTGCCCGCACCGGCCATGGTGTTGCAGCCGGACAGCAGGCCCGCGGAAAACAGGCCCAGCATCATCAGTGTCAGCACTCGCTTCATTTCGATGTTCCTCTTCTACCGCGTGCGATGCCGACGGCACCCCCGCTTGGCGACAAATCTGACTGGATGGCCGTCGAGTGCGCGTGAACAAACTTATCCGCGTTCAGCCTGGAATCAATCCCGCATCAGCGTCGACTTGCCGAACAGGCTCTCCACCAGGTCCACCGCCAGCTCGGCGGTGGCGTTGCGGGTGTCCAGCACCGGGTTGAGCTCGACGATGTCCAGCGAGCCCATGCGGCCGCTGTCGGCGATCATCTCCATCACCAGCTGGGCCTCGCGGTAGTTCGGCCCGCCGGGCACGGTGGTCCCCACGCCCGGGGCGATGCTGGGATCGAGGAAGTCCACGTCGAAGCTCACGTGCAGGTGCGCGTCCGGCTCCAGCCCGGCCAGCGCCGCCTCCATCGTGCGCTTCATGCCCGCCTCGTCGATGTAGCGCATGTCGTAGACGTCGATGCGGTGCTGCTTGATCAAGCGCTTCTCGTCCGGGTCCACCGAGCGGATGCCGATCTGGCGGATCTGGTCCGGACGCAGCGCCGGCGCCTCGCCGCCGAGCCGGGTGAGGGCGTCCGGGCCGAGGCCGCACAGGCAGGCCACCGGCATGCCGTGCACGTTGCCGGACGGGGTCACCTCGCTGGTGTTGAAGTCCGAGTGCGCGTCCAGCCACAGCACCCGCAACGGCCGCCCCTGCTCGCGGCAATGCCGCGCCACCGCGGTGACCGAGCCGATGCCGAGGCAGTGGTCGCCGCCGAGCATGATCGGCATGCGTCCCTCCCGCAGCTCGGCATAGCTGGCCTCCATCAGCGCGCGGTTCCAGTCCACCACCTCCCGCAGGTGGCGGTAGCCGCGCACCGGCGACTGCCAGGGGTTGCGCGGGCCGTCCAGGTTGCCGAGGTCGCGCACCTCCACCCCGTGCCCGGCCAGCGCCTCCTGCAGCCCGGCGATGCGCAGCGCCTCGGGCCCCATGCGCGCGCCGCGATGACCTGCGCCGATGTCGGTGGGGACGCCAATCAGGGAAACCGGGGGATAGCGCGTGGCCATCGTGCACTCCGTGGACGAAAGGGAGCGCAGTCTATGCGGGCTGCTGCGCGACCACCCGCGGCAGCGCAGCAGCCCGACGGCGCCCTCCTGCGCCGGGCGGCGGCGGCGTGCACCGCGGTCACCGCCCCGCTGCCACGCGTGAGCGGCACCTGGGCCGCGTCCGTGGCCTTCCCGGTCGGCGCGGCGCGGCTGCGCCGCCGTCGCGGCCGTCTGTGTGCGCAGGGGGCGATCGGCTAAAGTACCGGCATGACGATCGAAACCATACCCGGCGGCCTGCTGGTTGCCATCGAGGGCATCGATGGCGCGGGCAAGACCACCCTGGCCGCGCGCCTGGCCACGGTGCTGGAAGCCGCCGGCGCCGGCGTGCGCGTGGGCAAGGAGCCGACCCAGGGCCCCTGGGGCCGGCAGCTGCGCGAGTCGGCCGCGAGCGGGCGGCTGCCGCCGGAGCGCGAGGTCGAGCTGCTGCTGCTCGACCGCCGCCAGCATGTCGACGAGATGATCGCGCCGGCGCTGGCGCGCGGCGAGATCGTGCTGCTGGACCGTTACTTTCCGTCGATGATCGCCTACCAGGGGGCCGCCGGGGTGCCGGTGGACGGCCTGCTGCAGGCCAATGCGTTCGCGCCGCGGCCCGACCTGCTGCTGCTGCTCGACCTGCCGCCGGCGACCGGGCTGGCCCGGATCCGCGCGCGCGGCGATGCGCCCAACCATTTCGAGACGCTGCAGAACCTGGAGCGCTGCCGCGAGATCTTCCTGGCGCTGGAGCTGCCGGGCAAGTACCGCCTCGACGCCAGCCAGGACGCCGACAGCGTGCTGCGCCAGGCGCATGCGCTCGTGGTCGCCGCCCTGACCCGCCGCCTGTCCGACGACGGCCCCAGCGAAGCCAACGCGCGCAAGCTCGACCGCCTGTCGGCGGGCGTGACCGCCTGACCGCACAGCCGCATGCGCGCGCATCGATGCGCGGCGCGGCGTGGCCTGCGGAAAACGTGGTGCCGGCACCCGGATTCGAACTGGGGACCTACCGCTTACAAGGCGGTTGCTCTACCAACTGAGCTATGCCGGCGAAGTTGCCTGACGCGCGGCGGGCGCCGCGGACGCGCATTCTAGCGCAGCGCGGCGCAATCCAGCGATCGCTGCGGCACGCCGCGGAAGTCGCCGAGACCCGCGGCGGACGGCGCGCTCGTGGCCAGGTCGATCCACCAGCGCGACGGCGTGCTGCCAGGGTTGGGCACCAGCTGCGCGGGGAATCCCGCGGCCACCAGCGCGGCCTGGCGGCGCTCGGCGCCCTCGCGGCTGCGGTACTGGCCCAGCGCGACGGTGTTGTCCCGGTCGCCCTGCGAGACCAGGTAGTAGTCGCCGAAGCCGGCGGCCACGATGCGTTTGATCAGGGCCTCGGCGGCCTCGCGGCTGCCCACGGCCGGCAGCAGTACCCGGAAGCTGGCGGGCTCGCCGCCGGCGACCTCGCGCACGCGCGAGCGCGTCACCCGCGAGCGCCCGCGCACCAGCGCGGCGTCGGCTTCGGCGCGGCTGGCGAACGGCCCCAGGCTGAGGCACTGCTCCCGCACCGGCGTAGCGACCGGCGCCGGCGGCGGCGGTGCGGCGATTGCCGCGGCCGGGACCGATTCCGCCACCGGGGGCTGCTCGCCCTCTGGCGCGGCATCGGGCTCGGCGGCCGGCACGGGGGGCGGGGGCACGAGGGTCTCCGCAGCCGGCGGCGCGGCCGGGGTCGGCGTAGCGGTCGGAGTCGGCACCAGTTCCAGGCGTCCCCCGCCGCCGGATGCGGGTGGCGGCGCGGTCGCCCGCGGCAGGGCCGGCTGCGTGGCCCACCACAGCGCCGCCCCCGCATTGAGAATGACCAGGACGACGATGAGCGCGCGTACGTACATCCGGCGATTCTAAGCGGGTCGCTGCTGCGACGCCCAGATCGCCAGGCCGTCCAGCACCAGTGCGGCGCGGTGGTCGGCCCCGGGCAGCCACGGCAGCAACGGCGGGGCGCCGCCGCCGTGCAGCAGCAGTCGCACCGGCCCGCCCAGGCGCTCGCCGCCCTCGCGCAGGCTGCGTTCGACCAACGCCACCGCGGCGCCGTCGCAGCCGGAGACCAGCGCGTCGGCGGTGTCGTCGGCGAACTCCCGGTAGTGGCCGCCGCGGGCCGGCAGCTGCACCGCCCGCGCATGCAACGCCTCGCGCATGGTGGTGGGCGAGGCCGCGATGCGCCCGCCATGGTGCCGGCCGTCGGCCTCGAGCAGGTCCAGGGTGAGCGCGGTCCCGACCCCGACCACCAGCCGGTGCTGCGGCGGCCCGCCGGCATGCGCCCCCAGCAGCGCCAGGAACCGGTCGACCCCGAAGCGTGCCGGCTGCGCATAGGCGATGCGCACGCCGGCGCACTCGGCCGCGGAGGCCACCACGCGCACCTGCGCGAAACGTGCGCGCAGCGTGGCGAGCACGCGGTCGGTCAGGTCGGGGGCGGCCACGCTGGCCACGTAGGCCAGGCGCCCTTCCGGCAGCGCCGACAGCGCGGCCGCGTCCATCGCCTCGGCGCCATGGGCCCAGGCCTGCACCTCGCCGGCGCGGTCGCCCTGCAGCGGCGCGAACTTGAAGCGCGAGTTGCCTAGGTCGAACAGCCACTGGCTCATGCCGGCCTCACGCTGACTTCGCCGGCATGGAACGCCCGCACCGTGCCGTCCAGGTTCACCCGCAGCGCACCGTCCCCGGCCAGGCCCAGGGCGACCCCGCGATGCAGCACGCCGGCTTCCTCGATCTGCACCGGGCGGCCGCTCAGCACGTCCAGCGCGGCGTAGCGCGGCAGGAACGGCGCCAGCCCGCGGGCGTCGAACTGCTCCAGGGCCGGCAGCAACGCGCCCAGCAGCGCGGCGACGATGCGGTTGCGCGACACCGCGCGCCCGGCGAGCGTGTCCAGGTCGACCCACGGCTGGTCGATCGCCGCCGCGAAGGCCGCCGGCATGTGCACGTTGATGCCCAGCCCGATCACCGCCCGGGCCGGTCCGCCGACCTCGCCGCCGCCCTCGATCAGCAATCCGCCGAGCTTGCGGCCGTCGTCGACCAGATCGTTGGGCCACTTCAGGCCGACGCCGGCGAAGCCGGACGCGCGCAGCGCCTCGGCGACCGCCACCCCCATCGCCAGGCTCAGGCCGGCCAGCTGCGCCAGGCCGCCGGCGAACCCCCGCGACAGCGACAGATAGACATGCGAGGCCAGCGGCGAGGCCCAGGCCCGGCCGCGGCGGCCGCGGCCCCCGGTCTGGCGCTCGGCCAGCAGCACCGCCACGCCCTGCGCCGGTACCGGGGCCGCCAGCAGCGCGGTATTGGTGGAATCGAGCGTCCACGCCAGCTCCAGCCGCTGCAACGACGCGCGCGCCGCGGACGGCAACGCCCCGGCGATCACCTCGGCATCGAGCAGTTCCACCGGATAGGCCAGCGCGTAGCCGTCGCCGGCACGCCCGTCCACCACGATCCCGGCCGCACGCAGGTTCTGGATGCGCTTCCAGACCGCGGCGCGGGTCAGGCCGAACTCCCGCGCCAGGGCGTCGCCGGACTGCCGGCCGGTCGCGAGTTTGGCCAGCAGTGCACGATCGTCCAAGGCAGCGTCCAGAGGTGAATCGGCAAAATTATGCGGGAATGCATCGGCCCCGCCCAGCGCCGGCGTGCAACCGTCGGTAAAAACCGCGTTATGATCGGGCGCTTACGCCGCTTGCCCTGGATGTGGACGATGCGCCGATACGCTCCCTGCCTGATCCTGCTGCTGGCCCCGCTCGCCGGCTGGGCATCGAACCGGCCGTCCGAGACCGAGCCCGGCGGCTGTGTCTACGCCACCTCGGCCGCACACGGCCCGGCGCCCGACGCCGATCCCGCGCCGGGGCATGCCGCCCCGCGCAAGCCCGCGACCACGCCGGCCACCACCCAGGGCGGAGGCGGCGACGGCGACGTGCTGCTGCCGCGCATGCGCATGCCGAAGTGGCACAGCTTCCTGCCGGGCATGTTCCGCTGATCCAGCGCTGGTTCGGCTGGCTCCGGCCCAGCCCGCCGGAGATCGATGCCGCGCTGTGGGAAGCCGCCTGCGGCGGTTGCGCCTGGATCGCCGCGCTGGACCCCGCGCGCCGCGCGCGGCTGCGCCAGCTCAGTGCCCGCTTCCTGCAGCAGAAGACCGTCTCGCCGGTGGCCGGCCTGCAGCTGGGCGACCGCGAGCGGGTGCTGCTGGCCGCCACCTGCTGCCTGCCGCTGCTGGAGATCGGTGCCGCCGGGTGGCGCGGGTGGTCGCAGCTGATCGTCTACCCGGAAGCGTTCCGGGTGCAGCGCAGCCACGTCGACGCCGCCGGCGTGCTGCACGAATGGGACGACGAGCTGATCGGCGAGGCCTGGGACCAGGGCCCGCTGATCGTGTCCTGGGCCGACGTGCAGGCCGACCTGGCCGAGCCGCGGGCCGGCTTCAACGTGGTGGTCCACGAGATGGCGCACAAGCTCGACGCGCTCGACGGCGTGCTCGACGGCACCCCGCCGCTGCCACGCGACTGGCAGCGGCGTTGGGCGGGCGACTTCCAGCGCCACTACGACGCGCTGTGCGCGGTGCTGGAGGCCGGCGGCGAGGCCGCGATCGACCCGTACGCGGCCGAGGCGCCGGAGGAATTCTTCGCGGTGGTCAGCGAGTACCACTTCTCGGCGCCGCAGGTGCTGCAGGCGGCGATGCCGGAAGTGGCCGCGCACCTGGCGCGCTACTACGGGTCGTCGCCGTTCGCCGGCGTCCCGGCCTGACGCGCCGCCGCGCTCAGACCAGCTGCAGGTCGCGCGCGCGGGCGCCGGGGAACACCCGGTCCAGCTGCGCCGGGGACAGCCCCCACATCCGCGCCAGCAGGCCGCCGAACAGCGCGCGGTAGTTGGTCAGCACCGGGTAGTCGCGGTTCTGCAGCAGGGCCTTCTGCGTCACCGCCACCTGGTCGCCGGCGATGCGGCCGCCGCGCACGCCGCCGCCCAGCACCCAGTAAACGGTGCCGTGGCCATGGTCGGTGCCGCGGCTGCCGTTCTCGCGAAAGGTGCGCCCGAACTCGGACAGCACCACCACCACGGTGTCGTTCCAGGCCGGCCCCAGCGCCTCGGCGTACGCCGCCAGGCCCTGGCCCAGGTTGCGCAGGTTGCCGGCCAGGCCGCCGCCGACGCTGCCCTGGTTGGCATGGGTATCCCAGCCGCCGACGTCGACGAACCCGAGCCGGTAGCGCTCGCGCATCAGTACGGCGATGCGCCGGGTCTCGTCGGCGAAGGTGCGCGCGCTGGCGGCGCCGCGGCTGGCCTGCTGCATCTCCTCGGCCAGCGCCTGCGAGACCTGTCGGCGCAACGCCAGCCCGTCGCGTGCGGCCGCCGCCACCGGGGTATCCTGGTACATGCCGCCGAGGATCGCGGCCTGGCGGCCGTCGAAGCCCGGCCGGCCACTGCCGCGCAGCGACAGGTTCGGGATGTCCGCCCCGCCCTGGAAGCTCAGCGGCAGCGAATCGGTGAACGCGATCGCCGGGGTGCCGGTCAGCACTGCCGACAGCCGCGCCAGGAAACCGGAGCGGTAGTCGCGCCCCGTGTCGCCGGCCTGGCCGGACTCGATGTCGTCCTGGGTCTCGAAGTGGCTGCGCGACAGGTCGTCGGTGCCGGCAAACGGCACGAACGCCAGCTGCCGGCGCTGCCACAACGGCAGCAGCGCCTCGCGCACCACCGGGGTCAGGCCCCACTGCGCGTCCAGGGCCACCGCGCTGGCGGGGTCGCCGGGGTCGGGCCGTGCGATCGCCAGGGTCGGCCGCGCCTGGTGGTAGAAGTCGCTGGCGTAGGGCACCAGCAGCGCATTGCTGTCGTAGCCGCCGCGCAGGAATACCACCAGCAGGCGGGGCGAGGCCGCCGGCGCGGCGAACAGGCGCCCGGCCCAGGGCAGGCTGGCGGCGGCAGCGGTGGCGAGCAGGAACTGGCGGCGTTGCATGGGCAGCCCTCCGGGCCGGCCGCGGACGCTGCCGCAGCGGGCCGATCAGCGGTAGTTGAAATCCGGCGAGGCGAGCAGGAAGGCGTTCCATTCCTGTGCCGAGCGCGCCTGGGCCAGCGCCTGCCGGGTCGGCGCCGACAGCCGCGGCGCGAGGACCCCGTAGTACAGCGGCGACGCCGGCTGCGGGAACCCCGGCGCGCGCCGTGCGGGGTCGCTGCCGTCGGCCACGAACAGCTGCGCCGGCCCGCTGCCGATCGTGCGCGCGACCTCGAAGCGGCGCGCCAGCTGGCCGGAGCTGTTCCAGGCGCTGGACTGCAGCGACCAGCCGTCCGGGGTGATGCGGCCGAACAGCGGCTCGCCCAGCTGCTGCACCCAGCTCTGCAGCGGCGCGGCATTGGCGATGCTCTGGCCGTCGTAGGCCAGCCGCATCGCCGAGACCACGAAGCGGTTGGGGTCCTTGAACTTGTCCGGCGCCGCCTCGGCGAACTCGCGCGAGGCCAGCAGCGTGCGCATCACCTCGGCGATGTCGCCGCCGCTGCGCTGGAAGCTGCGTGCCATGCGTTCGACCAGCGCCGGCGGCGGGCGATCGGCCAGGAAGTACTCGGCCAGCCGCCCGGACACGAAGCGCGCGCACGCCGGCTGCGCCACGATCAGCCGCACCGCGCGCTCGATCTCGTCGAAGCCGCCGCCGGCGATGCGCTGCCCGAGCAGGGTCTTGTCGCCGGGCTGGTGGCGCGCCGGGTTGAACTCGAACAAGCCGCGGCGCAGGTATTGCACCTGCTGCGGCGGCGCCAGCGCCGGCGGCCCGTCGCGCCCGGCCGGCGCGATGCCCGCCCCGGTAAGGATCAGCGCCAGCTGCTGCACGTCCTGCTGCGAATAGCCGCCGTCCACGCCCAGCGTGTGCAGCTCCATCAGCTCGCGCGCGTAGTTCTCGTTGACCTTGCCGCGCGCGTTCTGCGCATTGTCCAGGTACTCCAGCATCGCCGGGCTCTGCAGCGTGGCCAGCACCAGGTCGGCGAAGCGCCCGGTGGCGTGCGGGCGGATCGTCCGCTCCATGAAGTCGCCGGTCATCCACTTCACCCGGCCCTTCTCGGCGTACACGCTGAAGTGGTTGAGCCAGAACCACACCAGTTGCTCGCGCAGCTGGTCGGGGGCGTAGACCGCGCGTAGCAACTGGGCCTTGCGGGCCTGGTCGAGCACCTGCCCGCCGCGCGACTGCAGCGCCTTGCGCGCGGCGACCTTGGCGTCGCCGTCGGGCAGCGCATCGACCCGCCGGCGCTCTGCCTCGACCTGGGCCAGCAGCGCCGGCAGCGGCGTATGCAGCGCGCCGAAGCCGTCCAGTTGCGCGCGTATCGCCGGCGGCAACGCGACGTCGCCACCACCGTCCTCCCCGAGCTGGGCGCGTACGAAGCGCTGCGCGCCCAGCTGCTGCAGACGCGCGGCGCTGGCCGCATCCAGGCCGTAGGTCACCCGCTGCAGCCATGTCACCTGCGTCGGGTCGAGCGGGCGCCCGGCCGCGGCCGCCCCCGGGACGGCGGCCACCACGAACGGCAGGCACAGCCGCCACGCCCACCCCCGGCGAAGGCGGTACGGCACGGCAGTGGACGCGGGGACGGCGGGCATGGGCATCTGCGGAAGCGGTCCGGCGGAGGCGCCCCCAGTATCCGCGGCCCGGCGCGCAGGACGTTAACGCACTGTCGGAACCGGTCGCGGCGTTGCCAGCCGGTTCATCGATCGACACCGGCTTGCCCGCGTGCGGCCTACAGGCCCGGCGGCAGCGTCACCTCGAAGCGGGCGCCGCTGAGCTCCAGCGAGCGCAGCACGTGCAGCTCGCCGCGGTAGCCACGCACCAGGTCCTGCACGATCGACAGGCCGATGCCATGGCCCTGCACGCGCTCGTCGCCACGCACGCCGCGCTGCAGGATCTTGGCCACGTCCTCCGGGGCGATGCCCGGGCCGTCGTCGTCCACCGACATCACCAGCCCGGCGCGCCGGCTGCCGCTGGTGCGCCCGGGCTTGGCAGTCAGCAGCACGCGGCCGCGCGCCCACTTGAACGCGTTCTCCAGCAGGTTGCCGAGCAGTTCCTGCAGGTCGCCCGGCTCGCCGTGGAAGCGCGCCTCCGGGTCGATGTCGAACTCGCACAGCACGCCCTTGGCCGAATACACCTTCTCCAGCCCGCGCACGATCTCCTCGGCGCTGGACTCGATCGGCACCGGCGCGGCGAACAGCTTGTGGCCGCTGGAGGCCGCCCGCGCCAGCTGGTAGGACACCAGGTTGTTCATGCGCCGCAGCTGCACGTCCATCTCCTGGCGCAGGTCGCTGTCGCTGGCGCCGCTGTCGAGCTGGGTGCGCAGTACGGCCAGCGGCGTCTTGAGGCTGTGCGCCAGGTCGGCCAGGGTGTTGCGCTGGCGGTCCAGGTTCTCGCGCTCGCTCTCGATGAAGGCGTTGATGCTCTCGGTCAGCGGCTCCAGCTCGCGCGGATGCTGCTCGCTCATGCGCAGGATCTCGCCGCGCTGCACCTTGGTCAGCTCGTTGACCACGCGCCGCAGCGGCCGCAGGCTCCACTGCAGGATGAAGGCCTGCAACAGCAGCAGCACGATGCCGGCGCTGCCCAGGTAGAACCAGACGCGGCCGCGGAACACGCGCAGCTGCGCGCCCAGGCCGCGGGCGTCCTCCATCACGTAGATGGTGTAGGGAATCTCGTTGCCGTGCTCGCGTTCGACATAGCTCACGCCCATGCCGTAGCGGTAGACCTGGCCCACGCTGCCGTCGATCTGGGTGATCGCGATCGGGCCGGCGAACTGTTCCTGGCGCGGCGCCAGCATCTGTCCGTTGGGGACCTGCGGGCCTTCGGACGACATCGAGGTCCAGTGCTCGTCCGGGCGCACCACCTCGGCGTAGAGCCCGCCGCCGGGGACGTCGAAGCGCGGATCCGGTGGCTGCTCGCGAATGTACAGCGAGCCGTCGCGCAAGAAATCGATGCTGTTGGCGTAGGCGGTGGCGTAGTTCTTCAGGCGCTCGCGCAGGTTCTGCTGCGCGGTGTCGGCGAAGGCCACGTCGAGCGCGTAGCCGGCCAGCGCCAGAAACGCCACCAGGCTGAGGCTGGCCGCCAGCAGCTGGCGCGCCTGCAGGGAACGCGGCCGCAGGCGCTTGTACCATCGGGGACGTCCCGCCACGCTTTCGCTTCCCGTGCTGGCCTCTTCTCGGAGCGAGGGATCAGCCCTCGGTCCGTGGGATCGCGAAGCGGTAGCCGCGGCCGCGCACGGTCTCGATCGGCTTCAGCTCGCTGTCGGGATCCAGCTTCTTGCGCAGGCGGCCGATGAAGACCTCCAGCACGTTGGAATCGCGATCGAAGTCCTGCTGGTAGATGTGCTCGGTGAGGTCGGCCTTGGAGACCAGCTCGCCGGCATGCATCATCAGGTACTCGAGCACCTTGTACTCGTAGCTGGTCAGGTCGACATTGCTGCCGTTGACGCTGACGGTCTGCGCCGCCAGGTCCAGCGCCACCGGGCCGCATTCCAGCGTGGGCTTGCTCCAGCCGGCGGCGCGGCGCAGCAGCGCATTGACGCGCGCCAGCAGTTCCTCGACATGGAAGGGCTTGACCAGGTAGTCGTCGGCGCCCTGCTTCAGGCCCTCGACCTTGTCCTGCCAGCTCGAACGAGCGGTCAGGATCAGCACGGGAAACTTCTTGCCTTCGTCGCGCAGGGCCTTGATCAGCTCCATGCCCGACATCTTGGGCAGGCCCAGATCGATGATGCCCACGTCGAACGGCACCTCGCGGCCCATGTACAGGCCTTCTTCGCCGTCCTGCGCCGCGTCGACCGCGAAGCCTTCACGCTTTAGGCGCGCGGCCAGGGTCTCGCGCAGCGGAGCTTCGTCTTCGACCAAAAGGATACGCATGAACTCTCCCTAGTTACGTTGGATGGCCAGTGGCCAGGGGAATGTGACAGTCAGATGCAAACTATCGGCGGTCACTGGTTATCGCCGCGTGGTGGAGGGATCTCGTCCGCATCGGAGGCCGAGCGCGGCGCGCGCGGCATCGCGCGGTCCGGTACCGGGTCGTCCATGTAGCGGACCCGGCCGCGGTCGTCCATGTACTTGACCCGGTTGATGTTGCGACCATCGAACGGCACGCGTTCTGCACCCAGGATCTGACCACCGGTGGAACGCTGCACCCGACGGATGGTGTCCGACAGCGAACGCGCGTCGCCGCGCGCAGAGCGCGGGAACGCGTCGCGCCCGCCCGGAGGCATCCCCGGGTCCTGCGCCTGGACCGGCATCGCCATCGCGGCCGCACACAGGGCGGCTACGGCTAGACAGCTGAGGCGTACGGAGGGAGGCATCGGACCTGGTAATCCTGGCGGTAGGTTCAGAATCGTTGATATTTCGTGAAATGGGAAGGGTCCGAGAGCACCCTCGCCCTCCCCGGAATACGGGCAAATTCTTGATTTTTCGGGGTGAATCCGGTCTGAACTTTTCCGGTACCGGCTTAGTCCATTCAGTCAAATGAATGCCCGAAAAGGGCTGAAACCCAGTCGCTGCAAACGTTTTCAGGGCATGCGCCGGTGCGATGGCGAGGGGTCGGCACGGTCACGAAAATGCGCGGGGGACACCTTACCGTCCGCCGGGCGACGCGCCACGGCCATCGGCCGGATGTCCACCCCGGGACAGCCGCCGCTCAGGTTCAGGCAGCGGACCGGCGCGCCGGGTCCTCGGTGACCTGCAATGCCCGCTCGACCAGGGACCAGTCGGCGCCCGGGCGATGGGCCCCTTCGCTGAGCACCTGGCGGAAGGCGCGGCCGCCCGGCTGGCCGTGGAACAGGCCCAGCAGGTGGCGGGTGATGTGCTTGAGCGCCAGGCCCTCGGCCAGCCGCGCCTCGACGTAGGGCCGCAGCTGCCGCAGCAGGTCGGCACGCGGCTGCGGGTCACGGCCGTCCAGGCGGGTCTCCAGCCGGTGCAGCACGTAGGGGTCGTGGTAGGCCGCCCGTCCCAGCATGACCCCGTCGAGCTGGCGCAGGTGTACCAGCGCGGCGTCCACGTCGGCGATGCCGCCATTGAGCACCACCGGCAGCGCGGGCCGCTCCTGCTTCAGGCGGTAGGCCCAGTCGTAGCGCAGCGGCGGCACCTCGCGGTTCTCCTTGGGCGACAACCCCTGCAGCCAGGCGTTGCGTGCGTGCACCACCACCAGCGCACCGCCGGCGGCGACCACCCCGTCCACGAAGCCGGCGAACGCGGCGTAGTCGTGGTCGTCGTCCACGCCGAGCCGGCACTTGACCGTGACCGGCAGCGCCACGGCCGCGTGCATCGCCGCGACGCAGTCGGCCACCAGCGCCGGCTCGCGCATCAGGCAGGCGCCGAAGCGCCCGGCCTGCACCCGGTCGGAGGGGCAGCCGCAGTTGAGGTTGATCTCGTCGTAGCCCCAGTCCTCGGCGATGCGCGCGGCCTGGGCCAGCAGCGCCGGGTCGCTGCCGCCGAGCTGCAGCGCCAACGGGCGCTCGCCCGGCTCGAAGCCGAGCAGGCGCGCGCGGTCGCCGTGGATGACCGCGTTCGCGTGCACCATCTCGGTATAGAGCCGCGCCGACGGCGCCAGCAGCCGGTGGAACACGCGGCAGTGGCGGTCGGTCCAGTCCATCATCGGGGCCACGGACAGCGCGGAGGCCTTGTAGATCAAGCGTTTTCCTTTCATATCAGCAAGTTGCAAGGCATCAGCCATCCTGCTTGAGACTGCTCATTCCCAGCCATTCCGCGGCGGGAGCACCTTGGATGTGCCCCCTTACAAACGGGTACAACGGACGGTACACGCAGGGCTACCTTGCAATCCCGCGGCAAGCGCTGGCGCGCCATTGTGCGCCGAAAGGGGCATGCGCCCAAGTCGAAGAAGTTTCCGACGAAGACGGCGGCCAAGACATGGGTGGGTCGGATCGAGCGCGGAATCGCGGAGAGGGAGGCGCGTGGAGAAAGGGCCGTACCTGGCATCACGATCGGCAGGTTGATTGATTGGCGATCCAATGAACTCGGTGGAATGAAGGCCATCGGCAAGACCCGAGCCGGCAACATGACCCGGCTGCGCGAAGGGACAGGGTCGACTGTCGCCCAGCGGCTGATGGCCAATGACGTGATCGAGCACGCGCGCCGGCGCGTCGAGCGGCGGCACGCCATGGCGAACGGCCAGCTGATCCAGGCGTGCGCCCCGGCGGCCATGAATGTGGGACTTGGCTACCTGTCCGAGTGGTTGGAGCTGGCCGGCCGATGCACGGCCTCGGGCGAGCGAATTAGGCGCGGGGACACGAAATCGCCCGATCGTTGTGCCGGTTCACGTTAGCGATCCAGATTCCCTGTATGGCCATCTGGATAGCCCCGGCCACGAACCTTCCGCTGCATCGCAGCCAGTCTTGTTTCCACCGGTTCGTGGGTTCCACTCGAAGTCTGGCGGTAGCTCGTAGCGCATGCCGGCCTGCTATCGATGCCGATCCCATCGAATGAGCCCGGGCGACCGCACCTTGCTGACTTACTCATACAGAAGCGGAGTAAGCGTCTGGCGAACTCACCTTCCGAACTTGTTGAGTCCGTCAAGTGCGAGGACGACGCCTGGCCCACCGCTATTCGAAATCTGCTTCAACCAGAATCTGGCCCCTGTGCGAGCCAGAGCTTACCGGAACGAGCTGCATAATTGCCCACAGTATCTCAAGCAGCAGAATCCCCCAGAGCAAACCGGACGCCCCATTAACTAATGCATATAACTGCCAGGAAGCAAACAAAATCCGCCCGACGGCGTCGTAATGGCCGAAACGCTGCTGCGGATCGCGAATCCTCAGCCAGGACCAAACGCATACAATCGACCCCATCAGGTTGGCCATCATCACATGCATGGGATCGAACAATGGAACCTGGCCGCTCAAATTAAGCATGTTGTGCAGTGAGCCCAACCACTGATGTAGCAAGGCGAAACTCCATGGCGTTGCAAAGCCAATGGTGATGAAAAGATCGTATATGCCACTGGCGCGTACTAACTTGCGGTATTGGGAAGAGGTCCACATTGACCATGCTCCTTCGAATCAACAAGGCAGCAGCCTAAAGCCTGGAGTAAGCTCCAAGGTCAAGCCCAAATCAGAAATTTCTCATGCGCATCGGTCAACTCGCCCAGGTCTGTGGCGTCAGCCGCGACACTCTGCGGTTCTATGAAGAACGCGGCCTCATCAAGGCCCGGCGTCTTGCCAACGGCTACCGCGACTACCCGGACGAAACGGCACAACTGGTGCACTTCATTCGCAATGCACAGCGCTTGGGCTTCAGCCTCAGCGAGGTCAGCCATAACGTCGAACGTCTTTGGGATTCCACGGACCCTGACCAAGCTGTGGAAGCGTTGCTGCGTGACAAACTGGCGCTGATCGAGCAGCGCCTCGACGAACTACAGCAACTGCGAACCACCCTATTGCATCGCCTCACCCTAGCGTGCCCGCTCCGTGGCGAGCTCGGCCTGTCAGAGCCAGATGCTGTCCCACTTTGACGGGCCCCATGTCCCGAGCGTGGATGCTGTCGAAAGCATCAGGGCACCAGCACTTCTCCGCCGAACTGCAGAGTCGGGATGGAGGCCGCACGGCGAAGAGATGAACACGGGGCGTCACCAATGCATGTTCGACCATTCCGGATACCACGTCAGGCGGGGCGTGCACTGGTATGCCTCCGCGACCGATGACACATTCCAGAGCTTGCCGCTTGCATGGCCGAAATCGGTGGCGCAAGGACGAAGGTGAGCGCCAAGCGCTCAAGCGAAGAGCGCAACACGCTGCTAAGCGAAATACACCTGCGTAATCGGCTTCGGATCGAGTTCGGCCCCGATGACGCGCGCAGCATTCGCCGCTGCTGGATGCAGCCCACGTCCTGCTGACCGAGCTAACGGCCAAGGCACGCGCATACCCCGACAACAGCTATGAAGGCCTCAAAACGTGCTTGGCAGCGGCCATAAATTCCCCCACTACGGCAGGCGCAAGCGCGCCGCCAAATGGAGTCTTGATCCATGAGCGACGAACTCATCACCGAACTGCGCTCAGCCGCATCGACCCTGCGCACATCCACCAATGGGCTTCTGCCGAACCGGTACAAGGCCACTGCGGAGCTGCTTGAGTGGGCCGCTACGGCGCTTCAGCAGGCCCGGCATGAACCCCCGAACACGATCCATAGCGGTGCCGACCATGGCCAGCCGCTACTGCAAGCGGGAGGGAACTATGGCCGCCGTTAACTACTCGACCTTCTGGCTACTGTTTGGCAAGTACGGCGCCACCATGACGATCAAGCAACTGCGCGATGCGTTCTTTTCGGGTAGCACCATGAAGACCATGGCGAACCAACACAGCGTTCGCGTGATGCCGGCCAGGACCGGGGATATCTACGACACCCGAGACGTGGCAGCCTGGTAGGACAACCAAAGGCAGCACAAAGCTAGCTTATAATGTGAAGTCGTCCGTAGACGGTTTCTCTTCTTGCACCCTATGCGGCAATGTCTAAAATTTCTGGAGCTTGCAGCTTTCCCAGCGCCCGCTGAAGATCCATCCTAAGTTCGAGGAAATCTTCCTTGAGCAATGTGGTTTTGAAGTGGATCTCGGCGTGGCCTGGCTGTCCCGGAATCGGCACCGAGCGCACCTCAAATACCTGAGATCCCTGTTCAATACCAATTGCGTGGATAGCATCGACGCGAGCAACTAGCACCCCTGCAAGGACGTAGTCAGCAACGATGCCTTTGGCGCGCTTATTCGCTTCCCTCGCCGCTGTCATCTCTCTTGCCTCTCGGAGGCTGTAAAGCTGCTTTCTCTGCAATGAAAAGCCGCGCTTCACTTGCCGATGGCTGATCTCTTCCAGCCGGATATACCCGGTGCTTGGATCGACCTGATTGGGAAATTTTTCATCCACGATAGGAATGCTCGCGCTAAAGCACAGCCGGCACACATCCTCATCTGTTGCAAGCGCCGCCACCGCCGCTCCTTCGGCATTGCCCCCCATAGAAGATGTCCGCTCCTTCCCTAGTTTCCACCGAGGAGACAAAGAAGACGCAAGTATGGGAACTGCTCTGGACTCAGATCGCTACCTGCAAAACGATCCTCACCAAACTTACCGAAGTAGCTGAGAAACCCATCTTCGTCGATAAGCATCTGGAAAGGCGCATGCGCGGAGCCATAGAACAGGTTGATCTCGCCAGAATGGGAGATAGCCAGCTTGAAGTCCAAGCATCCCTCTGGAAGCTGATTTATGACGTAGGCTGCGGAAACCTGCGCAGCCTGCGTAGGCGGCACAAGATCATCGTCGGCATGAGCTGTCGCCCACTTTGAATGACGTCTGATCTCATGAATAGAAGACGCCCTCTTGGAATAAGTGCGAATTGGCTTTGGGCTGGCTGGGCGTGCATCAGAACCACACTCGTAAGAGTCAACCGCAGCGTCGACCGATCCATGATCGCTAGATTCCCAATAGGCTTGGTTTCGCAATGCTTCATAGTTCATTAGGGCTCTCCATCAATCCAATTCGAGCAGCCATCTCATGGCTCAGCAACTCAGCCATGATGTCCTTATTTCTGTCGTGCATTGCATCTAAACGAGCGCGTATTGTGTCAACTGACCATTCGACCGCGGGATCACCATCGGGGTTCCCAGCCATCTGCTGGCGGTGTGTAATTTCCGTCCAATGAACAAAGCTTTGAGCTTCTTCATCGTCACCATTCGCACCCTTTCTGATGCGAGCGTCGATAGTAAGGCGTGAAAATATTCGATTCCAGCCCTCGTCGTCAGCAGCTCCCTCAGAAAGAGTAAGCTGCTGATGCCAAAATTTACCTGCCTCAAACACTACCGTAGGCAGATGTTGGTTCGATCTGAAGACATCACGAGCCGAGTAGCGCTCTGGCTTGTCATTAGAAAAGGCATCTCGATATACGAGCAAAAGGCGGGCATCGCCAAACTCCCCTTCTCGAAAAACAGCCAGCATTGGCTCAAGGCGGCTAAGAGCCATATCACGCGTCGCCTGCCAGCCACGGTACTCATGCACCATGAGGTGGGCGTGGTTTTCGTGGATATGAACGAATTCAACCAACTCTTCATCTTCGCCAGAGGTGTAACGCTCAAAGCCCACCACGGGCGCGTCTTCATCTTCGTACTCGTCTTCTGACAAGCGACGGAATCCCTGACTACTCAGCACAGGCGCGATAGCCGCATCAAGTCGTGCCACTTGGGCATCAGAGAAGCCGTCGCGCACGGTTAACCCAAAGTCAACAAAGACAATCGCATGCGCATCGGTGAACGGCGACGTCCATGACGCAGACTGCCCTGCCGGCGTCTCTCCAGTGTCCATCGTACGTTGACCCATTGATCGCAAATCTCCTGAGGTCAGCTACTCAGTAGCGAAATTCCCTATCGCATAGCTGCTGCTCTTGGCCCGTATTTATACCAGTTCCCTCAATCACTCGCATCGTCCTCTCTTGCATGAACTTCCGACCGCCAGCGCCTGGAGCGGAGACCCTTTACTGTACCAACCCACCAAAACCATTGACTTGCATAGTTGTCGGTCCAGTCCGTCATCGGAGCGACGGAAAGCCGCAGCGAGGCGGCATAGCGCGCGGAGGCGGTGTCGGCAGGCGACGGAGCAACAAGGGTCATGGCAACGGCGCCGGCCGCGGCAGGCGGCGCAAGGTATCCGGCAGGATCAACAGCTTACGCCGGCGTGGTGAATCCCGGCCGCATGCGGGCGGCGGCGGGCGCGATGGGCGATGGGCGATGGGCGATGACGGTGCCACCAGGCGCATGCCATTCGCAGCTGCAGCGCGAGGCAGGTCCGGCCCGCGTGGCGCACAAGCGGTGCCGGGGGCCTAGATCGCTCGGCCTGGCGGCGGATCGATCAGCGAGGACGGGCAGGCGGCCGTGCCGGGCGCCCGTCCCGTGGCAGGCTCAGGCCGTCAGCGACGGCATCGCGGTGTCGACCACGACGGCGGGGGCGACCGGCACCGGCGCCGGTGCCGCGGTCGGCGCATCGGCGTCCAGCGGCCTGCCCAGCGCATGGTGCGACGCCAGCAGGGTCAGCAGCGACCCGCCGGCCACCGCGTAGAACGCCCAGGCGTGCAGCAACGTCGCCAGCCCGCCCAGGGCCCAGGCAATCCCCACGGCCGTCGCGCACAGCACCAGCGCCAGCAGCGAACCGAGGTACGGGACGGAGGGGTCGAGCTTCATGGGAGCGGTCCGGCAGGGGGAGATAGCACCTCATCGGCTGGTCCGCGGGATTCTTTAAGGCGATTTCGCGACCCACTCCACAGTTCCGCACATCGAAGTCAAAAGTTGGCCAGGCGGCGGCCGCGGTCGGCCGCCGCGGCCGTCAGCGCGCCGGGGCCTGCGCGAATTCGCCGCGCTGCAGCCTGGCGACGTCGTTGCCCTGGGCATCCTTGGCGCCGAGGTCGGCGCCCTTGGCGGCCAGGCCCTGCAGCAGTTCGGTGCGCTGGAACAGGGCGGCGTACATCGCCGCGGTCTGGCCGGCGTTGTTGCGCTGGTCCGGCGCGCAGTCGGCCTGCATCAGGCGCTTGGCGATCGCCAGCTCGCCCTTGAAGATCGCCCCCATCAGCGCGGTATTGCCGCGCCTGTCCTGCGCGCACGGATCCGCCCCGGCCTGCAGCAGCTGCTCCACCGCGGCGCGCTGGCCATGGTAGGCGGCCAGGATCAGCGCGGTGTAGCCCTTGTCGTCGCGGGTGTTGAGGTCGTAGCGGGCCTTGATGAACTCGCCGAGCATGTCCTGGCGCCCCTCGCGGGCGGCGTCGAACAGGTAGTCGCGCAGCTGCGCCTGCAGGCGGGCGGCGTCGACCGGAGCGGGGGCGGGGGCGGCGGCTGGCGGGGCCGCCTGCACGGGCGGCACGCTCGCGAACAGCACGAGCGACAGCAGGAGGGTGATCGTGGATCGCATGGTTCGTTCTCCAGCGCGGGGCGGATCGGAGGCGGTGGGGCAGGCGCCGCCGCATGACGGGCGCAGCGATGGTCGGCCTGGGGCGTCGAGGCTCGCGCTGATGCCGGCACGGCCGGCTCCGGGCGAATCCGCCTGGAACAAGGATGGACCGCGTGCGGTCGGCGGCCTGCGGGCCACCGACCGCGTCCTGCCGGGGTCAGTCCTCCAGCGCGGCGGCCAGCTGCTTGACCCGGGCGAGATCGCCCTTGGCCACGCGCGCCACGCCGCTGCCGTAGGCCGGATCGGCCTTGTACAGGTACGACAGCATCACGTGCTTGCTCTCGTCGTCGGTCCCGGCCAGCGACTCGCCGAAGCTCTGGATCAGGTCCTGCTGCTCCTTTTTGCTGTAGCCGCGGAACAGGTCGCCGGCCTGCTTGAAGTTCTGCTGGCGGGTGATGCGGGCCTGCTGCGTGGTGCCCGACAGCGGCAGCTGGCTGTAGCGGGCGCTGTCGTCCTGCGGCCGCGGCTGCAGGCGGCTGGGCTCGTAGTTCACGCCGCTGGTGGTGTTGCCGTAGTTCATCGCGCCATCCTGGTTGCCGTTGTTGACGGCCACCCGCGGACGGTTGACCGGCAGGCTCAGGCCATTGGTGCCGACGCGGTACAGCTGGGTGTCGGCATACGAGAACACGCGGCCCTGCAGCAGGCGGTCCTCCGAGGCCTCGATGCCCGGCACCAGGTTGGCCGGCGCCATCGCCACCTGCTCGGTCTCCTGGAAGAAGTTGTCGACATTGCGGTTGAGCACCATCTGGCCAATCTTGCGCTCGGGCACGTCGGGCCAGATCTTGGTGGCGTCCAGCGGATCGAAGTCGAACTTGGCCAGGTCTTCCGGCTTGAGCACCTGGATGTACAGGTCCCACTTCGGATAGTCGCCCTGCTTAATCGCGCCGACCAGGTCGTGGGTCATGTGCGCATAGTCCTTGCCCTGCACCGCCACCACCTGCTTGGGGTCGAGGTTCTTCAGGCCCTGCAGGCTCTTCCAGTGGAACTTGACGTAGTGCACCTCGCCCTGGGCATTGACCAGCTTGTAGGCGTGGACGCCGTTGCCGTCCATGAAGCGATAGCCGGCCGGCGTGCCCTCGTTGGAATACAGCAGGGTCAGCGTGCGGGTGGCCTCGGGCACGTGCGAGAAGAAGTCGAAGCGGCGCGAGTCGTCGTCGAGGTTGGTGCGCGGGTCCGGCTTGAACGCGTGCACCATGTCCGGGAACTTGATGGCGTCGCGGATGAAGAAGGTCGGGAAGTTGTTGCCGACCAGGTCCCAGTTGCCGTCGCGGGTATAGAACTTGGTGGCGAAGCCGCGCGGATCGCGCAGCGTCTCCGGCGAATGGTTGCCGTGCACCACCGACGAGAAGCGCACGAACACCGGGGTCTTTTCGCCGGCGCTGAACACCTTGGCCTTGGTCAGATCCGACAGGTCGGCGGTGGCGGTGAACTCGCCGTGCACGCCGGTCCCGCGCGCATGCACCACGCGCTCGGGAATGCGCTCGCGGTCGAAGCGTTGCAGCTTCTGGATCAGCTGCACGTCCTGCAGCAGCGCCGGGCCGTTGGCGCCGGCGGTCTGCGAGTTCTGGTTGTCGCCGACCGCCGCGCCATTGTCGCGGGTGAGGGTCTGCGCCATGCCGGCGTGGATGGAGGTTGCCTGCAACAGCAGGATCGCTAGCGTGGTCTTCCCGGCTCGCATGATGGTCCTTGGCTTGCGTTGAGTAACCGCGAGGATTGCTGAATGCACGCCCGAAAGGAATTTGTTTGTTGCTATCGGATCGATAGGCGAACCGCCACGAGGCTGCGGGCTCGTGGCGGTGTGTCGCGTGACGGCCGGTGTCCGGCACGCCCTCCGGCGGAATGCGTAGCACAGAGGTGCACGTGGCATCGCAGGTACCGCCCGCCCGTCCATGCCCTGCCGCCCGGACCGCCGTCCCGCGCCCCTGGCGGATGCAAACCGTGCCGGAACCGTTACCGGCTGCGCCCAGCACGGGCCACGCCGCGGACACGGCAGCACGCAACCCTTCGCCGCGCGCACCGCGGCGATCAGCTCCCGCCGGGCGCGGCGTCTTTGGGCAACCCCGCCTCGGCCCTGCGCTGCTCGAGGCGGCCGGGGTCCTCCACCTCGAACAGGCTGCCGTCGGCCTTGTGCTGGGTGCCGTAACGCTGCGGCTTGCCGGACATCACCAGGTTGCGGTCCACGAACAGCGCCAGGTCGGATCTGTCGTAGTGCCCCTGCGCCGCCGCCTGCTCCATCTGCTGCAGGAAGCGTTCGCGGAACGCCAGGTCGGTCGCATGCTGGGCCACGAGGAAGCCGGCGTGCGCGCCGTCCTCGCCCGCCCGCGCGATATCCGGAAACCCATGGCGCTCGATCAGCGCCGCCAGCGCCTGCTGGTTCTGCTTCTGCGAGGCGACCATGCGCTTGACCATGTCCTTGGCCGCGCCCTGGTTGGCCTGCAGCTGCTGCACGGTGAATGCACCGCGCATCTGCTCGCGGATTTTCTGATCGGCCTCGGCCAACGCGAGCAGCTGGGCGCGGTAGGACGCATCGACCGAGGTCCCGCTCCGGGCGCCCTCCTGTCCGGCCGCCAGGGCCGTCCCGCCGACGATCGCCGCCTGCGCCAGCAGTAGGCCCATGATCACGTTCTTCATGCCCATGCCACTCCTTTTCCGGTTTGATCGTCACCTGCACGTTCCCGGTCCGCCCCACCCGCGCGATCCACGAATTCCTCGTAGCCGCCGGCATCCCCGTTTACCAGCAGCGAGCAGAACCTGCTCGCGATCGCCATCCCGGGCGCCTTCTGGTCCAGGTAGAGGAACTGGCCACCGGGATTGAGTTCCAAGAAGACCGGCTCTCCCCCATCCGACGGCACCACGAAGTCGGCGCAGAAGAAGTCGATCCCCATCGCCGACCGCAGGACATCCAGCTTATCGCACAGGCCGTCGGGCGGAGCGATCCACTCATAGCTTATCGAGGTCTTGTGCCTCACCGCACGGTAATCGATCTCTCCGGCCAGGGAATGGCTCATGCGCATGCACAGGTAGGACCCGCCCATGCAGATGACGCGCAAGTCGGCGCAATGGTCGATCACCTGCTGGTAGGTCGTGGGACATGCCCGCAGGTCCGGGTCCGCGATTCTCTCGTCCTGCGCCACTCTGGTCGCATAGGACACGCTGTAGTTCTCTCCCTCCGACCAGGCGCCCACGTTGAACGGCTTGACCACCACCCCGGCAGGATGGCGCGCGCGGAATGCGTGGATTTCTTCAGGGTCGTGGCTGATGAGCGTCTCGGGCACCTTCAGGCCGCTGGCGAGCGCGACGGCCAGCTGCAGCGGCTTCTGGTCGGCGGCGAGCGCAGCCAGGGGCGCATTGACCCACCGCGCCACGCCGTACCGGGCGGACAGCAAGGCGACCGCACCCAGGTCGAACAGCAGGCCTTCCGTCTTGATGAACTTGACGTCCTGCGCATGGACGCCTTCCGGCGCCTGCTTGTTGAACAACAGCCGGCGGCACCAGGCGGTATCGTAATCGGTACGCGCGCCCCGCCGGACGAGGCTCGTGCCCGCCGGCCCGTAGTGCAGCGAGACCGCGGTGCCGCTGGGCCACTGCCCCGTATCCAGCAAATCTGCCGCGTGGCCAGCCGAACGAATCATCGTGGCGATCGCGCAGGCATGAGCATCATGCCGCGGCGCCACGATCAGTATGCTCTTGGATCGATAGCTCATCGACGCAACTCTGCTCGCTTCGGAGAAGCGTGGCGGCGCTGACGCGTCGCCACGCCCGGCGGATCAGCCGACGATGACGATCGTTTCGGTGTCGACGGCCTCGACGATGATGATGATCAGTGTATCCGTACCACCCCCACACGACACAGCATTGACCTCTTCCTGGGTCATCTCACGCGCGAAGCGCTGGGCGACCGGACGCGAGCTTTCCATGGATTGAACGTTTTCCATCACTTTCTCCTTGGCTGCTTCAGGGTAGTTCGCCGGCGAGATTGCCGACGCGCTTCTCGATGCCGTCGCCGGCATCAAGTCTGCTGGCGCCTTCCACGGCGCCCTGCCCGCCCCTGGAACCGGGGGCGAGCGAAACTCTTCGATCGGCCGACGCGATCGTCTCCTGCCTGTGCGCGATGATCACGCGCGTCATGTTCATCGCCTTGATGTGTGCGTTGACCACCTGATCACGATGAGCGTCGAGATGGCTGGTGGCCTCGTCGAGCACCAGGATCCTGGGCTGCCGGTAGAGCGCCCTTGCCAGGATGACGCGTTGACGCTGCCCACCCGACAGGACCGAGCCCATGTCACCGACCAGCGACTCATAACCCATCGGCATGCGCGAGATGTCCTCGTGGACGGCGGCCAGCTGCGCGGCGCTGGCAACGCGCTCGAGGCTGGCGTCCGGATCGAAGAACGCGATGTTGTCCGCCAGCGATCCGGCGAACAACTGGTCGTCCTGCATCACCGCAGAGACCAGGGACCGGTAATTCTCCAGGCCGAACTTGCGGATATCCACGCCGCCCACCTCGATGCTGCCTTCGGTGGGCTCGAGCAGACCCAGCAGCAGCTTGGCGAGCGTCGACTTGCCGCAGCCGCTCGGCCCCACGATCGCCACCGACTCGCCGGCCGCAATGTGCAGATCGAGGTGGCGGAGGATCCAGGGATCGTCGTCCGAGTAGCGAAAACCAAGGCCTCTCACCATGATCTCGGGGGCCGGCTCCGGACCGCTGTAGAGGGAGACGGCATCCGCTTCCGGAGCGGTGGTGGCGATGTCGGCGATGCGTTCGGCATGCAGCCTCAGCATCTTCAACTCGATGAACTTGTCGACCAGCGTGGCGGCCCTGCCGGTGAACAGGTCCGCGTAGCTCAGGAAGGCGACGAGCATGCCAGCCGACAGGGAGCCTTGGAGCGCAAGATAGCCGCCGATCGTGATGACGAACACCCGCTGCGCGCCGAAGATCCCCTGGTTGAGGGCGTTGAATGCGAGGCCGATCCGCTGCGACTGCATTTCCAGGCGGGTGCTCTGTGCGGTGGCACTGAACAGGCGCCCCTGGCGAAGCCCCTGCTTGTTGGCGAGCTTGATCGCCTGGATGCCGCGCACCGACTCCATCAGCTCGCTCTGCTGGCGCGCGGCCTGGGAGAGCTGGTCGCGGTTGACCACGAACTGCAATCGGTAGAGTGCCAGACGCAAACCCAGATACAGCACGAAGGCACCCAGGACCAGGCAGGCCAGCATCGGGCTGTAGGCGAACAGGATCGCCACCGCCAGCAGGCCGGTAAGCCCATTGAGCATGGCCTCCACGAAGCTGCCCGTCAGGGTCGTCTGGATCGACTTGAGCGAGCTGAAGCGCGACAGCACGTCGCCCATGTGCCGCTTCTCGAAGTACTCGAGCGGAAGCCGCATCAGGTGGCCGAAGAGATTGGTGATCCACTGCGTGTTGAGCGAGGCGCCGAGCCAGCTGACGACCCAGCTGCGCGCCAGCGCCAATGCGGTCTGCAGCAGGACCGCGACCAGGAACGCCAGTGCGAGGATCTTCAGCAGTGGCATGTCCGCCGACACCAGGACCTGATCGATCACCCATTGCATCTGGAACGGCAGCAGCAGTGCCAGGCACTCGATGGCCAGCGCCAGTCCGAAGATCTGCAGCAGGCTCCGCTTCAGGCCGAAGATGCGTCCCGTGAGCGCGCGCAGCGGCAGGCGCGGTGCCGGCGCGACCGGCCGGAAATCCGCACCGGGCTGAATTTCCAGCAGCACACCGGTGAAATGCCTGGCCACCTCCGCCATGGGTAGCCTCAGCGTCCCGCGTGCCGGATCGTGCAATATGGCCACGCCACGGACAACGCGCTCGAGCACCACGAAGTGGCCCATGTCCCAATGCAGGATGCAGGGCTGGCCGATCTCGGGCAGGTACTCCAGTTCGGTGCGCATGGGCCGGACGTCGAAGCCCAGCGCGCGCCCGATCTGCATGAGCCGTTCCAGGCGCACGCCCCGCAGCGAGATGCTGAAGCGTCGCCGCAGCTGCGCCAGACCGACGTGACTGCCGTGATAGCCGGAGATCATCGCCAGGCAGGCCAAGCCACACTCGGCCGACTCGGTCTGCATCAGCGGGGCGATGCTCGCGCGATTGGACAGCAGCTGGTGCAGCGCCGAAATGCTGGTCATCCCCGCCGCTCCACCGGATGGTCGGACACACGCGAGGTCATCTCGTAGACCGGCTCGAACATCCATTCGATGAGGTGGCGCTTCTCCAGCAGAATGTCCGCGTCGAGCACCATGCCGGGCCGGAGCAGCTCCCGGCGGCCGTTGGCCGCGATGTCCTGTGCCTCCAGATCCACGACTACGCGATAGCGGGCGTCGTCCACCTGCTGACCGAGCAGCGAGGACGCTTCCTGCGAGGTGATCGCGCTGCGCGATATCTCCGCCACACGGCCGGCATGCCGGCCAAACTTCTGGTACGGGAAGGCCTGATAGCGCAGCAGTACACGATCGCCCGGGGTCACGAAGCCGACTGCGCTCGAGGGCACCCACAGCTCGGCGCGCAGCCGGGCGCCTCGGGGCAGCAGCGCGATGAGCGGCTGTTGCGGCGTAACCTGCTGACCGACATGGACCAGCAGGTTGCCCACGCCCCCGTCCACCGGGGCACGCAGCACCACCGCTCGCTTGGCCTCGTTCTCTGAGACCAGGCCGGCAATGTCGGCGAGCTGGCGATCGATCTCGTTGCGTTTGCCCTCCAGCGTCGCGGGAATCTGCTCCAGTTGGGAGCGCAACTGGGTCCGCTGCTCGCGGAGCTCGATGGCGCGCTTCTGCAGCTCCTTCAGCTGGCCCTGATTCTGCATCGCGACGTCATGCTGCTGCAGCAGCTGCACTTTCGTCATCACGCCTTTCTCGGCGGCTCCCACCCACTGTTCGTACAGCTGCCGAGCGCTGTCGGCCCGCTGGCCCTGCAGACGGATCTGCTCGTGGGTGTTGTCCAGCTGCGCGTCAAGCAGCTCGATGCGGCCACGCAGTTCGCGTTGCTGCGCAGCGTACAGCTGCGCCTGGGCCTGCTGGTCGGCGTTCAGGCGCTCGCGCTTCAGCTCCAGCTGCGAAATGACCGAGGCGTGGGTGTTGCCAAGCGACGCGCTGTCCTGTTCGCCCGAAATCTCTATCAATGCGTCGCCGGCGCGGACGCGGGCTCCTTCAGCCACCAGCACGCGCGACACCGTGCCTGCGCTGAAAGGGGTCAGCATGAGCAGGCCCTGATCCGGCGCCAGCGCACCGTTCACGACCTCGCGCCTGGTGAAACTGCCGAAACACAGCAACGCGGTCACCGCAGCGACGAAGACCAGGGCAGCGGCGAAGCAGGGCCAGCCGAACCGCGGCGCCTGCAGGCGCACCGGCGCCAGCCAGGATTCGCTGCGGGCGCGCATGACTTCCTCCCTGAAGAATCCACCCAGCATCTGCAATTCCTTGTGCAGCTGAGAAAAAATCCGTTGTGTCCGGCTAGTTAATTCAGTGCTGCCGGCTTGTCAACACTTTGTTTGAGCGAGGCCGTCCCGCCGTGGCAAGCGGGGTGCATCGGCGCGAGGCAGCGTCCTCGCGTAAGCTCACGGAAACCCGGCCCAACCCTCTGATTGCACGTATTTTCTTCCCGGAAGCCGGACGCCTTGACGATGTGCCTGCCAGGTCCGGCCGGACCATGAAGCGCTCAGGTCCGCTAGCCGATGACGCGCCTGAAGGGAGGAAGTGCGTCGATGATGCGCTTGCCGTAGCGGCGGGAGAGCAGGCGCGAGTCGAGGATGATCACGCGGCCGTGGTCGCTGGAGCTGCGGATCAGGCGGCCGGCGAACTGGGTCAGGGTGCGCAGCGCGTGCGGGATCGCGATCAGGTTGAAGGCGTTGTGGCCGCGGCTCTCCAGCCACTCGCTCAGGGTGGAGGTCTGCGGGTCGGTCGGCACCGCGAACGGCACCTGCGTGATCACCACGGTGGTGCAGGCCTCGCCGGGCAGGTCCAGGCCTTCGCCGAAGGAGTTCAGCCCGAACAGCACCGAGCCTTCGCCGGCGGCGATGCGCCGCAGGTGCTCGGTGATCAGCTGCGACTTGTTGCCCTCGCCCTGCACCAGCACGCGGTTGCGCTGCGCCAGCGGCATCAGGTCGGCGACCTTCTCCATCTTCCAGCGCGAGGTGAACAGCACGATGCTGCCCTTGCCCCAGTCCAGCTCGCGCACCAGGTAGCGCGCGACTTCCTTCGGGTGGCCTTCGCGGTCCTCCGGGGTCACCGGGAAGTTCGGCACCACCAGCTCGGCCTGGTTGGGCAGGTCGAACGGCGAGGACAGCGACACCTTCTCGGCATGCTCGGGCAGGCCGTTGTCGATGGCGAAGGCCTGGAAGTCGCCACCGCCGGTGAGCGTGGCCGAGGTCATCACCACCGAATCGACCTCGTTCCAGAGCAGAGTGCGCAGCACCTGCGCGGCCGATACCGGCGAGCAGTGGCAGATCAGGTCGCCCTCGCGCGAGAGCGTGATCCAGCGCGCCATCGGCGGCTGGCCCTCCTTGTCCTCGCGGCGCCAGCCGCTCCACAGCTCGTGCTGCTGCTCGACCATCTCCAGCGCCAGGCCCATGCTGCGCTGCAGGCGCTCGCGCGCGCTGTCGTCCTGCTTGGCCTTGGCCACCAGCCCGTGCGCGGCGTGCACCCAGTTGAACAGCGTGCGGGTCTCCTCGCCCAGTTCCTCCACCGCCGGCAGCCACTGCGGCGGCAGCCGGCCGTTGGCCGCGCGCCACTGCGGGTCGCGCTCGCCCGGCTCGGGCTTCCACACTCGCTCGACCTCGGCTTGGAAGGCCTTGAGCAACTTGGCCACGCGCGCGGCGACCTCGATGGCCTCGTTCGGCAGCAGGGTGCCGATCCTGTCCTTGTCGACCGCGCGGTAGGCGGCGGCGATCAGGATCTGCAGCCGGCCGGTGCGCTTGGCCATCTCGTCCAGCGGCAGGCTGGCCGCGCCCTGGCCGATGGCGACGCTGGCGACGTGATGGCCTTCGTCCAGCACCAGCAGCATGTCGCCCGGCGGGGCGATCAGCGGCTGGCCGTTCTCGACATCGCCCAGCGACAGCGTGGACAGCAGCAGGGCGTGGTTGGTGACCACGATCTGGGCCTCGCGCACGTCGCTGCGCGCCTTGAGCACCGGGCACTGCGCCGAGTACGAGCAGCGCCGCCCGGCGCAGCCGGAGGCCGGGGTGGTGATGCGCAGCCGCAGCGGCACCGACACCGGCTCCGGCGCATCGTCCAGGTCGCCGTTCCAGGCGCGGTCGGCGTAGGCCTTGGCCAGGCGCCGGGCGAGGTCGGCGTCGGCCGGGCTCAGCGGACGGTCGTACAGCACCTGCTCGTCCTCGAACATCGCCTCCTGGCTGGCCTCGCCGTGCAGCTCGGCGGCGTTGCGGGTGCACAGGTAGCGGGTACGGCCCTTGGCCAGCGCCACCGTGGCCTCGATGCCGGTGGCCTTGAGGAAGGCCGGGATGTCGCGCTCGACCAGCTGCGACTGCAGCGCCACCGTGCCGGTGCTGATCACCAGCTTCTTCTTGGCGGCCAGCGCGATCGGCACGCCGGCCGTCAGGTAGCCCAGGCTCTTGCCGACGCCGGTGGGCGCCTCGGCCACGGCGATGCCGCCGGAGGTGGCCAGCGCGCGCGAGACCACGCCGATCATCTGGCTCTGCGCGCGACGGGTGCTGAAGCCGGGGGTGTTGGCCTGCAGCTTGGCGTAGGCCTCGCGGATGCCGGCCTTGATCGGGTCGGTCAGGGTGCGCGCGGTCTTGGCGGGCTCGGGCGGGGCCGCCGGGCGGGCTGTGTCATTCATGCGGGTATTTTCTCATGCCCGGTCGCACCGGCTGACACCGGCGGCGGCGCGGGCTGAACCGCTCACCGGCGGCCGGAGCGCCAGACATGGCGGAGCCAGGCCAGGCCGCCGACCAGCATCACTCCGCCGAGCACCAGGGTGCCCCAGGCCACGCCCTGCTCGCCGAACTTCTCGTACAGCAGGCCGCCGCGGTTCACCGCCGCCAGCCGATGCGGGTGCAGCACGCTCCACACGCCCTGGCCGGTGCACACGGCGCCGACCAGGGTCATCGCGATCGCACGCAGGGAAATCGTCACGCCTGCCCCTCGAACGGGTTGCATGCGCTCAGTCCGCGCTGACCAGCAGCGCGTCGCGCTCGCGCAGCGCGCGGTACACCGGGCCGGTGTCGGGACGCACCCCATGCCACAGCTCGAAGCTCTCGGCCGCCTGCTCGACCAGCATGCCGAGGCCGTCGACCACGTAGCGGCACTGCGCCGCACGCGCCCAGGCCAGGAACGCGATGGCGGTCCCGCCGTAGTTGAGGTCGACCGCGGCGGTCATGCTGTTGACCAGCGAGCGCGGCAGCGCGAAGGCATGGCCGTCGGCGTCGCGCCCGGCCGCGGTGGCGTTGACGATCAGCTCGAAGTCGCCCTGCTCGCCGAGGTCCTCCCAGTAGCGGGTGGTGGCGCGCGCCGGTTCGCCGAGCACGTCCGACAGCGCATCGGCGCGCTCGGGCGAACGGTTGACGATGATCATCTCGGTCACCCCGGCCTCCAGCAGCGCCGGCGCCACGCCGCGCGCGGCGCCGCCGGCGCCCAGCAGCAGCACGCGGCGGCCGCGCAGGTCCAGGCCCTGGCGGTCGGTGAGGTCGCGCACCAGGCCGGCGCCGTCGGTGTTGTCGCCCTGCCACTGGCCGTCGTTGCGCACCAGCGTGTTGACCGCGCCGGCGCGCTGCGCGCGGGCACTGAGGCCGTGGACCAGGCCGTGGGCGAGTTCCTTCAGCGGCAGGGTGACGTTGGCGCCCTTGCCGCCGGCGGCGGCGAAGGCCTCCAGCGCCGTGGCGAAGTCGGCCGGTGCCGCGTCGATCGCGGTGTAGTCCAGCGCGATCCCGGTCTGCCGGCCGAACTCGGCGTGGATCTGCGGCGACAGCGAATGGGCGATGGGATGGCCGAACACGGCATAGCGGGAGGCGGGCATGAAACGTTCCTGGTTGGCTAGACTGTGCGCGCACCCCGGGAGGATCTGACATGCAGACCCGTTGGCCGTGGCTCACGCTGGCGGCGAGTTTACTCTGCGCCCCACCGGCATCGGCGCTGTCCGAGTTCGGCATCGAGGGCATGGGCGTGGTATCGACCCCGGCCGACGAGGCGCGGGCCACGGTGGCGCCGGATGGGCGGCGCATCGTGTGGAGCCGCCGCGACCGCAGCGGCGGCCCCTCCGCGGGCGGCTGGGAGCTGTGGCAGGCGACGCTGCGCGACGGGCGCTGGCGCGAGCCGCAGCGGCTGCCGTTCGATTCTCCGCACGACGAGCGCGATCCGTTCTTCAGCGCCGACGGGCACTGGCTGTACTTCGTCTCCGACCGCCCCGGCGGCCAGGGCGGCAACGACCTGTACCGCGTCGCGCTGCAGGCCGACGGCGGCTTCGGCGCGCCCGAGAACCTGGGCGCGGGCGTCAACACCGGCGGCGACGAGCGTGCACCGACGCTGTCGCTGCAGGGCACGCGCCTGCTGTTCGCCAGCGACGGGCACGGCGGCGCCGGCGGCCACGACCTGTTCGTCGCGCGCTGGAACGGCACCGCCTTCGAGCACCCGCGTGCGCTCCCCGGCGTCAACAGCGCCGACGAGGAAAGCGACGGCGCCTGGCTGGGCGACGGTCGCGCGCTGGTGTTCGCACGCGCGCCGCGCGGCGCCGAGGCGCCGATGCGTCTGCTGCTGGCGCAGTGCGGCGCCGGCGGCTACGCCGCGGCCGAGCCGGTGGCGCTGTCGTTCAACGGCGAGCACGACACCACGCGGGGACCGGTGGTCGACGCATCCAGGCCGGGCGAGCTGCTCGTGAGCGGCCAGGCGGCGGCACCGCGTGCCGGCGGCCTGGACCTGTACCGGATGCGGGCCCCCGCGGCGACCGGCGGCAACGCGTGCGTGGAGGCGCCGTGAGCCCGAGACCGAGCGCGGCCGGCCGCGACAGGCCGCACCCGCCGAGGCGCCGCCGCGGCGCCACGGCCACCTGAGTCGGCACGGGCCGGCGCGCGACGCAGGGCGATCGACGAGGGGCCGCTACGCCCGGCGCGGCAGGCGCAGGTGCGCGACGCAGGTGCGCGACGCAGCGGCGGCGACCGGCGCGGGGGTCGCGCGGGCCGGTCCCTGCCCGCCCGCCTGGCCGCGACGAGCCCGGTCAGTACACGTCGCGGCGGTAGCGGCCGGCGGCGGCGAGGGCGTCCAGCGCCGCCTCGCCGAGGATCTCGCGCAGGGCCTGGTCCACCCCGCGCGCCATGCCGTCCAGGCTGCCGCAGACATGGACCCCGGCGCCGCGCGCGATCCAGGCGCGCACCTCGTCGCCGGCCTCGCGCAGCCGGTCCTGCACGTAGACCTTGTGCGGCTGGTCGCGCGAGAACGCCAGGTCCACCCGCCGCAGGTGGCCGCACGCCTGCCAGGCCGCCAGTTCGCCGGCCAGCAGGTGGTCGTGCGCGGCGCGGCGCTCGCCGAACAGCAGCCAGTGGCCGTGCGAGCCGGCCAGCTCCGCCTCGCGCAGCAGGCTGCGCAGGCCGGCGATGCCGGTGCCGTTGCCGATCAGCAGCAGCGGCGCGTCGTCGTGGCGGCGGAACCCCGGGTTGGCGCGCACCCGCGCCTGCACCGCGCCGCCGGCCGGGGCGTGCAGCGCCAGCCAGCCCGAGCCCAGGCCGGCACGGCCGTCGGCGCGCCGGGCCAGCCGCACCACCAGCTGCAGCACGCCGTCCTCCGGCACCGAGGCGATCGAGTACTCGCGATCGGGCAGCCGCGGCAGCCGTTCCAGCCAGCCCTGCAGGTCCAGGCGGACCGTGGCCGGAGGCACCTGCTCGGGCAGCTCGCGCCGCGCCAGCGCCTGCCACAGCGGGCGGTCGTCCTCCTCGTCGTGCACGCCGGCGTCGGCCGGCAACGCGTGGGCGGCCAGCCAGGCCCGGACCTCGGGCTCCGGATGGCAGGGCTGCACCTCGAGGATGTCGCCGGCGTGCCAGTGCGCCTCGGCCGGCGGCTGCAGGTCGATGCGCCAGACCGGGGCGCCCTCGCTGCCGGGATTGAGCAACGTGCGGCCGCGCAGCGGCCACGCCCGCGCCGGCGGCGGCTGCAGGTCCACCGGCACCGCCGAGACCCCGGTGACGTCGGCCAGCTGGCGCTGCCACTGCGCCAGCGCATGCGGGTCGGCATTGTCCACTTCCACCGCCGGGAACAGCGGCTGCGCGCCCTGCGCGGCCAGCCACTGCTCCAGCCGCCGCGAGAAGCCGCAGAAGCGTGCGTACTGGCGGTCGCCCAGCGCCAGCAGCGCGTAGCCCAGGTCCGGCAGCGCCAGGGCCTGGCGCAGCACCTGCCTCTCGAACCCGCGCGCCACGTCCGGCGCCTCGCCGTCGCCGAAGGTGCTGACCACGAACAGCGCGCGGCGGGTGGCACGCAGGCGTTCGCCGTCCAGTTGCGCCAGTGGGCGTACTTGCACCGGCACGCCCGCGGCCTGCAACTGGCCGGCCGCCTGCCAGGCCAGGCGCTCGGCGAAGCCGCTCTGGCTGGCGAAACCCACCAGCCAGGGCTCGGCGGTGGCGCCGACCAGCGGCAGCGGCAGGCCGTCGCGCGCGGCGCGCAGCTGGCGCTTCTTGCGCCGCCGGTCCAGGTACAGCATCCAGCCGGTGACGAAGAACAGCGACATGCACAGGCTCGCCAGCATCACCACCAGCCGCCCCGCCAGGCCGAAGAAGCTGCCCGAGTGCAGCGCGAACACGCTGGCCAGCAGCTGCCGGCCCAGCGGCTGCCGGGCATAGTCCTGGCGCCGCACGATCCGCCCGCCGCGCGGGTCGATCTCCACGGTGTCGAAGGCACGGCTGTGGCGGGGCCGCTCCGGCAGGTAGCGCGCGGTCAGCGGCTGCCCGCCGCGCGCCGGCAGGCGCAGGTCCAGGTAGGCGCGGCGCGCCTGCGGCACCGCGTCGAGCGCGGCCTGCACGCGTGCGAAGTCCACCGCGGCGGGCGTGCCGCCGCGGCCGCGTCCTCCGCCCCCGCCGGCGGCGACGCCGGCCGGCTCGCCGCCGAGCACCGCCACCAGCACCTTGCGGTAGCCGTCGTACGACCAGTACAGGCCGGTCAGCGCGATCAGCAGGTAGACCAGCAGGCACCAGGTGCCGATCACCGAATGCAGGCTCCACAGGAAGCCGCGTCCCTGGCGCCGCCATTCCACCGCCCACCACGCGCGCCAGCTCCACCATTGCCGCGGCCAGCGCAGGTACAGGCCCGACAGGCAGAAGAACAGCAGCGTGATCACGCACACGCCGGTCACGGCCTTGCCGCGCTCGCCGGCCACCAGCCGCCGGTGCAGGTCCTCGACGAACTCGAAGAAGCCGTTCAACCGCGGCGCCGGCAGCAGCTGCCCGGTGTACGGGTCGAAGTACACGCGGCCGCCGTCGCCGCCGGCCAGGCGCGCGTTGGACGGGCGCGTGCCGGTGGGGTCAACCAGCAGCCGCGTGGCGCGGTGGGCCCCGTCCAGGTCGAGACGCTGCGCGAGCCGGTCCAGCGGCAGCGGCGCCTCGCCGGCGGCATGGCGCGCGGCCACCGCGGCCAGCGGCGGGTTGGCCCAGCGTAGGATCTCGTCCTCGAACGACAGCGTGGCCCCGCTCAGGCCCATCACCGACAGGACCAGGCCGGCGCTGATACCCAGCAGCCAGTGCAGCTGGAACAGGAGTGTCTTGAACATCGGCGGTGCGCTGGCGCCGGTGGGGAGCGGCGATCGAACGGCCAATTCTAGATGAGAATCATTCCTCGTGGACCGCGCCCGTTCCGGCGTGGCTGCCCGGCAGTGCCAGACGGTGGACGCGGTCCTGTGGCCTCGGACCCCAGCGCCGGAGAGAACGCAGGCGCCTGCGGGCGCGGCACCTCGGAGCGGAGGAAGAGCGAGGCGCCGCCCTGCGCCCGCGCCCAGTCGCGGGCGGCGGCGATCAGGGGCCGGTCCACGCTGCACCGGCGTCCACCGCCAGCGCCACGATCTCGGCCGGCTCGCCGGCCTCGATCATCCGCCGCCGCTCGACCCGGATCCTGCCGAGCAGGCCGGTGGCCGCGCCCGGCTCGGCAGCGACCCGCAGCGCAGGCCGCGGCGAGGCCGCGATCGCCTGCCGCCGGTGTACGAGGGCGGTCACCGGCGTGGGTCCGCCCGGCTGTTCCGACCGCTGCGCGACCTGCGCCGCGTCGTCGACACGGCGCACCGTGCCCGCAGCGGCGGCCCCCGGCTCAGCCCTGACGGAGCCAGCGCGCCACCTGCGGCGCGAAGTAGGTCAGCACGCCGTCGGCGCCGGCGCGCTTGAACGCCATCAGCGATTCCAGCACGCACTTGCGCTCGTCCAGCCAGCCGTTGGCGAAGGCGGCCTTGAGCATGGCGTACTCGCCGCTGACCTGGTAGGCGAAGGTCGGCACGCGGAACTCGTCCTTGACCCGCCGCACCACGTCCAGGTACGGCATGCCCGGCTTGACCATCACCATGTCGGCGCCTTCCTCCAGGTCCAGGGCGATCTCGCGCAGGGCCTCGTCGCCGTTGGCCGGGTCCATCTGGTAGGTGGTCTTGTCGGCCTTGCCGAGGTTGCCGGCGCTGCCCACCGCGTCGCGGAACGGGCCGTAGAACGCCGAGGCGTACTTGGCCGAGTAGGCCATGATGCGCACGTGCAGGTGCTCGTCGGCGTCCAGCGCGCGGCGGATCGCGCCGATGCGCCCGTCCATCATGTCCGACGGCGAGACGATGTCCACGCCGGCCCGGGCGTGCGACAGCGACTGCCGGACCAGCGCCTCGACGGTGGCGTCGTTGAGCACGTAGCCGCGCGCGTCGATCAGGCCGTCCTGGCCGTGGGTGGTATACGGGTCCAGCGCCACGTCGGTCATCACCCCCAGCTCGGGGAATCGCGCCTTCAGCGCGCGGATGGCGCGCTGGGCCAGGCCGTCCTCGTTCCAGGCCTCGGCCGCGTCCAGGCTCTTGCCGGACGGGTCGATCACCGGGAACAGGTCGATCACCGGGATGCCCAGCTCCAGCGCGTCCTCGGCCTCCCTGAGCAGTTCGTCGATCGACAGCCGCTCCACGCCCGGCATCGAGGCGATCGGCGCGCGGCCGGCGAGCTCGTGCACGAACACCGGCCAGATCAGGTCGTCGGCGGTCAGGGTGTTCTCGCGCATCAGCCGGCGCGAGAACGCGTCGTGGCGCATGCGGCGGGGGCGGTAGTGGGGGTGGGCCATGGCAGGCTCCTGTCAGCGGTGTCGGAAGGGGGTCACTGCAGCACGTAGTCGCGCGGCAGCAGCGGCTCGGGCAGCGGGTGTTCGTCGAGTGCGGCGCGCAGGTCGATCTCGATGGTGCGTACCAGCGCATCCAGCGGCAGGTCGTTGGGCTCCAGCCCGAACGGGTCCTCCATCTCCTCGCCGAGCTGGTCCAGGCCGAAGAAGGCGTAGGCCAGCACCACCGAGACCACCGGCGTGGCCCAGCCCAGGGTGCTGGCCAGGCCGAACGGCAGCAGCACGCAGAACAGCCAGGCGCAGCGGTGCAGCAGCAGCGTGTAGGCGAACGGCAGCGGGGTGCCGACGATGCGCTCGCAGCCGGCCTGCACGCCGGCCATCGCCTGCAGGCGCGCCTCGAACAGGCCGTAGAGGTAGGGGTCCAGGCGGCCGGCGTGCAGTGGCTGCGCCACGGCCTGCGCGATCAGGCCCAGCAGGCGGTCGGCCGGGTTCGGCTGCCCGGCCAGCGCGGCGCGATCGTCGGCGTCGAGCCAGGGCTGCGCCGCGGCCAGGGCGTCGCGCCCGCGCAGGCGCGCGGCCAGCGCATGGGCGAAACCGGCGGCGAGATAGCACACGCGCCGCTGCAGCGCCGGCTCGTCGGCCAGCAGGGCGCGGCAGTGGCGGCCCAGGCTGCGCGACTCGAACACCAGCTGGCCCCACTGCTTGCGCCCTTCCCACCAGCGGTCGTGGCAGGCGCTGTTGCGGAAGCTCAGGAAGATCGACAGCACCAGGCCGAGCAGGCTGAACGGCGCCACCGACACCCGGCCGATGCCGATCGGGTGGTAGAGCTCGGCGAAGGCGGCCACGGCGACGGACAGCAGCGCGATGCCCAGCACCTTGGGCGCGACCGCCGGCACGATCGAACCGCGCAGGATGTACAGCAGCTGCCAGCCATGGGGTCGCGGGCGGATGATCATCGGAATCGGAGGCGCGGTGGCGCGGAGCCACGGGGTTCGGCGCAGGAGCGGGGCGAGCAGTCTACGCCCCTGCCGCGACACCCCGGCGCATGCGACGCCGTGTCGCAGGCCGGGTCGGCCCTCAGATCACGCCGCCGCCCAGCACCAGCCGGACCACGCCGACCACGATCACCAGGCCGTTGAGCAGCAGCCCGGTCTTGGCGCGGCTGCGGTTGCCCGGCGAGGTGAACAGGATCGCGACGGCGGCGACCAGGGCGCCGAACGCGGCGAACGGGATCAGGAACCAGTTGCCCCACCCCAGCAACGGGATGAAGGCCAGCACCATCCACAGCAATGCCACGATGCCCCACAACAGGCTGATCAGTCCCATGCCCCACCTCGTTCGGAATCGGAGCCCCACGGTAGCGCGTCGCCGCGCCCGCCGCCTGGGCCGGTGGTCATGCCGGCGCGGGCCGGCTTGGCGGGGAGCTCACGCGCAGGCGGCTAGCGTGGATGGCCCCGGCGCCCCCGAGGCGGGGCACGTCCGCCGCCGGGCCGCGACGGTCGCCCCGCCGGCCGACGGCAGCCACCTGCGGCAGTGGGGCACGGCCGGGGCCTGCAAGTCCGACGCGATTCAGTCCCGCGGCCGGATGATCCGATTCCTAGTCCAGTGGGGGGTAAGGCCATGAACAAGCCGTTCGCACTCGCGGTCGCCGCCAGCCTGGCGCTGGCCGGCTGCGCCAGTTCCTCGAAGGTGATGATGGGCGCGCCGCGCGCACCGATCGACCCGGCGCTGGTCCGGGTCTATGCCAATGCGCCGGCCGGCGCGGTGGAGATCGCCCAGCTGGAATCCACCAGCGCGGCCGGGTTCGGCACCCAGGGGCAGACCGATGCGGCACTGGCGCGGCTCAAGCGCGAGGCCGCCAAGCTCGGCGCCAACGGCGTGGTGGTGGTCGGCGTGGGGTCCGAGCGTTCCGGCGGCGGCGTGTCGGTCGGCGGCGGCAGCTATGGCGGGCATGTCGGCGGCGGCCTGGGCATCGGCATCCCGACCACGCAGAAACGCGCCGCCGGCGTGGCGATCTGGGTGCCGCCGGGCACCGCTTCGCAGCCGCTGCCGGAGCCGGCGCCGGCGCGCTGACCCCGGCAACCGGGCGGCGTCCCGGCCGCGGCTGGCCGCGGCCGGGATCCCTCAGCGCTTACCGGCGGCCCGGCGCTGCTGCGCCGGCACGAATCGGGTCTCGACCGCGCGTGCGAGCTGGTCCGGCGGCAGCAGGCCCTGGTCGAGCAGGAAGTTGTTGAAGGCCAGGCGGTCGAAGGCCGGCCCCAGCGCCAGCTCGGTGCGCATGCGCAGCTCCAGGATGCGGGTGTAGCCGTAGAAGTAGCTGCCGGCCTGGCCGGGCGCGCGCACCATGTAGCGGTCCAGTTCCTGCCGCGCCATCGCCGGCGACAGGCCGACGTCGTTCTCCAGCACCTGGCGCGCGCGCTCGCGGTCGATCTGGCCCAGGTTGAGCATCGGGTCCAGCATCGCGCGCGCGGCGCGCAGCAGCCGGAACTGCAACGCGATCAGCTGCCCGTCCAGCGGTTCGTACGGCACCATCTCGGCCTCGGCGTACAGCGCCCAGCCCTCGACGTTGACCGAGTTGAACGCGAACATGCTGCGCGCCAGCGACACCCCGCGCTCGACCATCGCGGTGAACTGCAGCTCGTGGCCGGGGCGGCCCTCGTGCGCGCTCAGCGTCCACGCCGCGGCGCCGAAGTTGAAGTCGTCGTACTGCTCCTTCTTGCCGCCATCGGCCGGCGGATTGCCCAGCGGCAGCACGAACTGGCCCTGCTGGCCGGTGTTGCCCACCAGCGGTGCCGGCAGGAAGTGCGGCGCCGGCTGCGCCGCGCTCTCGGCGGCCGAGCCCAGCCGCATCTGCATCGGCCGCTGCGGGACGTCGACGATGCGCTGCTGGCGGATGATCGGATCGATGCGGTCGATCACGCCGCGGTAGTGCGCTTCCAGCTGGTCGTCGGCAATGGCGTCGCGCTTGAGCGCGCGGATCACCGCCACGTAGTCGTCGCCCTGCACGCCCTTGGCCTGGGCCACCCGCGGTGCGAGCTGGCGCATCGCCGAGCGCGTCTCCATGAATTCCAGCTGCGCGCGCTGGATCAGCTGCTGCGGCGCGATGTCGATGCCGACCTGCTTGAGCTGGAAGGCGTACAGCGGTGCCGGCAGGCGCGCGTCCTTGCGCGCCTTGGGCAGCACCTGTGCACGGGTCCAGGCGGCGTAGTCCTTGAGCTGGCGGGCCATGGCCTGCAGCGCCGGCTCGGCGCCGTCGATGCGGTACTTGGCGAACAGCTCGCCGATCCCGGCCACGTAGGTGTCCACGTTCGCCAGCGCCTGCTGCACCTCGCGCTCGGTGGGCTGCAGCAGCTGCGCGTTGCCGGCCTGCTCCTCGTAGCGCTGGCGCGCGAGGGTGGCGATCGGGGTGCTGCCGGGCACCAGGCCGACATAGCGCTTGAGCCGGTCCAGCGCACGCGCGCGCCGCTCGGGCGGGGTCTGGTCGGAGAGCAGCCCGTTGAGGCCGGAGAACACCAGCTGCGGTGCGTCGGTCCACGGCAGCAGGTAGCGCTCGTTGAGGGTGCTGCCTTCGATGTCGCGGTCGACCGCGTCGATCATGATCTGCAGGTCCTGGCGCACGTCGGCGTCGCCCTCGGCGGCCAGCCGGGCCTGCAGCCCGGTGCGCGCCGCGGCGATCGCGGCGCGGTAGCGCTCTCCGTTACGCGGCCCCAGGTCGGAGACCTGGTCGTCGTAGCCGGGCACGCCGAAGAAGCTGGCCTGCTCCGGCTGGAACGGCGCCTGCGCCTTGAGCAGGATCTGCGCATCCGCATTGCTCCTGGCGACCCAGGCCGGGACCGGCGCGGCGGCGGTCGCGGTGGACGCGGCGGCGGCCGACGCGGAAGGCACCGGGACGGCTGGGACGAGGGCCAGCAGCAGCGACAGGGCGAGCGGAGTGGGTTTCATGGGCGGTCCCGGGTGGCGATGGACGCGTACCGTACCGCAGCCGCCCGCGGCGGCGCATGGGCCGGAGGTCCCGTGCGGGCACGCCCGTGCCGGGCGGCGCACCCGCACGCGGCCTGCCGCCGTCACTCCTGCAGCAGGCCCCCGGAGAGCGCGCCGAGCCGGTCCAGGTCGGTGAGGTGCACGTCGCGGCCGTCGACCTCCAGCACGCCGTCGCGCTGGAAGCGCCGCAGCAGCCGGCTGATGGTCTCCGGGGTCAGCCGCAGGTAGTTGGCGATGTCGCCGCGCGGCATGCCCAGCCGCAGCCGCGTCGCCGACAGCCCGCGCCGGCGGGCGTGCCGCGACAGCCGCAGGAACAGCGTGGCCAGGCGCTGCTCGGCGGTGTAGCGGCCCAGCAGCAGGTGGGCCTCGGCGATCTGCCGGCTGAGCAGGTTGAGCAGGCTGCGCTGCAGCGTAGGCGTGCCCTGGATCAGCTGGGTGACCATCGCGAACGACAGCTGGCACAGCGAGGTGGTCTCCAGCGCCACCGCATGGCAGGCATGCCGGCCGGCATGGATCGCGTCCAGGCCGATGGCATCGCCGGCGTGGGCGAAGCCGAGGATGCGCTCGCTGCCGCAGGGCTCGACGGTGAACAGCTTGACGGTGCCGGTGCGCACCACGGTCAGCGCGGTCAGCGCATCGCCGGCACGGAACAGGGTGCTGCCTTCCAGGTAGGCGGCGCTGTGCTCGACCCGGGCATCGAGCGCGCGCAGCCGCGGCGCCTCGCGCTCGGCCAGGCAGAAGTCGCCGACGTCGCAGATGCTGCACAGGCGCAGCGAGAAGCGGTTGTCGCAGGGCGACAGCGGCAGGGTGCGCGAGGTGGGAAGGACGGCGGTGTCCATGCGACAGCGGGGGACTCGAAGCGTTGCCCCAGCATACGCCGCGGCGGCGCCGCCGCCGCCGGGCGCGGCCGCCGCACTTTGTCGCACGCGGCCGGCGCGCCCGCGCGGCGCCGGCTCAGGGCTGCGCCGCGGCCGGCGCCAGGCAGCGGCGCAGGAAGGCCTCGGCCGTGCGGTAGCGGTGCAGCGCATTGCTGCCGGACAGGCCGTGCTTGGCGCCCGGGTAGGTCATCAGCTCGAACGCGGTGCCGCGCTTCTGCAGTTCGCTCATCAGCGAGGTCGAGTGGGTGAACAGCACGTTGTCGTCGGCCATGCCGTGGATCAGCAGCAGCGGCGAGGTCAGCCCGTCCAAGTGCGCGGCCACGCGCGCGGCGGCATAGCCGTCGGCGTTGGCTGCGGGCAGGTCCATGTAGCGCTCGGTGTAGTGGGTGTCGTACAGGCCCCAGTCGGTCACCGGCGCGCCGGCCACGCCGCAGGCGTAGGCCTCGCTGTGGCGGGCCAGCAGCATCAGCGTCATGTAGCCGCCGTTGGACCAGCCCTGCACGCCGATGCGCGCCGGATCCACCCACGGCTGCGCCTTGAGCCAGGCCACGCCGCGCAGCTGGTCGTCCACCTCGACCGTGCCCTGGCGGCGGTACAGCGCACCGCCGAAGTCGCGCCCGCGGCGCGGGGTGCCGCGGTTGTCCAGCGAGAACACCACGTGGCCCTGCTGGGCCAGGTACTGGTTGAACAGCGCGTCGCCGCGGCCGGGCCAGGCGTCGGTGACGGTCTGCGCGGCGGGCCCGCCGTAGACGTAGACCATCACCGGGTAGCGCTTGCCGGGATCGAAGTGCTCCGGCTTGATGACGCTGTAGTGCAGCGGCGTGCGGCCGTCGGCGGCGGTCAGCGTGCCGAACTCGACCGGGCGCTGGGCCTGGCGGTACGGCGCGTACGGGTGCTGCGGATCGGACAGGTCGTTGCGCAGCAGCGTGGCGAGCTTCTCGCCGCTGGCGCGGAACAGCTCGATCTGCGGCGGCGTGGTGGTGTTGGACCAGCTGTCCACGTACACGCTGGCGTTGCGGGCGAAGCTGACCGCATGCGTGCCGGGCGTGCGGGTCCGCCGCTCGACCGCGCCGCCGGCCAGCGGCACCGCGTACAGCTGGCTCTGCAGCGGCGACTCGCGGGTGCCGGTGAAGTACACCGTGCCGGCGGCCTCGTCGACCGCGGCCACGCCGTCGACGACCCAGTCGCCGGCCGTCAGCGGCTGCAGCCGGCGGCCGTCTTCCGAGGCCAGGTACAGGTGCTGGTAGCCGCTGCGCTCCGAACCCCAGACGAAGCGGCCGTCCTTGAGGAAGCGCAGGTCGTGGTGCAGCGGCACCCAGGTCGGCGAGGTCTCGGTGACCAGGGTGCGCTGCGCGCCGGAGGCGAGCGTGGTCTCGACCAGTTCGAGCGTCTTCTGGTCGCGCGACTGGCGCTGGAAGGTCAGCCGCTGCGGATCGCGCCAGTCCACGCGCGCCAGGTAGATGTCCGGCTGCGTGCCGAGGTCGACCCAGCGCGGCGCGGCGCCGGCGCGCGGCGCGATCACGCCCAGCCTGACCTGCACGTTGGGCTGGCCGGCCTGCGGGTAGCGCTGCATCACCACGTCGGTGTGGTCGGCATAGACCTCGTAGCGCTTCTGCACCGGCACCGGGCCCTCGTCGATGCGGGCGAAGGCGATCGCCGAGTCGTCCGGCGCCCACCAGTAGCCGGTATGGCGGTCCATCTCCTCGTCGGCGACGAACTCGGCCACGCCGTTGCCGATGGTCTCGCTGCCGTCGTGGGTCAGCTGCCGGGCCTGGCCCGAGGCCAGCTCGATCACCCACAGGTCGCGCGCGCGCACGAAGCTGACGTAGCCGCCCTTGGGCGAGATCTTGGGGTCGGTGGCGAAGCCCTCGCCATGGGTGAGCTTGCGCACCGCCGCGGCGCCCTGCCTGGACAGGTCGTACAGGTACAGCTCGCCGCCGAGCGGGAACAGCAGCGCGCGCGCGTCCGGGGCCCATTGGTAATCGACGATGCCGGCGTAGGCGGCGATGCGCTGGCGCTCGCGGCGCGCCTTCTCGGCATCGCTGAGGGTCTCGGTGCCGGGCAGCACCACCTTGGAGTCGACCAGCAGCCGGGTCTGGCCGCTGGCGATGTCGTATTCCCACAGGTCCAGCTGGTTGCGGTCGCTGTCCTTGCCGCGCAGGAAGGTCACGCGCGAGCCGTCGGGCGCGACCTGCGGCTTCATCAGGGTCGGGCCGGACAGCGGCAGCGGCCCGGTGATCGCCTCCAGGGTCAGCTTCTTGGCGGGGGCGGCGGATGCGGTGGCGGTGGCGAACATGAGGACGGCGGCGGCGAGCAGGGAGCGCATGGAATTTCCTGGGGGCACCGGCGGACCGGATGCGGAGGACAGCGGGCCGGCGGTCAGCGCGGCACGCGCAAACGCCAACGTTAGAACACCCGGGCGGGGTCCACCAGATGGCGTCGGTCATGGATCGCCCCGGCTCCCCGTGCGGCGGTGTCGCCGACCCGAGGCGGCGAGTGGCGGCCGGACCGCCCGCGCGCGCTGGCCTCAGCGCTGGCCGAACAGGTGCTTGCGCGCCTCCTCACTCAGCGGCTTGCCGGCGTCGGGACTGACCTGCTGCTTGAGCGCGTAGGCACGCTGGGTGGCCGGGCGCGCGGCGACGTCGGCATGCCAGCGCTGCAGGTGCGGGAACGCGGCGTAGTCCGGGGTCAGCCCCGGGTAGACCTCGATCCATGGATAGCTGGCCATGTCGGCAATGCCGTACTCGTCGCCGGCCAGGTAGGCGCTGCGCGCCAGGCGGGTGTCGAGCACGCCGTGCAGGCGCCGCACCTCGGCGCCGTAGCGGTCGATGGCGTAGCCGATCTTCTCCGGCGCGTAGACGTTGAAGTGCCCCATCTGCCCGGTCATCGGCCCGAGCCCGGCCATCTGCCAGAACAGCCATTCCAGCGCGGCGACGCGGCCGCGCGGATCGGCCGGCAGGAACCGGCCGGTCTTCTCGGCCAGGTACAGCAGGATCGCACCGGATTCGAACACGCTCAGCGGCGCGCCGCCGGCGGCCGGCGCGTGGTCGACGATGGCCGGCATCTTGTTGTTGGGCGAGATCGCCAGAAACGCCGGATCGAACTGCTCGCCGGCCCCGATGTTGACCGGCTTGACCGTGTACTCCAGCCCGGCCTCTTCCAGGAACAGGGTGATCTTGTGGCCGTTGGGCGTGGGCCAGTAGTACAGGTCGATCATCGTCGGACTCCGGGCGGTTGAGCGGAGAGTGTAGCGAGCCGCCGCCTTGGCAGCGTCATGGCCGCCCGGTACCCTGCCGCTCCCCTGCCCGTACGGACGCTCCAGATGTCGCTCACGCCGCAACGCCTCAACCCGGTCGCCACCCTGATCTTCGCCTCGCGCTGGCTGCAGCTGCCGCTGTACCTGGGCCTGATCGTCGCGCAGGGCGTGTACGTGTTCCTGTTCGGCAAGGAGCTGTGGCACCTGATCCACGAATCGCCGAGCCTGGGCGAGCAGCAGATCATGCTGATCGTGCTCAACCTGATCGACGTGGTGATGATCTCCAACCTGCTGGTGATGGTGATCGTGGGCGGCTACGAGACCTTCGTCTCGCGCCTGGGCCTGGAAGGCCACCCCGACCAGCCGGAATGGCTCAGCCACGTCAATGCCAGCGTGCTGAAGGTCAAGCTCGCGCTGTCGATCATCGGCATCTCCTCGATCCACCTGCTCAAGACCTTCATCGCCGCCGGTTCGCTCAACGGCCTGCCGCTGTGCGCGCCGGACAGGATGAACGTCGCCGCCACCCAGATCGGCGAGGCGACGTGCTCGGCGCTGACCGCCGACGGCGTGCTGTGGCAGACCATCATCCATTGCGTCTTCATCCTGTCGGCGATCGGCATCGCCTGGACCGACCGCCTGATGTCCGGCCCGGCCGCCGCGCCGCACCCCGCCGCGCACTGATCCGGCGACGCATGCGAGTGGCCGTCGATCTTCCGCCGCGCCGCGGACCGGGCTTGGCCCGGATCGCCCCGGCAATGCTAGATTGCCGGCTCTGCCGCCCGCTCCGGGAAAAGCGGGCGGCCCTTCACAGTGGCAACCGTTCTTTCGCAACCGGGGTCAAGGGGGAAGCATGTTGAAACTGAAGATGGGCCGGAAGGCCCGCCTGGCGGCGCCGATGCTGGTACTGGCGACGCTGGCCGGCTGCTCCGGGCAGCAGGACACGCCGGCCGCCGGCCCCGCCGCCGCCGCGAAGAAGGCGCCCGCCGCCGCGGAGGCCGCCCGCGCGGCGCCTGCGGTGTCGCCGCAGGTGCGGTCGATGAAGGCCGGGCAGCTGCGCGAGGCCGCCACCCGGGCGCTGCGCGAGAACCGCATGTACGCCCCCGCCAGCGACAATGCCGTGGAGTACTACCTGGTGCTGCGCGAGAAGCAGCCGCAGGACGCGACGGTCAAGAGCGCGCTCACCGACCTGATGCCGTACACCCTGATCGCCGCCGAGCAGAGCCTGGGCCGCGAGGACATCCCCGAGGCCCAGCGCCTGGTCGCGCTGATCGAGCGCGTGGACCCCGCCGCGCCCGCGCTTCCGCGCCTGAAGGCCGGCGTGGCCAGTGGCCTGCAGGCCGCGGCCGCGCGTACAGAGCAGGACATCGAGAAGGCCAGGAAGCAGGCCGAGGAGAAGGCGCAGCAGCAGGCCGAGCAGAAGAAGCAGGCCGAGCAGCAGGCCAGGGAAGCCGCCGCCGCGCAGCAGATCGCCCGGCAACAGGAGGCCGCCCGCACGCCGGCGGCCGAACCGGCGCCGGCGGCCGGCGCCCGCCGCGACGGCGAGGCCGCGCCCACCGCCGCGGCACCCGCGCCCCGACCGGCCCCCGCCGCCCCGCCCCCGGCGCAGACGCTGCGCCCGATCAGCACGCCGGCGCCGCGCTACCCGCCCGAGGCCTTGCGCGCCGGCACCTCGGGCGAGGTGCTGGTCGAGATCACCGTAGGCACCGACGGCTCGGTCACCAGCTCGCGGATCCTGCGCGCCACTCCGGCCCGGGTGTTCGACCGCGAGGCCCTGAACGCGATCAAGCGCTGGAAGTTCGAGCCGGTGCCGGCCCCGGTCACCACCCGCCGCACGCTGTCGTTCAACCCCGGCAACTGACGGGGACGGCGCGGCCTTCGCGACGCGGACGACCGCGCCGCGCCGCGCAGGGCCGTACACGCTGCGCGCGTGCGTGCGCCCTCCCCAGGCAGCCTCGTGCGGCGCGGCGGTCGCGGTGGCGATGCCCGGCGTGCCGCGACATCCCTGTCGCGCCACACCGAACGGCCCGGCCGGCGACCGTCAGCCCGAGATCGCCAGCCGTTCCTGGTGATAGCGACGCACCGCCGCGTACCACAGCAGCGCCGCCAGGCCGAAGCCCGCGGCCAGGTACACCGCCCAGACCTGGGCGCCGATCGGCTCGTGCCGGATCACCTTCAGCAGCAGCTGGTTCTGCGCCAGGAACGGCACCGCGAACTGCCACAGCTGGGTCTTCAGCGGGTACGCCATCAACGCGTAGCCGGGCAGCATCGGCAGCAGGATCAGCCAGGTCATGTGGCTCTGCGCCTCCTTCATGCTCTTGGCCGCCGCGGCCAGGAAGGTCAGCAGCGAGGTGCCGATGAACAGCATCGGCAGCAGGATGAAGAGCATCTGCACCATCGGCACGAAGCCGACGTTGAGCTGGCGCCCCCAGCCGGAGGTGGACAGCTGCGCGCTGAGCTTGAACGCGAGCAGGGTCAGCAGCAGCGAGACCATGCCGATCACGCAGGCGGCGGCGATCTTGCCGCTGACGATCGCGCTGCGCGAGGCCGGCGTGGCCAGCAGCGGCTCCAGCGACTGGCGTTCACGTTCGCCGGCGGTGGCGTCCAGGATCAGCGAGGCGCCGCCGATGAACGAGGTGATGATCAGCAGCACCGGCAGCAGCGCCGACAGGAACACGCCGCGCTTGGCCTCGGGCGTTGCGATGTCCTGGGTGGCCACGTCGAGCGGGCGCGCCACCTGCGCGTCGATGCCGCGCGCAAGAAGGCGCAGCGCGCCGACCTGCTGGCTGTAGGCGTTCAGCGCGGCCTGCAGCCGCGCGGTGGGCACGTCGGCATCGCGGCGGGTGCTGTCCTGCACGATCTCCACCAGCGCCGGCCGTCCCTCGCGCCAGGCCTGGGCGTAGTCTTCGCCGATACGCAGCGCCACGTCGATGTCCTGGTCGCGCAGCGCACGCGTCAGGTCCCTGGGCGGATCGACCGCGTGCAGGCCCTGCGCGGCGAGGAACGCGACCAGGTTGGGCGCCTGCGCGCGGCCGACGGTGGCCACCTGCAGCGGCTGGTCGATCTGGGTCCTGACCCGGCTTTCCATCAGCCGGCCCATGCCCAGGATCAGGACCGGGTAGATCAGCGGCCCCAGCAGCAGGGTGAGCAGCAGGGTGCGGCGGTCGCGCGCGATGTCGCGCAGTTCCTTGCGCAGCACGGTCCACAGGGTGGCGAACGGACGGGCGGTCTGCCGGCTCATGCGTGTAGCCCCTCGTCCGAACCGATCGCCCTGACGAAGGCGTCCTCCAGGTTGTCCGCGCCGGTGGCCGCACGCAGCTCCGCCGGCGTGCCGGCCGCCACCACCGTGCCCTTGGCGACGATGACGATGCGGTCGCACAGCGCCGCCACCTCCTGCATGATGTGGCTGGAGAAGATCACGCAGCGGCCCTCGGCGCGCAGCTGCTGCAGGAAGCCGCGCATTGCGCGCGTGGTCATCACGTCCAGGCCGTTGGTCGGCTCGTCCAGGATCACGTTGCGTGGGTCGTGCACCAGCGCGCGGGCGATCGCGGTCTTGGTGCGCTGGCCCTGGCTGAAGCCCTCGGTCTGGCGGTCGAGGATGTCGTCCATGTCCAGCGCCGCCGACAGCACCCGCGTGCGCTCGACGATGCGCGCCGACGACAGGCCGTGCAGCTGGCCGAAGTAGGCGATGTTCTCGCGCGCGGTCAGGCGCTTGTAGACGCCGCGCGCGTCCGGCAGCACGCCCAGGGCGCGGCGCGCGGCGATCGGATCGTGCGCGACGTCGAGGCCGTCCACGCGCACGCTGCCGCTGTCCGGCGCCATCAGCGTGTACAGCATGCGCAGCGTGGTGGTCTTGCCGGCGCCGTTGGGGCCGAGCAGGCCGGTGATCTGGCCGTCGGCGGCGGCGAAGCTGACGCCGTCCACGGCCTTGACCGGGCCGGTCTTGGTCTTGAAGGTCTTGTGCAGGGTGTCGGCGACGATCATGCCGCGCCTCCGGTCCGGTCGATGCGGTTCATGGTTCCCATCCGTTGAACGAGGTGAAGGCGGGCACGCTGCTCATGCTCTGGACGCAGCGCGCATCGAGCCGGGTGGCATCGGCGGTGTCGATGAACTGGCCCAGCAGCTTGGGCATGCAGCCCAGGCCGAAGGTGCCGTGGCCCTGCCCGGGCGAGACGATGTGGCGGCCGTGCGGCAGGCCCTTCAGCACCTGCGCGGCATAGCGCGGCGGCGTCACCGGGTCGAGCTCGCCGGACAGCAGCAGCGCCGGCACGTCCGAACGCAGCGGCGCGGCGAAATCCTTCGCCGGCGTGCCCGACGCCCACACCGCGCAGGGCGCGAAGAACATCTGCGCCACCTGCGCCCCCAGCAGCGTGCGCTCCACGCCGGGCGGCGCACGGTAGCGGCCGGCGTCCTCGGCGCAGATCACCGACCACTGCATCGCACGGTTCATCTGCCCACCCATCTCGCGCGTGGTCATCTGCGCCAGCGCCATCAGCGGCGCATAGCGGCCGGACGCGGCCTCGTCCAGGATCAGCGGCAGCAGCGACGCGGTCTGCGGCGCATACGAGAAGCCGAAGGCCAGGCCGACCACGGTGTCGGCGGTGGCGCGGTCGTGGCGGATCTGCGCGGTGCCGGGATCGCGGTAGTCCACCTCCACGGGCGCGGCGCGCAGGCGCTCGGTCACCGTGCGCAGCTGCTGGCGGGTATCGGCCGGGAAGCGCCGCGCACAGGCCGGGTCGCGCCGGCACTGCGCCGACTGCAACGCGATCGCGTCCTCGAAGGTGGTGGCGAACTCGCCGCCGATCACCAGCGCGTTGGGCGCCACCCCGTCCAGCGTGAGGGTGCGCGTATGCGCGGCGTAGCGGCGCGCGTACTGCTGCACCACGCGGGTGCCGTAGGAGCCGCCGATCAGGTTGATGCGCTCGGCACCGAGCGCGGCACGCACCGCGTCCAGGTCGGCGATCGCCTCGGCGGTGGTGTAGTAGCGCGTGTCGGCATAGCCGCGCAGCGACGCGGCGCAGCGACGCGCGTAGTCGGTGTACTGCTGCGCGGTGGCGGCGACGCCGCCCTCCGGCTCCAGTTCCTTGCCATCGGCACCGATGCAGCGCAGCGGATGCGAGCCGCCGGTACCGCGCTGGTCGACGAAGAACAGGTCGCGCTTCTTGCGCACCTCGGCCAGGCGCGGTGCCACCAGGCTGGCGACCTCGGTCGCGGACTGGCCGGGCCCGCCGGCGACGAAGAACACCGGATCGGGCGCGGCGCTGCCGGCGTCGCTGCGCTCCAGCCAGGCGATCTTCAGCGCGATCCTGCGCCCGCCCGGCGCGGCCGGGTTCTCCGGCACCGACAGCCGTGCGCATTGCGCCTCGACATTCCCCGCCGCCTGCGCGCTGGTCAGCGTGCATGGCGTGAACGCCAGCGTGCCCAGCCGGCGCACCGGCTCCGGCGCGGCCGCCGGATCGGCGCCCGTGCCGCGCTGGCAGCCGGCGACCGCCAGCGCGACCAGCACGGCCGCCACGATTCCGCTCTTTCTCGACATTGCGCGTTCTCTCCTGCGTTTCCCCGAATCCCTGACGCATGCCCCGGACGGATGTGACCGGGCCCCTACTGCGCATCCTCGAACAGGAAGATGCGTTCGATCGATTGCCCGAACAGCCGCGCGATGCGGAAGGCCAGCGGCAGGCTGGGATCGTACTTGCCGGTCTCCAGCGCGTTGATGGTCTGCCGCGACACGCCCAGCCGTTCGCCGAGCTCGCCCTGCGACCAGCCGCGCAACTCGCGCAGTTCGCGCACCCGGCTGTTCATTGGAAGCGGCGCGCGGTCACGCCCTTGGCGATGCCATAGGTCATGCACAGCGCCGGGAACACCCACAGCATCGCCACCGCCGCCGGCACCGCGATCAGCCCGGCGGACTGCAGGAAGCCCGCGGCCATGTAGACCGCCGCCACCAGGCCCGCGGCGATCGCGATCGACTCCAGCTCGATGCGGCGCTGCATCTCGTCGGAGTCGCGCACGTAGCGCGCCACCGCACGGATCACCAGCACCATCAGCAGCGCCGGCAGCAGGGCGACCAGCACGCGCGCCCAGTGCGCGTCGACGCCGTCCAGCAGCCGCTTCCAGCACAGCATCACCCCGACGTACAGCGCCATCGGCACGCCGAACTCCCGCGAATAGCGCCGCGCCAGCGCCGGCGACGCGCTGTCGCGCAGGCTGCCCGGCGACAGCCACATCAGCAGCGCCAGGAACACCCCGCCGGCGCCCAGGCCGGCACACAGGCCGCGCGTGTAGGCATCCATCGACAGCGGCAGCCACGGCGCCGCGGCGGCCAGCGCCAGCATCGCCACGCTGACCACGAACGCCAGCAACGCCGCACGCCGGCAGCGGCTCATCGCCGGCCTCTCCCGCCCTGCTGCACCAGGGCCCAGGCCAGCAGCGCCAGGCCCACGCCGAGGAAATCCGGCTGGCGCAGGCCGACCGCGACATACACGGCGCCCACCGCCAGCCACGGCATCGGCGAGGATCGCCACGCGTTGCACCTGCGCATACCGCCCCCTGTCAAGTTCGCTTGACATCAAGCATGTGCGGGGCGGGCCGTGTTGTCAAGCAGGCTTTACACCTTCGCCGGTCTCGCCAGGATCCCATTGCACGGACCCCACCGCTCCGGTCGGGGACGCGTTCGTGGGCGTGCCAGGCCGGCAATGAACCGGTTTACGTTCGTCAGTTGATCAAGGGCATCACAGAACCCGATGCCGCCCTTGCGGTGGCGGGCTTTCGAGGCTTCTGCCCGGTTGACTTGCCGTGCCGGCCTGCCTATACGTCTGACCCATCTCTTCCAAGGACAAGGAGGTCGCAAGCTGCCGATAGAGCCTTCCGACCTCCCGGGGCGTCACGCTCAGGCGATCGCGCCGCAACGGACGCGATTCCCGCGGCGCCCGTGGACGCGTCCGGCCGGCTCGCAGGACGCGTGATCCAAGCCATCAAGCTGACAGCCAGGACACCCATTCGAGGAGGTTGCATGAACGCGACAGCGACGCCCGCATCCGTGGGCAGCATTCCAAAGGTTCCGATCCAGATCACCGGCCGCCCCTCCAGCAATTTTCCCGCCGACAAGGCCGCGCTGCAGGCCCTGGTACAGGCGGCGGTGAACGTCGAACTGTTCACCATCCCGCTGTACATGTGCACGATGAAGTCCATCCAGGGCATGCACGCGATCAACGCGAAGGGCATCGACTACTACAAGGGCCGGCTCTGGCCCGGCATGGGCACCGCCCCGCTGCGCCCGGGCGCATCCGCGGCCGAGCTCGCGCCCCAGAAGGCCTACAACCTGCTGTTCTCGGTCTTCATCGACGAGATGCTGCACCTGCAGATGGCCGCCAACCTGTGCGGTGCGGTGGGCGTCACGCCCTCGTTCAACAGCCCGCTGCTGCAGGATGCCGACAACAACTGGATCTGCTACGGCCCGACCCAGACCGTGCTTCCCCACATCCTCGACCTGGTCGACCTCGACAGCAACGCCGACGGCGCCGACCTGAAGGTCAAACTCGATGCCCTCACCACGGACCAGGTCAGGCTGTTCACGCTGATCGAGGAAGACCACGACACCGCCTACGCCAAGATCAAGCAAAGCGTGCGCGAAGAAAAGTACTTCCCGGAGGTACCGTTCGCAAACTGGACCGCGCAGAGCACCGAGGTGGACCTGCCGCTGTTCGGCACCATCGGTTGGATGTACTACTGCCTGTTCCAGTACATCACCCTCAAGTACGACGACCAGAGCACGCTGTGGGAAAAGGTCTTCGTCGCGAACACCGGGCAACGCGACCTGTTCAACAGCACGGCCAGCGTGCAGAAGCCTCCCCCGCACCCCCGGCAGGAATACCCGAATCTCAGCACGCTGATCAGCGAGACGGAACCGCTGGCCGCCGCCGCCCAGGCCATCTACATGATGTACGCGATCTGCGACCAGGGCGAAGGCGGCATCGACTGGCGGACCGCCAGCGCCTTCCTGGGCATGATCCACCAGCGCGCGCACGAGCGCGGCATCGCGCTGGCGGCCGTCGATTCCGTGCTCGCCCCGTTCCGTCCCGACCCCGACGCCCTGGCGGCGGATTATCCCTCCTACACCGACACCGGCGGTCCCGCGCCCTCGGCCGATGCGGCCGCGCGCTCGGACAATGGCGCGCTCGACCACTACCAGCGCTTCGGGCAGTTGCTCGACCTGGTCGGGCAGGCGACCACCTGGCAGCAATGGCACGCCGACCCCGCCAACCAGTGGACCAAAGCGCTGCTCACCACCTCCGACTACGACCCGGCCACGGCGCCGACCACGATTCCCAAGCCGTGCGAGGTCGCGAGCGCACTCAAGAACCTCAAGGCGGTTGATCCCGTTGCGATGGACAACGTGGCCCGAGGTGCGCTTGCCGGCATTACCCGCATCTTGACTGCGTCGTGGGGCGATCCGACGGTGGATTTCCCGTTCCCGTCGATGGTGGGCTCCGGCGACCGCATGGCGCTGTACTGGGCCATCTACGGCGCCGCGCCCAGCCTGCGCGCAGGCGGTACCTCGGGGGCTGCCACGACAGCGCTCCAGCATGCCTGCCAGGGGCTCGCGCTGGACGGCTCGGGCGGCACCTGTGCGGCACCGGCCATCTACCACAGCTGCAAGGGCTCCAACGGCTGCGCCACCCAGGGCGGCTGCGGGTTCGCGCATGCGGTCGACGGCGGCGGCAACTGCGCCCAGGTGGTCGGACGTGGCGGCTGCGGCCAGCAGGCCGCGGCCGCGTCCGGCACGTCGGCCACCGGCACCTGCGGCGCGCCCACGCTCTACAGCGCACCGGCGGACAACCGCTGCGGCGGCTTCGGCGGCTGCGCGGTACCGATCTCCGCGTCCCAGCTCTATCCCAACGCCGGCCGGATGCAGACGTTCGATTTCACCGGCCCGGAGCAGACGCCCGAGCCGCTCGGCACGCTGGACTTCGTACTGGGCGACTCGGTCTACGACATCGCCTGGCAGGCGTACGAACAGGTGATGGCGAACCGCAAGCTCCCGCCGGGCACGAAGCCCGAGCCGACCGAGTTGCGCATCGCCCTGCCGCCCTCCACCTGACGGAGCCGCCCGATGGAACTTCCTGCACCGCAAGGGCCGCCGCCGGCCAGGGCCGCGGCGGAACCGCCGCCGCCGCGGCTCGGCCTGCCCAATCTCGGCTTCGGCGTCGGGCTGCGGCCCCAGCACCTGCCGGCCATCCTGGCCGGCGGTGCCCGCGTGGACTGGTTCGAGATCATCTCGGAGAACTATCTCGACGATGCCGGCTACCCACGCGCGATGCTGGCCCAGCTCGCGGCCCAGGTGCCGCTCGTCATGCACGGCGTCTGCCTGTCGATCGGATCGGACGCCCCGCTGGACCGGTCGTACCTGCGCAAGCTCAGCGCGCTGGCGCAGGAGATCGGCGCGGTGTGGGTCTCCGATCACCTGTGCTGGACCGGGCTCGGATCGCACAACTCGCACGACCTGCTGCCGCTCCCCTTCAATGCCGCATCGCTGGCGCACGTGCGCGACCGCGTGCTGCAGGTGCAGGACCTGCTGGGGCGCCCGCTGGTGCTGGAGAACCCGTCCAGCTACCTGCAGTTCCGGGCCTCCACCATGCCCGAGTGGGAGTTCCTTGCGCAGCTGGCGCAGGCCACCGGCTGCGGCATTCTGCTCGACGTCAACAACGTCTACGTCAGCGCGCACAACCATCGGTTCGACCCCGAGGTCTACCTGCGCGCGCTGCCGCACGAGCACGTGGTCCAGCTCCATCTGGCCGGTCCCACCCGGCAGGGCGAATGCCTGATCGACACGCACGACCAGCCGGTGCCGGCGCGGGTCTGGGAGCTGTACGCGCTGGCCCAGCAGCTCACCGGCGGCGTCTCCACGCTGCTCGAGTGGGACGCCCGCCTTCCCGACTACGAGGGCCTGCTGGAGGAGCTGGCCAAGGCGCGCGCGGTGATGGCCGGCCACCAGCCGGCGGCGCCCGCGGGCATCGCGGCGGCCGACCAGGCCCTGTCCACGCCCCTGCACCGCCCGCTGGCGGAGCCGCTCGATGCCTAGCGATCGCGAACCGCGGCCGGCGCCTCCCTCGCTGGGCCACCTGCAACGCTGGATGCTGGCGGCGACCACGCATCCGGGCGGCCTGCCGGCCGGCCTCGCGCAGGCCCAGGCGGACCATGGCCTGCGCGTGGCCGAGGTCGTGGATACGCCGTACGGCGTGGATCCCCGCACCCGCGTGGCGATCTACGCCACGGGCTACTGGCTCAGGCTGGTCGCGTGCCTGCAGGCGGAGTACCCCGCGGTGTCGCGCCTGCTGGGCGACGAGCTGTTCGCCCTGCTGGCGCGCGCCTACCTGCATGCGCATCCGTCCACGTCGCCGTCGCTGCACGCGCTCGGCGCCGGCTTCCCCGGCTTCCTGCGGCGTTCGCAGCGCAGCCGCCCGGAACGCGCGCGCCAGGCGTTTCCCGTGGAGCTGGCCCGGCTCGAGCGTGCGCTGGCCGAGGCCGGCCATGCCCAAGGCCTGGAGCAGGCGGCCCCGGCGCCCCCGGTGGATGCCGTCGCCCTGCTCTACGGCTCGCCGTGCGTGCTCCGGCTCCCGGCGACGACCCGCCTCCTTGGCCTCACGCATGCGCTGGACGGCTTCCGTCCCTGGCTCGCGGGCGCCACCCCGCACGACCCGCCACCGGCGGGCCGCAGCTACGCGGCGGTTCATCGCCACCGCTACCGGGTCGCGGTCGAGCCGTTGGCCGACTGGCAGTTCTTCGCCCTGCGCCACGCCCGGCGCCGCCCGCGTTCGCTCGCCGAGTGCGCCCGCGCGGCGGCGCGCAGGACCGGACGGGCGCCGGGCGAACTCCAGGCCCAGCTCGCGCTCTGGCTGCCGGGCGCCCAGGCCTGCAGCCTGGTCGCGCTGACGGCGGTCGCGTCCACGCCCGGCCCGCCTCGCCCCTCGCCGATGCACCCCGTCCCCGTCTCCAGGAAATGGCCATGACGCCCCTCACGCCGCAACGGCTCGACGCGCACTACCACACCAGCTTCGGCCGGCTTGCCGGCTATCTCCCGCAGGACCGCAGCGGCCTTGCCGCATGGCACGCAACGCTCCACCACAAGGCGGCGGTCCGCAGCGCCTCCGGTCCGTCGGGCTATGTCCACGCCGCGGTGCAGGCGCTCGCGGGACTGATCTCGTCCGATGCGCTCGTCCGGATGTACGTTACCGAAGCGATCGCCGAGACCGCGGCCCTGACCCAGAACATCCGGGACGTGGACGACATGCTGGCCAAGCTCGACGTGATCTGCACGATGGCGCCCGAGTACAACGTGGACAAGCGCGCGCGCGCGCTGTTCCCAATGTCGGCGCTGTTCGTCGACATGATGGCCACGGCCGCCGGCCGCGCGCTGTTCCGCCTGGATGCCTTCAACGAGGGGCTCAGGGCGATCCTGAGGACCTGGTCGGCCTATCTGGACAGCGCGGACAGCTGCTGGGTGCTGAATGCCGACCCGCAGACCGGCTGGCTGGGCACGGCCGCCAGGAGCGAGTTCAAGCTCGACGACTTCGTGATCGACTGGAACGCCGAGCATGGCGGCTTTTCCTCCTACAACGCGTTCTTCCATCGCGAGATCAAGCCCGAATGCCGGCCGATCGCACAGCCCGGCGATGCCAGCCTCGTCACCTCGCCCAACGATGGCACGCTCTATCGCATCGCCACCGATGTGCAGCCGAGCGCGGTGTTCTGGATCAAGGAGAAGTGCTATTCGCTGCAGGACATGCTGGATCAGCCGGACGACGCGGTGCTGCAGCGGTTCGTCGGCGGGACCGTGGTGCAGATCTTCCTGAGCGGCGCCGATTACCATCGCTGGCATGCGCCGGTGGCCGGCGTGGTGTCCTGCCGGAAGGTCGACGGCCTGCTCTTCAGCGAGAACGAGGACACCACGTTCGATCCGGACGCGGGCGTGGCGTCGCAGGTCTACGGGGCCGCCCTCAACAACCGTGGACTGGTCTCGATCGTGGCCGATGATTCGCGGCTCGGCACCGTCTACGTGATGCCCATCGGAATCACCGAGATCTCCTCGCTGACCCAGACCGCGGGCAATGGCCAGCCGGTGGCCAAGGGCGACGAGCTGGGCTACTTCAACTACGGCGGCTCCACCCTTTGCCTGGTGTTCGAGCGCTCCGTGCAGCTGGATTTCGGCGCATTGAAGGAAGGCGACAGCCTCCAGGTCAATGCGGCGCTCGCCCGCCTGATCCTCCCGGTCTGACCCGGCCCGATCCGGCCGGGTCGACCCCAAGCACATCCCCTTCCGGAGCACGCCATGACCACGCTGGACGTCAAGATCGTTTCGTTGGATGCCGGGCAGCCGGCCGAACCCGCGCAGGCGGCGGACTCGGTGGGCGTGTGCCTTTCCGGCGGCGGCAGCCGGGCCCTGGCCTGCGCCATGGGCCAACTCAGGGCGCTGCGCCATCTCGGGCTGCTGGACCGGGTCGCGGCGATCTCGTCGGTGTCCGGCGGCACCTGGGCCAACGTGCTGTTCACCTACCTGCCCGACACGATCGGCGACGACGAGTTCCTCGGCCCGGTGGAGCTGGATCCGTCGCAACTCACCTGGGAGGCGCTCGGCCAGATGGCGCCGCACAATCTGGGCCAGGTGCCCTGTCGCCTGGGCGTGCTGAAGATCCTGGAACAGCTCACCCAGCTCGCCGACACGTATGCGTCGTCGGACCTGTGGCAGGCGGTGGTCGGCCGTCTGGTGCTCGGCGACTTCGGCCTGTGGCAGCCGGAGCAACAGGACGGCTTCGACCCGCACTACTTCAGCGGCACCGCGGCCTACCTGGCCGGCGCGGACGGCCCGCTGGCCCGCAATCCGCAGCTGGACGCCGGCGCCTTCTACACCGTGCAGCGCCCCCGCCCGCTACCGATCTTCAATGCGTCGGTCTTCGTCAACGACGGCGACGACGCGGACCTGGTGCCGTTCGAGGCCAACTCCCTGCTGGGCGTGCGCGCGGTGTTCGACCAGCCCGGGCAGCTCGGCGTCATCGGCGGCGGCCTGATCGACTCGTTCGCGATGGGCAGCAGCTACCTGGCCGAGCGCGCGGCGGGCGAGGTCGAGACCAGCGTTCCGCTGCGCCCGTTCAGCCTCAACGACATCGCCGGCTGCAGCAGCGTGGCGCCGGCGGAGTACTTCGAGGAGAAGTTCCGGCAGTTCAGCGGGCTGGTGCCGCGCTACCCGTACTGGCCGGTCCACGACCGCGCGGTGCAGCCGCTGCAGAGCTACCGCTTCGCCGACGGCGGCAACCTGGAGAACCTCGGCATCATGCCGCTGCTCGCGCGCGGCTTCGCGCGGCTGCTGGTGCTGGTCAACACCGACCAGGGGGTGGCGCTGGACCCGGAGTCGGGCGAGACCGTGGTCTCGGGCGACATCCCGCCGCTGTTCGGGCTGCAGCCGTTCTCCCGCGAACACGGCTACGTGCCCTACAGCCAGGATCCGGGCAGCGGCCCGAACCGCATGTACCGGCACAGCCAGGTGTTCCCGACCGAGGCATTCGCGCCGCTGCAGCAGGCGCTGCTGGCGGCCAAGCGGGCCGGCGGCTCGCTGCTGGTGCGGCAGACGCTGGAGGTGCTGGCCAACCCGTGGTTCGACGTGCCCGCGCAGGCGGCGGTGGAGGTGCTGTGGGTGCACAACGACTCGGTCCGCGCCTGGTCGCGGCAACTGCCCGACGCCACCCAGGTCGAGCTGGACCTGCTGAGCCTCGACGACTTCCCGCTCTACGGCACCATCACCCAGCTGCACCTGCCGCCCACCCTGGTGAACGCGGTGGCGCACCTGAGCTGCTGGAACCTGGCGTCGGACAGTACCGTCGGCAATCCCGGCGGCCAGAGCAACGCCGAGGTGGTGCGCGGCCTGTTCGGCTGAGCGCAGCGGCCGGCGGGCCGGAGCCCGCTCGTTGTCGACGCGCCCGCCCGGACCGCCGGCCCTACTTGCTGCTGACGTATTTCTCGCGGCGGATCTGCGCGCCGCCCAGGCCGGCCGCGCGCAGCGCCTCGAAGCAGCTGTCGACCATGTCGGGGTTGCCGCACAGGTAGGCGATGTCGCCGCTCGCGTCGGGCACGAACTCGGGCAGGTGCTGCTGCACGTAGCCGTGGCGCACGTCCGGATGCGGCGCTTCGGGCAGCTCGCGCGAGAAGCACGGCACGTAGCGGAAGCCGGGATGGGCATCGGCGAAGGCGCGGAAATCGTCGCCGTACAGCAGCTCGGCCGGGGTGCGGGCGCCCTGCAGCAGCACCACCTCGACCCCGCGCTCGGCGATGGCGGTGGCCAGCAGCGGCAGCATCGAGCGGTACGGGGTGACGCCGGTGCCGGTGGCGATCAGCAGGTAGCGGCGGTTGTGGTCGCCGGGCAGCAGGCAGAAGCGGCCGTAGGGGCCGCTGGCCATCAGCTGCGCACCGATCTCCAGGTTCTCGAACAGCGCCGTGGCCGCGCCGCCGGGAACGAAGCTGACCGCAATGTCCACCGCCTCGCCCGGCCCCAGCGCGTGGTCGTGGACCGTGGCCAGCGAGTAGCTGCGCTTGGCGGTGGTGCCGTCGGCGTACTGGAAGTGCACCTGGATGAACTGCCCGGGCTGGAAATCCAGCGGCTGGCCGTCATCACGGACGAAGCGGCAGTGGGCGACGGTGGGGGCCAGCATGCGCCGGTCGACGAGCTTGAGGGGAAATTGAACGGGCACGGACGGGAATAGGACAGTCTGGATCGGGGCCGGGCCCACGTGGGGCTCCTATAATAGCGGTTGCCTTTTCGCAGCGCCGTCAACCCGGCGCGAAGGGATCCCTTGAATCCGAGCCCCGCCTCCCCGGCGCCCGCCCTGCGCGTGCGCGACCTCCGCAAGACCTACGACACCGGCGTGCAGGCCCTGCGCGGCGTCTCGCTGGATGTCGAGCCCGGCGACTTCTTCGCCCTGCTCGGCCCCAACGGCGCCGGCAAGTCCACCCTGATCGGCATCATCAGCTCGCTGGTGAACCTCAGCGAGGGCCAGGTCGAGGTCTTCGGCACCGACCTGGTGCGCCAGCGCAGCGCGGCGATGCGCCTGATCGGCCTGGTGCCGCAGGAGATCAACTTCAACCTGTTCGAGCTGCCGTTCGACATCCTGGTCAACTACGCCGGCTTCTACGGCATGCCGCGCGCCGAGGCCGAGGCGCTGGCCGAGGTCGAGCTGCGCCGCGCCCACCTGTGGGACAAGGCGCGGGTGATGAGCCGCACGCTGTCCGGCGGCATGAAGCGGCGGCTGATGATCGCGCGCGCGATGATGACGCAGCCGCGGCTGCTGATCCTGGACGAGCCCACCGCCGGCGTGGACATCGAGATCCGCCGCGACATGTGGCGGGTGCTGCGCGAGATCAACGCCGGCGGCACCACCATCATCCTCACCACGCACTACCTGGAGGAGGCCGAGCACCTGTGCCGCAACCTGGCCATCATCAACCACGGCCGCATCGTGGAGCAGGGGCCGATGCGCGAGCTGCTGGCCAAGCTCGACGTGGAGGGCTTCCTGTTCGACATCGACGGCGCGCTGCCGGCGCAGCTGCCGGCGATCGAAGGCACCACGCTGACCGCACTGGACCCGCACACGCTGGACCTGGACATGCCGCGCGCGATGGATCTCAACCGCGTGTTCGCCGGCCTCAACGCCGCCGGCATCCGGGTGCGCTCGATGCGCACCAAGAGCAACCGCCTGGAAGAGCTGTTCGTGCGCCTGACCGGTGAAGGCCAGGCGCCCGGGGCGGGGACCGGGGATTCGCCGAAGCCGCCCGCCGCGCCCTGACCTCCTTCCGACAAGACGACCCATGACGACTCCTACCGATTCCCCGGTTGCCCTCCCCGACCCCTCCCCCGCCCGCCGCAACTGGATCGCGCTGGGCACCGTGGTGCGCCGCGAGGTCCGCCGCATCCTGCGCATCTGGGGCCAGACCCTGGTGCCGCCGGCGATCACGATGACGCTGTACTTCCTGATCTTCGGCGGGCTGATCGGCTCGCGCGTGGGCGAGATGGGCGGCTACAGCTACATGGCCTTCATCGTGCCCGGCCTGGTGATGATGAGCGTGATCCAGAACAGCTACGGCAACATCAGCTCCAGCTTCTTCGGCGCCAAGTTCGGCCGCCATGTCGAGGAGCTGCTGGTCAGCCCGATGCCGAACTGGGTGATCCTGTGGGGCTATGTCGCCGGCGCGGTGCTGCGCGGGCTCATGGTGGGCGTGATCGTGCTGCTGATCGCGATGTTCTTCACCCCGGTGCGCATGCCGCACCCGCTGGTGACGCTGACCACGGTGCTGCTGGGCGCGACGATCTTCTCGCTGGCCGGCTTCATCAACGCGGTGTATGCCAAGAAGTTCGACGACGTGGCGATCGTGCCGACCTTCATCCTGACCCCGCTGACCTACCTGGGCGGCGTGTTCTACTCGGTCAAGCTGCTGCCCGGCTGGGCCGAGGCCGCCACCCACGCCAACCCGATCTTCTACATGGTCAACGCCTTCCGCTACGGCCTGCTCGGCAGCAGCGACGTGCCGCTGTGGGTGGCCTATGCGCTGATGCTGGGCTTCGTGGCGGTGCTCAGCGCGCTGGCGCTGTGGCTGCTGCGGCGCGGCGTGGGCCTGCGCAGCTGACGCCGGAGACGCGGGCATGACGCTCCGAATCGGCCTGTATGCCTTCGACGACGTGGAGGTGCTGGACTTCGCCGGCCCGTACGAGGTCTTCACCACCGCAGAGCGGGTGCACGCGCGCCTGCATCCGGACGCCGCGCCCGTGCTGGACACGGTGGTGATCGCGCGCCAGGCCGGGCCCGTACGCACGCGTCCGGGGCTGGTGCTGCACAGCGATCACAGCTTCGCAAACGCCCCCGCGCTGGACGTGCTGGTGGTGCCCGGCGGCGTGGTGGAGGCCGAGCTGGCGCGGCCCGACACGCTGGCCTGGATCGCCGCCACGGCCGCGCACGCGCGGCTGACCGCCTCGGTCTGCACCGGCGCCTTCCTGCTCGCGGCCGCGGGCCTACTGACAGGACGCCCCGCCACCACTCACTGGGAAGACACAGACGACCTACAGGCACGCTTTCCGCAGGTGCAGGTCCGCCCGGCGCAGCGCTGGGTCGACACCGGCACGGTGGTCACCTCGGCCGGCATCTCCGCCGGCATCGATATGAGCCTGCATTTGGTGCGTCGCCTCTGCGGCGAACCGCTCGCACTGGCCACCGCGCGACAGATGGATTACTCCTGGCACGACGCGTCCTGCCCTTCCTCCAACCCAGGAACCCGCCCATGCGCATCCTGATCCTCGGCGCCGGCGGTACCGGCGGCTACTTCGGCGCGCGCCTGGCCCAGGCCGGCGTCGACGTCACCTTCCTGGTCCGCGACGGGCGCGCCCGCCAGTTGGAGGCCCACGGGCTGCAACTGCGCAGCCCGCTCGGCGATGCCGACCTGGCCGTGCAGCACGTCACCGCCGGGGCGCTGCCGGCGCTGGCACAGGCGCGGCCGTTCGAGTTGGTGATCCTCAGCTGCAAGGCCTACGACCTGGACAGCGCGATCGAGGCGGTCGCGCCGGCGGTCGGCGCGGCCACCACGGTGCTGCCGATCCTCAACGGGCTGCGCCACTATGCGGCGCTGGACGCGCGCTTCGGCGCCGAGCGCGTGCTCGGCGGGCTGTGCTTCATCAGCGCGGCCAAGGGCGCCGACGGCCAGGTGCTGCACCTGGGCCGGCCGGCGTCGCTGACCTTCGGCGAACGCAGCGGCGACCCCGACAGCGCGCGCGTGCGCGCGCTGGCCGCGGCCTGCGCGCAGGCCGGGATCGACCACCTGGCCAGCCCGCAGATCGCGCAGGAGCAGTGGATCAAGTACAGCTTCCTCACCGCGCTGGCCGCGGCCACCTGCCTGATGCGCGCGCCGGTCGGGCGCATCGTCGCCACCGAGGACGGCCGCGCCCTGCTCAACGGGCTGTACAACGAGTGCCTGCTGGCCGCGGCCGCCGACGGCCAGCCGGTGCCCGAGCCGGCACGTGCCAAGGCGCTGGCGCTGCTGCTGCAGGTCGATTCCGGGCTCAAGGCGTCGATGCTGCGCGACCTGGAGGCCGGCCAGCCGGTGGAGGCCGCGCAGATCGTCGGCGACATGCTGGCGCGCGTGCGCGAGACCGGGCGCAACGCGCCGTGGCTGATGGCCGCCTACGTGCACCTGCAGGCCTACCAGCAGGCGCGCGAGACGGGGGACGCGCCGGCGTAACGCCCGCCCCACCCCGCACGCCAGCTGGACCCCACGCTTCCCTTCGCGGCGTGCGGCCTTCGCGCCACGCTGACGGCCGCGCACGGATGCTCGCACTCCCCTCGCCCCGCGTCCGCCCATGAAGTTGCTCAGCTCCCTGTTCCGTGCCGGCCACGTGGTGATCCTGGCGTTCTTCGTGCTCTGCGCCGCCGGGCTGGTGACGATGGCGGCGATGGAGCTGTGGCACGGGCTGACGCCCGGCGGCGACCTGGTGATCCGCGACCGCTTCAACGTGGTGCTGGAGGCGATCGGGCTGCTGACCGTGGCGCTGGTGACGCTGGAACTGGGCCAGACCATCTTCGAGGAAGAGGTGCTGCGCGACGTCAAGGTCAGCGGCCCCACCCGGGTGCGCCGCTACCTGTCGCGGTTCTTCGTGGTGATCGTCATCGCGCTGGCGATCGAGACCCTGGTGTCGGTCTTCGAGCTGATGCACGACGACCCGGCCAAGCTGCCGTATGCCGCGGCGGTGGGCCTGTGCGCGGCGATGCTGCTGATCGCCTGGGGCGTGTTCGTGCGCTTCAACCGCAGCGCCGAGGAGCTGGAACCGGAGGCGATGGAGGAGGCCAAGCGCGAGGACCGCGAGGTCGCCGAGTAGCGTCTCCAGGCAGGCCCTGCGGCCCGACAGGCGGCGATGCGGTCGTCCGGCGCGCCTGCCGACCGGCAGGCGATGAGCGAGGTGCGGCATGGCCGGACAGGCGGCGACGCACGACGGGCCCGTCGTCCCGCTGCCAAGGCAGGAGCGATGGCCGCCCGCGCTAGGCCGGCGGCGCTGCCGGCGCCGGCAGCGGCGTCACCGCGACCGGCTTGCCGTCGGTGCCCAGCGCGATCATCACGAAGTGGCCGCGGGTGCACAGCCTGCGCTCGCCGGTGAGCAGGTCCTCGGCGATCAGCTCCACCTCCACCCGCATCGAGCTGCGCCCGACCTCGACGATGCGGCCGACGGTCTCGACCATCTGGCCCTGGCGGATCGGCAGCTTGAAATCGACCTGGTCCGAGCGCGCGGTCACCACGGTGTGGCGCGAATAGCGCGCCGCGGCCAGGAACGCGGCCTTGTCCATCCAGGCCAGCGCCTGCCCGCCGAACAGCGTGCCCATGTGGTTGGTGTGGTTGGGAAACACGATTTCCGCCATGCGGACTTCGATGGGCGGCGTGGGGTCGTTGGCTGGCATGGGAGATCCGTCGGGGCGCGAGCGCCGGGAGAGGGCGGAGCCGGCACGCGCGCCCTGCGGCGCGCGCGGCCGCGGCGCTAGAGGCGGGTGCGGACCGCGGTTTCCACCTGCGCCGGCGACTGGAAGCCGGGCAGGCGCGCGACCTCGCTGCCGTCGCGGTACAGCGCCAGGGTCGGGGTCTGGCGCAGGCCGTGCTCGCGGAAGAAGCCTTCGCCGATGACCTCCATCTTCACCTTGAGCAGGGCCACGCCGGTGGCGGCCTCGGACGCGGCGAACTTGTCCAGCGACATGTCGAGCATGCGGCAGCCGGGACAGTTGTCCTTGTAGAAGTCCACCAGCAGGCGCGGATGCGCGGCGACGGCGGCGGTGTATTCGTCAGGCGACGTGGCGGTGAGGATCTGCATGGTCGGGATTCTTGCAATCGGCGAGGACCTGGTCGGTCCAGGAGGTGATGGCGAGCGCATCGCGCTGGCCGTGGGGCATCTGTTCGATCGACAGGCGCGGGAACGGACTATGGAAGAAGGCGGCCATGCGGTGCACCGCACCGCAGAAGTATTCCTGGCCCCACTGGGTCTCGCCGGTGCCGAACACCGCCACCCGTGGCGGCTTGCCGACGGCATCCACCAGGTCGGCGATGAAGCGCTTCATCTCCGCCGGGGTACGGCCGCCGTTGGCGGTCCACGAGCCCAGCAGGAACAGGTCGAAGCGCGCCGGCGCCGGCGCCACCTCGGCCAGCGACTGCAGGTCGGTCTCCAGCCAGGTGACGCGGTGGCCGGCCGCCTCGCAGCGCGCACGCACGGCCCGCGCGACTTCGCGCGTGTTGCCGCTGAGCGAGGCTAGGGCGAGCAGGATATCCATGGGCGGGAATCGGGACTCGGGAGAGGGGAATGGGAGCGGGTCGCTGTTGCCGTTGCGATTCCCGATTCCCGATTCCCCACTCCCGGCTCCTCAGAGATCGTCGAAGCCGTTGTCCGAGTTGGTCTTCTTGTAGCTGGCGTTGCGCATCTCGAAGAAGTCGGTCTTGGTCTCGGTGAAGTTGTCGGCGTAGGCCTTGATCCACGGCATCACGTTGTCGTTGGCGCCTTCGTACAGCTTCTCGATGCCGAGCATGCCGGCCATCTTGTTGGCGCGGTACTTCACGTAGCGGATCATCTCGTCGACGTCGATGCCGTCGATGCCGTCCAGCACCTCGGCGGTCCACTGCGTCTCCAGCTCGATCGCGTGATCGAACGCCTTGTGCACGTAGTCGGTCAGCTGGTCGCCCTGCAGCGACTGGTTCTCGCCGATGATGGCGCGGACCAGCTCGCTGATGAACTTGGAGTGGGCCAGCTCGTCGCGGTTGATGAAGCTGATGATCTTGCCGGTGCCGGTCATCCGGTTCTGGCGCACCAGGTTGTAGAAGTACGCGAAGCCGGAATAGAAGTTGATGCCTTCCAGGATCGAGGACTGGATCAGCGAGCGGATCAGCGTCTCGGCGGTCTTGTCGCGCATGAAGTCTTCGTACGCGCCCATGATCGGCGCGTTGCGCTTGATGATCGTCGGGTGGGTGCGCGCCAGCTCGAACACGCGGTTCTGGTCGGCCAGGCCGGCGATCGAGGCCAGCACGTAGCTGTAGCTCTCGTTGTGGATCACTTCCTGCTGGCCGATGATCGCCGCGTTGGCGTGCGCGGCCGGGTCGGTGATGTACTCGGCGACGTTGTAGATGAAACGCGTCTGCGGCGAATCCAGCGTGGCCAGCAGGCCGATGATCGAGTCGTAGGCGTTCTTCTCGCGCGCCGACAGCTCGCCGTAGCCGCGCGCGTCGCCCTTCATGTCGACCTCGTCGGGGATCCAGAAGTTGGTCGACAGCTCCTTGTAGGCCCGGTAGAACGAGGGGTACGGGATGTCGTTCCAGTTGAGGATGCCGCTGGTCCGGCCGTTGATGATGCCGGTGGAACGGTTGGGGTGCCGCGGCTCAAGGATCTTGATGCGGTCGAGCGGGGTGGCGGAGACGGACATGATGGCTTCTCGTGTTTCTTCTACGCAGCGCTGCAGGGCAAGCTGGAGAAAGGCCCCCCGGGGTCAGGGGCGCGCGCCGCAGGCGCGGGGGTGTGGGTCCATGGTGAAGCAGGGTCCACGGTTCGCGACGCGAACCGTGGACGCGAAGGCGCGGAGGCGCCTCAGCTGCTGCACCACTCGCACTCGGCGATGTCGATGTCGTTGGAGCGCACGTAGTAGGTGGTCTTCAGGCCTTCCTTCCACGCGGTCATGTGCAGGTCGAGCAGCGTGCTGGCGCGGATGGTGCTGGGCACGTAGAAGTTGAAGCTGATCGACTGGTCGACGTGGCGCTGGCGGCGCGCGTTCTGGCGCACGCTGGCGAACTGGTCGACCTTGTAGGCGCCCTTCTCGTAGTACGGATAGGTCTCCAGCGACAGGCCCGGCGCGGCGACCGGACGGCGGAAGTCCTTCTTTTCCTCGTAGTAGAACGCGCTGTAGATCGGGTCGATCGACGCGGTGGAACCGGCGATCTGCGCGGTGCTCATGTTCGGCGCCACCGCCATCAGCCAGGCATTGCGCACGCCGTTGACCGCGACCTGGGCGGCCAGGTCCAGCCACTGCGGGCTGTTGTAGTCGCGCGCACGGAAATAGTCGCCGTTGTGCCAGTCGCTGCCGCGGAACACGCTGTAGGTGCCCTTCTCCTTGGCCAGCTGCATGCTCGCCTGGATGGTCAGGTAGTTGATGCGTTCGTACAGCTCGTCGCTGAAGGTCTCCGCCTCCGGCGCGTTCCAGTGGATGCTCTTCTGCGCCAGCAGGTGGTGCCAGCCGAAGGTGCCCAGGCCGATCGCCCGGTACTTCTGGTTGGTGATGGTGGCCTGCGGCACCGGCAGCTGGTTGAGGTCGATCACGTTGTCGAGCATGCGCACCTGGATCGGGATCAGCCGCTCCAGCACGTCGGCGCCGAGCAGGTCGGCCTGCTCGGCCTGCACCGTGATCGCCCGGCCCAGGTTGATCGAGGACAGGTTGCAGACCACGAAGTCGCCGGCCTTCTTGGTGGTGACGATCTGATTGCCGCTGATGATCTCCTGCATCATGCGCGTGGGGCTCATGTTCTGCAGGATCTCGGTGCACAGGTTGCTGGAATAGACCATGCCCTCGTGCTTGTTCGGGTTCTTCCGGTTGACCTCGTCGCGGTAGAACATGAACGGGTTGCCGGTCTCCAGCTGGCTGACCATGATGCGCTTGAAGATCTCGATCGCCTTGACCGTCTTGCGGGTGATGCGCTCGTCGGCGACCACTTCCTCGTACTTCTTGCGGAAGCTGCCTTCGCCGCGCTTCTCGTCGAAGAAGTCCTGCAGGTACCAGCCCTTGATGCGCTTCACTTCGTGCGGATCGAACAGGTACCAGTCGCCGCGGCGCTCGACCGCTTCCATGAACAGGTCCGGCACGCACACCGAGGTGAACACGTCGTGCGCGCGCAGGCGCTGGTCGCCGTTGTTCAGACGCAGGTCCAGGAACGACTCGATGTCGCGGTGGAAGATGTCCAGGTAGACCGCGATGGCACCCTTGCGCTGGCCGAGCTGGTCCACCGACACCGCGGTGTTGTTGAGCTGCTTGATCCACGGCACCACGCCGCCGGACGAGTTGGACACGCCGCGGATCGCCGAGCCGGACGAGCGCACGTAGCCCAGGTAGGCGCCCACGCCGCCGCCGTGCTTGGACACGCGCGCCACGTCGGTGTTGGAGTCGTAGATGCCCTGCAGGCTGTCGTCGACGGTGTCGATGAAGCAGCTCGACAGCTGGCCGCCGACCTTGCCGGCGTTGGCCAGGGTCGGGGTGGCCACGGTCATGTACAGGTTGGACAGCGCCCAGTAGGCCTCGCCCACCAGCTGCATGCGGCGCTCGCGTGTCTTCTCGTCCTGCATCAGGTACAGCGCGATCGTCAGCCAGCGCTCCTGCGGCAGCTCGAACACGCCGCGCGAGTTGTCGGTGGCCAGGTAGCGGGTGGCGAGCAGGTACAGGCCGTTGTAGGCGAACAGCTTGTCGCGCTCGGCCTCGATCATCTTGCCGGCCTCGATCAGCTCTTCCTTGGAATAGCTCTTGAGGATGTCGTTGGAATAGACGTTGCGGTCGGCCAGGCTCTCCTGCAGGCCGACGAACGAGCCGTACTTCTGGCCGGCGTCGTAGAAGCGGTTGCGGCTGGCGCGCTTGTACAGGCGGCGCAGGTACAGGCGCGCGGCGAAGTGCTCCCACTCCGGCGTGGTCAGGTCCACGCGCGACTCGGCCTCGCGGATCAGGTGGTCGACCAGGTCGTCGGCGTTGACGCTGTCCTTGCGCTCGACGAAGCCGAACACGGCGCGCTTGTAGTCGCCCACATCCAGCTGCGGGAACTCGGCATGGATGTGGTCGATCGCGCGCTCCAGGCGCGCCGGCTCGAACGGCATCCGGCGGTTGCCGGCTTCCTTGGTGATCCAGGTGGAAACGTTCTGTTCTTCGAGGGTCTGGGAGGACATTGCGATCGCTTGTGGCGGGGGCGGGACGATGTCCGCCGGATCCTGGGAATCCAGGCGCGGGGCCACGGGCACGGCGGCGCTGGCGGGGGTGCCGGCGACGGCGGAAATGCCCGCGGTCGCCGCGGCAAGGGTGTCGTTGGTGGTCATGCGTCCTCCATGCGTGGGTACACGGACCTGCGTCACTGGCAGGCACCGGCGATCCGGAGCTCCCTGGTCTGGATGGCGGCAGCGGGACGTCGCGCACGCACAGGGATTCCCTGCGGGCGGCCTCCCGGCACCGGTGCATCCCCCTTCCGGAGATTCCACGGCCGGCGCCGCGCGATGTGTTTGCGCGCGGCTGTCGGCAGGTCTTCGGACTCCCGGGGGCGGCGGACTCGGAGCCCGCCACCTGGCCATCGCGTCCCGGGGCGGACCCCAGTACGAAGACGGTTTCGTTCCCAGTTACCGCTGCGGGGCAGTGCCGGACTAGCCCTGAGAGGGCGTTCACCGGCTTCCCTTTGAATCCGGCAGCTTGTGGCCGCCGGAACCGACGACCACAAGATAGTGGGGGTGGAAGGCCTCGTCAACGCGAAATGTGGTTAAATTTCCGTTATGCCTTGCGGGGCGCGGCTTTCGGTTTTTTGACGCCGGGCGGCCGCGGCGGACACGTCCAATTCGACTGCGCAGTCAACCCTCGGACGGCCCCGCTGCGCCCCCGGTTCATGCCGGCGGGTGGCGGCGGGCCGGCGACAAGCGGCCGGGCGCCGGCCATCCGACACCCCGCGGCCCACCCGGGCGCCGCGCCGGCACCGCGGCCGGACCGGCTAGTTCCAGTGCACCGCCGACAGCGCCTGGTGCAGGCGGGCCGCCGCGGCGGGCGCCGCGAAGGGCGCGGTGCGGGGCGGATCGTAGACCTCCGGGCGGGTGCCGCTGACCATCAGGTCGATCGCCACGCACTGGCCGTTGCGCACGCTGCGGTATCCGTCGATCTGCAGGTAGTGGCTCATCGCCGCGTCGGCGGCATGGAAGTGCACGAACGCCACCCCGCCGATCTGGACCTGGTCCGGGTCGCCGGGGGCCTCGGCCGGGGGATCCAGGCACTGGTCGACGTCGCGCAGGTCGTCGCTGCGGGCGATCCGCAGTTCGGCGGCGGTGAGGTCGTTGGACCCGTCCAGCACCAGCGCGGCCAGCGGCTGGCCGCGGCTGCCGGCCGGGGCAAAGGCCTTCCAGCCGTCGGTGTCCAGATAGGTGCGGTCGAAGTCGCGCCGCAGCGTCATCCCGGGCACCGCGACCAGCCGCAGCCCCAACGCGGCGTCCTGGAACAGCGGCGGCGGGCCGGCCGACACCGCGGGCGCGGCCGCCTGCGCGGCGGGCTGGCAGCCGGACAGCGACAGTGCGATCAGCGCACCGCCGCCTGCGAGAAGAAGAGAGTGGCGCATGGCGGACGACCCGGGGCGTAGGCGGACCCGCCCATGCTGCACCCGCCCGGGTGAATGCCGCCCCTGCCCGGCAGCGGTGCCGGACGCGGGGCGCCAGCCGGGCCCCGGGGCCCGGTTGGCGTCGCGTGGGCGGGTTACGGCGCCGAGGTCGGCGAGGCGGCCAGCCAGCCGCGCGCAGGCACCGAGACGTCGATGGCCTGCAGGGTGCCCGGCGCGAGCATCACGCCCTGGCGGGCGGCGCGCTGCTGCCATTTGGCGGCCTCGGCCAGGTCGCGCGGCAGGCCCTGCCCGCTGCTGTAGAGCACGCCCAGCGCGGCCTGCGCCCAGGCGAACTCCTGCCCGGCGGCGCGCTGCCACCACGCGGCGGCCTGCTGCTGGTCCTGCGGCACGCCCTGGCCCTGGCTATAGAGCAGGCCCAGGCTGAACTGCGCCATCGCATCGCCCTGCTCGGCCGCCAGGCGGTACCAGCGCGCGGCCTGCACGTAGTCCTTGCCGTTGGCCTGCAGTCGGCCCAGGTTGGACTGGGCGACGTGGTTGCCCTGCTCGGCCGCCTTCAGGTACCAGGCCTGCGCCTGCGCCGGATCGCGCTGCACTCCCAGCCCGTCGTCGTAGAGCAGGCCCAGGCCGACCTGCGCCCACTGGAAGTTCTGCTGCGAGGCGGCGTGGTACCAGCGCGCCGCCTGCGCGTAGTCGCGCGACAGGCCCAGGCCGTTGGCGTACATCCAGCCCAGCGAGGTCTGCGCGGTGGCGTCGCCGAGGTCGGCGGCGTGGCGGTAGGCGGCCACGGCGGCCGGGTAGTCGTGGCCGCGATAGGCCTGGGTGGCGGTCTGCAGCCAGTCGGCCGCGCCGGCCGGCACCGACGCGGCGGCGGAGGCGGAGCCGCCCGCCAGGCCCGCAGCCAGCACGGCGGCGTAGACGAGGTTTCTAGAAAGACTCATATCAATCACTCCTCTGATCGGGGAAATCGTGGAATGAGTGATCTGCGATGATCTCTCCAGCATCGCGGACACTCGGAACGGAACGTCGAGCGGCCGGAAGCCACGCGAGCGGCCACGGTCGTTCGGCCGCGACCGGCACCTGGGGGGGTGTGCTCCCGCGCGAAGGCGGGGATCTCGACGCCTGGCTTGTTGCAAGCGTCGTGCCAGCGCGGGGCGCCGGGATTCCGTCGCCGCCGGGGGGACGGCGGAGTGCCGCTACGCCGGCAGCGCGTCCACCGGCAGCACCACGTTCATCAGCGAGGCGTCCTCGGGGTCCGGGCGCACCCGGAAGCCCAGGCTCTCGCACATCGCCAGCATGGTGCGGTTCTCGCGCAGCACCTGGCCCTCGACCGCCTTCAGGCCCAGCCAGCGCGCGTACTCGATCATGATCCGCATCAGCTGCCAGCCGAGGCCGTGGCCCTTGAGATCGGAGCGGATCAGGATCCCGTACTCGCCGCGCTCGTAGTCGGCATCGGCATGCAGCCGCACCGCGCCCAGCATCTCGCCGCTGCGCGGGTCGATCGCCACCAGCGCGATCGAGCGCGCGTAGTCGAGCTGGGTCAGGCGCGCGATGAACTCGTGGCTGAAGTGCTTCACCGACTGGAAGAAGCGCAGCCGCAGGTCCTCGTCGGTGACACGGGCGAAGAACGCGCGGAACAGCGCGTCGTCCTCCGGCCGCACCGGGCGCACGAAGGCGTGGCCGCCGTCGCCGGTGGCGATGCGGCGCTCCCACTCCTTCGGGTACGGGAAGATCGCGAAGCGCGGGTGGCCGCGGCCCTTGTGCAGCCGGCGCGAGGGCGCCACCGCCACCCGCGCGTCGAGCGCGATCACGCCGTCGCCGTCGGCCAGCAGCGGGTTGATGTCGAGCTCGCGGATCTCGGGGATGTCGGCGGCCAGCTGCGCCAGCTTGACCAGCACCATCGCCACCGCGCGCTCGTCGGCGGCGGGCACGTCGCGGTAGGCCTTGAGGATGCGCGAGACGCGGGTGCGCCCGATCAGCTCGTGCGCCAGCCGCAGGTCCAGCGGCGGCAGCGCCAGCTCGCGGTCGTTGATGACCTCCACCGCGGTGCCGCCGCGGCCAAACACCACCACCGGCCCGAACACAGGGTCGTCGGCGATGCCGGCGATCAGCTCGCGCGCCTTGGGCCGCAGCACGGTGGGCTGCACCACCACCCCGTCGATGCGCGCCTGCGGCTGCGCCTGGCGGGCGCGCGCCAGGATGCCGGCGGCGGCATCGCGCACCGCGGCCACGCTGGGCAGGTTCAGGCGCACGCCGTCGACGTCGGACTTGTGCGCGATCTCGGGCGACATCACCTTGACCGTCACCGTGGCGCCGGCGGCCAGCAGCGGGTCGGCCAGCAGCGCGGCCTCGTTGGCGGTGGCGGCCACCTGCAGCGCCACGCAGGGAATGCCGTAGGCGGCCAGCAGCGCATTGGTGGCGACCGGGTCCAGCCAGGTCTGCCCGGCCGCCAGCGCCGCCTCCACCAGCGCGCGCGCGGCCGCGGCATCGACCACGAAGTCCTCCGGCAGGCTCGGCGGGGTCTCCATCAGCGCGGCCTGGGCCTCGCGGTGGCGCACCAGGTGGGTGAAGCCGCGCACCGCGTCGGACTCGGTGGCGTAGGTCGGCACGTGCGCCGCGTTGAGGGTGGCGGTGGCGTGGTCGTCGTTGCCCAGCCACACCGCGAACACCGGCTTCTCGCGCGGGTGGCGCCCGCGCTGGCCCAGGGTGCGCACCAGCGCGCGGGCCGCGTCGGCCGAGGAGGTGAAGGCGGTCGGCACGTTGACCACCAGCAGCGCGTCGTTGTCGCCATCGTCCAGCAGCGCCTCGATCGCGGCGGCATAACGCTCGCCGTCGGCGTCGACGATGATGTCCACCGGGTTGCCGCGCGACCAGCCCGGCGGCAGGCTCTGGTCCAGGCGCTCCAGGGTGCGCGGCGACAGCTCGGCGAGGGTGCCGCCGCGCAGGGTGAGCTGGTCCACCGCCAGCCGCCCGACGCCGCCGCCGTTGCTGAGGATGGCCAGCCGCCGCCCGGGGAACGAGCCCAACCGGCCCAGCGTCTCGGCCGCGGCGAACAGCTCGTCCAGCGCGCCGACCCGCAGCAACCCGGCGCGCGCGAACGCCGCGCCGTAGACCGCGTCCGATCCGGCCAGCGCCTGCGAATGGGTCTGTGCCTGCGGGTCGATGCGGAACTGGCGCCCGGACTTGACCACCACCACCGGCTTGGCGCGCGCGGCCGCACGCGCGGCCGACATGAACTTGCGCGCGTCGGCGATGTGCTCGACGTAGAGCAGGATGGCGCGGGTGCGGTAGTCGGTGGCGAAGTAGTCCAGCAGGTCGCCGAAGTCCACGTCCAGGGTGTCGCCCAGCGACACCACCGCCGAGAACCCGACCGAGCGCGCCACGCCCCACTCCACCAGCGCCGCGGCGATCGCGCTGGATTCGGAGATCAGCGCCAGGTCGCCGGCCTGCGGGCACTGCGCGGCGATGCTGGCGTTGAGCCGCGCATGCGGCGCGATCACGCCCAGGCAGTGCGGGCCGAGGATGCGCAGGCCCTTGGCGCGCGCGGACGCCTCCACCCGCGCCGCCGGCGAACCCGGGCCCTGGCCGAGGCCCGCGGTGAGGATGATGGCCGCGGCCACGCCGCGGCGCGCGGCAATGGCCACGATCCGCGGCACGATCCGCGCCGGCGCGGTGATCACCACCAGGTCCGGCACCCAGGTCAGGTCGGTGAGGCGGCCCACGGTGCGCACGCCGTCGATCTCGCGATAGCGCGGGCTGACCCAGCCGATCTGCCCCGGGAACCCGGCCGCGCGCAGGTTGCGCACCACCGCGCGGCCCGCCGAACGCTCGCGCGGGCTGCCGCCGACGATGGCGACGCTGTTGGGCCGGAAGACCGACTGCAGGTGGTAGGTGCTCATGAGCGGCGGCGGGCAGGAGGCATCGGCACACGTTACACGCGCGGCGGCGCGGCCGGCAGGCCGGCACGGTGCGTCACGGGTGCGCGCCCGCGGTGCAGGCCCCGCGGCGATCACGCCCCCCGCCGCCGGGTCGGTCGTGGCGCTGCGACCGCGCCGGCCTGCCGGGCCAGGGTCGCCGCAGGCGCCCGCCGGTCAATCCCGCGCTTCACCTGTTTATAACGATTCTCATTTGCACTACAATGCCGGCCGCCAGCTCCCGGACGCCGTCCCGCCAGCGCTTCACGCTCACCGGAACGGGGATCCCTGATGAAACCGCTGCCCTTGCTTGCCGCCGCCGCGCTGTGCGCGGCCGCTCCCGCCCTCGCCCACACGCCCTACCTGGTGCCCAGCGACTTCGCGCCGCGCGCCGGCCAGACCGTGGCGCTGGACGCCGCATTCGCCGAGGCCTTCTTCGTGCCGGAGGCGGCCTTCGACGACAGCCGCTTCGAGGTCACCCTGCCGGACGGCCGCACCGCCGCGCTGGCGGCGCAGACGATGAAGACCCGCACCGTCGCCGAGTACACCCTGCCGCCGGGCACCGGCACCTACCGCCTCGGCACCGGCCCGCGCCTGGGCGCGCGCTTCCGCACCTGGGAGATCGGCGGCAAGCGCGAGAACTCGCGCGACCCGGCCGCGAAGGTCCCGGACGGGGCCACGGTGGTCAGCGATTTCCAGTCGCTCACCCGGGCCGAGACCTACGTCAGCGTCGGCGCGCCCGACCGCGCCGCCCTGGCCCCGCGCAACCGCGGCCTCGAACTGGTGGCGGTCAGCCACCCGGACGACCTGTACGTGGGCGAGACCTTCGAGTTCGTGGTGCAGTACGACGGCCGGCCGCTGCCGGCACAGGCCCTGACCGTCACCGAGGCGGTGTGGAGCTCCGACCGCACCCCGCAGGTCGTCGAACTCCGCACCGACGCCGCCGGCCACGCGCGCCTGCCCCTGAAGCAGGCCGGCACCTGGGTCGCGCTGACGCGCTACCGCAGCCCCGCCCCGGCCGGCGCCGCCGCGCCCGAATACAGCCACAGCTACACCCTCACCTTCCGCGTGCTCAATCCGTAACCGCGCCACCCCGGCGCTTCCGAGGTCTGCAATGAAAACCGGTGTCCTCACTGGCGCGTGCCTGTGCGCGCTGCTGCTTCCCTTCACCGCCGCCGCCCAGGCGCCGGCGCCCTCCGCGCGCCCGTTGGTCGGCGGCCACGGCACCAACGTCGAGGCGTTCATCGCCGAGTTCGACGACAACGGCGACGGCAAGGTCACCTGGGCCGAGTTCGAGGCGTTCCGCCGCCACCGCTTCGACGCGACCGACCGCAACCGTGACGGCCTCGTCGACGAGGACGAGTACGTGCGCGAGTTCGACGCGCGCAGGGCCCAGGAGCGCGCCCGCGACCGCGCCGCCCAGCTCGGGCAGGCCCGCACCCGCTTCGCCACGCTGGACGCCGACCACGACGGCCAGGTCTCGCGCCGCGAGTTCGACGCCGCGGGCGAGAAGACCTGGGACGGCGGGCAGCGCGCCGTGGCCGGCAAGGCCTCGCCGGCCTACGTGCCCGGCGAGGCGAAGACCGCCGAGGCGGCGGCCCGCTTCGACGCGGCCGGCCGCAACCCGGACCGGCACAGCGCCGAGGGCTTCCTGGCGCTGTACGACGACAACGGCGACGGCCAGGTCGACCGCGCCGAATTCGATCGCGCCCGCAACGCGCAGTTCACGCGCGGCGACCGCGACCGCGACGGCCGGCTCAGCCTGGACGAATACCTCGCCGAATACGCCGATCGCCTGGACCAGCGCGCCGCCCCCGCGGACCAGCGCGAGAGCCGCCAGGTGCATGTGCGCTTCGGCGTGCTGGATGCGGACAAGGACGGCCGCATGACCTTCGACGAGTACCAGGTGTCGGGCAAGCACCTGTTCGCGACCGCCGACCGCAACCACGACGGCGTGGTCGACGCCGCCGACGCCGCGCTGCCGGCTCCGTCCGCGCGCCCCTAGGCGCGCACGGCAGCAGCGCCGGCCCGGGCGTCTTGCGGCGCGAAGGCCGGTCCTTCAGGGTCGCCGGCCCGTCGCGGGGCTGCGGGCGAGGCGGCACTGCCGGACCGCAGCCACGGCTCCGCAACCCGGCCGCCGGCGGCCCCCTGGCACGTAGCCGCCGCGTCTCCCGGGCCATCCCGGGAAACGCGGCGCCGTTGGCTGGCCGCACCCCGCCCGCGCCAGCGGAAGCCGTGCGCCGCGCGCTCGCGTGCCGCGGCAAGGCGATGGGCCGGGCCGGTCCATCGCTCCCGCCCGGACGTAGGACCCGAGCGGTGCCGCGACGCGACGCGGGCACCGCCCCCTGTTCCCTCCCAGCAACGCACGCAACGCCGCAGCGGCGGCGCCCGCAGCCAGGACATCCCGCCCAGCGCATCCGCCGGGCGGTTCCCCCTTCCATCCACTGCGGAGTCCTCCATGAAGTTGCAACCCACCCTGCTCGCGCTGGCCGTGTCCGCCAGCCTGGCCGCCCCGATCGCCGCACGCGCGGCCGACGCGGCGCCCGACAGCACCCTGGACACCCTCCATGTCGTCGAGACCCGCAAGGCCTCCGACAACCAGAACGTCACCACGCTGTCGGCCAGGGAGCTGCAACGCCAGGGCGCGCAGCGCATGGAGGACGTGATCCGCTACGTGCCCGGCGTGGAGATGGTCGACCTCGGCCGCGCCGGCTTCAACGGCTTCAACATCCGCGGCCTGGAGGCCGACCGCGTGGCGATGACGCTGGACGGGCTGAGCTTCCCGCAGAGCCTGGACCCGGGCAGCTACCAGCCCTACGAGTTCTTCCGCTCCGGGCGCGGCAGCGTCGAGCTGGAGGCGGTCAAGCGCGTGGAGATCGTCAAGGGCGCCGACGCGGTCACCGCCGGCAGCGGTGCGCTCGGCGGCGCGGTGATGTTCACCACCAAGGACCCGGCCGACTTCCTCAAGGCCGAGGGCGACGATCGCTACGGCGCGATCAAGTACGGCTACACCGGCGCCAGCGACGAGAACATGGGCACCCTGACCCTGGCCAACCGCAGCGGCCGCTTCGAGTCGCTGCTGGTGTACACCCGCCGCGACGGCCACGAGACCGAGTCCTGGTACGACACCACCGTGGCCCGCCTCGGCCCCGACCGCCGCACCCCCGATCCGGTCGACCAGCGGAGCGACAACCTGCTGGCCAAGCTGAACTTCCTGGCCACCGGCAGCCAGACCTTCGGTCTGGTCTACGAACGCGCACGCGCCACCAACGACGTCGACAACTGGAGCCGCAGCGACGGCACCGGCAGCTACTACGCGCGCACCGCGGTGGATCGCAGCGATCGCGACCGCTACGGCCTCAGCTACACCTGGCAGGCCGGCAACGCGCTGTTCGACACGCTGGAGGCCACCGCCGACCACCAGAAGAGCTATATCCAGGGCCAGACCAACGTGCAGGTGGCCAGCGGCACCGCCGCCACCTACGGCACCCGCTGCTCGACCACCGCGCTGTGCAGCCGCCAGGAGAACCGCTGGGATACCCAGACGCTGGACCGCGTGGCCGTCGCGCTGGACAAGCGCCTCGACACCGGCGGCGTGCAGCATGCGCTGATCTACGGCGCGGCCTGGCAGCGCGGCCGGATCCACTGGAACTCGGTGGATTCGCGCTGGGGCAACACCGGCACCCTGTACTCGCGCCAGACCGACGACTCGCTGTGGCCGGATACCCGCGAGACCGACTGGACCGCCTACGTGCGCGACAAGGTGCAGCTGCTCGACGACCGCCTGACCCTCACCGGCGGCGTGCGCTACGACAGCTACCGGTACGTGCCCGAGACCGGTGCCAGCACCGACGGCGAGTCCGGCTACGTCGACGCCGCGGGCAGCGTCGGCACCTCCGAGTTCTCCTCGCCGACCTGGAACCTGGGCGCGGAATTCGCGCTCACCGACACCCAGTCGCTGTGGACCCAGGTCGGCCGCGGCTTCCGCGCGCCCAGCGTCAACGACATGTACGGCACCGCCTCCACCACCGAGGTCACCCGCGTGTCCGACGGCGCCACGGTGACCGTGCCCGACGGCAAGAGCAACCCGGACCTGAAGGCCGAGCGCAGCCTCAACCTCGAGCTGGGCTGGCGCTGGCAGGGCGAACGGCTGCGCCTGGGCGTGTCGGCGTTCCGCGACCGCTACAGCGACTTCATCGACACCGCGCTGTACGTCGCCGACGCCGGCGTGCAGTACCGCACCACCACCGGCGGCGTCACCACGGTCAGCCAGGGCTATACCTACAGCATGCCGGTCAACCGCGGCGAGGTCACGGTCAAGGGCGTGGAGGCGGAGGGCCTGTGGTTGCTGGCCGACGACTGGCTCGGCCGCCTGGCCTATTCCTACAACGAGGGCAAGGACAGCGACGGCCAGCCGCTGGGCAGCATCAGCCCCGCCAAGACCGTGCTGGGGCTCAGCTACAACGCGCCCTCGCGGCGCTGGAGCGCGACCGCCAACCTCACCCACCAGGACCGCAAGGACCCGTCCGACTACGGCACCAGCGTCACCAACGCCAGCTACGGCGCCGAAGTGGTGCCGGTCTACGCGTACAAGGCGCGCGCGTACACCCTGCTGGACGTGTTCGGCAGCTACGACCTGACGCCCCGGCTGCACCTGACGGCCGGCGTCTACAACGTGTTCGACAAGGAGTACTACCTGTGGAACCGGGTGCGCACGGTGGGCTCGGGCACGATGGTCTTCGCCGGCAACACCAGCGAGGCCGGCATCGGCCGCTGGTCGCAGCCGGGCCGCAACCTGCGCTTCACGATCAGCTACGACTTCCTCTGAACCGCCGTGCGGCAACCCCTCTCCCGCCGGGAGAGGGGTCGGGATGCCCTCGTCCGCCCCTGCGGGGCGCCGTCTCCCCAAGCGGGAAGGCCGCTCGGAGCGGGAACCTTCAAAGCAACGTGCCGCTGAGGATCAGCGCGGCGATGCTGAAATAGATCACCAGGCCGGTGACGTCCACCAGCGTCGCCACGAACGGGGCCGAGGCGCTGGCCGGGTCGAAGCCCAGCCGCTGCAGCACGAACGGCAGCATCGAGCCGGACAGCGAGCCGAAGGTGACGATGCCCACCAGCGCCGCGCCGATGGTCAGCGCCACCATCGGCCAGTGCGGGCCGTAGTCGTACAGGCCCATGCGCTGCCAGATCGTGATGCGCACGATCGCCAGCACGCCCAGGATCGCGCCCAGCAGCATGCCCGTGGGCAACTCGCGCAGCGCCACCTTCCACCAGTCGCGCAGGCGCAGCTCGCGCAGCGCCAGCGCGCGGATCAGCAGCGAGGTCGCCTGCGAGCCGGAGTTGCCGCCCGAGCTCATGATCAACGGGATGAACAGGGTCAGCACCACCGCCTTGGACAGTTCGTCCTCGAAATGCTGCATCGCGCTGGCGGTGAGCATCTCGCCCAGGAACAGCACGCTCAGCCAGCCGGCGCGCTTGCGGATCATGTCGAGGAAGCCGATCTGCATGTACGGCTTGTCCAGCGCCTCCATGCCGCCGAACTTCTGCACGTCCTCGGTGGACTCGGCGATCAGCGCGTCGAGCACGTCGTCGACGGTGACGATGCCGAGCACGTGGCGGCTGGCGTCCACCACCGGGATCGCCAGCAGGTCGTGGCGGCGGATCAGCCGCGCCACTTCCTCCTGGTCCAGCGCCGGGTCCACGGTGACCGGCGGGTTGACCTGGGCCACGTCCAGCAGCGGCTGCTCGGGCTGCCCGGTGATCAGCCGGCGCATGGTCACCACCTGCTCCAGCACGCGGGTGCGCGGCTCCAGCAGGTAGATCGCGTAGACGGTCTCGCGGCTGCGCTCGACCTCGCGCACGTACTGCAGGGTGCGCGCCACGGTCCAGTCCGACGGCACCGCGACGAACTCGGTGGTCATCATCGCGCCCGCCGTGTTGGGCGGGTAGCGCATCAGCTTCTGGATCGACAGCCGGGCCTCGGTGCTGAGCCGCCACAGCAGCGGCTCGCGCTGCTCGGCGTCCAGCTCGTGGAAGATGTCGGTGGCGCGGTCGTCGGCCATCTGCCCGAGCAGGGCGGCGCCGCGCTCGGCCGGCAGCCTCGCCACCAGCGCGCTGGCGTCGCGCAGCTCCGGCTGCTCGAGGATCTTCACCGCCCGCGGCAGCGGCAGCGCCGCCAGCAGCTCGGCGGCGTCCTCGCGCGCGAGGGTGTTGAGGTGTTCCACCGCGTCGGCGGTGTTGAGCCCGGCCAGGGGAGCGGTCAGGGCGTCGGCGCCGTCGGGCAGGCGCAGGAGGTCGTCGTTGTGCATGGGGTTCGCCTGGATGCGGCCGTCGTCGATGACGGGCCGGGCGAACCGTCCCGAGCGATCAGGCGGTGGCCGCGGCCGGCATCGACGCCGGTCTAGGGTGACTGTCGCTGGACATGGGGTGGGACTCCGAGGGTTCGCGCCGGGGGATGGGTCCCGCCGACGGCGCGCGCAGTCTGCGCCCGCGCTGCGGACAGGGTCAAGAGGCGCGGCGCCGGGACGATTCATCGCACGGTCACGGGCTGGCCGCGGGCCGGACGCGCAGCGCGTAGGCGCGCCCGCCGCGCCGCCCGCCGCATAATGTGCAATCCCCTGGGAGAGCGCGCATGCATAGCGGTGGTCTGGAACTGGCCCTGGTCCTGATGCTGGCGGCGATCATCGCCGTGCCGGTGTTCAAGCGCTTCGGGCTGGGCGCGGTGCTGGCCTACCTGGTCGCCGGCGTGGTGCTGGGGCCGGACGGGCTGGGCTTCGTGCAGGACACCGACCGCATCCTCGCCGCCGCCGAGATCGGCGTGGTGATGCTGCTGTTCGTGATCGGCCTGGAACTGTCGCCGTCGCGGCTCACCCTGATGCGGCGCTCGGTGTTCGGCGCCGGCACCACCCAGGTGGTGCTGTCGGCCGCGGTGCTCGGCGCACTGCTGATGGCCGACCATTTCGGCTGGAAAAGCGCGCTGATCGTCGGCCTGGCGCTGGCGCTGTCGTCCACCGCGGTGGGGCTGCAGCTGCTGTCCGAGCGCAAGGCGCTCAACAGCGACTACGGACGCCTGGCGTTCGCCATCCTGCTGTTCCAGGACCTGGCGGCGATCCCGCTGCTGGCGGCGATCCCGCTGCTGGGCGGCGCCCGGAACGAGACGCTGGAATGGCAGGATGCGGCCAAGGCGCTGGCGGCGATCGCGATCGTGGTGGTGTTCGGCCGCTACGCGCTGCGCTGGCTGTTCCGGGTGGTGGCGCGCACGCGCATGCCGGAGGTGTTCACCGCCAGCGCGCTGCTGGTGGTGCTCGGCACCGCCTGGTTCCTGCAGGAGGCCGGCCTCAGCGCGAGCCTGGGTGCGTTCCTGGCCGGCGTGCTGCTGGCCGACTCGGAGTTCCGCCACGAGCTGGAATCGCAGATCGAGCCGTTCCAGGGCCTGCTGCTGGGCCTGTTCTTCATCGCCGTCGGCATGGGCATCGACCTGGACCGCATCGCCGCCGAACCGCGCCTGATCGCCGCCGGCGTGGCCATCCTGCTGCTGGTGAAGTTCAGCCTGCTGTTCGGCGTGGGCCGGCTGGCACGGCTGCCGGTGCGCAGCTGCCTGATGCTCGGCAGCGTGCTGTGGCTGGGCGGCGAGTTCGCCTTCGTGGTGTTCAACGAGGCCCAGCGCGCGCGCCTGCTGGGCGCGGCCAACCACGACCGGCTGGTGGCCATCGTCGGCCTGTCGATGGCGCTCACGCCGCTGCTGCTGATCGGCATGCAGCGCCTGCTGGCGCGCACCCTGCCCCCGCCGCCGCCGCGCGCCGAGGCCGACTACGACGCGATCGAGCCGCAGGCGCCGCGCGTGCTGATCGCCGGCATGGGTCGCTTCGGCCAGATCGTCGCGCGCCTGCTGACCGCCCGCCATGTGCCGTTCGTAGCGCTGGAGCACAACCCCGACACCGTCGAGGACCTGCGCCGCTTCGGCAACAAGCTCTACTACGGCGACCCGACCCGGCCCGACCTGCTGCGCGCGGCCGGCTCGGACCAGATCAAGGTGTTCGTGGTGGCGATGGACGACCCGGACACCAACATCAGGGCCACGCGGCTGATCCGCCGCATGTACCCGCAGGCCACCGTGCTGGCGCGCGCGCGCAACCGCCAGCACGCCTGGAAGCTGATGGACCTGGGCGCCGAGCCGTTCCGCGAGGTGTTCGGCTCCAGCCTGGAGCTGGGCGAACGCCTGCTGGTGTCGCTGGGCCTGGTGCCGCAGACCGCGCGCGAGTACACCGCGCGCTTCCGCCAGCACGACGAGGACCTGCTGCGCCGCCAGTACCTGGTCTACGACGACGAGGCGGCGGTGATCCAGACCTCGCGCGACGCCCGCGCCGACCTGATGAAGCTGTTCGAGGCCGACGCCGACAACAGCGTGCCGGACGCGCCGGCGGACGCGTCGCCGCCCCCGCCGGACACGCCCGGCGAACGGGACGCGCGCTAGGCTGCGGCGCCGTTACGCACTGCAGGAGCAATGATGAGCGATTCCGCTTCGCTGGCCGAGGCGCTGGCGCTGGCCGCGCGCGACCCCGCCAGCCGCCCGGCGTTCTACCGCCGCTTGCTGGCCGCCGACGTGTTCGTGATCGGACACAGCGACGGCGCCGGCGACGGCAGCTCGGTGCTGCCGGCCGGCGCGCAGCTGTCGCTGGTCCACTGGGGCAAGCCCGATGGCACCACGGCGATCCCGTTCTTCACCAGCCTGCAGGCCCTGCAGCAGGGGTTGCGCGAGGAAGCGCGCTACCTGTCGCTGTCGGCGCGCAGCCTGTTCGAGATGACCCGCGGCGCCACCCTGGTGCTGGATCCGGCCTCGGACTACGGCAAGGAGTTCACCCCGGGCGAGGTCGACGCGCTGCTGGCGCACGGCGGTCACCCCACGGCGGTGCAGCGCACCGTGGCCGAGGACACCCAGGTGCTGCTCGGGCAGCCGGCGCACTACCCCACGGCGATGATCGAGGCGCTGTCGCGGCGGCTGCCCGGGCAACCGACGGTCGAGGCCGCCTACCTGTGCCTGATGCACGATCCGCAGCAGTCGCCGGCGCCGTCGCTGGTGGTGGGCCTGGCCGTCGACGGCGAGCTGGCGCCGGTGCTGCCCGTCCGGCACGGTGGCCGCGGCCACCGTGCCGGACGGGCAGGCGCTGGATTTCGTGCGGGTGGTGCACGGCGAGGGCGGGCTGTCGGCCTACCTGCTCAACGAGGTGACCCCGTTCTACCGCCGCGACGCCTGAGGGCGCGCCGCGCCACTGGGCCCGGGCGCCGGCCGGCATCGGGCTCCGAGGCGCTCAAGGCACCTCGGCGCCACCGTCGAGGAAGAACTCGACCTTGCCGCAGCCGCGGCAGGCATAGACGTCGAAGCGCTCGCCGTTGACCAGGGCCTCGCCCAGGTCGCCCAGCCAGAAACCCCAGCGGCGGCCCTCGTGGAACGTCATCGAGCGAATCCGGGCCATCGAGCGGCCGCAACGCAGACAGTCCAGCGTGCGTTCGACGGTCGCCACAGGCGCGGCGGCCTCGGGCACGAAGTCGGCATCGGCCGGGCGGCCGTCGGCGTGGGTGCCACAACGCCAGCACAGGGCGTAGCCGGGCTCGAACGGTTCACCGCACTGCGGGCATCGGGTCGGGTCCATGGCTTCCTCGACGGGACGGGGGCGCGGCATGCTGCCACGACGACGGGGAGGCGCCAAGCCGGCCGACGCAAAGGCGCGCGCCCCGAATTTCTGCACGGGGATTACGCCGGCCAACCCGCGCCGGGATCGCGTGCCAGGCGTGCCTGCGATGGGCATGCCTGGCGCGCCGGCTCGGCTTGCGGCTGCCGGTCGGGCGCGGCGACCGATGCGGCGGACACGTGCCCGGGCATATCGGCGGCCGGGGTGATCCGGCGCGACGTGGCTAGCGCCCGGCCGCCCGCGGCCGGTCCGGTCTCGACGGCGGCCGCAGCTCCCTAAGACGCCTTGCCACGGCCCGCAGCGCGCCCGCCGCGACCGGCGGCCTTGGCCTTCTTCGCCGCCGCCCGGGCCGGCGCCTGCACGGGCGCGGCGGTGGCCGCGCTGCGCGCCCTGGGCTTCGCGGGCCGTGCGGCCCGGGTGGCGGTGGTCGGCTTGGCCGGTCTGGCCGACGTGGCCGACGTGGCTGACTTGGCCTTGCTGCCGGTGGCCTTGGTGGCCTTGACGGCCTTGGCCGGCCTGGCAGCCTTGGTGGCCTTGGCCGGCGCGGGCGCGGGCGCGGGGGCGACGGGGCGGCGCGCGCGTTCCTCGGCCGGGCGCCGCGGCGGCGGCTTGCGGCCGGCGGTGAGTGCGCGCCAGGCGTGCCCGCCGTTGACCGCCAGCAGCGCGTCGGCCGCCGCCGGGCCGGCACTGCCGGCGGCATAGTTGGGGAAGTCGCTCGGTGCCGCCTGCCAGGCATCGAGGATCGGCTGGACGATGCGCCAGGCGCCCTCGACCATCGCCGCGTCCTGGAACAGCCCGGACTCGCCGTTCATGCAGTCCTGCAGCAGGCGCTCGTAGCCGACCGTGTATTCCTTCGGGAACCAGTCGCGGTAGCGGAAGTCCATGCGCACCGGCGCCAGGCTCACCTGCGGACCCGGGCGCTTGACGTCGAACTGCAGCGAGATGCCCTCGTCCGGCTGGATGTGCAGCACCAGCCAGTCGGGGCCGTAGCCGCCGACCTCGGTGCTGCGGAACGGCGCCAGCGGCGCCGGCTTGAAGCGGATCGCGATCTCGGTGGTGCGCTCGCGCAGGCGCTTGCCGGTGCGCAGGTAGAACGGCACGCCGGCCCAGCGCCAGGTATCGACCTGCAGCTTCATCGCCACGTAGGTCTCGGTGTCCGACTCGTCGGGCACGGTGTCCTCCTCGCGGTAGCCGGGCACGGCGGTGCGGTTGATCGCACCGGCGGCGTACTGCCCGCGCACCACGTCCTCCGGGGTGAGCGGACGCACCGCCTCGATCACCTCGGCGCGGCGCCGGTGCATGGCCTCGGTGGTGAACGCCGCCGGCGGCTCCATCGCGATCATCGCCAGCAGCTGGAACAGGTGGTTGGGCACCATGTCGCGCAGGCAGCCGGTGGGATCGTAGAAGCGCCCGCGCCCTTCCACGCCGAGGGTCTCGGCGGCGGTGATCTGCACGTGGTCGATGCGGTCGCGGTTCCACACCGGCTCGAACAGGCCGTTGGCGAAGCGGAACGCGAGGATGTTCTGCACCGTCTCCTTGCCGAGGAAGTGGTCGATGCGGAACACCTGGTCCTCGTCGAGCACGCGCGCGACGGTGGCGTTGAGCGCCTGCGCGCTGGGCAGGTCGTGGCCGAACGGCTTCTCGACGATGACCCGGCGCCAGCCCTGGCCCTCGCGCTGCTTCACCAGCCCGGCGGCGCCGAGGTTGAGCAGCGCCGGCTCGAAGAAGCGCGCGGCGGTGGCCAGGTAGAACAGCACGTTGCCCTCGGTGCGGTAGCGCGGATGCAGCTTCTCGAGCAGCGCGCCCAGGGCGTGGTAGGCCTCGACGTTGGTGAAGTCGCCGCGCAGGTAGTGCATGCGCTCGCGAAGGAAATCCCAGGTGTCGGTGTCGAAGGCATCGGCCTGGAACTCGGCATCGCGGCTGCCGATCAGCTCCTTGAGCGCGCGCCCGACGTTGCCGCGCCAGGTGCGCTCGCTGATGTCGCCATGGTCCATGCCGACGATGGCGAAGCGCTCGCCCAGCGTGCCGGAGCGGCGCAGGTTGTACAGCGCCGGCATCACCAGCCGCCGGGTGAGGTCGCCGCGCGCGCCGAACACCACGATGATGCACGGCGGCGTGGTGGCTTTGTCGATCATGGATGCGTCTCCTTTTCGCCCGTCAGGCCATGCAGGCGCAGTGCCGCATTGACCAGGGCCACATGGGAATACCCTTGCGGGAAGTTGCCGAGCATACGGCCGCTGCGCGGGTCGTACTCCTCGGCGAGCAGGCCGACATCGTTGCACAGCCCGAGCAGACGCTCGAACAGCGCGCGCGCCTGGTCGAGGCGGCCGAGCAGCGTGTAGTTTTCCACCAGCCAGAAGCTGCAGGCGATGAAGGTGCCCTCGCCGGCCGGCAGGCCGTCGGCGCTGTCGTCGGCGCGGTAGCGCTCGACCAGGCCGTCGACCGTCAGCCCGCGCGCGATCGCGTCGGCGGTGGCGGCGATGCGTGGGTCGTCCGGCGGCAGGAAGCTCACCAGCGGGATCAGCAGCAGCGACGCGTCCAGCCGGTCCGAGCCGTAGCTCTGCACGAAGTGGCCGTCCGGGTGCACGCCCCGTTCCAGCACCTCGGCGTGGATGCGGTCGGCGATGCGGCGCCAGCGTGCGCGCTTGTCCGCGTCGGCGTCGCTGACGCCGTCGCGCGCGCCGCAGTCGAACGCCAGCCACGCCATCACCTTGGAGTGCACGAAATGGCGGCGTTCGCTGCGGATCTCCCAGATACCCTCGTCGGGCTGCTGCCACAGTCCTTCGAGCACGTCGAGGAAGTTCTCCAGCAGCGCCCCGGCCGAGCCGTCGCCCTGGGCCGGCGGCGGCATGCCCTTGGTGTGCGCGTAGTGGAAGGCGCCGATCAGCTCGCCGTAGACGTCGAGCTGGAACTGGTCGACCGCGGCGTTGCCGATGCGGACCGGCGCCGAGCCCTCGTAGCCCGGCAGCCAGTCCGCCTGCCATTCCTGCAGGCGGCGCTCGCCGCCGATGCCGTACAGCGCCTGCAGCTGGTCCGGCGAGCCGGCCACCGCGCGCCGCACCCAGTCGCGGAACGCAGTGGCCTCGTCGACGTAGCCGGCCGACAGCAACGCGGTCAGGGTGAACACCGAATCGCGCAGCCAGCAGTAGCGGTAGTCCCAGTTGCGGGTGCCGCCGAGCTGCTCGGGCAGCGCGGCGGTGGGCGCGGCGACGATCGCGCCGGTGGGCAGGTAGCTCAGGCCCTTGAGCACCACCAGCGAGCGCCGCACCTGCGCGGTCCACGGGCCGGCATCGGTGCAGCGGCGCGCCCAGCCCTGCCAGAACGCGGTGGTCTGGCGGTGCGCCGCGAACGGGTCGATCGCCGGTGGCAACGGCTCGTGCGACAGTCCGTGGCTGAGCAGGAACCAGGTCTGTTCGCCCGCGTCCAGCGTGAACCGCGCCTCGGTCGCCAGGCCGCGGCCCTGCAGCGCCTGCGGCGTGCGCAGCGCGATCTGGTCGGGGCCGGCGATGGCGCGGATGCCGTCGTCCAGGTGGGTGACCCACGGCACCGTGCGCCCGTAGTTGAAGCGCAACGTCAGCCGCATGCACATGTCGACGCGGCCGTGCACGCCGCGCACCAGCCGGACCACGTGCTGGTGCGGTTCCGGGTCCTGGCTGGCGACCATGAAGTCGGTCACCTCCACCGTGCCGGTCTCGGTCTGCAGGGTGGTGCACAGCACCAGGCTGTCGTCCTCGTAGGCGCGCCGGCTCTCGAACGCGGCCTCCGGCGCCAGCGACCACTGCCCGTGTTGCTCGTCGCCGAGCAGCGCGGCGAACACCGCGTCCGAGTCGAAACGCGGCAGGCACAGCCAGTCCATTGTCCCGCGGTGATCCACCAGCGCCGCGCTGCGGCAGTTGCCGAGCATGGCGTGGTCTTCGATACGGGCGCTCATCGGGCCGGGGGTTCCATCGCTGCGGCGGGAGCGGCGAGTGTCACATGGCCGGTGTCGGGGCCAGGTTACGGCCCCGCCCGGGAATCGCCCCGGGGATGGCACCCTGCGTTCCAGCGGCGCACCGGCACCGGCGCCGCGGCGGCGTGCGGGCAGTCGAAGGCCGGTGAGGCGACGTTCGCCGGCGCCACCGCGCCTGGGGCGGGCGTTCGGGCGAGGCCGTCCGGCCGCCGGCTGCGTGGCGATCGGGCGAGGCGCTGGCTGGGCCGCTCCGCGTCCCGGCCACGCCGCCTGCCGCTCAGCGGTTCTCGCGCAGGAAGCGAGCCATCGACGAGACCCCGGGCACGGCCGGTTCGAACTGCCCGGCCACGTCGATGAAGCCGCGCATGATGGCGATCTCGCGCGGGGTGCGGTTGAGCGCGTCGCGCGCGTCGGGCTCGGCGCCGGCGCGCAGCAGGCGCTGCACCAGCAGCGGCAGGCCGTGCAGCGCGGCCAGGTGCAGCGGGCCGAAGCCGCGCGGGTCCTTGACCTCCAGCGACACGTCCTCGTCGAGCAGGCGCTCGACGCCGGCCAGCACCACCTGCTCGTCGCAGCCGGTGCCCGGCTCGGCGCGCGCGCCCAGCAGCAGCAGCAGCGGGCTGACCTTGCCGGCGGCGACGTGCTCGGGGTCGGCGCCGGCCAGCAGCAGCGTGTCCAGCAGCGCCAGCAGGCGCGTGCGGTCGCCGGCGGTGAACCCGTAGAGCGCGGCGCAATGCAGCGCCGCCAGGCCCTGGGCATCGCTGGCGTGCACGTCGGCCCCGGCGGCCAGCAGGCGCGCGGCGATGTCCGGCAGCCCCAGCGCCGAGGCCAGCATCAGCACCGTCACCCCGCCCGGCAGGCGGTGCTCGATCTGCGCGCCGGCGCCGAGCAGCGCGGCGACGATGGCGGTCTGGCGCATGCTGACCGCCGCCGACAGCGGCGTGGCGCCGCTGTGCGCGGCGTGCTGCGCATCGGCGCCGCGTGCCAGCAGCCGCTCCACCACCGCGGCATGGCCGCCGCCGGCCGCGCGCAGCAGCGCGGTGCAGCCCTGGGCGTCGACCGCGTCCACCGGCAGCCCCAGGTCGATCAGGCGGCGCACGGCGTCGGCGTCGCCGCTCATCGCCGCCGCGGGCACGTCGGAGGGCCGCAGCGCGCGCCGCGGCAGCGGCCAGACGCGCCAGTCCAGCCATTCGGCCAGGTCGCGGCGGCCGATCGACAGGGCCACGCCCAGCGGCGTCTGGCCGTCGGCCGCGCGGGCCTCAGGCGAGGCGCCCTGCAGCACCAGCAGTTTCAGCGACGCCTCGCGGCCCAGGGCGGTGGCCAGGTGCAGCGCGGTCATGCCGTGGCTGTCGCGCGCCTCGCGGTCGGCGCCGCGCTCCAGCAGCCACTGCTGCAGCCGCAGCCAGCCCAGCCGCACCGCGAGCGACAGCGGCGGATCGCCGGCGGGCGCGGCGGCGAACGGGTCGGCGCCGCGCTCCAGCAGTTCCAGCGCGAACTGTTCCAGCCCGCGCGAGGCATGGTCGTGCTGCACGCAGGCGCTCAGCAACCGGGTCAGGCCGCCGGCGCCGGCCGGGGACACGCCGTGGCGCAGCATCGCCTGCAGCGACGGCACCGCCTCCACGCCACGCGAGAGCAGTGCGAACATCGGCACGTCGCCGCAGGCGTCGCGCACCTCCGGGTGCGCGCCGTGCGCCAGCAGCCAGTCCACGGCGTCGGGGTTCAGCGCCAGGTGCGGATCGTGCAGCAGGCCGCCCAGTTCCTCCGGCGCGCACAACCGTGCCAGCGCGGCCAGGCCGTCGCCCTGGCCCAGCTGCAGGCCTTCGCGCAGCAGCACCAGCGGCGGCCGGTCGGGCAGCAGCGCGGCACCGGCGGCATCGCCCTGGGCGTCGCTGACGGCGCTGGGCAGCGGATAGTCGGGGTCCAGCAGCGAGACGATCGCCCAGCGCCCGGCCTCGGCGGCCAGGTCCACGGCGCGGCGCCCGGCCGCATCCGGCTGGTCGGCGGGCACGCCCAGCTCCAGCAGGCGGCGCACCAGGGCGGCGGAGACGCCATCGGCGGTGCAGGCCAGCATCACCGCGTTGCGGCCCTCGCCGTCGAGCGCCAGCGGGTCGGCCTTGCGCGCCAGCAGGTGCTCGAGCACCGCGCCGCGGGCGCGGCGGGCGGCGTCGAGCCAGGGCGTGCGCCCGAGCAGGTCGCGCGCCTCCAGGTTGGCGCCGGCGGCCAGCAGGGCCTCGACGATGTCGGCATGCCCGGCCTGGGCGGCTTCGTGCAGGGCGCTGCGCCGCTGCGGGTCGCGCGCATCGACCCGGGCCTTGTGCTTGAGCAGCAGCTGCACGCCGGCCGGATCGTCCTCCTCGGTGCCGGCCGCGGCCAGCAACGCCGGGCTGCCGCCGGCCGGCTCGGACTGCGCGCCGCGCTCGAGCAGGAACTTGGCCAGGCGCCAGTTGCCGACCTGGCAGGCCATCGCCAGCGGCGACTGGCCCTCGTGGTTGAGCGCGTCGAGTTCGGCGGCGGCGTCGCGCAGCAGCGCGGCCACGCCCGGGTCGGAGCTGCGCACGGCGTGGTGCAGCGGGGTGTTGCCCTCGGTATCGGTGGCACGCGGGTCGGCGCCGTTGGCCAGCAGGGTCATCACCGCGTCCGGGCGCCCGTGCCAGCTGTCCCGGGTCGCCGCCAGCAGCGGGGTCATGCCGCGGTGCGCGGCGTTGACGTCCACCCGGCGCACGATCAGCTCGCGCAGCAGGCGCAGGTCCGGCAGCACCGCGGCCAGGACCGACAGGCTGCGCTGGTCGCGCCAGTCCGGCGGCGGCAGCGCCCACGGGTCGGCGCCGGCTTCGAGCAACTGCAGGGCGCGGTCGACGCGGCCGGCGCGGGCCGCCTCGTACAGCTCCGGCACCAGTTGGTGCTGCGCCACCGGCTCCAGCGGGCCGGGCGTGGCCGCGGCCTCGGAGAACAGTTCGCTGGCCTGCACGCGGGGGTCGGCGGCGGCGCGCGGCGCCACCACCAGCCGCTGCAGCAGCAGGTGCGCCAGCGGCATCAGCGCCGCCGCGACCGCGGCCAGCGGCCAGCGCGCCGACGCCGGCAGCAGCGCCGGCCAGGCCAGCGCCACGCCGGCCGCGCAGACCGCCAGTACCAGCGCGGCGATCGCCAGCCCCTGCCACGACTGCAGCGGCTGGTGGGCCAGGGCCTGCCAGCGCGCGCGCAGCGCCCCGCCCTCGCGTTCGAGATCGCCCCAGATCGGCCAGGTGCGCCACAACCCGAGCAGCGCGGCACTGACCGCCACGCTCAACGCCAGCGCCGCGGCCAGGCTGCCGCTGTCGCGCAGCGCCGCCAGCGGCCAGACCACCAGCAGCGCCAGGCCGAGCAGGCCGACCGCCCAGACCGTCAGCAGCGGCGGCAGCGCCTGCGCCAGCGCGCGTGGCGGCGTCGGCAGCGGCCGGGTGCCCCGCGCCCACGACACCGCCAGCGCGAACGCCGGCTGCGCCAGCCAGACCGACAGCGCCGCCACCGCGCCGCCGAGCCCGGCCAGCAGCACCAGCGCCGCGCCCAAGGCGACCGCGGCCGCCGCGGCGCGCAGGCGCGAGCGGGCCGGGGACGGGGCGTCAGTCATCGCCGCGCACGTTCAGCGGCGTCACCACCGGCGGCATCTGCAGGTAGAAGCCGTGGGCGGCGAGCTGCTCGCGCACCTTGCCGGCGTCGGCCACGGCCAGCCGCCGCTCCGGGGTCAGCGCCACTTCCAGCGCGAACACGAACGGCGCCAGCTGCGCGTGCAGGGGCACGGGCATCACGGCGAAGTCGTCGCGCCTGGCGAGGTAGACGTAGGTGTCGGGTTTGCGTTGGCTTTTATAGACGTAGGCTTGCATGCGCGCGGGGCCGGGCCCGGCGTGGGGAGTGGCAGGGATTGTGTCGGAAATACGGCACTGGCGAAAGCTTCGCCACCGCCGGGCACGCGATCGGCGCCGGCGCGGGGGCGGCTGCGTTCATCCTCGCAGCGCTCACCGGGCACCGGAACGCGCTGGCTATACTGCCTGGACCTCGTTTACCAAGACATCAGAGTGAGCCCAGCGTCACCTTCGTCCCGCATGGCCCCGGTCGCCATCACCGCCTATTCCGCCACTACCGCGCTCGGCGCCGGCCTGGCCGCGCAGTCCGCGGCGCTGCAGGCCCGCCGCAGCGGCCTGCGCCGCAACGACTTCGGCCCGCAGCCGCTGGCCTGCTGGATCGGCCGGGTCGAGGCGCTGGACAGCTTCGCGCTGCCGGCGGCGCTGCAGGCCTGGGACTGCCGCAACAACCGGCTGGCCTGGCTGGCGCTGCAGCAGGACGGGCTGATGGAGGCGGTCGCGGCGGCCGGCGCGCGCTACGGCGCGGACCGGGTCGCGGTGGTGCTGGGCACCTCCACCTCCAGCATCGGCGCCAGCGAGGAGGCCTATACCCGGCTCGGGCACGACGCCGAGGGCCCGTGCTTTCCCGCGGACCTGTGCCGCCCGATCGTGCACACCCCGCATTCGCTGGGCGACTTCGTGCAGCACGCCACCGGGCTGCGCGGGCCCTGCGTGACCGTGGCCACCGCGTGCTCGTCCAGCGCCAAGGTGTTCGCGCAGGCGGCCCGGCTGATCGCCGCCGGGGTGGTCGACGCGGCCCTGGTCGGCGGCGTCGACACGCTGTGCGGCAGCGTGCTGTTCGGCTTCAACGCGCTGCAGCTGGTCGCGCCGGAACCGTGCCGTCCGTTCGATGCGCGCCGGGTCGGGCTCTCGCTCGGCGAGGCCGGCGGCTTCGCGCTGCTGGAACGCCCCGAGGCCGCGCCCGCCGCGGCGCTGCGGCTGTGCGGCTACGGCGAATCCAGCGACGCGCACCACATGTCGGCACCGCACCCGCAGGGGCGGGGCGCGCAGCAGGCGATGGGCCAGGCCCTGGCCCGCGGCGGCATCGAGGCCGCGCAGGTCGGCTACCTGAACCTGCACGGCACCGCGACGCCCGCCAACGACAGCATCGAGGCGGCGGCGGTGGCCGCGCTGTTCCCGGACACGCTGCACGCCAGCTCCACCAAGGCCTGGACCGGCCATACGCTGGGCGCGGCCGGCATCGTCGAATCGGTGATCGCACTGCTGGCGCTGCGCGACGGCAGCCTGCCCGGCACCCTCAACAGCGAGGTGCCGGACCCGGCCTGCGGCCCGCAGATCCGCTTCGACAACGCCCAGGCCCCGATCGACTACGCGATGAACAACTCCTTCGGCTTCGGTGGCAACAACTGCTCGCTGCTGTTCGGGAGGGCGCGCGCATGAGCGAGCTGAGCGCCACTGTCGAGGGCATCGGCTTCTGGACCGACGGGCTGCCGCACTGGGCCGCCGCGCAGGCCTTCGTGGCCGGCGCCGCGCTGGAGGCCACGCCATCGCGGCCGGCCGCGCAGCTGCTGGCCGCCAACGAGCGCCGTCGCGCGCCGGACACGGTGGCGGTGTCGCTGGAGGCGGCGCTGGCCGCCTGCCGCGACGCCGGGCGCGACCCGGCGCAGCTGTCGTCGGTGTTCACCTCCAACCATGGCGACCTGGCGATCACCGACTACATGTGCACCACCCTGGCCAGCGACCCGCTGGCGATCTCGCCGACCAAGTTCCACAACTCGGTGCACAACGCCGCCGCCGGCTACTGGACCATCGGCGCCGGCGCGATGGCCCCGGCGACCGCGCTCAGTGCCAGCCGCGCCAGCTTCGCGCAGGGCCTGCTGGAGGCGCTGGCGCAGCTGGCCTGCGGCGCCGAGGCGGTGCTGCTGGTGGGCTACGACAGCCGTTCGGTGGGCGCGCTGGGCCGCATCTCGCACAGCGAGGGCCTGCTCGGCGGCGCGCTGGTGCTCGGGCGCGCGCCGCAGGCCGGCCGGCCGCGGCTGCGCGCGCACCTGCGCGACGGCGAGGACGTCGTGCACGCCGGCCCGCTGCAGCGCCACGCGGCGGCCAATGCGATGGCGCCGATGCTGCCGCTGTTCGACCTGCTCGCCGGCGCGCCCGGCCCGGTGTCGCTGCACGCCGGCGCCGGCCGCCAGCTGGTGGTGGAGCGGGAGCCGCAGGCGTGAGCCGCGGCCCGCTGGCGCGCGCCGACACCGCGATCCTGATCCCCGCGCTCAACGAGGCGCTGCGCATCCGCGAGGTGGTCGTCGCGGCGCTGGCGCAGTGTCCGCGCGTCATCGTGGTCGACGACGGCTCCGACGACGGCACCGCCGACCGCATCGCCGACCTGCCGGTGTGCGTGCTGCGCCATCCGCACCGCCTGGGCAAGGGGGCGGCGCTGCGCACCGGCTTCGCCGAGGCCCGGCGCCAGGGCGTGCGCGGCCTGATGACCATGGACGGCGACGGCCAGCACAGCGCCGCCGATTTCCCGCGGCTGCTGGCCGCGGCCAACCGCCATCCGGGCTGCATCGTGGTCGGCGCACGCCTGCGCAAGCGCGCCAACCAGCCGCTGATCCGCCGCATCGGCAACGATTTCGGCGACTGGGGCATCGGCTGGGGCTGCGGCTTCCGGCTGGTGGACAGCCAGAGCGGGCAGCGCTTCTACCCGGACTCGGTGTTCACCCTGCCGGACGTGCCGGGCGACGGCTTCGTGTTCGAGGCGCAACTGCTGATCTCGGCCGCGCGCGTGCTGGGCACGCACGTGGTCGCGGTGCCGATCGAGACCCGCTACGCCGGCGGCCATGCCGCGGGCACGTTCCGCAAGAGCCACTTCCGCCTGGTGCGCGACCTGTGGCACATCACCTCGCACGTGGTGCGGCAGGTGCTCGGCTACGGCCACCTGCTACGCGAATACCGGCGCACCCGCGCCCATCCGCCGCGGATCGACGATCCGGACGGCGCGTACGCCCCCGCGCCGGCCATCGCCAAGACCCGGGAACCCACGTGACCGCGCCGCGCGCGGACGTGGCGATCGTCGGCGGCGGCCTGGCCGGCCTGAGCCTGGCCCTGCAGCTGCGTCAGCGCGACCCCGGGCTCCGCGTCAGCGTGCTCGAACGCCGCCAGCATCCGGTGCGCGAGGCCGCGTTCAAGGTCGGCGAGTCGTTGGTGGAGATCGGCGCGCACTACTTCGCCGACGTGCTCGGCCTGCGCGAGCACCTGGACGGCGCGCAGATCCGCAAGTTCGGCTTCCGGTTCTTCTTCTCCGACCAGCGCGAGGACATCGACCGCTGCACCGAACTGGGCGTCAGCCGGATCCTGCCGACACCGTCGTGGCAGCTGGATCGCGGCCGCTTCGAGAACTTCCTGGGCGAGCGCGCGCGCGCGCTCGGCGTGGACTTCGTCGACGGCTGCCGCGTGCGCAGCATCGACCTGGCCGACGACGACGGCGACCATCACGTGCGCTACGAGCGCGACGGCGCGGCGGCCACGCTGCCGGCCCGCTGGGTGGTGGACGCCAGCGGCCGCGCCGGCCTGCTCAAGCGCACGCTCGGACTGGCCGAGGCCAATGCGCACCTCGTGCACGCGGTGTGGTGGCGCGTCGACGGCCGGGTCGATCCCGACACCTGGTCGAATGACCCCGACTGGCTGCAGCGCTGCACGCCGCCGGACCGCTGGCGCTCCACCAACCACCTGTGCGGGCCGGGCTACTGGGTCTGGCTGATCCCGCTGGCCTCGGGCGCGCACTCGCTGGGCATCGTCTGCGATCCGGCGCTGCATCCGCTGGAGGACATGAACACCCACGCCAAGGCGATGGCCTGGCTGCACACGCACCAGCCGCAGTTGGCGCGCACGCTGGAGCGGGCCGAGCACCGCGTGCAGGACTTCCTGTTCCTGCGCGACGTGTCCTATGGCTGCAGGCAGGTGTTCTCGTCGCAGCGTTGGGCGCTCACCGGCGAGGCCGGGGTGTTCCTGGACCCGTTCTATTCGCCGGGCAGCGACTTCATCGCCCTGTCGAACACCTATGTCTGCGAACTGGTCGGCCGCGACCGCGCCGGCCGCGCGCTGGAGCCCTACGCCGCGCTCTACCAGCAGCTGTACTTCTCGTTCTACGAGAACACGCTGAGCCTCTACCAGGGCCAGTACCCGCTGTTCGGCGACGCGCAGGTGATGCCGCTCAAGGTGATCTGGGACTACACCTACTACTGGTCGCTGCTGGCGCCGCTGTACTTCGCCGGGCGCATCGCCGACCTGCCGCTGCTCTCGCGCATGAAGCCGGACTTCCTGCGCGCGCGCGACCTCAACCTGGCGATGCAGTCGCTGCTGGCCGACTGGGGCCGGCGCAACCGCGACCGCGCAGCCACGGACGGCGCCGGCCGGCTGCTCGACCAGCACCTGATCGACTGGTTCCACGAGCTCAACCGCGCGCTGCACGACGCGCTCGACGACGCCGCCTTCGCCGCGCGCATCCACGGCAACGTGCAGCGCATGGCCGCGCTGGCGCGGGAACTGCTGGAGCAGGCGCGGCACGACCACCCGGACCTGCCCGACCACGGCCTGGAGGCGCTGACCCCTGCGGCGGCCGCGGCTCCGCCCGCGCTGGCCGAGCGCTGGTACCGGACGGGATAGCCGGCCGACGGGCCGGCCCCCGGGCTCAGCCCATGCCGCCGTTGACGCCGATCACCTGGCCGTTGATGTAGCCGGCCGCGTCCGAGCACAGGAACCCGACCAGCGCGGCGACTTCGTCGGGGCGGCCGGCGCGGCCGGCCGGCACCATCTGCTTGATCGCCTCCGGCGCGAACGCCTCGCCCGCCATCGCGCCCTCGATCACGCCCGGCGCGACCACGTTGACGCTGATGCCGCGGCTGGCCATCTCGCGGGCCAGCGAGCGGCTGGCGCCGTGCAGCGCCGCCTTGGCGGCCGAGTAGTTGGTCTGGCCGCGGTTGCCGAGCACCGCCGCCACCGACGACACGCTGACGATGCGGCCCCAGCGCGTGCGCGCCATCGGCAGCAGCAGCGGCTGGGTGACGTTGAAGAACCCGTGCAGCGACACGTCGATGACGCGATGCCATTGTTCGGCGCGCATCCCGGCCATCGGCGCGTCGTCGTGGATGCCGGCGTTGTTGACCACGATCTGGATCGGGCCGGCCGCCAGCAGCGCGCTGGTCGCCGCGGCACTGGCCTCGGCATCGGCGACGTCGAACACCACCGCTTCGGCCTGGCCGCCGGCCTCGACGATCTGCGCCACCACCGCCTCGGCGCGGGCGCGGTGGTGGTGGGCATGCACGATCACCTGCACGCCGTCGGCGGCCAGCCGGCGGCAGATCGCACCGCCGAGATCGCCGCTGCCGCCGGTGACCAGGGCGCGACGGTGAGGGACGGACGCAGGCATGCGGGCTCCAGCAAAGGCCGCCCGGCGGGCGAAGGGACGACCATGGTAGTGCGCCGGCCGACGCCCCGGTAGCGCCGGCGGCGGCTCAGTCGCGCGTGCTGGTTTCCCAGGTGCCGTGGACCACGCCGGCCACGCGCTCGAGCCGCGCGATCACCGCATCCAGTTCGGCCGGGTGCGCGGCGGTGCTGACCAGCGCGGCCACCAGTTCGGTGTGCTCCTCGCCGCGCTCGATCGGGCTGACCGTGCTGACCGGGTAGTGCGCGGCCTCCAGTTCCTCGACCAGGCGCTCGCGCACCACCGGCACCGCCGCGGTGGCCGCGGTCAGCCGCACCTCGTAGTTCACCTCCGAGGCGTGCGCGTTGATCGGGATGCGGTTGATCGCATTGACCAGCGGCCGCAGCAGGGTGTTGCCGGCGATCACCAGGAAGGTGAGCAGCCCGGCCTCGGCCAGCATGTCGGCGCCGGCGCAGCTGCCCACCGCGGCCGAGCACCACAGCGTGGCGGCGGTGTTGAGCCCGCGCACGTTCATGCCCTCCTTCATGATCACGCCGGCGCCGAGGAAGCCGATGCCCGAGACCACGTAGGCGATCACCCGCACCGCCTCGGCGCTGCCGGCCAGGCTCATGCCCAGGTCGACGAAGGAGGCCGCGCCCAGCGCCACCAGCACGTTGGTGCGCAACCCGGCGGTACGCTGGCGGTACTGGCGCTCGGCGCCGATCAGGGTGCCCAGCACAAACGCGGCGATCAGGCTGACCGCGGTGTCCAGGAAGGCGCCCGCATTGAAGGTGTCGATGAAGCGCATCGCGTCCGGATCCGTCCCCGCGGCAGGTGGGCGCTACCTTGCCACATCCGCGCCGCGGCGTATGCCCGTACGCCGGGCGGCGCTTGAGGGGCCCGCGGCGGGGTGGTAGCGTCGGCGCAGGCCACGGCGCTCCCCGCCCCTGCCATGGAACCGCCGCAATGCTGGCATCGCCTCCCGCCTCGTCCCCGCCGTCCGGAACACGGTCCGCGCTCGGCGCGCGCGCCCTGGCGTCCGCCGCGGCCACGGCGCTGGCGCTGTGCGCCGGCTGCACCACGCTGGCCGAGGACGCCGAGGTCTATCGCGGCGACTACAGTTACGACGCACAGGCCGCCTACTTCAGTGCCGAGGACCGGCCCGACGAGCGCTGGTGCGTGGTCGGCGACATGGCGCGGGCCGAACGGCGGCAGGGCGAGGGCGTCACCCACGTCACCGTCGAGGGCGTGCGCGGCCCGCCGGGGCACTACCCCAGCCTCGGCGACTGCGACCACGTGCTGACCGTGCTGCGGATCTTCAACGTCGGCCCCAAGCGCGAGCCGGTGCCGCCGGCGCCTCCGCCGCCGGTGGTCGCCGCCCCGGCGCCGGTGCGCCCGCCCCCGGTGGCCGGGACCGCAGTCGTCACGCCGGCACCGCTGCCTCCGCCGCCGCTGCCGGCGGTCCTGCCCCTGCCGCCGCCCGCCGCACCGGCGCCGGTACGCCATCCCGCGCCGGCACGCCACGCGCGGCCGGCGGCGCGGCATGCGCCCGCCCACGCGGCGGGCCAGGCCGGCCACGAGGCCGCGGCGAAGCGGCCGGCCGCGACCGATCCCGCGGTGCCGGCCAAGCCGGCCGCGGGCGGGTCCGGCGCGAAGGCCGCCGGCGCGGCGCCTCGTTCCGGGGCGGCACCGGCGACGCCCCGGCCCGCCGCCGCGGCCGGGACCGCGCCTCCGGGCACCCCGCGGCCCGCCAAGAAGAAGCCGCCGCCGGCGGACGTGCCGCCGGCCAAGTAGGCCCGCGCCGGGCACCCGGCCCGGCGCCTCGCTCAGCGCGGGTCGCCCAGCATCACCGTGGCACGGCCCTCGGCCAGCCGCATGCCGCGGTGGTGGATGCGGAAGCCGTACTGCTGGCTGTCCTCGCCCTGCATCAGCACCTCGGCCTCGCACTCCAGCGCGTCCGCCAGGTCGTCGAGCCGGGCCACGTGCAGCTGCACGCCGCGCAGCGCCACCAGCATGCCGGGCCGCACCGGGCGTCCTGCGGCCCGCCCGAGCAGGCCGCCGTGCACCGCCATCGCCTGCGCCCCGTACTCGCACAGGTGCAGCGCGCGCAGGCGCCCGCCGGCCCGCAGCGGATGGGCCGGGTCGCGGTGCGAGGCGCTGCGCAGCACGATGCGCTGCGCGTCCCAGTCCACCACCTCCTCCCACAGGCACATCGTGCCCTGGTGCGGCACCAGCGCCGCGATCGCGTCATGTCCGTGCAGGGCCGTCATCGCGGGTCTCCGGATCGGGGGGAGCGGCCAGCGCGGGCTCGCGCGACACCAGCAACGCCAGCACGAAGTTGAACAGCACGCCCAGCGCCACCGTGCTGCCGATCGCGCGCAGCACCGGGATGCTGGAGGCCGCCAGCAGCGCGAACACCAGCAGCGTCATCAGGCTGCACACGATCAGCGCGTGCAAGGTGCGCAGCTGGTCGGCGCGGTCGTCGCCGGCGTGGTCGAAGAACAGCGCGTAGTCCAGGCCCAGGCCGGCGGCCAGGATCAGCGCGATCAGGTGGAACAGGTTCAGCTCCACGCCGAGGCCGCGCAGGATCGCCAGGATCAGCAGCGTGCTCAGCGCCATCGGCACCAGCACGCGCACGATCCGGCGCGGGCTGCGCAGCGCGATCGCGACGGTGAGCGCCAGCAGCAGCGCGGCGGCGGCCAGCGCGCCGAGCACGCGCCCGCGGTACGCCGCCACCAGCGACTCGGAGGCGTCCTTCAGGTCCAGCAGCCGGGCGCCGCTGCCCGGCAGCGCGGCGGACAGCGCGGCCGGGTCGTCCAGGCCGGTCAGCGACACCAGCGCAGTGGCGTGGTCGTCGCGCTCCAGCAACAGGCCGCCGACCGAGGTCGCCAGCGGGGTGCCGGCCAGGTCGCGCGCGGTCAGCGGCGGCGCCTGGCGCGCCGCGGCGAGGTCGGCCAGGAACGGGGCGAAGGCATCGGCACGGAACGGCGTGGTCGCCACCGCCGCCGCGCTCAGCGCGCGCGCCTGCGCCGCGTCGGGCAGCGCGGCCTGGCGGCGCTGCTGGGTCTGCACGCTGGGCAGGTAGCGCGCGGCCATGTCGTAGCCGGCCAGGGTGCCGCGCGCCACCAGCGCGTCCAGCCGCGGGCGCAGCCGCTCGCTGGCACGCAGCGCGGCCTCGGCCGACGGCGCCGCCAGCGCCAGCACGTAGCGCACGTCCGGCGCCCCCAGCTCCTGACGCAGATGCGCATCGCGCGCCAGCGCATCGGCCGGGACCGGGGTGAGCTTGGACAGGTCGTTCTGCCAGAACCGCCCGGGCGCGAACGCGATCACCGCCACCGCGACCAGCGCCAGCACCGCCAGCGACCGGCGCGGCCGCGGCAGCCGCGCGATGCCGGCCCACAGCCGCGCCAGCGCCGGCGAATCGGCATGGTCGCGCGGCGACGGGTCGATCAGGGCCGGCAGCAGCAGCCGCGTGGTCAGCGCGGCGGTCGCCAGCCCGGCGATGGTGAACACCGCCAGCTGGCGCAGCCCGTCGACCCCGGAAAACAGGAAGGTGACGTAGGCGATGCAGGTGGAGACCACGCCTGTGGCCAGCGTCGGCCACAGGTGGCGTGCGTTGGCGCGCGGGTCCAGCCCGGGGCGCTGGTGGCTGAACAGGTGGATCGGGTAGTCCTGCACCACCCCGATCAGGGTGAAGCCGAACGCCACGGTGATGCCGTGCACGCCGTCGAAGCTCAGCGCCACCGCCGCCAGGCCGGCTAGGCCGGCGCTGGCCAGCGGCAGCACGCCGAGCACCGGAATCTTCCAGCTGCGGTAGGCCACCAGCAGCAGCAGCACCAGGCCGACCGTGTCCAGCGTGCCGATCCACTGCGCCTCGCCCTGGGTGCGTCCGCCGATCTCGACCGAGAACGCGCCCGGGCCGGTCAGCGTCAGCCGGGTGGCGGTGCCGGCGCCAGCGCGGGCGAAGGCGGCATGGATCGCCTCCACCGCCTGCTGCTGGCCGCTGGGATCGAAGCCGGCGGCGCGCGTCTGCACCACCAGCAGCGCCGAGCCCCCGGCGCGGTCGAACCAGACATCGTCGCGGGTCTGCGGCGCGGCGGCCGGCTGCAGGCTCTCGGCCAGGTGCAGCACCTCCAGCGTGGGGTCGCGCGCCAGCAAAGGCTCCACCAGCGCGGCCGCCGGCGAGCCGAGGTCCTGCATGCGCGCCTGCAGCTCGTCCCGCAGGCGGGCGGCGTCCAGCGGCGCGGCGTCGAAGCTGTCGCTGAGCAGGTAGCGGTACGGCAGCAGCCGCGGGGGGATCGCATCGAGCCCGGCGTGGGCGCCGTTGGCGACCAGCTCGAACAGCTCCGGCCGCGCCGCCAGCGCCGCACGCAGCGCCTGCGACTGCCGTGCCAGCGTGGCCGGGTCGCTGCCCGACAGCGACATCAGCAGCAGGCGCGAGCCCGGGCCCTCGCCGAGCTCCTCCAGCAGCAGTCGCTGCGCCGGGGTGCGCGCTTCCGGCATGAACTTGCGCAGGTCGCCGGACAGCGCCACGCGCGTGCCCAGCCAGTAGCCGCCGGCGACCAGCAGCAGCAGCCACAGCAGCGCCAGCGCGATGCGCGTATTGGGGGTCAGCTCACGCGGCATGCGGCGGCCTTGCGGTGGACGGCGACGGCGGGGGCGTCGAACGCGCGCGCGCTCAACGCCCCGTGCCCTGGCACAGCGCGACGAGCGCGGCGGCGTCGGTCACCGCCGCGGCGTCCTGCGCGGCACCGGCCAGCAGCGTGCGCTGCACCTCGCCGTGCGCCGGCACGCTCTCGATGCAGCGCAGTTCGGCGCCGCGGCCGTACAGCCGCAGCGCGCGCAGCTGCGCCGCCACCGCCGCGTCCAGCGGCTGCAACTGCAGCTGCCAGGCCTCGCGCCGGCCCTCGCCGCTGACGCGGTAGTGCCGCTCCAGCTCGGCGCGGTCGCCGGACAGCAGGGCGCCGAAGCCCGACTGCAGGCCCGCCAGCTCCGGCACCCGCGCCAGCGAGAAGCGCCGCGGCGGCTTGCCGTCGCGCACCAGCGTGGCCTCGCCATCGCGCAGCGTCGTGGTCTCGTGGTACGGCGCGGTGACCTCGCGCACCAGGGTGCGGGCATCCGGGCGGCGGTAGCGGCCCTGCACCCGCAGCGGCGTCTTCAGCAGCGGCGAGCCGCGCAGTTCCAGGAACTCGGTGCTGGCCGGCAGCGGCCGCGCCAGCTTCTGCAGGACCCAGCCGGGATCGAACGCCTCAGGCGGTGCGGCGCACAGCGGTGCGGCGCTGCACAGCAGTGTCAGCATCCACGGCAGGAGGAGTCGCTTCGGCATGGGGTGAGTTCCAGAAATCGTAGAAGTTGAACCAGTTGTAGGGGGCGCTGCGGGTGTGGTGCTCCAGCCGCGCGGCGTAGTCGCGCAGCAGCAGCGCCAGCGCCGGCGCACGCTGGCGCCGCGGCAGGTCCAGGCCCTGGCTGAAGGTCTCGAACGCCAGCTGGTAGCGGTTGCCGCCGCGATACAGCCCGAACGCCAGGATCACCGGCACCTTGAGCGCGGCGGCGATCAGCCACGGCGCGGTCGGGAACAGGGCGGTGTGGCCGAGGAACGGGACCGGCAGCGCCGGGTCCTCCGGCCGCGGCCGGTCGACCAGCAGCGCCACCAGCGCGCCCTCGTCGGTGGCCTGCTTGATCGCCATGACGATCGAGGTGCTCTCCATGCCGGCGTCGATGATGCTGGCGGCCAGGCGCGGGTTGAGCGCGTCCAGCAGTTCGGTCAGCGCCGGGTTGTGGGCCTTGTCCAGCACCACCTTGACCTGGATGTCCGGGCGCTCGGTGGCGAGCACGCGCAGCGCGTCGAAGCTGCCCAGGTGCGAGCCGAACAGCAGCACGCCCTGGCCGCGGTCGAGCTGCTCGCGCAGCGCGTCCAGGCCGTCGATGGCGATGTCGAAGCGCCCCATCTGCCCGCACAGCATGTAGACGCGGTCGAGGATGGTGGCCGCGAAGGTGTGGATGTGGCGGGCCACCTCGTGCAGCCGCGCCGGCCGGCCCAGCACGCGTCCCAGGTAGGCGCGCGAGGCGCGGCGCTCGGGGCCGCGTACGACCAGGAAGTACAGGGTGATCGGATACAGCAGGAGGCGGCTCAGGCCGCGGCCGGCGTGGCGGGCGATCGCCAGGATCAGCGCGATCGCGCGCCGCCCGCCGCCCTCGGGCCGCTGCTTCCAGGACGCGCTCACGCCGCCGGCTCCGCGACCACTTCGCCGCTGACCAGCAGCGCCTGCGCGTGCAGCACGCGGAAGCGCCAGCGCGGCGGCTCGCCCTCCAGCACGACCTCGGCGGCCTGGCCGGGCAGCAGCGGCTGCAGGAACTTCACCTGCGGCAGGCGCAGCGTCCCGGCCGGCGCGCCCTGGCGCGCCTCCACGGCCTGCAGCACGTGGTCGAGCACCACCACGCCGGGCACGACCGGGTGGCCGGGGAAATGGCCGGGCAGGCTGGGATGATCGAACGGCACGACGAATTGCATAGCGCGGAAGGAAGCAGTCCTGGTCGAAACGGGTGGAACATGGGGCCGGCCGTCCGGCACGCCGACGTTCGGTTCCCCGCCGTGAAGCGCCGGCCTTGCGCCCTCCGTGGGCGGAGGCACGCGACACGGCAGGCGCCGGCCGCGCGGTCACGATACCGGCCGGGCTTGGCTGCAACGTGAATCCCCGGTGCGGCCGGCGGCCGGCCCGCCGGCGCCGTCCCCACGGCGGCGGCGTCAGCGCAGCAGGTCGCGCCAGAAGCCCGGCCCCAGCCGCGCCATGCGGTGCAGGAAGTCGGGCAGATTACGGTACGGGCGCTCCGGGAACCAGCGGGCGCGCCACCAGTACTCGCCCAGGAAGAACCCGCCCAGCACGCCGTAGACCAGCAGATTGGCGAACAGCGAGGCGCGTGCGTCGCTGATCGGCAGCGGCGACGCCCAGCCCAGCTGGCTCAGCACCCCGCTGGGCTCGGCGCACAGCGCCAGCAGCAGGTTCACCGCGGTCAGCGCGGCCAGCAGCAGCGCCCAGGCCAGGGTCAGCCGCCAGGTGTAGCGGTACTGCCCGGGTCCCATCGGCAGCCCGGCCTGGCGGTGCATGGCCTCGACGATGCGGGTGATCAGCGCGGTACGGCCCGGCCGCAGGCTGCGCGCGAAGAACCACGCCACCCAGCCGGTGAACACCACCGGCGGCGCCGCCAGCAGCAGCATCGCGTGCGGCGAGCGCCACAGCGGCAGCAGCGCCAGCAGGCCCAGGCCCGCCAGCAGCCAGGCCCAGCCGCGGCCGCGCGCCATCGGCTCGACCAGCACCATCAGCACCAGCATCGCGCCGGCCAGCACCGCCAGTTCCGGGCGGTGCGAGGCGGTGGCCCAGTGCGCCAGCGGCGAGTACGCCAGCGCCAGCACGGCCCCGAGCGCCAGGGCCCAGGGCGCGGAGGCGGCGGCGGGCAGTGCGGCGGGCTGCGGCTCAGCCGGCCTTGTGGGCTTCGACATGCGCCGACAGGGCACGCAGCGAGGCGAAGATGCGCCGGTTCTCGTCGTTGTCCGAGCGCAGCTGGAAGCCGTAGCGCTTGCTGATCGCCAGCGCCAGCTCCAGCGCGTCGATCGAGTCCAGGCCCAGCCCGGTGTTGAACAGCGGTGCCTCCGGATCGATCTCGCCGGGCTGCACGTCCTCCAGGTTCAGGCTTTCGACCAGGAGTTCGGCCAGTTCACGTTCGGCGGCGGTTTGCGAAGACATCCAGGGTTTCCAGGCGGTGCGGAGACGGTGTGACACGATGGTGCATCGGCGCGTTCCACGCAACTGCCGCCGCCGGCTCGCGCTATCATGCCGCCGGTCCAGCGCCGCGCCCGCCGCCGCAGGTCCGCACCCTCGCCGCCCGCTCCCGTCCGCCGTGCCGCCACGGCCCGACAGGGGCCGGCGCGAGCGCGGCCGGCGGCCGGCGGCCGCGTGTCCCCTGGACACCGCTTCCACGCCCGCACCCACAGGCTGGGCGGGCCGGCTCCCGCGGGAACCGCACGCCCCGCCCCTGCCCGGAGACACCGATGACCCAGCCGCACGCGGCCCGCCCCGCCTCGCTCCCGCATCCCCGCCTGCAGGTGGACTACGTCGCCGAGGTCGATCCGGCGGCGCTGCTGAGCGATCCGCAGGTGCTGGCGGTGTTCGGCTTCGGCGACGCCGCGCCCCGGCACCCGGACCCGCGCTACCTGCGGGTGCCGCTGCAGCCGCACGGCGCGCGCCTGCTCGAGGTGTGGCGCACCGACGCCCCGGTGCGCTGCGGCCGCGACGGCGACATCGCCTGGGCCAGCGACGGGCACCTGCAGTTCGGCGTGATCGAGCTGGACGAGCGCGACCTGGACATCGAGGAAGCCGCCGCGCTGGCCTACGCGCAGCTGAGCCGCTTCGTCGGCGGCAGCGACACCCCGCGCCTGCTGCGGATCTGGAACTACCTGGACGCGATCACCCTGGGCAGCGGCGACCGCGAGCGCTACCGCCGGTTCTGCGTGGGCCGCGCGCGCGGGCTGGGCGCGTTCGACACCGCGCAGCTGCCGGCGGCGACCGCGGTCGGCCGCTGCGACGAGGCGCGGGTGATGCAGATCTACTGGCTGGCCGCCACCGAGGCCGGCACCCCGCTGGAGAACCCGCGCCAGGTCAGCGCCTACCGCTACCCGCGCCAGTACGGTCCGCAGCCGCCGAGCTTCGCCCGCGCGATGCTGCCGCCAGCCGGCAGCGACATGCCGCTGCTGCTGTCGGGCACCGCGGCGGTGGTGGGCCATGCCTCGATGCACGTCGGCCAGCTGCTGGCGCAGCTGGAGGAGACCTTCGCCAACTTCGACGCCCTGCTCGCGGCCGCCCGCCTGCAGGCCCCGGCGCTGCCGGCGCAGTTCGGCCCCGGCACCCGGCTCAAGGTCTACGTGCGCGAGCGCGAGGACCTGCCGCGGGTGGCGCAGGCGCTGGACGCACGCTTCGGCGACCGCGTGCCGCGGCTGCTGCTGCACGCGGTGATCTGCCGCGACGAGCTGGCGGTGGAGATCGACGGCGTGCACGGCTGACTCAGCGCCCGCACTGCCCCGGCTCGATGTCGCCCGCCGCGCCGTTCGCTCGCGGCTTCGGGATCCCCGCGTCGGCGGCGGCAGCCGCCACCGGCGCTGCCGCGCCCGGCCCCCGCCGCCACGCCAACGCCGCCGCGAGCGCCAGCAAGGCCAGCGCGGCGACCACGATCATCATCCTGTTGCGCGGAACTCCCTTTCCCATCGCCTGCGCTCCTGCGTCCCGGGTGTGGCGGTCAACCGTCCAGCAGCGCCAGCACCGTGTCGCGCGGCAGCTTGCCGGTCTCGTTGCGCGGCAGGGCGTCGAGCCGGCGCAGCCGGCGCGGCAGGAACACCGGGTCCACGCCGGCCCGCAGGCCGTCGAGCACCTGCGCCTCGCTCAGCGTCGGAGCCACCACCAGCGCGGCGATGCGGCCCACCGCGTGGCCCGGCTCCGGCGCCAGCTGCACCACGGTGCCGTCGACCACGCCGGGCACCGCCAGCAGGCGCCGGGTCAGGTCGGCCAGCGAGGCGCGCTTGCCGGCGATCTCCAGCAGGTCGGCCTGGCGCCCGCGCACCCGGAAGCGGCCGTCGGCCTCGACCTCCATCAGGTCGGCCAGCAGCACCGGCACCGCCAGGTGCGGGGCATGGATCCGGGTGCCGTCGGGCTGCGGCACCACGCGCACCCCCGGCAGCGGCGTCCAGGCCGCCTCGCAGGCGGTGCGGCGGCAGGCGAACACGCAGGTCTCGGTCGAGCCGAACATCTCGCGCACCTCGCCGCCGAAGCGCGCCTCGGCGGCGGCGGCCAGTTCCTGCGACAGCGGCGCGGTGGCCGAGACGATGCCGGCCAGCGGTGGCAGCGGCACGCCGGACTCCACCAGCGCGCGCAGGTGCACCGGCGTGGTCACCAGCAGCCGCGGTGCCGGCACCTCGGCCAGCGCGCGCGCCACGTCCTCGGGGAAGAACGGGCGCCCGGCGTGCACCGCCAGCGGGGTGACCAGCGGCAGCAGCACCGACAGCTCCATGCCGTACATGTGCTGCGGCGGCACTGTCGCCACCACGTGCGGCTGCGCGTCGTCGGCCCACAGGCTGCGCAGCGCCACCAGGTCCTGGCGGGTGCTGGTGAGGAAGCCGCCCCAGGTCTTGGGATTGGGCGTGGGCACGCCGGTGCTGCCGGAGGTGAAGCCGATCGCGACCAGCGCGTCGTCGGCCAGTGCCGGCATCGGCCCGTCCCGTTCCGGCAATGCCGCCGGCAGCTGCCAGTAGCGCGGCGGCGGCGGCGCCAGCGGCAGGTCGCCCAGGCAGTAGCTGTCGGCATGGGCGGCCTGGACCTCGCCGACCACCGCCGGCGCCCGCGAGGACGGCAGCAGCGAGGTCTGCCCGCGCAGCGCGCAGGCGTAGAACGCGACCATGAAGTGGTAGCGGTCCTCGCACAGGTTGACCGCGTGGCGCGCGTCCGGCAGCAGCGCGGCGACCCCGCGCACGTGGGACAGGAACGTCGCCAGGTCGATCGAACGGCCGTCGCGCCAGGCCAGGGCCCGGTCGGCGGCACCGACCGCCAGGGGATGGGACCGCGGGGGCGGGGAAGCGGGGACGACCGACATAGGCGCAGTGCACGGCGGAGGGCCGGCTAGCTTGGCCGCCGGCGACCAGCGTGGCAAGGCGCTGCCGGTCCCGCCGCGCCGGCGGTGGCGGGCCCGCACCGCGGCAGCTGGGCCCGGACGGGGCACGCGCGCGCGGCCACGGACCGGGCCCCCCGCGGCGCGAAGCGGCATCCGCCGCAGGGCCCGCAGCGGGCGCACGCATCCCCTGCCATGACCATTGGCGCAGTCGTCGCCGCGGGCGCGCTGCTACGCTTGCGGTTTACCTGTCGTACCGGATTCCCATGCGTCCCTTGCTGCCCCTCCTGCTGCTGTCCCTGTGCTCCGCCGCGCCGCTGGCGGCCGCGGCCCCGGCCCCCGCCGCGCTCACCCTCGAGCAGGCCATGGCCGACCCGGACTGGATCGGCCCGCCGGTGGACTCGGCCTGGTGGCAGTGGGACGGCCGCCAGGTGCAGTACCTGCTCAAGCGCGACGGCAGCCCGGTGCGCGACACCTACCGCCAGGCGGTCGACGGCGCCGCCGCGCGCCGCGTCGGCGATGCCGAACGCGCCGACCTGGACGCGGCCGGCGCCAGCTACGACCGCGCGCGCCAGCGCATGCTGTTCGCGCGCAACGGCGACATCTTCCTGCGCGACCTGCGCAGCGGCGCGCTGACCCAGCTGACCCGCAGCAACGAGACCGAGTCGCGGCCGCAGTTCGCCAGCGACGGCGGCGCGATCTGGCGCGCCGGCAACGACTGGTACCACTGGCGCCCCGGCGGCGGCGCCGCCCAGGTCGCGGTGGTCAAGGCCGCGCGCGATCCCGAGGCCGCGCCCAAGGCCGACGTGCTGCGCGAGCAGCAGCTGGCCACCCTGGCCACGCTGCGCCGCGACCGCGAGCAGCGCGACGCCCTGCGCCAGCAGGAGGACGCCTGGCGCAAGGCCGACCCCACGCGCGCCGCCGGGCCGGTCTACCTCGGCGACGAGGTGGAGATCGTCGACAGCGCACTGTCGCCGGACGGCCGCCACCTGCTGGTGGTGACCCAGGCCAAGGACGCCGACGAGGGCCAGGCCGGCAAGATGCCGCGCTACGTCACCGAGTCCGGCTACGAGGAATTCCAGGAAGTGCGCACCCGGGTCGGCCGCAAGCTCCCGGCGCCGCACGCGCTGTGGCTGGTGGACGTGGCCGCCGGCAGCGCCCGCGCGCTCGCCTTCGACGCCCTGCCCGGCATCGCCAGCGACCCGCTGGCCGACCTGCGCAAGGCCGCCAAGCGCGACCCGCTCAAGGGCCCGCGCGCGGTCCGCATCGAGAGCGACGGCGACGGCAGCGGCCCGGCCATCCACTGGAGCGACGACGGCCGCAACGTCGCCGTCGAGATCCGCGCCATCGACAACAAGGACCGCTGGATCGCCAGCGTGGACCTGGACAAGGCCGAGCTGCGCCCGCGCCACCGCCTGACCGACGCGGCCTGGATCAACTGGAACTTCAACGACTTCGGCTGGCTGCCGGACAACCGCACGCTGTGGCTGCTGTCGGAGGAGTCGGGCCATTCGCACCTGTACACCGTCGCCGACGACGGCAGGCCGCGCCAGCGCACCCGCGGCGACTGGGAGGTGTCGGCGCCGGTGCCCAGCGCCGACGGCAGCGGCTTCTTCTTCCTGTGCAACCGCGCCTGGCCGGGCGACTACGAGGTCTGCCGGCTCGACCTGGCCGGCGACCGCGTCAGCGAGGTCACCGCGCTCGACGGCGTCGAGGACTTCAGCCTGTCGCCCGACGGCCAGCGCCTGCTGGTGCGCTACTCCGGCAGCTACCTGCCGGCGCAGCTGGCGGTGGTGCCGGCCGGCGGCGGCGACGCGCGCGTGCTCACCGACACCCGCACGCCGGCGTTCAAGGCGCAGCCGTGGATCCAGCCGCAGTACGTGCAGGTCCCGTCCCGGCACGGTGCCGGCACGATCTGGGGCAAGTACTACGGCCCGGCCACGCCCGAGCCGGGCCGGCAGTACCCGGTGGTGATGTTCGTGCACGGCGCCGGCTACCTGCAGAACGTCTCCCGGCGCTACACCCCGTACTTCCGCGAGCAGATGTTCCACAACCTGCTGGTGCAGAAGGGCTACATCGTGCTGGACCTGGACTACCGCGCCTCGGAGGGCTACGGCCGCGACTGGCGCACCGCGATCTACCGCAACATGGGCCACCCCGAGCTCGAGGACTACCTGGACGGGCTGGACTGGCTGGTCGCCCACAAGCAGGGCGACCGCGATCACGCCGGCATCTACGGCGGCTCCTACGGCGGCTTCATGACCTACATGGCGCTGTTCCGCAGTCCCGGCACCTTCAAGGCCGGCGCCGCGCTGCGCCCGGTCGGCGACTGGATGCAGTACAACCACGAGTACACCTCCAACATCCTCAACACCCCGGAGCTGGACCCGGAGGCGTACCGCAGGTCCTCGCCGATCCACTACGCCGAGGGCCTGCGCGACCAGCTGCTGATCGCCCACGGCATGGTCGACGACAACGTGTTCTTCAAGGACTCGGTCGACATGACCCAGAAGCTGATCGAGCTGCACAAGGACACCTGGCAGATCGCGCCGTACCCGCTGGAGCGCCACAGCTTCACCCGCGCCGACTCGTGGCGGGACGAGTACCAGCGCATCCTCACCCTGTTCGAGGAGCACGTGAAATAGACGCCGCCGCGCCTCCCGGGCCGATCCGCATCGTCGCCGCGCTGATCGGCGACGGCCGCGGCCGCGCGCTGCTGGTGCGCAAGCACGGCTCGGCCGTGTTCATCCAGCCCGGCGGCAAGCGCGGGCCGGGCGAGGACGCGCTGGCCACGCTGGCGCGCGAGCTGCACGAGGAACTGGGCGTGCGCCCGCGCCCCGGCAGCGCGCGCGCGCTCGGCACGTTCGAGCACGACGCGGTCAACGAGGCCGGGCGGCGCGTGCAGGCCGAGGTCTACGCGGTGGAGATCGACGGCACGCCGATCGCCCGCGCCGAGATCGCCGAACTGCGCTGGCTGCCGGCGCGCCCGCCGTACCCGGTCCCGGTGGCCCCGCTCAGCGCCGACTGCCTGCTGCCGCTGCTGGACGCCGCAAGCCCGTGAGCCAGGCGCCCGATCCCCGCGACGCCGCCCGCTTCGTCGGCGTGATCGCCCAGGCCTCGCTGCTGCTGGGGCTGCTGCTGGCGTTGGCGAACCTGGCGCAGGCGGCCGCGACCGTGCTGCTGCCGTCCGACCCGCTGGCCGCGCTGGCACCGCTGGGCCTGCGTCCGCCGCCCTGGCTGGCGTGGCTGGTCGCGCACACCCTGGCGCTGTCGCTGGCCGGCGCCGCGCTGTCGCTGGCCTTCGCCGGGCTGTCGTGGGCGCTGCTGCGCCGGCGGCCGTGGGCGCGGCGCGGCTTCGTGGCGGCGCTGGTGCTGGGGGGCCTGCTCAACTTCGCGCTGCTGCCGCTGATCGACCCGCTGTTCGCCGCCGCCGACGCCCTGCTGCCCGCGTTCGGGCCGCTGGACGCCACCCTGATGGCCGAGGCGCGTGAACGCCTGGAGCTGCTCCGGCCGATGGTGTTCACGCTGACGCTGCTGGGCACGCTGGCGGTCGCCGCGCTGCACGGCTGGCTGGCCTGGCGCTTCTGCACGCCGGCGGTGCGCGCCCAGTTCGGGCGCTGAGCCGCGCCACGCGGGAGGCCGCCGCGCGGCGCGGCATAATGCATGCCGCGCCGGCCCGAGCGACCGCGCGACCGCCAGCCGCCCCGCCCGCCAGCCCGAACCTGCCCCCGATGACCGAATTCGACCGCGTCCGCGCCTATCTCACCGACCTGCAGGACCGCATCTGCGCCGCCATCGAGCAGGCCGATGGCCAGGCCCGCTTCGTCGAGGACCGCTGGGAACGCGCCGAGGGCGGCGGCGGCCGCACCCGCGTGCTGCGCGAGGGCCCGGTGTTCGAGCAGGCCGGCATCGGATTCTCCGACGTCGCCGGCACCCGCCTGCCGCCCTCGGCCAGCGCCCACCGCCCCGAACTGGCCGGCGCCACCTGGCGCGCCTGCGGGGTGTCGCTGGTGTTCCACCCGCGCAACCCGTACCTGCCCACCACGCACGCCAACGTGCGCTACTTCCGCGCCGAGCGCGACGGCGCGCCGGTGGCGGCCTGGTTCGGCGGCGGCTTCGACCTGACGCCGTTCTACCCGTTCGACGAGGACGTGCAGCACTGGCACCGCACCGCCCAGGCCCTGTGCGCGCCGTTCGGCGAAGAACGCTATGCCGCGCACAAGCGCTGGTGCGACGACTACTTCTTCCTGCGCCACCGCAACGAGACCCGCGGCGTGGGCGGGCTGTTCTTCGACGACCTACATGCCGACTTCGAGCGCGACTTCGCCTACCTGCGCGCGGTCGGCGACGGTTTCCTCGATGCCTACCTGCCGCTGGTGGCCCGCCGCAAGGACACGCCCTATGGCGAGCGCGAACGCGAGTTCCAGCACTACCGCCGCGGCCGCTACGTCGAGTTCAACCTGGTCTACGACCGCGGCACCCTGTTCGGCCTGCAGAGCGGCGGCCGCGCCGAGAGCATCCTGATGAGCCTGCCACCGCGCGTGCGCTGGGAGTACGGCTACCAGCCCGAGCCGGGCAGCGCCGAGGCACGACTGGCCGATTACCTGGTCCCGCGCGACTGGCTCGGCTGATATCGTGCAGTGCATCATCGCAAGCCGGTTTTTCACACACAGCGTTGCATCCGGCCAATTAACTTTGGTGAACGTGCCCGATTAAGCAAAGTTTATCGGCGCACGCAACGCAAGCGGCTGCCGGCGGTATCTTTCGCAGGGCGTGGAAAATAAAAAGCCCCGCGGACCAGGGGGAGGTCGGCGGGGCCAGGGAACGGAAACTTGGGGAGGAGTTTCCGCTCCGAGATCTGCTCCAGGGGATGGGAGGAGATCCGCGACAGGTATTGCGCCTGTCGAGGGATATAACAACATTCCTTACATTGATAGTTCGTGAAGATTAGAGTTAAGAATTTGTCGGATTAAGGACGGATTCATTCCGCGAACACGCGCCGAGGCGGCTTCCGCGCATCGCACGCAGCGACTCAGTGCGCTTCGTCCCAGTTGTCTCCCACGCCGGAGTCCACCAGCAGCGGCACGCGCAGCTCGGCTGCCGCCGACATCCGCGCGGTGACCTCGCCCAGCAGCGTCTCGACGAAGTCGGCCTCGGCCTCGAACACCAGTTCGTCGTGCACCTGCAGGATCATCAGCGCCCGCTCGGCATGATCGGCCAGCCAGGCGTCCACGCTGACCATCGCGCGTTTGATGATGTCGGCCGCGGTGCCCTGCATCGGCGCATTGATCGCCGCGCGTTCGGCACCGGCGCGCTGGCCCTGGCTGCCGGCGTTGATGTAGTCCAGATAGAGGCGGCGGCCGAACACGGTCTCCACGTAGCCCTGCGCGCGCGCCTGCTGGCGGGTGTTCTCCATGAAGTCGCGCACACCGGCGAAGCGGCTGAAGTACAGCGCGATGTAGTCCTGCGCCTCGCCACGGCCGATGCCGAGCTGGCGCGCCAGCCCGAACGCGCTCATGCCGTACATCAGCCCGAAGTTGATCGCCTTGGCGGCGCGCCGCTCGTTGCCGGTGACCTCGTCGATCGGGCGGCCGAATACCTCCGCCGCGGTGGCGCGGTGCACGTCGGCCCCGGACTCGAACGCGGCCACCAGGCCCGGGTCTCCGGACAGGTGCGCCATGATCCGCAGCTCGATCTGCGAGTAGTCGCAGGCGATCAGCTTGCGCCCCGGCGGCGCGACGAAGGCGCGGCGGATGCGGCGGCCGTCCTCGGTGCGGATCGGGATGTTCTGCAGGTTTGGGTCGGAGGAGGACAACCGCCCGGTGGCGGCGCCGGCCTGGTGGTAGCTGGTGTGCACGCGCCCGGACTGCGGGTGGATCATCTCCGGCAGCTTGTCGGTGTAGGTGCTGCGCAGCTTCGCCAGCCCGCGGTACTCCAGGATCACCCGCGGCAGCTCGTGCTGGTCGGCGATGGCCTCCAGCGCCTCCTCGTTGGTCGAGGGCTGGCCCTTGGGGGTCTTGACCACCGCCGGCAGCTTGAGCTCGTCGAACAGCAGCGCCTGCAGCTGCTTGGGCGAATCCAGGTTGAAGGTGCGCCCGGCCAGCTCGGTGGCCTTCTGCTGGGCGGCGAGCATGCGCCGCGACAGGTCCGCGCTCTGCCGCCGCAGTTCGTCGGCGTCCACGCGCACGCCGTTGGCCTCGATCCGCGCCAGCACGCCCACCAGCGGCATCTCGATCTCGCGGTACACGCGCGCCAGGCCCGGCTCGGCCGCCAGCCGCGGTTCCAGCACCCGGTGCAGGCGCATGGTGATGTCGGCGTCCTCGGCGGCGTAGCGGGTGGCGTCGTCCAGCGCCACGTGCGCGAACGGGATCTGCTTGGCGCCCTTGCCGCAGATGTCCTCGTACTTGACCGTGTCGTAGCCGAGGTAGCGCCGGGCCAGGCTGTCCAGGTCGTGGCGTGCGCTGCCGGAGTTGAGCACGAAGCTCTCCAGCAGGGTGTCGTCGGCGTAGCCGGCCACGGCGATGCCGTGGCGGCGCAGCACGTGCAGGTCGTACTTGCCGTGCTGGCCGAGCTTGCGCACCTGCGGGTCGGCCAGCAGCGGCGCCAGCCGGTCCAGCGCCTGCTGGCGGTCCAGCTGCGCCGGCGCGCCGGGATAGTCGTGGCCCAGCGGCACGTAGGCGGCCTGGCCAGGGGCATCGCTGAAGCTCAGGCCGATCAGGTTGGCCCGCAGCGGGTCCAGGCTGTCGGTCTCGGTATCGAGCGCGAACGTGCCGGCCGCGCGCAGGCGCGCGATCCAGGCATCGAGCTGCTCGAACGTGGTCACGGTGTCGTACTCGCCCTTCACCGCCAGTGCCGGATCCAGCTCGGCCGCGGTCGCCGGCAGCGCCGCCGACACGAAGCCGCTGCCACGCACCCGGCCGGGCTCGGTGAGCGCGTCCCGCGCGGTGGCGGGCAGGCCGTCCGCCGCGTCGGCACCGCCCAGCTCCTTCAGCGCCTGGGTGAAACCGTAGCGCTGGTACAGCTCGCGCAGCGAATCCTCGTGCGGGCGCAGCACCAGGTCCTGCGGCCGCTTGTCCAGCGCCACGTCGGTCTTGATCGTGACCAGCTCGCGGTTGAGCGGCAGCCGCGGCAGCGCCGCGCGCAGGTTCTCGCCGATCTTGCCCTTGATGCGCTCGGCGTTGGCGATGATCGCGTCCAGCGAGCCGTACTCGGCCAGCCACTTGGCGGCGGTCTTGGGGCCGCACTTGTCCACGCCGGGCACGTTGTCGATGGCGTCGCCCATCAACGCGAGCAGGTCGACGATCTGCCCGGGCAGCACGCCGAACTTGTCCTGCACGGTCGCGTCCGAGTCCATCCGGCTGCCGCTCATGGTGTTGACCAGCTGCACGCCCGGCCGCACCAGCTGCGCGAAGTCCTTGTCGCCGGTGGAGATGGTCACGTCCAGGCCATCGCCGGCGCCCTGCAGCGCCAGCGTGCCGATCACGTCGTCGGCCTCCACGCCGTCGATGCGCAGGATGTCGATGCCCAGCGCGTGCACGATGTCGCACATCGGCTGCACCTGCGCCCGCAGCTCGTCCGGCATCGGCGGGCGGTTGGCCTTGTAGTCGGCGTAGAGGGCGTCGCGGAAGGTCTTGCCGGGTGCGTCCACCACGAAGGCGACGTACTCGGGGCGTTCCTTCAGGGTGGCGCGCAGCATGTTGACCACCCCGAACAGCGCGCCGGTCGGCTCGCCCTGGGCGTTGGTCAGCGGCGGGAGCGCGTGGAACGCGCGGTACAGGTAACTGGACCCGTCGATCAGGACTAATCTGCTCATGGTCCAATTCTACGCTGCACGTCCCGGCCACACCGCCGCCGGGCATAATCCCGCCACGACCCACCCGGAGCACGACGATGAAACGAGCGAGCCTGATCCTCCTGCCGCTGCTGGCCCTGGCCGGCTGTTCCAGCCTGGGCGGCGCGCCGGTGGACGTGCGCGGCGCCGACGTCACCAGCAAGGCCATGGACAACGGCGACAAGATCGACGAGTACCGCGTCAGCGGCCAGCTGCGCATGGTCAAGATCACCCCGTCGCGCGGCGCCCCGTACTACCTCTACGACCAGGACGGCGACGGCCGCTTCGACAACGACAAGGACGGCGTGTCACCGGTGTACTGGAAGCTCTACAGCTGGTGAGGCCCGCCGTGGCAGCGTGCCGGCGGCGGGCCCCACCGGGCTCGGTCAGGGATCGAGCCGGCAATACGCGCCCGGCGCGTAGCCGAAGCTCCTGCGCATCGCTTCCCGGAACTCGGCGAAGGTGAAGTTGGTATCCACCCGCATCAGTACGCCTGCGTAGGCGCCGCCGTTCCTGCCGCTGCCTGTGCCCCACTGCACCTGCCAGGTCGCATAGGCCGCGCCGCCGTGGGTCTGTGTGCGCTGCAGATCCACGCGCAGGCCCCTGACCAGCTCCATGCCCGAGATCGTGCCTTCGCTGTTGGCATACTCGGCAGGGACACGGATCACGGTATCGTCATCGACTTCATTGCGGTTGATGCCGACATAGTTGGCGATCTTCGCTGCGAGGTACGCGTCGAGCACATGGTCGCGGATGTTTCTGCTGGCACTGCTGAATGTGCCGGTGCCGTTGTTGGTGTAGGTGGTCATGGTGGAGAACCCTCTGTCGTTGAGTGGATGCCCGAACGGGCGCCGGCGCCGAGGCGGTCAGAGTTGGTGCAGGCGGTCGACGAACGCGGCGCGGTCCTCGATGCGCTGGTCGACGGCGACCAGCGGCCGGCCCTGCCAGGTCAGCGTGCCGACGCGCGTGATCGTCGCCTCGGCGTCGGGGAGGTCGTCGGCATCCAGGCCACCCTCGCTTGCGGTCAACCGCGCATGGCGGATCAGCAGCCGGTCGCGTGCCAGGTAGACCACCTGGCTGGACGCGGCCGGTGTCACCTCGGCCAATGCGGTCTCGGTCTGCTCCACCAATGCGGGCAGGCGATGCGAGGCCAGCAGCTCGTTGCGGGTGGTGGGACAGATGCATGACCAGCCGGCGAACACGCCGCCCTCGGTGAGCAGGGGGGCCAGGTGCGGCAGCGACGCCAGCGAGAAACAGGTATCGACGATCAGCGCCGGCGTACGGAGGCCAATGGCGACCAGATCCGCAATGAAGCGCTGGAACACCGCCACGTCGCGGCAGCCGTTGAACTGGCGCGGTACGCCGTTGCCGTCGACGTCCCCGTGGCCGCCGCCGATCCAAATTGTGTCGTAATGCAGCTGCGGCGCACCGTCTTTGGTCCGCGGCAGGGCGGCGACGATCCGGGCATGGTCGGGCAGCGTGTCGTCGGGGTGCACGATGGAATGCACGCCCTGGGGGACATGGTTGGCCAGATGCGGCGGGTGGAAGGCGAGAATGGACATGGTCGAACTCCGTCGGCATGGAAGGGCGATGCCGCAGCGACGCTATGCAGGCGCGCGCCGGTACGGAATCGGCATCCAGCATCGGCGGCGCCGACCGCGTGAGCCATCGGCAAATCGCTGACGTCGACCTGCCACGCGGAGGATGTTGGCGGATGCCGCCGTGACGCACTTGCGCGGCGTTCCGGCCGGAAATCACGCACGCGGCGCTGCCCGCCCGCGCAGAGGGCATGGGTCGGTAGCTCGTGCTCTGTTCCTCGATGCGCAAGCACGACGCGCTGCATCGCGTGCTGTGCAACGCGCCCGTCCGATCTAGATCGGGCCGTGAGCGGCAAGTCCGACGCTGGGGTCGCGGCACCCGGCGCTGGACGGCATCCCTGTAATCGCTTGCCGCGAGAATGCTCGCCCTACCGCGATGCGCCACGCCCAGGTCTTGCTAACGCACCACCGCGAGCGGTCGCCGACGGCCCGCAGCACAGGCCCTGTGCGTGGCCATCGTCCGCCATGGCAATCGCCCAGCGCGGCGCTGAACCCGGCCAGCCGGCCTCAGCGGATCACCAGCACCGGCACCGTGCCATGGGTCAGCACCTCCACGGTCTGGCTGCCGAGCAGCACGCGGCTCATGCCGCGGCGGCCGTGCGAGGTCATCACGATCAGGTCGCTGCCGCATTCCTTGGCGGTGTCGATGATGCCCTCGGCGGCGTAGCGGTCGAGCACGTGGCGCGGGGTGGCCGGCACACCGGCCGCGGCGGCCGCTTCCAGCGCTGGGGCGAGGATGGCCTGGGCGCCCTCCTCGCGCTCCTTGCGGTACTCCGGGGTGGCCTCGTAGCCCACGCTCCAGCCCATGGCGTCGTACATGCCCATGGCCCAAGGCTCGGACACGGTCACGATGTCGACCTGGGCGCCGGTGGCCCTGGCCAGGTCCAGGCCCTGCTGCAGGCCGCGGTTGGCCAGCTCGGAGCCGTCGGTGGCGATGAGAATGCGCTTGTACATGGTCGTTCCTCCGCTGGGGCCGTGATCACGGCACGTTTCAAGACGATTGCACACCGCCGGCGCCGACGGCGCGTTGATCGCGATCAATCGATCGCTGCGCCGCGTCCGCGGCGCGCGGCGCGACCGGCCGCGCCGGGTTGCCGACCACGGTGGCCCCGGCCGCCACGTCGCGGGTGACCACGCTGCCCGCGCCGACCACCGCGTCGTCGCCGATGCTCACGCCCGGCAGCACGATGGCGCCGCCACCGATCCAGACGTTGCGCCCGATCCGCACCGGCCGCCCGAACTCCAGGCCGGCGGCGCGCTGGGCGGCGTCGCGCGGGTGGTCGGCAGCGTAGATCTGGACCGCCGGGCCGATCTGGGTGCCGGCGCCGATGCTGACCTCCGCCACGTCGAGGATGACGCACCCGAAGTTGAGGAACACTCCCTCGCCGAGCCGGATGTGGGCCCCGTAGTCGCAATGGAACGGCGGCCGCACCACCGCGCCAGCGCCGACCTCGCCGAGCTGTTCGGCCAGCAACGCGTGGCGACGCGCCGGCGGCTCGGCCAGCGCGGCGTTGTAGCGGACCATCCAGGCCTTGGCCGCGGCCTGCTCGGCCTGCAGCTGCGCATCGCCCGGCAGGTAGGGCTCGCCGGCCAGCATCTTTTCCTTCTCCGTCCGCATCGCGCGCGTTCACTCCGGGGTCTCCAGGCGACAGCGTGCCATGCCGGGCGGCGCGGGCGCATCGGGCGATGCACCAATGCCGGACCCGCTACACCACCGTCAGGTTGGCGTAGGCCATCACCAGCCACTTGGCGCCGACCTCGTCGAACTGCACCTGCACGCGCGCGTGCGCGCCGCTGCCCTCGTAGTCGGTGACGACGCCGCCGCCGAACTTGGGATGGCTGACGTTGGCGCCGAGCTTGACCGGCGGCGCCTCGATCGCGGCGTGGCCGTAGCCGCGCGCGGCGCCGAGCGAGGCCGGGCGCGAGACCTGCACCTTCGGCCGCACCTCGTGCAGCAGGTCGCGCGGGATCTCGCGCAGGAAGCGCGAGGGCACGTTGTAGTTGTCCTGGCCGTGGATGCGGCGCGACTCGGCGTAGCTGAGCACCAGCTTGTGGCGGGCGCGGGTGATACCGACGTAGGCCAGCCGGCGCTCCTCCTCCAGCCGCCCGGTCTCCTCCAGCGAACGTGCGCTGGGGAACAGCCCGTCCTCCAGCCCGGCCAGGAACACCAGCGGAAATTCCAGGCCCTTGGCCGAGTGCAGCGTCATCAGCTGCACGCCGTCCTCGCCGGCCTGGGCCTGGCCCTCGCCGGCCTCCAGCGAGGCGTAGGCCAGGAACGCCACCAGCTCGCTCATGCCCTGGCCCTCCTCGTCGTCCTCGGGGCGGGTGAAGCGCGACGCCACCGACACAAGTTCGTCGAGGTTCTCGGTGCGCGATTCCGAATCCAGGCCGCCGCGGCTCTCCTTGGACCAGTGTTCACGCAGGCCCGAGCGCATCAGCACGTGGTCTATGCGCTCCTTCAGCTCCATCTCGCCGGTCTCGGCCGAGAGCTGGTTCACCAGCGACAGGAACCCGGCCAGGGCATTGCGCGCGCGCGCGGCCAGCTCGCTGCCCTGGGTCGCCAGCATCGAGGCTTCCCAGAGCGACAGCGACTGCGCCCGCGCCAGGCGCCGGACCTCGTCCAGGGTGCGGTCGCCGATGCCGCGGGTGGGCGTGTTGACCGCGCGCTCGAACGCGGCGTCGTCGCTGCGGTTGGTGAGCATGCGCAGGTAGGCCAGTGCGTCCTTGATCTCGGCACGCTCGAAGAAGCGCATGCCGCCGTAGACCCGGTACGGGACCTGCTCGGCGATCAGCGCCTCTTCCAGCGCGCGCGACTGCGCGTTGCTGCGGTAGAGCGTGGCGACCTCGCCGTAGCTGCCGCCGTCGCGCACCCACTGGCGCGCGCGCTCGACGATGTAGCGCGCCTCGTCGACCTCGTTGTAGGCCGCGTACAGGTCGATCGGGTCGCCATCGCCGGAGTCGGTCCACAGCTGCTTGCCGATGCGGTCGGGGTTGTGCGCGATCACCGCGTTGGCGGCGCCGAGGATGTTGGCGCTGGAGCGGTAGTTCTGCTCCAGGCGGATGGTCTGCGCGCCCGGGAAGTCCTTGAGGAAGCGCTGCACGTTCTCGACCTTGGCGCCGCGCCAGCCGTAGATGGCCTGGTCGTCGTCGCCGACCACGAACACGCGGCCGGTCTCGCCAGCGAGCACGCGCACGAAGGCGTACTGGATGGCGTTGGTGTCCTGGAACTCGTCGACCAGGATCTCGCCGAAGCGCGCGCGGTAGTGCGCCAGCAGCGCCGGGGTGTCGCGCAGCAGCTCGTGCGCGCGCAGCAGCAGCTCGGCGAAGTCCAGCAGGCCGGCGCGGTCGCAACGCTCCTGGTAGGCGGCATAGACCTCGCGCCGGACCTCGGTGTAGTCGTCGTTGGGCTCGGGCTGGATGTGCTGCGGCCGGCGGCCCTCGTCCTTCTGCTCGTTGATCCACCAGGCCAGCTGCTTGGGCGGGTACTTGCCCTCGTCCAGTTCCAGCGACTGCACCACGCGCTTGACCAGCCGCAGCTGGTCGTCGCTGTCCATGACCTGGAAGCCCTCCGGCAGCCGCGCGTCCTGCCAGTGCAGGCGCAGCAGGCGGTGGGCCAGGCCGTGGAAGGTGCCGATCCACATGCCGCGGCTGCCGTTGCGCAGCTGCAGGTCGGTGCGGTGGCGCATCTCGCCGGCGGCCTTGTTGGTGAAGGTCACCGCGAAGATGGCATGCGGCGGCACGCCCTGGACCTCGTTGAGCCAGGCGATGCGATGGATCAGCACGCGGGTCTTGCCGGAGCCGGCGCCGGCGAGCACGAGGTAGTGCCCCGGCGGCGCGGAAACGGCCTCGCGCTGGGCGGGGTTCAGGTGATCGAGCAAATGAGAGACATCCACCCGGGCATTTTACCGGTTGTGGCGTCGCCTGGGCTGAGATTGCGGCAACGGCGGCGCCGGCGGGCAGCCACCCGCGGTGCCCGGCCCGGCAGGCCACCGGCGACGGCGTCGGCCGGCGGCCATCCCCGGGATATCGACCAGCCGCGCCAGGCGGTCCGCGCGGCGCTCCTCAGGCCGGCAGCGACCCCGCCAGCAGCGCCTGCGCGGCCTGCTGCGCCTGGCCGCGCAGCTCCGGCACCGCCAGGCTCTCCCACAGCCGGCCGATGCGCAGGCTGCCGATCACGCGGATGCGCGGGTCGGCATGGTCCTCGGCGTCGAGCAGGCTGCCGTCGGCGGCGGTGTCCACGCCGATGCCGTGCGGGCCCGGCACCGCGTGGCCGCGCCCCAGCAGCTGCTGCAGCAGCGGGTTGCGCATGCTCTGCACGCGCATCTCCACGCCGGTGGCGTTGACCAGCTGCTGGGCGTCCACCTGCAGGGTGCGGCCCTGCGCGGTGCGCGCGCTGACCTGCACGCAGGCGCCGACCGGGAACGCGGTGTCCAGCCGCGCGCGGTGCACGCGCAGCTGGCCGCTGGCGCGCAGCGCCTGCAGCTGGGCGTGCACGCCGGCGGCGATGCGGTGCCGGTGCACGTCCCAGTAGCGCGCGACGTGGCGCAGGAAGCGGCGCTGGTCGTCCGGCGACAGCGACTGCCACAGCGCCTGTCCCAGCGGACGGATGCGCTCCATCACGCCCTGCCACGGCAGGCCGCGCCGCATCGCCTCGCGCGCGTGGCGGCGCAGCTGGCGCACGCGCTGGCGCAACGGCAGCGCCAGCAGCGGCGCCGGATCGAAGTCCGCCGCGGGGCCGGCGGCGTGCGGCAGCGGCATCAGGCCGTGCCGCGAGATGACATGGATCGGGCCGCGATGGGCATTGGCGCACAGCGAGACCACGCTATCGGCCATGCTCAGACCGGTACCGACGATGCAGACCGAGGTTTCCGGGGGCAGCGCGGCGACCGCTTCGGTGTCCCACGCCTCGATGCGATGCGCACGAGCCAGGCCGCTGGCGCCGCGCACCGGCAGTGGCCGCAGCGCGTTGCCGACCGCCAGCGCCAGCGCGCGGGCCCGGATGCGCGTGCCGGAGGCGAGCTGCAGCAGCAGCGCGTCGTCGTGCTTGTCGAGCGTCTCCGCCCGGTCCTGCAGGACCTCCAGCCGCGCCGGGCTGGCGGCCTGCGCCTGGGCCAGGCGCTCGCGCAGGTAGGCGCCGTAGTGCAGGCGCGCGACGAAGGCCTGCGGCAACGCGTCGTCGGCGAGCTGCGGACAGCATCGCCGCTCGCGCAGGTAGTCGACGAAATCGTCCGGCGCCTCGACGAAGGCGCTCATGCCGCCGGCCGGCACGTTGAGCAGGTGCTCGGGGCGGCGCGTGGAATAGGCCACGCCCTGGGCGAGCAGGGACTGCGGCTCGACCAACACGATCCGCAGCATCGCCACCGCCTGGCGCAGCAGCTGCAGTGCCGCCAGCACGCCGGCGGCACCGCCGCCGACGATGGCGATGTCGTATTCGCAGGGCTGGAGCAATTCGTTCATGCGCTGGATTGTAGTGGATGCCCCCTGCGCGACCATGGCCGTCTCAGAACCATCGCTCATATGGCGATGGCCGGCGCCGGCCTACATCAGCGCGTCGGCCAGCCGTGCGATGCCCTCGCGGCTGCGCCGCCAGGTGGGCCGGCTGCGCCATTCCTCCAGCGTCAGCGAGCGGGCCTGCGCCAGGTAGCCCTGCTCGATCGCGCGCAGCTGCCGCACCACGTCGCGGTCGTAGCACAGCATGCCGATCTCGGCGTTGAGCGCGAACGAGCGGATGTCCAGGTTGATCGAGCCGACCAGGGCGATGTCGTCGTCCACGCTCAGGTGCTTGGCGTGCAGGAAGTTGGGCCGGTACAGCGCGATCTTGACGCCGCAGCGCAGCAACTCGTCGTAGTAGGCCTCCTGCGCCCAGGCGGTGAGGCGCTGGTTGTTGCTCTCGGACAGGATCAGCTGCACGTCCACGCCGGAGACGCCGGCGATGCACAGTGCGCTGAGCGTGGCCTCGTCCGGCACGAAATACGGCGTCACCAGCACCACCCGGCGGCGCGCCAGGTGGATCACCGCGTTGACCGCGTCGCGCGCGTTCTCGAACGGATAGGCCGGGCCGCTGGGCAGCAGCTGGGTGGCGACGTTGGCCGCGCAGGCCGGGGCGTCCGGCCAGACCTGCAGGCGCTGCCCGGTCTCGACGAACCAGTCGCTGGCGAACACCGCCTCCAGGTGGTTGACCACCGGCCCGCGCACGCGCGCCACCAGCTCGCGGTTGGGAAAGCCGTGGACGAACAGCGGCGCGGCCAGGTTCTGCGAGCCGACGTAGCCGACCCGGTTGTCCACCACCGCGACCTTGCGGTGGTTGCGCAGGTCCATGCGCCCGCTGCGCCGCCAGCGCAGCCCGCCCGGCAGCATCGCCTGCACGTCCACGCCCGCGGCGACCAGGCGCCGGCGGTAGCGGCGCAGGCCACGCTTGGCGCCGACCGCGTCCAGCAGCAGCCGGCACTGCACGCCGCGCGCGGCGGCGCGCTCCAGCGCCGCGACGATCATCTCGCCGACGGCGTCGTCGAACATCAGGTAGTACAGCAGGTGCACGCGCTCGCGCGCGTCGTCGATGTCGGCGACCAGCTGCTGCAGCGACTGCGCGTAGTCGTCGAGCAGCTCCACGGCGTTGCCGTGGGTGGGCATGAAGTCGCCCTGGCGCTCCACCAGCGGCACCACCTCGGCGACGCTGGTGTCCACGGCCGGGGTCCAGCGCAGCGCCGCCAGCGGCACCTGCTGCTCGCGGATCACCTGCGAGGCCTGCTCCTGGCGCACGATGCGCTGGCGCGACAGCCACGGGTGGCCGAACAGCAGGTACAGCGGCAGCCCCAGCAACGGCACGAAGCCCACCAGCAGCAGCCAGCTGCGCGCCGCGCCCGGCGTGGTGCGCGCGGGGATCCACAGCAGCGCCACCAGCCGGATCACCCAGTCCAGCGCGAACAGCCAGGTACCTTGCAACCAATCGGGCAGCATTCGCTACTCGCTCCTTGTGTGACGACCGATTCTGCGGGAGCCGGCGGCAAACGCAACCGCCGCGCTCACGCCGGGCCGGGGTAGCGGAACGGCCAGGCGGCCGGGGCCGCGCTCTGGCCACGCTCGGCGCAGACCTCGCGGAAGGTCGACAGGAAGGCGGACTGCAGCCGCGTGGGGTGCCAGTCGGCGCGGGTGGTCAGGCCGATGCGGCGGCGCACGCCGGGACCGGCCACGCCGATCTCGCACAGCAGGCCGGCGCGGCGCTCGAACAGGAACTGGTCGCGCGACATCAGGGTCAGCCAGTCGTCCTCGAGCAGCAGGCCGCGGATGACCAGCACCGAGCCGCACTCGATGCGCAGGCGCGGCGGCTCCAGCCCCTGATCGCGAAACATGCGCTCCCAGCGCGCGCGCACCGGCGCGCCGGTGGCGGCCACCGCCCAGGGGAACTCCAGCAGGCGCGAGAAGCCGAACCCGGGCTGCGCCAGCGGATGGCCACTGCGGCCGACGATGACCGGATCGTCGTCGAACAGGCCCTCCTGGACCACGTCGCGCACCGGCAGGCGGTCGCGCAGCGCGCCGATCAACAGGTCGAGCCCGCCCTCGCGCAGGTGGCCGAGCAGTTCGGCGTACGGGCCCTCGATGACGTTGACGGTGGCGCCCGGGTGCGCCCGAGCGAAGCGGGCCAGCACCTGCGGCAGCAGGATGGCGCGGGCCAGCGGCATCACCCCGAGGGTGACGCGGCCGGCGTCCTTGGACCGCAGCGCGGTCAGTTCGTCGAGCCCGGCACCGAGTTCGGACAGCGCCAGCCGCACCAGCCGCAGCATGCGCGAGCCGGCCGGGGTGGGTTGCACGGTGCGGCCGCGGCGCGCCGTCAGCGGCACCTCGATCAGCTCGGACAGCTCGTGCACCGCGCGATAGATCGCCGGCTGCGACACGCCCGAGCGCACCGCCGCCAGCGAATAGCTGCCGGCAGTGTCCACCGCCGCCAGGGCGCGCAGCTGGCCCAGGGTGACGCGGCGCTCGACCGCCGGGATCGCCGGCAGCCGCTGCGAGCGCCGCGCCAGCTGCACCCCGCGCGAGACGTAGGCCAGCGCGCGCTCGATGCGCGGCACCAGCAGCTGCGCCGCCTCGGTGGCGACCATGCCGCCGGGCTGGCGCTGGAACAGTGCGAGCCCGAACTGGCGCTCCAGCCGTGCGATGGCCTGGGTGAGCGCCGGCTGCGACAGGTTCACCTGCGGCGCCGCGGCGCTGATGCCGCCGGCGCGGGCCACCGCGGCCAGCGCATGCAGGTGCCTGAGATTCAGTTCCAGTTTCGGTTCCACGACCAAACTATAACCAAACCCAATGGCTGTGTCGCAAAACGATCTTGAGGTCTTCCGCGCCCGGCGCACAGACTCGCCCATCCCTAACGGAGGATGGATGGATGTCCCGCGTAGTCACCCGGATCGAACGCGCCGCCCCGGCGCTGGTGGACGGCCTGGCCCAGGCCGGCGTCGCCACCGTGCACGAGGCCCAGGGCCGCAGCGGCCTGCTGCACTCCCGCCTGCGCCCCATCTACGCCGGCGCCCGCATCGCCGGCAGCGCGGTCACCGTGTCGGTACCGCCCGGCGACAACTGGATGATGCACGTGGCGATCGAACAGCTGCGCGCCGGCGACGTGCTGGTGGTGGCACCGACCAGCGAGTGCTGCGACGGCTACTTCGGCGACCTGCTGGCCACCTCGGCGCAGGCCCGCGGCTGCCGCGGCCTGATCATCGATGCCGGGGTGCGCGACGTGCGCGACCTCACCGCGATGGGGTTCCCGGTGTGGAGCCGGGCGATCTGCGCGCAGGGCACGGTCAAGGAGACGCTGGGCTCGGTCAACGTGCCGCTGGTATGCGCCGGCGCGCTGGTGCAGCCCGGCGACATCGTGGTGGCCGACGACGACGGCGTCTGCGTGGTGCCGCGCGCCTCGGCCGCGCAGGTGCTGGCCGAAGCCCAGGCCCGCGAGGCGCGCGAGCAGGCCAAGCGCGAGCGCCTGGCCGGCGGCGAGCTCGGCCTGGACATCTACGCCATGCGCGAGCGCCTGGCCGCCAAGGGGCTGACCTATGTCTGAGGGCATCCGCGCGATGTGGATGCGCGGCGGCACCTCCAAGGGCGGGTTCTTCCTGGCCGAGGACCTGCCCGCCGACCCCGCCGCGCGCGACGCCTTCCTGCTGCGCGCGTACGGCTCGCCGGACCCGCGCCAGATCGACGGCATGGGCGGCGCCGACCCGCTGACCTCCAAGGTCGCGGTGGTATCGCGCTCCACGCGCGACGGCGCCGACGTCGACTATCTGTTCCTGCAGGTCTACGTCGACCAGGCCCTGGTCAGCGACGCGCAAAACTGCGGCAACCTGCTCGCCGGCGTCGGCCCGTTCGCGATCGAGCGCGGCCTGGTCGAGGCCGCCGACGGGCAGACCGAGGTGCGCATCTTCATGGTCAACACCGGCAAGCTCGCCGTGGCCACGGTGGCCACGCCGGCCGGCCGGGTGACCTATGCCGGCGAGGCCCGCATCGACGGCGTGCCGGGCACCGCCGCGCCGGTGCCGCTGGCGTTCGCCGACATCGCCGGGTCCTCGTGCGGGGCGCTGCTGCCCACCGGCCGGGCGCTGGACACGCTCGACGGCGTGCCGGCCACGCTGATCGACAATGGCATGCCGTGCGTGGTGCTGCGCGCCGCCGACCTGGGCCTCAGCGGCTACGAGGACCGCGAGACGCTGGACGCCGACACCGCGCTGAAGGCGCGGCTGGAGGCGATCCGCCTGCAGGCCGGGCCGCGGATGCGGCTGGGCGAGGTGGCGGACAAGACCGTGCCGAAGATGATGCTGGTGGCGGCGCCGCGCGACGGCGGCACGATCTGCGTGCGCTCCTTCATCCCGCACCGCTGCCACGCCTCGATCGGCGTGCTCGGCGCGGTCAGCGTGGCCACCACCTGCCTGCTGCCGGACTCGCCGGCGCATGCGCTGGCGGCCCTGCCCGGCGGCCGCACCCAGGCGCTCCAGGTCGAGCATCCCAGCGGCGCCACCGGCTGCCTGATCGAACTCGATGCGGACGGCAGCGTCGTCCGCGCCGCGGTGCTGCGCACCGCCCGAAAACTCTTCGACGGACGCCTGTTCGACTGAACCGGCGCCGCCTACACCATCATTACCTGGGAGGGTAGCTATGACACTTGCAGAGAAGCGGCCGGGCCGCTTCGGAATCCTTGGCCAGCTCTGGTTCCAGGTGCTGGCCGGCACGCTGATCGGCGTGCTGCTGGGCTGGCTGGCGCCGGACCTGGGCACGGCGATGAAGCCATTCGGCGACGCCTTCATCAAGCTGATCCGGATGATGATCGGGCCGATCATCTTCGTCACCGTGGTGCACGGCATCGCCGGCATGAACGACATGCGCAGCGTCGGCCGGGTGGCGTTCAAGTCGCTGCTGTACTTCGAGGTCATCACCACGGTGGCGCTGGTGCTCGGGCTGCTGGTGGTGAACCTGTGGCAGCCCGGCGCCGGCATGAACGTCGATGCCAGCCGGATCGACACCGCCGCGATCCAGGGCTACGTGCACACCGCGCACGACCAGAGCATGGTCGCCTACCTGATGAACGTCATCCCGACCACGCTGGTCAGCGCGCTGGTGGAGCCGCACGTGCTGCAGGTGCTGTTCGTGTCGGTGCTGTTCGGCATCGCGCTGGCCTCGGTGGGCGAGCGCGCCGCGCCGGTGATGACGGTGATCGAGAGCGCGTCGCAGGCGCTGTTCAAGATGATCGGCTTCATCATGTACTTCGCGCCGATCGGTGCGTTCGGCGCGATCGCCTTCACCGTCGGCCAGTTCGGCGCCGGTTCGCTGCTGTCGCTGGGCGAGCTGATCCTGGAGTTCTTCGTGGTGTGCGGCCTGTTCACCGTGCTGGTGCTGGGCACGGTGTGCTGGTGGTGCGGGGTCAGCCTGTTCCGGCTGCTGGCCTACCTGCGCGACGAGATCGTGATCGTGGCGGCGACCACCTCCACCGAGACCGTGCTGCCGCGCCTGATCGAGAAGATGAAGAAGGTCGGCTGCGAGGAGAGCGTGGTGGGCTTCGTGGTGCCGGCCGGCTATTCGTTCAACCTGGACGGCACCTGCCTGTACCTGACCACGGTGGCGGTGTTCCTGGCGCAGGCCACCAACACCGAACTGACGATCTGGCACGAGCTGGGCCTGGTGGCGGTGCTGCTGCTGACCTCCAAGGGCGCCGCGGGCGTGGCCGGGGCCGCGTTCGTGGTGCTGGCCGCCACCCTCGGCAGCACCGGCGCGATCCCGGTGGCCAGCATCGCGCTGATCCTCGGCATCCACCGCATCCTCGCCGAGGGCCTGACCTTCGTGAACCTGGTCGGCAATGCGGTGGCCACCATCGTGATCGCCAAGTGGGAGGGCAAGCTCGACCACACCCTGCTGGCGCAGCAGATCGGCAATCGCGCCCTGCGCCAGCGCTACCCCGGCACCGCCCCGCAGCCATGACCCCCGCGCACGGCGACGGCGCGGCGCGACCCGTCCGCCGGCCGCGCCGGGCGCCTTCCGCATCCGCCCACAGCCGGCCGTCGCAAGGCCGGACAGGAGCCCTCGTGTCCCGCATTCCCGCCTCCACCCTGACCCTGCTGCTCGGCGGCCTGGCCGCCGGCGCCGCTGCACCGGCACCGGCGCAGAACGCCACCACCCCGCCCGCCGCCGCGTCCGCCGCCCGCAGCGGCAAGGTCCGCGACGGCATCGACCTGACCCTGGACCTGGTCGGCAATGTCGCCAGCAATCCGGTCGGCGGCGTCGAGCACGGCACCGAAGGCTCGTACTGGGTGATGGCGCAGTCCCGGTTCGACCTGGACCGTCTGTTCGGCGCGCACGGCACCGAGGTCGACGTGCAGGCCGCGTGGTTCGCCGGGCGCAACCTGGCGCGCCAGAAGATCGGCAACTCGATCAGCGCGCAGCAGACCTGGCGCCCGGTGGCCGGCGGCCGCCTGACCCGGCTGACGGTCAAGCACGCCTTCGACAACGGCCTGAGCCTGACCGCCGGGCGCGCCCCGGTGAACAGCTACTTCAACAACTCGCCGCTCAACTGCGTGTTCATGAGCAACGCGATGTGCCTGACGCCGTACGGCGCGATCTCCGACCTCGGCATCACCGCCTACCCCAACTCGTCGTGGGCGGCGATCCTGCGCTACGACGCCGACGACCGCTGGTACGCCCAGGCCGGCGTGTTCGACTACAACAACGACCTCAACAAGGCCGGCAAGAACGGGGTGGACTTCTCGTTCGGCGACGGCACCGGCACGATCAGCGCCGGCGAGATCGGCTACCAGACCCGCGCCGCCAACGACCGCCTGCCCCGCGCCTACCGGCTGGGCGTCTACCGCAACAGCGACGGCGGCAGCAGCCCCTTCCGCGACATCAACGGCGATTCCGCCGGGCTGACCGGCAAGGCGTTCGCCAAACTCGACGGCACCCGCGTGGGCTGGTACGCGATGGGCGACCAGACCGTGTGGCGCGGCGAGGGCAAGCGCAACCTGGCGCTGTTCGGCCGCTACTTCATCAACACCGGCAACGTGGCCTCGATCAAGTACTTCGCCGCCGCCGGGCTGGTGAAGACCGGCACCTTCGCCGGCCGCGACGAGGACACCTTCGCGGTCTTCGTCTCCGACACCCACTTCGACCCCGAACAGATCGCCTACCTGCGCGACCGCCGGCTCCGCCACGGCGGCAGCGGCAGCCCGGACAGCGACGAGTTCATCGCCGAGATCAGCTACGGCTACGCGCTGCGCCCCGGCATCCGGCTGATGCCCAACCTGCAGTACGTGGTCAATCCCGACCCGATCTACGCGCCCACCCGCACCACCGACATTCCGGACGTGCTGATCGTGGGCCTGCGCGTGGACGTGCACTTCGCCCAGCTGTTCGGCTGGTAATCCCCTCCCCCACCGAGGCCTCCCATGATCATTGACTGCCACGGGCACTACACCACCGCCCCCGCCGCCCACGACGCCTTCCGCAAGGCCCAGGTCGCGCACTTCGACGACCCGGCGCTGCCGGCGCCGGACTACCCGCAGATCAGCGACGACGCCCTGCGCGAGAGCGTAGAGGCGAACCAGCTGCGGCTGCTGCGCGAGCGCGGCGCCGACATGACCCTGTTCTCGCCGCGCGCCAGCACCATGGCCCACCACATCGGCGACGAGGCGGTGAGCCAGGCCTGGACCCGGCGCTGCAACGACCTGATCGCGCGGGTGGTGCAGCTGTATCCCGAGACCTTCATCGGCGTATGCCAGCTGCCGCAGTCGCCGGGGGTATCGATCGCGCACTCGATCGCCGAACTGGAGCGCTGCGTCGGCGAGCTCGGCTTCGTCGGCTGCAACCTCAACCCCGACCCGTCCGGCGGGCACTGGACCGGCGTGCCGCTGACCGACCGCGCCTGGTACCCGTTCTTCGAGAAGATGGTGGAGCTGGACGTGCCGGCGATGGTGCACGTGTCCGGCAGCTGCAACGCCAACTTCCACGCCACCGGCGCGCACTACCTCAACGCCGACACCACCGCCTTCATGCAGTTCCTGCAGGGCGACCTGTTCCGCGACTTCCCCGACCTGCGCTTCGTGATCCCGCACGGCGGTGGCGCGGTGCCCTACCACTGGGGCCGCTTCCGCGGGCTGGCCGACATGCTGGGCAAGCCGCCGCTGGCCGAGCACGTGATGAAGAACGTGTTCTTCGACACCTGCGTCTATCATCAGCCCGGCATCGACCTGCTGTTCGAGGTGATCGACGTGGACAACATCCTGTTCGGCTCGGAGATGGTGGGCGCGGTGCGCGGCATCGACCCGCAGACCGGCCACTACTTCGACGACACCCGGCGCTACATCGATGCGCTGGCCATTTCCGAGGCCGACAAGCGCAAGGTGTTCGAGGGCAACGCACGGCGAGTGTATCCGCGCCTGGATTCGCAACTGAAGGCGAGGGGGCTGTGATGGACGAGACCACGACCGGCACGTTCCGGAAGGATGCCGACTGGCTGGACTTCGATCCGGCGCCGAGCCGGCCGCGCTTCGTGCCGCCGCCGGGCGCGGTGGACGCGCACTGCCACGTGTTCGGCCCCGGCGACCGCTTCCCGTACGCGCCCGAGCGCAAGTACACGCCGTGCGACGCCGGCAAGGAGCGGCTGTTCGCGCTGCGCGACTTCCTCGGCTTCGAGCGCAACGTGATCGTGCAGGCGACCTGCCACGGCGCCGACAACCGTGCCCTGGTCGATGCGCTGCGCACGGCCGGCGACCGCGCACGCGGCATCGCCACGGTGCGCGACAGCGTCGGCGACGCCGAGCTGCAGGAGCTGCACGCGGCCGGCGTGCGCGGGGTGCGCTTCAACTTCGTGCGCCGGCTGGTGGACCCCAAGCCGGACGCGTACTACCACCGCATCATCGAGCGCATCGCCGCGCTCGGCTGGCAGGTGGTGGTGTATTTCGAGGCCGCCGACCTGGCCGAGCGCTGGGACTTCTTCACCTCGTTGCCGACCACCGTGGTGGTGGACCACATGGGCCGGCCGGACGTGACCCAGCCGGTGGACGGCCCGGAGTTCCAGCGCTTCGTGCGGCTGATGGCCGAGCACGAGAACGTCTGGAGCAAGGTCAGCTGCCCGGAGCGGCTGTCGCGGCAGGGCCCGCCGGGCTACGACGACGTGGTGCCGTTCGCGCGGCACCTGGTCGAGCGTTTCCCCGACCGCGTGCTGTGGGGCACCGACTGGCCGCACCCGAACATGAAGCAGCACATGCCCGACGACGGCGCGCTGGTGGACTTCATCCCGCGCATCGCCCCGACCGCCGAGCTGCAGCACAGGCTGCTGGTCGACAACCCGATGCGGCTGTACTGGTGACACGGGACCGGGAGCGGCCGGCGGCCGGCCCCGGAAACACGAAACCCGCCTTGCGGCGGGTTTCGTGGGGATCTGGAAGCGGATCGCAGCGATCAGACGATCACTTGATCTTGCCTTCCTTGTAGATCACGTGCTTCCGGACGACGGGATCGTACTTCTTCATCTCCATCTTCCCGGGGGTGTTCTTCTTGTTCTTGTCCGTCGTGTAGAAATGGCCGGTGTTGGCCGAGGAAATCAGACGGATCTTGTCGCGCTTGCCTGCCATGATCGTTTACTCCTCAGACCTTTTCGCCGCGCGCACGCAGCTCAGCCAGAACGGAATCGATGCCGTTCTTGTCGATGGTGCGCAGTGCATGCGCGGAAACCTTCAGCTTGACCCAGCGGTTCTCGCTGGCGACCCAGAAGCGGCGCTCGTGCAGGTTGGGCAGGAAGCGACGGCGGGTCTTGTTGTTGGCGTGGGAGACGTTGTTACCCGTCTGCACGCGCTTGCCGGAAACTTGGCATACGCGGGACATTGCGCACCTCGATAAAAGTTTGGGTCTTCCTTAGCCAGGAAAACGGCGGCCCCGACGGCCATGAGGCCGCCACACGACGTTGGGAATCAATCACTTACGCTGAGAAAAGGCCGGTGCGGCGTTCGCGCCTCCGCACCGCCGGCCGGTCGAACCGGGCACAGCGAGCCGTGCATTATGCACGCGTTTCCCTTGTGTCGCAAGAACTTACCGGCCCCGAGCGCCTGCGCGGCGTGGCCTCGGACAGGCGGCGCCCAGGGCCGCCGCCGCACTGCCGCGCCGCAGGCCGCCCCCTGGCGAGCACCCGGACCGCGACGCCGCCGCGCCCGGCGCCCGTTTCCCGAAGCGGCCTCGACCCGGTCGCCACGCCCAGGCCGGATGGCCCGGCGAGCTCGCGCAGCCCGGCGGCGCGCCCGCCCGTTCCAGGCACTAGGCGCGGCGGCGGGCGGCGGGCGGTCAGCGCCTGGCCGGGGCGGCGCGGCGCTCGGCGACGAAGGCGCGGACCTGCTGCTCCAGCACCGGCAGCGGTACCGAGCCCTGCTTCAGCACGGCATCGTGGAAGGCCTTGAGGTCGAAGCGGTCGCCCAACGCCTGCTCCGCCTCGGCGCGCAGCTTCACGATGGTGATCTCGCCCAGCTTGTAGCTCAGCGCCTGCGCCGGCCAGGAGATGTAGCGGTCGACCTCGGTGGTGACCTCGTGCTCGGACAGCGCGGTGCGCTCGCGCAGGTAGGCCAGCGCCTGCTCGCGGCTCCAGCCGTAGTGGTGCACACCGGTGTCGATCACCAGCCGGCAGGCGCGCCACATCTCGTAGCTGAGCTTGCCGAACTCCTCGTAGGGCGTCTCGTAGATGCCCATCTCGTCGCCCAGCTTCTCGGTGTAGAGCGCCCAGCCCTCGCCATAGGCGGAGATGTAGTTCTCGCGGCGGAACGCCGGCTGGTCGCCCTGCTCCTCGGCCAGCGCGCCCTGCAGCGAATGCCCGGGCGAGGACTCGTGCAGGGTCAGCGCCGGCAGGTTGTACAGCGGGCGCGACGGCAGGTTGTAGGTGTTGACCCAGTAGGTGCCCACGCCGCCGCGGCCGGCGGTCCAGAACGGGGCGATGTCCGCCGGCACCGGCTTGATGGTGAAGCGCCCGCGCGGCAGCGTGCCGATGAACTTGCCGACCTGGCCGTCGACGCGCTTGGCGATCCATGCCGCGCGGTCGAGCAGCGCCTGCGGCGTGGTGACGTAGAACTGCGGATCGGTGCGCAGGAACTGCAGGAAGGCGGGGAAGGTCGCCTGCCCGGCCGGCGCCTTGAACCCGGTCTGCCGGATGACCGCGTCCATCTGGGCCTGGATGCGCGCCACCTCGTCCAGCCCGATCCGGTGGATCTGCTCCGGGCTCAGGTCCAGCGTGGTGTACTCGCCGATCTGCTGGCGGTAGAACGCCTTGCCGTCGGGCAGGGCCTCGGCCGCCAGCGTGGTGCGCGCCTTCGGCATGTAGTCGTTGCGGAAGAAGGTCAGCAACTTCGCGAAGGCCGGAATCACCGACCGCGCCACCGTCGCGCGCGCCTCCGCGCGCAGCCGCTCCTGCTCGGCCGCGGGGATCTGCGCCGGCAGCTGCTTGAACGGCGCGTAGAACGCGGACTCGGTGGGGTCCTGGAGCTGCGCGACCCCGGCGATGGAGACGTCGCGCCCGTCCAGCACCGCACGCGGCACGGTGAAGCCGCGCGCCAGCCCGGCCCGCATGTTGGCGATCTGCTGGTCGAAGTAGCGCGGCACGTCGTTCAGGCGCGCCAGGTAGGCGCGGTACTCGGCGGGCGTGCGCATCTGCCGCTGCGCCATGAAGCCGAGGTTGGACCAGAACGAGCTGTCGGAGTTGAACGGCATCTCGTAGAGGCCGAAGCGCACCTCGGCGGCCAGGTTCTCCACCTGCGGGCGGTAGATCGCGTAGTTGACGCGGTTGGCCGGCGACAGCTGCTGCAGGTCGAGCTGGTCGAGCTGGGCGAGCACGTCCTGCCAGACCTTCAGCCGCGCCTGTTGCGCGGCCGGGCCCACGTCCGGCAGGTGGGTGTTGTCGCCGGTGGTGTCGGTGTCCTCGTCGGCCTGGCCGGTCTCGGCCTGGCGCCAGTTCCACTCCTTCTCGTAGATCGCGCGGAAGCGCGCATCCGCGGCGCTCTCCGGCGCGGGCGCCACCGTGGCCGCCGGAGGCGCGGCCAGGGCCACGTCCAACGAGGGAACCAGCAGGGCGAGGGACAGCGCGACGGCGAGCGGGGTTTTCACGGAGGGCGGGCCTTGCAGACGGACAAGCCGCCGATGATCGCACCGCCCGGTGCCCCGGCCATGGGCCGGAAGTCCCATCCGCGCGCCGCGCGGCAAAAGCGCGGCGGGACCGAGGCCGCGACCGGCGCCGCCGGGCCCCCGCCCGGCGTTCCCCCGCCGGTCCCTCAGTCCCGCCGCTTCCCCTGCAGCCACACCGCGTCCCAGTAGGGGTACAGCCCCACGCGCTCGGCCAGGCCGGCGCGCAGCGGAAGTGCCACCAGTGCCCGCCCGACCCCGCACAGGTCCGTCGCCGCGTCCATCGCGCGTTCCTCGAAGCCCGGCCCCCAGACCGCGCCGCCGCGGCCGCGCGCCCGGTTCACGACGTGTGCGGCGTTCCCCTTGGCACGCGCCACCAACCCTGCCCGAGGCACCTGCCGCTCCAGCAGCAGCAGGCCCTGCCAGCGATCGGGCAGCAGCACCCAGCACAGCAGCCGCGCCTGCGGCCAGGTCTCGCGCGCGGCCAGGCAGGCCGCGGCGGCGCGGGCACAGCGCCAATCGGCGAACAGCGGCTGCCGCTGCGCGGTGACCGCGGTAAACAGGTACGCCGGGCCCCAGCGGCGGCGCGGGCCGTGGCGTGGTGGAAGGTCGTGGGATGCGTGCGGGTGCGGAGCCATGGCGCCAGCATGCCGCGCGAGGCCCGGGGCGGCCCATCGCCGGCCTGCCCGGTGCGCTGTCGGAAAATCTCCGGCGGTGAGGTCGGGACGCCGGCGGTCCCGGCGCCGGGAAACCACCGCGGCGCGGCCGGGGCGCCGCACCCGGGTCGCACGTGCGCCCAGTACCGACGCGGCGCCGCCGTGGCGGCCCGCCCCGCCTCAGGTCACAGCCGCGGCCCGGAGGCCGTGGCTGCATCCTTCAGCCGTCGCGGCCGCTAGTGCGTCGCGCGGTCGCGCTTCCAGCCGCGGTGCTGGATGTCCAGGTACAGGCTGTAGAGCGCGGTGAACGCGGGGAACAGGTTCTGCAGCACGCCCACCGAGTCCTGCTTGGCCGAGAACATGAAGTAGCTCAGCGTCATCAGGCTGCCGACCACGCTCATGTACCAGAACAGGCGCGGGATCACCGGCTTGCCGGCGCGCTTGGAGGCGACGAACTGCACCAGCCAGCGGCCGCCGAACATCAGCGCGCCGACGTAACCGATCAGCTTCCAGCCGGTGACGTGCAGGCCGGTCCAGAACAGCGCATGGATCGGCTCGTTGAGGAAGTGCACCTCCATCTCAGCGCTCCTCCACCCGCGTGCGCCGGCTGCGCGCGATCAGCCAGGCCACGCCGCGCAGGTCGCGGATGCCGACCAGGGCGCGGTTGAGGTTGTTGTACTTGGAGACGCCGGCGGTGCGGTGGCGATGGTTCACCGGCACGCTGACCGTGCCCCAGCCGGCGCGCTGCATCAGCGCCGGCAGGAAGCGGTGCATGTGGTCGAAGTACGGCAGGTCGAGGAACGCATCGCGCTCGAACAGCTTGATGCCGCAGCCGGTGTCCGGGGTGTCGTCGCGCAGCATGCGCGAGCGGATCGCGTTGGCCCAGCGGCTGGCCCAGCGCTTGGAGCCCGAATCCTGGCGCTGCACGCGCCAGCCGGCGAACAGCCGGACCTGCGGGTCGGCGCTGTCGCGCGCGGCCAGCAACCCGGGCAGGTCGGCCGGGTCGTTCTGGCCGTCGCCGTCCAGGGTGGCGATCCACGGCGCGCGCGCGGCCTTGACGCCGTTGCGCACCGCCGTGCTCTGCCCGCTCTGGGTGGCGTGATGCAGCACGCGCAGCTCGGGATGGGCCGGCTTGAGCGCCTGCAGCACCGCCAGGGTGTCGTCGCGCGAGTGGTCGTCGACGTAGACGATCTCGAAGGCGACGCGGCCGCGCAGCGCCGCGACGATCTCCGCGACCAGGGGTTCGACGTTGTCGCGCTCGTTGAATACCGGGACGACGACGGAAAGCTGGAGCTGGCTCATGGGATGCGCACGAGGGACGGGAAGGGAGACAAAAGACCGCGCATTTTCCCCCGGCCGTCTGAGCCGGGGGTGAAGCTCAGGCGCGCGTGCCGAAGTAGTCGCGGCACCACTGCACCACCTGCGGCAGCCCGGCCTCGATCGGGGTGGCCGGATCGAAGCCGAAGGCGGCCTGCGCGCGCGCGGTGTCGGCCATGGTCTCGATCATGTCGCCCGGCTGCATCGGCTGGTAGACCTTCTGCGCGGGCCGGCCGGCGGCCTGCTCGATCACCGCGATGAAGCGCTCCAGTTCCACCGGGGTGTGGTTGCCCAGGTTGAACACCCGGTGCGGCACCACCTCGGCCGGGGGATGGTCGAGCGCGCCCAGCACGCCGGCGACGATGTCGGCCACGAAGGTGAAGTCGCGCCGCATCAGGCCATGGTTGAACACCTCGATCGGGCGCCCGGCCAGCACCGCGCGGCTGAAGATCAGCGGCGCCATGTCCGGCCGGCCCCAGGGCCCGTAGACGGTGAAGAAGCGCAGCCCGGTGGCGCGCAGGCCGTAGAGCTGGGCATAGGTGTAGCCCATCAGCTCGTTGGCCGCCTTGGTGGCCGCGTACAGCGAGCGCGGGCGGTCGATGCGCTGGTCCTCGGAGAACGGCGGGGTGGCCGAGTCGCCGTAGACCGAGCTGCTGGAGGCGTAGACCAGGTGCTGCACGCCGCGGTGTCGGCACAGCTCCAGCATGTTGACGAAGCCGACCACGTTGCTGTCGACGTAGGCGTGCGGGTTCTGCAGCGAGTAGCGCACGCCGGCCTGCGCGGCCAGGTGCACCACGCGCGTGGGGCGCACCTCGTCGAACAGCGCGGCCAGGCCATCGCGGTCGGTGAGGTCCAGGGCGCGGATGTCGGCCTGCGGGCAGAGCGCGGCGACGCGGTCGCGCTTGAGCTGCGGGTCGTAGTAGTCGTTGTAGTTGTCCAGCCCGACCACCTGCTCGCCGCGCGCGGCCAGCGCGCGGCAGGTGTATGCCCCGATGAAGCCGGCCGCGCCGGTGACCAGGATCGTCATCAGAACAGTCCGAAACGTTTCTTGGCCACGTTCGCCCGGCCCGGCTCGCAGATGTCGTTGACCTGCTTGCGGCTGAAGCGGTCCAGCAGCGCGTCGGTGCCCTTGTGCAGCTTCAGCGCCATCTCCTCCGGGTACAGCGGCACCACCGCCATGAACACGATGGTCTTGTCCGCGTCGATGACCAGTTCCGAGAAGCCGTCGGGCGCGCTGATCGACGGCAGCACGATGGCGCCGTCGAAGCCCACGCCGTCGGCATAGGGGGCGGCCGGGTCGCCGTTGGGCACGGTGTGGCCGAAGCCCAGCCAGGTCGCATGCTTGTGCGGCAGCCGCGCCAGGGTCTTGAGCAGGCGGATCGGCCAGTAGTGGCGCTCGTCCTCGAAGGCCTCGTGCTGCAGCTGCCAGTCGCCGGGCAGGGTCATCATCAGCTCCATGTGCTGCGGTGCCTCGATGCCGTCGGGCAGCGTCATCGCGCGGTCGCTCATGCCCGAGGTCACCAGCCGCAGGTAGGGGAAGTCGGCGGTGGCCGGCACGATGTGCACGTCGATGTGCACGGCGTCGGAGACGATCTCGTGGAACACCCCGCTGACCGGGCCCAGGTGCTGCTCGATGTGCGCGGAGATCTGCTCCAGGCACATCTCGCCGTCGGCGGGCTGCCAGTCGGCAGGGGTGTCGTGCATCAGGATCTGGCTGCCGCCCAGGCTGACGACGTCGGCGGATTTCTTTTCGTTCATCGAGGGGTCCTCAACAGTCGCGGCGCGAGGGACGCGCGCCGCTTCGTGGCGGGTCGGTCGCGGGCCGGCCCGCGTGCAAGGATAGGCGGCCCATGTTCGGGTTGCGTTGCGCGCGACACGGCGGCGCGGGGAGCGGTCCGGGGCGCGGCTAGCGCGGCCCCAGCCGTTCCCGCGCCATGGTCTGCTTGCGCTCGGCGCTGAACGCCCACCACGGCCGCGGCGCCTCGCCCTGCAGGAACCGCAGCACCGACAGGAACACGTCGATCACGCAGGGATCGTGGACCACGCCGGTGCGCAGGCACAGCTGCGCGTAGAGGTCGTAGGCGTCGCGCCCGGCCAGGTGCGCCGGCACCCGGATGCCGATCCGGCGCAGGTCCTTCTCGCAGGCCGGGCCGACGTTGGGCAGGTCGGTCAGGCACAGCAGGTGGTTGCGGTCGACCTTGCTCGGGTTCATGGCCGGATACCGGGACACACGTGCGCCGCGCTCACCCCTGGGCCCGGGTGCGCAGCCGCTCCAGCACGCCGTCGAGCGTATCCAGGTCGGTGTAGTGGATCACCAGCTTGCCCTTGCCGCCGCGGCCGTGGCTGATCGCGACGCGGGTGCCGAGCGACTCGGACAGCTCGGTCTCCAGCGAGGCGATGTCGGCCTGCGGCGCGCTCGGCGCGGGCTGGGGCTTGCGCAGCGCGCCGGGCACCTTGCCGGCGGCGAACTGCTGGGCGCGGTGCTCGACCTCGCGCACCGACCAGCCCTGGTCGGCCGCTTCCTGCGCCAGCTTGCTGGCCAGTTCGGGGGCCAGCGTCAGCAGCGCGCGGGCATGCCCCATCTCCAGCCGGCGCGATTCCAGCAGCACGCGGATGGCCACCGGCAGCTCCAGCAGCCGCAGCAGGTTGGACACCGACGCGCGCGAGCGGCCCACCGCCTCGGCGGCCTCGGCATGGGTCAGCGAGAACTCGTCGATCAGCCGGTGCAGCGCCTGCGCCTCCTCCAGCGGGTTGAGGTCCTCGCGCTGGATGTTCTCGATCAGCGCCATCGCGATGACGGTGCGGTCGTCGAGCTCGCGCACCACCACCGGCACCTCGGTGAGCCCGGCCAGCTGCGAGGCGCGCCAGCGGCGTTCGCCGGCGACGATCTCGTACTGGTCCGGCGCCAGCGCGCGCGCGACGATCGGCTGGATCACGCCCTGGGCCTTGATCGACTCGGACAGCTCGGCCAGCTTGGCCTCGTCCATCTCGCGCCGCGGCTGGTACTTGCCCGGCTGCAGCAGGCCCACCGCCAGCGTGCGCAGCACGTCGCCCGGCTGCAGCGGGGCGTCGGCCGTGCTCGCCGGCGCCGCGGCCGCCGCGGCGCCCTTGGGCCCCAGCAGCGCCTCCAGGCCGCGGCCCAGGCCGCGCTTCTTGGCAGGGGTGGGCTTGCTGCTCATCGCACGGTCTCCGCGGCCACGGTGGCCCTGTTGCGTTCGTCCTGGCGGCGGATGATCTCGCCGGCCAGGCCCAGGTAGGCGACGCCGCCGCGCGAGCTGCGGTCGTAGCCGACGATGCTCTGGCCGTGGCTGGGCGCCTCGGCCAGGCGCACGTTGCGCGGCACGATGGTGCGGAACACCTTGTCGCCGAAGTGGTCGGTCAGCTCGCCGGACACGGCGTTGGCGAGGTTGTTGCGGATGTCGAACATGGTGCGCAGCACGCCCTCGATCTCCAGCGCCGGGTTGAGGCCGGCGCGCAGCGCCTCGATCGTCTCCAGCAGCGCGGTCAGGCCTTCCAGCGCGTAGTACTCGCACTGCATCGGCACGATCACCGAGTCGGCCGCGGTCAGCGCGTTGAGCGTCAGCAGCGACAGCGCCGGCGGGCAGTCGATCAGGATGAAGTCGTACTCGTCGCGGATCGGCGCCAGCGCGCGCTTGAGGCGCTGCTCGCGCTCGCCCTGGTCCATCAGCTGGATCTCGGCGGCGGTCAGGTCGATGTTGCCCGGCAGCAGGTCGAAGCCTTCCGGCGCGGTCACGCGGATCTCGGCGGCGCTGTTCTCGCCCAGCAGCAGGTCGCAGGTGGAGGCGGCGACCTCGCGCTTGTCCACGCCGCTGCCCATGGTGGCATTGCCCTGCGAGTCCAGATCGACCAGCAGCACGCGCCGGGGCGCGCGCGCCAGCCCGGCCGCCAGGTTGACCGCCGTCGTGGTCTTGCCGACGCCGCCTTTCTGGTTGGCGATGGCGATGATCCGGGCCATGCGGGAGAGCCTCGTGGGCGAGCGGTGGGACCGGGCATTATGCGGGCTGGGGGGACGAATCGTGAAATCGGCCCGCGGGCCCGGGCCGGCGCCCTCCCCGCTCACGGCGCCTTGCGCACCACCACCAGGTGGCGCTCGCCGGTCAGGCCGGGCACGTGCAGCGGATGCACCGTCTCCAGCGCCCAGCCGGCCGGCAGCCGGGCGATCTCGTCGTGCGGGTGCACGCCCTTCATCGCCAGCAGCGTGCCGGCCGGGCGCAGCAGGTGGCCGCCGACGCCGATGATGCCCTCCAGCGTGTCCAGCGCGCGCGCGGTGAGGTGGTCGTAGCCGCCCGGCTCGTCCAGCGCCTCGGCCCGCGACTCGGCCACGCGGGCGTTGCCCAGCCCCAGCTGGCGCACCGCCTCGCGCAGGAAGCGCGCCTTCTTGCCGTTGCTCTCCACCAGCGTGACCTGCAGCCGCGGCCGCGTGATCGCCAGCGGGATGCCCGGCAGCCCGGGGCCGGTGCCCAGGTCGGCGAGCGTGCCGCTTTCCAGGTAGGGGTGCATGGCCAGCGAGTCGAGCAGGTGGCGGGTGACCATCTCGCGCGGGTCGCGCACGGCGGTGAGGTTGTAGGTGCGGTTCCAGCGCGCCAGCAGCGCCAGGTAGTCCAGCAGCGGCGCGGCGAAGGCCTCGGCCTCCAGGGCCAGGGCCTGCAGGCCGCGCGAGAGGTCGGCGCGCAGCTCGGCCGGAAGGGAAGCGTCGTTCATGGGACGATTATCGCAGGAGAGCGGGGAATGGGGATTCGGGATTCGGGAATTGGGGACAGCGGGGTTCGGCTGGAACTGGAACAGGTGGCACGGCGCCGGCAGTCCCTCGCACTACGGCGCGCTTACCCATCCCCAATCCCGAATCCCCGCTCCACGCCACGCCAGGGCGGCGCGGTAGCCGGGCGCGGCCTGCCATTCGTGCAGGTGCCAGTGCGCGGCCTCGCCCAGCGCCGGATCGCACCAGGCCAGGTACAGCCCGTCGCGGCCTTCGGCGAAGGCCAGCCGGTGCAGGCCGAACACCAGGCCGTGGCCGTAGGCCTTGAGCAGCGCCTCCTTGGCGCACCACACCCGGAAGAACGATGGCTCGCGCTGCGCCGGCGGCAGCGACTCCAGCCAGGCGGCCTCGTCGGGATGGAAGAAGCGGCGGGCGATCTCCAGCAGCCGCGGGCGCGGGCGCACGTGTTCCAGGTCCACGCCCAGGCGCACCCGTTCGCCCAGCCCCAGCAGCAGCCGCTCGCCACTGTGGCTCCAGCCGCTGTCCCAGTGTGCCAGCGGTGGCTGCAGCCAGGGCCGGCCGCGCGCGTCGCGGGCCAGCGGCAGCGCCGCCGCGTCCACGGCCAGCGCCGCGCCCAGCAGTTCCCGCGCCTGTGGCTCGCCGCGCTGGCCCGGCCGGTGCGGCCGCAGCCACACCCGGACCGGGCCGAACCGCCATTCCGCCCCGTGCGCCGCCTCAGTCGTCACGGCCGCTCCACGAAGCCGAACGGCCACCGCGCCCGCCGCCGGGGTTACACGGGCACTTCACGATGGCGCGCGTTGAATGGCGGCGTCGCATCATTCCCGATGCGGGAAACATTCGAGGAGATCCGGGCATGGGCATCATCATCTGGTTGATCGTAGGCGGCATCGTCGGCTGGCTCGCCAGCATCATCATGCGGCGCGACGCCCAGCAGGGCATCATCCTGAACGTGGTGGTGGGCATCGTGGGCGCACTGATCGCCGGCTGGCTGTTCGGCGGCGGCATCAACCAGGCGATCACGATCTGGACCTTCGTCTGGTCGCTGGTCGGCGCGGTGATCCTGCTGGCCATCGTCAACCTGTTCACGCGCGGTCGCGTGCGCTGATCCGGACGCGGCACCCGCCCCGTCATCCCAGAAGCCCGGGCCACGTCCCGGGCTTCTGCGTTACGGGCCACGCGCCGCCGGTCACCGTGCGGCGCGGTCGGCAGGATGGTGCACGCCGTCGGACACCGGGACCGCGATCGGCAGCGCGTACGGGTTCACCCCTTCCAGGCAGCCGACGTTGTAGCCGTACTCGTTCGGGTTGGAGCGGCGCCGGTGATGGGTGTAGATCCCGCACACGCCGCAGAAGTGATGCTCGGCGGTGAAGGTGTTGAACTGGTAGAGGCGCAGCGCATCGCCGCCCTGCAGCACGCGCAGGCCCTGCAGCGGCACCGACGCGACGATCGCCCCGCGCCGGCGGCACATCGAGCAGTCGCAACGGCGCGGGTCGACGATGCCGTTCGGCAGGTCGAGTTCCAGCTGCACGGCGCCGCAGTGGCAGCCGAGCCGGTGCACCGGCCCGATCACGGTGTCGCCGACACGGTCGATGCTGCGGCGGACGCTGCGCTCGCCCATCACGCGCCCTCGCCCAGTTCGACCCAGGCCGGGGCGTGGTCGCTGGGGCGGTCCCAGGTCCGCGGCTCGCGGTCGATGCCGGCCGCAACGGCACGACCGCGCAGCGCCTCCGAGACCAGGGTGAGGTCGATGCGCAACCCCAGGTCGCGGCGGAAGCCGGCCTGGCGGTAGTCCCACCAGCTGAAGACGCCGGCGGCCTCGTGGTGCAGGCGGAAGGCATCGTGCAGGCCGAGCGCCTCGAGCTGCTTCAGCGCGCCGCGCTCGGCGGTGGAGGTGAGGATGTGGTCGTCGTTCCAGACCGCCGGGTCGTGCACGTCGCGGGCGTCCGGTGCGATGTTGAAGTCGCCCAGCACCACCAGCTGCGGATGCCGCTGCAGCTCGGCGGCGAGCCAGTCGTGCACCGCCGCCAGCCAGCGCAGCTTGTAGGCGTACTTGTCGGTCCCCACGTCCTGGCCGTTGACCACGTACAGGTTGACGATGCGCACCCCGCCCACGCTGGCGGCGATCACGCGCCGCTGCTCGTCCTCGAACCCGGGGATGCCGACCTGCACGTCCTCGATCACCTGGCGCGCCAGGATCGCGACGCCGTTGTAGGTCTTCTGCCCGGCGAACACGCTGCGGTAGCCGAGCCCGGCCAGCGCCGCGTCGGGGAAGCGGTGGTCCTCCAGCTTGGTTTCCTGCAGGCCGACGATGTCCGGCGCGAACGCCTTCAGCCACTGCTCCAGGTGCGGCTGGCGCACGTTGAGCGAATTGACGTTCCAGCTGGCGATCTTCATCGGGCGATATACCGGTGGCGGGCCGGCCATTGTCCCATCCGGGCCGGCAGGCGCCTACCCGGGCCGGGAGCCGCCGCGCCTCAGCGCGCCAGCCAGCGCAGCAAACGGTCGATGCGCGCGTACGGCGGCCGCAGCAGGTCGCTGGCCGCCCAGCGCGGCTGCCACAGGATCGGCAGCTGCTTGCTCAGCGCATCGAAGCCGGCGCGGCCATGGTAGGCGCCCATGCCGCTGGCGCCGACGCCACCGAACGGCAGCGCGTTCGCGGCGAAGTGCAGCAGGGTGTCGTTGACGGTGACGCCGCCGGCGACGGTGGCGCGCAGGACCGCCTCGACCTGGCCGCGGTCGTGGCTGAAGGGATACAGCGCCAGCGGCCGCTCGCCGGCGGCGATCGCGGCCAGCGCCGCGTCGAGGCTGCGGTAGCCGCGGATCGGCAGGATCGGGCCGAAGATCTCCTCGCGCATCACCGCTGCGTCGTCGCCCGGCTCCAGCACCAGCGTCGGCGCGATCAGGCGCTCGCGGTCGGCGACCTCGCGCGCCAGCGGCAGCAGCTCGATCACCGCCAGCCCGCGGGCACGGGCGTCGTCGAGATAACCGCGCAGGCGCCGGTACTGGTCCTCGTTGACGATGCGGGTGTAGTCGGCGCTGGCGGCCAGGTCGTCGCCGTAGCGCGCCCGCGCCTGCGCGCGCAGCGCCTCGACCAGCGCCGGCAGGCGGTCCGCGTCCACCCAGACGTAGTCCGGCGCGATGCAGGTCTGCCCGGCGTTGAACCACTTGCCGGTGGCCAGCCGCGCCGCCGCACGTGCCAGGGGATAGTCCGGGCAGACCACGGCGGGCGACTTGCCGCCCAGCTCCAGCGTCAGCGGGGTCAGGTGCGCGGCCGCGGCCGCCATCACCTTGCGCCCGACCGCGGTCGACCCGGTGAACACCAGGTGGTCCAGCGGCAGCGCCGCGAACGCCGCCGCCACCGCGGCATCGCCGGTCGCCACCGCCACCCGCGAGGGCGCGAACACCTCGGCGAGCAGCTCCTGCAGGAACGCGCTGCTGTGCGGGGTGTGCTCGGAGGGCTTGAGGAAGACGTGGTTGCCGGCGGCGATCGCGGTCGCCAGCGGGATCAGCGCCAGGTTGACCGGGTAGTTCCACGGCGCGATCACCCCGACCACGCCCACCGGTACCGGCCGCAGTTCCGCGCGCGCCGGCCACAGCCGCCAGCCGGCGCCGACCCGCTGCGGGCGCATCCAGCGCCTGAGGTGACGCAGCAGGTGGTCGATCTCGCCGAGCACGGTCATGCCGTCGGCGAGCAGCGACTCGTGGCGCGAACGATGGCCGAAATCGGCGGCGATCGCATCGGCCATCTCCGGCAGGCGCCGTTGCAGCGCCGCGCGCAGGCGCCGCAGGTCGTCGCGGCGTTGCGCGCGGTCCGGCGGACCGGCCTGCCAGGCGGCGCGCAGGCGGGCCAGCGTGGCCGCCAGGGCGGCCGGTCCGGTCGAAGCGATAGCGGTTTCCATCGCCGGACTATACGGCGCCCCCCGGACACGACGACACCGGCGCGAAGCCGGTGCCGTCGCTCACCGCCGCAGGACGCGTCCGCCCGCTGTCAGTGGCCCGAACCGCGGGTGGCACCCAGCCCGGTCTCGGCGCGGATCTGCTGCGCCTTGAACGCGGCCCGTTCCCGGGCCGCCTGGGCGCTGCGGTCCAGCACCGAGAACAGCCAGATGCCGACGAAGCCGATGGTCACCGAGAACAGCGCCGGCGAGGTGTACGGGAACGGCGCCGAGTCGGCCGGGTGGCCCAGCGTGTCCACCCACACCGACGGCGACAGCACGGTCAGGATCAGCGACGAGGCCAGGCCCAGGAAGCCGCCGATCACCGCGCCGCGGGTGGTGCAGTTCTTCCACAGCAGCGACAGGATCAGCACCGGGAAGTTGGCCGAGGCGGCGATGGCGAAGGCCAGCGACACCATGAAGGCCACGTTCTGCTTCTCGAACACGATGCCCAGCAGCACCGCGATGATGCCCAGGATCACGGTGGTGATGCGCGAGACCTTCAGCTCCGAGCCGGGCGCCGGGTTGCCCTGCTTGAGCACGGTGGCGTAGAGGTCGTGCGATACCGCCGAGGCGCCGGACAGCGTCAGGCCGGCCACCACCGCCAGGATGGTGGCGAACGCCACCGCGGAGATGAAGCCCATGAACACGTTGCCGCCGACCGCGTTGCCGACCAGCACCGCCGCCATGTTGGCCGCGCCCTTGCCGCCATGGATCGTGCCGCTGACCACGTCGGCGTACTGCGGGTTGGTCAGCACCAAGGCGATCGCGCCGAAGCCGATGATGAAGATCAGGATGTAGAAGTAGCCGATCCAGGTGGTGGCCCACAGCACCGACTTGCGCGCCTGCTTGGCGTCGGGCACGGTGAAGAAGCGCATCAGGATGTGCGGCAGGCCGGCGGTGCCGAACATCAGCGCCATGCCGAACGAGATCGCCGAGATCGGATCCTTGACGAAGCCGCCCGGTCCCATGATGGACAGGCCCGCGTCGGCCGCCTCCTGCGGCGACTTGCCGGCGTTGAGCGCGACCTGGGTCTTGACCTCCACGCCCTTGGCGAACAGCGCCTCGAAGCTGAAGCCGAAGTGCCACATGATCATCACCGCCATGAAGGTGACGCCGGTCAGCAGCATGCAGGCCTTGATGATCTGCACCCAGGTGGTGGCGGTCATGCCGCCGAACAGCACGTACACCATCATCAGCACGCCGACGATGGTCACCGCCATCCAGTAGTCCAGGCCGAACAGCAGCTTGATCAGCGCGCCGGCGCCGACCATCTGCGCGATCAGGTAGAACAGCACCACCACCAGCGTGCCGGAGGCGGCGAACAGCCGGATCGGCTTGGGCGCGAAGCGGTAGCCGGCGACGTCGGCGAAGGTGTACTTGCCGAGGTTGCGCAGGCGCTCGGCCATCAGGAAGGTCAGGATCGGCCAGCCGACCAGGAAGCCGATGGCGTAGATCAGGCCGTCGTAGCCGTTGGTCATCACCGCGGCGGTGATGCCCAGGAACGAGGCCGCCGACATGTAGTCGCCGGCGATCGCCAGGCCGTTCTGGAAGCCGGTGATGCCGCCGCCGGCGGTGTAGAAGTCCGAGGCCGAGCGGGTCTTCTTGGCGGCCCACTTGGTGATCCACAGCGTGCCGGCGACGAAGAACGCGAACATCGCGATCGCCACCCAGTTGGTGGGCTGCTTGTCGGTCTGGCCGATGTCGCCGCCGGCGGCCAGGGCCGCGCCAGCCGGCAGCAGGCCGAGCAGCACGGCGGTCAATGCGGTCGGGAAACGGTGGGATGTGCTCACTTGCGTGCTTCCTCGAGGATCTCGGCGGTCAGCCGGTCGTAGGTGTTGTTGGCGCGGCGCACGTAGATGGCGGTGATGATGATGGTGAACACCATCACCCCGATCGCGATCGGGATGCCGAGGCTGGTGACGCCCTGGCCGAGGGGCTGGGCCAGGAACGACTTGTCGAAGGCGATCAGGCCGATGTAGCCATAGTAGGCGAGCAGCATCAGCACGGTGAGCGTCCAGCCCAGCGTGTTGCGCTGGCGCTTGAGCGCGTGGTACTTGGGATTGGCGTCGATCCGGGCGATCAACTCGTCGTTGGTGGCGGTCATGTAGTCCCTCGGTGGCGATGGAGCCGGCCCGCTTCGCCACGGCGCGCCACTCCGGTGGCGGCCGCGGTGCCCTCCCAGGCGCGGGCCGGCGATGTCAGAAGCTGTACTTGGTGGTGAACTGCAGGCGGCTGATGTCGCCGGAATCGCCGCTCTCGATCTCGCGCCGTCCGTACATCACTTCGGCGCCCAGATCGAGCTTGGGCAGGGGCGAATAGAACAGGTTGGCGCGCACGCTCTGCTGGGTCTTGGTCGCCCCTTCGCCGGCGTAGGCCAGCGCGTGGTCGTAGTCCGCGCGCGCGTACATCACCGTACTGCGCAGGCGCGGCGTGTAGACGTGGTGCCAGCCGACCCAGCCTGCGAGGGTGCCGACGGTGCGCAGGTTGCCGTTGAGGTCGACCTCCACGTCGCTGCCGTTGCCGAAGCCCAGGTAGCGCGCGATGCCCTCGCCGTAGGTCAGCTGGTAGCGCAGGTCGTTGCGGGCGTTGAAGACCCAGCGCCCGCCCACGCTGACCGCGCCGCCGAAGGCGGTGTCGTTGGAGGCGGCGGTGCGGGTGCGGAACTGGCGTGCGATCGCCGCCACGCCGAAGTTGCCCCAGTCGCCCTTCCAGGTGTAGCGGCCGGTCAGGTCGGGCATGGCGCCGCGGTCGGAGGCGACCACCGCGCTGCCGCCCTGGTAGGCGGTGGTCAGCGTCTCGGGGTTCTCCGCCGACAGGCTCAGGCCGCCGCGGGTGTAGCGGATCTGCGCCTGGCGCCCGAACAGGATGCCGTCGGTGGGACCGAGGATGTCGGCCGACTCCGGGAAGTTGTTGGCATCCACGAAGTTGGACCAGGTCTGGCCGGCGAGCCAGTGGTTCCAGCTCACATAGGCGTGCCGCAGCGTGCCGCCGTAGAGGTTGTTGACCTGGGTCGCGAGCGCATTGCCGAAGAAATCCATCTCGATGAAGGCGCTGAGCTTGTCGCCGCCCTCGGTGACCGTGTCCACGCCGAGGTTGAAGCGCGAGAACTTGGCATGGAAGTCGGTGTCCACGCCGGAGGCGCGGCCGCCACCGACCGGGGTCTGCAGCGGGATGTACAGGTAACGCCCTACCGCGCCGTCGGCCAGGGTGCCGTCGGAGGTGCGCGTGCTCAGGAAGTCGGCCTTGATGAAGCCACCGAACTTGAACGTGGTGCCGGGCGCGGCGCCGGGCGTGATCGTGGTCAGCTGGATCGGCCCGCGGGCAGGCGCTGCGGGGCCGACGGCCGCCGGTCCGGCCGCACGCGCAGGGGGCGCGATCGCCGGCGGCGGCGGGACCGCCGCGACCGGGCCCGGCGCGGCCGGCGGCCGTTGCGCCGCCACCAGCAGTTGCACCTGCCGCTCCAGCTCGGCGATGCGGGCCTCCAGCGCCTGCTCCCGTGCAGTGCCGCCCGGGGCGGACTGCGCGAATGCGGCGCCGGGCGCGAGCAGCGCGACCGACAGCGCCACGGCCAGCGGACGCCGGCCCGGCGAGGCGAAACGGATGTTCATTACTCCCTCCCGAATAATGGCTCATCGCCGCGCCGATGACGCGGTTGGGCGGAGCGTGCGGCACCCCTGCCCCGGCGCCTATTCGCCTTTGGTCGTACCCCGCCCCGCGAGGAACCGCGGGTTACGACGAAGGTCTAACGCCATCTTCGCTTCGTCCACCGCGGGGATGCGGCAAACTGAATGTCTGCGAGGTCGTGCGGCAGCGCACCGCCTCATTCCATTCCAACGGGCTACGCGCAAGTGAGGGTGCCATGGCTGATCTCTATCCTGTCGATCCATCGTTCGCCGCCGGGGCACGCGTCAACCGGGAGCAGTACGAACGCCTGTACCGGGAATCGGTGGGGCAGCCGGAACAGTTCTGGGCCAAGGCCGCCGAGCGCCTGGAGTGGTACCGCAAGCCGACCCGCATCAAGGACGTCAGCTTCCGGCTCGAGGACTTCCGCATCCGCTGGTTCGACGACGGCGAGCTGAACGCCAGCGTCAACTGCCTGGACCGCCAGCTCGCCACGCGCGGCGACAAGACCGCCCTGCTGTTCGAGCCGGACAGCCCGGACGCGCTGTCCTACGCGGTCAGCTACCGCGAGCTGTACGAGCGCGTGTGCCGGCTCGGCAACGCGCTGCGCAACCTGGGCGTCAAGAAGGGCGACCGCGTCACCCTGTACCTGCCGATGATCCCGGACGCGGCGGTGGCGATGCTGGCCTGCGCGCGCATCGGCGCCGTGCACTCGGTGGTGTTCGGCGGCTTCGCCCCCAACTCGATCGCCGACCGCGTGATCGACTGCGGCAGCAAGCTGATCATCACCGCCGACGAAGGCCTGCGCGGCGGCCGCAAGATCCCGCTCAAGGCCAACGTCGATGCCGCGCTCAAGCTGCCCGGCACCCAGACCGTGGAGACGGTGCTGGTGATCCGCCATACCGGCGGCGCGGTGGACATGCAGGCCCCGCGCGACCGCTGGTTCCACGACCTGGTCGACCCGCAGCCGGCCGAGTGCGAGCCCGAGCGGATGAACGCCGAGGACCCGCTGTTCATCCTCTACACCTCCGGGTCCACCGGCAAGCCCAAGGGCGTGCTGCACACCACCGCCGGCTACCTGCTGTATGCCAGCTACACCCACGAGACCGTGTTCGACCTGCGCGAGGACGACATCTACTGGTGCACCGCCGACGTGGGCTGGGTCACCGGCCACAGCTACATCGTCTACGGCCCGCTGGCCAACGGCGCCACCGCGCTGATGTTCGAGGGCGTGCCGAACCATCCGGATGTCTCGCGCTTCTGGGAGGTGATCGACAAGCACCAGGTGACGATCTTCTACACCGCGCCCACCGCGATCCGCGCGCTGATGCGCGAGGGCGAGGAGCCGGTGAAGAAGACCTCGCGCCAGAGCCTGCGCCTGCTCGGCAGCGTCGGCGAACCGATCAACCCGGAGGCCTGGCGCTGGTACTACGAGGTGGTCGGCGACAGCCGCTGCCCGATCGTGGACACCTGGTGGCAGACCGAGACCGGCGGCATTCTGATCTCGCCGCTGGCCGGCGCGGTCGACCTGAAGCCGGGCTCGGCCACGCTGCCGTTCTTCGGCGTGCAGCCGGCGCTGGTCAACGCCGACGGCGAGCAGCTGGACGGCGCCACCGAGGGCAACCTGGTGCTGCTGGATTCGTGGCCGGGGCAGATGCGCAGCGTCTACGGCGACCACCAGCGCTTCATCGACACCTATTTCCGCACCTATCCCGGCACCTACTTCACCGGCGACGGCTGCCGCCGCGACGCCGACGGCTACTACTGGATCACCGGCCGCGTCGACGACGTGATCAACGTCTCCGGCCACCGCATCGGCACCGCCGAGGTCGAGAGCGCGCTGGTCTCGCACCCGAAGGTGGCCGAGGCGGCGGTGGTGGGCTTCCCGCACGACGTCAAGGGCCAGGGCATCTACGCCTATGTCACCCTGATCGCCGAGGAGCGGCCCAGCGAGGAACTGCACAAGGAGCTGGTGGCGTGGGTGCGCAAGGAGATCGGGCCGATCGCCTCGCCCGACCACCTGCAATGGGCGCCCGGCCTGCCCAAGACGCGCTCGGGCAAGATCATGCGCCGCATCCTGCGCAAGATCGCCGAGAACGCGCCCGACCAGCTCGGCGACACCTCGACGCTGGCCGACCCGTCGGTGGTCGACTCGCTGGTGAACGAGCGGCTGACGCGCTAGCACGCGCGGCACGCGTCGGGATGGGCGAGCGGGGAGTGGGGAATCGCGAGCGCGGTGCCCGGCCCCTGGCCATGCCGCTCCGCATCCCCGGGTGCGGGCGCCATCGGGACGGAGGCAGGTGACGTCCCTGCCCCGGCCTTCGCCTCGCGGATCCCGACGCCCGCGCCTGTACGAATCCCCCTTACCCCCTCTCCCTTCCCGGCTCCAAGATGACCACCCTGCTGATCGCCGATGACCATCCGCTGTTCCGCGAAGCCTTGCGCGGGGCCGTGCAGCGGGTGATGCCCGGGGTGCAGCTGTTCGAGGCCGACAGCGTGGAGGCGCTGTACACCCTGGCCGACGCGCATGCCGATGCCGACCTGCTGCTGATGGATCTCAACATGCCCGGTGCCCAGGGCTTCAGCGCATTGGTGCACATGCGCTCGCTGCATCCGCAACTGCCGGTGGTGGTGGTGTCGGCGCGCGAGGAGCCCACGGTGATGCGGCGCGCGCTCGACCACGGTGCGTTCGGCTTCATCCCCAAGTCGGCCGACTCGGAGACGATCGGCCAGGCGCTGTCCACGGTGCTCGACGGCGAACGCTGGATCCCGGCCGGGGCGCAGAACGTGCCGCCCACCGACAGCGAGGAGCGCGAGGTCGGCCAGCGCCTGCGCGAGCTCACTCCGCAGCAGTTCCGGGTGCTGCAGATGCTCGGCGCCGGCCGCCTCAACAAGCAGATCGCCTACGACCTGGGCGTGTCCGAGGCCACGATCAAGGCGCACGTCACCGCGATCCTGCGCAAGCTCGGCGTCACCAACCGCACCCAGGCGGTGCTGATGGCCGGCAAGCTGGCGATCGATGCCGACGGCATCGTGCTGCCGCCCGAAGAGGACTGAGCGACCGGGCGTCGCGCGCGGCGGCCTCCGGGACGTGCGGCCGCGACCCGCGCGCGCCGACGCGCGCGGCGACTCGCTGCAGGCCGACGGACGGCGCAGGCAGGGGGGCGTGCGATGATGCCGGGGATTGCCTGCCCCACGGAACCCTGCAGTGACCCGACCGACCCTGCTGGCGATGGTCCAGCTCACCGAAGCCGGCCGCCAGGCCATGGCCGCGGAATTCGACCTGATCTACGCCCCCGACGCCGCGGCCCGCGACGCGGCGCTGCGCGAGCGCGCCGGCGACATCCGCCTGGTGCTCAGCAACGGCGCCACCGGCCTGAGCGCCGCGCAGATGGAGGCGCTGCCGCAGCTGGCCCTGGTCTGCGCCCTGGGGGTGGGCTTCGAGAACATCGATGTCGCCTACGCGCATGCGCGCGGCATTGCGGTCGGCAACGGCGCCGGGACCAATGCCGCCTGCGTGGCCGACCACGCGATGGCGCTGCTGCTGGCGGCGGTGCGGCGCGTCGTGCCCTACGACCGGCTGTGCCGGCAGGGGGTGTGGCGCGCCGCGCTGGAGATGCCGGCCAACGTCTCCGGCAAGCGCATGGGCCTGCTCGGCCTCGGCGCCATCGGCCAGGCCGTGGCGCGCCGCGCCGCCGGCTTCGACATGGCGCTGGGCTATTGCGCGCGCAGCGCACGCCCGGACCTCGGCTACCGGCGCTTCGACGATGCCCGGGCACTGGCCGCCTGGGCCGACTATCTGGTGGTCGCGGTGCCCGGCGGGGCGGCGACCCGGCACCTGGTCGATGCGGCGGTGCTCGCCGCGCTGGGGCCGCAGGGCTTCGTGGTCAATGTCTCGCGCGGCAGCGTGGTCGACAGCGCGGCGCTGGCGCGCGCGCTCGGCAGCGCACAGATCGCCGGGGCCGCCCTCGACGTGTACGAAGGCGAGCCCGAGCCGCCTGCCGAGCTGATCGGCTACGACACGCTGGTGATCTCGCCGCACCTGGGCGGCTGGTCGCCGGAGGCGGTGGCCTGTTCCGAACAGCACTTCTGCGAGAACGCGCGGCGCTTCCTCGCCGGCCAGCCGCTGCTGACCCCGCTCTGAGCACCGGGCCCGGCGGCGGCCGCTCCGGCGGGTCTTCGCGCCGGGGCCGCGGCGCCGGGCCTCAGTCCGGTGCAGGCGCCGGCTTGGCGGTGAATTCCAGGTAGGTGGAAAGGATGTACTTGTCGCCGCTGCGCGGCGGCAGCGCGGCATGCTGGTACATCCAGTAGGGCGGGAACATCAGCAGCCGGCCGGTGCGCGGCACCACGTCCAGGTCCAGGTCGACGAAGCGGGTCTGCCCGCCCTCGGCGACGTCGTTGAGGTACCACAGGAACACCAGGTAGCGGCCGGTCTCGGCGTCGGCGGCGTCGAAATGCGGCTGGAAGCGCTCGCCGGCGGCGGCGCGGTAGCGCTTGATGCGCAGGTCGGCCAGGCGCGGACGCCACGGTACCGGGCTGGACAGGCCCAGGTCCTGGTTGTAGCGCGCCAGCCCGGCGCGCACCTGCTCGACGAAATAGCCCTTGAACGCGGGATCGGCGAGCGCGGAGACGTTCAGTTCGCTCCAGGCGCTGTCGTCCAGCCCGGGGCGGTGGCCGGCGCCATTGGCACGCAGGCGCTCGCCGGACTGCTCGAAGCTCGCCACCAGCTGCGCGCAGAACGCCGCCGGCAAGGCCCCGTCGTAGAAGCGGACGTAGTGCCGCAGGTCCAGCACGCTCATCGTGGGTTCTCCAGGTCGGGGCGCGGTCGCGCGGCGGCTGCGCTCATGGAAGCGCGACCGCGCGGTTGAAGTCGCCGATGCCGGCCACCAGGTGCTCGATCGCCTCGCGCTCGGGGAGGTCCAGGTGCGGGTTCCAGGTGTCCATCAGCAGGATGGTGCGGCTTTCGGTGCTGCGGTTCCAGGCCTCGTGCTCGAAGCTGTCGTCGAACACCAGCACACGCCCTTCCTGCCATTCGTGCAGCTCGCCGCCGGCGCGCAGCGCGCACTGGCCGGGCACCACCAGCGGCAGGTGCACGGTCAGGCGGGTGTTGGTGACGCCGCGGTGGGGCAGGATGTGGGTACCGGGCGCGAGCACCGAGAAGCAGATCTCCGGGGCGTGCTCGCGGATCCTGACCAGCGGCGTGCGCTCCAGCGCCGCGGCGGTCAGCGGGCACTCGCGCGCATGGCTTTCGTCGCGCACGCCGTGGCGGTAGAAGAAGTACGCGTCCCAGGCCGGGCGCGTGCCGTCGCCGGCGATCAGGCCCGGCGGCAACGCCTCGGCCGCCGCGCCCAGGAACGGGGCGTAGGCCTCGGCGCGCGCGCGCGTGGCCTGCATCTCCTCGCGGATGCCGTCGGTGGCCTGCTCCAGCTGCTCCAGCCACGGGAACAACGTTCGCGACGGATACGGCGCGGCCGGCACCCCGGGCACGTAGAAGAAGGTCGGCCGCTGCTGCGGCGTGGCGTACTGCGCCGGCAGCTCGCCGAGATAGATCATCAGCCCGCGCTCCACCCGCGCCAGCGCATCGCGGCCATGCCGCTGCCGCAGCGGCGCCAGCAGCTCCAGGAACAGCGTGCGGCGGCCCTCCTCGATCCTCGCCATGGCATGGGTCACCCGTGCGCGCAGGCCCGGCGCGGTGGTCGCCGCGTCGAGCCAGCGCCCCTGCCGCTGCGCCTGTACCACCGCGGCGTAGTACCGCGCCGCCGCCGCCGCGTGCTCGCCGCGCGCCTCCAGCAGCTCGGCCCAGTGCAGCTGCGCCAGGAACTGGCCGGGCGACCGCGCCACCAGCTCGGCCAGCACCTGCTCGGCGCCGGCGGCGTCGCCCAGGCGCGACAGCGCGGTGGCCCGGCCGACGCGGGCCGGTGCGTCCCATTCGCCTCCGGCCAGCCCGCCGTACAGGGCGGCGGCCTCGCCCGGACGGGCCTCGGCCAGCGCCAGCGCGGCCAGCAGCAGGTCCAGCGCCGGCGGCGCGGTGCCGCTGGCGCGCCAGGCCCGCGCCTGTTGCCGCACCGCCGCCTCCTGGCCGCGCTCCAGGCCCTGCCACAGCGCCCGCAGCCGTGTCTCGTTTGCGTGCATGCGCACTCCCGGTCATGCCTTAAAAAAAAACGCGGCGCCCATCGGAGGATGGACGCCGCGTCGGTGGGCGCCGCCCCCTGCGGGGCGGCACGCTTCCGGCCTCAGAACTTGTAGGTCGCGCGCATCCAGTAGTAACGACCGATGGTGTCGTAGGTGTTGACGTCGGTGTTGGCGTTGAGCACGTTGTTCTGGTACAGCAGCGGCGGCTGCTTGTCGGTGAGGTTGTCCACGCCCAGCTCCAGGCGCAGGTTGGCCCCGCTCATGTCGTAGCCGACCTGGAACGAGTGGTACATGTAGCTGCCGTAGTTCAGCACCACGCCCTTGTCGGCGCCGTCGGCGGACATGTTGTCCTCGAGGTCGCTGCTGCCCACCTGCACCTTGCCGATCCAGCGCGAGGTCCAGGTCGCATCCCACGGGCCGGCCTTCCAGCCGAGCTGGCCACGCGCACGCCAGCGCGAGTAGTTGCCGTAGGACGAGTTGTACTTGCCGGCCATGTGCACCACCGAGTCGCCGGTGTCGATGTCGTAGCGCTGCAGGTAGGTGCTGTCCAGGGCGAAGTTGAAGCGGCCCCACTGCGTGGTCGGCAGCGCGTAGTTCAACCCGAAGTCGATGCCCTGGGTGTCGAGCTTGCCGATGTTGACCACCGGGGTCTCGATGTAGTCGATGTTGCCGGCGCTGACCGTGCCCGCGGCATAGCGGTGGATGTAGCTGCAGTACGGGCTGCTGTCGTCGTTGTAGCAGAGGTTGGCCACGGTCTGCGCGGAGATCTCCTGGATCAGGTCGTCGAGCTTGACCTTCCAGAAGTCCACGTTCACCGACAGCCCGTGCACGTACTCGGGGCTGTAGACGATGCCGTAGTCGTACGAGGTGCCCTTTTCCGGCTTGAGGTCGTAGCCGGCATAGCGCGAACCGGACGTGATGGCATCGGTCTGCGACAGGCCCGAGCCCTCCCAGCCGGCCGGCACGCCGGCGCAGGCGGCCTCGTGGCCGGAGCCCGAGTAGCCGATGCAGGGGTCGGTGAAGGTGGGGCTGTTGGCGCCCGGGCCCGCGTACAGGTCGGTGAGCGTGGGCGCACGGAAGACCTGGGCCACGGTGCCGCGCACCAGCAGGTCCTGCACCGGGCGCCACTCCAGCTGGAACGAGCCGCTGTTGTTGCTGCTGTCCACGCTGCTGTAATCGGATACGCGGTCGCTCAGGGTCAGGCCCAGGCTGCCGATCGGCGAGGACTGCTCGAGCAGCGGCAGGTAGAGCTGCAGGTAGGCTTCCTTGACGTCGAACGCGCCGCTCATCGGCGAGGAGCAGGCTTCCGAGGAGATCGCGCAGGTCAGGTCGTCCTGCATCACCGCGTTGCTGGAGACGGTGTAGTTCAGGGTCTCCTTGCGGTACAGCGCGCCGACCGCCAGCTGCGCGGCGCCGGCCGGCAGGTCCCACAGGCTGCCGTTGGCACTGGCTTCCCACTGCCGCTTGATCGTGGTGGTGGTGTAGCGCGGGATCGACTCGTGGCTGTTGAGCCAGGACGCGGCCGCGTCCTGGTCGAAGATGTTGACCTCGCCGGCGGTGATGGCGTCCTGCAGCGCCGAGTAGTCGACGTAGCCGTGCGACCAGTTGTTCTGCTTGTAGTGGCCGTAGTTGTAGTTGACGTCCCAGGCCCAGCTGCTGTCGCCGAAGGTGCCCTTCAGGCCGAAGATGTCCTGGTCGGTGGTGGTGTCGTAGAAGCCTTCGCGCTGGCCCAGGCTGGTGAAGCGGGTGCGGTACTCGTAGCCGTTGGGGCCGAACTCCACGCCGAACGGGTTGTACGGGTTGTCGGCGGCGATGGTGATGCCGTCGCTCTGCGCATCGAACGGCAGCGGCGCGATCGCGAAGTGCGACATCGTGTGGTTGTGGTAGGCGTTGACGTAGGCCTGCACGTTGTCGGTGACGTTGAAGCTGCCGAGCACGAAGCCGTTGACGCGTTCCTGCGGCGTCAGCAGCAGGTTCTGCGCCTGGTAGTTGTAGGCGTCGGAGGCCGAGCTGTAGCACTTGTAGCCGCCGCTGCCGTTGGAGGTCAGCGCGCCGCCGGCGGAACAGCCGTTGGCCGCGAGCGTGGCCGCCGGCACCTTGTAGTAGCCGCTCGGGGTGCGGCTGGAACCACCCTTGTAGACGCTGCCGCTGGACAGGTACATCGCGTACTTGGAGTACTCGCGGTTGGCCGAGGACACCTCGCTCTGCTTGTTGTAGTCCAGGCCGAGCACCAGGTTGCCGCGGTCCCAGGTCTTGCCGAAGGTGAAGGAGCCGCCATGGCGCGCGCCGTCGCCGCGGCTGGTCTGGCCGTAGTTGGCGCTGACTTCACCGCCCTCGAAGTTCTTGCGCAGGATGAAGTTGACCACGCCGCCGATCGCGTCGGAGCCGTACACCGCCGACGCGCCGACCTTCAGCACCTCGACGCGCTCGATCATGTTGGCCGGGATCGAGTTGACGTCGTTGTTGAGGATGCGGCGGCCGTCGATCAGCAGCAGCGTGCGCTGATCGCCCAGGCCGCGCAGCGAAATGGTGGAGGCGCCGTCGCCGCCGCCGTTGTTGACGGCCGGGTTGGTGGCCGCGCCGGCGATGCCGGGCAGCGACTGCAGCAGGTCGCCGAGGGTCTGCTTGCCGCTCTGCTGGATCTGCTGGCGGTCGACCACGGCCACCGGGCTGGCGGTCTCGGTGTCGACGCGGCGAACCAGCGAGCCGGTGACGGTGACCTGGTCGAGGTTCACCGCCCCGTCGGTGGAAGCGGCGGCGTCCTGTGCCTGCGCGGCCAGGGGCAGCAGCGCGGCGCCCAGCGGCAGCGCCAGACGGATGGCATGAGCGAGTGTGGTCTTTGTTGCGGACATTACAACTGCCTCTCGATGGTGAGTAATGGTCCTACCCGAATGCAGACAGGCGCGTCCGGCCATGGCCGGTCACCGCCTCCTGTCGATCGTTGATGTCGCGAAGACGCTGCTGCCCGCTGATGCCGGACCACGACCCGCTTGGGTCAAATTTCTATTAAAAATTCATTGAAATCGTGTGATGGCGTGTGTCACTGCATGACACACGAGGACACGAACCAGGCACAAATGCCCGCTTCGGCACGATCCGGCTGGGTTTGCGCCGCAGGGGCGGCACCGCGTGGCTGCGGCCGACATGCAAGCCGGTGGCACCTGAATACGCGGGCGAGGTCAGGCCGGGTAGTGCCAACGCGCGAGATAGGGCTGCAGCAGCGGCAGCACCGGGGCGAAGCGGCCCTGGTACGGACGCCAGCGGTCCAGGCCCTTGCGGTTGATGCCCTCGACCACCTGCGCGTAGCTGGGCGTGCTGATGAAGCCCTTGGCGCGCGCATGGCCCTGGAAGTCGAGCAGGCGCTCCGGCGCCTCCAGCTCCAGGAACGCGCCCAGCCTCGCCACCTGGCCGACCGGGTCGTCCACCAGGTCTTCGTAGCGCACCGCCAGTACCCGCGGCTGCAGCAGCGCCTCATGGTAGAGCCAGTGCTCCATCGCCTCGGCATAGCCGCGCGCCAGCTGCTCCAGGCTGGAGCACAGCACCGCGAACGCCGGCGAGCGGAATGCCTGCAGGTAGCAGCTCAGCAGCACGTCGCAGGGATGGCGCAGCGCCAGCACCACCGGCGAGGCCGGGAACAGCCGGTGGATCAGGGGCAGGCGCAGCAGGTTGAGCGGGTTCTTGTCGACCAGGCGCTGCCCCGGCGCCGGGCGCACCACGCCGTGCACGCCGCGCCAGTAGGCTTGGCGCAGCGCATCGCAGGCGGCGTCGTCGAGTTCGCCCAGGCCGTCGGGCCAGGCATGTCCGTCACGTTCCAGGCGTTCGGCCAGGCCCTGCAGGAACGGCCGCTCGTCCATCGCGCACAGGGCCGGATGGGCATCGAGCATCTGCTCGAGCAGGGTGGTGCCCGAGCGCGGGAAGCCGACCACGAACACCGGCGATTGGTCGGCGGCCGGCGCCGCCACCGGGCGTGCCGCGGCCAGCCGTGCCGGCGTCCAGCGCGCGCCGGCCACCGGCAACGCCGGCGCCCCGGGCGCCAGCAGCTCCGGCACCAGCGCGGCGACGCTGCCGACCTGCGCGGCGTGCGCCCGGGCGCAGGCGGCCATCGCCTCGTCGCGGTGGCCGAGGCGGTCGCAGACCCGCGCGAACGCGAAGTCCAGGTTGCTCTGCTTGGCCGGGTCGACGCTGCCCGCCAGCAGGCCCTTGAGATCGTCGTAGGCCTGCTGCCAGCGGCCGTCGCGCATGGCCATCACCGCACGTGCGTTGATCGCGTCGTGGCGTGCGTCGGCCTCGACGATCGCCTCGGCCGGCGGCAGCTGCGCGACCGCCGCGCGTGCCTCGTCGAGGCGGTTGGCGCGCTCCAGCACCAGCACCAGCCGCGACCAGGCGCGCTCGGGCTGCGGCAGGCGCGCGGCACAGCCGCGCAGCAGCTCGACGGCGGCATCGGTGCCGCCGGACTGCGCCAGCAGCCAGGCCAGGTCCATCAGGGTCTCGTCGTCGAGCCGCGTCCAGGCCTGCCACGGCGCGACCAGCTGTTCCACGCGCTGGAAATCGCCGCATTCATGGCAGGCCAGCGCCGCGTGCACCCGCAGCACCGGCGCCTGCGGGTCGGCGGCGTGTGCGTCGAGCAGGTGCTCGCGCGCGGCGGCATAGTCGCCCAGGTCCATCGCCAGCAACCCGAGGTTGTGGTGCAGCAGGGCGTCGGCGGGCGCCAGCGCGCGCGCGCGCAGGTAGGCCTCGCGCGCCGCCGCCAGCTGGCGCGCCTCGCGCAGCGCCGTGCCCAGGTTGTTCCAGTGCGCCGGCTCCTGCGGCTGGCGGCCGGCCAGCGCCCGGTGGACCTCGGCCGCCTGCAGCGCGCGCCCCTGCAGCTGCAGGCCGGCGGCCAGCAGGCTGGTCACCTGCAGGTCGTCGGGCCTGCGCGCCAGGTAGCGGCGCGCGCCGCGCTCCAGGGTGGCGCCGTCGCCGGCTTCCAGGGCCTGCAGCAGCGCGGCGACCGTGGGGATCGCGGGATCGTCGAGGAGGGTCATGCGTGCGGTCCGCGGGCTCGGCAGAGCGAAGGCAGCGACCATAGCCGGGCGCGGCCCCGGGCCGCAACGGCCGTCGCGGCGGCCGGCAACGACGGCACGCGGCGCCCGCCGCCGGCCTTGGCCGGATCCTCCGCTGCCGCGCTCAGGGCGCGGTGAGCCCCGCACAGGCCTTCGACGCGCCCTGCGGGAGCGGGACATGCCAACGCGGGTCGCCGTGCTCGTCGTCCCCCTCGTAAAGGGCGTAGCGTCCATCGTCCTGGCGGTGCATCGTCGGGCTGAACTCGGCCGCATCGATGCGGCCGTCGGCCCCGATGAAACGCATCTCGCCCCCGCAGACGAAGTTGTCGCCCGGCCCGGGACCGAGCGCGGCGCAGGTGACCTGCGAGGTCTCCGCATGCACGACACGGCTCACCCCCGGGCGCAGGAGGCCGCGCCCGACCGCCTCGCAGAAGTAGGCGGCCAGGACGCTGCGCATCTCGGACTGCGACGGCATCCACGCGGGGCAGCTGTAGGGATCGGCTGTACAGCTGCGATCTCCGGCCGCGCTCCCCGCTTGCTCGGGCACGGCGGCGGACGCCGGCAGCAGCGGCAGCAGCAGGCCGACAGCGGCGGCGATCAGCAGGGAGATGCGGGACGACATCGGAACTCCGACAGGGCGGCAGGGCGGCAGGGGCCGGCAGCTTACGGCATCGACGCGCGAACCCACCCGGGCGCGGCGGGATCCCGAGGCGAGCCTGCAGCCGCGCAAGGGCGCCGCGGCGCAGCCACCGGCGCAAACTGCCGTCTGCGACGCAGGCCGGAGGGCGCTTCCAGGTCTCGGGCAGCGTCCCCGACAGCGGTAGGGGAACCTGGCGACGTCAAGGCGACATCGCCGCAGGCATACGGGCGGATGCCTGCCGTTGCCGTTGTTGTTGTTGCTGTTGCTGTCGTTGCTGTTGCTGTCGTTGCTGTTGTTGCTGTTGCTCTTCTTGCTGTTGCTGTTGCCCGGGCCAGTGCCCTCGACATTGCCCTCGCCGTCACCGCCGGCCCGCCGCCGTCTCGAGCCCCGCTCCCGCCGCCCAGCCAGCCCGGCCCGCTTCCCGACACCCGACACCTGCACTCGGCTTCGTCCCACCCTTCCCGCTTTCCGCTTTTCCGAATCCCCATTCCCCAATCCCGAGTCCCGAGTCCTGCTCCCATTCCCCATTCCCCATTCCCGCCCAATGCTGCGCCGCAGCGTGCCATGTTCATTAATGATTGACATATTCATATACGAACAAACCCCGCCCGAACTGGCTGCCGGACCCCGCGATGCCCCGCTCCAGCGTTCCCGCTCCCGTGCCCGCCCTGCCTTGCGCCCGCTCGCTGGAGCGCGGCGCGTGAGCGCGACCGTACGACGCCTGGGCACGACCGCGGTGCGGCTGTCGGCGCTGGGCTTCGGCGCGGCGCCGATCGGCAACCTCTACACCGCCGTCGACGAGGACCAGGCGCGGGCCGCGGTGGCGGGCGCGTTCGAGGCCGGCGTCCGCCACTTCGACACCGCGCCGTACTACGGCTACGGGCTGAGCGAGACGCGTCTGGGCACCGGCCTGGCCGGCGTGCCGCGCGCCGCCTACACGCTGTCGACCAAGGTCGGCCGCTGCATCCACGACGACCCGCAGGCCGCTGCCGGGCGCGACGGCTTCGACGTGGCCGGCCGCCGCGCCGCGTTCGACTACAGCGCCGACGGCGTGCGCCGCGCGTTCGCCGCCAGCCTGGAGCGCCTGCGCACCGACTACATCGACGTGCTGCTGCTGCACGACATCGGCGCGCTGACCCATGGCGAGGCCCATGCCCAGGTGCTGCGCCAGGCCCTGGACGAGGCCCTGCCGGCGATGGCGGAGCTGAAGGCCGCCGGCGCCTGCGGGGCGATCGGGCTGGGCGTCAACGAACAGGACGTCGCGCTGGAGGTGCTGCCGCGATTCCCGATCGACTGCGTGATGCTGGCCGGCCGCTACACCCTGCTGGAACAGCACGGCGCCCGCACGCTGCTGGACCAGGCGCAGCAGCGCGACGTGGCGATCCTGGCGGCCGGCCCCTACAGCTCGGGGCTGCTCGGCGATGCGCGCGGTCCGGGCGCGACCTACAACTACGCCCCGGTCGATCCCGCGACCCTGCACCATGCCCGCCGCCTGTACGCGGCCTGCGCCGCCTGCGGCGTGGACATCGGCGCCGCCGCGGTGCAGTTCCCGCTGGCGCACCCGGCGGTGGCCACGGTGGTGGCCGGCATGCGCTCGGCCGACGAGGCCGCCAGCGCCGTCGCCCGCCTGCACGCCCCGTTGCCCGCCGCCCTGTGGCAGGCGCTGCGTGCCGAAGGCCTGCTCGACCCCGGGCTGCCCACGCCGTGAGCCGGGTCGATGCCCACCTGCACTTCTGGCACCTGGCGCGCGGCGACTACCACTGGCTGACGCCGGCCGCCGGCCCGCTGTACCGCGATTTTGCGCCGGCCGACATCGCCGCGACCTTGGCTGCCCGTGACATCGGCGCGGCGGTGGCGGTGCAGGCGGCGCCGACCGAGGCCGAGACCCGCTACCTGTTCGCGCTGGCCCGGGCCGAGCCGCGCATCGCCGCGGTGGTGGGCTGGACCGACTTCGAGGCGGCCGACGCCGGCGCGCGCATCGCCGCCCTGCACCGCGACGGTGCCGGACGGCTGCAGGGCCTGCGGCCGATGGTGCAGGACATCGCCGACCCGGGCTGGCTGGCGCATCCCGAACTGGACGCCGCGTTCGAGGCGCTGATCGCGCACGACCTGGCGTTCGACGCACTGGTGCGCCCGCGGCACTTCCCGGCGCTGCAGGCCCGGCTGCGCCGCCATCCGGCGCTGCGGGTGGTGATCGACCATGCCGGCAAGCCCGACATCGCCGGCGACGGCTTCGCGGCCTGGGCCGACGGGCTCGCCGCGCTGGCCGCCCATCCCGGCGTGCACTGCAAGCTGTCCGGGCTGCTCAGCGAGGCCGGCCCCGGCGCCGGTGCCGACGCGCTGGCGCCCTACGTCGCACAGCTGTTCGCCTGCTTCGGCCCGCAGCGGCTGATGTGGGGCAGCGACTGGCCGGTGCTGACCGCGCGCCACGCCTACGGCGAATGGCTGGCGCTGGCCACCGCGCTGGTACGGGCGCAGGACGCCACGGCCGAGGCCGCGGTGTTCGCCGCCACCGCCATCGATTTCTACCGCCTGCCCGCGCAGGCCGACCCGACCCACGGAGCCCCGCCATGACCCCCACGTCCCGTTTCCGAGGTGCCCGATGAGCGGCCGCCTGCACGGCAAGCGCTGCCTGATCACCGCCGCCGGTGCCGGCATCGGCCGCGAGAGCGCGCTGGCCTGCGCGCGCGCCGGCGCGCAGGTGCTGGCCACCGACATCGACCCGGCCGCGCTGGCGGCACTGGCGGCCGAGTCCGAGGCGATCGTCCCGCACGTGCTGGACGTCACCGACGCCGCGGCCATCGCCGCGCTGGTGGCCGCGCACGGCCCGTTCGACGTGCTGTTCAACTGCGCCGGCTACGTGCACCCGGGCAGCATCCTCGACTGCGACGAAGCCGCGTGGCGGCGCTCGTTCGCGATCAACGTCGACGCGATGTACCACACCTGCCGCGCGGTGCTGCCGGGCATGCTGCAGCAGGGCGGCGGCAGCATCGTCAACATGTCCTCGGTGGCCTCCAGCATCAAGGGCGTGCCCAACCGCTTCGCCTACGGCGTGACCAAGGCCGCGGTGATCGGGCTGACCAAGGCCATCGCCGCCGACCACGTGGCCCAGGGCATCCGCTGCAACGCGATCTGTCCCGGCACCATCCGCACGCCGTCGCTGGCGCAGCGCGTGCAGGCGCTGGGCGGCGACGAACAGGCCGTCTGGAAGAGCTTCACCGACCGCCAGCCGATGGGGCGCCTCGGCGACCCGCGCGAGATCGCGCAGCTGGTGGTCTACCTGGCGTCAGACGAGGCCTCCTTCACCACCGGCCAGACCCACGTCATCGACGGCGGCTGGTCCAACTGATCCTCCATCCGCAAAGGAGCACCGCATGAAACTCGTCCGCTTCGGCGAACCCGGCCGGGAACGCCCCGGCCTGATCGACGGCGACGGCCGCCTCCGCGACCTGTCCGGGGTGATCGACGACATCGCCGGCGAGCACCTGACCGACGCCGGCCTGGCGCGGCTGCGCGCGCTCGACGCGGCCTCGCTGCCGCGCGTGGACGGCCCGGTGCGCCACGGCGCGGCGGTCGGGCGCATCGGCAAGTTCATCTGCGTCGGCCTCAACTATGCCGACCATGCCGCCGAGACCGGCGCCGCGGTGCCGGAGATGCCGATCCTGTTCATGAAGGCCACCACCGCGGTCAGCGGCCCGGACGACGACGTGGTGATCCCGCGCGGTTCGGTCAAGACCGACTGGGAGGTGGAGCTGGGCGTGGTGATCGGCGACGTCGCGCGCGACGTGACGGTGGCCGAGGCGATGCGGCACGTGGCCGGCTACGCCGTGGTCAACGACCTGTCCGAGCGCGAGTTCCAGCTCGAGCACGGCGGCCAGTGGATGAAGGGCAAGGGCTGCGACACCTTCGGCCCGATCGGCCCGTGGCTGGTCACCCGCGACGAGGTCGCCGACCCGCAGGCGCTGTCGATGTGGCTGGAGGTCAACGGCCACCGCTACCAGGACGGCAGCACCCGCACGATGGTGTTCGGCGTGGCCGAGCTGGTCAGCCACATCAGCCGCTACATGACGCTGATGCCCGGCGACGTGATCAGCACCGGCACCCCGCCCGGCGTGGGCCTGGGCCAGAAGCCGCCGGTCTACCTCAAGCCCGGCGACGTCGTCGAGCTCGGGATCGAGAGCCTGGGCCGCCAGCGCCAGCGCGTGGTCGCGCACCCGCGCGACGCGGCCTAGCCCGCTCCCTCCTTCCCTACCGCCAGGACTTCCATGAGCACCATCGTCGCCCTCGACACCCACGACGTCCGCTTCCCCACCTCGCGCGAGCTCGACGGCTCGGACGCGATGAACCCCGACCCGGACTATTCGGCGGCCTACCTGGTGCTGCGCACCGACGCCGCCGACGGCCTGGCCGGACACGGCCTGGTGTTCACCATCGGCCGCGGCAACGACGTGCAGGCCGCAGCGGTCGCCGCGCTGGCCGAGCACGTGATCGGGCTGCGCGTGGAAGACGTGGTCGCCGACCTGGGCGGCTTCGCGCGCCGCCTCACCGACGACTCGCAGCTGCGCTGGCTCGGCCCGGAGAAGGGCGTGATGCACATGGCCATCGGCGCGGTGATCAACGCCGCCTGGGACCTGGCCGCGCGCCGGGCCGGCCTGCCGCTGTGGCGCTTCATCGCCGGGCTCACGCCCAAGCAGCTGGTCGACACGATCGATTTCCGCTATCTCAGCGACGCGCTCACCCGCGAGCAGGCGCTGGCGCTGCTGCAGGCCGCCGCGCCGCACAAGGCCGAGCGCATCGACGCGCTGCTCGCCCAGGGCTACCCCGCCTACACCACCTCGCCCGGCTGGCTGGGTTACTCCGACGAGAAGCTGGTACGGCTGGCGCGCGAGGCGGTGGCCGACGGCTTCCGCACGATCAAGCTCAAGGTCGGCGCCGACGTGCAGGACGACGTGCGCCGCTGCCGCCTGGCGCGCGCGGCGATCGGCCCGGACATCGCGTTGGCGGTGGACGCCAACCAGCGCTGGGACGTGGGCCCGGCGATCGCCTGGATGCGCCAGCTGGCCGAGTTCGACATCGCCTGGATCGAGGAGCCGACCAGCCCGGACGATGTGCTCGGCCATGCCGCGATCCGCCGCGGCATCGCGCCGGTGCCGGTGTCCACCGGCGAGCACACCCACAACCGGGTGATGTTCAAGCAGCTGCTGCAGGCCGGCGCGGTGGACCTGATCCAGATCGACGCCGCGCGCGTGGGCGGGGTCAACGAGAACTTGGCCATCCTGCTGCTGGCCGCCCGCTTCGGCGTGCGCGTGTTCCCGCATGCCGGCGGCGTGGGCCTGTGCGAACTGGTGCAGCACCTGGCGATGGCCGACTTCGTCGCGATCACCGGCCGCATGGAGGACCGCGCCATCGAGTTCGTCGACCACCTGCACCAGCACTTCGTCGACCCGGTGCGGATCGCGCATGGCCGCTATCTCGCGCCCGCCGCACCCGGCTTCTCCGCCGAGATGGTGCCCGACGCGATCGCCGAGTTCCGCTATCCGGACGGCCGTTTCTGGGTGGCGGACCGGGCCGCGGCCGGCGCCTGACGCCCGCCGCAACGCGCGGCGTTCAGCGCGTTCCGGCCGCCGGTGACGCGCCGAGCGCGAACAGCCGCGTGGCCGCGCGCCACTTCTCGCCGGGCGCCGCGCCCGGCAGCGGCTTCTGGAAGCGCCACATCAACGCTTCCCACGCCTGTATCCGCGGATCGGCGGCATCGGCCGCGGCCTTGGCCGCGGGATCGTAGTCGTCGGCGACCTGCATCAGCATCACCAGGCGGTCGCCGCTGCGGAAGATCTCCAGCTCGTGGATGCCGGCCGCGCGCAGCGAGGCCACCACCTCCGGCCAGATCGTGTCCGGCCGGTGCCAGCGCTCGTACTCGGCGATCAGCGCGGGGTCGTCGTGCAGGTCCAGCACGTGGCACAGGGTCTGCATCGCTCAGCTCCGCAGCGGGGGGGCCGCGCGCAGCGCGAACGCCAGGATGACCGCGAAGCACAGCCCCGGCACCGCCATCGCCCAGTGGATGCCGGCGTGGTCGGAGACCGCGCCCATCAGCGCGGTCAGCAGCGCGCCGCCGATGATGGCCATCACCAGCAGCGACGCGCCGAGCTTGCGTTCGTCGTCGCCCAGCCCTTCCAGCCCGAGCGCGAAGATCGTCGGGAACATCACCGACATGAACAGGCTGGCGGCCACCAGCGCGTAGAGCCCGGTCCATCCCGGCAGCAGCGCGGCCACCGCGCACAGCAGCAGGTTGACCAGCGCGAAGCCGCCGAGCAGGCGGGCCGGCGCCACGAAGCGCAGCAGCGCGGTGCCGAGGAAGCGGCCGGCCATGAACAGCACCAGCGACAGCGTGAGGTAGCCGGCCGCGGTCTTCTCCGGGGTGCCGGGCACCGCGTCCTGCAGGTAGCGGATCAGATAGCTCCAGATGCCGACCTGGGCGCCGACGTAGAAGAACTGCGCCACCACCGCGAACACGAAGCGGCGATGCCGCCACAGGTCGCGGAAGCGCGCGCGGCCGGGGGGCGACGCGGCCGCGTGCGCGTCCGCCGCCACCGTGGTCGCCGGGAAGCGCACCAGCGCGATCGCCAGCGCCCACACCAGCACCACCGCGCCGATCACCAGGTAGGGCACCTGCACTGCCGCCGACTCGGTGGCGAGGAAGGCCGCGCGTGCGGCCGGGTCCATCGCCGCCAGCGCCGCCGGGGTGTGCTCCACCCCGGAGAAGATGAAATGCTGGCCGATCAGCACCCCGCTGATCGACCCCAGCGGGTTGAAGGCCTGCGCCAGGTTGAGCCGGCGCGCCGCGCCCTCGGCCGGCCCCAGCACGGTGACCAGCGGGTTGGCGGTGGTCTCCAGGAACGCCAGGCCGCTGGCGATCACGAACAGCGCCAGCAGGAACAGCCCGTAGGCATGCACCTGCGCCGCCGGGTAGAACAGCAAGGCGCCGGCCGCGTACAGCAGCAGGCCCAGCACCACGGCCGCCTTGTAGCTGTAGCGGCGCATGAAGATCGCCGCCGGCATCGCGAACACGAAGTAGCCCAGGTAGAACGCGCTCTGGACCAGCCCGGCCTGCAGGTCGGTCAGCTCGAAGGCCTTCTTGAACTGCTTGATCAGGATGTCGTTGAGGTTGTTCGCCATGCCCCAGAGGAAGAACAGGCTGACGATCAGCACCAGGGGAACCAGGGCCGTGCGTGCCAGGGCGCTGCGCGCGACCGTGGCGTCGTTGCTGTAGTGCATGCGGCCCACCCCTCCCAAGGTCTGCTGCGCTGCTGCGGGTTGTCGCCGGAGCGTACTGGCCCCGGCGACTTCATGCAAATATAAAATCTTTGTTCATATCTGCACGGTCCAGCCGGCCATCGGTTGCTTGTACGCTATCGGGCCGGACTCCCTACCCCCGTGCCACGGATGAGCCTTCCCCCTCCCGCCAAGTACCGCGCGCCCGCCCTGGACAAGGGCCTGGACATCCTCGAACTGCTGGCCCGCGACCCGCGGCCGCAGAGCATGGGCGAGATCTCGCAGGGCATCGGCCGCTCGCGCGGGGAAATCTTCCGCATGCTGCAGGTGCTGGAGGAGCGCGGCTATCTCACCCGCGACGCCGAGGGCGGCTACGTGCTCACCCACCGGCTGTTCATGCTCGGCATGCAGCAGCCGCAGGTGCAGAACGTCACCGAGGCCGCGCTGCCGGTGATGCGGCGGCTGGCCGACGAGATCTGCCAGCCCTGCCACCTGGTCGCCCCGTCGGAGGACCAGATCGTGGTGATCGCGCAGATGGACGTGCCCAGCGACCTCGGCCTGGTGGTGCGCCCGGGGCATCGCCGCCCGCTGGCGCATTCGACCTCCGGGCTGGTGCTGTTCGCGTTCCAGCAGCCGGACGTGCAGGCGCGCTGGCTGGACCTGCTCGACGCCGGCGCCGTGCCCTACGACCGCGACGCGTTCGTGCAGGCGGCGCAGCGTGCCCATCGCGACGGCCATGCGATGCAGGCCAGCGAGGCGGTGGTCGGCGTGGTCGACCTCACCGCGCCGATCCTGCAGCACGGCAGCGCGACCTACACGCTGACCGTGCCCTTCATCGAGCGCCGCCCCGAGATCGTCGGCGCGTCCGCGGCGCTGGAGGCGGTGTGCGCGGCGGCCGCCACGATCTCGCAGGCCCTGATGTACGGCCCGCCGCGGGCCTGAGCCGGGCCCATCGTGCGGGCCTGCGTGGCGGGCGATGCCGCGCGCCTGCGGAGCGCCGGTGCATGCGCCGGCGGACCGGACCTGCAACGCCCGCACCAGCCACGCCGCAGGATCGCTACCGCCGGCGCGCGGGCGTGCACCCGGACACGTGCCCGGGACCTCCGCGTGGCGGCGCCGGCACGCGTCCTGATAGCCACGGCTATAAAGATACGACCGACCTTCGCGTGCGTCCGCAGCGGTTTTCAAGGGGTTTTCCGCTGTTACACTGCGCGCCCCTTGGGGAGTAGCCTGCTTCCAGCGATGGAAGCGCCCGCATCAACATGCTCGGCCAGTGCGCCGTGGTGCGGGTAGCCAGTCCGGTTGGCGAGACCAGCGGCATGCGTGCGCAACGAAGGTTGGGCGCGGGCGCATGTCGTTGCCGCCGCGCCCGACCTGAGAAACTCCATGTCCCCCCTTTCCATCCTCCTGATCGGCATCGCGATGTCGACCGACGCGTTCGCCGCTGCCATCGGCAAGGGCGCAGCGATGCGGCGTCCGCGCTGGCGCGACGCCCTGCGCGCCGGCCTGGTGTTCGGCTGCATCGAGGCGATCACGCCGGTGATCGGCTGGCTGCTGGGTCGCGCCGCCTCCAGCTATGTCGAGACCTTCGACCACTGGATCGCGTTCGGCCTGCTCAGCGCGCTGGGCCTGCACATGATCGTCGCCGGCCTGCGCGCCAACGGCGAGCCCGAGGACGAGGCCGCCAAGCCCGCCCGCCATGGCCTGCTGGCGCTGGCCACCACCGGCTTCGCCACCAGCATCGACGCGATGGCGGTGGGCGTGAGCCTGGCGTTCCTGGACGTGCACATCGGCGTGGTCGCCACGGTGATCGGCCTGTGCACCCTGGCGATGGTCACCGCCGGCATCATGCTCGGCCGCGCCCTCGGTGCGCTGATCGGCAAGCGTGCCGAGATGCTCGGCGGCCTGATCCTGATCATCGTCGGCAGCACCATTCTCTACGAGCACCTGCACGGGGTGGCGTAACTGGCAGGAATGGGGAAAATCAGGAATCAGGAATGGATGGGTGCCCGCATGCCGATCGGCCGGACTTCCCCGTTCCCGCCCCCATGTTCCCCGCTACGCTCCTACGATTCCCCGCTCCCCGCTCCCGATTCCCGCACCCGCAACGGATCGTGGAAGGCGCTGAGGAACGCCCGCAGCGAGGCCGGCTTGACCGGCTTGGTCAGCAACCGGTAGCCGCGCTCGCGCGCCAGCTGCTTGAGCTCGTCGCGGCCGTCGGCGGTGAGCAGCGCGCCGGGCACCTGGCGCTGCGCGCGCGCGTTCAGCGCCTCCAGCGTATCCAGCCCGTCCAGCCGGTCGTGCAGGTGGTAGTCCACCAGCAGCACGTCGGGCCGGGCCTGCATCCGCTCCAGCGCCTGGTCCACGGTGCTGGCGGAGATCACCTCCACCTGCCAGCGCCCCAGCAGCGCCCGCATGCCGTCGAGGATCTCCTGGTCGTTGTCCACGCACAGCACCCGCAGGCCCACCAGCGAGTCGCCGCTGCTGAGCGCGCGTGACGGGGCCGCGGGCACCGCACGCGCGACCGCTGCCACGCGCGGCAGCAGGATCGAGAACATGCTGCCCTTGCCGACCTGGCTGCGCGCGCTCAGGCCGTGGTCGAGCAGGCGCGAGATGCGCTGGCAGATCGACAGGCCCAGCCCCAGTCCCTGCTCGCCCCAGTCGAACGGCTGCTGGTAGCGGTGGAACTCCTCGAAGATCTGCCGCATGTGGTGCTCGGGGATGCCCGGGCCGGTATCCCACACCTGCAGCTCGACCTCGTCGCCGCGACCGCGGAGGCCGAGCACGATCCGGCCCTGGCGGGTGTAGCGCAGCGCGTTGGCGATGAAGTTCTGCATCACCCGGCGCAGCAGCCGGCGGTCACTGCGCACCCACAGCGGGCGCGCGTGCACGTGCAGGCGCAGGCCGCGGCCGGCGGCGACCGGCGCGTACTGCGCGGCCAGTTCCTGCATCAGCGCGCTGGCCTCGAAGGTCTCGAGCGTGGGACGCAGGCCGCCGGCATCCAGGCGCGACACGTCGAGCAGGCCGTCCAGCAGTTCCTCGGCGGCGCGCAGCGACGCGTCGACGCGCTCGGCCAGGTGGCGCTGCTCCTCGTTGTCGTGGTGGCTGTCGCGCAGCGCCGAGGCGAACAGGCGCGCGGCATTGAGCGGCTGCAGCACGTCGTGGCTGATCGCCGCCAGGAAGCGGGTCTTGGACTGCTGCGCCACCTCGGCCTCGTGCGAGCGCTCGGCCACGCGCTGCTCCAGGGTCTCGTTGGCCTCCAGCAGCGCCAGTTCGGCGCGCTTGTAGTCGGTGATGTCGTTGTAGCTGGTGACGTAGCCGCCGCCCGGCAGCGCCTGGCCACGCATCTCGATGACCTTGCCGTCGCTGCGGGTGCGCTCGAACACGTGCGGCGAGCCGGCGCGCATGTGGCGGATGCGGCGGTCGATCTGGTCCTCGACGTCGCCGTCGCCCAGCTCGCCGCGCTCGGCGTTGTAGCGGATCAGGTCGGCCACCGGGCGGCCCACGTAGAGCATGCCATCGGGGTAGCCGAACAGCTGCTGGTAGCGGCGGTTCCAGGCGGTCAGGCGCATGTCCGGGTCGACCACGCTGACCGCGGCGCTGATGTTCTCCAGCGTGGTGGACAGGATCTCGCGGTTGAAGCGCAGCTCCTGGCCGGCCTCGTCCAGCACCGCCACCACCTCGCCCAGCTCCATGCCCGAACCGCGCAGCAGGCTGGTCAGCACCAGCCGCGCCGAGGCCGCGCCGATCGAGGCCGCCAGCAGGCGCTCGGTGAACTGCACCCAGGCACGGTCGGCGACGGCGTTGGACTGCAGGTCGCGCCCCATCAGCTGGGCGTGCTCGACGAAGGCGCGGTGGGCATGGCGCTCGCCGACCACGCGCTCGGCCAGCACCAGCAGGTCGGCCAGGTGCACGTGGCCGGGCCACTCGCCGGCCACCGCCGGGCGCTGCGAGTACGGGTCCAGGAACGGCACCGCGCGCAGGCGCTCGTCCACGCCGGGGCGCCAGCGCGCGGACACGATCATCATCGCGCCCACGTTCACCAGCAGCGACCAGAACGTGCCGTGCGCCAGCGGGTCCCAGCCGCTCATGCCGAACAGCTGCTGCGGCCGCAGCCAGGAAATCCCGAACGGGCCGTCCACCAGCCAGCCGGCGTCCAGCCAGCCGGCACGGGTCATCACCGGCAGCATCAGCGTGTAGAGCCAGGTGGCGAAGCCCAGCAGCATGCCGGCCTCCACGCCGCGGCGGCTGGCGCCGCGCCAGTACAGCCCGCCGATCACGCCCGGCGCGAACTGCGCGACCGCGGCGAACGCCATCAGCCCGTACGAGGCCAGGCTGCTGTCGTTGGCGGAGCTGCGGTAGTAGCCGTAGGCGATCACCGCCAGCAGCAGGATCGCCGCGCGGCGGATCCACAGCACGCGGTCGGCGGCGGCGGCGCGGCCGCCGCCGCGGCGCAGCAGCACCGGCATCACCAGGTCGTTGCTGACCATCGTCGCCAGCGCGATCGAGGCCACGATCACCATGCCGGTGGCGGCGGAAAAACCGCCCACGTAGGCCACCAGCGCCAGCGCCGTATTGCCCTCGGCCAGCGGCAGCGCCAGCACCATCGCGTCGTCGGCCACCGGGCTGGCGCCGCCGAACAGCGCGCGGCCGGCCGAGGCGATCGGCACCACCATCGCCGAGATCAGCACCAGGTAGCCACCGAACAGCCAGCGCGCGCGGCGGATGTCGCCGATGTCGCTGCACTCCACCACCGCCACGTGGAACTGCCGCGGCAGGCAGACGATCGCCAGGAAGCTGAGCAGGGTCTGCGAGATGAAGCCGACCGACGGCGTGTGCTCGAGCAGCGTACGCGCCGAATCGACGATGCGCAGCTGGTGGTCGCCCAGCCAGATCCAGGCGAACAGCCCCACCGCCACCATCGCCACCAGCTTGATCACCGACTCCAGCGCGATCGCCAGCATCATGCCGTGGTGGTGCTCGGTGGCGTCGGCCTGGCGGGTGCCGAACAACGCCGCGAACAGGGCCATGAGCAGGGCCACGTACAGCGCCGGGTCGGCGAAGAAGCCGTGCTCGGCGCGGGCCTCGCCGGTCAGCACCTCCAGACTCATCGCCACCGCCTTGTACTGCAGCGCCAGGTACGGAACGATGCCGATCAGCGCGATCACCGCCACCAGCGCGGCCAGGCGGCGCGAGCGGCCGTAGCGCGAGGAGATGAAGTCGGCGATCGACACCGTGTTCTCGGCGCGCGCGATCAGCGCCAGGCGCTCGATGATGCGCCAGCCGAACAGCAGCATCAGCAGCGGGCCCAGATAGATCGGCAGGTAGCCGATGCCGTTGCGCACCGCGGTACCGACCGCGCCGTAGAAGGTCCACGACGAGCAGTACACCGCCAGCGCCAGGCTGTAGACCGCCGGCCGCAGCCACGGCCGGTGCGGGTACAGCGGGCGGCGGTCGCCCCACCAGGCCACGGTGAACAGCAGCGCGGCGTAGCCGACCGAGACCAGCAGCAGGATCCAGCTCGAGACCAAACGCCCCCTCCCGTAGCGCACGAACGGCCAGTTTACCTGCCGGCGCGGCCCTGCCCGCCCGCCGTTCCCTGCTCCCGTGTCCGGGAAAGGGGCCCGCCGGGTGGACGAGGGCCGCGCGCGTCTTCCGCAGCGACGCGCGGGCGGCTGCGCTGTGGCAGACCTGGCGTGCCATGCGGCGGAGCAGGCGGGGTCGGGCGGGGTTGGCCCCCATCCGCCCTGCGGGCCCCTTCCCAGCTGGCGAGGGAAGGGAGGCGGCGGTTCGCTCCCCGCCCCCCGGCGCCGTGCGGGCGCATCACCCCCGATCGATTGCAGGTATAACGGCAGGCGATGAAACCTCTCGATCCCGCCCCGCCGCCCGCGGTCCGCGCCATCGTGGTGATGGGCGTCTCCGGCAGCGGCAAGACCACCGTCGCGCGGGCGCTGGCCTCGCACTACGGCTACGACTTCCTGGATGCCGACGACTTCCACAGCGACGAGGCCCGGGCGCAGATGGCCCGCGGCGTTCCGCTCACTGACGCGCAGCGCGCGCCCTGGGTGGCGCGGCTGGCGACCGCCCTGCGCGCCGAGGCCGCGGCCGGTCGCGGCAGCGTGCTCGCGTTCTCGGGGCTGCGCCGCGAGCATCGCCAGCAGCTGCGCGCCAGCGGCGTGCCGATGCGCTTCGTGTTCCTGCATGCCGCCCCGGCCGTGATCGCGCAGCGGCTGGGCCATCGCGCCGGGCACTTCATGCCGGCCGCGCTGCTGGATAGCCAGCTCGACACCCTGCAGCTGCCGCAGGACGAGCCGGACGTGATCGCGGTCGACGTCGCGCCGCCGGTGGACGCGGTGGTGGCCGACGCGGTGGCGCGCCTGGACGCGACGGCAACGACGGCACCGACGGCGACGGTGGCCGAAACGGTCCCGGCCGCAGTGCCGCGGCGCATGCCCTAGCGAGGCGGGTGGGCGCACCCGGCGACGCAGCGGCCTTCCTGAACCGCGGTCGGCCTCGAGGGCGCGCGCGGCGGCTTCACTCCGCCGGCAATCCCATCTCGGTCAGCAGCTGCGGCGCCGGATACACCTTGGCCAGCAGCCAGCGCAGGTAGCGCAGGTCGACGTGGATGGCGCGCTTGTAGCGCGGGTCGTACCACCAGCTGGCGCTGACCGACTCCCAGTTGCTGTCGAAGTTGAGCCCGATCAGCTCGCCGCGCGCGTTGAGCACCGGCGAGCCGGAGTTGCCGCCGGTGGTGTCCAGGTTGGTGAGGAAATTGACCGGCTGGGTCTTGAGCCCGGCATCGGCGGTACTGCCGAAATCGCCCCGGGCGATGGCGTCGAGCAGCGGCCTGGGCGCGTCGAACGGCACCTGCCCGGTGTTCTTCTCGACGATGCCGGCCACCGTGGTCACCGGGGCCAGCGCCACCGCATCGCGCGGCACCAGCGGCTCCACCCGGCCGTAGCTGACGCGCAGGGTGCCGTTGGCGTCGGGATAGACCGCGCGTCCCTGCTGCTTGCGCCAGGCGAACAGCGCATGCATGTACGCCGGCCGCAGCCGCAGCTGCTCGCCCTCGCGGGTCTTGCGCTCGTCCTCCAGGCGCAGCTGGGCCGGCACCAGGCGGGCGGCCAGCGCCAGCAGCGGGTCCGGCGCGAGCGCCTGGCCCTGGCACGCGGCGGCCAGGCGCGACAGCCGCTCGGCCTCGGTGCCCAGCCGCGTCTGCGCGTACAGCGCATCCAGCGCCTGCGCCAGCTGGGCCGGGGTGCGCCCGAAGGCGGCATCGAATTCCGCCACGCGCTGCGCGTCGGGCAGCTGCTGGTAGCGGGTGAGCAGCGCGGTCAGCAACGCCTTCTCCACCGCCGGCGCATAGCGGCGCTGTACCTGCCGCAGCACGCCCTCGATCAGCGCCTGGTCGCGCTGCTGGTAGCCGCTCTCGCGCTCGGCGTCGGGCTTGAGCGATTCCAGGCGCAGCCGCTCCAGCAGCAGCGCCGAGCGCAGCAGCTGGGTCTGGCTGCCGAGCAGGGTCAGCAGCAGTTCGCGCTCGCGCTGCGCCGCACCCTGTGCGAGCGAGGCCTGCAGTGCGGCGATGTCGCGCGCATCGCGGCCGCGGGTGGCGGCGAGCATGCCGCGCTCGTCCTCGCCGCGCAGGCGCACCGCATCGCTGCGCCGCAAGCCCTCCAGCTCGCCGGCGGCGCGCTTGCGGTTGTTCTTCAGCGACTGCAGCTGCGAGGCGTAGCGCGTCCTGGCATCGGCATCGGCGCGGCCCGCGGTCTCGATGACGCCGATCAGCTGGTCGAAGGTCGCCACGCGCTGCGGCAGCGTCCAGTTGACCTGCTCGTCGAACTCGGCGGCGGTGCGGTGCCGGTAGGTGATGCCCGGATAGCCGGCCAGCATCGCGTAGTCGCCCACCCGGGGCCCGTCGCGGGCGACCTGCAGGTGCGCCGGCGGGTGGTACGGCACGTTGTCGGGGCTGTAGTCGGCCGGCTTGCCGTCCCTGCCGACATAGGCGCGCAGCAGGGTGAAGTCGCCGCTGTGGCGCGGCCACATGAAGTTGTCGACCTCGTCGCCGTAGTTGCCGATCGCCCGCGGCGGCGCGTACACCAGCCGCACGTCGCGCAGCTCCAGCTGGCGGATGCGGTAGAAATCGCTGCCGTAGTACATGTTGGCGACGCTGCAGCGGACCGAGCCGTCGCGCTCGCACTCGGCGACCAGGCGCTTGCTGGCCGCGTCCACCGCATCGAAGTAGGCGCGCCCGGTCTTGCCGCGGGCCTGGGCCAGCACCTGGTCGGTGACCCGGTCGAAGCCCACCGTCACCAGGACCCGGAAGTCCGGATTGGACGCGCGTTCGTCGGTGCGCCCCTGGGCGACGAAGCCGTCGTCGATCAGGTTCTGCCCGGCGCCGCTGTTGTACTGGATCACGCCGAAGGCGACGTGGTGGTTGGTCAGCAGCAGGCCGTCGCCGGACACGAAGGCACCGGTCGCGCCGCCGACCTTGACCACCGCGCTCAGCGGCGGACGGGTGACGTCGGCCAGCGCCCGCGGGTCGCCCTCGAAGCCGGCCTCGCGCAGGGTGCCGGCCAGGTCGGGCAGCTGCGAGGGCATCCACATGCCCTCGTCGGCATGGGCAGGGGCAGACAGCGCCAGGCCGAGGGCGAGCGAGGCAGCGAGCGGGCGTGGGGCGGACATCGGCGGACCTGGGCGGTGGAGACCGGGGGACACTAGCGGCGCCGCCCCCAAGCCGCAACCTGCCGGGCGCCCCGCCGGACCGTGCGCCGGCCGGCGGTGCCGGCGATGGACCGGCCGCCGCGAATCCGTGCGGGCCGCCGGGCGCGGCAGCCTTGGCTGTCGCCACGCGCGCCGGGCCCACGATCGGACCGGGACCATGGCGAAGGGGGTGTCGCGACCGGCGCACGGCGGAGCGGCCGCGCCCGCGGCGGCCGTCATGGCCCCGTCCGGGCCGTGCCATCGCAGCGCCGTTCCCGGGCGCCCCGGCCCCGGAAGGCTGCTCGCAAAGCGCTTCCGCGGTACCCTGGACACCTGCGCATTCCAGGCACACCCGTGGCTCGCCTCGTCTCCACCGTCTCGTCGCACCTCAATGAAGTCCGCCGCCGCCTCGCCCGCGGCCTGATGCGGCTGGCGTACGGCGCCCCCGTGGGCGAGTGCCAGGCACCGCTGCCGACCCGCGGCATCCACCGCATCCTGGTCTGCCACGTGAGCCACACCCTGGGCAACACGCTGCTGCTCACCCCGCTGTTGCAGGAACTGCAGCGCGTCTATCCCGGCGCGGAGATCGACATCGTCACCCGCAGCGCCGTGGCGTCCGAGGTGTATCGCGGTTATTCCAATGTCGCGCGCCTGTTCCGGCTGCCGGCGCACGGCGTCGGTCACCCGTTCACGGTGGTCGCGCAATGGCGCGCCATGCGCGCGCGCCGCTACGACCTGGCGATCGACACCGACCCGCAGTCGCAGACCGGTCGCCTGCTGATCCTGCGCGCCAACGCGCGCCACACCCTGGGCTTCTCCGGCCCGCGCAAGAGCGGGCGCCTCAGCCATCCGGTGCCGGCCGCGCTGGCGCCGCCGCGCAAGGGCCAGCAGCCGGTGTTCCTGCTGCGCCAGGCCCTGGGCGACCCGGAGGCGGCGGCCTATCCCACGCCCGACCTGCGGCTCGGCGACGAGGAGCAGGCGCAGGGCCATGCCGCGCTGGCACGCGTGCTCGCGCAGCGTCCGCGCGCCGGGGCCCGCCGCGGCGTGATCGGCGTGTTCGCCAACGCCACCGGCGCCAAGCGCCTGGAGACGCCGTGGTGGCATGGATTCCTGGACACGCTGGAGCAGCTGAACACGCACTACAACCTGGTCGAGATCGTGCCGGCGTTCGGCCGCTCGCTGCTCGACGACCGCTATCCGGCGTATTTCTCCAACGACCTGCGCAAGCTGGCCGGCGTGCTGTCGGCCCTGGACGCCTGCGTCATCGGCGACTGCGGCGTGATGCACCTGTCGTGCGCGGTGCAGACCCCGACCGTGGGGCTGTTCGTGGCCACCGATCCCGGCGAGTGGGGGCCCTATGGACCGCAAGACCGGATACTTCAGGCCCAACGCAACGACCCGGGTAACACCGCTCGCGAATTCAGCGAGATTGTGCAGCACCCAACGTCTCTATGCGCTGACAAAACCACGCCTTCGGCTGCGACCACGTGGAATGACCTCTCCCGCAAAATCGAGTGCTATGCGCTTCCTCGCTGATAATCTTGGCGCGCTCGTACCATAACAATCGCTCCAGAAAAAGCTTCATCGCTAGCTACCCCGGCCTGTAGCGAGTGCATGACGCCTCAATGATCCATCGTATTGTTCAAATTAACTTCGAGTCACCGCACCGCCACCAAATCCGTTCTTATACAGCCTCTCCAAGTCGTTTACTTCTTGGCCACTCGGAGCTGCAAGAATAATTCCTTTTTTACTGCACCGTTTTGTTTGAGGATGGAATTGGCCTTTATCCTTCGACTTGGGGTCAAATCTTCGTCTGGCATGAAGTATTTATCTGGCGGCCAAAGCGTTAATTCTGAAAATCCATTACGCAATTGATGTTAGAAAATTACTCGCCAAGCCACTTATCTCAAGTAGACTTCGAATATTTTGCACCCGTCTGCCTGCACGTCTAGCTTCCGCTTGTTGACTAAGGCGGTCATAAAGGTGGCAAGTAACGCCTTACCACCGGGTTGGGCCTCGTCAAAATGCATGACTCCAGTTAGCGCTTGGCATTCCATTGGCGTAGTAGTGAACCAGACAAAGTGGTCAGTGGCTGAATGGTAGGTCCCAATTTTCTGGACCTCGACATCTTTCACCCATTCGTTTGCACTAGCCGGACTAACCGCCGTCAACATGTAAAAAGCACTCACAAGTAAAAATTTCATTTTGATACCCGTTGATACACAGCAAACTATTACAAAATTCATGCCTGTGGTTCGATTGCGAAAGGTCCCTCCATTTGGGGTGTTTTTATTTCAGCATCAGGGCGCGGAGACCACCAGCCTATTATTTATTGTTCAATCAAAGATGTATATAAACTTTCCCATGCAAGTTCTATCATTATCTTCGGTAGTGAAACTTATCTTCCTCCCGGATGAGAGTGCCGCCAAAAGGAGAGCATATATCGACTTATTGTTCTCAACATTACTGTTTTCCCATATAAGCCACGATCCGGCAGGACAAGCGTTGCTACCAACGTCCATTTGAATCTGAATCCGGTTAGGCATGTAAGAAGCTTCGATCAGCTTTACTTTTCCAACCATTGTCTCTAGACAGTACGCATTACCGCAAAAAAATAACAGCTGCAACCCCACTAAAAAAACGTATCTCACTGCTTCCCCCAATCATTCATTAAATATCGTCATGCGCAACGGACATCCCGCTTATACGCATCATTTTCCAAGCACATTCGCTTATCAATTGAGAAGCAACTGATAAAGCAACGGAACAATATTGCTGACAGGTCGCTGGACATGCGTGACATTTGTAGCAGCCGTGCATTCGCCGGCTCCCGTACACGCCAGCACCCGATACGAATACGTGCCCGTAGGTCTAGACAATGATGTCCAGTGCAACTCGTTGCCCTCGTACACCGCGGCCCACGTGACACCATCTACGCTTTCTTCGACCACGTAACGGGTGGCCCCCCCTACTGCTGTCCAGTCCAGATAGTCCTTTGCGGGAGGCATCTGCCCAAATAGCCATTCGGCCTCTGCAACCAGGCTCCCTCCCAGCATGATGTAATCTGTCGCCTTTGATTGCCGTTGGTCTTTTTGGTACCGCAATACTCCAGCCAGATCATACATCGAGCCGATAGCGCCCGAATTCTGCAGAGCCTGGATACGTCGGCCGTGGCCGTCATAGCGATAGGTCTCCTTTCCGACGGCGCTCCGCAGACGGTTGCCGTAGTCGAATGCAAAACCCTGACCATTCTTGTTGATGAGGTTACCTTGCATGTCGTAGCCCAGACCGATCACCGTGCTGCCGCTACAGCCGTTGGTTTTTATATTGGTCAGATGCCAATAGGGGTCGTAGCAATAATAATGATCGCGCCCAGGCGCCGCCACGCGGGTCAGGTTGTCCAGGGCATCGTAGCCGTAACTGGCGGTGCCAAACATAGGAGACACCGTCGAGCTCAGCCGATCCAGGCCATCGTAGGCCATCGTGCGATTCCCTCTCTGACCCCGACCTGTAGCTCCGTCGCTGATCGCGGCAACATTGCCGTTGCCATCGTAGTCATAGCCATCGTTTAGGAAGGAAAAACCAGCGTAGGTATCCTGGCTCACGTCAGGCAACTGGCGAGCGTTCTGGGACAGCGTATGCACAATGCCGTTTCCATACGTGAACTGCTTGATTGCCCCGTTCGGGTAATAGCTCACGTTGGCGGCGTAACTCCCGGCCCGCGTGACTTGGCCCAGGGCATTGGGCGAATATTCGATCGTCTGGCCCGATGGATAGCGATGCGCTGCAAGATGTCCATTCCCGTCGTAAGAATATCCCATCGCCCAGGACTCGCCGTCTGCCTGCCCCGCGCTCTCAGCCACCAGCAATCTACGCTTGTTATAGGAATAGCTGTTATAACTAGCAATTCCTTCGTTGACGGTGGTGATTTGCTTGATTTGACTATCGGGCCAGTAGGCCCACCGCTCGTTGCCGTTACCATCGGGGAAATTCAATGCGACGATGCGTTTACGCCCATCATAAGATCGATCAACTCGGCGGGCCGCCACGGTGCTGCTGCTTCCATCGGATTCGCAAGGTGTATCACTGGGCAGCCCTGCCGCTGACCACTTGAGATTCCCGGCAGCGTCGTAGCCTGTCAACGTAGCGCCGGTTTCGGGCTCCACTACGCGACACAGTTCCCGATTGGCGTTGTAGGAATAAGTGCGAGTCAGTACCTGTGCACTGTCGGCGCTCCGCCGCACGATCGACATAGGATTACCAAATACGTCGCGCGAGATTTCGGTATTGGTCCCCTCCGGGTGCTGAATCGATACGGGCTTGTCATAACTGGGCTGGTCAAACGACTGATAGGCGGTCACAGTCTGCTGACCGCGCGCGTTGGTCGTTCTGGTCTTGTTGCCTGAAAGATACTCGGTTACGACCGTCAAGACGCCCAGCTCAGAATCCTGCGATACAGCCGTGGGCCGGCCCAGTGCGTCATAGGTCATCCGCGCACCTGCGCTGAGCGAAGGGCTCGCACCAGGATAGGAACTGAACGTCAAGCGTCCTTCGTGGTCGTAATCAAAGCGCTGAAAGCGCTGGGTTCCCGACTCGTCCGCCGCGTCGTATTCGCGTGTAATCACAGGACGCCATAATGCGTCGAAATAGGTGATCTTTCGTGCGTTTCCGGTGGCTAGCGTCTGCCTCCAGTGGCCTGCAGCGATGTCATACTCGGCTGCGTTCACCAACTCGAAATTCTGAATGGAAGTGTTCCATGCAGTGTTGTCGGCGGTGGGGTAAGAAGTTGAGGCCAGCCGCCCCATCGCATCGTAGGTATAGTTCGTCGAAAAGCCATTTTCGTCCCTGACCGAAAGTATCCAACCATTGTCGTCGACAACTGCGGCTTTCGAGGTGCCGTCAGCGTTCATCACGAACTGGGGTACACCCCGCTTCCATGCGTTAAACGATGTCGCGTTGTTGTTCCCATCCCTGACGGTCTCCACGGTCCCGTCCGGATTATATGAAATAGTCTGCTGCAGCTTCCCGTAGCTGCGTATTGCGGAGGGCTGCGCCTTGGAATTATAGGTGACCTCCGAGACCACGACGTTATCTACCGTCATCGAAGACGTTTGTCCCAGCACCCAGTTTGACAAGTCGTCGTAATAATTTATGTTTTCAGTTTTTGTGTAGCTCTGCGCCATCGCCCCCGGCACGTGGGCCAAACAAAAAGTGGCAAGAATTGACAACCACCGAGCTTTTTCGTTTTTTCTATTCATATTCGACTTCAAGAGTGGCGAAATTTTTGGTTATTGGCCTAACTTAAGGAACGCCACTTGACTTCACAGCCACTTTCGGCCGGGCATAAATGTCGAATTCGTCAACTCGATACACGAACCTCGCTCCTGGCTCCGAGACAGTCATGGTCTCCATCGGCATGTTGGCGTTCGCCGAATAGCTATCGCCACGGAGTTGAATGCTTGCCCCGAAGTGCTCGGGGTAGGGGCCGCTTTTGGGAGACCTATAAGAATACTCGACGGTGCTATTCGCTGAGGAACCGTTCCAGCCTTTATCCATTCGCAACAACACTCCCTCATTAGAATTGTATCTATTTCCAAACACGTAACGGGTAACGGAAGATGACGGTGAGGTCACAAACACCTCCTTTGTCACAGGAGATTCGGAGTTACATACAAAATTTGGCGCATCACGAAATGCGTAAAAGCTTCTTGGCGCCCAGCAATGATTTGGCGGGCCGTATTTGTAACTCCATGTTTCGCCGCTACCTGGAAACCCAGGCCCTGCGATTCTCTTCTTCGAAATCCTAAAGTTGTAAAGTACCTGCGGTTGGACCTCGTAAAGCGGGGTGTCTGCATACAGGGTCTTGCACTCAGCTGGGACCCAGGAACGACCGTGCTTTCCAGCAGCTACCGTGAATTCACCCAAGGCACCGCTAGGATGACGCATAGTTCCCACTCGGCCTCCTGAGTCACTGTATTGTGTATTTGCTCCGGCCGAATTACATGCATTCGCTGCACCGGTGACGGAGCGCTCTCCATACAAGTCTGCCAGATCATATTGCCAGCTGGACCCGTCAGGAAGAGTCACTCTGGACAGCGATGCGGCACTTGAGTTGGAATATTCATAGCGCCACGTCTGCCCCCCCGCGGAGATACTCGTGATAGGCAACCCAGTCACATCTATGCGCCGCCCGTCACTCGATACTATGCTTAGCAGTTGCCAGCCGGACCATGTGTATGTAACGGTATTCCCGAAGCGATCGGATATGGATGTCGGCAGTATCCATATCTCGTCTCTCCTTATTGGCTTGCCATAACTGTCAAGCAGGCTACTGGCATATCGCGTCACCAGGTGATCAAAGCGGTATCTGGTACCATCTGGACGAATCATCAGAAATCCTTCGCCCGCTCCTGTGCTCGACGCCGCCAAAGAACTGAGGCAACTGAATATGGACGCATCCTTTGTGGAAAGCGGGTAAGTTTGTTCCTGCCCCGGCACTGCAAGGCCTGAGGACCTGACCAAAATCTCCTGATCTCCAGTTTCCGGCAAATAAACGTAGTTTCCAGACCAGAGAAACTCGCTTGGATAGGACACTCCGTCCGACGCACCTACCCCGTATGGCGCAAAGAATCGCGAACACCGGCTAGGGTCCCATCCATAATTATTTGGAGACGAATTTATTGCAAATGTTCCGTGAATATGCGGAACATCCAAATCCCAATCTTTGAATGCTCTAGATATTATCAAGCTATTGGAATTCACTTGGAACCGCCTTGCAACAGATACCTGCAAGGAATTGTTCCCTGGAATTTGGACATCCTTTTGTACAAATTCAAGGTCGCCCATGTATAGGCCCACCTTGTCCCCAAACAGGTCGGAGCCTAGTCCGGCGGCGAGAGAGCGCTGGCGAATCAACTTTTGATAATCATCCGGAATGCTCTGTGCCCCCGCATCAAGGCTGGAGCAAAGCATCGCCAGGAACAAAAATATACTCCCCCTGCTGGATATACGCATCGCGCGCCCCATCCAATTGCTCCTGATTTAATCCTTATTTGCAGCTCACTGGCTCAACGTTTAGCCTAGCCGCATCTCGCACGGTGTCGGGTCTTCGCAGATCATCCCCATGACCCAAAAACTAGCGTGAGTCGTACGCTTTTAGCTACTCACAGACCAGTAGGTTACTACTCCCTCGCCAGTAAGGCAAGGCGACCCCTCATCCTTATTGTATGGTTTCCACCGCCGTTCTCAGATCGTATTGCAAAAATTCGCTTTCCCGGCCTGCCTCTCTCCTCCTAGGTATTTCCATAGGGAAATTACGCTGCATACTTCAAAGCTCAGTTAATTTTCGGGGCACCATCAGTATCAGTATCAGTATGCATTCCGCGCCACCGACACACCAATCTCCGATCAAAAAAGGAACGATCCGGCACATGTCATCTGAGGGATCATCCGATCAACGGCTCCTAACGCGGCACTAGCGTTCTGGTGCACAAACTCCCAGACCCGGAGTAGGCACGCAACGCCGCCTGAACGCCGCCTGCCGCCACGCATGTAACGGTCATCGCGATGCGGCATGGTCGGGACGCAGGCCTGGGGGGGGCCGGACTCCTCCCGTATTGGACCCGCCGTGATGATCCCCAGACCGCACCGCATGACCCTGACCCGGCTCGCCCTGCTGCCCGGCATGCTCGCCGCCGGCATGGCGCTCGCCCGACCCGCGCCGTCGACCGGCGATTTCTGGCAACGCTTCGGCAACGCCCTTCCCTATGCCGCGCCCTACGCCTGGACCAGTGCCGGCGGCGGCTACATGAACAGCCGTTTCGCGCCTGGCGAATGGCTGATCAACCCGGCCAGCGTGGCCGGCCTGAAACCTGCCTGGAGCTTCGCCACCGAGGGCGACGTGTCCGCCACGCCCACGGTCGAGGGCAAGGCGCTGTACGTGCCGGACTGGGGCGGCCAGCTCTACCGCATCGACACCGACCTCGGCAGCGCGACCTGGAAGGTGAAGCTCGCCGACTACACCGGCAACGCCGCCTCGGTGTCGCGCAACAGTCCGGCCCTGGCCGGCGACCGCCTGGTGCTCGGCGACCAGGCCGGCGGCACCGTGCTCGCGCTCAGCAAGCGGACCGGCGCGCTGCTGTGGAAGACCCAGGTCGAGGCGCACCCGCAAGCGCGCATCACCTCGTCGCCGGTGGTCTACGGCGACCGGGTCTACGTCGGCGTGTCGTCGGGCGACTGGTCCGGCACCACGCCCGGCTACCGCTTCTCGTTCCGCGGCAGCGTCTCGGCGCTGGACCTGAAGACCGGCAAGCTGCTGTGGACCTTCCGCACCACGCCCGAGGGCTACACCGGCGCCTCGGTCTGGGGCACGCTGGCGATCGACCCGCAGCGCCGCCGCGTCTACGCCACCACCGGCAACAACTACTCGGTGCCGCTGGAGGTGGCCGGCTGCGTGCGCGATGCCAACGGCGACCTGACCACCGAGCTGGCCTGTATGGCGCCGGACAACTACGTCGACTCGGTGATCGCGCTGGACATGGACAGCGGCCGGCCGGCCTGGGCGCGCCAGCTGCAGGGCGCCGATGCCTGGTCGCTGTCGTGCCTGGCCGCGCCGACCGCCGGCATCTGCCAGGACCCGCAGGGCCCGGACTACGACTTCAGCGGCGGCGGTGCCAACCTGTTCTCGGTGGTGCGCGACGGCCGGCGCCAGTCGCTGGTCGGTGCCGGGCAGAAGAGCGGAAAGTACTGGGCGCTGGACGCCGACACCGGCGCCACCGTGTGGTCCACCCAGGTCGGCCCCGGCGGGACCACCGGCGGCATCGAGTGGGGCTCGTCGTTCGATCCGTACAAGCAGCGCGTCTACGTCGCCATCAACAACAGCGGCAACGCCAGCTACACCCTCGCCCCCGGCCATACCGAGACCTGGAACGCCGGTTCGTGGGCGGCGCTGGACGCGGCCACCGGGCAGGTGGTCTGGCAGGTCAAGGTACCGGGCATAAACCCGACCCGCCCGGGCGTGGGCGCCGGCGGCCAGGGCCCGGTGGCGTCGTCGCCGGGGCTGGTCTATGCCGGCTCGATGTCCGGGGCGATGGTGGCGCTGGACGCCGACACCGGCGCGACGCGCTGGAGCTTCGACGCCGGCGGCTCGGTCGCCAGCGCGCCGTCGGTCGTCGGCGGTGCGCTGTACTGGGGCGCCGGCTACAGCCGCTTCGGCTTCGGCACCGGTACAAACCGGCTTTACAAGTTCGTGCCCACCGCTGGCGGGAAGTAACGGCAGGCTTTCGCGCAGCGTTCGGCCGTGGCGACCGCCATGGTCGAACGCTGTATCAGCGATTCATTTCACAGCGTTATCTCAATTTAAAATCTAAAGCCAAATGAAATCATCACATTTCCTAGCTCGGGAATTCGGGCAGGTGAAAATATAACATGCCGATGAATATAAATTCATATTAACTTAAGTGCTAAAATCCATTAGACACGGATTAAAATTCTTCTAGCTTTTCCCGCGCGAGATTTAACCGCAAAATCGACCGCCAACAAATGAAATTGTGCACTATGAATACCATAGAGCACTTAACTTGCACCCAATCATGCCTAAAACATTTTATTATTTTGATGAATAAATATATATTACTTACACCCCTTACTTTAGGTATGTGGATTTTTGCACCCGGAGCGGCCGCCCCCAAATATCAAAGCTATCCACTTTCCAACTATAATCAATCCCATCCTGCGATATTATTTTTGAACGCATTGGCCTAATAGCATTCGACAAGGGATTTGGGAAGCTTAGCAAGCTTTTTCCTATTTCGGCGGGAAACGGCATCGAACCTGCTTCACTTCCTTGCACATACGTATAGCTTTCTGTCGACAAGACCGTGCCAGAGGGTGAGATCTTTCTCATGCTTAACAACTGGCCGGCATTCAATCCATACATGAAACCGTATTCATACTCGATAGAAGAACTATCTGGCGCTACTATGGCCGTGATTTTACTAGGATTACACGTAGAGCACGGATCGGTTGCCACCCCGTCAGAGTAGTATTGCAGCGTTGGTTGATTTATCAAGTAACTCCAAGATTCTGTTGGAATTCCCGGGCCAGCCATGGTCTTCTTAAATAGAACATAACCATCGAAATATGCTGGCACCCAAGGAGTGGGCACAGCAACGATTCTCCCTCCTTGGCATGCGGGAATGGGAGCATGATTCATATACTGCCGTGCATGGTAAAAATAAAATAATCCTGCCACGCCGGATGGGTGATCGATCTTTAAAGTAAATTCGCCATAAAGCTCTTCAGGTTCGCGTCGGCACGAATTTAAATCCTTGTCGAGGGTGTCCCTGATTGGCATCAGATTCCCCGACACTATCGTATACCCCCATTGAGAGCCGTCTGGCTGTATGACCTGCCTTAGACGATAACTTCCTGCGCCATCGGGGTAGGCAGTTGTTCGTTCATAGATGTACTTCCATATACGACCAGCAGACACTACGGATGATATGTTCCCATTCGAATCATAAGAAATGGCTAACGACCGCCCGTCATTAGCGCTAATTCCTATCAACCTGTCACCTGAATAAGCGTATTTCACCCAGTTTCCGAATCGATCCTCGACTCTACTCGCCAGCAAGCTTACCTCCGACCTAGCTAGCCAAGTCCGTCCATTTACTCCACCATAATTCGCTACGTAAGTTTTTGCGTCCACTGTAACCGCGTAATCAAAATAATACTTCTCTCCTGACGGCGATATGGCGAGAAATCCTTCGCCTCCATAGCCGTTCGCCGTTGTCGCCAAGCAACCCACACGCCATTGCTTATTGGTTATCCATGGCCTCACCACATCATCCTGAATCTTTTGAAGCGCAGGCTGGCTGTCAATAAGCAGCTCTTGGTCTGCCTCATCTTCGACATGCAGGTAGTACCCGTGCCAAATGTCATTGATGGCGCCAGCAAGAGTTACGCCATTCATCACTATTGCAGCATCTGGCTTACTTGGCGAGGAGCATCTAGCACCGGGTACGCCTTCGAAATTTACCCAGCCTTTTTCGCTGCGGAAATTTCCATACACCCTTGGTATATCGATCTCCCAATCTGAGAATCCAGGAATCTTATGCTCTCCCCGCCTGTTCTCGACTCTGAAATCGCGCGATATTCTTACAGGAAGATTGCTAACCCCGGGCAGATCCAGGTCGACTTGATGAAAATTCATTGAGAGATCATACAAACTCAATTGCTCTCCAAAGAGACTTCCTTTGAGCGGCTCGGTCACTTGTGCAGACTTTATTTTTTTCTGATATTCTTCCTGCGGGCTCAGTTCGTCAATTGCGTACGCCAGCCCGGAAGGGATTACAGCAAGAAGAAATACCGCGAATATTCTATTTCCTGCGCTTTTCAAAATTTCGCCCCATTTTATTAGCCCCCCAAAAATTATTTATTTTATTTCTCTTAAATTTTTTACCGCGCCTTAAATGTGCCAGCAGGAAAAACCCTGCCAATCTAACTTGGGCGAGGAACCTTACCATTCAACAATCGTTGCACAGCATTAATTTCCCTGACTTTGCACCGTACACCAGCGCTATCAATACTATCTCCTTCTATAGCACGCTGTCGATAGATTATTTCCGAAAAACAAAAACTTGGATCCATGTCGAGTCACGGCTATATAAGCGCGCCGACCGTCCCGGTGGCGTTTAACGAGAATTACAACTTATGTAGCATGGCAAATACAGTTGTTGACTCATCCATGATCGACCAGTTCATAAGCACAGCCTTGTTGATTAATTACGGCCGAGCCAAATACCGCGACCGTACCTAACCGGCCTCGATACGGTGGATTAGCGCGGCGCCGCAGCGCGGCCACCACCACGGCCGTACCAAGCTTGCCTTGGCGGGCACGTCGATACTGTGCGCGAGCTGATCCCACTGCGCCAGCCAGCCGTCGCAGTAGTCTTTCTTCGGCGAAGTGCCGCCACCTCGGCTCAGGTTACGTGATGGACACCCCATTCACGTTCCGCGCCCCCCCCAACCCGACCGTCAGTGGGAGCAGGCAGCTCTACGCGCCATAGTCCTACACCGTAGCCACACGCTGGCCCAGCGCCGGCAGCGGACAGGTGTTAGGGCGGGGCCGCTGACATCGTCGTGAGCCTAAAATTAGGCGAGGCGGGGCCGAGATACATGCGCACGCATGCGTCGGGATTAACCAACGCGATTTCTGCGTGCGGTCGCTGCGCACGGTGCAGTTCCTCCAGCAACCCGGCTTCCGGTCCGTAGGCATGCGCATTGAGGACCTTCCCGGCCTGACTGGCGCAAGCAACCAACTGGGCCAGCAGCGCGCGCGGGAGTGCCGGCGGCGCCTGACCTGCCGCTCCTTCAGCATGGATGTCGGGCCCGCGAACGATCAGGATGGCCACCGCGTCCGCCCTAAGTCGCCGCACACGTCGGCGACGTGGCGGCGACGTGGCGGCGACGTGGCGGCCCGCGGCGATGCCCAGCGACATCGCATAGCCGCCGGCACGGTCATGCGAGGTGATCACCACGGCCAGCGGTGCGTGGTGAGGGTGCAGGCACGGCTCCAACTCCTGGTCGGTTTGCGGCGCGCCAGAGCGACTTGGGCGCGGCGGTCATCCGCGCCCAGGTCGCCGGCATCGAGCACCACCAGTTCGCTCGGCCGACCCGGCGGCACGCAGCCCTGCCAGCAATCCAGATAGGTCGGTGCAGGCGAGCGTGCGCAAGGGATGGCCCGCGCAGTCTGAGGCGACGAACGGCACCGGCGCCTCGGCGTCGGCATGGGCGCCTTGCAGGATCCGTATAGACATCGGCGGGTTCCGGGCACCCAGGTGCGGAATCGTCACGTTAGTCCGGTGCCGCGTAAAGCCGCCATTTGCGAGCGCGGGCACCGTGTAAAACGCGCGTAGCCGGCCGCGCCGCCGTGCGTTCGCGGACGGCCGAACGGCGTCGCGCAGCCGGCTACTTCTCCTTGCGCCAGTTCACCGAGCCCTTGGTCTCCACGGTGCTCGATTCCACCTCGACGTCGAAGCCGCGGCTGAGCAGGTACTTCAGCGTCAGCACCGAGCCGCTGCCGACCATCGACACGCCGTAGCCGACATAGAGCTTGGGCGAGAGGTACTTGCCGAAGCCGATCACCGAGCCGCCCAGGGTGCTGGACTGGCTGACCCCGGCCTCGTCGAGGCCGAGCTTGGCGCCCAGCTGCGAGGCGATCAGGCCGCTGCCGGCCGACAGTGCGGCCGAGGCCGCGGTGACCTGCTGGGTCTCGTCGCCGCTGGCGGTGGTCAGGCTGCGGCCGAGCACCAGGTAGGCCAGTGCCTCGGACTGCGACATCGACGGGTCGGACCAGACGTCGGCGCGCGGCGACTCGGCGCGGCCGCTGACGTCGATGCCGGCGGTGACGTCGCCGATCTTGCGTTCGGCGCGGATGTTGATGCGCGGATCCGAGACGATGTTGTTGTTCCAGGTCAGCTGGCCGCGGGTGATGGTCAGGTCCTGGCCGTAGGCCTTGTAGCGGCCGCGCACGTCGAGCCCGCCGTTGGCGGTCATCTCGCGGCCGGGGCGGGCGCGGATCTGCATCTGCCCGCCGAGCCCGCCCTTCAGGCCGAAGCCGCTCATGTTGACCTTGTCGCCGAGGACGATCGCCAGGTCCATGTCCAGCGGCGAGGACGGCGCCTCCTCCGGGTCCACCGGGTCCAGCACCACCACGTCCTCGGACACCGAGGTGCCGCGGTCCAGGCGCTCCAGGTCGATGTCGGCCTGCGGCACCTCCACGCGCCCGCGCAGCTGCATGGTGGTGCCGACGATGCCGAACTGCATGTCCGGGTTGGCGACCACGCGCAGTTCGCTGGTGTTGTAGGCGAGCACGTTCTTGCCGCGGATGTTGAGCAGCAGCGGCGTGCCCTCGCCGAACCACGACAGGCCGCCATCGACGGTGAGGGTGCCGTCGCCGGACTTCACCGAGGCGGCGATCTTGGCCGAGCCGTCCGGCTGCGCGTCGAAGCGGCCCTTGCCCTCGCTCAGGGTCAGGCCCATCGACGGGTACTCGGCGGTGAAGTTGCTCAGCGTGGCGTCGCCGCCCAGCAGCGGCTTGGAGCGCGTGCCGCGCAGGCTGACGTGGCCCTCCACCAGGCCCTGCGGCCGCACCACGTCGGCCACCACCAGCTCCAGCCAGTACAGCCGCGACATGTTGAGGTAGAGCTCGCCGTTGAGCGGGGCGTAGTCGTCCCAGCCGGTGGTGACCTTGGCATCGACGAAGCCGTTGCCCTGGAAGCCGACACCGAGCTTGCCGACGATCTGCTTGGGATCGAAGTCGGCCTGCAGGCTGAACTGGTCGTAGCGCACCAGCTCGCCGCGGTTGGGGTTGCCGGCCGCGGCGGCGTAGCGGTTCTCGCCGAGGCGCACGCCGCCTTCCTTGGAGGCCACGCGGAAGCTGCCTTCCCAGGCGTTGCCGCGCGGCTTGAAGTGGCCGTCCATGGTGAGGTCGCCGCGCAGGTAGATCTGGCGGCCGTCCTGCTTGGGCAGCCACGGCTGCACCAGCGCCAGCGGCAGGGCGTCGCCGTGCAGCGTGACGCCGTCGCGCGGCCAGTTGGCGCTGGCGCACAGCGCGCCGCCGGTGGCCGCGCCGAGGCAGGTGTCGGACAGGGTGAACGCCGGGCCATTGACCGCGAACTGCGCCGACTGGCGCAGCGCCCACGCGTCGCCCTTGGCCGGCACGATGCGCAAGGTGGACAGCTCGCCCTGCCAGCGCGCGCCGTTGCGGCGCGCGGCGCCCTGCAGCGCGAGCGTGGCCAGCTCGTTCCTGATATCGGCATCCAGCCGCAGGTTCTCGACCGCGCCCTGCGCGTGCACGCGCACGCTGTCCAGCACCATGCCGGCATTGATCGCCTTGCCCTGCAGCAGCAGTTCGCCGTTGCTGCCACGCCACGGCAGGTGGCCGCGCAGGCTGACGCTGTCGGCGCTCCAGTCGTTCCAGCGCAGGCCGCTGCCGGTCAGGTCCGCGGTGATGTCCGGGGCATCGCGGCGGCCCTTGAGCTGCACGTCGCCGCGCAGGCTGCCGGTGGCGCCGGGCATCAGGTCGTCCAGTTGCAGCGGCGTCAGCTGCGCGGCGATGTCCAGGGTGTCGCCGACCTTGCCCTTGGCGGTGAGCCGGCTGTTGCCTAGGGCCAGGCGGAGGTCGCCCTCGCCCTGGCTCTCGCGCAGCGCGAAGCGGCCGCTGGCCTCGAGCTTGCGCTGGCGCAGCTGCCCGCTCAGCGAGGGGATCTCGGCGGTGGCCTCGAAGCCGGGCGAGACGCCGCCGGCCGGGGCCGGCAGCTGGCGGCCCCGGGAGGCGACCTTGCCGGACAGGTTGCCGTTCCAGCCCGGCACGAAATAGCCCGGGTCGAACTTGGCCAGCTGGGCGGTGACGTCCCAGCTCAGCTGCGGGGTCCAGGCGACCTCGCCGGTGAGATCGAGCGCGCCTCCCGGGGTCTTGGCCTGGACCTGCTTGAGCTGGGCGCGCTGGTCGTTGCCACGGCTGTCGAACACCAGCTCGGCGCGCTGGCCCTCGCGTTCCACCGTGGCGCGGCCGATCGCGGCCCAGGCCTTGAGGTTGCCGGCCACGCCCAGGCGCGCCTCGGCCAGCTCCACCGGCACCGCCGGCGCTTCCGGCGTGGCCGGGTCGGGCGCGGGGGTGAAGCGCAGGCCCCGGCTGATGACCGAGAAGCGGAAGGTGGCGTTCTCGCGGTCGCGGAAGTCGGCGGTGCCGCGCAGCTGGGTGCGGCCCTCGAAGGCATCCACCACCAGGGGCGCCACGGTCAGCACCTGGTCCTCCAGGCGCAGGTGCGACGGCTGCAGGGTGGCGGTCAGGTCGCCCTGCTTGACCCGGCCCTGCAGGTCGGCGTTGCCGCCCTTGCCCGAGGCCTGCAGGTCGAACGCCAGCGGCGCGGCCGGCTCGGCGGCGGCGCCCTCGGCCGGGGGCACCAGCAGCGACAGGTCGAGCGCGTCGGTGGCCGCCTTGAAGCGCCAGGTCGGGTCGTCGCGGCCGGTGAACACCAGGCTGGCGTGCAGCGGCGCCGGCGCGCGGCCGGCGATGGCGACCTCCATGCGGTCGAGGTCGCCGCGGGCCACCAGCCCCAGGCTGGCCGGGGTGCGCCCGCGCGGAGCCGGCAGCACCGCGGTGGCGGTGAGGTCGGCGCGGTAGTCGTCGCCGGGCACGTAGTCGCCGTTGATGCGGAAGTCGCCGCGGTCGGTGTCGATCGCGAGCTGGCGGGTGCGCAGTTCGCCGTTGGCCACCTCCAGCCCGCCGCGCAGCTTGTGCACGGTGATCATCGGCTGCTGCAGCTGGGTGACGCGCAGGTTGTCGACGACGATGCTGTCGGCCTGGATCGCCAGCGGCACTTCGATCTGCGGCAGCGATTCGGGCCAGCTCGGCAGCTCGAACGGCTCGTCGCTCTTGCCCAGGTTGAGCGTGGCGTTGCTCACCTGCAGCGCGTCGAGCTGCAGCTTGCGGCCCAGCAGCGGGCGGATGTCCGGATCCAGGTACACGCGCTCGGCGGTGAAATGGATGTCCTGGTAGCGGAAGTCGACGTCGCGCAGCGTCAGCGGGCCGGCCACCGGGCCCTCGACCTTGCTCCAGGTGAACGAGGCGCCGGCCGGCAGCCGCGCCACCATCTGCGCCAGCAGCACGTCGCGTCCGGCCACGGTCTGCAGCAGCCAGTACACCAGGATCAGCGCCAGCAGCAGCAGCCCGAGCACGGTGAGCGCGGAGCCCACCCAGAAGCGGCGGCGCCGGTAGAAGCGCGGACGCGGGTGCGCGGCGGGCGCGGCGGGCGCGGGGGACGGCGGGGTGGGCGTGCTCACAGGTTCGCTCCGATGTCGATGTAGAGCTGGAACTGCGAGTCGGGATCGTTCAGGCCGTGCGCCACGTCCACCCGGACCGGGCCCACCGGCGAGCGCCAGCGCAGGCCGAAGCCGACGCCGGTGTGCCAGTCGGGGGTGTCGTCGAACGCGCTGCCGCTGTCCACGAACACGGCCCCGCCCCACGGCCCGCCCTTGAAGTAGTGCTCGTACTCGGCACTGGCGGTGACCACGTTCTTGGCGCCGAGCGCGTACTCGTCCGGTTTGGGCGTGCGCGGGCCGACCTCGCGGAACGCGTAGCCGCGGATGCTGTTGCTGCCGCCGGCGAAGAACCGCAGGCTCGGCGGCATCGCCACCAGGTCGCTGGTCCAGGTGGTGCCGCCCTCGCCGCGCAGGATCAGCCGGCTGCTGTCGCCGGCGCTCAGGAACCAGCGCAGCTGGCCGTAGACCTGGCCGAAGTTGGTGTCCGAACCGGCGCCTTCGGCGCCGCCGCGCAGCAGCATGGTGGCGGCGATGCCGCGACGCGGGAACAGCTTGTCGTCGACGTTGACGTAGTTGGCCTCCAGCTGCGGGTACACCAGCGTGGAGGTCTGGTAGATGGCGCCGTCGAACTCGTCGCCGGAGCTGTAGCGCCAGCGCTCGCGCAACGCGTTGATCGAGGCGATCGCGGTCCAGTGCTCGTTGATCTCGCCGCTGCGGCTGCCGGTGAGCTTGACGTTGCGCAGGTCGATGTAGTCGGTCTGCTCGTCGTACAGCCGCGCCGAGGCGGTGTACCAGCCATCCAGCCAGCGGAACGCCGGCACGCGATAGCTGGTGGTCAGGCTCTTGCGCTTCTGCGCGAAGTCGAGCTGGGTGTCCATCTTGTGCCCGCGCGAGTTCACGTAGCGCCGCGCCACGCCGCCGCGCACGCCCGGGCCGCTCTCGCTGCCGTAGCTGAGGCCGGCGGTGTAGACGGTGCGCTTGGCGCGGGTCAGCTTGACGTCGACCGGCACCCGGCCCTGGTCGTCGGCCTGCTCCGGCATCGGCTGGATGTCGATGGTGCTGAAGTAGTCGAGCTTGGTCAGCGACTCGCGCAGCCGGTCCAGCTTGCCCTCGTGGTAGTAGCTGCCTTCGTCCCAGTACACCAGCGGGTCGAACAGGCCCGGGCGGAAGTAGTCGTAGTCGAAGCGCACCGGGCCCATGTCGTAGCGGCGGCCGCTGTCCCAGGCCAGGTCGATGTCGGCGGCGTGCTCGGCGCGGGTGACCTCCACCCGGCGTTGGGTGAAGTCGGCGTCGAAATAGCCGCGCTCGGCCAGGCGGCGGGTGATGCGGACCTTGCTGGCCTCGTAGACCGGATGGCTGAAGACGTCGCCGACCTGCGGCCGGAACTGCTCCAGGTCGCGCGCCAGGTAGCGGTCGTCCTCGGCCCAGCCGGCCATGCTCACGTGCGATTCGCGCACCCGTACCGGCTCGCCCTTGGCCACCGTGATCACCACGGTGAAATGGTCGTTGCTGCGCGGGGCCGCGATGTCGATGGTGGGGCTGTAGTAGCCGAACGGCTCCAGCGCCTCGCGGGTCTGGGTCTCGGCCTGGCCGAGCAGGTACTCCAGCCGCGATTCGCCCTGGGCCTTGCCGATCGAATCGTAGAGCGACAGCGAGACCTGGATGTTCTCGATCATCGCCGCGTCGTCGCCCTTGTCCAGGCCCTTGATCTCGACCTTGTCGATGGTGCCGTCGGCCCGGGCGCTACCGGCTGCCACAGAGAAAACGAGGAAAGTGAGGCAGACCGGGAGATTCAATCGCATGCGGGAAGGATACCGGGCCGGCTGCATCCGGCTTGTTAATGGGGCGTGCACATAGCGTACGCGGTCCGGCGCGAAGGCCGCGCCGGGAGAGCGGTGGCCGCGGCGAGGCGGCCGCGGCCGAAGCCGACCAGAGCGCCCTGGCGGGACACCCGTGGCGAGGGCACCATGCCTGCCACGGTGCGCCGGCTGGAGCGGTGACACGGCCCTTCCGCGAAGGCGACGCCTTCGCCGGCCCGGTGCCGTTCCTCAGCCGGACAGGTGCTCGATCGCCGCCACGCTGCCCAGGCGCTCGCCCAGCCGCTTGAGCAGGGCCAGGCGGTTGGCGCGCAGCGCCGGTTCCTCGGCGTTGACCATCACCCCGTCGAAGAACGCGTCCACCTGCGGCCGCAGCCGCGCCAGGCGGCCGAGCACGGCGACGTAGTCGTGGTGCTGCAGGGCCTCGCCGGTGTCGCCGATCGCCGCTTCCACCGCCTCGGCCAGCGCCTGCTCGGCCGGCTCGACGAAGCGCGCCGGGTCCACGCTGCCGGGGATCTCGCCCTCGGCCTTGCGCAGGATGTTGCGGATGCGCTTGTTGGCCGCGGCCAGCGCCTCGGCCTCGGGCAGCGCGGCGAACACGCCGATCGCCTCGATGCGGCGGTCGAAGTCGTACAGCGAGGGCGGCCGCAGCTCGCTCACGGCGTTGAAGTGGGTGGCCGGCACGCCCTTGTCGGCGTAGTAGCCACGCAGGCGGTCGAGGACGAAGTCGTAGAGTTCGACGCTCCTGGGGGTCAGGTCCGGAATCGTGCCACGACGCGCATCGGTTGCGGGATCTTGCGCCGGAGACGCTTCGAGGGTGATCCCGGTGTCGCCGAAATAGGCCTTGGCCGCCTTTGCATCGACCGGTGCGTGGTCGACCAGGGCTTCGTACGCGAGCTGGAGCGCATCGGCCAGCAGCTTGCGAAGATCCAGGTCGAAGCCGCTCTCGATCACCGTGCGCGCCAGCCCCAGCGCGTTGCGGCGCAGCGCGAACGGGTCCTTGTTGCCGGTCGGCTTCAGGCCCGCGGCGAAGCCGCCGGCCAGCGTGTCCAGGCGCTCGGCGATCGCCAGCACCTTGCCCAGCGGCGACAGCGCGATGTCGTCGCCGGCGAACCGCGGCCGGTAGGCCTCGTCGATCGCCAGCGCCACCTCCGCCGGCTCGCCCGCGGCGGCGGCGTAGTGGCGGCCGGCGATGCCCTGCAGTTCCGGGAACTCGCCCACCATGCGCGACTGCAGGTCGTTCTTGGCCAGCTCGGCGGCACGCCGGGCCAGCGCCGGCTCGGCGCCCACCTGCGGCGCGATCGCCTCGGCCAGCGCGGCCACGCGCGCGACCTTGTCGGCGACGCTGCCGAGCCGGGCCTGGTAGGTGACCCCGGCCAGGCCCTCGCCCATCGCCGCCAGGCCCTGCTTGAGGTCCTCGTCGAAGAAGAACTTGGCATCGGCGAAGCGCGGCCGGATCACCCGCTCGTAGCCCTTGGCGACCTCGGCCACGTCGCGCGAGACGATATTGGCGATGCCGATGAACTGCTCGGTCAGGCGGCCGCCGGCGTCGAGCACCGGGAAGAACTTCTGGTTGACCTCCATGGTCTCGATCAGCGCCTCCTGCGGCACCGCCAGGAACGCCGCCTCGAAGCTGCACAGCACCGCGGACGGCCATTCGACCAGGTTCACCACCTGCGCCAGGTTGTCCTCGCCGATGCGCGCCTGTCCGCCGGCCCGGGCCGCGGCCGCCTCGACCTCGGCGACGATGCGCGCGCGCCGCGCGTCCGGGTCCACCAGCACGTGCGCCGCGCGCAGGGCCTCGACGTAGGCCGGCGGTGCGTCCAGCACCACCTCGCCGGTGTGCATGAAGCGGTGGCCGCGGCTGACGCGGCCGGCACGCACGCCCAGCACCTCGGCCTCCACCACGTCCGCGCCCAGCAGCAGCACCAGCCAGTGCACCGGCCGCGCGAAGCCATAGTCGTGGTCGCCCCAGCGCATGGGCTTGGGAATCGGCATCGCCGCGATCGCCTCGCGCACGATCTCCGGCAGCAGCGCGGCGGTGCGCGCGCCCGGGGTCACCGCCCGGTGCACGAAACGCTCGCCCTTGGCGTCGCGGGTGCGCTCCAGCGCGTCCCAGGCCACCCCGGCCTTGGCCGCGAAGCCGGCCAGCGCGCGGGTCGGCTGGCCTTCGGCGTCCAGCGCGATGTTGAGGTACGGGCCCAGCACCTCGGCGCGCTGCTCGGGCTGCTCGGTGGCCACGCCGGGCAGCAGCACCGCCAGCCGGCGCGGCGTGGACAGCGGCCGGGCGTCACCGCGCTCGAATGCGATGCCGCGCCTGTCCAGCCCGGCGACGACGCCGTCGAAGAAGGCCTGCGCCAGGCCCGGCAGCGCCTTGACCGGGAGTTCCTCGGTGCCCAGCTCGATCAGCAGGGGAAGTTGTTCGCTCATGTGGGTAAGACCTTGATGGTGACGCCCGACGCCCGCGGGCGGGGCGTCGGTGGCGCGAAGCGCCGCGGGAGAGGGGACCGTGTCAGCGCTTCACGCCGGGGAAGCCGAGCTTCTCGCGCTGGGCGTAGTAGGCCTGCGCCACCGCCTGCGCCAGCGCGCGCACGCGCAGGATGTAGCGCTGGCGCTCGGTCACGCCGATGGCGCGGCGCGCGTCGAGCAGGTTGAAGCAGTGGCTGGCCTTGCAGACCTGCTCATAGGCCGGCAGCGGCAGGCCGGCCTCGACCAGCTTGCGCGACTCGGCCTCGCAAGCGTCGAAGCGGTGGAACAGCTCGGCGACGTCGGCGTACTCGAAGTTGTACGTGCTCTGCTCCACCTCGTTCTGGTGGTAGACGTCGCCGTAGGTCACCGCGCTGCCGTCCGGGCCGTAGGTCCACACCAGGTCGTAGACGTTGTCGCAGTTCTGCAGGTACATGCACAGGCGTTCGAGGCCGTAGGTGATCTCGCCCAGCACCGGCCGGCATTCCAGGCCGCCGGCCTGCTGGAAGTAGGTGAACTGGGTCACCTCCATGCCGTTGAGCCAGACCTCCCAGCCCAGGCCCCAGGCACCGAGCGTCGGCGACTCCCAGTTGTCCTCGACGAAGCGCAGGTCGTGCACCTGCGGGTCGATGCCCAGCGCCTGCAGCGAGCCCAGGTACAGCGCCTGGATGTTGTCCGGGTTGGGCTTCATCGCCACCTGGTACTGGTAGTAGCGCTGCAGGCGGTTGGGGTTGTCGCCGTAGCGGCCGTCGGTGGGGCGGCGCGAAGGCTGCACGTAGGCGGCGTTCCACGACTCCGGACCCAGCGCGCGCAGGAAGGTGGCCGGGTGGAAGGTCCCCGCGCCCACTTCCAGGTCCAGCGGCTGGATCAGCACGCAGCCCTGGTCGGCCCAGTACTGGTTGAGGGTCTGGATCAGGCCCTGGAAGGTGATCGGAACGCGCCGGGAGTCGGACATGCAGCGGAAGGCCGTACGAAAGGGGTGCGCTAGTATACCGGCCGACCTGCGGGGCTTTCCGCGGCGGGGGACGGCGATCATGGAACAGCGGCAGCCGGCCGGGCCGGACATCGACAGCAACGCCGCGCCGCTGCCGCGCGGCCGGCTGGCGTTCGAGCGCGTGGCCGCGGCGCTGATCGCCGATGGCCTGGTGCTGCCGGCCGAGCGCGAGCGCATGCAGTTCTCGGCCGGCGGCGCGCGCAGCGCCAGCGAGGTGCACCCGCTGGTGCTGCTGGCCAACCTCAAGCTCACCGCCGCGCGGCCGCCGGCCGGCGAACTCGGCCTGGAGCGGCTGACCGAGTGGCTGGCCGCGCGCACCGGGCTGCGCTACCTGCGCATCGACCCCACCCGCGTCGACGTGGCCTCGGCCACCGCGGTGGTCTCGCACGCCTACGCGCGCCGCCACCGCATCCTGCCGCTGGCGGTGGAGCCGGACCGGGTGCTGATGGCCACCAGCGAACCGCTGGCGCTGGACTGGCTGGCCGACGTGCAGCACCTGGCGCGGCGCCGGATCGAGCTGGTGCTGGTCAACCCGCTGGACCTGCACCGCTACATGATGGAGTTCTTCGGGGTCACCCAGTCGGTGCGCGGGGCCCGCGGCGATGCGCGCGGGGCCGAGTCCGGCAGCGGCCTGCCCAGCTTCGAGCAGCTGGTGGAGCTGGGCCGCACCGGCGACGTCAACGCCGACGACCACCACATCGTGCACATCGTCGACTGGCTGCTGCAGTACGCCTACGAGCAGCGCGCCTCGGACATCCACCTGGAGCCGCGGCGCGAGGCCGGGCGCATGCGCTTCCGCATCGACGGCGTGCTGCACAAGGTGTTCGAGGTGCCGCCGGCGGTGATGACCGCGGTGGTCAGCCGCATCAAGGTGCTCGGGCGCATGGACCTGGCCGAGCGCCGGCGCCCGCAGGACGGCCGCATCAAGACCCGCTCGCCCGGGGGACGCGAGGTCGAGATGCGGCTGTCGACCATGCCCACCGCGTTCGGCGAGAAGTGCGTGATGCGCATCTTCGACCCGGACGCGGCGTTCAAGAGCATCGAGCAGCTGGGCTTCAGCGCCGAGGAGGCGGCCGGCTGGACCGCGCTGGTGGAGCGCCCGCACGGCATCGTGCTGGTCACCGGTCCCACCGGCTCGGGCAAGACCACCACGCTGTATTCCACGCTCAAGCGCCTGGCCACGCCGGACGTGAACGTGTGCAGCGTCGAGGACCCGATCGAGATGATCGCGCCCGAGTTCAACCAGATGCAGGTTCAGCAGAACATCGACCTGGACTTCGCCAGCGGCGTGCGCACCCTGCTGCGGCAGGACCCGGACATCATCATGATCGGCGAGATCCGCGACCTGGAGACCGCGCAGATGGCGGTGCAGGCCTCGCTGACCGGCCATCTGGTGCTGTCCACCCTGCACACCAACGACGCGGCGTCGGCGATCACCCGGCTGCTCGACCTGGGCGTGCCGCACTATCTGGTGGCCTCCACCCTGAACGGCGTGCTGGCCCAGCGCCTGGTGCGCACCCTGTGCCCGCACTGCAAGCGCCCGGCCGCGCTCGACGCGAGTGGATGGGACGCGCTGCGTGATGACGATGAGGCATTACCTGATAACCCGACCCCCTATGCGCCGGTGGGTTGCCTGGAGTGCCGGCGCACCGGCTACCTGGGCCGGATCGGCCTGTACGAGCTGCTCCCGGTCAATGCCCGCCTGCGTTCGCTGATCCGCGCCGACATGGACCTGGCCGGCTTCAGCCGCGCCGCGCGCGGCGAAGGCCTGCGCACCCTGCGCCGCACCGGGCTTGAGAAAGTGGCCGAAGGTCTGACTACAATCGAGGAAGTCCTGTCGGTTCTGCCTCCCACGGAATGAAGCCACCGCCCTTCCTTATCCTCGAAACCGGCCAGCCGGTCCCGGCGATGCGGCGCTACGGGCGCTTCCCGCACTGGATCCGGGTGGCGGCCGGGCTGGCCGAGCAGGAGACGGTGGTGGTGAACGTGGCCGCCGGCGACCCGCTGCCGGCCCGCGGCGGCTTCGCCGGCACCATCGTCAGCGGCTCGGCGGCCTTCGTCACCGACCGCGCCGACTGGAGCGAGCGCAGCGCCGACTGGCTGCGCGAGGCCGCCCACGACGGCATGCCGCTGCTGGGCATCTGCTACGGCCACCAGCTGCTCGCGCACGCGCTCGGCGGCGAAGTGGGCTACAACCCGGCCGGGCGCGAATCCGGCACGATCCAGCTGGAGCTGCATCCGCCGGCGTTCGAGGACCCGCTGTTCGCCGGGCTGCCGGCGCAGTTCCCGGCCCATGCCACCCACCTGCAGACGGTGATGCGCGCGCCCGACGGCGCCACCGTGCTGGCGCGCTCGATCCAGGACCAGTGCCACGCCTTCCGCTGGGGCGAGGCCGCCTGGGGCGTGCAGTTCCATCCCGAGTTCGCCACCCACCACATCCGCGGCTACGTGAACGCCCGCGCCGACTGCCTGCAGCGCCATGGCCGCTGCGCCCGCACCGTGGCGCGCGAGGTCAGCGCCGCCCCGCTGGCGCGCCAGCTGCTGCGACGCTTCGTGCGCCATGCCCGCGGTCTGCAGCCGCCGGCCGGTCCCGGAACCGCGGACCGCGAAAAGCGGCGATAATCCCGGCGTGCCGGATGGTCCGGCACGTGACCAAACCGGAATGGGAATGAGCGAAATCCGCAAGGTGCCGGCGTCCGCCGGCGCAGAATGGCTGTTGACCGGCTTCTCACTGCTCAAGCGCGCGCCGCTGGCGCTGGGTTCGCTGGGCGTGACCTGGGGCCTGGTGGCGTCGCTGGTGCTGTCGCTGTCGATGCTGCTGCCGGCGCTCGGCCCGGTGGTGCAGTTCCTGATGCTGCTGGCCGGCCCGCTGTTCATGGGCGGGCTGCTGTGGGCGGTGCGCGAGGTCGACGAGGGCCGCGTGGCCCGGCCCTCGCACCTGCTGCACGGGCTGCAGGAAGGCCGCGCGCCGCACCTGCTGGTGGCGCTGCTGCCGCAGCTGCTGGCCGGTCTGCTGCTGGGCGCGCTGCTGTTGCTGATGATCGGCACCAGCGGGCTGCAGCAGCTGTCGGAGGTGATGGTCAAGATCAACGAGATCAGCAATTCCGGCGCGCAACCGGATCCAGCGCAGATCGAGCAGCTGGCCGCCAGCCTGCCGGCCGGCCGCATCCTGCTGTGGCTGCTGCTGATGTTCATCACCTTCGCCGCGCTGACCCTGGCGCTGTTCGTGATGCCGCCGCAGGTGATGTTCGACCGCGCCACCGGCCCGCACGCGCTGCGCGAGAGCCTGCGCGCCAGCCTGCACAACCTGCCGGCGATGCTGGTGTTCTTCGTGCTCGCCTTCATCGCGATCTTCGCGATCTACTTCGTGGTGATGATCGTGGCGCTGGTGGTGGGCCTGGTGGCCGGCCAGGGGGTCGCGGTCTGGCTGGCGCAGCTGCTGCTGATGGCGGTGATGATGCCGGTGTTCGCCGGCGCGGTGTACGCGGCGTGGAAGCAGATGTTCGGGCACACGGCGCCGTCGTCCGTGCCGCCCCCGGCGCCGCGCAGCGACGTCTTTGCGGCTTGAGGCTGGGATTCGGGATTCGGGATTCGGGATTCGGGATTCGGGCGAGCATAGCTGGCCCGTTCGGCGATGCGGGGCGGGATAGGCCGCCGCCGCGGGTCGTGTCCGGATCCCGGGCGCCCGCGGTCAGGGCGCCGCCCTGACCGCCGCCGCCACGGTCCCGCGTCGGGTCACCTGCGTGTATCGGCAGTCGTGCCCCCGGGCGGCGATCGTATCGAGACAGCCCCCCCCCCCCCGCGGCCGGCGGCGGCGCGGGCCGCGGCCCGCGCGGCGCCGGCCGCCCTACGGGTTTCGCCCCACCGGGCGCTCAGCGGCCGGGGTCGGGCTTGGGGTCGGGCTTGGGCATGACGGCACGGGCGGCGAGGATGCCCAGCTCGTACAGCAGGCACATCGGGATCGCCAGCAGCAGCTGCGAGACCACGTCCGGCGGGGTCAGCACCGCGGCGACGACGAAGATGCCGACGATCGCGTAGCCGCGGCCCTGGCGCAGCTGGTCGGGGGTGACCCAACCCAGCAGCACCAGGATCACCAGCGCCACCGGCAGCTCGAAGCTGCTGCCGAAGGCGAAGAAGATCACCAACACGAAGTCCAGGTAGGACCCGGCGTCCGGGGTGATCGCGATCACGTCCGGCTTGAACGTGGTCAGGAAGTGGAACACCGCCGGCAGCACCAGGAAGTACGCGAACGCGCAGCCGATGTAGAACAGCGCCACCGCCGAGGCCAGCAACGGGAACGCCAGCCGCTTCTCGCGCTGGTACAGCCCCGGCGCCACGAACGCCCAGGCCTGGTACAGCAGCCACGGCACCGCGATGAACACGGCGACGAAGAAGGTGAGCTTCAGCGGCGCGAAGAACGCGCCGGCCGGGTTCATCGCGATCAGGGTCTGGCCGACCGGCAGCTGCGAGATCAGCGGCTGCGCCAGCTCGGTGTAGATCCGGCGCGAGAACGGCAGCAACCCCAGCAGCACGATGCCCAGCCCGATCAGCGCGCGCACCAGGCGCGCGCGCAGCTCGATCAGGTGCTCGATCAGGCTGCTCTCGGCCTGGCCGTCGTCGAACAGGCTCATGGCGAGGTCTCGCGCGCGCCGGGCGCCGCCGACGGGGCCGGCGCGGCGGCAGCCGTGCCCTCGTGCGGCGCTGGCGCGGGGACCGGCGGCGGAGCCGGCTCGGGCGTGGGTGCCGGGCCCGGCGTGGGCGCCGGATCCCGGGCGACCGCCGGGTCGGTGGACGGGGCCGGCGCGTCGGCAGCGCTGCGGATGTCGATGTCGCGGCCCACCTCGTCGTGCAGCGCGCGTGCACCGTCGTGCACGTGGCGCTGGCTGTCGCGCAGCTGCGACTCGGCCTGGCGCAGCGAGGCCTGCACGTCGTGCAGGCTGCGCTTCAGTTCCTCGGCCTCGAGTTCACGCTCCAGCTCCTGCTTCACCGAATCCCACTGGGCGCGGGCGCGTCGCACCCACAGCCCGGCGAACCGCGCGGCCTTGGGCAGCCGCTCGGGACCGAGCACCACCAGCGCCACGATCGCGATCAGCAGCAGTTCGCTGAAGCCGATGTCGAACACCGCGGGGGCGCCGGGTCAGCGCGGGTCGCGGTCGCGTTCGGCGTGCGACTCGCGCGAGGACTCGGCGCTGCGCGACTCGTCGCCGAGCTTGCCGGCCGGCTTGTCGTCGTCGTGCATGCCCTTCTTGAATTCCTTGACCGCGCTGCCCAGATCCTTGGCGCCACTCGTCAGCCGCTTGGTGCCGAACACCAGCAGCACGATGACCAGCACGATGAGCCAGTGCCAGATGCTGAAACTGCCCATGATCTGCTCGCCGTTACTTGGAAAGGGAGATCAGGATACCCCACCGCGCCGCTTTGGGCGCGGCGCCGGCGGTCAGTTCTTGCCGTCCAGCGACTCGGTGCGGATCTCGCCCTCGGACACCGGCTGGAAGCCTTGCTGCGGGGCCGTGGCCGCCGGCTGGATCGGGGCGGTGGTCGCCTCGTTCACCGGCGGCGCGGGCACCGGCGCGGGGGCTACCGGCGGCGGCGCGGACGGGCGCGGCTCCGCGTTGCCGTCGGTGCCGCGCTTGGCGCGCGCGGTGTAGGTGGCCTCCTCCAGGCGGTCGCGGAAGGACACCACGTCGGTGGACGGCGGTTCGCCGGTGCGGCCCTCGAAGATCATCCGCGGGGTGCTGCCGGCGCCGTAGACGTTGAGGTCGGCGGCATCGTCGATCTGCAGCACGGCGCCGTCCAGCGCCACGCCGGCGAACAGGCCGCGCGCGCGCGACCACGACCAGATCTCGGCCTTGAGCTGGCCGTCGGTGGCGGCGGCGGCGCTGCGCCCGACCGGGCCGGCGGCCACGCCTGCGTCCGCGCCCAGGGTGAACTTGCCGTTGACGATGTTGTCCAGGCTGCGGTCGTTGCGGAACACCAGCACCACGTCCGAGGACTGCACGCCGGCCTGGAAGCCGATGCTGCCGCCGGTGAGCTTCACGAACACCGGCTGCGACCAGCTGCCGTCCGGGTTCTTCATCGACATCAGGCCATGGCCGCGGCGGCCGCCGATCACCAGGCCGGCCTTGAGCGTGTCGGGGATGACCACGACCGCGCGCGCCTCGTCGAGCAGCTTGTCGGGGATGGCCTGCTCGGGGATCTCCTGGATCTCGGTCAGCACGCGCACGGCATTGCGCGCCCGCTGGTCCTCCTCGGGGCCCGCCACCGCATGGCCGGCGAGGGCGGTGAGCGACAGCAGCAGGGCCAGACGCGACAGACGGGGCATGGCGAACTCCAGGGCAGGATCCAGCGAAGATAAATCAACGCTGGAAATTAGTCGCCCCGGAATGAATCGGTAATGAGCGCGGCCGGTACGCGGGACGCCGGCCTATCGCTGCGATCGGATCCGCGCATTCGGCAGCGTACCGGCGCTCTGCCACAATGCGCGCATGTCTAGCGCCCCCTCTACCGCCCTGCTGGTGGTCAATCTCGGTACTCCCGCCTCGCCCACCGCGCCGGACGTGCGTCGCTACCTGGGCGAATTCCTCAGCGACCGGCGCGTGGTGGCGATCCCGCCGCTGTTCTGGAAGCCGCTGCTGTTCGGCGTGATCCTGCCGCTGCGCGGACCGCGCTCGGCGGAGAAGTACGCGCAGGTGTGGCTGCCGGACGGTTCGCCGCTGGCGGTCCACACCCTGCGCCTGGCCGAGGGCCTGCAGCGCGAGCTGCCGGACTGGCCGGTGAGCTGGGCCATGCGCTACGGCGAGCCGGCGCTGCGTGCGGCGCTGGACGCGCTGCAGGCGCAGGGCGTGCGCAGGATCGTGGTGCTGCCGCTGTACCCGCAGTACTCCACCACCACCACCGCCTCGGTGGAGGACGTGGTCGAGGCCTGGCGGCGCGGCCGGCCGGGCGTGGAGGTGGCCTTGATCCGCGACTACGCCGAGGACGTCGCCTGGGTCGGCGCGGTGGCCGACTCGATCCGCAGCCACTGGCAGCAGCACGGCCGCAGCGAGAAGCTGATGTTCTCGTTCCACGGCCTGCCGCAGCGGGTGGCCAATGCCGGCGACCCGTACCCGCAGCAGTGCGAGGCCAGCGCGCGCGCGATCACCGCGGCGCTGGGGCTGCGCGACGACGAATGGCAGCTCGGCTACCAGTCGCGCTTCGGCAAGGAGCGCTGGCTGCAGCCGTACGCCGAGCCCACGCTGTGGGCGATGGCCGAGGCCGGCGTGCGCAGCTTCGACGTGGTGTGCCCGGGCTTCGCCACCGATTGCCTGGAGACGCTGGAGGAAGTGGCGCTGGGGTTCACGCACACGCTGGCCGAGCGCGGCGCGACGCTGAGCTACATCCCCTGCCTCAACGATTCGCCGGCCCACGCGCGCGCCCTGGCCGCCCTCGCCGCCCGCCACGCATGACGCTGCGGGAGTTCGCCTGCGAGGTCCGCGCCGGGCGGCTGACCGGGCTGCGCAGCGGCGAGCCCGGCGGCAGGCGCGTGCTGGCGCTGCACGGCTGGCTCGACAACGCCGCCAGCTTCGTGCCGCTGAGCCGGCAGCTGGACGGCGTCGACCTGGTGATGCTGGACCTGCCCGGGCACGGCCACAGCGCGCACCTGCCGGCCGCGGCCGACTATCACCTGGCCGCGGCGATCGGCCACGTGCTGGAGGTCGCCGACGCGCTGCAGTGGTCGCGCTTCGCGCTGCTGGGCCACTCGATGGGCGCCGGCATCGCCAGCCTGATCGCCGCCGCCGCGCCGGAGCGCATCACCGGGCTGGTCGCGATCGAGGCGCTGGGCGCGCTGGCCGAACCGGTGCAGGGCACCGCCCAGCGCCTGCGCGAGGCGGTGGCCGCGGCGCGCGCGCTGCCGGCCAAGTCGTTGCGGGTGTTCCCCAGCGAGACGGCGCCGATCCGTGCGCGAATGCGGGCCAACCAGCTGGACGAGGCCTCGGCGCGGCTGCTGGTGACGCGCGGCATCCGCCCGGTGGAGGGCGGTTATGTCTGGCGCACCGACCCGCGGCTGACCCTGCCGACCGCCATCCGCATGACCGAAGCCCAGATCGACGCGCTGATCGGCGCGATCGCCTGCCCCACCCAGGTGGTCTTCGCCCACCCGGCCCAGCCGTACTTTCCGGAGGCGCTGCGGATGCGGCGCGCCGGGCTGCTGAGCGAGGGCCGGGTGGAGGTGCTGCCCGGCACCCATCACCTGCACATGCAGCAGGCGCCCGCGGTCGGCGCGGTGGTGGCACGGTTCCTGGCGCAGCTGCCGGCTGCCGCGCCGGCAACGGCGGCGCCGCCCTGCGCGGCCGGATGACGGCCCCGGCCCGGCTTCGCCACTGCCGGCGGCGCTGCGGCTGCACTGCGCCGCTGTACGACTGCCGCATCGACTGGCGGTAGCAATCCGGCGGGCGGCCGCCGCCGTCGATCGGTTCGCCGGGGTCGCCGACGCTCCGCGACCGGTGCGAGTCGAGCACGCGCAGCGATAACGGGATGCCCGCTGCCGGCCCGGGTCCAGGCACCTGCGCGTCGCCGCCAGGGCGGCGTCCCTGCCTGGGTGCGCCCCGGCGCCGGCGCGATCTTCGCGCGGCGCGGCATGGGAACAGTGCCTTAGCGGCAGGAGGGGGTCGCGTGGAGGATCAGGCCAGCAGCCGGCGCAGGTGGGCCTTGAGCTGGCGGCCCTGCTCGTGGAAATAAGCCCGTTCCTGGCGCCAGAGCGGGAAGCGCTGCTCGACCTCGTGCCAGAACGCCGGCGAGTGGTTGGCCTGGATCAGGTGGCACAGCTCGTGGACCAGCACGTACTCAAACGCCGACGGACGGCCGAGCACCAGCGCCAGGTCCAGCGCCAGCGAGCCGTCCGGGGCCAGCGATCCCCACTGCGAGGACATCACCTTCAGCCGCAGCCGTGACGGCGCGCGCGGCAGCGTGGGCAGGTAGCGCGGCAGCCAGCGGCCGACATCGGCGCGCGCCTGCGCCTCGTAGAAGTCGCGCAGCAGCCGGCGCAGGGCCGCTTCACCGGCGCGCGCGGGCAGGTGCACGTGGGCGCCGTCGGCGTCCACCTCCAGCCGCGCGTAGCGGGCCACGTGCCAGTGCACCGGCAGCGCCTGGCCGCGCAGCGGCACGTGGCCCGGCATGCCGGGCTGCAGCGCCGGCTGCGCATCCACCTGCGCATAGCGCGCCAGCTGCTCGCGCAGCCAGTCGCGGTGCTCGAGCAGGAAGCGTTCGCCGCTGACCAGGCTGGCGCGCAGCGGCAGGGTCAGGCGCGCGCCGCGCTCGTCCACGCTGAGCTTGACCCGGCGCGCGCGCGGATCGCGCACGCGCAGCACCTCGACCTCGCGGTCGTCCAGCTGCACCCGGACGTGGTCGCGCTCGATCGTCTGCGGAGACGGGGCTAGCAGGCGGCGGAGGAAGGGGGACATGGCGGCCTCAGGATAACGCCGGCCACGCGACACCGGCGTCGGCACGCGGTCCCGGCAGGGAAGCCGCCGCCGCGGGCGCGGTGGCGGGTGCTCGCGGCGAGCCGGCCGCGGGCGGGCGCACGCTGCGACCGCTCCGCCCCGCCGGCCCTGTCCGGCGCCGCTTCCGAAAGCAATCCGGGGCTCGGCTCAGGCGTCGGCCTTGCTGAGCTTGAGCGCATCCTCCAGCAGCAGGAACAGGCGCCGCACCTCGCCGCTCATCAGGGCGAACTGCGCATCCATCTCGGCGCGGGCGCCGCCCTCGTCGCTGTTCTCCAGCTGGTCGATAGCCCCGTCCAGGAACTTCAGCTTGCGCACGATCAGGTCGTCGCCAAGCACGAACGACAGATGGTCGTCGAGCACCAGCGCCAGCTTGGTGACCTGCTTGCCGGCCTCCAGGTGCTTGTCGATCTCGTCGCCGCGCAGTTCCTGGTGCTGGCACTTGACCACCGCCCCGCCCTCGATCGGATCCTTCATCTCGCACTCCTCGCCCAGGCTCAGGCCCTCGGGCAGGGGTTCGCCGGCGATCCAGCCGGTGAGGATCGAACGCGGCGCCACCTCGGCGTTGAGCGGCAGCGCCGGGAAGCTGCCCAGCGCGCCGCGGATCTCGCTCATCACGTTCTCGCCGCTCTTGCGGCTGGAGGTGTTGACCGCGACATAGCCGTTGGCCAGGTCGAGCATGGCGTCGGTGCGCGAGGACTTGACGAAGGCGCGCGGCAGCAGCTCGTGGATCAGGTCGTCCTTCAGGCGCTTGCGCGCGCGGCCGCCGGGGCGGCGGCCTTCCTTCTCCTCGATCTCGGCGACCTTGCGCTCGAGCAGGTCGTTGACCACCGAGCCGGGCAGGATCTTGTCCTCGCCGCCGACGGTCAGCCACAGGAACTCGCCGAGCCGGTGCGAGAGCACCTCCTGCTCGTCGCGGCCGAACGGCGAGATGAAGCCGCGCGAGGTCATCTCCAGCGGGCCGACCGGCTTGAGCTGCACCGGCGGCAGCAGGGTGTCGATCTCGGAGAAGTCCAGGGTGGTGGGAAAGCGGAAGAACGTCAGGTTGCGAAAGAACATCGAGGATCCGGAAAGGGGAACGGGAGGGAGAAAAGGGGGTGGCAGCGCGCGCCGGCGGGACGGGCGGTCGCGCCTAGGCGGCCCCGGGCGCGGGGTCCGCGGCCGGGGCGGCGAGCCCGGCCAGGCCGGCGAAGTCGAACAGCGTGCGATCGGCCAGCTGGGCCGGACGCACATCGCCCAGGGCGCGGGCGATCTGCTCCACGCGGCCGGGACTGTCGCGGTCCCACTGCCGCAGCATCTGCCCGATCTGGCGCCGCTGCAGGTCGTCCTGGCTGCCGCACAGGGTGCAGGGAACGATCGGGAACGCCCTTGCGCGGGCGTAGGCGGCGATGTCGTCCTCGCGCACGTAGGCCAGCGGGCGGATCACCACGTGGCGGCCGTCGTCGCTGCGCAGCTTCGGCGCCATCGCCGCCAGCCGCGCGTGGTGGAACAGGTTCATGAAGAACGTGGTGACCAGGTCGTCGCGGTGATGGCCCAGCGCGATTTTGGTGAAGCCGTGCGCGGCGGCATGCGCGTACAGCGCCCCGCGCCGCAGCCGGGAGCACAGCGAGCACATCGTGCCGCCCTCAGGCACCACCCGGCGCACCACGGAGTAGGTGTCCTGCTCGATGACCTGATGGGGCACGCCCCGCGCGCGCAGGTAGTCCGGCAGCACGTCCGCCGGGAAACCCGGCTGCTTCTGGTCCAGGTTGACCGCGACCAGCGCGAATGGCACCGGGGCCTTGCGCTGCAGCTGCAGCAGCACGTCCAGCAGGGTGTGGCTGTCCTTGCCGCCGGACAGGCACACCATCACCTTGTCGCCGGCCTCGATCATGCCGAAGTCGGCGATGGCCTGGCCGACCTGCCGGCACAGCCGGCGCGCCAGCACGTCGCGCGCCGGGCGCGGCGCCGGATCGGCCAGGGACAGCGGCAGGGGCAGGACGGCGGGCATGGCCGCCATTGTAGCCGCTGGCCGCCGCGGCCCGGCCCGCGGTTCACGCCCGTGGCGGCCGTGGGCGGCCCCCGAGGAGCGGCGGGCGGCGAGCGCGACAGGCCCCCGGCCGGCCGCGCGGATCGGCCTGCACCGGCAGCCATGCGGCGCGTGGAAGGGCGGGTTGCCGCGCCCGGGCCGATGTCGCCTCGCCGCCGGCCGGCGGCGGCCCTTCGACAGCGCCGGGCCGCGGTGTAAGCTGGGGCCGTGCAGCCCCTCGATCCCGCCGACGCCGCCGACCGACTGACCTCGCTCAAGCGCGAGCACCGCGAGCTGGACGACGAGATCATCCGGCGCGTGACCGACCTGCAGCACGACGAGATGGCGATCAAGCGCCTGAAGAAGCGCAAGCTGCAGCTCAAGGACTGCATCGCCCGGCTGGAAAGCAGCCTGATCCCCGACGAGCCGGCCTGAGCGCGCCCCGGCCCGGGGCAGCCCGGGACTACGTGCGCAGCACCGGCCGGGCGACGAGACGATTAGGCGGCGCGACGCCGCCGAAGCACCGAACGCACGCTGCACCGCGGACGCCAGCCGAAGCCCGCCTTGAGGCCGGGGGTGAAACGCCGCTTCAGTCCGCGCGCAGCAGGATCTTGCCGCGGCGTCCCGGCGCGCCACTGGCCGCCGCCGCACGCGCCGCGTCGGCCAGGTCGTAGACCGCCTCCACCGGCAGCCGCAGCGTGCCGGCCACGGCCGCACCGAGCAGTTCGCCGATCATCCGGCGCTTGTCCGCCGCCGGCGTGGCCGCCGATACCTTGCTGCCCCAGAAGCCGCGCACGCGCGCCTGCTTGAAGATCACCTCGCCGGTCGGGATCTGCAGCGGTTCACCGGTCATCGAGCCGAACGAGACCAGCTCGCCCCCCTCGGCCAGCAGGCCCATCAGCTCGCCGGCGGCGCGACCGGCCACCGAGTCCACCGCGCGCACGATCGGCGCGTCGCCGACCAGCGCGCGCACGCGCTGCTGCCAGCCGTCCTGCGCGGTGGAGACCGCATCGCCGATGCCCAGCGCCGCCAGTTCGGCGACCCCGGCATCGCGCCGGACCAGGTTCAGCACCCGGATGCCGCGCGTGGCGGCCAGCATCGCCAGGGTCTTGCCGACCGCGCCGTTGGCGGTGTTCTGCACGATCCATTCGCCGGCGGACACCTGCAGGTCCTCCAGCAGCATCAACGCGCTGAGCGGCATGGCGATCAACTGGCAGCCGGTGTCGTCGTCCAGCGCGTCCGGCAGCGGCACCACGCCGCTGGCCGGGGCCAGGAAGGACTCGGCCCAGGTCGCGTGCACGGCCGCGGCGACGACGCGTTGCCCGACCGCCACCTGGTCCACGCCCTCGCCCAGCGCCTCGACGACGCCTGCGCCCTCGCTGCCGGCGATGGCGGGCAGCGCCGGCTTGTAGCCGTAGTTGCCGCGGATGGTCCACAGGTCGTGGTTGTGGATCGGGGCACGGCGCATGCGGATGCGCACCTCGCCGGGACCGGGCACGGGCTGCGGCCGGTCGGCCAGTTCCAGCACCTGGGCCGGATCGCCGAAACTCGAATGGACGACGCTGCGCATGACGGGGCTCCTGAGAGAGGCCGTCCGCGCGACGAGCCGTGCGGACAGCGGAGCGCCGATGCTAGGCCGTACGCCCGCGCTGCAGCATGAACCCGGCGGCGGCTACCGGCGCGGCCCCGATCAGCGGGGTCCGCGTCCCGCTCACTCGGCGGGCGGGATCTCCTCGGAGCGCGCCGCGGCCGGGCTGACCCGCTCGATGGTGTGGCGCAGTTCGCGGCCGAGGATGAACTTGGCGTCCTTGGCCCAGGCGTCCAGGCGTTCGTCGAACACCAGCTTGCTGTTCTCGTCCGGCCACACCAGCTTGAGCTCGCGCAGCTTCTGGATGAAGCCGCGGAACAGGGTCTTGTCGAAGAACTCCGGCGCGGCCGGCGCGTAGAGCAGGCTCAGGCGCTGCGCGGCCTGCTGGCACAGGCTTTCCAGCTCGGCGGTGCCGAGCGTGCCGGGGCCGTTCTTCACCAGCACCGAAATGGCGATGTAGTAGCGCTCGAACGCCTGTTGCAGCGAGTGCCCGATCGCGCGCAGGCGGAACACCTCGTCGGTCTGGCCGGTGTTGCGCGCCAGGATGCCGCCGTCGTCCTCGCCGATGGTCTGCAGCAGGCCCTCGCGCACGAACAGCTCGATGGTCTGCTCGATGCGCGCGGCGAACGCGTCCTCGCTCCACGGCAGGAACAGCTCGGCCTGCAGGAACGGGTAGACCGTACGGCCCAGCCGCAGCAGGCCGGCGCGGCTCATGCGGCGGTTGTTCTGGAAGCAGCACGCCACCCACGACGACGCGGTGAACAGGTGGATGACGTTGTTGCGGAAGTAGCTCAGCAGCACCGCGGTATCGCCGCTGACGCTGAGCACGTCGCCCAGCGGGTGCGGCGTGCGCGTCAGCACGCTGATCTCCTCGGCGTGGGCGATGATGCGCTCGGGCGAGTGCGGGGTGACGGTCACCCGGTCCGAGTACGGCAGCTCGGCCAGCAGCTTCTTGCACAGCTCGATCTGCGCGATCAGGTCGGCCTCGCCCATCGCGTGCTTGGGCGTGGACAGCAGCGCCAGCGCCAGCAGGTTGACCGGATTGACGTCGGCGGCGCAGTTGATGCGGGTCTGGATCTGCTGGGCGAGGCTGTCCACCGCGCTCGACAGCCAGGCCGGCTTCTCGTCCTCGGCCAGCGGCTCGCCGTTCCACTCCGGCGCATGCCGCGCCAGCACGTCGTTGAGCGCGATCGGCTCGCCGAAGTTCACCACCACCTGGCCGTAGTTCTGCTTGAGCACCTTGGGGATGCTCCACAGCAGGCCCCAGATCGATTCCTTCGCCTTGGGCCGGCCGCTGAGCTCGTGCAGGTAGCTGTTGCCCTCCATCAGCTTCTCGTAGCCGATGTATATCGGCTGGAACAGCACCGGCTTGCGTGGCTGGCGCAGGAACGCGCGCAGCGTCATCACGATCATGCCGCCCTTGGGCTGCAGCAGCCGCCCGGTGCGCGAGCGCCCGCCCTCGACGAAGTACTCGATCGAGTAGCCACCGGCCACCAGCTGGGCGACGTACTCGCTGAGCACCGCCGAGTACAGCGCATTGCCGCGGATCGAGCGGCGGATGAAGAACGCGCCGCCCTTGCGCAGCAGGGTGCCGACCACCGGCAGGTTGAGGTTGATGCCGGCGACGATGTGCGGCGGCACGATGCCGCGCTCGTACAGCAGGTAGCTCAGCAGCAGGTAGTCCATGTGGCTGCGGTGGCTGGGCACATACACCACCTCGTGCCCGGGCGCGGCCTGCTTGAGCTTGTCCAGGTGATGCACCAGCACGCCGGCGTAGATGCGGTTCCAGACGTGGGTCAGCAGGAAGCTGGCCGAGCGCACCACCGGGCTGGAATAGTCCGCGGCGATCTCCCAGGCGTAGGCGTGGGCCTTGCGCCAGGCGTCCACCGGCTTGCTGCTGTCGCGCTTGGCCTGGATCGCGATGGCCTCGCGCACCGGCTCGGCCGCCAGCACCTGGTCCACCAGCAGGCGCCGGGTCGACAGGTCGGGGCCGATCACCGCCTCGCGGATGCGGCGGAAGTGGGTGCGCAGCACGCGCTGCAGCTTGCGCAGCGTGCGCTCGGGCGGCAGCCCCTCCTCCAGCGTCTGCCGCAGCGAGATCGGCGGGGCGAAGCGCACGATGGTGGTGCGGCCGTTGAGCAGCACCGCCAGCAGGCGGCGGAAACCGCCGACCAGCACCCAGTTCTCCGAGAACAGCACCGCGAACCAGCCGCTCTGCTTGTCCGGGGCGCGGCCGACGAAGATCGACACCGGCACCAGGTGCACGTCCAGGTCGGCGCGCACGCGGTGCGCCTGCAGCAGCTTGGCCAGCGAGTCGGAATGGGTCTTGCCGCCGCGCTGCTCGGGGATCAGCGAGTTGCTGGAGCTGCGCCGCGACAGCGCCAGATAGGCGCGCTTGCGCTGCAACGGGTCGCCGGGCAGCGGTACCAGCGGCGACGGCAGCCCGGCCTCGCGGCAGGCCTTGTCCAGGATCAGCGCGTTGGACAGGCCGTAGTCCTCCAGCACGTAGACCACCGGGCGGCCGTCGTCGTACTGCCCGGGCTGCTCGGGCTCGATGGTCAGCTCCAGCCACGGGTCGGCCAGCCGGCCCAGCAGCCGCGCCCACAGCGGGCCGCGGGTACCGCGCGTGGACGCCGCGACCGGCAACGGCGCCGGCGTGCCGGCGCCGGCCAGGGGTTCGGGAGGCGGCTCGGCGACCGGGTCCGGCGCGGACAGCGGCGCGGGCGGGGCGGACTGGCCGTCCGGGAAGGGCAACGGATTCTGTTCTGGCATCGGCGGCATTATCGCCCAGGCGGCCATTCAGCGTTTGCCCGCGCCGTCGCGGCCGGTGCCGCGGGCGCCGCGGGCGCGGCCAGCAACGCCTGGACCTCGTCCTGGGTCTGCTGCAGGTACCAGTGGCCCTCGCGCCTGACCAGGCTGGCGGTGGTGTCGACCTGCTGGCCGGCGAGCGGGTACTGGATGCGCACCCGGGCCTGGTCCGCCTGCTGGCTGACCAGGCCGGTACGCACCGCGTCCAGGCTGGCATCCAGGCTCAATCCGTAGCGCGCCAGCACCGCCTTGAACGTGGCCAGGAACGGTCCCAGCCGGCGCAGGCTCTGCTCCATGCCGGCCGCGCGCAGGTCGGCCGGCGTGGCCAGGCCGGTGCGGCGGGCAGCGGCGGTCAGCTCGGCGATGGCGGCCTGCGCGTGCGCGCGGTCCGACAGCGGCGCGGACGCCCCCCAGCGGCTGAGCGCGGTGACCAGCTGCACGTAGTGCCCGCGCTGCTCGGGGCTGTAGTCGCCCTGGTTGCGCAGGTACTGCACGCCGAACAGGCCGAGCGAGTGCGCGGCCTGGCGCAGGCCGCTGCCCTGCCCGGCGACCTGGGCGTCGAACGCCTGCTGCAGGCGCGACTCCGCGTCGGGCCGGGACAGCGCCGCCAGCAGACCCGGCAGCTCCGCCGACAGCGGCAGCTCGGTCAGCGGCCAGCGGCTGCGGTCCTGGCGCCAGGCGTCCTCCAGCTGCGCGTACTGCGCCGGGGTGACCGTGGCCTTGGCGTAGCCCACCAGATCGTTCCGGCGCAGGTAGACCGCCCACTGGTGCACCGCGGCGGCCGGCTCGGCGTTGGCGCCCGGCAGCGGCGCCGGTTCGCGCTGGCAGCCGCCCAGCAACAGAGCGGCGGCCAGCAGCCACGGCAGCGACGGACGGGGGCGGAATCTGGCGGTGACTGACGGCATGTGGTGGGTCGATTCCCGATCGATGGCGCATCTTGCTGGCTGGGGGTGACGGCGGCAAGGCGGCGGGTCCGCCGCGCTCCCGTCCGGGTCGCCGGCCGCGGCCTCGCCGCTGCGGACGAAGATGTCCGGCGCGGTCGCGCGATGTCCACCCCGGACAATTCTGTCCGAACCGCCCCGAAACCCTTGCGGCGTATGGCCTTGGCCGACATATATTGCAGCGCATCATGTAACCGCTTGCAGTTCCTGATAGCGTGCGCGCCACCTCGTTTCGAGGCATCGCTGGACCGGGGGGTCCCAGTGACTTTGAGTCGCCTGTTTGCTCGGGGAGTCCTGCGGCGGTCAAGCCCTGACCGTCGCCCGACAGCCACTGTCCATCCGGCCGCGTTCGCGCTGGCCGGGCGGTCGCGTGGGCGCTCGCGCGCCGGCCGCCGGGCCGACGCGCCCGGCGCCATGCCCGCCGCTGCGCAGCACGCCGGCGCGCGCCACCGGGAGCGCCGCGCATGAGCCGCGAACGTGCCCCGCGCGGCGGCGGCATCACCATCAAGGACGTGGCACGCGAGGCCCAGGTCTCGGTGGCCACCGTCTCGCGCACTATGAACGGCCACCAGCACGTGGCCGAATCGGTGCGCGAGCGGGTGCTGGAAGTGGCGCGCGCGCTGCACTACATCCCGCACCATGCCGCGCGCAGCCTGAGCAGCCGGCACACCCATACCATCGGCGTGGTGCTGCCCGACCTGCACGGCGAGTTCTTCTCCGAGCTGATCCGCGGCATCGACCAGGTCGCGCGCGACCAGGGCTACCACCTGCTGGTGTCCAGCTACCACGGCGAGCCGGAGGCCCAGCGCGCGGCGCTGGCGCGCCTGCCCGGGCGCGTGGACGGGGTGCTGGTGATGGCGCCCTACGTGGGCGGCGAGGACCTGCTCGACCGCGAGCTGCCCGGCGCCCTGCCGGCGGTGCTGCTCAACGGCGGCCGCGGCCGCGGCGAACGGCTGGTGCTCAACGTCGACAACTACGGCGGCGCGCGCGCGATGACCCGGCACCTGCTGGAGGGCGGGCATCAGCGCATCGCCTTCATCGCCGGGCCCGAGGACAACTTCGATGCGCGCGAGCGCCTGCGCGGCTACCTCGACGAGCTCGCCGCGCAGCCGGCCGCGGCCGCGCCCTGGGTGCTGCCCGGCGCGTTCGACGAGGCCTCCGGCTACCGCAGCGGGCAGGCGCTGGCACAGGGCCCGCGGCCGCAGGCGGTGTTCGCCGCCAACGACATGATGGCGCTGGGCTGCCTGTTCGCCTTCAGCCATGCCGGGCTCTCGGTGCCCGGCGACATCGCCCTGGCCGGCTTCGACGACGTGCCGATGGCGCGCTACGTGCTGCCCGCCCTCACCACCATGCGCGTGGACATCGCCGGCCTCGGCGCCCGCGCGCTGCAACTGCTGCTGCACCACCTGTCCTCTGCGAACGACGCGAATCCTACGGCGCCGTCGTCTCCCGAGATCGTCCCCGAACTCATCGTGCGCGCGTCCAGCGCTCCCCGGAGCCCTTCCATGGATTGACACCCGGCCGTTTTCCTCCGTTTCCAGTACCGCCCGAACACGTACACGCACGCCATCACTGCATCGGATACCACCCCCGGGAGAGGGTCGCCATGAACAAGAACCGCCGCTCCAGAACCAACCTGCCCGCACGCAGCCTGCTGTGCTGCGCGCTGGTCTCCAGCCTGTTCGCCGCACCGCATGCGCTGGCACAGTCCAGCACCGCGACGTTGCGCGGCCAGGTCACCGCCGCCGCCCAGGGCGAGCAGGTCACCGTCACCAACGCCGCCACCGGTTCGGTGCGCCGCACCCCGGTCTCGGCCGACGGCCGCTACACCGTGGTCGGCCTGCCGCCGGGCACCTACACCGTGGAAGCCGGCGGCGTCAGCCGCACGGTGACGCTGTCGGTGGCCTCGAGCGCTACCGTGAACCTGGACTCGGCCGCCCCCGCGGCGCCGGCCGGCAATGCCACCACCCTGGACGCGGTCAACGTCACCGCCCCGGTGCTCAAGGACGTCAAGACCTCGGAGGTGGGCAACACCATCTCGCTGCGCCAGATCCAGCAGCTGCCGCAGGCCACGCGTAACTTCCTGGAGTTCGCCGACACCGTGCCGGGCATGGTGTTCACGGTCGACGGCAACGGCAACACCAAGCTGCGCGGCGGTGCCGCCAACGCCAGCGCCGGCAACCTGTACATCGACGGCATCGGCCAGAAGAGCTACGTCAAGAGCGGCGGCATCGCCGGCCAGAGCGACACCCAGGGCAACCCGTTCCCGCAGCTGGCGATCGGCGAGTACAAGGTGATCACCTCCAACTACAAGGCCGAGTACGGGCAGATCAGCGGCGCGGCGATCACCGCAGCCACCAAGTCCGGCACCAACGAGTTCCACGGCGAGGCGTTCTTCCGCTACACCGACCAGGACCTGCGCGACAAGCGGCCCGACGAGGAAGCCGGCGGCAAGATCGATTCGCAGACCAAGGAGTACGGCTTCGCGCTGGGCGGCCCGATCCTGCAGGACCGCATGCACTTCTTCGTCGCCTACGAGGGCAAGGAGAACGTGGTACCCAAGAGCGTGCAGGCCGAGAACACCGCCCTGCCCTACGTCGGCCTGCTGCCCGCCAACCTGGCCAGCCAGTACGGCGCGGCCAACATGCCCTTCAGCGAGGACCTGATCTTCGGCAAGCTCGACTTCGAGCCAACCGACAGCGACCGCATCGAGCTGAGCAGCCTGTACCGCGACGAGACCCAGACCGGCAACGTGGGCGGCATCTACACCCTCGCGCAGGGCACCGACAAGATCAACAAGGACAAGCGCACCAACCTGCGCTGGCAGCACAGCGCCGACCGCTGGTACAACGAGCTGATCGTCGGCACCGAGGACTCGCAGAATAACCCGACGCCCAAGACCATCGGCAACGGCATCCTCTACAAGTACCTGGCGCCGCGCCTGAACTCCACCGACGTCGACGAGTTCGCCCTGCTGGCCACCGGTTCGGCCGGCGGCCTCAACGTGCAGCGCAAGAGCCAGAAGGGCTGGTTCCTGCAGAACGACCTGACGTTTACCAGCTTCGACTGGTACGGCGAGCACACGGTCAAGATGGGCGTGAACTACAAGGACATCAAGCTGACCTCGCAGGACGCGGCCGCGTTGAATCCGCAGTTCAGCTATGCGGTGAATGCCGCCGGCGTCGCCGCCACCCCGTACCGGGTGGACTTCATCGCGCCGTACACCACCCCGGGCCAGAAATCGACCGTGGAGTCGCCGTCCAAGCAGTACGGCATCTACCTCCAGGACGACTGGGCCGCCACCGACAAGCTGCTGATCAACATCGGCGTGCGCTACGACTACGAGGACACGCCGGCCTATACCGACTTCGTGACCTCGCAGGCGTTCGTCAACGCGCTCTACAGCGACGACCCGGCCAACCCCGGCCAACCGTGGGCCAACCGCCTGCTGCCCAGCGGCATCAACGTGGCCGACTACATCAGCAACGGCCACAACCGCAAGAACTTCAAGGACGCCTGGGCGCCGCGCCTGGGCTTCTCGTACGACTTCTTCGGCGACGAGAGCGCGGTGCTGCACGGCGGCGCCGGCCGTTCCTACGACCGCAACCTGTTCGAGCAGCTCGCGCTGGAGACCAGCAAGGCCGCGCTGTCGCCGGTGGCGGTGTATTTCCAGGACCCGGCTACCGGCACCTGCTACCGCGCCGACCGCGTGTGCGTTGCCTGGGACTCGCGCTACCTGAACGGCATCGACCAGCTGAACACGATCCCCGGCGTCAGCGGCAGCGCCGAGCTGTTCATGTTCAACAACCACATCAAGACCCCGTACAGCGACCAGTACAGCCTCGGCATCAGCAACCAGGTCGGCGACTGGCTCACCGACGTCACCTTCCAGCGCGTGCTCAGCTACGACGGCCTGGCGATGTCGCTGATCAACCGCTACCCCAACGGCGCCTACTTCGAGAACGGCAGCGCCCCCTGGGGCCAGCCGGTGCCGGGCTACCAGAACACCATCATCGGCAGCAACGGCCTGGAGCAGCGCAGCAGCCAGGTGCTGCTGTCGGCCGAGAAGCCCTACACCAAGGAAGCGGGCTGGGGCCTGACGTTGTCCTACACCCACACCAGCGCGCGCCAGAACCGCAACATCGACGAGCCATACGCGTTCGACAAGGCGACCATCCACGACTACCCGTTCGTGAAGTCCGATGCGGTCTCGGCACACCGCTTCGTCGCCTCCGGCTCGATCGACGGCCCGTGGGGCGTGACCTTCGGCGCCAAGGTGGTGCTGGCCACGCCGGAGCCGATCAACACCATCGCCTGCTTCGGGTTTACCGATCCGGACGGGGCCACCTGCCAGCAGGTGGCGGCCACGCCGCCGGGCGCCGGCAAGTTCCTGCTCGGCGGCGACATCTGGGGCTACCGCACGGTGGACTTCCAGGCCACCAAGGAGTTCACCGTGGCCGGCGACTTCAAGCTGTCGGCGCGCGTCAACCTGCTCAACGCCTTCAACTTCAAGAACTACTCCTCGTACGCGTACAACGGCTTCGGCACCAACGGGCAGTTCGACCCGGACATCACCATCAACACCACCGGCGACATCCTGTACGTGCCGCGCACCGTGACCTTCGAGATCGGCGCCAAGTTCTGATCCACCGCCCTCGCCCGCGCGTGCTGCACCGGCGCGCGGGCCTGTCCGAACGGGGCCGCTTGGCCCCGTTCGCTTGTGTCCCATCCGATCACCGCACAGGAACGCGCCCGGCATGATTCCCGCTCCCCTCCGCAACCTCGTCATCGTCGGCGGCGGCACCGCCGGCTGGATGGCCGCCGCCGCGTTCGCACGCGTGCTGGGCCCGACGTCCCCGATCACCCTGGTCGAATCCGAGCAGATCGGCATCGTCGGCGTGGGCGAGGCCACCGTGCCGCACATCAAGGCCTTCAACGCGCTGCTCGGCATCGACGAGGCCGAGTTCGTGCGCCAGACCCAGGGCAGCTTCAAGCTCGGCATCGAGTTCGTCGACTGGCTGCGTCCCGGCAGCCGCTACATGCATGGCTTCGGCAGCGAGATCGGCCACCGGCTCGGGCTGCTGCCGTTCCACCAGTACTGGATCCGACAGGCGCTGCTGGGCCAGGCCAGCCCGCTGGGAGCCTATACCCTCAATACCGTCGCCGCCCGCCACGGCAAGTTCATGACCTCGGCCCGCGACGTGCCGGCCGGCTCACCGCTGGCCAACATCGCCTACGCCTACCATTTCGACGCTGCGCTGTATGCGCGCTATCTGCGTGGGTATGCGGAACAGCGCGGCGTGCGTCGCGTGGAAGGCATCGTCGAGCAGGTCCACCTGCACCCGGAGAGCGGCCATGTCGCCTCGGTGCAGCTCGCCTCCGGCGAGACGCTCGCCGGCGACCTGTTCATCGACTGCTCCGGCTTCCGCGGCCTGCTGATCGAGCAGGCGCTGCACACCGGCTACCACGACTTCAGCCACTGGCTGCCCTGCGACCGCGCGCTGGCGGTGCCGTGCGAGCGGGTCGGCCCGCCCACGCCGTACACCCGCGCCACCGCGCGCGACGCCGGCTGGCAGTGGCGCATCCCGCTGCAGCACCGCACCGGCAACGGCTACGTGTACTCCAGCGCGCACCTAAGCGACGACGAGGCCGCCGCCACGCTGCTCGCCAACCTCGACGGCCCGGCCCTGGCCGAGCCGCGCCCGCTGCGCTTCACCACCGGGCGCCGCAAGCAGGTGTGGCACCGCAACGTGGTCGCGCTCGGCCTGGCGAGCGGCTTCATGGAACCGCTGGAATCGACCAGTATCCACCTGATCCAGTCGGGCATCTCCAAGCTGCTCGAACTGTTCCCGCGCGACGGCATCAGCCCGGTGCTGGTGCAGCGCTACAACGAGCGCATCGCCTTCGAGTTCGACCGCATCCGCGACTTCCTGCTGCTGCACTACCACGCCACCGAGCGCGACGACACCGCGTTCTGGCGCCACTGCCGCACGCTGCCGATCACGCCGGAGCTGCAGGCGACGCTGGACCTGTTCCGCGACAGCGGCCGCTTCTACCGCAACGGCTCGGAGATGTTCGACGAGATCAGCTGGGTGCAGGTGATGGTCGGCCAGGGCCTGTTGCCGCGCAGCTACCACCCGCTGGTGGACCAGGTGCCGCCCGCGGACATCGCCGGGTTCCTGGCGAGCGTGGAGCAGACGATCGCACGCTGCGTGGACGTGATGCCGGGGCATCAGCAGTTTATTGAGCGGTTTTGTGGGGCTGGAATTCCGGCACGATGACTCGAAGCTGATCTGATCAGCGGCTTGGGTGACGGCAGATTACTGTGCACTATGAGCAAGTTACGCACATTAAAGAGATTTAATTTGACATTTTTTTCATATCCCAATTTCTATAAAAATTATTATATATAGTCCAACCAATCCAATGACCTAACTTTCCCTCTTGTTTTCAAAAAATCTATGTAACTTTCCTTATGCTTTTCGATATTTTTGCTTGAAATATCTATGTCAACAAAACCATTCCCCCTCTCCTGCACAGATAAAGTCTCCGGGACAATTTTTTCAGGGCAACCGTCAATAAAATTTCCTGATATTTTTGCTCTATGGAAGATAAAACTCTTTCCTCCGCCCAGAGGGAATATTTTCTCTATTACAGCAAAAATCAATTCAGGAATCGATATTTCGATCCTGTCCCCATTCTCGTAATTTTCCGAGTAATTTTCTGGTATAAGGAATAGTTTATAATCGATGATAACCAACCAGCCTTCCACCTCAACTTTATTATGTGCACTCATCACTTACCTCCAATCACAATAGCATTCACGCCGTGCAAAATAAAATTATCTAGTAACTTTTGCTGAACACCTCTCGGCCCAACGTACGGGTCTCGTGTCATGTAGTAATTCACGCCGTCAACGGATTTAACACTGTCCACAATAATAAAGTGCCTGCCATCGCCGGCTGGAATCTGTATTATAACGCTTGATCCCTCCTGAATCGCTTTCGCTAATTGCTCCGGCAGCATTGCTGTATTAAGTTGGTTTTTCACACCCGCATTAGATATTACCTCTGATAACTCCAGCGTATTTACTCCGGTCGACCTTACTCCATTTACAAAACCTCCAACGGCTTCATCGAGACTGACATGCTTTCCAGTGTTGTCAGTTATTGTCATGGCAGCGCACGCGGGGCCGCACACAGGCGCATTACCCTGTAAAACGACTGAGCCAGTTGGTTCGTAGGGAATAGTTTTAGGGGCATCAGCAATGCCGCCCGCACCGTCGACAGCACCGCCTGCCGTCCTTGTTGGCAGCGTCTTTGCCAAGATCCCGTCGGTCACAATACTGAAAGCTACACCTACGAGCGCGTCGGAACGCTCTTCGGTGGTCATAGTCAGTGACTGTTCGATCCCGCCTTGTAGATAAGCAGCTGGCAAAGGCGCAGTCGCATATTTTGTCAGGGCGGTCGCGCCATCCTTAACTTCTTGCGCCAAGGCTTTGCCCATGTCCCGGGCTACCAGTAAACCGGGGCGATTCAGGAATTGGATCGCGTTGACTCCACTGTTCCATATGCTGCGGATGAGATATCCCGCTTCCCCCGCCGGCGCATAACCAGTGAAGACTGCCTCAGCTTCTTTCAGCCCGCTACCCGCCCAATAAGTTGTCTGACGCGCGAGCTCCTGCCTCTTGTATTCGTCCTCCGAGTACCAGGCGCCCTGCTGCTGTTCTGCGGAAACCTCTTGCCGGACCGACTCCTTGTAGGCCAACCATTCTTTCTCACGCGCCACGTCCAGCGCATCCATGCGCCGCGTGACCGCGTCCTTGCACGCCTGCACGTCGCCACCACCTTGATCGCAGGCAGCCCGCTCCAGATCCGCTTCCGCTATTTCCCGGTGACTCAACCAGTTGTTGGCGACCTCGTTCCCGGCAGCCGCAGCGCCGTTGGCACCGCCCGCCGCCGCACCCACCGCGCCTGACGCCAGCGCCGTCAGCGAGTCCGCCAGCGGCCCGGTCACGCCCGCTTCCCTCAGGGCTTCGGCCACCTTGGGCGCGGTCAGGGTGCCCGTTGCTGCACCCGCGGCGCCCTCCAGTCCGCCGGTCAATCCACCGATCACCGTGTGCGCCAGCAGGCGCAGGCTGCCGCCATCGCCCCACTGGCTTTCCAACTGCTCGGCCTGCGCCGTCAGGTCGGCCTTCTTGCCCGGGTCGGAAGCGGCCTCGGCCTGCGCGCGTAGCAGCGCCGCCTCGTCGATCTTCTGCTGGGCATAGTCGCCCACCGCCTTGCTGGCCTGCTGACCGAACGCCGCGGTGATCTGAGCGCCGGCAGCGACCTGGGATTGCAGCTTCTGCGCGTCCCACTGCTGGGTCAGTCCGCCGGCCGCATCGCCGGTCGCGACCTCCCGCTTCAGGCCTGCGAGGGCTTCCGAGGCGCTCTGCCCGGTCTTCGCCAGCTGCCCCGCTTCGTCGGTGATCACCAGCGTGCCGCCGCCGATCCCGCTGGCGGTGGTCGCATTGGACTCCCCGCTCTTGCTGACGTACCCCGCCGCGCCGCCCGTGGTTCCGGTCTGGAAGTTCTGCCATGACCAGGTGCTGCCGTTGTTGACGGTACTGGGGGACCCATCTGTGCCCGTTTCGCCGCCGGCCCCCTTGCTGTAGCCGCCGGACAGGTTCACGCCCTGGGCGTCGTAGCGACTGGCGTTGGCGAGGTCGCTGTACGTCAGCGTGCCGGTGCTCAAGCGGTTCCTGCCCTCGTCCACTGCCTGCCGGGTGCTGGCGATGACGCCACCCTTGAGGTCGGTGTTGCCGGCCACGTCGAGGTCGAAACCACCGTTGCCGGCCTGGATGCCGCTCTGCTCGACGACGCTGGCGTAGTCGCCGTTGACCTTGTTGCTGCTGTAGCTGCCGCTGGCACTGAAGCCGGCGCCGATGGTCACGCTGCCGCCGGCGCTCTTGTCCTTGCTGGCATAGGTGTGGGTGTCCTGCAGGCTTTCGATGCTCAGGTCGCCGCCGATGGCGGCCACGACCTTGTCTGCACTCAGCTGAGCACCCCGCAGCGAGGTGTCGTTGCCGCTGACCACCGTGGCCGTGCCGCCGGCGGCCAGCTGGCTTTCGGTGTAGGCGACGTCCTGGCCGTTGCCGGTGCCCTTGGCACTGCTCGCGCTGAGCATCAGCCCGTAGGCGGCACCGTCGGGCCCATAGCTGATACCGACGCCGATCGAACCGCTGCTGCTCTTGTTGCTGCTGGCCTGCGTGCTCGTGTTGCGCGCGGCCTCGAGAATCACGTCGTGGTCGGCGGCCACCAGCAGGTCATGGCCCGCCGTGATCGTGCTGCCGCGCACCAGCAGGTTACTTTGGTCGCCGCCGCCGGTGGCGATCAGGCTGACGTCGCCGCCGGCCTGCACCGTGGAACCCGCCGCCTGCGTGCCGGCCTGGTGGGTATCGCTTTGGCTCCTGCTGCCGCCCACGCTGATCGAGATGTTGACGTTTGCGCCCTGCGCGGCCCCCTTGGCGGTGCCGCTGGCCAGTCCGCTGGCGGTGCTGCTCAACGCGTCGACGTTGTTGTAGGCATTGAGCGCCACGGCACCGGCCGCCATCGCCTGCATGCGTGCATCGCCATCGACCTGCTTGCTGGCCTTGTAGGTATCGTTGGCGGCCTGCGCCAGGCTCAGCGCCGAAGAGCTTAGGTTTACCGACAGGCCGCCCTGCTTGAATCGGGTCTGCTGGTCGTAGCTGCTGGTTTCCTGGGCCTCGGCGATGGCGATGTCCTTGGCCTGCACGGCGATGTCGCCGGCCAGGGCCAGTACGTCGCTGCCTGTCTGCTGGTAGCGATTGCCGGCCACCAAAGTCACGTCGCCTTCCAGGCTGCCCACCGTGCTGCCGGTGTGCGTGGTCTGGGTGATCTCCGCTTCGGTATCGACCTTCTGCTTGCCGAAGGTGACGCCGAGGCCGCCACTGCCGAACATGCCCGACTTCCTGGTCTGTTTGTCGTGGTCCTCGCTGCTGGTGTTCAGCGCCGTCGCCAGCACCAGGTCGTTGCCGGCCGCCAGCACCACGTCGCCGGTGCCGACGATCTGCGCGCCCTGCGAGCGCAGGTCGTTGCCGGCGGCGATGCTGACGCGCTCGCCGCTGAGGCTGGTGGTCACCGCGACGCTGTCGTGCCACTCGTCGTGGGTGGTGGTGGTCTTGCTGGAGAGGAAGCCCTTCTTTTTCTTCTCCATGTCCTGTTCGGCGTCGTGCTGCTCCTGCGCGGCGAGCAGGCTGACGTCGCGGCCGGCGGCCAGGGCGATGCCGCCGGTCTCGGTGGCGACGCTGGCGGCGGTCAGGGCGAGGTCGCGGCCGGCCTGCAGGGCGATGTCGCCGCCGGCGCTGAACTCGGTGCCGTGGACGGTCTCGTCGCTGACGGAGGTGGTCTGCTTGAAGCGCTTGCGCGTCTCCAGGGTGTCGCGGCTGTCGACCGTGGTCAGGGTGGTGGCGTTGAGGTCGTTGCCGGCGACCACGGCCAGGCCCTGGCCGGCGTCGAGCCTGGCGGCGACCAGGTTGACGTCGTGGCCGGCGCTGAGCACCAGGTTGCCGCCGGCGGTGAGCGCCTGCGGGTCCAGCGCCTGCGTGGTCGTGGTGGTGACGACCCGGGTCTTGCCCTGGCGGCTCTGGTCGGTGACGGTGCGCGAGGCGCCGAGCACGGAGGCGACGTTGAGATCGTGGCCGGCCGCGGCGATCAGTTCGCCGCCGGCGGCGACCTCGGCCTGGCGGATCGTGAGGTCGTGGCCGGCCGCCAGCTGCAGGCTGCCTTCGGTGTCGATCTGGGTGCGGGTGCCAGCGCGGGTGCCGAGCCCGGCCGACGGCGTCAGTGACAGGTCGTTGCCGGCCTGCAGCGCGGCGTTGCCGCCGGCCTGCACGGCGACACCGTGCAGTTGCAGGTCGTGACCGGCACTCATCAGCAGGTCGGCGCCGGTGGTCACCGCCACGGCGTCGCTGCCGCGGAGCAGGCCGTTGTCGTTGCGCAGCGCCGACGGCTGCAGGCTCAGGTCGTGGCCGGCCTGCAGCGCCGCGCTGTTGCCGGCGCTGACGCGGGTACCGGACAGGGTGAGGTCGTTGCCGGCGATCAGCTGCAGGTTGTTGTCGGCGCTGATGCCGGTCACCACGCCGGCGCCGGTCACGGTCCGGCCGGCCTCGCTGGTCAGGTTGCCGCCGGCCACCAGCGCCACGTCGCGGCCCTGGACCTGGCCGCCGAGGTTGAGCAGGTCCTGTTGGGCCTGCAGCACCACGGTACCGGTACCGGCGACCTTGCCCTGGTTGAGCAGGCTGCCGGCGGTCAGGCTGACATCGGTACCGCTCACGGTGCCGGTGTTGACCAGGCCGTGGGCGGCGTCGAGGGTGACGCTGCCGCCGGCGATCAGCGCGCCGCTGCTGCGCAGTTCCAGCGACGACGACGCCAGGTAGACCACCGGCACCAGCGCCTTCTGGCCCTGGTACTCCTGTTCCACCATCCACACGATGTCCTGCGTCAGCGCGGCGACCTGCGCGGCGGTCAGGCCGACGCCCACGCTGAGCTGCAGGGCGTCGGCCGCGGCGATGCCGCCCGCCAGCAGCGCACGGTACTGCGCCACGCCGTCGTCGTAGTTGCCGAGGTAGCGGCGGCCGGTGAGTTCGGTGATCTGGTCCAGCACCAGCCGTTGCTCGTAGTAGCCGTCGCCGAGGCGGGTGTGGGTCCATTCGGGGTCCACGCCGAGCTTGTCGAGCAGGTAGTCGCTGCTGATGAAGTTGTCGTAGTCGACGAAGCGCGGGTCGGTCTCGATCAGGTAGCGGCGGCCGGGGCCGCTGCTGCGGCTGGCGTTGATGCCGCCGAGGTCGCTGGCGGCGCGACCCAGATCGGTGGCGCCGGCACCGTTGGCGCCGACCAGGGTGTAGAGCCCGCCAATCGGCAGGTCGATGGTAGCCAGCGGCGCGCCCACGCCGCCGACCACCTGCGGGGCGGCGCCGGTGTCGGGATCGACCGGGGTCCGTTGTCCTGCGGTGGCCGCGGTCAGTACGGCGCGGCCGCCGCCGGCCTGGACCTGTCCGCGCGCGATGCCGCTGCCGCTGCCGAGGGTGGCGTCGCCGCGGTCGACGACGATGGTCGCGCGGGTGCCGGCGTCGCCGGCCAGCAAGGCGCCGTTCGCCAGCTGCGGGTCGACCACCGTGGCGCCGACGCCGGACGCGCCGGACAGGTCGCGCTGGCGGCCGTCGGTCGCGACCTGGACGCGGCCCCGCGCCGCCGTGCGCGTGCCGACGCCGGCCGCGGCGCCGTCCACTCCGACCTGCGCGTTGACGGCCTGCGTGCCCACGCCGCCGGCGCTCTGCGCACCGCGACGGCTGAGGCCGTCCAGCTGGGTATTGCGCAGCGAGGCACCGGCGATGCTGCGGCCGTCGCTGCCGATGGCGCCGTTGCGGATCTCGGCGCCGCTGATGGCGACGCCCTGGCCGCCGGTCATGCTGGCGTTGAGGGCGATGTAGCTGTTGTCGATGGTGCCAGTACCGATCACCCTGTGATCGGTCTCGTAGTAGCAGACAACACGCGATCCCACCGGCTGCCTGCAGTCGTTGTAGATCGGCGTGGCCGAGTACTCTGTATCGGTGTAGTTAGCTTTTTGATTCAGTGCCAGAGCCTGATTCAATACACTTTCGTTCCCGTTGATGAGCGCGTCGTACAAACCGCCGATGCTGCGTTGATTCACCCACAACGATGCACCAGCGGCAATCGTCGATGCGTTGTTGGTTACGCTCCCTGACAAGGCGATGTTTCCGCCAGCCGCTATTCGCCCTTCTGCGCTCGCAGCGACCAGACTTTCACGCTCTTGCACGTCATATGTTCGGAAAACACCCAACGCGTGGCCGGCATATCTGGACGGCTTGGGATCCACGCGAATCTGTTCTTGCGGCATTTCACGATTGGCGGCCTCCCGCTCTTCTGACGTCAGAGACCCCGTCTTTGCATTCAATACCCGCCGCTGGTTGTTGATGGCGTTGGCGGCGATCCAGAGGCTGCCGTCGGCCTCGATGCTGCCGGACAGGTTGTTGACCACGCCGGTACGCGCGGTGAGCGTGCCGCCGCCGTCCTGGGCGCCGCCGATGGCGAGGTTGCCGAGGCTGAAGATGCGCGCGTCGCGGTTGAGCAGCTGGTCGCGCACCAGCAGGGTCATGTTGCCGGTGGCGCCGAGCAGGGCCGAGCCGTAGGCGTTGTTGTCGGTGGCGCTGCCGAGGTCGGCGCCGTTGACGAGGGTGCCGGCCTGCACCCGCACGTTGCCGCCGACGATGCTGCCGGTGTTGAAGATTGTGCCGGCGTCGAGCTGCAGCGAGGCGTTGCCGGAGAGATCGCCGGCGTTGTCGATCGTGCCGCCGGTGGCCACGCGGGTGTCGTTGCTGCGCAGGCTGGCGCCGGCGCGGTTGGTGAGGTTGCCGGCCTGCACGCTCAGCGCGCGCGTGGCGCTGAGCGTCGCCTCGTTGACCAGCTGTCCGCCCACGCTCAGGTTGAAGTCGCCGTTGCTGACCAGCTCGGCACCGGCGCGGTGGGTGTAGTCGCCGCGCAGGGTGAGGTCGAGCAGGTTCTGCGCGAGCAGGCGGCCGCCGCCATCGAAGCCGACGGTGTCGATCACCACGTCGCCAGCGCCGCCGGTCGTGCCGCCCGCACCGATCTGGCCGCCGGCGTTGCTGAGGTTCTGCAGGTTCAGGCGCACCGCCCGCTCGGCCTTGATCGTGCCGTTGCGGTTGTCCAGGCCGGCGCCGTCGCGCTGCAGCAGGAAGCTGGCACCGGCGTAGACGTTGCCGCCGCGGTTGTCCAGGCTGCCGGTGTTGGCGATCAGGTCGCCCGCGGCGACCAGCTGGCCGCCGACGTTGCCGACGCCGGCCGCATCGATGACCACGCTGCCGCGGCCGCCGAGGTTGCCGCCGTCGTTGGCGAGGTCGCCGCCGGTGGTGAGCCGGGTGAGGCCGCCGCCGTTGTTGACGATGCTGCCCTGGCTATTGACGATGCGCCCGCCCGAGGCGGTCAACGCGTTGCCGCTGTCGAGCTGGCCGCCGTCGTTGAGCAGCGCGCCGCCCGCTGCGACGGTGAGGTCGTGCCCGGCGCTGAGCCGGCCACCCTGGTGGTTGTCGAGCTGCCCGCGTGCGGTGATGGCCAGGTCGCGCCCGGCCTGCAGCGTGCCACCGGCATTGGCCAGGTTCTCCGCGGCGATCACCGCGTCGGTGCTGGCGCCGATCAGGCCATTGCCGTTGTCCAGCGCGTGGTCGAGCTCCAGCCGCAGGCTGCCGCCGTCGGCACCGCTGGCGATCGCCTGCAGCGTGCCGCCGGCATTGCTCAGGCTGTCGGCGCGCAGGTCCAGGGCGCCGCCGCTGGCCTGCAGCAGGCCGCGGCGGTTGTCCAGGCCGGCGGTCGCGCGCACGCTCAGGGCACGCGCGGACACGCTGCCGCCGACATTGCCGAGACGGGCCGCGGTGAGGGTGGCATCGCCTGCGGCGGCGATGGCGCCGCTCTGGTTGTCGATGCCGCTGTGGGCGCCGAGCTGCAGCCGGCCCTGGCTCAGGATCCGGCCGCCGACGTTGGACAGGCCCTCGCCGCTGGTCAGCGCCGCCAGGCCGGTGCCGGCGTGTTCGATGCGGCCGTTGCTGTTGTCGAACCAGCCGGCGGTCACGACCAGGTCCTGGGCGTTGGTCGCCAGCGTGCCCTCGCGATTGTCGAAGCCGGCGCCGGACACGATGCGGGTCTGCCCGCTGCCGTTCTGCACCAGGGCGCCGCCAAAGTTGCTCAGGGCGCCGGCCTCCAGGTCCAGGCGCGCGGCCTGGATCTGGCCGCCGGTCGCGCCGAGGCGGCCGTTGTCGAAGGTGCCCCCGGCCTGCACGGTCAGGCTGCCGCCGGCCAGCAGGTCGCCGCCGCGGTGGTCGAGGCCGGCCGCCGCGACCAGGGCGACGTCGCCGGTGGCGCGCGTGGTGCTGCCGGCCAGCACGAGCTGCTCGCCGCGGGCGGCGAGGTTCCCCCCGGCCAGCAGCGAGCCGCTGGCGGCGAGCTGGCGGTCGGCCGCCAGGGTCAGGGTGCTGCCGCTGCCGAGGCTGCCGTCGGCGCGCACGCCGGCCGCGGCGGTGCCGCCGATCACGATGTCGCCGGCACGCAGGCTCAGGTCGCCGCTGGACACGGTCTGGCCGGCCTGCTCGATACGCGCGGCCTGCAGCGTCACCGCACTGCCGTTGACGCGGCCCTGCTGGCGCAGCACGGCGCCGCTGTCCAGCGCGACGCGCTGGCCGCTGACCTGGCCGGCGACCTCGAGGTCGCCCTGCGCGCTCAGCACCACGTCGGTCGCGGCGCTGAGGCTGCCGCTCTGGGCCAGCCCGCCGCCGGCCTGGGCACTGAACGCGCCGGCCGAGGCCAGGGTGCCGGCCAGTTGCAGGTCGCCCTGGCTGACCAGGGTGACGTCGCCGCGTTCGCTGCCGAGCTGGCCCTGGCTGCTGAGCTGGGCGGCCTCGACGCGCAGCGCGGCGCCGCCGATCAGGTCGCCGTGGTTGTCCACCGCACCGGCCGCGGTCAGGCCCAGCCGTTGCGCGCCGTAGCTCTGCCCGCTCTGCCGCATCGATCCCACCTGCAGGCCGAGCTGCCCGCCGGCGCGCAGCATGCCGGCGTTGTCGAGCAGGCCCTGGGTCTGCAGCGCGAGGTCGCCCTGCGCCAGCAGGATGCCGGCCGCGGCGTTGCCGGCGCTGGCGGCGGTCAACCGCAGGTCGTGGCCGGCGATCACCTGGGCGGCGTTGTCCAGCGCGCCGGTGGCCGACAGCTGCAGGTCGTGCCCGGCCTGGACGGTGCCGGCCAGCGCCAGCTCGCCGCGGCTGCGCAGGTCCAGGTCGGTGCCTGCGTCCAGCGTGCCGCGGCTGTCGATCGCAGCCCCGTCCAGGGTGATCGCGTCGGCGCTCTGCAGCACGGCGGTCTCGCCGGTGGCGAGCCGGGCGCCGGTCAGCGTGAGGGCGCCGCCGGCCACGGCCTGGCCGTCGAGGCGCAGGGCCTGCCGGGCCTGCAGGTCGAGGGTCGAGGCGCTGAGCAGCGTGCCCGACGCCGTCAGCTGGCCGGCCGCCGCCAGGCGCGCGGACTGTGCCTGCAGGGCGCCGGCCTGCTGCAGGTCGCCGCCGGCGCTGGCGGTCAGGGCAGTGGCGGCCGCCACCACGCCGTCGAGCTGGAGTGCGCCGGTACTGGTCAGGTCCACCCCGGCGTTCTCGCTGCCGAGCTGGCCGCGGCTGTGCAGGGTGCCGGCCTGCACCTGCAACGCGTCGTGGGCGATCAGGCTGCCGCGGTTGTCCAGGGCGTCCACCACCCGGGCCGCCAGCGATCCGCCGGCAGAGGCGCTGCCGTCCTGGCTCAGGGCCCCGGCCTGCAGGTGCAGGTCGCCGTCGGCGCGGAGCCGGCCGGCGTTGTCCAGCAGGCCGGCCACGTCGAGGTCCAGCTGGCGCTGGGCGCCCAGTGCCGCGGCACTTGCCAGGCCGGCGCTTGCGGCGGTCAGGCGGAGGTCGCGTCCGGCCACCGCCTGCCCGGTCTGGAGCAGCGCGCCGCCGGCCTGCAGCGCGAGGTCGCGCCCGGCCTGGACGAGGCCGCCGAGTGCCAGGTCGCCGCCGCTGCGCAGCGTGAGGTCGGTCGCCGCGTCGAGCGTGCCGCGGCTGTCGATCGCCGCGGCCTCCAGCACAATCGCCCCGCCGCTCTGCAGCACCGCCGCCTCGGCGGTCGCGATGCGCCCGGCGCCGAGCGTGGCGTCGCCGCCGGCCACCGCCTGGCCATTGAGCACGAGGTCGCGCCCGGCCTGCAGCGCCAGCGTCGAGCCGGCCTGGACCGTGCCGTCCACGGTCGCATCGCGCCCGGCCTTCAGCTCGACCTGCTGCGCACTCAGCGTGCCGGCCTGGGCCAGGTCGCCGCCGGCGTTCGCCTGCAGCCGGGTGGCGGCCGCCACCACGCCGCCGAGCCGGAGCGCGCCGGCGCTGGTCAGGTCCACCCCGGCGGTCTCGCTGCCGAGCTGGCCGCTGCTGCGCAGCTCCCGGGCATCGAGCCGCAGGCCTTCGTGCGCGACCAGGCTGCCCTGGTTGTCCAGCGCGCCCGCGACGGTGGCGACGAGGGTCTTGCCCGCATACGCGCTGCCACGCTGCTGCAGGCCGGCCGCCTGCAGGTTCAGGTCGGTGCCGGCGTGCAGGGTGCCGGCATTGTCCACGGTGCCGTCGACCTGGAGCGCGAGCGCGCCCTGGGCCGCCAGCGTGCCGGCGGCGGCCTGGCCGGCGCGGCCGGCGCGCACGCTCAAGTCGCGGCCGGCGAAGACCTGGGCGCCGGTGTCCAGCGCGCCTCCGGCCTGCAAGGCCAGGTCGCGACCGGACTGGGCGATGCCGGCCAGGGCCAGGTCGCCATCGCTGTGCAGGGTCAGGTCGGTGCCGGCGTCCAGCGCGCCGCGGCTGTCGAGCGCGGTGCCCTCCAGCGTGATCGCCGCGGCGCTCTGCACCACGGCAGCCTGGTCGACGGTGACGGCAGTGCCGCGCAGGCGCGCATCGCCGACGGCCACGGCCTGGCCGGCCAGGGACAGCGCGCGCTGTGCCTGCAGGTCCAGGGTGGAGGCCGATTGCAACTGGCCGTTCGCCGCCAGGTCGCGGCCGGCCGCCATGGCCACCGTCTGCGCCGCCAGCGCCCCGTCCTGCCGCAGGTCGCCGGCGGCGGTCATCGCCAGCGCCGCGGCGGAGACCACCGTGCCCTGCAGGTCGATGTCGGCCGCGCTGACGATCTCGACGTCGCCGCCGAGGGTGCCGAGCTGCCCGTGGCTCACCACGTGGCCGGCCTCGATGCGCAGGCCGCGGCCGGCGATCAGCTCGCCGTGGTTCTCGAACCCGGCCTGGGTGACGATCTCCAGCGCATCGCCGCTGTAGAGCCGGCCGCGCTGCAGCAGCGCGCCGGTGTCCAGCGCCAGGGCCTCGCCGGCATGCACGACGCCGGCGTTGTCGAACTCGCCGCCCACCTTGGCGGTCAGCGCCGCGAGCGCGGCCAGGCTGCCGGCCGCGGTGTTGTCGACGCCCGCCGCGGCGAGCGTCAGGTCGTGGCCGGCCACGACCTGGGCGGCATTGGTCAGTGTCCCGGTCGCGTCCAGCGCCACGTCGCGCCCGGCCTGCGCCACACCGGCCAGCGCCAGCGCACCGGCACTTTGCAGGCGCAGGTCGGTGCCGGCATCCAGCGCGCCCCGGCTGTCGATCGCGCCGCCGTCCAGCGCGATGTCCGCCGCGCTCTGCAGCACCGCTGCCTGCGCGATGTCGATCCGGGCCGCCGTCAGGGTCGCGTCGCCGCCGGCGGCGGCCTGGCCGTTCAGCACCAGCGCGTGCTGCGCCTGCAGGTCCAGCGTCGAAGCGCTCTGCAGGGCGCCGGACGCGGTCAGGTCGCCGCCGGCCTGGAGCCGCAGCTGCTGGGCCTCCAGCACGCCGGCCTGGCGCAGGTCGCCGCCCGCGCGTGCGTCCAGCCGCGTGGCCGCCGAGACCGTGCCCCCCAGGTCGAGTTCGCCGTCGCTGTCCAGGATCGCCTGGGCGGCGAGGCTGCCGAGCTCGCCGCTGCTGCGCAGCTGGCCGGCGCGCAGCTGCAGCGCGTCGTGCGCGACCAGGCTGCCGCGGTTGTCCAGGTCCCGGGCGATCGCCACCGCCAGCGCGCCGCCGGCAAAGGTGCTGCCGTCCTGCTCCAGGCGCCCGGCCTGCAGCACGACATCGCCGCCGCCGTGGACGCGGCCGGCATTGTCCAGTGCGCCGACGACCTCCAGGCGCAGCGCGTGCCCGGCCGCCCACAGGCCGTCCGCGGCGTTGCGTGCACTCGCCGCGGTCAGCGCCAGGTCGCCGTCGGCATACACCTGCGCGTTCGAATCGAGCGCGCCGCCGGCGGCCAGGGTCATATCGCGCCCGGCCTGCACCAGGCCGCCGAGCGCCAGGCCGCCATCGCTGCGCAGCGCCAGATCGGTGCCGGCATCGAGCGTGCCGCGCAAGGCGAGGGCCTGCCCATCGAGCGCGAGCGCACCGGCGGCCTGCAGCAGCGCGCCCTGGCCGAGCGCGAGCTCGCTCGCCTTCAGCAGGGCATCGGCGCCGGCGATCGCCTGGCCGTCCAGCCGCAGCGCCTGCCGGGCCTGCAGGTCCAGCCCGGAGGCGGTCTGCAGGCTGCCGCCCGCGGACAGGTCGCCAGCGGCCCGCAGCGCGGCCGAGCCGGCCTGCAGCACGCCGGTCTGGGCCAAGTCCGCGCCCGCCGTGGCGGTCAGCGCGGTTCCTGCGGCGACCACGCCGCCCAGCAGCAGGTCGCCCGCGCTTTCCATCGCCACCGTGCCGGTCTCGCTGCCGAGCTGGCCGCTGCTGCGCAGCACGCCGGCCTGCACGTCGAGGGCGTCGCCGGCGACCAGGCTGCCGGCGTTCTCGAGCGTCCCGGCCACGCGGGCCTGCAGCCGCTGGCCGGCGGCCGCGCTGCCCGCCTGCTGCAGCGACTGCGCCTCCAGCTGGAGATCCGCGGCCGCGTACAGGCGGCCGTCGTTGACCACGTCACCGCGGCTGAGCACCCGGGCGCCGCCGGCGGCCGAGAGGCGGCCGTCGGCGCGGTTGCGCAGTTCGCCGGCCCGCAGCTCGGCGTCGGCGCCGCTGACCAGCTGCGCGCGGTTGTCGAGCACGCCGCCGGTCGCGAGCGCCAGCGCGCCGCCGGACTGGGCGATGCCGGCGAGCGTCAGTGCGCGCGTGCCGTGCGCGGCCAGGGTGGTGCCGGCGTCGAGCACGCCGTCGCTGTCGACCTCGCCGCCCTCCAGCCGCAGCGCGCCGCCGGACTGCAGCTGGCCGCGCTGGACCAGGGTCTCGGCGGCCTGCAGCCGGAGCTCGCCGCCGGCCGCCAGCACCGCGGTGCTGGACAGGCCGCGCGTCGCCGCCGCGTCGAAGTCGCCTGCGGTCTGCAACGAACCGTCCAGCGCCACGCCGGCACCTCGCACGGTGGCGTCGGCCGCCGCGACGTTGCCCGCGAGCGCTACATCGCCGCCGGCCTCCAGCGCCAGGTGCCCGGCGGCCACGGTGTTGCCGGTCAGCGTGGCACCGCCCGCGCTGCGCAGGGTCGCCGTGGCCTGCTGGCTGCCGAGGTCGCCGCGGCTCAGCAGCGCGGCGGCGTCCACGTCCAGCGCGCCGGCCGCGACCAGGCTGCCGTCGTTGCGCAGCTGATCGTCCAGGCGCAGCCGCGCCTGCCCTGCGGCATAGGTGGTGCCACGGTTGTCGAGGGTGCGGGCGGCCAGCTGCAGGTCGCCGCCGGCGTACACGGTGCCGCGCTGGTCGAGGTCGGTCGCCACGGCGAGCGCCAGGTCCGCGCCCGACGAGGCCGAGGCCGTCGCCGCCACGGCCAGCGCCTGCGCGGCGATGCCGAGCGCGGTGCCGGCGGTGAGCTGGCCGGCCAGGTCGAGGCGGCCGCCGCTGCGCAGGTCGACGTCCTGCCAGGCCTGCGCCTGGCCCGCCAGGCGCGCGTCGCCGCTGCTGCGCACGCGCAGCGTGGTGGCCGCATCCAGCGTGCCGCCGGCGTCGAGGCTGCCGGCCTGCAGGTCGATGCCGGCCCCGCTCTGCAGGGTGCCGCCCAGCAGCAGGCGTGCGCCCTGCAGGCGCGCGCCGCCGCCGGCGTAGGCCACGCCGCCGGTGCGCAGCAGGCCGTCGGCATCGAGTGCCAGCGCCTCGTTGGCGTAGAGCGTGCCGTGGTCGTCGAGTTCGGCGCCGGACAGGGCGATCGTCGCGGCGCTGCTGCGGCCGCCGTGGACCAGCGCGCCACCGGCGCGCACGTCCAGGCCGGTGGCGGCGATCTGGTCGCCGCTCAGCCCGACGTCGCGGCCACGCACGCTGACCGCGCCCCGCTGCGAGCCGAGCACGCCGCTCTGGCTCACGCCGTCGGCGGCGTTGACGCTCAACGCATCGCGCGCGACGGTGGTGCCGGCCAGGCTGATCTGCCCGGCGCTGTCGATCTGCAGGTCGCCGCTCTGCGCGGCCAGGGTGCCGCGCGAGACCACGCCGACGCCGGCCTCGGTCGCGATCAGGCGGATGCGGTCGGCGTACATGCCGCCCAGGTAGGCGACGTCGATGCCGATCGAGGGCGCGGCGCCGTCGCTGCCGGGCAGCACGTCCAGCAGCATGCCGTCGTAGCCGACGCGCTGGCGGCCGCTGCGCGCGACCAGGTCCCTGGCCCAGATCGTGCCGTCCACGTTCAACTGCCGCGACAGCAGGTCCAGGCGATCGACGTTGTACGCGTCCAGGCCGTTGCCGCCGATGCTCAGCGCACCGCCGTTGATCGCGAAGCCGGCGAGCGCGCCGTCGCTGCCCAGCTCGGGCGTGCCGGTGGCGAGGGTGACGCGCGAGGTGTTGAGGAAGCCGCAACCGTCGCAGCTGATGCCGTTGGGATTGGCGATGACCAGCTGCGCCTTGCTGCCGGCGATCTCGGTGTAGCCCTGCAGCCGGCTCGAGGCCGCGGTCACCTCGTTGAGGATCAGCGTGGCCGGGCCGGCGTTCTGCAGCTGGGTGTTGCCGGCGACGTAGCCGCCCAGCTCGGTCTTGGAGATGCTGGCGCTGTTGTTGAGGATCAGGCCGTTGGCGCCGACGTCGAAGCGCGAATAGCGGTTGTGGGAGAGGCCGCGCGCGTTCGGGGCGACGATGTCCACCACCGGCACGCCGTTGGCGGCGACCTGCTGCCCGGGCTGCTGCCCGCCGGGATTGGCGATCGGGCTGACCTGCGCCCAGGCCGGGACCGAGGTCCAGGTGACGGTGCAGCACAGCAGCAGGGCCACGCCGCGCTTGAAATGCTCGGCCACAGCGCCGCCGAAGGAAACCGAATCCCTGTCCATGTCTGCTCTCTCGTCCCGCGCACCGGCGGAATCCCAAAAAAATGAAACGCAACGGCCGCCAAGGACGGCCCGAAATCCAACGCTTGCTTCAGAACTGGTAGATCGCGCGCACGCCGTAGGCCGGCTGCGCGCTCCCGAATCCGTCGGGCCGGTGGATCGCCCAGCCGGCGAAGCCGTCCAGGTTCAGGCCGCGCCAGCCGGCGCGCAGGCCGACGAAGCCGCCGACCAGGCTGCGCCCGCGCACGCCCTCGGCACTGGGCCCGGCGATGCGGCCGGCGTCCACGCCCAGGTAGGGGCTGGCGCCGAGCCGGGCGATCGGGAAGCTGAGGGTGTTGCGCCAGTAGCCGCCGCGCTCGGCGCCCAGCGTGGCCTCGCCATCGAAGCCGCGCACGCTGTAGCGGCCGCCCAGGGTGATGAACTCCGAGCCCAGCAGCAGCTCCGGCGCGGTCTGCGCACGCAGGCTGCTCTCCCAGCTAATCGGCAGCGGGCCGAGCTTGAACGGCAGCGCGGTGCTGACATCGAGGGTGGTGACGTCGTAGCGGAAGCTGGGGAAGCCCACCGCCGGGTCGTAGCCGCTCCACTGCGCGTCGAACCACGGCACGCCGCGGCGGTGCGCCAGGCGCACGTCCAGCTGCATCGCGCCCAGGTAGCGGCGATGGCTCAGGTAGAGCTCGGCGCTGGTGGTGCGGCGGCGCTGGATGCCGATCTCCACTCCGTCCAGGTAGCTGTCGGCCGCACGCCGCGCCAGGGTCATGCCGGCGGAGGTCTTGCTGCTGCCGTTGCGGTGGATGACCCGCTGCAGGTCGAGCTGGGCGCTGTCGGAGCGGCCGCTGGACTGGAAGGTCTGCAGGTAGCCGTCCACGTGCTGGTGGTAGCGGTAGGTCGAGGCCGACAGCGAGAACGTCCACCATCCCCACGGCAGGCTGTAGCCGAGCGTGCCGCCGCGGGTGCCGCGCTCGCTGCCGCGCGAGGCCAGGTCGTGGCTGTAGCCGAGGGTCAGCAGGTCGTTGAGGCCGAACGGGGCATCGACCGACAGATCCAGGCCGCCCTGGGCGCGGCCGGTGGCCTCGGCGCCGGAGTCGTCGGCGTTGAGCACGCCGCGCCAGCGCCGCGCGTACTGCAGGGTGATCACCAGATCGGACTCGCCGGCCCGCTCGCCCGGCGCGATGTCGATCTTGGCGTCCTGCGACGGCAGCCGCTTGAACTGCTCGACGGCCTGCTCGACCGCGCGCAGGTCGAGCAGGTCGCCGCGGCGCAGCGGCAACGCATTGCGCCAGCGGCCGCTGTGCCCGTCCGCCCCCACCACGCGGACCTCGCGCAGGCGCCCGGGCATCAGCTCGAAGCGCAGCTCGCCCCCGGACAGGTCCTGCTGCGGCACGCCGATGCGGGTGGTGACCAGGCCGTGGGCGACCAGCTGGTCGAGCGCGCGACGCCGGATCAGGTCGACGCCGTCGCGGCCGATGCACTGCCCCTCGTACCGGCGCAGGTAGCGCCACAGCCAGGCGAAGCGGGCCGCATCGCGGCCGCCGCCGCCCAGGCGCAGCCGTTGCACTGGGAAGCACGGGGTCTCGGTCGGCAGCGCGAGGCTGCGCAGGTCCGCCGGCGCGGCGGACTCGCGCGGCCCGGCGAACGGGGCCTGGCGGTCCTGTTCCTGGCGGCGCTGGATGTCCTCGGCCTGGCGCAGCTGCTCCTGGCGATCGAGCGTGACCGGCCGCTCCTGTGCCTGCACGACGGGCAGCACGCCGATCAGGCCCGCCACCAGCGCCATCCGCGCCCCTCGATATGTCGTCACCGCACTGCCCCCTGTCACGCGTCCCGCGCCCCCGCACGACTGCGGGGCCTCCGTCCTTGCCACCCCTCTATTCAGAGAGGTGAGGGCGGCAACTTTGTGACAAACCGCTCAGTGCATTCAATCGGGGGCGGCCCCACACCTGTCGGGAAATCCCTCAGGGCGCCCCCGGCTGCGGGCCTGGGCGCGGCCGCTCCTCGGCCCCGCGCCGCTCAGGCGGCGGGCGTGGCCAGGGCCGCAGCGATCTCGGCCTGGATCGCCTCCGCCGCCGCGGCCGGGTCCGCGGCCAGCCGGATCGGGCGGCCGACGACGATGGCGTCGGCACCGTCGGCGAAGGCCTCGGCCACGCCCACGGTGCGCTGCTGGTCGTCGCCGACCGGCCCGCCCGGGCGGATGCCCGGGCACACGATCGAGAACCCGGCGCCGGTGGCACGGCGGATCGCGCCGGCCTCCTGCCCGGAGGCGATCACGCCGTCCAGGCCGGCGGCCCGGGCCGCCAGCGCGCGCTCGACCACCACCTCCACCGGCTCGCGGTCGATGCCCATCGCCGCCAGGTCCGGGCGGCCCATCGAGGTCAGCACGGTCACCGCCAGCAGGCGCATGTCGCCGCGGTTGGCCGCCGCGGCCGCCTGCATCATCGCCGGGTGCCAGCCGTGCACCGTGCAGTAGCTCACCGGCCACTGCGAGAGCCGGCCGATCACGCCGGCCACGGTCGCCGGGATGTCGAAGAACTTCAGGTCCACGAACACGCGCTTGTCGCGCCGTGCCAGCGCCTCGAGCACCTGGAAGTACTCGCCCGAGGCCAGCAGCTCCATGCCGATCTTGTAGAACCCCACCGCGTCGCCCAGGCGGTCCACCCAGGCCAGCGCCTCGGTGCAGCCGGGCACGTCGAGCGCGAAGATCAGGCGCTCGCGCGCGCCCAGCGGCAGCGGCGCGCGGCTCACGGCGCCACGTCCAGCGCGGCGCGCTTGGCGTCGTGGCGGGACTGCCAGGAACGGGCATAGTCGTTGTCGAACACCGCCGGCTCCCAGCCGCCGTAGCTGGGATTGGGCAGCATCCACCAGCGTTCGCCGAACCAGTCGTGGTACTGCTGCAGCAGCGCGCCACGGCCCTGCGCGGTGTTGGCGGTGACCTGCACGAAGTCGCCGAGCTGGTCGCCGAACTGCATCAGCACGCGGTACTGCTGCCCGGCCAGGCGGCGGCGGCAGTTCTTCTCGCTGCCGTTCTGCTCGCAGTCCTTGAGCACCGTGCCCAGCCCGAGGAACACGCTGTCGTCGGCCACCGGCAGGCCCTCGGCGCGCAGGTTGGCCAGGGTGGCCTCCTTCAGGTGCACGGCGCGGTTGGAGATGTAGAGCACGGTCACGCCGCGGGCGCTGGCGGCGCGGGCGAAGTCGACCACGCCCGGGATCGCCCGGGCCTTCTTCTCGGCCACCCAGCGGTCCCAGCTGACCTCGTCGTATTCCTTGCCGTCGCGCACCAGCCGCGCCTGGTACGGCGAGTTGTCCAGCACGGTCTCGTCCACGTCCATCACCACGGCCGGCTTGAGTCCGGTGGCGGCGTTGCCGCGCTCCTCCGGCACCAGCGCGTCCCAGTTGCGCTCCTTCAGGGCCAGGTCCAGCTTGTCGGCGGCGGCGCGGTAGGTCTGCTCGGTGAGCGCACGGTATTCCTCCGAGCGCTGCATCCACAGCACCGCATTGAGGTTGTCGTCGCCCGCCGGACGCGCGGCCGGCGCCACGGCGGCGGCCGGCTGCGCGGACGGGGCGGCCGGCGCCGGCGCGGCGGGCGGCACCGGCTTGCAGGCCGACAGCGCCAAGGCGGCGCCGAGAAGCAGCGGGAAGGAGACGACGACGGAAGGGCGCATGGCATCCACCAGGGAAAAGTGCGGCGATTTTACCGGGTCGCAGGCAGCGCTCCCAGCGCCGCGGCGCGGGCCGGGCACGCCGGCGGCGGCAGGCCGGCGCCGATCCGCCTATGCTTGCCGGCTCACCGTTCCGGAGGCTCCCCATGACCGACGCGTCTTCCCCCCCCGTCCTCGACACGGCCCAGGCCCGCGTGCTCGGCTGCCTGATCGAGAAGGAGGCCACCACGCCGGATGCGTACCCGCTGACCGTCAATGCCGCCCAGGTGGCGGCCAACCAGAAGACCGCGCGCGAGCCGGTGCTCGCACTGGAGACCGGCGCGGTGCACCACGCGCTGCGCCAGCTGGAGACGCTGGGGCTGGTGCGCCAGCAGTTCTCCTCGCGCGCCGAACGCTACGAGCACCGGCTGGAGAGCGCGCTGGACCTGACCCGCCAGCAGGTGTCGCTGCTGGGGCTGCTGCTGTTGCGCGGCCCGCAGACGCTGCACGAGCTGTTCGCCCGCAGCGAGCGGCTGGCCCGCTTCAACGACGCCGAGGACGTGCGCCACCATCTCGAACGCCTGGTGCAGCGCGAGCTCGCGCTGCAGCTGCCGCGCGCCAGCGGCCAGCGCGAGGACCGCTACGTGCACCTGCTCGGCGGGGCGGTGGACGTCGACGCGCTGGTCGCCGCCGCACCGGCGGCGCGTGCGGGGACGGCCGCCACCGCCGATCCGGCGCTGGAGGCGCGGGTGCAGGCGCTGGAAGCCACCGTGGCCGACCTGCAGGCGGCGCTGGAGACGCTGCGCCGGCAGCTCGACCTCCCGGCCCGGGACTGATCGGAAGGCCTCGGCGTCCGCGCCGGACGCGGGCATGCCCGCGCCGGCCGGCCCGGCGCCCGCGCGCGCACCGCAGGCGTGCGCCGGTGCCACCCCGCGCTAGGCCTCCAGCAAAGGCACCAGCCGCGGCCATTCCAGCCGCAGCCAGGGGGCGAACGGGGCCTCGGCCTCCGCCAGCGCGCGGGTCAGCGCCTCCGGCGCCATCCAGACCCACTCGGCCACCTCGTCCGGGTCGGGCGCGGGTACGCCGCCACCCAGCGCCGCGGTGAACACGTGGCAGAGCTCGTGCTCGCTGCCGACATCGCGGTAGCGCGCCTGGTAGATGAAGCGGAAGCGCCAGTGCGGCGGCACCGCCAGGGTCACCCCCAGTTCCTCGCCGGCCCGGCGCACGACCGCATCCGGCAGCGCCTCGCCCCAGCGCGGGTGCGAGCAGCAGCTGTTCGCCCAGCACCCCGGCCACAGCGGCTTGTGCGCGCTGCGCCGCTGCAGCAGCACGCGCCCGCGGGCGTCGAACAGGAACAGCGAGAACGCGCGGTGCAGCACCCCGGCCCCGGCGTGGCAGGCCTGCTTGCGCAACGGCGCCAGCGGCACGTCGTCGGGCGAGACCGTGATCAACCACGGGTCCGGCGACGACAGCGGGGCGGCGGCATCCATGGCCCGACGCTAGCAGGCCGGCGTCGACGGGGTGTGGCCAGATGTGGCGACAGCGCGCGGGGCGAGTTGCTACCGTGCAGCCTCCCCCACTCGCGTGCGCGGCCGTGACCCAGCTGTTGGTTGTCGATGATCACCGTTCCATCCGCGAGCCGCTGGCCGCCTACCTGCGCCGCCAGGGCTTCGAGGTCGCCACCGCCGCCGACGGCCCGTCCACCCGCGCGCGCCTGGCCGAGCGCCGCTTCGACCTGGTGGTGCTGGACCTGATGCTGCCCGGCGAGGACGGGCTGTCGCTGTGCCGGCACATCCGCGACCGTTTCGGCACGCCGATCATCATGCTGACCGCACGCGCCGAGTTCGCCGACCGCATCGCCGGGCTCGACCTGGGCGCGGACGACTACGTCACCAAGCCGTTCAGCGTCGACGAGCTGGTCGCGCGGATCCGCAGCGTGCTGCGCCGCGCCGGCCCCGCCGCGGTCGAGGCCCAGGCCGAGGCGGCGGGGCAGCTGCGCTTCGAGGGCTGGTCGCTGGACCTGCTGCACCGGCGGCTGCGCGACCCGCAAGGGGTGGACGTGGCGCTGAGCACGATGGAGTTCGGTCTGCTGCGCGCCTTCCTCGAACGCCCCAACCAGGTGCTCAGCCGAGACGACCTGCTGGAGCTGAGCCACCGCGACGACATCGGCTTCGACCGCAGCATCGACAGCCAGATCAGCCGGCTGCGCAAGAAGCTGGAGGACGACCCGCGCCATCCGGCGCTGCTGAAGACGATCTGGGGCAACGGCTACCTGCTGGCCGCCCGGGTCGAACGGACCGGGCCGTGAGGCTGCTGCCCGGCAGCCTCGGCGCGCAGCTGGTGCTGCTGATGTTCGGCGGCTTCGTGGTCGGCAACCTGATCGGCACCCTGGGGCTGTGGTCGCAGGCCGGCGCGCTGCATCCGATCGCGCGCGAGCACGCGCTGTCGCGCACCGTCACCGCCTACCGCCTGGCGCACCGCGAGACCCTGGACGACGACGAGTGGCTGGACGCGTTCAACACCGCGGTGGCGCACCTGTGGATCGACCGCGTGCCCAACACCGCCGCGATGGACGAGCGCGAGCAGGCGCTGGCGCAGGACATCCGCACGCGGCTGTCGGCCGCCGCGGTCACCGTGCGCATGCCGTGCCGCACCGCGCCCGGCCGCAACGGGCTGTCCGGCCTGAAGGAGAACAGCGCGGCGGTGGAATGCGTGGAGATCGACCTGGCCCTGGGCGACGGGCGCTGGCTGCATACCCGCCAGGCGCTGCCGGTGCAGTCGCTGTGGCAGGAGAGCTGGCAGCTGCTGCGCTTTTCGCTGCTGGTCGGGATCCCGCCGGTGCTGATCCTGATGTACATCTTCGTCAACCGCATCCTGCGCCCGACCACCGCGCTCACCAGCGCGGCCGAGCGCATGAGCCGCGGCGAGCGCATCGACCCGCTGAGCGTGCAGGGCCCGGACGAGATCCGCGAGATCGCGGTCGCCTTCAACGAGATGCACGAGCGCATCACCCGTTTCGTCGACGAGCGCACGCGCATGCTGGCGGCGATCAGCCACGACCTGCGCACGCCGCTGACCGCGCTGGAGCTGCAGGCGGTGATGCTGCCCGAGAGCGAGGAGCGCAGCGAGATGCTGCGCACGCTGGAGGAGCTGCGGCAGATGGTCAGCGAGACCCTGCACTTCGCCACCCAGAACGCGCGCGCCGAGGCCAGCACGCCGGCGGACCTGGTCGCGCTGCTGGGCGAGGTCTGCGGCCACCACCTGGCGCTGGGACGCGACGTGGAACTGCAGGCGCCGGCGGCGCTGAGCTACCGCTGCCGCCCGCTGGCGCTCAAGCGCGCGCTCAACAACCTGATCGAGAACGCGCTGCGGCACGGCCGCCAGGTCCAGGTGCGGCTGAGCGACCGCGCCGCGCAGGGCGTGCGCATCGAGATCGTCGACGACGGTCCCGGCATTCCCGACGCCATGCTGGAGCGGGTGTTCGAGCCGTTCTTCCAGCTCGACGAGGCGCGCCACCGCGAATTCGGCAGCAGCGTCGGGCTCGGCCTGGCGATCGCGCGCGACTGCATCCAGGCCCACGGCGGCTGCATCCGCCTGCGCAATCGCGACGGCGGCGGCCTGCTGGCCACGATCGACCTGCCCTGAGCGGCCGGCCGGCGCCGATGCGCCCGCGCAGGCCGGCTGCTGCGGCCACTGCCCGTCTTCGGCGGAGGCCGATCGCCTGCACCCCGCCCGCCTCGCCAGGGGGCGGCCGCCCGCGTCCGCGGCGGGCGTGCCGCGGCGTCCCGCGGGCGCCCTGCGAAACTGTTGCGCCCGCCACACTTTTGCAAAGTTTCCGGGCCGCCGGGGTCTAGCCTTTGCGCCATCGACCGCCGCCGCGGTCACTCCCTCGCGAACGCCCGCGTCCTCCCCCTGGAGGGCGCGGGCGTCTTTATTTGCGATAAATATCCTTTTAAATCAGTTACTTAAGTTGATTTGAATCAATGCGTCGCCGGGCGTGCGAGCGGACCATTCGCTCCAGCAACACACCCCTTGGGTCCATCCCAAATCCCGGAGACACATCCATGAGCAAGTCCCTCCCCACCCCCTTCCCCGTCAACGACCTGCGCTCGGCGATCGCGCTGCTGCAGCAGTACGACGACGAATACATCGAGACCGACGAGCCGGTCGATCCCGAGGCCGAACTGTCCGGCGTGTACCGCCACGTCGGCGCCGGTGGCACCTGCATGCGTCCCACCCGCACCGGCCCGGCGCTGATGTTCAACAAGGTCAAGGGCTTCGACGGCGTCCGCGTGCTGATCGGCCTGCTGGCCTCGCGCCAGCGCGTGGCCCGCCTGTTCGGCATGGACAAGGAGAAGCTCGGCTTCCAGATGCGCGACGCGGTCGACAACGCGATCCCGCCGATCGTGGTGCCGCGCGAGCAGGCCGCCTGCCAGGAAGTGGTGCACCTGGCCAGCGATCCGGGCTTCGACCTGCGCACGCTGCTGCCGGCGCCGAAGAACACGCCCGAGGACGCCGGCCCGTACTTCACCCTCGGCATGGCCTACGCCGCCGACCCCGAGACCGGCGAGCACGACGTCACCATCCACCGCCTGTGCGTGCAGGGCAAGGACGAGATCTCGATGTACTTCGTCCCCGGCCGCCACCTCGACCAGTTCCGCATCAAGGCCGAGCAGGCCGGCAAGGCGCTGCCGATCACCATCAGCATCGGCGTGGACCCGGCGATCGAGATCGGCGCCTGCTTCGAGGCACCCACCACCCCGCTGGGCTACGACGAGCTGTCCATCGCCGGCGGCCTGCGCGGCCGCGCGGTGGAGCTGGTCGAAGGCGTGGCCGTGGGTGCGCGCGGCATCGCCAACGCCGAGATCGTGATCGAGGGCGAGCTGGTGCCGAACTACCGCGTCCGCGAGGACCAGCACACCAACACCGGCAAGGCCATGCCCGAATTCCCCGGCTACACCGGCGAGGCCAAGCTGGAAGTGCCGGTGATCAAGGTCAAGGCCGTCACCCACCGCCGCGACCCGATCCTGCAGACCTGCATCGGCCCGAGCGACGAGCACACCAACATGGCCGGCATCCCCACCGAGGCCAGCATCCTGCAGCTGATCGGCCGCGCCCTGCCGGGCCTGGTCAAGAACGTGCACTGCCCGTCCCCGGGCACCGGCAAGTACGTGGCGGTGCTGCAGGTCGGCAAGCGCGGGCCGCAGGACGAGGGCCGCCAGCGCCAGGCCGCGCTGCTCGCCTTCGCCGCGTTCTCCGAGCTCAAGCACGTGTTCCTGGTCGACGAGGACGTGGACCTGTTCGACATGAACGACGTGATGTGGGCGATGACCACGCGCTACCAGGGCGACGTGGACACGATCTTCATTCCCGGGGTGCGCTGCCATCCGCTCGACCCGTCGCAGGACCCGGCGTTCAGCCCGTCGATCCGCGACCACGGCATCACCTGCAAGACGATCTACGACTGCACCGTGCCCTACGCGCTGAGGCACAACTTCCAGCGTTCGCAGTTCATGGACGTGGACGTCACCCGCTTCATCCCCGGCTTCAAGCCGTAAGTGGAGTACGCCATGCAAAAGCCGAGAGTGATCGTTGGCATCAGCGGCGCGACGGGCTTCCAGTATGGCGTCAAGGCGCTCCAGCTCCTCCGGGAGCTGGGTGCCGAGACCCACCTGGTGATGTCCAAGGCGGCGGGCCTGACCCGCCAGCACGAAACCGGGTTCGACCGCGCCGAGGTCGAGGCACTGGCCGACGTGGTGTACCCGGCCGGCGCGGTCGGCGCGGCGATCGCCAGCGGCTCGTTCCGCACGCTGGGCATGATCGTGGCGCCATGCTCGATGCGCACGCTGGCGTGCATCGCCAACGGCATCACCGACAACCTGCTGACCCGGGCCGCCGACGTGGTGCTGAAGGAGCGCCGCAAGCTGGTGCTGATGACCCGCGAGACCCCGCTGCACCTGGGCCACATCCGCAACCTCGCCGCGGTCACCGAGTACGGCGCCATCGTGTTCCCGCCGGTGCCCTCGCTCTATGCCGGCCCGCAGACCGTGGACGACATCATCGCCCACAGCGCTTCCCGCGCGCTCGGCCTGCTCGGCCTGGAGCACCCGTCCACCCCGCGCTGGGGCGAGACCCTCGCCGCCACCCTCGCGGAAGGAGAAGTCCCATGATCGTCGGTCCCTACCTCAACGGCGCGGCCGTGCTGTTCGGCGCCCTAGGCGGCGCGTTGCTCGCCAACCGCATGCCCGAGCGCCTGCGCAGCGCGATGCCGCTGACCTTCGGCGCCGCCTCGATGGCGATGGCGGTGATCCTGATCAACCGCGCCGCGCACATGCCGGTGATGGTGCTGTCGGGCATCCTCGGCGCGCTGATCGGCGAGCTGGTATTCCTGGAACGCGGCATCGGCCGGGTCGGCACCTTCGCCAAGGCGCTGGTCGAGAAGGTCGTCCCGGCCAAGGCCGGCGGCCTGTCGCAGGAAGAGTTCCTGGAGAAGTTCGTCGCCATCCTGGTGCTGTTCTGCGCCAGCGGCACCGGCATCTTCGGCTCGATGAACGAGGGCATGACCGGCGATGCCACGGTGCTGATCGCCAAGTCGTTCCTGGACTTCTTCACCGCCGCGATCTTCGCCACCACGCTCGGCTACGCGGTGGCCACCATCGCCGTGCCGCAGCTGGTCATCCAGCTGACGCTGGCCTTCGGCGCGGTGCTGATCATGCCGCTGACCACGCCGGCGATGATCGCCGACTTCTCCGCGGTGGGCGGCTTGCTGATGCTCGCCACCGGCTTCCGGATCTGCGGCATCAAGGTATTCCCGGTCGCCAACATGCTGCCCGCGCTGCTGCTGGCGATGCCGATCTCGGCGTTCTGGACCCACGTGTTCTGACCGGAGGGACGATCATGACCTGCGTACCCGAGCCCATCGTCGCCGTGCTGCAGCAGCTGCAGGTGCTGTCGCTGGCGGTCTGCCACGACGACATCCCCTGGGCGGCCAGCGCCTTCTTCGCCTACGACGACGCCGACCGCCGGCTGCTGCTGCTCAGCTCGCTGGAGACCCGCCACGGCGAACTGCTGGCCAGCAACCGCCGCGTGGCCGGCACCATCGCCGGCCAGTTCACCGAGATCGCCGAGATCCACGGCCTGCAGTACTACGGCATCGCCCGGCTGCTGGAGCGGCCGCAGGAGCGCGATCGCGCGCTCGACCTCTACTACGGACGCTTCCCGCAGGCGCGCGGCTTCGCCGCGCCGGCCTGGGAGATCCGCCTGCTGCGCCTGAAGCTCATCGACAACCGGCTCGGCTTCGGCACCAAGATCCAGTGGAGCGGACACGACACGGATGCGTCGGCCGCGCCTCGCTGCGCCACTTCCGACTAGACCGATACGTCAACCAAGGAAACGCAAGATGAGCACCAAGATCCCCTATTCGCTGCTGGCGCTGGCCGTGCTGGCCAGCCCCGCCTTCGCCCAGACCCTGGCCGGCCCGGCCCTGCCGCGCGGCGAACAGCAGGTCCTGAAGGTCACCCGCTACGCCGACGACGGCGGCGAGGGCACGCTGCGCTGGGCGCTGGAGACCAACAACGCCCACCCGGGCCACTACCGCATCCAGCTCAGCGCGATCGGCCAGGCCCCCTACGTGATCAGGCCCACCCGCGAGCTGCCGCCGATCAAGGGCCCGGTGGTGATCGAGAACGTGGACTACGCCCGCAACGGCACCTACGTGGCCATCGACGGCTCGGCCTACGTCATCGGCAGCGGCCGCAAGGCCTGTCCCGGCGCGGTGCCCGGCCAGTACGGCACCAACGTGCGCACCACCACCAACCCGGGCCTGATCCTGCGCGACACCGAGGCGGTGGAGATCCGCGGGCTGGAGATCAGCAACTTCTGCATCGGCATCCTGATCAACCGCGCCAGCGGCAACCTGATCCACGACAACCGCATCGTCGGCAACAAGGGCGGCGCCGGCATCATGACCACCGGCGACGACGGCCAGGGCAATGCCACCGCCACCACCACGATGCACAACAAGATCCTGCGCAACCGCTTCATCAACAACGGCGACGCGATGGAGCTGACCCGCGGCGCCTCGTTCAACCTGATCGCCGACAACTTCATCACCAGCAACGACCAGGACAACGACGAGCCTTCGCAGGGCCTGGAGATCCTGTGGGGCAACGACAACAGCGTCGTCAACAACCACTGGGAGAACCTGTCCGACGGCGTGCAGCTGAACTGGGGCAACCGCAACTACATCGCCGGCAACACCTTCACCGGCATCTCCTCGGCAGTCACCCTCAGCGGCACCGGCAACGTGGTCGACGGCAACGTCATGATCGGCAACCGCGTGGCGGTATCGGTGCGTCCGCAGGCTGAACCCGGTGCCGACGCCGCGCCCGGCCGGAACCGCGTCGCCGGCCCGGCGGTCAACACCATCACCGCCAACGTGATGATCGACAACGGCAAGGAGATCAAGCGCTGCTTCGCCGGCGGCAGCTGCGTGCCGCAGCTCAAGGGCGCCATCGTGTTCGACGTGCCGGGCCTGGAGCACGCGCAGTTCGTCGGCGACCGCGGCGGCGGCGTGGAGAGCGACCCGTCCAAGCTGGAGACCATCTGCGCCCTGGACGGCCGGGTCGACGGCTGCGAGCCCTCGCCCAACCACGCCCAGACCGCGCCGCGCCTGACCGGCACGTTGCGCGGCGGCCAGGGCGGCGTGGGGGTGCAGGGCGAGTTCCGCGGCCAGCCCGGCACCGTCTACCGGGTGGAACTGTTCGCCAACAGCAAGCCGGACATGAGCGAGGCCGAGCACTACCTGGGCTTCATCGAGACGCCGGTGGACGCGCAGGGCCAGGCCCGCTTCGTGTTCCCGGTCGAGGCGGCCGACGCCGGCAAGGCCGCCAACTTCACCGCCACGGTCACCACCGTCGACGGCGCGACCTCGCCGCTGAGCGCCCCGCTGGCGCTGCGCAAGTAGCCGCTCCGGCCCGCGGCGCCGCATCGGGCGGCGCCGCCCTTCTTCAAGCACTTCCCAAGGCACGACCATGAAGATCAACTGCACAGCGACTCCGGCCCCGCACCCGCTCGCGCTCGCCCTGCTGGGCGGCCTGGCGGCGCTGCTGGCCGCTACCGCGTTCGACGCCCGCGCCCAGGCGGCCGATGCCTACACCGGCAAGACCCTGACCGGCGACTGGGGCGGCCGACGCAGCGAATGGGCGGCCGACGGTATCGCCGTCCGCGGCGGCTTCATCACCGAGGCGATGGGCGTGGTCGACGGCGGCATCGACCGCAGCGCGCGCAACGCCTTCCAGACCCAGGTCGGCGTCGACCTGGACATGGGCAGGCTGACCTCGTTCTGGGGCGACGGCCGCTTCCACCTGACCGTCAACGACCGCCGCGGCCGCGGCACCTCGCAGGACCTGGCCGGCAACGACTACATGCCGATCCAGGAGATCTACAGCGACCAGTTCACCCGCCTGACCGAACTCAGCTACGACCAGAACTTCCTCGCCAGGAAGCTCAACTGGAAGGCCGGCTTCTACGTGATCGGCAACGACTTCGGCATCAACCAGATCATGACGAACTTCGTCAACGCGGCGCTGTGCGCGCACCCGATCTCGCTGTCCACCAGCGCCGGCTGGACCAACTGGCCGCGCCCGCGCTGGGCCACCCATGTCACCGTGCATGCCACGCCGGAAATCACCGTGCGCGCCGGCATGGTGCTGGTCAACACCAACTACAACCTCGAAGCCAACCGCTGGAGCCTGCATGAGCACGGCACCACCGGCCACCTGTACCCGGTTGAGGTCGAATGGGCGCCGGGCACCGCCGACAAGGGACCCTTTCCCGGCCACTACAAGCTCGGCTACTACTACGACACCTCCGACAAGCAGATGGTCGGCAGCCGCGCCGACGAGACCGCGCGCAGGCGCGAGGGCGGCTACCTGATGACCGACCAGAAGCTGACCCGCAACGCGGTCGACGGCGGCCTGAGCGTGTTCGCGCAATACACCGCGCAGTCGCAGCAGACCGCGGTGATGCACCGCTGGACCTCGGCCGGCCTGGTCTACCAGGGCCTGTTCCAAGGCCGTCCGCAGGACCGCGTGGCACTGGGCTACGTGCGTGCCTCGATCAACCGCAACCTGCTGCAGCGCCAGCTGCAGCTGCAGGCGATGGGCCTGATCAGCGATGCGGACTGGGAGCTCGACCAGGCCGAGGAGCTATGGGAGCTGGCCTACACCTTCCAGGTGCGGCCGTGGCTGTCGCTACGCCCCGACGTGCAGTACATCACCCACCCCGGCACCTTCCGCTACCGCGACACCGACAACGTGCTCGCGCTTGGCCTGCAGGCCAAGCTCACCTTCTGAGTCGCGTGGCCGTGGCGGCCTGCGCCGCGGCTGCTTCCGGCGCCCTGCGCCTCGCTTCGTTCCTTCCCGAGACATGCCATGAACGTCCGCACCCTGCTTACCTCCGCTCCGCTCCTGCTGGCCGTGCCGCTGCTGCTCGCCGCCGGCCTTGCCACCGCCCGCGCGGCCCCCTCCACCAGCGCCGCCGCACCGGCGGTCGCGCTGCGCCACGCGCAGCCGTTCGCCGTGCGCGGCGTCACGATCGGCCAGGGCGCGCCCAAGACCATCGTGCCCACCACCGGCAGCAGTGCCGAGCAGGTGCTGCAGCAGGCCAGGGCGATCGGCGACAACCCCGATGCCGACCTGATCGAGTTCCGTATCGACTATCTCGACTTCGCCACCGATGCCGGGCGCGTCGCCGCGCTCGGCCGGCAGGTGGCCGCGGCCGCTCACGGCAAGCCGATGATCGTGACCTTCCGCACCCGCGCCGAGGGCGGCGCCCGGGCGATCACCGACGCCGACTACGGCACGCTGTACGCGGCCCTGCTCCAGGCCGGCTTCGTCGATCTGCTCGACGTGGAGATGTTCCGCGATGCCGCGGTGGTGCAGGCGCTGGTGGCGCAGGCGCACCGGGCCGGGGCGAAGGTGGTGATGTCCAGCCACGATTTCCACGCCACTCCCGCCGCCGCCGAGATCGTGGCGCGCCTGCGCCGGCAGGACGCGCTCGGTGCCGACGTGCTGAAGATCGCGGTGATGCCGCACGACACCGCCGACGTGCTCACGCTGCTGGACGCCTCGGCGCAGATCCGCGCGCGCTACTCGGACAAGCCGCTGCTGGTGATGTCGATGGGCGGCGTCGGCGCGATCACGCGGCTGTCGGGCGAGGTGTTCGGCAGCGACCTGACGTTCGGCATGATCGGGGTGCCGTCGGCCCCCGGCCAGGTCGAGGTGGGCCAGCTGCACCAGGTGCTGGGCGTGATCCACGCCGCGGTCACCGGCGGCCGGTAGCCCCTGCGCGCCGCACGCACCGCACGCGCTCCCAGCCGGCGCCGCCGGCGGGAGCGACGGCGCCCCCGGCGCACGGGCGGTGCCGTGCGCGGGCTTGACGCAGGTCAATGCGGCCGCGCCGCCGGCGCGGCATCCTGGCTCCACCGTCGCTGCGAGGATTTCTCCGATGCGCGCCTCCGTTTGCGGTCTCCCCCGCCACCCGCTGGCATGGAATTTTCGCCAGCGCTTCCTGGCCGGCTTCGCCGGCTGCGCGGGCGTGCTGCTCTACGCGCTGTACACCCAGTTCTTCGGCGGTCTCACGCCGTGCCCGCTGTGCACGCTGCAGCGCGGCGCCTTCATCGCGCTCGGCGCCGCCTTCCTGGCCGGAGGGCTGCATGCGCCGGGCACGCGCGCGGGACGGGCCGGCCACGTGGCGCTGTGCCTGCTGTGCGCCGGGGTGGGGGCGGCCGTGGCCGTCCGCCACGTCTGGCTGCAGCAGCTGCCGCCGGAGCAGGTCCCGGCATGCGGCCCGGACCTGGCGTACATGCTGCAGTCCTGGCCGATGCTGGACGTGCTGCGGCAGATCCTCACCGGCTCGGGCGAGTGCGCCGTCATCGACTGGACCTTCCTGGGCCTGTCGATGCCGGCCTGGAGCCTGGTCACCTTCGCCACGCTGGCCGTGTGGAGCGCGCTGGCGCTGCGTGCGCCGGCCCGCCCGCGCTGACGACGGCGCAGGCCCGCTCCCCGGCGTCCGTGCCGGATGCGTCCTGCCCGATTCGCGCGTGCAGGTGTCGCGGTGACGGCAGCGACCGCGGCCATGCCGCAGGCACGTCCGGGCACGACCGGCCCGTGGCGCCCTCCGGCACCGGCGGCCCGGCCACGGCCGCATCCCCGCTCTCGTCACCGCCCGTGCCGAAGCCGGCAGCAGGCCCCAGCCCGCGCGGCCTTTGGCCCCTTCCCGTAACCGCATGCCGGCGCCGCCGCCCGCTCGCCCGGCTGCCGTCGTGGCCGGATGCCGACGCCTCGCTCAGGTCGGCGTGTCGACCTCGTCCCAGGCCGCGTCCTCGAACCGGAACAGCCAGTTCAACGCGTAATGCCGCTCCAGCACCACGCCCGGCAGGAGCCCGGCCGGCGGCTCGCGCCCGTCCATGTCCGCCTGGCGTACCGCCCAGTGCAGCCGCAGGTGTGCGTCCCAGGCATCCAGCAGTTCCGGCAGCGGCCGCAGCCGCGGCACCGGCTGCGCCTGCGCGAAGTCCAACGCCCGCTGCGCCGCCTGCGGCACGTCGCAGATCGCGGTCGCCGCGGGCAGGCTCTCGGCCAGGCCCAGCGCCCACTGCAGCAGCGCCAGGCTCTCGTAGCGCCAGCCGAAGTTCGCCAGCGACTGCGGCGCGGGCTGCGCGTCGTCGAAGAACGCCTGCTCCTGCGGCGACAGCGCTCCGTCCACCGCGGGCAGGCGCGCCACCACCTCGTCCAGCGGCAGCACGCGGTCGCCGGCGCTGATCATCTCCGCGCGCAACGCCACCGCGAACAGCGCCAGCATGCGCTGCGCCACCTCGCGGGCGTCGCGCGGCCACGCCTCGCCCTCGCCCGGCACCGGCGGCAGCGAGGCCGGCACCTGGATGCCCTGCGCCTGCAGCAGCGCCTGCTGGCGCTGGCGGCGCTGCTCGGCGTCGGCCGGGTACGGCAGCTGCGCCTCGGGCTCCGGCGCCGGCTCGCCCTGGCTGACCAGCACGTGCCCGCGCGGGTCGCGCACGCTGCCGTCGGCGAGGAAGCACACCGCGTTGGCCTGCTGCGCCCAGGCCGCGAATGCCTCGAAATCCGCGTCGTCCACCTCGAACGTGTAGTGCTGGCGCACCCGCTGCACGTGCCGCATCAGGTGGTAGCGCGCCTGCGTCATCCGGCCGTCGCCGGCCTGCAGCACGTAGCCGACGAAGCCCTGCAGGTGCGCGGCGAGCTCGGGGTCGGACAGGTCGCGGTGCGCGGCCGGTTCGGCCAGGAAGGCGGGAGCCAGCGGCGCGCGCAGCGTGGAGTAGGCGTTGACCAGCAGGGGCATGGGGCGCCTCCGTTCGGCGGGAAGGGCCGGCAGGGTGCCGCAGCCCCGCTCAGCTGTCCACCGCGGGCGGGTCCAGCGCCAGCGTGTAGTAGGCCAGCAGTTCGCCGTCGGGTTCGAGCCGGCGCACGTCCTCGCGGCGCAGCCCCAGCTTCTCCAGCAGGCCGACCGAGGCCGCGTTGTCCGGTGCCACGATCGCGCACAGCTGGCGCAGTCCCAGGCGCTCGCGCGCATCCGCCAGCACCGCGCGCGCGGCCTCCTCGGCATAGCCCTGGCCGCGGTGCGCCGCCAGCAGCGCATAGCCCAGGTGCGGGTGGGCCAGGGTGTCGCGCCGCAGCAGCCCGAGCGTACCGACGAAGGTGCCCGCCTCGCGGGTCTCCAGCGCCCAGTGCGCGAAGCCGTGGCGCGCCCGGTGCGCCACCGCCCACTCATGCACGTGCTCGCGCGCCTGCGCGTGCGTGCGGATGCCGCGGTCGCCGATGCCGCGCAGGAAGCCAGGGTCGTTGACCAGGGCCAGCATCGCCTCGGCGTCGCGCTCGGCCTCCAGCGCGCGCAGGCGCAGGCGCGGGGTCTCGATGATCGTGTCCATGCGGGCTCCTTGTGCGGTCGCCTAGCCTAGCAGTGGGGCCCCTGCGCCGGCCGGGCGCGGGCGCAGGCCACAGCGGCGCGGTTCCGCGCCGCGATCGAGCCGGCCCTAAGACCACCGGCGGAGCATCGACACGCGCCGGACCGGACCGACGGACCGGTCGCCCCGCACCTTGCTGCCGTCCACGTCCGCGCAGGCTCGGCGAGCCTGGGGAGCGATGGTCGCGCGCAGCGACCTTGCCGCGTCGCCACGGACTACGGCCCGCGCCCGCGCGCCGCTAGTCGAACAGCGCCTGGATCGCCGCCAGGCCGGCGCTGGCGCGTTCCTTCTTGCGTGCCGCGTCGGCCACCGGGTCGGCGCCGTCGCGCTGCATCTCCTCGGCCGGGATCTCGGCGAAGAAACGGCTGGGCTTGAGCCGGATGTGCTCGCCGAACTTGCGGGTGAGCTTGCTGTAGCTCATCCAAAGCTGCTCCTTGGCGCGGGTGATGCCCACGTACAGCAGCCGCCGCTCCTCCTGCAGGTTGCCTTCCTCCAGGCTGACCTCGTGCGGCAGCACGCCGTCCTCGCAGCCGACGATGAACACGTAGCGGAACTCCAGACCCTTGGACGCGTGCATCGTCATCATCCGCACCTGGTTGCCGCCGTCGTCCTTGTCGTTGCGCGACAGCAGCGCCAGCTGCGCCGCCAGGTCGCCGGCGCTGGCGCCGCGCGGACCGCCCTCGAACCACTTGGCCAGCTCCTCCAGGTTGCCGCGCCGGCGCTGGAACGTGGTGTCGTCCTTGCACTGGCTGCGCAACTCGTTGACCAGCCCGGACTGCTCGGCGAGCTGGCGCACCAGTTCGCCGGCCGGCAGCGTCGCCGAGGCCTCGCGCAGCTCGTGCAGGATGTCGACGAAATCGCTCAGGCCGTTGGCGGCGCGCGGGGTCAGCTGCTGCAGCGCGCCGACCGAGGCGGCCGCGCGCGACATCGGCAGGTGCTTGGCCGAGGCCAGCTCCGCCAGCTTGGCCAGCGAGGTCGCGCCGACCTCGCGCTTGGGCGCCTGCACCGCGCGCAGGAACGCCGCATCGTCGTCCGGGTTGACCAGCAGCCGCAGCCACGACAGCACGTCCTTGACCTCCTGCCGCTCCAGGAACGCGGTACCGCCGGTGATGTGGTACGGCACCCCGGCCAGCTGCAACGCCTTCTCCAGCGGCCGCGACTGGAAGTTGCCGCGGAACAGGATGCAGAAGTCGCTCCACGGCACCTGCTTGGCGTTGCCGAGGAAGGCGATCTCGGCGGCGACCTTCTCGGCCTCGTGCTCGCTGTCGCGGCACTCCCACACGCGGATGCGCTCGCCGTCGGCCTGGTCGCTCCACAGCTTCTTCAGGTGCTCGTGCGGGTTGTTGGCGATCAACGCGTTGGCCGCGCGCAGCACGCGGTTGGAGCAGCGGTAGTTCTGCTCCAGCTTGATGATCTCCAGCGCCGGATAGTCGCGGCCCATCTGCTGCAGGTTTTCCGGGTTGGCGCCGCGCCAGGCGTAGATGCTCTGGTCGTCGTCGCCCACGCAGGTGAAGTTGCCGCGCGGGCCGGCCAGCATCTTCAGCAGCCGGTACTGCGCGTCGTTGGTGTCCTGGCACTCGTCCACCAGCAGGTAGCCGATGCGCTCGCGCCAGCCCAGCACGATCTCCTCGTTCTCCTCCAGCACCTGTACCGGCAGCCGGATCAGGTCGTCGAAATCGACCGCGTTGAAGGTACTCAGGCGTGCCTGGTAGCGCTCGTAGAGGCCGGCGGCCTCCTTCTCGCGGTTGCTGCGCGCCGCCGCCATCGCCTGCTGCGGCGACAGCCCGGCGTTCTTGGCGCGCGAGATCAGGTTCTTGGCGTCGTCGATCGCATCGGGCTTGGCGCCCGGCATCAGGTCCTTGATCTGCGCGGCGGCATCGTCGGCGTCGAAGATCGAGAAGCCACGCTTGAGCCCGACCGCGGCATGCTCGATCTGCAGGAACTTCAGCCCCAGCGCGTGGAAGGTGCAGATGGTCAGGCCGTCGGCGCCGTCGCCGCGGATGCGCTTGGCCACGCGCTCGCGCATCTCCTTGGCGGACTTGTTGGTGAAGGTGATCGCGGCGATGCGCTTGGCCGGATAGCGGCCGCTGCCGATCAGGTGCGCGATCTTCTCCACGATCACGCGCGTCTTGCCGCTGCCGGCGCCGGCGAGCACCAGCAGCGGGCCTTCGCAGTGCAGCACCGCGGCGCGTTGAGGAGGGTTGAGACCGTGCATGGGCAGTTCCGGTGAGCATGCCATTGTACCGGCCCGCTGGCCGCCACCGGAGATTGACGGCGCCGCCGCCATTTCGTAGAAGCAGGGCACGTCAACCGATTCGATGCAGGGATGCCATCGTGCGCCACTTACCTTTTCCCCGCGCCTCGCTGCTGCTCGTGCTGGCCCTGTCCGGGCTGGCCGGCGCGGTCGCGGCCGAGCCCGCGGCCGGGGTCGCACAGCTGAACGAGGATGCCGACTTCCTCTACTCGGAAAGCTTCCTGGCCGCGCACCCGGATCAGTACTTCCGGCTGCGCGGCGCGCAGGCCCGGGCCGGAGGCGATCTGGCCGCGGCACGGCGCTATTTCCGCCGCGCCGCGCGCCATGCCGACAAGCTCTCCCAGGCCGCCTATGCGGAGATGCTGTGGAATGGCGAAGGCGGCGAGCCCGACCGGGCGCTGGCCTACGCCTGGATGGACCTGGCGGCCGAGCGCGCGACGCCGGTGCTGCTGGCGCGGCGCGAGCATTACTGGGCCGCGCTCACGGCGCAGGAGCGCGAGCGGCGGTGCACGACGGGCAGGCGGTCTACGCCGAGTACGCCGACGAGGTGGCCAAGCCGCGGCTGGAACGCGAACTGCGGCGCGCGCGCAAGGCCGTCACCGGCAGCCACCTGGGCTGGAACGGCACGCTGGACGTGCAGGTCCGCACCGCCGGCGGCGGGTTCGCCCGGATCGAGGGCGAGCGCTACTGGCGGGACCGCCACTGGCAGCCCGAGGCGTATTGGGCCTTCCAGGACCGCATCCTCGCCGGTCCGCGGCTGCGCGGCAGCGTCGAGGTCGGGCCGATCGACGCGCTGGAGGGCGCAGACACCCCCTAGGCGCGCCATGGCTGTCGGGCCCGGGCCCCCGCTAAAATACGACGATGGCCAAGCTCTATTTCTATTATTCGGCGATGAATGCCGGCAAGACCACGACCTTGCTGCAGTCGGCGCACAACTATCGCGAGCGCGGCATGCGCACGCTGATCCTCACGCCCCGGCTGGACCACCGCGCCGGCACCGGCGTGGTGGCCTCGCGCATCGGCCTGCGCGCCGACGGCGTGGCGTTCGTCCCCGACACCGACCTGGAGCAGCTGGTGGCGCGCGACCTGGCCACCGCCGGCGCGCTCAACTGCGTGCTGGTGGACGAGGCCCAGTTCCTCACCCGCGCCCAGGTCTGGCAGCTGAGCGAGGTGGTGGACCGGCTGCGCGTCCCGGTGCTGTGCTACGGACTGCGCACCGACTTCCGCGGCGAGCTGTTCGAGGGCAGCCAGTACCTGCTGGCCTGGGCCGACGAGATGCAGGAGATCAAGACCATCTGCCACACCGGCAGCAAGGCCACGATGACCGTGCGCGTGGACGAGCACGGCCACGCCGTGCACGACGGCCCGCAGGTGGAGATCGGCGGCAACGAGCGCTACGTCTCGGTCAGCCGCGCCGAGTTCAAGCGGGTCATGCGCGGCGAAGGCCGCATCGACCCGGTGCAGATCGGGCTGCCGTTGCCGATGCGCTAGGCCGCCTCGCCGCTCGACCGCCGGTCGCGTGCGGGTCCGCGTCACGCTGCCGCGGTCCGTGCCGAAGCACCGGCCGATCGGGCGCGGCGAGCCGGGCGCGCACAGCCGCCCACGCGGTGGCGAGGCCCAGGCGTTGCTAGACTGACCCCTGATTCCCTGGGAGGGATCCCATGGCCCCACGTTCCGATCCGCTGCCCTCCGACCTGCGTGCCGATGTCGAACGGGTGGGCCGCCTGCGCTCGGTGCCGGATGTGCTGCGCATCGTCGCGCGCCTGACCGGCATGCGCGTGGCGGCGGTGGCGCGGGTGACCGATGCGCGCTGGATCACCGGCCAGATCCACGACAGCCTCGGCTTCGGCCTGCGCCCGGGCGACGAGCTGGTGCTGGAAAGCACGCTGTGCAACGAGATCCGCGGACACGGCCGGCCGATCGCCTTCGGCGAGGCCTCCTCCCACCCGGTGTTCGCCCACCACCCCACGCCGCGGCGCTACCGCTTCGAGAGCTATATCTCGGTACCGATCTGGCAGGAGGACGGCAGCCTGTTCGGCACCCTGTGCGCGCTCGACCCGGAACCGCGGGCGATGAACCCGGTGCTGGTGGAAAAGGTGGAGCTGCTGGCGCAGCTGGTCGGCGCCCAGCTGCAGTCCGAGGCGCGTGCCGAGGACAGCGAACGCCGTTCGCGCCGCAGCCGCACCGAACTGGGCCGGCTGGGCGCCTCGGCGCGGCTGCGCGAGGAGCTGATCGGCATTCTCGGCCACGAATTGCGCAACCCGCTGCACTCCCTGCGCACGGTGGTCGACCTGCTGTCGATCGACGAGCTCGCCCAGCGCCACGGCGCCACGATCCGCGCCATGTACCGCAGCCTGCGGCGGATGGAGGAGCTGATCGACTTCGCCCACGACTTCGCCCATGGCAACGAACCGGATCCGCCGGTGCTGGACTGCAGCCACGGCGAGGAGCTGGCCGAGGCGCTGGCCCAGGTGCTCGACGAGACCCGCGCCGCCTATCCCGACCGCATGCTGTCCTCGCGGCTGGAGATCGCCGAGCCGGTGCACGGCGACGCGGTGCGGCTGGCACAGCTGTTCGGCAGCCTGATGATCAATGCCGTCGTGCACGGACGGCCCGACGCGCGGTTCAGCGCGTCGGCGGCCAGCGGCGGCGGCCGCTTCCGCATCGACGTGCACGCGCCCGGAGGTATCGAGGCCACGCGCCTGGCGATGCTCGAAGCCTCGCTGCACGGCAGCGCCGAGGCGCGCGCCCGGCCGGACCTGGGCCTGCAGATGGCCGCGGAGATCGCCCGGGCCCACCACGGCGAACTGCAGGTGCGCTCCGGCACCGGCGGCACGCACTTCTTGCTGGAGCTGCCCTGCGAAGGTCCACGCCCGACCTTCGGCAGGGCCGACGCGACCGCCACGGCCTGAGCCGCAGCCTCAGTAGAGCGTGCGCTCCGACGCCGCCGGCGGCGTCCACTGGTACAGCCAGGTCTCGGTCAGCGGCGTGCCGTTGGCGCGCAGGAACAGGCGGATGTCGATCTGGTCGGTGCCGTCGTCCGGCGGCACCACGTCGAACATCGCGCGGTAGCCCTTGAGCGCGTGCAGCGGCCGCGCCGAGACGATCTCGGTGGTGCCGCGCGACAGCTGCAGCACCGCCTCCACCTGGGCATCCTTGCGCTGGGCGAGCGCGGCCAGCGGGCCGCCGGCGAAGTCCACCGCGAAGCGCCACGAGAAGTGCGAGCGCTTCTGCCCGACGATGCCGCCCAGGCCGGTGCGCGAGGCCACGCAGCGCGCCAGCGGCGAGACCGCCGGCGGCTGCGCGCCCCAGTACAGCCGGTAGCCGAACAGCAGCTCCTGCCCCGGCTGCGGCTTGGCCTCCGGGTTCCAGAACGCGACGATGTTGTCGAAGGTCTCGTCGACCGTGGGGATCTCCACCAGCTGCACCGAGCCCTTGCCCCAGCCGCTCTTGGGCTCCACCCACAGGCACGGGCGCTTCTCGTAGAACACGCCGTCGTCCTGGTAGTGGTCGAAGTTGCGGTCGCGCTGCAGCAGGCCGAAGCCGCGCGGGTTCTCGTCCACGAACATGTTGAAGCGCAGGTGCGGCGGGTTGCACAGCGGCCGCCAGATCCACTCGCCGCCGCCGGTCCACATCGCCAGGCCGTCGGTGTCGTGGATCTCCGGGCGCCAGTCCCAGTCCATGCGGCTGTCGTTCTCGCCCACCTGGTACATGCTGGTGCACGGCCCGATGCCAAGCCGCTCGATGGTGGTCCGCGGGTACAGCGCGCTGTCGATGTCCATCAGCAGCACGTCGCCGTTGGTGATGGCGAAACGGTAGGCGCCGGCCACGCTCGGCGAATCCAGCAGGGCGTAGAGCACCACGGTGTCCGAATCGGCCGCCGGCTGCTCCAGGTAGTAGGCGATGAAGTCCGGGAACTCCTCCGGACCGCCGGTGCCGGTGTCGATCGCCAGCCCGCGCGCCGACTGGCCGTACTGGCCTTCCTGGCCGACCGCGCGGAAGTAGCTCGCGCCCAGGAAGGCGGCGAAGTCGCGGTCGGTGTCGGTGCGGGTGTTCAGCCGGAACCCGGCAAAGCCCAGGTCCTTGGGCAGCGGCTTGCCCTTCAGCCCGCTCTTGCCGTAGTCGAACGCGGCCGGATCGTAGGCCAGCTCCTGCGCCTGCCCGTCCACCACGTCGTACATGTGCACCGGCGTGTGGAAATACAGTCCCAGGTGGAAGAACTTGGCCTGGAACTTGCCGTCGCCATCGGCCCACAGCGCGTGGTCCTGGCGGTAGCGGATCGACTGGTACTCGTCCCAGCTCAGCGCTTCCAGCGGCGGCAGTGCCCGCTTGTGGCTCTTGTACGGCACCTCGGCCAGCTGCCGCGCCTGGCCCTTGAGCCACGCATAGTCGAAGGGAACCGGCTTGCCGAGGCGGCGCAGGCCCACGGCGTCGGCCGCCAGCGCCCAGTGCGGAACCGCAGGCAGGCCGAGGGCGGCCAGCGCGGCGGCGGCGTTCTTCAGGAAATGGCGTCGTTGCATGGGCCGGTCGGAGCGAGCAGAGGGAAGGGCGCCATCATAGCCAGCCGGCGGCGCCCGCGAGGGCCTGGCGATGAATTCGCGCTCAGGGACAGGCGTGCGCCAGCGCCAGCGCCGCCGCCTGCGCGCACAGGAAGCGGCGCTGCGCCTGCGGCGTGTCGGCGCCCGCGTAGGGCAGCAGCGTCCACTGCTCGGTGGCCTGCATCGCCTCGCCCGGCGCCAGGGTCCGGTACGGGGCATGCACTTCCAGCTCCAGCAGGCCGGCCGCCGGGGTGGCGGCGGGGGCGTCCAGGTACAGCTCCACCTGGCCCTGCTCCGGGTGGATCAGCGCCTGCGGCCGGTGCGGGAACCGGATCACCAGTACCTGGCCGCCGGCGAAGCCGGCCATCCAGCCGGCCGAGGGTTGCAGCAGCACCTTGCCTTGCCGCTTCGGCCCGCCGCCCGCCACGCCCGCCGACAGCTCGAACAGCCCGGCTTCGCGCCGGTATGGCGGCGGCGCCGTGCCGGGCTCGAGGGAGGCCTGCAGCCGTACGTCGGCGGCCCCGGCCACCGGCACGAACACCCGCGTATCCGCCGCGACCCGGGTGTTGAACCACAGGTCCCAGGCCACCGGCGAGCGGCGGATGTTGCGAGCCTCCACCGCCAGCTCCACGGTGTCCGGCCGCGCTCGCGACAGCGCCAGCCGCTTGCGCAGCCGCACCCCGGTGACCGGGCTGGCCACGCCCTGCAACCCGATCGAGCGGCCGTCGTTCGCTTCCATGCGCGTGCGCGCGAGCGACAGATACGGATCCGGGGGCCAGGGGGCGCGCGCCTGCCGCCGCGCGGGATTGACCCGCTGGTGCAGCCACCATGCGCTCTGCGGGCCCACCCAGACATCGTGCCCGAGGTAGGGGATGTCGCCGGCATCGGCTGCCACGCGCGGGGCCGGCTGGCGCGTGACCGCCTCGCCGACCTTGAGGACATTGGGCCGCCCGTGCAGCCGGACGGACAGCACCCGCCCGCCGAAGGCAGGCGTCGCCTCCAGCTGCAGCGTGCCGTTGTCCAGGGTCAGGCGCGCCGGCTCCGGTCCCGGAGCCGAAACCGGCCGGGCGGCCGGAGCAGGCGCGGGCGCGGCCCGCCCGGGCGCGGGTGCGCCGGCGAGCGCGAACAGCGTGGCCGCGATGAAGCCCGGGGCGAAGCCGCTGACACGCATGCGCATGGATCCTGCCAAGGAGTGCGGAGTGTGGCGCTCGATCGCTGCCGCGCCAACCCTCCGGAAGCCACCGTCCCCGCGTGCCGAGCGAGGCCACCAACGATGGGGACGTCGACGCGGGTGCCCATGCCGATGCACCTGCGCGTGCGTCCGGTACACCTAGATAGCCACGGGGGTGACGGGCGAGTGCGCTCGTGCAACGTTCCAGCTACCGCTCTGCACAGGCGGGACGCCGGTGCGCCCGCCATCGCGCAGGCACCTGGATCCTCAGGCCGGCTGCAGGCCCGCCCGCGCGCCGGACAAGCGGTCGTTTGCTCGCGCCGGGATCCGGCAGCGTTGACCGCCAGCCACGCCGGACAGGCACAGCATCGACGTCGCCCGGAGTTTCGGGCGTCTTGCGCCGCCCGACTCACGTTCGCCGTGCTGCAGGGAAGCCGTTGCCGCACCGAAGGGAGGTCATGACGATCGCCACGCCTCTGCGCCGCCGCATGCCATGCGATCCGATGGCGCCGGAGGAGCCCACCACGACCGGACGGGCGCAGCATCGACGTCGTCGGACACCTCGCTCGCCTCACGCCTCCCGGCTGTCGTTCGGCGTACTGCAGTGACACCGTTGCCGTACCGAAGGGAGCTCATGGCCGTAGCGCCTTCGCTGCCGCATGCCATGCGATCCAACGCGCCGGAAGCTGGCCCACCACCGCCGAACAGGCGTGGCATCGGCGTCGTCGGGACACCTCGCTCGCCTTGGCTCCCGACTCCGTTCGCCTTGCCGCAGAGGCCGTTGCCGCACCGCAGGGAAGCCATGGCCGTAGCCACGCCTTTGCGCTGCCGCACGCCGTGCGATCCGACGGAGCCGAAGGAGCGCCCACCACGGCCGGACGGGCGCAGCATCGGCGTCGTCGGGGCGCCCCCGCGCGCCGACTCACATTCGTCGTACAGGGACGCAGTTGCTGCACCGCACGGAGGTCATGGCGGTAGCCCCGCCTTTGCGCTGCCACACGCCATGCGATCCGACGGCGCCGAAGGCAGGGCGCTTGGACCGTGGAGGAACACAGCTCTGGCGCAACGGGATGGTGCCCTCCTCGGTCGCTCGAGCCGCCGGAACGGTTCGCAGCCAGCCCGGCCCGGCTGGAAGAACACTGGCGCGCCAGGCTCGCGCCTAAGCAGCGCCTAGGTCAGCGCTGGCAGCCACTGCACCACACCGTGGCGCGCTGCGCGATCGTGGCGTGCCGCAACAATCGACCGCACTGCTTGCAGGTTTCGCCCTCGCGGCCGTACACCAGCAGTTCCTGCTCGAAGTACCCCGGCGCGCCATCGGGACTGATGAAGTCGCGCAGGGTCGTGCCGCCCCGCTGGATCGCGTAGGCCAGGATCTGCTTCACTGAGTCGGCCAGGCGCACGTAGCGCGCGAGCGAGACCTTGCCGGCCTCGCGCAGCGGGCTGATGCCGCTGCGGAACAGGCTTTCGGCCGCGTAGATGTTGCCCACGCCCACCACCACGCGCTGGTCCATCAGGAAGCTCTTCACCGGTGCGGTACGGCCGCGGCTGAGCGCATGCAGGTAGCGGCCGTCGAACGCATCCGACAGCGGCTCGGGCCCGAGCTCGCGCAGCAGGTCGTGCGCTTCGTCCGGCGCCTGCCACAGCAGGCAGCCGAAGCGGCGCGGATCGTTGAACCGCAGCACCCGTCCGTCCTGCAGGCTGATGTCGACGTGGTCGTGCGCGCGCGGCGGGGTGTCCCCGGGGAGCACCCGCAGGCTGCCGGACATGCCCAGGTGCAGCAGCGCGCTGCCGCCGCCCTCCACGTCCAGCAACAGATACTTGGCGCGCCGACGCACGCCGGTGATGCGCCGGCCGGTCAGGTTCGCTTCCAGCTCCAGGGGAATGGGCCAGCGCAGGTCGGGCCGCCGCAGGATAACGCCGTGGATGGTCTGTCCGACCAGGTGCGGCAGGAGTCCGCGCAGGGTGGTCTCGACTTCGGGCAGTTCGGGCATCGGGAGTCCGCAGGGAGCTGCAATAGGCCATGAAATGGTGCCGGAAGCCCGCGACCGCAAGCGCCGCCTACGACGACGAGTGCCCATGTGGCGCAAGGCGCTCTGCTACCAGGCCTACGCCTGCCATCTATTTACGACCTACGCCCGCTGTTGACGCTGTCGCTGGTGTTTGCCGAGCGCGGGGAGGACCTGTACCACTGGCGTTCGCCGACGGGCGGCTCGCTGTCGCGCAGCGTCGCGTGGCTACTGCCGTATGTGCGAG
>JBBCXB010000007.1:0-207975 GCA_037145635.1 Lysobacteraceae bacterium USHLN149
CCGGGGACAGGCTCCTCGGCTCGGGCGGACATCCTGTCCGACTCGCCGCCGCGGCACATCCCTGTGCCGCTCTCCGCCTATCCCCGGCCACGCTGACGCCTCGGCCAGTCACTGCAAGGGCTGCGGGAGGACAAGTGGCTGATACTTCATGCAGCAATGCAGTCCTGTCGTCGCACAGCCGGACTGCCTTGCAAGGTGCAGGTCATCAGCCGTTGACTCAGGCAGTTGGCAGTTGGCAGTTGGCAGTTGGCAGTTGGCTTCTGCTTCTGGCCTTTGGCCGTTTGCCGTTAGCTGTGAGCTGTGAGCACCTTAGCTTCTGCATCTTGGCGATTTGGCTGTTGGTCATCAGAGCCTGTAGAAGGAGGGCGGTCCGGAAGTCGCGCCTTTCGTCCCGCCACACCCGTTATGTGTGCAGAGGGGTCCGCGGGTGCCGGGGCAGGACCTTCCACGACGGGGCGCGTGGAAGAGCCCCCAGGGATGGGCTCACGGCATGTCCTGCCCCGGCACCCGCGGGCCGCTTCCACGCAGACGAACAAGGCGCCCAACCTCGACCCACCGTCCAGCGGCAGACTCGAAGCATCGACAAGATCACCGACTTCGGCGAGGAGCGCCAACGTGACCGGGGACAGGCTTCCGGCGCGGCAGACATCTGTCCGTCGCGCCCTCCCCGGGCAACCCATGTGGCTGGACGCGCGGTCCGGCGCTCAGCGCGCGGCCCAGCGCGCCTGCAGCAGCTCGCGGGCGTCGTGCAGCGATGCGACGATGCGATGGCCTAAGGCGCGCACCTCGGCGTCGGGGGCCAGCAGGTCGGGCACCTGGATCGGCGTCATGCCCGCGGCCAGGGCGGCGCGCACGCCGGTGGGCGAATCCTCCAGCACCACGCAGCGGGCGGGATCGACGCCCAGCGTGTGCGCCGCCAGCAGGTAGACGTCCGGCGCCGGCTTGGGGCGCAGCACGTCGCTGCGGGTGCACACCGCCGCGAAACGGTCGAGCAGGCCGGCACTGCGCAGCTTGCGCAGCGCCAGCGCCCGCCGCGTGGAGGTGGCCACGGCGCGCGGCAGCGCGACCGCCGCCAGCCAGTCCAGCAGTTCGACGATGCCGGGCCGGTGCGGCACGCCCGCGGTCACCACCGCCCCGTAGAGGTCGTTACAACGTGCCAGCAGCGCCTGCGCGCGCGCGGTGCCGACGCGCTCGTCGAGCATGCGCCTGCACGCGGTGTCGCCGGTGCCGACCATGCCCAACCAGTAGTCCTCGGGAATCGCCTCGCCCAGCTCGGCCGCCGCCTGCACCAGGCAGCCGGTGATGGCCCGCTCGCTGTCGAGCATCAGCCCGTCCATGTCGAAGATCACCGCCTCGGGCAGGAACGGCAGCGCCGCCACCGTGCTCATGCGCCGAACAGCCGCTGCAGGTCGGCGGGGCCGAGCACCCGCCACTGGCCTTCCGGCAGGTCGTCCAGGCCCAGCCCGCCGATGCGGCTGCGGTGCAGCGACTGCACGTGGTTGCCGGCCGCGGCGAACATCCTGCGTACCTGGTGGTAGCGCCCCTCGTGCAGGGTGAGGCGGGCGCGGCGCGGCCCGAGCCGCTCCAGCTCGGCCGGCAGCAGCGGTTTGGTCTCGGACTCGAGCAGCAGCTCGCCGCTGGCGAACAGCGCGGCCTCGTCGCCGCGCAGGTCCTGCGCCAGGGTCGCCTCGTAGACCTTGTCCAGCTGCGATTTCGGCGAAACGATGCGATGCAGCAGCGCGCCGTCGTCGGTCATCAGCAACAGCCCGCTGGTATCGCGGTCCAGCCGCCCCACCGGCGACAGCAGCGGCGAGCGCAGGCGGAAGCGGGGCGGCAGCAGATCGTAGATCAGGCGCCCGCTGTCCTTGGTGGAACAGGTATGCCCGGTGGGCTTGTGCAGCATCACGATCAGCCCGGGCGGCGGATCCAGCGGCGCGCCGTCGATGCGTACCGCGGCATGCACCACCGGGTCGTCGGCGTACAGCACCTCGCCCTCGGCGTCGGTGATCAGGCCCTCGCGGAACAGCTGGGTGACCTGCTTGCGGCTGCCGTAGCCCAGGTTGGCGATGTGCCTGAGCAGCTTCATGCGCGCCCGCCCCGGGTCGCGGCGATCACCTTGAATCCGTCGCGCTCGGCCGCCACGCGCACCTGGCCGAAGCGATCGTTGAGGATCTGCTCGTACGGCAGGTGGCGGTTGGCGACCAGGAACAGCTGCCCGCCGGGCCGCAACGCCTGCGCCGCGACGGCGATGAAGCGCTGCCCGATATCGGGCCGGTCCTCGCGCGCCGGCGTGTGGAACGGCGGATTGCTGACGATGAAGTCGAACCGCGCGTCGATGCCGGCGGTGACGTCGTGCCAGTGGTAGGCCAACGCGGCATCGCCGGCCACCGCCTCCAGGTTGCGGCGCGCCAGCGCCAGCGCGCGTGCCTCGGCCTCGTACAGGTCCAGCCCGGTGACCCGCGGACAGCGCCGCAGCACCTCCGCGGACAGGTAGCCGAAGCCGGCCCCCAGGTCAGCGCCGCGGCCGGCCAGCGTGGCCGGGAGCTGGTCCGCCAGCAGCGCCGAGGCCGGGTCGATGCGGTCCCAGGCGAAGATGCCGGGGCGGCTGACGAAGCGGCCGTCCAGGATCGGCCGCGGTGCGTCCAGGCGTGCCCAGCGCGCCTGCAGCGTGGCATCGTGGCCGCCCTCCTGCAGCGAGGCGGTCCAGTACACCCGGCAGTGATGCTTGGTGAGCTTGCCGCCCAGGCCGGCCAGGGCCTGCAGGTCGGCCTCGCCGGAGCGCGCGCCCTCGTTGTTGGACTGGCAGGCCACCACCACGCCGCCGGGGCCGGCCAGCGCCAACGCGCGGGCGAACAACGCGCGAGCCTCGTCGCGTTGCCGCGGCGGCAGCACCAGCACCAGCGCATAGCGGGCGCTGTCGGCGCCGATCGCGGCCTCATCGCGCACGTGCCAGCCGCTGCGCTCGAGCGCGTCGGCGAACGGGCGGAAACTCTGCTCGCACACCAGCTGCGCGGCCTCGGCATGCTCGCGCAGCGGCCAGCCGTCGCGCGCCCGCAGGAACAGCACCGGGCCGGCGGGCCAGCGCAGCGCCGCCTGGGCGAAAGGAAGGAACAGGGTGTGCAGCGGTGCGTCTTGCAGGACAGCCATGCGGGGGCGGTGAGCGGGGGCAGGCCGACCATTCTAGGGCACGCCGCCGCCGCGACACCGCCCGCGCGCGCGGCCGCCCGTCACCTCGATGAAAGCGTGACCGGCGACCGCCGCGGGGTCGCGCTGCCTACACATGCCATTGATGCCGCCCGAACGTTCGCGCGCCTAGGGTGAATCCACCCCCGAACCGGAGAAGTCGAATGCGAGCCCTCTTCATTGGCGGCGTGGTGGACAACAGCGAGATGGACCTGGAGGACGCGCCTCCGCCCCTGCACTACCCCGAGAACACCGGCGCCGGCCGGCCGCGCTACCGCCTGCACCAGGTTGGCGAGCGCGAGGACGGCAGCGTGGCCTACGCGGTGTACGGCGCGCCGGAACTCGGCGACGACGAGGTCAGCCAGATCGCCGAGGAACGCGGCTACGCGCGACGCTTCGGGGCCCAGCCGGAGGCGCCGGCGCGCTAGCGCCCGGCACGCACCGATCGCGTGTGGCTGCGGCGCACTGCAGCGGGCGCAGGCCTATGCCTTGAGGATTCCCGCCCGGGCGAGCGATCCAGGCTGAACACGAACGCTGCAGGGGCCGACGCGTTATCCGTCGGCCCCTGCACCGGGCAGTTCTGCACCGGGCGCCTCTGCGCCGGGCCTGTACCGCGTGCGGCCCCTTCCACTACCCGCCTTCGGTCAGGTGCCTAGCGCGGCGCCTTCGGCGTCACCCGCCAGATCACGTTGCCAACGTCGTCGGCAACCAGCAGCGCACCGCTGCGGTCCGGCGCCACGCCGACCGGCCGCCCCTGGGCATTGCCCTCGGCGTCGAGGAAGCCGTCGAGCACGGTGATCGGCCGGCCCTCGGGCCGGCCGTTGGCGAACGGCACGTAGATCACCTTGTATCCGCTGGGCGGGTCGCGGTTCCAGGAACCGTGCTGGCCGATGAAGGCGCCGCCGTGGAAGCGCGCGGGCAGCAGCGGGCCGTCGTAGAACGCCAGGCCCAGCGAGGCAGTGTGCGCGCCGAGCGCATAGTCGGGCTTGATCGCCCGGGCCACCTGCGCGGGATCCTGCGGCTTGACCCGCTCGTCCACGTGCTGGCCGTAGTAGCTGTAGGGCCAGCCGTAGAAGGCGCCCTCCTTGACCGAGGTCAGGTAGTCCGGCACCAGGTCGCTTCCGATCTCGTCGCGCTCGTTGACCACCGTCCACAGCGCGTCGCTGCCCGGCGCCCAGGCCAGGCCCACCGGGTTGCGCAGGCCCGACGCGTACACGCGGGTGCCGCCGTTGGCCGGGTCGATCTCGAGGATGGCGGCGCGATTGAGTTCGGCATCTAGGCCGTTCTCGCCGACATTGCTGTTGGAACCCACGCCCACGTACAGCCGCTTGCCGTCCGGGCGGGCCAGCAGCGACTTGGTCCAGTGGTGGTTGATGCCGCCGGGCAGGTTGGCGACGAAGCTGGGCTGCGCGGTGATGTGGGTGTCGCCGGGCTGGTAGGGGAAACTCACCAGGGCATCGGCGTTGGCGACGTAGAAGCGGTCGCCGACCAGGGCCATGCCGAACGGCGAATACAGCCCGCTCAGGAACTGCGTGCGCACCTCGGCCACGCCGTCGCCGTCGGCGTCGCGCAGCAGGGTGATGCGGTTGGCGCTGGGCACGGCCGAACCGGCCTTCTTCATCATCGTGCCCATCACCTTGTCGCGCAGCCCGCCCCCGCCCTCGTCGGCCGGCTTGGGTGGCGCCGCGGTCTCGGCCACCAGCACGTCGCCGTTGGGCAGCACGTAGATCCAGCGGGGATGGTCCAGGTCGCGGGCAAAGGCGTTGACCTGCAGGTCGTCGGCGGCCACCGGCTTGGCGGCGCCCGCCCACGGCTTGACCGGCGCCACCTTGACGGTGGGGATCATGCGCTTGACCGGCTTCGGCAGCTGCGGGTCCGGCCCCATGCCGCGTTCGATCGGCAGTTGCGCGGTGTCGCCGCAGGCGGCCAGGACGGCGGCGGCCAGCAGCGAGGCAGGCCAGCGGGCGGTCTGCAGGATGGAAGCGCTCATCGCTCGGGATACCCCTCGAAAGTTCAGCAATCGTCCATCATGCCGAGCGCGGGCACCGCAAGAGTAAACATGTCGTCAAGAGCGCGTTCACGCCGACCCCGGGGCGCGTCCGGCCGCATAGCCTCATTCCACCGTCGGCAACGGCTCCACCGCGGCGATCCGGTCCAGCCACAGCCAGTGCGGTTGCTGCGAGGCGTCGAGCTGGTCGAGCCGCAGCTGGCCGTTGACGCCCTCCTGCTGGTGCTCGTCGCGGAAGGTCTGCAGCGTGGGGCGCACGGCCACGGTGCCGACCACGCGGCTGCCGTCGTCCAGCGTGACCTGTACCTGCGCCTGGCCGGGCAACTGGGTCACCCAGGTCTCCAGGGTGGCGATCTGCGCCGGGTCGGTATACACGTGCGGGGCGTACTTGCTCATTCGTCGGACTCCGTCGATCTGCCGTCAGCCTAGGCCGGCGGCCGTGAAAGCGCGGCAAAGCGCCATCCCCTCACCGACACGCGCACGGCGACGCGCGCGGCGAGACGGTCAGGCCTGCCGCGCGGCACGCACCGCCGAGACCAGCTGCGCCACGCTGTAGGGCTTGGCCAGGTGTTCCTGGAAGCCGGAGGCCAGCGCGCGGCGGCGATCGTCGGCGCGCGCCAGCGCGGTCACCGCCACCGCCGGCAGCGTCGCCGGCTCCAGGCCCATGTTCTCGCGCACGGTGCGGATCAGGCCGTAGCCGTCCATGCCGGGCATGCCGATGTCGGTCAGCATCGCGTCGAAGTGCGCGTGGCCGTTGTCGTCCAGCAGCAGCAGGGCATCGGTGGCGTTGGCGGCGGCCGCCACCTCGGCGCCCTGCTCCTCGAGCAGGCGGCGCAGGTACTCGAGCATGTCGGGCTGGTCGTCCACCACCAGCAGGCGCAGCCCCTTCAGCGCATGCGCGTCGATCACCTGCTCGGAGGCCAGGCGCCGGCGCAGTTCGCGCCGCGGGCGCCCGGCGAGGTCGGGCACGTGCTGCGGCAGGCGCACGGTGAACGTGGCGCCCTGGCCGCGGCCGGCGCTGGCCGCGCTCACCTGGCCGCCATGCATCTCCACCAGCTGGCGCACGATCGCCAGGCCGAGGCCCAGGCCGCCATGCCGCCGCGTGGTGGTGCCGTCGGCCTGGCTGAAGCGCCCGAACAGGTGGGGCAGGAATTCGGTGGCGATGCCGTCGCCGGAATCGCTGACCGCCACCACCACATGGCCGCCTTCCCGGGTCACGGCCACTTCGATGCGGCCGTGCGCGGGCGTGAACTTGACCGCGTTCGACAGCAGGTTCCAGAGCACCTGCTGCAGGCGGGTGGCGTCGCCCAGCACCGGGCACGGGCCCTCGGGCGCCACCAGGGTCAGGGACTGGTCCTTGCCCTCGGCCGCCGGCTCCTGGGCGCCGATCGCCTCACGCACCTGCTCGACCAGGTCCAGCGTCTCCACCTCCAGCTGCACCTTGCCCAGCAGCATGCCGCTGAGGTCCAGCATGTCCGAGATCAGGCGCTTCTGCGCCTTGGCGCTGCTGGCGATGACCGACAGGCCCTTGTAGTGCGGATGGCTGGGGTCGACGCGCTGCATCAGCAGCTCGCTCCAGCCCAGGATGGTGGTCAGCGGCGTGCGCAATTCGTGCGAAAGCGTGGCCAGGAACTCGTCCTTCAGCCGCGCCATGCTCTCGGCCTCGTTGCGCGCGGTGCGCTCGGACTCGAGCAGCTGCTCGCGCGCCTGCTCGATCTCGCGCCGCTCGGTCACGTCCGGGCTGCTGCCGGCCAGGCCGATGAAGCGGCCGTCGGCGGAATAACGCGGCGTCGCGGCCATCTCGATCCAGCGCCATTGGCCGTCGTGGCGCCGCGCCCGCACCAGCGCCCGCAACGCCCGCTGCTGCGACAGCGCCGCGCCCAGCTCGAACTGGAACACCGGCACATCCTCCGGGTGCAGCAGCTCGCTCCAGGCCGAGACCTCGCCGCGCGAGGCGTCCACGCCGAAGAACTCGCCATAGGCGCTGTTGACGAAACGCATCACGCCCTGGGCGTCCAACACCCACACCGGCATCGGCAGGCCATCGGCGAGCGCGCTGAAGCGCGCCTCGCTCTCGGCCAGCTCGCGTTCGACGCGCTTGCGCTCGGTGACGTCCAGGAACAGCACGGCCACGCGGCGCTGCTCCGGCTCGCCGATCCGGAACGCGTCGACGGTGTACCAGCGGCCCAGTGCCTTGGCCTGCAGCTCGAAATGGATGCGGTTGCCGGTCAGCGCCACCTCGCCGTAGCGCTCGAACCACTCTTCCTCGTGGCCCGGCGCGAGGCTGCGCATGGATCGGCCGACCGCTCCCTTCAGCCCCGTGAAGCGTTCGAACGCGGCGTTGATCTCGGTGAAGACGTAGTCCACCGGGCGCGCGCCCTCGAATATCACCTCGATGATGCAGAAACCCGCGTCCAGGTTGTGGAAGACCTCGCGGTAATGGCTGTCCGGGGACACGGGATCCATGTCGAGCGGAGGAGAACCGGCAGGCGGATTAGGGATATTCAAGCGCTGTTCCACGGGGTGAAGCCGTCCTTGTCAGACTCGGTGCCTGCGGATGAAAGCATGCACGTTGTCGTCACCGGGTGACACCGCCCGGCCGCGCGGCGCGGCACCTACCAGGCCGTCAGGGCCACCAGCACGATGCCGGCGGACAACCCCACGATTCCCGCCACCACGACGCGGAAGGCCCAGATGCCCTCGCGCGCCAGGCGCTCGTCCACCCAGCCCTGGGCCTGCTGGCGCCAGAACGGAGTGGCCGCGTGTGCGGGATCGGCCAGCAGCGTGCGTACCCGTCCCAGGCCAAGCGACTCGCACTCGCGGCGGCAGCGCGCCTCGGGCGAATCGGCCTGCACGCGCGCGGTGCAGCCCAGGTCGAATTCGATGTCAGGACTGGACATAGTGCGGCGTCTCCTGGTCGAGCTCGCGCTCGATCGCCATGCGCGCGAGCTGGGTGTAGTTGGCACGCGGGCCCTGCCCGCGTCCGGTGAGGATTCCCTGGTAGTCCAGCCCGCGCCAGACCCGCCCGGTCCACTCCACGCAGTCCTCGGCGATGACCAGCATCAGCGAGTAGCGGTAGCGCGAGCCGTCGCGGCCGGTGTAGGCATAGACGGGCGGGAACTGCACCGCCACGTCGTTCTCCTTGGCCAGCGCGGCCAGGTCCTGGCGCAACGCGTCGCGCACGTCGGAGCCGGCCGGGAGGTTGAGCGAGCGCGCGGCCAGGTCGAGGTCGACGTCGCTCTGCAGGTCCACGAAGGTCGCGGCGCCCGTCGCCGGGTTGTGTCCATGCTGCTTGGCCCAGTCGATGAACTGCAGGCGCAGATCCATGGGGATGTGCATCGGCATCGAGGGGGCCTTGGTTCGGAGGGAGGGGCTGTCCATGGCGCCATCTTCCGGGCCGAGGCGTGAAGCGGGCGACGATGCGCGGTGAACCCACCGTCAGCGTCCGGGGCCGGATTAACCCCGCGCAACGGCCGCCGCGACCCGGTCCCGGAACCGTTGCGGGGCCCCGGGGCCGGGCGCACACTCGCGCAACCGTCCCTGCTGGAGGACACCCGCATGCGCTTCTCGACCGTTTCCGGTGCCGGCCTGCTGCTGGCCTGCCTGTTGCTCGCCGGTACCGCCCAGGCCCGAGTCCGCGACGTCACCGATCCGCAGGCGCCGCGCGCCCTGCCCGCCGACGGCCCGGTGGAGGTGCGCTGGACCGACCCGGCGCAGTTCACCGACATCCGCTACAGCGGCAACCGCTGGGAGGCCGTGCGCGGCACCTGGGTCAGCGACCTGGCCAACCGCTTCCGCAGCTCAGCGGCCAAGCGCCTGCCGCCCGGCCAGCGGCTGAGCGTCACCATCACCGACATCAAGCGCGCCGGCCAGTACGAGCCGTGGCACGGGCCGCGCCTGGACGACGTGCGCATCGTCAAGGACATCTACCCGCCGCGCATCAGCTTCAGTTACACCCTCACCGATGCCGAGGGACGCACGCTCGACCAGGGCGAGCGCAAGCTGGTGGACGCCGGCTTCCTGACCGGCGGCACGCGCCTCAACGACAGCGACCCGCTGCGCTACGAGAAGCAGATGATCGACGACTGGGTGCGCAAGCAGTTCCGCGACGACGGCCGCAGCACCGCCACGCTCTGAGCCGCCGGCGGCGGTGACGAGGGAGAGTGCAACAGGGCGCCCGTAGCACGCGGCGCCCCTGGCCTGAGTGGACGTCCGGCGTCAGGCCGCTACGGGGGGCTCGACGTAGTGCCGCGGGGCGCGCTTGAGCCCGCACAGCATCTGGTAGGCACTGGCGTTGCAGCGCTCGGCCAATTCGCCCACGCGCGGATGCGCGCCCCACAGCTCCACCGCGGTGCCGACCTGCGCCGCCGGGTGCTCGGTGAGGTCCACGGTGAGCATGTCCATCGACACCCGCCCGATCAGCGGGCAGGCCTGCCCGTCCACCCACACCGGGGTGCCGTTGGGGGCGAACTGCGGGTAGCCGTCGGCATAGCCCATGGCCACCACGCCGACGCGGGTGCTGCGCTCGGCGACGAAGCGGGCGCCATAGCCCACCGGCTCGCCGGCGGGCAGCTCGCGCACCGCGATGATGCGCGAGCGCAGCGTCATCACCGGCCGCAGCTGCGTGGTCAGCGCGGTGTCGTCGGGGAACGGGTTGGCGCCGTAGAGCATCAGGCCGGGACGCGCCCAGTCGCCGCGCAGCGCCGGCCAGCCCAGCAGCCCGGGCGAATTGCACAGGCTGGTGGGGGCGCCCATGCCGCGGCTGGCCACGGCGAACGCCACCGCCTGCTCGTCGGTACGGCTGCTGTCGCGTTCGTCGGCGCGCGCCAGGTGGGTCATCAGCACGATCGAGGCGACCTGCGGCAGGCCGTGCAGGCGCAGCCACGCGGCGCGGAAGTCCTCGGGCGACAGGCCGAGCCGGTGCATGCCGCTGTCGAGCTTGAGCCAGACCCCCAGCGGGCGCGGGCTGTTGAACGCGGCCAGCGCGCGCACCTGCCACGGCGAGGCCACGGCGGTCCACAGGTCGTGCTCGGCGATCAGCGCCAGCTCGTCGGCCTCGAAGAAGCCCTCCAGCAGCAGGATCGGTGCGTGGATGCCGGCCCGGCGCAGTTCCAGCGCCTCCTCGATGCAGGCCACCGCGAAACCGTCGGCCTCGCCCTGCAGCGCCTGCGCGCAGCGCACCGCGCCGTGGCCGTAGGCATCGGCCTTGACCACGGCCAGGGCCTTGCCGCCGCCGAGGCGGCGGGCGAGCCGGTAGTTGTGGCGCAGCGCGCCGAGGTCGATCAACGCGTGGGCTGGACGCACGAAGCGGTCTCTGCAGGGCGGGCCGCGCGCGGCGGCAGGTAACGGAAGATGTCCAGGCCCTCGCTGCGGATCTGCGGCTGGCGCGACTGCATCAGGTCGGCGAGGTAGCGCCCGGAGCCGCAGGCCATGGTCCAGCCCAGCGTGCCGTGGCCGGTGTTGAGGAACAGGTTGGGGTACGGCGTGGCACCCACCACCGGGGTGCCGTCGGGCGTGGCCGGGCGCAGCCCGGTCCAGAACTCGGCGCCGGCCAGGTCGCCGCCGCCGGGGAACAGGTCGTTGACCACCATCTCCAGGGTGGCGCGCCGGCGCGGGTCCAGCGACAGGTCGAAGCCGGCGACCTCGGCCATGCCGCCGACACGGATGCGCGTGTCGAAGCGGGTGATCGCGATCTTGTAGCTCTCGTCGAGGATGGTCGAGGTGGGCGCCCGCGCCGGATCGACGATCGGCAGGGTCAGCGAGAAGCCCTTGAGCGGATAGACCGGCAGGCGCAGGCCCAGCGGGCGCACCAGCTCGGGCGAATAGCTGCCCAGCGCCACCACGTAGCGGTCGGCGGTCTCGCGGCGCCCGTCGATCTGTACGCCGGTGATGCGCCCGCCGTCGTGCTCCAGCCGCTCCACCCGCTGCTCGTAGCGGAACTCCACGCCGGCCGCGGCCGCGAGTTCGGCCAGGCGCCGGGTGAACAGCCGGCAGTCGCCGGTCTGGTCGTTGGGCAGGCGCAGCGCGCCGGCCATCTGCGCGCCGCCGTGGGCCAGGCCCGGCTCGAACCGGGCGATGCCGGCGGCGTCGAGCAGTTCGTAGGGCACGCCGTACTGCGCCAGTACCTCGATGTCCTGTGCCGCCGCGTCCAGCTGCTGCTGGGTGCGGAACAGCTGGGTGGTGCCGAGCCGGCGGCCCTCGAAATCGAGACCGGTCTCGGCACGCAGCTGGTTGAGGCAGTCGCGGCTGTACTCGGACAAGCGCACCATGCGCGCCTTGTTGACGGCGTAACGGGCGGCAGTGCAGTTGCGCAGCATCTGCGCGAGCCAGGCGTACTGGTGCAGGTCCGCGGTGGGCCGGATCGACAGCGGCGCGTGCTGTTCGAACAGCCAGCGCACGGCCTTCAGCGGGATGCCCGGGGCGGCCCATGGCGAGGTGTAGCCGAACGACAGCTGGCCGGCGTTGGCGTAGCTGGTCTCCAGGGCGGGACCGGGCTGACGGTCGACCACGGTGACCTGGCAACCGGCCTGCGCCAGATACCAGGCGCTGGTCGTGCCGATCACTCCACTGCCCAGGATGAGTACGCGCATCTCGAACCTCTCGACCCGATCAATTCCCGCACGCGGAGCGTCGGGATACCGAATCGGCGAGTATATTCGTTGTCAGCCAGTGTTATCTCGCGTGCTGCGGAGCGCTGGCCGGATATTTCCCCGTGCAATCCCCGGAACCCCGCCATGGCCGCCCGCACCCGCGAACTCGACCGGATCGACCGCAAGATCCTGCGCATCCTGCAGCAGGAAGGACGCATCTCGTTCACCGAGCTGGGCGAGCGCGTGGGCCTGTCCACGACACCGTGCACCGAACGCGTGCGCCGGCTGGAACGCGATGGCGCCATCACCGGCTACTACGCGCGGCTGGACCCGCACTACCTCAAGGCCAGCCTGCTGGTGTTCGTGGAGATCAGCCTGGCGTACAAGTCCGGCGACATCTTCGAGGAATTCCGGCGCGCGGCACTGAAGTTGCCGCACGTGCTCGAATGCCACCTGGTCTCCGGCGACTTCGACTACCTGATCAAGGCGCGCATCAGCGAGATGGCGTCCTACCGCAAGCTGCTGGGCAGCACCCTGCTGACCCTGCCGCACGTGCGCGAGTCGAAGAGCTACATCGTCATGGAGGAAGTGAAGGAGACCCTGAGCCTGCCGATCCCGGACTGAACGCGGCACGCGAGGCCGGGCGCCTGGCGGCAGCGAGCTCGAGGAGTGCCCGAAGAAAGAGCGGCGAACGCGCCGCTCCGGTTTCCGCTGCGCCGCCCGGCCCGGCCGCACTACCGCTTGCGGGGCTGGCGCGGCGGTCAGCGCTGCTGCTTCGGGTCGTCGCGACCGCCCTGCTGGGGGTTGTGCGGGCGCTGGCGCGGCTCGTCGTCGAACTGCTGCTGTCCCTGCTGCCGCCCGTCCTGCGGGTCCGGCTGGCCTCCGTGCTGGCCGGGCTGCTGCTGGCCGCGCGGGTTCTGCGGGTTCTGCGGGTTCTGATTCGCCATGACTGCGTTCTCCGGGTTGGGAAAGCGCCGCCTGCCGTCGGGTCACGAGCGTCTGCGGCGCGTGGCCACGTTCGTCCCGCAACGGTTAACGAGCGGCGAAATACCGGTGAGCCGCGGCTTGATCCGGCTGACTGGCGGCCAACGGCCTAAACCGTTTAGCTGCCTGTCTGCGCGGCCTGCCGGTCAGCGCTGGATCCGCGAACCGTCGCCGGCCGGCACGGTGTCGTAGTAGCGCCCGGTGCGGGTGTCGAGCACGCGGTTCGGACCGGCCGGCTGCATGCCGTTGAGCAGGCGGCCGTCGCGGCCGTAGATCCGCACCGGGGCGGCCGGCGAGGCCGCGGCGCCGTCCTGCAGCGGCGCCGGCTGCGACGGGCCGCGCGCCGGGATCGGCTGGCTGCGGGCGCGCTGGCCGAGCTGGCTCGGCATCGCCGACGGCGCGGCGGGTGCAACGGCTGCTGCCGGGCGCGCAGGCGCGCTCGGCGAGGCCGCGGGCGGGGTCGTGCGCGCCGGCTGCAGCTGGCTGCCGGCGCGGCTCTGGGTGGCCGGCGTGCCGGCGGACAAGGATTGCGCGCCCGACCCGCCGGCCAGGGCCAGCAGCGCGACGGTGACGCACAGACGGACGGAGGCGGACATGGCGGGCTGCACGGGAAGGGGCTTGCAGCGGATATGGGGACGATCAGCCCGCGGGCAACGTGTAGTCGAAATCGTAGTGATGAACACCGTCCTCGAGCCGCAGGCCGAGCGTGCCGGCGATGCCGGCCAGCGCCTCGGTGCCCGAGTCCGGCACCACGTCGATCAGCAGGCGCTGGCCGCCCTGCTCCATCCAGCCGCGGTGGACCAGCGTGAAACCGCCGCTGCGCCCCGCCAGCGTCGCGGTGACGCGTTCGATCGCGACATAGGCGGCCGAGCCTTCCACCGGCGTGCGCGCCGCCAGCATCTCGCCGCTGGACTCGCCCTGCAGGTCGCCGCTGAAGGTCTTGTCCAGGGTCATCCGCGACAGGGTGTTGCCCGAGTGCTCGCGGCTGGCCTGGGGCTGCAGCCTGACTTCGAAGGTTCCGGTGGCATGGGGCATGGGACGGCTCCGGCAGAACGGCAGGGACTCCGGACGATTCGCCGCCCGGCGCCGCGGCCCACGCGTTGATCCGCGGGCCGGTCGCCCACATTACCATCGGGTACTGCCGGCATCCCGCCGGCGCTCCCGCGCGAGACCGCCATGAGCCCGTTCGACCTGACCCCGCCCTCCGCCGCCCAGCGCGACGCCCTCGTCGCCACGCTCTCCGCCGACGAGCAGCGCGTGCTGCTGCAGCACGGCACCGAGGCGCCGTTCTGCGGGGTGTTCCTGGACAACAAGCTCGAGGGCGTCTACACCTGCCGGCTGTGCGGGCTGCCGCTGTTCCGCTCCAGCGCCAAGTTCGATTCCGGCACCGGCTGGCCGAGCTTCTTCGCGCCCTACGACGCCGCGCACGTGCGCGAGATCCGCGACACCAGCTACGGCATGGTCCGCACCGAGATCGTCTGCGCGCGCTGCGACAGCCATCTCGGGCATGTGTTCCCGGACGGGCCGCCGCCGACCGGCGAGCGGCACTGCCTGAATTCAGTCTCGCTGGCCTTCACCGAGGCCGGCGACACGCTGCCCGATCCGCTGCACCGCGGCGGGATCGAGGCGCAACCGGTCTAGGCAGGCCGCGCAACGCCTGCCCGCGGGGGCAGGCAGCGGCGGAGGGCCGACCGGCGCGCGGGACATCCGCGCCGGCACTCGCCGAAGAAAGGGCGCCGCGCGGCCCGCCCTCGGCCGCGCTCCCGCCGCGATCAGGCCGGGCGCGCCGCGTCCGTGCGGGTCCGCTGCATTCACGCGTCGATCGGGCCGCGGCGGCTACGGTGCCCCGATCCCAGGCAGAGGAGTCCTCCCATGTTCAAGCCATCGTCCTTGGCCGCGCTCGCGGTACTGGCGCTGTCGCTGTCCGCCTGCGGCCGTCCGGAGACCCCCGCCGCCGCGCCGCAGGGCACCGCCGCGGTGACACCCAGCGCGCCCGACAACGCGGCCGCGGCCGCGACCGACCCGGCCACCGGCGCGGCCCCGTCCGACACCGGCGCGGCCCCCACCGAGACCGGCACCTCCAGCGCCAGCTGGACCTGCGGCGACCGCGCGGTGACCACCGAGTTCGACAACGCCAGCGACAGTGTGCACCTCACCCTCGGCGGCCGCACCCTGGTGCTGGCCGCGACCGAGGCGGCCTCGGGCAGCCGCTACAGCGATGCGCAGGGCAACGAGTTCTGGGAACACCAGGGCGAGGCCACGCTCACCGAGGCCGGCGGCCAGGCGCTCAAGTGCACCCGGGGCGGCAGCGCGACCACCGGCTGAGCGCCGTCCAGAGGCCCCGCCCGCGCGGCGCCGCCGGTTCCTGAAGCCGCGGCCGCCGCGGGCGGTCGCCGCAGCCCGCGCCCGGCCTGGCTTTGGCGGCGCGGCGTCGTCTCACCTCGCTGAACATCGCGCGCCGTCGGCGGCGGCGTGGGCGGCTTCACCTTCAGAATCGGGGCGCAGGGCCGACAAAGGGATATCCCCAATCCGTTTTCGGCTTTGCCATGCTCATCATCGTTGGCTTCATCGTCGTGATCCTCAGCGTCGTGGGCGGCTACCTGCTGTCGCACGGCAAGCTGGGGGCGCTCTGGCAGCCCTACGAACTGGTGATCATCGGCGGCGCGGCGATCGGCGCGTTCCTGGTGAGCACGCCGGGCAAGATCGTCAAGGACACCCTGGCCGCCATCATGGGCGTGTTCAAGGGCCCCAAGTACAAGGCCGACGACTACAAGGAAATCCTGTCGCTGGTGTACGAGCTGCTCAACAAGGCCCGGCGCGACGGCTTCATGGCGCTCGAGGACCACGTGGAGAAGCCGCAGGACAGCGCCATGTTCGGCAACTATCCCAAGGTGCTGGCCGACCACCACCTGCTCGACTTCATCACCGACTGCCTGCGCCTGATGATCGGCAGCAACATCGAGCCGCACGAGCTGGAGCCGCTGCTGGAGCTGGAGCTGGAGAAGCACCACCACGAGGCCCTGGCGCCGTCGCACGCGCTGTCCAAGGTCGCCGACGGCCTGCCCGGCTTCGGCATCGTGGCCGCGGTGCTGGGCATCGTCATCACCATGGGTGCGATCGGCGGCCCGATCGAGGAGATCGGCCACCACGTGGCGGCCGCGCTGGTCGGTACCTTCCTCGGCATCCTGCTGGCCTACGGCTTCGTCGCGCCGCTGTCGGCGGCGATGGAAGCGCGCGCCGAGCAGGACAGCCGCATCTACGAGTCGGTGAAGACCGCCCTGCTGGCCTGCCTGCGCGGCTACAACCCCAAGATCGCGCTGGAGTTCGCCCGCAAGACCCTGCCGTCGAACGTGCGCCCGGGCTTCTCGGAGTTCGAGCAGCACCTGAAGACCATCAAGTAGGGATACGCGCGTGGCCGAGCCGACCAAGCCCTCCGTCGTCATCCGACGGGTCAAGAAGGTCCAGGCCGCCGGCCACCACGGCGGCGCCTGGAAGGTGGCCTATGCCGACTTCGTGACCGCGATGATGGCCTTCTTCCTGGTGCTGTGGCTGGTCGCGGCCACCACCAAGGAACAGCGCGCGGCGATCTCAGAGTACTTCCGCAACCCGAGCCCGCTGACCGGCAAGTCGACGGCGCCCTCGCCCGGCATGAACGGGCCCGGCGGCGCCAGCACCTCGATGATCAAGCTCGGCGGCACCATGGACATGGCCAAGGGCACCAAGGACGAACTCGGCCGCAAGACCAAGGACGCCGCGGCCGACCAGCAGCGCCGCGCGCAGGAGAAGCGCCAGCTCGCGTCGCTGATGCAGGAACTGAACGCGGCCATCGACAAGAGCCAGGCGCTGGAGCCGTTCAAGGACCAGCTGCTGCTCGACCTCACCCCCGAGGGGCTGCGCATCCAGATCGTGGACAAGCAGAACCGGCCGATGTTCGACCAGGGCAGCGCGCGGCTGAAGGACTACACCATCGCCATCCTCCGCGAGCTGTCGGGCTTCATCAACCAGGTGCCCAACCACATCAGCATCACCGGCCACACCGACACCACCGCCTACAGCAACGACCGCGGCTACACCAACTGGGAACTGAGCGCCGACCGCGCCAACGCCGCGCGCCGCGCCCTGGTGGCCGGCGGCATGGACGACGCCAAGGTCGCGCGCGTGGTCGGGCTGTCCTCGTCGGTGCTGTTCGACAAGACCGATCCGCAGAACCCGATCAACCGCCGCATCAGCATCGTGGTGATGACCCACGACGCCGAGGCCGCGGCGCTGGCCAGCAGCGGCCAGGCGGTGGCGCTGGGCAAGCCGGTGCCCGATGCCGACACCCAGGTGCCGGACCTGAGCCGGGCCGCCACGGGTGCGCCCGCGGCCACCGCCACCGCATCCGTGGGCACGGCCACCCCGGCGCCCGCGGCGACCGGCACCCCGGCCGTGCGGCCCGCCGCGGAACCGGCCGCGGCCGGCACGCCGCGGGTCTCGACGCGGGCGCAGGTCTCGGCGGCGGCGGCCCTGGCACGCACCGCCGAGGCCGCGGCGAGCCGTCCGGCGGCGGCGCCGGAGGCCGCGCCACGCACTGCCGCACCGGCCGGCGCCGCCGCCACGCCCGGCAACTGACCGCCGCCCGGCCCGGGCGCGCAGCGCGGCGGCGGCAGCGCGCTGCCGCGCGAGCGCCTAGAATGGCCGGCCCTTCCCAGCGTCGAGATTTCCGTGTCCCGCAATTCCAAGGCCAAGCGCGACCAGCGCAAGAAGAAGCTGCCCAAGCGCCCGATCGCCCGCCTGGGCCGTGACCCGGGCGTCGCCAACCACGCGGTGCTGCAGGACGAGGACGGCCGCGTCGTCGCCGCGATCGGCCAGCAGGCGGCCGGCGAGTGGCTGCTGTCGATCGGCGGCCAGACCATGGGCAACGCCGACAACCCGGTGCCGATGCTGGCCATGCTCAAGCACCTGGCCAACGTCCAGGAGAAGGACGGCAAGACCGTCACGCTGGAGTACTCCACGCAGCTGCAGCAGATGATCGACGACCTCGCCGCCGACGAGGGCAAGACCGCCGAGGAGTACCTGGCGGCCCTGGTGTCCGAGTTCGAGGGCGTGGAGGACGGCGAGGAAGACGCCGACGACGACGCCGAAGCCGCCGACACCGCGGCCACCGCGGCCACCGCGGCCACCGACGCCGATGAAGCCACGGCCGCGACCAAGGACGCGGCCGCGCCGGAGGCCGGCACCGCCGCAGACCGCGACGACAAGCAGGGCTGAGCGGCCGCGATGGCGGTCTACGTCGACGATGCGGTCCAGGCCTGGCGCGGCCAGCGCTGGGCCCACCTGCTCGCCGACACCCTGGACGAACTGCATGCGATGGCGGCGCGGCTGGGCATCCCCCGGCGCGCCTTCCAGAACAAGCTCAGCGGCGCCCACTACGACGTGCCGGCGTCGCTGCGCGAGGAGGCGATCCGCCACGGCGCGGTGCCGATCTCGCGGCATACCCACCGCGCCCTGCTCAAGCAGCTGATCGCCCAGGCGCGGGCCCAGGCGCGCGGGGAGCAGGACTGACTCGGGATCCGGGATTCGATTCCCGATTCCCCTCTCCCGATTCCCCCCTCAGAACGGATCGTTGCCCGGCCGCACCTCGACCCCGAGCAGCGAGGTCAGGGCCAGCATCGCCTCGTCGTCGCGGTTGAGCGCGATCCAGCCGGCGTGGCCCTCGCCGCCGGTGTTCCAGTTCCACAGCGAGTAGCCGTGCTCGCGCAGGCGGTCGTAGGCCACCGACATCAGCTCCGGCACGTCCACCGCGGCGGCGAAGTCCTCGTCGTCCAGGTCGCCGCCCCAGTCGATGCGCAGGTTCCAGCGCGCGGCGAGCTCGTCGAGCGCGGTGATCAGGGCCTCGGGATCGTCGAGCCCGACGTGGAAGCCCGAGGTCCAGTCGATCACCTCGCGCAGCGCCAGCAGCCAGCGTTCGTCGCCGTTGTCGCCTTCCTCGCCGCCCATCGCCTCGCGCCAGGCGTCGAACTGCCGCAGCGCGGTCTCCTCGTCGCCGGGATTGATCAGCACCAGCAGGTTCCAGACCCGCGCCGGATGATCGTCGACGTCGTCGAAATCGGGGATCAGGCCCTCGTCGTCTTCGTAGTCGGCACTGTTGTCGGGCATCGGTCGGACATCGGCAGTAGGAATGCGCGCAGTGTGCCGCCTGGGGCCGCCGAAGCAAACCGCCGCGGCGCCGGCGGCGCGGCGCGGGGGCTGGTCATCCCGGCGCGGCGCCTTATCCTGTACGGCTGAAGACGGCCCTTCCGGCCCTCACGACCGTACCGCAATGAGCCCAACCCCTCCCGAGCACCTGGCCCTCAACCCGCAGAGCCCGTTCCACGACGCCGAGGCGCTGGCGCGCGGGGTGGGCGTGCGCTTCAACGGCGTGGAGCGCGACAACGTCGAGGAATACTCGGTCAGCGAAGGCTGGATCCGGGTCCAGGTGGGCAAGGCGCGCGACCGCCGCGGCAACCCGATGACGATGAAGATCAAGGGCGAGGTGGTGCCGTACTTCCTCGACACCCCGTAGCCGCTGCGGTACCCGTGCCGGGCCGGTGGCGGCGCCGGCTGGCGCTGGCGGCGGGCCTGTGCGCGCTGGTCGCCGGCGCCTACGTGGCGGTGCGCTACTTCCACGTGGACAACCGCGCGCTGCGCTGGGGCCGCGGCGGCGAGCCGGGCCCGGCCTGGAACCAGCCGCGCTGGCGCGCCGCCAGCCTGTGGCTGCCGGGCTACCGCTTCGACATCGAGGGGCGGGTCCTGCCGGGGGTGGACGCCAACCTCTCCGGCCTGGCGTTCGACAGCGACCATGGCCGCCTGCTGGCGGTGCTCAACCGCCCGGCCGAACTGCTGGTGCTGGACCGCGACGGCCAGGTGCTGCGCCGCCACCGCCTGGCCGGCGCGTCCGACGTGGAGGCCATCGCGTGGCTGGGCGGCGACCGCGTGGCGCTGCTGCAGGAGGGCCGCCGCTCGGTAATCGTGGCCGAACTGCCGGCGGCCGCGGGCGCGCCGATCGAGACCGGGCAGGCGCGGGTGCTGCCGCTGGCGATGGCCGAGGCCGGCAACAACGGCCCCGAAGGCCTGGCCTACGACCGGGCCGGCGATGCCCTCTACGTGAGCAAGGAGCGCGCGCCGGTGGGCCTGTACCGGCTGCAGGGCCTGGCCGCCGGCGGCCCGGTGCGGCAGACCGACCTGGGCGCGTGGCTGCGGCGCCTGCCCTTCGCCACCGACCTGTCCAGCCTGGAGTTCGACGCGGTGCACCGCCACCTGCTGCTGCTCAGCGACGAATCGCAGTTGCTGGCCGAGGTCACGCTGGACGGCACCCCGGTGAGCTGGCGCGGGCTGGCCGGCGACGGCTGGGCGCTGCCGATGCCGCAGCCGGAAGGCGTGGCGCTGGACGAGCGCGGGACGCTGTACGTGGTCAGCGAGCCCAACCTGTTCTACCGGCTGGTGCCGGGCCCGCATCCGGCCGCGCGGCGCGCGCTGGCCCACGCCGCGAAGTCGCCCTGACCCGCGGGCGTGCCGGGCGCGGGCCGCGTGCCCGGCTCAGGCCTTGAGCCGGTACCCGCTGCGGAAGATCGCCCGGATCACGCCCAGGCACACCAGCAGCAGCGCCAGGGTCATGCCGGTGCTGACCGCGATGTGCACGTCGGCCTTGCCGTAGAAGCTCCAGCGGAAGCCGCTGACCAGGTAGACCACCGGGTTGAACAGCGCCACCTTCTGCCAGGCGGCGGGCAGCATGCCGATCGAGTAGAAGCTGCCGCCCAGGAAGGTCAGCGGCGTCACCACCATCAGCGGGATCACCTGCAGCTTCTCGAAGCCGTCGGCCCAGATGCCGATGATGAAGCCGAACAGGCTGAAGGTGACCGCGGTGAGCACCAGGAAACCGAGCATCCACAGCGGATGGGCGATCTCGTAGGACACGAACAGCCGCGCCGTGAGCAGGATCAGCAGCCCCAGCAGCACCGACTTGGTGGCCGCCGCGCCCACATAGCCGACCACGATCTCCCACCACGCCACCGGTGCGGACAGCACCTCGTAGATGGTGCCGGACCAGCGCGGCATGTAGATGCCGAACGACGCGTTGGAGATGCTCTCGTTGAGCAGCGACAGCATCACCAGCCCGGGAATGATGAAGGCGCCGTAGCTCACCCCGTCGATCTGGCCCATGCGCGAGCCGATCGCCGCGCCGAACACCACGAAGTACAGCGAGGTCGACAGCACCGGCGAGGCGATCGACTGGGTGAGCGTGCGGAACGCGCGCGCCATCTCGAACCGGTAGATCGCGCGGATCGCGAACAGGTTCATGCGCGCGACTCCTGGCGGCGGGCCTGGTCGCCCTGCACCAGGCCGACGAAGATCTCCTCCAGCGTGCTCTCGCTGGAATGCAGGTCCTTGAAGTCGATGCCGTGCTCGTTCAGGCGCCGCAGCACCGCGCCGACGCTGCTCTGCTCGGCCTGGGCGTCGAAGGTGTAGACCAGGCGGGTGCCGTCGTCGGACAGCGCCAGCGGCAGGTCGTCCAGCGCCGTCGGCAGCGCCGCCAGCGGCGCCTGCAGGCTCAGCGTGAGCTGGCGCTTGCCGAGCTTGCGCATAAGCGTGCGGGTGTCCTCCACCAGCACCAGCTCGCCGCGGTTGATCACGCCGACGCGATCGGCCATCTGCTCGGCCTCCTCGATGTAGTGCGTGGTCAGGATGACGGTGGTGCCCTGCTCGCGCAGCCGCCGCACCATCTGCCACATGTCGTGGCGCAGCTCCACGTCCACGCCGGCGGTGGGCTCGTCCAGGAACAGGATGCGCGGCTCGTGCGCCAGCGCCTTGGCGATCAGCACGCGCCGCTTCATGCCGCCGGACAGCGTGGCGATCTTGCTGTCGCGCTTGTCCCACAGCGACAGCTGGCGCAGCACCTGCTCCAGGTACTGCGGGTCGCGCGGCTTGCCGAACAGGCCGCGGCTGAAGTTCACCGTCGCCCAGACCGTCTCGAAGGCGTCGGTGGACAGTTCCTGCGGCACCAGGCCGATGCTGGCACGCGCGGCGCGGTAGTCGCGCACGATGTCGTGGCCATCGGCCAGCACCGTGCCGGCGCTGGGATTGACCAGGCCGCAGACGATGCTGATCAGGGTGGTCTTGCCGGCGCCGTTGGGACCGAGCAGGGCGAAGATCTCGCCGCGGCGGATCTCCAGGTCGACCCGCTTCAGCGCCTGGAAGCCGCCGGCATAGGTCTTGCCCAGGCCCTGGATGGAAACGATGGAAGTCACGGCGGCTCCTGCGGGACGCGGCGCGTCGGCGGCACAGGGTACGGCCCGCCCCCGTGACGACCAAGTCCGCAGGGCGGGATGCTGTCTCCCATCCGGCCGCTGCGCCATGGCCCCGCGGCCGCGCGCGCAGGCGCCGCGGGTTCGCCGCGCCCGGGAGCCGCCCGCGCCCCGCCTCAGCTGCGCCGCCGCGCCTCGATCAGGTCCAGGTTGCGCACCAGCCGGCGCGACAGCGCATCGGAGATCTCGCGCCGCCGCGCCAGCTTGAACAGCTCGTTGCGCTCGGCCACGAGCCCGGCGTGGCGGAACCGCCGCAGCGCCTCCTCGAACGCACGCGCTTCCTCCGGGTCGGTCTCGGCCAGGTCGACCGCGCCGAGCTTGCGCTGGTACAGCTGGCTGACCCGGTTGGCGGCCTCGTTGTAGCGCTCGGCACTGGCGGGGTCCTCGACCAGCTTCTGCCGCAGCTTCTCCACCGCCTCCAGGGCGGCCTGCGCCGAGGCCTTGCGCGCCAGGTCCTCCTCGCGCTGCTCGTCGGATTCCTCGGGCAGCTCCAGGCCCTTGAGCAGGCGCGGCAGCGCGATGCTGGCCACCAGCAGCGACACCAGGATCACCGAGGCGGCCAGGAAGATCGCCAGCTGCCGGGCCGGGAACGGCGAACCGTCGTCCAGCGCCAGCGGCAGGGTCAGCACGCCGGCCAGGGTGATGGTGCCGCGCACGCCGGCCAGCGAGGTCGCCACGATGATCCGCCACGGCGGGCTGGCATGCTCCTCGCCGCGCCGGTTGGCCTTGAAGATGTTCCAGCGCAGCGACAGCCACACCCAGACGAAACGCAATGCCGCCAGCGTCAGGCTGATCACCAGCACGTACACCGCCAGCCACCACGGGTTGAGGTGCCCGGCCTCCTGCACGCTGCGCACCGCGCCGTCGAGGATGCCGGGCAGCTGCTCGCCGAGCAGCACGAAGATGATGCCGTTGAAGGTGAACTGCACCGTGTCCCACACCGCCGAGCGCTGCACCCGCATCAGGCCGGGCGCGGCACCCCGCAGCTCGACGTAGCTCATGGTGATGCCGGCGGCGACGGCGGCGAGGATGCCCGAGGCCTCGGCCGACTCGGCGAGCAGGTAGGCGGCGAACGGGGTCAGCAGGTTGACCAGGATGGCCGAGCCGGGCTCCTCGCCGAAGTGGCGCCAGATCCAGCCCTGCACCCAGCTCAGCGCGAAGGTGGTGGCCACGCCCAGCGCCAGTCCGGCCAGCGCCACCCACAGGAAGGTGAGCGAGGCCGAGGCCGCGGAGAAGGTGCCGGTGACCACCGCGGCCACCGCGAACTGGAAGCACACCAGCCCGGACGCGTCGTTGAGCAGCGACTCGCCCTCCAGGATGTGCATCAGGCGCTTGGGGATCGGCACCCGCGAGGCGATCGAGGACACCGCCACCGGGTCGGTCGGCGAGATGATCGCCGCCAGCGCGAACGCCACCGCCAGCGGCATCGCCGGGATCAGCCAGTGGATCAGGAAACCGGCGCCGATCACGGTGAACACCACCAGGCCCAGCGCCAGCTCGAGGATCGCGTACTTGTCGCGGAACAGGCCCTGCTTGGGGATGCGCCAGCCGTCCAGGAACAGCAGCGGCGGCAGGAACAGCAGGAAGAACAGTTCCGGCTCCAGCTCGTGGCCCTTGTCGAAGACGCCGGCGATCACCGCGCCGAGCGCGATCTGCACCAGCGGCAACGGCAGGGAGAACGGAATGATGCGGATCAGATAGCCGCTGGCGGCCACCGCCAGCAGCATCGCCAGGACTACGTCGATCGAATGCATGCCCAACCCAGGAGAGAACCCACCTGCCGCAGACCCGCGACACCGTGAGGCGGCGCCGCGGCACCGCCCATCTCGAACATACCCGTTTGGGCGGGGCGAGGAAACCACGCGCGCGCCCGCGCCGGCCCGCGGTGCATCCGCGGCGGCGTTCGCCGCGTACTGCTGCTGCGCTCGCCGGCAAGGCGGCCGGCCTGGCCGGTCGTCGTCGCCACGCGCGGCGGCCGTTCCGATTCCTGCGTCTCTCCGGCGCCCGCGCACGCGGCTTGCGTGCGCGGTCTTTTATCGCTTCGCCGCGGTCGCCAGGGCCGCGGGTTCCCGCGCCCGCGGCGCCCTGGGCGGCCCGCGGGGCTCAGCCCGGTGGCGGTGGCGCGCGTACCTGCGCCAGATCGTCCACGAAGCCCCGGTAGCCTTCGTCGCGCGCCGCCGGATCGGGCTGGCGCAGCACCCACGACGGATGCACCGTGGCCAGCACCGGGGTGCCGTCGGCCAGGGCCTGCCAGCGGCCGCGCTCGGCCATCAGGCGGAAGCCGCTACCCAGCAGCGCCTGCGCCGCGGTGGCGCCCAGGCACAGCACGGCGGCCGGGCGCACCTGGGCCAGCTCGGCCTGCAGCCAGCCGCTGCACGCCTGCACGTGGCTGCGCTCGGGGTTGCGGTGCAGGCGGCGCTTGCCGCGCTGTTCGAAGCGGAAGTGCTTGACCGCGTTGGTGACATAGAAGCGCGAGCGCTCCAGCCCGAGCTCGGCCAGCGCGCGGTCGAACAGGCGGCCGGCGGGGCCGACGAACGGGCGCCCGCTCAGGTCCTCCTCGTCGCCGGGTTGCTCGCCCACCACCATCAGCCGCGCCCCGGGCGCGCCCTCGCCGAACACGGTCTGCGTGGCCGGCTGCCACAGCTCGCAGCGGCGGCAGTCGCGCGCGGCCGCGCGCAGGCCGTCCAGGGTCTCGGCCACCGGCACGGGCAGCGCCGCCGGTGCGGCGGGCAGGCGCCGGCGCACCGGCTCGGGTGCGCGCTCGGCCATCTCGCGCACGCGCTGGCCGGCATCGCGGATCAGCCCCGGCAGCAGCGTGGCCTCGGGCAGGTTCTTCCAGTACTTCTGCGGCATCTCCTGGCGCATCATCGTGGGGTTGAGCCGGGCCGGATTGAAGATGTGGCTGTAGTAGGTGCGCCACAGCGCTTCCTGCGCGTCGTCGGCCGGGGCCTGCGAGCGCAGCGCGGCGTCGCCGAAGTGCAGCGCCTCGCCGTCCCAGCGCACGCTGCGGTAGGGTGTCAGGATGGCCCAGTGCATGCCGGCGAAGCGGCGCGCGAAGAAGCCGGCGACGCGGTCGACGATCCAGTGCTCGGGCTCGAACCAGGCCACGAACGACTCCTCCGCCCCCGGCAGCTCGCGGAAGCGCACGAACGCCTTCATCTTGTGGGTGTCGCGGCGCACCGCCTTCTCCCACTGCCGCGCCCGGTGCACGTCCTCGTCGGTGGCGCGCTCCAGCAGCGCGCGCTCGCCCGAGGCGATGCGCCACAGCAGCCGGTACAGCAGCGCGTGCCGCTGCGGATCGCGATGGCACAGCACCGCCCCGGCCAGCTGCAGGAACCCGGCGGACACCCGCGGCGGCGGCGCCACCGGCGGCAGCGTCGCCACCTCCGGCCCCGGCAGCAGCCCGGCCTGGGCGTCGCCGTTCCACACCACCGTCTCCGGCGCGGCCTGCGCGCACCAGGCTGCGCGCGCCAGATCGCGCCAGGCCTCCAGGCTCCAGGCCGGCCGCACCTCGGCGCAGACCAGGCCGCCGCCGGCCCCGCTCAATCGAACAGCCCGGCCTGCCGCGGTGGCGGCGCCAGCTGCGCCCGCAGCCGCTGCGGGTCGTCCAGGCGCCGCCGCGGATGGTGGTCGAGCACGCTGACGAACGGCAGCACCTTCTTCATTGGCAGCCGCAGCCGCGCCAGGTCCCCCACCCGCAGCCGCGCGTGCCGCCGCGACACCAGCAGCCGGTCGGCGTTGCGGGTGCCCAGCCCCGGCACCCGCAGCAGCATCTCGCGCGGCGCCACGTTCAGATCCACCGGGAAGCGTTCCGGATGCCGCAGCGCCCAGGCCAGCTTGGGGTCCACGTCCAGGTCGAGCATGCCGCTGGCCTGCGCCGGCGCGATCTCGTCGACGCTGAAGTCGTAGAAGCGCAGCAGCCAGTCGGCCTGGTACAGGCGGTGCTCGCGCTGCAGCGGCGGGGCCTGCAGCGGCAGCTTCGACGAGGCGTCGGGGATCGGGCTGAAGGCCGAGTAGTACACCCGGCGCAGGCGGTAGTTGCCGTAGAGGTTGTGGCTGGTGTGCAGGATGCTGCGGTCGTCGGCGTCGTCGGCGCCGACGATCATCTGCGTGCTCTGCCCGGCCGGCGCGAACCGCGGCGGCTTGGCGCGCAGCTTCTTCTCGGCCTTGCGCGCCTCCTGGTTCTCCTCGATGCGCCAGCGCAGCTCGCCCATGGCCGAGCGGATGCCGCCGACGTTCTTCTCCGGCGCCAGCCGGGTCAGGCCCTGCTCGGTGGGCAGCTCGACGTTGATGCTGAGCCGGTCGGCGTAGCGGCCGGCGGCGGCCAGCAACTCCGGCGCGGCGTCGGGGATGGTCTTGAGGTGGATGTAGCCGGCGAAGCGGTGCTCCTCGCGCAGTTGCCGCGCCACCTCGACCATCTGCTCCATGGTGTAGTCGGAGCTGCGGATGATGCCGCTGGAGAGGAACAGGCCCTCGATGTAGTTGCGCTTGTAGAAGTCCAGGGTCAGCGTGACCACTTCCTCCGGCGTGAAGCGTGCCCGCCGCACGTTGCTGGAGACGCGATTGACGCAATACGCGCAGTCGAACACGCAGAAGTTGGTCAGCAGGATCTTCAGCAGCGACACGCAGCGGCCGTCGGGCGTGTACGAGTGGCAGATGCCCATGCCCTCGGTGCTGCCGATGCCGCCGCTGCCCAGCGAATGGCGCTTGTCGGCGCCGCTGGACGCGCACGAGGCGTCGTACTTGGCGGCGTCGGCGAGGATGGCGAGCTTGTCGAGGATTTTCACCGCCCCAGCATGCCGATCCGCGTCTCACCGGGTGAGACGCGGACCGCGGCCGGGTGAACCCTTCAGTCCGGGCGCCGGCGCGTTCAGTCCAGGGCCAGGACCTGGCCCACCCAGGTGCGGAAATCGGCGCGCATGGCCGGGTCCAGGCCGTGGTCGGCGTCGTAGGCGCGCAGCTCGTGGGCCACACCATGCCGGCGCAGCCGTTCGGCGGACTGCTCGGCCAGCGCGAACGGCAGCTTGCCGTCGTTGCGGCCGTGCGTCACCAGCGCGCGCAGGCCGTGGCCGCCGACGTCGGCGGGAATCAGCGGCTCGATCTCGGGCAGGATGCGCCCGCTCAGGATCGCGAAGCCGGCGACGCCGGCCGGCGCGGTCAGGGCGACGCTGGCGCTGAGGATGCCGCCCTGGCTGAACCCGGCGATCAGCGTGCGCGCCGGCGCCAGCCCGAGCCGCGCCTGCTGCGCGGCGACGAAGCCGATCAGTGCGCGGCGGCTGGCCTCGGCCTGCTGCGGCTGGATCACCGGCCCGTCCGGGGTGAAGCGCACCTGGAACCAGGCGTAGGCCCCGGGCGCGAGGATCAGCGGGCCGCGCGGCAGCAGCACGTGCAGCGCCGGGTCCTGCTCGGCCGCCAGCGCCGCCAGGCCCTGCTCGCTGGCGCCGACCCCGTGCAGCAGCACCAGCAGGCCGCGCGCCGGCCCGCGCGCCGGCCGTTCCAGGTACGCCAGGTCCGCGCTCATGCGGCCCGCTCCTGCGCCGGCGCGCCCTCGAAACGGTAGATGTCCATCGCCAGGAAGCCCATGTCGATGCCGGCGTCGATGCGCTGCGCGCCGAGCCGCTCGCCGCCGGCCGCGCCCATCGCCAGGTACAGCGGCAGCAGGTGCTCGTCGCTGGGATGCGCGCGCTCGGCCTGCGGCGCCTGGCGGCGATAGTCCAGCAGCGCGGGCAGGTCGTCGTCCCGCAGCCGGTGCTCGATCCATTCGATGAAGGGCCGCACGTAGGGCGCCTCGCGGGCGTCGCCCTGTCCGCCGCGCCAGTCGTGCAGGTTGTGGGTGATGCTGCCGGAGCCGATCACCAGCACGCCGTCCTCGCGCAACGGTGCCAGCGCGCGCCCCAGCGCGAGCTGGTGCGCGGGCCCGAGCTCGGGCTGGATCGACAGCGGCACCACGGGAATGTCCGCGTCCGGGTACAGGAAGCGCAGCGGTACCCACGCGCCATGGTCCAGGCCGCGCTGCGTGTCCAGTTGCGGATGCAGGCCGGCCTGCTCGAGCAGGCGGTAGACCTGCTGCGCCACGGCCGGGGCGCCGGGTGCCGGGTACTCGATCTCGTACAGCGGCGGCGGGAAGCCGCCGAAGTCGTGGATCGTCGGCGGCCGTGCCGACGCGCCGACCAGCGGTCGGCGCGCCAGCCAGTGCGCCGAGGCCATCACGATCGCGCGCGGCCGCGGCAGCGTGCGTGCGAGTTCGGCCAGGCGCTCGCCGACCTGGCCGGGCTGCAGCGCGGTCATCGGCGAACCGTGGGAGATGTAGAGGGAAGGCAGGCGCATGGCGGCACTCCAGCAGGAAGGGAAAGGGGGGAAGGACCTGGCGCGGCGCTCAGCGCGCCGGCTTGAGCGCCAGCGCGCCGTCGCCCAGCAGGCTCAGCGCCAGCAGCGCCACCGCCCAGAACGCCGGGTATTCCCAGCCGCCGCCGGCATTGGCGAAGCCGAAGCCGTTGGCCCCGTGCACGCTGACGATGGTGCCCAGCAGCAGCGGCACGCCCAGCAGCGCCAGCCAGCGCGCGTAGATGCCGAGGGTGAGCGTCACCCCGAGCAGCAGCTCCAGGGTCATCGCCACGTAGGCCAGCCCGCCGGGCAGGCCCAGCGACTGGAAGTAGCCGACGGTGCCGGCCGGGGTGAACACCAGCAGCTTGGTCAGGCCGTGGACCAGGAACAGCACGCCCAGGCTGATGCGCAGCACGGCGATGCCATAGGCGGCGGTACGGGAAACGACGGGAGCGTTCATGGCGGACTCGTTGAAGGAGGATGGCCCAGCGTATTCCCGGCTAGAATCCGGATAAACCTCGCCGTATCCGATTATTTGTTTCAGAAAGGGAAATAAATGGACACCCTGGAAGCGATGCGCGTCTTCGCCTCGGTCGCCGAGCGCAGCGGGTTCAGCGCGGCGGCCGAGGCCCTGGGGCTCTCCACCGCCAGCGTCACCCGCCAGGTCGCGGCGCTGGAGCAACGCCTGGGCACGCGCCTGCTCAACCGCACCACGCGCCGGGTCAGCCTGACCAGCGCGGGCACGGCGTACTACCAACGCTGCGTGCAGCTGCTGGCCGAGCTCGACGACCTGGAGGCGGCGATCGGCGCGCAGGCGCTGCAACCGTCCGGGCTGCTGCGGGTCAACGCGCCGGTGAGCTTCGGCATCGCCCGGCTGGGACCGCTGCTGGCCGGCTTCCATGCGCGGTACCCGCAGGTGCAGCTGGACCTGTCGCTGTCCGACCGCCTGGTGGACATGGTGGAGGAAGGCTACGACGTGGCTCTGCGCATCACCCGCCAGCCGTCGCCGGCGTTGATCGCACGGCGGCTGGCGCAGGTGCGGCTGCGGCTGTGCGCGGCGCCGTCCTACCTGGCGCGGGCCGGGACGCCGCGGCTGCCGGCCGACCTGGCCGGGCACGAGTGCCTGACCTACAGCTACTGGTCCGGCGGCGACGAGTGGCCGCTGCACGGGCCCGACGGCGAGACCCGGGTGCGCATCGGCGGCTGCGTCCGCGCCAACAACGGCGACGTGCTGCGTGCCGCCGCGCTGGCCGGCTTGGGGGTGGTACTGCAGCCGGACTTCCTGGTCGAGGACGACATCCGCGCTGGCCGCCTGGTGCGGCTGCTGCCCGAGCACACGGTGCCGCCGATCGGCCTGTACGCGGTCTACACCAGCCGCAGCCACCTGGCGCCCAAGGTCCGCAGCTTCATCGACTACCTGGTGGAGGCGCTGGCACCCGACGGCGACGCGCCGCCGGCCGGGGACTAGCGCGCCGGCCCCGGGGCCGGCGCGGCGCGTCCGTCCCGCCTCCCGGCCCGCGCCGCCCTGCGGCCGCCGGCACGGTGTCGGCACGACAGGGATCGCCAGGCCGCGTGCACGCCACCGGCAGGCCCGCGGCCGCTGTCGCGGTCGGAGGCCCGGCGAGGGCGCGGGTTCCCGCGGTCCAGGCAACAGATCATCCTGCACGTGGACGTTACCGGGCCCGCCCGGCCGTGCCCACAATGCCCGCCCCCCTCAACAGGAGTCGTCATGAGCAAGATCGCCATCGTCTATTTCAGCGGCTACGGCCACACCGCCAAGCTGGCCGAGGCCGTGCACGCCGGCGCCGCCACGGCGGCCGAGGCCACGCTGTACCGCATCGACGCGGAAGGCAACCTACCCGACGCGGCGTGGGACGCGATCGGCGCCGCCGACGCGATCATCTACGGCAGCCCCACCTACATGGGCGGGCCGGCGTGGCAGTTCAAGAAGTTCGCCGACGCCAGCTCCAAGCCGTGGTTCGCGCAGGCGTGGAAGGACAAGATCGCCGCCGGCTTCACCAATTCGGCCTCGGTCAACGGCGACAAGTACGCCACCATCCAGTATTTCTGGACGCTGTCGCAGCAGCACGGCCAGGTCTGGATCGGCACCGGCCTGCTGCCGTCCAACACCAAGGCGCACGGCCCGGCGGACATCAACTGGACCGCCGGCTCGGCCGGTGCGCTGGCGATCTCGCCGTCGGACGCCTCGCCCGAGGAAGCCCCGCGCTCGGGCGACCTGGAGACCGCCAAGCTGCTCGGCGAGCGCGTGGCCGCGTTCGCGTCCCGGCTCGGCGGCTGACCCGCTCGCGCCGCGGTCGCCGCGGCGTGGCCGGTGGCGGCTGCGGCGGACCGGCGGACCCGGGCCGCCACTCCCGCCGCCGCGCGGCTCACGCGGCGCCGGCAGACCTGCGCGGCGCCGCATTCGCCGCGCGCAGGTGCTCGACGAACACCCGCAGCTTCGGCGCCAGGTGCTCGCGCGCGGGGTAGTAGAGGTGGAAGCCGGGGAACGGCAGCTGCCAGTCCTGCAGCACCTGCACCAGGGTGCCGGCGGCGATCTCGTCGGCCACCATCGTCTCGAACACCTGCGCCATGCCGAGCCCGGCGCGCACCATCTGCAGCCCGACCGCGGTGTCGTTGACCACCAGCGTACCGGCCACCTCCACGCTGAAGTCGCGGCCGTCGCGGGTGAATTCCCACGGCCACAGCCGGCCGTTGCTGCCGCGGTGGCGGATGCAGGCGTGGCCAACCAGCGCCTGCGGGGTCGGCGGCGGCGCATGGCGGCGGAAATAGTCCGGCGTGGCCACGATCGCCTGCCGCAGCGGCGGGCCCAGCGGGCGCGCCACCATGTCGCGCGCCAGGCACTCGCCCAGGCGGATCCCCGCATCGAAGCCGGCGCCCACCAGGTCGGTCAGCGCCGGATCGATCGACAGTTCCACCTGCACCTCCGGGTAGCGCGCGACGAACGCCGGCAGGTGCGGCGTGACCAGCAGGTCGGCGGCGATGCGCGGCAGGGTGACGCGCAGGCGGCCGGCCGGGCGGTCGCGCAGGAAATCCATGTCGCGGAAGGCCGCGTCGATCTGCAGCAGGCCCGGCGCCACCTGCTGCAGGAAGCGCTCGCCCGGCTCGGTGAGCCCCACCCGGCGCGTGGTGCGCGCCAGCAGCCGCACCCCGAGCTGCGCCTCAAGCGCGCGCACGGTCTGCGACAGCGCCGACGGCGAGACACCGAGCTCGGCCGCGGCTCGGGTGAAGCTGGCGTGGTGGGCGACGCGCACGAACGCGACCACCGCCGAGAGCGGACTGCCGGCCATTGTGAAGCTCCACTTCATTCGGGATCCGCATCTTGCGGATTTATCCGTGCAGTCGCCAGGCCTAGAGTGGCGGCTCCCTTCCTTGGAGAGACCTCATGGGCCTGGACCACTACCGCCTGCTCGGCCGTTCCGGACTGCGCGTCAGTCCCCTCGCCCTGGGCACGATGACCTTCGGCACCGGCTGGGGCTGGGGCGCGGACGACGCCGAGGCCGCACGCCTGTTCGACCGCTACCTCGAGCTCGGCGGCAACTTCATCGACACCGCCAACACCTATACCGACGGCCACGCCGAGACCCTGGTGGGGCGCTTCGCGGCCGGGCGCCGCGACCGCCTGGTGATCGCCAGCAAGTACACGCTCAATCCCTTCCCGGGCGACCCCAACGGCGGCGGCAACCACCGCAAGAACCTGCTGCAGTCGGTGGAGGCCAGCCTGCGCCGGCTCGGCACCGACTACCTGGACCTGCTGTACCTGCACATCTGGGACGAGACCACCCCGGTGGACGAAGTGATGCGCGGCTTCGACGACCTGGTGAGTGCCGGCAAGATCGTCTACGCCGGCATCTCCGATACCCCGGCGTGGCAGGTGGCGCGGATGCAGACCCTGGCCGACCTGCGCGGCTGGGCCCCGCTGGTGGCGCTGCAGATCGAGTACAGCCTGGCGCAGCGCACGGTGGAGGCCGAACTGGTGCCGATGGCCGACGCGCTGGGGCTTGGGGTGCTGGCCTGGTCGCCGCTGGCGATGGGCATCCTCACCGGCAAGTACACCCGGCAGGACCTGGCCGCGGTGCAGCAGCGCGCCCGTGACGGCGCCCCGGGCGCCGGACGCGGCGATGCCGCGCACGCCCACCAGATGCTGACGCCGCGTGCGCTCGACATCGCCGAGACGGTGGCCCGGATCGCCGCCGAGACCGGTCGCTCGCCGGCGCAGGTGGCGCTGGCCTGGCTGCTGCAGCGCCCCGGCCCCGGCGCGATCCCGATCGTGGGCGCGCGCACGCTGGCGCAGCTGGACGACAACCTGGGCGCGCTGGCGCTGACCCTGGACGCGCCCTCGCTGCAGCGGCTGGACGCCGCCAGCGCGGTGGCGCCGGGCTTCCCGCATGCCTTCATGCGCCTGCCGATGCCGCGCCGGCTGGTGTCCGGCGGCACCCGCCTGCAACCGCGGGCCGGTATGTCCGCCGGCTGAACCCGTCACGGCGGCGCCGCGGCGTCGCCACCGTCCGCAAACATCGGCCATGGCATCGTCGGTGGCCTCGCTGCCGCGGCCCGGCTCGCCCGCTGCGCCGCCTCCCTTCCCCCGCTCCCAGGAGTCCTGCATGAAGACCCGCACCCTCGGCCGCACCGGCCCCACCGTCTCCGCCCTCGGCCTCGGCTGCATGGGCATGAGCGCGTTCTACGGCGGCCGCGGCGACGACGCCGGTTCGGTCGCGGTGATCCACCGCGCGCTCGACCGCGGCGTCAGCCTGCTCGACACCGCCGACATGTACGGCCCGCACACCAACGAGATCCTGGTCGGCAAGGCGATCGCCGACCGCCGCCACGAAGTGTTCCTGGCCACCAAGTTCGGCATCAAGCTCGACCCGGACGATCCGTCGGTACGCGGCATCGACGGCCGGCCCGAGTACGTGCAGGCCGCCTGCGAGGCCAGCCTGCGGCGCCTGGGCGTGGAGCACATCGACCTGTACTATCAGCACCGCGTGGATCCCAACGTGCCGATCGAGGACACGGTGGGGGCGATGGCACGCCTGGTCGAGCAGGGCAAGGTGCGCTTCCTGGGCCTGTCCGAGGCCGCCGCCGACACCATCCGCCGCGCCCATGCGGTGCACCCGATCACCGCGGTGCAGACCGAGTATTCGCTGTGGTCGCGCGAGCCGGAAAGCAACGGCGTGTTCGCCACCGTGCGCGAGCTGGGCATCGGCTTCGTGCCGTACTCGCCGCTGGGCCGCGGCTTCCTGACCGGTGCGTTCGCCACGCCGGACGACTTCGACGCCGACGACTACCGCCGCCACTCGCCGCGCTTCCAGGGCGAGAACTTCCAGCGCAACCTGCAGCTGGTCGAGCAGGTCAAGGCGATCGCCGCGGACAAGGGCATCACCGCCAGCCAGCTGGCCCTGGCCTGGGTGCTGGCGCAGGGCGAGGACCTGGTGCCGATCCCGGGCACCAAGCGGCTGCAGTACCTGGACGAGAACCTGGGGGCGCTGGACGTGGCGCTGATGCCGGACGAACTGGCGCGCATCGACGCGATCTTCCCGTCCGACGCGGTCGCCGGCACGCGCTATCCGGAGACGATGATGGCGACGGTGAACCGCTGACCGGGCTGCTGCTCCGCGAGGTCCGCGCATGCTCTCGGTGGTGATCCCCGCGCACGACGAGGCGCCCCTGATCGGCGCGACGCTGCGGCACCTGCACGCCGCCGCGCGCGAACGGTCGCTGGCCTACGAGGTGGTGGTGGTGGCCGACGGCTGCCGCGACGCCACCGCGGCGATCGCGCGCGCCCACGGCGCGAGCGTGCTGGAGGTGCAGCTCCGGCACATCGCGGCGGTGCGCAACGCCGGCGCGCAGGCCTGCGCCGGGGATCGCCTGTTGTTCCTGGACGCGGACACGCAAGTGGACGCGGCCGTGCTCGCGGCCGCGCTGCAGGCGCTGGACGCCGGCGCGGCGGGCGGCGGCGCACGCGTGCACCTGCAGGGCCGCGCCGCCTGGCACGAGCGGGCGGTGCAGGCGCTGTTCGGCTGGCTGTTCCGGCACACCGGCATCGCGCCCGGCTGCTTCCTGTTCTGCCGCCGCGACGCGTTCCAGGCCGCCGGCGGCTTCGACGAGACCTACTACGCGGGCGAGGACGTGGCGCTGAGCCGCGCGCTCGCGCGCCAGGGCCGCTTCGTCATCCTGCGCGAGACCGTGCGCACCTCGGACCGCAAGCTGCGCAGCTACAGCAAGCGCGAGCACGTGCGCCTGCTGCTGCGCTTCCTGCTGCGCGGGCGCCGCATGCTGCGCTCGCGCGACGCGCTCGGTTTCTGGTACGAGCGGCGCTGACCGGCCGCGCCCTACCGCGACTCGCGTCGCAGCTGCTCGATCATCTCGTGCATCGGCTGCGGCCGCCCCAGCAGGTAGCCCTGCATCTGGTCGCAGCCGTGCACCGCCAGCCAGTCGTACTGCGCGCGCGTCTCCACGCCTTCGGCGATCACCGTCAGCCCCAGCGAATGCCCCAGGGTCAGCAGCGCGCGGCAGATCGAGGCGTTGTGCGCGCTGGTGTCGACGTCGGCGATGAAGCCGCGGTCGATCTTCAGCGAATCCAGCGGCATGTGCTGCAGGTAGCTCATGTTGGAGAAGCCGGTGCCGAAATCGTCCAGCGAGATGCTCACCCCCTGCGCATGCAGCCGGTGCATGGCCTCCAGCGCCTGCGTCGGCCGCCGCATCAGGCTGCTCTCGGTCAGCTCCACGTGCAGCGCGCCCTGGCGCAGCCCGAACTCCGCGGTGGCCGCCGCCACCTCGGCCGCCAGGTCGCTGTTGAGGAACTGCAGCGCGGACACGTTGACCGCGATCGACAGGTCGCCGAAGCCGCTGTCGGCGAGCCGGCGCTGGTCGCGCGCGGCCTGGCGGATCGCCCAGCGTCCCAGCGGCAGGATCAGCCCGGTGTCCTCGGAGAGCTGGATGAACGCGTCCGGCGGCAACGCGGGCCCCTGCGTTTGCGGCCAGCGGATCAGCGCCTCCAGGGCCACCGGGCGGCCATCGCGGCGGCGGTGGATCGACTGGTAGTGCAGCTCGAACTCGCCGCGCCCGATCGCCTGGTGCAGGCGCCCGGCCAGGCGCAGGCGCTCGCTCATGCGCGCGGCCAGGCTCTCGTCGAAGCGCACCACGCCCACGCCTTCCTCGCGGGCCGCGTGCGCGGCCTGCGCGGCCTTGGCGATGACGTCCTCGGCGCTGCTGCCGTCGCCCGGATACTCGGCCACGCCGATGCGCAGGTCGAGCTGGTGGAACGAGTCGAACCCCTGCACCGGCTCGGCCAGCGCCGCGCCGAGCGCCGCGATCACCGCGTCCACGTCGTGCTGCGGGTCGATCACCAGCACGAAATCCTCCGCGGGCTGGCAGGCCAGCCCGCCGTAGCGCTCGGCCAGCGCGTACAGGCGCCGGCACAGGTTGCGCAGTACTTCCTTGCCGATCTCCCGCCCGAGCGTGTCGCTGATCAGCTGCAGCCCGCGTAGCTGCACGTGGGCGATGGTGTAGCGCGTGCCCGACTGCTCGCTGTTGAGGCTCTCGCACAGCGCCGGCACGGTCAGCAGCCCGGTCAGCGGCTCGTGGCTGGCGCGGTAGGCCAGCTCGCGCTGGTAGGCCATGTGCTCGCTGACGTTCTCGGCCAGCACCATCAACGCCTGGATCCCGGCGATCTCCAGCCGCGCGGTGTGCACCTGCACGTCGATCAGGTGCCCGTCGCGATGGCGGTGCACGGTGATCAGCGACAGGTTGCCGTGCGGACTGGTTTCCAGCTGGCGCAGCGCGCGGTCCAGGTCGTCGAGGTAGGCCGGCGGCCGGATGTCGGTCACGCGCATGCGCAGGAATTCCTCGCGGCTGTAGCCGTACTGGCGCACCGCGGCGGGATTGACCTCGAGGAAGCGCAGGGTGCCGCGGTCGAACAGCCAGCACGGCAGCGGGTTCATCTCGAAGATCAACCGGAACTGGCGCTGCGCATCCAGCGCCAGGGTCTGGATCTCCACGCGCTCGCTGATGTCCACCACGGTGCCGGTCATGCGCTGCGGGCGCCCCTCCTCCTGCACCCGCGCGCCGCGCGCGGCGATCCAGCGCTCGTCCTCCCCGCCCAGCACCAGCCGGCAGGTCAGGTCGAAGGCGTCGCGCCCGTCCCGCGCATCGCGCATCGCCGCCTTGACCCGGGCGCGGTCGCCCGGGTGCACCAGGCGCAGGACCGCGGCCACCGGCATCGCCATGCCGCGCAGGCGGAACATCTGCCGCGTGCGCGCGGTCCAGCGCAGTCGCTGGCGGTGGCCGTCGATCGACCAGGTGCCGATGCCGCCGACCTGGTGCGCCAGGCGCAGCTCGTCGTCGCCCACCCGCAGCTCCGCCTCCAGCCGCGCCTGGCGGTACTCGGCGCGACGCACGTTGCGGCGCAGGTAGAAGAACCCGGCCCAGTACAGCAGGTACACCAGCGCCGAGCCGGCGAGGAACGGCCACCACGGCCGCAGCATCTGGGCATGGTCCACGCCCGCGTAGATCCGCAGCGGATAGTCGGCCGACACCGCGGTCGCCGCCACGCGTCGCACGCCGTCCACCGCGCTCAGGTCGGTGCCCAGCGGCAGCACCTGGCCCGGCAGCAGATCCGGCGCCGCCGGGGCCATCTGGCGCCCGGTGAGCGTATCGCTGCGCAGGCTGTGCACCAGCAGGCGCCCCTCGGCGTCGCTGACCACCACCACGCCGTTGCGGCCCACGTCCAGGTTGGCGAGGATCTCGCGCAGCTCGTCGGTATGCAGGCGCGCCAGCAGCCAGCGGTCCGGGTCCATCTGCAGCGACAGCCGCATCACCCAGCGGTCGGGGCCGACCCGTTCCAGCGGCCCGACGTAGAGCAGGCCGTGCTCGCTGCGGTTGCGCGCGTGCGTCCACTGCGGCAGCGACGGATCGCCGCGCCCGGCCGTGATCGGGTTGCCGCGCGGGTCCACCACCACCACGCTGTCCAGCTCCTGGTGGCGGCCGGTCAGGCCGGTCACCGCTTTCTGCAGCAGCACGGCGGCCTGCCCCGGCACCGCGGCGACCACCGCGTGGCCGTCGTCGGCCACGCCCTGCAGCGCCCGTTCCAGCGTGCGCAGTTCCAGCCGCATCAGGCGCTCGGTGCTGGACGCCAGCGCCAGCGACTGCCGCTGCGCGGCGTCCACCCGGCCCTGCCAGTCCTTGCGCACCACGATCAGCAGGCCGAGCCCCAGCAGCGCCCCGAGCATCACGCCCCCGAGGTTGAGGCCCCGCAGCCGCGCACGGCGGATCCGGCTCAACTGCACCATGACGCGTTCATCCTTGCCACGCGGAAAGACATGCGTCCAGCAACCCCCTGCCAGCGGAACCCATCGGGCGATTCGAGTGGTGAGCCGCCGCGTCCCCCGGAACGAACGGCGCCTCACCTTCATCAAGCACGGCCGGACGTGAACCCCGCGTATGGCCGTGCCTCCCGAGACTACACCGGTCCGCGGTCGCGTCCTACACTGGGCGTTTTCCGAATTCGAGCCGACGCATGCCCCAGTCGCACCGTCCCGCCCTGACGATGGCGCTCGCCGCCGCCCTGCTCCCCGCGCTGAGCGGCTGCAACCGCGAGGCGGCCGCGCCGGCACCGGCGCACGCCGCCGGGCATGCGCCGGCCAGGCCGCAGCTGGGCACGTTCGGCTTCGACAGTGCCGGCATGGATCGCGGCGTGCGCCCGGGCGACGACTTCTTCGGCTACGCCAACGGCCAGTGGGTGAAGACCACCGAGATTCCCGCCGACCGCGCCAGCTTCAACAGCTTCACCCGCATCGTGGTCGATACCGAGCAGCGTACGCGCGACATCGTCGAGGGAGCGGCGGCCAACGACCGCGCCAGCGGCGAGGACAAGCAGATCGGCGACTACTACGCCGCCTTCATGGACGAGGCCGGCATCGAGGCCAAGGGGGTGACGCCGGTGCAGCCGCAGCTGACCGCGATCTCGCGCCTGGCCGACAAGCGCGCGCTTGCCCGCGAACTGGGCAGCCAGCTCCGCGCCGACGTCGACCTGCTCAACGCCTCGGACACCTACACCGATCGCCTGTTCGGGCTGTGGGTCTCGCAGGACCTGCACCATCCCGACCGCTATGCGCCGTACCTGGTGCAGGGCGGCCTCGGCCTGCCCGACCGCAGCTACTACCTGGACGCCGGCCCCGCCGCGGAAATGCGGGCCGCCTACCAGGCGCACGTGGCCAAGGTGCTGGAACTGGCCGGCGTGGTCGACGCGGCGGCCAAGGCCCAGCGCATCGTCGCGCTGGAGACCGGCATCGCGCGCGTGCACGCCACCGGCGAGCAGACCAACGACGTCCAGGCCGGCGCCAATGCCTGGACGCGCGCCGACTTCGCCGCGAAGGCCCCCGGCCTGGACTGGGACGCCTTCCTCGCCGCCGCCGGGCTGGAGGCGCAGCAGGACTACGTGGTGTGGCAGCCGCAGGCCGTTGCCGGGATCTCGGCCCTGGTGGCGTCGCAGCCGCTGGACACCTGGAAGGACTACCTGGTCTTTCACGCCCTCGACCGCGCCTCGCCCTATCTGTCCAAGGCCTTCGCCGACGAGCGCTTCGCCTTCTACGGCACCCGCCTCAACGGCACGCCGCAGCAGCGCCCGCGCTGGAAGCGCGGCATCGACGCGACCAACACCGCGCTGGGCGAAGCGGTGGGCCAGCGCTATGTCGCCAAGTACGTCAGCGCCGACACCAAGGCGCGGGCCGAGGCGATGGTGAAGAACCTCGTCGCCGCCTTCGCCAAGCGCATCGACGCGCTGGACTGGATGAGCGCGCAGACCAAGCAGCACGCCCAGGCCAAGATCGCCGGGCTCACCGTCGCGGTGGGCTACCCCGAGCGCTGGCGCGACTACGCCGCGCTCGACGTGCGGCGCGACGACGCCTGGGGGAATGCCGAACGCGCCGAGAGCTTCGAGTACCAGCGCAACCTGGCCAAGCTCGGCCAGCCGGTCGACCACGGCGAGTGGTACATGCTGCCGCAGACCGTGAATGCGTTGAACGTGCCGCTGGAGAACCGGCTGATCTTCCCGGCCGCGATCCTGCAGCCGCCGTTCTTCGACCCGGCCGCCGACGACGCGGTCAACTACGGCGCCATCGGCGCGGTGATCGGCCACGAGATCAGCCACAGCTTCGACAACATGGGCGCGATGTTCGACGAGCACGGCGAGCTGCACAACTGGTGGACGCCGCAGGACCTGAAGAAGTTCGAGGCCGCCGGCAGCGCCCTGGCGGCGCAGTTCGGCGCCTACCGGCCGTTCGACGACCTGGCGGTGAACGGCAAGCTGACGCTGGGCGAGAACATCGCCGATGTCGCCGGCCTGGCCACCGCCTACGACGCCTACCATCTCTCGCTGCAGGGCCGGCCGGCGCGCACGCTGGAGGGCTTCAGCCCCGACCAGCGCTTCTTCCTCGGCTTCGCCCAGGCCTGGCGCGGCAAGTACCGCGACGCGGCGCTGCGCAACGCGCTGCTGACCGACGTGCATGCGCCGGGGCGCTTCCGCGCACAGACGGTGCGCAACCTCGACGCGTGGTATCCGGCGTTCGACGTGCAGCCGGGCCAGTCGCTGTACCTGGCGCCGGAGCAGCGGGTCAGGATCTGGTGACGCCCGTCGCGCGCCCGCTGCCGGGCGCGCGCCTGCCGCCCATCAGGCGGGCCACTGCGCCAGGGACGCCGGCGGCAGCTGCATGCGCCGGCAGGCGCGGGCCGCCAGCCCGTCGCTGAGCGCCAGGCGGAACAGCGGCGCCAGCCCGCGCATCGCCGCGGCCTGCGCGCGCACGCGCGCGCCGCGACCCTGCCCGAGCCGGGCCTGGGCCCAGTCCGGCAGCAGCGCCGCGCCCGCGCCCAGGAACACGTCGCGCGACAGGCCGGCCGCCGGCACCGGCAGGCGGATCGCCGCCAGGATCGCCAGCACCTCGCGCGAGCGCGCATCCACCCGCAACTGCGGCTGCAGGCGTGCGAAGTACGCGTCCACCGCGGCCTCCGACGCCGGCACGTCGCACGCGCCCAGCGCCTCAGCGACCCGCCGGGCCTCATCGTAGTAGCGGTCGGCGAGGGCCGCCGGCACCGGCCGGCAGTAGCGGCGGCATCCCTGCAGGAAGCCGTAGGCCTCGGTGACATGGACCCAGGTCAGCAGGTCGGGGGCATCGGCACGATACAGCTGGCCGTCGGCGGTCTCGCCGCCGATGCGCGCGTGGATCGCGCGCACCCGGGCGATCAGCGCCTCCGCTTCCGCGCGTGGCGCATAGGTGGTGCCGGCGACGAAGTTCGTGGTGCGGCGCAACCGGCCCACCAGGTCGTTGCGGAAGTTGGAGTGGTCGTAGACGCCGGCCAGCGCGCGCGGGTGCAGGGTCTGCAGCATCAGCGCACACAGCCCGCCCGCCAGCATGCCGGGGAACTCCGAGTGCACGCGCCAGGTGACGCTGTCGGGGCCGAACAGGCCCGGATCGCCGAGCGGCCGGTCGTACTCGATACCGCTGTGGCCACGCGGGAAGGCGTCCAGCACCCAGCGCCGGATCTGTGCGGTGGCGGGGGCGGCGAGGGTTCGGAGGAAGACGGACATGCGTGCATCGTAGCGGCCGCCCCGGTACGGCACGATGACGCGCCGGATGCGAGTGCGCGACGGCACGCTCACAGCACGACCACCCGGGCGGGGCAATAGTGGCCCCGGCCGCGCACTCGCGTACGTGGCCGGGCCGGATGCCCGGCAGTCTGCGGTGTGCGGTGTGCGGTGCAGCATAAACATCGCCACGGCCGCCCGCCCCGGTCGCGCCCGATGCCTGAAACCCCGGGTTTTGCGCGGCACGGCGCGACATCCGGCGTTCCCGCACCACGCAGGCGTTGCCACCGGGCGCGAAAGTGCTAGAAAGAGGCGTCCCAGGGTCGCCGGTTCCGCAAGTCGCACGTACCAGCCAGTCGCAAGGAGCTCGTCATGATCGCTTTGTTCCAGGGTTTGGGTCTGCTGCTGAAAGACAACGAACTGCACCGCCAGCCGTTCGAAGACCAGATCGCGCATTGGCGCGACAAGACCGATCGCCAGATCGACGAGGAGGTGGAGCTGCTCGGCGTCGCCAAGCGCCAATGGGTGGTGTCCTCGATCATCGGCTGGCAGGCGATCTCGCTGGTACTGCTCGGCGTGATCACCCACCAGCTGTGGCAGCACGACTACCACGTCACTTTCAGCCGCATCGTGATCGTGCTGACCTCGTGGGTCTCGATCCTGTTCGTGATGTGGTACATCGCCGACCTGTTCGACCACAGTGCCGGTTTCGAGCGCTGGCTGCGCGCGTTCAACAGCCGCGCCCGCCTCACCCCCGATGCCGACACGGTGGAATGCGTGGCCGATGCGCTGGAGATGAGCCGCCGCTATCCGGAAGTGCTGCGCTACAAGCAGGACGTCACCCGCCACCGCGAGCTGCGCCACGAGGACATCGTGATCATGCGCGAGATGGGCCGGCTGCGGCAGCATTCGGAGCTGGTGCGCGAGCTGGACCGCTTCGACGGCGCCCCCCGGCTGGTGGTCAGCTCGGCCTGAGTGCAGGCGGGGCGTCTCCGGCGTCTCGGACTCGGGGTGGCGCCACGCACCAGGCGCGTTGCCGGGAGGCCGCTGCCCGCGTGTGCCTGGAGACCGATGTGGCAGCGGATGTCTGTCTCGGGCCTGGGATTAGGGATTGGGGATTAGGCAGTTTAGTCGTGCCCGTCAAAGCCAGCAGAACCACGGAAGCAACGCTTTTCGTTTCGCCAAACCAACTATCTGTGCAGAGGGGCCCGTGGGTGCCGGGGCAGGACCTTCCACGACAGGGCGCGTGGAAGAGTCCCCATGGACGGGTTCACGGCGTGTCCTGCCCCGGCACCCGCGGGCCCCTCCCACGCTGGCAAACGGGGCGCCAATCGCAGGCCAACCGCCCACTGGAAGGCAAAGGACACCGCCAAGATCAACGGCTTCGGCAAGGGACCCCAGCGTGACCGCGGGACGGGCTCCCCGGCGCGGCAGGCACCCTGTCCGAAGCGCCGCCGCGGCTCAGGCCGAGGCGACCGCCTTTTCCACCGCCGGGGTGCGCCAGCCGCTGCGTACGCCCCACAGGTAGAACACCAGCCCGGCCACGCCCACCACCACCAGATCGGGGCCGTACGACAAGTAGCCGCGGCCGCCGAAGGTGGTGCTGCCGGCCCACGACAGCAGCGCGATCACTGGCAGGTAGCAGATCATCCAGCTCGCGCCCTTGAGGTTGCGGCCGAAGTCCTTCCAGCCCTGCTTGGCCTGGTAGTACGCATACACCGGCAGCGCCGCCACCATCAGAAGGATGATCTCGCCGGTCAGCGGCCAGCGCGCCCAGTACAGCAGCTCGGTCGCCATCACGAAGGCGATGCCGGCCAGCACCGGCATAGCGAAGATGCGCAGCGGGCGGTGGATGTCCGGCGCGGTGCGGCGCAGCGTCATCGCGCTCACCGGGCCGGTGAGGTAGGAGATGATCGTGGCCACCGAGATCACCGCCGCCAGCGTGCCCCAGCCGCGGAAGAAGAACAGGAACAGGTAGGACACCGCGAGGTTGAAGAACATCGCCGGCCGCGGCACGCCCCAGTGCGCGTGCACCCGGCCCAGCACCGCCGGCAGGGTCCCGTTCTTCTCCATGCCGTAGATCATCCGCGCCGTGGTCGCGGTGTAGGTGATGCCGGTGCCGCTGGGGCTGACGAAGGCGTCGATGTACAGCAGCATCGCCAGCCAGTGCAGGTTGACGATGATCGCCAGCTCGGCGAACGGCGAGCGGAAATCGATGCCGTGCCAGCCGGCCTTGGCCAGCAGGTCCGGCGGCACCGCGCCGATGTAGGCCACCTGCAGGATCAGGTAGACGACGGTGGCCAGGCCGATCGAGCCCAGCACCGCGAACGGGATGCTGCGCCCCGGGTTCTTGGCCTCGCCGGCGAGGTTCACCGGACTCTGGAAGCCGTTGAAGCTGAAGACGATGCCGGCCGTGGCCACCGCGGTGAGCACCGCCGCCAGGTCGATCACGTGCGCGTCGCCGTGGATGCCGACGCTGAAGTTCTCGCTATGGAAGCCGCTGGCGACCAGCGCGATGCCGGTCGCCGCCGGCACCACCAGCTTGAACACGGTGATCAGCGTGTTGGAACGCGCGAACAGCTTCACGCTCCAGAAGTTGAGCAGGAAGTACACCAGCACCAGCACCGCGGCGATCAGCAGCCCCGGCACCGACAGCTCGCCCGCGCCCCCCGGCGCCTGCACGTACAGGTCCTGCGCCCATTTCCACGGCCACGACGCCATGTACTGCACCGAGGCCTCGGCCTCGACCGGGATCACCGAGACGATCGCGATCCAGTTCGCCCAGCCGGCGATGAAGCCCACCAGCGAGCCGTGCGAATAGTGGCTGTAGCGCACCATGCCGCCGGATTCCGGGAACATCGCCCCGAGCTCGGCATACGACAGTGCGATGGTGGTGATGATCGCCGCGCCCAGCAGCCAGGCCCAGACCGCGCCCGGGCCGGCCAGGCCGGCCGCGCGCCAGGCGCCGAACAGCCAGCCGGAGCCGATGATCGAGCCCAGGCCGGTGAGCATGAGGGCGAAGGGGCCGACTTCGCGGCGCAGGGGACTGTCGGACATGCACTACCTGTCGTGGAACGCCGGAGCCGGCGACAAGCGCCCAATGATCGCAGAAGCGGGGCAGGCGCGTCAGTCCGTATTCAGCGCCGCCCTATTCCGCCGCGCAGACCCCCTGCGGCGCCTGCGCGGCCACGCAGGCGCCGAAGCGCGGCGGCAGGCCCCGCAGCTCGCGGGTCTGCCCGACCGCCAGCGCGAAGCGTTCCAGCACCTGGCGGGTGCAGGCCGCGGTCGCGGCCGGGCTCCCCGGATGCGCCTGGCAGCGTTCGGCGAACACCAGGTAGTGGCACTGCCGGCTCTGGCTCAGCAGGCAGTGGAAGCGCGCCACGCCGTCGTGCGTGGCGGTCTTGCTGAAGAGCACGTCGGCCCCGTCGACGCTGGCGCGCGTGATCGAGGTCGTGCCGGTGTTCTCGTGGCAGCCGGCCAGGGCCAGCAGGCAGTACAGCAGCGAAGCGAGCAGGCGCATGACGGATTCCTTGGCGGGACGGAGGCGGCATCACATGCCGCGGAACAGGCTCATGAACGGGACGCTGACGGTCAGCGTCTCCGGCCGGGTCTTCAGCGTCAGGCGGCCCTTGCCGGTGTCGTCGCGCACCACCGCCGCGACTGCCTTCATGTTGACGATGGTGGATCGGTGGATCTGCTTGAACGCCTGCGGGTCGAGCGCGTCCAGCAGCTCGCGCAGCGAGGTGCGCAGCAGCGCCTCGCCGCCGGCGGTCATGACCACCGTGTACTTGTGGTCTGCCTGGAAGTAGGCCACGTCGTCGAGCAGGATCAGCCGCGTCTCGCGGCCGGCGCTGGCGGTGACCCAGGCCAGCGGTGGCCGCGCGGCCACCGCGGCCGGGGCCTGCGCCAGCCGCTGCAGCAGCGCCTCCAGGGCCGCCGGGTCGGAACGGCCGGCGGCGACGCGGGCCTGCACCCGCTGCACGGTGGCCTGCAGCCGGTCGCGCGCGATCGGCTTCAGCAGGTAGTCCACCGCGCCCTGCTCGAAGGCGTCGACCGCGTACTGGTCGTAGGCGGTGACGAACACCACCTGGGTCCGCGGGCTCACCTCCGCCATCGCGCGCGCGACCTCGATGCCGGTGAGGCCGGGCATGCGGATGTCCAGGAACACCACGTCCGGGCGGTGCGCGGCGATCGCTTCCAGCGCCCCGGCGCCGTCGTCGCACTCGGCCACCACCTGCAGCGCCGGCCACACCTCGGCCAGCAGCGCGAGCAGCGACTGCCGCAGCAGCGCCTCGTCCTCGGCCACCACCGCCCGCAGCAGGCTCATGCCACGCTCCCGTGCGCCGGCCGCGAAGGCCGTGCCGGGGCCAGCGCGGTCGCCGTGGCAGCCGTCGGCACGGCCGGCGGCCACGGCAGGGTCAGGGTGGCGGCCACGCCGCTGGGGAAGTTGGACACCAGCGCGAACGAGGCGGCCGCGCCGTAGGTCAGGCGCAGGCGCTCGCGCAGGTTGGCCAGGCCGATGCCGGTGCCGGACGAGGCACCGCCGAATCCCTGGCCGTCGTCGGCCACGGTCACGGTGGCGTGGTCGCCGGCCGCGCGCGCCAGGATCCAGATGGTGCCGCCGCCGGGCTTGGGCTCCAGCCCATGCTTGATGGCGTTCTCCACCAGCGTCTGCAGCATCATCGACGGCAGCGGCAGCGCGCGCAGCTCGAACGGCACCTCCAGCTGCAATGCCAGCCGCGCACCCATGCGGATGCGCAGGATCTCCAGGTAGGCCTGGGTGCGCTCCAGTTCCTCGCCCAGCGTGGAGACGGCCTCGTCGGTGCTCGGCAGCGACCGCCGCAGGTACTGGATCAGGTGACCGATCATCGCGTCGGCGCGCGGCGGGTCGGTGCGCGCCAGGACCTGCGCGCTGGCCAGGGTGTTGTAGAGGAAGTGCGGCTCGACCTGGGCGTGCAGCAGGTTCAGCCGCGCCACCGCGAGCGCCTTCTCGGTCTCCGACTGCTCGGCGGCGGCCTGCTCGTCGCGGCGCTGGCCGGCGACGTGGCGCACCAGCGCGCGGCCGAGCGCCTCGGCGTTCTCGTAGTTGCTGCCCTCGTCCACCGCGAACAGGTCCACCCAGGCGCCGGCGTCGGGCTCGCACAGCAGGGTCACACTGCTGGTGCCCGCGCCCGGCGTGACCGTGGCCAGCACCTGGTTGCGCGTGATCGCGAAGCGCGCGAACACGTTCCAGCGCGAAGGAGTGCGCCCGGCGTAGGGATCCAGGCGCCGCACCTTGGCGCGCACCTGCAGGCTGCCCGGCGCGCTCTCCAGCGCCTCCACCCGCGGCAGCTCGCGGACCGCGCGCTCGACCAGCTCGAACGCGTCGCCGGTATCCAGCGGCACCTCGATCTGGCGGCGCTGGCGGCTGGACAGCGCATCGTGGTCGAGCCGGCTGGCGATCAGCCTGACCCGGCGCAGGTGCGCGAAGCTGCTCACCGCGGCCAGCGCCAGCAGTCCGGTCGCGACCAGGGCGAAGAACGGGCCGATGGAGTCGAACAGCTGGGCCCACATGAACCCGGCCACGAGCAGCGCCGCGGCCCAGGCGAACAGAATGCGCACGACGAGGAAGAGGCTGGCGGACACGGGCGCGCTCCGGGGAAGGTGGCGCGAGCATAGCCGTGCCCCGGGCTGTCCGCAGCGGCGTGGCGACGAAGCCGGGAATGCGGCGACCGGGCCGCGGCGCGCGGGTGCGAAGCGGCGGCGGTCGCGCTGCCGGTCCTTGCCTGGCGTGGTGATGGGTGGGGATTGGGGATTGGGGATTGGGGATTGGGGATTGGGGATTGGGGAATCGGGAATCGGGAGTCGGAGGTCGGAGGTCGGGTTGGGGTTTGGGTTTGGGTTGGTGGTTGGGGTTGGTGGTCGCTCGGCAGCGTTGGTCGGCAATGGGCAGGTGAAGTGGGCGGGTAGCGGTGAACGGGGGCGGGGGCGGCAACCGCCGGCGCGCGGGCGCGCGCTATGCTCGGTCCCGGGCGGAACCTGCGCCCGCCGACAAGGAGTTCCATGCATCGTCGTCAGTTCCTGCGGGGCGCCTGCCTGGCCCTCGCCGCGGCGTCCGGCGGCGCCTGGGCCGCCAGCGACCCGCGGCCGGGGCGGCTGCCCGCCCCGCCGCCGCTGCTACTGCCGCCGCGCGCCCGCTTCGCCCCGCCGCCGGCGCTGGCACCGATACGCGCCAGCGCCGACCGCATCGTCGCGGTCTCGGCCTGCACCCGGCCATTCCGCGCGCAGGGGCCGCGCATCGAGGCCGAGCGCCTGGGCCGCAAGACCGTCATCCACAACTACGGGCACGGCGGCAGCGGCTGGTCGCTGTCGTGGGGCGCGGCCGAGCACGCCCTGCAGCTGGTGCGCGCGACCGGCACGCGCGAACTGGCGGTGATCGGCTGCGGCGCGATCGGCCTGACCACGGCCCTGGTGGCGCAGCGCGCCGGGCTGCGCGTGCGGATCTACGCGAAGGAGCGGTTGCCGGACGTGCGCTCGTTCTTCGCCACCGGCGTGTGGTCGCCGGATTCGCGCCTGTGCACCGCCGAGCATGCGAGCCCGGCGTTCGCCGCGCGCTGGGAGGACATGGCACGGATCGCGTTCCGGCGCTACCAGACCCTGCTCGGCCTGCCCGGCAGCCCGGTGGAATGGCGCGACGGCTATGCGCTGTCCGACCTCCCCTTCGACCAGCCGTTGCCCCCGGCCGGCGCGTTGCGCGAGCCGGACTACGCCCACCTGGAATCGGTGCGCCTGCGCGACCTGTCGCCGGCTTCCGTACCCCTGCAGCCGGGCGAGCATCCGTTCCCGGTCGCGTTCGCGAAGCGCTACACGCAGATGACGTTCAACCTCAGCGCCTATGCGCGCCTGCTGATGGACGATTTCCGGCTCGGCGGCGGCGAGGTGCACACGCGCGAGTTCACCCATCCGCGCCAGTTCGCCGAGCTGCGCGAGAAGGTCCTGGTCAACGCCACCGGCTACGGCGCGCGCGCCCTGCTCGGCGACGACAGCCTGGTGCCGGTGCGCGGGCAGACCGCGCGCCTGGTGCCGCAGCCGGAAGTGGACTACGGCCTGTACTGGCGGGGCCACAACCTCACCGTGGTGCCACGGCGCGACGGCCTGCTGGTGCAGGCGCAGGATCCGGGGGATTTCGGCAACCCGGACGCCACGCCCGACCGCGCCGCGTCGGAGGCCGCCGTGGCCCGCCTGGCCCGCCTGTTCGCCTGACCGAGGGCGGCCCCTGCCTACCCGGACCACGGCCGCCTGCCCGCAAAGGCAGGCCGGTGCACGCTGTACTGGGCAGGCACGTGCATGCCGCTGGAAAGGCGGGGCGGTGGCCAGCGGGACAAAAGCTTATCCGGACGACGGTACGCTTACGCGGACGACTGCAACGACGCCTGCAGCGCGGTGGCGAGCGCGGCGTCGCCGCTGACCAGCTCGCGCCAGCTCAGCACGATGCCCTTGCGCCGGCCCTTCTCGGTCAGGCGCAGGCCTTCGGCGTCCAGCATCAGCGTGTAGGCGCGCTCGTCGATCCGCACTTCGCGGCGCAGCGGCTTGTCGAGCGGCGTCACGCGGCCGACCAGGCCGCCGCGGCCGGGTTCACCGCCCCCGGCAGACGACCGGGCGTCCTCGCGGCGGCGCCCACGCTAGCGCCGCTCGCTGCCATCCGGGCGATCGTAGTCATGCTCCGGATCGACCTGGTTGGAATCGCGGTCCTCGTCGGGCATGTCGTGGGCCTTCCACGGCGCGTCGTCGTTGCGCAGGGTGTCGGGCGTATGCGGCTTGTCCTGGTCGGCCTTGGGGCCGAACGGCTTCATCGGTTCCTTGCTCATGGCGGCCTGCTGCGTGAGAGAGGCGTCCACGCTAGGCCGCCCCGCATGGGCACGAGGTGAATGCCGCGCCGCACCGGGACTCGGGATGCGACCGGGCCGGCGCGCCGGCAGCAGGGCCGGATCGGGTGCGACGACGACGCGGCCACCACCTGCCGTATGCCGTGCCTTTACTTCCGGCGGACCATGCTCGTGCGTCCCCAATCGCACCCGGAGCCCCGCATGGCCGTCCCCGACTATCCCCGCCCGCCGTTCAAGCCCCAGCAGCAGGATTTCCCCGGCAAGACCGCGAAGATGGACCCGCAGCCGGACCATGGCGAGAACAGCTATGTCGGCCACGCACAGCTCAAGGGCAAGAAGACCCTGATCACCGGCGGCGACAGCGGCATCGGCGCGGCGGTGGCGATCGCCTTCGCGCGCGAGGGCGCGGACGTGGCCATCGCCTACCTGCCCGACGAGCAGGCCGACGCCGAGCGCATCGGGGCGCTGATCGAGCAGGCCGGCGTGCGCGCCCTGCTGGTGCCGTGCGACATCAGCGATCCCGCCCAGGCCGAGGCGCTGGTCAAGAAGGTCCACGGCACCTTCGGCGGGCTGGACGTGCTGGTCAACAACGCCGCCTACCAGACCTATTTCCACAGCTTCGAGGAGATCACGCTGGAGGAATGGCGCAAGACCTTCGACACCAACGTGCATGCGGCCTTCAATCTGGTGCGCCTGTCGGTGCCGCTGATGCCCAAGGGCGGCTCGATCATCAACACCGCCTCGGTCAACTCCAAGAAGCCCACGCCCAACATCCTGCCCTACTCCACCACCAAGGGCGCGCTGGCCAACCTCACCCTCGGCCTGGCCGGCCTGCTGGCCGACAAGCAGATCCGTGTCAACGCGGTCCTGCCAGGGCCGATCTGGACCCCGTTCATCCCGGCCGGCATGGATGCCGAATCGGTCGAGAACTTCGGTTCGCAGACCCCGATGGGCCGCCCCGGACAGCCCGCGGAGCTGGCCTCGGCCTACGTGATGCTGGCCGCCGATTCGGCCAGCTACACGTCGGGCGCCCTGGTGACGATCTCCGGCGGCGCCGCCACGCTGTAACCGCGGCCAGCGGCCACGCACGCGCGATGCGGTCCCGCATCGCGCTCTCCTCTGAGCCTGGCGGACGCTTGCGCGTTCGTCGCTCCCGCGGCCACGCGCGCCCAGTCGTCCTTCACAGCGCACCCCGGCAACGTGCACGCGGCACGCACGCCAAGCCGCAGCGGCGTTAACGCCGGCCACCCGAGACTGGGACCTCATCACTTCCGGAGCACCCCATGCGCGCACTGAACTACCACGGCACCAAGGACGTCCGCGTCGAGACCGTGCCCGATCCGGTCCTGGTGGAACGCGACGACATCATCCTGCGCGTCACCGCCACCGCCATCTGCGGCTCGGACCTGCACCTGTACCACGGCAAGATCCCCGACCTGCACAAGGGCGACATCCTCGGCCACGAATTCATGGGCGTGGTGGAAGACATCGGCGCGGACGTGACCCGCGTGCGCCGCGGCGACCGGGTGGTGATCCCGTTCGTGATCGCCTGCGGCCAGTGCTTCCACTGCATGCTCAGCGAGTTCTCCGCCTGCGAGACCACCAATACCGGCAAGGGCGCGGCGTTGAACGGCAAGGATATCCGGCCGCCGGCCGCACTGTTCGGCTACAGCCACCTGTATGGCGGCCTGTCCGGTGGCCAGGCCGAGTTCGTGCGCGTGCCCAAGGCCAACGTCGGCCCGCTGGTCGTGCCCGACGCCCTGCCGGACGAGCAGGTGCTGTTCCTGTCCGACATCCTGCCCACCGGCTACCAGGCGGTGGTCGACGCCGGTATCGGCCAGGGCTCGACGGTGGCGATCTACGGCGCCGGTCCGGTGGGCCTGATGGCCGCGGCCTGTTGCCGCATGCTCGGGGCCGAGCGCATCTTCATGGTCGATCGCCATGCCTACCGCCTGGACTTCGCCCAGCGCACCTACGGCGTGATCCCGATCAACTTCGACGACATCGACGACCCAGCCGACGTCATCGTCTCGCAGACCGACGGGCGCGGCGTCGACGCCGCGATCGATGCGGTCGGGTTCGAGGCCGAGGGCAGCACCCTGGAGACCGCGATGACCACGCTGAAGCTGGAAGGCAGCAGCGGCGTCACCCTGCGCCAGTGCATCGCCGCGACCCGCCGCTGCGGCACCGTGAGCGTGCCCGGCGTGTATGCCGGCTTCATCCACGGCTTCATGTTCGGCGACGCCTTCGACAAGGGCCTGACCTTCAAGATGGGCCAGACCCACGTGCAGAAGCACATGCCCTACCTGCTGGAGCGCATCGGCAACGGCGACCTCAAGCCGGACGCCATCATCTCGCACCGCTTGCCGCTGGCCGATGCCGCCAAGGGCTACGAGATCTTCGACAAGAAGGAAGAGGATTGCCGCAAGGTCGTGCTGACGCCCTGAGGCCCCCCGCTCCGGCCGCCCGCGCAAGCGTGTCGGCCGGGAACGCGGCTTGATGCCGGCGATGGCTCTCCGCGTCGCCGCGCAGCTCGTCGTCGACGCGTCATCAGTCCTGCTCGGCCCAGCGCGCGAGATTCTGCTGCAGCGAGTCCATCGCCGCCCACGGGTCCTTGCGCCGGCGCTTGAGCAGCGCCGGCACCTCGCGCAGGGTGAAGGCATCGGCCCGCGCCAGCTTGGGCAGGTCGTTCCAATTCAATGGTAGCGCCACCGGGGCGCCCGGGCGGCTGCGCAGCGAGTACGAGGCCACCGCGGTCGCGCCGCGCCCGTTGCGCAGGTAATCGACGAAGATGCGCTGGTTGCGCAGGCGCTTGGTCGAGGTGGCCAGGAAGCGGTGCGGCTGCGACTGCGCGAGCGCATCGGCGAACCCGTGCGCGAAACGCTTGGTCAGGTCCCAGTCGCAGCCCGGGTTCAACGGCACCACCACGTGCAGGCCCTTGCCGCCGGACACGCGCAGGAACGACTCCAGCTCCAGCTGCGCCAGCAGCTTGCGGATGTCGGTGGCCGCGGCCTTGACCTCCGCGAACGGCACGTCCGGGCCCGGGTCGAGATCGAACACCACCCGGTCGGCGCGCTCGGGATGGTCGGCATGGCTGCCCCAGGGATGGAACTCCAGCGTGTTGAACTGCACCAGTTCCAGCAGGCTGGCCGCATCGGTCACCACCAGGTAGTGCGCATTGATGCCGCTGTCCTCCTTCAGCCGGACCGAGGCCACGCGCTCCAGCCCGGCGGTGTGATGCTTCTGGAAGAAGCACGGCTGGCCGGCGCCGCCGGGACAGCGGATGATCGACAGCGGACGCCCCGCGATTTCGGGCAGCAGGTGGTCCATCACCGCCTCGTAGTAGTCCCACACGTCCTGCTTGGTCACGCCGATGTCGGGGAAGATGAGCTTGCCCGGGCTCGACAGCCGCGGCGGCACGCGCGCCGGCGGATCGGGCGGCGCCACCGGCGTGGCGGCGCGCGACTGCCGGGCGGTCTTCTTCGCGGCGGCGCCCTTGGCGGCGCTCGCCGTAGGCGCCGCGCCGTCGCGGTCGCGGTCGTCCAGGTCCTGCACGCGCTTGTCCGCGCGCACCGTCTTAAGCGAGGCCTGCCGCAGCAGCTGCTGCCGGCCGATGCCGCGATAGAACACCTCCACCACGAAGCGCGGCGCGAACCAGGTGGCCGTGCGCAGGTCGGTGTCCTCGGTGGGCACGTAGGCGGTCGGCCGCTTGCCACCGGCGCTGCCGATGCGCTCGGCCACGTCCTGCAGCAGTGCCTCGGAGAACCCCGAGCCCACCCGCCCGACGTACCGCCAGCCGTGCTCGGGGTCCGGCCGGGCCAGCAGCAGCGAGCCGAAACCGGTGCGGCTGCCCTTCGGCGCGGTGTAGCCGACCACCGCGAACTCGTCGCTGGCCAGCTGCTTGGTCTTGCGCCAGTCCTCGCTGCGCCCGCCGTGGTAGGCGCGGTCGGCGCGCTTGGAGATGATGCCCTCGAAGTGGCGTTCGCCCGCCAGGCGGTAGGCGGCGTCGCCGTCGCCGTCGATGTGCGAGCTGTAGGCCAGCGGCCCCGTGCTGCCCGCCAGCAGGTCCTGCAGCAGCGCCTTGCGCGCGGCCAGCGGCGCACCGGAGATGTCGACCCCGTCGATGTGCAGCAGATCGAACAGCGCGTACGCGAGCGTGCCCTGGCGCTCACCGGACAGCGTGGCCTGGAGCAGGTTGAAGTCCTCGCGGGTGCCACTGCCGGCGATCAGCTCGCCGTCCAGCGCGCCGGAGACCAGGCCCAGCGCGGCGATGGCCTCGCGGATCTCGGGCAGCTTGGCGGTCCATTCCAGCGCGTTGCGCGACCACAGGCGCACCTGGCCGTGGTCGATGGTGGCCAGGATCCGGTAGCCGTCCCACTTGATCTCGTGCACCCACTGCGCGCCCTTGGGCGGTGCCTCGCCGAGCTTGGCCAGCTGCGGTTCGAACGGGCCGTCCGGGGCCGCGTGCGGGGTCGCCTTCGCCAGTGCCAGTGCCCGCTTCGCCCAGTCGCGACGGCGCGGCCGAGCGGCCACCGCGACCGCGGCCAGCTGTTTCTTCTGCGGCTTGCCGGCCCCTGCGCGCTTGAGGTCCTCCGGCGGCGGCGCGGCGACATCGCCGAGCAGGTCGTCCGCCTCCACGTCGCCGGCGTAGGCGTCGTCCTCCTTGAACAGCAGCCACTGCGGCTGCCGCGCCGGCTTGCCCGAGCGCACCAGGTGCCAGCCGCCCTTGAGCTTGGTGCCGAACAGCTCGAAGCGCAGGTGGCCCTTGGCCAGCTGTGCTTCGGCATCGCCGCTCGTGGCCCACACGCCGTGGTCGAACTGCGCCACGTGGCCGCCGCCGTATTCGCCCTTCGGGATCTCGCCCTCGAAGCCCGCATAGTCCAGCGGATGGTCCTCGACCTCCACCGCCATCCGCTTGACCCGGGGGTCGTAGCTCGGCCCCTTGGGCACGGCCCAGCTCTTGAGCGCATCCCCCACCTGCAGGCGGAAATCGTAGTGCCGGCGGCTGGCGTGGTGCAGCTGGACCACGAAGATCGCGCGTTGCCCGGCGGGCGGGGCCTTGCCGGGCTCCGGCTCGCGGGTCTTGTCGAAGCTGCGCTTGCGCCGGTACTCGGTCAGCGACATCGCCTGTCCCGGCCTATTGGCCCAGGCGCTTGCGGACCGCGGCCGACGTAAGGCCCGCCGCCTTGACCGCCGCGCTCAGCTCGCCGGCCGACACGTCCAGGGTCCGGGTCCCGCACTGCAGCGTGTAGTCCCCGTGAACGTGGATGCGGTCGCGTTCCGGCGTGCCGGATGGGCGCCTGTCGTCGCTCATGCTCTTCTCCGTGGATGCGCAGTGGGCAGGGTCAGGCCTTCTTGCGCGCCTTCTTGGCCGGCGCGGCGGGCTTGGTTTTGCGGGCGGTCGCCTTGCTGGCGGACTTGGCGGCCGGCTTGCTGGCGGACTTGCCGGTGGACTTGGCCGCCGGCTTGGACGCACGCTTGACCGGGAGGTCCTTGGCCGGCGTGCGCTTGTTGGTCTGCAGGCTCTTCTGCAGCAGCGACATGAAGTCCACTACGTTGGTGGTGGCGTCCTCGTGCGGCTCCGGCTCCTCGACCTGGGTGGTCGCGCCGCTGTCCTTGATGCGCTTCTGGATGATCGCCGACAACCGCTCGCGGAACTCGTCGTGGTAGGCGTCCGGCGCCCACTCGCTGGTCATGGAATTGATCAGCTGCGTGGCCATCTCCAGTTCCTTCGGGGCGATGCGATAGTCGCCGGTCTGGCCCTGCGGGAGCTTGTAGTCGTCCGGCGCGACCAGCTCCTGCGGATAGCGCAGCAGGATCAGCACGAGCGCATCGCCCTCGGGCATCACCGCACACAGGTACTCGCGGGTGCGGATGACGACGCGGGCGATGCCGACCTTGCCGGTGGCCTTCAGCGTCTCGCGCAGCAGCACGTAGCCCTTCTCGGCCTTCTTGCCTGGTACCAGCACGTAGGGCTTCTCGAAGAAGCGCAGGCCGATGCTGGCCGCGTCGACGAAGGCCTCCACGTCCACCGACTCATGCGTTTCCGGCGCGGCGGCGGCGATGTCCTCCTTCTCGACCACCACGTAGCTGCCCTTGTCGTATTCGAATGCCTTGACGATGTCCTTCCACGGCACTTCCTCGCCGGTGTCCGAATTGACGCGCTCGAACCGGATCGGCTTCTTGTCGCGCGAATCCAGCATGCGGAAGCTCAGGTCGGTACGGCGCTCGCCCGACATCAGCGACACCGGGATGTTGAGCAACCCAAACGAGAGCGAACCACTCCAAATCGGCCTGGCCATGACGGTCCTGTGGGCCGAGGGACCGGCCGCTGGCCTCCTTACTAGTCCGCGGGCCGTCGGCTCGCCGTGAACGAGCCCGGGATGTGCAGTCCTCCTTCACAACAAAGCGCGCCCCGCTAACGGCAGCAGGCCCAGGGTCGGTCCTCAACCGGGAGACACCGCATGGCGATCAAGACCATAGAAGACCTGTTCATCCACGAGCTTTCCGATATCTACAGCGCCGAGAAGCAGCTGACCAAGGCGCTGCCGCGCCTGGCCCGCGCCTCGACCAACCCCGAACTGGCGGCCGCCTTCGAGACCCACCTGGAGGAGACCCAGGGCCAGATCGAGCGCATCGACCAGATCGTCGAGGTGCTCGGCATCCGCCTCAAGCGCATCAAGTGCGCCGCCATGGAGGGCCTGGTCGAAGAAGGCAAGGAAGTCATCGACGAAGTCGAGAAGGGCCCGGTGCGCGATGCCGCGCTGATCGGCGGCGCGCAGAAGGTGGAGCACTACGAGATCGCGTCGTACGGCACCATCGCCGCGATCGCCAAGCAGCTGGGCTACACCGACGCGCTGCCGCTGCTGCTGGCGACGCTTGAGGAAGAAAAGGCGACCGACGAGAAGCTGACCCTGCTGGCCAAGTCCGATCGCGACACCCACCCTGCAGGCGAGGCCAAGGCCACCAGGGCGACCAAGAGCGCCAAGGCCGCCTGACGCACGCGGTCCATCGGCACTGCCCGATGGACCGACCCAACCGTTCTACCAGGAGGTACCCATGACCCAGGACCGAAAGGACCCGAACCCCGCCTCGCCGGCCGCTTCCGCGGGACGGCGCGATGGCCGCGCCGCGAACGACTCCGGCGACTCGACCACCGACAAGGCGCTCGAGCAGGAAAACGCCGGCTACAACCAGCATGGCCACGGCAAGGGCGGCAAGGCCGGCGGAGGCGAGCCGGACGGTGCGCCCGAACGCGACGGCACCACCCAGCCGAACTTCGGCCAGGCCGGCACCTACGGCGCGGATCCGGACGCCGGCAAGTAGCACCACCAGCACGACCTTCTAGCGGAGGTCGGCCCATATCCCCGCAGCTCGGAACTTGCGCTGCCTGCGCTTCCGCAGGAGCGTAGGCGGCGCGGGGATCCGGCGCGGTCATGGCCCGCTGGGGCCATCGAGTCCCACGCGGGCGGCCCTCCGTTACGCGGACCGGCGTTCGACCTCGGCTTGCCCCGTGGCCGCATCCCCTTCCTTCGAGGCCCGCGTGTCGCTCAGGTAGATCAGCACCAGCGCCACCGCGAGCAGCAGCACCGCGGCATAGCGGTGCACGTCCAGGGGGATGGCGGCGTTTCCCAGCCAGCCGAAGTCGTCGATCAGCAGGCTCATCAGCAGCTGGCCGCTGATCACCGCGACCGTGGCCGCTGCCGTGCCCACGCGTGGCATCGCGAACACGATGACCAGCATGTAGATCACTCCGAAGAACGCGCCGGTGACCTGCCAGCGCGGTACCGAGAACAGCGACACCGCGTGCGGCGGCTCCAGGAAGAAGGCGCCGAGGAAGGTCACCAGCGCACCGACGGTGAAGGTCAGCCAGGCGCTCTCGAGCACGCCGACCCTGGCGCCCAGGCGGCCGTTGATCGCCGATTGCGCGCACAGCACCGCGCCACTGAGCACCACGAGCGAAAGCATGAGGACGAGCATGACGGCGGTTCCTTAGTGAATGAGCCAGAGCGCGGCCAGGAGGGCGGCCAGCGCGCCGACGCGGTAACGGTCGAGCGGCCGCCGGGCGCTGCCCAGCCAGCCCATGTGGTCGATGACGAGGCTGGCCCCGACCTGGCCGAACAGGATGCCGACCATGGTCAAGCCGACCCCGATGTACGGGGTGGCCAGGGTCAGCGCCAGCACGTAGACCGGGCCGAGCACGCCGCCCAGCAGGGTCCAGCGCGGCTGCGCGAACAGCAGCGCCAGGCGCGGCCGGCCGAAGACCAGGCCGAAGGTCAGCAGCAGCGAGCCGATCCCGAAGATGCCGAGCGTGGCCCAGCCGTGCCCGACGTCCTCGCCCAGCGGGCCCAGCAGCCCCGCCTCGATCGACAGGCCCATGCCGGCGAGGACGACCAGCGCGAGCAACAGCAGGTGCTTCATGACCATGCATCCGTGAGGGGAGGCGTGCACCCTAGGCACATGCTGCATCGGCAACAATCATGCGGATACTCAAAACACCCTTGCGGAAACGGCAACTTCATGGATCTCAAGGCGTTGCGCTACTTCACCCGGGTCGCCACCACTGAAAGCTTCGTGGCGACCGCACGGCATTTCGGCGTGCCCCCGTCCTCCGTGTCCCGTCACATCGCCGCGCTGGAGAAGGAACTCGGGCACCAGTTGCTCTTCCGGCATACGCGGGCCGTGCGCCTGACCGAGGCGGGCGAACGTTACTACCTGCAGGTGCGCGACGCGCTGGACGCGCTCGACACGGCGTCCGAAGGCATCGCCGGCCACGACGCGGCTCCCCGCGGCGTGGTGCACGTGAACGCCCCGGTGGCGCTCGGCAGGCTGCACATCGCCCCGCTGCTGGTCGACTTCCAGGCGCTCTACCCGGAACTGACGATCGAGCTGACCCTGACCGACACCTTCATCGATCCCGTCCAGGAAGGCGCCGACCTCACCGTGCGGATCGGGAAGCTGGAAGACTCCGGCCTGGTGGCCCGGGCGCTGGGCGAACAACGCTACCTCGCCTGCGCGAGCCCCGGCTACCTCGCCGCGCATGGCCAGCCCGCGCGGCCGGAGGAGCTGACCCGGCACAACTGCCTGCTCTACCGGGGCCAGCATGGCACCCAGCGCTGGTACTTCCGCGCGCCGGGCCCGGCGGCCGCCGAGGCACACGTGGTCACCGGCAACCTGCGCAGCAACAACGCCGAGACCCTGGTCGCGGCCGCCGTCGCGGGCCAGGGCCTGGTGCTCTTCCCCCGCTGGCTCTACCCCCTCTACAGCGTACGGAGCGGCGCGCTGGTGCCTGTGCTGCAGGACTGGCAGGCATCGGTCGACCCGGCGCCCGTGGGCATTCACCTGGTCCAGGCCGACAACCGGGTGCGCTCCCGCAAGGTGAAACTGCTCGCCGACTACCTCGCCGAACGGATCGGCCAGCCGCCGTACTGGGACGCGTTGGCGGGGTAGCCGCTGTCCGACGATTTTCCTGCGGCCGCCAAGCCGACGAGGGCTCGCTCGCGCCGAGGGCGTGGTCCCGGGCCGGGGACCGGATGCTCCTCGTGGCACGGCTGGCCGGCATTCGCGGACACGGGTCGCCGATGCTTACTTAGGACGACCAACGAGAGTGCCCACCAGCAATCGCACTGGCTGAGTAAATTACTGAATTAGAAAGACTTTAGTGAGGTCCGGAGATGACCTTACTCACAGTCTTACTCGCTTTTCCAAGGCCACCTCTTCTGCAGCATCAGCCTGCTCGTCGGCACGAAACACCGTAGGTACCTAACCGCTCAAGCACGTTGGGACGCCCGAGGCGCTCATCAGTCTCGCACCGCCCGCACCACGTGCCAATGCCCTTGTTGCTACAAGGACTGGCTCCCACATCCCATGCCCGTTAACCTGGTGACAGGCGAGAGGGACGATATGGCACGGGGCACAGACTGGTCGCATGAAGAAGTGGAGGCCTGCGTCGCCGACTACTTGCACATGCTCACGCTCAAACTGAACGGCCAGCGATACAGCAAGACCGCCCATGCACGCACACTGGCCGAGCGGCTTGACGGGCGCAACCGAGCCGCCATCGAGTTCAAGCACTGCAACATCAGCGCCATCCTGCTTGCGCTCGGCTACCCGTACATCGATGGCTACAAGCCACGGGGCAACTATCAGACCCTGCTGTTCGACGTGGTGGGAGGTCAGGCGCAGTCGAACGATGCCTTGCAGGCCGCTGCCCAATCCGCCGTGCTGCGGCCGGCCGTCATGATCGCCCCAGACGATACGGATGCCGTGTGGGTTCCGGCACCAGCAACGGCGCGGGTAAGAGAGACGCCACGCAGCTACCTGCCTCGGTTCTCGCCCGCCCAACGCGACTACCTCGAGCAAGAAGCTCGCAACCGTTCGCTCGGTCGCGCCGGCGAATTGTTCGTGATGGAGCTGGAAACCCGCCGTCTTCATGCAGCCGGCCAGAAGCGGCTAGCCAATCAGGTTGAACACGTGGCCGCTTCTCAGGGCGACGGCCTGGGCTACGACGTGCTGTCCTACGAGATCGATGGTCGAGAACGACTCATCGAGGTAAAGACCACTACATTTGGCGTACTGACTCCGTTCTACGTCAGCCGCAACGAACTAGCGCGCTCCGAAGCCGATGCTGACCAGTACCACCTCTACCGTCTCTTCGACTTCCGCGCACGGCCACGTCTTTTCGAACTGCCCGGCGTCATCGCCTCGCACCGCCGTCTCAATGCGGTTACGTACTTAGCACATATCTAGGAACAATCCAGCCATGGGTGGCCGCTATCGGCCAAGAGCGGACGTTCACACAGCTAAGAATGTTGGTTCCCTAAGTACTGCCACTCTTAGTAATTCACAAGAATCTTGTGCTCTGGCTCGACGGAACTAGATAATCGCGAGATTGCATTCTTGACATGATTCTCGCTCGTCGCCGGCGCCGTCCTCTGGAAGACCCGGCGCAGCGATAAGCTGCGCAAGCTGCTGTGCCTGCTCGTCAAGCCGCCGATCGTGTATCTGCTCGGCGCGGTCGCCGGCTACGTGGCGGTTTGCGTGTGGCTGCTGTCCCTCCCACGCTGGTGGCAATGGTCGAACCTGAAGACTTCGCTGCTGTGGACAGGCAGTTTTGCGCTGGTCGCGGTGTTCAACTACGAGAAAGCGGGATCCGGAAAAGCGTATTTCCGCGCCACGATGCTCGAAGCGGCCGGCATCACCGCCCTGCTCTCCTTCATTGCGTCCAGTCATACTTTCGGCCTACTCGCCAAGCTGGCGATCGCCTTCCTGCTGATCGCGCTGGCGGCCATCGCTGCTGTCAGCGAACGCGATGCCGGGCTGAAGTCAGCACACACCATGGCAACCACCCTGCTGATCCTGCTTTCGTTGCTGATGCTCGGCAATTCCATCTACCACATCGTCACCAGCTTCGGCAATTTCGTCACGTTATGCTGTAGCCTCAGGGCCACATTACTGGTCGCGTCGCTCTTCGGAAGTCACCTAGGATGTCGGGTGATACCTCGACCTAGCGTCCCCCGTGGCCCCATCTAACTCCCGGATTTTCCAGAGGGTACCTTTTGGGGTATCTAGGAACTCGGATAGCGCGACAACCCAACAACCCTGTTTTTAATAAGCTGTCCGTGCCATATCCCTGAGTCCTCTCCCGAGACGCTGGCGCAGACGATGCTGTCCATCGCCACCGGCGCCAAGCTGGTGGCGAGCGCGACCGACGTCCTGGTGGGCATGATGGCAGGCGACTGACCGCTCGCCGTGCCTTTCCATCTCGCACGCTCGCAGACACCCTCACAACGGGATCGCCGGGCTCTAGGCGCCGATCAAGCCAGTCTAGGAAATGCTGGCCCGCACCGCCGCGGCCATATAGCAGGGACGTCACATAAGCTTCACCGACATTGCAGGCGCACTAAGCCTCTACCAGCTCCTCCAGGAGCAAGCGCGCGCGATCCCTGATCTCGCGCTCTGGATCGCTCAGGAGCCGAGTGGCTATCTCTTTTGTTTCCAACTCGAGCAACAACCCACGTTTCAGCCCCCCCATTAAAGCAAGTCTATATTTGGGGTCGTCGTCGTCGAACAGGTGAATCATCTTGGCGACATCCGATGCAGAGAAAGGAATTTTCGACGCCAGAACCCGGGAAATAGAAGCAGGCGCCACTTCCTTTGAGGCCGATCTTGAAATGAACGCATCCTTTGCCGACGGGGACGATCCTGTACGCTCCGTCAACAACTCCAGCGCGAATCCACTCACATCACTTCGTGCATCTGAAAGCAGATCAATGACCCGCTCGTCAGAAAGCGGCGAAAGACGATCCATCGCTGCCAGCAGCGTTTTCCTGGGGCTGTCCGGGACCACGCCGCTCTTTTGGGGATACGGCTTTTCATGCGTCAGCCAGAATTGATATGCGCTTTCCAGCATCTCTCCAGATACCGCTGCGCCCAGCTCCACATGCTGCAATGCCAGCACCGCAGCCTCCTGTGCAGCCCGTTCCCCTCCTTTCAGGAGCGTTCTTCCGACACCTTCCGCCATGCGATCCGACCATGGTGTTCCCGCTTTCTTAAGCCTGCCGAGTAAGTGCTCGAAGCCGCGTACCAAGGGGCCGTTGAGGCGGTCGAGCACAAGCCTGGCGCCAACGTCCTGGCTTAGTTCAAAAGCCAAATAGGCGGCGGCCGCCAGCGTGAAGTCCTGGGCCTCGCATAGCAACGCTGTCACGTCAGGCTCGGTCAGTTGACCGAGGCTCCTCAACAGATTTGTGGCAGTCACGGACAGCCATTGCGATTCATGCAACACCGCCTGCCCCAGCTTGTCCTTGTTCAATGCGAGCGCCTTCACCCCGCTCCAATCCGGGTCGGGCACATCGACATCAACCGTGTTCAGTTGGAGCCATGGGAGGCCACCGTCTGCGATGCGATCCATACGCTTCAATACCGCCAGCACCTCCTGTTGCAGGCGGTCGAGATCCAGCATGGATATTCCCGCCAGACCTTGCAGGATTTCGCGCACGACCTCCCTGTCGTAAGGTTCAGTCCAGGCCCAGACGTCCGACGCCGGAACTTCGTTGAACCCGACCAGATCCAGGAGTGCGCTGAGCTGTAGCGGCACTATGTCAGCGGCATCTGAGGCCGACGCATCACCTTCTGACGCCAGTCCGTCGAGCACAGCCCCCACCGCTGCGACGTGGGCATCCCAATAATCCTTCGACAGCATCGCTCTGCCCAACGTAGCGCTGCTTTCAAGTTTCCGGAGCACCTTCGGATCGCACCCGGAAGCCTTCACGATGGAGGCAAGCCCTTCGTGAAATCCGACCGACCCAAACTGGCTGTCGGAAATGCATTTCAGGAGCTCGCCGACCTTGTCGGCCGGCCACTCAACTGATGCCCTGTATGCGATGCTCAACGCCAAGCGTTCGAGCAAGTGACTGTCTGCCCCCAGCCCGAGCCTCAGTCCGCCGAGCAACGATCCTCTCATCGGCCTGACCTCGGCAAGGAAGCCGCGCAGCTCGGCCTGCGCTTCATCCAGACTGTAATCGTGACCGGCTTCCGCTGCGCATGTCCACGCCACTAGTCGAGTCCAGGGCCGCGATGCCCCCAGTCTGGCCACGGCACCGGGGGCTACCTCCTGCGGGAACCTCGCTGCCACGCTAGCAAGCTTCAGGCCGAGCTTGTAGGCCATGATGCTTTTCATCGAGTCCACTTCCTGAAACGCGAGCGCGATGACGGTGGCCTTTGTCTGATCCGATACCGCTGCGTTCGCGTCCGCGATCAGGTGAAGAGCGGTATCAAGGGCGTTACGGTCGTCGCGCGCTCTTCTATCGAGAAGTTCGAGGATGATCTCGTCCCCCAGCTTCTGGCAGGCAAACGCAAACACTTCGTTCCATGCGCTGTCCTCGAAACAGCCCGACAGCAGATCCCTCTTCTCTTCTGCCGTCGTTGCCTGGCACAGGAACCTGGCCGCTGCGAACTCGGCAAACGTCTTGTGGATGAAGGTCAGCATGGTGGTCGCCCCGTAGCGCACCTGTTCGATCAGTCCTACGTCCTGCCAGTGCTGGAGACCTTCGCTTACCACCTTCTGCGCCTGCAGGAAACTGAGGCCGAGATCCAGGCGCAGGCGATCAGCGCATCTTCTCGATATCGCGTCGACGGCGCCCAGTGGATCGGACATCAACTCCCATCCAAGAATGTTCACCAGCCGGGTCAGCTCCGGTCCGCTGGGCTGGCCGGCCGTGGATCGTGGATTGGCAGCCGTGTCGATGACCCCGAACAGGTTCTGGTAGAGCTGTACCTTGGAAGACCCCAACTCGCCACCACGTGCGAGCAACGAGGCCGCCATTCCGAGCAGTTGAGGGCTTCTGGAAACGACGTCGCGCGCCGCGCTGCGCCCGAGTTGCGCCTTCGACATCGCCTCTGCCTGTTCGGCGTTGCCGCCCATACTCGGCATCGCCGCACCCAGGAGCTTTGCCAGATTCATCGTTCCTGACGATGCGTCCTGCGTCAGGATTTCGTAGTGTCTCCAGTCCAATAGCAGCGCCGTGTCGTATCCGATGCGCCTGGTCGTGACGATCACCCTGGATCGCGGATATCCGGCTGCGAATCGCTTGATGCCATCCGCGACAAGTTCCTGTCTGGCACCGCACTCATCCAGCCCGTCGCACAACAGCACCCAGTCCTGGAATCCACCGCGTGCCACCTCTTCCACGGATAGCCCCGAGCCATCCAGCGCGAAATGCATAACGCTTTCCTGGAAGTTGTGACCTGCCACCATGCGAGCAGCTACGGCACTCAGCCGCACCTTGAGAACCGGATAGCCATCTCGTGCATAGAGGTTGGCAAGTTTCGTCATCAGCGTGCTCTTGCCCATCCCGGGGCCAGCCACGATCACCGCACGCATGTAGAACCTGCCTATCCATTCCGCATCAATCGTCTTGCTGGTCCGGCCGTAGCTTCGATCCTGCTGCGCGCTGGCGTGGTACTTGGCCATCGCGCTCGCCGCATCATCCCCCCGCTCCTCTCCCGGATCGATCACCATTGCCCTGAGGGGCAACCACACGTCCGCGATAGACAGCGCGGACTTTACACCCAAGATGGAGAAGCTTTGGTTTGCATCGAATACCCATTGCGATAACCGCAGGACCGTGCTGCCCGGTAGCAGCGGACTCGCTATGGCTATCCGACTCGATACGAGCAGTTGCATGATGCTGGATGCCTCCCAGCGACCGCGCCTGGCGATGCTCCGGTGGGCTTCCTGATACAGCCTCACCCAGGCATCTTCGCTATCCCTCAGGCTTGTGCACAGCTTCGACAGCTTGTTCTTGGCTTCCTTGATGGAGGCAGCATCCGCTTCCGATCCGTGAACCACTTGGATCCGCAACTTCTGGCAAACCCGGTTTGCCAGCAATCCGGCTTCCTTCAGCTTCCTGCACAGTTCCTGACCAATCTCGCTGAGCCCATCGCTGCGACCCTCGCCCAGCCGAATGATGTCCTGCGAGAGGTCACAGGTGATGGTCCTGCTGCTGTCCGGAGAAACGACCAGAACGCCGTAGTTGATCTCTCCGGCTTCGATTCCGGTCGCCAAGGAGACAAGGGAACTCCAAAGGTTGGCACCTTTTCTCAGGCCCTTCTTAGCCTGGACTTCTATGGTCTGGTTGTCGTTCAACTCGATCCGGATGTCGTCTCCCGGACCGGTCGTCTCGGACCAAACGGCAACCGGCACGTCGTCGGCAATGCCCTCCAGCCAGACCAGTGGTGTTCCTACCAGCAGATTCACGCCGGCGATCGAAGTGACCACTGCCTGGAAGTTCATCCCAGATCCGGTCGCGGCGCCTCCCGCCACCCGCCCTGCCCGCTTCTTCTTGCCGGAGGCATTGGCGCCTGCCTTGGTCTGCTTCGCTACCATCCCTTCCTCCCGTCTCGCCGGCGATCAATACATCATCTTGAAACCGACATTAAACCGACATAGACTAGGCGCATCCGTTCAGGAGTCCTCCCAATGGCCGCCCAACTCGACTTCCAGACCTTTACCGAGGGACTGCGCACTCCGGGCATGCCGCTGATCGCCCCGGATCGCTTCGCCGACGCCCTGCACCTGCGCCAACAGGAACTGGCCCAGCTCGCTCGCGTCCACCGCACCACCGTAGCGGATGCCCCGGCCAACGCCAGGCTGCAGCAGTACATGCGCGATGCGCTGCGGGTACTGTCGGCTGCCACCGAAGTCAGCGGTGAGCGCATGCGCGCGATTTACTGGTACCGCAATACTCCGATCCCCGAGTTCGAGCATCGCACCGGCGAACAACTGGTGTCCACCGGCAAAGCCGACGCCGTGATCGCCTATTTGCAGTCCGTCGGCGGCGGTTCGACTGGATGATCCTGACCGACCTCGGCCCCGAGGCGGTCTTCTACCGTGCCTTCCCGCCGCGGTGGGCGCACACGCCCGAAAGCGGCGCAGGCGCCGCGATCCGTGGCGGCCGTTTCAATCGTCCCGGCGTGGAAGCACGTTACCTAGCCGCCAGTACAGGCACCGCCCTTCTCGAATACCAGGCCGAGTCGCCCTTGCTGCCGCCAGCGACAATCGCTGCCTTCCATGTCACCGCGAACAACGTGGTCGATTTCACCGGCGGTTATGACGCCGTGCGTTGGAGCGAAATTTGGAGCGAGACGTATAGCAACTGGAAGGGCATGGCTTTCCTCGACGAAATCGAACCTCCGAGTTGGGTCATTGGCGATCTGGTGCGCGAGGCCGGCCATCCCGGCATTCTTTACCGATCCGCGCGCGATGCCGACGGGACCTGCCTTGTGCTGTTCCCAGAACTGGCGGAACAGACGGGATTTGTTGCCCGCGTGCATGATCCGAATCATGATTTGGCGGGCGATTCATCCCGCTAAACCGCTTTCGGATTCCGCCAAAGTGCTTTTCTCGAATCGGCGGGACCATTTCCATCAGGGAACAAACGCATGTCCAACGCAACTATCTGGTTCTGGATCGGCATTGGATGCATTGTTGCCGCGGCCATTCTCCTTGCAGCAGCAAGAATGCGGCCAAGATCGAACGATTCACGCCATGTTTCCGCATCGCACGGAGGCGTCGCTATTGGCGGCGACAACAAGGGGAATATCACTACCAACACCACTGATCTGAAGTCACCGCGGAGTTTTTGGCAAGTTGCCGGCGTGGTCGTCGGCATCGTCGGACTCGTCATTGCTGCATTGGCCTGGTTGTTCCCCAAGGTTTCGTGATGCTCTCAGGGATGTTCTCGTGGATCCGACGCCTGTTGGGGCGATCTACGATTGAAGCGCGCGCATCGCATGGAGGTGTCGCCATCACAGGCGACAACTTGGGGACGATCTACACGGGCTCGATTGTCACGATCCGCGCAGAAGAACCCTCGGACGGCCTCCTCTGGGAGCAATGCGTCGCAGCGGCCACCAATGTCGTGAGACATGCGTCATCGAGACAGTTGTTCAACGATACGATCGTGGCAATCAATCTCGTAGAGGTGGAAACCAAGGCCGGTGCGATGGATCGGCCTGAACATGTGGAATCCTCCAGAATTCCATTGAGTGAGGATCGCGTCATCGAGCTGATTGCCGCCGGTCGCAGCATCGTCCTCTCCGGCGAGGGCGGTATTGGCAAGACGACCGCAGCGCTCCAATTTGCAAAATCCCTGCTCGACGAACAACCGTGCCGCAGACTACCCATCTTCGTGGATGCGCCTGCCTGGTCGAGTACTGGATCAGGACCGCTTGAATTCGTTGCAGCGCTCACGGACTATGCCGCCTCCCAGATCACCCCCGCGAGACTTGCCCGGTACGCGAAGGAAGGCGGGCTGACGCTCTTTATCGATGGCTGGAACGAGATCGCGGCCGACGCGCTGGAGCCCGCTTTGCAACGGATGCGCGCATTCGTCGTTGCAACCCCGGATGTCAACATCGTCCTGACAACAAGAAATGCGAGCCATCGGCCTGAAACCGCGGCTCCTGTTCTAGTAAGCGTTGCCGGCGTCGACTGGCGACGACAACAGGAGTATATCCGCGCGCGTTTGCCGACCGGGGAAGCGGACGCACTCGTGGCCCACCTATCGGTGCGACATCACCTCAGGCATGCGGCCCGCAATCCCCTGATACTCCAAGGTGTTGTCGACCTGAGAGCACAAGATCAGGCGATGACCAACAGCTTCATGATCTATCACGCAATCGTGAGGACATATGAAAGTGAGAGTTCGCGAAGTGCGGCATTGTCCGCGGCACCACTGTACGGACTCTATCGCTCGTACCTCGAAGCCCTGGCTTGGAGATTGAACGCTACAGGCGGCACCACACTACCACTCGCGGACGCGAGATCGGTGTTGGCCGACGAAACTGAGGCGCTGCAGTCGAGGCGCCAGATCACTGGCGCCGTCGAGCCGGCACGTCTTCTGCAGGAATTGTGCGATCACCATCTGTTGTTCCAAGAGCATGGTCTGGTCAGGTTCGCACACCAACGCTTCCAAGAGTACTTCGCCGCGGGCAGATACCTGTCCATGCTCGACAACCAGCGGAGCGACGCAATCGATAGCGCCCTTCTCGATCCAATTGACCAGCCCGCGTGGGAGGACACTCTGCTACTCGCAGCTGAGAAGCTGTTTGGCGACCCGCCACCCTCTGCGGCAAGGCTAGCATTGATGCGAGCGGCCATTGCCGTCGATCTGCACTTTGCCTGTGTTCTGGCTGCAGCGTCTGGATTCGACAGGCGCGATGGCGCTTCGACATTCGACGAACTGGTCGCGGCCGCGGGCAGAGTTGCCGACGCGACAGACCCGACTATCGGCGAGTACGGCCTGGCCTGCATGATCGACAGCGCCCTTCCGGCTTTCTCGGATCGGCTATGGCGCCATCTCGAGCACCAGGATCAACAACAACGGCTGCACTTCCATCGCCTCGGTTCGAACTCCATATCCATCCGGCAACTGGGATCCGATGCCGCGGGCAGACTCCGGGAATGGGACGTGGAGCGACACGCCGAGTTCATCCATGAGATAGCGGGCAACCCCGCCAACTGGGAATATCTGGTGGACTGCGCCTTCAACGCAACCCAGGACGAAGTGCGCGTAGCCGCGATCTCGGCGATTCGCTGGGAGTATCCGGCTTCCGATGTCGCATTAGAGGCGTGGGTGCGGGCGCCCGATTCGGTCAAGTTGGGTGGCGACCTGGTCGGAACACTGGAAGAGGATCTGGTCGACGCCGAGGCGGATGTTCATGCGGAGCTGCGCAGGCTGCACGCCACGATGCCCGAGGACCAGCGTCACCGCCTGGCGCTGCGATTCCAGCCGATCCTGCCCCGACCTCCAGCAGAGTACTTGCTGGAATTCGTACAAGGAGACAACAATCGGTACGCGAGTAAATCGGTGCTAGCGATGCTTGCCGAAAGCGATCCGGAAAAAATGGACTCCCTCGCGATCGAGCTAACGTTCTCCAACCCATATCCACCGGACTGGGCGATCGAGAGGATTCGAGGGCTCGCCCCAGACATCCGCGCCGGCCTGTTCGACCGCGCACTGCGAGATTCTCCGGATGAATCTCGTGCCAGCTATGGACGAGGTGTCGTCGCCGAGTGCGCCAACCTCGACCAAGTGAGCGTGGTGCTGCGAGAGTACCTCGCCTTGCATATGGAGTTCCTTGACAGACGCAGGGATTTCCAGAGTCAGGATCGGTATTTCGCACTTCGTTCGCTCCTGGTCCAGATGGACGGCGACAGATTGATCGCCGCCGCCATCCAAGAAGCAGGAAAGAACGACCTGCCCATACGGCAGGAGATTGCGGGATTGATCCAGAGCCGGGCAGACGAAACATACGGCGGTCGGACGCGTGCGCTCTGGGTACCCGGCATCGAGCAGACTGACGCATTGATCCAGGCGCTTACGGACAATGTCCAGCCCGGGGAACTGATGTGCACGCTGGCAGACATCGCCAGCCGTGTCAGCCCGGATCACTACCAGGATCTGATTGCGCGCGCTTGTCGATGGGAACTGGATCGGTGGTCATCCTATCGAATCGCCATCGCCCAATGGGCCGACGCCGGTGGAACGCGGGAACGACCCATGAATCCGCACAACGACATCGTTCTGTCTCGAGCGCTGGTCAGATGGGGAAGCAACGCCCTTCCCACCCTCAAGGGGTTGGTGGGTCATGAGCAAGCCGAGCAGTTCGTATTCTCGGCCATGGCGGCCATACTTCAGAAGCCATGGCGATCGAAGCTTCCCGAGTCGCCAATCGGCCAGTTCAACAACGCACGCATGACCAGACTCCACCGGGAATCCGGTCGGATCATGTTGCAGCCATCGCACGACCTGCAGACCGAAACAGACGCAATCGCCTCGCAGCTTGTCGATCAACTGCGCCTTGCCCTGCACAAGCTCGAAGATCTCTCAATCCAAGATCGCGACCGGCAACGCATCGGATCACGGGCCACTGCGCTGACGCTGGCACTGGCCCGAATACCAAGCCCAGTAGGTGTCCCCGTGGTGCTGACCGCCATTGTGGGTCCCGCAGCAAGCGACAGGACCGTAGTAGAAGCGGCAAGCTCGCTTCTGGATCAAGGGCTTCGCATCGAACACCCTGAGCTAATTGCGAGACTATGTGCCCTGTGGGATGGCATGGCCGCACAAGGATGGCTCGATCAGTCTCGCGCATACGAGTTCAGGAACCTCTGCCATATAGTCCTTCGCTTCCCGCATGAGTTGCTCCCGAATCCGGCATCACACTATCTGAAACGATGGATGGCTACGGACGGCGGCTATGATGTCGCAAGTCGCTTGGCCGCCGATGGCTCGCCCGCGGCCTTCTCCCTGCTTCGCCAAATGCTCGAGAGGTCGGATGGCGATTTGCATCGCCATGAACACATCGGGCATAGCGTCGTCTCGGCGCTTTCTTCAGAAACCTGGAGCCAGTTTGCCGAGATGGTTGCCGACGGCACCTTTTTCGGCCCCCGGTCAGGCTGGTACTACCTGGACAATGTCGCCGCATCCGTCCACGCGAAGCTTGGCCAACTCCCGGAAGCCATCGCGGCCATTCTTGATGCCTGTGCTCGCAATGGCAGCCGCGCCGGCGTCAGCTTGGGTTGCCTGCTTCTGGAGGAACACCAAGCGAGCGACCAGGCGGCTTTCGAGTTCACGACGAGCGTGCTTATCACCAGCAATCCGACGCTCGATGCGGAAGCAATTCTAGAATTCAGGCGGCTGTTCCTCCGCAAGCAAATGCTTGACGGCAATTCGCATCGCATCCTGCCCCTTGCATCGAATCAGCTGCGCAAGCTGGTTTTCTCCACCGCCGCGTCCAACAGTCGCTTTTCGGATGCAGCCAGGAAGCTGCTCTGCGAAGTGGAGGCAGAAAGGCGCGGAAGCGGCCGTCCGACCGACGAGCCCCGGCACCCCGACCTGGGTTCTGCAGTTCCCTTGGCCGACGTATTAACTGCGTAGCGGGAAAGCCACCGATGGAAGAATTCCAGAAGGCCGCAGACAGTTCCGCCAAGCAGTTGCTAAGCCCAAGCTGGATCTTCGCGGTCATCTGCTACCGTCGCCTAGCAGAACGAGGATACAGGACCGGTGATGGTATCTTGGGTTATCTATCCAAGTCGATACTGGTCGATGGCGACACCGTGTCGATTGCCGTAGATGATGACTTCGATACCCACACCGACGCCAGTCCGGGTGCAATTGGCGACATCCTTGCAGAAATCACCGAACGGGACGTCGCAGATGCGGTGCGCATTGGCACCCGCTCTCTGGCCAACTCCCAGTCGAAGCTCATCGACTTCGTAGCGCAATCATTCCTGGACTTGCTGAAAGAGAACAGGTCTCGCCTTATCAAGGATCTTACCTCAGACCAGAGGAAGTTCAACAAGCACCTACGGAAGGATTGGGCCAACGTTCTCGACGACCTGAATATCTTCATCTGGCTGGCAAGGGAGATTGGATCAAGCACCAACATCTCGGCACGAGAATCACAGTATCGACATAAGCGCCTACTGATTGAGACTTTAACCAGAATCCACGCAAAGGCATGCCAAACCGCTTGGGAAATCCACGTTCTACTGTCGAATGGGTTGTCTGAAGGTGCCATTGCGCGCTGGCGAACGCTGCACGAACTTTCTATCGTTGGCACGTTCATTCAGCAGCATGGACGCAAGGCGGCCAGATTGTTCACCGAACACGAGATCGTCGGCGTCAAGAGACGTGCTGATGCAGCTTGTGACTATGCCAGCGTCTTGGGTTTCGAGCCGCCAAGCAAAATGGAGCTGAGCCGCGTCAGACGTAATTTCGAGCATCGCAAGCGAAAGTACGGCAAGCAATTCCTTTCGGACTATGGGTGGGCCGATGTACTTCTTGGTCGAAACACGCGAATGTCGCTACATGAGATGGCGAAACTTCTAAGGCTCGATCATTTCAAACCGTGGCACGGCGTGGCGAATGACAGCATCCATGCAACCACTTCGGGGCTTTATCTCCGCCTCGGCCTTCATCCCATGGAGGAAGATGTCCTCTTGGCGGGACCGAGCAACTTGGGGCTTTCTGATGTCGTAGAGGCCACCGCCCATAGTCTTGCCCTGCTAACTTCCTCGGTCATGCTTCTTGACCCCAATTTAGACAGAGTTGGTGCTACGAAAGCGTTGCTGGCTTTTCAGGATCAGCTACTTGACGCGACCTTGTCCGCCGAGCAATCGGTTCTGGAGCGTCGCGCGAGCATGGCCTACTCCTTGCGAAGCAGCCGCGACGACTATTGATGCGATCCTTTGTTTCAGCGTGGCATGTCATATTGCACGAATCATCACTGAAGCCAAACGATCCTACTGATCAATCGTCGATTCAACAGAACTTATGATGCAAAGCTGCCCAGAATGTTGCCGGGAACCTCACCATCCACCAGGACATGGGTCGTGCTGATGCCATCGCGATGGTGTCATGCCGCCTGCGGGCGCAGATAAGCATCCAGTGTCGACTCCTCGCAGCTGAAGCTGTTGCGGTCATGCCGCTTTGGCTGGAGTTGTTCAACGATCAGCACGCACTCAGCCCTGCGCAACGCGGGCGAGCGCTCTCTTCAACTTGGCATTGGGCTGGAAGGGTGCATCCAAGGCTTTCGGGAAGCGCTTGGACTCCTCCGCCGATAAGGTCACTGTCAGCTCGGCGGCCATGGCGCTCTCCGCCTCGCGCATGACCGCATCACGCACAAAGGCCGAAAGCGGCACGCCACGCAGATCGGCGGCACGGGAAATCCGCGCCTTGTCGGCAGGATTCAAGCGCAGGTCGAGGCGGGCGACAGCGTTGGCCATGGCAAGCTCCTATTTGTACGAAACAGTACCGTACAGACCACTCATGTCAAATAACCAGCCTTGCCCCAGCCAGGCGTTGTGATGGACCTGCCAACTACCGGAGACAGGCATGTCTACTGCCGCCCTCCACCCGGATTTTGAGTATTGCAGCGGTTTGGAATCCAATCTTCAGTGAACGAGATGCGACCGCCCATGTGGAGCAAGCGATTCGCAGGACAGTCCGCCCACTGGACATGCTGGACCTGCGTTGATCCGTGCGGCGGATGTCCACTGAATGTCAGCTTGGCGCCGGTTAGCCGACCGGATGCGGCCGCAAAACAGCTCACACCCACCCACGCGCCGCCATGCTCACGTGCCGCCGGCCGCCGATGACCAGGTGGTCAAGCACCCGGACATCCAGGAATGCCAAGGCCTGCTTGAGTTGCCTCGTCAAAGCCCGATCGGCGGCGCTGGGCTCCGGCTCGCCCGAGGGATGGTTGTGGAACAGGATCAGGGCGGCGGCGTTGTGTCCCATGGACCGGCGGACCACTTCGCGGGGATGGACCTCGCAGGTGTCGATGGTGCCCTCGAACAGGTGCTCGATGGCCAGGATGCGGTGGCGGGTATCGAGGAAGACGACGCCGAACACCTCGCGGTCCAGATGCGCCACGCGCGCCTTGAGGACGTCGGCTGCCTGGATCGGGTCGGTGATCCGGCCTTGCCGCTGAAAGCGGCGTTCCAGGATCTCGGTGGCGGCCGACAGGATGCCTTCCTCGTCCGTCTTCCGCTGACGGCGGGTCCGAGTGGCAGGTGCCTTGCCGTTCATCGCAGGTCTCCACTGGCGTGGCGCATGTCGCGCGAGTACCGCCGGACGCAGTGGGAGAGGCGAACGATGCCGAACGGACACCGCTCCGGCAGGGACGCAGTCGCACTTTCTTCGGTTGCAGGGTTGCCAGAACGGCCCCTGGAACGGGGATGCTTTGATTGCATGATGGCCTCCATGATCTCGATCGCAGGAGGCGGCTGTCGCCACGGTGGCACTCGGTTGCTACTGGACTGACAGTCCCAGTAGCCGCGTCGCTCGCGCCTTCCTGCGTTACCCACACTGTCACTGGAGTGAATGCCATCAAGGCTGCGAATCAGCCCGTCCGGGTCTTCCTGGCGATGCGGTGATGCCGGCTGGAAGTCAGCGCTTCGAACCAGAGGCGCCGCCAGCCCCTGTCAACACCCTGTGCCAGCGACGTCCCGGCTTTCCCTGGCAAATAAGACCGCCTAGACCAATTGAGAAACACCGCGCAAAAGGGCTGATTTTGCCTTTGACCCCGGCCATCTTGTGCCGTCAACTGTGGACGTACTCGAAGGCTCCTTGCCCTGCTCCATCGTGGAGCGAAAAGGCGTTGCGGTCGTGACCCGCCCTTGCACGTCCCTACCCCTGAGTCGGCACGGCGTTGCCCATCGAGGCCGCGCCCAAGGCAATCCCCCTCGTAGTCGCCTTCGCCACGATGACCCGCCCGCATGGCGGGCCGCTCCCGAAGCGGATCGTGGCCGAAGCAGATCGTCGGACCCGCACGCGATGCCGGTCCTGCAGTCCCCGTCATCACCGGGCATGCGTCGAACGCAGCGCGCGAGGGCTGGCCCCATCGGGCACCCGCGCGAAGTGGCTCGGACACCGGCACCGCCCTGGACTTTCGGTCAGGGGCGGATTCCCTGCAGTGGATGACGGCTACGAACCGAGAACTGATCCACCCCACACGCGAGGCCTGACCTCGGCGTGGATGGCGGCCGGCCCTGGAGGCCGACCGTCGTCACCCACCCCGTACCGCGCAGAAACGCGCAGGCGGACGGATCACCCGCTCCATTTTTAAGACGACCGAGCTGCCGGCGCCCGATGTGGGCGCGCCGGCGGCGAACCCTGGGAATCACGGTGACGTGTGGCGGTAGCCACGCACGGCATCGGCAACAAGGCTTCCACCACTCCCCTTCCACCGCGGCGCCGTCGCACGGGTGGCGCGCCGCAACCGGAGACCACCGCAATGAACACCCTCTGGAAGAAAGGCTCACTTCATCAACCTCCGCAGTCCCGCGCAGCGCACCAGCCCCGGCGCGACCCGGGGCAGGCGACCCTGTCTCCCGCCGAAGTGCTTGCACGGCAGCCGATCGGGCGAGCGCCCCCGCTGCGGGTGCTCGAAGTGCTGCTGCGCCTCTACAACAGCCAGCACACGGCGCTGCAGAAAACCGTCTCGCACAAGACCCGCCACGACCGGGCGCAGTTCCTGCGGCGGTTCTTCCGCAACCTGCATGAGAAGGCCGGCTTCAAGACCCTGCCGGACCCGCGCAACCTCGGGCAGAAGCACATCCAGGCGATGGTGCGGGTGTGGCAGGCCGAGCACCTGGCGCCGGCCACCATCCAGACCTACTTCAGCTTCCTGCGCGGCTTCTCGGGCTGGATCGGCAAGCCGGGGATGGTGCGCGACCCGTCCCACTACGGCATGCAGCTGGAGGAGTACCGGCGCAGCGAAGCGGCGCAACGGGACCGCAGCTGGTCGGCGCAAGCGGTGGACATCGATGCGGTGATCGCGCGCATCTGCGACCACGACCGATACGCCGGCGGGTCGCTGCGGCTGATCCGGGCATTCGGCCTGCGGCGCAAGGAAGCGGTGATGCTGCGGCCGCACCGGGACGTGGTCGGGTTCGAGGCGACCGGCCTGCCGCTGGAGCAGCGGCAAGCCCAGCTCTACCTGCGGATCAAGGCAGGGGCCAAGGGCGGACGCGAGCGGTTCATCCCGCTCGATACGCCGGAGCGGATGGCGGCGCTTGCGCATGCCCAGCAGATCGCCGGCGACCAGGACGCGCACATGGGCAACCCGGCCCACGATCTCAAGTACAACCTGCACCGCTTCAGCCACGCCCTGAGGCAGTTCGGGATTACCTCCAGAGCGCTTGGCGTCACTGCACACGGACTGCGCCATGAGGTGCTGATCGATCACTACAGGCAGATCACGGGCCAGGAGCCGCCGGTACGCAGTGGCGACACCGTACCCGGAGCGCTCGACCGGCCCGCCCGGGAGGCCGTGGCACGCCTGGCCGGCCATTCGCGGATACGGGTCGCCGATGCTTACCTGGGGCGGCCGGCACGACCGGTCCTGTCGGCCCACGATCAGCCGCAAGCCTCGTAGGAGCGATGGCCCGCAATCACCGCACATGCCGCGGTGATTGCGCCAGCCAATCGCCGCACGCCATGGTGTCTGGACTCGTGCCGATATCCGCTTGTGGAGGCTCGCTCCGTACTTCAGGCTTGATCGCCTCTTAGATACAGCCTGTGTTGCGTACTTTCATAAAACAGTGTACAAACTGTAATTACATAATACAGCCCAAAACCTGTATCCATGAACCAGTACATCGTCCACGCCGCCGAACAGCTGCCCACTCTGCTCAAGGCCTTCCGCAAGGAAGCCGGCTTGACGCAGGTCGAAGCTGCCTTGCGACTGGGCATCACCCAGCAAACGCTGTCGGCCCTGGAGCGCAACGCGCAAAAGGTCAGCGCCGAGCGGCTGTTACAGCTGCTGAGCCTGCTCGGTGTAGAGATGGTGCTGCAGAAGAAATCCGCCAAGCAGGTGCCTGATCCTGCTCGTGGGGCTCCCGCATGGTGACGACACGACCAACGCCGCGTTCTTCCCGTCTCGGGCTGTGGATGAACGGCGAGTTCGTCGGTACCTGGCATATCGCATCCGGCGGCGAAGACGTGCTCGAGTACGCCCCGAGTTGGAAAGCCTCGCCGCAGGGGCGGCCACTGTCGCTCTCCCTGCCGTTCGCACCTGGCACGACCCGTCTCCGCGGCCCGGAGGTCACCGCCTACTTCGAGAACCTGTTGCCGGACAGCCGGGACATCCGGGAGCGCGTCGCCCGCCGCTATCGGGCCCGCTCCACCCGCGCCTTCGATCTGCTGGCCCAGGTGGGCCGCGACTGTATCGGCGCTGTGCAGATCCTCCCGGATGGCGTCAGCCCCACAGGGATGACCACGGTGGACGCCACGCCGATGAGCGAGGCAGACGTGGCAGCCCTGTTGCGCGGGACGGTGTCGCCACCCTTAGGCTCGATCGAGGAAGCAACCGATGGCGATCTGCGCATCTCCATTGCCGGAGCGCAGGAAAAGACCGCCTTGCTCAACTTCGACGGCCAATGGCATCACCCCCACGGCGCCACGCCGACCAGCCACATCCTCAAGCTGCCGATGGGCCTAGTTGGCAACATGAAGCTCGACCTGAGCCATTCCATCGAGAACGAATGGCTGTGCTCGCGCATCCTGCACGCCTATGGCTTGCCGATCGCCGAGTGCCAGCCGCTGCAGTTCGAGGACATGAAGGCGCTGTCGGTGACGCGCTTCGATCGCGCCTGGCTGCCTGGCCCGTGGCTTGCGCGACTGCCACAGGAAGATTTCTGCCAGGCCACAGGTACCCCACCGCTTCTGAAGTACGAAGCCGATGGCGGGCCGGGCATTGATCGCATCATGGGAGTGCTGGCCACCTCGCTACACCCGGAGCGAGACCGGCGAGTTTTCTTCCTCGCGCAACTACTGTTCTGGATGCTGCGCGCACCCGATGGTCACGCCAAGAATTTCAGCCTGTTCATTCGTCCTGGTGGCAGCTACGAGCTCACGCCGCTATACGATGTGATGTCGGCCTGGCCGGTGATCGGCGAAGCCCCGAACCGGATCTCCGAACACAAGATCAAACTGGCCATGGCCATCCGCTCCAAGAATGTGCATTGGAAGATGAAGGACATCCACCGCCGACATTGGATTGAACTGGGCAAGCGCCATGGCGTGGTTGGCAGCGCTGGCGAATCAGTAGACACCCTGATCGACGCACTCATCGAACGCACGCCCGCCGTGATCGACGAGGTGCGCGAAGAATTGCCCCCGGCTTTCCCAACTCGTTTGGCCGAGGCGATCTTCGGTGGTCTAGATACCACAGCCCGGCAGCTCGAGCGTGCGTGATGGCCGCTTGCGGCCAGGAGCGGCCAGTCGCAATCTGATCCAGATAGCGGCCATCCGGGCGAGGCTTTATGCTTTATGTTTATCTGGCGGCAAATGTCATTTGGACGCTCTTTCACTACATCCGCACAAAGGTGCGCCAGCGAGCAAGAGAACTAACGCTGCGGTGCAGGGGACGCTGCGCGATAAAGCATCGCGTAGCCCCTTGACTTTCAACGGAAAGCGCTTCCATTGATGGCTCAGTTTATCCACCCCATCACTCAACTTGTGCATAGCACGGTGCGAATTGAGTGCACAGATTCACAGAATAGAATCTCGTCGGGTTCTGGCTACATCTTTATGTTCTGCGAGGAAGAAGGGAAAGCATTTCCCTGCATAGTGACGAACAAGCATGTTGTCGAGGGCGCGATCCGAGGAGTCTTTCATTTAACGTTGAAGAATGAAGACGGTACTCCAGAGCTTGGGAAGCATGAGGCCGTAGTCCTTAACGACTTGGGTAAATATTGCATACCCCACCCTACAGCCACGATAGATCTAGTTGCCTTTCCTATAGGCTCAATCTTAAACAGTGCAAGCAAGGACGGGCGGGCCTACCATTTCGTACCCCTTGGTAAAGAGACACTCGCAAGCAACGATCTTCTGGAGTCTTTGCCTCCGATGGAGGAGATCGTGATGATTGGCTATCCCAAAGGGCTATGGGATCAGCTTCATAATCTACCAATCATCAGGAAGGGAATTACGGCAACGCATCCCAAGCTGAAATTGAACGGGAAGCCTGAGTTCCTCATTGATGCGGCTTGCTTCCCTGGCTCGTCAGGATCCCCCGTATTCTTGGCGAATATTGGGAGCTATGTCAGCCCGGACGGTGCGCTATGCGCAGGAAATCGAGTGGCATTGCTTGGAACCCTGTACGCCGGCCCTCAACACACTACAACCGGCGAGATCATTGTAGTCGACGTTCCAACGGATACGAAACCGATAGCAGTTGGAAGTATCCCGAACAACCTTGGATACGTGATTCAGGCAAGTGAGCTTTGGGTACTCGAAGAGGCTGTAAGGAAAGCTCTTCAGCCAGCACCAGCGGTGCCCCGAAACGCGCGGTGCCCATGCGGAAGCGGAAAGCGATACAAGGAGTGTTGTGGTGCACTTAACTAGGTTCTTGCGGCAGCCGCCTAACATCTAACTGAACGACAGCTTTCGTCAAAACACAATGGCAACAACGGGTCGGAAACGGACTTAGCCAATCCAATCAAAGATCGATGCTCTGACCATCTGCAAGCATCTATCCAATCAGATCGATGGGAGCATGCAAGCAAGGCCCTTTAATCCATAGGCGCAGCTTTGTCGGCAGGCATGCGCAGACCATCCAGATAGTCCGCCCACACCTGCATCATCTTCCTTCTCTCAGCCAGATGTGCCGTGCGGTTGTAGGCCCGGCCAAGCGGATCGCGCACCGCGTGCGCCAGCTGGTGCTCGATGTAATCCGGACGGAAGCCCAGCACCTCGTCCAGGATCGTGCGCGCCATCGCGCGGAAGCCATGGCCGGTCATGGTGTCGCCGTCGCAGCCCAGGCTGCGCAGGGCGACATTGACCGTGTTCTCGCTCATCGGACGGCGCGGGCCGCGCACGCTGGGGAATACGTACTCACCGCGGCCGGTGAGCGGTTGCAGGTCGCGCAGGACAGTGATGGCCTGCGTCGACACCAGGTGCGGTGTACCGGTCTTGCTGGCGGCGAACCGCCACTCGGCCGCCTCCAGGTCGATGTCGGCCCAGCGCGCGCGGCGCAGTTCGCCGGGGCGTACGAACACCAGCGGCGCCAGCCGGAGCGCGCCGGTCACCACCGGCGATCCCCGGTAGTTGTGCAGCGCGCGCAGCAGTTCGCCGACCTTGGCCGGTTCGGTCAGGCTGGCGAAGTGACGGGTCTGCGGCTGCGTCAACGCACCGACCAGGTCGTTGGCCGGATTGCGGTCGGCGCGACCGGTGGCGATGGCGTAGCGGAACACCAGCCCGGCCAGTGCGCGGGCACGATGCGCTGTCTCCACGGCACCGCGTCGCTCGATCTTGCGCAGTGCCGCGAGCAGCGTGGGAACGCTCACCTCGGCCACGGGCAGGCCACCGATGGCAGCAAGATCTTTCTCGACCATCCGGCGCTCGCGCTTGACCGAGCCGGCGCTCAGCCCTTCCTTCGCCCGCTTGGCCAGCAATTCCGCAGCCACGACGGCAAATGTCGTCGCGGCCTGCTCCTGCTTCGCGGCGCGCTCGGCGCGGGCGACCTGGGCTGGGTTGGCGCCTCCCTTCACCAGCGCACGCAGCCGGTCGCGTTCGGCGCGCGCCTCCGCAAGCGACACGATCGGGTACTCGGCGATCTTGATCATGCTCGGCTTGCCGTCGTGGCGGTAGCGATAGCGCCAGACCTTCGCGCCAGTGGAGCGAACCTCGATGCACAGCCCGTTGGTATCGGCGATGCGGTAAGGGGTCGCACGGGGCTTCAGCCCGCGCAATTTGGTGTCGGTCAGCATGTGAGTCAGCCATTTGTGAGTCAGGAGGTCTTGAACACTCCGGCTGACTCACAGCCTGACTCACACCCCACCGGGATTCAACGGGACTCCCTGGGACGCCAGGAACGAAAAAACCCCTGATTTCAGGGGGTTTTGGCATCACATGCGATGTCATGGGACTTCAGCGTGGTGGGCCCACCAGGATTCGAACCTGGAACCAAAGGATTATGAGTCCTCTGCTCTAACCGTTGAGCTATAGGCCCGCGCCAGCCTCACAGTGTAGTGGACGCGCACAGTGGCAGCCATATCCCGGTCGCCCAACGCGAAAGGCCCCGCGTGAGCGGGGCCTTCCGGTCGTTCGACGTCGCGGCCACGGCCGCAGGCGTCAGTCGATGTCGAGGAACGAGCGCAGCTGCTCCGAGCGGCTCGGGTGACGCAGCTTGCGCAGCGCCTTGGCCTCTATCTGGCGGATGCGCTCGCGGGTGACGTCGAACTGCTTGCCGACCTCTTCCAGGGTGTGGTCGGTGTTCATGTCGATGCCGAAGCGCATGCGCAGCACCTTGGCTTCCCGCGGGGTCAGGCCGGCGAGGACGTCGCGCACGGTTTCCGACAGGTTGATGTTGGTGGTGTTGTCGATCGGGGACTCCACGTTGGTGTCCTCGATGAAGTCGCCCAGGTGCGAGTCCTCGTCGTCGCCGATCGGGGTCTCCATCGAGATCGGCTCCTTGGCGATCTTCATCACCTTGCGGATCTTGTCCTCGGGCATGTCCATTTCCTTGGCCAGTTCCTCCGGCGTGGCCTCGCGGCCGAACTGCTGGAGCATCTGGCGAGAAATGCGGTTGAGCTTGTTGATCGTCTCGATCATGTGCACCGGGATGCGGATGGTGCGTGCCTGGTCGGCGATCGAGCGGGTGATCGCCTGGCGGATCCACCAGGTGGCATAGGTCGAGAACTTGTAGCCGCGGCGATACTCGAACTTGTCCACGGCCTTCATCAGGCCGATGTTGCCTTCCTGGATCAGGTCGAGGAACTGCAGGCCGCGGTTGGTGTACTTCTTGGCGATGGAGATCACCAGACGCAGGTTGGCCTCGACCATCTCCTTCTTGGCCTTGCGCGCCTTGGCTTCGCCGTAGGCCATCGCACGGCTGATTTCCTTGATCTCGGCCAGGGTCAGGAAGCTGTTCTTCTCGACCTCGATCGAGGCCTCCTGCTCGGAGATGATCTGCTCCTTGACGTCGCGCAGCGCCGAGGACCACTTCTGCTTGCGCTTCAGCGCGTCGTCCACCCACTCCAGGTTGGTCTGGTTGCCTTCCCAGGAACGGATGAAGTCCTTGCGCGGCATGCGCGCGACGGTGGTCGCCAGGTGCAGCACGCGGCGCTCGTGGTCCTTGATCGAACCGACCACGCCGCGCAGCTGGTTGACCAGCGCGTCGGTCAGCGGCAGCGGCAGCTTCAGGGTGACGAAGCGCGCGGCGAGTTCCTCGCGCAGCTTGGCGACGGTCTTGTGCTCGGCGCCGTGCTTGGCGTGGGCCTTCTTGAACTTGCCGTAGTCGTCGGCCAGCGCGGCCATGCGGTTGGCGACCTCGGCCGGGTCCGGACCGGTCGGGCCGGCCTCTTCCTCGGCGTCATCGACGTCGTCGTCCGAATCGTCGTCGGCATCGGCGTCGGCGCTGGTGTCCTCGCCCGCCTCGGCGGCGGCCGCGGCGGCGGCGTCGGCTTCCTCGATCAGGTCGTTGAAGCCGACCACGATCTCGGCCAGGCGCTTCTTGCCTTCCTTGTGCAGTTCGTAGTCGGACAGCAGCATCTCGACCGACAGCGGGAAGGTGCCGAGGGCGGCCTGGACCTGGCCCAGGCCTTCCTCGATGCGCTTGGCGATGGCGATCTCGCCCTCGCGGGTCAGCAGCTCCACCGTACCCATCTCGCGCATGTACATGCGCACCGGGTCGGTGGTGCGGCCACCTTCGGTGTCGAGCGCGGTCAGCGCGGCGGCGGCCTCTTCGGCCGCGGTGTCGTCGACTTCACGGTTGCCCGTGTTGCCATCGTTGAGCAGCAGGGTCTCGGCGTCGGGGGCGACTTCATGGACATCGATGCCCATGCCGTTGATCATGCCGATGATGTCTTCGATCTGCTCCGGATCGACGAGGTCGTCGGGAAGGTGGTCGTTGACTTCGGCGTAGGTCAGGTAGCCCTGTTCCAGGCCCTTGCTGATCAGTTGCTTGATGTCGGATTGCTGGGCAGGACGTTCGTTGGCCATGAGTGCTCGCGCCACCGGCTGGGAATTGGGAAGAGAACCTAGCATTATACCAGCGTGATGACCCGTCTGCCGGTTTGAAGGCGGGATGCGGCTGGGGCCTGCTCTAGGGCCTGAGAAGGAAGCTGACCGGGCCGTCGTTGACCAGGCTGACGACCATATGGGCTCCGAAGCGGCCCGTTTCCACCCCGGGTGCGTGTTTTTCGCGGCAGATGTCCACCAGCAGGTTGAACGCGCGTTCAGCCTCCGCCGGCGGCGCCGCGGTGGTGAAGCTGGGCCGCATGCCCGAGCGCGTGTCGGCCGCCAGCGTGAACTGGCTGACCAGCAGCAGGCCGCCCCCGGTCTCGGCCAGCGAGCGGTTCATGCGGCCGCCGGCATCGGCGAAGACGCGATAGCCCAGCAGCCGCTCGGCCATGCGCCGGATCTGCGCAGGCGTATCGCCCGGCTCCACGCCCACCAGCGCCAGCAGGCCGGGGCCGATGCGGCCCACGATGGCGCCGTCGACGCCGACCGAGGCCTGGGTGACACGCTGGATCAGGACGAGCATCGACGCGACTCACGGCAGCGGGGGGCGGCCGAGGATGCCGCGGCGCGCCCCGCGCTGTCATCTCCAGCGCGACGGCGCGCGCGTTTAGAATTCACCGATGAAACCCGATTCACGAGCCCGATGGCTGTTCCGCGCCGCCGCGACGCTGGGCCGCCTGCCCTGGCCCTGGCTCAAGCGCATCGCCGACGGACTGGCCTGGAGCTGGGGACGCCTGGACGCGCGCGAAAGCCGGGTGGCGCGCCGCAACCTGGAACTGGCCTACCCCGCGATGGACGCGGCGGCGCGGCAGGCGCTGCACCGCGCGGTCCTGCGCTCGACCGCGCGGCAGACGCTGGAGATGCTGCGCACCTGGACGCGGCCGCCGGCCGAGAACCTGGCCCGGCTGACCGAGCGCCACGGCCAGGCGCTGTACGACGCGGCACTGGCGTCGGGCCGCGGCGTGATCGTGGCCGCGCCGCACTTCGGCAACTGGGAGCTGCTCAACCAGTGGCTGGCCGAACGCGGCCGCATCGCCATCGTCTACCGCCCGCCGGACTCGGCCGCGGTGGACGGATTCCTGCAGCTGGCGCGCGGCGGCGAACACGTGCGCCAGGTGCGCGCCGAAGGCCCGGCGGTGCGGCAGTTGTTCAAGGTGCTCAAGGACGGCGGCGCGGTCGGCATCCTGCCCGACCAGCAGCCGAAGCTGGGCGACGGCGTGTTCGCCCCGTTCTTCGGCATCGAAGCGCTGACCATGACCCTGGTCAACCGCCTGGCCGAGCGCACCGGCGCGATCGTGCTGTACGGCTGGTGCGAGCGCATCGGGCCGGACCTGCAGTTCGCGCTGCACGTGGAGCCGGCGGACGCCGCGCTGGCCGACGCCGACCCGGTCGCCGCGGCCACCGCGCTCAACGCCGGGATCGAGCGCATCGCCCGGCGCGACCCGGTGCAGTACCAGTGGACGTACAAGCGCTACTCGCTGCGCCCGCCGGCCAGCGGCCAGGCCAACCCGTACGCGACCGACCGGCACCCGCACTGAGACCGGGCTCAGTCGTCGTGCGGGTCCGCCGGCGTGGCCAGGATGCGCTGGTAGAACGCCAGGTCCAGCCAGCGCCCGAACTTGAAGCCGGCCTCGCGCACGGTGCCCGCGTGCACGAAGCCCAACTGCTCGTGCAGGGCGATGCTGCCGTGGTTGCTGGCATCGATGCCGCCGACCAGCACGTGCACGCCGCGCGCCTGGGCGGCCTCGACGATGCCCTGCAGCAGCTGCCGGCCCAGGCCCCGGCCGCGGTGGTCGCGGTGCACGTAGACCGAGTGCTCCACGCTGTACTTGAACGCCGGCCAGGCGCGGAAGGTGCCGTAGCTGGCGAAGCCGAGCAGCGTGCCGTCGGCGTCCTCGACGCCGATCACGGGGAAGCCGCCGGCGCGCTTGGCGGCGAACCAGGCCACCATGCTTTCCGGCGGGCGCGGCCGGTAGTCGTACAGCGCCGTCGAATGCGCGATGGCGTCGTTGAAGATCTCCAGGATCGCCGGCGCATGCCGCGACTCGGTGCAATCGATCAGGGGCATGGGCGTCTCGGCGAGGGGGTTCCACTAAAGTAGAAAATATTTCTACTATCGTAAACAGCCCTGGCGGCGGATGCGGCTCCACACGGCGGGCGAAGCCGCCCCGCCTTCACCCAAGGCTCCGGCTCGGGCGCCCGCGCCCCCCGGTCGCCGCCTGCGCGCATGCCCGTCCCCGCCGCCTCCAGGGCGCTGCCGATGCCGGCGCCGCAGCGCGCGGCCAAACCGGCTGCGACACCCGGTCGCCCCGCCCCGCGCCGGACGACCTTGCACACTGCGTTCCATCGCGCACGCGCTGGCGGCGACGCCAAAGCACGCGACAATAAGCCCCCGGACCGCGTGTCCGCGGGCCGGCCGCCGCGCCGCCCGCCCCGGTCCGGCCGGCGGACGCGTCTTGAAGCGGCCGCGGAGATCCCCCATTTGGAGTCGTGCATGACCAGCCCCACCCCCGCTTCCGCTCCGCACCCGTTCGGCGATCCGGCCGCGATCCGCTGCGAGCGCGCCGCGTCGGAACTGCGGGCCGGCCGGCCGATCGTGCTGACCGACGCGCAGGGCCGGGCGCGCGGCGTGATGGCGCTGGACAGCAGCACCGAGCGGTCCTATCGCGCGTTCGCGCAGGCGGCGGCGCAGCGGCACTACCTGTTCCTCACCCCCACCCGCGCCCGGGTGCTCGGCCTGGAGGCGCCGCAGGGCGCGCGCGTGGCGCTGGGCGACACCGGCTACGACGGGCTGGCCGCGCTGGCCTACCTGCGCGACAACCGCGTGCCCGCGCAGTGGCGCGCCGGCGACGCGCTCGACGCCGGCGCCGTCGAGATCGCCCGGCTCGGCCTGCTGCTGCCGGCGATGCTGGCGGTGGAGCTCGGCGCGGAGGCCGCCGCGTTCCAGGGCTGCCAGTCGCTGGCGCTGGACGACCTGGCCCACGGCGGCGCCCGCGCGGCCGCCGACAGCTACGAGCTGGTCACCCGCACCCAGGTGCCGTTGCGCGGGCTGGGCATGAGCGAGTTCGTGGTGTTCCGCGGCGGCGTGGCCCAGCGCGACCAGGTCGCGATCGTGGTCGGCCAGCCGGACTTCGCCCAGGCGGTGCCGGTGCGGGTGCACTCCTCGTGCCTCACCGGCGACCTGTTCGGCTCGCTCAAGTGCGACTGCGGCGACCAGCTGCGCCACGGGCTGGCCAAGCTCAAGGAACTCAGCGGCGGCGTGCTGCTGTACCTGGACCAGGAGGGCCGCGGCACCGGCATCGCCGCCAAGATGCGCGCCTATGGCTACCAGCATGCCGGCCTGGACACCATCGACGCCGACGCCCAGCTCGGCTTCGGCCCGGACGAGCGCCGCTACGGCAGCGCGGTGGCGATGCTGCGCGGCCTCGGCATCGCCCGTATCCAGCTGCTGACCAACAACCCGTCCAAGGTCGAGCGGTTGCGCGCGGCCGGCATCGAGGTGCAGGGGCGGATCCCGGTCACCGGCGAGATCACCCTGGAGAACGAGCAGTACCTGCGCACCAAGGCCGCGCGCGCCGGCCACGCGCTGGACGTGGACGCGCTGATCCTCGCGGCGCAGTAGTCGCCGCACGCGCGGGCGCGCCGGCCGCCACGGCACCCGGCGCAGCGGATGCCGGCGCGGGCCGACGCGCTGCCGGCCCGGCGGCCGGGCGGCTATGCTGGGCGCCCTTCCGCCCTCCTGGCCTCGCGTGCACGACTCCCCGCCCCCGCCAGCCGTCCCGGCCGCCCGGCCCGCCCTCGAGGACTCCGCCGAGTGGCAGCCGCTGCCGGCCCGCGGCGCCCGCCTGGCCGCCGTCGGCGGCGCGCTGACCCTGGGGATCACCGCGGCGATCGGCACCGCGGTGTTCCTGTTCCCGTTGCGGCTGTGGCAGCACTGGCCGTGGCTGCCGGGGCTGGCCCTGGCGGGCGCGGCGCTGGGCGCATGGCTGGCGGTCAAGCGCCACCGGCTGACTCGCTGGAAGCTGGACGCGCACGGCCTGGCGCTGCGCCGCGGGCGCTGGTGGCAGAGCGAGACGCGGGTGCCGCGCACCCGCGTGCAGCACCTGGATCTGCGCCGCGGCCCGCTGGAACGGCTCGCCGGCCTGACCACGCTGGTGGTGCACACCGCCGGCACCCGACTCAACGCGGTGGCCGTGGCCGGGCTGGACCAGCACGACGCCGAGCAGTTGCGCGACCGCCTGGCGCGCCAGCTCGACGACGACGACGACGCGCTGTGAGCGAAACGCCCGAGCGGCCCGCCCCGGACCAGCGGCTGCACCCGTTGTCGTGGCTGTTCGTGCTGCTGCAGCAGCTCCGCCAGTTCCTGATCCCGCTGGTGGCGCTGGCGGTGTTCGGCGGCCGCGACGGCCGCAGCGACTTCGCCGACCAGATCGCCACCGCGGCGGTGGTCGGCGTGCTGGTGGCGATCTCGCTGCTGCAGTACCTGACCTACCGCTACCGGATCGGTGCCGACGGCGTGGACATCCGCAGCGGCTGGCTGCAGCGCAGCCGGCGCGACATCCCGTTCGCGCGCATCCACAACGTCGTGCTGCACCAGTCGCTGCTGCACCGGGTGTTCGGGGTGGCCGAGGTGCGGCTGGAATCGGCCGGCGGCGCCAAGCCCGAGGCCGAGATGCGGGTGCTGCGGCTGGACCAGGCGCTGGCGCTGGAGCGGCAGGTGCGCCAGCGCGGGGCCGGCGCCCCCGGCGCGGCCGCCGCCGAGGCCACGCCCGCCGCGCGGACCCTGCTGGCGCTGCCCACCGCCGAGGTGATCCGCCTGGGCCTGATCTCCAACCGCGGCATGGTGGTGGTGGCCGCGGCCTTCGGCGTGCTCTACCAGTTGGTGCCGCGCCGCACGGTGTCGCACTTCATCGAGAGCAACGGCCAGCAGGCCTACGTCTACGTCAGCCAGCTGCATCCCGGCACCGGCGCCACCGCGGCGGCGGCGGTGCTGCTGGCGCTCGCCGCCCTGGGGACGATGCGTGCGCTGTCGGTCGCCCTGGCGGTCGCCCAGTACCACGGGTTCCGCCTGAGCGAGAGCGAGCGCCGGCTCACCGTCGAACGCGGCCTGCTGACGCGCCTGCGCACCAGCGTGGCACGCCGGCGCATCCAGGCCTGGACGCTGCACGAGGGGGCGCTGCACCGGTGGCTGCGGCGGCGCCAGCTGCGCGTGGACACCGCGGTGGCGAACCCGGCCGGCGACCGCGGGCGCGCGCTCAAGGAACTGGCGCCGGTGGCCACGCCGCAGGCCTGCGACGCGCTGGTGCGCGAGCTGCTGCCGGGCATCGACTGGCCGCCGGCGCGCTGGCACGACGTGGACCTGCGCTGCGGCTGGCGCCTGAGCCTGCCGGCGCTGTGGCTGCTGCCGCTGGCGGCGCTGCTGGGCTGGCGCCTGGGACCGTGGGCGCTGCTGGTGCTGGCGTGGCTGCCGTGGTCGCTGTTCGCGTCCAGCCGCCAGATTCGGCGCATGGGCTATGCGGTGGATGCGCGCCGCATCGTGGTGCGCGGCGGCTGGTGGACACGCTGGTGGCGCTTTGCCGAACTGGACAAGCTGCAGGCCCTGCAGCTCGTGCGCTCGCCGCTGGACCGGCTCACCGGCACCGCCTCGCTGTGGCTGGACACCGCCGGCGCCACCGGCGGCGGGCCGCCGCTGCGGCTGCGTTTCCTGCCGTTGGCCGAGGCCGAGGCGCTGTACCGACAGCTCGGCCGCAGCCTGGCGCGGCGCCGGCTGGCGTGGTGAGGCCCGACGCGCCTCAGCGCCGCGCCGGGCCCCAGTAGCCCAGTTCGCGCCGGATCTGCAGCGCACGCCAGCGCGCGCCCCACGGCTTGGGCCGCAGCGGGCCGAGCTCGCCGGCGATGAAGTCCTCGGTCGCGGCGATCACGCGCTCGGACGACAGGCCGTCGCGATACGGATGGATCGCATCGGCGTAGCGCACGATCTCCGCGCGCAGCGCCGGTTCGGGCGCCAGCGCGCGCGCGATCGCCTGCGGCAGCTGCGCCGGCTCGCGGATGTCGATCATGTGCGGCTGCGGCACGCGGTTGCGCAACGTCACCACCGGTTTGTGCTGGACCACGAACTCGGACACGATCGACGAGGTGTCCGACACCAGCACGTCGGCGGCCCGCTGCGCGGCCACCACCTGCTCCGGCTCGACGAAGCGCGCGTTGGGACCGGCCAGCGCGCGGTAGCGCTCGAACAAGGCGGGCGCGCACTTGGGGTGCAGGGTCAGCAGCCAGTAGTGCTCGCCGCGGGCGATGTCGGCGGCCAGCGCGTCGTACAGCACCGGCGCGGCGCTGAGGCGCTCGGTGAAGGTGGAACCGAACAGCAGCAGCGGGCGCCCCTGCGCCGGCGCGCGCAGCGCTGCGGCCTGGCCGCCGTCGTCGCGGAACAGCGGGTCCAGCTTGGGCCAGCCGGTCTCGGCCACCGCGAAGTGGCCCTCGACGTCGGCCAGCGCGCGGAACGGCGCGGTGGTCGCCGGGCCCTGGGTGCAGTACAGGTCGAACAGCCCGCGCACCCGGAAGTGGCCGCGGCTGTCCTCGCGCTTCTGCACGTTGAAGCCATGGAACAGTTGCACCTTGGCGCCGGCGACGAACGGCGGCACCCAGTTGGCGGCGCTGAACACCGCGCGCGGGCGCAGCGCCAGCGCCTCCTGCAACCCGGCCGCGCGCACGCCCGGCAGGGTCAGCCCCCGCGCGCCGCCCTCGAACCAGGCCGACACCGACTGCCCGGAGGCCTGTAATGCCCGCGCGAGAGGCTCCAGAATAGGCAGCGCATAACGCTCCGTCGCGAACAGCAGATAATCGGCCATCACATGTCCTCATCGACCGCCCCGAACGAACGGCCTCGCATTTCCGCCTGCATTATCGCGTTCAACGAAGCCGACCGCATAACCGACTGCCTGGCCTCGCTGGCCTTCTGCGACGAGATCGTGGTGGTCGACTCCGGCTCCGGCGACGCCACCGCCGCCCTGGCCGAGGCCGCCGGCGCGCGCGTGCTGCAGCGGGCCTTCGACGGCTTCCGCAGCCAGAAGGCCCATTGCGTGGCCGCGGCCACCCACGACTGGGTGCTGTGCCTGGATGCCGACGAGCGCGTCGGCGACACCCTGCGCCAGTCGATCCTGGCCGCCCGCGACGGCGGTTTCGCCGGCGCGGCCGGCTACCGCTTCGCGCGCCTGTCGGACTACTTCGGCCGCTTCCTGCGCCACGGCAACGCCTATCCGGACCGGGTGCTGCGGCTGTTCGACCGCCGCCGCGGCGGCTGGCGCGGCAAGCGCGAGATCCACGAGGCCGCCAGCGTCGACGGCCACGTCGCGCTGCTGCGCGGCGACCTGGTGCACTACCCGTACCGCTCGCTGATGCAGCAGCTGGCCAAGACCGAGCGCTATGCGCAGATGATGGCCGAGCACGAGTACGCGCGCGGCAAGCGTGCGTCGTGGAGCAAGCTGGTGCTGGCGCCGGCGTGGCGCTTCTGGCGCGGCTACCTGCTGCGCGGCGGGTTCCTGGATGGCTGGCGCGGGCTGGTCTACGCCTACGTGCGCGCCAACTACGTGCGGCAGAAGTCGATCATGCTCTGGCTGCTGCAGCACCGGCAGCCGGTGACCGACCCGCCGCGGGATCAGCGCACGCGCTGAAGCGACCCCGCCGCCGCGGCGCCGGCGGCCTGCGCCTCGCGCGCCGCCAGGCCGATCAGCACGCCGATCACCGAGACGTAGAAGCCGGCGGTGAGCTGGTGCGCGAACATCGACTGGGTCAGCCCGCACAGCACGTAGCTGACCACGACCATGATCCCGGCCGCGGCCGGGCCGCGGAAGCGCGGCTGCCCCGAGCGCCGGTACAGCTTCACCAGGATCCCCAGCGGCAGCCCGTAGATGGCCAGCAGCAGCAACAGCCCGGGCACGCCCTGGGTGGCGGCCCATTCGGCGGCGTCGTTGTGGGCGTGGCCGAGGTGGCAGCGCTTGAGCCACGCCTCGCCCTGGCACTGCGGCAAGATCCGCATGGCGTCGTCGAAGTGGCCGACGCCGATGCCGGTGAGCGGATGCTGCAGGAAGGTGTCCCAGGCCACGTGCAGGCGCTCGATGCGGGCGCCGGCGGACGAGTCGCTGTCGCCGACCTCGAAGCGCGCGATGTCGCTCTTGAGCTCGCCGATGCGCATCTGCTGGGTCAGCGCGGGCACGGTCAGCACCAGGGTGGCCGCGATCGCCGCGCCGGCGGCGAAGATCAGCAGGCGGGTGCGCCCGCTGCGCCAGCGCGCGCCCCACACCACCACCAGCAGCAGCCCGAGCAGGCCGAGCCAGACCCCGCGGCTGCCGCTCATCACGATCACCGCGCCGCCGCAGGCCAGCGCCACCGCCAGCCACGGCCACTGCCCCGGCGGGCGGCAGAACACCAGCAGCACCATCAGCATCAGCATGATGTCGGCGAACACGATGGCGTTGGTCCAGCCGTCGGCGCGCTCGGCGCCGTTCATCACCTGCAGCAGCGCCAGCAGCAACGCCACGAAGACGCCGAGCAGCGCGCCGCGCCACAGCCACAGCACGCGCGGGCGCAACGCATAGGCCCACAGCGCCGCCCACGGCAGCACCACGAAGCGGGAGCGGTTGTCGACATCGCGCAGCCCGTGCTCGAACAGCACCACCGACAGCAGCGACAACGCCAGCACCGCCAGGGTCAGCCAGCCCAGCGCGCGCAGCGGCCAGCCGAACCGGCGCCGGTCCGCCCCCAGCACGCGCAGGCCCATCAGCGACGAGGCCAGCAGGCACAGCCCGAACAGCAGCAGGCCGCTGGGCATGCTCACCGCCAGCGCGGTCAGCGCGAACAGGCCGACCTCGGCCACCCCGACGCTGGCACGCGGGCCCGCAGGGGAGAGATCGGGTAGCTCGGCGTGGGACGGCTGCAGTAACGTCATGGGGAACGCGGGCGGGAACGGGCGGGGGAGATCATCGGCAGTGGATCGGGAACGGCAGTTAAGTCGACCCCCGACATCGATGGACCGCGAAGCCCCGGCGGCGTCCATGCAAAGATCCCTGCGCCCGCCGCCACGGCCCGGAGGCCCTGGCGGGAGCCGGCGCATTGTAAACGCCGGCGCGCCCGTGCAGATGGCGGCGCGTGACTTTTCGCGCCCGCGCGCGGGCGCCGGCTCACTCGGCCTCGACGTCGCCCTGTTCGCGCAGCTCCAGCGCCTTCTCCTCGGTGTTGGCCACGCAGGCGCCGCGCACCGCGGCCGCCGGCACCAGCCACCACGGGCGGCGATTGGCCACGCCCACGCGCTCGCTGCGCGCCCGGTCGATGCAGCCCAGCAGCGCCGGCTCCTGCACCAGCAGCCAGCGCGTGCCCGGCCGCCCGGCCTGCCAGGCCACCCCGCGCCGCAGCTGCTCCTCCCACGGGACCTTGAAACCGAAGGTCTGCGCCGGGCGGTCGGCCATCAGCAGGTTCTGCTCCTTCCACGCCACCAGGCCGAGCTCGGCGTCCGGCCCGATGCGCGCGCCCGCGCTGCGCATCACCCCGCGCGCCGAGCTGGAATCGTTGAACACCGGGTAGATCACGACCCCGTACAGCACCCAGAACGCGCCCAGCAGCGAAGCCACCGCCAGCGCCGAGCGGCGCACCCGGAACAGCAGCAGGCTCGCCGCCCCCCAGGTGCCCACCGCGACCAGGATCCAGGCCAGGGACTGGGTGACCGTGGCGTCCACGCCGCGGCTGTCGATGAGCTTCTGCTCGAACGCCGGCTGGCCGGCCAGCATCGCGATGCCCGCGCCCAGGAAGCCCAGGGTCAGCACCGCGGCGAAGCCGAACAGCAGCCGCCGCATCCCGGCCTTGCGCAGCAGCCCGGGCAGCAGGGGCGCCAGTGCCAGGCAGAACATCGGCAGCGCCGGCAGGATGTAGACGTCGCGCTTGCCGCTGGGGATCGAGAAGAACACCACCACCAGCAGCCACCACGCCAGCGGCAGCAGGTAGCGCGGATCGCGGCGGCGCAGCCGGCGCCACCAGGCCGGCAGTGCCCACGGCAGCGCCAGGATCGCCGGCAGCCACATCGTCGCCATCGTGCTGAAGTGGTACCAGACCGGCTGCGGATGGTCCCAGGACTGCGCATAGCGCTTGGCCGTCTGCCGGAACAGGATGTCGTTGAGGTAGGCGCGGTACTCCGGCTCGCCGGCGGTCAGCGCCAGCGTCACCACCGGCACCAGCCACAGCAGGATGGCGGCCAGGAACAGCACCGGTCCCAGCCAGAAGCGGGGGGCGCGCGCATGCACCCGCACCCGTGGCCAGTGCCACGCCGAGGCCAGCGCGGCCGGCAGCAGCATCAGCAGCGCGAGCACGCCCACGCCCTTGGTGATCACCCCCAGCCCGGCGGCGAACCAGCCCAGCGCCCACCAGCGCCAGGCCGGCCCCAGCAGCAGGTGCCGCAGCAGCCCGTAGTTGGCCAGGGTGATGAAGAACACCACCAGCGGGTCGATCTGCGCCTTCTTCGCCTGGAACGTGAAGTGCAGCGTGAACAGCAGCGCCCAGGCCGCATACAGGCCGACGCGGCGCGTCCACAGCCGCCGACCCAGGTCGTACACGCAGCCCAGCGTGCCCAGCGCCGCCAGCAGCGACGGCAGCAGGAAGGCCACGCGCCAGTCGTGCAGCAGCGTGTACAGCGTGGCCTGCCACCACATCAGCATCGGCGGCTTGTCCGAGTACAGCTCGGTCCCGCGGTGCGGGAACAGCCAGTCGCCGCTTTCGACCATGTGCCGCGCCACCAGCGCGAAGCGCGGCTCGTCCGACGGCCAGGGATCGCGCAGGCCCAGCCCCGCCCCGATCACCAGCAGCGCGGTGATCGCCAGCAACCAGAACTCTCTCGACGCACGGGACTTGAACATGGTTCGCAGGGCTGGAAACAGAAGGTCAGGAAGCTTTTAGCAAACGCGCGTAGAAGAACCCGTCGCAGTCGCGCTCGCCCGGCAGGCGCTGGCGCCCGGAGCCGCTGGCATGGCCGAAGTGCTCCGGCAGCGGCGCGGCGGCGGCGTCGGGGTGGCGCGCCAGGAACGCCTCCACCTGATCCGCGTTCTCGCGCCGCAGCAGCGAGCACGTGGTGTAGAGCAGCTGGCCGCCGGGGCGCAGGGTGCGCCAGGTCGCGTCCAGCAGCCGCGCCTGTAGCGCACACAGCGCGTCGATGTCCTCGGCCCGCCGGTGCAGCAGCACGTCGGGCTGGCGCCGCACGATGCCGGTGGCCGAGCACGGCGCGTCCAGCAGCACCGCGTCGAACGGGGTGCCGTCCCACCAGGCGGCCAGGTCGCCGGCATCGGCCGCCTTCAGCACCGCCCCGGCGTCCTGGCCGGTGCGCTGCAGGGTCTGGCGCAACCGCTGCAGGCGCCGCGCATCCACGTCCAGCGCGGTCAGCTGCAGCCCGGGATGGCGCTCCAGCAGGTGCGCGGACTTGCCGCCGGGCGCCGCGCAGGCATCGAGCACGCGCGCGCCGGCGGCCAGCGGCAGCGCGTCGGCCACCTGCTGCGCCGAGCCGTCCTGCACCGACACCCGGCCCTCGGCGAACCCGGGCAGCTGCGCCACCGGCACCGCCTGGGCCAGGCGCACCGCGTCGGGCAGCGCCGTGTCGGCCTCGCCGGCCAGGCCGGCCTCGGCCAGGCGCGCCAGGTAGTCGGGCACGCTGGTCTGGCGGCGGTTCACCCGCAGCCACAGCGGCGCCGGCAACTGGCTGGCCGCGAACACCGACGCCGCGCGGTCGCCCCAGTCCAGGCGCAGCTGGTGGCGCAGCCAGTGAGGCCACGCGGCATCGGCGGCCACCTCGGGAAAGCCCTCGCGCTGGGCGCGGCGCAGCAGTGCGTTGACCATGCCGGCCTGGCGCGGGCGTCCCAGTGCGCGCACCGCCTCCACCGTCGCCGAAAGCGCGGCATGGGCGGGCAGCTGCAGCACGTCGAGCTGGGCGAAGCCGGCCATCAGCAGCGCGACGAGTTCGGCATCGCGCCGCGGCAGCGGCCGTTGCAGCCATTGCGCCAGCGCCGCCTCGTAGGCCGGGCGCCGGCGCAGCACGGCGAAGCAGATCGCCTCCACCAGCGCGCGGTCGCGCACGTCCTCAAGGCCCGGCAACGCGGTGGCCAGCTCCGCCTTCAGCGAGCGGCCGCGGTCGCCGACCGCGGCCAGCACCCGCGCGGCGGCCAGCCGCGGCGCGACGCCCGACGGCAGGGACGACGGCACCGCCATCAGACCGAGGCCGGCAGGTCGCGGCGGGCGTTGAGGTAGTCGGCGGCGGTGATCGCCTTGCCGCCGTCGCGCTGCAGCACGCGCAGGCGCAGGGCGCCGCGCCCGCAGGCCACGTCGATGCCCTGCTTGGAGGCGAACAGCACCGTGCCCGGCGCGCGCGAATGCGCCAGCTCGAGCGCCACCGCGCCGTGCACGCGCACGCGCTCGCCGGCCAGCTGGGCCTCGGCCATCGGCCACGGGTTGAACGCGCGCACGCGCCGCGCCAGCACCGCGGCCGGCTGCTGCCAGTCCAGGCGGGCCTCGGCCTTGTCGAGCTTGTGCGCGTACTCCACGCCTTCGGCCGGCTGCGGCTGCGGCACCGGTCGGATGCCGGCACGCAGCAGGCCCAGGCCGTCGGACAGCACCTGCGCGCCGAGCGCGGCCAGGCGGTCGTGCAGCAGGCCGCCGGTGTCGGCCTCGCCGATCGCGGTGCGCTGCGACAGCAGCACCGGACCGGTGTCCAGGCCCTGCTCCATCTGCATCAGGCACACCCCGGTCTCGGCGTCGCCGGCCTCGATCGCGCGCTGGATCGGCGCGGCGCCGCGCCAGCGCGGCAGCAGCGAGGCGTGCACGTTCCAGCAGCCATGGGTCGGGATCGCCAGCACCGCCTTCGGCAGGATCAGGCCGTAGGCGACCACCACCATCAGGTCCGGCGCCAGGGCGCGCAGCGCCTGCAGCGCCTCGGGCGAGCGCAGCGTCTCCGGCTGCAGCACCGGGATGCCGCGCGCGATCGCCTCCAGCTTCACCGGCGACGGCGTCAGCCCGCGGCCGCGGCCGGCGGGCCGGTCCGGCTGGGTGTAGACCGCGACCACTTCATGGCGCTGCGCCGCCGCGCGCAACGACGGCACGGCGAAGTCCGGCGTACCGGCGAAGACGATTTTCATTGGGCGGGAATCGGGAAAGGGGAAAGGGGAATGGCAAAGGCGGGAGCCGCGCCGGAGACGAGGCCTCTACGGTTCCCCATTCCCCACTCGCGATTCCGCGCCGTTCAGGCCACGTGCTTGCGGGCCTTGGCCAGCTTCTTGCGCACCATCTCGCGCTTGAGCGGCGACAGGTAGTCGATGAACAGCTTGCCGTCGAGATGGTCCATCTCGTGCTGCACGCACACGGCCAGCAGGCCGTCGGTGCTCAGCTCGCGGGCTTGGCCCTGGCGGTCGAGATAGCGCACGGTGATGCTGTCGGCGCGGGTGACGTCGGCGAAGATGCCCGGCACCGACAGACACCCTTCCTGGTACACCTGGCCGCCGTCGCGGGCCACGATCTCGGGGTTGATGAACACCTGCGGGTCGTTCTTCTCCTCGCTGACGTCGATCACCATGAAGCGCTGGTGCACGTCCACCTGGCTGGCGGCCAGGCCGATGCCGGGCGCGTCGTACATGGTCTGGAACATGTCGTCCAGCAGCGTCTGGAACGCCGGGCGGGTGACTTCGGCGGGATCGACCCGCGCGGCCTTGGTGCGCAGCCGCGGATCGGGGAATTCGAGAATGGGGAGCAGGGCCATAGCGTTACCCGAGGTGGGGGCGCCGTACGATTCGGCAAGGCCCTCCGATTCTACCGCCAATGCTTGCGCGGCGCCCCGGTTTCTGGACTATAGTGCCGGAACCTGTTGGGGAATCAGGCAGACCTTATCATCATGCTCAACCGACTTCGTACGGTCCTCGCCATGGCGATGCTGACCGTCGCGACCTACGCGGCTGCCGTGGAAACGGCGGGCGACCACCCGGATACCTACGTGGTCCGCAAGGGCGACACCCTGTGGGACATCGCCGGGCGCTTCCTGAAGAAGCCGTGGCTGTGGCCGGAGATCTGGCAGGCCAATCCCCAGGTGCAGAACCCGCACCTGATCTACCCCGGCGACGTGCTCAGCCTGGCCTACCTGGACCGCGTCGCGCGGGCCAGCGTCACGCCCGGCCCGCGCCGGGAGGCGCCGCTGAACGCGATCCCGCTGTCGGACGTGGAACCGTTCCTGAAGAACCTGCGCGTCACCGACAGTTTCCAGCAGCTGCCCTACGTGGTGGCGCTGGAGGAGAACCGGCTGCGCAGCGCCGGCGGCCAGCTGGCCTACGTCGCCGGCCTGGCCGACGCCCGTCCCGGCCAGCGCTACGCCGTGGTGCGCCCGACGGTGCGCTTCAGCCTGCCGCGGCTCAACGAGGACCTGGACCCGGCCGGCCGCCTCACCGCCGGCGCCGGCAGCCTCTGGAAGGACTACGTCGCCCCGGACAAGCGCCGCGAGGTGCTCGGCTACGAGCTGGCCCAGGTCAACGTCGGCACCCTGACCCGCGGCGCCGGCGGCGACGCCCAGGCCTCGACCCTGCTGCTGCAGGAGAGCGGGCGCGAGGTGCGCGCCGGCGACCGCGTGATCCCGGTCGAGGCCCGCCCCTACGACCTGCAGTTCTTCCCGCATCCGCCCGCGGCCCGCGCCGCGGACGCCGGCCTGCGCGTGCTGGCGGTGGCCGACACCTTCACCAGCGGCGGCCCGCGCGACGTCATCGCCATTTCCGGGGGCGCGCGCGAAGGCATCGACAACGGCACCGTGTTCTCGATCTGGCGCCAGGGCACGCGCATCAGCGACCGAGTCAGGCACACCCGCTTCTCGCGTCCGGACGATGCGTTCACCGGCCCGGCCAGCACCACCGTCGGGCTGCCGGACGAGTACGCCGCGCACGCGATGGTGTTCCGCACCTTCGACAAGGTCAGCTACGCGCTGGTGATGGAAGGCGTGAAGCCGGCGATGGTGGGCTACGCGCTCAAACATCCCGACGCGCGCTGAGCGCCGCGGAAAACCCCTACGCAACGACAGGACGGCGTCCTAGGGCGCCGTCTTCGCGGGCGTCCTAGCCTGGACGCATGACCGCGACACCCCGCCCCGCCCACGACCCCGCGCTGCTTGCCCTGGTGCTCGCCGGCGGCGCCATCCCGGCACGCCGCAAGTTGCTGGAAACCCACGGCGGCGCGGCGTCCGCGCTGGAGGCCGGGCCGGCGGCCTGGCGCGAGGCCGGCTGCAGCCCGGAACAGGTCGCCCGCCTGCGCCGCCCGGACCGCACGGCCCTCGCCCGAGCCGAGGCCTGGCTGGCCCCGGGCCGGCGCAGCCTGCTCGGCTGGCACGATCCGGACTACCCGGCCCTGCTGCGGCGCATCGCCGGGGCACCCCTGGCGCTGTTCGTGGAGGGCAACCCCGGCCTGCTGTGGCATCCGGCGGTGGCGGTGGTCGGCAGCCGCAACCCCACCGCCGGCGGCCGCGCCAATGCCCGCGCGTTCTCGCACGCCCTCGCGCGGCGGGGGCTGGCGATCACCAGCGGCCTGGCCGCCGGGATCGACGCGGAGGCCCACGAGACGGCGCTGGCCAGCCCCGGCGGCCTCACCGTGGCGGTGCTGGGCACCGGCCCGGACGTGCCCTATCCCGCCCGCCATGCCGATCTGCGCGAACGCATCGCCGAGCGCGGTGCCGTGGTCAGCGAGTACCCGCCGGGCACCGGCCCCAAGGCCGGCCACTTCCCGGCCCGCAACCGGGTGATCGCCGGGCTGGCGCTGGGCACCCTGGTGTTGGAGGCCGCGCTGCGCTCGGGCGCACTGATCACCGCCCGCCTGGCGGCCGAGGCCGGACGCGAGGTGTTCGCGGTGCCGGGCTCGATCCACAACCCGCTGGCACGCGGCTGCCACCGGCTGCTGCGGGACGGCGCGTCGCTGGCGGAGGACGCCAGCGACGTCCTGGACGGCATCGCCGCCCTGTCCGGCGAACTGGCAGGCGCCTTGCGCAGCCGCCTGGCCGCCCCCATAGAGACCGCTGCAGCCGGCCGCGATCCGGCGACGCAGCCGTTGGCGCCCGACTACCAGCCCTTGTGGCAGGCCCTCGGCCACGACCCCATCCCTATGGATTCATTGATCGAACGCACCGGATTGACGGCCGCCGCGCTGTCCTCCATGCTGCTGGTCATGGAACTGGAGGGGCGGGTGGTGGCCGCGCATGGCCGCTATGCACGCCACCCCTAGTTTCTTCACCTCCACAGCGTCCCTGGACGCAGGCCGAGGGGCAATGAAAGAGAGCATTCTGGATGTACTGCTGTACCTGTTCGAACACTATTTCAGCGAGGACGCGGATCTTGTCCGCGACCGCGATTCACTCCAGAACGGCCTGATCCAGGCCGGCTTCAGCCCCGCCGAGATCAGCAAGGCCTTCGATTGGCTCGACGCCCTGGCCGAACAGCGGCCCAGCGTGTCGCAACCGCGCGTGGACGGCCCGGTGCGCGTCTACCACGGCCCGGAGCTGGACAAGCTCGACGTCGATGGCCGCGGCTTCCTGATGTTCCTGGAGCAGCACGGCATCCTGGATGCCGACCAGCGCGAGCTGGTGCTCGACCGTGCGATGGCGCTGGACCAGGACGAGCTGGACCTGGACGACCTCAAGTGGGTGGTGCTGATGGTGCTGTTCAACCAGCCCGGGGCCGAGGCGGCCTACGCCTGGATGGAGACCCAGATGTTCGTCGACGAGCCGGAACCCGTACACTGACGGGATCCGCGCATCCGGACGCGCGCAGGGGAGCGGCACGATGAGCGAGTGGTACTACGCCGAAGGCAACCGTCAGCGGCACGGCCCGCTGCCGGCCGACGCCATCGTCGAACTCTATCGCTCCGGACGCATCGCCCTGGACACCCTGGTCTGGCGCGAGGGCATGCCGCAGTGGCAGCCGCTGGCCGAGGTCGCCGACGCGTTCGGGCTGGCGCAGTTCGTGCCGGTGGCGGAGGCGGTCGATGCCCCCGCGGGACCACCGCCCCTGCCGGCTTCCGTGCCCGGCGGGCCGGTCGCGGCCGGCCCGCCGCCGCGCCAGGGCCTGTCCGGCTGCGCGATCGCCGCCATCGTCGCCGCGATCGTCGGCGTGCTGCTGCTGGGAGTGGTCGGCGTGCTCGCCGCGATCGCGGTGCCCACCTACAACCAGTACCTGCAGCGCTCCAAGACCGCCGCCACGGTCGCCGCGATGGCGCCGCTGAAGCCCGAGGTGGCCGATTTCCACGCCCGCCAGGGCCGCTGCCCGATCAACGGCGATACCGGCTTCGGCCGTGCCGAGAGCTATGCCGGGGCGGGGCTGCGCTCGGTGCGCGTGGGCCGCTTCGACAACGGCCACTGCGGCCTGGAGGCGATCCTGGCCGCGCCCGGGCACGACGGGATCGACGGCAAGGCGCTGTGGCTGGACTACGACCCCGAAGCCGAGGTCTGGACGTGCAGCTCCGAGATCGACGACAAGCTGCTGCCACGCGACTGCCGCGGCTGACCCTCCCTTCACTGCCTCCGCACTTCCTGGAAAACCGATCTTGACACTCTGGTACTACGCCGACGCCCTGCACCACCGCCATGGCCCGCTGTCGGGCGAGGAACTGACGCTGCGCCTGGGGCGTGGCGAACTCGACGCCACCACCCTGGTCTGGCACGAAGGGCTGCCGCAGTGGCAGCCGCTGGGCGCCCACCTGGGCGAACTCGGGGCCGCGGCCGGCGCCGCGCCCGCCGTGCTGCCGGCCGCGGCCACCGATGTCGGCGTCCTCGCGGCCGCGCCGGTCGCTGCGCCGACCGACGCATCGCTGCCGCTGGCCACCGCTCCGGCCCTTGGCGCCGGCGCCGTGGTCTACGCCGGCCTGTGGCGCCGGGTGGCCGCCAACATCATCGACGGCCTGGTCACCTCGGTGGCGGTCTACGCACTGCTGATCCCGGTGCTGCTGGTGTTCGGCGTCGGCGCGTGGTCCGTGTCGGACGGCGCGCACGGCCAGGGCGCGGCACTCGGTCTGATGGCGTTCGTCTACGGCACGTCCCTGCTGCTGCCGGCCCTTTACACCGCCTGGATGCAGAGCAGCCGCCACCAGGCCACCCTGGGCAAGCTGGCCTGCGGCATCAAGGTCGTCCGCAGCGACGGCTCGCAGCTGCGGTTCTGGCGCAGCCTGCTGCGTTACGGGGTCTATGTGGCGGTCGTGCTGCTGACCCTGGGCCTCGGCCTGCTGGTCTCCGGCCTGATGGCCGGGCTCACCCGGCGCAAGCAGGCCCCGCACGACCTGGCCTGCGACACCCTGGTGGTGGACCGCTGGGCCTTCACGGCGCATCCGGAGCACCAGCGCGACCGCCTGGACACCGTGTCGATCGTGGTCCTGGCGCTGTACGGCATCTGCGTGGTCATCGCGCTGGCGGCGGTGGTGTTCCTGGTCGGGATGATCCGCCTCGGCCAGCACTGAGCGTCCGCCACGGCGGCATGAGGCCGGCCCGGGCCCGCCCGCCGGCCAACCGGACGACCCGGAGCGGCGGCGGCCCTCCGGCGGGCTTGACAGCCCGGTCGTCACCATGATTCCACTAATAATATAGAGTGCTGCACGCCCGGGGGAGCCGACTCCCCGGGCGTCTGCGTCTGGGATGCGCGCTGTCTGCTTCCCTCGACCGGCCAATTAGGCCACCCTACCCGCCCCTCAGGGCCCTTGCCCGAAGAACCCGTCAACCATGCCCAAGCACCTGCTCATCGTCGAATCGCCCGCCAAGGCCAAGACGATCAATAAATACCTCGGCAAGGACTTCACGGTCCTGGCCTCGTATGGGCATGTGCGCGATCTGGTGCCCAAGGAGGGCGCGGTCGATCCGGACAACGGCTTCGCGATGCGCTACGACCTGATCGAGAAGAACGAGAAGCACGTTGAGGCGATCGCGCGCGCCGCCAAGACCGCCGACGACATCTTCCTGGCGACCGACCCGGACCGCGAGGGCGAGGCGATCAGCTGGCACATCGCCGAGATCCTGAAGGAGCGCGGGCTGCTCAAGGACAAGCCGATGCAGCGCGTGGTGTTCACCGAGATCACCCCGCGCGCGATCAAGGAGGCGATGCTGCATCCGCGCCCGATCGCCGCCGACCTGGTCGACGCCCAGCAGGCGCGCCGCGCGCTGGACTACCTGGTGGGCTTCAACCTGTCGCCGGTGCTGTGGCGCAAGGTGCAGCGCGGCCTGTCCGCCGGCCGCGTGCAGTCGCCCGCGCTGCGCATGATCGTCGAGCGCGAGGAGGAGATCGAAGCCTTCGTCGCGCGCGAGTACTGGTCCATCGACGCCGAATGCCGGCATCCGTCGCAGCCGTTCCGGGCGCGCCTGACCAAGCTCGACGGCCAGAAGTTCGAGCAGTTCACCGTCACCGACGGCGACACCGCCGAGGCCGCACGCCTGCGCATCCAGCAGGCCGCGCAGGGCATGCTGCATGTCACCGATGTCGCCAGCAAGGAGCGCAAGCGCCGGCCGGCGCCGCCGTTCACCACCTCGACGCTGCAGCAGGAAGCCTCGCGCAAGCTCGGCTTCACCACCCGCAAGACCATGCAGGTGGCGCAGAAGCTGTACGAGGGCGTGGCGCTGGGCGACGAGGGCTCGGTCGGCCTGATCAGCTACATGCGTACCGACTCGGTGAACCTGTCGCAGGACGCGCTGGCCGAGATCCGCGACGTGATCGCGCGCGACTACGGCATCGCCTCGGTGCCGGACAAGCCGAACCTGTACACCACCAAGTCCAAGAACGCGCAGGAAGCGCACGAGGCGGTGCGCCCGACCTCGGCGCTGCGCACCCCGGCGCAGGTGGCGCGCTTCCTGTCCGACGACGAGCGCCGGCTGTACGAACTGATCTGGAAGCGCGCGGTCGCCTGCCAGATGATCCCGGCCACGCTCAACACCGTCAGCGTCGACCTGTCGGCCGGCAGCGAGCACGTGTTCCGCGCCAGCGGCACCACCGTGGTGGTGTCCGGCTTCCTGGCCGTCTACGAGGAAGGCAAGGACGTCAAGAACGCCGAGGACGACGACGAGGGCCGCAAGCTGCCGGCGATGAAGCCCGGCGACAGCATCCCGCTGGACCGCGTACTCACCGAGCAGCACTTCACCCAGCCGCCGCCGCGCTTCACCGAAGCGGCGCTGGTCAAGGCGCTGGAGGAGTACGGCATCGGCCGTCCGTCCACCTACGCCTCGATCATCCAGACCCTGCTGTTCCGCAAGTACGTCGACATGGAGGGCCGCAGCTTCCGCCCGACCGACGTCGGCCGCGCGGTCTCCAAGTTCCTGGCCGGGCACTTCACCCGCTACGTGGACTACGACTTCACCGCCAAGCTCGAGGACGACCTGGACGCGGTCTCGCGCGGCGAGGAGGAGTGGATCCCGCTGATGGAGAAGTTCTGGGGCCCGTTCAAGGAACTGGTCGAGGACAAGAAGGATTCGCTGGACAAGACCGATGCCGGCAGCGTGCGCGTGCTCGGCGCCGACCCGGTCAGCGGCAAGGAGGTCAGCGCGCGCATCGGCCGCTTCGGCCCGATGGTGCAGATCGGCACCGTCGAGGACGAGGAAAAGCCCAAGTTCGCCTCGCTGCGGCCGGGCCAGAGCATCTACTCCATCTCGATGGAGGACGCGCTGGCGCTGTTCCTGATGCCGCGTGCGCTCGGCCACGACCAGGACCAGGAAGTGAGCGTGGGCATCGGCCGCTTCGGGCCGTTCGCACGCCGCGGCAGCATCTATGCCTCGCTGAAGAAGGAGGACGACCCGTACACCATCGACCTGGCGCGCGCGGTGTTCCTGATCGAGGAGAAGGAGGAGATCGCGCGCAACCGTGTGATCAAGGGCTTCGACGGCAGCGACATCCAGGTGCTCAACGGCCGCTTCGGGCCGTACATCAGCGACGGCAAGCTCAACGGCAAGATCCCCAAGGACCGCGAGCCCGCGTCGCTGACGCTGGAAGAGGTGCAGCAGCTGCTGGCCGATACCGGCAAGCCGGTGCGCAAGGACTTCGGTGCCAAGAAGGCCGCCAAGAAGACCGTGGTCAAGGACAGCGCGCCGAAGAAGGCCGCCGCGACCCAGGCCGCCGCCAAGAAGGCGCCGGCCAAGAAGGCTGCGAAGAAGGCCACCAAGAAGACCGCCAAGAAAGTGGCCAAGAAGGCCGTGAAGAAGGTCGCCAAGGCCGCCGGCTGAGCCGGCGGAACCCGGCGCCCCGCCGGGGTGCAGGCGTGCGGGATGCGTCCCGCCTTGTCGCCCCGTCGTCCCCCGTCCACGCGCGCGGCGCGAACCGACGCCGTCCGCCCCATCCGCAGACCGCTCATGTCCACCCTGCCTAGCGAACTCACCCTGGCCACCGCCGTGGCGGCGTTGCGGGACGGCGGCGTGATCGCCTATCCCACCGAGGCCGTCTGGGGGGTGGGCTGCGACCCGCGCCAGCCGGCCGCGGTGCAGGAGCTGCTGGCGATCAAGCAGCGCCCCGTCGAGAAAGGCGTGATCGTGGTCGCCACCGACCTCGATCCGCTGCGGCCCTGGCTGGACCTGGACCGGGTGCCGGCCGCGCGCCTGCATGCGGTGCGGGCCAGCTGGCCGGGCCCGCACACCTGGATCCTGCCGGCGAGCGCGCAGGCGCCGCGCTGGATCACCGGCGACCACAGCGGGCTCGCCGTGCGCATCAGCGCCCATCCGCTCGTCGCCGCGCTGTGCCGCGCCTGGGGCGCGCCGCTGGTGTCCACCAGTGCCAACCTCGCCGGCCGGCCGCCGGCGCGCCAGCGCGCCGAGCTGGACCCTGCGCTGCTGTCGCGCCTGGCCGGCGTGCTCGACGGCGCCACCGGCGGCCTCGCCCAGCCCACGCCGATCCGCGACGCCCTCACCGGGCAGGTGCTCCGGCTCTAGCCCGGAGCGCTGGCGCGCGCGAACGCGCGCCCGACCTGCCGGCCGCTCCCTGTGCCGCGCCGGCCACGCCCCGGCGCGCGGCCGGGCCGCGGCCGCCGGCGCGGCGGGCAGCCGGGCGGCGTCCCCGCGGTCGGCGGCCGCCTCCGCTTTGCGCCGCGCGCCTCAGCGCGCACTATGGCGGCATGTGCCCGTTCCCGACCCGCCTGCCCGTCGTGCTCCTGCTGCTGGCCCTGCCGGGGGCGGCCACGGCGGCCGAGGCCAGCGACCCCAACGTCCGCATCTACCGCTGCGTGGCCAGCTCCGGCGCCGTCTCGCTGCAGGACGCGCCCTGCGGCGAGGGCCGCCAGCAGGTGCTGAACCTGCAGCGTCCGCAGGACCCGCCGGCCCGCGCGGCGAGCACGGCGGTGCCCGCCGCCACGCCTGCGGTGCCGCCCCGCGAGGTCCGCATCGTCACGGTGCAGCCGCCGCAGCCGCTGTACGAATGCATCAGCGCCGACGGCGAGCGCTACACCAGCGACACCGCCGAGGGGCGTCCGCGGCAGGTGACCACCTGGGCCTACGGCTATGCCCCGGGCGGCGTGCGCGGGCATCCGGCGCGGCCACGGCCGCCGGCCGGCTCGCGGCCACCGCACGACGGGAGCGGCCACCGTCCGGCGGGCGGGGTGATCGTGCCCTACAGCGTGGAGGTGCGCGACGAGTGCCACGCGCTCCCGCAGCAGGAGGTCTGCGCACGCCTGGCCGATCGCCGCTGGGAACTGATCCGGCGCTACAACAGCGCCCTGCAGAGCGAGCGCGAGGCGCTCGGGCGCGAGCAGCGCGGCATCGAGGCGCGGATGCACCAGGACTGCGGCCGCCCATGAGCCCGCGCTGGCTGGCCGGCCTGTGGCTGGTCGCGCTCGCGGCCGCGGCGCAGGACGTCACCATCTACCGCTGCACCGATGCCCAGGGCGCGCTGACGATCCAGAACATGCCGTGCCCGCGCGGCGTGCAACAGCAGAAGACCCGCATGGCCACCCCGCGCGCGCCGGCACCGGCACCGATGGTGGCGGCGCCCCGCCCGGCTTCTCCGCCCGTGGCGCCGGTGCCTGCGCCTGCCAAGGCCCCGGCACAGGCGCAGGCACCGGTCGACAGCGCGCCCGGTGCCGCCGCGCCGGCGCCGGAGCGCCTGCCGCCGCCCCCGCTGTTCGAGTGCACCGCGCAGGCCGGCGGCCGCTACCTGACCGAGCACGAGGCCGCGGCCACGCGGTGCCTGCCGCTGCGCGTCACCGGCCTGGACGGCAATCCCGCCACCGCCGCCGGCAGCGCCTGCGAGGTGGTCAGCGACCGCTGCGCGCGGGTGCCCGACCAGGACGCCTGCGAGGCCTGGGGCCGGTACGCGCAGGAGGCCGAGTCGGCCTGGCGCTTCGCCGCGCCGGAGCAGCGCGACGCCGCCGAACGCGAGCACGCCCGCCTGCGCCGCGTGCTCGACGAGAGCCGCTGCGGCGGCGACGGCGCGGCCGTGCGCTGACGCGCCCGGCGAGCGCGGTGTCCCGGGGTCACTCGGTGCGGCGCTCGCGTCCCGACGCGTGGCCCGTTCGCGGCGACCGCGGGCACCGCCGGAGCCGGCGACGCATCACCGCTGCCTTCAGAAGCCGTAGCGCAGGAACCCGCCGTCGACCGCGATGCACTCGCCGGTGATGTAGCTCGCCGCGGGCAGGCACAGGAAGCCGACCGCCGCGGCCACTTCCTCCGGTTCGCCGATCCGGCGCATCGGCGTGCGCTCGATCACCTGTTCGTAGTAGTCCGGGTCCGACAGCGGCGCGGAGGTGCGGCGGGTGCGGATGTACCACGGCGCCACCGCGTTGACGCGGATGCCGTCCTCGGCCCATTCCACCGCCAGGTTGCGGGTCATCTGGTGCATCGCCGCCTTGGTCATGCCGTACGGCGCGCCGCTGCGCACGTGGGTGGCGCCGGACACGCTGCCGACGTTGACGATGGCCGAGGCCGCGTGCCGCGCCAGCAGCGGGTGTGCGTAGCGCGACAGCTCGAACGCCGAGAACAGGTTGGTCTCGAAGATCCCGCGCCACTCGTCCTCGGTGTAGTCGATCGCGGCGCGGCTGACGTTGCCGCCGGCATTGTTGACCAGCAGGTGCAGGCCGTCGGCATGGTCCTCGACCCAGTCCAGGATCGCGCGGCGGTCCTCGTCGTCGGCCACGTCGGCGGCCAGGCCATGCAGCTCGCGCTCGGGGAATTCCTCGGCCAGCTCGTCGCGCACCTGCGCAAGGGTGTCGGCGTCGCGCGCCACCATCATCAGGTCGGCGCCGAAGCCGAGCAGCTCGCGCGCGATGGCCAGGCCGATGCCGGCGCTCGCGCCGGTGATCAGGGCGGTCTGTCCATCCAGCCGCCAGCGGTGCTGTGTCACGTGGGTTCTCCGTTGGGCGGTCTCACTCCCGGGCGCCGCGCCGGTCCACACGGCGGGCGGACGCGGGGGGCGTAGGATACCTCCACCCGGAACGAGGGCAGTGCCGATGTTGACCAAGTGGAATGCGGTTGTGCTGTTGCCGTTGCTGCTGGGCGCCTGCCAGCGCCCGCCGGCGCCGCCCACCGACCGTCCGCCCGAGCCGCAGGCCAGTGCGCTGCGCGACGGCCTGCAGCGTCCGCTCGACGCGGCGCATGCCGCGCAGCAGCGCGTGGACCGGGCCGCGGCCGCACAGCGCCAGGCGATCGATACCGCCACCCAGTGAGCGCAGCCGGGCGCCGCGGCGTGGTCCCGGCGCCACCGGCCGGCTTGTGTAGGAAGGGCCTGTTTCCGGTGCTGCCGAGGCAGCACCAAAAACAGGCCCCCCGGCGTGCCGCCACCGTCGAGCCCGGGCCGCGCGCGGCCCGGGCTCGATGCGGTCAGAAGCCGCAGAAGCAGTACGCCAGCGACTTCACCGGCGCACCGCCGGCCTTGCTCTCGCGGACCGCGTCCTCGACGAAGCGCAGCTGCGTATCCATCTCCGGCATCGAGCGCGCCAGCAGCATCCGCGCCATCCCGGAATCGCCCAGCGCCCACGCGCCGGCGCGGCTGCTGGCGAAGTCGTTCATGAACTGCGCGAACGGCGTGGCCGCCTTCTCGACATAGCGCACGCGGAACTTGCCCTGGGTCAGCTTGGCCCGGCTGGCCGCATCGGCCACCGCCTCGCGGGTGCCGCCGAACGCGTCCACCAGCCCGCGCTCCTTGGCCTGCGCGCCGCTCCAGACGCGGCCGCGGGCGACGTGGTCGATCGCCTCGACCGACTGGTGCCGCGCCTGCGCGACCTTGCCGGTGAAGTCGGCATAGCCCTTGTTGATCACCGACTGGATCACCTGGCCCACCGCCGGGTCCATCGGCCGCGAGATGTCGAACGCGCCGGCGAAACGGGTGGTGCCCACGCCGTCGGTGTGCACGCCGATCTTGCCCAGCGTGCGGGTGATGTTGGGGATCATGCCGAAGATGCCGATCGAGCCGCTGATCGTGGACGGGTCGGCGTAGATGCGGTCGGCATCCATGCTGATCCAGTAGCCGCCGGAAGCGGCCAGGTCGCCCATCGACACCACCACCGGCTTGCCGGCGGCCTTCAGCGCCACCACCTCGCGGCGGATCTGCTCGGAGGCGAACACCTCGCCGCCGGGCGAATCCACGCGCAGCACCACGGCCTTGACGTCGTCGTCATCGCGCGCCTCGCGCAGCAGCGCCGCGGTCGACTCGCCGCCGACCTTGCCGGCCGGCTGCTCGCCGCCACTGATCTCGCCCGCCGCCACCACCACCGCCACCTGCGGACGCGAGTCCATCGGCGAGCGGCGCGCGTCGAGCTGGGCCAGGTAGGCGCCGAAGTCGACGTTGCGGAACCCCTCGTCGGCATCGCTGTCGGCCACGCCGCGCTGGGTCAGCAGCGCGTCGACCTGCTCGCGCGTCTTCAGTCCGTCCACCAGCTTCTGCTGCAGCGCGAACTTGGCCAGGTCGCCGCCGGCCGCGGCGACGCCCTCGGGCAGGGTGTCGATCCCGGCGGCGATCTGCGCGGGGCTGAGCTTGCGCGCCTTGGCGATGTCGGCCAGGTAGCGCTGCCACACGTCGTTCATCCAGAACAGGTCCGCCTCCTTGGCGTCGGCCGAGGCCGCGTCCAGGATGTACGGCTCGGCCGCGGACTTGTACTCGCCGACGCGGAACAGGTGCACGTCCACGCCCAGCTTTTCCTGCAGGCCCTCGCGGAAGTACTGGCGATAGCGGCCCAGGCCTTCCAGCACCACCCCGCCCATCGGGTCCAGGTAGACCTCGTCGGCCTGCGCGGCCAGCAGGTACTGCGCCTGCGTCATGTTCTCGCTGAAGGCCACCAGCTGCTTGCCGGAGGCGCGCAGTCCCTGCAGCGCCGTGGCGACCTCGCGCAGCGAGGCGAAGCCCGACGGCTGCAGCTTGTCCAGGTCCAGCAGCACGCGCTCGATCTTCTTGTCGTCGCGCGCCGCCTCGATCACCCGGATCAGGTCGCGCAGCTGCACTTCCTCGGCGCCCTTGTCGCCCACCGCGCGCGCCAGCGTGCGGCTCACCGGGTCGGCGCTGAACTGCTCGACCAGCTTGCCCTCCGGCGCGATCACCAGCGTGGTGCGATCGTGCAGCGGCTTGACGCCGTTGCCGCGCGCCAGCAGCGCCGTGAACATCAGCAGCACCAGCAGCAGGAACCCGAAGAACACCAGGTTCAGGATCAGGCGCCGGGTGAAGTTCATCACATCCCACAGGCCAACGAAGAAGCTGGCGATGGGATTGCGACGCACGGGTTGATTCATGGAAAGCTCCGTCGGGGAAGGCATCTTTACGAACGCGTCCAGCATACCGGCTGCACCGGCCGCCGGCATGCGCTGGAAGTCAGGGGGGCGCCAGCCCCATGCGCCGGCTGGTGACGCGGAAGCGCCAGCCCATCAGCACCGCCGCCGCGGTCAGGCCGAGGATCAGGCCGATCCACATGCCCTGCGGTCCCCAGCCCAGGCCCAGGCCGAGCCCGGCCCCGAGCGGCATGCCCAGGCCCCAGTACGACAGGATCGCCAGGAACATCGGCACCCGGGTGTCCTTGAGCCCGCGCAGCGCGCCGGCCGACAGCACCTGGATGCCGTCCGGGAACTGGAAGGTGGCGGCGAACAGCAGCAGCGTCGAGGCCAGCGTCGCCACCGCCACGTCATCGGTGTAGACCCCGACGATCGCGCCGTGCCCCACCAGCAACGTGCCGGCCGACAGCGTCTGCGTGCCCAGCACGATCAGGTAGCCGGCCCACGCCGCGCGGCGCATCGCCAGCGCATCGCCGCGGCCCACCGCGTGGCCCACGCGCACCGTGGTGGCCTCGGCCACGCCCATCGGCACCATGAAGCACAGCTGCGAGACGTTGATCGCGATCTGGTGCGCGGCGGCCTCGGTCGAGCCCAGCCGTCCGATCAGCAACGCGGTGACGATGAACAGCCCGCCCTCCATCAGCACGGTGATGCCGATCGGCAGGCCGGTGCGCAGCAGGTCGCGGATCGGCGCCCAGCGCGGGCCTTCCCAGTGCGCGAACAGCTGCAGGTGGGCGAAGCGCCGCGAGCGCCACAGGTAGAGGCCGAACGCCGTGGCCTGCAGCCACATCGTCGCGGCCGAGGCGATGCCCAGGCCCTCGGCGCCGTGCTCGGCAAAGCCGAAGCGGCCATAGGTCAGCGCGTAGCCGAGCGGCCCCAGCACCAGCAGCCCGCCGAATCCCAGCAGCATGGTCGGCAGCGTCCAGTGCATGCCCTCGCTGAGATAGCGCATGCAGAAGTACAGCGTCAGCGCCGGGCCGCCCCAGCGCACCGCGTGCAGGAACGCGGTCGCGCCCGGCACGATGTCCGGGGCGATGCCGAAGGTCGGAAGCAGCGGCGGCACCACGCTGAGGAAGGCGAACATCACCAGGCCCAGCCCCAGCGCCAGCCACAGCGCCTGGCGGAACAGCGGCGCGATCTCGCGGTCGCGCCCGGCCCCGTGCAGCTGCGAGACCGACGCGGTCAGCGAGATCAGGGTGCCGATCGGGATCAGCATCGGCAGCCACAGCAGTGCCGTGCCGATGGTCACCGCGGCCAGGGTGTGGGTGCCGTGGTGCCCGGCGATGACGTTGTCGACGAAGCCGATCAGGCCGGTGGAGACGTGGCCGAGCACGAGCGGGAGCGCAAGCAGGCCGGTGGCACGCACTTCGGACCCGAAGCGCGGCGTCAGCGCGGAAGAAACAGACATGAAAGGTGGGAGCGCGTACTTCGGTAGCGTCTGGAACAGCGCTGGCACCGGGTCGCGTGAGCCGGGTATGTTACCTGCCCGGCCGCGCCGGCGCATGGCCGGCGCCCGCTCCGCGGCCGCATGCCCGCCCATTTGGCGGCGTGTTCGCCCGCGCGGCCGCGGCGGCCAGCCCTGCGCTCAGCGCCCCAGCTTGCGCTTCAGCCACGCCGCGCGCGCGGCCGGCGGCTGCGCCAGCAGCTCGTCGCGCAAGGCATCGCGGTCCTGCGGCGGCGTGCGCTGCGCGATCACGCCCAGCTGCGCGAGCTGCTCGGCCTCCAGGCTGCGCAGCAGCGCCACCAGCGCATCGCGCTGCGCCGCCGGCACGTAGCCGACCAGCGGCTGCAACTGCGCGTAGTACGCGCCGAGCAATGGTCCCAGCCGCCAGCCCTGCCGATGCAGCCGGTCCTGGGTGCCGAACTGCGTGCGCAGCGCGCGCTGCTGGTCGGCCGGCAGCGCCGCCAGCCCGGCGCGGGCACCGCGCACGCGGGCGCGCTCGCCCTCGCCCAGGCCGCGCCAGGCGGCGTAGCGGCTGCGCAGGTCCTCGCGCTGGGCGGGCGAGAGCCGCTGCCAGCGCTCGGCCTGCTGCGCCGGGCTCGCCGGCGGCGCGGCACCGGTGGCCTCGTCCAGCGGCGCCGGCAGCGACTGGGCCGCCACCGGCAGTGCCGCCAGCCACGCGCACAGCAGCAGTACCCGGCTAGTTCTCGTCATCGAGGGTCTCCGGTCCGTGGGGGGACGGCGTCACCGGCGCGGCATGCGCGCCCGACTCGTCGACCGGCAGCGGATGGCCCGCGGCGTACCAGGCCAGGAAGTCGGCGTCGCGGGCGAGTTCCAGGTCCGGGTCGGACAGCATCGCGCGGTCGCGCGGGTCGACCGCGGGCACCGCCGTCGGCGGCGGCAGGTCCGCGTCCGGCAGTTCCTCCACCAGCACCGGCGCGGCGTCGGTGACGTGCAGCACACCCGCCGGCGCCTGCGACACCGGCTCCGGCGGCAGCGCCGGCGGGCGCCGCGACCACCAGACCGACAGCACCGCGATCACCGCGACCGCGAGCAGGGCCCCGGCCCAGCGCCGGTCCCAGCGCGGCGCCCGTGGACGCCAGCGCGGCCAGGCCGGCCGCCACCGCCGCGCCGGCGGCTTCGCCTCGGCGGTCGCGGACGCCGCGGCGGGTCGGGTCGCGGCGGACGGCCGCCGCGGAGGCGCCGCCACCGGCGCTGGAGTCGCCGCCGCGATCGCCGACTCGCGCAGCTGCGCCAGCCGTGCCGCGCGCAGCGGCGACAGCTCGCGCACCTCCTGCTGCGCGGCCTCGGCCAGCGCGCGCCAGGCCGCCGCGTCCGGATGCCCCTGGGCATCGCGCGGGCAGGCGCGCGCCAGCGCCTGGCGGTAGCCATCGCCGGTCATCGCCAGGGTTTCGGCGGCGTCGTTCTCGTCCAGGCCGGCGACGATGCGCAGCAGCAGCGCCAGCCGGTCGCCGGCCGGCAACCGGCCCAGCGCGGTGAAGGGAGGCAGCCAGGCGCCGTTCGCGGTCGGCTGCCGCAGCGGCGGGGTCGCCGCCAGCAGGGTCCAGAAGCGGCCCGGCCACGCCGCCATCGGCGACTCGGCGGCGTGGCGGTGGAAGGCGCGCAGCGCCGCGGCGAGGGCGCGCTCGGCCGCATCGTCGTCGCCGCTCTGGAGCTGGGCCAAGACGATGCCCCGACGCTCGACGCCGCGGAGGAAGGCCGACAGGGCGGCGGGGGTGACGGCGGTCGGGCCGTCGGGCACTGCGGTCATGGGAACTCCGTCATCGCGGAAATGATAACGGGGGACCGCGCCAATCCGATCCCTTGACAGCCGCCCCCTCAGTCGCTCCCTGCCGCCATTGCTGGGCTCGCCGCCACGAGAGGTTGTGCACAGCGGGACAGATGCCGATCCGGCCGCGGCTGTCAACACCCGATTTTCCTGTGTTGCAACTGTGTTTCACGGCTAAGTCCATGTTCCATATGGATTTTGCGGCTTTGGCTAATTTTTGTCCAAGTCGGGCCGAACGCTAGTGAATCCACCTTCACGGCGTGGAGCACAGCGGAAACCCACAGCCTTATCCACAGGCTGTGTGGATAAGCGTGTTTCTCCAGCCACGGCATGGGTTTACGCGCCATTTATCACCCGGGTCACAGAAATGACGGCCAAGTGACGGGCGGCCGGAACGGCCTTCCCGTGCCGGCACAGGACGTCGCCGTAGACCCGGCTCGGCGGGCGTGGGGCCCGCCCGCTAGACTGTGGCGATGCCCGCTTGCCTGCCGACGCTGCGCGTCGCCCTGCCCGTTCCGCTGCCTCGGCTGTTCGACTACCTGCCGCCTCCCGGGGCCGCCCCGGCCGAACCGGTGGGCTGCCGCGTGCGCGTGCCGTTCGGCTCGCGCGAACTGGTCGGCGTGGTGGTCGAGCCGGGCGAGGCCGATCCGGACGGCCTGCGCGCGGCGCTGGCCTGGGCCGACCCGCAGCCGCTGCTGGCGGGCGAGCTGGCGCGCTCGCTACACTGGCTGGCGCGCTACACCCACGCGCCGCTGGGCGAGGTGCTCGCCACCGCGCTGCCGGCCCCGCTGCGCCGCGGCGAGCCGTTGCCGGACACCCACGCCTGGGCCTGGCAGCTGACCGAAGCCGGCCGGACCGGGGCGACCGGGCTGCGCGGCGGCACCCGGCCGGCCCGGCTGGCCGCGCTGCTGGCCGACGGCCCGGTCGACGAGGACCGCCTCGAGTCCGGCATGGAACGCTGGCGCGAGGCGGCGCGCAACCTGGACAAGCGGGGCTACGCCGAGCGCGTCGCGGTGGCGCCGGCGACCTCCGGCGGCGGGCTGGGCGAAGGGCCGCCGCTGAACGACGAGCAGCGCGGGGCGGTGGAGGCCGTCACCGCCAATACCGGCTTCGGCACCTTCCTGCTGGACGGCGTCACCGGCAGCGGCAAGACCGAGGTCTACCTGCAGGCGATCGCGCACTGCCTGGCGCAGGGCCGGCAGGCGCTGGTGCTGGTGCCGGAGATCGGGTTGACCCCGCAGACCCTGGGCCGCTTCCGCGCCCGCCTCGGGGTACCGGTGCATGCGCTGCACTCCGGGCTGGCCGACGGCGAGCGCGCGCGGGTCTGGGCCGCGGCGTGGCGCGGCGAGGCGCGGCTGGTGGTCGGCACGCGCTCGGCGGTGTTCACGCCGCTGCCGCAGGCCGGCCTGATCGTGGTCGACGAGGAGCACGACGGCAGCTACAAGCAGCAGGACGGCATCCGCTACCACGCCCGCGACTTCGCGCTGGTGCGCGGCAAGGCGCTGGACGTGCCGGTGATCCTGGGCAGCGCCACGCCGTCGCTGGAGTCGCTGCACAACGCCCAGGGCGGCCGCTACCAGCACCTGCGGCTGTCACGCCGCGCCGGCGAGGCACGGCCGCCGCGGGTGCGGGTGCTCGACGTGCGCAAGCGCCCGCTCAAGGATGGCCTGTCGCCGGAGGTGCTGGCGGGCATCGAGGCCGCGCTCGGACGCGGCGAGCAGGTGCTGGTGTTCAAGAACCGCCGCGGCTACGCGCCGGTGCTGCTGTGCCACGACTGCGGCTGGACCGCCGCCTGCCACCGCTGCAGCACGCCGCTGCATCAGACCCCGATGACGGTACATGCCGGCGGCCGGCGCCTGCAGTGCCACCACTGCGGTGCGCGCCAGCCGGTCCCGCTGGCCTGCCCGGACTGCGGCAGCCTGGCGCTGCAGCCGCAGGGCATCGGCACCGAGCGGCTCGAGGAGCGCCTGGTGGCCACCTTCCCGGACCACCCGGTGGTGCGCATCGACCGCGGCACCACCCAGCGCCGCGATGCGCTGGAGACCCAGCTCGCCCGCCTCGGCGACGCCGCCGGGATCCTGGTCGGTACCCAGATCCTGGCCAAGGGCCACGACCTGCCGATGCTGACGATGGTGGTCGTGGTCGGCATCGACGAAGGCCTGTTCTCGGCCGATTTCCGCGCCGGCGAGAAGCTGGCGCAGCAGCTGATCCAGGTCGCCGGCCGCGCCGGCCGCGCCGCGCGTCCCGGCGAGGTCTGGCTGCAGACCCACCACCCCGAGAACCCGCTGCTGCACACCCTGGTCAACGGCGGCTACCACGCCTTCGCCCACGCCGAGCTGCAGCAGCGCGAGGCGGCCGGCTTCCCGCCGTTCGCGCACCTCGCGATGTTCCGCGCCGAGGCCAAGGACATCGCCGCGGCCCACCAGTTCCTCGGCGCGGTGCGCGAGCACGCCGCCGGCGACCGCCCGGTCGAATGCTACGGCCCGATGCCGGCGCCGATGCCGCGCCGCGCCGGCTTCCAGCGCGCGCAACTGCTGCTGTCGACGGCCCAGCGCGCGGCCCTGCACCCACTGCTGGACGCCCTGATCGCGGCCATCCACGCGCTGCCGCAGGCGCGCCGCGTGCGCTGGTCGCTGGACGTGGACCCGGTGGACCTCTACTGAGCCCGGCCCGTGCTCACTGCAGCGCGCTGCCGGGCGCGGCGCAGTAGGACGCCGGCAGGTCGGCCAGTGCGGTGCCCCAGCCCTGCTCCGGTGCCTGCGCCCCCAGCTCGAAGCGCACGCTCGGACCCTGCTGCAGCCGCGGCCAGTCCAGCCACACCGCCCGTTGCGGCTGGCCATCGACCTGCACGCGCTGGATGTACTGCAGGCGCCGCCCGTCCGCGCCGGGGGCCTGCAGCCGCAGCGTGCGGCCGTTGCCGAGCGCGACCTCGGCGCGGGCGAAGCGCGGCGCATGCAGCAGGAACTGGCCGCTGCCCGGCACCGCCGGATACAGGCCGAGCGCACTGAACAGGTACCAGGCCGACATCGTGCCGAGGTCGTCGTTGCCGGTGACGCCGTTAGGCGCGTTGGTGAACAGCTGCTGCGCGGCGCGCACCACGGTGGCGGTCTTCCACGGCTGGCCGATCAGCGTGTACATCCATGGCGCGTGCAGGTCGGGCTCGTTGTTGGGGTTGTAGCGGTACTGGTTGTAGTAGCTGTAGGGGCCGACCACCCACGCCTTGCGGGCCGCGGTCAACGGCGCCTGCAGCAGCGCGTCGTAGGCGAAGAACGCATCCAGCCGGCGCGCGGCCTGCTCGCGCCCGTGCATCGCCTCGACCAGCCCCGGCACGTCCTGCTGCACCAGCCACTGGTACTGCCAGGCCGTGCCCTCGTGGAAGCCGTGCTGCGAACGCGGGCTGTAGTGGCCATCGGCCGGCAGGTACCACTGCCCGCCCTCGGTGCGCGGCCGCGGGAAGCCGCTGAAGCCGGTGTCGGCATCCTGGACCTGCGGGTCCCACACCATGCGCCAGTTGCGCCCGCGGGTGCGCAGCCGCGCCGCGTCGTCGGCATGGCCCAGGCCCTCGGCCATCTGCGCCAGCGCGCAGTCGGCCAGCGCGTATTCCAGCGTGGCCGATCCGCCGTGATGCGGATCGACATCCATGCCCTTGGACGGGTAGGCGCGGTCGTAGGCTACGTAGCCGTCGGCCAGATAGGTCGCGTTGCCGGAGCGGCCGGCATGGCGGGAGTTGAGCGGCGGCATGCCGAAGGCGTTGCGGCGCAGCGCGGCCCAGGCCTCGGCCTCGCGCCCGGCCAGGGCGCCGAAGCGCCACAGGTCGACCAGGAACGGCGTGACCGGGTCGCCGGTCATGACATTGGTCTCGAAGTTGGCATAGCCCCAGCGCGGCAGCCAGCCGCCCTGCGCCTCGATCGCCAGCACGCTGCGGGCGATGTCGCGCGCGACCTGCGGCTGGGTCAGGGCCAGCCACTGGTTCTGCGAGCGGTAGGTGTCCCACAGCGAGAAGTACTCGTAGTAGGTCCAGCCGTCGGCGCGGTGCAGGGCGTCGTCGTAGCCGCGGTAGCGGCCGTCGGCGTCGCTGCCGGTCAGCGGCTGCAGCAGCGCGTGGTACAGCGCGGTGTACAGCACCGTGCGGTCGTCGGCGCTGCCGCCCTCGACCTTGACGCCTTCCAGCTGCGTGCGCCATTGCCGCTGCGCCAGCGCGCGCATGCGTTCGAAGCCGAGCAGCCGGCCGTCCTGCATGCCGTCGGTCCGCAGGTTGTTGCGCGCGCCCTCGGCATCGACATGCGAGATCGCGCTGGTGGCGGTCACCGCGCGGCCGTCGGCGAGGTCGAAGCTGAGCCAGGCGCCGTTGGGATCGAGTTCGCCCTGCATGCTGTGGCGCGTGCCCGGCAGGCCGCCGTCCTCGCCCCAGGTGCCGAACGCCTTGAACGGGCGATCGAACTCGATGCGGAACCAGGTGGTGTACTGGTGGCCGCCGCAGAAGCTCTTGGTCACCAGCTTGCCCTCCACCGCGCGGTCGCCGACCACCTCGACCACGCTGCCGATCACGGTATGCCGCTGGTTGGCCTGGCCGACGTTGACCAGCACCTGGCCCAGCGCCTGGCCGGCACCGAAGGTATAGCGCTCGACCGCGGCGCGGGTGCGCGCACTGGCCTCGACATCGATGCCGCCGTAGTCGGTCAACCGCACCCTGTAGTAGCCGGCCTGCCCCACCTCGCCGTCGTGGCTGTAGGCCGAGGCGTAGCGGGTGTGGTCGAAGCGCTTGGGGTCGGCCGTGTCGAAATCGCCGCCGGGGCCGATGCTGCCGGTCACCGGCAGCACCGACACCTGCCCGCCCTGTTCCCAGCAGCCGGCGCCGGAGAGGAAGGAATGCCCGAAGCCGCGGATCTTGTCGTCGTCGTAGCGCCAGCCGGCGTAGTGGCTGCCGATCGGGCTGACCTGGATCAGGCCGAACGGCGCCGACGCCCCGGGGAAGGTGTTGCCGTCGTCCTTGCTGCCGATGAAGGTGTTGACCTCGCGCTCGAGCGCGGGCGCGGCGGCCGCCAGCAACGGAGCCGACGACAACGCCAGCACACAGGCGGCCCACGCCAGCGGGCGGCGGCAGGAGCGGAGGAAGCGGGCAGACGGCGATCGGCGCATGCGGTGGGTCCTGGGTCGATGTCGGGGCGGCGGGCGGGGAACCGCAATGAGCACCGCGATGCACGGCCTGCCGAAGGCGGCGGCGTGGACGCACGACCCCATTTGGACATGCAACTCGGCGCCCGAAATGCGGCGCCACGGCGGCGCGGTGGCTCATTTAGATCGATCCAAGTAAAGCACGGCCGGTCGGAATGCCGCATTTTGCGGCGCAGCATCGGGGCCACAGGGAGCCGTGGGGCCGGCTCGCTGATCCGTGCCCTGAACCCTTGCCCTGAATCCTCGACCTGCCCCTGACGCTGGCCTTCCTTCCGCAGGCAGGCAGGGAGGCAGGCAGGCAGGCAGGCAGGCAGGCAGAAATATCCGCTTTGCTTTGCCTAGCCTCTGGCTCCTGCTCCTGCTCCTGCCTCTGCTGCTCCCGCCTCCGTTGCTCCTTGCCCTTGCCCTTGCCCTTGCCCTTGCCCTTGCCCCTGCCCCTGCCCCTGCCCCTGCCCCTGCCCCTGCCCCTGCCCCTGCCCCTGCCCCTGCCCCTGCCCTTGCCCTTGCCCTTGCCCTTGCCCTTGCCCTTGCCCTTGCCCTTGCCCTTGCCTCTGCTCCTGCTCCTGCCCCTGCTTCGTTCCTGCTCTGCCTCTGCCGCCCTGTGTCCCCTGGCTCCCGCTCTCCCTACCGCTTCCCGCTTCCCCATTCCCAATTCCCCATTCCCCATTCCCGGCACCCAAGTGCCACCACCCGCGATATTGCGCAGCAGCATGCACCCGGTGACGCGCCGTGCTAAAAATCCGCCGCCCGTATTTAGATCGATCCAAATCCGGGGACGCGTTTGTGGGGTCCCGCCAGCGGCGCGATGCTCGCCAGTCCGGTGCCGCCACGGGGAACACTTCGGGCGGGACGTGAACCCGCCCGAGTGGATCGATTCAAATCCTGCATCACCGCTAGCGATTCAATCCTTGGAGAGGGAGATTGAAATGAAGCACGAACCCCGCGCGCCTGGCCGCGATACGTTGTCCGCGGCCATCGCCGCCGCCCTGGTCGCCGTCGCGATGCTGCCCGCCGGCGCCTCCGCGCAGCAGGCCTCCGCCACGTCCGCACCCGCCGAGGCACCGGCGTCCACCGAGGCCACCACGCTCGACAGCGTCAACGTCACCGGCTACCGCTACGCGATCGAGAAGAGCCTGGACCAGAAACGCGATGCCAACGCGATCGTCGACGTCGTCAACGCCGAGGATGTCGGCAAGTTCCCCGACAAGAACGTGGCCGACGCGCTGCAGCGCGTGCCGGGCGTGATCGTCAGCCGCGACGGCGGCGAGGGCAAGAACGTCAGCGTGCGCGGCCTGTCGTCGGAGCTGACCCTGACCGAATTGAACGGCAACTACATCGCCACGGCCGAGGCCGACGGCGACCCCTCGCGCTCGTTCAACTACATGCTGCTGCCGTCGAACATGCTGTCCAGCGCCGAACTGTTCAAGTCGCCGGAGGCGCGGCTGGACGAAGGCGGGATCGGCGGCACGGTGATCCTGCATACCCGGCGCCCGCTGGAGATGGAAGCCAACAGCGGCTTCGTCTCGGCCGAGGGCACCTGGGCCGACACCACCCGCAAGACCGACGGTCAGTTCTCCGGCTCGTATGCCTGGCACGACAAGGACGACCGCTTCGGCGTCTTCGTCGGCTACACCCAGCAGAAGCGCACCACGCGCGGCATGTCGGCCACCACCGAGGACTGGCAGTGGTACGGCGACGACTACGCCGCGCACCCGGCGACCGACGTCAACGGCAATCCCTCCGGAATGAACGCCTACTGGTGGGGCGAATCCGGCTTCTACGACCAGAGCGGCCGCTACTACACCGACTTCATGATGCCGACCTCGGTCAACTTCGGCATCAAGGACGAGGAGCGCGAGCGCAAGGGCGGCCAGGTGACCCTGCAGTTCAAGCCGAGCGACAACCTGACGCTGACCGCGAACTATTTCCGCTTCGACCTGTCGGACAATTACTCCAACAACCTGCTGAAGATTCCGGAATGGAATCTGGCCCGCTACTCCGGCGACGGCAACTGGCCCGGCGGCCGCCTGCTCGACGGGCTGACCCTGGATCCCAGCGGCACCATCGCCACCGGCGCGCAGTACCGGCTGCATCCGGGCAAGACGTACTACTGCAGCGAGCAGGAAGCCGCGGCCGGCGGGCTTGCCAACACCGGCGGCTTCGGCCCGGACGACTGCACGGTGCCGACCCCGCAGCTCACCGGCCAGTACAACATCGAGAAGGCGCTGTCGCAGACCGCCGACTTCCAAGCCGAATGGCGCGGCGAATCGCTGGACGCCACCTTCAAGGGCGGCCGCACCTGGGCCAAGGGCGGTCCCTCGATGGCGCTGCGCATGTCGGCCAAGCCGCGCGTCAGCGCCGATGGCCAGTACGTCCCCGGCAACGCCTACAGTGCCTGGGACCTGACCGGCACGCCGTCGATGGCATTCTCGCCGGAACTGATGCAGAACCTGCTCAACGGCATCGCCGAGGTCGACATCGGTTCCACCGACTCGTCCTGGACCCGCAACAGCACCTGGCAGAAATATGGCCAGGTCGATCTCACCTGGCACAACGACGCGGGCTGGCTGGACTCGCTGCAGTTCGGGCTGAAGTACCGCGACGGTGGCACCCGCCGCAGCACCGGCAACAACTACTGGGTCTGCCAGGGCACCGATCCCGGCGTCTACGCCAACCGCTACCAGAACTGCGATCCCGACGCGACCACGTTCCTGACGCAGTTCCTGTACCCGCAGTCGCTCGACGACATCGAGGGCGGCTTCACCACCAGCGCGTTCCCGGCGATCAACTATCCGGCCTACGTCGCCCATCTGAATCAGACCTACGGGCCGATGCAGACCCGGCAGGAGGACAACTTCGTCTACAACGTGGGCGAGAAGATCTACTCGGCCTACCTGCAGGCCAACTTCCGGACCGAGCGCCTGCGCGGCAACGTCGGCGTGCGCCTGGTGAGCACCCGGCAGCACGCCGACTCGACCGACCAGGTCGACTACTACAACGATTATTTCCTCGACGGCGCCGACGGCAACCCGCTGGCGTGCACGCCCGGCAACGTGCTTGCCGGCTACGTCTGCGAGAGCGGCTTCACCAAGCTGCCGGACGACACCAGCGACCCGGACGCCACCGCGCATACCGCCTCCTACGTGGTCAGCGCGCTCGACCGCTCCTACCTCGACGTGCTGCCGAGCCTGAACATCGCCTACGACCTGGGCGAGAACCTGCTGCTGCGCGGCGCCGCGTCCAAGGTGATCGCGCGGCCGAGCTACAACGACATCGCCGCCCCCGGGCGCCTGTCGTACTACAGCCAGGAATACGTCAACGACCGCCGCGTCGCCGGCGGCGCCAACCAGGTCGGCTGGTATGGCTCGGGCAGCAACAAGAAGCTCGAGCCGTACAAGGCCACCCAGTACGACGTGAGCGTGGAATGGTATTTCCGCCCGGGCTCGGTGGTGGGCCTGGACGTGTTCCGCAAGGACGTCAGCAACTTCTCGGTCCCGGTGGTGACGAACACGCTGCTGGACATCGGCGGCGAGAACGTGGAGGTGCAGAACTATTCGACCAGCGCCGGCGGCCGCGACGCGACCTCCGAGGGCGTGGAGTTCTACGCGCAGCACACCCTGTCCTTCGGCCTCGGCTTCCAGTTCAACTACACCTACAACCGGACCAACGAAGCGGCGATCACCCTGGAGGACGGCACCGACCTCGGCAAGTCGCCGCTGGTGGGCAGCGCCAGAAACCAGGCCAACGTCACCGTGTTCTACGAAACCGACAAGCTGCTGCTGCGCGCCTCGTACAACCGCCGCGGCGAGGTGGTGGACGGCCTGGTGCAGGGCCTGAACGTGTACCAGGAGCCGTACCAGCAGATCGACCTGAACGCGGCGTACAACTTCACCCCGGACCTGAGCCTGACCGCGTCGATCCTGAACCTCACCAAGGAGGAACAGCGCATGCACCTGGGCAACGACACCGAGGCCCGGCTCTACTCCAACACCTACGCCGGCCGCATTGCCTACATGGGCCTGACCTACCGGTTCTGAGTCACGCCGGCCGTTGCCCGGGTGCAGGCAACGGCCGGCCCCGCTCATCGCCGGTTGCCGCCGTCATGCCAGAATCGCGGCATGTCCGAGGTTTCGCCCGGCGCTGCCAGCGCCGCGATCGCCATCGTCGGATCGGCCGCGCCGATCCGGCCCCGCACGTCTCCGCCGCCCCGCGCGGCGGAGGCCTGGTTGCGGCGGCGACAGCCGTCCCCCCCCACTCCCCCACCCCTCATGAGCACAAGACCGCATCACCTGGTCGTCGTCGGCGGCGGCTTCGCCGGCCTCTGGGCCACCCGCGCGCTGGACCTGGACAGCGTCCGCATCACCCTGATCGACCGCCACAACCACCACCTGTTCCAGCCGCTGCTGTACCAGGTCGCCACCGCCGGGTTGTCGGCACCGGACATCGCCGCGCCGCTGCGGCACATCCTGCGCCGGCAGCGCAACGTCGAGGTGCAGCTGGGCGAGGTGGTGGACATCGCCGCCGCGCAGCGCGAGGTGCGCCTGGCCGACGGCCGCCGCTTCGGCTACGACAGCCTGCTGCTGGCCACCGGCGCCACCCATGCCTACTTCGGCAACGACCAGTGGGCCGAGCACGCGCCCGGCCTGAAGACCCTGGACGACGCACTGCTGCTGCGGCGCAAGCTGCTGATGGCGTTCGAGCGCGCCGAGGCCGAGACCGACCCGGCCGCGCGCGCGGCCTGGCTGAGCTTCGCCATCGTCGGCGGCGGCCCGACCGGGGTCGAGCTGGCCGGCACGCTGTCCGAGATTGCCCGCCACACCCTCAAGGACGAGTTCCGCCACATCGACCCGCGCGAGGCCAAGGTGCGCCTGGTCGAGGCCGGCCCGCGGGTGCTGCCCTCGTTCCCGCCGGATCTCACCGCCAAGGCCGAGCGCCAGCTCGAGAAACTGGGCGTGGAGGTCCACACCGGCACCCCGGTGACGCACATCGACGAGGCCGGCTACCGGCTCGGCGAGACCTTCGTGCCGGCGCGCACCGTGGTGTGGGCGGCCGGCGTGGCCGCCTCGCCGCTGGCGCGCGCGCTGGACGTGCCGCTGGACCGTGCCGGCCGCGTGCAGGTGGCCCCCGACCTGACCGTGCCCGGCCATCCGGAGATCTTCGTCGGCGGCGACCTGGCCTCGCTGCAGCAGGACGGCCGCCCGGTGCCCGGGGTGGCGCCGGCCGCCAAGCAGATGGGCCGGCACATCGCCGCCGCGGTGCGCGCGCGCGTGGCCGGGCAGCCGCTGCCGGCGTTCCGCTACGAGGACTACGGCAACCTCGCCACGATCGGCCGCATGGCCGCGATCGTGCATGTCGGCCGGCTCAAGCTGTCCGGCCTGCTGGCCTGGTGGTTCTGGCTGGCCGCGCACGTGTTCTTCCTGATCGGCTTCCGCAACCGCTTCGTGGTGCTGGTGAACTGGGCGATGGCGTACTGGAGCTACCAGCGGGCCGCGCGCATCATCTTCGGCCGTCCGCAGCGCGACCCGCCCGCGCGGGAGTGACAGCCGCCGGGGCGGGCTGCGATGCTACGCCGCCCTGCGTAGCGTGCTCCCGCCTTGGCGACCTTCCTGCTGCTGCTCGACCTCGTCGGCACCTTCGTGTCCGCGCTCAGCGGCGCGACCGTCGCGGTGCGCCACCGCCTGGACCTGTTCGGGGTGCTGGTGCTGGCCTGCGCGGCGGCGGTGTCCGGCGGCATCATCCGCGACGTGCTGATCGGCGCCACCCCGCCGGCCGCCCTGGCCCAGGCGCGCTACCTGGTCACCGCGTGCCTGGCCGGCGTGGTCGGCTTCTACTGGCACCCGCAGCTGGAGCGCCTGCGCAACCCGGTGCAGATCTTCGATGCCGCCGGGCTGGCGCTGTTCGCGGTCTACGGCACCAGCAAGGCGCTGGACTTCGGCCTGTCGCCGCTGAGCGCGACCCTGCTCGGCATGCTCAGCGGCATCGGCGGCGGCATCGTGCGCGACCTGCTGGTGGCACGTACGCCGGTGGTGCTGCAGGCCGAGCTGTACGCGGTGGCCGCGCTGCTGGGCGGCGGCATCGTCGCGGTCGGCCACGTGCTCGCGCTGCCGCAGCCCTGGGCCCTGGCCGGCGGTGCGCTGGTGTGCTTCGGCCTGCGCTTCATGGCGATCCGCTACGGCTGGCACCTGCCGGTGGCGCGTCCGCCGGAACCCTGACCGGCCGGCGGCCGAACCCGCGCCGGTGGGCCCGGGGCGGGGTCCGCGCAACGCCGCGCCCGGAAACGCGAAAGGCCCGGCGAACCGGGCCCCTCGTTGCAGTTGCCGCCCCCCGCGTGGCGGGGCCGGCGGTCCCGCTCAGGCGACGAACAGCGCCTTCATCTTCTTCAGCGCGTTCGCCTCGATCTGGCGGATGCGCTCGGCCGACACGCCGTACTCGTCGGCGAGCTCCTGCAGCGTCACCTTCGACTCCGAATCCAGCCAGCGGCGGCGCACGATGTCGCGCGAGCGCTGGTCCAGGCCGGCCAGGCCCTCGCGCAGCAGCTGCAGCTGGTTGTCCTCGCTGTCGCTGCGCTCGTAGACCTGCGACGGGTCCTCGTCGTTGGCGACCAGGTAGCTCACCGGCGACGGCGGCGCGTGGTCGTCGTCCTCGTCGGACGGCGCGTCGAAGCCGATGTCGCGGCCGGACAGGCGCGACTCCATCTCCATCACCTCGCGCTCGGACACGTTCAGGTCCTTGGCGACGGCGGTGACTTCGGCGGCGTTGAGCCAGCCCAGGCGGGTCTTGGACTTGCGCAGGTTGAAGAACAGCTTGCGCTGCGCCTTGGTCGTGGCGACCTTGACGATGCGCCAGTTCTTCAGGATGAACTCGTGCATCTCGGCACGGATCCAGTGCACCGCGAAGCTGACCAGGCGCACGCCCATCTCCGGGTCGAAGCGCTTGACCGCCTTCATCAGGCCGATGTTGCCCTCCTGGATCAGGTCGCCCAGCGGCAGGCCGTAGCCGTTGTAGCCGCGGGCCACGTGCACCACGAAGCGCAGATGGGAATGCACCAGTTCGCGCGCCGCGTCCAGGTCTTCATGGTCGCGGAAGCGGCGCGCCAGGTTCTGTTCCTCATCGACCGACAGCACCGGGATCTGGTGCACGGCACCGATGTAGGCGTCCAGCGAACCGAGCGCACTGGGGAGCGGAAGATTGTTTGCCACAAGGGCAGTCGAGGTGGTCTGGCTCATAGGGCCTCATCTTAGCAGTCACGCAATTGGACTGCTCGGTACAGAAAAAGTTCCAGCGTTCCATTCATGCAACGCTTAGCCACCCCTTGACCTGTACGTTCCACAGGCAAGCGGGTGGATTCGAGGAGCCACGCTACCACCGCGCCCGCCGCTCGTCCGTGACGAAAACCCACCCCGCCCCCTGTCCGGGCGAGGGCGTTCAGCCCCCGGTGAGCGAGGCCTGCAGCGCGCTGCGCGGGGGCAGCCGCCAGTCGATCGCGCCCAGCCCGCGCCGGGCCAGGTACTCGTTGGCGGTGGAGAAGTGCCGGCACCCCAGGAAGCCCCGGTGCGCGGACAGCGGCGAGGGATGCGGTGCCTTCAGCACCCGATGGCGCGAGGTGTCGATGACCTTGCCCTTGGCCTGGGCGTAGCTGCCCCACAACAGGAACACCAGCCCCTCGCGCTCGCGGTTGAGGGTGTCGACCACGTGGTCGGTGAAACCTTCCCAGCCCTTGCCCTGGTGGGCGCCGGCCCGGCCCTCCTCCACCGTCAGCACCGCGTTGAGCAGCAGCACGCCGCGCTGCGCCCACGGCAGCAGGCAGCCGTGGTCCGGCCTCGGCAGGTGCAGGTCGTCCTCGATTTCCTTGTAGATGTTCAGCAGCGACGGCGGCACCGGCACGCCGGGCTGCACCGAGAAGCACAGCCCGTGCGCCTGGCCGGCGCCGTGGTACGGGTCCTGGCCGAGGATGACGACCTTGACCTGCTCGAACGGGGTGGCGTCGAACGCGGCGAAGATCTGCGGGCCCGGCGGGAAGATGCGCGCGCCGGCGGCCTTGCGCTGGCGCAGGAAGGCCGACAGCGCCTGCATGTCCGGGCGCAGCAGCCAGTCGCCGACGCGCGCCTTCCACGACGGTTCCAGCTGGATGCGGGCCTCGCCGTCGGCGCTCATGGCGCCACCGCCGGGTCGTCCAGCCGGGCCAGCCGCAGCTGGAACATGACCTTGGTCACCAGAAGACGCTCCTCTATCGGTTTCTGCACCAGGTCGTTGGCGCCGGCGCGCAGCAGCTCGGACTGGTTGCGGGGATTGGTGTCGCCGGTCATCACCAGCACCGGCAGGCGGCGCTTGCCGTAGGCGAAGTCGACGCGGATGCGCTGCACCACGTCGCGGCCGTTGAGCTCGCCCTTCAGGGTGACGTCGGTCAGCACCAGGTCGATGCGGCGGCCGGTGCGGCCCAGCGACTCGGCGGTCATCAGCGCGAACGCGTCCTCGGCGGTCAGCACGTGCACCACCTTCAGCCCCTGGCGCTCGAGCATGCGCTTGGTCGCCTCGGCCACCACCCGGCTGTCCTCGACGTAGAGCACGGTGGCACCGGCCACCGGCGCGGGCTGCACGTAGCCGCGAATGAAGGTGGCCAGCGCCTCGTGGCCGAGCGCCTTGTCGAAGTAGTCGGTGACGTCCTCGGTGAAGCGGCGCTCGACCAGGTGCTGCTGGGCGTCGCCGGAGACCACGATCACCGGCACGTAGGCCTGGCCGGCGGCCTCGCGCACGCTGCGCGCCAGCGCCAGGCCGTCGCCGTCGGGCAGCGACAGCGAGGTCGTCACCAGGTCCACCGCGCCGGCCTCGAGCGCCAGCCGCGCCTCGGCGATGCTCGCGCAGCCGACCACGTCCACCGCGGCCAGCTCGCGCTGCAGCACGTCGGCGATCAGCTTGCGGACCAGCCGCGACCCGTCCACCACCATGATGCGGGGCGCGTCGCTGATCACGTGCTTGAGGTCCGGGGGACGCATGCCGGGATCAGGTCTGGGTCGGGCGGGTCTGGCGCAGGAAATGCCCGGTGACCAGCCACGCGCCGAGCCAGCCGAGCACGCCGGTGCCCACCAGCACCAGGCCGGCGTGCAGCGGGTCCAGCCCGTGCAGGGCGAAGCGGCTGCCATAGCTGTCGGCCAGCGCCGCCAGCGGCGTGCGCAGGGCCAGCCCCGAGGCCGCGATCAGCCCCAGCGCGACCACGCCGGCCCCCAGCCCGTACCACGCGCCGAGGTAGAGGAAGGGCCGCCGGATGAAACCGTCGCTGGCGCCCAGCAGTTGCAGCACCCCGATCTCCTCGCGCCGCGACTGGATGTCCAGGCGCACGGTGTTGCCGACCACCAGCACCGCGCCGGCGCCCAGCAGCGCCGACAGCACCTGCACCAGGCGCTCGCCGAAGCGCAGCCAGCCGTCCAGGCGCTGGCGCCACAGCGCATCGTGCTGCACCAGGTCGGCCTGCGGCAGCGCCTGCAGCACCTGCGCCAGGGCGGCGTCGTCGCCGTCGGCGGCGGGAGTGACGACCAGCAGGGTCGGCAGCGGGTTCTCGCCCAGGGCGCCGATCGCCTCGTCGAGCCTGGCGCTCTCGCGCAGCTCCGCCAGGCCCTGATCGGGCGTGCGCAGCGCCACCCCGGCCACGTCCGCGCGTGCGCGCAGCTGCCCGGCCAACGCGGCGGCGCCGCCGGCGTCGAGTTCGGTCTTGAGGAACAGGTTGATCTCGCGCGACTGCTGCACGCTGCCGGCCAGGTGCTTGAGGTTGTCCAGCGCGATCGACAGGCCCAGCGGCAACGCCAGCGCCAGCGCCATCACCACGATGGTGAGCAGCGTCGCCCACGGCTTGCGCAGGACCCGGCCCAGGCTGAAGACCACGCTGTGGAGGTGATGGTCGAACCACACCCCCAGGCGCGAGGGCGAGGCGGTGGCGGCCTGGGACAGGGACGGTGCGGGCTTGCTCATTCGGCGAGGTCCTGCGGCGAGATGTCGTCGACCAGGCGACCATGGTCCAGGATCAGCACGCGCCGGCGCATCTGCTTGAGCAGGGCCAGGTCGTGGCTGACCACCAGCACGCTGGTGCCGCGCGCCGGCAGTTCGGCGAACAGCTGCATGATCTCGGCCGCCAGCGTGGGGTCGAGGTTGCCGGTGGGCTCGTCGGCCACCAGCAGCCGCGGCTCGCCGACGATGGCACGGGCGATGCCCACGCGCTGCTGCTCGCCGGCCGACAGCTGCGACGGCAGCGCCTTCTCGCGGTGGGCCAGGCCGATGCGCTCCAGCGCCGAGCGCACGCGCTTGCCGATCTCGCCGCGGCGGGTGCCGCGCAGGATCAGCGGCAGCGCCACGTTCTCGGCGATGCTGCGGTCGGTGAGCAGGCGGTGGTCCTGGTAGACCGCGCCCACCTCGCGCCGGTGCAGCGCCACCCGGCCGCCGCGCACCTTGAGCAGGTTGCGCTCGCCGAAGATCACCGCGCCCCGGCTGGGGCGCTCGCTGAGGTGGATCAGCTTGAGCAGCGTGCTCTTGCCGGCACCGGAGTGGCCGGTGACGAACAGCATCTCGCCTTCGGCCACCTCGAAGCTGACATCGGTCAGCGCCTGGTGGCCCCCGGCGTACTGCTTGCTGACATTGTCGAAACGCAGGACGGTCATGCGGCGATTATGCCGGACGCGTCCGCCGATGCGCCGCCCGGCGCGACATCCGCCGGCCCGGGACCGGGCGCTCCGCCGCCGGGCCGGCCCTCTCGGGCCACGGCCGGCGCAGTGCCCGGCCGCATGGACCGCCCGCCGGCAACCGGTCGCTCTCGCGCGGCAGCGCCACCGCGGCGGGCAGGACGAAAGCGGCAAAGAAGGAAGGAATGACGGGCGAGGGAGGCGTGCTCGACCTTGCTCGCCTCGGCTCGCTGCGGCCGTGGCCGTGGCCGGCTGGCGTGCCGGCCGCCGCGGCGCGGGGCCGGCGTCTCGGCGCGCCGCGCCGCCGCCCGGGTGAGGGCGACAGCGACGGCGGCGGCGGCGTTACTGGCCCGACATCATCGAGCGGATCTTGCGCCCGATGCGGGTCAGGAACGAGTCGTTGCCCGAGGCCTGGTCCGGGCGCGCCACGCGCACCGGCTTGGCGAGCACCTGGGTCGGCTTGCGCGGCGCGGCAACGGCGGGAGCCGGAACCTGCTGCGGGTCGACCACGGCGGTCTCCGCCCCCTCGGCGCCCTCGACCGGACGGCCGTGGCGACGACGGCGACGCTTGCGCGGCGCGCGCTCGCCCTCGCCGGCGGGTACCGAGCCGGCACCCGGCACGGCCGCGGCCACCGGCGCGACCGGCTGCGGCGCGGCCACCGGGTCCTGGGCCTGCGGCTCGGCCGCAGCGGCCACCGCCTCGCCTTCCGGATGCGGCTTGCGCGGACGGCGCGGACGGCCATCGGCCCCGCGTTCGCCCGCCGGCCCGTCGCGGCGCGGGCCGCGGCCGGCCCCGGCGCCACCGGGCTTGCCACGGCCGCCGCCACGGCGCTCCTCGTCGGCGGCGCGCTGCTCGCGCGCCTCGCGGAAGATCTCGCCGACGCTCTCGTTCTCGCCGGCGTCCTCGCCCGCCACCGCCACGCGCTCGGGGCGCGGCAGCGCCACCAGCAGCTCGGAAGTGACCGGCTCGACCGGGATCTTCTGCTCGATGTAGGCCTCGATGTCCGGCAGGCTCATCGCGTAGCGCTCGCAGGCGAAGCTGATCGCGTCGCCCTCCTCGCCCAACCGCGCGGTGCGGCCGATGCGGTGCACGTAGTCCTCGGCGTCGAACGGCAGGTCGTAGTTGTAGACGTACTTGACGCCGTCGATGTGCAGGCCGCGCGCGGCCACGTCGGTGGCCACCAGGATCTCGAGCTGGCCCTTCTGGAAGCGGTTGAGCAGGGTCTCGCGCTTCTTCTGCGGCACGTCGCCGGAGAGCACGCCGACCCTGTAGCCGTTGCGCTCCAGCGAGCGCGCCACGCGCTCGACGAAGGCCTTGGTGTTGACGAACACCATGGTGCGCGCGCCCTCGCTGCGCGACAGCAGGCCCAGCAGCAGGGTCAGCTTCTCCTCGTCGGAGGGGAAGTAGATGCGCTGGCGCACGCGCGCGGCGGTGATGCTCTCGGTCTCGACGACCAGCTTCTCCGGCTCGTTCATGTGCTCGTAGGCCAGCTCCAGCACGCGGTGGCTGAGGGTGGCCGAGAACAGCAGGGTCTGGCGCGTGCCGCGCTCGGGCATGCGCCGCAGCAGGAAGCGGATGTCCTTGATGAAGCCCAGGTCGAACATGCGGTCGGCCTCGTCGAGCACGCAGATCTCGCAGGCATGCAGCGAGACCACCTTGTGCTGCTTGACGTAGTCGATCAGGCGGCCGGGGGTGGCGATGATCACGTCCACGCCCTGCTGCAGCAGTTCGCGCTGCTTGTCGTAGTCCACGCCGCCGTAGACCAGGGCGAAGCGCAGGCCCAGGTCGGCGCCGAACTTGACCGCGTCCTTGTGGATCTGGATCGCCAGCTCGCGGGTCGGGGCCAGGATCAGCGCGCGCGGGTCCTCCGGCTTGCGGTCGGCCAGGGCCGGCCGGATCAGCAGGCGGTTGATCACCGCCACCAGGAACGCCAGGGTCTTGCCGGTGCCGGTCTGGGCCTGGCCGGCGACGTCGCGGCCGGCCAGCGCGACCGGCAGGGTCAGCGCCTGGATCGGCGTGCATCGGGTGAAGCCCGCCCCTTCCAGCCCGGCGAGCAGCGTCGGGTGCAGGTCAAACGTGGAAAAAGTCAAATCGGTCAGCGGTTTGTCGCTCATCATTCCGTCTTCGTGGAGGCGCCCGGACAGCCCGGTGCGCGGCCTTGCATCGATTCCGGCAGCGTCGCAAACTGCGGCCCTTGCGCCGGACAGCGCGGCTTCAGGACAGGCTCTTGATTCCACCGCGCAATGCCCCAGTTTACCGCAATGCGGCGGCCACCCTCTTCCGGGCGGCTTCCATCGGTTCCAGGAGACCAAAGTGAACGACAAGGTTGTGCATGTTGGCGAAGCCGACTTCGAGAAGGCGGTGCTGCAGTCGGACCAGCCGGTACTGGTGGATTTCTGGGCCGAATGGTGTGGCCCCTGCAAGATGATCTCGCCGGTGCTGGACGACCTGGCCGAGTCCTACGACGGCCGGCTCAAGGTCGCCAAGGTGAATCTGGACCAGAACCGGGCGCTGGCGATCAAGTACCACGTCCGCTCGATCCCGATGCTGCTGCTGTTCAAGAACGGCGAGGTCCAGGCCACCCAGATCGGGGCGGTGGGCAAGGGCCAGCTGACCCAGATGATCGACAAGACCCTGGGCGGCGCCGTCGCCTGAGGGTTTCCGCCCCGTCCCACGGACGGGGCACCGCTGCCGCCCTGGCAGTTAAATCAGGGGTCTCCGCGCCGCTTGCGCCCGTGCGCGGCGCGATGTTAGTGTCAGTTCATCCGGCCGCGTCCGCGTGCCGCCGCACCCCTCTAGAATCTCCTTCTAGACTTCCCCAACCAAAGTTCGCCCTGCCGGGCGCTCGCATCTCTTAGCGAGGAATCAAGCACTTGTCCGAGAATACTTCTTCCGAAACCGGGAGCGTCGACGCTCCTGTCGAAAAGCGCGTGCGCAAGCCCCGCGTGACCAAGACGGCAGCCGAGGGCGGCGACACCGGCGCCGGCCAGCAGCCCAACCTGCCGCTGCCCGCCAGCCCCGCCCCCGAAGCGCCCGCCCCCCGGCCGTCCGCTCCGGCCGCTGCCGAGACCGCAGCGCCGAGCGCGCCGAACCCGAATTCCGGTTCGGGCGATGCCGGCGGTGGCGACGGCCACGGCGAGCCGCGTGATGGCGGCAACCCGAATGGCCAGCGCTTCAACAACCCCAACGCGAACAATCCGAACGCGCAGGGCGGCCAGAACCAGAACCAGCAGGGCAACAACAACCGCCGCGACCGCTTCCGCAACCGCCGCGACCGCAACCGCGACCGCTTCGGCAACGAAGGCATGCCGGCCGACGGCGCCAACGAACCCTTCGTGCCGCGCCCGCACCCGGCCGTGCCCGAGGGCTTCCCGGCCTATTCGCTGAGCGACCTGAAGCGGATGCCGGCGCAGAAGCTGCTCGACATCGCCGACCAGCTCAACATCCAGGAAGGCGTGGCCCGCGCCCGCAAGCAGGACGTGATCTTCGCGCTGCTGAAGGTGCTGACCCGCCACGGCGAAGGCGTCGCCGCCGACGGCGTGCTGGAGATCCTGCCCGACGGCTTCGGCTTCCTGCGCGCGGCCGAGGCCAGCTACCTGGCCGGCCCGGACGATACCTACATCTCGCCCAGCCAGATCCGCCGCTTCAACCTGCGCACCGGCGACCACCTGTCCGGCCGCATCCGCTTCCCGAAGGACGGCGAGCGCTACTTCGCGCTGTCGATCGTCGACACCATCAACGGCGAGCCGCTGGAAGCGAGCAAGAACAAGGTCCTGTTCGAGAACCTGACCCCGCTGTTCCCGCGCAAGCGCTTCACCCTGGAGCGCGGCAACGGCTCGTCCGAGGACATCTCCGGGCGCATCCTCGACCTGATGGCGCCGCAGGGCAAGGGCCAGCGCGCCCTGATCGTGTCGCCGCCTAAGGCCGGCAAGACCATGCTGATGCAGCAGGTGGCGACCGCGATCACCACCAACCACCCGGACGTGCACCTGATCGTGCTGCTGATCGACGAGCGCCCCGAGGAAGTGACCGAGATGCAGCGCACCGTGCGCGGCGAGGTCATCTCCTCGACCTTCGACGAGCCGGCCGCGCGCCACGTGCAGGTCGCCGAGATGGTGATCGAGCGCGCCAAGCGCCTGGTCGAGCACAAGAAGGACGTGGTGATCCTGCTCGATTCGATCACCCGCCTGGCGCGCGCCTACAACAACGTCGTGCCCAGCTCCGGCAAGGTGCTCAGCGGCGGCGTGGACGCCAACGCGCTGCACCGCCCGAAGCGCTTCTTCGGCGCGGCCCGCAACGTCGAGGAAGGCGGCTCGCTGACCATCATCGCCACCGCGCTGGTCGACACCGGCAGCAAGATGGACGAGGTGATCTACGAGGAGTTCAAGGGCACCGGCAACAGCGAAGTGCACCTGAACCGCCGCATCGCCGAGAAGCGCGTCTACCCGGCGATCGACATCAACCGCTCGGGCACCCGCCGCGAGGACCTGCTGATCGAGCCGGAGCTGCTGCAGAAGATCTGGATCCTGCGCAAGCTGCTGCACCCGATGGACGAGATCGCCGCGATGGAGTTCCTGCTGGACAAGATGAAGAACACCAAGTCCAACGACGAGTTCTTCGGTTCGATGAAGCGCTGAGTCCGGCGCCCCGTCGTACGCACAACGCCCCGCTGGTCGGGGCGTTGTGCGTTTCCGGGTCCGGGTGCTGCGCGCGCCGTGCCTGCCGCCGCTGCGGCGGACGGCGTTCGTCCCTGCAGGCCCGCCACTGGTCACCGCCGCCCCCGCCCCCGTCCCCTCGACGGCCGCGCCGCGGCCGGCCGCGTCCACAGTGGCGGCCGGTTCCCTCAGGCGAGACACGGCATGACGATCGGAAAGCGAAGGACGGCGGCCTGCGGCGCGCTGCTGGCACTGGCCACGGGAAGCCCGCTCGCGGCGCCGGGGGACTGGGCCGCGTACGGCGGCGCCCCCGGGGGCGGGCAGCATTCGCCGCTGGCGCAGATCACGCCGGCCAACGTCGGCCGGTTGCGGATCGCCTGGTCGTTCCGCACCGGCGAGCTCGGCGCCGGCCTGCCGGATCCCGGGCGCCGCCGCTTCGAGGCCAATCCGCTGGTGGTGGACGGGCGCCTGTATCTGAGCACCGGCACCGGCCGGGCCTTCGCGCTGGATGCCGCCAGCGGGCACGCGCTGTGGTCGTTCGATGCCCGGGTGGCACGCGACCGGCGCTACAGCGACCCGGCCTCGCGCGGGGTCGGCTTCTGGCGCGACCCGCAGCCCGGGAGGGGCCGCTGCCGCGCGCGCATCCTGCTGGGCACCCTGGACGCGCGCCTGATCGCGCTGGACGCGGCCGACGGGCGCCCCTGCGCCGGCTTCGGCAACGCCGGCACGGTCGATCTGCGCGCCGGCATCGCCCTGCACGATGCGCCGGGCGACGCCTGGTCCAACTATGCGATCACCTCGCCGCCGGTGGTCGTCGGCGACGTGCTGGTGGTCGGCAGCTCGATCGGCGACAACCGCGCCAGTGCGCTGGAACAGGGCGTGGTGCGCGGCTACGACGCGCGCAGCGGGCGCGAGCTGTGGCGCTGGGACCCGGTGCCGCGCGACCCGGCCACGGCCGCGGCGCGTGGCTGGCGGCCGGCACAGGCCGCCACGGTGGGCGCCGCCAACGCCTGGGCGCCGCTGGCCGCCGACCCGGCGCTGGGCCTGGTCTACGTGCCGACCGGTTCGGCCAGCCCGGACTACTACGGCGGCGAGCGCCTGGGCGACAACCGCGACGCCGACTCGCTGGTCGCGCTGGACCTGCACAGCGGCCGCCGGGTCTGGGCGCAGCAGTTGGTGCACCACGACGTGTGGGACTACGACCTGGCCTCGCAGCCGGTGCTGACCACGGTGCAGACCGCGCACGGCCCGCACGAGGTGGTGCTGCAGGCGACCAAGACCGGCTTCCTGTTCGCGTTCGACCGCCGCGACGGCCATCCGGTGTTCCCGATCACCGAGACGCCGGTGCCGGCCTCGGACGTGCCTGGCGAACGCCTGGCGCCGACCCAGCCGATGCCCGAGCCGTCGCTGCGGCTGGCGCGCCGCGCGGCGCTGACCGCCGCCGACGCCTGGGGCCCGACGCCCGGCGAACGGCGCGAATGCGCACGCCTGATCGCCGGGCTGCGCTCGGAGGGGATCTTCACCCCGCCCAGCGTGCGCGGCACGATCGCGCTGCCGGGCTGGGCCGGCGGCGTGAACTGGGGCGGCATCTCGGTGGACCCGCAGCGCCAGCTGGCGATCGTGCCGGTCTCCGACCTGCCGATGCAGGTCGCGCTGATCCCGCGCGGGCAGTTCGACCGGACCCCGCGCAGCCGCTTCCCGGGCCAGGAGTTCACCGGCATGGACGGCACCGGCTACGGGATGCGCCGCGGCCTGCTGGCCTCGTCCAAAGGCACGCCGTGCGTCAGGCCGCCCTGGGGCCGGCTGGTGGCGGTGGACCTGCGCACGCGCCGGGTCGCCTGGCAGCGCCCGCTGGGCACGCTGGAGGAAGTGCTGCCGTGGCTGCCGCTGGAGGTGGGGCTGCCGGTGCTGGGCGGCGCCGTGACCACCGCCGGCGGGCTGACCTTCGTCGGCGCGTCCGCCGACGCACGCCTGCGTGCGCTCGACAGCGCCACCGGCAGGACGCTGTGGGACGCCAAGCTGCCGGCCGGCGGCCAGGCGACGCCCTCGGTGTACGCGGTGGACGGCCGGCAATACGTGGTGATCGCGGCCGGTGGACGCGAGGGGCTGGGACCGCTGGGCGACTACGTGATCGCCTACACCCTCGACGGCCAGGGCCGCGAGGTGGCGTTCCAGCACGGCGTGGCGCTGCGCATGGCGGTGCTGGGCAGCGCCGCGGCGGCGGCGCTGGCGCTCCTGCTGCTGGGGGGGCGGCGCTGGCGCCGCCGGCGCGCGGCTCGCCGCGAACGCGCGGAGGCCGCGGCGGGCCGCCGCGCGGAGCCCTGACGGCCCGGCCCGATGGCTCCGGGCCGGCGGTAACGCCGGCCCGGCCGCGCGTTCGTCGCCAGGCGTGGCCTCGCTCAGCCTTCCTGCAGCGGGGTCAGCAGGCGCACGCCGGCCCCGTCGGCCAGGAACAGGCCGCTGTCGGGCAGGGCATCGGGGCTGTCGGTGGACGCCTCGCCCTTGCGGGCACGCCAGGACGGGCTCTGCCGCGGCCCCGGCACATAGGTCTGCCAGCGGGCGTTGCGGTCGCTGGCGATGCCGCGCGCGTCGCTATGCAGCGAGAAGCTCACCGGTACGCGCATGACCCAGAACGGGTCGCCGGCGTCGGGGCCTTCGGCCGGCACCTGGAAGCGCCAGCTGCGCGCGCGCTGCAACGAGGCGTTGGCTAGCACGTCGCGCCAGCGCTGCATGCGCGATTCGGAATCGATCACGGTCAGGTTGACCTGCTCGGCGAATGCGTCCTCCACCGCCCCGTCGCGGCCGACCTTGAGCAGCAGGTAGACGGTGCCGGTGGCGCCCGCCCGGAACGCCGTCTCCGGGTAGCGCGGAGGGATCATGTCCTGCGCGCGGACCGAGGCGGCATCGTCCGACGTGCCCCCGAAGTGCGCGCTGCGGATGCGGATGAGGTAGCTGCCGTCGCCGCTCTGGTTGGCGACCAGGCGCAGGCTCATCGGCAGCTGGGTCGGCAGCGGGCGGCCGCCGTCGCGCACCGGATCGAAGCGCCAGGCCGCGGCGGAACGCTTCACCAGGTCGCGTACGCCGGGGGGCAGGCTCGCCTCGTCGTCCAGCCCGACCGCGGTGACCTCGCCGGCCGGCGTGACGGTCAGGACGCCGGCAACGCTCAGGCTGGCCTCCATCTGCTTGCGCACCTCGCTCGGCCGCGCCTGCACGCTGGCCGCGGCCAGCAGCATCAGTCCCGCACCCAGCCATCGCTTCCATTGCATGGTCTTCACTCCGTTGAAAGATGGACGCTTTTTAGCATTGCATGGCGACGAATGAAACCGGCCCCGGGAACCCGTCCTCCAGCGGGATCGGTGCCGTTCGCCGCAGGCGCGGCTTGCGGAGCCGGCGCCCACCCGCCTGCACGCTTACAGATCCGGAAGGCCGCCGGACACCGGCGCCGACTTGCGCGCGCTCGGCCCGACGCGTTCCGGTCAGCGGCCGGCGCCGCGCCGCCGCCTCACTCGGGCACGGCAGCGTGGGCCAGCGGCAAGCTGACCACGAACTCGCTGCCCCCGCCGATGCCCGGACTGCGGGCCACCACGCGGCCGCCATGCGCATGCACCAGCTCGCGCACGACGGTAAGGCCGAGCCCCAGCCCGGCACCGCTGACCACCACGGCACGCGCGTCCTGCACGAAAGGGTCGAAGATGTGCGAGAGCGCCTCGGCGCTGATCCCGATCCCGGTGTCGGACACCGTGACGACGACGCTGTCGCCCTCCCCCTGCACCTTCAGCCCCACCTCGCCGCCCTCGGGCGTGAACTTGGAGGCGTTGCCGAGCAGGTTGGTGAAGACCTGGACCAGCCGCATCGCGTCGGCCTGCACCTCGAACCGCTGCAGCGGAAGCCGCAGGCTGAGGTGCTGCAGTCGCGCGTCGACCGCCGGCCGGCTGGCGACCATCGCCTCGTCGAGCACGTCCAGCAGGTTCACCGGCCGGCATTCGATCCGCAGCTTGCCGACGCCGACCCGCGAGACGTCGAGCAGGTCGCCGACCAGCCGTGTCAGGTGCATCACCTGTTGCTCGATGATGGCCTGGAAGCGCGGCAGCTGATCGGCGGCCACGCCGCCGAGCATGGTGGCGGCCAGGCGGATCGGCGTCAGCGGCGTGCGCAGCTCGTGCGCCACCACCGCCAGTTGCTCGACCTGGCGCTTCAGTGCGAGCTCGGCGGCCGCCTGCAGCTCCTGGGCGTTGAGCGCGGCCAGCAGCAGCTGCTCGTTCGCCTCGCGCAACTGGGCACCGAAGTGCTCGCAGGTGACCAGCGAACGCCGGTAGTGGGTCAACGACCGCGACATCGAGCCACGCGCCGCTCCCCGCGCCTGGCGCGGATGCCCGAGGTCGCTGCCATGGAAGACGAAGCTGCCCAGCCCGTAGGCCTTGGCCTGGTACATCGCGGTATCGGCATGATCGATCAGGGTCTGGACGTCGTCACCGTCCTCCGGATAGACGCTGATGCCGATGCTGGCGGTCAGCCGCAGCACGTGCTCGCCGATCCGGCGCGGCACCCCGAGCAGCGCGATGATCTTCTCCGCCACCCGTTCGGCGTCCGCGGCCTGCGAGATCTCGCCGAGCAGCACCAGGAACTCGTCGCCGCCATAGCGGTTGACCAGGTCGGCGCCGCGCACCGCGGCGGTCAGGCTGTCGGCCACGAGCTTGAGCACCTGGTCGCCCACCGCATGGCCCAGGGTGTCGTTGATGTGCTTGAAGTCGTTCAGATCGAGGAACAGCAGGGCGAGGCGGCCGTGGTGCTGCCCGGCCTGGTCGAGGGCATCGGCCAGCCGGTCGAGCAGGCGCACGCGGTTGGGCAGGCCGGTCAACGCGTCGAGCCCGGCGAAACGGGTGGCTTCCCGGAGCGCGTCCTCGGCCCGCTCCGAGCCGGCCTTGGCCTGCAGAGCGGCCAGCACCAGCTGCTCGTTGGCCTCGACCAGCCGTGCAGCGTGATCCGCGCCGAGATGCAGTCTCGCCGCCGCCACGCGCTCTTCGAGCGCCACCAGTTCGGCCCGGACCTGGACGGCCTGCGCGCGCAGCGCGGCCAGTTCGCGCGCGGCCTGGGCCGCTGCGCTTTCGTCGGCGCCGAGGCCGCCGCTCATCGCGGCGACCTAGCCACCGTCACCCGCAGGCGGCGAGGCGCCGGAATCCAGCCGCTTGCGGGTCGGCCGGCCGCCCAGCAGGCCTTCGTAGTCGGCCAGCACGCGGCCGATCACGATGCCGCTGTCGTCGATGACGAATTCGCGCAGCTCGTCCGAATGCGGGCTCGCCCGCACCTTCACCACCGCCAGCACGCGCCTGAGCCGGCTGTCGACCTCGATGTAGCGCTGCACGATGATGGCGTCGGTGAGGAACGCGGTGCCGTAGGGGCTGAAGCGCAGGTCGCTGTAACGGTCTTCCAGTTCCGAGGTCATCAGCACGGTGGTGCCGCTGGCCGACAGCACGGTGATCATGCGCGACAGCGCCTCGCGGAAATCGTCGCGGAAGGTCGGCGCCAGCGCCAGCTCGAACCCGGACAGCGAGTCGATCACCACGCGGCTGGCGCCGCGCCGCCGGATCTCCTGCATCAGCAGCATCACGATCTCGTCGATCGACACGTCCGGCGCGCGGCTGTTGACCAGCCCGACCTGCCCGTCCTCGATCAGGCGCGCCAGCTGCGGGTTGCGCGAGCGCCATGGGTCCTGCTCGAAGGTCGCGATCACGCCGGTCTCGCCGCAGCGCACGCCCTCGGCCAGGAACGCCGCGGCGAGCACGCTCTTGCCCGCGCCGGAGGGCCCGGCGACCAGCAGCGAGTAACCGCGCGGCAGGCCGCCGCCCAGCATCTCGTCCAGCTGCGGCACCCCCATCCGCAGTCGCGGGCGCTGGCCTTCGTCCCGGTGCGCGCCCGGCACGGCACTGGCCGGCGCGAACACCTTGATCCCGTCCTGGTCGATGCGGAAGGTATGCAGCCCGGGCAGCGTCGGCTGTCCGAGCATCTTCATGATCTCGATCTTGCGCACCATCGAGTTGCGCTGCACGCTCTGGCGCAGCCAGATCAGGCCGTCGGCCACGGTGAACACCGGATTGGCGTCGGTGTCGGTGAAGTACTCGCCGATCAGGAAGGTGGTCGCCTGCCAGCTGGTCATCAGCATGCTCAGCTGCTGCATGAACTGCTGCAGCCGGTTGTGCGGGCTGTCGTCGCCGGTGCTGGCCAGCACCACCGAACGGAACGAGTCCACGAACACCAGCGCGGGGCCGTGCGCCTGCACCTCCTGCACGATCCGCAGCAGGACCTGGTCCAGGTTGCCGGCCAGCGCCTCGTCCGACAGGCTGATGAAGCGCACCGAGTCGTTGATGCAGGCGCTGTCGAAGAAGGCGAACTGCTGCTGGTAGCGCAGCATCTTCAGCGGCGGCTCGCCGAGCACGGTGAAGTACAGCGCAGGCCGCTGCGGCGTGGCCAGCGCGAACATCATCTGGTGCGCCAGCGTGGTCTTGCCGCAGCCGGGCGGCCCGGCAATGAGATTGAACGAGAACTCCGGCAGGCCGCCGCCCAGGATCTCGTCCAGTCCCGGCACGCCGGTCGGCAGGCGGTTGATGGTAGTGCTGGTTGTCATGGCGAGGTGTCCTGCGCGGGCGAGCCGTGGGAAAGTCCTTCCCAGACGGAATGAAGCAGTTGTTGGGTCAAGCCGGGCCCGATCAGGCTGATCAGCAGGCGCTCGAAGGTGCGCAGCAACAGGTCGCCGGCCGCGGCCGCCTCGGCGCCGGGCTGCCGCGAGAGAAGATCACGCAGAGCGACGATATCCAGCGACGCACTGGCCAGGTCCTTCTCGACGATGAGCCAGGGATGGGCCTGGCCGGCCAGATGCAGACTGCGGCCATACAGCGCCGCGAGGCCGCGGTGGCCGACGATCGGCGCCAGGGCGGCGTCGATGTCGCGCCAGATGCGTGCCACGCGGGCGGCCACCGTCCGGGCGTCCGCGTCCCCGCCGGCTTGTAGCCCCGGAAAGGAGGTCGTCTGGACATCGTCTCGAGATTCCACAGGAGGCAGGTGCCGACCGAGATACTGCGTGTGCCGCCATGTTACTCCCTGTGCCTGGGCATCCGCGGTGCCGGCCTTCACGCCAGCCTGGAGGCGTCGGCGTACGGCGGCGTGTCCGGGTAGTCGTCCGCGGCCAGGCGGTCGCGCAGCGCGCGCCACCAGGCCGGGTCGAACAGCTCCGCGTGGGCGTGCCGCACAGCTTCGAGCATCGACGCGGGCAGCCCCATGAACAGCGGGAAGCGCTCCGGGAACACGTCGCGCGGGCCGACATGGAACCACGGTTCGTCGGCCATCTGCTCTTGGTAGTTGCGCGGCTGCGGCCAGTCGCGGAAGGTGCAGTCGGTGACCAGGCACAGCTCGTCGTAGTCGTAGAACACCGCGCGCTGGTGGCGGGTGATGCCGAAGTTCTTCAGCAGCATGTCGCCGGGGAAGATGTTGTTGCGCGCCATGTCCTTGATCGCCTGCCCGTAGTCCAGCGCCGCCGCGCGCGCGGCCTCGGGCGTCTGCTCGCGCAGGTAGAGGTTGAGCGGGCGCAGCCGGCGCTGCACGTAGCACAGGTCGAACACCAGGTCCTCGCCATCCTCGCCCAGGCTCATCGCGCAGGTGCCGCGCAGTTCCTCCAGCAGCGCCGGCGCGAAGCGCGCGCGCGGGAAGCGCAGGAAGCGGTACGGCTGCGCGTCGAGCAGGCGGCCGATGCGGTCGAGCTGGAACACCAGCTCGTACTTGGCCTCCACCTGTTGCCGGTTCATGGTCTTGGGATAGGCGAAGCGGTCGCGGATCAGCTTGAACACCAGCGGGTAGCTGGGCAGGGTGAACACCACCATGACCATGCCGGCCGTGCCTTCGGCATGCACCAGCTGCTCGTCGGGGTGGCCCTGGAAGTGCCGGAAGAAGGTGCGATAGCGCTCGGTCTTGCCCTGCTTGGCGCGCCCGAGCATGGTGTAGAGCTCGTCGATCGGCTTGTGGGTGAGCAGGCTGCGCAGGAACACCACCGCGTCGCCCACGGTGGCCAGGTCGGCCTGGAAGTAGCTGCGCGAGTTGCTGAACAGCTGGGCCACGTCGCTGCGCCGGGTCAGCACCGCCTCGGCACGCAGGCCGGCCGCATCGTTGACCAGTGCGATCACGCAAGGCGAGAAGCGGTGCTCGCCGAACACGCGGCCGACCAGGTAGGCGCGGCGCTCGCGGTAGAACACGGTCTCCAGCAGTTCCACGCTGCGCACCGGGTGCTCGCCCCAGTGCGCCAGGTCGTCCTGCAGGCGCACCGCGATCGCCGCGGCGCAGCGCGTGCGGTGCGCGTACGGCACGTCGAACGGGTAGTCGCCGAGCACCCGTACCAGCATCGCGGTCAGCTGCCCCGGCGATACCGCGTAGGTATGCCGCGCGACCGGATGGGTGATGGCGTCGGTGGGCTCGATCTCGAGCGCGACGAACTCGATGCGCGCATCCACGCCATGGGTGCGGAAGAAGCGCCGCGTCAGGGTGTTGTAGAAGGTCTTGTACAGTTCCTGATCGATCAGCCCGGCCAGCAGGCTCTCGAAGTGCTCGCGGGCCCGTCCCCACAGCGCGCGATCGTGCGCCTGGCCCATCAGCACCGCGCGCAGGCGCAGCATGCACTCGCCGATGCACTGGTCGTACAGCGCGATGCGCCCGACCGCATCCTCGCGGGCGCCGCTCCAGTCGCGTGCCTCGAAGCGCCGCTTCGCGCGCGAGGTGATCTCGGCGAAGCGGGCGTGGTAGTCCTCGAATGCCTCGTAGATGGCGCGGCCGATGGCGACGGCGCGGCGTTCGGATTGCGGCGGACTCAGGGGCGCGGGCATGGCCGCAGTGTACCCAGCCGTCGCGGGGTTGCCAGCGGCCCGGCGGGAGAAACGCGGGCGCTGCCGCAGGGCGGCGTCGCGGGTGGGTCATGCACGCACGTAGACCCAGGCCTGGCGGCCGGAGCGCCGCGTGCAGGCCACCCGGCGGCAGGCCGCCACTTCGTGGCGGTCGGCGGCCCCGAGTTCGGCGGCGGTCCGTGCCGGCAGCGTGCCGGCGACCGCGGCGTCCGGGTCGGCACTGGCGCTGACGAAGGGAGGGAAGCGCTCGTCCCTGGCGGCGAGCCCGTCCGGGTCGGTGATTTCCAGCCGCGTGCGCGCGTAGCCGGGCAAGGCGTCGGCAACGCCAGGCAGGCGCCATCCGAAGGTGGCTCGCTGCACGCTCTCCTGCTGCAGCGTGCCGTAGGAGAACAGCAGCACCGGCGACGTTGGCGCGGTCAGGCCGATCGCGCTCCGGAACGGTCCGGCGGCCGGCACGCGGCCGGCCGCCAGGCCGCGGTCAGCTGCGCGCCAGCGTGGCCAGCGCGTCGTTGAAGGTCGCGCTGGGGCGCATCGCCGCACCGATCCTGGCCAGGTCGGCATGGTAGTAGCCGCCGATGTCCACCGGCCGGCCCTGCGCGCCGTTGAGCTCGGCGACGATCGCGGCTTCGTCCGCGGCCAGGCGCGTGGCGAGCGGTGCGAACTTGGCCTTGAGCGAGGCGTCCTCGTCCTGCGCGGCCAGGGCCTGCGCCCAGTACAGCGCCAGGTAGAAGTGGCTGCCGCGGTTGTCGAGCTCGCCGACCTTGCGCGCCGGCGACTTGTTGTTGTCCAGGAACTGGCCGTTGGCCACGTCCAGCGCCTTGGCCAGCACGCGGGCGGCGGCATTGTCGTAGCGGTTGCCCAGGTGCTCCAGCGACGCGGCCAGCGCCAGGAATTCGCCCAGCGAATCCCAGCGCAGGCAGTTCTCCTCGACGAACTGCTGCACGTGCTTGGGCGCCGAGCCACCGGCACCGGTCTCGAACAGGCCGCCGCCGGCCATCAGCGGCACGATCGACAGCATCTTCGCGCTGGTGCCCAACTCCATGATCGGGAACAGGTCGGTCAGGTAGTCGCGCAGCACGTTGCCGGTGACCGAGATGGTGTCCTCGCCCCGGCGGATGCGCTCCAGCGAGAAGCGCGTGGCCTCCACCGGCGGCAGGATGCGCAGGTCCAGGCCGGCGGTGTCGTGGTCCTTGAGGTAGCGCTCGACCTTGGCGATGACCTGGGCGTCGTGCGCGCGGGCGCTGTCCAGCCAGAACACCGCCGGGGTGTTGCTCAGGCGCGCGCGCTCGACCGCGAGCTTGACCCAGTCCTGGATCGGCGCGTCCTTGACCTGGCACATGCGCCACAGGTCGCCGGCCTCCACCGCATGCTCGAACACCACCCTGCCCTGGCCGTCGGTGACCTTGACGGTGCCGTCGTGCGGGATCTGGAAGGTCTTGTCGTGCGAGCCGTATTCTTCGGCCTTCTGCGCCATCAGGCCGACGTTGGGCACCGAGCCCATCGTCGCCGGGTCGAACGCGCCGTGCGCCCTGCAGTCCTCGATCACCGCCTGGTACACGTCGGCGTAGCAACGGTCCGGGATCACCGCCTTGGTGTCCTGCAGCTTGCCGTCGGCGTTCCACATCTTGCCCGAGTCGCGGATCATCGCCGGCATCGAGGCGTCGACGATCACGTCGCTGGGCACGTGCAGGTTGGTGATGCCCTTGTCGGAATTGACCATCGCCAGCGCCGGGCGACGGGCGTACTCGGCCTGCACGTCGGCCTGGATGGCGGCCTGCTGGTCGGCCGGCAGCGAAGCGATGCGCGCGTACAGGTCACCGATGCCGTTGTTGGGATCGAAGCCGACCGACTTCAGCGCGTCGGCATGCTTGCCCAGCGCGTCCTTGTAGAACTCGCCCACGACCACGCCGAACAGCACCGGGTCGGACACCTTCATCATGGTCGCCTTCAGGTGCACCGAGAACAGCACGCCCTGGGCCTTGGCATCGGCGATCTGGGCGTCGATGAAGGTCGCCAGCGCCTTGCGGCTGAGCACCGCGGCATCGACGATCTCGCCGGCCTTGACCGCGACCTGCTCCTTGAGCACGGTGCTGCCGCCGTCCTGGCCGAACAGCTCGATCTTCAGCGCGCCGGCGTCGGCCAGCGTGGCGGACTGCTCGCTGCCGAAGAAGTCGCCAGCGTCCATATGCGCCACGTGCGACTTGGAGTCGGCGCTCCACGCGCCCATGCGGTGCGGGTGCTTGCGCGCGTAGTTCTTCACCGACAGCGGCGCGCGCCGATCGGAGTTGCCCTCGCGCAGCACCGGATTGACCGCGCTGCCCTTGACCCGGTCGTAGCGCGCCTTGATGTCCTTCTGGCGGTCGTCGCCGGGCTCGTCGGGATAGGCCGGCAGCGGGTAGCCCTGGTCCTGCAGCTCCTTGATCGCGGCCTTGAGCTGCGGCACCGAGGCGCTGATGTTGGGCAGCTTGATGATGTTGGCTTCCGGCGTGGTCGCCAGCGCGCCGAGCTCGGCCAGATCGTCGGCGACCTTGCGCTCGCCCAGTTCCTCCGGGAACTGCGCCAGGATGCGCGCGGCCAGCGAGATGTCGCGCGTCTCCACCACGATGCCGGCGGTGTCGGTGTAGGCGTCGATGATCGGCAGCAGCGACTGCGTCGCCAGGAAAGGAGCCTCGTCGGTCAGCGTGTAGATGATCTTGGGAGTCGTGGACATATGCTCAGTGCGATGGGAGGAGTGAAAGGGCCCGCTGGCGCGGTGCCCGTCTCCGGCGAACCGCCGGGGTGACTCAAACTCCCCCATTGTCGCGCGTGTGGCCGCCGCGGGCAAAACCGCCTGCGCGATGAAACCATCGGCGGTTCGCGCGGCCGCGCACAGTACGCGGCGGTATGCTGCGATGCCGGGACATGACGGGGCCGCGTTCGCTGCACCTCATGGGGATGCGGCCGCGACCGACGTGGCGAAGCCTGTTGCCTGCGCCGCCCGAGCTACCCGCGCCAGCGCCGGCGCTGCGCCCCGGCAGGCCGCCGCTAGAAGCGTGCGCCCACCGGCAGGTAGCGCCAGGCCCCCGGCGGCATCGCCCCGTCCGGCCCCTTGCCCAGCGCGATCTTGCCGAGGCGCAGGCGCCGGATCGACACCACCTGCAGCCCGACCTGCGCGCACATGGCGCGCAGCTGGCCCGGGCGCACCGCCTTGATCGCGAAGCGCAGCCGGGTCTCGTTCTGCCAGCTGACCTTGCACGGCGGCAGTACGCGCCCGTCCAGCTGCAGGCCATGGCTCAGCCGCTGCAGCCCGTAGGGCGCGATCGCGCCGTCGATCTCGACGATGTACTCGTGCTCGACCTGGTCGGCTTCCTCGGTCAGCCGGCGCTGTACGCGGCCGTCCTGCGACAGCACCACCAGGCCGCTGGCCTCCGGCTCCAGCGCGGCCAGCACGCTCAGCCGCTGGAAGTGCCGCTGCAGCAGGCGCACCTCGGACGGGTCGTCGGCCCAGCGCGTGGCGGGCGTCGCCAGTCCCGAGGCCGGATCCGCGCCCGCCGCCGCGTCGATGCCGGCGGGCTTGTGCCACAGCAGCGTGGCCGGCTCGACCGGCTCCCGCCGCGCTTGCGGATCCAGCTCGACCCGCTCGTCGGTCACCGGATGCTGCGGCCGCTCCACCACCTGGCCGTCGACCGAGACCCAGCCGTTCCGGATGTACTGCTCGACCTCGGCGCGCGAGCAGCCGAACAACTCGGAAACACGATGGGCAAGGCGGACCGGAGCAGTCATGGCAACAACCAGCAAAGGGGTTCGCAGGGTACACGCACCCGCCGGTGGCCGTTGCGGCCGGCGCTCCCGGGCACCGTTCGCGCGACCGCGAAGGCCCGCGCGCGCTCACGGAGGCGTGGCCGCGACCTGCAGATCGGCGCGGGCGCATCGCCCCGGACGGAATACGACATGCGCATGTGCAGCGTCCCGGGCGGCCGGCGACGGCGGGACGGCGAAGCGGCAATCGGAAGTCGACGTTCCCCCGGTAGACCGGCACGGGCGGCGACGTATGCGCGCGGGCGGCGCGCCGCGGCCACCGTCGCCAGGCGAGGGTCCCGCAAAAAAAAAGGCGCAGCCGATGGCTGCGCCTGATGGCCCGCGTGCGCCGGGAGAGAGACGGCGCACGCGAAGGCATTCCGCTGTTTACTTGACGGTGAAATCCTGCGCGGTCCCGGCAGGCTTGCCGTCGACCATCACCTCGGCCTTGTACTTGCCGGCCGGCCAGCCGCTGGGCTTGCTGAACTCGATGTTGGTGGTCTCGGCGCCCGTGGTGTTGAGCGTGGCGGACTGCTCACCGGCCACCTGGCCGTCCTGGAAGGTCAGCTTGGCGGCGACCGGCACGTTGCTGGCGGTGCCGTCGGTCTTCACCGAGACGATGATCTTATCCTTGCTGGCCAGCGTGGTGGCCGGCGTCACGGTCTTGTCGGCAGCGGCGGTGTTGCCGACCGCCACGCTCGACACCGTCACCGGCGCAGCGGCCGGGGCGGCGGCCGGCGGCGCAGGCTCGGCCGGCGCAGGCGCGGTCTCGGTCGCCGCCGGGGTGGCGGTGGAATCGACGGTGGCGGTGTCTTCCTTCTTCTTGCAGCCGGCCAGGGCCAGGGTGCCGGCCAGGGCCAGGATCATCGCGCTGGAAAGGGTGGTATTACGCATGGGGCTTCCTCCGTGAGGTGCAAAGGGGTGTCGTGCCGCCGGCGGCGGCGCGACGGGGATCGGATCGGTCAGGCCGACTGCGCGGGAATGCGCAGGGTCTGGCCCGGCTGGATCTTGTCCGGGTCGTCGAGTACGTCGCGGTTGGCCTCGAAGATCTTCTTCCAGGCGTTGCCGTCGCCGTAATGGTGCTTGGCGATCTTGGACAGGGAATCACCGCTCTGCACGGTGTAAGACTGTTCGCCCACGATCTCGGCGGTGCTGTCGACCGTGGCGGCGACATCGGAGAAATCGGCCTGCGGAACCACTTCGGCGCTGCTGTCCACCTTGGACGTGACGTCGGAAAAATCCGCTTTCTTTTCGGTACCCATCGTCGTGCTACCTGCTGCGATGAACGTGGCAGGCAAAGTGGCATGGGGCGCGTTAAGGGTGGATCGCGCCGACGTGAAGCCGGCGCGATCCGGTCAGCCGCCGTTCTACTGGCGCGGATCACGCAGCGCCGAGAGGACCTCAGGCACGGATGCGCTGGTGCGCAGCGGGTTGATGTCCAGGCCGCCGCGGCGGGTGTAGCGCGCTTCCACCGCCAGCCACTGCGGCCGGCAGCGCGTAGTCACGTCATGGAAGATGCGCTCCACGCATTGCTCGTGGAACTCGGCGTGGTCGCGGAAGCTCACCAGGTAGCGCAACAGGCCTTCGCGGTCGATCGCCGCGCCGGCATAGCGCAGCGTCACGCTGGCCCAGTCCGGCTGCCCGGTGACCGGGCAGTTGGACTTCAGCAGCGCCGAGACCAGGGTCTCCTCGACCTGCGGGCCGGTCGCGCTCAGGTAGCCGGCGTTGGGGGGGCCGTAGTCGTCGATGCTCACGTCCAGCGAGTCGATCGATGTGCCCTCGCCCACCGCGTCCACCGGCGGCAGCCCGAACTCGACCCCGACATCGGCGCCGGCGCGCGCCGACAGATCGGTGGCGATGCACTCGCGCAGGGCGGCGGCGCTGTTGAAGCGGGCGGCGTTGAGCGAGTTGAGGTAGAGCTTGAGCGACTTGGATTCGATCAGCGACGGCGAGTCGCAGGGCACCTTCAGCGTGGCCGTGGCCACGCAGGGCTTGCCGTGGGCGTCGAGCCAGCCCAGTTCGTAGGCGTGCCAGCGGTCGTGGCCGACGAACGGCAGCGGGGTGCCGAGGCCGATCTCGTCGCGGCCGGCCGAGCGCGGGATGGGGAACAGCAGCGACGGGTCGTAGCCCGACGGGTACGCGACCTCGCGGCCGAGGGTGGAGTCCTGGGGGGTATTCATGCGGACATTCTAGGAAGTGGCCGCTGGCCGGCAGATGTACGGCCGGGCGCAGCGACCGCGCCCGGCCTGCCCTGGCGCCGGGCCGCGGATGGCCCCGGCCCTCGGCCCCTCTGCCCGGCCCCGCGGTCAGCCGGCCTGGCCCTGGTGCAGGTAGTCCAGCGAGACCTGCAGCAGCGCGCGCAGGCCCACGTCCAGCGAGGCCTCGTCGAGGAGGAACTGCGGCGAGTGGTTGCTCGGCGCGGTCGCCGGATCGATGCCGGCGCCGGTGGAACCGACGAAGAAGAACATCGCCGGCACCTGCTGGGCGTAGAACGAGAAGTCCTCCGCGCCCATCTGCAGCGACGGTTCGTAGACGTTGTCGGCCCCGACCACCGCCTGCAGGCTCGGCAGCATCCTGGCGGTCAGCGCCGGGTCGTTGACCGTGGCCGGGTTGCCGTCCTGGTCCGGAATGTGGGCCTCGACCCGGGCGCCGTGCGCGGCGGCGGTGTGCTCGGCGACGGTCCTGAGGTCGGCGAAGATCTGCTGGCGCATGCCTTCGTCGAAGGTGCGGATGGTGCCGACCATCTCCACGTCGTCGGGGATGATGTTGTAGCGGATGCCGCCCTTGATCGCGCCGAAGCTGACCACCGCCGGCTGCTTGGACAGGTTGGCGCGGCGGCTGACCACGGTCTGCGCGGTGCCGATCAGGTCGGCACCGGCCACGATCGGGTCGATCCCGTTCCACGGCGCCGAGCCGTGGGTCTGGCGTCCGATCACCTTGATGTTGAAGCGGTCCGAGGCGGCCATCAGCGGCCCGCCGCGCACCGCGATGCGGCCGGCCTGGACGCTGGAGAACACGTGCAGCCCGAACACCGCCTGCGGCTTGAAGTCAGCGAACAGGCCCTCCTTGAGCATCAGCGCGGCCCCGCCCTCCTCGTTGCCGGGCGCGCCCTCCTCGGCCGGCTGGAACACCAGCATCACCTCGCCCGGCAGCTGCGCGCGCATCGCCACCAGGGCGTCGGCCACGCCCAGCAGGATCGCGGTATGGGCGTCGTGGCCGCAGGCGTGCATCACCCCCACGGTCTCGCCGCGGTACTCGCCGGTGGCCTTGGAGGCATAGGGCAGGCCGGTCTGCTCGGTGACCGGCAGTGCGTCCATGTCCGCGCGCAACGCGATCCGCGGGCCCGGCCGGCCGCCCTTGATCACCGCCACCACGCCGTGGCGGGCGATGCCGGTGCGCGGCTTGAGCCCGAGCCGGCGCAGGTGCTCGGCGACCTTGGCCGAGGTGCGCTCCTCACGGTTGGACAGCTCCGGGTGCTGGTGGAAGTCGCGGCGCCACTCGACCACCTGGGCCTGCAGCTTGGTCGCGGCGGCCTGCACCTCCGGGCGTTCGCCGGACTGGGCGGCGGCGAGCGCCGGGGCGGCCAGCAGCAGCGAACAGGCCAACAGGCGGGAAGACGGCATGGCGGGGTTCCTGAGGGTGGGGAACCCCGAATGTAGAGCAGAATGCGTCACGGCCGCCAACCCGCCGGCCACACCCGGTCAACCGGGTGCCACCCGGTGCGTTGATCATCGGCCGGTGCGGCGGGTGGCCCCCGCCGGACCCGGCGGCCCCCGGACTGTCCCTTCAGTCATGGTCCAATCCGCCGGAGCCGACGATATGCTTCCCGCCTAGCCCACCGGCGGCGCGCGTCCCGCGCCCCCACCCCCGCCCTCAGGAGTTGTCGAATGTCGCGTTTCTGGAAGATCTCGCTGCTGGTCGTGGCAGCGGTCGTGGTACTGGCCGTGGGGGCGCGGATGCTGCGCGGCGGGGGCCAGGGCAAGCCGGGCGCGGGCGACGGCGACGCCGCCGCCCAGGACAGCGGGCCGGTGCCGGTCACGGTGGTGGCCGCGGCCACCCAGGACGTGCCGGTCTACGCCAATGCACTGGGAACGGTGACCGCGCTCAACACGGTCACGGTCAACCCGCAGGTCGGCGGCCAGCTGATGAGCCTGAACTTCCGTGAGGGCGAGGAAGTGAAGAAGGGCCAGCTGCTGGCCCAGATCGACCCGCGCTCGCTGCAGGCCAGCCTCGACGAGGCCGCCGCGGCCAAGCGCCAGAACCAGGCACTGCTGGCCACCGCGCGCGCCAACTACCAGCGCTCCAACGCGCCGGAGTACCAGCAGTACGTGGCCAAGACCGACCTGGAGACCCAGCGCAACCAGGTCAGCCAGTACGAGGGCGCGGTGGCCGCCAACGACGCCTCGATGCGCGCCGCCCAGGTGCAGTTGCAGTTCACCCGCATCGTCGCGCCGATCGACGGCATCGCCGGCATCCGCGGGGTGGACGTGGGCAACATCGTCAGCACCAGCTCCAGCATCGTCACGCTCACCCAGATCCACCCGATCTACGTAGCCTTCAACCTGCCCGAGCGCCAGCTGACCGCGGTGCGCCAGGGCCAAGCGAGCGCACCGCTCGACGTGGCCGCGCTCGACCGCGGCGACGCCCATGTCATCAGCGGCGACGGCAAGCTGGACGTGATCGACAACGTCATCAGCAGCGACAGCGGCACCTTCGGCGCGCGCGCGATCTTCCCCAACACCGACAACGCGCTGTGGCCGGGCCAGTTCGTCAACGTGCGCCTGCAGCTGAGCACGATCGGCAACGGCGTGGTGGTGCCGACCCAGGCGGTGCAGCGCGGGCCGGACGGCGACTACGTCTACGTGGTCGGCAACGACAGCACCGCGCAGATGCGCACCGTCACCCAGGGGGTGGAGGTCGGCGACAGCCACGTGCAGATCACCAAGGGCCTGAAGAGCGGCGAACGGGTGGTGACCGAGGGCCAGTTCCGGCTCAAGCCGGGCAGCAAGGTCAACGCGCTGAAGCCCGGCGAGACCCCGCCCGAGCCGACCGAGGCCGAGCTCAAGGCCGCGCAGGACAAGCAGCAGCGCAGCGGCGGCGGCGGCCGTCGCGGTGGCGGCCCGCGCTGACCCGCACCCGGCGGCGACGGCCCGGCCGTCCCGCCCGCGCGCCGGCGCTCCCCGCGCCGGCACCGACTGACGTTTCCAGCAAGGACACCCCCCGTGGGCTTCTCGACGATCTTCATCCGCCGTCCCATCGCCACCTCGCTGCTGATGGCGGGCGTGCTGCTGCTGGGCATCCTCGGCTATCGCCAGCTGCCGGTGTCGGCACTGCCGGAAATCGACGCGCCCAGCCTGGTGGTGACCACCCAGTACCCGGGCGCCAACGCCAGCACCATGGCCTCGCTGGTGACCACGCCGCTGGAGCGCCAGTTCGGGCAGATCTCCGGGCTGGACATGATGACCTCCGACTCGTCGGCCGGCCTGTCCACGATCATCCTGCAGTTCTCGATGGACCGCGACATCGACATCGCCGCCCAGGACGTGCAGGCGGCGATCCGCCAGGCCACCCTGCCCTCGTCGCTGCCCTACCAGCCGGTCTACAACCGGGTGAACCCGGCCGACGCGGCGATCCTGACCCTCAAGCTCACCTCCGACACGCTGCCACTGCGTGACGTCAACAACTACGCCGACTCGATCCTGGCCCAGCGCCTGTCGCAGGTGCCGGGCGTGGGCCTGGTGTCGATCGCCGGCAACGTGCGCCCGGCCGTGCGCATCCAGGTCAACCCGGCGCAGCTGTCGAACATGGGCCTGACCCTGGAGTCGCTGCGCAGCGCGCTGACCCAGACCAACGTCAGCGCGCCGAAGGGCTCGCTCAACGGCAAGACCCAGTCCTACAGCATCGGCACCAACGACCAGCTCACCGACGCGGCGCAGTACCGCGACACCATCATCAGCTATGACAACGGCCGCCCGGTGCGGCTGGCGGACGTGGCCGAGGTGGTGGACGGGGTCGAGAACGACCAGCTCGCGGCCTGGGCCGACGGCAAGCCGGCGGTGCTGCTGGAGATCCGCCGCCAGCCCGGCGCCAACATCGTGCAGACCGTCGAGCACATCCGCGCGATCCTGCCGCAGCTGCAGTCGGTGCTGCCGTCGGACGTGCACCTGGAGGTGTTCTCCGACCGCACCGAGACCATCCGCGCCTCGGTGCACGAGGTCAAGTTCACGCTGATCCTGACCATCGGCCTGGTGGTGGCGGTGATCTTCGTGTTCCTGCGCCGGCTGTGGGCCACGATCATCCCGTCGGTGGCGGTACCGCTGTCGCTGGCCGGCACCTTCGGAGTGATGGCATTCGCGGGCATGTCGCTGGACAACCTGTCGCTGATGGCGCTGGTGGTGGCCACCGGCTTCGTGGTGGACGACGCGATCGTGATGATCGAGAACATCGTGCGCTACATCGAGCAGGGCAAGAGCGGCCGCGAGGCGGCCGAGATCGGCGCGCGCCAGATCGGCTTCACCGTGCTGTCGCTGACCGTGTCGCTGGTGGCGGTGTTCCTGCCGCTGCTGCTGATGCCCGGGGTCACCGGCCGGCTGTTCCACGAGTTCGCCTGGGTGCTGTCGATCGCGGTGGTGATCTCGATGCTGGTGTCGCTGACGCTGACGCCGATGATGTGCGCCTACCTGCTCAAGCCGGACGCACTGCCCGAGGGCGAGGACGCGCACGAACGCGCGCACGCGTCCGGCAAGACGAACCTGTGGACGCGCACCGTGGCGCTGTACGAGCGGACCCTGGACTGGGTGCTGGGCCACCAGCCGCTGACCCTGGCCGTGGCGATCGCGGCGGTGGCGCTGACCGTGGTGCTGTACGTGGCGATCCCGAAGGGACTGCTGCCGGAGCAGGACACCGGACTGGTCACCGGCGTGGTGCAGGCCGACCAGAACGTCGCCTTCCCGCAGATGGAGCAGCGCACCCAGGCGGTGGCCGCGGCGCTGCGCAAGGACCCGGCGGTGACCGGCGTGGCCGCGTTCATCGGCGCCGGCACCATGAATCCCACCCTCAACCAGGGCCAGCTGTCGATCGTGCTCAAGGAACGCGGCGAGCGCGACGACCTGGAGACCATCCTGGCGCGGCTGCAGGACGACGTGGCCGGCATCCCGGGCGTGGCGCTGTACCTGAAGCCGGTGCAGGACGTCACCCTGGACACCCGCGTGGCCGCCACCGAATACCAGTACTCGCTGTCGGACGTGGACAGCACCGAGCTGGCCGAATGGGCCGGCAAGATGACCGAGGCGATGCGCAAGCTGCCGGAGCTGGCCGATGTCGACAACAACCTCGCCAGCCAGGGCCGCGCGCTGGAGCTGACCGTCGACCGCGACAAGGCCAGCCGGCTCGGCGTGCCGATGCAGACCATCGACGACACGCTGTACGACGCCTTCGGCCAGCGCCAGATCTCCACCATCTTCACCGAGCTCAACCAGTACCGGGTGGTGCTGGAGGTGGCGCCGGCGTTCCGCAGCAGCACCGCGCTGATGAACCAGCTGGCGGTGGCCAGCAACGGCAGCGGCGCGCTGACCGGCACCAACGCCACCAGCTTCGGCCAGGTGACCTCGTCGAACTCCTCCACCGCCACCGGCACCGGCGAGCAGAACACCGGCATCACCGTCGGCGCCGGCAGCATCATCCCGCTGTCGGCGCTGGCCGAGGCCCGGGTCGGCAACACCCCGCTGGTGGTCAGCCACCAGCAGCAGCTGCCGGCGGTGACGGTCTCGTTCAACCTGGCGCCGGGCCACTCGCTGTCGCAGGCGGTGGCGGCGATCGAGCAGGCGCGCGAGGCGCTGAAGATCCCCAGCCAGGTGCACGCGCAGTTCGTCGGCAAGGCGGCCGAGTTCACCGGCAGCCAGACCGACATCGTGTGGCTGCTGCTGGCCTCGATCGTGGTGATCTACATCGTGCTGGGGGTGCTCTACGAGAGCTACATCCATCCGCTGACGATCATCTCCACGCTGCCGCCGGCCGGCGTCGGCGCGCTGCTGGCGCTGATGCTGTGCGGCCTGAGCCTGTCGGTGGACGGCATCGTCGGCATCGTGCTGCTGATCGGCATCGTCAAGAAGAACGCGATCATGATGATCGACTTCGCGATCGAGGCACGGCGCACCGGCGCCAGCGCGCACGACGCGATCCGCCGTGCCTGCCTGCTGCGCTTCCGCCCGATCATGATGACCACCGCCGCGGCGATGCTGGGCGCGCTGCCGCTGGCGCTGGGCACTGGCATCGGCTCGGAGCTGCGGCGCCCGCTGGGCATCGCCATCGTCGGTGGCCTGCTGCTGTCGCAGCTGGTCACGCTGTACACCACGCCGGTGATCTACCTGTACATGGAGCGCTTCTCCGAGCGCCTGCGCGGCTGGCGCGAGCGCCGTGCCGCGCGCCATGACGGCGTGCCCCCGACCTCCACGCCGGAACGCCCGGCATGAAGACTGCCGCAACGATTGCCGGTCGGGTTGCCGGCATGCGACTTCGCCCGCGCGCACGCATGCGTGGCGGCCGCGTCGGCCTTGGCGTTTGCCGAATCCCGAATCCCGATTCCCGACTCCCGGCAGTCCATCCATGAACCTCTCGGCTCCCTTCATCAAGCGGCCGATCGGCACCACGCTGCTGGCCGTCGGCCTGTTCGTGATCGGCCTGATGTGCTACCTGCGGCTGGGCGTGGCGGCGCTGCCGAACATCCAGATCCCGGTGATCTTCGTGCACGCCACGCAGTCCGGCGCCGACGCCAGCACCATGGCCTCGACCGTGACCGCACCGCTGGAACGCCACCTCGGCCAGCTGCCGGGCATCGACCGCATGCGCTCCTCCAGCTCGGAGGGCAGCAGCATGGTGTTCATGGTGTTCCAGAGCGACCGCAACATCGATTCGGCCGCGCAGGACGTGCAGACCGCGATCAACTCCGCGCAGGCCGACCTGCCCTCCGGGCTCGGCACCCCGATGTACCAGAAGGCCAACCCGAACGACGACCCGGTCATCGCCATCGCGCTGACCTCGGACACGCAGTCGGCCGACGACCTGTACAACGTGGCCGACTCGCTGCTGGCGCAACGCCTGCGGCAGATCACCGGCATCAGCTCGGTGGACATCGCCGGCGCCTCCACGCCCGCGGTACGCGTGGACGTGGACCTGCACGCGCTCAACGCGCTCGGCCTGACCCCGGACGACCTGCGCAACGCCGTGCGCGCGGCCAACGTGACCTCGCCGACCGGGTTCCTGTCCGACGGCAACACCACCATGGCCATCGTCGCCAACGATTCGGTGGCCAAGGCCGCCGACTTCGCGCAGCTGGCGATCTCCACCCAGTCCAACGGCCGGATCGTGCGCCTGGGCGACATCGCCACGGTCTACGACGGCCAGCAGGACGCCTACCAGGCGGCCTGGTTCGGCGGCAAGCCGGCGGTGGTGATGTACGCCTTCACCCGCGCCGGCGCCAACATCGTCGAGACCGTGGACACGGTGAAGGCGCAGATTCCCGAGCTGCGCAGCTACCTGCAACCGGGCACGGTGCTGACCCCCTACTTCGACCGCACCCCGACCATCCGCGCCTCGCTGCACGAGGTGCAGGCCACGCTGCTGATCAGCCTGGCGATGGTGGTGCTGACCATGGCGCTGTTCCTGCGCCGGCTGGCGCCGACGCTGATCGCCGCGGTCACCGTGCCGCTGTCGCTGGCCGGCTCGGCGCTGGTGATGTACGCGCTGGGCTTCACCCTCAACAACCTCAGCCTGCTGGCGCTGGTGATCGCGATCGGCTTCGTGGTGGACGATGCGATCGTGGTGATCGAGAACATCATGCGCCACCTCGACGAGGGCATGCCGCGGATGCAGGCGGCACTGGCCGGCGCGCGCGAGATCGGCTTCACCATCGTCTCGATCACCGCCTCGCTGGTGGCGGTGTTCATCCCGCTGCTGTTCGCCAGCGGCATGATCGGCGCGTTCTTCCGCGAGTTCACCGTGACCCTGGTGGCGGCGATCGTGGTGTCGATGGGCGTGTCGCTGACGCTGACCCCGGCGCTGTGCAGCCGCTTCCTGTCGGCGCACCACGCGCAGGAGCCGGGCCGCTTCGGCGCCTGGCTGGAGCGCGGGCACGAGCGCATGCTGCGGGTGTACACGCGGGCGCTGGACTTCTCGCTGCGGCATGCGCTGCTGCTGTCGCTGACGCCGCTGCTGCTGATCGTGGCCACGTTCTTCCTCGCCGGCGCGGTCAAGAAGGGCTCGTTCCCGCCGCAGGACACCGGCCTGATCTGGGGCCGCGCCAGTTCCAGCGCCACCGTGTCGTTCGCCGACATGGTCACCCGCCAGCGCCGCATCACCGACATGCTGATGGCCGACCCGGCGGTAAAGGTCGTCGGTGCGCGCCTGGGCTCCAGCCGGCAGGGTTCCAGCGCCTCGTTCAACGTCCAGCTCAAGACCCGCGCCGAGGGCCGCCGCGAGACCACCGCGCAGGTGCTGTCGCGGCTCAGCGCCAAGGCCGACCGCTACCCCGACCTGGAGCTGCGCCTGCGCGCGATCCAGGACCTGCCCAGCGATGGCGGCGGCGGCACCAGCCAGGGCGCGCAGTACCAGGTGTCGCTGCAGGGCAACGACCTGGCGCAGCTGCAGGAGTGGCTGCCGCGGCTGCAGGCGGCGCTGAAGAAGAACCCCAAGCTGCGCGACGTCGGCACCGACGTGGACACCTCCGGCCTGCGCCAGAACATCGTGATCGACCGCGCCAAGGCCTCGCGCATGGGGATCTCGGTCGGCGCCATCGACGGCGCGCTGTACGGCGCCTTCGGCCAGCGCTCGATTTCCACGATCTACTCGGACCTCAACCAGTACAGCGTGGTGGTCAACGCGCTGCCGTCGCAGACCGCCACCCCGGCCGCGCTGGACCAGATCTACGTGCCCAACAACGCCGGGACGATGGTGCCGATCACCGCGGTGGCGCACCAGCTGCCCGGGCTGGCGCCGCCGCAGATCACCCACGACAACCAGTACACCACCATGGACCTGAGCTACAACCTCGCCCCGGGGGTCAGCACCGGCGAGGCCGACGCGATCATCAAGGCCACCGTGGACGGGCTGCGCATGCCCGGCGACATCCGCATCAACGATGGCGGCGGCTTCAACGTGCAGCTCAACCCCAACTCGATGGTGGTGCTGCTGCTGGCCGCGATACTGACCGTGTACATCGTGCTCGGCATGCTCTACGAGAGCCTGATCCATCCGGTCACGATCCTGTCGACTCTGCCGGCCGCGGGCATGGGCGCGCTGCTGGCGCTGTTCGTGAGCAACACCGAGCTGTCGGTGATCTCGATGATCGCGCTGGTGCTGCTGATCGGCATCGTCAAGAAGAACGCGATCATGATGATCGACTTCGCGCTGGTGGCCGAGCGCGAGCACGGCAAGCCGCCGCGCGAGGCCGCGCGCGAGGCCAGCATCGTGCGCTTCCGTCCGATCATGATGACCACGATGGTGGCGATCCTGGCGGCGCTGCCGCTGGCCGTCGGCCTGGGCGAGGGCTCGGAGCTGCGCCGCCCGCTGGGCATCGCGATGATCGGCGGCCTGCTGATCTCGCAGAGCCTGACCCTGCTCAGCACCCCGGCGCTGTACGTGATCTTCTCGTGCCTGAGCCAGCGCGCACGCGACTGGCGTGCGCGCCGCCGCGGACGCCGCCAGGCGCGTGCCGCGGCACGCCAGGCCCCGGCCGCGTCGGCCTGAGGCTTCGGCCGGCCGCCGCGACGGGCACCGGCCGGCCTGCGTGCCGACCGCCGATGCCCGCGCGGCTCAGTGCGTCAGCGCCTCCAGCGAGGCGCGTTCGAGGCCGGCATAGATCGCGAACTCGTCCGCCACCGGCGCGCCCAGCGCCTGCTCGAACGCCTCGCGGTTGGCGTGCGCGGCATAGGCGCGCTGCTCGCTGCCGCCGAGGTTGGACTGGAAGATGCCGGCCGCGCTCACCGGCAGGAAATCCTCGTAGACGATCGGGTCGGCATGCACCAGGCCGGCGGTGATCGCCGCTTCCACCGGCAGCCGCGCCACCGCGGCGCGGTCGGCGCGGCCGGCCCCAGTGAGCGCATAGCGGAAATAGCCCAGGCCCTCGCGGCGCAGCGCGTCGTAGTCGTCGGGGAACGGCGCGAACGCGGCCTGCAGGCGCGCGGCGTAGTCCTCGCCGGTGCTGCCGGCCTGTCCGCTGTCGCGCGCGTGCGCCAGCAAGGCGTCGTACAGCGCGCGTCCCTTGGGCGTGAGCGCCAGCCCGCGCTGCTCGATCTCGCCGAAGCGGGCGGTGTGGGTGCCGTGCGCCTCGCCCTCGTGGCCGGCGGGGAAGCGCACCGGCTCCTCCAGCGCCTTGAAGCTGGTCTGCCGCAGCAGGATCGGGCAGCGCCGGCGCGGCGGCCCCTCGATCACCGCCTTGGCGTCAATGCCCCGCTGCAGCATCTGCGCCTGCGCCGCATCGATGTCGAGCGTGCGCGGGGTCAGGTGGTTGATGTGCGGGCCGTGGAAGCTGACCACGTCGGCGATCAGCCGGTGCGCCTGGCTCAGCGCGCGGTAGGTGGCCAGCGGCACGGTGGCGTCGGCGTGCCAGCGGAAGGTCTCCAGCGCCTCGGCGACGAAGCGCTGCGCCTGCGCTTCATCCAGCCCGCCTTCGCGCTGGTGCTCCTCGATCAGGGCGAGCACGCCGGGCGTGAAGATGTAGCGGTCGGCGAGGATCTGCTCGGCCTGCTCGCGCAGCTCGGGGTCCTCGATCAGCTCCAGCCGCAGCAGCGAGGTGAACACGCGGAACGGGTTGGCCGCCAGCGCGGACGCGCCGACCGGGCGGAACGCGGTCGAATGCACCGGCACCCCGGCCACCGACAGGTCGTAGTAGCCCACCGGCTGCATGCCCATCACCGCGAACAGCCGCCGCAGCGTGGCCAGTTCGTGCGCGGTGCCCACGCGGATCGCGCCATGGCGCTCCTGATCCAGGCGTGCGCGCTCGCCGTTGCGCCGCAGCCGCGTGTCCAGCACCGGGTCGGCCGCCAGGGTCTCGGCGTTGACCTGGGCGACCAGGTCCATCAGCGTGCCGTACAGCGGCACCTCGGCGCGGTACATGTCCGACATCGCCTGGGCGAACAGGCTGCGGATGTGGTCGGCGGAAACGAACGCGGTATCGTCGATATCGTCCATCGGCAGGCTCTGGCCAAGCCGGCACAGGCCGGCGCTGCAGGCATTTTCACCGACCGCGGCGGCGGCGACCAGCCGCAGGGCAGCAAAGCGGCGAAAGCGCCCGCCCGGCGCCCGTGGCCGGACCGCGCGCAGCCGCCGCGGCGGTCCCGCTACCGCGCCCTGGCCCCGGCCGCCGCGAGGGCCCGGCTCGGCGCCGGCCACCCGCCGGACGCCGGGTCGGGCCGGCTACAGGCGCGCCCTGTCGGCGGCGTCGGCCGCGTCCGCGGCCTCGGCGGCCCGGCGCTGGCGCTGCGCGGGGTCGCCGAGCTGGCGCTGCAGCGTGGCATCCAGCACGATCGGGCGGTCCCAGCGATCGTAGCTGGCGACTAGGGCGTGGCGCAGCGCGCGGTAGTGCAGGTTGTCTGGCGGCACCGGCAGCTGCCCGACGAGCGCCTGCCAGCTGGCGTCGCGCTCGCGGCTGCGCGCCTGCACGAGCTGGCGGCACGACAGGTGGGTCGCGCGCGCCCAGAAGCAGGCGAAGTAGATGTCGCCGGCATGCCAGTGGTGCTGCTGCAGCAGTGCCTGCAGGTAGCCGCGGCGCACGCCGGCGTAGCGCGCGACCTCGTCGACGAAGCTGTCCGGGTAGCGTTGCGCGTAGGCCTCGAGGTCGGCCAGCTGGCGGTCGATCCAGGCATCGCCGGTCGCGGGCCGGTAGCCGGCCTCGGCCGCTGCGGGCACCGGCGGCGCCTGCGCGCCCGCCACTGCCGGAAGCAGCAGCGCCAGCATCAGCGACGTGCGCGGCAGGGCGGACGAGGGGAACCGGAACATGCGGCGATGATGCCGCATGTCCGCCGCGGTGTCAGGCCCGACGCCGCGGCTCAGCGCACGTAGTAGACCGGGGCGTACTGCACTTCCCTGCAGCCGCGCCAGTCGCAGGCGCCGAAGTAGCCCGGCCCCCCGTAGCGCTGGCGGGCGTCGCGGTTGTAGGGGCTGTTGTAGTAGTCCGGCCCGTACAGCCCGTTGCCGTAGTACTTGCTGCCCTGCGGCGTGCGGACGGGGCCCGGCGCGACGCTGGCGTAGCGGCCGGAAGCGGCCACGCTGCCGCCGCGGTCGTCCACGTAGCCTTCCTGGCGATCGAAGCGCACCTTGCGGAAGTACACCGGCTCGCCGCCGACCTGGCGCGTGCCCAGCCGCACGTACTCGCCGGCATCGTAGTAATAGGGCTGGCCGTCGCGGAAGGTGACCTCGCTGGCGTTGATGACTTCTTCTTCCAGCTCGGCGGCGACGAGCGGCGCGGCGCCCACCAGCAGGCCCAGCAGCAGCGACAGCCCCAGGCCGCGGCGGACAACGGACGGATTTTCCATGGTCAGATCCCTCGAACACGGGCCGGCGGCGCTTGGCCGCGGCCGAACTTCCTGTCAGACGTGGCGCAGTCCCGCACCCGTGCGGCCACGGGCACCAGGCGGGTCAGCCCACGCCTTGCCGGCCCGCCAGCGAGTCTAGCGCATGCACCGCCTCGGCCCAGCCGGCGCAGTCGGCGACCTCGCGCATGCGCGGCTCGTCGGCGGCCACCCCATGCTCCTGCTCGTGCGCCCAGGTGACCGCGTAGGGGGTGTAGATGCCCCAGCCGCCGATCGCCAGCACCGGCTCGACGTCCGAGCGCAGCGAATTGCCGATCATCACGAACCGCGAGGGCGGCAGGTCGAACTCGGCCAGCACGCGGGCGTAGGTCTGCGGGTCCTTCTCCGAGACCACCTCGATGCGCGGGAACAGGTCGGACAGGCCGGAGCTGGCGATCTTCTGCTCCTGGTGGAACAGGTCGCCCTTGGTGATCAGCACGACCTCGTGGTCGGCGGCGATCGCCGCCACCGCCTCGCGCACCCCGGCGATCACCTCCACCGGGTGCTGCAGCGTGGCGCGGCCGATCTCGACGATGCGCTGGATGTCGCGCGCGGAGACGCGCGCGTCGGTGAGCTCGATCGCCGTCTCGATCATCGACAGGGTCATGCCCTTGGCGCCGTAGCCGAACACCTGCAGGTTGCGGCGCTCCACCGCCAGCAGGTGCTGCAGCGTACCGGCATCGCGCAGGTCGATGTAGTCGCCGAGGATGCCCTCGAAATCGCGCTCGGCGGCGCGGTAGTAGTCCTCGCTCTTCCACAGCGTGTCGTCGCCGTCGAAGCCGACCAGGGTGATCGCGTGGCCGTCGCGCTGTCGAATCGGATGCATCGGGCAAGTCTAGCAGCGGCGTGCGGACGCGGGAGCGCCGACAGGCGCCTGCGGCTCTTTCGCGGAGCGGGTGACGCGGCTGCGTGCCGTGCCGCACATCCGTCCCATGCCGGCCGGGCGCCGCCGCCGGGCCGCGCCAGGGGCCGCGGGCGCAGCGCTCAGTCGCCGGCGGTGTCGGCCGGGCCCGGCTGATAGCTGGCGTACTCGTCGCGCGAGAGCCGGCCGTCGCCGTTGGTGTCGAAGCTGGCGAAGTTCTCCCGCAGGATCGGGTCCGGCGCCGCTTCCGCGGGAGCCAGGAAACCGTCGCCATCGTTGTCGAGGTGCGCGAAGCTGCGCGGCGACAGCACCAGGCCGCCGTCGCTCGGGGCGGCGTCGGAGCCACTGCCCGCGCGTGCCGGCGAGGCCGCGTCCGGCAACAGCGGCGTGGTGGCCGGCGGCGGCAACGGCGGCAATGCCGGAGCGGCGGGCGCATCGGCGGGCGTATCGCCCTGCGCGGCCGCAGCGCCTGGCGGCGCGAGCTCGGGCGGCATGGCGGCGGCGGCGAACGGCAGCGCGCACGCCAGCCAGGCCGCAAGGGTGAGGCGTCGGGACATCGGAGCACACGGAACGGAGTTGCGGCGACCTTACGCGTCCCCATGTAAAAAAAGCGGGAGCGGCCTTCGCCGCTCCCGCCTCGCTCCAGGTCTCACACAGGCCCCGAGGGGCCGGGCGACCGGATCAGTTCTGCTGCTGCGGCGACGCGCTGTTGGCGCCGCTCTGCTGCTTGGCGACGAACGCCTTGTACTCGTCGGGAGTGAGCTTGCCGTTGCCGTCGCCGTCGGCCTGGTCGAAGATCTGCGAGAGGCCGGCGTTGACCTGCGCCTCCTGCTTGCTGATGGCACCGTCGCTGTCGGTATCGACGCTGGCCCAGGTCTGGCCGCCGCCGGACTGCGCGGAGGTGGCGGAGCTGCCGGACTGCGCCGCCGCGGCGGCCGCCGGATCCTGCTGTGCGGTCTGCGCCATGGCCGGCAGTGCCAGGGCGGCAGCCAGGGCGGCGGTGGCGGCGATCAGCGACTTGCGATTCCGGGTCTTCATTCGGGGTGGTCTCCTGTTCTTTGGGAATGCGCGGTCACACCGCACATGGCCCCACCCTAACCCGTGCGAATGAACCCGAATTGCGGCGCGATTCCCCGCGAAACGAGCTCTTAACCACCTTGCCGCCCGGAGCGGCTAGCCCCAAGTTACCGGCGGGTGAGGCAAACCGAAACAGCGCATTCAACCCCGTCGAAAACGCGCACCCTGCCGCAGTCACGCAGCCGATTTCAGTGGTCGTCCGCGCGCTGGTTCTCTGTCTGCCGGCTGAACAGATACCAGCCCAGGCCCACGCCCGCCAGGGTGCCGGCCACCTCGAGCACCACCCGCGACCCCAGTTCGTTGGGATCGTGGATGTGCTGCAGCGCCAGCCGGGCGTACAGCGGCGACTCCAGGCGCACGATGCTGGTGTAGAACAGGTTCCAGAGGTCGTAGCCGGCGGCGATCGCGGTGGCGATCAGCCAGGACCAGCCCAGCGCATGGCCATGCGCCATCCCGAAGCGGCGCCCCATCCGCTCCCACAGAAAGAACACCAGCAACCCCACCAGCAGGGCGATCAGGCCGGCCTCCAGGGAACCGAGCAGTCCATAGTGCAGCGGCAGATTCATCGCGCGATCCGGCAGGCGGGCGGGCCAGTGTAAGCGGCCACCCCGGCGCGGTGGCGCGGCCGCCGCCGGGCCGTCAGGCGTCGTTCTCGGCGCGCACGCTCAGCTGCACCTCGTCGTCCTCGTCCCAGTCCACGCTGACCTGCATCGGGCGGCAGCACACCTGGCAGTCCTCGATGTACTGCTGCGCGCCCGCCGAGGCATCCAGCACCAGGGTGATCCACTCGCCGCAGTAAGGACAGGCGATGTCGACGAAGGATTGCATCTCGGTCATGGCGGCGCCTCAGCGCACCGGCACGTCGTAGGACGTGTCCGGCGTGGGTTCGGGCTGGAAGGTGAAGTGCCACCACTCCAGCGGATAGTTGCGGAAGCCCTGCGCCGCCATCGCCGCCAGCAGGCGCCGGCGGTGGGCGCGCTGCGCGACGGTCAGGCCCGGGGCGTCGGTGTGCGCGGCCGGATCGAAGAAATCGAAGCCCGTGCCCATGTCCACCGCCTTGCACGGGCCGAGCCGGCAATCGCGAAGGGTGAGGTCGACGGTGGCGCCGCGGCTGTGGCCGGAGGTCTCGGCGATGTAGTCGCCCAGCAGCACGCGCTTGTCCAGGTGGGGGTAGTGGCGCGCCCGGGTGGTGCCGTCTTCGGGAGCGGCGGCCCAGGCCACGAAGGCGTGCACCGCGCGCACCGGCCGGTAGCAGTCGAACACCTGCAGGCCATAGCCGGCCGCGTGCAGGGCCTGCTGCACCCGCGCCAGGGCCTGTGCCGCGGGCGCCAGCAGGTAGCACCGGGCGGCCTCGTAGCCGGGGACCGGGCGGCCGGTGAAGTTGTCGCGGCCGGCATAGCGGATATCCAGGGCGATGTCCGGCGCGATCGCGTGCACGTCCACCAGGCCCGCCTGCGCGGGCGTGGCCGCCGGCGACAGGACCGGCACGCTGGCCGCGGCTGCCGCGCCGCTGGCCAGCATCAGGCCCCCCATGCTGGCCAAGGCGAGTGCGAACCGGCAGGCGAGCGGCGCCGGGAGTGTGCGGAAGGGCAGCGAGCGCGCGAGGGCGGTGGCGAGTGGCGGCATTCGCGCAGCATAGGCCATCGCCGTGCACGAGGGTCCGTCCCTACGCCGGCGCCGGCGAGACCGCGCCCGAAACGCACAGGCGGGCATGGGCGGGGGCCCCGGCCGCCGCGGGCGGTGAGCCGCGGCCCCGTGTTGCCGGCCGCCGCCCGGCCACCCCGGGCGGCGACCGCGGCGGCGGATCAGCGTGCCGGCGACTGCGCCTGGGTACGCTGCGGGTCCGGGGCCTGCGCGTGCGCCTGGCGCTGGGTCTCGGCCGCCAGTTGCTGCTGGCTCTGCTCCAGCGGCACCGCCGCGGCCTGCTGCCGGTCGACGTAGGCGCGGTTCACGTCGTGCGGATTGTTCGGGTTGCGCTCCACCGCGATCATGCCCTTGCCGTCGGTGCTGTGCACCAGGTCGTCGATGCGCGACATGCCGCTGGCCTTGGCCTCGAATGCCACCTGGCCGGCGGCGCGCTGCATTTCCTCGCGGCTGGTGTAGCCGCCGTTCGGGCCCTGCTTCTCCAGTTGCCTCACCGCCTGGTCGAACATCGGGTTGTCGCGGCGCAACTGGTCCACGCCCTGCTGCCGGTGCAGCGCCTTTTCCAGCGAGGCGAGCGTCTCCGGGCCGACCTTGCCGTCCACGCCCTTGAGGCGGGCGTCGTGCTGGAACTTCTCCACCGCCGCCTCGGTCTTCGGCCCGTAGTGGCCGATGGCGTCCTTGGCATCCATGTAGCCAAGCCTGGACAACGTCTCCTGCAGGCCCTTCACCGCCGCACCCTGCGCATTGCGCGCGAGGACGCCGTGGCCATCCTGCGCATGCGCGCCGGCACCGCCGTGCGCCCTGCCCGGCGGCGACGCATGCGCGGGGCGGTCGTGCTGCCCGCCGCTCCTGGCGACCGTCCTGTCCAGGTCGGCCAGCTTGAACAGGTCCGCCTTCTCGTTCTCGGCACGGTTCTTCAGCGAGTCGAGGGTCTTCTGCCGCTCCACGCGCGGGAACAGCGCCTTGACGTGCTCGGCCTTGTAGTCCTGCACCGCGCCGACGATGTCCTTGTCGGACAGCCGGGACAGGTCGTAGCCCTTGCCGAACTTGGCTTCCATCCCCTTCAGGAACACGCCCGAGCCGCCGGGCTTCGCATCGCTCCCCGGGCCGTACTGGACCGCGGTGCTCCACAGCGCGTCCTGCACCGCCGGACCGCGTGCGGACAGGTCCAGGCCCTTGTCCTGCAGGCGGTCGACCAGCTTGTCGTAGTGCGTGCGCTTGATGTAGTCGTGCTGCTCCTGCGCGAAGCCGCCGTCGGACCCGGCCAGCGCCTTCCACTTCGTGCTGAAGGCGGCCGAACCGGGGGTCAGGCCGGCGAACTCGTCGGCGTAGCTGCTGTCCTTGACGAAGGCCGCGACCGTCCCCCCCACGATGACCTTGCCTTCGCGGGTCTTCACCTGCGAGGTCATCTGGTAGGAGCCGTACGAGACGCCGCCCGGGTCGTCGACGCCGGAGGACACCGTGCCCGCGCCGCGCCCGCCGGTCTCGTACTGCTTGGAGGTCTGACCCAGCTCCCAGCCCTGGTCACTCATCACCGCTCTCCTTGTCTGAAATTCGCGTCACCGGAACCGCCGCAGGAATCAGCGCGCGGCCAGCTCGTCCGCGCGCCGGGCGGTCATCTCGAGGCGGCACTCGGCCGCGTCCACGCGCCCGGCCTGCCCGCCATCCGGGTCGTAGGCGCACTTGTCGTCGCGCTCGGCGATCCACCCGCGCTGCTGGTCGCGCAGCGCATGCTGCTCGGCGTCGCCCAGCCTGGCCATCAGGGCCTTGTAGACCGTGTTGAGGCGGCCGTCCTGGTAGGCGTACTCGGCGTCGATGCAGTCCTGCATCGTCGGGGTCACGCCGGCGGCGGCGCTGATGCATGCATCGTAGGACGGTCGCAGCATGGGGGTCTCTCCTGAGGGGGGGGCAGGCGCGGCAGACGCCGGTGCCTGGGGTGAGGGCGCGCTCGCCGCAGTCGCAGCGCGCGCAGGGGTCGCCGTGCCCGCGGGCGCGGCGGCCGCTGCCGTCGAGGCCGGCGCGGGCGACCCGCCGGTGCACGCGGCGGTCAGCCCGCACAGCGCCAGCAGGCAGAAGGCAGGGAAACGCTTGACGATGGCCACGGTCGGAATTCGCCTTGTGCGGATGCGGATGCGGATGCGGGAGGGCCCTTCTAAACGATCGTCGTCGCCGTGTCCAACCGGTGCTGCGCTGCGGCAAGCGATGGATTGCGGAGCACGGGCGGTGATGGCGTGTGCGTGGGGCGAACGGCACGCCGGCGTTCCGCTCCGGCCCTTCGGGCGAGTGCGGTATCCCCTGTCGCTGGCGAATGGCTCGCCGACCATCGCCCCGGTGCGTTCCGCCCAGGTCGGACCGGTGGCCGCACCGGGACCTGGCCACGGCGCCGTTGCCGGTGGCGCAGGAGCCTATCCGTCGTCCTTCTGCCCCTGGCTGTCGGCGCGCACGCGCCCAGGTGCCGGCACCGGCTCCTCCGCCGCGGGTGCGGCGCTCGCTGCGGCCGCGGCCACCGGGATGGCGGCGGGCGGCTCGCCGTGCGGCCGCCGGGCGACAGGAGCGTCGCCCCCTCGGGGGCGTCTTCGCGCGCTTCGCCGCCGCGTCCTACAGCGTGCTTGGCGCGCCCTTGCTGGCCACACCCGTCCGCGACAGGCGCATGCGCAGAAGCCTGCGGCACGCCCGCGGCGACAGGCGCGCCATGCTCACGGGACGTCCGGTTCCGGCGTGGGCGTCGGTTGCGGCCGTGCCGGCGTCGGCCCGGTCATTGCATGGAGGATCCGCAGGTCCTCGGCGTCGAGCGCGGTGGCGTCGTTGCCGCGATAGTGGTGGTGAAAGGCGCGCAGCGCGGCCGCGCGGTCGTCGATCGGATAGCCGATCAGCGCCAGCGCCTGCCACGGGTCGAAGCCCGCCGGGGCCGGCGGGGCGTCCTCGGCCGGCCAGCGCCCGAAGCCGGCCATGGCCAGCTGCCGCCACGGGAACCGCGGGCCCGGGTCGACCTTGCGGGTCGGCGCGAAGTCCTCGTGCCCCACCACCTGCGTGCGCGGGATGCGCAGGCGGGTGCACAGGTCTTCCAGCAATACCAGCAGGCTGTCGATCTGCGCCGGCTGGAACGGGCTGCGGCCGTCGTTGTCCAGCTCGATGCCGATCGAGGCCGAGTTGATGTCGGTGATCGTGCCCCAGCGCCCGGCGCCGCCGTGCCAGGCGCGGCGCTCGTCGCTGACCAGCTGGTAGCGCGTGCCGTCGCGGCCGATCAGGTAGTGCGCGCTGACCTTGCCCTTGCTGTTGTGCGAGCGCAGCGTGTCCAGGCTCTGCTGCACCGACGCCTGGTCGGTGTAGTGGAGGACGATCAGGACCGGGCGGCGCAGGTCCTGGTTGGGCGACGGCACCCACTCGGCCAGCGGGTTGCGCGACGGTGCATGCGCGCAGGCGCCGAGCAGGCCGGCGAGCAGCAGCGCCAACAGCCCGCGCGCGCAACGGCGGGGGACGGGGAAAACACGGGTCATGGCATCTCCAGAAGCAGGGGCCGGGCGCGGCAGGCCCAGCACGGACCGCACGCCAAGCCGCGACCGCGACGCGGCCGGCCGCACCCGGCAACGCGCGGGACCGGGCGAGGCCGGGCGCCGGGGCCGGAACGCCCCCGCACCGCGGCGTGTGGGGACCGCGTCCGTGGTCATGGCACCGCGTCCGGCGGGCACGGCGCGACCCGGGTGAACGCCAGGTCGGCATAGTCGTAGCTGAAGTCCGCGTCCGCATCGACCGGGGCCAGCCGCAGCGTGGAACGACCGTCGGGGGCGGCCGCGAAGTCCAGCCACGGCTCGGCCTCGACGCCGGGATCGCTCCAGTCCACCTGCCAGCGCGCGCCGACGCGCAGCACCTCGCCCTGCAGCAACGGCGACTTGCGCGCGGCGAACCACAGCGCGCCGTCGCGCGGGCACAGCGTGACCTCGCCGAACCAGGGGTCGCGCCACACGCCCTGCTGCCCGCGCAGCGCGTCGGCGGACGCCGCAACGCGCGGCGGGTGTGCACCCGCGGCCGGCGCGGGACCCGTCCGCGCCGCGTCGGCGCGCTCGCGCGCGAGCAGGTCGGCGTAATGCGTCACGTCCAGCGCGGCGCCCTCGGGGCGGGTGAGGCGCTTGGTCAGCGCCGCGCCCAGGGTGGTGCGCAGCTCGTCGTCGTCGCCGTTGCTGAGGATGACGAAGCCGCTGCGCCGGTCCGGCAACAGCACCAGCGAGGAATACATGCCGGTCAGGGTCCCGGTATGGGCCACCTTCCACTGGCCATCGGCATCGGACAGGCGCCAGCCGTAGCCATAGCCGTACAGGTGCGTGCCCTCCCAGGCGCGCATCCGCGTGGAAATGGGCATCGGCGTCTGCAGGGTCCACACCGCCTGGCGCTGCGCCGGCGACAGCCACGCCGCCGCGCCGGTGGACGGCACCAGCCACGCGCGCATCCAGGCCAGCATGTCGTCGAGGCCGCAACGGATGCCGCCGGCGGCCATCGACGGCGAATCCGGGATCCGTGCCGCATCCGCGCGCACCACGACGTTGCGTCCCTCCCGGCGGCCATGCGGCTGCGCCACGTTGCCCACCGCGTCGCGGTCCCAGCCACCCACCTGGCAGCCGCGCAGGCCCAGCGGCGCGAACACCTGCTCGCGCACCAGCTGGGCGTAGGGCTTGCCGCCGGCGCGCGCGGCCACCTCGCCGGCGACCACGTACAGCAGGTTGTCGTAGGCGTAGTGCGCGCGGAAGCTGTGGGTGGGCCGCAGATGCGCCAGCCCGGCGAGGAGGTCGTCGCGGCTGAAGGCGTTGGGCTCGGGCCACAGCATCAGGTCGCCGGCCCCCAGGCCCAGGCCGCTGTTGTGGATCAGCAGGTCGCGCACCTGCAGCTGGCGCGTCACCCACGGGTCGTACATGCGGAACGACGGCAGATAGCGGGTGACCGGCGCCTCCCAGTCGAGCTTGCCCGCGTCGACCAGGCGCGCCAACACCGCCGTGGTCATCGCCTTGGTGTTGGAGCCGATCTTGAACAGGGTCTGCGCGTCGACGCGCTCGCCGCTGCCGGCGCGCCGCTCGCCGGCGGTGCGCGCGTAGGCCACGCGGCCGTCGACGATCACCCCGACCGCCAGTCCGGGCGGGGCGTAGCGCGCCAGCGCCTGATCGAACAGCCGGTCCAGCGCGGCGCGGTCCTGCGCCGCGGCCGCCGGCCCCGGCACCGGGGCTGCGCCGAGCCCGCCCGACAGCGCCAGGGCGCCCATCAGCCACAGCGCGCGGAGCCGGCCCCGCCGGCGCGGCGCGCCGCGGGACGCGGACCGTGCCGCGTCAACTGCCTGCATCGCCACCGTGGCCCTCAGAAGTTGTAGGTGAAGTTGGCATACAGCTGCCGCCCGATCGCACTGTACACGCGCGGGAAGTACGGCCAGGCGGTGTAGCTGTCGTCGCGCGGGTGGATGCGGTCGAACACGTTGAGCACGCTCAGCCCCAGCGTGGCCCGGTCGGTGATCTGCCTGGCGATGTCCGCGTTCCAGACCACGTACGGAGCCACGCGCCCGGTCTCGGCATAGTTCGGGCGCGAGCCATAGCGGTAGCCGTACAGGCTGGTGGACCAGCCGCCGAGGGTCCAGTTCACGCGCCAGTTGGTGCGGGTGCGGAACGCCAGGTAGTCGACGTCGTTCATCACGTCCTGCGCGGCGGCACCGGCGAACTGCGCCACCTCCATCTTCAGCACGTGGGTATAGCCGGCCTGCAGGCCGAACGCGCCCCAGCGGCCGGCGTCCAGGGTGTAGCGCAGGGTGGCGTCGATGCCGTCGGTGCGCATCAGCGACTGGTTGATCGGGAAGGTCTCGAAGGCGGTGATCTGGCCCTCGGCGGTCAGCTCGGTGCCGGGGCTGCGGGTGACCGAATCGAGGTAGAACCGGCACGACGCCGAGCCCGGGTCCACCGGGTTGCCGGCGCGGTCGCTGCCGAGCAGGCAGCTGGCGTTGTTCTCCAGCAGGGTCTCGCTGGAGATCGACTCCACGCGGCCCTCCAGCTCGATGCGGTAGTAGTCGGCGCTCAGCGACAGCGTCGGCAGCAGGTCCCAGACCAGGCCCAGCGTGGTCGACTTGCCCTTCTCCTCCTCCAGCAGCGGATTGGACGACTGGGTGGAGAAGGTCTGGTACTCGTACGCCGCCGAGCACGCGTCCGACAGCGGGTCCAGCCCGGCACGTCGGCACAGGTATTCGTCGATGATGGTGGGGTTGTTGGCGCTGGTGCCGGCATAGATCCACAGCAGGTCCGGAGCGCGGAAGCTGGTGGCGTGGGTGCCGCGCAGCAGCAGGGTATCGAACGGGCGCCACTCCAGCCCGGCCTGCCAGGTGGTGGCGGCGTCGACCGAGGTGATGTCGTCGTACTTGTCGTAGCGGCCGGCCAGGGTGGCGCTGAGCCGGCTGAAGATCGGCACGCGCAGCTCCACGCCGGCGGCGTAGCGGTCGCGCGGGCCGCCGCCCGGGGTCTGGGTGAGGTTGTAGATGCGCTCGCTGCCGGTGTAGTCCACGGTGGTGCGCGGGTCCGGATCCAGGTCGTACTTCTGCCGCGCCGCCTCCAGCACCGTGGCGAGCTGCACCGGGCCGGCCGGCAGTTCGAACAGGTCGCCGCTGAACACGAACTGGGCCTGGTCGGTGCTGGAGCGGCCGCGGCTGACCACGTCGGTGGTGAGCTGGTCGTACAGGGCCGCGCTGGCGGGCGCGAACAGGCGGTCGCTGTAGAACGAGCGGATCTCCACGCCGTCGGCCGTGTAGCCCTGGATCGGCCCCAGGTAGTAGTCGCGCACCGCGTTGGTCAGGAAGCGCGGGCGGTGGGTGGTGATGTCGTAGCGCGACAGCGACACGCTCGCGTCCCAGTCGAAGCGCCCGTCGAACAGCTTGCCGCGCACGCCCGCGTTGACGTTCCAGGACCTCTCGTCGTACTCGATGTTCTTGATCCCGCCCACTTCCGAGGGCTGGAAGATCCGCTGCGCGGTCACCAGGCCCAGGCTCGGGTCGTAGACGGTGAAGGCGCCCTCGCCGAGGTAGTAGTGGGTCTGGCTGGAGCTCTCGTCCCGGGAGCGGTTGGCCAGCACCTGCGCATAGGCCTGCATCTCGTCGCTGAAGTCGAAGGTGCCGGACACGTAGGCGGAGGTCTTGCCGTAGCCGTTCTGCACCGAGCGGCCGGCGTAGTAGCCGAAGGCGCCGCAGCGGTCGGGCGCGGCCAGGTCGTCGCGGGTCCTGTACGGGACGAATTCCGGGTTGGTGGCGGCGCAGGCCTGCGCCAGCGCGCCGGCCGAGGTGGAGAGCCCGGCGTCGCCCGGCCACAGGTAGGTGTTGCCGCGGCGCAGGTAGACCCCGGAGATCGAGGCGTTGGGGCTGGACGGGTCGGCGCGGTTGGCCGGGTGGTCGTAGTAGGAATCCATGAAGTCGCGCTGGCGGGCGACGATGGGTTCGCGGTCCAGCCGTTCGAACGCATAGGTCACGCTCCAGCGCTCGCCGGTGCGGCCGCCGCTCCATTGCAGCTGCCCGGTATCGCCGCCCCCGCGCGTGGTGGTGCCGCCGCGCAGGCGGAGCGTGTCGCCGCTGAAGTGGCTCTTGGTGATGATGTTGACCACGCCGGCCACCGCGTCGGAGCCGTAGATGGCCGAGGCGCCGCCGCTCATCACCTCGATGCGCTCCACCGCCGCCGCCGGGATGCTGCCCAGGCTGACCGCGGTGCCGTTGGCGCCGTAGGACTGCGGGTAGTCGGCCATGCGCTTGCCGTTGAGCAGGATCAGCTGGTAGCCGGGCCCGAGGCCGCGCAGGTTGAGGTACTGGCCGTTGGGCGAACTGCCGGTCTGGTCGCTCTCGTTGAACGCGCTGCCGCTGAACTGGGTCAGCGTGCCCAGCGATTCCCACACCGTGCTGAAGCCCTGCTTCTGGATCTCCTGCGCGGTGATGACGGTGACCGGTGCCGGCCCCTCGACCTGCGAGCGCGCGATGCGCGAACCGGTGACGGTGACCTTGTCGAGGTCGCGCGGGGCGGCGGCGACCGACTGCGCCACGGCGGGTGCCGACAGGGCCAGCCCGGCCAGCAGCGCGACGGCGGGACGAACCCGCGGGATGGACGGACGGCGACGGTGAATTCGGACGGACACACGGCTCTCCTGCGTTCGACGACGCTGCAATGACGGTGCCCGGAGGCCAGCCCCGGGCCGGAAAGGCCGTACGCGCTGCCAGCGGCATTGCGCGGACCGGCCACGGCGGCCCCTCCTCGGTGGTTCGATGGATCCCCCAGCGCTTCGACCGACCGGCGCCCGCCCCCCTGGCGGATCCCGGGCCGGGCTTGGGGCCCGGCTCAGCGGTGGCCGGCCGGCGCCTGTATCGTCGGCACTGCGCGGCTGCGACCCCGGATGTATCACGCGCCGACACGGAGTGTCAATAAATTATTCTTGACAACAACTTCTGGCGAAAAGAATATTCCCCCGACCCCCCGTCGTCCCGCTGGCGGGCCGGCCCCCATTCGTCCCGCGGCTCCCGCTCCCACCGAGTTCCCATGAACACATTGCGTGGCCTGCTGCTGCTGCTCCTGGCCGGCCTGGGTGCCGCGGCCGTGCCGGCGCGCGCGGCCGGGACCGGCGCGCCGTTCCAGGTGGAGGCGCCGCAGCTGCGGGCCGACTACTGGATCGAACGCCTGCCCGCGCCCGACCGGCCGCTGCTCGAGCCCGCCGCGGTGACCCGCTTCAACGCCCGCCTGCTGCGCGACGACCCGTCGATGCACGACCTGCGCGAACTGCCGGCGCACTACAGTGCCGCGCAGGTGCGGGCCCGGGTGCTGGCCCTGTCCTCGCCGCCGACGCGGCCGCTCTACGACACGGCCGGCGCGGCGCTGGACCCGTCCCGCCTGGCCGCCCTCGGCGCCGCGCTCGCGCTGGAGGCACTGCCGCCGCAGGTGGCGCCGCGCTACGCGCTGGTGGTGCGTCGCGCCGACCTGCGTACGTTTCCCACCCGCGAGCCGGCGTTCGCCGGCCGCGACGACCGCGACATCGACCGCTTCCAGGAGTCGGCGCTGTACCCGGGCAGCGCCGTGGCGATCCTGCACGCCAGCCGCGACGGACGCTGGTGCTTCGTGCTCGCGGCCAACTACGCGGCGTGGATCGAGCGCGACCGCCTGGCCGAGGGCAGCCGCGACGCGGTGCTGGCCTATGCGACGCGCACGCCGCGCCTGTGGGTCACCGGGGCGCGCGCGCAGACCGTGTTCACCCCGGAGCTGCCGGCGGCCTCGCAGTTGCCGCTGGACATGGGCACCTCGCTGCCGCAGCTGGCGGACTGGCCGCCGGCGCGGCCCGTCAACGGCCAGCTGCCGCTGGCCGCGCACGTGGTGCAGCTGCCGGTGCGCGGCGACGACGGCCGGCTGCGCCTGGTCGCCGCGCTGGTGCCGCGCAGTGCCGACGTGGCCGACGCACCGCTGCCGGCGACCCCGCGCCAGCTGCTGCGGCAGGCGTTCAAGTTCCTCGGTGAGCGCTACGGCTGGGGCAACGGCTACGACGCGCGCGACTGCAGCGGTTTCGTCTCCGACGTGTACCGCAGCCTCGGCCTGGCGCTGCCGCGCAACACCGGCGACCAGTCGCGCAGCCCCGTGCTCACCCCGGTGCCGTACGACCCCGCCGCGCCCGCGGCGCAGCGCCGGCAGCGGCTGGCGCAGCTGCAGGCCGGTGACCTGGTCTACATCCCGGGCCACGTGATGATGGTGATCGGCCAAGACCGCGGCCTGACCTGGGTGATCCACGACGTGGCCGGCGCCAGCTACCGCGACGCCGGCGGCGCCCTGCAGCGCGCGCCGCTCAACGGCGTGTCAGTCACGCCGCTGGAGCCGCTGCTGCTGGGCAGCGGCGAACCCTTCATCGACCACATCACCCGCATCCAGCGCCCCGGCCCGACCCCCAACGAATGAAGATCACCGCCATCCAGCTCGGCATGCTGCGCGTGCCGCTGAAGACCCCGTTCAAGACCGCGCTGCGCACCGTGGAGACCGTCGAGGACGTGGTGGTGCTGATCCACACCGACAGCGGCCACACCGGCTACGGCGAGGCGCCGGCCACCGCGCCGATCACCGGCGACACCCACGGCTCGATCGTCGCGGCGATCGAGCACTTCATCAAGCCGCGCCTGATCGGCGAGGACATCGCCGACCTCAACCGCCTCACCGGCCTGATCCAGGGCGCGCTGGAGCGCAACACCAGCGCCAAGGCCGCGGTGGAGATCGCCGTCTACGACCTGTGGGCCCAGCTGTACGGCGCCCCGTTGTACCGCCTGCTCGGCGGCGGCGACCCGGTCCTCACCACCGACATCACCATCAGCGTCGACTACATCGACAAGATGGTGGCCGACTCGCTGTCGGCGCTGGAGCGCGGCTTCGAATCGCTGAAGATCAAGGTCGGCAAGGACATCGGCCTGGACATCGAACGGGTCAAGGCGATCCATGCCGCGGTCGAGGGCCGCGCGCTGCTGCGCCTGGACGCCAACCAGGGCTGGACGCCCAAGCAGGCGGTGCACGCGATGCGCACCCTGGAGGAGGCCGGCGTCGCGCTGGAACTGCTGGAGCAGCCGGTGAAGGCCGCCGACATCGACGGGCTCAAGTACGTCACCGAGCGCGTCAACACCCCGGTGATGGCCGACGAGAGCGTGTTCGCGCCGGCCCAGGTGCTCGACCTGATCCAGCGCCGCGCCGCCGACATCATCAACATCAAGCTGATGAAGACCGGCGGCCTGTCCAACGCGATCCGCATCGCCGACATCGCCGCGCTGTACGGCGTGCCGTGCATGATCGGCTGCATGATCGAGTCCAGCATCAGCGTCGCCGCGGCGGTGCACCTGGCCGTGGCCAAGGCCGACATCATCACCAAGGTCGACCTCGACGGTCCGTCGCTGGGCCGGTTCAACCCGGTCGAGGGCGGGGTGAACTTCAACGAGTCGGAGATCACCATCGGCGACGCCCCCGGCCTGGGCATCCGCGCCGTCCGCGGCCTCGAACTGCTGCCGTCGTGACCGCCATCGCACCGCCTGCATGTCGCCGCTGCTGAAGATCCGCGCCGAGCGCGACCGCATGTCGGCGATCGAGCGCCGCATCGCGGACTTTCTGCTCGACAACGCCCACCTGCTGCGCGACTACTCCTCGCAGCAGCTGGCCCGTGCGCTGGGGGTCAGCCAGTCCAGCGTGGTCAAGTTCAGCCAGAAGCTCGGCTTCAAGGGCTACCCGGACCTGAAGTACTCGGTCGGCGAGGCGATCGCCCGCGCCGGCCCGCCGTCGCCGCGCCGCGAGCCCGGGCCCGCGGCCGCCGACGACGCCTATGGCCGGCTGGAGCAGGCGCTGCGCGACAGCAAGGCCGCCGCCGAGGAAGAGACGCGCCTGCTCAACCCGCGCGCCACCGTCGAGCCGATCGTGGCGCTGATCGACGCCGCGCCCAAGGTGTTCGTCTGCGGGCTGGGCGACGACGGCCTGTTCGCGCGCGAGTTCGCGATGCGGCTGTCGCTGCTGGGCGTGCTCGCCGTGCACCACGCCGATCCGATCCTGCTGATGGCCAACCTGTCGGCGGTGCGCGGCGGCGACGTGCTGCTGCTGTTCTCCGAGTTCGGGCAGCTGGCGCAGGTCACCCACGTGGCGCGCCAGTTCCAGGCCGCCGGTGGCACACTGGTGTCGATCACCCGCCACACCGCCAACCCGCTGCGCGCGATGGCCGACGCCTCGCTGGCCGTCTCCGCGCACGACCCGGCGGCGCAGGTCGAACTGCTGCTGTACCGCTCCTCCCTGCAGTACCTGCTGGACTTCGTCTTCGTGCTGCTGTGCCAGAGCAACCCCGGTCGCCACCGGGCGCTGGCCGGCAACCTGGAGCGGGTGCGGCACCTGCTCGAATCGTGACCCCCGGAGTCTCCATGCGCCGTGCCCCGCCGTTCTCCCGCTTCGTCCGCCGCTGCCTGCTGCTGTGCGCGCTGGTGGCGCCCGCCGCCGCCGTCGCAGCGCCCGCGCCCGCGCCGGTCCCCGCGTTGCAGCAGGCGCGTGCGCTGGTCGTGGTGGTCCCGGCCGACTGGGACAGCGCGCAGGCGACGCTGCGTACCTACGTGCGCGACGGCGCCGGCTGGCGCGCGGCGGCACCGGCGTTCGCGGTCGCGCTGGGGCGCAGCGGCAGCGCCTGGGGCGAGGGCCTGCACCCGGCGCAGGACGCAGGCCCGCAGAAGCGCGAGGGCGACGGCCGCAGCCCGGCCGGCGTGTTCGCCATCGGCCCGGCGTTCGGCTACGCCGAGCACATCGCCAGCGCCCTGCCCTACCAGCCGATGCGCGCCAGCAGCTATTGCATGGATGTGCCGGCGTCGCCGCTGTACAACCGGATCGTCGACGCCGAGCGCGTCGGCGCCGACGCGGTGGCCGAGTCCAGCGAACCGATGCGCCTGGACCTGCACCACGACGGCGACCGCCGCTACCGCGAGGGCTTCGTGATCGGGCACAACCCGCAGGCCGTGCCCGGCCGCGGCAGCTGCATCTTCGCCCACCTGTGGCGCCAGCCCGGCGAGGCCACCGCCGGCTGCACCGCGATGGAGCCGGCCGACATGCGCCGCCTGCTGGCCTGGCTCAGGCCGGCCGACCACCCGCTGTTCGTGCTGCTGCCGCAGGCCGAGTACCGGCGCCTGCAGGCCGCCTGGCGGCTGCCGCCGGAGGCGCTCTGATGGCGGCCGCGCCCGAGCGCCAGCCGCCGCTGGTCCGCGCAGTCAGCCGCTGGCAGATCGTCGGCCTGTCGATCAACGACGTCATCGGCAGCGGCATCTACCTGCTGCCCGCCGCCACCGCCGCGCTGCTCGGGCCGATGAGCCTGTGGGCGGTGATGCTGGCCGGCCTGGCGGTGGCGCTGCTGGTGCTGTGCTACGCCCAGGCCGCCAGCTATTTCGACGAGCCCGGCGGCAGCTACCTGTATGCGCGCGAGGCGTTCGGCCGCTTCGCCGGCTTCGAGATCGGCTGGATGATCTGGCTGACCCGCATCAGCTCGGCGGCCGCGCTCGGCAACGGCCTGGCCGACGCGGTCGCGCGCTTCTGGCCGGCGGCCGGCCACGCCGGTCCGGCACGGCTGGCGGTGGTGGCCGGCTCGCTGGGCGTGCTCACCGCCATCAACGTGATCGGGGTGAAGTCGGCCGCGCGCACCGGCGTCGCACTGGTGATCGGCAAGCTGGTGCCGCTGCTGCTGTTCGTGGCGATCGGCCTGTTCTACGTGGACTGGTCGTGGGCGTTCTCCGGGACGTCCCCGGACCTGCGCGACCTCGGCAACCTCGGCGAGGCCGCGTTGCTGCTGCTGTTCGCCTACGCCGGCTTCGAGAACATCCCGGCCGCCGCCGGCGAGTACCGCAACCCGCGCCGCGACGTCCCGTTCGCGCTGATCACGATGATCGTCACCGTCACCCTGATCTACGCCGCGGTGCAGGTGGTGGCGCAGGGCACGCTGCCCGGCCTCGCGGCCTCGCCGACCCCGCTGGCCGACGCCGCCAGCCGCTTCGGCGGCGAGGCGCTGGCGCTGGTGCTCACGGTCGGCGCCACCGTGTCGATCCTCGGCACCACCAGCAACACCGTGATGCTGGGCCCGCGCTTCCTGTTCGCGCTGGCGCGCGACGGCTACGGGCCGGCGTTCCTGGCGCGCGTGCACCCGCGCTTCCACACCCCGGCCGCGGCGGTGCTCACCCAGGGCGTGATCTCGCTGGCGCTGGCGCTGTCCGGCTCGTTCGTGCAGCTGGCGCTGCTGTCGATGGTGACGCGGCTGTTCGCCTATATCGGCACCGCCGCCGCGGTGATCGTGCTGGCGCGCCGCTACCGCGACCGTGCCGACGCGCTGCGGCTGCCGGGCGGGCCGCTGATCCCGGTCGCCGCGTTGCTGCTCTCGCTCGGCCTGCTCGCCAGCGCGAGCTGGCAGAACCTGGCCGCCGCCGGCGTGGCGCTGCTGGTGGGCGGGGTGATCTACCTGTTCCCGCGGCGCCCCGCGGCCTAGGGGCCGCGCTCACGCCGGCCTAACCGCCGCGCCGGGAGCCTGTGCGCGTCCCTGCCGCGGAGCCGCCCGATGAAGAACCGTCGCGTCTACAGCACGCCCGATGTCGCCAGCGCCCAGCGCGCGCTGCAGGCCGCGCGCGGCGCCGGCCTGGCCAACGACGACCTCGCCCTGATCGCACGTTCGGACATCGAGCTGGAGCAGGTGCCGGACGCCCGCAAGGAGGCCCGTACCGACTTCCTGCCCGCCGCCGCCCGCGGCGCGGCGGGCGGCGGTGCGGCCGGCCTGCTGGCCGGGCTGGCCGCCATCGCGGTGCCGCCGCTGGGCATCACCCTGGCCGGCGTCGGGGTCATGGCGGTGGCCGGCGCGCTCGTGGGCACGTGGTCGTCGGCGCTGGTCGGCGCCACCGTGCCGGATCCGGTACGGCGGCGGTTCGAGGACGAGATCGAGGCCGGCCGCGTGCTGGTGGTGATCGATGCCGAGGACACCGCGCTGGCCCTGGCCGACCCCGCGCTGCAGGCAGCCGGCGCGACGCCGCTGCCCTACGCGGCGGCCTCCGCCGCTACCTGAGCGATGATCGCGTCGGCCGGCCGTGGCACGGGCCGGCGGATGCGCTGGACGGAAGGTGCGCGGCGCCTCCGCTCGCCGCCGGCCGCCCGCAGCGCGGCGCGGGCAGTCCACGCCGCGCCCACGGCGACGGTCCGATGCAATGGTCCAGCGCGAATGCCGCGGCGGTCGGCCCGCCCTGTGCGTATCAGCCCGGCGGCGGCCGATGCACGCGCAGGTGGCGTCCCAGGCCCAGGCCCTGGGTCAGCGCCTGCGCGACCAGCGCCGCGGCCAGCGCCAGCGTCAGCGGACTGGCGGCGTCCGGCGCCGGCAGGGTGCCGCCGTCGAATGCACCCTGCTGCCAGCGCCACACCAGCCGCCCCAGCAGAACCAGGCTGAGGCAGGCGCCGATCCAGGGATTGGGCACGTAGCCCGCCCGGCCATCGCGCACCTCGATGCGGGTATGCCGCAGCGCGACCAGTCCCAGCCCCACGCCGGCCATCGCGCCCACGGCCATTCCCGCGCACAGCGACGGCGACCGCGCCGCCAGCCACGTCAGCAGTGCCGCCACGCCGGCCAGCAGCGCCACCCGCAGGGCGGTGCGCCGCGGCTGCCAGGGCTGCCAACCGAAGTGGCGCCGCAACCGGCGGTAGTACAGCCATCCCACGCCGGCCGTGGTCAGGTAGGGCATCAGCAGCGGCGCTGCGGTGGCAGCCATGCGGGCGGGCTCTGCGGGAGAAGGCCCGATCCTACCCCGGCGCGGGCCGGGCATTAAGGCCGCCCTCACCCGGCGTGCCATCGGGCTTAACACGCCACCGCCTACGGTGCCTGCAACCCACAGGAGGAACGCCATGAACACCCCCTACCAGATTCCGGGCCGCGCTCCCGACGAGGACGATCGCCAGGACGTCTCCAGCTACTGGCGCGACCGCTTCGCCGACGAGCCGTACTACGCCGAGGGCGAGCGCTTCGAGGATTACGAGGCCGCCTACGTGGCCGGGCACGAGGCGCGCGTGCGCAACTTCACCCAGGCCTACGAGCAGGTCGAGGCCGAGCTGCATCGCAGCTGGGATGCCGACAAGGGCTCGGCGTCGCTGGCCTGGAGCAAGGCCCGGCACGCGGTCCGCCGGGCCTGGGAGCGCGCCGGCGAGATCGGCAGCAAGCACGACGAGCACGGCCGCTGAGCAGGGGCACGTGCGGGGCGGAATTTAGTTCTCGCACGCGGTCGTAGTTCTTGCATCACGCGGTCGTAGTTCTCGCATTCGGTCGGCCGGGCGGCGGCACCCGGGTCGCGCAGACGCCAGGCCGACGGACGGGCGCGGCAAGTGGAGCATCCCTAAAGAGGCATTGAGGTGGCGCCGCATCCGCAAGGCCCGGGCGTCCCCTCGCATCGCCCGCACGATCACGCGGTTTCAGGCCGCCGGTCAGGGTGTCGATGACGAAGTCCAAGGCGGCGGCCCCCGGGGTCGCCGCCGCTCGCAGGGCGGTGAACGCTGCGGCAAGGCGCGCCGTGTGGGCCCATGTAAGGTAAGCCACGCCTGCGGCGTGCCACCGGTGCGCCGTCCCGCCATCGTTCCCGGAGGACGTATGAACGCCGCCCGTCGCCTGCTCGCCCTTGCCTGTACCGCCGTCGCCGCCTCGTTCGCGAGCCCCATCGCCGCCGCCCCCACTCCCACCGTGCCGCCGCTCACCGCCAAGGCGCAGTGGCCGTTCCAGGCCACCGCGATGGGCAGCTTCGACGAACCCTGGGCGATGAGCTTCCTGCCCGACGGCACGCTGCTGGTCAGCGAGCGCAAGGGCGTGCTCAAGCGCTATGACGTGGCCACCCGCCGCAGCGTGGAGATCGGCGGCGTGCCGCCGGTCGCCTACGCCGGCCAGGGCGGGTTCGGCGACGTGCTGCCGCATCCGCAGTTCGCCCGCAACGGCTGGGTCTATCTCAGCTACGCCGAGGCCGGCGAAGGCGATACCCGGGGCGCGGCGGTCGCGCGGGCGCGGCTCGCCCTGGCCGCCGACGGCGGCGGCACGCTGAGCGAACTCAAGGTGATCTGGCGCCAGGTGCCCAAGGTCAGCGGCGCCGGCCATTACGGCCATCGCCTGGCGTTCGGGGCCGACGGCAAGCTGTGGATCACCTCCAGCGAGCGCCAGAAGTTCGACCCGGCCCAGGACATGCAGACCAACCTGGGCAAGATCATCCGCCTCAACGACGACGGCAGCGTGCCCGCGGACAACCCGTTCGCCGCGCGCGGCGGCGTCGCCGCGCAGGTGTGGACGCTGGGCCACCGCAACGCCCTCGGCATCGCCTTCGACGCGCGCGGCCGGCTGTGGGAGCACGAGATGGGGCCGGCCGGCGGCGACGAGCTCAACCTGATCGAGCGCGGCGCCAACTACGGCTATCCGATCGTCTCCAACGGCGACCACTACGACGGCCGTCCGATTCCCGACCATTCCACGCGTCCCGAGTTCGCCGCGCCGAAGGTGAGCTGGACGCCGGTGATCTCGCCGGCCGGCTTCATCATCTACAGCGGCAAGCAGTTCCCCAAGTGGCAGGGCCACGGCTTCATCGGCGGGCTGTCGTCGCAGTCACTGGTGCAGGTGGCGCTGGACGGCCCCAACGCACGCGAGGTCGCGCGCTACGACATGGGCCAGCGCATCCGCGAGGTCGAGCAGGGCCCCGACGGCGCGATCTGGCTGCTGGAGGACGGCCACGACGGGCGGCTGCTGAAGCTCACGCCCAGGACGTGAGGGGGGAATAGGGAACCGGGAATCGCTGCGACCGTCCCTCGCGATTCCCCATTCCCTGTTCGTCATTCCCGGCTTTCGAGCAACTCGAAGGCCACCGGCTCGCCGCTCTTGGACGACGCGCACACCCACAGGTCGAACAGGCCCGGCTCGGCGCCGAACACGCCCTTGGGGTCGGTGAAGGCCAGCGCGTGCCGGTCCATCGCGAACGCCACCTCCACGCTCTCGCCCGGGGCCAGCAGCACCTTGCGGAAGCCCTTGAGCTCGCGCACCGGCCGGACCCGGCTGGCGACGCGGTCGTGCACGTACAGCTGCACCACCTCCTCGCCTGCCACCGCGCCGGTGTTGGTGACGCGGGTGGTGACGGTGAGGGTTTCGTCCCAGCCCAGCGTGCCGCGGCTCAGCTGCGGCGCGTCGTAGGCGAACGTGGTGTAGCTCAGCCCATGGCCGAACGGGTACAGCGGTTCGTTCGGCATCTCGCGCCAGCGCGCCTTGTACTCGGACATCGTCGGCAGTTCCGGCCGCCCGGTGCGCAGGTGGTTGTAGAAGTACGGCTGCTGGCCGGTGACCTGGGTGAAGCTGATCGGCAGCCGGCCGGACGGGTTGTAGTGGCCGAACAGCACGTCGGCCACGCCATGCCCGGTCTGGGTGCCCAGGTACCAGGTCACCACGATCGCCGCGGCGTCGCGCACCGCGCCGGACAGCGCCAGCGCGCGGCCATTGCGCAGCAGCACGACGACCGGCGTGCCGGTGGCGGCCACGGCCTCGGCCAGCGCCTGCTGCGCGGCCGGCAGCGTGATCTCGGTGCGCGACTGCGCCTCGCCGCTGAAGCGCTGCGGCTCGCCCAGCGCCAGCACCACCACGTCGGCCGCACGCGCGGCGGCCACCGCGGCGTCGAGGCCGCCGTCCAGCGGCGCTTCCAGCTCGCAGCCGGGCACGATCGCCAGCGCGGACGGGTCGTCCACCGCCGCGCGCACGCCGTTCTCCAGCGTCACGTAGCGGGCCTTGTCGCCGAACAGGGTCCAGCAGCCCTCGATGTTCTCGCGGTCCTGCGCGAACGGGCCGATCAGCGCGATCTTCTGCCCGCTGGCCTTCAGCGGCAGCACGCCGCCCTCGTTCTTCAGCAGCACGATCGACCGCCGCGCCGCTTCGCGCGACAGCATGTCGTGCGCCGCCAGGTGGCCGCTGTCGGCCTCGCGCGCCGGGTCCAGCGAGCGGTACGGATCGTCGAACAGGCCCACGGCCTCCTTGAGGCGCAGCATGCGGCGCACGCTCTCGTCGAGCGTGGCCATCGGCACCTCGCCGCTCTCCACCAGCGACGGCAGGTGCTCGGCATAGAAGCCGCTCTGCATGCTCAGGTCCAGGCCGGCCAGGAACGCCTTGCGGGTGGCCTCGCGTTCGTCGGCGGCGTAGCCGTGCGCGATCAGCTCCATGTCGGCGGTGTAGTCGGAGACGACCACGCCGGGGAACTTCCACTCGCCGCGCAGGATTTCGGTCAGCAGCTCGTGGTTGGCGCTGGCGGGCACGCCGTTGATGTCGTTGAACGAGGACATCACGGTCAGCGCGCCGGCGTCGAAGGCGGCCTTGAACGGCGGCAGGTGCACGTCGCGCAGCGTCTGCGGCGCGATGTCCACGGTGTTGTACTCCATGCCGGCGGCGACCGCGCCATAGGCGGCGAAGTGCTTGGGCGTGGCGAGCAGCGAGTCGTGCGCGGTCAGGTCGGCGCCCTGGAAGCCGCGCACGCGGGCCGCGGCGAAGGCCGCGCCCAGCACCACGTCCTCGCCCGCGCCCTCGGCGCCGCGGCCCCAGCGCTGGTCGCGGGCGATGTCCACGGCCGGCGCATAGGTCCAGTGCAGGCCGGCGGCGGTGGCCTCGATCGCGGTCGCGCGAGCGGTGCGCTCGGCCAGCTCCGGCTCGAAGCTGGCGGCCTCGCCCAGCGGGATCGGGAACACCGTGCGCATGCCGTGGATGACGTCGGCGGCCAGGATCACCGGGATGCCGAGCCGGCTCTCCTCCACCGCGACCTTCTGAATCTGCCGGCCCAGTTCGGCGCCGACGCCGTTGAACAGCGAGCCCACGCGGCCCTCGCGCACCTGCTGCAGCACCTCGTCGGCGTTGTGCACGTTGGCTTCGGGATTCACGTCGGGCGCGAACGGACGCACCATGTCGGCGAACACCCCCAATTGTCCGACCTTCTCTTCGACGGTCATCCGGGCGATCAGGGATTCGATACGGTCAGCAGCCATGGTGTCCTTGAGAAAACGTTTACATGGCCGCCAATTCTAGCTGTCCGACCCCCGCCTGGGGGAAGTCCCTTGCGTATTCAGCGAACCATTCAGGCCTGCGCCGCGCCCGGCGCCGTCCCTACGAACTGAAATATGCCTCGGCGATGGCCGCGTGCAGCTCGCCCACCCGCATCTGCACCTCGTCCATGAACGGGGTCGGGTCGTGCGCCGCCAGGTAGTCGGGGTCGGCATTGCGGATCATCCCGCTCAGCCGCATCAGCGCACGCTCCACCGGCGGTCGCGGCGGCATGCTCGGCAGGATGTACTGGGCGCGGCTGAGGCAGAACTGCACGCTGCGCGGGAACTCGTTGTTCTGCAGCAGGAAGCGCAGCGCGTGCCCGCCGGTGACGCGCTGGCGCACGTGCCGGCGGTACATCTGGTAGGCCGCCAGCGAGCGCAGCGCGCTCATCCACTGCATGTTCTGGTACGCCTCCAGGTCGTCGGGCTGGCGCGGCGTGACCAGGCCGGAGGCCGCCGCGTCGATGATGCGCGTGGTCATGTCGGCCTGCTCGATGGCCGTGCCCAGGCGCATGAACTGGAAGCCGATGTCGCGGCTGACGTTGGCGGTCAGCAGCCCGGACACCTTCAGGCAGGCATCGGTGATGCGGTTGAGGAAATCCATGCGGTAGCGCCGGCCGATGCCGCGCTCGCCCTCGGCACCGATGTGCAGGTGCAGGTCGTTGACCGCCTCCCACACCTCCTGCGGCAGGGTGTCGCGGATCCCGCGCAGGATCTCGCGCGCCTCCTGCAGCGAGGTCGCCAGCGAGGACGGGTTGCTTTCGTCCAGCAGCAGGAAGCGCAGCACGTCGGTGTCGGCCACGTCCTCGCCGATGCCGGGGAAGCGCGCGTCGAAGATCTCCCCGGCGCCCACCGTGTCGATCATCGGCCGCCAGGCGAAGCGCACCGAGCGCGGCAGGTCCAGCTGCAGCAGGCTGCCGACCCCGACCAGGCGCGCGGTGTTCTCGGCCCGCCGCAGGTAGCGGCTGAACCAGTAGAGGTTGTCGGCCACGCGCGAGAGCATCAGTTCAGCCCCTCCTCGTCCAGGTCCACCACCCAGGTGTCCTTGGCGCCGCCGCCCTGCGAGGAATTCACCACCAGCGACCCGGCCTCCATCGCCACCCGGGTCAGGCCGCCGGTGGTCACGTAGGTGTCGCCGCGCGAAAGGATGAACGGGCGCAGGTCCAGGTGCCGCGGCGACGGACCGGCCTCGGTGACGATCGGCGCGGTCGACAGGTTCAGCGTGGGCTGGGCCATGTAGTTGCGCGGGTCGGCCTGGATCAGCGCGCGGAACCGCTCGCGCTCGGCGGCGGTGGAGCGCGGACCGATCAGCATGCCGTAGCCGCCGGATTCGTTGGCCGGCTTCACCACCAGCTGCTCCAGGTGCTCGAGCACATAGCGCCGGTCCTGTTCGTCGTGGCACAGGTAGCTGGGCACGTTGGGCAGGATCGGCTCCTGGTCCAGGTAGTAGCGGATCATCTGCGGCACATAGGCGAACACGACCTTGTCGTCGGCCACGCCGGCGCCGGGCGCGTTGGCCAGCGCCACCTTGCCGGCGCGCCAGCTGCGGATCAGCCCGGGCACGCCGAGCACCGAGTCGGGCCGGAACGCCTCCGGGTCGATGAAGGTGTCGTCGATCCGGCGGTAGATCACGTCGACCCGGCGCGGCCCGTAGACGGTGCGCATGTAGGTGCAGTCGTCGTCGGCCACGAACAGGTCGTCGCCCTCCACCAGCTCGATGCCCATGGCCTGCGCCAGGTAGGCATGCTCGAAGTAGGCGCTGTTGAACACGCCCGGGGTCAGCAGCGCGATCACCGGCGTGTCGCCCGGGCGCGGGCTCAGCGCCGCCAGGGTGTCGTACAGCTGCGCTGGGTACTCGTCCACCGGCAGGATGGTGGTGGTCTCGAACAGTTCCGGGAACACGCGCTTGGCGACCATCCGGTTCTCGAGCATGTACGACACGCCCGAGGGGATGCGCAGGTTGTCCTCCAGCGCGTACAGCGTGCCGTCGGCGTCGCGCACCAGGTCCGAGCCGCAGATGTGCGCCCACACCCCCAGCGGCGGCGTGATGCCCACGCACTGCGGCCGGAAGTTCACCGACTGCTCCAGCAGCATCGCCGGGAACACCTTGTCGCGCACGATCCGCTGCGCGCCGTAGATGTCGCCGATGAACAGGTTCAAGGCCTGCATGCGCTGCTTGAGCCCGGCCTCGGTGCGCTGCCACTCGCTGAGCGGGATCACCCGCGGGATCAGGTCGAACGGCAGCGTGCGGTCGACGTTGCGGCCGTCCGAGTACACGGTGAAGGTGATGCCCATGACGCGCGCGGCGACGTCGGCGGCAAGCTGGCGTTCGGAGAGTTCGCGTCCGGAAAGGCTGGAGAGGTATTCGATGACGCGGCGGGCCGCCGGACGCGGCGCGCCATCGGCCTGGATCAGCTCGTCATAGGTGGCGGTGTGGTACCTGCTCCAGTCCATCGTGCCCCTTGCGGCCTGCGCTCCGGCAGCGAGACTCCGCCGGTGTGTTGTCCTGCAACATGCCCGCAGATGTGACAGGCGTCAAGTCGCCGGCTACGCCCGCGCGGGACCGTCGCGGCGCTGCGCCGCAACGGCGAGCGCCGTGCCCGCGGCGATGGCGCATCCGGGCCCGCGCAGCGGGTTCGCGCGGGCGCGCCGCCCGTCGGAGCGGAGGCGCCGGCCGCCCGGGCCGGGCCGCGGACCGCCCGGCGGAAGCCGCGCCTGCGCTAGGCCCGGCTGCGCTCGATGATCACGCCCACCGCCCGCGCGCCGCGCACCGCGCCGGGCTTGCTCAGCTTCAGCCGCAGCCAGCGCACGCCGAACTCGTCCAGCACGATCGCCGCGCAGCGCTCGGCCAGGGTCTCGACCAGGCCGAAGTCGGACTGCTGCACGAACTCGGCCAGGCGCTTGCTGACCGCCTTGTAGTTGAGCGTATCGGCGATGTCGTCGCTGGCCGCCGGCACGCGGTTGTCGAACCCCATCTCCAGGTCGAAGCGCAGGGTCTGGCGGATCCGCCGCTCCCAGTCGTAGATGCCGATCAGTGCATCGATTTCCAGACCTTCTATGAAGACTTTGTCCATGGGGTGGGAATGGGGAATGGGGAATAGGGAATGGATGAGGGCAGGAGCGTAAGGGCAGAGGCAGGAGCGGGGCCGTGGAACGCCGGTGATTCCCCATTCCCTATTCCCTATTCCCGCGCGGGCGCCAACGGCGGCAGCGTCGCCATGTCCCAGCGCGGGGTCACGTGCACCGCCGCGTCGCCGTGCTGGCCGGCCTGCAGTCGCAGCGCGCCGGCGAAGGCGATCATCGCACCGTTGTCGGTGCACAGCGCCGGGCGCGGGAAGCACACCCGTCCGCCGTGCCGGGCGGCCATCGCCTCGAGCCGCTCCCGCAGGCGCCGGTTGGCGCCGACGCCGCCGGCCACCACCAGGGTGTCGCAGCCGGCCGCTTCCAGCGCGCGCGCGCACTTGATCGCCAGGGTGTCCACCACCGCGTCCTCGAACCCGCGCGCGATGTCGGCGCGGGTGGCGTCGGCCTGGTCGCTGCCGCGCCAGGCCAGCAGCACCTGGGTCTTGAGCCCGCTGAAACTGAAGTCCAGGCCCGGGCGGTCGGTCATCGGCCGCGCGAACTTGTACCGGCCCGGCGTACCGGCCTCGGCCAGCGCCGCCAGCTGCGGGCCGCCGGGATACGGCAGCCCCATCATCTTGGCGGTCTTGTCGAAGGCCTCGCCGGCGGCGTCGTCCAGGGTCTCGCCCAGCAGCCGGTAGCGGCCGATCGCCTCCACCGCCACCAGCTGGGTGTGCCCGCCGGAGACCAGCAGCGCCACGAACGGCGGCGCTGGCGCGCCGTGCACCGGGTCGGGGTCCTCCATCAGCGGGGCCAGCAGGTGGCCCTCCATGTGGTGGACGCCCAGCGCCGGCACGTCCAGCGCCCACGCCAGCGCGCGCGCCACGCTGGCGCCCACCAGCAGCGCCCCCACCAGCCCCGGGCCGGCGGTATAGGCCACGCCGTCGATGTCGCCGACCGCCAGGCCGGCCTCGGCCAGGGTCTGGCGCACCAGCGGCAGCAGCTTGCGGACGTGGTCGCGGCTGGCCAGCTCCGGCACCACGCCGCCATACTCGGCGTGCAGCGCGATCTGGCTGTAGACCGCGTGCGCGCGCAGGGCGGCCGCGCCGGACAGGGCGGTGTCGTAGACCGCCACGCCGGTCTCGTCGCAGGAGGATTCGATGCCAAGGACTCTCATGGCGCCCATTCTGGACCCTCTTGTCGGCCAGGCCAAACCCCGCGCTTGCAGTGCGCGCGCAAGCCGTTATAATGCGCGGCTCACCGGGAGAACCTCCCGGGAATACGTTATGCGAGTCCCATCGCAAGAGCCCGGCCATCCAGGTCGGACTTTCAAATTTCTGGAGAACCCATGCCCAGCGTTAAAGTCCGCGAGAACGAGCCCTTCGAGTTTGCGCTCCGCCGTTTCAAGCGCACCTGCGAAAAGGCCGGCGTGCTGGCCGAGACCCGCAAGCGCGAGTTCTACGAAAAGCCGACCCAGGAGCGTAAGCGCAAGGCCGCTGCCGCTGTGAAGCGTCAGCTGCGTCGCTCTTCGCGCGACGTCACCAAGCGCCAGCGCCTGTACTGAGCTGACGCCGCATCCTTCCGGTGGGTGGGCGCTGCAGGCGCTGCCTCCCGGTACGGTGCACTAGAGCCGGCACGCGCAAGCGTCGCCGGCTCTTTGCATTGCCGTGGTCGCGGCCCTGCGGACCGCAGCGCCACCGCCGGCCCCATCCGGCCCCCGCGCTGCACCGGCCGCCGCCCGTCGTGCCGCGGGAGGCCGCGCCGCGGCGCCCCGTCCTCTTTCCGAACCCGGCCCGGCGCCGCGCGTTCACCCATGCAATCCCCTAGGAGCAAGACATGGCCCTCAAGCAGCAGCTCACCGACGACATGAAGGCCGCCATGAAGGCGGGCGACAAGCACAGCCTGGGCGTGATCCGGCTGATCAATGCCGCGATCAAGCAGAAGGAAGTGGACGAGCGCATCGAGATGGACGACGCGGCGGTGATCGCCGTGCTCGACAAGATGATCAAGCAGCGCAGGGACTCGGTGACCCAGTACGAGACCGCCCAGCGCGAGGACCTGGCCGCGGTCGAGCGCGAGGAGATCACCGTGATCGAGCGCTACGTGCCCGCCAAGATGGGCGAGGCGGAGATCGTCGCCGCGATCCAGGCCGCGATCGCCGAGACCGGCGCCGCCGGCCCGGCCGACATCGGCAAGCTGATGGGCGCGCTCAAGCCCCGGCTGGCCGGGCAGGCCGACATGGGCCAGGTCTCGGCGCTGGTGAAGCGCCAGCTCGCCGGCTGAGCCGGCACCCCCGCGCAGACCCCGGCGGGGCGGCAGGGCGGGCTGCCCGGCTGCCCGGCTCCGACTGCTCCGCCGGCTTTCCTGGCAGGCTTCCCGCCGTCGGCTCCCGGGGCCGGCTCTCCAGCCGGCTGCCTTGCCCGGTTCCTTGCCTGGTCCCTGTCCGGCCGCCCTTGCAGGACCGCCCTTGCCGGGCTTCGGCGTCCGGGCCACGGCACAGGGCCGCCGCGGGCTTTCACCATGTCTTCGTGAGCTGACTGATAGAACGGACCGGCCAGTGATGGCGCGGGCGGAGCATCCTGCATACCGGCTTCTCCCAGGGCGCCCATGGTTGGCGGCTCCGGTATGCGCTCCCTGGAATTCCCGCATGTCGGTCACCAAAGCCCTGTCCCCCGAACACATGAACAAGCACCTGGACCGCATCAAGCGCAGCCTGCCGATGGCGCTGGTCAACCGGTTCATGGAGATCGACATCATGACGCAGGCCGCGTCGCTGTCGTTCTACGCCCTGCTCTCGCTGGCCCCGCTGCTGGTGCTGCTGCTGTGGCTGACCGCCTCGCTGTACCCGCCGGCGCAGGACGCCCTGGTCCAGCAGATCGGCCAACTGGCCGGCAGCAGTGCGGCGACCGTGGCCGACACCATCATCAAGAACGCCACCGACCAGCCCGGGATCGGCTCGCTGGCCGGCCTGTGGAGCACGCTGTTGCTGTTCGTCGGCGCCACCGCGGTGTTCGCGCAGCTGCAGAATGCGCTGAACCTGATCTTCCGCACCGACAAGCAGCGCCTGGACGGCCTGATGGCGTGGCTGAAGAAGCGCGTGTTCTCGTTCGGCGTGGTGCTCGCCCTGGGCTTCCTGCTGATCGTGTCGATGATCGCCACCACCGCGGTGCAGGTCGTGTTCGCGCGGCTGCCGTCGCTGTTGCCGGCCGTGGGCTATGGCACCACGATGGTGCTGTACTCGCTGGCGTTCGCCTTCCTCTACCGCTACCTGCCGGACCGCCTGGTGCAGTGGCGCCAGGCGGTGATCGGCGGCGTGATCACCGCCTGCCTGTTCGCGCTGGGCCGCTACGCCATCGGACTGTACATCGCCACCGCCGCGCCGGGCAGCGCCTACGGTTCGATGGGCGCGCTGGTGATCATGCTGGTGTGGATCTACTACGCGATCGTGGTGTTCTTCATCGGCGCGCTGCTGACCGCGGTGATCGACGAGCGCCTGCGCTCGCACCACGCCCTGCGCGCGGCCGGGATCGACACCACCCAGCCGCTGCCGGCCACCGCCGACACCGCCGCCGCCCCGCGCAGCACCGGTCCGGACCCCGCGTAACCGCGGCGCGCGCCCGGCGGGACCGGGCGACGGTCCGCGCGGCGCGGCCGGCCTGGCGTCGTTCGCCGTGCACCCAGGCCGCCGACGCCGCGCACGAGGTGCCGCGGCAGGACGCGCGGCAGCCTAAACTATGCGGATGGCCCGCATCCCCGACGCATTCATCGACGACCTGCTCGCACGCACCGATATCGTCGAGGTGATCGGCAGCCGCGTGCCGATCAAGCGCCAGGGCAAGGAGTACGCGGCGCGCTGCCCGTTCCACGACGAGCGCTCGGCGTCCTTCACGGTGTCGCCGACCAAGCAGTTCTACCACTGCTTCGGCTGCGGCGCGCACGGCACCGCGATCAGCTTCCTGATGAACTACGACCGCCTCGAGTTTCTCGACGCGGTCGACGAGCTGGCCAAGCGCGCCGGCATGGAAGTGCCGCGCGACGCCCAGTCGCGCACCGCCCAGCAGCAGGACGACAGCCGCGACCTGTACCTGGCGCTGGACGCCGCCAGCAAGTTCTTCCAGCGCCAGCTCGAGGCCAGCGACAAGGCCCGCGCCTACCTGGACGGGCGCGGCGTGGACGCCGACAACCGCGCCCGCTTCGGCATCGGCTATGCCCCCGACGGCTACAGCGCACTCAAGGACACCCTGGGCACCGACGAGCGGCGGATGAAGCTGCTCGACCGAGCCGGCCTGTTCTCCAAGAACGACCGCGGCCATGTCTACGACAAGTTCCGCGACCGGGTGATGTTCCCGATCCACGACCGCCGCGGCCGCGTGATCGCGTTCGGCGGCCGCGTGCTGAGCAGGCCCGACGACGGCCGCGACGCCGGCCCCAAGTACCTCAACTCGCCGGAAACCGCGCTGTTCCACAAGGGCCGCGAGCTGTACGGCCTGTGGCAGGTCCGCCAGGCCAACCAGAAGATCGAGCGCCTGATCGTGGTCGAGGGCTACATGGACGTGGTGTCGCTGTTCCAGTTCGGCGTCACCCAGGCGGTGGCCACGCTGGGCACCGCGACCACGCCCGAGCACGCCGAGCTGCTGTTCCGCAACGCGCCGGACGTGTACTTCTGCTTCGACGGCGACAACGCCGGGCGCAAGGCCGGCTGGCGCGCGCTCGAATCGGTGCTGCCGCGGATGAAGGACGGCCGCCAGGCGTTCTTCCTGTTCCTGCCCGACGGCGAGGACCCGGACACCATCGTGCGCAAGGAGGGCGCCGCGGCGTTCGACGCGCGGCTGAAGCAGGCCACGCCACTGTCGCAGTTCTTCTTCGACGAGATGTCGCGCGAGACCAACCTGGGCACCCTCGACGGCAAGGCGCGGCTGGCCGAACGCGCCAAGCCGATGCTGGCGCAGATCCCCGACGGGGCCTTCGGCGACCTGATGCGGCAGCGGCTGGCGCAGATCACCGGCGTCGGCGCGGCGGGTGCGGCCCCGGCCGCCGCCGCGCGCCCGCCGCCGCGCGCGGTGGCGCCGGTGCAGAAGCGCAGCCTGGTCCGCGGCGCGATCGCGCTGCTGCTGCAGCAACCGGCCCTGGCGCTGAGCCTGGAGGGCCACCACGACATCGCCGGGCTGCGCCTGCCGGGCGTGGAGCTGCTGCTGGAGCTGCTGGAACTGGTGCAGCAGCGGCCGGAGATCAGCACCGGCGCGCTGCTGGAGCACTTCGCCGAGCGCGAGGAGCAGGCGGCCCTGCACAAGCTCGCCGCGCAGGCGCTGCCCGGCGACGAGCAGACCTGGGCCCAGGAACTGCACGACGTGGTCGCCCAGCTCGAGCGCCAGGTCCTGCAGCAACGCCTGGAGGAACTGCTGGCCAAGCAGCGCGCCCAGGGCCTGGACGACACCGACAAGTACGAGCTGCGCGCACTGCTCAAGGCCCGCGCTGCGTTGCATTGAGAGCCGGGAATGGGGAGTGGGGAATGCGGAATCGTCGATGCATCTTCCCGGCGCCCGATGCCGGCCCGGGCTGTGCCGGAGCGAACGCGGCGAGCGGCACGGCGCCCGGGCGGGGCCACCGCCCTGGCCGATAGCCTCTAGAATGCGGGCTTATTCCCGGCACGTTGCCGCTCTCCTCTCCCCCGATGAAGAACTGGCTGGCGCGGCTGCGCATTGATCCTTTCACCCTCGCGTTGCTGGCCACGGTCACGCTGGCGTCCCTGCTGCCGGTCGGCGGTCGTGCCGCGGTGGTCATGGACGGGGTCACCGACATCGCCATCGCCGCGCTGTTCTTCCTGCACGGCGCGCGCCTGTCGCGCGAGGCGATCAGGGCCGGTGCCCTGCACTGGCGCCTGCACCTGGTCATCCTCGCCTGCACCTTCGTGCTGTTCCCGCTGCTGGGCCTGGTGTTCAGGCCGCTGTCGCACGCACTGCTGACGCCCGAGCTCTACATCGGCCTGCTGTTCCTGTGCGCGCTGCCGTCCACCGTGCAGTCCTCGATCGCGTTCACCTCGATGGCCGGCGGCAACGTGCCGGCCGCGGTCTGCGCGGCGTCGCTGTCCAGCCTGCTCGGGGTGTTCCTCACGCCGCTGCTGATGGGCCTGATGGTGGGTACGCAGGGCGCGATGGCGCACCCGGTCGAGGCCATCGGCAAGATCCTGCTGCAGCTGCTGGTGCCGTTCGTGGCCGGGCACCTGCTGCGGCCGCTGATCGGCGGCTGGGTCGAACGCCATCGCGGCATCCTGCGCTATACCGACCAGGGCACCATCCTGCTGGTGGTCTACACCGCCTTCAGCGCCTCGGTGAACGAAGGGCTGTGGCAGAAGACCCCGCTGCCGGCCCTGTTCGGCGTGCTCGCCGCCGCCGCTGCGCTGCTGGCGCTGGCGATAGGCCTGATCACCTTCCTGACCCGCCGCCTGGGCTTTGCCCGCGCCGACGAGATCGCGATCGTGTTCTGCGGCTCCAAGAAGAGCCTGGCCACCGGCGTGCCGATGGCCAAGGTGATGTTCGCCGGCGGCAGCCTGGGCGCGATCGTGCTGCCGATCATGCTGTACCACCAGCTCCAGCTGATCGTCTGCGCCTTCGTGGCCGCCCGCTATGCGCGGCGGACGCCCGACGGCAAGGCCTCGATCGCGGACTGAGCGCGGCCCTGGCGGGGCACAGGCTGCCGCCTGTACCCGAATCGCGACACGCGCGGCGTCCGGTCGCGGCGGACGCTCATGCCGAGGCCACGGCCTCGGCAATCGATGGGGCCAGGGCTTCCCGTCGCGGCGCGGTCGCGGCCGTTGGCGGAGCGCGACCAGGCATCCGCCATGGCATCGCCCGCGAGCCGGTCCGCGCCGACCGCGCGGCCGGAGGCCGGGACCGGCGCGGCATATGCAGATGCGCATCCGTCATGTCGCCCCCCGGGTCGCGGCCGCGGCGCCTGGGTAGAGTGCACGGATCCGTCCAGCCGGCACCGGTGACCGCCTCATGAGCTCCCGCTTTCCCCGTCCCGTGCTGGCCTGCGCCGGCCTGTTCACGGTGCTGGCGCTGTCCGCCTGCAACAAACCTCCCACTCCGCCCGCACCTGCACCGGCGGCGGCCACCCCTGCGCCCGCCGCGGGCATCGCCTGGCGCGAGGGCGACGTGCAGGATGCCTTCGCCGAGGCCAAGGAAAGTGGCCGGCCGATCCTGCTGTACTGGGGCGCGGCCTGGTGCCCGCCATGCAACCGGCTCAAGGCCACGCTGTTCCAGGATCCGGACTTCATCGCGCGTACCCGACGGTTCGTGCCGGTGCACCTGGATGGCGACTCGCAGGGCGCCCAGGCCTGGGGCGAGCGTTTCGGCATCAAGGGCTATCCGACCCTCATCGTGCTGCGGCCGGACGGCAGCGAGATCACCCGCCTGTCCGGCGACAGCGACACCGCACGCCTGGCCGAGGTGCTGCGCGTGGCGGCCACCCGCACCCTCACCTCGGCGCAGCTGCTGGAGCGCGCGCTGCGCGCGCCCGGCGAACTCGACGCCGACGACTGGACGCTGCTCGGCGAGTACGGCTGGAACGTGGACGCCCAGCGGCTGGTCGCCGCCGGCGATGCGCCCGGGGTGCTGGCGAAGCTGTCCCGGGCGGCCCCGCAGCCGGCCCTGCAGCGGCGCTTCGCCCTGCTGGCCGTGGCCGCGCAACCGCGCGCGCCCGCCGCCCCGGACGATGCCCGCGCCCGCGCCGCGCAGCGCGCACTGCTGCAGGCGGTGCTCGCCGATCCGGCCGAGGTCCGCGCCAACCGCAGCGTCCTTACCTACGCCGCCGCGCCCCTGGTGCGCGCGGCGGCGGCCACGCCGGCCGAACGCCGGACGCTGTCGGCCGCACTGTCGCGCGCGCTGGACCGGGTCTATGCCGATGCCACGCTGCCGATCAGCGATCGCCTCGGCACGGCCTACGCGGAGATCCAGCTCGCGCGGCTGGGCCAGGGTGCGGACACCGACGACACAGCGCACGGCGCGGTGCCGCCGGCACTGCCGCCGGCGGTCGCCGCCAAGGTCCGCGAGCGCGTGCGCTGGGCGGACGCGGCCGCCACCACCGACTACGAGCGCCAGTCCACCCTGAGCACTGCCGCCGCGCTGCTCGACCAGGCCGGCGACCACGCCGCCGCCGAGCAGTTGCTGCTGGCCGAGCTGCGGCGCAGCCGCATGCCTTACTACTACATGCCCGACCTGGCCGACTTCGCCGAGGCGCGCGGCGACCGCCAGACCGCGCTGTACTGGCTCGGAAAGGCCTACGACGGCGCCGAGGGACCGGCCACCCGGGTGCAATGGGGCGTGCTGTATGTCGACGGCCTGATCCGGCTCCGGCCCGACGACGCGCGGGCCATCGAGACCGCCGCCGGCCGGGTGATCGGCGAGCTGGCCGCGCAGCCCGACGGCTACCACCAGCGCACACGGCAGCGTTTCGACACGCTGGCCACGTCGCTGCAGGCCTGGAGCCGGGCGCACGGCGGCGCGGCCGTGCTCGCGCGCCTGCGCCAACAGATGCGCAGCACCTGCGGCGCGCAGGACCGCGACGGCTGCGCCGGCTGGCTGGGCTGAGCCGGCTGCCTGCGCCTGCGCCTGCGCCGGGCGAGCCGGGCGCACGGGCGAGCGGGCGAGCGGGCGAGCGGGCGACAGCCTCTTCCACGACGGGAACCTCGTCGCCGTGCCAGGCGCCCTGGTGACGCTTCGCCAGCGGTCGCGGGACGGCCCGCGCGACGGCGCGCCCCGGCTGCAACGATGGAGTCACCGCCCGGACGGCGTTCGCCGTCACCGCCGCTAGAGCCAGGGCAACAGCCAGTGGTCGACCATCAGGAACGCGAACAGCGCCATCAGGTAGACGATGGAATAGCCGAAGGTCTTCATCGAGAACAGCTCGTCCGGCGGATCCAGCATCCGCCACGCGTACCAGAGGAACACCGCGTCCAGCACCAGCGCGCCGCCCAGGTAGAACATGCCGCTCATGCCCACCGCCACCGGCAGCAGCGTGACCAGGGTCAGCAGCACGGTGTAGACCAGGATCTGCCGGCGCGTGTGCGCCACCCCGTGGGTGACCGGCAGCATCGGGATCGAGGCCTTGGCGTAGTCGGCACGCCGGAAGATCGCCAGCGCCCAGAAGTGCGGCGGCGTCCACACGAAGATGATCAGCACCAGCAGCGACGACTGGATCCAGTCCGCGCCGGTATGCATGCCGGTCACCGCGGCCCAGCCCAGCATCGGCGGGGTCGCGCCGGCCAGGCCGCCGATGACGATGTTCTGCGAGGTCGCCCGCTTCAGGTAGACGGTGTAGATCACCGCGTAGCCGATCAGCGAGGCGAAGGTCAGCACTGCGGTGACCACGTTGACCCACACCACCAGCAGCGTCATCGACACCGCGATCAGCACGCCGGCGAAGGCCAGCACCTGCGCCGGGCGCACCTTGCCCACCACCAGCGGCCGCCACGAGGTGCGCGCCATCTGCGCGTCGATCTGCGCGTCCAGCAACTGGTTGATCGCCGCCGCCGCCGAGGCCGCCAGCCAGATCCCGAGGAAGCCGAGCAGGCCGGCGCGCACCTGCGCCAGCGACGGCAGGCCGGGCACCGCCAGGCACATGCCCACCAGCGCGGTGAACACGATCAGGGCGACCACCTTCGGCTTGGTCAGGTCCCAGTAGTCGCGTGCGTGGGCCAGCATGCTCACTCCGGCGCGCGCAGCCGCGCGAGCAGCGACACCAGCACGAACAGCAGCGCCACCGCGCCGCCGTTGTGCAGCACCGCCACCGCCAGCGGCAGCGCCAGCTTGACGTTGAGCACGCCCAGCAGCACCTGCAGCGCGACCAGCAGCGCCAGCGCCGCGGCCCAGCCGCGCATGCCCGGCGAGCGCGACAGGCGCCAGGCCAGCCACCACAGGTAGAGCGCGACCGCGATCGCCCACAACCGGTGCGTCATCTGGATCGCGATCCGCGCCGCGCCGTCGAGCACGCCGCCTTCGTAGTCCACGCCGATGCCGCGCCACAGCGCGAAGCCCTCACGGAAATCGTGCGGCGGCCACCACTGGCTCACGCAGCGCGGGAGGTTGTCCGCCGACCAGCTGCCGCCGCCGCAGGCCAGCGCCGCGTAGTTGGCGCTGACCCAGCCGCCGAGCGCGATCTGCAGGCCCAGCACCGCCACACCCGCACGCAGCAACCATTTCAGCCGCGCCGCGTCGGCCAGCGTGATCGGCAGGTGGGTCGCGCGCCAGGCCATCCACACCAGCAGCGAGAACATCAGCATGCCGCCCAGCAGGTGGCCCATCACCACGATCGGCTTGAGCAGCAGGGTGACCGTCCACATGCCCAGCAGCGCCTGGAAGATCACCACCGCCAGCGTCAGCACCGCCGCGCGGGCCAGGTCGAGGTTGGACCAGCGCAGCGCCGCCAGCAGCAGGATCGCCTCGCCGGCGATCGCCACGCCCATCGCCGCGCCATGCCCGCCGCTCATGTACAGCGGGATCGACAGCGCCACCAGCGCCGCAGCGGTGACGATCTGCGCGATGCCGAACCGGCGCCGGCGCGCGGCCAGCAGCGACAGCACCAGGATCTCCACCCCCAGCGCGCCGGCCAGGAAGCGGTGCACCTGCTCGCGCCAGGCCTTGTGCGATTCCAACGGGCGGATCTGGCTGGCGACGTGGGCGTTGGCCTCGTCGGTGGTCTGCGGCCAGGTGATGCGGCCGTAGCAGGTCGGCCAGTCCGGGCAGCTCATGCCCGCGTCGGACAGCCGCACGAACGAGCCGAACATGATGGTGCTCGCGGTGAACAGCGTAGCCAGCCAGGCCATGCGATGGAAATGCCGGAACAGCGCCGGACGGGCGAACAGATTCATCGAGTCGGATTCATCGGGGGGAGGCTCACATCAGTTTCAGCAGCTTCGCCAGGTCCGCGCGCAGCCCGGCCGGGTCGAACCCGGGGGCGTAGCGCAGGATCACGAAGCCGTTCGGGTCGATCACGTACACCGGCACGCCGGCGGCATCGTCCACCCGCGGCAGGCCCTGCCGCAGCGCCGGTTCCGGGCGCAGCACCCGCAGTTCGCTCAGGGCCGGCAGCCCCTGCGGCGGCGGCCCGATCCACAGCAGCTCGACGCGGTCGGCATCGTGCCCCTGCAGCTGCCAGACCTTGTCCAGGTCCCGGGCCAGCGCGATGCAGGCCTGGGCGCAGCCGGGCGGCGGCGCCAGCGCGATCCGCCAGCGCCGCGCCGCCGGCTGCCAGGCGTAGGCGCGGCCGTCGGCGCGCACCGGCGCCAGGGCGCGCAGGTCGCCGGGCGGGGACAGCAGCTCGCCGTGGTTGCGCGTCGCGGATGGCTGCCAGCCGGAAAAGCGCAGCACCCCGGCCACCAGCATCGAGCCGAAGAACAGCACCACCAGGGCGATCAGCATCCTGCGGCCGCGTCTGGCCGAGCGCGGCGTGGCCGGAAGGGATGGAGTCATGCCGCGGATTTTCTCATGCCGCGGGCATCAGCGCCTGCCCGCCCGGCGCCGCGCCCGCCGCTGCAGCACGCCGGCGGTCGCCAGCACCGCCAGCGCCAGGCCGAACCACTGCACCGCATAGCCCAGGTGGCGCGTGGGCGGGAGCGTGTTCGGCAGCAGTTCCAGGTCGCGGGCGTAGCCGAGCGGCAGCGCCGGATCCAGCCGCAACACCTGCGACGAAATGTCGCGCCCCCCGAGCGCCTGCGCGATCGCCCGCGGTTCGAGGCGAGTCGCCAGCCAGACCTGCGGCGAGCCGGCCGGCGCCAGCGCCGGGCCCAGCGCGATCCCGGCCGACGGCGCGGCCGTCAGCAGCCCGGCCACCCACTGCGCGCCCTGCAGCGGGCGCAGCGCCGGCAGGCGGCGGTCGGCCGGCAGCGGCAGCCAGCCCAGGTCCACCAGCACCGCCGGGCCGCCGCCCTCGGGCACGAACGGCTGGTAGACCCGCAGCCCGGCCCGCCCCGCCCGCATCTGGTTGTCGAGCAGGATGCGCTGCGGCAGGAACCGGCCCGGGCCCGTCGCCCATTGCAGCCCCGCTTGTCGCGCCAGCGCCGGGCGCAGCGCCACCGGGTGCTCGCGCACGTGCGCCGCCTGCTCGAGCAACTGCTGCTTCTGCTGCATCCGCAGCAGCTGCCAGTGGCCGAGCGCGGTGAACCCCGCGGCCAGCAGCAGCGCGGCGGCCCACCCCAGTACCGCCGTGTGCTGGCGCGTCATGACAGCGGCCGCGAAAAGGCGTGCAATGGCACCCTCGTGACCGACGCCGGACCTCCCGTGAACGACTCGCTCAAGACCTTGTTGATTGTCGCGTTCCTGATCGTCATCGTCTGGAATCTGGGGGCCGGCCTGTACTACCTGCTCACCGACCGCGGCGAGAGCCGGCGCACCGTCAACGCCCTGACCTGGCGCATCGGGCTATCGGTCGGCCTGATCCTGCTGGTGATCCTGGGCATCTACACCGGCTGGATCAAGCCGCATGGACTGGGTGGCTGAGGCGGGATTGGAAAATCTGGAAGGGAGAATGACGACGCTCCCGCTCCTCACCTTCCCGATTTCCTACTCTCCTTCCCCGCCGTCAGAGCACATAGACAAACAGGAACAGCGCCAGCCACACCACGTCGACGAAGTGCCAGTACCAGGCCGACGCCTCGAACGCGAAGTGGTGGTCGCGGCTGAAGTGGCCACGCGCCGCGCGCAGCCACATCACCGCGAGCATGATCGTGCCGAGCGCGACATGCAGGCCGTGGAAGCCGGTCAGCATGAAGAACGTCGAGCCGTAGATGCCCGAGCCCAGCGTCAGGTTGAGCGCGTGGTAGGCGTGCAGGTACTCCTCGGCCTGGAAATACAGGAAGGTGCAGCCCAGCAGCACCGTCAGCCCCTGGAACACCAGCAGCCGCGTGCGCTGACCGGCCTTCAGCGCATGGTGTGCGATGGTCAGCGTGACGCCGGAACTGAGCAGGATCAGGGTGTTGATCAGCGGCAGGCCCCAGGCCGGGATCGTCTGGAACGGGCCGCCGATGGCCGCCGGCCCGTTGGACGGCCAGCCGGTCGAATAGCCGTTCCACAGCAGCTCGTTGGTCATCACCCCATCGCCGTACCCGCCCAGCCACGGCAGCGAGAACGTGCGGGTGTAGAACAGCGCGCCGAAGAACGCGGCGAAGAACATCACCTCCGAGAAGATGAACCACACCATCCCCATCCGGAACGAACCGTCCACCTGCCGGTTGTAGCGGCCGCCGGTGGATTCGCGGATGACGTCGCCGAACCACATGAACAGCGTGGCGATCAGCATCGCGATGCCGGCCAGGAAGGTCCAGCGTCCCCAGGCCGCATCGTTGAGCCAGCTGGCCACGCCGATCATGGTCACGAACATCGCGATCGAACCGACGAACGGCCACTTGCTGTGGCTGGGCACGAAGTAGGCATTGGCATCGGGAGTGTGTTCGGCCATGGCATCGCTTCCGGTTCGTGGGACAGGGGCTGCAGGCGCACGGCCTGCGGGTGGCGATCGAGGACGGCGGGCTATCCGTCTTCGTGGCGCAGGGCGCGTGCCGCCGCCGCGGGCCTGCGCATCAGCGCCCGCCCCCGCGCGTCGCGCCGGCACCGAGCTCGGCCGTCAGCGCGTCGTTGCGGTAGAACGTGTAGGACAAGGTGATCGTGGTGACGTCCGCCGGCAACGCCGGGTCGACGATGAAACGCAGGGGCATGTCGCGCTTCTCGCCGGCCTGCAGGGTCTGCGCGGTGAAGCAGAAGCACTCGGTCTTGTTGAAGTAGCCCGACGCGCGCGCCGGCGCCACCGACGGCACCGCGCTGCCGACGACCGCGTGGTCGCTCTCGTTGCGCGCGAAGTACAGCGCCTCGTTGAGTTCCCCGGGCACCACCTGCATCGTCAGGCGCTCCGGGCGGAAGGCCCAGGGCAGGCGCGAATTGACGCTGCCATCGAACTCCACCGTCACCGTCCGCCGCCCCGCGGCGGCCGGCGCGGCGGCCGCGTGCGCGCCCCCCGGGCCGCGCTCCAGGCGGATGCCGAACACCTTCTCGCAGGCGATGCGGTACAGCGGCACCAGCGAGAAGGTCAGCACGAACACGCCCAGCACCACGCCCAGCAGCCGCGGCAGGCCGGCACTCGCCGGGCGAGGCGGGGCCGGCGCGCTCATCGCCCGATCACGCCCGACAGGATGAAGCCGGCATAGATCAGCACCGCCACCGCGCCCACGATCAGCGCGGTACGGCGCACGCCCTGGCGCTGCCGGGCCTGGCGCTGGGCGGCCGGCATCCGTGCCTCTTCCGGCACGGGGACCGCGGTGCGCGGCTCAGTGGCCGATGTCTTCATGGGCGAGATCTCCCGGCTTGATCACCGGCGGCACGGTGAAAGTATGCGCCGGCGCCGGCGAGGGCACCGTCCATTCGAGCCCGCGCGCGCCCTCCCAGGCACGGTCGGCAGCGGGTACGCCGCGCCGCAGCGACGCCAGCAGGATGCCCGCCATCAGGAACGGCGTGACGAACATGCCGAACGCGCCGATCGAGCTGACCAGGTTCCAGTCCGCGAACACCACGTTGTAGTCCGGGATGCGACGCGGCATGCCGGCCAGGCCGAGGAAGTGCTGCGGGAAGAACAGCAGGTTGACGAACACCACCGTCCACCAGAAATGCAGCTGCGCCCAGCCCTCGTGGTACATGCGCCCGGTCCACTTCGGCCACCAGTAGTACACCGCCGCGATCAGCCCGAACACCGCGCCGGTGACCAGCACGTAGTGGAAATGCGCGACCACGAAGTAGGTGTCGTGGTACTGGAAGTCCGCCGGCACGATCGCCAGCATCAGCCCCGAGAAACCGCCGATGGTGAACAGGATCACGAACGCCACCGCCCACAGCATCGGTGCCTCGAACGTCAGCGAGCCCTTCCACATCGTGCTGATCCAGTTGAACACCTTCACCCCGGTCGGGATGGAGATCAGCATGGTGGCGAACATGAAGTAGATCTCCCCGCCCAGCGGCATGCCCACGGCGAACATGTGGTGCGCCCAGACGATGAAGCTCAGGAACGCGATCGCCGCGATCGCGTACACCATGGCCTGGTAGCCGAACAGCGGCTTGCGGCTGAAGGTGGGGATGATCTCGCTGACCACGCCGAACGCCGGCAGGATCATGATGTAGACCTCCGGATGCCCGAAGAACCAGAAGATGTGCTGGTACATCACCGGGTCGCCGCCGCCGGCCGCGTTGAAGAAGCTGGTACCGAAGAACTTGTCGGTCAGCAGCATGGTCACCGCACCCGCCAGCACCGGCATCACCGCGATCAGCAGGAACGCGGTGATCAGCCAGGCCCAGCAGAAGATCGGCATCTTCAGCAGGTCGATGCCGGGCGCGCGCATGTTGAGCACGGTGGCGATGATGTTGATCGCGCCCATGATCGAACTGATGCCGGCCACGTGGATCGCGAACACGCTGAAGGCGACGTTGTAGCCGCCCTGCAGCGACAGCGGCGGATACAGCGTCCAGCCGCCGGCCGGCGCGCCGCCGGGCAGGAACAGCGTCATCAGCAGCAGCGAGAACGCCACCGGCAGCAGCCAGAACGACCAGTTGTTCATGCGCGGCAACGCCATGTCCGGCGCGCCGATCTGCAGCGGGATCATCCAGTTGGCCAGGCCGACGAAGGCCGGCATCACGCCGCCGAAGATCATCACCAGCGCATGCACGGTGGTCATCTGGTTGAAGAACTCGGGCTTGACGAACTGCAGGCCCGGCTGCATCAGCTCGGCGCGGATGATCACGCTCATGCCGGCGCCGATGACGAACATCACGAACGAGAACAGCAGGTACAGCGTCCCGATGTCCTTGTGGTTGGTGGAGAAGAACCAGCGCTCGACGAACCCCTGCTGGGGATGCCCGGAATGATCGACTGCAGTGTGCGCCATGGCGGTGGACTACCTCTGCGTAGCGGAGCGGGGGCGGATCAGGTGCCGGACGCGGCCGGAGCGGATACGGGGCCGGCCTCGGCCGCGGCGGGCGCCGCGGTGGGCGCGGCAGGTGCGCCCGGCGCCGGGGCCGGGGCCGGGGTCGAAGCCGGCGCGGCTGGCGCCGGCGCTGGCTTGCGCTGCGCCAGCCAGCGCCGGAACTCGGCCTTGGGCAGCGCCTCGACCACGATCGGCATGAAGCCGTGGTCCTTGCCGCACAGCTCGGCGCACTGCCCGCGGTAGACGCCCGGCTGCTCGATGTTGGTCCAGGCCTCGTTGATGATCCCGGGGATCGCATCCTGCTTCCAGCCCAGCGCCGGCACCCACCAGGCATGGATCACGTCGTCGGAGGTGATGACGAAGCGGATCTTGGTGTCCACCGGCAGCACCAGCCGGTTGTCCACGTCCAGCAGGTAGTGCGGATGCGAGGCCACGGTGGGCCGCTCGCCGCTCTGGCGGATGCGGTCGGACTCGCGCTCCAGCCGGCTGGTGAACGCCACGTCCTCGCCCAGGTACTCGTACTTCCACATCCACTGGTAGCCGGTGACCTTGACCGTCATTTCCGAATCGCGGGTGTCGTACATCGCGATCAGCTTGGCGGTGGCGGGCCAGGCCATGACGATCAGGATCAGTACCGGGATCACCGTCCACACCACCTCGGCTTTGGTGTTGTGGGTGAACTGCGCGGCCACCGCGCCCCTGGAGCGGCGGAACTTGAAGACCGCGTAGGCGATCGCGCCGAACACGATCACGCCGATCACCACGCACACCCACAGCGCCACCATGTGCGCCTCGTAGGCCATGCGCGCGGTATGGGTGACGCCGCGCCCCATGTTGAGCTGCCATTCGCGCGGATCGGCCGACTGCGCCCATGCCGCCGGCGGCAGCCACGCCGCGGCCAGTGCCCCGAACCCTCTGCCTCCGCCGTTCCAGCCGTTGCGTTGCTTCATTGCCTAGACCCTTACGTCGTCGGTTCGGCCATTGGCGGCCGCGAGCAAGCCTTTCAGGGTGTCCGCCAGTTGCAGCCGTTCCGCCGGGCCGAGAAAGCTGCCGATCTCGACCCGCCTGCCACTGCTCGCCAGCACCACCCTGTCGTCGCCTTCCATGCGCAGCCGCACCCAGTGCGGATGTGCCTGGAACGCCGGCGGCGATTGCCGGGAATGGAAGACCTCGACCACGGCCGGTCCCACCCGGATCGCCTCTTCACGTTCGCCGCTGTGCCACAGCTGGCGCAGCGCCCCTGCCACCAGTCCGCTGTGCAGCAGGGCGAAGGCCGGCGCGAACGCATTGCCGGTCCACCACCCCAGGCCTGCCACCAGCCACATCGTGCCGGACAGGGCCGAGAACAGCAGGACGAACTGCCGGCCCGTCATCGCCCGCGGAGGACGCAGCCGCAGCTGCGTACCCGATCCGTCCGGCGAACACGGAATCCGTTCGATCATGTCGCAACCGCACCTGGGCCGCGGGAGACACGGCCGATGGTAGCGCTCCGACGCGTTTTTGCATGCTGCAGTGCAACCAGGCAGCCCGCGTGGGGCACGCGCGGCGACCGCGGCGACGGTCTCGCACGCCGGCGCACCCGCCCCGCCATGGGCGCAGGCAGAAAACGGCGGGAAAGCTGCCGCTTCGGCACAAGTGCGCCCGCGGCCGGCTCACTAGAATGAGCGCGATCTCCCAGGCTCCCTACGCATGAACGCATTGCCCGATTCCGCTGCGCCCGCCGTCCCCGCCCCGCCCGTGCTGGCGCCCGAACTGCCGCCCGCCCCGGGCGCGCTGCGCGCGGCCATCACCGCCGCCTGGCTCAAGGACGAGGCCGAGCATGTCCACGAACTGCTGGAGCAGGCCCGCCTGCCCGCCGCCGACCAGGCCAAGGTCCAGGCGCTGGCGGCCGACCTGGTGAGCCGCGTGCGTGGGCGCGCCCAGGACCAGGGCGCGATCGAGGCGTTCATGCGCCAGTACGACCTCGGCAGCGAGGAAGGCGTGCTGCTGATGTGCGTGGCCGAGGCATTGCTGCGCATCCCCGACCAGGACACCGCCGACAAGCTGATCCGCGACAAGCTCGGCGAGGCGGACTGGAAGAAGCACATGGGCGAGAGCGACTCGGTGCTGGTCAACGCCTCGACCTGGGGCCTGATGCTCACCGGCCGGCTGGTGCAGATCAACGACCTCACCCGTGCCGACGTGCCCGGCGCCTTCAAGCGCCTGATCGGCCGCGTCGGCGAGCCGGTGATCCGCCTGGCGGTGCGCCAGGCGATGAAGATCATGGGCCACCAGTTCGTCATGGGCCGCAGCATCGGCGAGGCGCTGGCGCGCTCGAGGAAGGGCGACAACGCGAACTACCGGTACTCCTTCGACATGCTCGGCGAAGGCGCGCTCACGATGCACGACGCGCAGCGCTACCTGCAGGCCTACCGCGACGCCATCCACGCGATCGGCCGCAGCGGCCGCTACCTCGGCAGCGACGTGTTCGCCGCGCCCAGCATCTCGATCAAGCTCTCCGCGCTGTACCCGCGCTACGAGCACGCCAAGCGCGAGCGCGTGATGAACGAGCTGGTGCCCGGCGTGCTGGAGCTGGCCCAGTTGGCCAGATCCTATGGCATCGGCTACACCGTCGACGCCGAAGAGGCCGACCGCCTCGAGCTGTCGCTGGACATCATCGAGGCCACCTTCTCCGATCCCTCGCTGGACGGCTGGGAAGGCTACGGGCTGGCGGTGCAGGCCTACCAGAAGCGCACGCCGTACACGATCGACTTCCTGGCCGACCTGGCCCGCCGCGTCGGCCGCCGCATCCCGGTGCGGCTGGTCAAGGGCGCGTACTGGGACGCGGAGATCAAGCGGGCCCAGATCGACGGCCATCCGGGCTACCCGGTGTTCACCCGCAAGCAGAACACCGACGTGTCGTACCTGGCCTGCGCGCGCCGCATGTTCGCGCACAGCGACGCGCTCTACCCGATGTTCGCCACCCACAACGCGCAGACCATCGCCGCGGTGCGGGCGCTCTCGGCCGGCAAGACCTACGAGCACCAGAAGCTGCATGGCATGGGCGACGACCTGTACGCCGAGGTCATTCCCGCCGACCGCCTGGGCGTGCCCTGCCGCGTGTACGCACCGGTGGGCTCGCACGAGGACCTGCTGCCCTACCTGGTGCGCCGCCTGCTCGAGAACGGGGCCAACTCCAGCTTCGTCAATCGCATCACCGACGAGGACGTCGCCATCGAGGACCTGATCCGCGATCCGGTCGAGGCCGTGTCCACGTTCGCCTCCATCCCGCACCCGAAGATCCCGCTGCCGGCCGACCTGCTGCGCAGCCAGAACCAGAACAGGAAGAACTCCATGGGCGCCAATCTCGCCAACGACAACGACCTGCGCCAGCTCGCCGAGCAGCTCAACGCGGCGGTTCGGCCGTGGAAGGCCGGCCCGCTGGTGCCGGGTGCCGTGGTCGCCACTGCCGCCCTGGCCGTGACCAATCCCGCCGACCGCGGGCAGACCGTCGGCCACTGGCAGCCGGCCGACGCCGCCGTCGTCGAGACCGCCCTGGCCAGCGCCACCGCCGCGCAGCCGGCCTGGAACCGCACGCCCGCGGCCAGCCGCGCCACCATCCTCGAACACGCCGCCGACCTGCTGGAGGCGCGCATGCCCGAGTTCATGGCGCTGTGCGTCAAGGAGGCCGGCAAGACCCTGCCCGATGCGGTGGCCGAGGTGCGCGAGGCGGTCGACTTCCTGCGCTACTACGCCGGCCAGGCACGCGCCCAGTTCGGTGCCCCCGAGCGGCTGCCCGGCCCGACCGGCGAATCCAACGAACTGCAGCTGCACGGCCGCGGCGTGTTCGTCTGCATCAGCCCGTGGAACTTCCCGCTGGCGATCTTCCTCGGGCAGGTGGCCGCCGCCCTCGCCGCCGGCAACAGCGTCATCGCCAAGCCGGCCGAACAGACCAACCTGGTGGGCCATGCCGCGGTGAAGCTGCTGCACGAAGCCGGCGTGCCGGAAGCGGTGGTGCAGTTCCTGCCCGGCGACGGCGCGACGGTCGGTGCCGCACTGACCCGCGACCCGCGCGTGGCCGGCGTCGCGTTCACCGGTTCCACCGACACCGCCCGCGCGATCAACCGGGCGCTGGCCGCGCGCGATGCCGCCATCGGCGTGCTGATCGCCGAGACCGGCGGCCAGAACGCCTTCATCGCCGACTCCTCCTCGCTCCCGGAGGCCCTGGTCAAGGACGCCATCGCCAGCGCCTTCATCTCCGCCGGCCAGCGCTGCTCGGCCGCGCGCGTGCTGTTCGTGCAGGACGACATCGCCGACAAGGTGATGACGATGCTGGCCGGCGCCATGGCCGAGCTCAAGGTCGGCGACCCGGGGCTGCTGTCGACCGATGTCGGCCCGGTGATCGACGCCGACGCGCTGAAGATCCTCGACGACCACGCCGCGCGCATGGACCGCGAGGCCCGGCTGATCGCGGTCGCCCGCACCGACGCTGCCGTGGCGCACGGCAGCTTCTTCGCCCCGCGCGCCTACGAACTGAATTCACTGGCGCAGCTGCAGCGCGAAGTGTTCGGGCCGGTGCTGCACGTGATCCGCTGGAAGGCCGATCAGCTCGATGCGGTGATCGACCAGATCAACGCCACCGGCTACGGCCTGACCCTGGGCGTGCATTCGCGCATCGACGAGACCATCGAGCGCATCGCCGCCCGCGTCAATGTCGGCAACGTCTACGTCAACCGCAACCAGATCGGCGCGGTGGTCGGCGTGCAGCCGTTCGGCGGCCAGGGCCTGTCCGGCACCGGCCCCAAGGCCGGCGGCCCGCACTACCTGCTGCGCTTCGCCACCGAGAAGGTGGTGACCGTCAACACGACCGCCGCGGGCGGCAACGCCTCGCTGCTGACGCTGGGCGACTGAGCGCCCTGACGGCCCGGCGCAGCCGCGGGCAGGCCTCGTGCGCATCTTGGCCACGGTGGGCTGGGCCACGCCCAGGCGCGCAGCGATATCGACCGGCCGCAGCTCACCGCCATCGCCCAGCAGATCCGAGATCCCTGCCCGCGATCGCCCGGCCCCTGCCCCGGCTCTGCCCAGGCAGGCAGTGGACGGGGCGGCGACCGGCCGGCGGAGGGCCGGCCCGCGCACCCTTGCCATGCCTCGGCGCTGATCCCTCCGCTACTCAAGCGAGGCCTGACCGAGCATCGCGTCACCGCCATCCACCGGCGCGGAAGAACGCGGGCACGAAAGACGGCTTGCCGGCCCTCCTGGATCCCGGTCCATGCCCGGTTCACGGCCCCGCGCATATGGTCCGGTGTCAGGCACCCGTCCGTGTCGTCATTGAGGTTCGCCATGCGCCGCCTGCCGGTCGTGCTCTCGCGTTTCGTGGTCAGCGGGCTTTTGCTGCTGCAATGTGCCCCTGCCGGGGCGGTGGAGCGGCTCTGGCCGACCCCGGAACAATGGCGGCAGCTGCACGACGCAGGCACCCACGACCCGGAGTGGCGACGGATCGAGACCGCGCAGCTGCGCCTGGCCGCCACCGCACGGCAGGAGGGCGCGCATCCGCTGGCCACCCTCAGCAGCGGCGGCCGGCTGCGGGGCGACCCGGTCAAGGCGGATACCGAGGCCAGCCTGGGCGACATGCCGCGGATCCAGGCGCTGGCGCTCGCCTACGCCCTGCGCGGCGACCTTGCCGATGCACGCGCGGCGGGCGACCGACTGGCGCAGTGGGCCGAGGTGAACCGGCCGAGCGGCAGTCCCATCGACGAGACCGGGCTGGAACCGGCGATCTATGCCTATCGCATCGTGCGTGCGGTGCTGCCGGACGCACAGCGCGCCGCGATCGATACCTGGATGCGGCACATCGCCGAGGCCGAGATCGGCTCGCGCGATCTCAAACGCAAGACCGCCACCAACAACTGGCACAGCCATCGGCTGAAGACCGTGGGCATGATCGGTGCGGCCCTGGAAGATGCCAGGCTGCTCGCCTACGTCAGGGACGGGTTCCGCCAGCAGGTGGCCGACAACCTGTTGCCTGACGGGCGCAGCATTGATTTCATCGAGCGCGACGCGCTTTCGTACCACGTATACGACCTGCGCCCGCTGGTGACGCTGTCGCTGGTGTTTGCCGAGCGCGGGGAGGACCTGTACCACTGGCGTTCGCCGACGGGCGGCTCGCTGTCGCGCAGCGTCGCGTGGCTACTGCCGTATGTGCGAG
>JBBCXB010000008.1:0-125506 GCA_037145635.1 Lysobacteraceae bacterium USHLN149
CAGCGTGGCCGGGGATAGGCGGAGAGCGGCACAGGGATGTGCCGCGGCGGCGAGTCGGACAGGATGTCCGCCCGAGCCGAGGAGCCTGTCCCCGGTCACGCTGGCGCCCCCCCGCCGAAGCCAGCCATCGTCCGGCACGCCCTGAAGCTACGGCTACAGGCGTCGGACAGGACGCCTGCCGAGCCGAGGAGCCTGTCCCGGTCACACTGACGCCCCCTGCCGAAGCCAGCCATCGTCCGGCACGCCCTGAACCTGCGGGCTGCGGGCGTCGGACACGACGTCTGCCGTACGGGGGGAACCTGCCCCCGGTCACGCTGATGCCCTCGCCAAAGCCAGCCATCGTGCCGCGCTCCGGGCATCGCACTAGCGGTTCGCTCGTAGGTCGGGCGCCTCGCTGGCTGGCCCGGGAGCGGCTCGCCGATGCGCTACGGCGTCGCCGCGGGCAACCCCAGCCAGCCGCCGACGATGCCGCGCAGCTCGTCCACGCCCTGGCGCGATTCGCCCGAATAGGCCTGCACGGTGACGCTGTCGCCGAAACGCGTGGCCAGTTCCTTCTTCACCTTCTGCAGCGTCTGGCCCTGCTGGCCGCGGCCGAGCTTGTCGGCCTTGGTGAGCAGCGCATGGGCCGGCAACCCGCGCTCGGCGGCATAGCCCAGCATCTGCAGGTCGTAATCCTTGAGCGGGTGGCGGATGTCCATCACCACCACCAGCCCGCGCAGCGCCTCGCGACTGCGGAAATACTGGTCGATGAAGGCCTGCCAGTGCGCCTGCAGATCGTGCGGGACCTTGGCATAGCCGTAGCCGGGCAGGTCCACCAAGTAGCGCTCGGGCTGCACCTGGAAGAACACCAACTGCTGGGTGCGGCCGGGGGTCTTGGAGACGCGCGCGAGCGCGTTCTGGCGGGTCAGCGCGTTCAGCGCGCTGGACTTGCCGGCGTTGGAGCGCCCGGCGAAGGCGACCTCGTGACCGCCGTCGTCCGGCAATTGCCGGGCGGTGTGGGCGGACAACAGGTATCGGGCTTGTTCGATGAGTAGCGACATCCGCCTAGGATCGCACGTTCGGGGCGGCGGCCGCGCCGCCGCTGCGCGCCCGCGAGCCGGGTCGGGCGCCTTCGGGGCCCCCGGGCGCTCGCGCCGGAAGGCCCGCCGGCCCCGCCGTGCCGGCGCCGCGGCCGGCGCGCGCGGGGATTTTGCTGCACTGTTCGTTGACCCTGGCGCAAACCGGCAGTGATAATCCGGCGCGCCTGCCACGACCGGCATCAGCCGCCCCGCGGGCCAGGCCATACGGAGCTCTAGCTGATGCGCCACGCTCGCGTTCTTGCCTTTTCCGCCGTTGCCGTCGCCCTGCCGGTCATCGCCGCGGTCGCGCTCGCGCAGACCGCGGTGACGCCGATCCCCGACAACGGTCCGATCCGCATCGCCCCGCTGGACGTGGACCTGTCCAAGACCACCTGGGGCGATCCCAAGGCCGGCCAGGCCAAGGCCACGGCCTGCGCCGCCTGCCACGGCCCCGACGGCAACCCGGCGGTGGCGATGTACCCGCGCATCGCCGGCCAGAGCGAGCGCTACGTCGCCCACCAGATCGCGCTGATCGCCGGCGGCCAGCGCACCGGGGGCGCGGTCGCGGCGATGGTGCCGTTCGTGCAGGACCTCACCGCCCAGGACATGCGCGACCTCGGCGCCTATTTCGCCACCCAGAAGGGCGCCGCCGGCATCGCCGACGACACCGTGGTGACCGAAGGCCCCTACAAGGACATGAAGTTCTACGAGATCGGCCAGAAGCTCTACCGCGGCGGCGACAGCGCGCGCGGCATCCCGGCCTGCATGGCCTGCCACGGTCCCACCGGCGCCGGCAATCCCGGCCCGGCCTACCCGCACATCGGCGGCCAGCATGCCGAGTACGTGGCGCGCCGGCTGCAGGAGTACCAGGCCGGCGCCACGCAGGAGAAGGACCCGGCGCTGTTCAACATCATGGCCCAGGTCACCCACGCGCTGACCGATCAGGAGATCCAGGCACTGGCCAGCTACCTGCAGGGCCTGCATGATCGGGCCGACGACGAGGCCGCCGTCGCCCAGGCATCGGGCGCGCCCGCGCGCTTGTGAACCTTGCGGCCGCCGCGGCGGTCGAAGCAGGCCTGCCCCTCCGCAACGCCGGTCCCCAGGCCGGCGTTCGTCTTTCCCTTCCCCCGTTACGGAGACCCCATGAAATTCCTGTCCCGACTGCCCTCCCTGCTGCTGGTCCTGGCATTGCTGCCGCTGTCGGCGTGCGCCGCCGACGCCGCCCCGCCGGTGGCCGGCGAGGACTACCTCGAGATCGAGGGCGGCCAGCCCTACGCGCCGCTGGAGGGCAAGGTCGAGGTGGTGGAGATCTTCGGCTACACCTGCCCGCACTGCGCGCACTTCGAGCCGCAGCTGGAGGCCTGGACCGCACGCCAGTCCCGCTACGTACGGGTCACCCCGCTGCCGGCGGCGTTCGGCGGCCCCTGGGACGCCTTCGCCCGTGCGTACTTCGCCGCCGACGCACTGGGCGTGGCCAAGCGCAGCCACCGCGCGATGTTCGAGGCGATCCACGACAAGCACAGCGTGCCCAGCCAGAACGTGTCGCCCGAGGAACTGGCCGCGTTCTACGCCGGCTACGGCGTGGACCCGCAGCGCTTCGTCGCCACCCTCAAGAGCGAGGCGGTGGAGGCCAGGGTGCAGGCCGCGCGCGAGTTCGCCCTGCGCAGCAAGATCCCTGGCACGCCGGCGGTGGTGGTCAACGGGCGCTACCTGGTGCGCGGCCACAGCTTCGAGGACGTGCTGCGCGTGACCGACTACCTGATCGCCCGCGAGCACGCGCCCGCCAAGCCAGCCCAGCCCGCCCGCGCCCGCTGAGGGCGCCCGGCCGGCGCGCACACCCGCCGCCCCGGGCCGGCATGTCATCATGAGGCGTTCCGCCGGCCGGCGGCCGCCCCCTACGTTCCTGCTGGAGATGCACTCGATGAAGACCCGCTTCGCCCTGACCCTGATGGCGCTGTTGCCGATCCTCGTGGCCTGCAAGGCGCAGGACGGCAGCGCCGATACCGCGCCCGCCACCGCCACCCCGGCCAGCGCGCCCGCCGAGGCGACCCCGCCCGCCGCCGCGCCGGCCGCCGAGACCGCACCGGACACCGCGGCCGCGGCCCCGAGCGAGCCCTCGGCGCCGGCCGCCGCCTCCCCGGCCCAGGCCCCCAGCGGTCCCGAGCCCGTGGCCGGCACCGACTATGTCGACATCGACGGCGGCCAGGCGTTCCAGCCGGCGGCTGGCAAGATCGAGGTCGCCGAGATCTTCGGCTACGTCTGCCCCGCCTGCGCCCGCTTCCAGCCGCTGGTCGGCCCGTGGAAGGCCGGCCTGCCGTCGGACGTGCACTTCGTCTACGTGCCGGCGATGTTCGGCGGCACCTGGGACGACTATGCACGCGCCTTCTATGCGGCCGAGGCGCTGGGCGTGCTCGACAAGACCCACGACGCGCTGTACCAGGCCATCCATGTCGACCAGAGCCTGAAGGGCGAGCGCGGCCGCGACTCGGTGCAGGACATCGCCAAGTTCTACGCCAAGTACGGCGTGGACCCGAAGACCTTCGCCGACACCATGTCCAGCTTCAGCGTGTCGGCCAAGACCAACCGCGCCAAGCAGTTCGCCGCGCGCAGCAAGATCAGCGGCACGCCGTCGCTGATCATCAACGGCAAGTACCTGGTCAAGGGCACCAGCTACCAGGACATGCTGCGCATCGCCGACCACCTGATCGCGCGCGAGCGCGCCGCGACGGCCAAGTAAGCCAGGGCCAGACCGCCTCGTGACCGCTTCCGAAACGCGCACCCTGCGGGTGCTGACCGCCAACATCCAGGCCGGCTCCAGCACCCGCCGCTACAGCGACTACGTGACCCGCAGCTGGTCGCACGCGCTGCCGCTGGGGAGCAAGCGCAACAGCCTGGACAGCATCGCCAAGCTCGCCGGCGAGCGCGACATCGTGGGCCTGCAGGAGAGCGATCCCGGCAGCCTGCGCTCGGGCTTCACCAACCAGACCCATTATCTGGCCGAGCGTGCCGGCTTCCACTACTGGAGCCACCAGCCCAACCGGCGCATGGGCGGCGTGGCCTCCAGCGCCAACGGGCTGCTCAGCAAGCTGGAACCGGTCGAGGTCCAGGACCACGCCCTGCCCGGCCGCATCGGCGGGCGCGGCGTGCTGCTGGCCAAGTTCGGCGACGGCCGCGACGGGCTCGCGGTGGCGGTGGCGCACCTGTCGCTGGGCGCGAACTCGCGCATGGCGCAGCTGGCCTTCATCGCCGAATTGCTGGGCGACCATCCCAACGCGATCCTGATGGGCGACTTCAACTGCGTGGCCGACCGCCCGGAGATGCAGTCGCTGTACCGGCACACCCGGCTGCAGCCGCCCGGGTGCGTGGTGCCGACCTTCCCGAGCTGGCGCCCGGAGCGCGCCATCGACCACATCCTGGTCAGCGAGGGATTGAGCGTGGAACGCACCGAGGCGATCGCCGCGGCGTTCTCCGACCACCTCGCGGTGGGCATGGACATCGCAATCCCGAGCACGATGCTGCGCTAGCCGCAGCGCCTCGTGCGTCCCCGAATCGACCGGCTGAAGCGCTGCGACGCGCCGAAGCGTCAGCGTGGCCGGGGACAGGTGGAGAGCGGCACTCCGGATGTGCCGCGGCGGAGGGTCGGACAGGACATCTGCCGCGCCGGGGAGCCTGTCCCCGGTCACGCCGAAGCCCCCACCGAAGCCGGCCGATCTGACGGCATGGGTGTCGCTGCTGCGCGGCGGCGGCCTTCGCCTCTGTTTCCGGGCAGGGGCGGCTGCGCGGCGGGGCGCAGGTGCACGCCCACCGCCTGCGCGGGAGCGGCCCATGGGTGCCGGGGCAGAACACGCCGTGAACCCGTCCCTGGGGGCTCTTCCACGCGCCCTGTCGTGGAAGGTCCTGCCCCGGCACCCGCGGACCCCTCTGCATGCAGGGCCGCGTTGGCGGAAACGAAAGCGCTCTTCGCCGACCGCCAAGGAGTACGTCCGCGCCCGTGCCATCGCGATGGCGGCGCTCCGCCCGTGTCCTAGAACTTCAGGTCCGCGCGCACGTACCAGTAGCGGCCGCCCGGGATGTCGTAGGTGGACGCGTCGTAGCCGTTGAGCGAGCACGACAGGCAGATCGGCGGATCCTTGTCGAACACGTTGTTGAGCCCGGCGGTCAGCTGCAGGCCGTTGAGCCAGCGCAGTTTGTAGCCCAGCTGGGCATCGTGGTAGGTGATCGCATCCAGGGTATTGGTGCCTGCGGTCGGGTTCGAGCACACCGCGAACGCAATCGCGTCGCCGCAGTCCTCGGTGAGCTCGGAGATGTGGCGCACTGTCCACGACGCCGTCCAGTCGCCGCGCGACCAGCCCAGGGTGGCGTTGCTCGTCCACTCCGGGATCGCGCTGTCCACCACCTCCACGCCCGGCGCCTGCGGCTGCACCTGCCCGGCCGCACCGGTGGCCTGATAGCGGCCGACGAAGGTGTTCTGCCACGACAGCTTGAACCGCCCCAGCGCCGTCTCCGGCAGCGTCCAGAACAGGTCCACGTCCCAGCCGTCGGTCTTGATCGAGCCGAGGTTGGTGAGCCGGTTGTTGAACGCGTTGATGCCGCCGGTCGTGGCGCGGGTGATGCCGTCGCAGTACAGCGGGTCGAGCGAGTCCACGCACAGGTCGAGCTGGCTCTGCGCGTTGATCGCCTGGATCGCCCCGTCGACGTGGTGGCGGTAGAACGTCACCTCGACGTCGAAGCGGTCCGACCAGCCCGCGTTGCTGCCGAACCCCGGGCTCCACACGAAACCGGTACTGAAGCTGCGCGAGCGCTCCGGGTCCAGCGCCTGGTTGCCGCCGGTGGTCACCGAGATCTGCGAATTGGCCTGCTGGTAGCCGGCCGGCACCCCGAGCGCGGCGCAGTTGGCGGCGCTGCCGCGCGGCGCGGTGCCGCCCAGGCCGATCGAGCACGGGTCGGACAGCGTCAGGTCGGCGCGCGCCGCCGAGCCGTAGAGCTCGCCGATGGTGGGCGCGCGGAACCCTTCGGCATACGTGGTGCGCAGCACGAACTCGTCGGTCACCTGCCAGCGCAGGCCGTACTTGGGGGTGAACTCGCCGCCGAACGTGGAATAGTCCGAGTAGCGGCCGGCCAGGCTGAGGTCGAGTTTGTCGCCCAGCGCCGAGTCCGCGAAGATCGGCACGCTCAGTTCGAGGTAGGCCTCGTTGACGTCGTAGCTGCCGGAGGTCGGCAGCGACGGCACGCCGTTGTAGTGCCCGGCCACCGTGAGCGCGTCGGGCTGGTAGCGGCCCTCGTACTTGCGGTACTCGTAGCCGGTGGCGAACGCCAGCGGCCCGGCCGGCAGCTGGGCCAGCTCGCTGCTGAGGTTGGCGGTGAACAGGCTCAGCTCGTTCTGGCTGCGGTCGCGTACCACCGGCTGGATCCACTGCAGCATCGCCGGGGTGATGCTGCCGGCCCCGCTGAAGATGTCCAGCGGCACGCAGCCGGCCACCGCCGCGCACGCCGCCGGATCGCCCAGCGCCAGGTTGATGTTGTAGAGGTTGTAGCTGCCGTGGTTGGTCTGCTCGGCCTTGTTCTTGCTGTACATGCCGTTGACGTCCCAGAACCAGCTGCGCGATGCGGCCTGGAAGCTGCCGACCAGGCCGGTGGCGAAATACTGCGTGTCGACGCGCTGCTTGAACACGCGGTTGCCGCCTTCGACCGGGCGCCGCCCGATCTGCACCAGGTTGGTCGCCGAATCCAGGTCGAAGCCGAACGGGTTGTAGGGATTCAGCGCCGAGATCACGATGTTGTCGGCCAGCGGATTGCCGGTGCCGGCGTCGGGGCCGAGGAAGATCGGCTCCGGCCCGGCCTGGTTGGTCGAGTCGCGGCGGTTGCCCAGCGCCTTGACGTAGCCCTGCACGTCGTCGCTGAAGTAGAAGCGGAACTGGCCGAACACGCCGGTGCGCTCGGACGGCGTCAGCAGCAGGTTCTCGGCGGCGAAGTTGTAGCGGTCGGCGGTGCCGAAGCAGTGGTAGTCGTCGCTGCGGCTGCAGCCGGCGCTGCCGTCGTAGCGCGGCGTGCCGACCCCGGCGTTGGGCGTGAGGTCCTGCTCGGCGCCGGTGGTGGGATCGGTGAAGATGAAGCGCCCGTCCGGGGTGGCCGAGCTGCCGAACGCCAGCCCCGTGCCCGGCACCGGGAAGCGCGCCTGCGCGCGGTCGCGCGCGTAGATCGGGTCCTGCTTCACGTAGCTCGCGCCCAGGAACAGGCTGAAGCGGTCGCCGCGGTTGCCCCAGGCCAGGTCCACGCCCTGCTGGGCGCCGTCGCGCTTGCCGTACTGGCCGTAGTTCAGCGTCACCTGGGCGCCGTCGAACTCGCGCCGGGTGATGATGTTGACCACGCCGGCCACCGCGTCCGAGCCGTACAGCGAGGAGGCGCCGTCCTCCAGCACCTCGATGCGCTCGACGATCGCCAGCGGGATGGTGTTGAGGTCGGTCGACGAGCCCACGCCCGAGGCCGAGGACTCGTTGACCCAGCGGATGCCGTCGACCAGCACCAGCACGCGCTTGGAGCCGAGGTGGCGCAGGTCCACCTGCGCCGAACCGGCACCGACGCCGCCCCCGTCCGGCGGGAAGCCGAAGTTGCCCGAGGAATTGAACTTGGTGTTGAGCGCCGAGCCGGACGCGGTGAGCTCCTGCAGCACGTCGCCGATCGAGGTCAGGCCGGTGCGCTCGATGTCGGCCCGGCTGAGGGTCTGGATCGGCACCTGGCCCTGCATCTCGGCGGTCTTGATGCGGGTACCGGTGACCTGGACGCTGTCCAGGGTGCGCGCGTCGCCGGGCGGTTGCTGGGCTCCGGCCAGCGCAGGCAGCGACAGCAGTGCGGCGAGTTCGACGACCAGGCAGGCACGACGGTGAACGAGGCGCTTCATCCTTGCTCTCTCCAAGACGGACGGGAAGGACCGCTCGCCCCCTTGCCGCACGGTCTGCCGGACTATTAAACGAATCATTAACAGATGGCAAGACGCGCCACACCATGACACCCGCCGCCACCCGGGCCGGACCGGGTGCCGGCCGCGACCGCCGCCCGGGGGCGCCGCACCGGTGCGCCTGAAGGGAGACCGGGCACACGCTTCACCCTGGCTATTCAGCCGCGTTGGGTATCATCGTGCAATGAACCCGGCCCTTCGATTCCTCTGCGTCCTGGCGCTTAGCGCGTGCAGCGGCGGTGCCCTGCACGCGCAGGCCGGCGACCCCCAGCTTGCCGCGGTGCGCAGCGCCATCGACGCCGCGGAGCGCGGCCAGTTCGATGCCGCCCAGGCCTCCGCCCTGTCCCGCCACCCGCTGTACGGCTGGGTCGAATACGCCGGCCTCAAGCGCGGCATCGACGGGGTCTCCAACGCCCAGGGCCAGGACTTCCTGCGCCGCTACGCCGGGCAACCGGTGGCCGAGGCCTTCCGCAGCGTATGGCTGCCGTCGCTGGCGCGCCGCCAGGACTGGCCGACCCTGCTGGCGAACTGGAAGCCGAGCGACAACCTCGGCCTGCGCTGCGCCCAGCTCAACGCGCGCCAGGCCACCGGCCAGGTCGACGCGCAGTGGACCCGCGACGCGCAGGCGCTGTGGCGCAGCGGCGGCAAGCCGTTGCCCGATGCCTGCGACCCCGTGTTCGCGGTGCTGCAGGCCCGCGGCGGCCTCAGCGACGCACTGCGCTGGGAACGCGTGGAGGCCGCGGCCGACGCCCAGCAGCCGGCGGTGATGCGCAGCGCCGCGCGTGGCCTGCCCGCCGCCGAGCTGGCGCAGGCCAACGACTACGCCGCATTCGTCGAGCAGCTGCATCCCGGTGCGCTGGCCTGGCCGAAGACCGAGCGCAGCCGCCGCATCGCCGTGGACGGGCTGGCGCGGCTGGCCAAGAGCGACCCCGGCGAGGCCGAGCGCCAGCTGCCGCAGTACGCCGGCGCGCTCGGCTTCAGCGAAGCGCAGCGGGGCCAGGTGCTGTACCAGATCGCGCTGTGGACGGTGGCCTCCTACCTGCCGGAGTCGGCCCGCCGCCTGGATGCGGTCCCCGACGCCGCCTACGACGAGCGCCTGCACGAGTGGCGCGCGCGCGAGGCGATGGCGCGCGGCGACTGGCCGGCGGCGCTGGCGGCGATCCGCAAGATGCCGGCCGCCCAGCGCGCCGACTCGCGCTGGCAGTATTTCGAGGCGCGGCTGCTGGAAAAGGCCGGCGGCAAGGCCGAGGCGCAGCCGCTGTACCGGGCGGCGGCGCAGTCGCCGACCTTCCACGGCTTCCTGGCCGCCGACCGCCTCGACCAGGCCTACCGGCTGTGCCCGTGGCGCCCCGACGACAGCGCGCAGGCGCAGGCCGCGGTCGCACGCGACCCGGCGCTGGTGCGCGCGCTGGGACTGTTCCAGATCGACCGCCCGGCCTGGGCCGCGCTGGAGTGGAACGACGCGCTGACCCGTTTCGACGACACCCAGCGCCGGCTGGCGGTGGAAGTGGCCAGCGCCAGCGGCTGGTTCGACCGCGCGGTGTTCGCGCTCGGCAAGCTGCCGGACGAGCAGCGCCTGTACGAACTGCGCTTCCCGCTGCACCACGACGAGGCGATCCGCCGCGAGGCCGCCCGCAACGCGCTGGACCCGGCCTGGGTGGCCGCCGAGATCCGCGCCGAGAGCATCTTCAATCCCCGGGCGCGCTCGCCGGCCAACGCCATGGGCCTGATGCAGGTGCTGCCGGGCACCGGCGCCAGCGTGGCGCGCAGCCGCGGCCTGAACGGCTACGGCGGCGCCGCCAGCCTGTACGACCCGGACACCAACATCGCCATCGGCACCGCCTACCTGCGCCAGCTGATGGACAAGTACGGCGGCCAGCCCTACGTCACCATCGCCGCCTACAACGCCGGTCCGGGCCCGACCGCGCGCTGGCAGACGCAGCGCCCCGGCCACGATGCCGATTTCTGGATCGAGACGATCAGCTACAAGGAAACCCGCGAGTACGTCGCGCGGGTACTGGCCTTCAGCGTGATCTACGACTGGCGCCTCAACGGCGAGGTGCTGCCGCTGAGCGACCGCCTGCAGGGCAGGTTCACCGACCGCCGCAAGCCGGTCGCCTGCCAGTAGGCGGACGCCGCGGAGCGGCGAGGCCCGCCACGGCCGGACGCAGCGCCGCGTTGTCGTGGCGGGCCCGCTGCTGCCGGCCCTCGCTACGCTGCGCGGCTCAGGCGCGGCTCGAAGCTCGGCCGCAGGTGCCGGGCGTTCCACGGACGCCAGCAGAGGGAATGGAGACACGGCCTGCTGGCAGGCACGGCCGCCGCTATCCGTGCACCCGCCGCCACCTCGATTGTGCATCGCAGCATTAGCCGCTAAGGTCGGAACACGCCCTCGGCCGGCCCCCGTGCGCCCCGCGCACGCGGCGCGAGCGCGGCCAGGAGCCTCGATGCCGCCGATTCCCGCGTCCTCGCCCGTCGATCGCCGTCCCGCCCCGTTGCCGTGGCTGCTGCTGGCGGTGCAGCACGTGCTGGTGATGTACGCCGGCGCGGTGGCGGTACCGCTGATCGTCGCCGAGGCGCTGCGGCTGTCGCGCGCCGACACCGCGTTCCTGATCAGCGCCGACCTGTTCTGCTGTGGCCTGGCCACGCTGGCGCAGTCGCTGGGACTGCCCGGGTTCGGCATCCGCCTGCCGGTGGTGATGGGGGCCACCTTCGCCGCGGTCGGGCCGATGATCGCCATCGGCGGCGACCCGCGGCTGGGCCTGCCGTTCGTGTTCGGCGCCTACCTGGTCGCCGGCGCGGTCGGCGTCCTGGCCGCGCCATTGATCGGGCGGCTGCTGCGCCTGTTCCCGCCGGTGGTGACCGGCACCGTGATCGCCTCGATCGGACTGACCCTGACCGGGGTGGCGGTGCACTGGGCCGCCGGCGGCGTGGGCGCGGCCGACTACGGTGCGCTGCGCCACCTGGCCATCGCCGGCAGCGTGCTGCTGGCGGTGCTCGCACTGCTGCGCTACGCGCGCGGCTTCGTCGCCAACATCGCGGTGCTGCTCGGCCTGGTCCTGGGCATGGGGCTGGCGGCGGCCACCGGCCAGGTCGACCTGGCGGGTCTGGGCGACGCCGCCTGGCTGGCGCCGGTGCGGCCGTTCCACTTCGGGCCGCCGCGCTTCGAGCTGTGGTCGGCGCTGACGATGTGCGTGGTGCTGTTCATCGTGTTCGTCGAGTCCACCGGCATGTTCCTGGCGCTGGGGGAACTGGTGGGCCGCCCGGTGGATCGCCCGGCGCTGGTGCGCGGGCTGCGCGTGGACGGGCTGGGCATGCTGCTGGGCGGCGTGTTCAATGCGTTCCCCGACACTTCGTATTCGCAGAACATCGGCCTGGTCGGGCTGACCGGCGTGGTCAGCCGCTGGGTCTGCGTCCTGGCCGGGGCGCTGCTGGTCGTGCTCGGCCTGATCCCCAAGCTGGCGATGCTGGCCGCCGCGATCCCGCCCAGCGTGCTCGGCGGCGCCGGGCTGGTGATGTTCGGCATGGTCACCGCCAACGGCATCCGCACGCTCGGCCAGGTCGACTTCGCCGGCCGCCGCCACAACCTGCTGATCGTCGCGGTCGGCCTGGGCCTGGCGATGGTGCCGGTGACCGCCGAGCACTTCTTCGACCACCTGCCGCGCGCGCTGGGCCCGTTGCTGCACAGCGGCATCCTGCTGGCGACGGTGGCCGCGGTCGCGCTCAACGCCTGGTTCAACGGCCTCGCCCGCCCCGCTCCACGCCCGGCACCGCCCGCCGACGCCGACGCCGACGCCGACGCCGCCGCCGTGCCCGCGCGCCGGGACGTTACGCCGGCCGGGCCGTAGGCCGCGCGCGCGCGGTCCCGGACCGGCTGGCTGGCTGCAGGGGACGCGCGGCCGCGAGCGCGGCGAACGCGAGCGCGGCCAGATGCCCGCATCGCCGGTGTGGCCAGCGCCGCGACACCGGCGCAGCGGCCGCCGGCCTCCTTGCGGCACAACGCCCCCCTGCAGCGCGGCGGCGGACGGTTGCCGCCGCACCCGCAGCGCCCGCAGCTACCGCGACCGCGCAGGTTGTGCGCCCGTCCCCGCACAATGCCCCGATCGCAGCCCCCGCCCTTACCATTCCCGCTTCCCCATTCCCCATTCCCTCCCCAATGAAAATCTATCTCGTAGGCGGCGCGGTCCGCGACGCGCTGCTCGGCCAGACCCCCGGCGACCGCGACTGGGTCGTGGTGGGCGCCGACCAGGCGCAGATGGAGGCGCTGGGCTACAAGCCGGTGGGCCGCGACTTCCCGGTGTTCCTGCACCCGGACAGCGGCGAGGAATATGCGCTGGCCCGCACCGAGCGCAAGTCCGGGCGCGGCTACCGCGGGTTCGTGGTCGATGCCGACCCGTCGGTGACGCTGGAGCAGGACCTGCTGCGCCGCGACTTCACCATCAACGCGATCGCGCGCGACGAGGACAGCGGCGCGCTGATCGACCCCTACGGCGGCGTGCGCGACCTCGAGCGGCGCGTGCTGCGCCACGTCGGGCCGGCGTTCGCCGAGGATCCGCTGCGCGTGCTGCGCGCGGCACGCTTCATGGCGCGGCTGGGGCCGCTGGGCTTCACCCTCGCACCGGAGACGCAGGCGCTGATGCGCGAGATGGCGGCCGGTGGCGAACTCGATTCGCTGGTGCCCGAGCGCGTGTGGCAGGAGCTGCGGCGGGTGCTGGCCTCGCCGCAGCCGTCGGGCTTCCTGCGTACGCTGCACGCGGCCGGCGCGCTGGGCGCGGTGCTGCCGGAACTGGAAGCGCTGTACGGCGTGCCGCAGCGCGCCGAGTTCCACCCCGAGGTCGACACCGGCCTGCACCAGGAACTGGTCAGCGACATGGCCGCGCGGATCGCGCCCGGCGACGCCCTGATCGGCTTCGCCGCGCTCACGCACGACCTCGGCAAGGCGCTGACGCCGCGCGAGCAGTGGCCGCGCCATGTGATGCACGAGCAGCGCGGCGTGGCACCGCTGCAGGCCCTGTGCGAGCGCCTGAAGGTGCCGCAGGACTACCGCCAGCTCGCCATCCTGGCCTGCCGCGAGCATCTCAACGTGCACCGCATTGCCGAGCTGCGCGATGCCACGGTGCACGCGCTGCTGCTGCGCTGCGACGCGTTCCGGCGACCGGAACGCGTCGCGCAGCTGGCGCGCGTCTGCGAGGCGGACAAGCGTGGACGCCTGGGCAGCGAGGACGCCGACTACCCGCAGGCCGCCGAACTCGTGCGGCTGCACGCGGCGGCGCTGGCGATCAACGCACGCGACCTGGCGGAACAGGGCCTGCCCGGCCCGCAGATCGGCGAGGCGCTGGCGCGTGCCCGCACGGGTGCGATCGGCTTGGCCCGCAAGGCTGCCACCGGCTGATCCCGGCGCGCGACGCGGCGAGGTCGGCGCCGGCGATCGTCGGGTACGGACTACGCGCTCCGGCTGCATGGCCGCACCCGCCACCCGCCCCTGACTTCGCAGCCACGGCAACGACGGGCCTGGGCGTCGAGCCTGGGGGACGGGCGGAGCGCAGCACCCCGAGGTGCTGCGGCGGCGCATCGGAAAGGAGCCGCGTCTAGGAGATGGTCTCCGGTCACGCTGGCGCCGGTTCCGGTTCCGGTTCCGGTTCCGGTGCCGCTGCCGCTGCCGCTGCAGAAGCAGAAGCAGAAGCAGAAGCAGAGCCAGCGATCATGCCGGTGTGCGAAGCCTTCCGTCGTACCGAAGGTACGCGACGGCGCCTCGTTGGCCTGCGCGGGAGCGGCCCGCGGGTGCCGGGGCAGGACACGCCGTGAACCCATCCCTGGGGGCTCTTCCACGACATCCCTGTCGTGGAAGGTCCTGCCCCGGCACCCGCGGACCCCTCTGCACGGATGACCGGTCTGGCGGAACCAAAGGCGCGGCTTCCGTGCCGTCCGTGGTTTTGAGGGTTTTGAGGGTTTTGAGGGTTTTGAGGGTTTTGAGGACTTTGAGAGCTCTGAGGGCCAAGTAGCCAAGATCTGACAGCTGACCCGTAGCCGCTGAAAGCCAATCCTTCAGCCGAAGGCTGATGGCCTGTTGCCGAAACCTGGCGACGGATTTCCGGCTACACGATTGCACGACTGCAAGACTGCACGGCAGCACGGCAGCGAGGCTGCAAAGATGCAGGACAGCGGGACAGCGGGACAGCGGAAATGTAGGCCTGCCGAAGCATCGGTGCCTGGCCTCCGCGGCCACGGCACTGACTCGCCGCGGCGTCAGCGTGGCCCGATCTTGGGCCACGCCCGTCGCGCAGGGCTACAGCTTGAAGTTGAGGCTCAGCATGACCCCGCGGCCGTTCTTGTACAGGTAGTACGGATGGTCCTTGCTGCCGATGTAGCTGTAGTAGGTCTCGTCGAGCAGGTTGGTCGCGTCCAGGCCGATGCGCAGGCGCTCGGTGGCCTGGTAGCCGACCGAGGCGTCGAGCTGGGTGAAGGCGTCGGTGATCTGCTGGCCGTTGAGACGTCCGATCTGGGTGAAGTACTCCGAGCGCCAGCCCAGGTTGACCCGCGCGCTCCACTTGCCGCGCTCGAAGTACGGGCTGATGTTGTAGGCGTTGCGCGAGTTGTACGGCAGGCTGTAGTCGCCATCGGTGCTGGCATCGGAATAGGTGTAGTTGGCGACCACGCCGAAGCCGTTGCCGAAGCTGTGCTGCAGGTTCACCGCCACCCCGCGCACCTTGGCGTTGCCGGCGTTGGTCGGCACCGAGGTCAGGTAGGTGCTGGAGCCGCCGGTGGTGTTGTTGTAGAACACCCGCTCCTCGGTGGTGGTGAGGATGTAGTTGGAGATGTCGCGGTAGAAGAATTCCCCGCTGAGCAGGCTGCCGGGCGCGAAGTACCACTCCAGCGATGCGCCGTAGTTGGTGGACTCGTACGGCTGCAGCCCGGGGTTGCCGCTGGAGGCGGTCAGCGTGGTGTCGTCGGTGGCCACGTACGGCGTCATGTTGGTGTAGCGCGGCCGCGCGATCACCTTGGCCGCGGCCACGCGCCCGATCAGGTCCTCGCGCAGGTCGTAGGAGAAATTGAACGCCGGCAGCCACTTGCCGTAGCTGCTGAGGTTGCCGACCGGCGAGTAGCTGCCGTTGGCGTCGTAGCTGTAGCCGTGGGTCGAGTCGCGCGAGTGCACGTAGCGCACGCCGATGTTGCCCCGGTAGCGCTCGCCGGCGAAGTTGCCCTGCAGGTACCAGGCGCGGTTCTGCTCCTCGATGTCGTAGGTGCCGCTGTAGCTGACCGGCAGCGCCGAGGCCCCGTCGAGCCCGTCGATGTAGCGGCCGATGGCGTTGCGGTCGATCGTGGCCCAGTGCTGCATGTCCGAGCTGGCCGAGATCCCGTCGAGGAAGCCGGAGGGCGTGCCGCCGCCGTAGAAGCCGGCCAGCGTGGTGCCGTCGTCCAGCGTCCAGCTGTCGCTGTAGGACGACTGCCCGGTGGCGTGGTTGGTGAGCTTGACGCCGGTCAGGATCTGCGTGAACGGCCCCCACTCGACTTCGTGGTCGAAGTCCAGCTGCAGGAAGCGCTCCTTGTCGTACTGCGGGCTGTGGCTGGCCGAAGCGGTATGCAGCTGCATGATCGACGGATCGGTGGTGTCGGCGGCGTAGTCGATCGCGGTGCGGCGGTGGTCGATGGCGTAGTCGTAGCCGCCGAGGCTGCTGAACTGGATGCCGTAGATGCGGTCGGCGCCGCCCTGCGAGCTGGTGTAGCCGACCTGGCTGGAGGCGTTCCAGCCCTCGCCATGCCAGTCCGCACGCAGGTGCAGGCTGCCGGTCTTGACCTCGGTGCGGCGCAGGTAGCCGTCCAGGTAGGTCGTGGACTGGTCGCCGAAGCTGCCGGAGGTGGCCACGCCGTTCTCGAAGCCCAGCGCGGTGGCGTCGGCGGCGTTGGAGCCCCAGTACGCGTAGCGGCTCTGGTTGTAGTTGTCGAAGCTTTCCTTGACGTACAGGCCGGTGAGGTTGAGCTCGAAGTCGGCGTCGGGCTTCCACTGCAGCGCGGCGGTGACGCCGTCGCGCTTGCGCGTCTGCTGGAACAGCGCGGTGTTCAGCGAGGTCGGGAACACGCCGGTGTTGCCGGCCAGCACCGCCGGGTCGAAGCCCGCGCCGGCCACGTCGTCGTAGCCGAAGATCTCCACGCCATCGCGCCGCAGCACCTTCTGCGAGTGCATCGCCGAGGCCAGCACGCCCAGGCTCTCGTCGGTGTTCTTCCAGCTGTACAGCACCGAGGCGTTCGGCTTGCCCTCCTCGGAGCGATCGTTGTAGCCGTAGCTCAGCGTGCCGGTGAGGGTGTTGCGCTCCAGCTCCAACGGCTTGCGCGTGTGCACGATCACGGTGCCGCCGATCGAGCCCTCGTCGATGCGTGCCTCCGGGGTCTTGTAGACCTCCATCAGGCCCACGACCTCCGGCGCGAGGATGCTGTAGTTGAACGAGCGGCTGTCCGGGTCGTTGGGGTCGCCGCCCCAGCTGGTGGAGGCCAGGGTCTGGCCGTTGAGCAGCACCCGGTTCAGCGCCGGGTCGGTGCCGAGGATGCTGACCTTCTCGCCCTCGCCGAACTGGCGGTCGACGGTGATGCCGGAGAGGTGCGACAGCGACTCGGCGACGTTGGTGTCGGGGAACTTGCCGATGTCCTCGGCGCTGATCGCATCGACGATGGCATCGGCATTGCGCTTGACGTTGAGCGCCTTGCCCAGGCTGGCGCGGTAGCCGACCACCTTGACCTCGTCGAGCTGCCGGACCGTGGCGTCGCCGGGGGCCGGCGGGTCCTGCGTGGCCTGCTGGGCGAGCGCGGGCACGGCCCACAGGCCGGCGCAGGTGGCGCCGCCGAGCAGCAGGCCGCGCACCGCGCGGGCCAGCGGCGTGGGCCGGCTCGGGCCCGCGGGGACGTGGCCGGCGGCAGCGGCGGGAAGGCGGGGCGCGGACGCGCGGGCACGGGCGGAACAGGGCGGATGCAGGGACACCATGGGGACCTCTCGGCTGGATGGATCGCAGCCGACGCGGCTGCTGTGACGCGCGCGACGAAGCGCCGCGCGACCGACCCACGATCCGTCCCCCTGTCCGGACGGCGGGCATCTCCATCCGCAACGGACGCGCCGCGGCGGATGCACTGCCAAACCCCGGCGATGGGCCGGTGATAACGTTATCAGCGAAGGTGCCTGCAGCGGCCGTGCGCTGTCAAGCTGTGCGAGGCCGGGCACGGCGCACGGCCTCGCCGACGCCCTGCGGCAGGCACGTGCCGCAAGGCGCACGCCGCCACTGCATGGCGGTGGCCGGCCGTGCAGCGGACCCGCATCAGTCGCGGCTGCCCGCGATCCAGGTGGCGACCACCTGCAGTTGCGCATCCAGCAGCACCAGGTCGGCCTGGTGGCCGGCGGCGATGCGGCCGAGGCGGTCGTCCAGCCCCAGGCACTGCGCCGGATACAGCGAAGCCATGCGCGCGGCCTCGTCCAGCGGCACCCCGAGCAGCGCCACGGTGTTGCGTACCGCGGTGGCCATGTCCAACGCCGAGCCCGCGAGTGCACCGGCCGCGTTGCGCACCACGCCGTCGACCGCGGTGATGGTCTCGCCGTAGAGGTCGAAGCCGGGGTGGTCGCTGCCGACCATCGGCATCGCGTCGGTCACCAGCAGCAGCTTGCCGCGCGGCTTGGCCGCCAGCGCCACGCGCAGGCTGGCCGGATGCACGTGCACGCCGTCGACGATGATGCCGCACCAGGTGCCCGCATCCTCCATCGCCGCGCCCACCATGCCCGGCTCGCGCCCGGCCAGCGGCGACATCGCGTTGTACAGGTGGGTGAAGCCGCGGATGCCGGCGGCGATGCCGGCGCGCGCTTCCTCGTAGCTGGCCGCGCTGTGGCCGGCGAACACCACGGCGCCGCCGTCCACCAGCCGGCGGATCGCGTCCGCCGGCACGCGCTCGGGCGCCAGCGTGATCAGGGTGATGCCGTTGTCGAGCGAGGTATCCACCGCGAGCTCGTGCGCGTCCGGCACCCGGAACACGCTCGCGTCATGGGTGCCCTTGCGCGCGGGGTTGAGGTACGGCCCCTCGAGATGCAGGCCGAGGATGCCGGGCATGCCGTCGGCGATCGCCTGCCGGGTCGCGGCGATCGCCTGCGCCATGCGCTCGGCGGTATCGCTGATCAGCGTCGGCAGCAGGCCGGTGGTGCCGAAGCGGCGGTGCGCGCGCGCGATCGCCGCCAGTCCCGCCGGGTCGGGCGCATTGTTGAACAGCACCCCGCCGCCGCCGTTGACCTGGAGGTCGATGAAGCCCGGCAGCAGGGTGCCGCCGAGCAGGTCGACCCGCTCGGCGGCCGCCACCTGCGGGTCGTCGTGTGCGACGATCGCGGCGATGCGGCCCCCGGCCAGCAGCACCGCGACATCGTCGCGGAAACCGGCATCGGTGAGCACCCGGCCGTTGTGCAGCGCCTGGACCTGGGAGGGTGGCTTCATCAGACGGTTTCCGTGACCTTGTTCAGGTGCGGTGGCAGGTCGGGGTTGTGCCCGCGCAGCAGCGCCAGCGCGTTGATCGCGCGGTAGAAGCTCTGGATCGTCAGCAGCGGCGCGCAGGCCGGATGCGGGGCGTCGACCAGCGGCAGGTCGCCGCCGGCGGTGGCCAGCCACACGCGCGCGCCACGACCGCGGAACTCCTCGGCCAGCGTGCGGGTGCCGGCGCCGGTCTCGTCGGGCTGGGCGAAGGCCAGCACCGGGAAGCCCGGGCCCACCAGCGCCATCGGCCCGTGCTTGACCTCGGCCGAGCTGTAGGCCTCGGCATGCAGGCCGCAGGTCTCCTTGAACTTCAGCGCCGCCTCCTGCGCCGCCGCCAGGCCGAGCCCGCGCCCGAGCACGAACAGGTTGCGCGCGCCCACCAGGCCCTCGGTCAGCGCGGTCCAGTCGGCGCGCCAGGCCTGGCGCAGCGCGCCCGGCAAGGCGTCGAGCGCGGCCAGCAGCGCCGGGTCCTGCTTCCAGATCGCGCCGAGCTGCAGGATCGCCGCCAGCGAGGCCAGGTAGCTCTTGGTCGCGGCCACGCTCTGCTCGGGGCCGGCGCCGAGCGGGATCACCACCTCGGCCAGCTGCGCCAGCGGCGAGTCCTCGACGTTGACCAGTGCCACCACGCGCGCGCCGGCGGCCTGCGCGGCCTCGGCGTTGCGCAGCAGGTCCGGGCTCTTGCCCGACTGCGAGATCACCAGGTACAGCGCCCCGCGCAGCTGCAGCGGCGCGGCGTAGACCGAGCCCACCGACGGCGAGGCCGAGGCCGTGACCACGCCGAGCTGGGTCTCGAACAGGTACTTGGCGTAGGTGGCGGCATGGTCGGAGCTGCCGCGCGCGCAGGTCACCACGAACGGCGGCGGTGCGGCGCGCAGCGAGGCGGCCAGCGCGGTGATCGTGGCGTGGTTGCGCGCGAACTGCGCGGCCACCACGTCGGCGGTCTCGGCCGCCTCGCGGAACATCAGGGTCTCGGTGTCTTGGGGCAGGGCCATCGGCGGGGTCACGTGGATTCGGGGGGAAGGGAACGGGGAAGGTCGGGCTGGGCCGGCGCGGTGGAACCGCGCACCACCAGCTGCGGCACGAAGCCGCGGTTCTGCAGCTGCGCCGGCTGGTCGTCGTAGGCATCGGTGCGCAGCTGGCTGATCAGCAGCCGCGCGGCGTGGCGCGCGATGTCCTCGGTGGCCTGCTTGGCGGTGGTCAGCGCCGGCCACGACTGGCGCGAGAACGGGCTGTCCTCGAAGCCGGCGATCGACAGCTGGTACGGCACGTTCATGCCGGTGGACTTGGCCGCGGCCAGCACCCCGGCGGCGATCTCGTCGTTGCTGCCGAAGATCGCGGTGGGCGGCTCGCGCAGCGACAGCAGCCGGCGCGCGCCGCGGAAGCCGTCGTCGAAGGTGTAGTCGCCGGGGATCACCAGGTGCTTGTCCAGGGCGATGCCGTAGTCCTTCAGCGCCGCCTCGTAGCCGGCGTAGCGCTCGCCGCTGGAGCGGTGCTGCGGGCCGCCCCACAGGAAGCCGATGCGCTGGTGTCCGAGCTGGATCAGGTGCTCGGTGATCTCGTAGGCGGCATCGCGGTCGTCGATGTAGACGCAGGGGCCGTCGCCCGGATCGTCGGTGGCGGCGATGATGCGCACGGTGCGGATGCCGCGCGCGTTGAGCCCGGCCATCAGCTCGGCGCGCTCGGACATCGGCGCGGTCAGCACCAGCCCGGCCAGGCGCGAGCGCTGCACCCACTCGGCGAGTTCCTCGGCCAGCATCGGCGAGGTCGAGTCGCAGGGATGGATCTGCAGCCCGAAGCCGGTCTCGCGGCAGGCCGCGAGCACGCCGTTCTGCACGCCGATGATGTGGTACGGGTTGGGGTTGTCGTAGACCAGGCCGATCACGAACGGGGTGCCGCTGCGCAGGTTGCGCGCGGACGGGTCGGGTTCGTAGTCGAGGTCGGCGATGGCCCGCAGCACGCGCGCACGCGTGGCCTGCATCACCGACGGCTCGTTGTTGATCACCCGCGACACGGTCTTCAGGGAGACCTTGGCGCGCTCGGCGACGTCCTTGATGGTGGGCCTGCGCATGCTCTGCTCTCGTTGTTCTGACCGCTCCATGATGCGCGAATCAGCGGGCCGGCGCCGCCTGCCCGGCCCGGTGGCCGCGCAGCGAGTAGTACAGGATGTACAGGTAGCACGGCACCATCAGCGCGGCGAACACCGCCTGGAAGTCGTAGTGCTGCTTCAGGATCGCGAACAGCTGCGGGATGATCGCGCCGCCGGCGATGCCCATCACCAGCAGCGCCGAGCCGATCTCGGTGAAGCGGCCCAGGCCCTTGATCGCCAGCGGGAAGATCGCCGGCCACATCATCGCGTTGGCGAAGCCCAGCGCGGCCACGAAGCCGACCGACACGTAGCCGTGGGTGAGGAAGGCGCCCAGCGAGAACACCACGCCCAGCACCGCCGACAGGCTCAGGTAGCGTGCCTGCGAGATCACCCGCGGGATCAGCGCCAGCCCGGCCAGGTAGCCGAGCAGCATCGCGCCGAGGGTGAACGAGGTGAAGAGCTTGGTACGGTCCAGCGGCAGGTCGAAGCCGTGGCCGTAGGTACCGATGGCATCGCCGGCCATCACCTCCACGCCGACGTAGAGCGACAGGCACAGCACGCCCAGCCACAGGTGCGGGAACTGGAAGATGCTGGTCTTCTGCGGCGACGCGCCGCCCACCGGCGTGGCGTTGACCTCGGAGGCCCTGAGCTCGGGCAGCGGCGAGAACAGCACCGCCACCGACAGCAGCAGCAGGATGCCGGCCATCGTCAGGTACGGGCCATGGATCTTGGCGGCGAACGCGTTGAGCAGCTGCTCCTTGGTCGCCGGGTCGGCCTGGGCCACCTGCGCCGACAGGTCGCCCACGCCGTGCAGCACCAGCGTTCCGATCACGAGCGGCGCCAGGATGCCGGCCACCTTGTTGCAGATGCCCATCAGCGCGATGCGGCGCGCCGCGCTCTCGATCGGGCCGAGGATGCTGATGTAGGGGTTGATCGCGGTCTGCTGCAGCGCCAGGCCGCTGCCGATCACGAACAGGCCGGCCAGCGCGCCCGGGTACCAGCGCGCGGTGGAGAACTGCCCGAACGCGGCCGCGCCCACCGCCATCACCAGCAGGCTCAGCGCCAGGCCCTTCTTCATGCCGGTGCGCTTGAGGATCCACGACGCCGGCAGCGCCAGGAAGAAGTACGACAGGTAGAACACCATCAGCACCAGGAAGGCGTTGACCTCGTTGAGGTCGAACGCCAGCCGCACGAAGGTGATCAGCGGCCCGTTGACCCAGGTCAGGAAGCCGATGATGAAGAACAGCACGCCGACGATGGCGATCGAGACAACGGGACTGGCGGGCCTGACGGGGGACATGGGGCGATGTGCTCCTGGACGGCGTGCGTTGGGGATGTCTTCGGGGTCAGCGTCGCAGTTCGGCGACGAAGTCGTAGTAGTCGTTGTGGCAGTAGGTATCGGTCAGTTCGATCGCGCTGCCGTCGCGGGCATAGCCCACCCGCACCACGTGCAGGATCGCCTCGCCGGTCTTCATGCGCAGGTGCTCGGCGAGCCGGGCCGGCAGGTTGAGCGCGCGGAAGTACTGCAGCGCGCGCACCACCGGGGTGCCGTGCTCGTCGAGGTAGCTGTAGAGCGAATCGCCGACCTGGGCCGGGTCGGGCACGATGCGCTGCGGCAGCACCGCGCGCTCGTAGGCCATCACCCGTTCGTCGGCGCTGCGCAGGCGCGTCAGCGAGGCCACCGCCGCGTCGGGCGACAGCCCCAGGCGCAGGATCTCCTCGCCGTGCGCCGGGCGCAGGCGCCGCTCCAGCCAGCGCGTGCCGGGCGCATAGCCCTTGATGCGCAGGGTCTCGCTGAAGCTGGTCAGCCCGCTGAGCTGGTGCTGGATGTGCGAGGTGACGAAGGTGCCGGCGCCCTGGCGCCGGTTGACCAGCCCCTGCTCGACCAGCGCGTCCACCGCCTGGCGCAGCGTGACCCGCGAGATGCCCAGGCGCTCGCACAGCTGGCGCTCGGCCGGCAACGCCTCGCCGGCCTTCCACTGCCCGGCGCGGATCGCTTCGCCGAGCGTGCCGGCCAGCTGCAGGTACAGCGGGGTCGGCGCGCCCGGCTGCAGGGCCAGGGCGGCCAGTCGGTCATCCGTGTCCGGCTTGGACGTGGGCATGCGCACTCTCGGAACCAATTGTTAGGTCCAATATAGTACCAATTCCCGGGAAGCGCACCTGGCGCGTCACAGCCTCAGGTACCAGCGCCGCCGATCCAGCCAGATGCCCACGCCGCAGCACACCAGGGTGTAGGCGAGCGCGCACAGCAGCGAGCCCGCCGCCCCGGGCGCCCACGCCTGGAACACCCGGATCCCGACCCACGCGTACAGGTCCAGCCCCGAGTCGCCGGCCGGCAGCAGCTGCAGCGTGACCACGAACAGCTCGGAGAACAGGTAGATCGCCAGCGGGTTGCGGCCCAGCACGGTGAACAGCCCCGTGCCACGCACCCAGCCCCGGCGCTCCAGCACCTGCACCAGCCCCCCCAGCAGCAGCAGGTCCAGGCCCACGCTGCAGGCGACGAAGCTGCCGGTCCACAGCTTCTTGGAGAGCGGCAGCCACGGCTGCCATGCCAGCGCCACGCCCACCAGCAGTGCCCCGGCCAGCAGCAGCCGCGCCGGGGCGGCGGCGTGCCGCTCCGGGCGCTGCAGGAAACGGCCGGCCAGGTAGCCGGCCAGCACGTTCGCCGTGGCCGGCAGCGTGCCGAGCAGGCCTTCCGGATCGAACCCCCCGTCCTTGCGGTAGAGATGGTCGCGGCCGAACAGCCACAGGTCCAGCCGGGTGCCGGCATTGCCCAGCTTGTCCAGGGCCTCGCCCGGCGCGGCGAAGGCGTACAGCAGCGCCCAGTGCCCCAGCACCAGTGCGAGCGCCAGCCACGGCAGCGCCCGCGGCGGCACCTCGCGCACCAGCACCGCCGCCAGCAGATAGCACAGCGCGATCCGCTGCAGCACCCCCATCACCCGGGTGTCGCCCAGCGCATTGACGACCCACTGCGCGTCGGCCTGGCGGTGCACGAACGGGTACCAGTACATCAGGAAGCCGCACAGGAAGATCAGCGCCGCGCGCCTGCCCACCCGCCGCAGGAACGCGGCGCGCGGCAGCTGCGTGGCCAGCGCGAAGCTCATCGCGCTGCCGACCGCGAACAGGAACGACGGGAACACCAGGTCCGCCAGGGTGAAGCCGAACCAGGACGCATGCGTCAGCTGCGCGTAGGCCGGCGCGCCCGGCCCGGCGGTGTTGACCAGGATCATCAGGAACAGGGTCAGGCCGCGGAACACGTCCAGCGACAGGAAGCGCGGCCTGCGGGGGGCGGACGGGGTTGCGTGCATGGCGGAACTCCGGTCGGCGGCGGCAGGGAGGCCTGCGCCGGGCGCGGGCGTGGGTCGGGCTGGGCCGGTCATGGCCGGTCCAGCCGCGCCAGCAGCGTGCGGATGTCGGCCACCGCGTCCGCCGGCGGCACCCGTGCCGGCACGGCGTCGCTGTCGACCCAGCGCCGCTCCCAGCGCGCGATGTCGTCCACCACCGCGGCCTCGTCGAACGGCCGCCCGGCCTGGCGCGCGGCCCGGTAGGCGGTGAGGAAGCGCTGCCAGCGCGGCAGGTAGAACCCGGCGTACATGCCCTGCCACGCCTTGGACGCGTAGTCGGCCAGATTGCCCTCGCCGCCCCACACGCTGACCTGGGCGCGCGCGTTGGCGACGTAGTAGCGCTTCAGCGCGGGGGCGTCGGCATAGGCCGCGGCCTCGCCGGTCCAGTCCGCCAGCGTCTGCTGCTGGCCGCCGACCAGCGCATCCAGGCCGCGGACCAGCGCCGCCGCGGTGGCGCGGTCGCGGTCGCCGGCGGCGAAGTCGCCGTGCGCGTAGGCGCGCACCACCTGCTGCAGCAGCGCGTCCACGCGCAGGCCCAGGTAGTGCCGGGTGTACTCGACCAGGTCGTAGCGGTACAGCGGCGCGTCGGCGTAGCCGGGGGCCTGCGCCAGCAGCGCGTCGATCGCGCGGCGCAGCCGCGCCGGGTCGCCGGGCGCGGCCTCGGCCTCGACGATGCCGGCGGTGGGCCGCTTGAACAGCAGGTAGGCGCCGGCGCGCCGGTTCCACCAGCGCGGCGACCAGTAGCGGGTGCGGTACAGCGCCGCCTCCAGGTCGGTCCAGGCCGCCTGCAGCGCCGCGTCGGTGCGGCCGTAGCGTGCGCGCGTGTACTGCGCCACCCAGTCGTGCAGCGGCGGCGCCGGCCCTTCCCAGGCCAGCCCGTAGAGGTAGGCATAGACCAGCGAATTGCTGTGCAGGCCCTCGGGGAACACGCCGAAGCCGGCCAGCCGGCCGCGCTGCGGGTCGGCCAGCAGCGCGGCCACGTCGTCGCGGTAGCCGCCGAGGTCGCCGTAGACCGGGTTGCTGCCGCCGTAGTTGTGCACGTAGCCGTAGATCCAGCGCTTGCCGTCGAAGCCGTGGGTGGCCTGCCAGATGCCGGGATAGCGGTCGTTGCCGATGTCCAGCACCAGCATGCGCGTGTCCGGCACGCGGCTCAGGAACGCGGCGACCGCCGCCGGCTGCCAGAACGCGCGGTCGGCGCCGAACAGCCAGCCCTGCATCACCCAGGTCGCGCCCGGGCGGGCGGCCTGGATCGAGCGGTAGATCGCCTCGCCGTAGGCGGCCAGGCGCGCGTCGCGCTGCGCGGCCGGCACCGCCCGCGCACGCGCGGCGGCGGTGTTGGCGGTGCTGTCGCCATAGGCGGCGTGCTGCACGTCGCTGCCGTCGCCGGCCACCGGCGGCAGCATCTCGTTGAAGGCGTCGGCCAGGTAGTGGTCGCCCGGCCCGTAGGCCGCGGTGTACAGCGCCAGGAAACGCTGCGCGACGCGGGCGAACAGCGGGTCGGTGGGATCCAGCCAGTAGGTCTCGTGGAAACCCTCCCACGCGCGCATGCGGTAGATCCGCGCCTGCGGGTGCGCCAGCGCGAACGCCTTCGGCACGTAGCCGGCGAACGCCGGCAGCACCGGCGTCATGCCGAGCGCGCGCATCCGCGCCAGGATCCGCTTCTGCAGCGCCTGCTTGCGCGCGATCCAGGCCTGCGGCAGCGGCGCGCGGTAGCCCTCGATGTTGCCCATGCGCTGCCAGGGCGCGAACGCCGGGCCGGAGAAATAGCCGTCCAGCTCCTGCGCCGGCACCCCGAATTCGCGCCACAGCGCCTGCCACACCGCTTCCTGCCCTTCCAGCGCCAGCGGCATGTCGATGCCGTGCAGCGCCATCCAGTCGATCTCCTTCTCCCAGCGCGGCCAGTCCCAGAACGGGGTGGTGTAGCCGTAGGTGCAGGTGTTGAGGTAGGCGCGGTGGTCGAACGCGGCCGCGACCGGGGTGCCGCGGTAGTCGGCGTAGCGCGCCGGCAACGCGGCGCGCGTGCCTTCCCAGCTCACCGAGGCCGCGCCGATCCGGTTGAGGTGGGCGTAGGCGCCGTGCGCCAGCGCCACCGCGCCGGAGCCGTCCACGCGCAGCCCGCCATCGCGGGCGCGCACCTGGTACCACGCGCCCGCGCCGCCGGGCTGGCGGTGCAGCTCGATGCGCGCCGCGGCCGGGCCCAGGCTGCGCTCGAGCACCTGCCGCGCCGCCAGCGCGGCCGGGTCGGCCGGCGGCAGCGGCGCCGCCGCCGCGCTGGCGGCCAGCGCCAGCCATGCCAGCGCCAGCCGCCACGCGCCGGGCCGTGACCGCCCCCGCCACGCGCCGGTCACGGCCGTGCTCCCGCGGATGGGTGCGCGGCGCTCACAGGAGGTCCCACTTCAGGGTCAGGTAGTAGCTGCGGCCGGTCACGCCGGTCATCTGCCACACGTCGCTGACCTGGTAGTAGGCCTTCTCCTTCTGGTCGGTGAGGTTGACCGCGCCCAGCGAGACGCCGAGCGTGTCGCTGAATCGGTAGCCGAGCTGCGCGTCCAGCTGCGTGCGTGCCCGCATGAAGTGCCCGGCATAGGCGAAGAAGCTGTCCGAGTAGGTCTGGGAGTACTCGCTGCGGTGGGTCGCCGAGAGCCGTGCGCTGAAGCGCCGGTCCTCCCAGAACGCGGTCGCGTTCCAGGTCATCTCCGACAGGTTGCTGATGACGAAGTCGTCGTTGTAGTTCGGGATGACGCGGGTGAAGTTGGCGGTCACGCCGAAGCCGTCCAGCGGCAGCCAGCGGTCGAGCGACTGCGTCCACGCCAGCTCGTAGCCCTTCAGGTAGTTGGTCTGGTCGCTGTTGTAGGTCTTGTCGATCTCGTAGACCGCGCCGTCGCTGCCCACGCACTCGTTGTCGGCATTGCGGCCCAGCGCCACCCCGTTGTAGCTGCCCGGGCAGATCGTCTGGTTGTAGGTGCCGTTGCTGATCGCCTTCCAGAACCCGGACAGCGACAGTCCGCCGCCGTCGTAGTACCACTCCAGGCCGAGGTCGGCCTGGTCGGCGGTCATCGCCTTCAGGTCCACCGAGCCGATCGTCACCGTGTTGAGGGTACGCCCGTCGGTGAGCAGGCCGGTTTCCTCGGTGGTGGCGATCGCGGTGTTGCTGGTCAGGATCGGGCGCACCAGCACCTTGGCCGCGGACAGCCGCAGCAACAGGTCCGGGCGCAGCTCGAGCACGAAGTTCGCGCTCGGCAGCCAGTTGTTGTAGCGGTAGCGGGAGTTGGCGGTGCCGACGATGGCGTTGGCCTCCTCGTTTGCCGGATCCGGCGTGGTCAGGTAGGTGTCGGTGGTGCGGCGGGTGTTCTCGTAGCGCAGGCCGAGGTTGCCGCGCAGCGGCAGCGGGCCGACCTGGGTGTCGATCTTCATCAGCGCGTAGCCGGACCAGATGTCGTTGCGCAGGGTATAGCTGCTCTGCGGCGCGAACACCACCGGCACGCTGACGCCCTCGGCGTCCAGCGCGGCCTCGTAGGCCTCAAGGCTCGGCACGACGAAGGCATGCTGGATCGAGTACAGGCCGCCCAGGAAGCCGGTCTCGACGGTGCCGTAGTCGGACATCAGCGGCAGCGCGGCGGGATCGGCATCGCCGATGACATAGCGGTCGCGCCGCCACACCTCGCGCTCAAGGGTCTCGCGCCGGTATTTGGCGCCGAACTTCACCGCGCTCAGCCAGCCCAGGTCGAGCCAGCGCTCGGCATCGACCTGCAGCGAATCCTCCTGGTTCTCGAGGTGCCGGATCGCGCCGTTGGGATACTCGTTGCGCGTCATCGTGTACGGGTCGTACCGGCCGGCGTCGGTCAGATTGCTGGAAACGCCGAAGGACGGACTGGAGGCGTTGGAGATGTCGAGCGTGCTCGCATCGACCGATACGCCGAGGATGGCCGCGGTCTCGCTCTCGCGGGTCTTGCCGACGGTATGGTTGGCGGCGCCGGTGAGCGTCCAGTCGCCGGGCGTCCACTTGAAATCCCAGGTCAGCAGCTGCGAGGTCCAGTCGTGCGCCTCGCGCTGGCGGTTGTTCTCCAGCGTGTAGTCCTCGGCGAGCACGCGGGTGGCGTAGCCGTCCGCGGCCGCCTGCACCGTCTCGGTGCCGGAGCTCAGCAGGAACACCTGCTGCTTGATGTCGTTGTCGGTCCTGTCGCGGCTGTAGAGCCAGGTCAGGCCGGTTTCCAGGGTGTCGGAGGGCTGCCACTGCAGCGCGCCGTTGAGCATCGTGCGCTCGGTCTCGCGGTCGATGCGGCGGTAGCGCGTGCGGGTCGGCATCACCACCGACTCGCCGTCGTAGCGGCCGGTGCCCCAGCGGTCGATCCAGAAGTAGTCGGCGCGGTCCTCGAGCTTCTGGTAGCCGCCGTTGAGGAACACCCCGAGCCGGCCGTCGCCGAATGCGAACTGGTCGATGTAGCTGAGCACGCCCTTGGGCGTGGGGCGGCCGTCGACCGAGTCGGAGTACTGGCCGGTGCCGGAGAAGATCAGCTTGCGCTGCTTGTAGTCCAGCGGCTTGACGGTGTCGATGTTGACGGTGCCGGACAGGCCGCCGGCGTCCATGTCGGCGGTCGGCGACTTGATCACCTGGATCCCGGCGGCCAGCTCGGGCTGGATGATGTCGTAGCGGAAGCCGTCGGTGAAGTCGGCGCTCTTGAAGGTCTGGCCGTTGACCGTGGTCATCGCATACTGCGGGCCCAGGCCGCGGATGCTGATCGTCGAGCCGCGGCCGTTGATGCTGGAGATCTGCACGCCGGGGATGCGCTGGATCGCCTCGGCGATGTTCTCGGCGGGAAACTTGCCGATGTCCTCGGACGAGATGCCGTCGGTCACGCGCAGGTCGTCGCGCTTCTTGTCCAGCGCGGTGATCAGGCTCTTCTGGTAGGAACGGGTGACGGTGACGGCATCGAGGTCGGCGACCGGCGGCGACGGGTCGGCGTCCTGGGCCTGGACGGCGGAAGCGGACAGCGCGAGCGAGAGCGCGGCGGCGAGCGTGGATACGGAGCAACGGCACGAACGGGCATGGGCGGGCTGCGGCATGGGGGCGATCCTGGTGGGAGCGGAGGGCACGACGGCGGGAGACACGCACCAGCAAGGCCGCGAGGACGCGAACGCGGGGCCCGGGCGGCACCGCCGCCGGGCACGGGCCATCCGTCTCGGCTGACCGGAACCGCCCTGGATCGTCGTGTCCCCACTGCCACCCCGCACTGCCCCTGGGGTGGTACCGGCAGCCCTTCCCCGTCTGCCGGTCATGCGCCATCGCTGGCTCTCGATGCCCCGTGCGGCCGAAACCGCCGGGGTTGGCTCGATTCTTATGGTATGCAAAAGATCTTGTCAACAGCGGCACGAGCACGTTGACACGATGACGCCTGGACAACCCGATCCCTATGAATATTTTCATTTAGAATCATATTCTTGCGGGCATTCACTGGCAGGCTTCGGCGCACCGCCACGCATCGTTGTCACAAGACCTGTCTTCTACCAATATCGGCGACCAGACCACTGTGTGGCAGTGCAGCAATGCATTCCTCGGGTCGTGCGCACACGCGGCACCGTTCGCACCCGCAAGACCCTTCGCAACCCATTGATCGCATTGCAGAAACAGCGCGCACGGCAACGACATGGAGACGCCCCCGGCAGCGGCCACCCCGCTCGCTCCCCAAGCCAGACGACTTATTGCGGCGCAGCGTTGACATCGTTGTCATCAGGCCGTAAGAATCGCCACGCAACGGGTCGAAGTCCGCACAGACGCGGTACCGCGAAACATGGGGGAGCATGTGGTCGCACAGGTCCAGACACAGGGAGCACGCGCCGCAGGCGCGGGCCACGACAGCTTTCTCGCCGCCGACGTCGGCGGCACCCACGTGCGGGTCGGGCGCGTGCGTGCCGGCAGCGACGCCATCGACGTGCTGGACTACGCCACCTACCGCTGTGCCGAGCATCCCGGCCTGGCGGCGATCCTGCGCGACTTCCTCGCCCGCGGCCCGGCCGTGTCCGAGTGCGTGATCGCCAGCGCCGGCTTCCCGCTGGAGGACGGCAGCGTGATCGCCGCGAACCTGCCATGGACGCTGTCGCCGCGGGCCATCCGCGACGAGCTGGGGCTGCACGCGGTGCACCTGGTCAACGATTTCGAGGCGGTGGCCCACGCCGCGGCCTATGTCGACGCCAGCGAGGTGCTGCAGCTCACCGGCCCGGCGCAGGCGCCGCGTGCGCCGACCCTGGTGCTGGGCCCGGGCACCGGCCTGGGCGCGGCCGTCTGGATCCCCACCGCCGGCCGCCCGGTGGTGCTGGCCACCGAAGCCGGGCAGGCCGCGCTGGCGACCAACACCGAGCTGGAGATGCAGCTGGTGCGGGAGATGCTGCGGCAGCGCAGCCATGTGTCGGTCGAGCAGGCGCTCTCGGGCCCCGGCCTGCGCAACCTCTATGCCGCGCTGTGCACGGTGCGCGGCGCCGCGCCGGTACACGCCAGCGCGGACGCGCTCACCGCGGCCGCGCTGGACCGCAGCGACCCGCTCGCGGTCGAGTGCCTGGAGGTCTTCTGCGGCCTGCTCGGCAGCGTGGTCGGCGACCTGGCCCTGCTGTACGGCGCGCAAGGCGGCATCTACCTGGCCGGCGGCATCCTGCCGAAGATCCGCCGGTTCCTGATCGACAGCAGCTTCGTGCCGCGCTTCCTGGACAAGGGACCGATGCGCGAGGCCCTGCAGCGCATCCCCGTGAAGCTGGTCGAGCACGGGCGGCTGGGCGTCGTCGGCGCCGCCAGCTGGTACCTCGACCGCCGGGCATAGGCCGGCACCCCGGCGACCGCCCGCCGACCCGCCGGGACCGCAACACCGCAACACGCTTCGGCGGCACCGCCGCCTCGCCGGACCCCCGTTGATTGATGAGGAGAGACATCATGAACTACCGCACGTCCGCATTATCCGCCGCCATCGTCGCCAGCCTCGCGTTCGGCGCCCACGCCCAGGATCCCGCCGGCGCCACCGACCTCGACACCGTCCAGGTCGTGGGCATCCGCGCCAGCCTGGAGAAGTCGCTGGACACCAAGCGCAACAACGTCACCGTCTCCGAGGCGATCACCGCCGAGGACATCGGCAAGTTCCCCAGCACCAACGTCGCCGAGGCGTTCTCGCAGATCCCCGGCGTCACCCTCGACCGCCGCTTCGGCCAGGGCGAGCGGGTCAGCATCGACGGCACCGATCCCAGCCTCAACCTGTCGTTCCTGGACGGCCACCCGGTCGCGCAGGCGATCTGGCTGTACGGCGAGCAGCCCAACCGCGGCTTCGACTACACCCTGCTGTCGCCGCAGATCCTCGGCCGCGCCGAGATCATCAAGGCCTCCGAGGCGCGCCTGACCGAAGGCAGCCTCGGCGGCACCGTGCTGATGCACACCCGCCAGCCGCTGGACCTGAAGGCCAACGAGGTGGCCGGCTCGGTCGGCTACAGCTACAGCGACCAGGCCAGCGAAGGCAAGCCCAATGCCTCGCTGCTCTACAGCTGGAAGAACCCGGCCGAGACCTTCGGCGTCGCGGTGTCGGCGCAGCACTACGAGGAGCGCGTGGACCGCCAGGGCCTGGAGGTGTTCGGCTACGCCAAGGCCGCGACCTTCGCCAACGCCGCCGGCGTGCCGGCCGATGCCGACGTGCCGAACTCGGTCAACGCCGCCTGGTTCCAGCAGGACCGCAAGCGCGACAGCGCCGTGGTCAACCTCCAGCTCAAGCCCAGCGACGCGCTGGAGTTCAACCTCAGCGGCCTGTACATCAAGGAGAACTTCGACAACTACAACCAGTCGATGTACAGCTTCCTGACCTGGAACCAGGGCACGGTCGATGCGGTGGACGCGCTCGGCGGCGTGCGCAACGGCGTGGTCACCAGCGGCCATTCCGGCGCCAACGCCAATGCCGGCGGCGGCACCGTGATCTACGACAACAACGTGCGCCAGTCCGAGGTCACCACCAAGGGGCTGGACCTGCGCGGCGCCTTCCGCGGCGAGGGCTGGGGCATGACCGGGCAGGCCGGCCGGAGCAAGTCCGAGAACCGCCACCTGGCGCAGTACTTCATCGAGCCGTTCTACAACGGCGGCTTCAGCTGGGACCTGGACCGCGGCATCCGCTTCGACGACCCGGCCGGCGCGCGCGACCCGGCCAACTGGGGCTCGGCCGGCGGCTGGTTCGGCAACAACGGCGTGTTCGCCACCGAGAGCAAGGACACCTACGCCCAGCTCGACTTCGACGTGCAGTTCGACAGCGTGTTCAACCAGCTGCTGTTCGGCGTGCGCCACGGCCGCCACGACGAGGATTTCCAGCTCAACGTATACGGCGGGGTCACCCCCGGCACGCTGGCCGACGTCGGCACGATCGGCCTGACCGACATCCAGGGCTTCTACCCCGACCACGGCCGCCACGTGCAGGCCGGCCGCGGCAACGTCATCGACTGGATCCGCAACAGCCCGGTGGACTACGCCAACCCCGATCCGGCCAGCTACCTCAACAACAGCTGGGCGCTGCAGCAGACCAACAACGCCGCCTACGCGCAGCTGAACTTCTCCGAGGGCGGGCTGCGCGGCAACCTCGGCGTTCGCTACGTCGACTCCAAGACCGAGGGCAGCGGCTTCGTCTACAGCGGCACCCCCACCCTCGACGACCTGGACGCCAAGTGGCAGACCCGCACCAAGAAGGGGGACTTCGTGCTGCCGTCGCTGAACCTGGTCTACGACACCAGCGACGACTGGGTGTTCCGTTTCGCCGCCGCCAAGGTCATCGCCTGGGCGCCGTACAACCAGATGGTCAACAACACCTTCCTCAACGACACCACCCTCACCGGCAGCGGCGGCAACGCCGAGCTGTCGCCGTACGAGTCGTGGAATTTCAACCTGTCGGCCGAGTACTACTTCGCCGCGCAGTCGGTGGTGTCGTGGTCGCTGTTCTACAAGAAGATCGACAACTACATCGACACCTCGGCCACCACCGAACGCCAGTACAACTCGATCCGCGACACCTCGCCGCAGGCCTGGGCGCAGATGCTCGGTAGCAACGGCTGCAGCGCCGACGGCTACTGCGACTACAGCATCCAGCGCCCGCGCAACGCCGGCGAGGGCAAGGTCAAGGGCTTCACCCTGGCCTACCAGCAGCCGTTCGGCGAGAGCGGCTTCGGCCTGACCGCCAACTACACCCACGCCCGCGGCGAGAACAACACCGGCGACGCCCTGCCGTACCAGTCGCGCAACAGCGTGGCGTTCAGCCCGTACTACGAGAAGGGCCCGCTGAACGCGCGCGTCACCTACAACTGGCGCGACAGCTATCTCGCCGGCGGCTACGTGGCCGGCGCCGCACCGGCCAGCGTGGACGACTACGCCGAGCTCGGCGCGAGCATCGGCTACGCCCTCGGCGAGCACTGGTCGGTGCAGCTGGACGCGCAGAACCTGCTGGACGAGGAGTACTTCCAGTACCTCGGCGACAAGGACCACCCGGCCGGCCGCTACAAGAACGGGCGCCGCTACATGGCCACGCTGCACTTCAAGTTCTGACCGCGGCCGCGGCGGGCGGGGCGAGGCGCGGGACCGGAAGGCCGGCCCCGCGCCGGGCGGGCGATCGGCCGGTCTTCCGGTAACCTGCGCGCTCCGGCCGGCCCGGCCGGCGGATCGCGTGGCCGGCCGGGCACCCGCCCGTCCCCGAGATCGCCATGAACCGCTTCGCCGCCCGCGCCCTGCCCCGCCGCCTCGGCCTTCTGCTGGCCGTGGCCGCCGGCCTGGTACCCGCAGCGGGTGCAGCGCCCTTTGCGGGGCTGCCCGACCGGGAGCCTTTGGCCCCCGCCCCGCTCCGGCTGCCGCGCGCCGCCGACGCGGCGGCGGCCGGCTTTTCCGCCGCCGGGCTGGCGGCGGTCGATCGCGCGATCCAGGCCCAGGTCGATGCCGGCTTCCCCGGCGCGGTGCTGGCGGTCGTGCGCGACGGGCGCCTGGTCAAGCTCACCGCCTATGGCTACGCCCAGCGCTACGACGCGCGCGGCGCGCTGGCGGCTCCGCCGCCGATGCGCACCGACACTATCTTCGACCTGGCCTCCAACACCAAGATGTACGCCACGGTGTTCGCGCTGCAGCGCCTGGTCTCGGAGGGCCGGCTCGAGGTCGATGCACCGCTGGCGCGCTACCTGCCCGAGTTCGCCGCCGCGGACGACGATCCGGCGATGCGCGCGCGCAAGGCGCGCGTGCGCGTGGCCGACCTGCTGCGCCATGCCGCCGGCTTCGCCACCGACGTGCCGTTCCACGACCCGTCCGCCGGCGAGCGCTACTCGCACGAACGCGAGCGCACCCAGGCGCTGCTGATGCGGCTGCCGCTGGACTACCCCACCGGCAGCCGCAACCTCTACAGCGACACCGATTTCCTGCTCGCCGGGCTGCTGGTCGAGCGCCTCACCGGCCAGCGCCTGGACGCCTACGTCGAGAACGTCTTCTATCGCCCGCTGGGCCTGCAGCGCACCCGCTTCGCCCCGCTGGCGGGCGGCGACCTGACCCCGGCCGACTTCGCCGCCACCGAGCCGCAGGGCAACACCCGCGGCAGCCGCGTGGCGTTTCCGGGCATCCGCCGCCACACCCTGCGCGGCGAGGTCCACGACGAGAAGGCCTACTACGCGATGGGCCAGGTCGCCGGGCACGCCGGCCTGTTCTCCGACGCCGAGGAACTGGCGGTACTGGTGCAACTGATGCTCGATGGCGGACAGCGCGACGGGCGGCGTTTCTTCGACGCGGCCACGGCCGCGCGCTTCACCGCGCCGGCCGGCCCCGACCCGAGCTACGGACTGGGCTGGCGGCTCAACCGCGGCCCCGGCCTGCGCTGGATGTTCGGCCGCTGCGCCTCGCCGCGCGCGTACGGGCACACCGGCTGGACCGGCACCCTGACCCTGGCCGATCCGGCGCAGGGCCTGGCCCTGGTGCTGCTGACCAACAAGAAGAACACCCCGCTCGTCGATCCGGACGGCGACCGCAACCGCTTCGTCGGCGACGGCTTCGCGATCGCCCGCTACGGCAGCGTGGTGGAGGCGGTGTACCGCGCCATCGATGGCGGCACCGGCGGCGTGCCGCGCTGCGCGCCGGACTCAGCCGCGGCCGGGCGTGCGCCCGCGCGCGAACAGCCAGCCGTCCACGCGCTGCAGGACGCCGCGCAACGGGGTCGGCAGCAGCGCTAGGCCGGCCAGCACCCCGGCGGTGTCGGCCAGCGCATCGAACACGTCGGCCGAACGGTCCACGGTGAACGCGCCCTGCGCGAACTCGATGGCCACGCCCAGCAGCACCAGGCCGACCATCGCCCGCGCGACCGCGGCGCGGCCGGCGAACAGCTGCACCGCGGCCCACGACAGCAGGAAATAGGCCAGGAAGTGCTCGATCTTGTCGCCGCCGGACGGCACCGACGGCAGGTCCGCCGCCGGCGCCAGGCAGACCGCCACCACCGCCACGATCGCCGCCAGCCACAGCGCCAGCCACAGGCCCGGCCGCTGCAGCGGCCTCAGGCCGCGGTTCACAGCCGCCACGTCAGGTCGCCCACCAGGAACGCCGGGGCGAAATCGACATCGCGCGAGAAACCCATCACCTGGAAACGCTCGCCCATCTCGCTGGGCAGGGTCAGCCGCTTGACCTGCTCGCGCAACTTGACCCGGCCGACCTCGTCGGTGCGGGTGTCGGCGGTCTGCAGCAGCGCGTCCAGGCCGTTGCCGAGCAGGAAGCTGGCCTGGGTGCAGTAGCCCGCCAGGTCGAAGCCGGCGCCGGTGCCGGCCTCGGCCAGCGCGGTGAAGTCCACCGACGCGGTCAGGTCCTGCAGGCCCGGCCAGCGGTAGAAGTCGTTGTGCACGCGGTGACGGTAGAAGGCGCGCAGCGTGCCCTGCTCGCGCTGCGCCTGGTAGTACTCGCCACGCGGGTAGCCGTAGTCCACGAACAGCATCGCGCCGCGCTGCAGGCCGCCGGCCACCGCCTGGATCCAGTACGGCAGCTGCGGCAGCAGCTCCGAACGGTAGCCCTCGGCGAACGGCCGCTCCAGGTAGCGCTCGACATGCCGCACCGCCGCCGCCAGCAGCGCATCGGCCGGCTGCTCGCCGCGCGCGAACGCGCCCTGCGCGTCCAGCACCACGGTCTCCTCGACCACCTGTCCGTCGCGCACGCCGAAGCGCGGCGTCGGCAGCGCATCGATCACCTCGTTGGCGAACACCACGCCGTCCCAGTCGTCGGGGAACGGTCCGTCGATCCATTCCACCAGGTCGAACACCGGCGGGATCAGCAGCTTGCCCAGCCGCTCGCGCTGGCGCTCGCGCAGGTCCGCGCTCGGCTCCAGGATCGCGTAGCGCTCGGGCAGCGCATCCAGCTCCAGCAGCCGCTTGAGCATCACCTCGGCGAACGCGCCGCTGCCGCCGCCCAGTTCCAGCACGCGCGCCTGCGGACCGAGCTGCTGCAGCACCGGCGCCAATGCCCCGGCCACGGTAGCGGCGAACAGCGGCCCGAGCTCGGGGGCGGTGACGAAATCGCCGGCCTCGCCGAACTTGCTGGCGCCGGCGCTGTAGTAGCCCCAGCCCGGCGCGTACAGCGCCAGCTCCATGAAGCGCGAGAACGGAATGGCGCCGGCGGCGGCGGCGATCTCGCCGCGCAGGTGCGCGGCCAGCTGCTCGCTGTGGGCGAGCGCCTCGGGGTCGGGCGCGGGGAGATCGGCGTGCATGGCAGGATCGCAGCGTGGACAATGCACAGCATAGCCGAGCGATCCGAGACCGGCGGGAAGGCCAGATGAAAGCATCCTCCAAGGTGGCCCTGGTCACCGGCGGCGCGCGCCGCATCGGCGCGGCCATCGCCCGCCATCTGCATGCCCACGGCTATGCGGTGGCGCTGCACGCGCACCGCTCGGGCGAGGCCCTGGCCGCGACCGTCGCCGAACTGGAGGCGCAACGCCCCGGCAGCGCGCTCGCGCTGCACGCCGACCTGCGCGACACGGCCGCGCCGGCGGCGCTGGTGGCCGCCTGCCTGGCGCACTTCGGCCGGCTCGACGCCCTGGTCAACAACGCCTCCAATTTCTATCCCACGCCGTTGGACGAGGCCACGCCGGAGCAGTGGGACGAGCTGTTCGCGGTCAATGCGCGCGCGCCGTTCTTCCTGGCCCAGGCCGCCGCGCCGCACCTGCGCGAAGGCCGCGGCGCCATCGTCAACCTCACCGACCTGCACGCGCAGCAGCCGCTGCCGCTGCATCCGCTCTACGGCGCCGCCAAGAGCGCGCTGGAGATGCTCACCCGCTCGCTGGCGCTGGAGCTGGCGCCGCAGGTGCGCGTCAACGCGGTCGCGCCCGGCGCCATCCTGTGGCCGGCGCAGGGCAAGGACGAGGCGGCGCGCCAGGCGCTGCTGGCGCGCACGCCGCTGGCACGCACCGGCACGCCCGAGGAAGTGGCCGCCAGCGTGCGCTGGCTGCTCGACGAGGCCGGCTTCGTCACCGGCCACGTCCTGCGCCTGGACGGCGGGCGCACGCTGACCTAGGGCCGGCCGCGCCTGCCTCGACCGGGCGCTACACCGGCAGCGCCGGCGCCAGCGCCACGACCTCGAAGTGCGCGTCGTGCTGCGGGTGCGCCTGCCACAACTGCGCCAGCGTGAGGCCGCTGACCGGGTCGACGAACGCCGGGGCGATGTCGGCCAGCGGCTTGAGCACGAACGCATGCCGCAGCTCGGGCCGCGGGATGCGCAGGTGGCCCGGCCCTTCGACGATGCGGTCGCCGTAGAACACCACGTCCACGTCCAGGGTGCGGTCGCTGAAGCGCGGCCCGCTGCGGTCGCGGCCGTGGCGGTCCTCCAGTTCGTGCAGCCAGCGGTCCAGCGCCTGCAGCGGCAGCTCGGTGTGCAGCAGCACGCCGTTGTTGAGGAAATCCGGCCCGTCGAAGCCGACCGCGGGCGTGAGGTACGCATCCGACACCACGATCGCGCCGAACTGCGCGCGCAGCGCGTCCACGGCCAGGCGCAGGTAGTGGCGGGGCTGGAGGTTGCTGCCCAGGCTGAGGAGCACGGTGGTCATGCAATATTCGCGCATGCGGCCCGGCCCAGCGTCAACTCCCGGGCATCGCGCGCGCGGCGCTCGCCCCTGCGTGCAGAGCCGTGGAACCTCCTGCGCCGGCGTCCTCACAGGTCCCGCCTGCGGTGACGCTGCGACGCAGGGACCCGAGGTTCCACGCGCGCAGGCGGCCACCAGCGGCCGGTCCCGCCCGCCGCCCGCCCTAGCCAAGCCCGGAGGGGGCGCATAGAATCGGACGGCACAGTCACACGGCAGCCCAATGACTTATTGCGTCGGTATCGAAGTGGACGAAGGCCTGGTCTTCGCCGCAGACACACGCACCAACGCCTCGCTGGACGACGTCCGGGTCCACCGCAAGCTGCATGTGTTCGAGTATCCCGGCGAAGCGGTGTTCGCCCTGATGTCGGCCGGCAACCTGGCCACCACCCAGCTGGCGATCTCCAAGCTGCAGCGCGACGTCGAGGACCAGGCGCCGCGCAACCTGCGCAGCTTCCGCCACCTGTTCGAGGTGGCCGAGTACGTGGGCGAGGTGCTGGTCTCCAGCCAGGTCCACACCGGCAACCAGCCGCACAACCAGGGCATCAGCACGCAGGCCACGCTGATCCTCGGCGGCCAGATCGCCGGCGAGCGCCCCGGCCTGTACATGGTCTACCCGCTCGGCAACGCGATCGCCTCCTCGCCGGAGACGCCGTACATGCAGATCGGCGAGTCCAAGTACGGCAAGCCGATCCTGGACCGCATCGTGCGCCCGGAGATGAAGCTGGAGGACGCCGCACGCACCGCGATGGTGTCGCTGGATTCCACGATCCGCTCCAACCTGTCGGTCGGCATGCCGATCGACATGGCGCTGATCCGCACCAACGACCTGCGCATCACCGAGCGCATGCGGCTGGAGGCCGACACGCCGCTGTACGCCGAGATCCACGACACCTGGTCGCGCAAGCTGGAGAACGCGGTGCGTACGCTGCCGCGCTTCCCGTGGGAGCCGGCGCTGGGCGACGGCGAGGCCGATCCCGCCGTGCGCGAGCCGCTGCCGCCCCTGCCGCCGCGCCGGGCGGCGGTGCGCCGCGACCCGGAAGGCCAGTCCTCCCAGCAGTAGTCCGGCCGCGGGCGGAAGCCGCCCGCGCCAGGGTCAGGCCCGCGCCTCGAACGCGTGCGCCACCGCGCGGAACACCCGCCGCATCTCCAGCGGCTTGCGCAGCACGTGCACCGGAATGTCCGACGGGAAGTGCTCGCGCTGCAGCGGCGTGCCCACGTCCTCCAGCACGATCGCCGGCCCGTCGTAGCCCAGCTCCTGCATGCTCAGCAGCAGGCTCACCGCCGACAGCAGGATGATGTCGCTGTCGATGATGATCAGGTCGGGCAGGCCGTGCTGGCGGACCGCCTGCAACGCCGCCGCGCCGTCGGCCGCCAGTTCCGGGTGGTAGCCCTGGCTGGACAACGCGTTGCCCAGCAGCGACAGCCGGGTGGCCTCGCCGTCGACCAGCAGGATGTGCTGGCCGTCGCCGAGCGCGAGCGGCAGCTCGTTGTCCGGCGCCGGCAGCGCGGTCGTGCTGCGCACCGGCAGCACCAGGTCGAACTGGGTGCCTTCGCCCACGCGGCTGCTCACCTTGATGTGGCCGCCATAGCTCTCGATGATGCGCTTGCACGAGATCAGGCCGAGCCCGGTGCCGTCGGACTTGGTGGTGAAGAACGGGCTGAACAGCCGCGCCAGCGTCTCGGTGTCCATCCCCGAGCCGGTGTCGGCCACGCTCATCCGGATCTGGTCGCCCGCGTGGCGCTCGGCCGACAGCGTCAGCAGCCCGCCCGACGGCATCGCCTGGATCGCGTTGAGGCCCAGGTTGAGCAGGCACTGCTGCAGCTCGGTGTAGTTGGCCTCGGTGACCAGGTCCTCGTCGTCGTTCACCTGCACCTGCAGCCGCACCCCGTCCGGCAGGCTGCTCTTGAGCAGCAGCTGCACGGCCTGGAACAGGCTGGCGACGGAGACCTGCTCGCGCGGCTTGTTGGAACCGCGCACGAACGACAGCATCGACTCGGCCATCTCGTGGCCGCGGCGGCCGCACTCGGCCACCACGTTGGCCAGCTGCCGCAGCTGCGGGTCGTCGCTGCGGCTGGTCAGCAGGTCCGGCACGATCAGCAGCGGCTGCAGGATGTTGCGCAGGTCGTGGCTCAGGCCGGCGGCCAGCATCGCCAGGCTCTCCAGCCGCTGCGCGCGCATCAGCTCGTTCTCCACGCGCTGGCGCTCGCTTTCCGAGCGCGCCTCGCGCACCGCGCGCGTCACGGCGCTCGGCAGGCGGGTCGGGTTGTGCTTGATGATGTAGTCGTTGGCGCCGTCCTGCAGCGCCTTCACCGCGGTCTCCTCGCCCATCGTGCCGGACACGAAGATGAAGGGCGTGGACGCACTGCCCTCGCGCACCACGCGCAGCGCCTGGTGCCCCGAGAAACCGGGCATGCTCAGGTCCGACAGCACGATGTCCGGCTGGAACATCTCCAGCGAGAGACGCAGCGATTCCTCGCTGTCGACCCGCTCGAAGCTGGCGGCGATGCCGGCCTCGACCAGTTGGTCGGACAGCAGTTCGGCGTCCTCCGGGGAATCCTCCACCAGAAGAATCTTCAGGGTTGCCAGGTTTGCCGGCTCATGCGCCATGGATCAGTCCAGCTCCGGCGCCTGGTTGATGACGGCCCAGAACGTGCCCAGGGTCTTCACCGCGTTGAAGAACTGGTCGACATCGACCGGCTTGACCACGTAGGCATTGACGCCCAGGTCCCAGCTGCGGGCCAGGTCGCTCTCCTCGCGCGAGGACGACAGGATCACCACCGGCAGGCGCTTGAGCGCCTCGTCGGTGCGGATCTGCTTGAGCACTTCCAGCCCGTCCAGGCGCGGCATCTTGATGTCGAGCAGCAGCACCGCCGGCAGACCTTCCTCGCGATCGGCGAAGGCGCCGCGGCGCAGCAGGTAGTCCATGGCCTCGACGCCGTCCTCCACGTGCACGATCGGATTGGCGAGGCGGGCGTCACGGAGCGCATCGACGGCCATTTCCGCATCGGCGGGGCTGTCTTCTGCCAGGAGGATGGTACGGATGGCGGTCATGTCAGGGACTCGGAGGTGGGCGTTTCAAGCGCCGTGGGGAGTACGAAGTGGAAGGTGGCGCCCTGGTCCACGGCGCCTTCGGCCCAGACACGCCCCCCGTGCCGGGTGAGCACGCGCCGCACGCTGGCCAGCCCGATGCCCGTGCCCGGGTACTCGCTGGCCTTGTGCAGACGCTGGAACACGCCGAACAGCTTGCCGGCATAGTCCATGTCGAATCCTGCGCCGTTGTCGCGCACGTAGAAGTGGTGGCTGCCGTCGGGCAGCATCTCGTAGCCGATCTCGACCCGCGCCAGCTCGCGGCGGGCGCTGTACTTGACCGCATTGCCCATCAGGTTCATCCACAGCTGCCGCATCATGTTCTCGTCGGCGATCAGGATCGGCAGCGGCGCGATGTGCCATTCGACGCGATGGCCGGTGCCTTCGCTCTGCACGTTGGCATCGAGGATCGAGCGGCTCTCGGCCACCAGCGACTGCATGTCCACCGCCTGCACGCGCAGCGCGCTGCGGCCCAGGCGCGAGTACACCAGCAGGTCGTCGATCAGCGAGGCCATGCGCCGCGCCGAACTGCTGATCACCTCCATGTAGTGGTGGGACTTCTCGTCGGCGGCGTCGCCCAGGTGGCGCACCAGCTTGTCCGAGAAGCCGGCGATGTGGCGCAGCGGCGCGCGCAGGTCGTGCGAGACCGAGTAGCTGAAGGCCTCCAGTTCGCGGTTGACCTCCGACACCTGCTCGACCTTGCCCTCGAGCTGGCGGTTGAGCTCCTGAATGCGCTGCTGGGCGGCCTTCTGCAGGCTGATGTCGCTCACCGTCATCAGCACCACTTCGTCGTCGATGTCGGGCAGCGGCATGCGGCGCGCATTGATCAGCATGACCCGCGAGATGCCGTCGGCGGCGCGCTGCTCGTGCTCGAAATCCCACAGCTCGCGGCCGCGCAGCAGCACGTCGGACAGGCGCTGGTGGATCAGCGCGTCGTCCCAGACGCCGCCGCCGATCTCCTTCAGCGCGCGCGCCTGGTTGCCGTCGTCCTCCAGCCCGTACAGCTCGGCGAAGGCCGGGTTGTGCAGCACGATGCGCTGCTGGTCGTCGAGCAGCACGATGGGTTCGCGAACGGTCTGCAGCACCGAGCTGGCGCGTGCGTTGGCCAGTGCGTAGTCCTTCTCGGCGACTAGGCGTCGGCGGATCTGCCGCTGTAATAGCCAGATCACGGTACCGAGCAGCAGCAGCTGCACTAGCAGCGCGCCCCAGCTCAGCGCGCTGTAGTGCTGGCGCTCGCGCGCGGCGATCGCGTTGCGCCGGGCCAGCAGCACGTCCTCGGCGCGCTGCAGGTCGCCGATCAGCTCGCGGATCGGGTTGTTGGCGGTCATCTCCTCGATCAGCGCGCGGATGCGCTGCGGCTCGCGTTCCACGGCGATGCGCTCGGCCAGCAGCATGCGCCGTTCGATGGTGCTCTGGATGCGGCCGATGCGGACCTGCTGTTGCGCATTGTCGCGGGTCAGGTCGATCAGGCGCCGGATCGAGGCCTCGGCCTCGTTGCGTCCGTGTTGCATGCGATCCGCCAGGATCGGGCGCTCCAGCCCGTGCGAGCGCATCAGCGCCGCGGACTCGAGATCGCGCATCGATGCCTGCAGCCGCTGCGAGACTTCCTGCACGCTCTGGCTGTGCGAAACCCACATCGCGGCTTGGTTGGCGCTGGCGGCCATCTGCCGCAACAGCAGCGAAGGCACGACGACGATCAGGAACACCGCCAGTGCCAGTACCGGCAGGCGTAGGCGATCCCAGGCGTCTTCTTGTACCGGTGTTTGCATCGGAGGTATCGGTTCCGCAGTGAGAGGCCGGAGGCCCGGGCAGGACGAGGGCGGGGCATTGTCCCGCATCGGTCGTAGACAAGAATTAATCGTTCAGCATTTTGTTGCACTCCCATGACATAGCTGAACTTCGTTCATCATACGAGTGGACAGCATCAAAATTATGCAGTCTTCGACTCGTTCCGCTCGCCCCGCTGCGTTCCGGGGCGGGCCATGAAAAAGGCGCACCCCCGAAGGGGTGCGCCCGGTGTGATCGTTTCGCCGCCTGCGTGTCCGCTGCGCGAACCGCGGGGCGGGAGGCCTCAGCGCTTGGCCTTGGCGCTGACGTTCAGCTGGCTCGCGTCGACGCTCTTGACGCCTTCGATGCGCTTGGCGACGGCCACAGCCTTGTCGTGCTCGGCCTGGGTCTTGACGGTACCCGACAGGGTCACGACGCCGTTAACGGTCTCGACCTTCACTTCGGTCCCCGAGACGTGCTTCGTGGCCAGCAGGTCGGTCTTGACCTTGGTGGTGATCCAGCTGTCGGTCACCGGCTTGTGCGACTCGCCCTTGTGCGAGTCCGCGTCCATGCCCTTGTGCTCGTTCATCGGCGGATCCGCGGCGAACGCCTGGCCGGCGCCCGCCAGCAGGCCGAGCGACAGCGAGGCGGCCAGGACGGTGCGGAACTTCGAGGTGCGATGATTCATGGTGATTCCTCCCTTGGGTCTGTGCGGTCAGTCTGGGTGGGCGCCCGTGGAGTGCACGTGACCACTGGATGGAAAGGCCGTGAACCCTTCATCCGCCCATGCATGCAATAGGATGGCGTTTCCCGCTTTGTTGCAATGAACCGTTTCCAATGACCGAACCGTTCAACCTCGCGCTGGTCGGCTACGGCTACGTCGGCCGCACCTTCCATGCCCCGCTGATCGACGCCACGTCCGGCCTGCGGCTGCATACCGTGGTGACGTCGCAGCCGCAGCAGGTGCACGCCGAGCGGCCGGCGGTCACGGTCGCCGCGTCGCTGCAGGCCGCGCTGGACGACCCCGGCGTCGATGCGGTGGTGATCGCCACCCCCAACGCCAGCCACGCGCCCCTGGCGCTGCAGGCGCTGGCCGCCGGCCGCCACGTGCTGGTGGACAAGCCGTTCACGGTCACCCGCGCCGAGGCGCAGGCGGTGGCCGACGCGGCCGCACGCGCCGGCCGCATCGTCAGCGTGTTCCAGAACCGGCGCTGGGATGCCGATTTCCTGACCGTGCGCGCCCTGCTCGCGGCCGGCACCCTGGGCGAGATCGCCGAGTTCCATTCGCACTTCGACCGCCACCGCCCGCAGGTGCGCGACCGCTGGCGCGAGAGCGATGTCCCCGGCGCGGGCCTGTGGTTCGACCTGGGCCCGCACCTGCTCGACCAGGCGCTGCAGCTGTTCGGGCGCCCGCAGGCGCTGACCGTCGACCTGCAGCGCCAGCGCACCGGCGCGCGCAGCGTGGACTACGTCGACGCGACCCTGCACTACGACCGCCTGCGCGTGCACCTGCATGCCGGCTCGCTGGTCGCCGACAGCCGCCTGCGCTTCGCCCTCCACGGCAGCGCCGGCAGCTTCGTCAAGCACGGCCTGGATCCGCAGGAGGCGCAGCTCAAGGCCGGGATGCGCCCCGGCGATGCCGGCTGGGGCGTGGACCCGCTGCCCGGCACCCTGACCACCGTCGATGCGGGCGGCGGCCAGCAGCAGAGCCGGCCCGCCAACGCGGTGGGCGACTATCGCGCCTGCTACGCCGCGCTGCGCGATGCGATGGCCGGCACCGCACCGGCACCGGTGAGCCCGGCCGAGGCGGTCGCGCTGATGGACCTGATCGAGCTGGGCGAGCGCAGCGCCGCGCTGGGGCGGCGCCTGGAGCTGGACTGAGCGCCGGCGGCGCTCAGCGGATCACAGCGGCTTGTCGCCGTCGGAGGACGGCAGCTCGGTCCTGACCGCGTGGCCGCCGAACTGGTTGCGCATCGCCGACAGCAGCTTGTCGGTGTACGAATCCTTGTCGCGCGAGCGCAGCCGCTCCAGCAGCGACAGCGTGATCACCGGTGCCGGCACGTCGAGGTCGATCGCCTCGGCGACGGTCCAGCGGCCCTCGCCGGAATCGGCCACGTACGGCGCGATGCCGGCCATCTGCGGGTTGTGGCCCAGGGCGTCGGAGGTCAGGTCCAGCAGCCACGAACGCACCACGCTGCCGTCGCGCCAGATCTCGGCGACCTGGTGCAGGTCGAGCGCGAAATCGGTCTTGCGCTGCATCAGCGCGAAGCCCTCGGCGTAGGCCTGCATCATGCCGTACTCGATGCCGTTGTGGACCATCTTGGTGAAGTGGCCCGCGCCGCTGGGACCGACCCGGCCCCAGCCCTTGTCCACCGCCGGGGCCAGGGTCGACAGCAGCGGCGCCAGCGACGCCACCGCCGCCTCGTCGCCGCCGACCATCAGGCTGTAGCCCTCCTGCAGGCCCCACACGCCGCCGCTGGTGCCGCAGTCGACGTAGGCGATGCCTTCGGCCTGCAGCTGCGCGGCGCGGCGCTGCGAATCCTTGTAGTAGGAATTGCCGCCGTCGATCACGATGTCGCCGGCCTGCAGCAGCGGCCGCAACTGCGCCAGGGTGTCGTCGACGATCTGCCCGGCGGGCACCATCAACCACACCACGCGCGGCAGCGGCAGCGCGGCGACCAGCTCGGCCAGCGAGGCGGCGGGCGCCACGCCCTTGGCCTGCGCCGCCTCGCGTGCGGCCACGCCGGGGTCGTAGCCGCCGACGCGATGGCCGCCGCGCACCAGACGTTCGGCCATGTTCGCGCCCATGCGACCCAGTCCCACCATACCCAGTTCCATAACGACTCCTCGAACGGTTGTGTCAATGATTGCGGACGCCATGATGCGCCGCGGCGACCGCCGCCGCATCCGGCGACGGCTCAATGGATCGTTCCGCCGGTGCGTCGCCGCCGCCTCCGCAGTGGCTCAGCTGGCGGTCGATCCAGCGCCAGTACAAGGGGCCGTGCAGGTTGTGCAGCGCCAGGTCGGTGGCATACGGCGTGCGCGGATTGCGATCGAGCAGGCGCGCGATGTGGTAGCCGATCGGCTTGATGCCCTTGGGATGCACGTAGATCAGGAAGCCGCGGTAGAAGGGGTCGTCCAGCAGCCGGTCCATTTCCTCCAGCAGCGGGCGCTGCGCCTCCGGCACCTCGGCGCGCAGCGCCGCGTCGCGCTCGTACAGCAGCCGCTCGAACCGGCGGCGGCCGGACCCGGGCAGCTGCCGCGACAATTCCCAGATGCGCCGGTTGAGCGCGTCGTAGTAGGCCAGCCCGCCATGCGCCGCCAGGGCCGCGGCCGCGGCCGCGCTGACATCGACCACGACGAAGTTCTCGGCCTGGTTGTGGATGTCGTCGAGATGACGCTTGTCGAACACGTGCTCGATGAAGCCGGGCACGCCCATGAAGGCCTGGCGGCCGAGGCGCGCGGTCCGTACCGCCTTGCCGTCGGCGAAGAACTCGCCCGCGTGCGCGCCGAGCAGGATGCTGTCGGTGCGATGCAGGGTCAGGAAGGTGCCGATCGACAGCTCCGCCGGAGTGAACTCGCGGTCGAAGTCGGCATCGCCGTACAGCTCGCGCTGGGTGGCCAGTTGGGCGATCTGCCGCCCTACCCCGCATTCGGACCGCACATGGCCATAGTAGAAGGCATCGATCGCCGCGGCGTTGCCGCCGGCCGGCGCGTAGCCGCGCCCGAAGCTGCGGTAGCCGCGCCAGCCCTGGCCACGCGCGGTGCGCCAGCCGAAGCCGATCCAGCCCATCTGCACCGCCGAGAAGCGGTAGCCGGGATTGTCCTGCAACTGCGTGGCGGCACGACGGGTGGCCTCGCCCAGCTCGAAGGCGTAGGCGCAGACGCTGGCCGGCTCGGCGAGCAGGCCGCGCAGCGCCGCGCCGCGCTGCGCGGGCGACCACGCCGCCGGCAGCGCGGCGCGCAGGTCGCCGGCGGCCTGCGCGTCGGCCAGCGACCCGCGCTGGCACGGCGTCCCGGGCTGCAACCGCGGCTGCGCCACGGGCGTAGTGTCGATCCGCCAGCCGAGGCGACGCAGCAGCGCCTCCAGGCAGTCCGGCGAAGCGGTCTGAACAGGCTCCGCACCCGCCAGCGCCGCGGCAACGAGCGGCGGCGGGAGCGCCAGCAGGCACGCGCCCAGCGCCAGGCCGCGCCCAAATGCACGCAGCGAGCCGGGCCGACGCGCACGGGGCACGCCGGCCGGCAGGTTTCCGTTACGCGTCGTCCGCGTTCGCGCGAGCATCGTCCACCGCTTGCTGGGGCCAGGCGTCAGTGCATCATGCCGCGCACGGCCCGGCCGGCCACGCGGCAAGGGCCGGCATGCAAAAGGCCCCGGAATTCCGGGGCCTCTCGAAGCGCGGCATCCACGATCAGCGGCGTTCGCAGACCGTTTCCATCACGCGGTTGCCATTGGTTTCCTGGCGCTGGCCCTGGATGTAGCGGCCCGTGGCGCCACCGGCCACCGCACCGCCGACCGTGGCCAGCTTCTTGCCGCTGCCGCCGCCGATCTGGTTGCCGAGCAGGCCGCCGATCGCGGCGCCGGCCAGGGTACCGCCGACGCGGTTGGGGTCGGTGGAGTTCTTCTGCACCGCGACCTTCTTGCAGTGCACACGGGTGCCGTCGTTGAAGCGGCGGCCTTCGTCGCGCGGCCCGTAGGTCTGCGCCTGTGCCAACGAGGCGGCCGCCAGCAGGCCCAGCATCGAGATGCCCAAGATCGATTCACGCGTGTTCATACCTGCTCTCCTTCTGTCGCCGACCGCCACAGGGCGGCTGTCGGGATGCACTCTGGACGCGCGTCCGGGAACGCAACGTGAAGCGTCCCGGGCGCATTCAGGTATCAGCAGACAGGGTGAATCAGGCGTTCACGGCGTGGCCGGGCCGTCCGGCCTGGAGGGGACGGCCGAGGCCGGGGCGGTCGCGCCGGCAGGGACCGGCGACGCCTTGGGCAGGTAGGAATTCAGGCGCTCGAAGAAGCGGTTGTAGAAGCTGGCGTCCTGCACCGTGCTGCTGGCCACGCGCACCAGCGAGTCGTCGCTGCTGCCCACCGGCAGCGACACCGAACCGAGCACGCCCACGCCCACGCTGGCGGACGTGGAGCTCTTCTTCAGCGCATAGCGGTCCTGCAGTGCGCTGACGAACACCCACGCCTTGTCGTCGCCCTGCGACACGCAGGACACGCGCAGCTCCAGCTGTTCGTGGCTGTCGTCCTTGGGCTGGAAGTTCTTGCTGGCCTCCACGCCGTTGGCATCGGCGCGCGCCACCACGTAGCCCTGCCCGAGCAGGGCGCGGCGCGCGGCCTCGCAGGCCTGCGCCGGGGTCACGTCGACGCTGCGCGAATAGGTGTTGTCGGAATTGAACGACTCGCGCATCAGCATCGTGTCGCCCTTGCGGCCGCCACAGCCGGCGGTCCCGGCGACGGCGATCGCGAGCAACGTCATCAGGGCGGGACGCACAGGGGACATGGTCGTTTCCACGGTCGGGGAGTGATCGCGGAGAGCATATCGCCAATGCCGTGAGGGCGGGCCGCGCCGGCTCGCGGCCACTCATCCCGCGGTTAGCCAGCCGGAAAACCGCCTACCCGCGCACACCCGCGGCCGGGCGCGGCGTGCCAAGCTTCGCGCTTTACTCGTGGAGACCGCCATGGCCCTTGCCTCGTCCCGCCCCGCCCTGTGGCTGCTGCTGGCGCTGTCGCTGGGCGTCGGCCACGCCACTGCCGCCGACGCGCTGCGGGTGATGTCGTTCAACGTGCGCACGCCGGCCGACACCGAGGGCGACAAGCGCTGGGAGGTCCGCCGCACCGCGATGGTGGCCCTGCTGCGCGAGCAGCGCCCCGACGTGGTGGGCACCCAGGAGCTGGTGCAGGCGCAGGGCGACTACCTGGTGCAGCACCTGGCCGGCTACCGCTGGTTCGGCCAGGGCCGGCGCGGCGGCCACGACGACGAGCACATGGGCGTGCTCTACGACAGCCGGCGCCTGCGGGTGGTCGAGTCCGGCGACTTCTGGCTGTCTGACACCCCGGAGGTCGCCGGCAGCATCAGCTGGGGCCATCCGTATCCGCGCATGGTGACCTGGGCGCTGTTCGAACGCCGGGCCGACCGCCGCCGCTTCTACCTGTTCAACACCCACCTGCCCTACCAGGCGCAGGACGAGCCGGCCCGGGTGCGCGGCGCGGCGTTGATCCTGGCGCGGCTGCGGCAGCTGCCGGCCGACCTCCCGGTGGTGTTGACCGGCGACTTCAACACCGTGCCCGGCAGCGACACCTACCGCACCCTCACCGCCGAGCTGGCCGATGCGCGGGCGCAGGCGCGGCGGCCCGAAGGGCCGGCGCAGACCTTCCACGACTTCACCGGCACGCCGGACCGCCAGCTCGACTGGGTGCTGGTGAAGGGGTTCCGGGTCGAGGCCTTCCGCACGCTGGACCAGCGCCCCGGCGGCGTGCTGCCGTCGGATCACTTCCCCGTGGCGGCGGACCTGGACTGGCCGCGCTGAGCCGCTGACCGCGCACGCAGCCGCGAGCGTCAGTCCGGCGCGGCGCCGGCCCGCGCGCGCAGCCACTGCAGCAGGCGCTGCGCCGGCAGCGGCAGGGCGGTGTCGGCACGGGTGGCGATCCACAGCTGGCGCGGCGCCCAGGCGTCCTCCAGCGGTACCTGCGCCAGCCGCTCGCGCACGCTCGAGCGGCGCGCTGCCGCCTCCGGCAGGATCGCCACCCCGGCACCGCACGCCACCATCCGGCAGACCGTGTCGACGCCCTGCACCTGGGCGCGCAGGCGCAGCCGCGCACCCAGCAGCGCGGCCTGGGCCTGCAGATGGCGCTGCAACGCGCTGTCGTCGGGCAGCCCGATGAAGTCCTGATCGAGCAGCGCCGCCAGGCGCGTGCCCGGGGCGGCGGCCAGGGAGTGGTCGACCGGCACCACCAGGACCAGGCGGTCCTGCCGGAACGCGTCGACCTGCAGCCCGTCGAGCGCGGCATGGCCGGCCACCACCGCGAGATCGGCGGCATCCTCGCGCAGCGCCGCCACTGCGTCCTCGCTGCCCGTCTCGATCAACGCCAGGTCGATCCGCGGGTGCGCCACCAGGAACTGCGCCAGCAACTCCGGCAGCCACTCGCCCAGCGCCGCGGTGTTGGCCAGCAGCCGCACCGTGGCGCGCAGGCCGTCGGCGTACTCGCCCAGTTCGCCACGCATCAGCTCGACCTGGCGCTTGACCTGGCGCGCATGCCGCAGCAGGGTGCGCCCGGCCGGGGTCAGCACCACGCCGCGGCGGCCGCGTTCGAGCAGCGCCGCGCCGGCCTGGTGCTCCATGTCGCGGACGCGGGTGCTGGCCGCCGCCAGCGACAACGCCGCCCGCGCGGCACCCCCGGTGATGCTGCCGGCCTCGGCCACGGCCACGAACAGGCGCAGGTCGGTCAGGTCGAAATGCATGCAGGCCTCCTGCCTTCGCCGGCGGCGAAGGCTGATGGATGATATGGCGCATTGTGCGCCCGCGGGTGCCAGGCCGATGCTGGCCGCCATGGACTCACTGCACTCCCACGTCGTCTTCGTCGCCCTGGTGTTCCTGCTCGCCGGCATGGTCAAGGGCGTGGTCGGGATGGGGCTGCCCACGGTGGCGATGGGCCTGCTGGGGCTGTGGATGAGCCCGGCCGAGGCGGCCGCGCTGCTGGCACTGCCTTCGTTGGTGACGAACGTGCAGCAGGCCTGCGGCCGCCACACCCTGGAGCTGATCCGGCGCCTGTGGCCGATGCTGGCCTGCGTGGCCGTGGCCACGGCGCTCGGCGCCCGCGTGATCACCGGCCACGACCCCACCCTGGCCGGGGCCGGGCTGGGGGCGCTGCTGATGCTGTATGCGGTGTTCGGGCTGGCGCAGTGGCAGTTCCGCGTGCCGCCGCGGGCCGAGCGCTGGGCCGGGCCGCTGGTCGGCGGGCTGACCGGCCTGCTGACCGGCGCCACGGGCGTGTTCGTACTGCCGTCGCTGCCCTACCTGGTCGCGCTGGGCCTGACGCGCGAGGCGCTGATGCAGGCCCTGGGCCTGTGCTTCGCGACCGCGACGCTGGCGCTGGCCGTGGCCCTGGCCTGGTACGGCGCATTCGCGTTCGACGCCCTCGGGCCGTCGCTGCTGGCGCTGCTGCCCACCGCACTGGGCATGCTGCTGGGCAGCCAGCTGCGCGAACGCATCCCCGCCCCCGTGTTCCGCCGGGTGTTCTTCCTGACCCTGCTCGGGCTCGGCCTGCACATCCTCTGGCAGGCCGTGGCCTGACGCGGCCGCCGGATGTCCGCGCGGCGCCGGGCGGTGCCCGCTACGGCGGATGAGCCAATGCGTTCCCCACGAACGCAAAACGCGCCGCCGTTGCCGGCGACGCGTCGTGGTGGATCACCGGGACAGCGGGCTCAGTCGGCCCAGCGCCCCGGGGCGGTCGACTGCGGCAGCACCTGCGCCGACAGCGGGTGGTCGTGCTCCAGCAAGCTCACCGCATCGGCCAGGATCGACGCCGACTCGTTGAGCAGCGGGTCCGGGCGCTTCTCGGCGGCCTTCTCGCGCGCGGTGTCCTTGGCGATGTCGCGCTCGTTGCCGGTCAGGCCGTCGTCGCTGTCGTCACCCAGCGGGTCCAGCGGCAGGCCGAGCTGCTTGCGCAGCGCCTGGCGCTCCTTGCGCTGGGCGTCCTGCTTCTGGCGCTCGGCCACGCGCTCGCCCTCGTTCAACGAGATGTACTTCTTAGCCTTCTCCTCGCGGAACTGCTTGACGTCCTCTTCCCACCACTGGAACTCGCGGTCCTTGGCGATGCGCGAGGCGTGCAGCGACTCGAGCTTGGGCAGCAGCGGCGCGAAGTTGCCGTACTGGGTGTGCGGCACGGCCGCGATGCGGGTCCACGGCAGCGCGTTGTCGTAGGTGCTCTCGCCGAACTCGGTGGCATCCACGCTGGCCGGGAACGCGATGTCGGGCACCACGCCCTTGTGCTGGGTGCTGCTGCCGCTGACGCGGAAGAACTGGGCGATGGTCAGCTTGACCTGGCCGTAGCGCTGGCCCTCCGAGGCCGGCCAGCGGTCGAGGTCGACGATGTTCTGCACCGTGCCCTTGCCGAAGCTGGTCTCGCCGATCACCAGGCCGCGTCCGTAGTCCTGGATGGCGCCGGCGAAGATCTCCGAGGCCGAGGCCGAACCGCGGTTGATCAGCACCGCCAGCGGGCCGTCCCAGGCGACCGCGGCGCTGCGGTCGCCGTTGACGGTGACACGGCCGCCGGACTCGCGCACCTGCACCACCGGGCCCTGCTCGATGAACAGGCCGGTCAGCTCGATCGCCTCGTCCAGCGAACCGCCGCCGTTGTTGCGCAGATCCAGCACCACGCCGTCGAGCTTGTCGGCCTTGAACCCGGCCAGCAGCTTGGCGACGTCGCGGGTGGCCGAGGCATAGTCGGCCGCGTTGCGGCGGCGGCCCTCGAAGTCCTGGTAGAACCCGGGCAGCTTGATGATGCCGACGCGCCGCTGCGGTTCGCCGTCGCGGGCCGGCACGGTGATGGTCTCGCCCTTGGCGGCCTGCTCGGCCAGGCGCACCTTCTGCCGCGTCAGCACCACGGTGCGGTGCGCGCCGTCGATGCCGGACTCGGCCGGGATGTACTCCAGCCGCACCAGGGTGTCCTTGCTGCCGCGGATCTTGGCCACGACATCGTCGATGCGCCAGCCGATCACGTCCTCGATCGCGCCGGCCTTGTCCTGGCCGACGCCGACGATGCGGTCGCCCGGCTTCAGGGTGCCGTCGACCGCGGCCGGGCCGCCGGGGATGACCTCGCGGATCACCACCATGTCGTCCTGCTTCTGCAGCTGCGCGCCGATGCCTTCCAGCGACAGCGACATCTGCTGGTTGAAGTTCTCGGCGGTGCGCGGGGTGAAGTAGTCGGTATGCGGGTCGACCGCGTTGGTGTAGGCGTTGACGAAGAACTGGAACACGTCCTCGGCCTTCAGGTCGTTGACCGACTTGGCGAGGTTGGCGTAGCGCTTGTCCAGCGTCTTGCGGATGTCGTCGGGCTTCTTGCCGGCCAGCTTCAGGCGCAGCCAGTCGTTCATGACCGACTGCCGCCACAGCGCGTCGAGCTGCTTGTCGTCGCTGGCCCACGGCACCTTCTCGCGGTCGTACTCGAACTTCTCGTCGCCGCTGAAATCGAAGTCCTGCTTGAGCAGCTTGCGCGCATAGCCGACGCGCTGGTCGACGCGCTTCTTGTACAGCGAGAACACCTCGAACGCCGGCTCCAGGTTGCCGCCGCGGATGGCCTCGCCCACGCCGGCCTGGAACGGCGCGAAGCCGTCGATGTCGGCCTGGGTGAAGAACTGCTTGCTGCCGTCCAGCGTCTCCAGGTAGCGCTTGAACACGTCCTTGGACATCGCCTCGTCCAGCGCCCGCGGCCGGTAGGCGTAGCGGCTGTCGGACAGCAGCCCGTACACCAGCTTGGTGGCGGTGGCCTGGTCGGCGGTCGCCGCCGCCGGCAGCGCGTTGTCGGCGCGCGCGAACAGCGCCAGCGGGGTGGTCAGCGCCAGGGCGAGCAGACAGGCTTTCAGCGACGCGGGGGCTTTGTAGTTCATCTAGTTGCTCTCGGCGCCAGGGCCGTCAGGGTAGTGCGAGGTTGGCATGGGACAGCAGGACAGTGCCGAAAGTTGCCGGGCTTGTCATCTGCCGTTCGAACGAGCCTATCGCCGCGTGCGTAGCGGATTGTGAATGGCGCGACACGCATCGCCTGCGCGGCGGCGGCGGCGTGCCCGGTGCGGCGCGGTGCGCGCCTGGCGGCCTTGTACGCGACCGCACCCGCACGCCCGTCACCGCACGCCGGCCACGCCGCGGCGGCCAGCCGGGCGGCCATGCGCAGGCCACCGCCCGGCCCAGGCAGGGACGGGCTCGAACGACGGGGCGGTACGACGGTGACCGGCTTCGCGCCCGGGCGCCCGGCCGACGGCGCGCTCAGGCGGCGACGCCGGCGCCCGCGGCCTGCTGGTCGGCGTGGTAGGAAGAACGCACCATCGGCCCGGAGGCGACGTGGCTGAAGCCCAGCTCGTAGCCGTAGACCTCCAGCGCCTTGTATTCCTCGGGGGTCCAGTAGCGCATCACCGGGTGGTGGTGGGCGGTGGGCTGCAGGTACTGGCCGATGGTGACCATGTCCACGTCGTGCGCGCGCAGGTCGCGCAGGGTGGCGCGCACCTGCTCCAGGGTCTCGCCCAGGCCGAGCATGATGCCAGACTTGGTGGCGATGTCCGGATGCTGGGCCTTGAACTTCTGCAGCAGGGTCAGCGACCACTGGTAGTCGGCGCCCGGGCGCACGTTCGGGTACAGGTCCGGCACCGTCTCGATGTTGTGGTTGAACACGTCCGGCGGGCTGTGGGCGAGGATCTCCAGCGCGCGGTCCATGCGGCCCTTGCCGCGGAAGTCCGGGGTGAGGATCTCGATGCGGGTGCGCGGGGCGTGCTCGCGGATCGCGGCGATGCAGTCGACGAAGTGCTGGGCGCCGCCGTCGCGCAGGTCGTCGCGGTCGACGCTGGTCACCACCACGTAGCGCAGGCCCATGTCGGCCACGGTCTGGGCCAAGCTGAGCGGCTCGCCGGCGTCCGGCGGCTTGGGCCGGCCGTGGGCGACGTCGCAGAACGAGCAGCGCCGGGTGCAGACCTCGCCCAGGATCATGAAGGTCGCCGTGCCGTGGCCGAAGCACTCGTGGATGTTCGGGCAGCTGGCCTCCTCGCAGACCGTCACCAGGCGGTTCTCGCGCAGTTTCGCCTTGAGGTTCTGCACCGCGTTGCCGGACGGGATCCGCACCCGGATCCACGACGGCTTGCGCAGCACCGGCGCGTCGGCGAACTGCACCGGCGAGCGGTTGATCTTGTCGCCGCCCAGCTGTTTGACGCCGGTCTGCAGCGGCGCGGGCGCGGCGGCATCGGGGGAGACGATCTGCAGGGGGATGGAACGGGCGATGGGCTGGGTCATGGCGTTACCGGGCGGCGCGGGGGCCGCGTGGGAGGTCGGGCAGTTCGCGGGTGGGCTGCAGGTCCAGCCCGAACTGGCGGGCCAGTTGGGCCAGCAGCACCGGCGTGACCGCGTCCATGCCGGACGGGCCGCCCAAGTCTAGCACCGAGGTCACGCGCAGGCCCTCGTAGCCGCAGGGGTTGATGCGGTGGAACGGCTCCAGGTCCATGCCGATGTTGAACGACAGGCCGTGGAAGCTGCAGCCGCGGCGCACGCGGATGCCGAGCGCGGCGATCTTGGCGTCGCCCACGTACACGCCCGGCGCGCCGTCGCGGCGCCCGGCGACGATGTTCCACTCGTCCAGGGTATCGATCAGGGCCTGCTCGATCCGGCACACGTAGTCGCGCACGCCGAGCCGGAGCCGGCGCAGGTCCAGCAGCGGGTAGACCACCAGCTGGCCGGGACCGTGGTAGGTGACCTGGCCGCCGCGGTCCACGTGCAGCACCGGGATGTCGCCGGGGGCCAGCACATGCTCGGGCTTGCCGGCCTGGCCGAGGGTGAACACCGGTTCGTGCTCGACGACCCACAGCTCGTCGGCGGTCTCGGGCGTGCGCGCGTCGGTGAAGGCCTGCATCGCGCGCCACACCGGCTCGTAGGGCTGGCGGCCGAGCGCCCGCACGCGCGCAGGCGGACGCGCCTGCATGGCGAGGTCGACGGCTACAGCGTCCACTTCACTTCCGGGTGGTCGCGCAGGGCGCGATGGGCGGCGTCGTACTGCTCGCGGTTGTCGGCGCGGAAGCCGATCCGCACCGAGACGTACTTGCCGCTGGAGGAGTGCTTCCAGCTGATGCGCTCGTCCACCAGCACCACGCCGGCGGCGGCGAGCAGCCGCGGCAGTTCGGTCTCGAGGCCGGCGCCGGCCGCGCCCATGGCGCTGAGCTCGAAGGTGCCGGGGAACTGGAAGCCGTGGTCGGGGTTGTCGGAGGAGATTTCCATCCCGTCATTATCGGGCCGCGGCCGGGCAAACCCAAGGGCGTGCAATGCCGGAGGGCCGCTTGCGCGGCCCTCCGGACGTGCGTCGCCGTGGCGGGCGGCGCCTTACTTGGACAGCTGCAGCATGGTCGAGGAGACCCAGCCGCGGTTGCCCATCTCGTCCTCGACCTCCCACATGACGCCGTCCTTGGTGCCGGTCGGGTACAGCATCATGCCCGGGTCCAGGGTGCGCACTGCCGCGCCGGTGCCCTTGGCGTTGGCGAGCAGCCGGCCCGGACGGGTCACGGTGACCGCCTGCTGGGTGTTGCTGGCCGCGGCGTTGCCGGACAGGCCGCCGAGCTGGGTGACGAGGTCGGTGTAGGCCTGCAGGTAGGCCAGGGTGATGACCTGGCCGATCTCGGTGTTGGCGTAGCCGCCCGCGCCCATCGCGCCGAAGCCGCCGCCGCTGAACAGGCCGCCGGCGCCGCCCCAGCCCAGGTCGGTCTTCTTGGCGTTGCCCTCGGCCATGGCGACCTGCTCGGACGAGCGCACGTCGGTGATGGTCAGGGTGACGTCGGCGGTCTTGCTCTTCATGTTGATGCCGCCCAGCAGCGCGCCGGCGTTGCCGCCGACCAGGCCGCCCAGCAGGCCGCCGATGGCATTGCCGCCGGAATTGCTGTTCTGCGAGATCAGGTCCGGGACCATGACGTAGTCGGCGGCGCGGATCTGGCCCTTGCCGACGTTGGACTGGGCGCGCAGGTCGCCGCTCGAGGCCAGGCCGCGCTCGTACTGCGCGGCGGCCATGCCGGCGCCGCGGTCGACCAGGGTGAAGCACTTGGAACGGTTGACGAACACCTTGATCAGCTTGGACGGGGCCGGCAGCTGCTGGCCGGTCCACCAGTGCACGCCGTCTTCCGGCTCGATGACGGAGAGGGTGCCGAGGTTCTTGTTGCACACCGGGATCTCGGCCTCGGCCTGCTTACGCTGGTCCTGGGCGGAGCCCTTCTTGAAGGCATCCTTGAAGCCGGCCGACGCGGGTGCGCTGGCGGTGGCCAAGACGACGCCCAGAACGCCCGTGGCCAGTGCGGCCGACAGCGAGATAGTCCTGCTCATTACGTGATTCCCCTAACCTGCCTGCGCCGAGGGCGCAGACGATCCGTTGGTAGTGAAGGCTCCTGCCCGGAACCCGGTTCCTGAAGGAGCGTCCCGCGCTCCGGCGGCGATCATATGACATTCAGTTTGCGTGCGCACCTGCCGGCGTTGTGCGCAATCGGCCCAGCGCAACGCTGCGGTGCAGTGGACGCGCTTGGCGCGCGCGACGCGCGCGGCGTACGCTCCGGCCCGGGCCGCGGCGTTCACGCGGCCGAGGCGCCCGTACAGGCAGCGTTACGTTTCTTTTTCCCCCAGGACCTTCCATGCGCGCACTGCGTACGCTGTCCCTATCGCTGCTGGCGGCGCTCGCCGGCGCCGCCACCTCCGCCGCGGCGGCGGACCAATGCAGCCAGAGCCGCCTGCGCGAGAGCCCGCCCGCGGTCAACTTCCGCGTCGACAACGACCTGTTCGGCGGCAAGGACCAGGACCAGGGCTATACCAACGGCGCGGTGCTGACCCTGGTCTCGCCGAACCTGGTGGACTACACCGACGACCCCTGCCTGCCGCGCTCGGCGCGCTGGATCAACCGGCACCTGGAGCGCCTGCATCCGGGCGAGTTCGACCAGCAGAACATGGTGTTCTCGATCGGCCAGGGCATCTATACGCCCACCGACTTCAGCCGCCGCGACGTGGTCCCCGACGACCGCCCGTACGCCGGCATCCTGATGGCCAGCTTCGGCTACAACGCGCGCAACCACGACCACCTGCGCACCACCCAGCTGCAACTGGGGCTGGTGGGTCCGTGGGCGCTGGGCAAGCAGGCGCAGGACGCCATCCACGACCTGCTCGACGACGACAAGTTCCAGGGCTGGGACAACCAGCTGCACAACGAGCCGCTGGTCAACCTGGTGCACGAGCGCATGCGGCGCTGGCCGGGCGACGCCACGGTCAACGCCGGCGGCTGGGGCTGGGACTTCATCAGCCACTGGGGCGGCGCGCTGGGCAACCGCGCGACCTACCTCAATGCCGGCGGCGAAGTGCGCTTCGGCTGGAAGCTGCCGGACGACTTCGGCAGCACCCCGACCCGCCCGGCCGGCGAGAACACCGCGCCCAGCACGAGCGCCCGCCCGCGCGGCTGGTCCACCCACCTGTTCGTGACCGCCGACGGCCGCTGGGTGGTGCGCGACATCACCCTCGACGGCAACACCTTCCGCGACAGCCACAGCGTGGACAAGCGCCCGTTCGTGGCCGACATCGGCTACGGCCTGGCGGTGATGCGCGGCCGCTGGAAGTTCGCCATCGCCCGCTACCACCGCACCCGCGAGTTCGACACCCAGAAGGAGCTGCCGGTGTACGGCAGCTTCACCATCAGCCGGATGCTCTGAGGCCGGGAGTGGGGAGTGGGGAGTCGGGAATGGGGAATGGCAACGGCGGTACCGCTGTGCCGATTCCCCAATCCCCATTCCCCATTCCAAAAAAAAGCCGGCTTTCGCCGGCTTTTTTTTACTCGGACTTCCACCACATCCAGAAGCTGTCCCACAGGCGCTTGAAGAAGCCGCCTTCCTCGACCGCCGCGACCGCCACCAGCGGCGCCTGCGCGATGACCTTGCCGTCGAGGGTGACCTTGACCGTGCCGACCTGCTGGCCCTGCTTGATCGGCGCTTCCAGGTTCTTGGCCACGTCGATGCTGGGCTTGAGGTCGTCGTAGCGGCCACGCTGCACGCTCACCGACATCGGCTGGGCGACGCCGAGTTGGACCTCGTCCGCGGCGCCCTTCCACACCTTCTGCTTGGCCACGATCTTGCCCGGGCTGTACAGGCTGTGGGTCTCGAAGAAGCGGAAGCCCCAGTTCAGCAGGGCCAGGCTGTCCTCGGCACGCTGCTTCTCCGACACGTCGCCCATCACCACCGCGATCAGGCGCTGGTCGCCGCGCTTGGCCGAGCTCATCAGGCAGTAGCCGGCCTCGGAGGTGTGGCCGGTCTTGATGCCGTCCACCGAGGGGTCGCGCCACAGCAGCAGGTTGCGGTTGAGCTGCTTGATGCTGCCGACCTGGAATTCCTTGATCTTGTTGTAGGCGTAGGTCTCGGGATAGTCGCGCGCCATCGCCCGGCCCAGCAGCGCCAGATCGTAGGCGGTGGCGTGGTGGCCCTCGGCGCTGAGGCCGTGGGCGTTGACGAAGTGCGAGTTCTTCATGCCGATGCGGGCGGCGTAGCTGTTCATCAGCGAGGCGAACGCCTCCTCGCTGCCGGCCACGTGCTCGGCCAGGGCGATCGCGGCATCGTTGCCGGACTGGATCGCCATGCCCTTCTCCATGTCCTCCAGGCGCGCGGTCTGGTTCACCGGGAAGCCGCTGTAGCTGCCGTCGGTGCCGGCACCGCCCTCGCGCCAGGCGCGCTCGCTCATCATGACCTGGTCGTCGCGGCTGACCTTGCCGTTCTTGATCTCGGCGGCGACCACGTACGAGGTCATCACCTTGGTGATGCTGGCCGGGGGCAGCTGCAGGTGGACGTTCTCGCCGGCCAGCACCTGGCCGGTGGCGGCGTCCATCAGGATCCAGGCCTTGGAGACCGCCGGCGCCGGCGCGGGCGGGACCGGCATCGACGCGGGCGCGGCAGGCGCGGCGGGCGTGGGCTGCGGCGCGGGGGTCTGCGCGGAGACCAGGCCGAAGGCGAGCGTGGCCAGCGCGGCGGCGGCAAAACGGAATTTCATCGAAAAACGACTCCTGGCAGGCCCGAGGGCTGAAAGAACGGCATTGTAAGGCGAGGCGGCCGCCAATCCGTGGCACGCGGGCCGATCGGCCGCGCCCGGGGCCCGATCGGGCCGGGCGCGCGGCCAGCGGGCGCTGCGGGGCCCTAGTTGGCCACGATCTGCGGCCGCCCGAATCCCAGACCCGCGATGCGGCTGGCAAGTTCCGAGGCGGTGTCGTGGTCGCGTGCGTTGACCCGCAGCCGCCACAGGGTGCGGCCGCCGCTGGCGATGTCGCTGATGCTGGCGCCGGCGATGCCGGCCGAGGCCAGCTGCGACAGCGCGCGGTTGGCGTTCTCGCGGCTGGCGAAGCTGGCCACCTGCAGCAGGATGCTGCCGAGCGCGGCCTCGGCCGCGGTCGGGGTGCGCTCGACGCGCGGCGGGGCGGCGGCCGCGACCGCGGCGGCCGCGACCGGCTTGCGCTCCTCGGCGCGGGCCACCGTCGTGGCCGGGCGCGCGGCCGGCGTGCCGGGCTTGCCGGTCGCCACGCGCACGCCCTGCGCCTTCATCCAGGCATCGAAGTTGTCGGCGTTGCCGGGCGAGCGCGAATCGGCCACGCGGTAGCGCCAGCGCTCGCCGGCAGGCACCGCGGCCGCCGCGGCGGCGCTGCGGGGCGCAGTGGCGGCCGCGGCCGCCGGGCCCGGCGCCGGGGACGCGACGACCGGCGCCGCGGCGACCCCGCCGCGTGCCGGCGCGCGCGCCGGCAACTGCTGGACCAGCGTGTCGATCCCGCTGCCGGACGTGGCCGGGCGCGCGCTGGCCACGGCGGTGGCCGCGGCCGCGCCCTGGCCGCCGGCGCGGCGGCGGGCCAGCAGGTTGCCGTTGTCGGCCTCGGTCAGCCCGCGCACCTCGACGTTGCCGGTCCCGCGCGGGGTGATGCCCAGCTTGACCGCCGCGGCGTAGCTCAGGTCGATCACGCGACCGTCGTGGAACGGGCCGCGGTCGTTGACGCGCACCACCACCGACTGCCCGTTGTCGACATTGGTGACCAGCGCGAAGCTGGGCAGCGGCAGCGTCTTGTGCGCGGCGGTGAAGGCGTACATGTCGTAGACCTCCTTGTTGGAGGTCAGGCGGCCATGGAACTTGTTGCCGTAGTACGAGGCGGTGCCGCGCTCGACGTAGCCGCCGGCGTCCTCGCGCACCACGTAGGTCTTGCCCAGCACCTCGTATGGCGAGCGGTTGCCGATCGGCGAGTGCGGCTCGTTGCTGACCAGCGGCTCGGGGATGCAGGCCACGTTGGGAATGTAGTCGGGCGTGGTGTCCTTCACGCCGGGCTTGTAGAGGCCGCCGGCGGTGTAGTCGCCGCGGGTGGAGGGGTCCTCCTGGGCCGGCGCGTACGGCGAGGTCGACGGGCAGCCGGTGGCCACGTGCGCCGGGCCCTTGCCCTCGACCTTGATGCCCTTGACCGCGGCGCTGGCCGGCGGCCCCTTCTTGGGCGCGCTGCTGCACGCCGCCAGGCCGAGGACCAACGAGACCGGTAGCCACCATTTCATGTTCATGCCGGGGGTAACTCCTTGCCGGCGATGGCCTCGGACAGCTGGAACACGGCCATCGCATACATCTTGGAAATGTTGTAACGGGTGATCGCGTAGTAGTTCTGGAAGCCCAGCCAGTATTGCTTGCCGCCGCTGGCCTCCAGGGTCACCGGGGTGGCCAGGGTGCCGGCCACCACCGGCGCGGCCGGCTGGTAGCCGCGGGTGGACAGCTCGGCCAGGCTGTAGGTCGGCGTCCAGTCGGTCGGATTGAATTCCTCGCGGCCCGGCGTCAGCGTGGCCGGCACCGCCACCTGCCCGCCACGCACCCAGCCGCCCTTGCCGACGAAATAATTGGCGATCGAGGCGAACACGTCGTTGTAGTCGGTGAACAGGTTGCGCCTGCCGTCGGCATCGCCGTCCACGCCGAACTGGCGGTAGCTGGACGGCATGAACTGGCCCATGCCCATCGCGCCGGCATAGCTGCCGATCAGCGTGGTCACGTCCAGGTTCTCCTCCTTGCCGAGCGCGAACAGCTGGCCGAGCTCGTCGCGGAAGAACAGCTCGCGCCGCACCTCGCGCTCGAGCTTGGCCGGATCGCCGCTGCGCGGATAGCGGAACGCCAGGGTGTACAGCGCGTCCAGCACGCGGTACTTGCCGGCGTTGGCGCCGTAGCTGGTCTCCACGCCGATGATGGCCACGATCACCTGCGCCGGCACGCCGGTGGCGGCCTCCACGCGCGCCAGTTCGGCGCGGTGCTGCGCCAGGAACGCGCGGCCGCCATCGATGCGGGCCTGGGTGATGAACATCGGCCGGTATTCGTTCCACGGCTTGACGCGTTCGGCCGGACGCGACATCGCCGCGACGATCGCGTCCTTGAACTGCGCCTGCGCCAGGGTGGCCTCGATCCGCGCCGGGTCCAGGCCGTAGCGGGCGGCGGTGTCGCGCACGAAGTTGGCACGCGCGGTCTCGAACGGTACCGGCGCCAGGTCGACCGGCGGCAGCGTCGGCGCGGCGGCCTCGGGCGCGGCCTCGGCCGGGCCCTGGGGGGCCGGCCGGGGGGCCGGCTTCGGCGCAGGCGCGGGCGGCGCGCTGGCCTGCGGGGCAGGCGGCGGGGGGCTGGGCTGCGTCGCGCAGGCGACGAGGCCGAGGGTGAGCAGGCAGGTCAGAGCGCGTCGAATCATCGGCCGAGGTTAACAGACACAAGATGAACTTTTATCAATAACGCCATGAAACAAAACAAGTTTGCATGGAGTCAAGTGCGGGCGCAGCACGCCCGCCCCCGCAAAGCCGTGGCGGCCGCGCCGAATGCGCGGGCGGCGCGGGCCTCCGCCGGGGCGCGCAACGCCCGTCTTCCGGGGCCCGCCTGGCGTGCACGGCGCCGCGGCGAGGGCTGCCACCGCCTGTGCACGGGCCCGCACGCCCGGGCCGAAATCCGTCGCGGGCCGCCGCCGTGGCCGGCCGCAGGCGCATCGGGCTCCGACGCCGGCACAAAAAAAAGCTGCCGGACGCAGACACCCTCCCCGGGTGTCCACGCCGGCAGCTACCGGAGCCTGCGTGCGGGCGTTCGCCTGCACGTCGGAACGAGGCCAGTGTGGACGCCGCCGCGCCCGCGCGCATTGCGCCAGATCAATTCGGCTCAGTAGCCATGCACCGGGCGGTGCGCCTTGACCGCCATCACCACGCCGAGCCCGGCCAGCAGCGACACCGCCGAGGTGCCGCCGTAGCTCATCAGCGGCATCGGCACGCCCACCACCGGCAGCAGGCCGGAGATCATGCCGCCGTTGACGATGACGTAGACGAAGAACGCCAGGCCGGTGGCCCCGGCCAGCAGCCGCGAATAGGTGTCGCGCGCCTGCACCGCGATCCACAGGCAGCGCGCGATCACCACCAGGTACAACGCCAGCACCGTGGCCACGCCGAGCCAGCCGAATTCCTCGCTCAGCACCGAGAACGCGAAGTCGGTGGTCTGCTCGGGGATGAAGTTCAGGTGCGACTGCGAGCCCAGTCCCCAGCCCTTGCCGTCGAACCCGCCGGAACCGATCGCAATTTTGGACTGGATGATGTTCCAGCCCGCGCCGAGCGCGTCGTTCTCGGGGTTGAGGAACATCATGATGCGGTCCTTCTGGTACGGCCGCAGCAGCCAGAACCAGGCAACCGGCGCGACCGCGGCGACCCCGGCGACCGCCACGCCCACCCACCACCACGGCAGCCCGCCCAGCAGCAGCACGAACACGCCGCTGGCGGCGATCAGCACGCCGGTGCCGAAGTCCGGCTGCAGCATGATCAGCGCGGTCGGTACGCCGATGATGACGCCGCTGACCAGCACCGTGGAGAAACGCGGCGGCAGCGGCATGCGGTGCAGGTACCAGGCCACCATCATCGGCAGGCTGATCTTCAGCAGCTCGGCCGGCTGCAGGTAGAACAGCTTCAGGTCCAGCCACTGCCGGCCGTACTTGCCGGTGCCCAGCGCAAACACCGCCAGCAGCGGCAGCATCGACAGCGCGTAGATCAGCGGCGTCCAGGCGCGCAGGCGCAGCACCGAGACCCGCGACAGCCCCCACATCGCCGCCAGGCCGATGGCGAAGCGGATCGCCTGGGCCATCACCAGGTGGTCGCCGTTGGCCGCGCCGCCGGCACTCTTGAGCACCGCCAGGCCCATCATCATCAACGCGCCCAGGGCCAGGCACAGCGGCCAGTCCAGGGTGCGCATGAAGCGCCCGGCCAGGTCCAGCAGCCAGCGCAGCACGTCCCTCACAGGTCGTCCTGCACGGTGGTCGGCACCGCCGGCTCGGCGGGCGCGGCGGCCGGCGCCAGCGCCTGCGGCGGCAGCGGCGCGGCGCCGACCTGCACCGGCAGCGCGGCCAGCGCCGGTTCCTGCGCCGCGGCATCGCCGGCGCGGCGCGGCTCGGGGGTGCCGGCATCGAACTGCACCAGCCCGACCGCGGTGCTGCCCAGCTCGCTGTCCAGCGGCTCCAGCCCCTCGGGCAGCTTGCCGAGCAGCCAGGCGTCGAAGATCTTGCGCGCGATCGGCGCGGCCGAACTGGTGCCGAAGCCGCCGCCCTCCACCGCCACCGCCACCGCGATCGTGGGGTGGTCGGCCGGCGCGAAGCCGACGAACAGGCCGCGGTGGCGCAGGTGCAGCGGCAGGCTGCGCGGATCCACCGCGGCCACGCCCTTGCGGCTGACCACCTGGGCCGTGCCGGTCTTGCCGGCCATCGGGTACGGCGCGCCGCCGGTGACCGCATAGCCGGTGCCGCCGGGGCGCATGGTGTCCTGCATGCCCTCGCGCACGGCCTGCAGGTTGCGCGGGTTGGGGCTGATCGGCTTGCCCGGCGGCTGGATCATCGGCTGCCAGGGATGGTCGAAGCCGGTGCGCTCCTCCACCACCAGGTGCGGGCGCCGCAGCTGGCCGTCGGCGATGCCGGCGATGCCGCGCACCAGCTGCAGCGGCGTGACCTTCCAGTCGCCCTGGCCGATCGAGATGTTGACCGTGTCGCCGGGGTACCAGCGCTCCTTGCGCGACTTCATCTTGTACTCGGGCGAGGGCAGGATGCCGCCGATCTCGCCCATCAGGTCCAGCCCGGTCGGCTGGCCCAGGCCGTACTCGCGCAGGTAGTGGTCGAAGCGCTCGATGCCCATGTCCAGCGCCAGCTTGTAGTAGTAGGTGTTGACCGACTGCGCGATCGACTTGCGCAGGTCGGTCCAGCCATGGCCGCCGCGGTGCGAGTCGCCCCAGCCGCGGCTGGTGCCGGGCAGGTAGAACATGCCGGTGGAGAGGATGCGATCCTCCGGCTTGCGCACGCCGCTGTCCAGGCCGGCCAGGCCGATCAGCGGCTTGAGCGTGGAGCCGGGCGCCACGCCGCCGAGCACCAGGCGGTTGAACTGCGGGCGCGAGGGGTTGTCGTTGAGCGCCTTGAAGTCGGCGTGCGAGATGCCGTTGACGAACAGGTTGGGGTCGTAGCTGGGCAGGCTCACCATCGCCAGGATCTCGCCGGTGCGCGGGTCCATCGCGATCGCCGCGCCCTCGTACTGGCCGAACGCGGCCACCATCGCGCGCTGCAGGTCGGCGTCCACCGACAGCCGCAGGTCGGCGCCGGACTGCGCCGGCACCCGGCCGACGGTGCGGATCGCACGCCCCTGCACGTTGGTCTCGACCTGCTCGTAGCCGACCTTGCCGCGCAGGTCCTGCTCGTAGTAGCGCTCCAGCCCGGACTTGCCGATGTGGGTCAGCGCGGCGTTGCCCTCGCCCAGCACCGCCAGGTCCTTCTCGTCGATGCGGCCGACGTAGCCGATGATGTGCGCGAACAGCTCGCCATAGGGGTAGCGCCGGGTCAGGTAGGGCTCCAGCTCCACGCCGGGGAAACGCCAGCGCTCCACCGCGAAGCGCGCCATCTCCTCCTCGCTCATGCGCAGCCGCAGCGTCACCGGCAGGAAGCTGCGGCGCGCCTTGCGCTCGCGGTTGAAGCGTTCCAGGTCCTCCGGCGCGATCGCGATCACCTTGCCCAGCTCGGCCAGCATCGCGTCCATGTCGGCGACCTTGTCCGGGGTCACGTCCAGGCGGAAGGCCGGCACGTTCTCGGCCAGCAGCCGGCCGTTGCGGTCGTAGATCATGCCGCGCCCGGGCACCACCGGCCGTGGCTTGATGCGGTTGGCCTCCGAGCGGGTGGCGTAGACGTCGTGGTCGAGCACCTGCAGCTTGAAATACCAGCCGCCCAGACCGAACAGGCACAGCACCACCACCACGAAGCCCAGCACCGCGCGGCGGCGGAACTGTTCGGCCTCGGCATGCGGGTTCTTGCTCTGGCGGCGCGGGTACATGGGGGCGGCCTACTTCTTCTTGCCGCGCTTGTGCTTGCCGGCGCGGCCCAGGCGCAGCGCGTCCATCAGCACGAACAACGGCGGCCACAGCGCCATGCCCAGCAGCGGTGCCCACCAGTAGCTCCATGGCACGGTCGGTTCGCCCAGCGCCAGGTGCACCGCGGCCGAGACGATGCGGTCGTTGACCAGCAGCCCGCCGATCGCCAGCGCCTGCTGCGAGACCGGGAAGAACCGCAGCCGCGCACGGAAGCGCTGCAGGATGAAGGTCATGATCACCAGCCGCAGCGCCTGTTCGCCGAGCAGGCCGCCATAGAGCAGGTCGGCGATCACGCCGGCGGCGAAGGCCACGCCGAGCCCGACCCGGTCCGGGGCCTCGATCACCCAGTAGGCGATCACCAGCGCCAGCCAGTACGGCCGCAGCGGCTGCACCACCGGCGGCAGCGGCAGCAGCCCCAGCACCAGCGCGATGACCAGGCTGACCGGCAGCACCCAGGTGTTGCGCAGGCGCTTCATCGCTGGAGCGCCTGCGGCGGCGGGGCATCGGGCATCGGGCGCCGGGAATCGGGCGAGGCGGCGGCCGGGGACGGCGCCTTGGCCGGGGCGGGCGCCGCCGGCGACGGGGCCGGGGACGCAGGCCCGTCGCCGGCCGGGGAAGCGGCCGCACCGGCCGCGGCCCGTCCCGCCTCCCGGTTGCCGCCGCCCCATGCCCGGTTCTTCAGCAGCAGCACGTCGCGGCCACGGTCGAGCTTGGCCGCCGGCTTGATCTCGCCGACCAGGAAGGCATGGCTGTCGTCGGGCCGCAGCGCGGCGATGCTGCCGACCGGGAAACCGGCCGGGAAGCGCCCGCCCAGGCCCGAGGTGACGATCTCGTCGCCCACCTGCACGCCGGCGCTGAGCGGGATGTCGCGCAGCTCGAGGCGGTCGCCGCGGCCGTAGACGATCAGGCGCACGCCGTTGCGGGCCACGCTCACCGGCACCGCGTGGTCCGGGTCGGTCAGCAGCAGCACGGTCGAATGCAGCGGGGTGACCTCGATCACCTGGCCCATCAGGCCGCCGGCGTCGATCACCGCCTGCCCGAGGGTGACCCCGTCGCGGCGGCCGGCGTCCAGGATCAGGCGCTGCCGGGTGGGATCCAGGTCGATGTCCAGGATCGGCGCCAGCTGCACGTCCAGGCCGCTGCGCTCGGCGACGTTGAGCAGCTCGCGCAGCTGCGCGTTGTCCAGCGCGGCGGTCTGCAGCCGGGTGAGCCGGGCGTTGGCGATCAGCAACTGGTTGCGCAGCTCGCGGTTCTCGTCCAGCAACTGGGTGCGGGTGGCGGCGTTGTCGCGCATCTGGGTGCCGATGCGCCCCGGCAGGCCGGCCAGCGCCCAGATCGGCTGCACCAGCAGGTTGGCCTGCGCGCGCACCTGGCTCAGCCAGCCGCCACGGCTGTCGAGCGCGATCAGGGTGATCGCCAGCACCAGGTAGGCCAGCAGGCGCAGGGTGCTGGTGGCTTCGCCCGGACGGGAGGCAACGGGGGGACCGGCGTAGGAAGGCACTGTCAGGGCCGGGATTCGGGAGTCGGGATGGAGGAGTCGGGGAGGGCTGGGCGGCCCCCGCTACGACCAGGCGTTGGACAAGCAGGGCTGCACCGCGATCGGTCAAGGCCGCAGGCCGGGACACGCTTTGCGAATCCCGAAGGCCGACTCCCCCGTCCCGAACGCATCACTCCGGCGCGAAGAACTCGTTGCCGTGCATGTCCACCAGCTCCAGCGCGCGGCCGCCACCGCGGGCCACGCAGGTCAGCGGGTCGTCGGCCACCTGCACGTGCAGGCCGGTCTCCTCGGAGATCAGCCGGTCCAGGTCGCGCAGCAGCGCGCCGCCGCCGGTCAGCACGATGCCGCGCTCGGCGACGTCGGCGCACAGCTCGGGCGGGGTCTGCTCCAGCGCCAGCTTGACCGCCGAGACGATGCCCGACAGCGGCTCGTGCAGCGCCTCCAGCACCTCGTTGGAGTTGATCTTGATCATCTTCGGCACGCCCTCGGCGAGGTTGCGCCCGGAGATTTCCATCTCCTGCACCTCGTCCTGGGGGTAGGCGCAGCCGATCTGCAGCTTGATGCGCTCGGCCGTGGCCTCGCCGATCAGCATGCCATGGTTGCGGCGCACGTAGTTGGTGATCGATTCGTCGAAGCGGTCGCCGCCCACGCGCACCGACTGCGAGTAGACGATGCCGTTGAGCGAGATCACCGCCACCTCGGTGGTGCCGCCGCCGATGTCGATGACCATGGAGCCGCGCGCCTCGGTCACCGGCATGCCGGCGCCGATCGCGGCGGCCATCGGCTCCTCGATCAGGTAGACGTCGCGCGCCCCGGCTTCCTCGGCCGATTCCTTGATGGCGCGGCGCTCGACCTGGGTGCTGCCGGCGGGCACGCACACCAGCACGCGCGGGCTCGGGCGCAGGAAGCGCGACTTGTGCACCTTCTTTATGAAGTGCTTCAGCATCGCCTCGGTGTAGGTGAAGTCGGCGATGACGCCGTCCTTCATCGGGCGGATGGTGGTGATGTGGCCGGGGGTGCGGCCGAGCATCTGCTTGGCCTCGGCGCCCACCGCGGCGACCGAGCGGGTGCCGCCGATCGCGCGGTCCTGGCGCACCGCCACCACCGACGGCTCGTTCAGCACGATGCCCTGGCCGCGCACGTAGATCAGGGTGTTGGCCGTGCCCAGGTCGATGGACAGGTCGTTGGAGAACATGCCGCGGAGTTTCTTGAACATCGGGGGAGTCGGTCCTGAGAAGGTGTCGCGAGCCCGGGCATCCAACGAAGAAACACTGGTCGAAGTGGGCGTAAAACGAAGTGCGCTAGCCTAGCAACCCACCCAGGTGCGGGCAAGGAAAAATCGGGCGCCGGCCCCGCCGTTTCATGTGCAGGTCACGCGCGTCGTGGCACGGGCTTCTGGTCCTGAACCGCCGCAGCCGTTAACCTTTGCGCCGCGGCGCGCCAGCCGCCCCCCAGTCATGTCCGGCGACTGGCGGTTTTTTTCCACGCAAAGGCCCTTTCGATGTCCGCACTGATCTGTGGTTCCCTCGCCTACGACACCATCATGGTGTTCCCGGACCAGTTCAAGAACCACATCCTGCCGGACAAGGTGCACATCCTGAACGTGTCGTTCCTGGTGCCGCGCATGCGCCGCGAGTTCGGCGGCTGCGCCGGCAACATCGCCTACAACCTGCACCTGCTGGGCGGCCAGCCGATCCCGATGGGCACGGTGGGCCAGGATTTCGGCCCGTACCGCGAGCATTTCGAGTCGCTGGGCATCGACCTGTCGCGGGTGAAGGTGATCGACGACCTGTTCACGCCGCAGGCGTTCATCACCACCGACCACGACAACAACCAGATCACCGCGTTCCACCCCGGCGCGATGATGCGCAGCTACGAGAACCATGTGAAGGACGTGCCCGGGGTGACCCTGGGCCTGGTCGGCCCGGACGGGCGCGAGGGCATGATCCAGAACGCCGAGGAGTTCGCCGCCGACGGCGTGCCCTTCATCTTCGATCCCGGCCAGGCGATGCCGCTGTTCAACGGCCCGGAGCTGCGCGCGTTCATCGAGCAGGCGGACTACGTGGTGGTCAACGACTACGAGTCCAACCTGCTGCAGGAGCGCACCGGCTGGAACGAGAAGGACATCGTCTCGCGGGTGCAGGCCTACATCACCACCCAGGGCCCCAAGGGCGCGCTGGTGCATACGCCGGAGAAGACCTACGACATCCCGCCGGCGCACGAGCGCCGCGTGGTCGACCCCACCGGCTGCGGCGACGCGTTCCGCGCCGGGCTGATCTTCGGCATCCAGAAGGGCTGCGACTGGCTGACCATCGGCCGCATGGGCAACCTGATGGGCGCGCTGAAGGTCGAGCACCCCGGCACCCAGAACCAGCGCTTCGACTTCGCCGAGTTCAACGACCAGTTCAAGCAGCAGTTCGGCTACGCGCTGTAGGCAGCCTGCCCTGCCCTGCGCAGCCCCAGGGCACACAAGGGCAGCCAGATCGACGGCGGGCAAGCCAGGCGCCGGCCCGGCCCGCCCGCTAGCGCGCTGCCCCGGGCGCGGCACGACGGCGGGCTTCGGCAGGGGGCGCCAGCGTGACCGGGGACAGGCTCCCCGGCTCGGGCGACATCCTGTCCGACTCGCCGCCCCGGCGCCTCCGGAGTGCCGCTCTCCGCCCATCCTCGGCCACACTGACGCCTCGGCCAGTCGTTGCAAGGGCTGCGGGAGGACAACTGGCGGATGCTTCATGCAGCCATGCAGTCCTGTCGCCGTAAAGCCGGACTGCCTTGCAAGGCCCAGGTCATCAGCCATTGACTGAAGGCAGTCGGTTTCTGGCTTCTGCTTCTGGCCTTTGGCTGTTGGCTGTTAGCACCTCGCTCCTACATTTTGGCAGTTTGACTGTCCGCCACCAGAGCCGGCAGAACATGGGCGGTTCGGAAGCAGCGCCTTTCGTTCCGCCCAATCGGCGCTCTGTGCAGAGGGGTCCGCGGGTGCCGGGGCAGGACCTTCCAGCACAGGGCGCGTGGAAGAGTTCCCAGAAACGGGTTTACGGCGTGCCCTGCCCCGGCACCCGCGGGCCGCTCCCAAGCACACAATCGAGGCACCAACCCGACCTGATTTACTCAGCCGCCTGGAAACGCTATGAACTTTGAAGTGCAGCCGCTTTACGAGTCGGTCCGCCAAGTACAGTGAAGTCAGTGAGACGGACGGAACGGCACTGAAGTGGCCACGATAACCTGCCAGGCGAAACTCATCAGCTGACCGGAAAGCTCCGAGGCTCTTTGGCAAGGAGAGCTCACCTTAGAGGGGCCATATCCTGCAAGAGGTTCTTGATGACGAAGTTGATTTTTATCCTTGGCTCGCCCAACGGGCCTGCTGGTGATCTCTCATCGATATCGATCAACAGGATTGATGCTGCCCTCAGGCTTCAGCAGCGTCACGCGAACTCGACGATCCTCGCGACCGGGGGATTCGGGGAACATTTCAATGTGACAGATACGGCCCACCGTGAATGGGTGCACAGGTATCTGCGTACGTCTGGCGGGTCGTTTGATCCCGCCAGACCCGATGACTTACTGAGTTCGAATACCGTCGAGGATGTTCGGATGATCCTGGAGTTTACTAAGGCACGAGGCAGCCGCGACTACCTGATTGTCACATCCAGCTTCCATATGCCTCGATGCCAGTACATATTTAGTTGCCTGGAACCGTTGGGGCCTGCGCAATTTTGTGAAGCGCAAGATCCACTTGATCTATCCAGGGAGTTACTCCTCCACGAATCAGAAGCTTTTGCCCGTTTAAAAGCTCAGGAGGGGGTATTTTTGGACGGAGAGAGGTGTCCGTATCCGCATTGAGCAAACGGCATTGGAGCTTCTGGTCGCGCGGCGTTGATCCCTAGTCATTACAGGCCAAGTCGGCTCGGAATCATGTCTAACACCCGACCTCCGGGGAAAGCTGCTTGAAGCACCGGAACCCTCACTGACTTCAGTCAGGGGCGTCAGCGTGGCCCTCGTTGCAAGGGCTGCGGAGGCTGGTGGTTGATTGCTTCGTGCAGCGGGACATGGGAGCAGCCATAGATTCGTGTGGCCAGAAGTTTGTCGCCAGGTTTCGGCAACCGGCCCACCCGCCTCCGGCTGCAGGCAGTTCTTTTGCTGGCAGGGCTTAGACCTCGGCTGCCCAGCGCGGCGCGATTGTCGGCTCCGGTGAGCTGCGTCAGCGAACAGGCAAAACGCAAACCAGCGGCCGGGGCGTACGGCCAGGGGCCTCCGCTTCGGGTCGCGCGCCGTCCGCTGCCTGGAGCCCAGTCCCTCGGGCACTCCAGCACCAGCGGGGCCGCCGGCCCGCTCAGGCCTGGGCGCGATGGCGCAGGCGGCCGAGGCGGCGGGCGACGCGCTGGCGGTCCTGGCCGGTCTCGAAGCTCAGCTCGCCGCGCTCGAACAGCGTGCGCGGCGCGCGCTGCAGGCGCTCGCGCAGGGCGGCGGCGTCGACCTCCGCACTCGCCGCCACGCCGACCCAGCCGTCGCGCCCGGACTCCTTGGCCGCGTACAGCGCCAGGTCGGCCACTTCCACCACATCGGTCCAGCGCAGGGTGTCCGGCGCCTCCGGCACGAACGGGAACGCCGCCACGCCGGCCGAGCAGGTGGCCGACCACGGCTGCCCGCCGTCGAGGATGAACGGCTGCGCCGCGAACTCCCGGCACAGCCGTGCCGCCAGCTCCCCGGCCTGCGCGCGGCGGCTGCCGCGGGCCACCACCAGGAACTCCTCGCCACCCCAGCGCACCAGGTAGTCGCTCTCGCGGAAGACCGCGCGCACCCGCGAGGCCACCTGCCGCAGCAGGCTGTCGCCGGCCGCGTGGCCGAGCTGGTCGTTAAGGCGCTTGAAGTGGTCGATGTCGAACAGGAAGAACAGCAGGTCGCCGTCCTCGCGGCCGGGCTGGCGCAGGCACAGCGCCACGTCCGCGTCCATCTGCTGCAGCAGGAAGCGGCGGTTGTGCATGCCGGTGAGCGGGTCGGTGAGGCTGACCTGCTCCAGCCGCGCCAGCGCCGTCTCGAGCTGGCCGGTGCGCTCCTCCACCCGCCGCTCGAGCTCGCGCGCCTGCCGCTCCAGATGGCTCACCCGCAGCCGGTACAGCAGCGTCGCCGCGGCCAGCACCAGCAGCAGCACCGCCAGCCGGAACCACCAGGTGCCCCAGAACGGCGGCACCACCACGATCTCCAGCCGATGGCCGGGCGACTCCCACAGCCCGTCCTTGTTGGCCGCCTTGACCTGGAACACGTAGCGCCCCGGGTCCAGGTTGGTGTAGCTGGCGAAGCGGCGCGAGGCGTCGGTCTGGATCCAGTCGCGGTCGAAGCCCTCCAGCCGGTAGGCATAGCGGTTGCGGGCCGGATCGGCGAAGTGCATGGCCGAGAACTCAAGGGTGAACACCGACAGGTCGTGCGCCAGCTGCAGGCGCCGCGCCTGGGCCAGCGCCCCGTCCAGCTTCAGTCCGGCCGGCCGGCGTTCCTTGATCGAGCGGTTGAACACCTTCAGGTCGGTGAGCAGGGTGTGCGGCGCCACCGGATTGCGGCGGATGTCGCGCGGATCGAAGCCGGTGAGCCCGTCGACCCCGCCGAAGTACAGCCGGCCGTCCGCGGTCTTCAGGTAGCTGCCGACGAAGTAGGCGCCGTCGCCGAGACCGTCGCGGGCCGTGTAGTTGTGGATCTTCCCGGTGACCGGATCCAGCTGCGACAGGCCGCCGGTGGAGCTGATCCACAGCCCGCCGTCGCGATCCTGCAGCACCCCGCCGATCGAATCGGCGGCGAGTCCGTCGCGGAGCGTATACGCCTTGAAGCGCAGGCGGCCGTCCGCCTCGCGCCAGGTGCGGTTGAGGCCGGTGGCCGTGCCGACCCACAGCGCGCCGTCGCGGTCCAGCAGCAGGCTCTGCACGCGGTCGCTGCTGATGCTGTCCGGCCCGGTGTCCTGGCGGTGGTGGGCGAAACGGTCGCGGGCCAGGTCCAGGTGGTCCAGGCCGCCGCCGAAGGTCGCCACCCACAGCCCGCCGTGCCGGTCCGGCAGCACCGCGACCGTGAAGTCGCTGGCGAGCGAGCCGGGGTCGCCGGGGTCGTGGCGATAGACGCGCACCCGCTCGCTGCCCAGGTCGATGCGGTACAGGCCGGCGCGCGTGCAGGCCCACAGGTCGTTGCCGCTGACGACCAGGCAGTAGATCGCCGCGCTCAGCGACGTTCCCGAATCCAGCGCCAGCGAGCGGAAGCGCCCGCTCGCCAGGTCCATCACCTCCAGCCCGGAATCGGTGGCCAGCCATAGCCGGCCGCGGCCGTCGGGCACGGCCTGGGCGACGTTGTCGCTGCCCAGGCTGCCCGGCACCGCCGGATCGTGGCGGTAGCTGCGCACCTGGCCGCTGCGCAGGTCGACGTGGTCCAGCCCCTGCTCGCGCAACGCCAGCCACAGCCCGCCCGCGCCGTCGTCGGCGATCCCGTAGACCTTGTCGCCGCTCAGGCGCGGCGGTACCGGGCGGTCGATGCCGTAGCGCTCGAAGCCGCCGCTGCTCAGGTCGGCCCAGCTGGCGCCGGCGCTCCAGGTGCCGACCCACAGCGTGCCGTCGCGATCCTGCAGCAGCGCGCAGACGTAGTTGTCCGACAGCCCGCTGCGGTCGGCGCGCTTGTGGTGGTAGCGGAGCAGGTGGCCGTCGGCCTGGCGGCGGAACAGTCCGGCGGTCTGGGTGCCGATCCAGACGATGTCGCCGCGGTCGCGGTACAGCGCGGTGATCGACGACGAGGCCAGCGTCGGGTCCTGCAGCGGCAGCCGGTGGAGGCGTTCGCCCTCCAGCCGCCAGTGCTCCAGGCCGCCCTGGCTGCCGACCCAGACGCTGCCGTCCGGCTCGGTCATCAGCGTGCGGATGGTGTCGCGGCGGGGCTGGCCGGCGGCGCCCTGCAGCCGGAAGTGCAGGAAGCCGTCGCCGCCGGGGGGCAGGTAGTCCACGCCGGCGACGGTGCCCACCCACAGCCCGCCGTGTGCGTCCAGCGCGAGCGCGAACACCCGTTCGCTGCGCAGGCTGCGCGGGTCGGCGGGATCGTGGCGGTACATCGTGAAGCGGCCCGTGTCCGGGTCGAAGCGGGCCAGGCCGTCGCCGGTGCCGACCCACAGCTGGCCGCTGCGGTCCTCGACCAGCGCGTTGACGCCGTCGCCGGAGCCGTTGCGGCCCAGGCCGGGCGGGCGGTAGTGCACGAAGCGGTCGGTCGCCGGGTCGTACCGGTCCAGGCCGCGGCGGTTGCCGATCCACAGGCGCCCGCGCGCGTCGGTGTGCAGGGCCTGGATCCAGTTGTCGGCCAGGCTCTGGCGGTCGGCAGGGTCGTTGCCGAAGGTGGTGACGCCGTAGCCGTCGTAGCGCGCCAGCCCGGTCTGGGTGCCGAACCACAGGTAGCCGTCGCGGTCCTGGGCCATCGCGTAGACGGTTTCCTGCGGCAGCCCCTTGTCGGTGGTGAGATGGCTGAAACGCAGCGACAGCGGCACCTGGAACCCGGGCGCCGCGCCGCTCGCCGGGTCCGCCATCGCCAGGCACGCCAGCAGCCCCAGCACGACCCCCAGGGTCCAGCGCAGCCCGGCCCGGCCACGCCGGGCGGGCACGCGCACGGCGCCCGCCGCCACGGCCACGGCGCCGCCCGGAACCCGGCACGGGAGAGGAAACGGCATCGCGGAAAGTGCTTCGCTGAGGGGACCCATTGGTCGTTAGCGGCCTCGGGGGCCCAATCCTTACACAGGCGCTGTGCCGGCCCCTCCGGCGGCCTCTCGTCGCCGCCGCACGCCGACGGGCCTTGGCCGGTCGGGCGGAAGGCTAGTTGTGCAAGCCCGCCAGCAGCTGCCCGCAGTCGGACAGCCGCCAGTCCGCCAGCCCCGGCCAGGGGTCGCCCGCGACGTTGACCAGCAGCGTGCGGGCACCGGCCGCACGGCCGCATTCCAGGTCGAGGCGGTGGTCGCCGACCATCACCAGCCGCGACGGTGCCACCTGCCAGCGCCGCACGAAGTAGTGCAGCCCCGCCGGCGACGGCTTGGGCTCGGCCTCGTCGCGGCCGACGATGTCGGCCGGGTCGAACGCATCGTCGAGCCCGATCGCCGCCAGGGTCAGCGCCGCCAGCACGCGCGCGTTGCGCGTGAGCAGGCCGAGCCGGCAGCCGCGCGCCTGCAGCGCGCGCACCAGGCCCACCGCGCCGGCGGCCGGCCGCGCGGCCTGCGCCAGGCCGAGCTCGTGATCGAGCAGCCAGGCGTGCTTGGCCGCGGCCTCGGCGGCCGGCAGCGCCGCCAGGTGATGCAGGATGTCGTCCGCCTCCGGGATGCCGAGCTCGCGCCGGATCAGGCCGAAATCGTGCACCGCCTCGGTCAGCGTGCCGTCCATGTCGAACACCCAGTGGCGGTAGCCGGCCAGCGCCTGCGCCGCCTCGCCCGCGGTCATCGTGGCGCCGCCGCGCGGTGGCTCGCCGGCGGCGCCCGGTGGCGACCGCGCGGGCCGCCGGACCGTGCCGGCCGGGTCAATGCCAACCCGGCATCTGGGTGGCGTCCAGCCCGCCCACCTCGAACACCGCGGTGCAGGTGCCGCCGGCCTTCACCGGGAACGTGATGCCGAGCGTCCTGGCGCCGCGCGCCTTCTTCCACAGCGCCTTGTCGTCGTCGATGAACATGGCGATGGCCTCGTCGGTGTCCGGCCGGTGCGCGGCCATCGCCACCGGCGCGCCGTCGTCGACGGCGACCTGCACCTTGCAGCCGCGGTAGCAGTCGAAATCACCGGCCTGCAGCACCAGGTAGCTGTGGCGCTTCCATTGCGGATGGTCGCGGAACACCAGGCTCACCGGCTTGGGGCCGCTGCCGTCCACCGCCACCCGCTCCTTGGACTCGATCAGCGCCGAGCGCTGGGTGCCGCGGGTCTCGGGCACCTGGGCGTACTGCCACAGCGCCTGCATACGCCGAAGCTCGCGCGCGGCCTCGCCCTTGGCCTTGACCTCGGCGTAGCCGGGCTCGATGCGGGTGGCCGCGGCGGTGCCGGGATAGCTCTCCAGCAACGCCGCGCCGTGCGCGCGCGCCATGTCCCAGTTCTGCGCCTGCAGCGCGGCATCGTACTGCTTGCCCAGCGCGGTGGCGGCATCCTCCTTGTGCCGGGCCTCGGCGGCCAGCTGCGCCTGGCGCTGCGCCTCGCGATCGGTACAGGCGCCCAGCGACACCGCGCACAGCACGGCCAACAGCAGGTACTTCATCGACGACTCCGGTTGCGGCGAACAGGACGGGAAAGATACCAGCCCATCCACTTGGCCTCCGCCGGCGCCGGCGGCGCGGCCGCGACGGCTGCATGCACACCACATGTCCCGGCGGCCCGTACCTGCCGGCCTCGCGGCGTCCCCGGCCGCCGCATTGCTGCCGCGGGCGAGCCGGGAGCGCTGACGCCCGGCGTGCGCCGCACGGTTGCGGCGCCGGGACCCCCGCGGCCCGGTCCCGGCACACGGCCGGTCCGCGCCGCGCCGCCGCAAACGCGAACGGCGGACCTGGGTCCGCCGTCCGTGAACTGCGCCGAGGCGCGGATGCGAGGCTCAGGGCGCCTTGCGCGCCTTGGCCAGCAGGTCCTCGACCGACACCGTGGTGATCGGGTGGTAGCCGGGCCGCGCCTTGGCGAAGGCCTGCTCGGCGAACGCCAGGCCGTCGGGCGTCTTCACCAGTTCGGCGTAGATCGGCATGATCAGCTTGCGGCGGCCGACCCGCTCGATGAACTCGCCGGCCGCCGGCTGCGCCGCGGCATAGCCGCTGCGGATCGCCAGCGGGTACCAGCGCATCGCGATCTCGCCGTTGGGGGTGCCGGTGAAGTGGTAGGCCTCGTCGAGCTGCTTGAGCTGCTCGGGCTTGAGCGTGGCGCCCATGCCGCTGAGGAAGTGCACCCATTCCTGGGTGCCCCACTCGCTGGTGACCTGCGCACTCGGCAGCTGGCCGCTGCCGCTCCAGGCGATGCGTGCGGTGTCCACGATCGAGAAGTTGCGCGAGCGCGCCTTCGGCGCGAACGCCGGGATGCCCGGCTGGTTCAGCCAGGCATCCAGCTCGGCGGCGGTGACCGCGCTGGGGTTCTTCGGCAGCAGGTGCTTCTTCAGGTAATCGACGAACTGGTCGGTCGTGGCGCTCTGGAACGCATGGTCGTCGAACCAGCCGCGCAGGAACAGGTCGAACACCGGGCGCCCGAAGCGCTGCTCCAGGAACTGCAGGAACCAGGCGCCCTTGACGTAGGCCACGCTGCTCAGCGCCTCGTCCGGGTCGCGGGTGTTGAGCGGCGGCAGCGCCAGCGCCTGGTCGGCCGGGCTCATGTCCCTGACCTCGGCCAGCAGGTCGGTCTGGTCGATCTCGCGCTCCATCTCGGCCATCTCCTGGCCGTACAGCGCCTCGGTGATGCGTGCCTGCACGTAGGTGGTGAAGCCCTCGTTGAGCCAGATGTCCTTCCAGCTGGCATTGGTCACCAGGTTGCCGGACCAGCTGTGCGCCAGCTCGTGCGCGACCAGCGACACCAGCGACTTGTCGCCGACGATCACGGTGGGCGTGGCGAAGGTCAGGCGCGGGTTCTCCATGCCGCCGAACGGGAACGACGGCGGCAGCACCAGCATGTCGTAGCGGCCCCAGCGGTACGGGCCGTACAGCTGCTCGGCGGCGCCGATCATCTTCTCGGTGTCCTCGAACTCCTTGGCGGCCTTGTCCGCCATCGCCGGCTCGGCCCAGACGCCCGAGCGCGCCGAGATCGGCTTGAACACCAGGTCGCCGGCGGCGATCGCCAGCAGGTAGGACGGGATCGGCTGCGGCATCTTGAACGAGTAGTCGCCGTCGCGCGCCGCCTTGGGGTCGTTGTCGGCGCTCATCAGCACCATCACGTCCGGACGCGAGGTCACGTGCGCGCTGTAGGTGAAGCGCACGCTCGGGGTGTCCTGCAGCGGCACCCAGCTGCGGGCGTGGATCGCCTGCGACTGGCTGAACATGAAGGGCAGCTGCTTGCCCTCGGTCATCGCCGGCTCCAGCCACTGCAGGCCTGAGGCGGTGGGCGCGGTGTGGTAGCGGATGCGGACCTTGGCCGGCCGGGTCGGCGTCTCGATCGTCAGCTTGCTGCCGAACACCTTGTCGGCCGGGGCCAGCGCGTACTGCAGCGGCGCCAGCGCGCCCTTGCCGTCGTCGGCCTGCACCTGCTCGATGGTCAGCTCGCGGGTGTCGAGCACCAGCTGCGTGGCGGCCGGGTCCTTCCAGTCCAGCGTGTAGGTGGCGGTGCCGCCGATCTGCTTGCTGTCGAAGTCGACCTTCAGGTCCAGCGCCAGGTCCTTGACGACGACCTGCTCGGGCTGGGCGTAGGAACTCTCGTCGTGGCTGCGGGCAGGAGCGTTCACGGGGGCGGCGGCCTTGGGAGCGGGAGCGGACGCGGGCGGCGAGGCCTCTTTCGAACAGCCGGCCGTGGCGACCGCCATGGCCAGGGACAACAACAGGATCGGGGAGCGCATGGGCAGACCAGGGTCGGGAAAACCCGTCGATTCTACCGGAGCCCGCCCGCCTTGAAGCCGCGCCGGCCCGGGAACCCCGCGGCGCCCGCTACGCCTTGCTGAATCCCCCGCGCCCGATTCCCGGCCCTCAGACCTTGTAGCCGGAATGGATCGCCACGATGCCGCCGGTCAGGTTCTTGTAGTGGCAGCGCGCGAAGCCGGCCTCGCCCATCATGCCCTTGAGCGCGTCCTGCGGCGGGTGCTTGCGGATGCTCTCGGCCAGGTACTGGTAGCTGTCGGCGTCGCGCGCGAACAGCTTGCCCAGCCGCGGCAGCACCTGGAACGAATGGAAGTCGTAGATCGGCTTGAACCAGTCGGCGGTGACCTCGGAGAACTCCAGCACCCGCGCCTGGCCGCCCACCTTGAGCACGCGGTACATCTCGCGCAGCGCGGCGTCCTTGTCGGTGACGTTGCGCAGGCCGAAGGAGATCGTCACCAGGTCGAAGCTCTGGTCCGGGAACGGCAGCGCCTCGGCGTTGCACTGCACGTAGTCCAACCCGGCCACCAGACCGCGGTTGGTCAGGCGGTCGCGACCGACCGAGAGCATGCCGGCATTGATGTCGCCCAGCACGATCTCGCCGTCGCTGCCGACACGGTCGCGCAGCAGCACCGCGATGTCGCCGGTGCCGCCGGCCAGGTCGAGCACGCGGTCGCCCGGCTTCACCTGGGCGGTGGCGACGAAGTAGCGCTTCCAGGCCCGGTGCACGCCGAGGCTCATCAGGTCGTTCATCAGGTCGTAGCTGCGCGCGACCGAGGTGAACACTTCGCCGACCAGCTTCTGCTTGTCCTTGGCGGCGACGTTGCGGAAGCCGAAGTGGGTGGTGCCGGAGGTATAGGGGGATTCGCTCATGCCCGGGATTATCGCACCGCCGGGGCCCGGCTGCTGACGCCGCCGTGACTGGCGCATGACACAATCGGTCGCAGTCCCCCCGAGCCCGGCGTCCGAACCCTCCGTGAGCGACAAGTACGCCCTGCGCGACTGGCAGCCGCACGAGAGGCCGACACTGCCCGGCTCGGCCTCCACCCCGCTGCACCCCACGCGCCGGCGCATCCAGTACGGCCTGGTCGGCGTGGTGGTGGCGCTCACCGGCGGGCTCAGCAATGCGCTGGTCACCGCCAACCTGACCTACCTGCAGGGCACGCTGGGCGCGTATGCCACCGAGATGGCCTGGCTGCCGGCGGCGTTCGTGATGACCAACGTCTCGGCCAACCTGATCCTGGTCAAGTTCCGCCAGCAGTTCGGGCTGCGCCGCTTCACCGAGATCTTCCTGGCGCTGTACGCGGCGATCGCCTTCGCCCACCTGTTCGTGCACAGCCTGGGCTCGGCGATCGCGGTGCGCGCCGCGCACGGGCTGGTCGGCGCCGCGCTCAGCTCGCTGGGGCTGTACTACCTGATCCAGGCGTTCCCGGCACGGCACCGGCTCAAGGCGGTGGCCACCGGCCTGGGCCTGAGCCAGCTGGCGCTGCCGCTGGCGCGGGTGTTCTCCACCGACCTGCTGGAATTCGGCGAGTGGAAGGGGCTGTACCTGTTCGAGCTGGGCCTGGCGGTGTTCGCGCTGGCCTGCGTGCTGGCGCTGAAGCTGCCGCCCAGCGATCGCTACCGGGTGTTCGAGAAGCTCGATGCCCTCACCTTCCTGCTGTTCGCCACCGGCGCGGCCGGACTGGCCGCGGTGCTGTCGCTGGGCCGGCTGCTGTGGTGGACCAGCACGCCGTGGCTGGGCGTGGTGCTGGCCGGCTCGATCGTGCTGCTGGCCGCGGCGGCGCTGCTGGAACACCACCGCCGCAACCCGATGATCAACACGCGCTGGCTGGCCAGCGCGGACATGCTGCGGCTGGCGGTGGCGATCCTGCTGATCCGGCTGGTGCTGTCCGAGCAGAGCACCGGCGCGATCGGCTTCTTCCAGACCCTGGGCCTGGCCAACGAGCAGATGCACACGCTGTTCGCGCTGATGCTGCTGGGCGCGGTCTGCGGCGTGGCGGCCAGCGCGTGGCTGATCAACCCCCGGCACATCGCCGAGCACCTGGTGGTGGCGGTGACCGCGATCTGCATCGGCTGCTTCATGGATGCGCGCGCCACCAGCCTCACCCGGCCGGAACAGATGTACGTCAGCCAGTTCCTGCTCGCGTTCGGCAGCACCTTCTTCGTGGGCCCGGCGATGCTGGCCGGGCTGGGCCGGGTGATCACCCAGCCGCGCAACCTGATCAGCTTCGTCGTGCTGTTCGGCATGACCCAGAACATGGGCGGCCTGCTCGGCAGCGCCTTCCTCGGCACCCTGCAGGTGGCGCGCGAGAAGTTCCACTCCAGCCAGCTGGTCGGCCACCTGGTGCTGTCCGACCCGCAGGTCAGCGCGCGCGTGCAGGCCTATGCCTCGGTCTACGGGCACAGCGTCGGCGATGCCACGCTGCGCCAGGCCCAGGCATTGCGCACGCTGGGAAGCGTGGCGACCCGCGAGGCCAACGTGCTCGCCTACAACGACGTCTTCCGGGTGATCGGCTACATCGCCATCGCCACCCTGGCCTGGATCCTGTGGAACCTGCTGTCGCGGCGCCTGCGCCGTGCCCCCGCCCCGCCCGCCGCCCCTCCTGCCGAACCCGCCCGCCCATGAGCACACCCGCCGACACCGCCGTCCCCGATCCCGACACGTCGCGCCGCCGCCGGCGCCGTGTGGCCGGCATCGTCGGCTTCGCGTTGCTGGCGCTCACCGGCGCGGCGCTGGTGCTGTACGCCTGGCGCCTGCCGCCGTTCACCAGCACCCTGCAGAACACCGAGAACGCGCTGGTGCGCGGCCAGGTGACGCTGATCTCGCCGCAGGTCAGCGGCTACGTCACCGCGGTGCCGGTGCAGGATTTCCAGCAGGTGCGGCAAGGCCAGCTGCTGGTGAAGATCGACGACCGCATCTACCAGCAGCAACTGGACCAGGCGCGCGCGCAGCTGCAGACCGCGCAGGCCAACCTCGCCAACTGGGAACAGCAGAAGCGCAGTGCCGCGGCCGGGATCGCGCAGAGCCGCGCCACCGTCAGCAGCAACCAGGCGCTGCGCGACCGCACCCGCGCGGCCTACCGCCGCGCCGAGCAGCTGGCCGGCCAGCAGTTGGTGTCCGCACAGGACCGCGACACCGCCTTCGCCGCCAACGCGCAGGCCCAGGCGGGCGTGGCGCAGTCGCAGGCCGCGCTGCTGGCGTCGCAGGAGAGCGCGCGCAGCGTCGCCGTCAACCGCGCGGTGCTGGAGGCGTCCGTGGCCAGCGCCGAGGCCGCGGTCAGGCTGGCGCAGATCAACCTGGACAACACCCGCATCGTGGCCCCGCGCGACGGCCAGCTCGGCCAGCTCGGCGTGCGCGAGGGGGCCTACGTCACCAACGGCACCCAGCTGATGGCGCTGGTGCCCGGTACGCTGTGGGTGGTGGCCAACCTCAAGGAGACGCAGATGGCGAACGTGCGCATCGGCCAGCGCGCCCGCTTCAGCGTCGACGCGCTGGACAACGCCCGGCTGACCGGCCGCGTGCAGGAGATCTCGCCGGCCGCCGGCTCGGAGTTCAGCGTGCTGCCGGCCGACAACGCCACCGGCAACTTCGTCAAGATCGCCCAGCGCATCCCGGTGCGCATCCGCATCGATCCCGGCCAGGCGCTGGCGCGGCGGCTGCGCCCGGGCATGTCGGTGGTGGTGGCGATCGACACCGCCTCCGCGGCCGGGGACGCGCCCGCCCCGCGCTGAGCGCGCGTCCACCGCGGCCGCCGGGCGCCGGCAAATCGCCTGCGGCTTGACCCAGGTCAAACCGCATCTAGTGGTCCGATGGCAACATTCCACAACATCTTGTGGAGCGCTTGCCCGATGCCCGATTTCGCCGACCGATTCACCCGCCATCCCGCCCGCGAGCGCCCCCAGGTGGACGCGGTCGCGGCGGTGGAGGAATACCTCACCCGCGCCGACTGGCGGGTGCACGCCAACGCCAACCAGGGCTATTCCCTGGGCGGGCTGATCCTGGGCACCGCCGGCAAGCTCACCGCCAACTACTGGCTGTCGCGGCTGTACCCGGCCGCGATCGGCCAGGCCCATCGCGACGCCGACCTGCACATCCACGACCTGGACATGCTGTGCGGCTACTGCGCCGGCTGGTCGCTGCGCGCGCTGCTGGAGGAAGGCCTCAACGGTGTGCCCGGGCGGGTGGAGGCGGCGCCGCCACGGCACCTGTCCTCGGCCATCGGGCAGATCGTCAACTTCCTCGGCACGCTGCAGAACGAATGGGCCGGCGCGCAGGCGTTCTCCTCGTTCGACACCTACCTCGCCGCGTTCGTGCGCAAGGACAGGCTCGACTACGCCGAGGTGCGCCAGTGCATCCAGGAGCTGATCTACAACCTCAACGTGCCCTCGCGCTGGGGCACCCAGACCCCGTTCACCAACCTCACCTTCGACTGGGTATGCCCGGCCGACCTGCGCGAGCACGTGCCGCTGATCGGCGGCGAGCCGATGCCGTTCCGCTACGGCGAGCTGCAGGCCGAGATGGACCTGATCAACCGCGCCTACCTGGAGGTGATGGCCGCCGGCGATGCCAAGGGCCGGGTGTTCACGTTCCCGATCCCCACCTACAACATCACCGACGACTTCCCGTGGGAATCGGACAATGCCGAGCGCCTGTTCGAGCTGACCGCCCGATACGGGCTGCCGTACTTCCAGAACTTCCTCAACTCCGAACTCGACCCCGGCATGGTGCGCTCGATGTGCTGCCGCCTGCGGCTGGACCTGCGCGAACTGCTCAAGCGCGGCAACGGCCTGTTCGGCAGCGCCGAGCAGACCGGTAGCCTGGGCGTGGTCACGCTCAACTGCGCACGCCTGGGCTACCTGCACCGGGGCGACGAGGCCGGGCTGTATGCGCGGCTGGACACGCTGGTGGACCTGGCCGTGCAGAGCCTGGAGATCAAGCGCGAGGCGGTGCAGACACTGCTCGACGACGGCCTGTACCCGTACACCCGGCGCTACCTCGGCTCGCTGCGCAACCACTTCTCGACGCTGGGCGTGAACGGCATCAACGAGATGATCCGCAACTTCGGCGGCGACACCGGCGACATCACCGGCGCCGACGGCCAGGCCTTCGCGCTGCGCCTGCTCGACCACCTGCGTGCCCGCCTGGCCGACGCGCAGGAGCGCACCGGCCACCTGTACAACCTGGAGGCGACCCCGGCCGAGGGCGCCACCTACCGCTTCGCGCGCGCCGACCGTCGGCGCTGGCCCGACATCCTGCAGGCCGGCACCCCGGCGCAGCCGTACTACACCAATTCCTCGCAGCTGCCGGCCGGGTTCACCGACGACCCGTTCGAGGCGCTGGAACTGCAGCAGGCGCTGCAATCGCGCTACACCGGCGGCACCGTGCTGCACCTGTACCTCAACGAGCGCCTGTCCAGCGCGGCGGCCTGCCGCGACCTGGTCAGGCGTTCGCTGACCCGTTTCCGCCTGCCCTACCTCACCGTGACGCCGACGTTCTCGATCTGCCCGGTGCACGGCTACCTGGCCGGCGAGCACCCGTTCTGCCCGCGCTGCGACCAGGCGCTGCTGGCCGCGCGCGGCCTGGCCGCCTGATCCCCCTGCCCCTTCCCCCCGACCCTTCCGAACCGCCAGGAGTCCCGCATGCCCACCTCCCCCGTTCCCTTCCCGCTGCGCGACGAGGAGCGCCAGCGCTGCGAGGTCTGGACCCGCGTGATGGGCTACCACCGCCCGGTGGCCAGCTTCAACCTCGGCAAGCGCGGCGAGTACGCCGAACGCCGCTGCTTCCAGGAGGTTCCCGCGGCGCGGCGCGACGGGCCCGCGGCGTGATCCGCCTGGGCGGCTGGGTGCCGCTGTCCAGCCTGGACTTCCCGGACCGATTGGCGGCGGTGGCGTTCCTGCAGGGCTGCCCCTGGCGCTGCGGCTACTGCCACAACCCGCACCTGCAGCCGGCCCCCACGCGCGCGGCGATCCCGTTCGCGCAATGGCTGGCCTGGCTGCGCCGCCGCCAGGGCCTGCTCGACGGCGTGGTGTTCTCCGGCGGCGAGCCCACGCTGCAGCCGCGCCTGGGCGAAGCCGTCGCCGCGGTGAAGGCGCTCGGCTTCCAGGTCGCGCTGCACACCGGCGGCATGTACCCGCGCCGCCTCGCCGCGCTGCTGCCCGCGCTGGACTGGGTGGGCCTGGACATCAAGGCACCGCTGCACCGCCACGCCGCCGTCACCGGCGTGGCCGGCGTGGCCGGCGGCGGCGCCGCGGCGGTGGCACGGTCGCTGGCCTTGCTGGTAGCCGGCACCACCCCCTACGAATGTCGCACCACCTGGTCGCCGGCGCTGTACCCCGAACCCGAGCTGCAGGCGCTGGCCGACGGCCTGGCCGGTGCCGGTGTGCGCCACTGGGCGCTGCAGCAGTGCCGCGACGCTGCCGGCCCGACGCCGCCGCCGCGCGACCTGGCGCGGCTCGGTGCCGGTTTCGCGCGGTTCGAGTACCGCCCCGCCTGAGCGCAGCACAGGTGACAGCGCGACGCCGCCTGCGCAAGATGGAGGCCTGTCCCCCGCACGAGTTCCCGCATGCTCTCCACGCCCGACTACCGCGCCCTGCTCGACACCGCCATCGCCGAAGCCCGCCAGGGCCTGGCCGAGGGCGGCATCCCGATCGGCGCGGCGCTGTACCACGCCGACGGCCGGCTGCTGGGCTGCGGCCACAACCGCCGCGTGCAGGAGGGCGACCCGTCGGTGCACGGCGAGACCGACGCCTTCCGCAAGGCCGGCCGCCAGCGCCGCTACGCCGACACCCTCATGGTGACCACGCTGGCGCCGTGCTGGTACTGCAGCGGGCTGGTGCGGCAGTTCAACATCGGCACCGTGGTGGTCGGCGAGTCGCAGACCTTCCGCGGCGGCATCGACTGGCTGCGCGAGAACGGCGTCAAGGTGGTGGACCTGCAGAGCCAGGAATGCGTGGACCTGCTCGGCGGCTACATCGCCGCCCACCCGGAGATCTGGAACGAGGACATCGGCGAGGACTGAACCGCCTTGACGACGGTCAAGTCGCGCCGGCCCCGCGTTGGCTAAGCTGGGCGGCCTTCCCCCCAAGGAGCGAATCCCCACGATGGCCACGGAACCGGAAAAGAACGAGCTGCCCGCCGCGGTGGCCGAGCACGCGCAGCCGCTGGCGCTGCAGATCATCAGCCTGACCGGCGAGCAGTGGAGCGGCGAGGTGCGCGAGGTCAGCCTGCCCGGCAGCGAAGGCCGCTTCGGCGTGATGGCGCGGCACGTGCCGATCCTGTCGATCCTGCGCGAGGGCATGGTGCACATCCACCCCGCCGGCGGCGAGGCCCCGCTGCAGGTCTACGTGTCCGGCGGCTATGCCGAGGTGCAGCCGGACAAGGTCATCGTCATGGCTGACCTGGCGGTGCGCGATGCGCACCTGGACCAGGCGCGCGCCGAGGCCGCGCGCCTGGCGGCCGCCTCGCCGATGGCCACCCAGTTCACCGACACCGTCTATGCGGAGATGCACCTGGAGCTGGTGCACCGCTACAGCGCGCAGCTGCGGCTGCATACCCCAAAGTGAACGACTGCCGCCGGATCGGCGCCGCCGCCGGCGGCGAGGCTGATCCGGCGGCGCCGGGGACGCGACGGCCGCGCCGCCCGTTCCGCCGGACGCGCGCACCGCGCGCCGGCGCAGGCCTCACCAGAAGCCCAGCAGCTTCCACCACAGGCCGCCGACCACCGCGTACACCGCCAGTTCGAACACGCACAGCACGAAGCCGGTGCGCCACCAGTTGCCCAGGCTGACGTAGCCGCTGCCGAAGATGATCGGCGAGGTGCCCGTGGCGTAGTGCGTCAGCGTCATCATGATGGTCGAGCCGGCCGTCATCATCAGCAGGAACAGCACCGCGTACTCGTGCGGCACCAGCTGCACGCCGACGCTCAGGAACGCCAGCATCATCGCGCTGACATGCGCCGTGGTGCTGGCGAACATGTAGTGCGAGAACACGAACAGCGCCACCAGCAGCGTCGCAGCCCACTGCCAGCTCATGCCGCTGGCCACGATCGCGCCCTGCATGTTGTCCGAGAACCAGGTGATCACGCCGATCTTGTTCAGTTGTTCGGCCATCATCACCAGCGCGCCGAACCACACCAGCGTGTCCCACGCGCTCTTCTCCGACAGCACGTCGTCCCAGTCGATGGTGCCGGTGATGATCAGCACGAACAGGCCGAGGAAGGCCACCACCGTGGGATCGAGCGTGAACGCCGGCCCGAACAGCATCGCCGGCACGTTGGCCCACAGCACCAGCAGCAGGCCGAAGGTGCCCATCATCACCTTCTCCTTCGGCGACAGCGGGCCCATGCGCTGGAGTTCGCCGCGCGCGTAGTCGATCGCGTTGGGCGTGGCCTTCATCTCCGGCGGCGACAGCAGGTACACCACCAGCGGCATCGCCAGCAGGCACACCAGGCCCGGCAGCAGCATGCACAGCGCCCAGGTGGTCCAGGACAGGTGGAAACTCTGGTTGGTCACCCGTGCCACGTAGTCCACCACCAGCGGGTTGGGCGCGGTGGCGGTCACGAACATGCCCGAGGTGATCGTGTTGGCGTGCATGTTGACCAGCGACAGGTAGGTGCCGACCTTGCCCTGGGTGCCCTTGGCCGGGTCCGAGTCGAAGGCGTTGGCGATCGACTTCATGATCGGGTGCACGATGCCGCCGCCGCGGGCGGTATTGCTGGGCGTGAACGGCGCCAGCACCAGGTCGCAGATCGCCAGGCCGTAGCCGATGCCCACGGTGCGCTTGCCCAGCACCGAGATGAACATCAGGCCGAGGCGGTTGCCCAGCCCGGTCTTCTTCAGGCCGCGCGAGATCAGGATCGCGACCACGATCAGCCAGATCAGCGGGCTGGAGAAGCTGCCGAGCGCGTCGGCGATGGCGCCCTTGGAGGAGGTGGAGGTGACCTGCGACAGCGACACGATGACGATCGCCATCATCGCCATCACCCCGATCGGCATCACCTTGAGGATGATCGCCACGATGGTGGTCAGGAAGATCGCCACCAGGCCCCAGGCCTTAGGCGTGAGCCCTTCGGGACAGGGAATCAGCAGCAGGCCGATCAGCACCGCGGTGGTGACCAGGGCCGGCACCAGCCGGAAGGGCACGGCGTCGTTGAAGTAGCGGAACATCGCCTTGATGCGGGTGAACATCGTCGGATCCTCTGGAACGGCTAACGGAAACGTGGGGCCCCTCCCGCCCGTGTCCTCACCATAACCGCCTGCGACAAGCGGGCGCACTGATCAGGATCAGTTCGCCCGGGGCCGCCGCCGCACTGTGACGCAGGCACGGCGCGCGCCCTGGCCGCCCGCGCCGGCGGCCGCGCCGAAGTCGTCGATCCGCATGGCCGATGGAGCGGGCAAGGGCGCGCCGAAGCCGCATGACAGGAAGCCGTGCCCCGGAGGGCGCCAGGTCGAGCACTGGCGCCCTCCGGGGCGTATGCATTGCCTGCGCTGCCGCCTGCGCGGCTACTCCACCGTGACCGACTTGGCCAGGTTGCGCGGCTTGTCCACGTCGGTGCCGCGCGCCAGCGCGGTGTGGTAGGCCAGCAACTGCACCGGGATGGTATGCACCACCGGCGACAGCAGGCCGGCATGGCGCGGCGTGCGGATCACGTGCACGCCCTCCGATTCGCTGAAATGGCTGTCCTGGTCGGCGAACACGAACAGCTCGCCGCCGCGCGCGCGCACTTCCTGCATGTTGGACTTCACCTTCTCCAGCAGGCGGTCGTTGGGCGCGATCACCACCACCGGCATGGTCGCGTCCACCAGCGCCAGCGGCCCGTGCTTGAGCTCGCCGGCCGGGTACGCCTCGGCGTGGATGTAGGAGATCTCCTTCAGCTTGAGCGCGCCTTCCAGCGCGATCGGGTAGTGCAGGCCGCGGCCGAGGAACAGCGCGTTCTCCTTGGCGGCGAAGCGTTCGGCCCAGGCCTGGATCTGCGGCTCGAGGTTGAGCGCGTGCTGGAGGCTGCCCGGCAGGTAGCGCAGCTGCTCCAGGTACTCGGCCTCGTCGCGGTCGCCGACGCGGCCGTGCAGCTTGCCCAGCACCACCGCCAGCTGGAACAGCGCGGCCAGCTGGGTGGTGAAGGCCTTGGTCGAGGCGACGCCGATCTCGGCCCCGGCGCGGGTGTAGCAGACCAGCTCGCTGGCGCGCGGGATCGCGCTCTCGGGCACGTTGCAGATCGACAGCGTGTGGCGGTGGCCCAGCGACTTGGCGTACTTGAGCGCCTCCATCGTGTCCAGCGTCTCGCCGGACTGGGAGATGGTGACGATCAGGTGCCGCGGGTTGGCATAGGCGGCGCGGTAGCGGTACTCGCTGGCGATCTCCACGCTGCACGGCAGCCCGGCGATCGCCTCGATCCAGTAGCGCGCGGTCAGGCCGGCGTAGTAGCTGGTGCCGCAGGCCAGGATCTGCACGCCCTCGATGCCGCGCAGCACCGGCTCGGCGCCGGCGCCGAACAGCGAGGCCGGGAAGCCCGCCGCGTCGATCGCGGCCTCGAGCGTGTCGGCGATCGCGCGCGGCTGCTCGTGGATCTCCTTCTGCATGAAGTGGCGGTACGGACCCAGCTCCAGCGAGGCCAGGGACACGTCGGACAGGTGCAGCGGGCGTTCGACCGCCTGGTCGGCGCCATCGAAGATGCGCACGCCGTCGCGGCGGATCTCGGCGGTGTCGCCCTCTTCCAGGAAGATCACCTGGCGCGTGGCCTGCACCACCGCCGACACGTCGGAGGCGACGAAGTTCTCGCCCTCGCCCACGCCGACCAGCAGCGGGCAGCCCATGCGCGCGCACACGAAGCGGTCCGGCTCGGATTCGCTCATCACCGCCAGCGCGTAGGCCCCGGTCAGCTGCTTGACGGTGCGCTGCAGGGCCGCCAGCAGATCGCCGCTCTCGGCCAGGTGGTGGTGGATCAGGTGCGCGATGACCTCGGTGTCGGTCTGCGACTCGAAGCGGTAGCCGAGGGCGGCCAGGCGCTCGCGCTGCTGCTCGTGGTTCTCGATGATGCCGTTGTGCACCAGGACCACGCCGTGGCTCAGGTGCGGATGCGCGTTGGCCTCGGTGACCCCGCCATGGGTGGCCCAGCGGGTATGGCCGATGCCGATCGCCGCGCCGAGGTGCTCGGCCGCGGCCGCGGCCGCCATCTCGGCCACCCGCCCGGTGCGGCGCACGCGGCGGATCCGCCCGTCGTCGAGCACGGCGACCCCGGAAGAGTCGTAGCCCCGGTACTCCAGGCGCTTGAGGCCTTCGATCAGGACGGGAACCACGTCGCGATCCGCGATCGCACCAACGATGCCGCACATAGGCTCAGCCACCCAGGGAAGTAAAGACCGCCATTTTACCGATGTCCGATCCTGTCCAGCTCTTGACCGAGACCGGACAAGCTGTCCGCCCAAGTGTCCGCGGACATCCGGACACAAATCATTTACTTAATTTCTTATTTAATTTCAGCCACTTAACTCTGGCACGCGATCTGCTTTGCCTTGGGCGACTTCCCGCAGCGACCCACTGATGATCCGCGACACCTCCGCCCAGGACCAGGTTCTCCGCTCCCCTTCGGCCGCCAGCGCCACCCGCCGTCGCTGGCTGTGGCCCGGCGTGGCGACGCTGGCCGTGCTGGCCGGCATCGGCTGGGCGGTCTCGGCGTGGAGTGCCGGCAGCCGCTCGTTCGATGCCGAGCGCGTGCGCATCGGCACCGTCGGCCGCGGCGACCTGGTGCGCGACATCGCCGCCGACGGCCGCGTGATCGCCGCCAACAGCCCGGTGCTGTACGCGATCTCGGCCGGCACCGTCACCCTCAGCGTGGTCGCCGGCGACGTAGTCAGGCAGGGCCAGGCGCTGGCGGTGATCGACAGCCCGGAACTGCGCAGCAAGCTGGCCCAGGAGCAGGCCACCCTCGCCGGCCTGGAAGCCGAGGCCGGGCGCGCGGCACTCGACGCCACCCTGGCGCGTGCCACCGCCAGCAAGCTGACCGACCAGGCCGGGATCGAGCGCCAGGCCGCCTCGCGCGACCTGGAGCGCTACCAGCGCGGCTACGACGGCGGCGCCGTGCCCCAGGTCGAGCTGGCCAAGGCCCAGGACACCCTGAAGAAGTCCGACATCGAGCTGCAGCATGCCCGCGAGGACGCCACGCTCAAGGGCCAGGGCGCCGCGCTGGACGCGCGCAACAAGCGCCTGCTCGCCGACCGCCAGCGCGCGGTGGTGAACGAGGTGCAGCGCCAGGTCGACGCGCTCACCCTGCGCGCCCCGTTCGACGGCCAGGTCGGCCAGATCCAGGCGGTGCAGCACACCCAGGTCGCCGCCAACGCGCCGATCCTGGGCGTGGTGGACCTGTCCAACTTCGAGGTCGAGATCAAGGTGCCGGAGAGCTTCGCCCGCGACCTGGCGATCGGCATGCCGGCGCAGCTGACCAGCGGCAACGGCGAACCGTTCGCCGGTGCGATCTCGGCGGTGTCGCCGGAGGTGGTCAACGGCGAGGTCACCGCGCGCATCCGCTTCAGCGACAGGCAGCCGCCGGGCCTGCGCCAGAGCCAGCGCATGAGCGCGCGCGTGGTGATGGACACGCGCCGCAACGTGCTGAAGGTCGAGCGCGGGCCGTTCGTCGAGCAGTCCGGCGGGCGCTATGCCTACGTCATGGACGGCAACGCCGCGGTGCGCCGCCCGGTCCAGCTCGGCGTCAGCAGCCTCGGCGAGGTCGAGGTGGTCGCCGGCCTGCAACCCGGCGAGCGCGTGGTCGTCTCCGGCAGCGACCAGTTCGGCGATGCGCTGCGCGTGACGATTCATTAAAGGCCGGGAATGGGGAATGGGGAGTGGGGATTCGTGAAAGCAAAAGCCCTGCCGCCCTCCAGTCCCCTTTCCCCTTTCCCCTTTCCCCTTTCCCCATTCCCCATTCCCTTCCAAAGGCACTGACATGCTGCAGATGAAATCGGTCTCTAAGGTCTTCCGCACCGAGCAGGTGGAGACGCATGCGCTGCGCTCGCTCGACCTGCACGTGCGCGAAGGCGAGTTCGTCGCGGTCACCGGGCCCTCCGGCTCCGGCAAGACCACCTTCCTCAACATCGCCGGCCTGCTGGAGACCTTCAGCAGCGGCCAGTACCTGCTGGACGGCGAGGACGTGAGCCATCTCTCCGACGACGCGCGCTCGCGCCTGCGCAACCGCAAGATCGGCTTCATCTTCCAGGGCTTCAACCTGATCCCCGACCTCAACCTGTTCGACAACGTCGACGTGCCGCTGCGCTACCGCGGGCTGCCCGCGGCCGAGCGCCGCCAGCGCATCGAGGAGGCACTGGGCAAGGTCGGCCTGGGCTCGCGCATGAAGCACTATCCGTCCGAGCTGTCCGGCGGCCAGCAGCAGCGCGCGGCGATCGCGCGCGCGCTGGCCGGCGAACCGCGCCTGCTGCTGGCCGACGAGCCCACCGGCAACCTCGACACCCAGATGGCCCGGGGCGTGCTGGAGCTGCTGGAGGAGATCAACAGCCGCGGCACCACCATCGTCATGGTCACCCACGATTCGGAGCTGGCCGCACGCGCGCAGCGCAACGTCCACATCGTCGACGGGCAGGCCACCGACCTCGAACGCGAGCCGGTGCTGGCGCGCCCGCGCGGCGTCGCCCCGACGCTGGCCGGCTGAGGGGCGCGCCATGTTCGGCTACTACGTCACCCTCGCCCTGCGCAGCTTCCGCCGCAACCGCGTGCTGACCGCGCTGATGGTGCTCGCGATCGCCCTGGGCATCGGCACCAGCATGACCACGCTGACCGTGTTCCATGTGCTGTCCGGCGATCCGATCCCGGACAAGAGCGATCGGCTGTTCTACGTGCAGCTCGACCCAGAGGAGGCCGCCGGCTACCACCCGGGCGAGGAACCGCAGGCGCAGCTGACCCGGTTCGATGCGGAAGCGCTGCTGCGGCAGAAGCACGCCAGACGGCAGGCGATGATGACCGGCGGTGGCGAGACCGTCGAAAGCACGAACACTACCCTGCCTCCCTTCATCATCGATGCGCGCTGGACTTCGGCCGACTTCTTCCCGATGTTCGCCACGCCGTTCCTGTACGGCCACGGCTGGTCGGCCGCGGATGACGAAGCGCGGGCGCACGTGGTGGTGATCGCCAGGGTGCTGAACGACAAGCTGTTCGGCGGCGCCGACAGCGTCGGCAAGTCGCTGCGCATCGGCGGCAACGAGTTCCGCATCGTCGGCGTACTCGACCGCTGGGCGCCGCAGCCCCATTTCTACGACCTCAACGTGGGCAAGTACGGCGACGACGAACAGCTGTATGCGCCGTTCTCCACGGCCATCGACCTCAAACTGGGGCGCAACGGCAGCACCAACTGCTTCGGCCAGACGGCCACCAACGACACACAGGCCCTGAATGCGCCGTGCGCCTGGATCCAGTACTGGGTGGAACTGGAAACGCCCGGGCAGGCCGGCGACTTCAAGGCCTACCTGGACAACTACTCGGTGCAGCAGCGCGCCGCCGGCCGCTTCCAGCGGCCACCCAATACCCGCCTCCGCAACGTGATGGACTGGCTGGACCACAACCACGTGGTGCCGGGCGACGTACGCCTGCAGCTGTGGCTGGCGCTGGGCTTCCTGCTGGTCTGCCTGGTCAACACCATCGGCCTGTTGCTGGCCAAGTTCCTGCGCCGCAGCAGCGAGATCGGCGTGCGCCGCGCGCTGGGAGCGTCGCGTACGGAGATCTTCAAGCAGTGCCTGGTCGAAGCCGGGGCGATCGGGCTGGCCGGCGGTGCGCTCGGCCTGGGCCTGGCCGAGCTGGGCCTGTGGGCCGTGCGCCACCGCCCGACCGAGTACGCCGAGCTGGCACGCCTGGACGGCACGATGCTGCTGCTGACCTTCGCTCTGGCGCTGCTGGCCAGCCTCGCGGCCGGCCTGCTTCCGGCATGGCGGGCGATGCAGATCACCCCCGCCGTGCAGTTGAAGACGCAGTGAGCCACCTGGCACCGCCTGCCGCAGCGAGGGGACGTGGCGCGCCGTGCGACGCCCGGTCTGCCCGCCCCTTCCAAGCACGCCTTCCCACCGAAGGAAACGTGCGCCGCCCCCTGCTTCCCTAGGACATCCCATGGAAATCCGCCCCATCCTGTCCACCCTGCTGCGCCACAGGACCGCCGCCGCCCTGATCGTCATCGAGATCGCGCTGAGCTGCGCCATCATCTGCAACGCGCTCTTCATCGTGTCCCAGCGCCTGGATAATCTGACCCTCCCCAGCGGCATCGCCGAGCACGAACTGGTCCAGATCCGCCTGACCGGCATCGGCAAGGACGACAACGCCGACGTGCGCACGCGCGAGGATCTCGCCGCGCTGCGCGCCATCCCCGGTGTCAGCACGGCCACGGTCACCAACCAGCTCCCGTTCCAGAACGGGTCCTGGAACAGCAGCCTGACCCTGACCCCGGACCAGCAGGAAAAGACCCTCGCCGCGGCCATGTACCAGGCCAGCGAGGACACCGTGCGCACGCTCGGCCTGAAGCTGGTGGCCGGGCGGGACTTTCTGCCGGACGAGTACCAGGTCAGCAGCGACCTGGAGAACGTCACCGACATGGCGCAGATGGCGAGCGCGGCGATCCTGAGTGCCGATTCGGCCCGGAAGCTCTTCCCCGATGGACCGGCCATCGGCAGGACCGTCTACATGGGCGGGATCCCTTTGCACGTCGTCGGCGTGGTCGAGCGACTGACCCGCCCCAACGCGCCTGACGGCAACCGCTCGTACTCGATGATCCTGCCGATCCGTCTGAACTACAACAACGGCGGCTTCTACCTGTTGCGCACCGATCCGGCGCGTCGCGGCGAGGTGCTCAAGGCGGCCGTCGCCGCGCTCGACAAGATCGACAGCAGCCGGCTGGTACTGAAGCAGCGGACCTACGACGACATCCGCAGGGAGTACTTCAGCGCGGATCGCGACATGATCGGCCTGCTGCTGGTGGTCTGCGCGCTGCTGCTGGTGGTCACCGCGCTGGGCATCGTGGGCCTGGCCAGCTTCTGGGTACAGCAGCGCACCAAGCAGATCGGCATCCGCCGCGCGCTGGGCGCCACCCGCGGCCAGGTCCTGCGCTATTTCCAGACCGAGAACTTCCTGCTCGCCACGATCGGCATCGTGATCGGCATGCTGCTGGCGTACTCCACCAACCTGTGGCTGATGCAACAGTACGAGCTGCCGCGGCTGCCGCTGGGCTACCTGCCGGTCGGCGCGCTGGCACTGTGGCTGCTCGGCCAGGTCGCGGTGCTCGGGCCCGCCCGCCGCGCCGCGGCGGTCCCGCCGGCGGTGGCCACGCGCAGCGCCTGAGCGGGCCGCGCGTCCGGCGGCGGGACGCGCAGCGCCACCATGGCCGCTCCTGCGCTCCCCGGGCAGGGGTGGGCGGCCGGCGGCCGCGGCCACGGCACCGCAGGCGGCGCGTCGGCAGCCGCCACCCGGCGCCCCCGCGCGCCGGTGCCCCTGCGGCGCCGCACGGCGACGTAGAAATCCCGATGCGGCGGGCGTGCGCGGTTTATGCTCCGGCCACGGCCGACCCGTCGGCCGCTCCGGCACGCCCCACCGGCCGTGCCCTTCCCTTGATCACGACCGAGCCGATGTCCCACGTTCTCATCATCGACGACAACACCGCGGTCGCCACCGCGCTGGACGTGCTGTTCTCGCTGCACGACATCGACACCCAGCACGCCGAATCGCCGCAGGCCGGGCTGGCACGGCTGGAGGAGCAGGGCTTCGACCTGGTGATCCAGGACATGAACTTCAGCGCCGACACCACCTCGGGCGAGGAGGGCCAGGCACTGTTCGCGCAGATCCGCCGGCGCCACCCCGACCTGCCGGTGATCCTGCTCACCGCCTGGACCCACCTGGGCAGTGCGGTCGAGCTGGTCAAGGCCGGCGCCGCCGACTACATCGCCAAGCCCTGGGACGACCGCAAGCTGCTGACCACGGTCAACAACCTGCTGGAGCTGTCCGAGACCCGGCGCGAACTCGATCGCCGCCGCGAGCGCGAGCGTCGCGGCCGCGAGGCACTGGCCGCGCGCTACGACCTGCGCGGCGCGGTGTTCGCCGATGCGGCCAGCGAGCGGGCCATCGCCCTGGCCTGCCAGGTCGCGCGCTCCGAGCTGCCGGTGCTGATCACCGGGCCCAATGGCAGCGGCAAGGAGAAGATCGCCGAGATCCTCCAGGCCAACTCGGCCGTCCGGCACGGCCCGTTCGTGGCGGTCAACTGCGGCGCGCTGCCGTCGGAGCTGATCGAGGCCGAGCTGTTCGGGGCCGAGGCCGGCGCCTACACCGGCGCCAACAAGGCCCGCGAAGGCAAGTTCGAGGCCGCCGACGGCGGCACCCTGTTCCTGGACGAGATCGGCAACCTGTCGCCGGCCGGGCAGATGAAGCTGCTGCGCGTGCTCGAGACCGGACGCTTCGAGCGCCTGGGCTCCAACCGCGAGCGCCAGGTACGGGTACGCGTGATCAGCGCCACCAACGCGGACCTGACCGCGATGATCCGCGACGGCAGTTTCCGCGAGGACCTTTACTACCGCCTCAACACCGTCGAGCTGGCGCTGCCGCCGCTGGCCGAGCGTCCCGGCGACATCCTGCCGCTGGCCGAGCACTTCCTCGAGGCCGGCCGTCCGCTGTCGGCACAGGCGCGCAGCGCACTGCAGCGGCACGCGTGGCCGGGCAACGTGCGCGAGCTGCGCAACGTGATCCGCCGCGCCGAGCTGCTGGGCAGCGGCCCGCGCATCGAGGCGGCCGACCTCAACCTGCCGCGGGCGGCCCCATCGCGCCCCGCCCCGGCGCACGAGCCGGACCGCGCGCGGATCGAGGACGCGCTCGCACGCGCGCAGGGCGTGATCGCGCAGGCCGCCGCGGAGCTGGGACTCAGCCGCCAGGCGCTGTACCGGCGCATGGACCGCTACGGCCTCAAGGCCGAGTGAGCGTCCCCGGATGATCGGCCGCTCGTTCACCTTCGCCCTGTTCCTGCGGCTGCTGCCGGTGCTCGCGCTGGCGGCGGCGACGCCATGGCTGCTCGCCTACTGGCTGGACCGCGGCTGGGAAGTGCTCACGGTCTCGGCGATCCTGCTGCTGGCGCTGATGTGGTGGACCCTGCGGCTGGCCACCGCGCCGATGCGCTCGCTGTTCCGTGCCCTGGCCGGCACCACCAGCAGCTACCGCGACGGCGAGTACAACTTCGGCGTGCACTGGCGCGGCGACGACGAGCTCGCGCAGCTGGTGCGGGCGCACGCCGAGCTCGGCGACGTGCTGCGCGAACAGCGCCACGCCCTGGTGCAACGCGAGCTGATGCTGGACACCATGGTGCAGAACACGCCGGTGGCGATGCTGCTGGTGGCGGCCGGCGGCGACGGCGTGCGCCGGGTGACGTTCTCCAACATCGCCGCGCGCAAGCTGCTGCACGGCGGCTGGAAGCTGGAGGGCCAGCGCCTGGACGAGCTGCTTCTGCAGATGCCCCCGGAACTGCGCGATGCCCTGGCGCGCGGCGGCGACAGCCTGTTCGCGGTGCGACACCCGGACGCGGAGGGCGACCTGGACACCGGCGCGGACGAGGACGACGAGCAGATCTACCACCTGTCGCGCCGCGCGTTCCACCTCAACGGCCGCGCCCACGAGCTGCTGCTAGTGCGCATGCTGACCACCGAACTGCGGCGCCAGGAGGTCCAGACCTGGAAGAAGGTCATCCGCGTGATCAGCCACGAGCTCAACAACTCGCTGGCGCCGATCGCCTCGCTGGCGCACTCCGGCGCCGAACTGGTGCGGCGCCACAAGACCGAGCGCCTGGAATCGGTGTTCGGCACCATCGAGGAGCGGGCGCGCCACCTGGAGGGCTTCATCCGCGGCTACGCGCGCTTCGCCAAGCTGCCGCAGCCGCTGCTGGAGACCATCGCCTGGGAGGAGTTCCTCGACAGCCTGCGCCGGCAGATCCCGTTCCGGCTGGAGGGCGACGCGAGCGAGCTCTACAGCCGCATCGACGCCGCGCAGGTTGAGCAGGCGCTGCTCAACCTGCTCAAGAACGCCCACGAGGCCGGCCACGAAGCCAGCCCGGCCAGCGACGACGTGGCGCTGCGGCTGAGCCGCCTGCCGCACTGGCTGCGGGTTGAGGTGCTGGACCGCGGTGGCGGCATGAACGAGGCGGTGCTGCACAACGCGCTGATGCCGTTCTATTCCACCAAGCGCAACGGCACCGGCCTGGGCCTGGCGCTGACCCGCGAGATCGTCGAGGCCCACGGTGGCCGTATCTCGCTGCAGAACCGCACCCGCGGCGGCCTCTGCGTCACCCTGCTGCTGCCGCTCGACGCCTCCTAGCGCGGCGGCGGCCGCGCGCTGCCGGGTCAGTCGCGCACCGTATCTTTCTCGCTGATGCGCGGCAATTCGAGTGCCCCGCAGGCATCGTCCGCGCCGGTGGTGGCGGTCGCCGGGATCGTGCCGAAGTAGCCCGCGCCCACGTGGTTGTCGACGAAACGGCCGCCCTGCGACGGGCACTCGCCCGAGGCCGCGTCGAACCAGTCCGAGAACGCGGCGTACTTGCCGGCGCGCACGAAGGTATTGCCGTCGACCACGGTGCCGTCGGAACGGTTGCGGGTGCGCACCGCGTCGCCGTTGACGTCAGTGAAGGCATTGCCTGCCACGACGTTGTCCGCCGAGCCGTGCGCCAGGTACAGCGCGTGGATGTAGCCCGAGCGGTCCTCGGTGTTCTCGACATGCTCGAAGCGATTGCCGTCGATGCGGTTGCCGCTGGAATTCTGCAGCCGCACCGCCGCGTACGAATAGCTCTCCGCGCCGGTGCCGTAGATGCCGCCGATGCGCTCGAAATACATCTGCTGGATCGCGTTGCCGCTGTTGGCGTCCTTGGCCGCGTTGGAACTGCCCAGGTCGATCGCCATCCAGTAGTTGCGCACATGCAGGCCGATGAAGCTGACCGCGGTCGCCTTGCCCTTCGCGCCGCGCAGCGCGAACCAGGTGCCGCTGCCCTGCCCGTCGAACACCGGCATCGCGTCGGCGTCGGTCGGTGGCGCGAAGGTGATCGACCGGGCCCCCACGTAGTTCCACACCACGCTCTGCCCGCTGTAGGTCCCGGGCGCGACCACCACGTCGACGTCCTCCCCGGCCGGACCGCCCGCCACCTTCTCCAGCACGCCCTGCAGGCTGCGCAGCGGCGCCGCCTGGGTGCCGGCGGCGGCATCGTCGCCGGACGGCGACAGGTACACCTGATAGGCCTGTGCCGTCGCCGGCCCGCACAGCATCCACGCCACTACCGCCCACCCTGCCCATTGCTTCCGCATCGTCCGCTCCTTCGCACCTGCACCAGGGCCCGCGACGAGGGTCTGAGACCGGCCGGCACGGGAATTCGTCACCGTGCTGCGAGGGGGACCGGGGCATCCGGCCATTCGGTGGCCGCGCATTGATAGCGTCTATCCGGCACCGATGACGTGACCGGGGTCGCAGCCGGACGCATCCGTGGCGCTAGGAGGGCGGGCGAACCCATTTCGGCAGCGACGCGACGCGGCCCACCGCAGCGCGGCGACGGCCGGGCGGTGGAACGGGCTTGCCGATGCTGCGATGCCGCAGCGCGGAGCGCGGCGGCCGGCGCCGCGGGCCGGACGGGCCGGCGAGCCGGGCCCTGGGGGCAATGGCGGGGCGTGCCATGCGACCGCTATGGAATCCCTGGGCCGGCGCCGGACGCGGCGTCGGCCCGGCTCAGCGGCGCTTCTGCGGGCGCGTCCAGCCTTCGATCGTGGTCTGGCGGGCGCGCGCCACGCTGAGTTCGCCGGCCGGCGCATCGCGCGTGATCACCGAGCCGGCGCCGATGGTGGCGCCCGCGCCGATCTCCACCGGCGCCACCAGCGACGCGTTGGAGCCGACGAACGCCGCGTCGCCGATCGTGGTGCGCGACTTGTTGACGCCGTCGTAGTTGCAGGTGATGACGCCGGCCCCGACGTTGACCCTGCTGCCGATCACCGCATCGCCCAGGTAGGTCAGGTGGTTGGCCTTGCTGCCCACGCCCATCACCGTGTTCTTGGTCTCGACGAAGTTGCCCACGTGCACGCCGTCGGCCAGCACCGTGCCGGGCCGCAGCCGCGCGAACGGGCCGATCTGCACCGCGCCCTCGGTCGCCACGCCGTCCAGGTCGCAATGCGCGCGCACCTCGGTGCCGGGCCCGAGCCGCACGTCCTTCAGCCGCACGAACGGCCCGATCGACACGCCGTCGCCCAGTTCGACCTCGCCTTCCAGCACCACGTCGACGTCGATCTGCACGTCGCGCCCGACGCGCACGCGGCCACGCTGGTCGAGCCGCGCCGGGTCGGCGACGCGGGCGCCCTGCAGGCACAGCGCGCGGGCGGCCCGCAGCTGCCAGGCGCGTTCCAGCTGCGCCAGCTGCCACGGGTCGTTGGCGCCCTCCACTTCCTGCGGGTCGGCCACGTGCACCATGTCCGCCGGCGTGAACTCGGCCGCCGCCATCGCGAAGATGTCGGTGAGGTAGTACTCGCCCTGCGCGTTGTCGCTCGACAGCGCGGACAGCCAGCGGTTCAGCGCGGTGGATTCGGCGGTGACGATGCCAGTGTTGATGGTGCGGAGGCGGCGCTGCGCCTCGTCGGCATCCTTCTGCTCGACGATCGCGGCCACCTTGCCCTCGGCATCGCGGACGATGCGGCCGTAGCCGCTGGGATCCTGCGGCTCGGCCACCAGCACCGCCATGCGGCCCGGCGCGTGCAGCAGCCGGAGCAGGGTCTGGCTGCGGATCAGCGGCACGTCGCCATACAGCACCAGCACCGTGGCCGCATCCGGGATGTCCGGCATCGCCTGGCGCACGGCGTGCCCCGTTCCCAGCTGCCGGGTCTGCTCCGACCAGACCAGGTCGGCCTGGTCGCCGAACGCCGCGCGCACCTGGTCGCCGCCATGGCCGTAGACCACGTGGATCGCGGCCGGCTGCAGCTCGCGTGCGGTATCGATGACATGCGCCAGCATCGGCCGCCCGGCCAGCGGCTGCAGTACCTTGGGCAGGGCGGACTTCATGCGCTTGCCTTCGCCGGCGGCGAGGATCACGACGTGCAGGGGCAGGCTCATCAATCGGCATTCCGGTGGCGGGGTGCAGAGATTCTAGTGCCTGTGCGTGCAGGACGCGTTCGCCCGCGGAGCGCCCGCTAACGGGTTCTTAAGCGCCGCTGCCGGTACGATGGCGGCCTCTCCTCACCCCGGTCCCGCATGAGCCTTCTCCGCCAGGGCAGCCAGTTCGTCGTCATCGGTGCCCTGCAGCTGCTGGTGGACTGGAGCGTGTTCGTCGCCGCCACCGCCGCGGGCCTGCCCACGGTCCCCGGCAATATCGCCGGCCGCATCAGCGGCGCACTGCTGGGCTTCTGGCTCAACGGGCGCTTCACCTTCGCCGACGCCGGCGATGCCCGGCTGGGCTGGCACCGCTTCGCGCGCTTCATGGCAATGTGGCTCGTGCTGACCGCCATCAGCACCTGGCTGATGGCCTCCACCGCGCATCTGGTGAGCCTGCAGCTGGCCTGGCTGGTCAAGCCGCTGGTCGAAGGCGGGCTGGCGGTGGTGTCGTTCCTGCTCGGCCGCTACGTGATCTACCGGTAGCGGCGGCCCGGAAGCGCGTCGGCGGCGCTTCGCCCGCACGCCGCCGACCTCGCGGCCACCCCGCTAGCGGCCGAGCGCGCAGAAGTCGCCGAGGCCCCGCACCAGGGCCAGGCGATGCAGCGCATCGAGTCGCTGCGCGGCCGCGTAGGCGTCCAGGCGCGCCGACACGACGGCCGCACAGTCCGGCCGTGCGCGCAGCTCCTCGCTGCCCGCCAGCGCCGCCAGCAGTTCGTCCTGCAAACGGTCCAGGCGCATGCGCAGCGCGGCCAGGTCGGGACGGGGCAGCGCCGGGGCCTGCCCGCGGGCGCGCCAGCGCTGCAGCAACCGATACTGCACCAGCTTGTTGGCCTCGATCTGCGCGGCGAAGAACGCCGCGGCGGCCGCGGGGTCCAGCCCCCGCGCAGCGGCCCGGCCGCGCACGCTGTCCAGCACCGCCGCCTCGCGCACCGGATCGAGCACGGGCTTGCCGCTGTCCCACTTGCTCAGCGCCACCTGGTCGCCTAGCGCATTGCGCTCTGCCACCAGGGCCAGCAGCGGGTCGGGCGTGGCCGCGATCGCCGGCCCGGCGGCGCACAGGAGCCACGCCCACAGCACCGCCCGGGCACGCCGCGGGCGCAAGCACTTGCCGGTCGACGGGTTCATTGCAGTGTCTCCATGGCCAACGGGAGGGATGCCTCGCGCGAGGAGATGCGGCGCCTCGCAGGGGCAGCGACGACCCGCACCTTACACAGGTGCGCGCTGGCGCGCCGGCAGGCGAGCTCTCACGCCTGCAGGGCGCGCACCGGCGGGGCGGGGCCACAAACGCAGACGCCGGCACAAGGCCGGCGTCTGCGTCGGACCGCCGCGGGCGCGGCGGTGCGGATCAATGCTTGACGGTCCTGCGCAGGCGCTCCAGCGCCTGCAGCTGCACCACTGCCTCGGCCAGCTTCTGCTGTGCCTCGGCCACGTCCATGGCCTCGCCGCGGTTGGCCAGCATGCGCTCGGCTTCTTCCTTGGCCTTGCGCACGGCGGCCTCGTCGATGTCCTGCGCGCGCACCGCGGTGTCGGCCAGCACGGTCACGACCTGCGGCTGCACCTCCAGGATGCCGCCGGAGATGGCGAAGTCGAGCTGTTCGCCGCTGGCGGTGGTGACCACCACCTTGCCCGGCTTCAGTCGGGTGATCAGCGGGGCGTGCTTGGGCGCGATGCCCAGCTCGCCGAGTTCGCCGGTCGCCACGACCAGGGTCGCCTCACCGCGGAAGATCTCCTGCTCGGCGCTGACGATGTCGCAACGGATAGTGCTCATGGTGCCTCACTCTGTGAGGCGGGGAATGGGGAACCGGGAGTGGGGCATCGGCAGGGCGGCCTGGTGCCTCCGCGCTGCTGTACCCCACCCTCGCCCGCTGCCCGCCTTTACGATTCCCGATTCCCGATCCAGCGGTCCGGCCGCATGCGGCCAGAACCGGCTCAGGCCTTCTCGGCCATCTTCTTGGCCTTCTCGACCGCTTCCTCGATCGCGCCGACCATGTAGAACGCCTGCTCCGGCAGGTGGTCGTATTCGCCGTCGACGATCGCCTTGAAGCCGCGGATGGTGTCCTTCAGCGAGACGTACTTGCCCGGCGAGCCGGTGAACACCTCGGCCACGTGGAACGGCTGGCTGAAGAAGCGCTCAATCTTGCGCGCGCGCGAGACCGACTGCTTGTCCTCTTCGCTCAGCTCGTCCATGCCGAGGATGGCGATGATGTCCTTCAGTTCCTTGTACTTCTGCAGCGTCTGCTGCACGCGCTGGGCGGTCTCGTAGTGCTCGTTGCCGATCACCAGCGGGTCCATCTGGCGGCTGGTGGAATCCAGCGGATCGACTGCCGGGTAGATGCCCAGCGAGGCGATGTTGCGCGACAGGGTGACGGTCGAGTCGAGGTGGGCGAAGGTCGTCGCCGGCGACGGGTCGGTCAGGTCGTCCGCGGGCACGTACACGGCCTGGATCGAGGTGATCGAACCGCTCTTGGTCGAGGTGATGCGCTCCTGCAGCACGCCCATTTCCTCGGCCAGGGTCGGCTGGTAGCCCACCGCCGACGGCATGCGGCCCAGCAGTGCGGACACCTCGGTACCGGCCAGCGTGTAGCGGTAGATGTTGTCCACGAACAGCAGCACGTCCTTGCCCTTGCCGTTCTCGTCCTTCTCGTCGCGGAAGTACTCGGCCATGGTCAGGCCGGTCAGCGCGACGCGCAGGCGGTTGCCCGGCGGCTCGTTCATCTGGCCGTAGACCATCGCGACCTTGTCCAGGACGTTGGAGTCCTTCATCTCGTGGTAGAAGTCGTTGCCCTCGCGGGTACGCTCGCCCACGCCGGCGAACACCGACAGGCCGCTGTGCGCCTTGGCGATGTTGTTGATCAGTTCCATCATGTTGACGGTCTTGCCGACGCCGGCGCCACCGAACAGGCCGACCTTGCCGCCCTTGGCGAACGGGCACATCAGGTCGATGACCTTGATGCCGGTCTCCAGCAGCTCGGTGCTCGAGGACTGGTCCTCGTACGACGGCGCGCTGCGGTGGATTTCCCAGTGGTCCGACGCCTGCACGTCGCCGGCCTCGTCGATCGGACGGCCCAGCACGTCCATGATGCGGCCCAGCGTGCCGGCGCCGACCGGCACCGAGATCGCACGCTCGGTATTGGTCGCGACCAGGTTGCGCTTCAGGCCGTCGGTGGAGCCCAGCGCGATGGTACGCACCACGCCGTCGCCGAGCTGCTGCTGCACTTCCAGGGTGATGGCGGTGCCATCGACCTTCAGCGCGTCGTACACCTTCGGCACTTCGCCGCGCGGGAATTCGACGTCGACAACCGCGCCGATGATCTGAACGATCTTGCCCTGACTCATTTGGGTAACTCCACTAATGTCTGTTCGATTCTTGTGTCGGGAATAGGGAAACGGGAGTCGGGGATGGGAAGATCAAGTGCTGCTGCTTCGACCATTCCCGATTCTCCATTCCCTATTCCCGGCTATACGGCGGCCGCGCCGCCGACGATCTCGGAGATTTCCTGCGTGATCGCCGCCTGCCGGGCCTTGTTGTAGACCAGCTGCAGCGTCCCGATCAGCTTGTTGGCGTTGTCGCTGGCCGCCTTCATCGCGACCATGCGCGCCGCGTGCTCGGACGCCACGTTCTCCAGCACCGCCTGGTACACCAGCGACTCGATGTAGCGCGTCATCACGTGCTCGAGCACGGTCGCGGCATCGGGTTCGTACAGGTAGTCCCAGTCGTGGTGGGCCACGCGGGCCTCGGACGCTGGCAGCGGCAGCAGCTGATCGAAGCTGGCGGTCTGCGTCATCGTGTTCACGAAGCGGTTGTAGACCAGGTACACCCGGTCGACCTTGCCCTCGATGAAGGCATCCAGCATCACCTTGATCACGCCGACCAGCTGCTCCACGTGCGGGCTGTCGCCCAGGTGGGTGACGCTGCCGACCATGTTGACCTTGATGCGACGGAAGAAGGTCGAGGCCTTCTGGCCGACCGTCACCACGTCGATCTCGGCGCCCCGGTCCTGGTGCTGGCGCACTTCGCCCAGCATCTTGCGGAACAGGTTGTTGTTCAGCCCGCCGGCCAGGCCGCGATCGGAGGAGATCACGATGTAGCCGACCCGCTTGACCTGCTCGCGCTCGACCAGGAACGGATGCCGGTAGTCGGTGCTGGCCTGGGCCAGGTGGCCGATCACCTGCTTCATCGCCTGCGCGTAGGGGCGCGAGGTCTTCATCCGGTCCTGAGCCTTGCGGATCTTGGAAGCCGAGACCATCTCGAGCGCGCGCGTCACCTTGCGGGTGTTCTGCACGCTCTTGATCTTGGTTTTGATTTCGCGTCCGCCTGCCATACTCGCTCGCTTCGCTTAGTGGGAATGGGGAATCGTGAGTCGGGAATTGGCACAGCCGACCCGCTTTGACGATTCCCTATTCTCGATTCCCTATTCCCGCAGCTGGAATTACCAGCTGCCCGTGGTCTTGAACTCTTCGATGCCCTTCTTGAAGGCGGCCTCGATCTCGTTGTCCCAGCCGCCGGTGCTGTTGATCTTGCCGACCAGCTCGCCCTGGGTGTTGGCGAAGTGGGCGTGCAGGCCGTCCTCGAACGCCAGCAGCTTGCTGACCGGCACGTCGTCGAGGTAGCCCTCGTTGACGGCGTAGATCGACAGCGCCTGGTTGGCGATCGACATCGGGGCGTACTGCTTCTGCTTCATCAGCTCGGTGACGCGCTGGCCGCGCTCGAGCTGCTTGCGGGTGGCTTCGTCCAGGTCCGAGGCGAACTGCGCGAACGCGGCCAGCTCACGGTACTGCGCCAGCGAGATGCGGATGCCGCCCGACAGCTTCTTGATGATCTTGGTCTGCGCCGAGCCGCCGACGCGCGACACCGAGATGCCGGCGTTCACGGCCGGGCGGATGCCGGCGTTGAACAGGTCGGTTTCCAGGAAGATCTGCCCGTCGGTGATCGAGATCACGTTGGTCGGCACGAACGCGGAGACGTCGCCGGCCTGGGTTTCGATGATCGGCAGCGCGGTCAGCGAGCCGGTCTTGCCGGTCACCGCGCCGTCGGTGAACTTCTGCACGTACTCCTCGGACACGCGCGCGGCGCGCTCGAGCAGGCGCGAGTGCAGGTAGAACACGTCGCCCGGGTAGGCCTCGCGGCCCGGCGGACGCTTCAGCAGCAGCGAGATCTGGCGGTAGGCCACGGCCTGCTTGGACAGGTCGTCGTAGACGATCAGCGCGTCTTCGCCGCGGTCCATGAAGTACTCGCCCATGGTGCAGCCGGAGTAGGCGCTGATGTACTGCATCGCGGCCGACTCGGAGGCGGTGGCGGCGACCACCACGGTGTGCGCCAGCGCGCCGTGCTCTTCGAGCTTGCGCACGATGTTGGCGACGGTCGAGGCCTTCTGGCCGATCGCCACGTACACGCACTTGATGCCGGTGTTCTTCTGGTTGATCACCGCGTCGATGGCCAGCGCGGTCTTGCCGGTCTGGCGGTCGCCGATGATCAGCTCGCGCTGGCCGCGGCCGATCGGGATCATCGCATCGACCGACTTGTAGCCGGTCTGCACCGGCTGGTCGACCGACTTGCGCCAGATCACGCCCGGCGCCACACGCTCGACCGGCGCGGTCTGGCTGGTGCCCAGCGGGCCCTTGCCGTCGATCGGCTCGCCCAGCGCGTTGACCACGCGGCCCAGCAGTTCCTTGCCCACCGGCACTTCGAGGATGCGGCCGGTGGTCTTGGCCACGTCGCCCTCGCGCAGGTGCTCGTAGTCGCCCAGCACCACGGCACCGACCGAATCGCGCTCCAGGTTCAGGGCCAGCGCGAAGGTGTTGTCAGGCAGTTCGATCATTTCGCCCTGCATCACGTCGGCCAGGCCGAAGATGCGCACGATGCCGTCGGCCACGCCGGTCACGGTGCCTTCGTTGCGGGACTCCGCGGACAGCTTGACCTTCTCGATACGGGTCTTGATCAGTTCGCTGATTTCGGAGGGGTTGAGCGTGGTTGCCATCGTTCAGTCCTAGGTGCCGGCCACCGGGGCCGGACTGTTATGTGAATTCAGTGGGCGAGCGAGTTCTGCAGACGCGACAGCTTGCCCTTCAGCGAGCCGTCGATGACCACATCGCCGGTGTCGATCACCGCGCCGCCGATCAGCGAGGCGTCGATCGCGGTGGTGACGTCCACCTCGCGACCGAAGCGCTTCTTCAGCGCGGCGGTGATCTTGTCGAGCTCGGCCGGCTCCAGCGCGGCCGCGGTGGTCACCGTCGCCTTGACGACGTGCTCGGCGTCGGCGCGCAGCTGCTCGTACATACCGGCGATCTCGGGCAGCAGCGACACGCGCTGCGCCGCGGCCAGCACGCCGAGAAAGCCGGCGTAGGTTTCGCCCGCCGGCTCGGGCGCCAGCAGCGATACCGCCTGCTCCTGGCTCAGTCCCGGATGGGACAGCAGCGCCGACACGCGCGGATCGACGGCGATCCGCGCGGAGAAAGCCAGTGCTTCCGACCACGGCGCGAACGTACCTTCGTCGCGCGCGATCGCGAACGCGGCGCGGGCATACGGACGGGCAAGCGTGAGGGCCTGGCTCATCGATCAGATCTCCGCGGCCAGTTCGTCGAGCAGCGCCTTGTGGGCGTTGGCGTCGATCTCGCGCTTGAGCAGCTTTTCGGCACCGCTGACGGCCAGCGCCGACACCTGCTTGCGCAGGTCCTCGCGGGCACGGTTGGCGGCGGCTTCGATCTCGGCCTGGGCCAGTTCCTTCTGGCGGTTGGCCTCGGCGATCGCTTCGTTCTTGGCGGCCTCGACGATCTGGTTGGCGCGCGCGTGGGCCTGGTCGATGATCTCGTTGGCCTTGGTGCGGGCGTCCTTCAGCGCGTCATTGACCTTCTCCTGCGCCTGCGCCAGATCCTTCTGGCTGCGATCGGCCGCGGCCAGGCCTTCGGCGATCTTCTGCTGGCGCTCTTCGATGGCCTTCAGCAGGGGCGGCCAGATCTTGGTCGCGACGATCCAGATCAGACCGGCGAAGGCCAGTGCCTGGGCAACGATGGTAAAGCCGATTTCCATGGGGTTCGCTCAATCGATGTTGACGGGGGCGGACGCGCCGCCGTGGCGGCGTGCCCGAGCCTTCATCCGCGAACGGGGCACCGAGGCGCCCCGTCCGCATCCCGCGATCGCTGGATCAGCCCGCGATCTGCGGCAGACGCGAAACGAACTCGCCGACCATCGGGTTGGCGAAGGCGAACAGCAGGCCGACGGCGACGCTGATGATGAACGCGGCGTCGATCAGGCCGGCGGTGATGAACATGCGCACCTGCAGGACCGGGATCAGCTCCGGCTGGCGGGCGGCCGACTCCAGGAACTTGCCAGCCATGATGGCCAGACCGAGGCCGGCGCCCAGCGCGGCCAGGCCGATCATGATGCCGACGGCGAGGACGGTGGAGCTCTGGACTTGGGCGAGGTTGGTCAGGACGGCGAGGTACATGGTGATCTCCAGGAACGAGGTTGCTTAAGGGTGATGGTGGAAAAACGGATGAAGGGTGAAGCGAAACTCAGTGGCTGTCTTCCGACAGGCTCAGGTACACGATCGACAGCATCATGAAAATGAAGGCCTGCAGCGGAATCACCAGCAGGTGGAACAGCATCCAGCCGAGGCCGAAGGCGCCGCCGGCGAGGGCACCGAAGATACCGGCACCGCCCAGCACCCAGATCAGCAGGAACACGATCTCGCCGCCGAACATGTTGCCGAACAGTCGCATCGCCAGCGAAATCGGCTTGCTCAGCCACTCGACGATGTTGAGGATCAGGTTGAACGGCACCATCCACTTGCCGAACGGCGCGGTCAGGAATTCCTTGGTGAGGCCGCCCACGCCCTTGGACCGCAGCGCGAAGAACAGCATCAGGAAGAACACGCTGATCGACATGCCGAGGGTGGCGTTGACGTCGGCGGTCGGCACCGGCTTCCAGTAGTGGATGCCGGCCCAGCCCAGCGGGATCGCGATGAAGTCGGCCGGGATCATCTTGATGAGATTCATCATCAGGATCCAGAAGAACAGCGTGATCGCGATCGGGGTCACCAGCTTGCTGGTGCCGTGGTAGGTGTCCTTGGCCTGCCGGTCGACGAACTCCAGGCAGATCTCGACGAACGCCTGCCACTTGCCGGGCACGCCGGAGGTGGCGTTACGGGTCGCGGTCCAGAACGCGAACACCATCACCAGCCCCGTCAGCACCGAGGTCACGATGGTATCGACGTGGATCGACCAGAAACCGCCTTCCTGCATGTGGAATGTCAGGTTTTGCAGGTGGTGCTGGATGTAGGAGGTAGGGGTTTCTGCCTCGCCCGCCATGTGTCCGGAGCCTTATTAGTTCGATCAACGTCTGGCCAGGGCCAGAACCTGAAAAATCAGCCCGATGGCGATACCCGCCATCAGAGCCAGAGGAGGCAGCCGCCACAGGGCAAAACCCAGTACCAGCGCCGCGAATATCACCACCCACTTGAACACCATCGCCAGGATCAGCCGGGTCATGGCCGTTCCCGCGCCCTGCACCCCGCCGCCCAGCGCGGTACGCGCCGCCACCCATCCCCCCAGTACCGTCGCGCAACCGGTCAAGGCGTTCGCGAGCGCGTAGCGGGTGCCCAGCAGCAGGAAACCGAGACTGGTTATAGCTACGGCCGCAAGCGGATATATCGCTGCGCGCAGCATCAACCGCCGACCCGCGTCAACGGAGTTCAGCACACGAGTCCCTTGGCTGTTGGAATGGATGGAAGGCACGCGTAGCGCCTCGTCGAGCCGCCAAAGTATAGCAATTGGACAAATTGCGAGACAACCGGGACAAGTCATGGATGTGCTGCGACGCAACACGCCGGCAACACCGTTCAGAAATCGCAGCCGCTTGCGGGAACTTCGGCGCGATCACGGGGTCCGATCCTGCGAGGCCTGTTACATCCTCGTCGACAGCTCCTTGGCAGGCCCCTCTGGAGCCCCGGGCAACCGGGGCTCCTCCCTTTGCGGACGTGAAGACGCGTCCACGGGAATGACCGCGGCATGAATGTGGTCATGAAGGCTTCCGTACTTTCACGCATGGTGGACGCCATCTTATCGATAGTGGCTCACCAGGCGCGAACGCCTGCTTTCGAAAAACACGGAGCCTTCCTAGATGAAACACGTCCTCGCACTGGTCATTCCGTGCGTTCTCGCGGCCGGCTATGTCCTGCCGGCCCACGCCGAAGACACCGATGACCGCTTCCAGCTGCGTCTGGGCGCGATGAACATCGACAACGACAACACCCTGCGCGGCCGCACCTCGGTCAACGGCCAGGAGATCTCCGGCGCCCAGGACTTCGACTTCGGCGGCAAGGAGTGGGAGCCGCGCGTCGACGGCGTGTTCCGCCTGAGCACCCGCCAGCGCCTGATCTTCGACTACTTCAAGTACGACAAGGATCGCCGCGAGACCCTGGGCGAAGACGTGAGCTACGACGGCGTGACCGTGCCGGCCGGCAGCTTCATCAAGGGCGAGCTCAAGTACCAGGTCGCCAGCCTGGTGTACGACTACGCCGTCATCGACGCGCCCACCTACAACCTGGGCCTGCAGATCGGTGCCGAGTACGCCAAGGTCGAGGCCAATGCCTACGCCGACCTGGGCGCCCTGTACAGCGGCGACGTGATCGACGAGAGCGAGGACGGTGCCGCCCCGGTGGTGGGCATCCGCTTCACCGCGCACCCGGGCGAGCATTGGCTGTTCAGCGTGCAGGGCCAGTACCTCAACACCAAGTGGGGCAACTTCGACAAGTACGACGGCGACCTGAGCCGCGCGAACGCGATCGTCGAGTACCGCTTCACCAAGAACTTCGGCATCTTCGCCGGCTACGACTGGTTCAAGCTCGACGTCGACCGCAAGACCGACCGCAACGTCGACTCGCTGACGACCGTCGGCCTGAAGCAGGAGTTCAAGGGCCCGGTGGCCGGTGTGACCTTCGCGTTCTAATCCAACGCCAGGTCGGCCCCGTGTGACAGAAGCCCCGCCGATGCGGGGCTTCTGCTTTGCGGGCTACGCCTGCCCCCGTCCCGACCCAATGGAAAAGGCCCCGGATCGCTCCGGGGCCTCTCAGTGGACGCGCCCGTGCGGCGCAGTCACTTCTTCTTCGGGATGTACAGGTCGGTGATGGTGCCGTCGTAGACCTCGGACGCCATCGCCACCGACTCGCTCAGCGTCGGGTGCGCGTGGATCGTGTGGCCGATGTCCTCGGCCTCGGCCCCCATCTCGATCGCCAGCCCGATCTCGGCCAGCAGGTCGCCGGCATGCACGCCGACGATGGCGCCGCCGACGATGCGGTGCGTCTCCTCGTCGAAGATCAGCTTGGTGAAACCCTCGGTGCGGCCGATGCCGATCGCGCGGCCGCTGGCGGCCCACGGGAACTTGGCCACGCCGACCTTCAGGCCCTTGGCCTTGGCCTCGGTCTCGGTGACGCCCACCCACGCGATCTCCGGGTTGGTGTAGGCCACCGACGGGATCACCCGCGCCACCCATTCCTTCTTCTCGCCGGCGGCCACTTCGGCGGCCAGCTTGCCCTCGTGCGTGGCCTTGTGGGCCAGCATCGGGTTGCCGACGATATCGCCGATGGCGAAGATGTTCGGCACGTTCGTGCGCATCTGCCGGTCGACCGGGATGAAGCCGCGCTCGGTGACGGTGACGCCGGCCTTCTCGGCCCCGATCTTGCGGCCGTTGGGCGCACGCCCCACGGCCACCAGCACGCGGTCGTAGCGGGTCGCCGGCAGCGCCGGCTTCTCGCCCTCGGCGGCGGCCTCGAACGCCACCGTGATGCCCTGGGCATCGGCCTTGACGTCGGTGGCCTTGGTCTTGAGGAAGACCTCCACGCCCTGCTTCTTCAGGCGCTCGGCCAGCGGCTTGACCAGGTCCTTGTCGGCGCCCGGCATCAGCTGGTCCATGAACTCGACCACGGTGACCTTGCTGCCCAGCGCGCTGTACACGGTGGCCATTTCCAGCCCGATGATGCCGCCGCCGACGACCAGCAGCGAGCCGGGGATGTCCTGCAGCTCCAGCGCGTCGGTGGAGTCCATCACGCGTGCGTCGTCCCACGGGAAGTTCGGCAGCTTCACCGCCTGCGAACCGGCGGCGATGATGCACTGCTCGAAGCGCAGCAGCTGGGTCTTGCCGTCGTCGCCGACGATCTCCAGCTCGTTGGGCGAGACGAAGCCGGCCACGCCGGTGACGGTGCGCACCTTGCGCTGCTTGGCCATGCCGGCCAGGCCGCCGGTGAGCTTGCCGACCACCTTCTCCTTGTACTCGCGCAGCCGGTCCAGGGTGATGCGCGGCTGGCCGAAGTCCACGCCGAACTCGCCGGCGTGGGCCACCTCGTCGATCACCGCGGCGGCATGCAGCAGCGCCTTGGAGGGGATGCAGCCGACGTTGAGGCAGACGCCGCCGAGGCTGGCGTAGCGCTCGATCAGCACCGTGTCCAGGCCCAGGTCGGCGGCACGGAAGGCCGCGGTATAGCCGCCGGGACCGGCACCGAGCACCACGATGCGGCATTCGATGTCGGCGGTACGACCGCTGGCCAGCGCCGGCTTGGACGCCGGCGGCTCGGCCGGGGCCCGGTGCGACGGCGTCACCGGCGGCTTGGCGCCCGGCGCCTCGGACTTGGCCGGGGCCGCGGCCGGCGCGGCGGCGGACTCGCCCTCGGCCTCCAGCAGCAGCACCACGGCGCCCTCGGACAGCGTGTCGCCGACCTTGACCTTGAGCTCCTTGACCACGCCGGCGCCCGAGGACGGCACCTCCAGCGTCGCCTTGTCCGACTCCAGCGTCACCAGGCCCTGGTCCTTGGCCACGCGGTCGCCGACCGCGACCAGCACCTCGATCACGGGGACGTCGCTGTAGTCGCCGATGTCCGGGACCTTGATTTCAATGACCGCCATTTGCTTCTCCTGTGGCTCAGCCGGCGCCGCCGGCTGGCGGCCGCCGGACGCGGGTCCGGCGGCGATGGGATGGGATGCGGGCGCCGGCGCGTGCAACGGCCGCGCGCGGCGACGCGCTTACAGCAGGACCCGCCGCATGTCGGCGAGCACCTGGCTCAGGTAGGTGGTGAAGCGCGCGGCCAGCGCACCGTCGATGACGCGGTGGTCGTAGCTCAGCGACAGCGGCAGCATCAGCTTCGGCGCGAATTCCTTGCCGTTCCAGACCGGCTGGATCGACGACTTGGAGACGCCCAGGATCGCCACTTCCGGCGCGTTGACGATCGGCGTGAACGCGGTGCCGCCGATGCCGCCCAGCGAGCTGATCGAGAAACAGCCGCCGCTCATGTCGGCCGGGCCGAGCTTTCCGTCGCGCGCCTTCTTGGCCAGCTCGCCGCTTTCCTGGGCGATCTGCACCACGCCCTTCTTGTCGACATCGCGGATCACCGGCACGACCAGGCCGTTCGGCGTGTCGGCGGCGAAGCCGATGTGGAAGTACTTCTTCAGGGTCAGGTTCTCGCCGGCCGCGTCGAGCGAGGCGTTGAACTCGGGGAACTTCTTCAGCGCCGCGGCGCTGGCCTTGACCAGGAACGCGAGCATGGTCAGCTTGATGCCGGCCTTCTCGTTTTCCTTGTTCAACGCCACGCGCAGGGCCTCCAGGTCGGTGATGTCGGCCTGCTCGAACTGGGTGACGTGCGGGATCATCGCCCAGTTGCGCGCCAGGTTGGCGCCGGAGATCTTCTTGATCCGCGACAGCGGCTGGGTCTCGGTCTCGCCGAACTTGCTGAAATCGACCTTCGGCCACGGCAGCAGGTTGAGCCCGCCGCCGGCCGCGACCGTGCCAGCGCCGGCCGGAGCACCGCCGGCGAGCGCGGCCTTGACGTAGCGCTGCACGTCCTCGCGGGTGATGCGGCCCCCCTTCTCGGTGCCCTTGAGCTGGCTCAGGTCCACGCCCAGTTCGCGCGCGAACACGCGCACCACCGGGCTGGCATACGGCACCTTCTGCGGCAGCACGCTGTCGGCGTCGAAGGTCACCGGCGGCGAATTCGGCGCCCCGGCCGACGGTTGCGCAGGGGCCGCCGGGCCGGCCTGCTCCTGGCGGATCTCGCGCTGGGCCAGCTTGTCCGGGGCCTGCTGCACGTTCACCGGCTCGACCGCCGGGTCGCTCTCGGGCGAGGCCGTGGACGCCGCGGCCGGCGCCGCGGTGTCGGCCTCCGCCGCGATCACCGCGACCACCGCCCCCTCGGACAGGGTGTCGCCGACCTTGACCTTGAGTTCCTTGACCACGCCGGCCACCGACGAGGGCACTTCCATCGTGGCCTTGTCCGATTCCAGGGTGACCAGGCTCTGGTCCTTCTTGACGGTATCGCCGACCGCGACCAGCACCTCGATCACCGGCACGTCGCTGTAGTCGCCGATGTCGGGCACGCGCGCCTCGACCGTGCCGCCCGACGCCGCAGGCGCCGGGGCGGCCTGCGCGGCCTTGGCAGCCGCCTGGGGGGCGGCCTGCGGCGCGGCGGCCTTGGCCGGTGCGGCGGCCGGCGCCGGCTTGGCGGCGGCGCCCTCGCCGTCGACCTCGATCAGCGCGACGAGCTTGCCTTCGCCCAGGGTGTCGCCGACCTTGACCTTGATCTCCTTGATGACGCCGGCGAACGGCGACGGCACTTCCATCGTGGCCTTGTCCGACTCCAGGGTGACCAGGCTCTGGTCCTTCGTGACGGTATCGCCGACCGCAACCAGCACTTCGATTACCGGGACGTCGCTGTAGTCACCGATATCGGGGACAAGTGCTTCCTTGATTTCGGCCATTACGCTACTCCGGCAACAGATGGGGAAACCCCTATTGTGGCCGGCTGCGGCCGCAGCGCCAACCGTTGCGGCAGAAAAAGCCGCCGCCGCCGCCGCGGCGCCGCAGGCATCCGCGTGCCCGGAGGGCGGCACAGCGTTACGCAGCCTGGCTCTGCCGGTTCCGCCGCCGCCCCGGGCGGCATGCCCGGCCATCAACGATACGCCGGCGCATTGTCGGCACCGGCCACGCTCGCTGCTGCCCCAACGTGCATCACGGCCACCGCCGCGCCCGCGTGTGAGGCACAGCGCGCGCGCCCTCCGCGGCCGGGCGACCGCCGCGGCGACGGTCGCCGCCTGGGTGGCCACGCACGCCCCTACGGATCAGGCCTGCGCCCCCGCCACTCTTGGTCGCCACGGTCGGCGGTCTCCCCCGGCCCGCAGGGCGCACGCTTACCCCAGCAGGCCGGGCACCGCCGCCCAGGCCTGCCGCAGCCGGTCCAGCGAGAACGCCGCGTTGGCCGGGCTGGTCGACGGCAGCGACAGGACCGGCAACGCCTCGAACGCCCCGCCGCGCAGCTGCGGCTGCACGTGCCGGCGCCAGGCCTGGTGTGCGGTCGCCCCGTTGCAGGCCACCGCGCGCAGCTGCGGCAGGCGCGCCAGCAGCGCCGGTATCGGGTTGGGCACGACGCTGGCAGGATCGATCGCCGCGTCGAGGCTGCCGCGTCGCGCGCAGGTCCCGATCACGTCCCACAGCCCCACGCCCTGCGCCTGCATCGCCGCCAGCCGTACCGGATACGCGGCCGCGGCATCGAGTCCCAGCAGCACGCCGAGCAGCGGCCAGAAACGATTGCGCGGATGCGCGTAGTAGCGCGCGGCGTCGAGCGAGGCCGCGCCCGGCATCGAGCCGAGCACGAGCACGCGGCAGTCCGGTTTCACCTGCGCGGCAAGGCCACGCAGCAGCGACGCTTCCGTCACCACGGCTGCATGTGGATGAATGCCGATTTTTCCTGAAGTGCAGGCATGGCGGACCTCTCGGGAAAGTTCCTGAACAAACGAAATTTTAAGCGGTCGCAGGTCGGCAGGGATTCATATTTTTCCCGATAGCTTGTGCGCGCCCCACTCCAAGGGCCTCACACAAGAAGACGAGGAGACACCTCATGCGTTCCATTTCCATCCTGAGCCTGGCCGCCCTTTCCGCACTTGCCGTTGCGCCTGCCGCATTCGCGCAGGACACGACCGTCGGCCAGCAGGACATCTACGGCAATCCGGTCAGCAACGAAACCGCGTCCGGCAAGCACTGGGCCGTGGTCGGCAGCGCCACCATGATCCAGCCGAAGGACGACGCGGCTCCCGGCATCCGCAAGGTCGACGGCGACGTCGCGCCGACCATCAGCGCCAGCTACTACATCACCGACAACTGGGCGGTGGAGCTGTGGGGCGCGGCCGACAAGTTCGATCATCGCGTCAAAGGCAACGCCGGCAAGATCGGTACCGTCGAGCAGCAGCCGCTGGCGCTGAGCGCGCAGTACCACTTCGGCCAGGCCGACAACGTGTTCCGTCCGTTCGTGGGCGTGGGCTACTACCAGTCGAACTTCAGCAACGAGAAGATCGACGCCGTCTCCGCCACCGGCGAGCACGTCGGCCTGGACGACGCCAAGGGCGTGATCGGCACCGTCGGCGTGGACATGAACATCAACTCCACCTGGTTCGCCCGTGCGGATGCGCGCTACCTGCGCTCGCGCCCGGAGATCCAGGTCGCCGGTGCCGGTACCGGCCAGGAGCTGGAGCTGGATCCGTGGACCGTCGGCGTGGGTATCGGCGCGCGCTTCTAAGCCCGCCGGCCCGACCGGCCCTGCCTGCAGGGCCGGTCACGACTGCCACGAAGGACGGCCGCGCGAGCGGCCGTCCTTTTTCATGCCTGCGCTTTTTCGTCTCGTGCCGGCCCTGTGGTCCGTCCTTCCGGGGCAGGACGGACGGCGCGATCCGGCCGCCCTTCTCGCGGCGGCCGCGTGGACCGGTACGGCTATCGGCGCGGCGAGCGGTCGTAGCCGTGGTAGCGCTGGTAGTGGCGCCAACGCCGGCGCAGCAGCCAGGCGTAGGCGAGCGCATAGCCCAGCAGCAGGCCGGCCATGCCGAGCAGCCCCGCGTGGCTGTTCCAGCCCTCGCTCGGCCAGGCGCCGCCCTGCCCCAGGCTGCGCCAGCCCTGCACCGCCCCGGCGGCGATCCTGGCCAGCACCAGCAGCGTCAGCCCCAGCACCAGCCACAGGTTGGGCTGGTAGAACAGGCCGTGCGGGGTCGCCTCGAAGCGGCTGAGCGCGATGCCCAGTCCGCCCAGCAGCAGGCCGAGGCCGAAGCCGATCGCCGCATGCGACCACGCGCCGGCCCACCAGATCCCGGCCAGTGCCACGAACAGCGCGAACAGCACGCTGGAGAACAGCGCCGACCCGAGGTTCAGCGCGACCTGCCAGCCACGCGCCTGGCGCCGCGACTTGCCGTAGCGGAAGCGCTGCAGCAGCGACAGCGGCAGCAGCACCGCGGTCACCGCCAGCGCGATCACGACCGCCAGCGGGAGGGCGAGCAGCAGCGGCATGGCGGGAGGGGCCCGGGTCCGCTCAGAACGCCGGCAGCACCGCGCCCTTGTACTTCTGCGCGATGAAGGCCTTCACTTCCGGGCTGGTCAGCGCCTTGGCGAGCTTCTGCACCCGCGGGTCGTCCTTGTTGTCGGTGCGCGCCACCAGGAAGTTCACGTACGGCGAATCCTTGCCCTCGATCGCCAGCGCGTCGCGGTTGGGATCGAGCCCGGCATCCAGCGCGTAGTTGGTGTTGATCAGCGCCAGGTCGACCTGGTCGAGCACCCGCGGCAGCATCGCCGAGTCCAGCTCGCGGAACTTGAGCTGCTTGGGGTTGTCGGCGATGTCGCGCTGGGTCGACAGCGCGTTGCCGGCGTCCTTGAGCTTGATGACCCCGGCCTTGTCGAGCAGGATCAGCGCACGGCTGTTGTTGCTGGGGTCGTTCGGGATCACCACGTCGGCGCCCTGCGGCAGCGCGTCCAGCGACTTGAAGCGGCGCGAGTAGGCGCCGAACGGCTCGATGTGCACGCCGACCACGGTCACCAGCGTGCTCTTGCGGTCGCGGTTGTACGCGTCCAGGTAGGGCTCGGTCTGGAAGTAGTTGACGTCGATCTGCTTCTGCACGACTTGGTCGTTGGGCTGCACGTAGTCGTTGAACACGCGCACGTCCAGGGTCACGCCCTGCTTGGCCAGCAGCGGCTTGACCACCTCCAGGATCTCGGCATGCGGCACCGCGGTGGCGGCGACGCTGAGGCGGTCGCCGGCGTCGCCCCCGGACTTGCCGCAGGCGGCCAGGGCCAGGCTGGCGGTGAGCAGGAGGGAGCGCAGCAGGAGTTGGGTCATGGGGGGGTCCGGGGGGAGGGCGGCGCGGCCGCGATCGGGGAAACGTAGCAGACGGCGCTGCCGATGGGGACCGCCGCGGCTGCCGCCCGCATCCGGCCACGATCGATGGGCAGCGGCGGGCGCAGGCGGTGAAGCCGCGATCGGGCCGCGCGCCGGGCGCGCGGCCGGTCAGCGCCGGCTGTAGTGCGCCACCAGGCGGTCGCCGAGCATCTGCAACAGCTGCACCAGCACCAGCAGCGCGATCACCGTCACCAGCGCCACGTCCGAATGCGAGCGCAGGTAGCCCTCGCGGTAGGCCACGTCGCCGAGGCCGCCGGAGCCGATCGCGCCGCCCATGGCGGTGAAGCCGATCAGCGCGATCGTGGTGACGGTGGCGCCGGCGATCAGCCCGGGGCGCGCCTCGGGCAGCAGCACCCGCGCCACCAGTTGCCAGGTGCTCACGCCCATGGCCTGGCTGGCCTCGATGATGCCGCGGTCGACCTCGCGCAGCGCGGTCTCGACCAGGCGCGCGTAGAACGGCGCGGCGCCGACCACCAGCGGCAGGATCGCGCCGCGCACGCCGAGCGAGGTGCCCATCAGCGCCAGGGTCAGCGGGATCATCGCGATCATCAGGATGATGAAGGGCACCGAGCGCAGCAGGTTGACCCCCAGCGCCAGCACGCCGTACAGCGCCGGGCGCCGACGCAGTTGCGGCGAGCCGGTCAGGAACAGCAGCACTCCCAGCGGCAGCCCGATCAGCAGGGTCAGCGGCAGCGCCCCGCCCAGCATCAGCAGGGTGTCGAGCGTGGCCTGGGCGATCTCGCCCCACTTGCCGGCATCCAGGTTGCGGAAGAAGCCGCCCGCCGCGGCGATCGGGAGGACGGTCACTGGCGCAGCTCCTCGACGTGCACGCCGGCGGCGACGAAGCCGGCCAGCGCGGCGTCCTGGTCGCCGCCGGCCAGGGCCACGGTCAGCTGGCCGTACGGCGTGTCCTTGATGCGGTCGATGCGCCCGGACAGGATGTTGTAGTCCACGCCGGTCTCGCGCGCGATGCGCCCGAGCAGCGGCTGGTAGGTGTCGCCGCCCAGGAAGGTCAGGCGCAGGATGCGGCCGCCGACCGCGGCGAAGTCACGGTGCAGCGCGGCCTCGTCCACGTGCTCGGCCTCGGACACGAAGCGGTGGGTGGTGGGATGCCGGGGATGCAGGAAGACCTCGGTCACCGGCCCGCTCTCGACCAGGTGGCCGGCATCGAGCACCGCCACGCGGTCGCAGACGCGCCGGATCACGTCCATCTCATGGGTGATCAGCACGATGGTCAGCCCCAGCTCGCGGTTGATCTGTGCCAGCAACTGCAGCACCGAGGCGGTGGTCTGCGGATCCAGCGCGCTGGTGGCTTCGTCGCACAGCAGGATCTGCGGGCGCGTGGCCAGCGCGCGGGCGATGCCCACGCGTTGCTTCTGCCCGCCCGACAGCTGCGCCGGGTACTTGCCGGCGTGCGCCTCCAGCCCGACCCGCGCCAGCAGCTCCGCCACGCGCGCGTCGATCTCGGCGCGCGGGGTCCCGGCCAGTTCCAGCGGGAAGGCCACGTTGGCGGCGACGGTGCGCGAGGACAGCAGGTTGAAGTGCTGGAAGATCATGCCGATGCGGCGACGCAGGGCGCGCAGGCCGTCGCGGTCCAGCGCGGTGACGTCCTCGCCGTCGATCAGCAGGCGGCCGCCGCTGGGCTCCTCCAGCCGGTTGATCAGCCGGATCAGGGTGGACTTGCCGGCGCCGGAGTGGCCGATGATGCCGAACACCTCCCCGGCCGCGATCGTCAGGTCGAGCGGCTGCAGCGCCGCGACCTCGCGGCCGGCGACGGAATAGGACTTGTGCAGGCGCTGGAACTCGATCACCGCGAGCCGGACCGGAGGACACCAAGGGGCGTGAAGCCTAACAGCCGCTGCATGACGGCGTCATTCCATCTGGTTCTAAGAAGCCGGGAATCGGGAATGGGGAATCGGGAATGGGGAATCGGGATTGGGGATTGGATAAAGCAGAAACAGAAACGCCAGGGCCTTTGCCAATCCCCAATGCCCAATCCCCAATCCCCGCCTAAAGTCGATCCAGCTGCGGGGGGCGGTCGGCGTGGCGGACGCGCTCGCGGCGCAGCAGGTACAGGCCGCTGGCGACGATGATGGCCGCGCCGGTCCAGGTGGCCGCGTCGGGCAGGGCCTGCCACAGCAGCCAGTCCCAGCCGATCACCCAGACCAGGCCGGTGTATTCCAGCGGCGCGATCATCGAGGCCTCGCCGCGCAAGAAGGCCTGGGTCAGCGCGATCTGGCCGAGCGCGCCGGCCAGGCCCATGCCGGCGATCAGCCAGGCGTGCGTGGCGCGCAGCGGGACCCAGTCCGGGAGCGCCAGCAGGCCGGCGCCGAGCGCCATGATCAGCAGGAACCACACCACCATCGATTGCGCGGTGTCGGTGCGGGTCAGCAGGCTGACGGTGACCGCGGCGATCGCGTAGGCGGTGGCCGCCAGCAGCACCATCAGCCCCGGCAGCGAGATCAGCCCGTCCACGCCCGGCCGCAGCACCACGATCACCCCGACCAGGCCGATCGCGATCGCGGTCCAGCGCCGCGGCCCCACGCGCTCGCCCAGCAGCGGCACCGACAGCGCGGCCACCAGCAGCGGCGCGACGAAGTAGAGGGTGTAGGCGGTGGACAACGGCATGCGCTTCAGTCCGAACACGAAACACCCGATCATCACCATGCCCAGGGCCCCGCGCAGCAGGTGCAGGCCCCAGCGCACCGGCAGCAGCGAGCGCGGGCCGGCGGTGGCCAGCACCCACACCAGCACGAACGGCAGCGAGGCGCCGCCGCGCAGCATCGTCACCTGCAGCGGCGGGTAGTGCGCGGACAGCAGCTTCATGCCCGCGTCCATCAACGAGAAACAGGCGACCGCGGCGAGCATCCACAGCACCGCGGCGAGGGGGGAACGGTTCAAGGTCATCCCGCATTATCGCCGGGATGCCCGCCCGCTGCCGCCTGCGCGCGCGGACCAGGCCGGCGGGCCGGCGCCCTCGCGGCGGGGACTGTGCGCGTGCGTGCCCAGGTTCTAGACTGCATACCGTTTTTTGCCAGCAGAGGATTCCGCCATGCCCTCCTTCGACGTCGTCTCCGAAGTGGACAAGCACGAGCTCACCAACGCGGTCGACCAGGCCAACCGCGAACTCTCCACCCGCTTCGACTTCAAGGGCGTGGACGCCAGCTTCGTGCTGGAGGACCAGGTCATCAGCCAGTCGGCGCCGAGCGACTTCCAGCTCAAGCAGATGACCGACATCCTGCGCGCGCGCCTGATCGCCCGCGGCCTGGACGTGCGCTGCCTGGAGTTCGGCGACGTCGAGACCAACCTGGCCGGTGCGCGCCAGAAGGTGACGGTCAAGCAGGGCATCGAGCAGAAGCAGGCCAAGCAGATCGTGGCCCGGATCAAGGAGGCCAAGCTCAAGGTCGAGGCACAGATCAACGGCGACAAGCTGCGCATCACCGGCAAGAAGCGCGACGACCTGCAGGACGTGATCGCGCTGCTGAAGAAGGGCGAGTTCGAGCTGCCGCTGCAGTTCGACAACTTCCGCGACTGAGGCCGGCAGGCGCGGCGCCCGGCCGGCGCGGGTGGCCGGCCGACGCCCGCGCGCGGCGCAGCCGGCACCGTGCCGGGTACGACGGCATCTCCAGCGCGACCTCCTGCCCGCGGCCGCGCCCGGCGGGCTTCCGCATGGCACCGGGCACACAGCTACAGGCCGCACCGGGGTTGCACGGGGTCGCGGGACGCCGCCGCGGCGCACCGCGGCGGCCCCTCGCATACACTTGCGCCCCTCCCGGGCGGCACCGCCGCGCCGGCCCCCTTCCCGATTCCCAGGCGCCGTTCCCATGGATTCCGCTGTCCCCGCCGTTGCCGACGACCCGATCGCCACCACCCGCCGCTGGATCGAGCGCGCGGTGATCGGCCTGAACCTGTGCCCGTTCGCCAAGGCGGTCTACGTCAAGCAGCAGGTCCGGCTGGTGCTGAGCGACGCCAGCACCCCCGAGGCGCTGCTGGAGGAGCTGGCCGAGGAGCTGGTACGGCTGCGCGACACGCCCGCCGAGGAGATCGACACCACGCTGATCGTGCACCCGGAGGTGTTGACCGACTTCCTGGACTACAACGACTTCCTCGAGAACGCCGACGCCGCGGTGGAAGCGCTGGATCTGGAGGGCATCCTGCAGGTCGCCAGCTTCCATCCGGACTACCAGTTCGCCGGGGCCGCGCCGGACGACGTGGGCAACTGCACCAACCGCTCGCCCTATCCGACGCTGCACCTGCTGCGCGAGGACAGCGTGGAGCGTGCGGTGGCCGCCTATCCCGACCCGGACGTGATCGTCGAGCGCAACCTGGCCACGCTCGAGCGCCTGGGCGCGGACGGCTGGCGCGCGCTGCTGCAGGACACCCCGCCGCCCGCGGCCTGAGCCGCGCGGGCACTGCCGCCTACACATCGGCGCGAAGTCGCGGCCGCTACAGTGGCGCTCTCCCCGCTGCCCGCGTCCGCCATGCCCCTCGTCCCGGAAATCGCCCCCTGGCCCACCGCCCCGCTGCAGGACCGCGTGATCCTGGTCACCGGCGGCGCCCAGGGCATCGGCCGCGGCATCGCGCAGGCGGTGCTGGCCGCCGGCGGCATCGCGGTGGTGGGCGATCTCGATGGCGACGCCGGCAAGGCCTGCCTGCGCGAATGGCAGTTGCCGCGCCGCAGTGCGTTCCGGCGCCTGGACGTGGCCCGCGAGCGCAGCGTGCAGGACTTCGTCGCGCGCGCGCTGGACCGTTTCGGCCGCATCGACGGGCTGGTCAACAACGCCGGCATCGCCGATGCGCACCTTCCGCCACTGCCCCAGGTGGACTGGAGCGAGTGGAACCGCCGGCTGTCGAGCCTGCACGGTGCCTTCCTGTGCAGCAAGCACGCGCTGCCGGCGCTGGCCGAGCGGGACGGCGCCGTGGTCAACATCGCCTCCACCCGCGCGCACCAGTCCGAGCCGCACAGCGAGGCCTACGCCGCGGCCAAGGGCGGCCTGCTCGCGTTCACCCACGCGCTGGCGCTCAGCGCCGGCCCGCAGGTGCGGGTGAACTGCATCAGCCCGGGCTGGATCGCGACCGACGCCTGGCGCGCGCCCGCCCGCCGGCGCACGCCCAGGCTGTCGCGGCGCGACCATGCGCAGCATCCGGCCGGCCGCGTCGGCACCCCGGAGGACATCGCGCAACTGGCGGTGTACCTGCTCGCGCCGCAGTTGTGCGGCTTCGTCACCGGGCAGGAGTTCGTGGTCGACGGCGGCATGAGCCGCAAGATGCAGTACGTCTGACGGTCCGCGGCGGTGTGTCCCGCCGTGGCGTGGCGCATCGCCGCGAGCGTCGCCTGCCGGAGTCGGCGCATCCCACGCCCCTGCCCTCGTTCCGACGTCGCCGGCAGCACGTACGCCGCGAACGTTCCCCCCGTGTCAGAATCCCCGCCCCACCGGAGCCCCGCATGCCTTCCCCCGCCCCCCAGCTGTCCCCGCACGCGGAGGCGCGGCGCCTGGCCTCGCTGCGCGCGTACGGCATCCTGGACACGCCGCGCGAGGCGGTGTTCGACGACATCACCCGCATCGCCTCGATGGTCTGCCAGACCCCGATCTCGGTGGTGAACCTGATCGATGCCGAGCGCCAGTGGTTCAAGTCCGAGGTCGGCCTGGGCGTGCGCGAGACGCCGCTGGAGAGCTCGATCTGCGCGCATGCGATCCTGCAGCACGACTTCCTGGAAGTCGCCGACACCACGCTGGACGAGCGCTTCGCGGCGAACCCGCTGGTGGTCGGCGCGCCCGGCCTGCGCTTCTACGCCGGCGCGCTGCTGAAGACGCCCGACGGCCTGCCGATCGGCACCGTGTGCGTGCTCGACACCCGCCCGCGGGTGCTCGACGAGGCGCAGGCCGAGACGCTGCGTGCGTTGGCGCGCCAGGTCATGGCGCAGCTGGAGCTGCGCAAGATGCTGGCCGCTTCGGACGAGCTCAACCGCAACCGCGCGCGCGTGCTGGCCACCGCCGGCCACGACCTGAAGGGCCCGCTGCGCTCGGCGCTGTACGCGATCAGCCGTGCGCGGGCCGAGGCCAGCCCGGCGCAGTCCGAGCGGCTGGAAGGCGCCGAGCAGGAGCTGAGCTTCATCAACCAGAAGTTCGGCGAACTGATCGCGGCCGCCACCGGCAAGGGCGGCGCCTCGCTGCCGACGCTGGGTCCCGTCGCGATCGCCGGTGTGCTGGAGGAAGTGCGGCAATCCTGGGACCGCGCCGCGCGGCGCAAGCGCCTGACGCTCAGCGTCGCGTCCGCGCCCTGCCGGGCCCGCACCAATGCCGCGCTGCTGGAGACGCTGCTGGGCAACCTGGCGTCCAATGCGATCAAGTACACCCCCGCCGGCGGCCAGGTCGCGCTGAGCTGCCACGAGACCGACAGTGCCGTCTGCATCACCGTGGCCGACACCGGCATCGGCATGGACGAGGCGCTGGTGGAGGGCTACTTCCATGCGTTCCGCCAGGCCGAGGCCGCTTCCGAGGGCCTGGGCATCGGCCTGTGGATCGTGCGCCAGACGGCCGAGGCGCTGGAGGCGACGGTGCAGGTGGAATCGGCACTGGGCGCCGGCGCGCGGATCTCGGTGTTCCTGCCCAGGGCCTAGCCACGACGGCGGCGGCTAGGCGGGTGCTCCCGGCGCAGGGTGGACGCCGGAAGCCCCGGCACGCGCCCTGGGTTCGGCTGGAAGCGCCGGGACGATCACGGGTTTCGGTAGGGGCGCCGCGCGATTGCTGACCTCGGCCGAACGCGACGGCACGGTCACTGGCTTTGGTGGGGGCGCCAGCGTGATTGCTGACCTCCGCCGAACGCGACGGCACGGTCACTGGCTTTGGTAGGGGCGCCGCGCGATTGCTGAACTCGGCCGAACGCAATGGCGCGATCACTGGCTTCGCTGGGAGCACCGCGCGATTGCTGACCTCGGCCGAACGCGACGGCACGGTCACTGGCTTCGCTGAGGGCGCCGCGCGATTGCTACCTCCGCCGAACGCGACGGCAAGATCACTGGCTTCGGTAGGGGCGCGTCGCGATTGCTGACCTCCCTTGCGGAACGCGACGGCACGGTCACCGGCTTCAGTGGGGGGCGCCAGCGTGGCCGGGGACAGGCTCCTCGGCTCGGGCGGACATCCTGTCCGACTCGCCGCCGCGGCACATCCCTGTGCCGCTCTCCGCCTATCCCCGGCCACG
>JBBCXB010000009.1:0-109590 GCA_037145635.1 Lysobacteraceae bacterium USHLN149
CGAAGCCAGCCATCGTGGTGCCGCCACGCCAGGCGTGATGTTGCCGTCGCCGAGGAGCCTGTCCCCGGTCACGCTGGCGCCCCTCGCCGAAGCTAGCCATCGTGCCGCCACGCCAGGCGTGATGCTGCCGTCGCCGAGGAGCCTGTCCCCGGTCACGCTGGCGCCCCTCGCCGAAGCCAGCCATCGTGCCGCCACACCAGGCGTGATGCTGCCGTCGCCGAGAAGCCTGTCCCCGGGCACACTGACGCCCCCTGCCGAAGCCAGCCCTCCTTCCGGCACGACCAGTTAGACGCTGGGCAGCGCGTATGACAGGACGTCAGCCGCGGCGACGCCTACTCGCGCGGCACCATCCGCGGCAGGCCGTCGCGCGCCAGGCGGTCGATCAGAGACTCCAGCGTGTGGCGCTCCTCCTCGCTCAGCACCGACATCAGCCGCTGCTCCATCTCGTTGACCAGCGGCGCCACCGTCTCGTAGACCTGGCGGCCGGCCGCCGACAGCGCCAGCATCGAGCGGCGGCGGTCGTCGCCGTGGGTTTCGCGGCGGATGAAGCCGCGCTCCAGCAGGCGCGCCACCGCGCGGCTGACCGCCACCTTGTCCATCGCGGTGCGGTCGGACACCTCGCTCGCCGACGAACCCGGGTACAGCGCCAGGATTGTGATCACCCGCCATTCCGGGATCGCCATGCCGTAGCGGTCGCCGTAGACCTTGGCGATGTTGCCGCTGACGCGGTTGGACAGCACGCTGATGCGATAGGGCAGGAACTGCTCGAGGTTGAGCAGCACGGGATGGGCCGGGGAAGCGGGGGCGGGGGCGTCGGGATCGCTCATGCTGCGGTGCGTCTTGATGTTGGTTTCATTTGAAACTAGAAAGATCGGGTGGCCTGCGCATTCTCGCGGGTCTTTCGCTGCCGCGCATAGCCCTGCCGGCGGCCTGGCGAGGAGAAAGTACCGATGAGCGCACACCCCGGCACCGCCGATCACCGCCCCGACCCGGGCATGCAGGTCACCACCTTCGAGAACCCGATGGGCATCGACGGCTTCGAGTTCGTCGAATTCGCCGCCCCGGCGGGCCAGGGCGCGCGCCTGCACGACTATTTCCGCCGCCTGGGCTTCAGCGCGGTGCTGCGGCACCGCCAGCGCCCGATCACGGTGTACCGCCAGGGCGGGGTCAACTTCCTGGTCAACGAGGACCCGGACTCGTTCGCCGCCGACTTCGCCGCCGCCCACGGCCCCAGCGCCTGCGGCTTCGCGATCCGCTTCCGCAAGCCGGCCGACCAGGTGCTGGCCACGGTGCTGTCCAACGGCGGCGAGGCGGTGGACCGCAAGGCCGACACCCGTGCGGTCGACGCCCCGGTGGTCAAGGGCATCGGCGACTGCATGCTGTACTTGGTCGACCGCTATGGCGAGGCCGGCAGCATCTACGGCGACGACTTCGTGCCGATCGAGGGCGCCGACCCGCACCCGGCCGGCTTCGGCCTGACCTTCATCGACCATCTCACGCACAACCTCTACTTCGGCAACATGCAGCGCTGGTCGGACTACTACGAGCGGCTGTTCAACTTCCGCGAGATCCGCTACTTCGACATCAAGGGCGCCAAGACCGGGCTGGTGTCCAAGGCGATGACCGCGCCGGACGGCATCGTGCGCATCCCGCTCAACGAATCCTCCGACCCCAGGAGCCAGATCAACGAGTACCTGGACGCGTACAAGGGCGAGGGCATCCAGCACATCGCCTGCTTCACCGACGACATCTACACCACGGTCGAGCGCATGCGCGCGGCCGGCGTGACCTTCCTGGACACGCCCGACACCTATTTCGACGTGGTCGACCTGCGCATCCCCGAGCATGGCGAGGACGTGGAGCGGCTGCGCCGCAACAAGATCCTGATCGATGCCGACGTGGACACCCGGCAGCGCAAGCTGCTGCAGATCTTCACCGAGAACTGCATCGGCCCGATCTTCTTCGAGATCATCCAGCGCAAGGGCAACGAAGGCTTCGGCGAAGGCAACTTCCAGGCGCTGTTCGAGAGCATCGAGCGCGACCAGATCAAGCGCGGCGTGCTCTGATGCCCCTCTCCGCCCGCGCCGCGCGGCGCGGGCCCCACGACGCGAGATCCCCATGGACACCGCCTCCCGCTACCTGACCGGCTTCGGCAACGAGTTCGCCACCGAGGCCGTGCCCGGCACCCTGCCGGTGGGACAGAACTCGCCGCAGCGCGTGGCCCACGGGCTGTACGCCGAGCAGCTGTCGGGCACCGCGTTCACCGCCCCGCGCGGGCACAACCGGCGCAGCTGGCTGTACCGCATCCGCCCGGCGGCGGTGCACGGCCGCTTCTCGCTGCTGGCGCAGCCGCGCTTCCACAACGACTTCGGCCAGGCGCCGGTGCCGCCCGACCAGCTGCGCTGGAGCCCGCTGCCGCTGCCGGCCGCGCCCACCGACTTCGTCGATGGCCTCTACACCATGGCCGGCAACGGCTCGCCCGAGAGCCAGCAGGGCGTGGCCGTGCATCTGTACGCGGCCAACGCCTCGATGCGCGGGCGCTATTTCTACGATGCCGATGGCGAGCTGCTGCTGGTGCCGCAGCTGGGCCGGCTGCGGCTGCACACCGAGCTGGGCGTGGTCGAGGTCGAGCCGCAGCAGATCGCGGTGATCCCGCGCGGGTTGCGCTTCCGCGTCGAGCTGCCCGACGGCGACTCGCGCGGCTATGTCTGCGAGAACTTTGGCGGCCTGCTGCGGCTGCCCGACCTCGGCCCGATCGGCGCCAACGGCCTGGCCAACCCGCGCGACTTCGAGACGCCGCAGGCGGCCTACGAGGACCGCGAAGGCGCGTTCGAACTGGTCGCCAAGTTCCAGGGCCACCTGTGGCGCGCCGACATCGGCCACAGCCCCCTGGACGTGGTGGCCTGGCACGGCAACTACGCGCCCTACCGCTACGACCTGCGCCGCTTCAATGCGATCGGCTCGATCAGCTTCGACCATCCCGACCCGAGCATCTTCACCGTGCTGACCTCGCCCAGCGAGGTGCCCGGCACCGCCAACCTGGACTTCGCGATCTTCCCGCCGCGCTGGCTGGTGGCCCAGCACACCTTCCGCCCGCCGTGGTTCCACCGCAACGTCGCCAGCGAGTTCATGGGCCTGGTGCACGGCGCCTACGACGCCAAGGCCGAGGGCTTCGTGCCCGGCGGTGCCTCGCTGCACAACTGCATGAGCGGCCACGGCCCGGATGCGGCCACCTTCGACAAGGCCTCGCAGGCCGACCTGAGCCGGCCGGACGTCATCGCCGACACCCTGGCCTTCATGTTCGAGACCCGCGCGGTGCTGCGCCCGAGCGCGCAGGCGCAGGCCGCCGGGCATCGCCAGGACGACTACCAGCAGTGCTGGGCCGGTCTGCGCAAGCAGTTCGACGGCGGCCGCGCGGGCGCCTGAGCGACGCGACCGGGCATCGGGCCCGCACGGGTCCGCACCGCGCGGCAGGAGCGTCGCGCGAACGCGCCGGCCCCCGCGTCGCGCAGGCGAGGTCGGGCAGTGGCTCGGCTGCGAGCGGGTCTCCGCTGCGCGCCGCGCCGCGAGCTCAGCCGCCGCCGCGTCGATGCCGAGCGGCCAGCGACGCGCTGGCTCGCGCAGGCGCCGCGATCCCCTTGGTGCGCCCCCGGATCGGCCTCGTCGTGCTCACCCCGGGATACGGGGCAGGCCCTAGAATCGCCCGCATCCTCCGTGCCGGACCGTCCCCATGCTGACCGCGATCGTGCTGTTCCTCGTCGGCCTGTGCCTGCTGGCGCTCGGTGGCCACACCCTGGTCACGTCCGCGTCGGCACTGGCGCAGCGCCTGGGGCTGTCGCCGTTCGTCGCCGGCCTGTTGCTGCTGGCCTTCGGTACCTCGCTGCCGGAACTGGCGGTCAACGCCACCGCGTTCGCCGCCGGCGCCCAGGAGCTGGCGCTGGGCAACGCGATCGGCAGCACCCTGGCCAACCTCGGCCTGACCCTGGCGGTGGCCGCGATCGCCGCGCCGCTGATGCTTCGCCTGCGCCTGTTGTCGCCGCTGCTGGTGCTGCTGATCCTGGCCGCGGCCGGGCTGGTGCTGGCCGGCCGCGATGGCGCGATCGGCCGCGGCGAAGGCGTCGCCCTGCTGCTGGCCTACCTGGCGATGCTGGGCTTCCTGGTGGCGCGGGCTCGCCACGAGAGCCCGTCGGTGCGCGAGGGCGTGGCGGCCTACGCCGCCGCGCCGCGCGCCGGGCTGCCCGGCACGCTGCTGCAGCTGCTGGTCAGTGCGGCGCTGCTGGCGCTGGGGGCGCACCTGCTGCTGCGCGGCACGCTCCCGCTGGGGGCGGCGTGGGGCTGGTCGCCGCTGCTGATGGGCCTGCTGCCGGTGGCGATCGGCACCGCGCTGCCGGAGGCGGCCGCCGCCATCGCCGCCGCGCGACGCGGGCAGGGCGACATGGTCGCCGGCCACGTGATCGGCTCGAGCCTGTTCAACCTGCTGGTGATCGTCGGCGGCATGGCCGCGCTGCGGCCGCTGCCGCTGCCGGCCTCGTTCGTGCGCCTGGAGCTGCCGGCGGCGATCGTGCTGGCCGCGCTGCTGCTGCCGATGCTGCGCGGCGACCTGCGCGTCAGCCGCGCCGAGGGCACGGTCCTGCTGGTGGCGTTCGCGGCCTGGATCGGGCTGGAGCTGGCGCTGACGCTGGCCTGAGGCCGGACCCGCTCAGCGCGGCGGCGCGGGGTCCTCGCCCGGCGGCGTCGGCACCGCCTCCTCGTCCACGGTGTCGTCGCTGGGCAGCCGTGGCCGGCTCTCCATCATCAGCGACAGTGCGGCCTTGGCCATCAGGTGCGCGCTGATCGGCGCGGTGATGAACAGGAACGCGGTGATCAGCAGCTCGCGTGGCTGCGGGTCCTCGCCGAGGAACAGGTGGTAGCCGACCGAGCCGAGCAGCACGCAGCCCACGCCCAGCGTGCTGGCCTTGGTCGGCGCGTGCAGGCGCTTGAAGAAGTCCGACAGCTTCACCAGCCCGAACGCGCCGATCAGGATGAAGAAGGTGCCGACGATCAGCAGCGCGCTCAGCAGGTAGTCGGTGAAGGCGATCATTCGACGATGTCCCGGCGCAGCACGTACTTGCTCAGCACCACGGTGCTGCCGAAGCCCAGCATCGCGATCACCAGCGCCGCCTCGAAGTAGATCGGCGAATCCAGGTGCATGCCGAACAGCATCAGCTCGGCGATCGCGGTCACCGACAGCGTATCCAGCGCCAGGATGCGGTCGGGCACGGTGGGCCCGCGCAGCAGGCGCCACAGCGCCAGCAGGATGGCGACGCCGACGACGTGCATGCACACCACGATGGTGCGCTCGATGAACATGTGGCCATTCATGGTGCGGCTCCGGTCATGGGAAGATCTCCATCAGCGGCGCTTCGTAGCGCGTCTTGATCTCGCGGATCAGCGTGTCGGGGTCGTCCAGGTGCAGCACGTGCACCAGCAGGTACCTGCGGTCGTCCGAGAGCGCCGCCGACACCGTGCCCGGCGTCAGCGTGATCATGCTGGTGAGCGCGGCGATGCCGTGGATGTTGGCGATGTCCAGCGGCACCCAGATGAAGCCGGGATGGATGCGCGACTCCGGCCCGAGCACCTGCGTGGCGACCTTGATGTTGGAACGCACGATGTCCCACAGCGCGATGCACAGCATCCGCGGGATCGGCCGCAGCGAGCCGATGCGCGCGAACTCGCGGTCCATGCGCGCGGCGAACAGCGGCAGTACCACCGCCAGCAGCGCGCCCATCACCCAGGCCGACGGGCCGATGCTGTCGCTGAGCAGCAGCCAGAACACGAAGACCGTCGCGGTCAGCGGCAGCGACGGCAGCAGGCGTTGGCGCAACGGCTTGCGAGGGGTCATGGCTGCCTCGTCTGCGGCAGGGTGGCACGCAGCTGCTGCACGTACTCGCCGGGCTGGCGCAGCTGCGCAGCGGTGGCGTCGGCATAGCCCATCAGCGGGTCGGCGGCGAGCGTCATCGCCACCACGTACCCCAGCAGCAGCACGGTGGCGCCGGTCTCGACCGGGCGCATGCGCGCGCGCCGCGGCGGCGCCAGGGCCGGCTCGTCCTCGGCCGCCGCCGGCACGCGCCAGAACAGGCGCACGCCGGCGCGGGTCAGGCCGACCACCACCAGCAGGCTGCTGGCCAGCACCGCGGTCCACACCGGCGCGGTCAGCGCCGCCGGCACGTGCTGCAGCAGCGCGACCTTGGCCAGGAACCCGGACAGCGGCGGCAGCCCCGCCACGGCGATGGCCGCGACCAGGAACATGCTGCCGGGCACGCCGCGGCCGGGCAGCGAGGCCACCACCTCCTTGCGGTCGCTGGCGCTGCCGCGGCGGCGCCGGATCAGGTCGGCGATCATGAACAGCGCCGCGGCCACGAAGGTGCTGTGCGGCAGGTAGTACAGGCCGGCGCCGAGCGCGCCGGTGTCGTCCAGCGAGAACGCGATGAACAGCGTGGCCGCCGAGAACACCACCAGATAGGACACCAGCACCCGCAGCCGCGCCGCGGCCATCACCCCGAACGCGGCCAGCACCAGCGTCGCCAGGCCGGTCCACAGCAGCGCGGTGCTGCCGAAGCCCTGCAGCGCGCCGGCGCCGAACCACAGCGACGACACCCGCAGCACCGCGTAGAGCCCGACCTTGGTCATGATCGCGAACAGCGCGGCCACCGCCGCCGGCGCGCGCGAATAGGTCTCCGGCAGCCACAGGTACAGCGGCAGCAGCGCGGCCTTGCTGCAGAACACCAGCAGCAGCAGCCCCAGCGTGGCCCGGGCCAGCGGCAGGTCCTGCGCCGGCAGCGCGGCGATGCGCGGGGCCAGCTCGGCCATGTTGAGCGAGCCCAGCAACGCGTACAGCAGCCCGAGCGCGATCAGGAACAGGGTGGAGGCGGCGACGTTGAACACCACGTAGTGCAGGCCGATGCGCAGGCGCAGGCCGCGTCCGCCGCTGAGCAGCAGGCCGTAGGAGGCGATCAGCATCACCTCGAAGAATACGAACAGGTTGAAGATGTCGCCGGTCAGGAACGCGCCGTTCAGGCCCATCAGCTGGAACTGGAACAGGGCGTGGAAGTGCGGTGCGCGCCGGTCCCAGCCGGCGCAGGCATGCAGCAGGCAGGGGATCGCCAATAGCAGCGTGGTCAGCAGCATCCAGGCCGACAGCCGGTCGGCCATCAGCGCGATGCCCAGCCGCGAAGGCCAGTCGCCGAGCAGGTAGACCCCCACCTGGCCGCCGCGGGCCTGCGCGAACACCGCCACCACCGCCACCGCCAGCAGCGCCAGCGCCGTCCACGCCACGCCGCGCTGCACGCGGTGGCCGTAGCGGCGGTGCTCGACGAACAGCGACAGCGCCGCGCCGAGCATCGGGATCAGCACTGGCAGGATCAGCAGGTGGTTCATGGGCGCGCGTCCTCGTCGGCCGGCGCCACCGCGGCGGGCGCGTCCTCGTGCGCGTCCACGTGGTCGCTGTGGTTGTCGCTGCGGCTGCGCATCGCCAGCACCAGGCTCACCGCGGTCATCGCGAAGGCGATCACGATCGCGGTCAGCACCAGGGCCTGCGGCAGCGGGTCCGGATGGTGGGCCAGCGTGGGCGCGACCCCGTCGCGCAGCACCGGCGCCAGGCCCTCGCGCAGGCGGCCGCCGGCGAAGATCAGCAGGTTGGTCGCGTACGACAGCAGGGTCAGCCCCAGGATCACGTCGAAGCTGCGCGCACGCAGCATCAGGTAGAGGCCGATCGCGGCCAGGACGCCGATGGCGCTCGCCAGTGCCAGTTCCATCAGTGCGCGTTCCCCGTGCGTGCCGAACGTTGGGCCGGATCGATCTGGCCGCGCTGCGAGTCGCGCGTGCGCGACGGCTTGATCGTGCCCAGCATCGACAGCATCAGCATCACCGCCCCGAACACCACCAGGTAGACGCCGGTGTCGAAGCCCATCGCGCTGGCCAGCTCCAGGTCGCCGACCAGCGGCAGCGCCAGGGTCAGGTGGCCGCTGGTCAGGAACGGCACCCCGAACAGCATCGACGCCGCGCCGCTGGCCAGCGCGAGCAGCAGGCCGGTGCCGATCAGGCGGATGTAGTCGAAGCCGAAGCGCGATTCGACCGAGGCGGTGCCCTGGATCACGTACTGCATCAGCAGCGGCACCGCCAGCACCAGCCCGGCGATGAAGCCGCCGCCGGGCGCGTTGTGGCCGCGCAGGAACAGGAAGATCGACACCGTCAGCGTCAGCGGAAACATGATCTGCGCCAGGTCGGCCGGCACCGGCAGCTTGATCGGCGGGCCGGGCATGATCTTCTCGGGCGCCATCCGCGAGCGCCGCAGCAGCGCGTGCACCACCAGCCCGGCGATCGCGAACACGGTGATCTCGCCGAAGGTGTCGAAGCCGCGGAAGTCGACCAGGATCACGTTGACCACGTTGCGCCCGTACGCCTCCGGCAGCGAGCGCAGCAACAGCTCGCCGGCCATGGTGTCGCTGGGGCGCGTCATCAGCGTATAGGCCAGCGCCGCCAGCCCGGTGCCGCCGGCCACCGCCAGCGCGGCGTCGCGCCAGCGCCGCCAGCGGCCGCGCTCGGGCAGCGAGCGCTCGGGCAGGTAGTTCATTGCCAGCAGCATCAGCACCAGCGTCACCATCTCCACCAGCAGCTGGGTCAGCGCCAGGTCCGGCGCCGATAGGAACACGAACGCCAGGCTCACCGCCATGCCGGTGCCGCCCAGCACCAGCACCGCCAGCAGCCGCTGCCGGTGCAGGAACAGGCTGGCCAGCGCGCAGGCGATCATCAGCAGCCACAGCGCCCAGCCCAGCAACGGCATCGGCTGCGGGGCCGGCCAGTCGGGCAGCCGGCCCTCGCCGAGGAACGGGCTGCCGGCCACCAGCAGCGCGGTGACCAGCAGCAACGCCAGCATCCGCTGCAGACTGCCGTTGGCGATGCCCTGGGTGAAGCGCACCGCCAGCCGGAACAGCGCGCCGACCTGCCAGTTGAACAGCGAACGGCCCTGCGAGCGGTTCTTCACCGCATACAGGTCCAGCACTCGCCGCAGCCCGGCATACAGCAGCACGCCGCCGACCACGCCGGCCAGGCTCATCGCCAGCGGCCAGTTCCAGCCGTGCCACACCGACAGGCTGTAGGCCGGCAGGGCATCGCCCAGGATCGCGCCGGCGGCGGCATGCAGCACCGGGGCCACCGTCCACGCCGGCACCACGCCCACCGCCACGCAGACCAGCACCAGCACCTCGACCGGGATCTTCATCCAGCGCGGCGGCTCGTGCGGCACCCGGTCCAGGTCGAGCGGGCCGGGGCCGAAGAAGGTGTCGTGGACGAAGCGCAGGCTGTAGGCCACGCCGAGCAGGCCGGCCAGCAGCGCCGCCCCCGTGGCGAAGATGCGCATCGGCTGCGGCGCCTCGGTCTCCAGCGCCACCGCGAAGAACATCTCCTTGGACAGGAAGCCGTTGAGCAGCGGGATGCCGGCCATCGACAGCGAGGCGATGATCGCCAGCGTGCTGGTGAACGGCATCAGCCGCCGCAGGTTGCCGAGCTTGCGCATGTCGCGCGTGCCGGTCTCGTGGTCGATGATGCCCGCGGCCATGAACAGCGAGGCCTTGAACACCGCATGGTTGAGGATGTGGAACACGCCGGCCACCACCGCCATCGGCGTGGACAGCCCGAACAGCATCGTGATCAGGCCGAGGTGCGAGATCGTCGAGTACGCCAGCACGCCCTTGAGGTCGTGCTGGAAGATCGCGTGCCAGGCGCCCAGCAGCAGCGTGGCCGCGCCGATCGCGGTGACCGTGTAGAAGAACAGGTCGGTGCCGGCCAGTGCCGGGTGCAGCCGCGCCAGCAGGAACACGCCGGCCTTCACCATCGTCGCCGAGTGCAGGTAGGCCGACACCGGCGTCGGCGCGGCCATCGCATGGGGCAGCCAGAAGTGGAACGGGAACTGCGCGCTCTTGGTGAACACGCCCGCCAGCACCAGCATCAGCGCGTACGGGTACAGCGGGCTGGCACGGATCACGTCGCCGGCGGCCAGCACCGCGTCCAGGTCGAAGCTGCCGACGATGCGGCCGATCAGCAGCACGCCGCCGAGCAGCGCCAGGCCGCCGCCGCCGGTGATCACCAGCGCCATCCGGGCGCCCTCGCGCGCGTCCTGGCGGTACGACCAGAAACCGATCAGCAGGAACGAACTGATGCTGGTCAGTTCCCAGAACACCATCAGCAGCAGCAGGTTGCCGGACAGCACCATGCCCAGCATCGCCCCCATGAACAGCATCAGGTAGGCGTAGAAGCGCCGCGCGCTGTCGCGTTCGCTCAGGTAGTAGCGCGCGTACATCACCACCAGCCCGCCGATCGCCAGCACCAGCAGCGCGAACATCCACGCCAGCCCGTCCAGGCGCAGCGATACCGTCAGGCCGATCTGCGGCAGCCACGCGTGCTCGCTGCGCACCACCTGCCCGGCCAGCACCGCCGGCGACAGGCTGCCGAGCACCAGCAACCCCGCCAGCGGCGCCGTGCCCGCCAGCCACGCGATGGCGGAGCGGGAGACACGGCCAGACGATGCCACGGCGGCTGCCAGAAGGAAGGGCAGCGCCAGCAGGATTTCGAGCAGCGGGATCATGCAGGGAATCCGAGATTCGCGAGCAGGAGGTCGAGTCTAGCAAATGGTTTCGCGCCGCTGGCCGGGAGACTGAACGCGTGTTGGGAATCGTGCCCGTGGCGTCTGCACCCCGGTGCGCCCGCGCCAGCCGGTATCCTTGGGCGATGCCTTTGCCTGTCTCTTCTTCGTCCTCCGCGCCGCCGCCGCCGGCGCCGCACGCCCTGGTGTTCGGCGGCAGCGGCCAGATCGGCGAGCGGCTGCTGGACCGCCTGCTCGCCGCCGGCTGGCAGGTGACCGCGTGGTCGCGGCAACCCCGCGCGCCGCGGGCCGGCCTGGTCTGGCAGCCGGGCGACCTGCGGCACGGCCCGGCACCGGCGCAGGCGTTCGCCGCGGTCTTCAGCTGCGGCCCGCTCGACCAGTTCGCGTCGTGGTACGTGCGGCACGCGGTCGCCGCCGCGCGCGTGGTGGCGTTCGGTTCCACCAGCCTGGAGGTCAAGCAGCACTCCCGCGACGCGGCCGAGCGCGACGTCGCCCGGCGCCTGGACGAGGCCGAGCGGCAGCTGTTCGCCACCGCGGCCGAGCGCGGCGCCGCGGCCACGGTGCTGCGCCCGACCCTGGTCTACGGCGCCGGGCGCGACCGCACCCTGACCCAGATCGCGCAGCTGGCGCAGCGCAGCGGCGCGTTCGTGCTGCCCGGCCAGGCCACCGGCCTGCGACAGCCGGTGCACGTGGAGGACCTGGCGCAGGCCGCGCTCGACGTAGTGGCGCAGCCGGCCACCTGGCAGCGCAGCTACGCGCTGGGCGGGGGCGAGGTGCTGAGCTATCGCGAGATGGTGGCGCGGGTGCTGGGGGCGCTGCGGCCGCCGGCACGACTGTACCGCGTGCCCACGCCGGCGTTCGCGCTGGCGCTGGCCGTGGCGCACCGGCTGGGACGGCTGCGGGGCATGAACGCGGCCGCGCTGGCCCGCATGCGCGACGACCTGGTGTTCGACCTGGAACCGGCGCGCCGCGATTTCGGTTATGCGCCGCGCGGATTCCGTCCCGGTCCGGCCGAGCTGGGCGTGGCCGCGGACGAGGCCTGAGCCGCCCGTGGCAGGACCGCGACGCGGCCTGCCGCGCACAGCGTGCAGCGACCTCCATACGGAGGCCAGGACAGCGGGCCGTCCCTTCGGACGGCCCGCTGCGGGGACTCAGGGCGAAGCGCCCCGACGCACCGCGATGCGCCGGGGCGGGCCGGTCAGTTGACCGACACGGCGCTCCAGGCGGCCGCGACCGCCTTGTACTGCGTGGAGGTGCTGCCGTACAGGTCGGTCGCCGCGCTCAGCGTCGCCTTGCGGGCCGCCGCGTAGTTGGTCGAGGACGTCATGTAGACGGTCAGCGCGCGGTACCAGATCTTGCCCGCCGCGGTGCGGCCGATCGCGGTGAGCGCGGTGTTGCCGTTGCAGACCAGCGAGCTGGCCGTCAGGTTGGCCGAGCTGCCACTGCCGAAGCCCGACGGCACGACCGCGCCCTCGGCCAGCAGGTAGTAGAAGTGGTTGGCCACGCCGGAGCTGTAGTGCACGTCCAGCGACCCCACGCTGCTGCTGTAGCAATCCGGCGAACTGCCGTCCAGGCTGGGCTTGAACATGAAGCGCAGCGCGCGCGTGCCGTTCGGATTGCTGCGGAAGATCTTCTCGCCGATCAGGTAGTTGCCCGGCTCGCTGGTGTTGGCGGCGTAGTACTCGACCATCGCACCCATGATGTCGGACGTGGCCTCGTTGAGGCCGCCGGACTCGCCGGAATAGGTCAGGTTGGCCGAGCGGCTGGTGACGCCGTGCGACATCTCGTGGCCGGCCACGTCGATCGCCACCAGCGGCGCGTAGCTGCTGCCGTCGCCGTCGCCGAAGGTCATGCAGAAGCAGCTGTCCGACCAGAACGCGTTGACGTAGTTGCTGCCGTAATGCACGCGGCTCTGCGCGCCCTTGCCGTCGTTGGCGATGCCGTTGCGGCTGTGCACCTGCTTGTAGTAATCCCAGGTCAGCGACACGCCGTAGTGCGCGTCGACTCCGGCGCTGGCCACGTCGGTGGTCGCGTTGTTGCCCCAGACGTTATCGGCGTCGGTGAGCAGGGTGCCGCTGCCGGAGGTGCGGTTGGCCAGGGTGTAGGTGCTGCCGCTGCCGCGGCTCAGGTCCACCATCTCGTAGTTGCCGGTGCAGCGGGTGGTGCTGATCGTGACGTTGCCGGCGAACAGCGACTTGCCGGTGCCCGAGGCACTGGTGCCGCCGCTGCAGGCGGTATGCACGGTGTCCCATTCCTCCAGCACCTGGCCGTTGCCGGCGTCGACGATGTAGTGCATGTCGGTCGGGGTCTGGTCCGGCTTGATCCCGCTGTAGACCACCTCGTAGGCCAACCGCGGCGTGGCGGTGCGCGCGTAGATCACCTGGCGCGCGGTCGGCACGCTGTCAAAGCCGGTGCCGAAGCGCAGGCCGGCCTCGGTGATGGCTCGGTCGGCGCTGATGCCGGGCAGCAGGCTGGGGCGCGCGGCCGTGCGCAGGGTCTGGCTGACGTCCTTCATGACCCCGGTGCGCGAATGCACCACCACGTCGCCGCCGATCACCGGCAGCGCCTTGTAGCTGCGGTCCATGCGGACGTGCTCGGTGCCGTCGGCATCGATGACGGTATCGCGGACCGCGAACTGGTCGGCGCTGTCGCGATGGACCAGGGCGGCGGCGGTGCCGCTCAGCAGGGACTGAGCGCGTGCCGTGGCCGCCGAAGCGGTCAGGTCGGCGGCGGTGGCGGGCAGGGACACGAACAGCGCGCACGCGACCGCGGCGCCCAACAGATTCGACTGCATGACGGATCTCCTTGAATGGCAATGCAGGTGGCAAGAACCAGGCCGGGGGCGTGGCTTCATTTGCCGTTAAGTGACGGGATGAGGCGGGGGCTACGCTGTCACAGCACACAGCGCTTAGAAAGTGGGCCGCTCAAAAAAGTTTGAACAGTTACTAAATCTGTGGAGTCGGTCGATTGGAAATGCGACGTGCACCACACGAATTCACCGGATTCACGCAGACATCACGTCATCAAGCGGTGGTATAAGCGCGCCTTGATGCGCCGCAGGGCCTCGCTGCGCGATGCTGGCGTGCCAACTGCCAACTGCCAACTGCCAACTGCCAACTGCTGATTGCCCATTGCTGTCCGCCACCCGCAACCCGGGCTGATCCAAACTGAGCCGAGTTGATCCGATCCGAGTCCAAGTCCGGGCCCGAGCTCAAGCCCGGGTCCAAGCCACGGCCGAGCCGAGCCGACCGCGAGGCGGATTCGGATTCGGAGCCCGTGTTGGTCCCCCGGCTTGGCGGCGACGTCGGTGCTCATCCGCCCCGGCAACTGCGACCTCCTAGCGTCCGCAAGCGACCGACACGACATTGCGCCAGCGGGCTCACGCTTTCTGGATTGTGTTCGGATCGGCTCAGGCCAGGCTGGACTGGGCCGGGCTGGGCTGGGCTTTTCAGCTCGGGCTCGGGCCTCTGCCGAGCCGGCCCGAGCCGGCCCGGCCGGTCTCGATCTAGGTCTCGGTCTCGCCTCGGGCTGCGGCCTTCCTGTCCGATGGGTCGGTTGCGCGACGGCGGCGGTCGCGGACCGCAGCCGAAGGCGGCCGCTCGCTCGCGCCGACGCGGATGGCGGCGATCAGTAGCGCCAGCCCATGCGCCGGTAGAGCTTGGCCATCACCCAGGCGGGGCCGATCAGCAGGTACACCAGGTCGGTGAGAAAACTCGGCCTGCGGCCTTCGAGCCGGTGACCGGCGAACTGCGCGATCCAGGCCAGCACGAACACCGCCACCGCGGTCCACAGCAGGCCGGCCAGGCCGAGCCGGGCCTCCAGCAGGCGGCACAGGCAACCACAGAAGAAGAACGCGGCCAGCATGCCGAGTCCCAGCGGACGCGACAGCCGGTTGTAGAAGGCCCAGGCCGCGAACATCGCCAAGGCCGCCCAGATGCCGCTGTCGAACCAGCTGCCGCCGACCGGCACGCACCACAGCATCGCCACCACCGACCACAGGATCGCCGGCACCGCGACCACGTGGATCTGCTGGTTGGTGTCGTGGCGGTGGTCGTCGGAATAACTGGCGAAGTAGCGGTCGATCGGGCGGGCAGCGGCGGTGGCGGTGCGGCGGGTCATGTTTCCCTCCCAGGAAGCGTCCACAGCATAGTGCCATCGCCCGCGGCCGCGATAGGCGAAGCGCGGCGCGGTGCCGGCCGGCATCGTGGCATGGCGCACCGGCCGGTCAGCGCAGGCGACGCACCCGGAGCGGGACGCCGGCCGGCGTGACCAGCAGGTAGCTGCCCATCGCCGCCCTGCGCACCACCACCGCGTCGCCCGGGGCGAGCGGCCCGCGCTGGGTGGCCTCGCTCAGCTCCCACACCTGGCCGTTGTCGAGATCGACGGTGCGGCCACCGCCCGTGCCATGGGTCACGCGCGCCACCCGCGCCTGGAACTGTCCGACCCGCAGGGTGCGGGGGGTGGCGGATGCGGTCGCCCCCTCCCGGTCCTTGCCGAAGTCGTCGACCGCCATCGCGGCGGCGGCCTGGCGCGCCGCCGCGCCTGGCGGGAACGCCCGGTCGAAGCAGGCCAGTCGCTCGGCGGACCGCACCACCTCGGCGCAGGCATGCGTGGGCGGCGCCTCGGCGGCCGGCGCGTGTGTCGCCACTGCTGCGACGGACAGGGTGCCGAGCGTCCACAGCAGCAGGCGCCCGGCACCGGCGATCGTGCGCGCGGCGCGGGAAGGGGGCGGTATTCCGGCGGCCACGGCGGGGAGCCGCAGAGGAGGTGCGATCCGGGCCGTCAGCGCAGCATTCGGCGCCGGCGGCCGGGGTGCGGCATTTCCCGGGAGAGGTTTCATGCCTCGAGCATACCCAGCGCGACCGCCCCTGGCGCGTGGGAGCGCAAAGGACGCATGAGCCGCCAGGCAGAGCGCCGGCCGGGTCGTTCCGGCCGGCGGGGAGGTGCGGGGTCGGCCGCTTCAGCGGCCGCCCATGACGACCCGCTGCTGCTCTTCCTGCACGTTCTGCTGCGCGCGGCCCGACATCAGCTGGGCGCTGGTGTGCTCCAGGGGCGGTGCCGGCTGGCTCAGGTCCACCGCGGTGCGGAAGCCGGGCGTGGTGCCCAGGACGAAGGCCTTGCCGTCCTGCATCATCACGCTCTGCACCTTCTCGGCACTGTCGATCCCGCTCTGCTTGGCCTGCAGCGTGACGTGTGCGGCCAACTCGTTGGAGACGGCACTGGGCAGCCGCGCACGGATGGCCGCATGCAGGGCACTGTCCGGGTGCGCCGGATCGCCGAGCTGCGGGCCGGCCGCCGTACGCAGGACCGGCGCCTGCGCCGGCTCGGCCGTCGCCAGCCGGCCGTGGGTATCGCGCCCGACCACACCGTCCTCGCGCAACCCGTGCTGCTTCTGGAACGCCAGCACCGCCTCGCGGGTGTTGTCGCCGAAACGCCCATCCTCGGCCAGCGGCCTGCCGTCGCCATCGCGCACGCCGAGGCGATTGAGCGACTGCTGCAGCTGGGCCACCTGCGGATTGTGTTGTCCCTGCTTGAGGAGCGGCTGGCGATCGACCTCGTGCGCGACCGGTGCAGGCTCCGAAGGACCGCCGGAAGCGCGTGAAGGCCGGGTCCCGGTTTCGGGCTGTGCGTGCAGCGGCGCCCGCGTCTGAAACTCCGGCTTCGCGGTCAGCGCCCCCACTATCCGGGTGCCGGCGCCATCCCAGTAGCCACCGGGCCGGATCGTGACTTCGGCCGGTCCGGTGCTGCTCTGGGAGCCAATGAACTGTAGGTGGCCGTTGCTGTCGTAGCCCTTGAAGATACCGACGTGCTGCCCCTGGGGCGACGAGAACAGCAGGAGGTCCCCGGTCTTCAACGAGCCCCCTGGCTTGCGCGCCTCCGCGGCCGAAGTCACGTCGAAGTGCTCACGCGCATAGGCTGTCACCTGATTTCCATTGAACAGCTTGGACGTCGTGAAACTGGCCGCGTTGTCGCCGGGCACGTCGTAGCCGGCGTTCTTCAGGCCGCGCCAGACGAAGGCCGAGCAGTCGACCCCCAACCGGCCATCGTGATCGAGGTCGCGCTCCAGCCGGCTGCTGTCGCGACCAGGCCGCGAAAGGTCAGGTCGGCCATACTCATAGTGCCTTCCCTCATTGAAGAAGTGCTGCTGCGCCTCGTGGTAGATGGACGCGCTGGTGCCGGTAGCGGCGATCACCGGGGCCGCGACTACGGGATTGGGGTGGCCCTGGGTGTGCCCCGGCGCTGGTTGGGCAGGTGTGTGCGACACCGGAGCGACGGTTCCCGGCTTCCAGCCTTCAAAACGTCGTATGCCATCGGCCAGCGCGGCACGCTCGGAATCGTTCATCCGGGAAACCGTCTTCTCGCGCAGATCCACTCCCTGGCGATCGCCTTCGGCAAAGATCGCATCGGCCTGCGCGCGATGATTGGTTCCTCCGCTGTAATCCGCCTTGGAATAATGCGGCAACAATTGCTCGACGGTCTGGTCCCCGAAGCGCCGCTCCAGCAGCTGTATCTTTGCCGCCCGTCCGGCCTCGTAGCTTTCGAAGACCGCGTTTCCCCACTGGTCGAGACCGACGACCCCCTCGTAGCGTCGCTGGGCATCTTCCAGCGCCTTCTCGCGGGGGCGCGGGTTGTTGACGGTCTTGTCCGCACTCCCCGCGAACTCGAACTTGAGGTTCCCGGGGTTGTTGTTGCGCCATGAAACGCTGCCTCCGGCGCGTTCGACGACGCTGCCGTCGTCCATTTCCAGCGTACGTGTGGTGCCGACGCTGCTCACGAGGCGGGTGATCTTCGGTTCCGACATGGTGGCAATCCTTGACTGTCGTTGGGTTGCGATGCGCTGTAGCAGGCGCTGCTACATTCCGTTCGAGAAGACGTCCAGGGCTTCCGACGCGATCCAGCCCTGCGCGCAGCTATCGGTGTAATGCCCAGGTGCCGTTACTTCGCAGATGGGCTTGCCGGTGCCGGCCTGAAGCTGGATGGGGCGGTCGCCATAGCGCTGGCAGAGGGCGTTGCCCTTGCATTGGCTGACGGTGCTGGAAGGGATGGCGACTACATAATAGTACGACGGGTTCTGTCCGGCTCTGGCGATTGCACGAACACAGACCAGTTGGCCCTCGCTGAGCTTGGCCGTCGTGGTGGCTTTGCTTCCGGTGGCGGGTGCCTCGCTCAACAGCGCGGCACCCTGCGCCTGGGCAACGCCGGCGAAGAACCCCTCGGCTCCGCAGTCGGGGGAAAGATCCACATCGTAGTAGTCCCCGCTGGCCAGGTCGCCGGCCGTGCAGCGTTCTTCGGCCTGTGCGCCTTGGCAGGAAATCCGGGATCTCGAGATCAGATCCTTGCGGCTGTCGGCGGCGGAAGGCGCCGCCTGGGCAGACGTCGCTGGGGCGGAGGGCGCCGACGGAGCCGGGGCCGCCGCAGTGGCTGCAGGCTCGCTGGCGTTGCACGCGCTCAAGGCAAAGAAAAGGACAGAGATCGGCAGGCGACTGAATGCGGAGCGGCTTGTTCTCATGGGTTGTCCAGTGAAAGAAAAATGGAGCATTGCACGGGGTGGGTTAAGGCGGCTGAGCTTCGTGCCGGATCGCGGCTATTAAGTGGGCGAAGACCGAAACACCTATGGATCCTCCGGCCACCGGCCCCAGCTGCCAACCGGGGGCTTGCGAAATAATACGATTCCCGATCGCGGGTGTCCGGCGTTTTTACGACGGCCTCCATGTTGTCACTGGCTATCTGGTGAGCCCTTGCGTACGGCCTTGGCGAGACAGCGATGCAGGATCCGGCATGATCGTGCAGGCCTCGTTTCAAATAAGCCCTCGGGGTGATGCGATCAGGCATGGTTTGGGCCGACATGCGCTTTTTTCGTTCAGGAGTCTTCCGTAGTGCCCAGTGGACTACGGCCTGGCCAGTTTGACGGGGTCGAAGTCCTCGAACGTAATGTGCCCAAAGTCCTTGTCCGTCAGTTCGAGCTTCCTTAGCTGATCGGACTCGGTGTCGGTGACCTCGCGCATCACCTTGTCCAACACCCAGGTGCCTTCGTCAGGCCTGTAGCGGAAGCTGTAGTCATCGGCCCAGCGTTCACGCGAGCCCGCCGATATCGAGAGCGTGAAGCCTCCCGTCTCGATGCGCGAGTACGCATAGGGGTCGCCTGCCAGGCCGCCGCAACGCGCACAGGCGACGATGCGTCGATTCTCGGCGACCCGGGTCAGCAGACCTGCGGCATCCTGTTTCAATAGCAATACCGTACGCGGCTCGCCTTCGCCCAGCTTCTCCTCTTCGGCGGAAGGCGGTGAGGCCACCACCAAGGCATCCGAGCGTCCTGCTCCGGTGAGATCACCGCGCACTTTCTCCAGAGCCTTCCAACCGGTGGGAATGAAAGAGTCGGGGTTCGGCATGGCGGCGGCGCTTCGCGCAGGCTCGGAAGAGGCGGTTACGTCCTTTTGAGCGGACGGTAAATCTCCCGCCCGCTCCACGGCAGCCGCAGCCGATGCCGGATCGGTGTTTGGGCTGGCACAGGCCGCCAGTGACAGGGTCAACACGGCACCAAGTGATTTGGATGGATGCAATGTCTCCTCCTGGAGCGGGAACGGAATGGAGGGGGAAGGGAAGGCGCAGGGCTAGAGCGATTGGTCGTACATTTTGACCAGCGTCCAGCACGGGCGACGCTCGAAGTAGTACGCCTGCTGGTCATCAGTGTCTGGCGTGCGGATCAGCACCCTCACGCTGCCGTCGGCTTCTTCGGAAATCTGCATTTCGCGTTTTCCGCCGAGTGCTGCGGGGTCCGGCATCACCGGCCATTTCACGTCGCGCAGTGCGATCCTTTCCGTCACCTGGCGTGGCTCGGGTTGAGCGTCGGGATCGTTGTATTGGCTGAGCAGAGGGTCGGCGACCGACCTTTCCTGCACGGCGATTTCATGCCCGAAACGGCGCAGGAACGCATCGAAGTCGGCGTCAGGGCACCGCAACTGCGCGTCCGGGATCAGGCGCTGCAGGGCGGCGGCCTGCGGCTTCGATGGCGCGGCGTGAGGGGTGGTACCGGAGTCGCCGGCCGTCGGTTCGGCGGGAGACCGGGGTGCAGCGGTGGCCTGCATGATGCCGGTCGCGGCCAGGACCGCGAGCCAGCGGCCGCCGGTCTGCAGCGAACGTGACAGGCCAGTGGAGAATGACATCGTCGCTCCTTGCGAAACGGCCGGCCGCCCGGTGGAGGAAACACGCCTCGACACGCCGCGGGGGCAGGCGACGCGGCCGGCCGCCGCGCCGTCCCCATGACCTCAGTCGACCGAGATCCCCGCCAGCCGCTGCAGCGCCTCGGCGTACTTGGCGCGGGTACGCGCGATCACCTCCGGCGGCAGCGCCGGGCCGGGGGCGGTCTTGTCCCAGTCCAGCGTCTCCAGGTAGTCGCGCACGAACTGCTTGTCGTAGCTCGGCGGGCTGGTGCCGACCTCGTACTCGTCCGCCGGCCAGTAGCGCGAGGAGTCGGGCGTCAGCATCTCGTCCATGATGTAGAGGCGGCCATCGACGTCGGTGCCGAACTCGAACTTGGTGTCGGCCAGCAGGATGCCGTGCGCGGCCGCGTAGTCGGCGGCGAAGGCGTAGATGCGCAGGGTGGCGTCGCGCACACGCTCGGCCAGTTCGGCGCCGACGGTCTTGACCATCGCGTCGAAGTCGATGTTCTCGTCGTGGTCGCCCACCGCGGCCTTGGTGGACGGGGTGAAGATCGGCTCGGGCAGCTTCTCGGCCTGGCGCAGGCCGTTGGGCAGCTCGATCCCGCTGACCTTGCCGGTGCGCTGGTAGTCCTTCCAGCCGCTACCGATCAGGTAGCCGCGTGCGATCGCCTCCACCGGGACCGGCTTGAGCTTGCGCGTGACCACTGCGCGCCGCGCGTACAGCGCCGGGTCCACGCCGTCGGGCAGCACCTGTTCCACCGCGATGCCGGTCAGGTGGTTGGGCATCAGGTGCTCGGTCTTGCCGAACCAGAAGTTGGAGACCTGGCACAGCATCTCGCCCTTGCCCGGGATCGGGTCGGGCAGCACCACGTCGAAGGCCGACAGGCGGTCGGTGGCGACCATCAGCAGGTAGTCGCCGGGGGGCGCGTCGGCCGGCAGGCGCTCGCGCGGGATGTCGAAGACGTCGCGGACCTTGCCACGGTGGCGCAACGGCAGGCCGGGTAGATCGGATTGCAACAGCGTGGTCGACACAGGCGCTCCTAGGACTTCGCAATGGCGACTGTCCCCGGGACCCGGCGGGCCCGCGGCTGGACAGCGGGTCGCGTAGTGTACGGCGCTTCGCGGCCCGGCGCGCAGGGTTTCCGCGGGGGCGCGGTCCGGGCCGGCGGAGCCTGTGTTCACGGGCCGGGGACCCGTGCCTTCGGGTAAAATGGACGGCCCTGCCTCCTGGCCTCCCCCACATGCGCTGGTACGGAAAACTGCTGGGCTTCCTCGCCGGCGCGCTGCTGTTCCGGCCCAATCCGCTGTTCGGGGCGGCGGTGGGCCTGTTGATCGGCCATGCCTTCGACCGCGACTGGTTCAAGCTCAACCACGACAACCCGTATCGCGAGCTGGGCCTGACCGCCGATGCCACCAATGCCGAGATCGACCTGGCCTACCGGCGGCTGATGTCGCAGTACCACCCCGACAAGGTCGCCGGTGCCGCGCCCGAGCTGCGCCAGCAGGCCGAGCGCAAGGCCAGCCAGATCAACGCCGCCTACGACCGCATCCAGCGGCTGCGGCGCAAGCCCTAGCCGCGTACCGCCGCTCCCACCGAGATCCGCCATGTCCGACTGCCTCATCGCCCCCTCCATCCTGTCCGCCGACTTCGCCCGCCTGGGCGAGGAAGTGGACAACGTCCTGAAGGCCGGCGCCGACTGGGTGCACTTCGACGTGATGGACAACCACTACGTGCCCAACCTGACCATCGGCCCGATGGTGTGCCAGGCACTGCGCAAGCACGGCGTCACTGCGCCGATCGACGTGCACCTGATGGTCGAGCCGGTGGACCGCCTGGTGCCCGACTTCGCCGAGGCCGGGGCCAGCGTGATCAGCTTCCACCCCGAGGCCAGCCGCCACGTCCACCGCACCGTGCAGCTGATCAAGTCGCACGGCTGCCAGGCCGGGCTGGTGCTCAACCCGGCCACCCCGGTGGACATCCTCGACTGGGTGCTGCCGGACCTGGACCTGGTCCTGGTGATGTCGGTCAACCCGGGTTTCGGCGGGCAGGCGTTCATCCCCTCGGCGCTGGACAAGTTGCGCGCGGTCCGGCAGCGGATCGACGCGCTCGGCAAGCCGATCCGGCTGGAGATCGACGGCGGGGTCAAGGCCGACAACATCGGCGCGATCGCCGCGGCCGGCGCCGACACCTTCGTCGCCGGCTCGGCGATCTTCAATGCGCCCGGCGGCACGCGCGAGAGCTACGCCGAGGTCATCGGGCGCATGCGCGCGGCCGTGGCGGCGCGATGAGCGCCACCGGCGCGCTGCGGATCCGCCCGGCCACCGCGGACGATGCGCCGCTGCTGCACGAACTGGTGACCGCGCTGGCGGTCTACGAGCGCGAGCCCGACGCAGTGAAGGTCGGCCCCGAGGAGCTGCGTGCCAGCCTGTTCGCGCCCGGGGCCACCGCGCATGCGCTGGTCTGCGAGCAGGACGGCGCGGCGGTCGGCTTCGCCGTCTACTTCTTCAATTATTCGACCTGGCTGGGCCGCAACGGCCTGTACCTGGAGGACCTGTTCGTGCGCCCGGAGGCGCGCGGGCAGGGTGCCGGGCTGGCGCTGCTGCGGCACCTGGCGCAGCTGGCGGTCGAGCAGCGCTGCGGCCGCTTCGAGTGGTCGGTGCTGGACTGGAACCAGCCGGCGATCGACTTCTACCGCGCCGTGGGCGCGCGGCCGATGGACGCGTGGACCATCTACCGGCTCGACGGCGAGGCGCTGCAGGCGTTCGCGGCCGGGGCCTGAGGCCGCCGGGCCTGGGGCGGCGAGCGTCCCCATATAGAAGAAGAGCCGCCCCGGCGTCGAGGCGGCCCTTCGGAAGATTGGAGGCTGATCCTGCCTCCGCCCGTCGTCCCTGCTATGGCCTTCCATGCTCCGCGCGAACGGTGACACCGGCATGACCGCCAGCGGTCGCTTTCGCGACAGGCGTGGCCGGCCGGTGGCATCGCGCATTCACGATCCTGCCATCGGCCCGCTGCTAGCCTGCCGGTTCCCCACACTGGCGCCCTGCATGACTTCCCCCCGATGGCGATTGATCCTCAATGGCAAGTCGGCGGGGGACGAAGGGCTGCGTGAAGCGGTGGCCGCGCTGCGTGACCGCGGCGTCGCGTTGGACGTGCGCGTCACCTGGGAGGAGGGCGACGCCGAGCGCTACGTGGCCGAGGCCGTCGTCGACGGCGTGGACACGGTCATCGCCGGCGGGGGCGACGGCACCCTGAGCGAGGTGGCGACCACGCTGGCGCACCGCGAGGAGACCGCCGAGGCGCTGCCGGCGCTGGGCCTGGTGCCGCTGGGCACCGCCAACGACTTCGCCACCGCCGCCGGCATCCCCGAATCGCCGCTGGACGCGCTGGCGCTGATCGCCGCCAGCCGCGCGGTGCCGATCGACCTGCTGCGCATCGAGGCCGAGCACGGCCCGCACTGGTGCGCCAACGTCGCCAGCGGCGGCTTCGGCACCCAGGTGACCGTGGAGACCGACGAGGGCCTCAAGCGCATGCTGGGCGGCCTGGCCTACCTGATCACCGGCATGTCGCGGCTGGGCCGGATCGACCCGATCCGCGTGCGCGTGGCCGGCCCGGACTTCGACTGGGAGGGCGAGTTCATCGCGCTCGGCCTGGGCAACGGCCGCCAGGCCGGCGGCGGCCAGGCCCTGTGCCCGGACGCGCAGGTGGACGACGGCCTGCTCGATCTCACCCTGGTCCCGGCACTCACCGGCGAGGTCGCCGCCACGCTGGGCACCCTGGTCACCGGCGGCAAGCAGGCCGCGCTGGACCGGGTCGCGGTGCGTGCGCGGCTGCCCTGGCTGGAGATCGAGGCCGAGGCGCCGCTGACGCTCAACCTCGACGGCGAACCGGAGACCTCGCGCCACTTCCGCGTCGACTGCGTGCCGGCGCGCCTGCGCATGCACCTGCCGCCGGACTCGCCGCTGCTGTCGCGCAACTGAGCGCCCGCGCGGCGGGACCGCCGCGCCAGGGTTTCCCCGCGCCGGCCAGTACGGTACAGTCCGCGGGTGTCCATTCTGACGACTTCGCAGACCCTTTCTTCCGCTCGCCGTTGCTGGCGATGGTGGCCCGTTGCCGTCGTCCGCCCCGCCATCGCGTCCCGGAAGGAAAGTCGTGTTGATCACCGCAGAGCAGTTCCAACGTCAGGCCGCTGAAGGCCATAGCCGCATCCCCGTCGTCCGCGAAGTGCTGTCCGACCTGGACACGCCGCTCTCGGTCTACCTGAAGCTCGCCGACGGCCCCTATACCTACCTGTTCGAATCGGTCGAGGGCGGCGAGCGCTTCGGGCGGCATTCGATCATCGGCCTGCCGGCGCGTCGGGTCTACAGCTTCCGCGGCCACACCCTGGAAGTGTCCGAGCACGGCGAGGTGGTCGAGACCCGCGAGGTCGCCGATCCGCTGGCCGAGGTCGAGGCACTGCGCGCCGAGCACTCGGTGCCGAGCTTCGACGGCCTGCCCGGCTTCACCGGCGGCCTGGTCGGCTGGTTCGGCTTCGAGTGCATCCAGTACATCGAGCCGCGCCTGGGCGGCGGCGACAAGCCGGACGAGCTGGGCACCCCCGACATCCTGCTGATGCTGTCCGAAGAGCTGGCGGTGTTCGACAACCTCAAGGGCCGGCTGTACCTGATCGTGCATGCCGACCCGCGCCAGCCGCAGGCGTTCGCGCGGGCCAACCGGCGTCTGGACGAGCTGGCGCACCGGCTGCGCCAGGGCGGGGCCGGCTACCCGCAGACGCAGGTGTCCGACGCCATCGACGAAAGCGACTTCCGCTCCTCGTTCACCCGCGAGGAATACCACGCGGTGGTGCGCAAGGCGCAGGAGTACGTGCGGGCCGGCGACATCTTCCAGGTGGTGCCGTCGCAGCGCCTGCGCGTGCCGTTCCGCGCGCGCCCGGTGGACGTGTACCGCGCGCTGCGCGCGCTCAATCCGTCGCCGTACATGTACTTCCTCGATGTCGGCGGCACCCAGGTGGTGGGGTCCTCGCCGGAGATCCTGGCGCGGCTGCGCGACGGCGTCGTCACCGTGCGCCCGATCGCCGGTACCCGCCCGCGCGGTGCCACGCCCGAGCAGGACCAGGCGCTGGAGGCCGAGCTGCTGGCCGACCCGAAGGAGCGCGCCGAGCACGTGATGTTGATCGACCTCGGCCGCAACGACGTCGGCCGCGTCGCCGAGCCGGGCACGGTGCAGGTGGGTGAGCAGTTCGTGATCGAGCGCTACAGCCACGTCATGCACATCGTCAGCGAGGTCACCGGCACGCTGAAGCAGGGATTGAGCTACAGCGACGTGCTGCGGGCGACCTTCCCGGCTGGCACCGTCAGCGGCGCGCCCAAGATCCGCGCGCTGGAGATCATCCGCGAGCTGGAGCCGGTCAAGCGCAACGTCTATTCCGGCGCGGTCGGCTACATCGGCTGGCATGGCGACGCCGACACCGCGATCGCGATCCGCACCGCGGTGATCCAGGACGGCTACCTGTACGTGCAGGCCGGCGGCGGCGTGGTCTACGACTCCGACCCGGACCTGGAATGGCAGGAGACGATGAACAAGGGCCGCGCGCTGTTCCGCGCGGTGGCGCAGGCCGCCAAGGGGCTGTGATGGACGGGCAGGGCGACGCTGCGCGCATCAGCTTCCGCAACGACTACAGCGAGGGCGCGCACCCGCGCCTGCTGCAGGCGCTGGCGCGCGCCAGTGCCGAGCAGAATGCCGGCTACGGCCTCGACCGCCACAGCGAGCGCGCCGCGCAGCTGATCCGCCAGGCCTGCGCGCAGCCGCAGGCCGCGGTGCACCTGCTGGTCGGCGGCACCCAGACCAACCTCACCGCGATCGCGGCGTTCCTGCGCCCGCACCAGGCGGTGGTCGCGGTGGAGGCAGGCCATATCGCCACGCACGAAACCGGCGCAATCGAAGCGACCGGCCACAAGGTGCTGACCGTGCCCGCGTTGCACGACAAGCTGACACCGGCGCTGATCCAGCCATTGCTGGATGTGCACGCCAACGAGCACATGGTGCAGCCGCGCCTGGTCTACATCTCCAACAGCACCGAGAGCGGAACGATCTACACCTTTGCCGAACTCGATGCGCTGTCGCGTTTCTGCCGCGCTCACGACCTGCTGCTGTATCTGGATGGCGCACGCCTGGGTGCCGCGCTGACCGCCGATGGCAACGATCTGGATCTGCCCACCATTGCCGCGCTGACCGATGCGTTCTATATCGGCGGCACCAAGAATGGCGCCTTGCTCGGCGAAGCGCTGGTCATCGTCAATCCCGACTTGCAGGCCGACTTCCGGTACCTGGTCAAGCAACGCGGTGCGCTGCTGGCCAAGGGCATGCTGCTGGGCGCGCAGTTCGTGGCGCTGTTCGAGGACGGGCTGTTCCTCGAGCTGGCCGCGCACGCCAACGCCACGGCGCTGCGGCTGCGCGACGGCTTGGCGGCCGCGGGCGCACGGTTCACCGTGGATTCGCCGACCAACCAGCAGTTCCTGGCGCTGCCGGCCCCTGCGGTCAAGGCGCTGGCTCGACGCTATGACTTCGAGCGCTGGCAGGTCCTGCCGGACGGACGCGTCGTCGTCCGCTTCGTGACCTCGTGGGCGACCCGCGAGGACGCCGTCGACGCCCTGTGCGCCGACTTCGCCGCACTGATGCAAACGGCCCATTACCACCAGGGAGAAGCAGGATGAAGAGTCTCGTCGGATGGATGCTGGTGGCCCTGCTGGCGATGCCGGCCAGCGTGATGGCGCAGGCCGGCAGCCTGCCGTCGCAGCCGCATCTGCTGGTCAAGGGCGAGGCCCGGCGCGAGGTGATGCCGGACCGTTTCAGCCTCCGCATCATGCTGAGCTCGGTCGATGCCGATGCCGGAGTGGCGCGCGCGAAGGTGCAGGCCCATGCCGAACAGGTGCTGGTGGCCTACCGTGCCCACCATGCGCTGGCCGACAGCGTGCAGGCCTCTTCGCTGTCGATCCAGCCGGATTACGGCTACCAGGACAGCCAGCGGTTCTTCAAGGGCACGCAGGTCAGCCGTACGCTGTCGGCCCGCTTCGCCTCGCTGGACGATGTGCGTGGACTGCTGGCCGGCCTGAAGACCAGCGAGGAACTTCAGGTATCCGGCATCACCCCCGGCTATCACGACGAGGCCGCCGTGCGTGCCGAGCTCAAGCGCCAGGCGGCTGCGCAGACGCGCGAATCCGCCCGGCGCCTGGCCGATGCCTACGGCGTGCGCCTGGCCGGGCTGTACACCGTGTCCGAGGTGGCGCCGGAGTTCGCCTACGGCATCCGCGCCGGCAGCTGGCTGGGTGCCGACGGCGGCGAGGCGGACCAAGCGCGCCCGACCGACATCGCCAGCGCCCCGGCACCCGCGGCACCGCGCGCCGAATCCCTCGAAGCCGGCAGCCTCACCCTCACCGAAAACATCTATGCGGTCTTCCTGATCGCGCAATGAGTCCCCTGCCATGCTGCTGATGCTCGACAACTACGACAGCTTCACCTACAACCTCGTGCAGTACCTGCAGGCCCTGGGGGCCGAGGTGCAGGTGGTGCGCAACGACGCGATGAGCGTGGAGCAGATCCGCCGGCTCGCGCCGGAGCGCATCGTGATCTCGCCCGGGCCGTGCACGCCGAACGAGGCCGGTGTGTCGCTGCAGCTGATCGAGCAGCTCGGCGCCACCACGCCGATCCTGGGCGTGTGCCTGGGCCACCAGAGCATCGGCCAGGTCTATGGCGGCGACGTGATCCGCGCCGGCAACATCATGCACGGCAAGACCTCGCCGATCCGGCACCGCGGCCGGGGCGTGTTCGCCGGCCTGCCGGACGGCTACGAGGCCACGCGCTACCACTCGCTGGTGGTGGACAAGGCCACGCTGCCGGACGCGCTGGAGGTCACCGCGTGGACCGAGAACCCGGACGGCTCGGTCGAGGAGATCATGGGGCTGCGCCATCGCGAGCATCCGGTGGAGGGCGTGCAGTTCCATCCCGAGTCGATCCTCACCGAGCACGGCCACGCGCTGCTGAAGAACTTCCTGGAGCGCTGAGCCGGGCCTGGAGCGTCGGGCGCCCGCGCGCGGCGGCGCCTGACCTCCGCTGCCGGGCACCGCCGCCCGACCCCCGCCACTGCCGGACCCTGCGATGAACGAGCACGCCGAACCCTTCCACTTCTACGAGCCGGCCGACGGCCACGGCTTGCCGCACGACCCCTTCAACGCCATCGTCGGCCCGCGTCCGATCGGCTGGATCGGCTCACGCGGCGCCGACGGCGTCGCCAACCTGGCGCCCTACAGCTTCTTCAACGCGTTCAACTACGTGCCGCCGATCGTCGGCTTCGCCAGCATCGGCTGGAAGGACAGCGTGCGCAACATCGAGGCCAGCGGCGAGTTCACCTGGAACCTGGCCACGCAGCCGCTGGCCGAGGCGATGAACGCCAGCTCGGCGATGGTCGCGCCCGAGGTCGACGAGTTCGTCCTGGCCGGGCTGGCCACCGCGCCGTCGCGGCGCATCGCCGCCCCGCGGGTGGCGGCCAGCCCGGTCAGCTTTGAGTGCCGGCTGAGCCAACTGCTGCCGCTGCAGTCCGCGCGCGGCGAGCCGATCCAGACCTGGCTGGTGCTGGGCGAGGTGGTCGGCGTGCACATCGCCCGGGCCGCGCTCGCCGACGGCATCTACGACCCGGCCGCGGTGCGCACCCTGCTGCGCGCCGGCGGCCCGGCCGACTACTTCGAGGTGCTCGCGCAAGGACGCCTGCGCATCGACCGTCCCGGCCGCGCGGGCTGAACCCGATGCCGCGTCGCCCCCTCTCTTCCTCCCCGCACGGTTCCCCCATGACCCTCACCCCGCAACAGGCCCTGCAGCGCACCATCGAGCACCGCGAGATCTTCCACGACGAAATGGTCGGGCTGATGCGCCAGATCATGCGCGGCGAGGTCTCGCAGACGATGGTGGCCGCGATCCTCACCGGGCTGCGGGTGAAGAAGGAGACCGTCGGCGAGATCGCCGGCGCGGCCACGGTGATGCGCGAGTTCTCGCGGACCGTCGAGGTCGCCGATCGCCGCCACATGGTCGACATCGTCGGCACCGGCGGCGACGGCTCACACACCTTCAACATCTCCACCTGCGCGATGTTCGTCGCCGCCGCGGCCGGCGCCAAGGTCGCCAAGCACGGCAACCGCAGCGTCTCGTCCAAGTCCGGCAGCGCCGACGCGCTGGAGGCGCTGGGCGCGGTGATCGAGCTGCAGCCCGAACAGGTCGCCGCGGCCATCGCCCAGACCGGGATCGGCTTCATGTACGCGCCCGTGCACCACCCCGCGATGAAGCAGGTGGCGCCGGTACGCGGCGAGATGGGCGTGCGCACCATCTTCAACATCCTCGGGCCGCTGACCAACCCGGCCGGCGCCCCCAACATCCTGATGGGGGTGTTCCACCCCGACCTGGTCGGCATCCAGGCGCGCGTGCTGCAGGAACTGGGCGCCGAGCGCGCCCTGGTGGTGTGGGGCCGCGACGGCATGGACGAGCTCTCGCTCGGCGCGGCCACCCTGGTCGGCGAGCTGCGCGACGGCGAGGTCCGCGAGTACGAGGTGCATCCGGAGGACTTCGGCATCGCGATGTCGGCCAGCCGCAACCTGCAGGTGGCCAATGCCGCCGAGTCGCGCGCGATGCTGCTCGACGTGCTGGCCGGACGGCCGGGCCCGGCCCTGGACATCGTCGCGCTCAACGCCGGGGCCGCGCTCTACACCGCTGGCGTGGTGGATGACATCGCCACCGGCATCGCGCGTGCCCGCGCCGTCATCGCCGACGGCAGCGCCCGCGCGCGGCTCGACCGCTACGTGGCCTGCACCCGCGCGCTGTGAGGCGCCGCGGCAGGCGCCGGCCCGCGGCCACCGCGATCCGCCGCCGCCCTGCCGCCTGACCGAGGCGCGCCGCCGCTGCCCCGGTCCCGGCCATCTTGGCCGATAATGCCCGACCGCAAGGATCCGACCCGATGAGCGACATCCTCAACACCATCCTCGCCCGCAAGGCCGAAGAGATCGCCGAGCGCAGCGCCCGCGTGCCGCTGGCCGAGCTCGTCGCGCGTGCCGCCGACCTGCCGCCCACCCGCGGCTTCGCCGCCGCGATGCAGGCCAGCATCGACCTCGGCGATCCGGCGGTCATCGCCGAGATCAAGAAGGCCAGCCCGTCCAAGGGCGTGATCCGGGCCGACTTCCACCCGGCCGACATCGCGGTCAGCTACGAGTTCGGCGGCGCCAGCTGCCTGTCGGTACTGACCGACGTCGACTTCTTCCAGGGCGCCGACGACTACCTGCGCCAGGCGCGCGAGGCCTGCACGCTGCCGGTGCTGCGCAAGGACTTCACCGTCGACCCGTACCAGGTCTACGAGGCGCGCGTGCTCGGCGCCGACTGCATCCTGCTGATCGTCTCGGCGCTGGAGGACGGCCCGCTCGCCGAGCTGTCCGGCCTGGCGATGCAGCTCGGCCTGGACGTGCTGGTGGAGGTGCACGACATCGACGAGTTGGAGCGCGCGGTACAGGTGCCGGTGCCGCTGGTGGGCATCAACAACCGCAACCTGCGCACCTTCGAGGTGACCCTGGAGACCACGCTGGCGATGAAGGACGCGGTGCCGCGCGACCGCCTGCTGGTGACCGAGAGCGGCATCGTGGTGCCCGGCGACGTGGCACGCATGCGCGCCAGCGGGGTCAACGCCTTCCTGGTCGGCGAGACCTTCATGCGCGCCGCCGAGCCGGGCGAATCCCTCCGCCAGCTGTTCTTCGCCCATGACTGAGCCCTATCCGACCCCGCGCGACGACGCGCCGCTGGTGGTGTTCGACTTCGACCACACCCTCTACGACGGCGATTCCGGCAGCCACCTGTTCGCCTGGCTGATCCGCCGCAATCCGGCGCGGCTGCTGGCCGCGATCCTGGCCACGCCGATCCTGGGCCCGATGGTGGCGATGCTGCCCACGCGCCGTCGCGGTGTGTCCGGCTACGTCTGGATCGCCACCTTCGGCCTGCATCGCGCACGCGAGTTCAACCGCGTGATCGACGCCTACGTGTTGAAGCACGAGGCGCAGATCCGTGCCCACCTGCTGCCGCATGCGCTGGGCGTGTTCGCCGCCCACCGCGCCGGCGGCGACCGCGTGGTCGTGGCCACCGGCGCCCCGCCGGAGCTGGCACGCGCCATCCTCGGCTTCGTCGCCCACCAGGACGTGCCGGTGATCGGCAGCCAGGTCGGGCCGCGCCTGGGCGCGGTCACCGCCACGCGCCACTGCCACAACGAAGAGAAGATGCGCATGCTGCGCGAGCGCGGCTACGGCGACATCGCCGTGGCCTATTCGGACAGCACCGCCGACCTGCCGCTGCTCAAGGCCGCGCGCAAGCCGGTGGTGGTCAACCCCAAGCGCAACCGCGTGGCGTTCTTCCGGCAGGTGCTGCCGCCCGGCACCCGGATCCTGAATTGGGGCTGCGTCGGCCGCGGCGGCGACGCGGTGGAGCCGGGCGCGGGAAACAGGGATTAGGGAAGACGCTTCCCGAGTCCCGAGTCCCGATCTCACCGGGTGCCGTACAGCACCACGGTCTTGCCGCGCGCATGCAGCAGGCCGTCGGTCTGCAGCTTCTTGAGCACGCGCCCGGCCATCTCGCGCGAACAGCCGACCAGGCGCGCCAGCTCCTGGCGCGACACCCGCAGCTGGGTGCCCTGCGGATGGCTCATCGCCTCCGGCTCGCGCGCCAGGTCGTGCAGGGTGCGCACGATGCGGTCGGTCACGTCGAGGAAGGCGAGGCGGCTGGCCTTGCGCGAGGTGTCGAGCAGGCGCCTGGAGAGCTGCACGCCGATCGCGTACAGCAGGCGCGGCGCATCGGCGACCAGATTGCTGTGGAACAGCTGGTGCAGGCGCTCGTAGCTGATCTCGGCCAGTTCGCACTGGCTGCGCGTGCGCAGGATCACCTCGCGCGTGTCCGACTCGATGAATAGGCCCATCTCGCCGACGAACTCGCCGCTGCCGAAATAGCCCAGCACCAGCTCGCGGTCGTCGTCTTCCTCGGCGATGATGCTGACCGAGCCGCTGACCACGTAGTACAGCGTCCCGGCCGGATCGCCGGGCCGGAACACATCCGTGCGCGTCGGGTAGCGACGGCGATGGGTGTGCGCCAGGAAGCGGTCGATCGCCGCCGTATCCAGCGTCAGCGGCGGAATGGCGTTACGTACCGTTGTCACACCTGTAGTGTTCCCTAGGCTCATGGCAGTTCCGCGTTTAATTACCCAAGCTTAACGGGATGCGTTGTCCGGCGTAAACCGTTCGCATCCCCCGGCATTTCGCTGTCGCCCGCTTTAGCCCATAATTGATCCTTTCCCGTCTCCCAAGAGGAACGCCCGCCGTGGTCAAGCCGTTGCCTCGCCTGAGGCTGCAGGGTTTCAACAACCTCACCAAGGCGCTGAGCTTCAACATCTACGACGTTTGCTACGCGCGTACCGAAGAAGAGCGTCAGCGCTACATCGAGTACATCGACGAGCAGTACGACGCCGACCGCCTGACCCAGATCCTGACGGATGTGGCCGAGATCATCGGCGCCAACATCCTCAATATCGCGCGTCAGGACTACGACCCCCAGGGCGCTTCGGTGACGATCCTCATCTCCGAAGAGCCGGTGATCGACAAGAAGCAGGCCGGCAAGGAGCTGATCTCCGACGCGGTGGTCGCGCACATGGACAAGAGCCACATCACCGTCCATACGTATCCGGAGACCCATCCGCAGGAAGGCATCGCCACATTCCGTGCCGACATCGACGTCGCCACCTGTGGCGTGATCTCGCCGTTGAAGGCATTGAACTACCTCATCGAGAGCCTGGAGTCGGACATCGTGATCATGGACTACCGCGTCCGTGGCTTCACTCGCGATGTGAAGGGCAAGAAGCACTTCATCGATCACAAGATCAACTCGATCCAGAACTTCCTGGCCAAGAACATCAAGTCGCGCTACGAAATGTTCGATGTCAACGTCTACCAGGAGAACATCTTCCACACGAAGATGCACTTGAAGGATTTCGATCTGGACCAGTACCTGTTCGAAGAGAAGGCCAAGAACCTCTCGTTCAAGGAACGCATGAAGATCGAAGCGTTGCTCAAGCGCGAGATCGAGGAACTGTTCCACGGCCGTAACCTGGCCGAGTAGGCGGTACACGCAGTGACGGCGCCCTTCACGGGGTGCCGTTCAATCCAGGCGGGACGGCCCGCCGCGCGGCGAAAGCCGTGGACCAAAGCCGACGGCGGCCCGGTGTGAATGCACCGGGCCGCTTTTTTTTTCTGTGAGGAGATGTGAGATGCCCTGGATCTACCTGTTGCTCGCCGGCCTGTTCGAGATCGGCTTCGCCATCGGCATGAAATACTCCGAAGGCTTCAGCAGGCCGTGGCCGTCGGTGGCCACGGTCGCCGCGGCGCTGGTCAGCCTTTACCTGATGAGCCAGGCGATGAAGAGCATCCCGGTCGGTACCGCGTACGCCATCTGGACCGGCATCGGTGCGCTGGGCGTGGCGGTGCTGAGCCTGTTCCTGTTCAACGACAGCGCCTCGCCGGCGCGGCTGGGCTGCATCGCGCTGATCGTGGCGGGCGTGATCGGGTTGAAGCTGGCCTCGTAGCCCGCGCGCGTGGCCGGGCTGCCGGGGCCGCGGACTCAGAACCGGTAGGCCACGGCCTTCATCAGTCGCGAGGCCATCGCCATCGCGCCCGGGATCGGCGGCGGCAGGATGCGCGCGCCGGCCTGCTCGGCATGGTCGGCATGGCGCGCCTCGTCGGCCTTCATCACCTGCAGGATCGCGCGGCTGCGCTGGTCGGTGGGCGGCAGGGTCTGCAGGTGCTCGTCCAGGTGCGCCTCGACCTGGCGCTCGGTCTCGACCACGAAGCCCAGGCTCCAGTCGTCCCCGCCCAGGCCGGCGCACGCGCCCAGCGCGTAGCTGCCGGCGTACCACAGCGGATTGAACAGGCTGGGGCGGCTGTCCAGCTCGCGCAGGCGGTCGGCGCACCAGGACAGGTGATCGGTCTCCTCCTGCGCGGCCTCCAGCAGGTGCCGGCGGGTGGCCGCATCGTGCGCGACCGCGGCCTGGCCGAAATACAGCCCCTGCGCGCAGACCTCGCCGACATGGTTGATCCGCATCAGCCCGGCGGCATGGCGGCGCTGTGCCGGCGGCAGCGCCGGGTCCGGGGTCTGCCCGGCCGGATTGGGCCTCAGCGCGGCCGGGTTGCCGAAGACCGTGTCCAGCGCGCGCTGGGTCTCCACCAGCAGGCGGTCCAGGCGGGTGTGCAGGCGAGGGGCGGCGGGGCGGTGCGGGTGTGGGTCCATGTGCCGATTCTCGCCCCCGGCCGCGCGGCTGCCAACCGGGCCGGCAGCCCCGGGGGCGCCGGCCCGGGGGCGGCTTGCGTCCCGCTCCGCGGCCCCGTACAATCCCGCGTCTTACGTTCCAATTTCACAACGCGCGGCAAAGTTCCAGCGGTGCATCGCGGGAATCAGCCCGACCACTTAACTAGAGTTCTCTCATGACTACGTTCACCGCCAAGTCCGAGACCGTCCAGCGTGACTGGTATCTCGTAGACGCCGCCGGCAAGACGCTCGGCCGCCTATCCACCGAACTGGCCCGCCGCCTGCGCGGCAAGCACAAGCCGGTCTACACCCCCCACGTCGATACCGGCGATTACCTCGTGGTGATCAATGCCGAGAAGATCGTGGTCACCGGCAAGAAGCTGCAGGACAAGAAGTACCACCGCTTCACCGGCTACATCGGCAACCTGAAGACCGAGTCCCTGGCCCAGGCGCTGGAGCGCCACCCGGAGCGCGTCATCGAGATCGCCGTCAAGGGCATGCTGCCGAAGGGCCCGCTGGGCCGCGCCATGTACCGCAAGCTCAAGGTGTACTCGGGTTCCGAGCACCCCCACGCCGCTCAGCAGCCGCAAGTTCTGGATATCTAATCATGGCTATCACGCAAAACTACGGCACTGGCCGCCGCAAGTCCTCCACCGCCCGCGTGTTCCTGCGCAAGGGTTCGGGCAACATCTCCGTCAACGGCCGTCCGCTGGACGAGTTCTTCGGTCGCGAGACCGCGCGCATGATCGTGCGCCAGCCGCTGGAGCTGACCAAGAACACCGAGAGCTTCGACATCACCGTGACCGCCGCCGGCGGTGGCACCACCGGCCAGGCCGGTGCGATCCGCCTGGGCATCGCCCGCGCGCTGGTGGAGTACGACGAGACCCTGAAGTCCGAGCTGCGCAAGGCCGGCTTCATGACTCGCGACGCCCGCGAAGTCGAGCGCAAGAAGGTCGGCCTGCACAAGGCTCGCCGCGCCACGCAGTTCTCCAAGCGCTGATCCATCGCGCCTGTCGGCGGGCTTCGGCCTGCCGCCCCGGAAGCCCGGCCTCTGGCCGGGCTTTCGTCGTTTCGGGGTCGAGGAAGGTGGAGCTCAGGGAAACTGGAGTGCAGGTCTAGGAGAGGGAGTCGGTCGCGGTCGGCTGCGCCGACGTGCCCGGCGCGTCCCGGTTGCCGGTGCGCGAGTCAGCGGCCTCGGCGTGCCGACCCGGTGGGCACGGGCGGGCCGCGGGCCCGGGCGATGGCCGCCGGGTCGGCGGGCGGTCGGCAGTGGCCGGCGGTACTGGCATCCCGGTTGTCGATGCGAGTCCAGAGCCTCGGTGCGCCGGCCCGGCAGGCATGGCTGGCGCTCACAGGTCCGGGCGCTGGCCTTCGGTCTGACCGCGCGTGTCGGGGCCCTCCTGCGGCACGCCGGAGAGGTGCTGCATGCGCCATGCGCGATCCTGCCGGGTGCAGATCCCGCCGCCAGGCCCGGCGTCGGAATCAGGGCGTGGCCTCGGGGTGGTTCGGGCGTACCTGCCGGGCGCGATGCAGTGCACGGAGCGCGTGCCGGCGGCCGGCGGGAGTGGTGCGGCCCTGGCGCCGCGCGCAGGTAGCGGAGCAGATCACCTGCAAGGCAGATCGCGCGCAAAAAAGAAGGCCCGATCTCTCGATCGGGCCTTCTTTTGTTTGGCTGCCCCGGATGGATTCGAACCACCGAATGCCTGAGTCAGAGTCAGGTGCCTTACCGCTTGGCGACGGGGCAATGAAACTTGCTGGTCCAGGATTATCGCACGCTTGCCGCGTAGTGAAAACCTTGGTGGCTATGGGTGGACTCGAACCACCGACCCCAGCATTATGAGTGCTGTGCTCTAACCGGCTGAGCTACATAGCCTAGGGAACCGCCAATTCTTACGATGGCGGGGCGGTTTGTCAAATATTTTTTTTCTCGCTTGTGACCCGGCAGTGGCCGTGGCAGAGTCAGCCACAGTAGATTTTCAGGAGTCCGCATCGTGATCGATCCGGACGGCTATCGACCGAACGTCGGCATCGTGCTGATGCGGCAGGACGGCCAGGTGTTCTGGGCGCGCAGGGTGCGCCGGGACGGCTGGCAGTTCCCGCAGGGTGGCATGAACACCGACGAGACCCCGGTCGAGGCCATGTACCGCGAGTTGCGTGAAGAGACCGGGTTGTTGCCTGAGCATGTCGAACTGCTCGGGGCGACGCCCGGCTGGCTGCGCTATCGGCTGCCCAGCCGCGCCATCCGCCGCAACGAGCGCCAGGTGTGCATCGGCCAGAAGCAGGTGTGGTTCCTGCTGCGCTTCACCGGCGAGGAAACGCATCTGAAGCTGGACCACACCGATACTCCCGAGTTCGACCACTGGCGCTGGGTGGATTTCTGGTACCCGGTGGAGCACGTGGTGATGTTCAAGCGCGGCGTCTATGCCCGCGCGCTGCGCCATCTCGCGCCGCTGGCGCAGATCATCGCCGGGCAGGCCGTGGGCGCGATGCCCCAGCGGGCGCTGGAGGCCTGGCTGCCGGGCAGCAGCGCGGCCGGGCACGACCGTCCCCGCAAGCGCTCGCGGAAGCGCGGCGGTCCGCGGCCGTCCGTTGTTAATAATGATTAATTCTTGGAATTGACAACTATTCGCGTTTGCGTTGGAATCGGTCTCGATCCCGCTTCGGATCGCCAGCCCCGACCGATACCGTGTACGTCTGCATCTGCAACGGAGTCACCGACCACCAGATCCGCGAAGCGGCCGCCCATGGTTGTTCCAGCGTGGCCGAACTGACCATGCGCACCGGCTGCGGTTCCAACTGCGGTTCCTGCCTCGACATGGCCGCCGACCTGCTCGCCCAGGCGCGCGTGCGCGAGTTCCCGCTGCCGTTGATCGGCCTGGCCAGCGCGGCCTGAGCGGAAGCCGCGCCCCCGGTGCCGCGGGCCATCCGGGCCGGGCCCGGGAGATGAACACGATTCGCGTTCCTTCACTGCACGCTCCGACACGGTAGAGTGCGCGCCGGCTCACCGTCGGAGACATCGCATGAAGGGCGATACCCAGGTCATCGAGTACCTCAACAAGGCGCTCTACAACGAACTCACTGCGATCAACCAGTACTTCCTGCACGCCAAGATGCTGAAGAACTGGGGCCTGAAGGAACTGGCCGAGCACGAGTACAAGGAATCCATCGACGAGATGAAGCATGCCGACAAGCTGTCGGACCGCATCCTCTTCCTCGAGGGACTGCCCAACTTCCAGGCGCTGGGCAAGCTGCGCATCGGCGAGAACCCCACCGAGATGTTCCGCTGCGACCTGGCGCTCGAGCAGGAGGCCGTGGTGCTGCTGCGCGAGGCGATCGCCTACGCCGATTCGGTCAAGGACTACGTCAGCCGGCAGCTGCTGGTGGACATCCTGGACTCGGAGGAAGAGCACATCGACTGGCTGGAGACCCAGCTGGACCTGGTCGCACGCATCGGCGAGCCGAACTACCTGCTGACCAAGCTCGACGACTGAGTCATCGCCGGCCGGCCGGCCCCTGCAGCCGGCCGATCTGGTCGGTCAGCGCCAGCCGCGCGCGCGCGTATTCGGCGATCACCAGCCCCACCATCGCGGCCGGCCGGTCCAGGGTGCTGGTGCGGGCGGCCAGTTCGATCCGTCGCGCGGTGTTGGACAGCGCCATCGCACCGACATTCGCGCTCGACGACTTCAAGGTATGCGCGGCCTCGCGCAGCTGGGACGGGTCCGCCGCCGCCGCGGCGGCCTCCAGCCGGGCGATCAGGGTGGGCGCGTCTTCCAGGAACAACTGCAGGATGCGCGCGGTCTCGGCGCCGGCGACCTCGTGCAGTTCGTCGAGCACGCTGACGTCCAGGATCGGCAGGCCATGGGCCTGGGCCCCCTGAGCCACGATCTCCGGCGCGGTGGGCTCGTGCGACACCGGCGCCGTAGGCACTGCCGCCGCCGGCGACGATGCCAGCGGACGCGGCAGCCAGTGGCGCAGGCAGGCGTCCAGCTGTTCGCGCGACACCGGCTTGGACAGGTAGCCGTCCATGCCGGCGGCCAGGCAGCGCTCGCGGTCGCCGGCCATCGAGTTGGCGGTCATCGCCACGATCGGCAGCGGCCGCGAACCGGTATCCGCTTCCAGCGCACGCCAGCGGCGGGTGGCGGCGTAGCCGTCGAGCACCGGCATCTGGCAGTCCATCAGCACCAGGTCGTAGCGGCCGGCCTCCATGCGGGCGAGCGCGGCCTCGCCGTCGGTGGCGGCATCGGCAGCGTAGCCCAGCACCGTCAGCAGCTTCTGCGCGACCAGCAGGTTCACCGGGTTGTCCTCGACGACGAGGATCCGGGCCTCGCGCGCCAGCGGCATCGGCGTGGCGGGTGGCGGGATCGCCACGCCCGCGACGCCCGCCATGCCCGCGGCCGTGGGCGTGCCGCCGTCGCCGGCGGGAGGCGGCGACGACAGCACGCTGGCGCGCAGCATCTCGGCCGGGGCCTGGCGCGGCACCAGGTCGGCATGCGCGTGCAGTTCCTGCGGCAGCGGCTCGTCGCCGTACAGCCAGACCAGCCGCGGGCCGCCGGCCGCGGCCGGACGGGCCACGCTGCGATGCAGCGCACGCGCGCTGTAGCGCAGCGTGTCGTGGTCGGCGACCACCACGTGGTAGGCCTCATCGCCGGTATGCGTGCGCAGCTTCTCCAGCGCTTCCTGGGCGGTGTCCACTGTGGTCGCGTGCAGCCCCCAGCCCTGCAGCCGCTGGCGCGTGTTCTGCAACAGGCGCACATCGCCGGAAACCACCAGCGCACGCAGCGCGGCGGCGCCGGTCGCGCGCGCGGGCAGGTCGCCGGCGGCCTTCAGCAGCGGGATCTCGAACCAGAACGTGGCGCCGGCGCCGCGCTCGGACACCACGCCGATGCGCCCGCCCATCAGGTCGATGATGCGCTGGCAGATCACCAGCCCCAGCCCGGTGCCGCCGTAGAGCCGGGTGGTGGAGGCGTCGGCCTGGGTGAAGGCGCTGAACAGCCGGGCCTGCTGCTCGGCGGCGATGCCGATGCCGGTGTCGCGCACCTGGAAGCGCAGCAGGTGCTGGGTGCGGGTCTCGCCCAGGCGCCGTACCTGGACCTCCACGCTGCCGCGCTCGGTGAACTTGAGGGCGTTGCCGACCAGGTTGCCCAGGACCTGGCGCAGCCGCACCGGGTCGCCGCGCACCAGCAGCCGCACCGCCGGGTCCAGTTCCAGGCTCAGCCGCAGCTGGCGGCCCTCGGCGGCGCGCTGCATCAGCCGCACCACGCCGTCCAGCAGCTCGCGCAGGTTGAAGGGGGTGACCTCCAGCTGCAGCTTGTCGGCCTCCAGCTTGGAGTAGTCGAGGATGTCGTCGACGATGCGCAGCAGCTGCAGCGAGCTGGTGCTGGCGGTCTGCAGCATCTCGCGCTGGTCGGGGGCCAGCGGGCCGCGCGCGATCAGCTCCAGCATCGGGATGATGCCGTTGAGCGGGGTGCGGATCTCGTGGCTCATGGTGGCCAGGAACTCGCCCTTGGCCAGCACCGCGCCCTCGGCGGTCTGCTTGGCCTGCAGCAGTTCCTGCTCGAGCCGGTCGTGGCGGCGCAGTTCCTGGCGCAGCCGCGCGATCTCGGCGTCGGCGTCCTCCTGCCGGTACTGCGCCAGCGCCTGCTCGCCGCGCCGCGCGCCGCGCGCCGCGACGCAGGCGGCCAGGCCGAGCGCGCCGGCGCCGAGCAGCACCCAGGCGACCGGCCCGGGCGTGGCCCGCAGCACGAGCAGGCTGGCGGCCAGCGCCGCCACCGCGGCGATCGCGGCCACCCAGAGCGCGGCCCCGCCGCGGCCTGCCGGCCGCGGTGCGCCGGGAGCGCCGGCGGTGTGGGCGCGCGCGGCTGCGGGGCTCGTCGCTGCGCTCCGCTGCCGTACCTCTTCGTAGCGGATCGGTGGGTTGGCGGCCGGCGCACCCTCACCGGACCGGTCTCCCACGGCGGCCTGCCCGGCTCGAACGTCTCTGCCGCCCACGCGCCTACAGCACCGCGGTCTGGAAATCGAAGTTTAGGTCCTTGCCGACGGTCTGGACCAGGTTGCCCTGGATGAAATCGACGCCGCTCATCCACATCGCGGCGGCGGCCTGCGGGTCCTCGATGCGCTGGCCGATGATCTGCAGCCCGTGGCGGTGGGCCAGGTCGATGGCGCCGCGCAACTCGTCGCGCAGGGCGAGGTTGCCGTGGCTGCCGGCGAAGCGGTTGGCCATGCGCACGAAGCCCAGCGGCAGCTGCCCGAGCAGCGCGTTGGCCTCGTCGGTGGTCTCGAACTGGCTCAGGCAGAACTGCACGCCGACCGGCATCAGCCGGGCGCAGAACCGCTGCACCGTGACGGTGTGGATCAGCGCGTCGTCCAGCCGCAGGTCCACCACCAGCGCGGTGGGAACGATGGCACGCTCGGCCAGGCTGGCCAGCAGCCAATCGGCGAAGGCCTCGCGTGCCAGCGTACGCGGCGACTGCGACACGAACAGGCGCAGCGGCGGGGTGGCGTGCTGGTACTGCTGCAGCAGGCCGAGCGCATGGTCCATGACCTGCTGGTCGAGGTCGGCGATGCGGCCGGCGGCCTCGGCGGCCGGCACCACCTGGGCGGCCGACAGCAGGGTGCCGTCGGGCTGGCGCAGCCGCAGCAGCACCTGGTACTGGGCGGTCTCGCCGCCGGCGACGGCGACGATCGGCTGGTAGGCCAGTTCCAGCTGGCCGGCGACCCAGTGCAGCTGTTCCTGGCGCTCTTCGCGGCTGGGAGCGGTGTAGACCAGCACGCCGTCGCTGCGCAGGCGCGCCTGCAACGCGGTGCGCTCCATCGCCTCGAGCGCGCTGCCGGCATCGCCGAAGTCCTGCGACAGCGCGCCGTGACCGATGGCGCAGCGCAGGTGCACGGCCTCGTCCTCGCGCACCGCGAAGGCGCGGTCGGCGAGCTGGTGGCGGAGGCCGGCGGCCAGGGCGGCGCGGGCGTCCGCGTCCAGGCCGGGGGCCAGCAGCAGGAAGCTGTGGTCGTTGAGCCGCGCCAGCGCGTGCGGCGCGGCGGTCTCGGCGAGGCGGTGGCCGGCCTGCGTCATCAGCCGTTCGAACGCGGCGTAGCCGTAGCGTTCGCGCAGGCCCAGCGCGCTGGCGACCTCGATGAAGAACAGGCCGCCGTCGACGCGCTGCTGCAGCGCTGCGGCCAGCTGCTGCATCAGCTGGGCGCGGGAGGTCAGCCCGCCCTCCGCGTCGCCGGAAGCGGGCGTGGAGGGCGGCAGCTCGCGCTGTGCCTGCTGGCGGGCGCGGCGGATGCGGTTGGACACCGCGGCGATCAGGTGGCGTGGCCGGATCGGCTTGGTGAGGAAGTCGTCGGCGCCGCCTTCGAGCACCTCGAACTGGCGCTCCGGGTCGGGGTCGCCGGTGAGGAACACGATCGGCAGCAGCTGCTGGTCGGGACGCTGGCGGATCAGGGCGGTCACGCCGATGCCGTCCAGCTCCGGCATGTGCAGGTCCATCAGGATCAGGTCCGGGCGGTAGTCGGCGATGACCTGCGGCACCGCGGCGGCGGTCATCTCGACCCGGGCGTGCATGCCGGCGCCGTTGAGCACGCTCTGGGCGAACAGCGCCTGGGAACGGTCGTCCTCGACGATCAGCACGCGGTACTGCGCGTCGTCGGGGGCGTCGCCGGGAGGCTCGGGCAGCCACGAGGCGGCGGCCGGGCCGAGATCGACCTGGGGCTCGGCGCCGGGTTCCGCGGGGGCTTCCGGGGCGGGTTCCGGTGCCGGCGCGGCGCCAGGCCCGGCGGGGGTATCGGCGTCCGCGCTCGCGGCCACGGGCTCGGGCCGCTGCGGCGCCTCGCCGGCCCAGCGCTGCCAGTGATCGGCCGGCGGGGTCTCGGCTCGCAGGGCCTGCGGGCGGGCGGGCGCATCGTCGCGGGAGGGGAAGGGAACCGGGTCAGCCATCGGAAGGTCTCTGCAGTCGCGTTGATTATGCGATGAAGTTCACGGAAATGGGGGGCCGGCCGGCGGCGGGCGCAGGCCGGCGGCAGCCCCGCGCAGCGGCGCCACCAGCCGCCGCATGCCCCGCCACAGCAGCCGCCAGACCCACCACACCAGCAGCGCGCCGATCACGCTGGCGGCCACCGCGACCAGCAGCGCCAGCCAGGGGTGGGCCAGCGCCAGCGCCAGCGTGGCGGTGACCACGGTGTCCTCGGCCAGCGAGGCCATCCAGTTGCTGGCCGGTTCCGGCGAGGTGTTCAGCAGGGCGCGCGACCCGGCCTTGAGGGTGTGGCTGGTCAGCGCCACGCCGGCACCGGCCAACAGCGTGCCGGTGGACAGGTCGCCGTCGGGTGATAGCGTGGCCGCGGCCAGGAACGCCCCGGCCGGCACCCGCGCTAGGGTCTGCAGCAGGTCCCAGGCCGAATCCACGCCGGGGATCTTGTCGGTGAAGAACTCGGCCACCGCCAGCGCGCCGGAGGTGCCCAGCACCCACCACGACTGGGTGGCCTGCAGCGCTGGCGGCAGGTCCAGCCAGCCGAGCGCGCCCGCCAGGCCGACCCCGAACACGGTCAGGTAGACGCGGATGCCGGCCAGCCAGGCCAGCAGGATGCCGATCGCGAAGACGTGGGCCTCGCTCATGACGGGAGTCCGGGAACAGGGGGACCGCAGACTATCAGCGATGCCGGGCGGGGATGCCAGCGCGGACGGGCGCACGGGTGGGCTGGCATACACTAGGCGGCCGACGTCACCTCGAGAGGGCCTGCGTCGGCGGCCGCCGGGCCGTCGCGCGCCATCGCCATGAATCCACCGACTCCGCGTTTCCAGATCGTGCAACGCGCCCCCCGTGCCGGCGGGCGCTGGCGCTGGGGGCTGCTGGCGGCCGTATGGCTGGCCTCGCTGGCCGCCGTGGGGTGGGTGGCCACGCGGACCGCGGCGCCGCGGCTGGCCGAGGCCGAGGCCGGGCTGGACCGCGCCCGCCAGGCGCAGGCCGGGCAGCGGCGGCAGATCGAGGAGCTGAAGCAGCGCCAGATCAACCTGACCGTCTCCGACAAGATCAGCCGCGCCGCCAACAACGAGGTGCAGGCCTCGCTGGCCGAGCGCGACGAGCAGATCGCCGCGCTGCGCGCCGATGTGGCGTTCTACGAGCGCCTGGTGGGGGCCACCAGCCAGCGCAAGGGCCTGAACGCGCATTCGATCGAGTTCGCCCGGGATGCGGGCGGCAGCTGGCGCTACAGCGTGGTGCTGACCCAGAACCTCAACCGCGGCGCGATCAGCCAGGGCCAGCTGCGCTTCGCGGTCGAGGGCGTGCGCGCCGGCAAGCTGACCTCGGTGACCTGGAACGAGCTGCACCAGCGTCCGGAGGTGGCCGGGCAGCCCTATTCGTTCCGCTATTTCCAGCAATTGGACGGCAGCGTGATCCTGCCCAAGGATTTCACCCCGCAACGTGTGCGAATCTCGCTGTCGGGCGACGGGGCGCCCGTGAACCAGACATTCGATTGGAAACTCGCCGGCAACGGCGCGGGGGAGTAGGCATGTTCGGAAGCAAGTCCAGTCGTGGCGGCCAGACCGTGGTCGACACGCTGATCGGCCCGCAGGTGGTGATCCGCGGCGACCTGGTGTTCAGCGGCGGGCTCTACGTGGAGGGCCGGATCCTGGGCAAGGTGGTGGCCGCCGACGGCACCCCGGCCACGGTGACGGTGTCCGAGCACGGCTGCATCGAGGGCGAGGTGCGCGCGCCGGTGGTGATCATCAATGGCCAGCTGAACGGCGACGTGCATGCCGCCGAGCGGGTGGAGCTGGCCGCCAACGCGCGCGTGCAGGGCAATGTGCATTACCAGGTGGTGGAGATGAGCGCCGGCGCGCAGCTGACCGGCCGCCTGATCCACGCCGAGGCACTGGCGGCGCTGCCCGCGCCGGCCGAGCGCGCGCGGCAGGGAGCGCCCGAGCCGGCGGCGGCGGAGGCTTGATTCGGCACCCGAGCGCCCCCATGCTGGCGCCATGAGTACGCTAGTCTCGCTTCCCACGGCCGCTCCGGCGCCGAACTACCAGACCCTCGAGCGGCCGTTGAACTTCACCGGTCCGGCGGCGGCGAAGGTGCGCGAACTGATCCAGGACGAAGGCAACGCCGAGCTCGCCCTGCGCGTCTACATCCAGGGTGGCGGCTGTTCCGGCTTCCAGTACGGGTTCGAGTTCGACGAGAACCGCGCCGAGGACGACGTGGCGGTGGACACCGACGGGGTGACGCTGCTGGTCGATCCGCTCAGCCTGCAGTACCTGATGGGCGCCGAGGTCGACTACACCGAGAGCCTGACCGGTGCGCAGTTCGTGATCCGCAATCCCAACGCCAAGACCACCTGCGGTTGCGGGAGCAGTTTCAGCGTCTGACCGCAGGCGCGCGCTCCTTACGCGCGCCGCTCCGGTTTTGAGCGCGGCGTCCTTCGGGTGCGGAGTTTCGTACCGGGCGCGCCTGAGCGCCGCCGCGTGACCCCCGGGGCGGTTGCGGTGCGCGCCGATTGCCGGCACGCTTCCGCGGATGCCGATACCCACCGACGCTTTTTCCGGATTCGCCTTCACCTCCGCGCCGCTCGACCGTGCCGATGCGCTGCGCGACGATCCCGACGCCATCGTCAGGCTGTGGCAGGCCGGTCGCGTGCTGGTGCTGGACGAGGGGGGCAACGCCCTCGCCGACGAGCAGGGCCGGCCCGTGCTGCTCAGCGGCGCGGCGCTGGGCGGCGGGCCGGGCATCGCCATCTTCCTGGGACTGCGCGGAGAGACCGGCTGGTTCTGCGTCGATGCCGCCCACGTGGTGGTCGAGGCGCCGCAGCGGGTGGACCTGCGCCAGGCGGCCGCGAGCTGGGAGGCGCCGCTGTCGAGCGCCTTCGCGTATGCGCGCGGCATGTCCTACTGGCAGGCGCGCACGCGTTTCTGCGGCGTTTGTGGCGGGCGCGTGGAATTCCGCCGCGCCGGCTTCATCGGCCACTGCGGCCAGTGCGGTACCGAGCACTACCCGCGGGTGGACCCGGCGATCATCGTCGCGGTCGGCGACGGGGCACGGCTGCTGCTCGGCCGCCAGGCCAGCTGGGTGCCGCGGCGCTATTCGGTGATCGCCGGCTTCGTCGAGCCCGGCGAGTCGCTGGAGCAGACCGTGGCGCGCGAGGTCATGGAGGAGACCGGGGTGCGGATCGATGCCTGCGGCTACCTCGGCGCGCAGCCCTGGCCGTTCCCGGGGGCGCTGATGCTGGGCTTCCAGGCCCGTGCGGCCGCGACGGAGCAGCCGCGGGTGACCGGCGAGCTGGAAGACGCGCGCTGGTTCGATCGCGCCGAGATCGGCGCCGCGCTGCAGCGCGAGGACACCGGCGACGACGGCGAGGGCCTGCGCCTGCCGCCGCCGATCTCGATCGCGCGCTCGCTGATCGAGCACTGGTACCGCGCGCACGGCTGAGGCGGGGGCCGGTGCTCCGTGCGTCGCCGCAGACCGTCCTGGCCGGCGGCGACGCGCGGGCTCGACGTGCAGGCTCGTTCGGGGACCGGCCGCCGCGGGCGTACGCCTGGCGCCGCGGCGCGCCGGGTCCGCGCTGGCCGCGTTGCGCCCGGCGTGGCTCGGACACGGGCTGCAACCTTCCCTGGGCTAGAATCGGCGGCAGGAGAGCCTGCCCATGTTCATCACCCTGATTGCCGTGATCGTCGCGCTCATGCTGGGCCACGTCGCCCCCGCGCAGGCCGCCGCGTTGCGCCGCTTCGGCTGGTTCGGCGAGTGGCTGCGGCGGCTGGACGGCCACGCCGGCGAACGCGGCGTGTGGCGCGGGCGCTATGGCATCGCGCTGGCGCTGCTGCCGCCGCTGGCCGGGGTGGCGCTGCTGCAGTGGGCGTTCGACGACGTCTGGCACGGGTTTTTGTCGCTGCTGTTCGGCGTGGCCGTGCTGGCCTGGACCTGGGGGCCGCGCGATCTCGACCGCGACGTGGAGGCGGTGATCGATGCCGACGACGCGGCCGCGCGCCGGCTGGCGGTGGCCCAGCTGCAGGCCGCCGGCGGCAGCCTGCGCGCGGACACGCCGTCGCTGGTCGAGGCGGTCGTGGTCAACGGCCTGCGGCGCTGGTTCGCGGTGCTGTTCTGGTTCCTGTGCCTGGGCCCGATCGGCGCGGTGCTGTACCGGCTCGTGGCGCTGGCGGTGGAGAGCCCGCTGGCGGCGCGCCTGCCGCTCGCCAACGCGCACGGTGCGCGCAGCGTGCTCGCCGTGCTGGAATGGCCGGTGGCGCAGCTGATGACGCTGTCGATGGCGCTGGTGGGCAACTTCGATACGGTGTTCCGCGCCTGGCGCGAGGCGCACGGCGGCCGCTGGTCGCTGGAGCCGGTGTTCCTGGGCGCGGTGGCGCGCGCCAGCGTGCGCGCCGAGCTGCGCGAGGAAGCGCACGACTACACCGAGGTCGGGCTGGTCCCGGTCTGGCGGCGCCTGCCCGAGGTCCGCGACGCGATGAGCCTGATGTGGCGCGTGCTGCTGCTGTGGATGGTGGTGCTGGCGCTGCTGGTGATCGCCGGCTGGGTGCGCTGAGGCGACCCGCACGGCGGTGCGACCGCCCCCTCGGTTTCTTCAGCCCGGCGCGAGCAGGGTGAACGGGTACCAAGGCAGATTGCGGGCCACCCAGAACCCCGGCAGCAACAGCAGCCACACCTTCGGCTCCAGCACCCAGCGCATCAGCGGCTGCAGCGGGCGCGGCTGCCAGCCCGAGGACCAGGCCACCATCAGCGGCACCAGCGGCAGCACGCTCATGGCCAGCGGGTTCATCGAGAACGCGCGCCCCAGGTCGCCGTGCACCAGCGCGTGCAGGGCGCGGGTGAGCCCGCAGCCGATGCAGTAGTGGCCGGTGACCGCGTAGAACATGCATGGCGGAAACGGATTGCCCGCGGCATTGGGATCGTAGTGGCGCAGCACCCACACGCCGGCACCGGCCGCAAGCGCGGCCGATGCCAGCCCGGTGATCTTCAACCAGCGAGGTGCGTTCACCGGCCCGGGTCGGTCAGGACTGGTACTGCTGCATCATCTGCAGGTAGGTCTCGGTGCCGCCGGTGGCGAACACCACGATGTTGATCAGCAGGCCGATGATGGCGAAGGCGGTGGCCACCCAGCACCAGGTCTTGGCATTGGACGAGGCCCGGCGCGCGCCGTCGATGTCGCCCTGGTTGAGCAGGCCGTTGACCTTGGCCGCGAACACGATCGCGACGATGCCGATCAGGCCCAGCGGGCAGCACAGGCAGGTGGCCAGCACGGTGGAGATGATGGCCCACGCGAGGTGGTTGGGGATCGCGGCCTGGGTGCCGGCCGGGGTGCCGACGAGGGGGGGCGGGACTGCGCTCATGGTGAAACTCCTTGGGTGATGGGGGGATGGGTGATGGGGGGGAACGATGGCCGCGCGCCGGGGCGCCTGGCACGCGGGTGGCGGAGGCGCCACCGCGGCCCTTCGCGCTGCGCGGCGGCGGCCCCGGGCAGGGACGGGAAGCGCAGGCACGGCGATGCGGCGGCGGAGACACCCGGCCCGGCGGCCGTGGGTAGTGCGGTCGATGTCATCAGAACTCCCCCGGTCACGGATCCTTCCGCCCGCATGCGCGGCATGCGGCAACGCGTCGCGCTGCACGACGGTGGCGCAAGCCTACCGGCGCGGCTGCGGATACGCAAAGCCGGCGCATGCGCACCGGCGGTGCAGGCCGCCGCGATGCACCGCACGCCACGGCCGGCCCGCCGCAGCGTGCGGCGCGAAGGCCTAGGCGTGGTCGCCGCGCAGCCCCCGCACCTGCTGCTCGAGCACGGCCGCGCGCGCCTGCGCAGGATCGAGCGGTGCGCCGGCGACCACGTCGATCTGCGCGCGGAAGCGCCGCGGCACCCGCATGCGGCCCAGCCGCGAATCGCGCCGGCTCCACATGCTGCTCCACATCCCGCGCAGCGCCATCGGCACCACCGGCACCGGCCGCCGCGCCAGGATCTTCTCCACGCCGGACTTGAACGGGGCGATGGCGCCGTCGCGGGTCAGCGCCCCTTCGGGGAAGATGCAGACCAGCTCGCCGTCGGCCAGCGCGGCGTCGATCTCGTCGAACGCGCGCTGCATCAGCGCCGGGTTCTCGCGCGCGCCGGCGATCGGGATCGCCTTGGCGGTGCGGAAGATCCAGCTCATCACCGGGATGTTGAAGATCCGGTAGTACATGACGAAGCGCACCGGCCGCGGGATCGTGGCCGACAGGATCAGCGCGTCCATGTAGCTGACGTGGTTGCAGACGATCAGCGCCGCGCCCTCGTCCGGCACCGACTTCTCGATGTCCTGCGGCCGCAGCCGGTACAGCGCGCTCACCAGCAGCCAGCTGAGGAAGCGCATCAGGAACTCGGGCACGATGCTGAAGATCCAGATCGCCACCACGGTGTTGGCGATGGCCAGCGCCAGGAACACCTGCGGGATGCTCCAGCCGAGGAAGCGCTGCACGACGATGCCGATGACCGCCGCGGCGACGATGAACAGCGAGTTCTGGATGTTGAGGCCGGCGATCACCCGCGACAGCTCCGCGCGCGGGGTGCGGCTCTGGATCAGCGCGAACAGCGGCACCACGAAGAAGCCGGTGAACACGCCGATGCCGACCAGGTCGGCGACGATGCGCCAGCTGCCGGGCTGCTGCAGGAAGCGGCCGATGTCCAGGCCCGCCAGCAGCGCCTGCCCGGGCCGGGCGAAGTACAGGTCCAGCATGAAGGCGCTGACGCCGAACGCGCCCAGCGGCACCAGCCCGATCTCGACGGTGCGGCCGGACAGCTTCTCGCACAGCAGCGAGCCGGTGCCGGTGCCGATGGAGAACAGCGCCAGCGCGAACACGTACAGCTCCTGGCGCCCGCCGAGGTTGATCTCGGCGTAGCTGGGCAGCTGCGCGGTGAGCACGGTACCGATGAACCAGAACCACGACACCCCGAGCACGGCGTTGCGGACCGCCAGCGTGCGCCGGGTCAGGCGCATGATCGCGAGCGATTCGGGGACCGGGTTCCAGTTGATCTTCAGCGCCGGCGCGCCGGCATCGACCCGCGGCACCCGCCGCGCGACCAGGTTGCCGGCGACGGCGATCGCGATCACCGCGGTGGCGGCGGCGACCGGGCCCTGGCTGCCGGCGATCTGGAAGATCAGCCCGCCGAAGATCATGCCGCACAGGATCGAGATCGAGGTGCCCATCTCCACCAGGCCGTTGCCGCCGGTAAGCTCCTCCGGCTTGAGCACCGACGGCAGGATGGAGTACTTCACCGGGCCGAACAGCGTGGACTGCAGGCCGGTGCAGAACAGCGCCACCAGCAGCACCGCCATGTTCTCGGTGAAGAAGCCCACCGCGGCCAGCGACATGATCGCGATCTCCATGGTGGTGGTGATCACGATCAGGCGCTGCTTCTCCAGCTTCTCGGCGATTTGCCCGGCCAGCGCGGAGAACAGGAAGTACGGCAGGATGAACAGCGCCGGCGCCAGGTTGGTGTAGAGCGTGCGCTGGGCGTCGTCGACGCCCAGGTAGAACAGCAGGCCGATGATGGCCTGGCGGTAGACGTTGTCGTTGAAGGCGCCCAGCGCCTGGACGGTGAAGAACGGCAGGAAGCGACGCTGCTTCAGAAGGGCAAACTGGTTGTGGCCGGACATGCAGGCTCCTTGGCGGACGCGCGCAGCCTAGCAGGTTCGCCGGCGGCGGCCGCGGGCGCGCACGGGGCGGTGCAATGGCTGGGACGGCGCTATGCGGGCGCCGCCTCGTTCACGCCTGCCGCTGCCGCAGCAGCGCGATGAAGGCGCGCGCGGCCGGGGTCGGGTCCGGCCGCCAGGTGGCGTAGGTGAGGAAGCGGAAGCGTTCCTTCAGCCGCACCACGGCGACGTCGCGCATCACCGCGGCGATGGTGTGCGGCACCACCGCCACGCCCAGGTCCTCGACCACCAGCTGGCGCAGCAGGTCGGCGTGGCTGACCTCGTACTGCAGGCGCTGGCGCAGGCCGGCCGCGGCGAACGCGGCATCGATCACGCCGCGCACGCCGGCGCCGGCGCTCAGGCCGGCCATCGGCAGGTCGTCGAGGTCGCGCAGCGCCACCTGCCGGCGCGTGGCGAAGCGGTGGGTGCGCGCGACGATCAGCGACAGCCCCTCCTCGTGCAGCAGCAGGCGCTGCTCCGGCAGCGCCACGTCCGGGCCGACGCCCACCAGCGCCACGTCCAGCCGGCCTTCGGCCAGGTCCTGCAGCAGCGCATCGCTCATGCCGGTGCGCAGGTGCACGTCGACCGCGCTGTGGGCCTGGCGGAAGCCGCGTAGCAGCGCCGCCACCGGCACCGCGGTGAGCGAGGAGATGAAGCCGATCTGGATGCGGCCGCGCACGCTGCCCAGCGCCTGCGCCATCTCGTCGTGCAGGCGCTCGGCCGCGCCCAGGGTGGCGCGGGCGTTGTGCAGGAACACCTCGCCGGCGGCGGTGGCGCGCACCTGGCGGGCACCGCGCTCGAACAGGCGCGCGCCCAGGCTCGCCTCGATCTTGGCGATCTGGTGGCTCAGCGCCGACTGCACGGTGTGGCAGCGGCGCGCGGCGGCGGTGAAGCTGCCCTCCTCGGCCACGGCCACGGCGAACTCGAGCTGGCGCAGGGTGAACACGCTATCTCCCTTCGAGATGGACAGAGTGAAAACAATACATTGGCACGATTGCAGCCGCATCGGCAGACTGGCCGGCCTCTTTCCCGGACGTCCCCGCGCATGAATCCTTCCTCGCCCGCTCCGCTGTCGCGCGGGCTGGTGCTGCTGATGGCCGTGGCCACTGGCCTGGCGGTGGCCAGCAACTACTACGCGCAGCCGCTGCTGCAGACGCTGGCGCAGACCTTTTCGATCGACGTGCGCAGCGCCGGTGCGGTGGTGACCACCGCGCAGCTGTCCTATGCGGCGGGCCTGCTGCTGCTGGTGCCGCTGGGCGACCGTTTCGAGCGCCGCGGCCTGATCGTGGGGCTGTACGCGCTCAGCGCCGTGGGCCTGGTGATCAGCGCGGCCTCCGGCAGCTTCGCGATGCTGCTGGTCGGCACCCTGGTCACCGGGGCGAGCTCGGTGGCGGCGCAGATCCTGGTGCCGTTCGCGGCGACCCTGGCCGCGCCGCACGAACGCGGCAAGGTGATCGGCACGGTGATGAGCGGCCTGCTGCTGGGCATCCTGCTGGCGCGCACGGTGTCCGGGCTGCTCGCCGGCGCCGGCGGCTGGCACACGGTGTACTGGGTCGCGGCCGGCCTGACGCTGGCGGTGGCGGCGCTGCTGTGGCGCGCGCTGCCGCGCCATCCCGGCCAGCCGGGGCTGTCGTACCCGCAGCTGATCGGCTCGGTGCTGGCACTGCTGCGCGACGAGCCGGTGCTGCGCGCGCGCTCGGTGCTGGGCGGGCTGATCTTCGCCGGGTTCAGCATGTTCTGGACCACGCTGGCGTTCCTGCTGTCCAGCCCGGCCTACGGCTACGGCACCGCGGTGATCGGGCTGTTCGGCCTGATCGGCGCGGCCGGCGCGCTGGCCGCCAACCTGTCGGGCAAGCTGTCCGACCGCGGCGCCGGGCACTGGGTGACCTGGGGCGGGCTGGCGATGCTGCTGCTGTCGTGGGGCCTGCTGGCGGCGGCGCCGCATTCGCTGTGGCTGCTGGTCGCCGGCGTGCTGCTGCTGGACATCGCGGTGCAGGGCGTGCACATCGGCAACCAGAGCGTGATCTACCAGCTGGATCCGGCCGCGCGCAACCGCATCACCTCGGCCTACATCACCTGCTACTTCATCGGCGGGGCCGTGGGGTCCAGCCTGGGCACGGCGGCCTATGCGCGCGCCGGCTGGAACGGCGTGGTGGCCGGCGGCGCGCTGCTCGCGGCGGCGGCGCTGGCGTGGACCGCGCTCACCTCGCGGCCGCGGCCGCCGGCTGCGGCCGCGCCGCCACCGCGGTGACCGCGTCGGCGGCGGCGCGCAGCTTGGGCAGCAGCCGCAGCATCAGCGCCAGCTGGTTGCGCACCAGCCGGCGCTTGGCGTCGTCGACCCCAGCGTCGCCTTCCAGCGCATCGGCCAGCGCCACCTCGGCGCGCTCGTCGGCCTGCGGCAGCGCCTGCCGGCGCGACAGCGCGTCGGCCAGCGCGGCCAGGCCCTGCTCCAGGTAGCGGCCGGCCTCGTCCAGCGCCGGGTCGCCGGCCTCGGCCAGTGCGCCGCGGTGCGCGCCCAGCGCCGACAGGTAGCCGAGCAGGGTGTTGGACAGCGCCAGGAAGCGGAAGCCGGCATCCAGGTTGCGGCGGTAGCGGCCGGGTTCGCGCAGCATGTTCGACAGCGCCACCGACAGCGCCGCGTCGGCGTTGTGCATGTCGCGCCGGGCGATGCGGTACGGCAGGTCGTCGCGCATGCCCGAGCGGTACTGCTCCAGCACCTGGGCCAGGTAGCGGGCGCAGCTGGACAGCACGGTGGCCATCACCAGGTACAGGCGCCGGCCCTGCCAGTCGGGCAGGATCAGGAACGAGGCAGCCGCGGCGATCGCGCAGCCGATCAGGGTGTCGACCAGGCGCGGCCAGATCAGCACGAAGCCGTCGCCGAGCAGGTTAAAGCAGAACAGCGCCATCACCGTGATCGCGGCGGTGGCCAGCACGTAGCGGTCGGTGCGGGTGACGAAGAACAGCAGCGCCGCGCCCAGCGCGAGCAGCAGCTGCATCTCGATGCCCTCGAACAGCTGCATCAGCGCCCAGGTCGCGACCAGGCCGATCAAGGTGCCGGCGATGCGCTGGGCCAGCCGCAGCCGGGTGGCGCCGTAGTTGGGCCGGCACACGAAGGCGGTGGTCAGCAGGATCCAGTAGCCGTTGTCGGCATGCACCGACTGCATGACGGCGTAGCCGACCATCAGCGCGATGGCCATGCGCAGGCCATGGCGGAACAGCACCGAGCCCGGCGTGAGCTGCTGGCCGATGCGCACCGCCATCTCGCGCAGGGTGTGCGGCGAGGAATCGCGCAGTCGGGTGTCGAGGGTGTCGCTGGTGGTGTCGGACTGTGCCGCTTCCGACAGCCGCCGCTCGATGCTCTGCAGGTTGGTGACCAGCAGTTCCAGCGAGCCGAGCAGGCGCGCCTGGCGCGGGTCGGCGTGGGCATGCAGGAAGTCCAGCGACTGGCGCAGGTCGGTGGTGGCCAGGTGGGTCTGCTCGCCGTACTCGAACGACTGGCGCAGCCGGATCGCCTCGCCCAGCGCCGCGCAGGCCTTGCCCTGCAGCGCCAGCAGGCGCTGGCAGCGGTACAGCACGTCGCTGTGGAAGAAGGCGTCGGTCAGTGCCTCGTACGGATAGTGCGAGGAGCTGGCGCGCTCGTGGAAGTCCTGCGCCATGTAGTACAGGCGGAAGTACACGCCGGACTGCACGCCGGGCCGGCCGGAGCGGCCGAAGCGGCTCATGATCGCGGTCTTGGCGGCGTTGAGCGCCGCCACCACGCGCGCGTTCTGCTCGGCCAGCGCCAGCCGCCGCGCGTGCAGGTCGCTCTGGCGCACCGGCTCGAACAGGTCGGCCTTGAGCCGCAGGTAGCGCCCCAGCTCGAAGAACAGCCGCGACAGCCGCTCGCGCACCGGACGGTTGGCGAACAGGATCGTCCACAGGATCGACAGCACGCCGTACCAGGTGGCGCCGAGCAGCAGCAGCGAGGCGCCGTGCCAGGCGATGGCCGGGTCGTGGCTGCCGTGCTGGTCCATGCCGATCATCGCGTAGATCGCCAGCGCCACCGTGGCCTGGGCGATGGAGGCATAGCGCTCGCCGAGCGCACCGAGCAGGGTCAGCGCGAAGGTCGACAGCGCCATCCCGGCCACGAACGCCAGCGGGTACGGGAACAGCAGCACCACCGCCGCGGCGGCCGCGGCGAAGCACAGCAGCGACAGCAGCACCGACTTGATGCGGCCCAGCCAGTTGTCGTCGGTCTCGGCGATGGCGCTGGCGATGGCGCCGAGGAAGATCGCCGGCACCGCGGTCAGCTGGCCGAGGTGCCAGCACACGCCCATTGCCACCGCCAGCGCGATGAACACGCGCAGGCCGTAACTGGCCTTCTCGTGGGCCCACAGGCGGCTCAGGCGGGATTCGATCGAGGATTTCGGCACGGCGACACGATAGCGCAACGGGAACCGCATTATCGCGGTGCAGGGCCGGCCGGTGCGCGTCCGCGGCCCTGCGCCGCGACCGATGCGGCTACCATGCGGTCCCCCCCTTGCCGAGGTCGTCGCGATGCGCGCTTTCCGTCTGTTGCCGTTGTTGCTGCTGGTCTCGCCCGCGTGGGCGCAGGCCCAGTCCGCCGACACCGCCGCCCTGCAGGCGCAGATGAGCGCCTGGCGCCGCGACCTGCACCAGCACCCGGAGCTGGGCGGGCAGGAGACCCGCACCGCCAAGCTGATCGCCGACCAGCTGCGCAGGCTGGGGCTGACCCCGCGCACCGGGCTGGCCCGCACCGGCGTGGTCGCGGTGCTCAAGGGCGCCCGCCCGGGCCCGCGCATCGCGCTGCGCGCGGACATGGACGGGCTGCCGGTCAAGGAAGAGACCGGGCTGGCGTTCGCGTCCACCGCCACCACCACCTATCGCGGCCAGCCGGTGGGGGTGATGCACGCCTGCGGCCACGACATGCACGTGGCGATCCTGCTCGGCGTGGCGCAGGCGCTGGTGGCACAGAAGGACCGGCTGGCCGGCGAGGTGATGTTCGTGTTCCAGCCCTCCGAGGAGGGCCCGTCCGAGCCGGGCGCGCCGTTCGGCGCCAAGCTGATGCTCGACGAGGGCGTGTGGCGCGACTTCAAGCCTGAGGCGGTGTTCGGCCTGCACGTGTGGGCGGGGCTGCAGACCGGCCAGATCGGCTTCCGCAACGGACCGTCGCTGGCCAGCGCCGACGAGTGGACGCTGCGCGTGCGCGGCCGCCAGACCCATGGCTCGCGGCCGTGGGACGGCGTGGACCCGATCACCCTCGGCGCGCAGATCCTGCTCGGCACCCAGAGCGTGATCGCGCGCCAGGTCAACATCGCCGCCACCCCGGTGGTGCTGACCGCCGGCCAGTTCAACAGCGGCGTGCGCTTCAACATCATTCCCGACGACGCCACCCTGGTGGGCACGCTGCGCACCTTCGACCCGGCGGTGCGCGAGGACGTGATCGCGCGCTTCCGCCGCACCGCCGAGGACTTCGCGCATGCCGGCGGCGGCAGCGCCGAGCTGGAAGTGATCAGCAACGCGCCGGCCACGGTCAACGACCCGGCGCTGGCACGGCGGGTGCTGCCGTCGCTGCAGAAGGCGGTGGGCCGCGAGCAGGTGGTGGAGATGCCGCTGCAGACGGTGGCCGAGGACTTCTCGCAGTTCGCCGAGGTAGTGCCGGGCGCGTACTTCTTCGTCGGCACCACGCCGGCGGGCCAGGACCCGGCCACGATGCCGATCAACCACTCGCCCAAGTACGCGCCCGACGAGGCCGCGCTGGCGGTCGGCAGCCGCGCGCTGCTGCAGGTGGCGCTGGACTATCTCGGCGGTGCGGGCGCAGCTACGGCGGCGACTGCAGCCGCGGCAGCGGGCGTGCCCTGAGGGCGGATGCGTGCCGGTGCCTGCGGGGCGCCGGCACGCCGGCTCGGCAAGAGGCGGCAAGGCGGCGGTGACCGGCGCGCGCCGCGGGCGTCTCGGACGACGAGCCCGCCGGCGTTCGGGCAGCTGCGCGGCGCCGGCGAGCGCCGGGGCCCTGCCCATCGACCTGCCCGCCGCGATGGAACGGACGCGCGGCCGGCCCGCGGTGCGGGCCGCGGCCGAGCGGCCCCGCCGCCTCGGCCGCGGCGCCTGCGCGGCGCCTGCGCCTTCAGACCGACAGCTGCTGCAGCCGCGCCTCCAGCAGGGCCGGGAAGCGCTTGAACCAGGTCTGGTTGAGCGGCGAGGGATGCGGCAGCGGGTAGAGCGTGAAGCGGCGGGCGTGCCCGGCCTCGGTACGCAGTTCCACCTCGATGTGGGCCTGGAAGCGGTCCTCGCGCTGCCAGAACGCGGCCAGCGCGGCGCGCACCGGAGGCGGCTGGTCGATGCCGAACCACAGGAACGCCTCGCGGCCGAGGGTGACGACGTGCCGGCCGCGCCAGGCGTCCACCAGCAGGTGCCGCACCAGCGGATGGAAGCGCCGCTTCACCGCCATCGACCACGCCTTGTTGCCCACCGGCTTGTACGGCACGGTGTTGATCCAGAAGAACGGCGTGCCCACCGCGTGCGCGGCTTCGCGCGCGGCGTCGGCTGCCTCGGGCATCGGCGCGCCGTGCAGGTGGCGGTACAGCGCCTTGCGCACGATCCGGCCGCCGCTGCCGACGAACGGTTCGCCGCGTTCCACCTCGGTACGCCCGGGATCGCGCCCGAAGAACGCCACGCGCGCGCTGCGCCGGCCGAGCCCCACGATCGGCTCCAGCGGGTCCTTGCCGTACTGTGCGTAGGCCGCGGTATCGAGGCCGGGGGTCTGCGCCGCGAGACGCCGGAAGCGTTCGCGCAGGTCGGGGTCCAGTGCCATGGCGGCTCCTTCGGTCAGGTGCCGGCAGCGTCGCGGGGGCGATGCCGGCGGGCGCTGCGGCGTCCGCGCCGCGGGGTGCCGCCTATGCGCCCGCTTCGCGTGCGATCGCGCGCCAGCCGATGTCGCGGCGGTGGAACGCGTGCGCCCAGTGGATCGCCTCCACGCCCGCGTAGGCGTGGCGCTGCGCCTGCGACACGCTGTCGCCGAGCGCGGCCACGCACAGCACGCGGCCGCCGGCGCTGACCACGCGGCCCTGCGCATCCAGCGCGGTGCCGGCATGGAACACCTTGGCGGTGGCCGGCACCGCGTCCAGGCCGGTGATCGGCTCGCCGGTGACCGGGCTTTGCGGATACGGGGCGGCGGCGATCACCACCCCCAGCGAAGGACGCGGGTCCCACTGCGCCTGCACGCCGTCGAGACGGCCGTCGATCGCAGCCTCGACCAGGTCCACCAGGTCCGACTGCAGGCGCAGCATCACCGGCTGGGTCTCCGGGTCGCCGAAGCGCACGTTGAACTCGATCACCTTGGGCGCGCCCGACGCGTCGATCATCAGCCCGGCGTAGAGGAAGCCGGTGAACGGCACGCCGTCGGCGATCATGCCGGCCACGGTCGGGTTCACCACCTCGCGCATCACCCGCTCGTGCACCGCCGGCGTCACCACCGGGGCCGGCGAGTACGCGCCCATGCCGCCGGTGTTGGGGCCGGTGTCGCCGTCGCCGACGCGCTTGTGGTCCTGGCTGGTGGCCATCGGCAGCGCGCTGCGGCCGTCCACCATCGAGATGAAGCTGGCCTCCTCGCCGTCGAGGAACTCCTCGATCACCACGCGCGCGCCGGCGTCGCCGAAGGCATTGCCGGAGAGCATGTCGCGGACCGCGGCCTCGGCCTCGTCCAGCGTCGTCGCCACGATCACGCCCTTGCCCGCGGCCAGGCCATCGGCCTTGACCACGATCGGCGCGCCCTTGTCGCGCACGAACGCCAGCGCGGCGTCGACGTCCGTGTGTACTGCATACCACGCGGTGGGAATGCCGTGGCGGGCCAGAAAGTCCTTGGCGAAGGCCTTGCTGCCTTCCAGCTGCGCGGCGGCCGCGCGCGGCCCGAAGACGCGCAGCCCGGCGGCCTGGAAGCGGTCGACCACGCCCAGCACCAGCGGCACCTCGGGGCCGACCACGGTCAGCGCCACCGCCTCGTCGCGGGCCAGCGCGAGCAGTCCGTCGAGGTCGTCGGCGTTCACCGCCACGTTGCGGCACTTGGCCTCGGTCGCCGTGCCGGCGTTGCCGGGGGCGACGAGCACCTCGCTCACGCGCGCCGACTGCGCGAGCTTCCAGGCCAGGGCATGTTCGCGGCCGCCGGAGCCGATGACGAGAAGTTTCATTTGGGGGCTGGGAATGGGGAATGGGGAGTGGGGAATGGGAAAAGCAACAGCAACAGCAACAGCAACGGCAGAGGCAGTGCAAAGGCGAAAGAGGCAGCAACAACGGCTAACAACAGCAGCTATAACAACAGCAGCTATAACAACAGCGGCAGCCAATAACAGCAGCAGCAACAACAGCAACAGCAACAGCAACAACAGCGGAGATGGACGTCGCTAGGGGGTGGTCAGGGCCACGGCGCCATCTTCATTCCGGCGCTTCACCAGGCAGCGACCGGTAACCCGCCGTTGCCATTCCCCATTCCCCTCTCCCCATTCCCAGCCCCTCAGTGCCTGAAATGGCGCACGCCGGTGAACACCATCGCGATGCCGTGCTCGTCGGCGGCGGCGATCACCTCGCCGTCGCGCATCGAGCCGCCGGGCTGGATCACTGCGCTGATGCCGGCCGCGGCGGCGGCGTCGATGCCGTCGCGGAACGGGAAGAACGCGTCGGAGGCCATCACCGAGCCGGGCACTGCCAGGTTCGCATCGGTGGCCTTGATGCCGGCGATGCGCGCCGAGTACACCCGGCTCATCTGCCCGGCGCCCACGCCGATGGTGCGGTGGTCGCGGGCGTAGACGATGGCGTTGGACTTGACGTACTTGGCCACCTTCCAGGCGAACAGCAGGTCGTCGAACTGCGCGTCGGTCGGTGCCAAGCGGGAGACGACCTTGAGGTCGTCGCGGGTCACCACGCGGTCGTCGGCGGTCTGCATCAGCAGGCCGGAGCCGACGCGCTTGGTGTCGACGAAGCCGCGCGAGGCCGGCGCCAGCGGAATCCGCAGCACGCGCACGTTGGCTTTCTTGCGGGCGTATTCGAGCGCCGCGTCCTCGTAGTCCGGGGCGATCAGCACCTCGACGAACTGGCGGTCCAGGATGGCCTGGGCGGTCGCCGCGTCCAGCGTGCGGTTGAAGGCGAGGATGCCGCCGAACGCGCTGGTCGGGTCGGTCGCGTAGGCCAGCTCGTAGGCATCGCCGCAGGCCACGCCCACCGCCACGCCGCACGGGTTGGCGTGCTTGACGATCACGCAGGCCGGCGCGTCGAACTGGCGCACGCATTCCCACGCCGCGTCGCTGTCGGCGATGTTGTTGTAGCTGAGCTCCTTGCCCTGCAGCTGCTCAAAGGTGGCCAGCGAACCCGGCGCCGGGTACAGGTCGCGGTAGAACGCCGCCTGCTGGTGCGGGTTCTCGCCGTAGCGCAGGTCCATGACCTTGACGAAGCTGCCGTTGGCCTGCGCCGGGAACGCGCTGCGCGCGGGCACGGCGGCGGCCGGGTCGGTCACCGCCGACAGGTAGCTGCTGATCGCCGCGTCGTACTGGGCGACGCGGTTGAACGCGGCCACCGACAGCGCGAAGCGCGTGGCCGCCGACAGCGCACCGTCGCGGGCGTCCAGTTCGGCCAGCAGCGCGGCGTACTGGTCCGGCGCGGTGGCCACTGCCACCCGCGCGAAGTTCTTGGCGGCCGAACGCAGCATCGCCGGGCCGCCGATGTCGATATTCTCCACCGCCTCGGCCAGGGTGCAGTCGGCGCGCGCGGTCACCGCCTCGAACGGGTACAGGTTCAGGACCAGCAGGTCGATCGGCGCGATGCCGTGTTCGGCCATCACCGCATCGTCGGTGCCGGCGCGGCCGAGCAGGCCGCCGTGCACCTTCGGGTGCAGGGTCTTGACGCGGCCGTCCATCATTTCCGGGAACCCGGTGACGTCGGCCACGTCCTCGACCGCCAGGCCGGCCTCGCGGATCGCCTTGGCGGTGCCGCCGGTGGACAGCAGCGCCACGCCGCGCGCGGCCAGCGCACGGGCGAGGTCGATCAGGCCGGTCTTGTCGGAAACGGACAGCAGGGCCCGGCGCACGGGCAGCAAATCGGTGGACATGGGGGGCGAGGGGGAAGCGGAGCGGGCCGGTATTGTACCGGCCCGCTCCGCGGGGGGGACCGCGGCGGGCGCGGATCGCAGCGCCAGGCACGGGGCGCGCGGCCGCGTGCCAACGCTCCGCCATTCCCCGATCCCCGTTCCCGCGCTACGACAGCCCGTATTCCTTGAGCTTCTTGCGCAGCGTGGCCCGGTGGATGCCCAGCATCGCCGCGGCGCGGCTCTGGTTGCCCTCGCAGTGGTTGAGCACCTCCACGAACAGCGGGATCTCCATCTCGCGCAGCACGATCTCGTACACGTCGTCGGCATCGCTGCCGTCGAGGTCGCGCAGGTAGCGGCGCACGGACTGGGCCACGTGTTCGCGCAGCGGCGACTTCGGCGCGCCGCGACTGGTGTCAGGACGGTGGGGGGCTGCGTTCAAGGGTGTTCCCGGATCACGATGCCGGGGTCGAACAGCGCCGGCGAGGGGGAGTGAGTCTAGCGCGAGCCCGCGGACCCCGCCACGCCCGCCCGGCGTGCGGCCGCCCGCCCCGCCGTCCGCTCAGCGGAACTCGAAGGTGAACGCCGCGGTGCTGGCGGCCGGCTCGCGCACGCGGAACGCGACCTGCGCGCCCTGGCCCGGGGCCAGGGTGTCGTCGGCGGCCACGGCATGCCCCAGATAGTCCTGCGGCGCGAACACGCGGCTGCCGATGACGCGGCCGTCGGCATCGGACAGCGACAGCTGCAGCCATGGCCAGGCCTGGGCCCAGCGCCCGTCGTTGCGGAAGCTGGCCTGCACCTGCAGCACGCCGGCGGGGGCGGCCAGCGGCCGCACGTCGCGGTCGAGCATGGTGAAGGCGGCCGGTTCGCGCCACGCCGGCAGGCTGCAGCGCAGCACGCCGCACAGGCTGCCGAGCAGCGGGCGCCAGCGCGCGTCGGCGGCCAGCCGCGCACGGTCGGCCAGCAGCACCTGCAGTCCCAGCAGCAGGGCCAGGGTAGCCAGCAGCGCCGAGTGCCAGGCGCGGGCCGGCATCCGCGGCGCGCCCCGGCCGCGCCGCGCGAAGGTCGGCGCGGCTACACCGTCGTGGCCCCCCGGCGGAGGGGCGGTGGCTTGCGGCACGGCCGCCACGGCCGGTGCCGGGGCGTGCGCGGCGGCGTCCTCGAAGTCCGGGGCGGGGTCGCCGACAGGCGGCCCGGCCGCGCGCGCGTTGTCCGGGTCCGGCGCCGCAGCCGGTGCCGGTGCCGTATCTGCGCCCGTGTCCGCCGCGCCGGGGGGAGCGCCTGCGGTCGGCGCGGCGTCGGTTTCGGGCGGCGCGGGCGTGCCGCTGCGCAGGAAGGTGGCGAGCGGGCGGCGCGGCGGGGGAGTGGGCTCGGTCATCGGGGCCGTCGGGACGAGGAAGGCCTATTCAATCACGCCTGTCGCGGCCGCTTCATCTGTGCGCGCCGGTCCGGACAGGGGGGCCGGACGTGTGACAGGGGTTGCATTCGTGTGTCATCTGTTGTCAATATCGATAACAGAAAGCGATGCTGTCGCGAGCGGCGCCGCGGGGAGGTGGCGCCGCGCTGTGTTCATTCAAGCAGGGGATACCGCTTATGCAGCAGCGCAATTCAGTCCGCCGTGCGGCGCTCACCGCGGCCTTCGCCGCCTGCCTGGCCTCGGCCGCCCACGCGCAGTCGGTGACCGGCAGCCTCTTCGGCCAGGCCCCGTCCGGTCCGCGCACCGCCGTGGTGATCCGCAACCTGGAGACCGGTGCTTCGCGCACGCTGCCGGTGGATGCGGCCGGGCGCTATCGTGCGGCCGAGCTGCCCAACGGTCGCTACCGCGTCGCGCTGCACCGCGACGGCATCGAGATCGGGGTGCGCGAGGAGGTGACGGTCAGCATCGCCAGCGGCACCGAGGTGTCGTTCGCCGGCACCCCTGCGCAGACCCTGGATCGCATCGAGGTCCGCGCCGCAGAGGCGGCGCTGATCGACGTGTCGCAGGTGGACACGCGCAACGTGCTGAGCTACCAGGACCTCAACAAGCTCGCGCTGCCGCGCAACCCCACGGCCGCGGCGCTGCTGGCGCCGGGCGCCATCGGCAGCACCAGCTACGACGGCATTCCCAGCTTCGGCGGCTCCGCGGCGTCGGAGAACGCGTACTACATCAACGGCTATGCGGTGACCCATCCGCTGACCTCGCTCGGATCCACCACGCTGCCGTACGAGGCGATCGCCCAGCAGCAGACCCTGGTCGGCGGCTACGGCGCCGAGTACGGCCGCGCCACCGGCGGCGTGGTCAACCTCGTCAGCCAGCGTGGCACCAACCAATGGAAGGGCGGCGTCTATACCTACTGGACGCCGGAAGCCCTGCGCGCCACGCCGCGCGACTACCGATACCCCGACACCGGCCATTTCACCGCCACCGATCCCGACCCGGCGCGGCGCACCGACGGCACGTTGTACCAGTACCGTGACCGCAACCTGTCGTGGCAGCAGACCACCGGCCTGTACGGCGGCGGCCCGCTGCTCAAGGACCGCCTGTTCTTCTTCGGCAATCTCGATTTCAGCCGGACCGAAGGCACCAGCGTACGCACCACCCGGACCGCGGCGGCGGCCAGCCAGACCACCGGCTGGAACGACTACAGCTACGAGTACCCGCGCTGGCTGGTCAAGCTCGACTGGCACCTCACCGACCACCACCTGCTGGAGTTCACCGGCGTTTCCGATGTCACCCGCTACGACGCCGGCTACTACGCCTTCGACTACGGCGACTTCAGCCATGGCGACGTGCAGAACGGCGGCGTCGCGACCCGGGACGATGCCCGGCTCTACATCGGCAAGTACACCGGCTACCTCACCGACACCCTGACGCTGTCGGCGCTGTACGGCCGCCAGAAGATCGAGCACTCGCAGGACATCTACAACTACGACCCGACCTGCCCCTACATCAGCGCCGGCGTCACCGCGCGTGCGCCGGGGCTGGTCTACGGCAGTTGCCAGACCTCGTCCGCGTACCAGAGCGCCGAGGGTGCCTACGACCAGACCGAAGGCGGGCGCCTGGACCTGTCCTGGCGGCTCGGCAACCACGAGCTGCGGGTGGGCTACGACCGCCAGGACGCGGAATCCTACGTCGGCAGCACCTATCCCGGCGGCTACGGCTGGCTGTACGGCCGCTCCACCAATCCCGACACGCCGATCAACCCGTCGCTGGGCGTGGCCTCGGCCGCCAGCGCCGGCGGCTACGGCAGCGCGGGCTACTACGTCCGCCGCTACTACAACACCCAGCTCGCGCGGCCGGAGACCCGCCAGGCCGCGCAGTATGTCGAGGACCGCTGGCAGGTCACCGACACGCTGCTGCTGCAGCTGGGCCTGCGCAACGAACAGTTCAGCAACTACACCGGCACCGGCGAGAAGTACATCAGCCAGCGCCACCAGCTCGCCCCGCGGCTGGGGGCGGTGTGGGATGTCCATGGCGACGCCTCGCTGAAGCTGTTCGCCAATGCCGGCCGCTACCACCTGGCCTTGCCCAGCAACGTCGCCGTGCGGGCCGCCTCCGGTTCGCTGATCACCAGCGAGTACTTCACCTACACCGGGGTCGACCCGGCCACCGGCGTTCCCACCGGGCTCACGCCGATCGCGGTCGATGCCAGCCTCGGCTACGTGTGCCCCGGTACCGCCGGCGCCGTCTCGAGCAACCTGGAGTGCGGCAACGCGCCCAACCCGCGCACGCTGGCGGCGATCAACCTCAAGTCGCACTACCAGGACGAATACATCGTCGGCCTGGAGCAGGCGCTGGACGGGCAGGCCAACTGGGGCGCCAAGCTGACCTACCGCGAACTCAGGAGCGCCATCGACGACACCTGCACGCCCACGCTGGGCGGCGCCTGCTTCCTGTTCAATCCCGGCGAGGGCAACAGCTTCTGGGAGGAGCAGGCCGACGGCAGCCTGGCGCAGGTGCATTACTCGGCCGCCGAGCTGGGCCTGCCCAAGCTCAAGCGCAGGTACTACGCGCTGGACCTGTTCCTGGAAAAGCGCACCGACACCTTCTACGGCAAGGTCGCGTATACCTTCTCGCGCAACTACGGCAACACCGAGGGCCAGCTCAACTCCGAGCTGGATACCGGCAGCGGCGGCCAGTCGGACGTGTCGGTCACCCAGGACTGGGACCTGCCGCAGCTGATGGAAGGCGCCAACGGGGTGCTGCCCAACCACCGCGCGCACCAGCTCAAGGCCTACGGCTACGTGCAGTGGACGCCGGAATGGCGTACCGGCGGCACCCTGACCGTCATCTCGGGCCGCCCGCGCAACTGCAACAGCATGTACCCGACCCCGGACCCAGGCCTGTACCAGGGGGCGTACTACTGGTACTGCGGCCTGCCCGGCTCCGGCACCGATCCGTCCGAGCCGGGCTACGTGCCGCCCTCGGCCGACTACGCGGCATCGCCGCGCGGCTCGCACGGCCGGACCCCGTGGACCTTCGACCTCAGCCTCAACCTGGCCTACAGCCCGCGCTGGGCCGAAGGCCTGACCCTGCAGGCGGACGTGATGAACGTGCTCAACCGGCAGGTGGCCGGCAGCTACTACGCGCGTTACGCCGCCGATCCCTACCGGGGCGCGCAGGACTACGACGCACGGTTCTGGCAGGAACTGAACTACACCTCGCCCCGCTACGTGCGGCTCAGTGCCCGCTACGACTTCTGAGCGGTGCCGGGGCGGCCAGGTCGATGCGCGCTGCGGCGTGGACCTGCCCGGGGCGTGTCGGGCGTTCCACCCAAGCCGGGGGCGACGCGGTGCCCCGGAGCGCCGTGGCCGCGCCGGCCCCCGGTGTCAGCGCCGCCGCCGCGCCGCGTCTTCGGCCAGCAGCGCCAGCAGGCCGTCGCGCTGGCCGGGGCTCAACGCCCGGAAGCGCTCGAGCAGCCGCCGTTCGCGCTCGTCCAGCCCGGCGTAGGCCGGCGGCTGCTCCGCCACCGGCAGCGGCGCGCCCTGCCGGCGCGGCCCGCGGCCGGTGGCCAGGTATTCGAAATGCAGCCCGCTGCGCCGGGCCAGCCCGACCAGCCGCGGCACCGTGGGCGCCGAGCCGGTCGCCGATTCCCAGTGCGCCACCGCCGCGCGCGTCACCCCGAGTTCGTCGGCGAGCGTCTGCTGGGTGAGCCCGGTCAGGTCGCGGGCCTCGCGGATGCGCAGGTGCAGCTTGTTCACGGCAGCGGGGAAGGGGGGGACCGCGGCGAGGTATAGCGCCGTTCGCCGGCCGGGTTGGTTCCTATCGCTAACCTGCCGCGTTAGGTGAGCGATACTGTCGTTAGTGGGTGTGTCGCGTGCCCGCGGCGGGCAGGTCCGGCCACGCCGGGACCGCGGTCAACGGCGGCGCCGGGCGCTCCCGGCGTCGCCGATCAGGTCCATCAGGCCGCTGCGCTGGCGCGGCGTCAACGCCTCGAAGCGTGTGAGCAGCTGGCGCTGTTGATCGCTGAGTTCGCGATAGGTCAGCGGCTCCTCGGCCACCGCCACGGTGGGCTCGCCGAACACGCGCTCGCCGCGGCCGGTGGCCAGGTACTCGAACTGCAGCCCGCTGCGCCGCGCCAGGCCGATCAGGTTCTCCACCGACGGCGCGGTGCCTTCGGCCATCTCCCACTGCGCGACCGCGCTGCGCGAGACCCCGAGCTCACCGGCCAGCGCTTCCTGCGTCAGCCGGGTGAGGCGGCGCGCCTCTCGTATGCGTTCGTACAGCTTGCTCACGTACCACCCGGTGCAGCGAAACGGGTCGGGAGATATAGCGCTTGCAGCTGTCCGGCATGGCAAGTACCCCTTTCCTTTTGCTCAATGTCATCGATACTATCCATGCCGATATGACGATCGGGTCGAAACCCGGCGGGGCCGGCCGGGCCTCGCCGGGGGCTCAGGGAGACAGCACGATGGACCATCCGGCGTTCCGCCCCCGCCGCACCGTCCCGCAGGATCGGGCCACGCAGGTGCCGTGGCCCGCCGATTCCCCGCTGGACGCGAACACGCTGCGCTGCGCCGGGGTCGGGCGCTACCGGCTGTGGCAGCGCGGCGGCCGGCGCGTGGCGGTGCGCGAGGGTTGGTGCTGGCCGGCGGCGCTGTTGCCGCGGCTGTGGCCTGCGCTCGGGCGGCAGTGGCGGCCCGCGCTGCGCCTGTGGCTGGCCTCGGCGGTGGGCAGCGGGACGTTGCTGCTGGCGGCGGCGTGGCTGCCGCCGGCGGTGCCGCTGGCGGCCGGCGGCCTGCTGGAACTGGGGCTGCGCGTGCATTGCGGACGCCGGGCCTGGCGCTGGCGCGAACGCGCGCTGCGGCGCGACGGCTGGCAGCCGGGCCCACACCTGTGGGCGATCAGCGCGCGCGATGCGCTGACCTCGGCGGCCCTGCGCGATCGGCGTACGGGGGCCGCGGGCCGCTGAGCGCGTCAGCCGCGGCGCACGCCCTCGATCCGCATCCAGTCCTCCTCGCGCTCGCAGCGCAAGTCCTCGAACCACGGCGCGTAGCGTTGCAGCAGCTCGTCCTCCTGGCCGTGCAGGATGCCCGACAGCGCGATCCGCCCGCCCGGCGCCACGCGCGCGGCGAGCACCTCGGCCAGGGCGTCCAGCGCCGAGGCCAGGATGTTGGCGACCACCACCGGGTAGGCCTGCACCGGCTCGTCCTGCGGCAGGTGGACCGCCAGCCGCCCGGCGACGGCGTTGCGCTCGGCGTTGTCGTGGGTGGCGGTCAGCGCCTGCGGGTCGTTGTCCACGCCCACCGCGGCGGCGGCGCCCAGCTTCAGCGCCGCCAGCGCGAGGATGCCCGAGCCGCAGCCGAAGTCCAGCACGCGGCGGCCGGCCAGCACGCCTTCGGCGGCCAGGCCGTCGAGCCAGCGCAGGCACAGCGCGGTGGTCGGGTGGGTGCCGGAGCCGAACGCCAGGCCCGGGTCCAGCCGCACCACCGCCGCATCGTCGCCACGGGCGGCCTCGGGCAGCTCGTGGTTCCACGGCACGATGAAGGTGCGCGCGCCGAAGCGCATCGGATGGAACTGGTCCAGCCAGGCGCGTTCCCAATCGCTGTCGGCGACCTGGCGGAACGCCACCTGGGCCCAGTCCAGATCCGGGTCGAACGCCTCCAGCGCGGCCAGCAGCGCCAGCGCGTTGGTGTCGTCGGGGAACAGCGCGGTCAGCACCAGGGTGTTCCACAGCGGCGTCTCGCCCACGCCCGGTTCCAGGATCGCGCGCTCGTTGCTGGTGTCGGCATCGGCGTCGAGCAGCGTGACCGCCAGCGCGCCGACATCCTCCAGGGCGTTCTCGAAGCGCGGCTGGGTGGATTCGGTGCAGTGCAGGGTCAGTTCGAGGAACGGCATGGGGATCGGCGGGTCGGCGGCAACGGAGGCTGCGCATCGTAGTCGACCGCGGCCCGGGGCGCTCGCCCGGCAACGTGTCACGCCTTGCGATAGACTGCGCGGCATTGACACATCCGGCCCCGCCGGCGTCGCGATCCCTGCCCTCCCGGTCCTCCATGCCGCTCGCCCGTACCCGCCACCTGTGGCTGTTGCTCGCGCCTGCCGCGCTGCTCGCCGGCCTGTGGTGGCAGCGTGCGCCGTCCTCGGCCGAGGACGGTGGCAGCGAGGCGGTGCGGGTGTCGGCGGCCGTGCCGGCGGCGGCCGCGTCCCGCGGCTCCGGGACGCGCGAGGCGCAGGCCTCCCCGGCGGTCGGTCCGGGCCTGGCGCTGGGGCCGCGCGGCGGCTTCGAGGCCCAGCCGGACCTGTACCGCTACGCCCAGCAGCTGAGCGCCGACGCCGCGGCCGGCGATCCGGAGGCGACCTGGATGCTCAGCCGCGTCTACGACTATTGCGCCGGCTATGCGCTCAGCCCGGCCGGCTATGCCGCCGACAGCCAGTGGATCGCCGGCCAGGCCTCGCCCGCAGTGGCCACGATGGCGGCCGCGCGCGACCGCGTCGGCCGCCGCTGCGCCGGGTTCGCGCCCACCGACGGCCTCACCGCCCAGGCGGTGCTGCGCCAGCGCGACCGGGCCGCGCGCGCCGGCAGCCTGGCGGCCGAGGCGGCGCTGCTGGCGCTGGGCCAGCCGCTGGACGCCTCGCCGGCCTACCGGCGCGACCTGGTGGAACGGGTGATGGCGTCGCGCGACCCGGAGGCCTATCTTGCACTGTCGCCGGCGATGGGCGCGCGCGCCAGCGGCGACGACGCGTTGCAGGGCTACGTGGCCGGCGACCAGTTCGCCGAGCTGGCCTGGCAGCTGGCGGCGTGCCGGCTGGGGCTGGCCTGCGGCGCGCAGAGCGCGCTGATGACGAGCTACTGCGCCAACGGCGGTATCTGCTCGCAGGACGACTCGCAGGATTTCGTTTCGTTCGTGTTCGATGCCGCGGTGCCGCGGCAGGGGGCGGGAAAGATGGATGAGATGGTCAAGACACTGGTCAACGGTTCGGGAGTGCAGTCATGAAGTACCGTCGCTGGGTCCACGGCGCCAAGTTCTGGTTGTGGGTGGCGCTGTTCGTGGCCTATTCGGCCGCCGCGGTCGGGGTGATCATGATCGACACCGCCGACCATCGCTACCAGCGCCTGTCGCAGGTCAGGCTCACCACGGTGGGCGCCGACGAGCAGGTGCGCCGCAGCGGCGCCGGGCAGGTGGCCGCGGTCTACCGCGCGCAGAGCGGCATGCCGTTTTCGACGCTGCCGGCCGGCTCCACCTTCCAGATCGTGTGGCCGGACGGGTCCACCGAGACCATGACGATCGTCGACCCGGCCTCCGGCGTGGGCGCAGCCCCGGTGGCGGGCAGCCAGCAGCCGGCGCCGGGCAAGCCGGTGACGAAGTAGTCGAACGCGGCGTGGTCCGCGGCGCATCGCCGGTCGGTCGGACCGTGGGACGCACCCGCCGGCGCGCCGCGTCGTAGCGCCGGGGAGCGCGGCAGCGCGTGCGGCGGTCGATCAGGCCGTCGAGGCGGGCGAGTCGAGGATGCCGCGCATCGCCTTGGGATAGTCCAGGCCCGCGTATTCCAGCGCCGACAGGCAGGACAGCTCGCGCAGCACGTTCTCTATGCCGCAGCCGATCACGCGATAGCCGGCATCGTCCAGGACGGCCCGGACGATGCCTTCGGTGATTTCCTTCTTGATGCGGTTGCGGAAATCCATTCCTCGCTCCCTGCGGACTACACCAGCGCGATCGACTTGTTCTTGCGTTCGGCCAGGCGCTTTTCCAGGTAGTGGATGTTCTGGCCGCCGGCCTGGAAGCCCTTGTCGCGCATGATCCGCTGCTGCAGCGCGGTGTTGGTCTTGATGCCGTCCACCACCATCTCGCTCAGCGCCACGCGCATGCGCGCGATCGCGGTGTCGCGGTCGGGGCCGTGCACGATCAGCTTGCCGATCATCGAGTCGTAGTTCGGCGGCACCTTGTAGCCGCTGTACATGTGCGTGTCCACGCGCACGCCGGGGCCGCCGGGCGGATGGAACGCGGTGATCAGGCCCGGGTTGGGCATGAAGGTCTCCGGGTCCTCGGCGTTGATGCGGCACTCGATCGCATGCCCGCGCAGCACGATGTCGCTCTGCTTGATGCTGAGCTTGCGGCCGGCGGCGATGCGCAGCTGCTCGCAGACCAGGTCGATGCCGGTGACCATCTCGGTGACCGGGTGCTCGACCTGGATGCGGGTGTTCATTTCGATGAAGTAGAAGCGGCCGTCCTCGAACAGGAACTCGAAGGTGCCGGCGCCGCGGTAGCCGATGCGGACGCAGGCATCCACGCAGACCTTGCCGATCTCGTTGCGCAGTTCCTCGCTGATGCCCGGCGCCGGTGCCTCCTCGACCACCTTCTGGTGGCGTCGCTGCATCGAGCAGTCGCGCTCGCCGAGGTGGATGGCGTTGCCCTGGCCGTCGGCCAGCACCTGGATCTCCACGTGGCGCGGGTTCTCCAGGAACTTCTCCATGTACACCTGGTCGTTGCTGAAGGCGGCCTTGGCCTCGGACTTGGTGGTCTCGATCGCGGCCTTCAGCGCGGCCTCGGAATGCACCACGCGCATGCCGCGGCCACCGCCGCCGCCGGCGGCCTTGATGATCACCGGGTAGCCGATCTCGCGGGCGATCTTGGTGTTGGCGACGATGTCCTCGCCGAGCGGGCCGCCGGAACCGGGCACGCACGGCACGCCGGCGGCCTTCATCGCGCGGATCGCCTCGACCTTGTCGCCCATCAGGCGGATGGTGTCGGCCTTGGGGCCGATGAAGACGAAGCCGGACTGCTCCACGCGCTCGGCGAAGTCGGCGTTCTCCGACAGGAAGCCGTAGCCGGGGTGGATGGCCTGGGCATCGGTGACCTCGGCCGCGGCGATCAGCGCCGGGATGTTGAGGTAGCTCTCCGACGACGGTGCCGGGCCGATGCACACCGACTCGTCGGCCATGGCCACGTGCTTGAGGTTGCGGTCGACCGTGGAGTGCACCGCGACCGTGCGAATGCCGAGCGTATGACACGCGCGCAGGATGCGCAGCGCGATCTCGCCTCTGTTGGCGATGACGACTTTATCGAGCATGGGATTCGGGATTCGAGATTGGGGATTCGTACGAGGCGCCTGGCTCGCGCGTGAGACGTGAGCTTTCAAGCGAACGGATCAGTGCGTTGAGCCGGGAGAAAGTGCGGTTCATGAGGTCAAGTGGACTGGCGTCTGACGGCTGGAACTGCAGGCGGGTGGCGATCTGCAACTGGGTATCCAGCTCCGACAAGGAGCCGCGCGCCATCGACAGGAAGCGCAGGTAGTCGGCGGTGGACCGACGGGCCGCACCCTCGGCGATGTTGGAGGGTACGCTCACCGCCGCGCGACGCATCTGGGCGGTCAATCCGAAGCGTTCGGAATCGGGGTACTGCTCGGTGAGCCGGTAGACCGCTTCGACCAGCACCATCGCATCGCGCCAGACCTGCAGGCGCTCGTGTGGCCGCTCGTGCGAATCCCGAATCACCAATCCCCAATCCCGGCCGCTCAGCCGATCACGAACAACGGCTGATCGAACTCCACCGGCTGGCCGCTCTCGCCGAGGATGGCGACGACGGTGCCGGAGACGTCGGCCTCGATCGGATTGAACATCTTCATCGCCTCGATGATCGCCAGGGTCTCGCCGGCCTTGACCGCCTGGCCGACGCTGACGAACGCCGGCTTGTCCGGGGCCGGGGAGGTGTAGAAGGTGCCGACCATCGGCGCGCGCAGCACGTGGCCCTCGGGCAGGGCATTGCCGGCCTTGGCGGTGCCGCCGGTGGAGGCCTCGGTGGGCGAGTTCATCGGCATGCTGGGCGCGGCGGCCGGCGCGGCGGCGACCGGGGCGGGCGCGTACTGCGGCGCCGGGGCGACCAGGCCGCCGGTGGGCGTGCGCGCCAGGCGCACGCTCTCTTCGCCTTCCTTGATCTCGATTTCGGCGAGATTGGACTCTTCCAGCAGGTCGATGAGTTTCTTGATTTTACGGAGATCCATAGCGGCCTCTTGAGGTAAGCAGGATGCGGGGGCCATCGCGGCCACCGGCTGGGTAAAAGGGGGCGTGCACGGCCGGGCCGGGCGCGGGCGTCAGGCGTCGGCCTCCAGGCGGGCGATCACCGCGTCCAGCGCCAGCCGGTAGCTGTCGGCGCCGAAACCGCAGATCACCCCCAGCGCCTTGTCGCTGAGGTAGCTGTGGTGGCGGAACGGCTCGCGCGCATGCGGGTTGGACAGGTGGATCTCGACGAACGGCAGCGCCACGCCCGCCAGCGCGTCGCGCAGCACGATCGAGGTGTGGGTGAACGCGGCCGGGTTGATCAGGATGCAGGCGGTGCCATCGTCGCGCGCGGCGTGGATGCGCTCCACCAGCACGTGCTCGGCGTTGGCCTGCAGCGTCTGCAGCACGTGCCCGGCCGCACGCGCCTGCGCGACCAGCGCGGCGTCGATCTCGGCGAGCGTGGTGCGGCCGTAGACCTCGGGCTCGCGGGTGCCGAGCAGGTTGAGGTTGGGGCCGTGCAGCAGCAGCAGTTGGGCCATGGACGGGGACGCGCAGCGGAAAGGCCGGAAGTCTGCGCGAAGCGGCGGATGCTGTCCAGATAGGCGAAGTTTGCCTTGTTTTAATCAATCGTTTGAATCTGTGCTGAAACCGTTGCGGTCAGATGGCGTGGCGGCCGGGGCTGCCGCCTGAACGCGGCGCTGCACGGGCATAGCACACACGCACCGGCGCGAAGGACGCGTGTTCGACGACGATCCGCGGGAGGAGGGGCGCGCCGAGGCGGGCGGGCGCGTGCCCGGCCGTGCCGCCCTGCGCGGCGTGCCGTTCCGGGCGGCCGCTGGCGCGAGGCGCCGCCCCTGCGGGCCGTGTTCGGCGCCCGTCCGCCACCGGCGCCTCGCGCTGCCGCCGCTAGCGCGCCGCGCGCAGCAGCGCGTCCTCGACGATGGCCTCGCTCAGCACCGTCGGCAGCACCGTCGGCGGCGTGCCCGGGCCGTAGACCACGTACAGCGGCACGCCGACCGCCTGGTGCTGGTCGAGGAAGGCGCTGATCTGCGGGTCGACATTGGTCCAGTCGCCCTTCATGTAGACCGCGTCCACGCGGCGCAGCGCATCGCGGAAGGCGGCGCCGCCGAGCACGTTCTTCTCGTTGGCCTTGCAGGTCACGCACCAGTCCGCGGTCATGTTGACGAACACCACGCGGTTGCCGGCGCGCAGGCGGTCGAGCATCTGCGGCGAGTACGCCACCGCGCCCTCGCCCGCGGCCTGGGCGCGTGGCGGCACCAGCCGGGTGACGCCCCACACCGGCACCAGCGCCAGCAGCAGCATCGCCGACGACAGGCCCAGGCCGAGGCGGTGGCTGTTCCAGCGGCTGCGCTCGAACCACCACAGGCCCAGCGCCAGCAAGGTGGCGCCGACCAGTACCAGCGCCAGCGCGTCCACGCCGCGCTGCTTGCCCAGCACCCACAGCAGCCAGATCGCGGTCAGGTACATCGGGAACGCCAGCACCTGCTTGAGCGTCTCCATCCACGCCCCGGGCGCGGGCAGGCGCCGCGCCAGCGACGGCACGAAGCCGATCAGCAGGAACGGCAGCGCCAGGCCCAGGCCCAGGGTCAGGAACACCAGCATCGCCAGCAGCGCCGGCGCGGTGAACGCGTACGCCAGCGCGGTGCCCATGAACGGGGCGATGCACGGGCTGGCGACCACGCAGGCGAGCACGCCGGTGAAGAAGTCGCCCAGCGGCCCGCGCCGCGAGGCCAGCGACTGGCCCATGCCGCCCAGCGTGCTGCCGAGGGTGAACACCCCCGACAAGCTCAGGCCGACTGCGAACATCAGGTAGGCCAGCGCCGCCACGAACCACGGCTGCTGCAACTGGAAGCCCCAGCCGGCCGCCTGGCCGGCCGCGCGCAGGCCGATCACCAGCGCGCCGATCGCGGCGAACGACACCAGCACGCCCAGCGAATACCAGACCGCATGGCTGCGCGCACGGCTGCGGCTCTCGCCGCTGTGCGCCACGCCCAGCACCTTCAGCGACAGGATCGGCAGGACGCACGGCATCAGGTTCAGCACCAGGCCGCCGAGCAGGGCCAGCACCAGGATCGCCAGCAGGTTGCGCTGCAGGTGCGGCGGCGCGCTGCGCTGGGCGTTGCCGGCCGAGGCGTCGGGCGTGCCGGTGGCGGGCGCGGCGGTGGCGGCCGGCGCCGGTTCCGGCGCCGGCGGTTCGGCCGCGGCCTCGCCGCTCAGCGGCGGGATCAGCAGGTTGGCGGCGGCGGCCTGGTTCTCCGGCGAGACCTTGCCGGCCGGCAGCGCCAGCTTCACCCGGCGCGTCATCGGCGGATAGCAGATGCCGTCGGTCTGGCAGCCCTGGAAGGTCGCCACCAGGGTGGCCTCGGCGGCGTCGGCGCGGTCGCGCAGCAGCGGCAGGGTCAGCTCGGCCTGGTCGAAGTACACCACCACGTCGCCGAAGTGCTCGTCGCGGTGGGTGCGGCCGCGCGGCCACTGCGGCAGGCCGGTGCGGATGCCGGACACGCCCTCCAGCGCCAGCGAGGTGCGGTCGCGGTAGAGGTAGTAGCCCGGCGCCGGAGTGAAGCGCAGCAGCAGGCTGTTGCCGTCGCCGACGATGGCCTCGAAGCGGAACGCCTGCTCGGCCGGCAGCGGCAGTGCGTCGACCCCGGCCGGGCCGGCGGCGCCGGCGCCGAACAGGGTGGGGCCGGCCCCGGGCCCCGGGCCCGGGATGCCGCCGGCCCCCGGGAGCGGTCCGGCGGGCGCCGCGGTGCCGAGCGGGCCGGCCGGCGGCAGCGTGGCGGCCGCGCGCGGCAGCGCCACCTGCACGCTGCGCTTCTGCGGCGGGTAGCACACGCCGGCGTCGGCGCAGCCCTGGTAGCGCACCTCCAGCGTGACCGTGTCCACGCCATCCGCGGCGCGGCCGGCCTGCACCGCGCGCAGCTGGTCGCGGTAGGTCTCCACCTCGCCGAAGAACTCGTCGTGCTTGCGGTGGCCCGGCGGCAGCGTCAGCGTCCCGGCCACGAAGCCGGCCGCGGGCTTGACGCTGATGCGGTGGCGGTAGAGGTAGTAGCCCTTGGCGATGGTCCAGTGCAGCTCGATGCCGTCGCGCCGCGGCGCCTGCGCCTGCAGCTGGAAGGCCTGGTCGACCGGCAGCAGGTCGGCCTCGCTGAAGGCCGGGGCGGCGGTGGGGGCCAGGGCCAGCAGGCACAGTGCGGCGACTCGGTGCAGCAACGTCATGGGTCAGTTCTCACGGGTTTCGGCCTGTACCCAGTCCAGGTAGGCGGGCAGGGCGGCGCTGGCCTCAATCGCGAACGCCTCGGGCAGTGCGTACGGGTGCAACGCCTGCAGACGGGCGATGGCGGCCGGCAGCCGGTCGCCCCAGGTCTTGATCAGCAGCTGGATCTCCTGGCTCTCCTCCAGCGCCCCCTGCCAGCGGTACAGCGAGGTCGCGCCGGGCAGGCGGGTGACGCAGGCGGCCAGGCCCTCGCCGACCAGGGCGCGCGCGATGCGCTCGGCGCTGGCGGCGTCGGGGCAGGTGCTGAAGAGCAGGTGGAGGGCGGCCGCCGTCATGGACCGGGCAGTGTAATCCCCCCGTCCCCGCGGATCGACCGCGGCCGCGGGCCGGGGCTCGGGGTGCCGCGGGTGCCCGCGGGCCCGTGCGGGTGCGCGGGCCTCAGCATCGTGCCGCGCGGCGCCGACCATGCCGTCCGCCGTGGCCCCGCGGCCGCGGCGGACGGCGGCGGTCACTGCGCCAGCTGGCAGGTCGCCGGCTTCGTCGAGGTGAACAGCGACGGGGTCGCCCACTCGGGATGGTCGATGAACGGATTGCGGTTGCCCTGGAAGCTGTAGATCACCTCGTTGCGGGCGCGCTCGGCGGCGTCCGGCGGATCGGCCAGGTGCCAGTCGATCAGGGTCGACAGCAGGCCCATGTAGGCCGGCGAGGCCGCGGTCTGCACGATCTTGCTGCGGTCGTCGGTGAGTTCCAGGTCCGGCTCGGACTGGCCGGTGGCCGCGTCGGTGCCGCCCTCGTAGCGGATCGCCATGTACATGACCGCGCGTGCCATGTCGCCCTTGCGGTGGTTCCAGACCTCGAACGTGCCGGCGTTGCCGTCGGGGGTGCGCACCCAGTTGGAGTTGCCCGGGTAGCGCCCGCTGCCGCCGCCGTTGCCGGCATTGGCCTCGGTGGCGCGTTCGCCGCAGTTGCCGTCGCAGGTGCCGAAGGGCTTGTTGCCGCGGTCGGCGTTCCAGGCCGAGTCGGTCAGGTAAAGCATGTGGGTGTCGGTGTACGGGGCGTAGGGCAGGCCCTTGTCGCCGCTGGCGCTGCCGAAGCCCAGCGAGTTCGGCCAGGTGTGCTCGCGGTTGTAGCGCAGGCCGCTGCCGCTGCCGGCGCGGTCGGTGACCTTGGCGTAGCTGCGGTTGCGGTAGGCGTCGAGGATGCGGCCGCTGTCGTTGGGATCCTCGTCGGCCATCTCCAGGATGGTCCAGGTGCTGGTGCCGGAGCTGCTGCTGTACGGGTACACCGTGTGGCCCTTGATCGTGGCGTGCAGCGAGCAGCGCCGCTGGCCGGGCGCGGAGGTGTTGACCCGGCGGTAGTAGGCCTCGGCGCCGCCGCCGGTGTTGCCGGCGACATTGAACGCGATGCTGCTGCTCTGCGCCGGATGGCTGCCGTCGGCGTCGCTGACCGCCGCGGCCGCGATCGCCAGCGTGCAGCGTTCGCCGGCCACCAGCGCGGTGTTGGTCGACAGCGTGAACCGGGTGCCGGCGGTGGCGTGCTCCAGGGCCACCGTGCCGGAGCTGGCGCAGCTCAGGCCGAAGGCGCCGGCCGCCAGGGTGACCGGCTCGCTGAAGCTCACGCTCAGGTCGCCGGCGGCGGGGAAATCGGTCGCGCCCTGCACCGGCACGGTGGCGCTGACCGACGGCGCGCTGCCACCGCCGCTGCCGCCGCTGAACTGCTGGCCGCTGTTGCAGGCGCCGAAGCTCTGCGCCGAACTGCCGCCCCAGGCGAAGTCGGCGTAGGCGCTGCCGCTGCCGCGCAGCTGCAGCGAGGTGCCGGCGGCGGTGGCGTTGGTCTCGCTCACCGGCAGGTTCTGGCTGGTCATGCCGGCGGCGGGGCCGCCCCCGGCGGTGATGACGCCCTCGTAGCTGAGGAACTGCACCACCTGGCCGTTCGCGTCGACCAGCGCCAGGCCGTCGTTGGGCCCGTTCTGGATGCCGTTGCTGGGGTAGGTGACCGTGGCGAGGCGGACCTGCGCGCCGCAGGTGGCCAGGCTGCCGGCCGGGACCGCGCTGTCGGCATAGACCGCGGCGGCGTTGGCGGCGCTGCCGTTGTACAGGTACAGGCGATAGCCGGCCAGGCTCTCGCCCGCGGTGGCGACGATCTCCACGGCCTCGCCGGTGTCGCCGGCGGCGGTGGCGTCGTCGTAGTGCAGTTCGTTGATGAACACGGCGGCCTGCGCGGGGCCGGCGGCCAGCGCCAGCAGGCAGGACAGGGACAGACAGCGGGACAGCGACCTCATCGACGGCTCCTTGTGATTGGGGACTGCGCCGCCGAATCTAGCCGTTGCCGATGACAGGCGATGGAACCCGGTTGCAGTTTCGGCGGCCCTGCGGGCCCGCCGCGCCACCGGCCGGGCGTGAGGGTCGCGAAAAAAATCTCGGCCCGGCCCTTGAAAGCCCCGCCCCCAGCACCATCTCTGGCGGGTCCCGACACGTCGGGTTTTTTCGCGAGCGCTGCTGGCAGTCGTCATGTACGAGTGCTAACATCGCCAGCCTTTTCCAGACCAATCAATCACTTAAGAGGGTCTTTCAATGAGCATCAAGCCGCTTCACGACCGCGTGGTAGTCAAGCCGATCGAAGCCGACGAGATTTCCGCCGGCGGCATCGTGATCCCGGATTCGGCCAAGGAAAAGTCCACCAAGGGTGAGGTCGTCGCCATCGGCGCCGGCAAGCCCCTGGACAACGGCAGCGTGCGCGCGCCGGTGGTCAAGGTCGGCGACAAGGTCATCTACGGCCAGTACGCCGGCAGCAGCTACAAGGCCGAGGGCGTCGAGTACAAGGTCCTGCGCGAAGACGACATCCTGGCGATCGTCGGCTGATCAGGCGCTGTGCGCCGGGAATCGGGAGTCGGGAATCGGGAATGGGCAACGCGGCTAACGCCCTTCGCCATCCCACCCCGCCCCGATTCACGCTGTTGATCTACCGATTCCCCATTCCCTATTCCCCTTTTCCGGAGTTACATACACATGGCTGCCAAAGACATTCGTTTCGGTGAAGACGCACGCGCCCGCATGGTGCGCGGCGTCAACGTGCTCGCCAACGCCGTGAAGGCCACCCTGGGCCCGAAGGGCCGCAACGTCGTGCTCGAGAAGAGCTTCGGCGCCCCGACCATCACCAAGGACGGCGTCTCCGTCGCCAAGGAAATCGAGCTGGCCGACAAGTTCGAGAACATGGGCGCGCAGATGGTCAAGGAAGTCGCTTCCAAGACCAATGACAACGCCGGCGACGGCACCACCACCGCCACCGTGCTGGCCCAGGCCCTGATCCGCGAGGGTGCCAAGGCCGTGGCCGCCGGCATGAACCCGATGGACCTCAAGCGCGGCATCGACCAGGCCGTCAAGGCCGCGGTGATCGAGCTGAAGAACATCTCCAAGCCGACCACCGACGACAAGGCGATCGCCCAGGTCGGCACCATCTCGGCCAACTCCGACGAGTCGATCGGCAACATCATCGCCGAGGCCATGCAGAAGGTCGGCAAGGAAGGCGTGATCACGGTCGAGGAAGGCTCGGGCCTGGAGAACGAGCTGGACGTGGTCGAGGGCATGCAGTTCGACCGCGGCTACCTGTCGCCGTACTTCATCAACAACCAGCAGAGCCAGTCGGCCGACCTGGACGACCCGTTCATCCTGCTGCACGACAAGAAGATCTCCAACGTGCGTGACCTGCTGCCCGTCCTCGAGGGCGTGGCCAAGGCCGGCAAGCCGCTGCTGATCGTGGCCGAGGAAGTCGAGGGCGAGGCCCTGGCGACCCTGGTGGTCAACACCATCCGCGGCATCGTCAAGGTCGTGGCCGTCAAGGCTCCGGGCTTCGGCGACCGTCGCAAGGCGATGCTGGAAGACATGGCCGTGCTGACCGGCGGCACCGTGATCTCCGAGGAAGTGGGCCTGGCGCTGGAGAAGGCGACCATCAAGGACCTCGGCCGCGCGAAGAAGGTGCAGGTCTCCAAGGAGAACACCACCATCATCGACGGCGCCGGCGATTCGTCGGCCATCGAGTCGCGCGTCACCCAGATCAAGACCCAGATCGAGGACACCTCGTCGGATTACGATCGCGAGAAGCTGCAGGAGCGCGTGGCCAAGCTGGCCGGCGGCGTGGCGGTGATCAAGGTCGGTGCTTCGACCGAGATCGAGATGAAGGAAAAGAAGGCGCGCGTCGAAGACGCCCTGCACGCGACCCGTGCGGCCGTCGAGGAAGGCGTGGTCCCGGGCGGCGGCGTGGCCCTGGTGCGCGCGCTGGTGGCCGTGGGCAACCTGACCGGTGCCAACGAAGACCAGACCCACGGCATCCAGATCGCCCTGCGCGCGATGGAAGCCCCGCTGCGCGAGATCGTCGCCAACGCCGGCGAAGAGCCGTCCGTGATCCTCAACAAGGTCAAGGAAGGCACCGGCAACTACGGCTACAACGCCGCCAACGGCGAGTTCGGCGACATGGTCGAGTTCGGCATCCTGGACCCGACCAAGGTGACCCGTTCGGCGCTGCAGAACGCCGCCTCGATCGCCGGCCTGATGATCACCACCGAAGCCATGGTGGCCGATTCGCCGAAGAAGGAAGAGCCGGCGATGCCGGCCGGCGGCGGCATGGGCGGCATGGGTGGCATGGATTTCTGATCCAGCCCCACCGGTCGTACCCGCACCACGAAAACCCCGCCGCGAGGCGGGGTTTTTTTGTGGGCGAAGTCCCAGTATCGGACAAGTACTCTCTTCCAGATCAGTACAACGCCGGATCAAGAAAAACAGATGCTTGCACAGGTATTAAAGTATCAAGGGATTCCCCTCCCTAATCCGATCAAGGATCCAGTGGGTGCATTTAAAGAGCACGTGCGCAACCGGAACTCAACGGTCGCTCGCAGTCGGCGGGATTAGGTCAGCTCTGGTGCCGTTAATTAACCCATTACCAGTTGACTCGGGAATTATTGACGGGATGAACGCTTCAAGTGTTTCCATCTCGTGGAAGGGTAGTACCATCCCGTCTGGCTACGAATCGTTCAATCCTGGGCAATGATTATGCAAAATATTCCTGTCGTCCTTGTCTTGGCCTTGGCGCCGGCCGGCTGTTTGAGTGAAACCAATGCTGGCAGAGAGTTGAAGGCGAAGTCTGAGTATTCTGTATTACAGAGCTTTGAGTTCGATTATAGGGAACGTAAACAAGAGAGGGATTATATTATCGAAAAGAATGCTCTCTCTTCCGGGTACGACCTGATAGGCGTTCCAAAGGCAAATGTCGATCATGGCTATGTGTGGTTGATAGCGAATCCGAGCAGCGAGCCGGCGATCAAAAAGATGCCAGGCGATGACGTTTTCTCAGTCAACAAGGATGCTCTTGCTGCTATCAAACAGTCCGTTCAGTTGCCTCCAGCTATGGAGGCTTACCTTGCTGAGAATGTAGAACGCCATCGCTGATTTTTTAAGGGAATGATCAGGCTTCGCCAAGTGCGTACCCCTTTAGCCGCACCCATTATTCAGGAGTTCCCCCATGCCCCGACTCACCGCCCAAGACTTCCCGCCCGCATTGCTGGAGCTGTACGACGGCTACGCGCACGGCCGCCTCTCGCGGCGCGACTTTCTGGATCGGGCCGCCGGGTTCGCGGTGGCCGGCCTGAGCGGCGCCGCGCTGCTGGCGTCGATGAGCCCGGACTACGCGCTGGCGACCCAGGTCGAGTTCACCGACCCGGACATCGTGGCCGAGTACATCACCTATCCCTCGCCGAACGGCCACGGCCAGGTGCGCGCCTACTGGGTGCGCCCGGCCAAGGCCAGCGGCCGCGTGCCCGGGGTGGTGGTGGTCCACGAGAACCGCGGGCTCAATCCCTACATCGAGGATGTCGCGCGGCGACTGGCCAAGGCCGGCTTCGAGGCGCTGGCGCCGGACGGGCTGAGCTCGGTGGGTGGCTATCCCGGCAACGACGACAAGGGCCGTGAGCTGCAACAGACGGTCGACCCCGCCAAGCTGATGAACGACTTCTTTGCCGCGGTGGAGTACCTGCGCGATCCGGCGCGCACCACCGGCAAGGTCGGCATCACCGGCTTCTGCTACGGCGGCGGCGTGGCCAACGCCGCCGCCGTGGCCTACCCGGAGCTGGCCGCGGCGGTGCCGTTCTACGGCCGCCAGGTGCCCGATGCCGACGTGCCGCGCATCCGCGCGCCGCTGCTGCTGCACTACGCCGAGCACGACGAGCGCATCAATGCCGGACGCGCGGCCTACGAGGCGGCGCTGAAGGCCTCCGGCAAGACCTACGAGGTGCACGTGTACCCGGGCACGAACCACGGCTTCCACAACGACTCCACGCCCCGCTACGACAAGGCCGCGGCCACGCTCGCCTGGGATCGCACGCTGGCCTGGTTCCGGCGTTACCTGGCCTAGGGGCTGCGCATCCGCAGCACACGCGCTGCGGATGCGGGAACGAGGCGCTACTGGCAGGACGGGGCAGCCCCGGTGGCGCGAGGCTGCGCGCGAGCGGCGAGATACGCCGGGAAGGTATCGATATCCTTCCTGGCTTGCTCCCACCTATATCGAGTTCCGGCGCGAGGTATTCCATACGCGTGGCAGTTGTGTGTCACCCCGTTGACAACGATGTCAACACGGCCCTAGTTTCGATGGGCGGGAGAGTGGGTCCGGCAGCCGGGGGGCGCCGGGCGCTCGGGGTCGATGGCCACGCCATCGGTCCTGGGTCCTCTGCCGCCATCTACGCCGGCACGACCGGCTTCTCCGGGGACGTCCAATGCTCTGCCACAGCCATCGCCTTGCCTTGTCCATCGCCCTGATCGTCGCTGCGCAGGCGGCGCACGCCCAGGCGCAATCCAGCGAAGCATCCGCTTCCAGCACCGCCGATACCGGCACCTCGGCCACCGCCCGCACGACCACCGAACTCGATGCGGTCAGCGTGACCGGCTCGCGCATCAAGCGCGCGCAGGTCGAGGGCGCGCAGCCGGTGGTGGCGATCACCGCGCAGCAGATCCAGCAGGAGGGCTTCTCCACCGTCTACGACGTGCTGGCGAGCATGAACCAGCAGGGCTCGGTGGAGGCGGACACGCAATGGGGCTCGCACACGCCCAACGCCTCGCCGATCAACCTGCGCGACCTCGGGCCCGGGCGCACGCTGCTGCTGGTCAACGGCCACCGCGTCGCCGACTACCCGCTGCCCTACGGCGGCGAGAGCAACTTCTCCAACTACAGCAACATCCCGTCCTCGGCGGTGGAGCGCATCGAGATCCTCACCGGCGGCGCGTCGGCGATCTACGGCTCGGACGCGGTGGCGGGCGTGATCAACATCATCCTCAAGCGCGATTTCCAGGGCGACGAGGTCAGGCTGCGCGGCGGCACCGCCACCGAGGGTGGGCGCGACAGCTTCGATTTCTCGTGGGCCGGCGGCCGCACCGGCCAGGACTGGAGCCTGACCTACGCGCTGCAGGCCAGCCGCCGCGATCCGCTGACCGGCCGCGACCGGCCGCAGATGGACGACCAGGAGGACATGGCCTATTCCAACTGGACCGCGCAGAACCGCCGCTACGGCTTCAACCCGTTCACCGGCCTGAGCCTGGTCGACAGCAACACGTCCGAGCGCCTGGCACCGCCGGCCGGGACCTGCCAGCGCTTCGGCGGCGAGTTCATCGACGCGCAGCGCCTGAGCTACGACCAGAACAGCGGCGTGCTCGGCAATGCCGGTAGCTACTGCGGCATGGCGCACGACTATTCGGACTGGGTGCTGGTCAGCGGCAGCGAGGACTACTCCGGCTACCTCTACGGCACCTGGCAGTTCAGCGACACCACCCAGGCCTGGGCCACGCTGTCGGTGAACAAGAGCACCGGACGCTGGACCTACGACCCGCCCTACGTCTACCTGGGGCCGTTCTACGACACCGGCAGCGAGCGTTCGCTGTACGCGATCCGCCAGATGACCCGGCGCGAGGCCGGTGGCTGGGACGGGCTGGCCAACTACAACCGCGAGTTGTCCTGGGACCTCAGTGCCGGACTCAAGGGCGTGTGGGGCGACCGCTTCGACTGGGAGCTGAGCGTGGGACGCTCGCGCTACGAGGTCGACGAGTACATCCGCACCGTCGACATCGCCAAGGCCACCGCGTACTTCCTCGGCCCGCAGCTGGGCAGCACCGCCGATGGCACGCCCATCTACGATCTGGACGAGTCGCGCTGGTACGCACCGCTCGACGGTAGCCAGTACGACGACCTGGTGGCCAAGTCGCACAACGCCGCGTACTCGTGGGTGAACCAGGCCAGCTTCAGCCTCAGCGGCGAGCTGGTGCAGGGCTGGGCCGGGCCGATCCGCTTTGCCGCGGTCGCCGAGCTGGCCAAGCAGGGCTACAAGCTCGATCCGGACCCGTGCGCCAACGAGTGCTACTACGTCGACGTGGTCGACAGCGGCGGCGGCGAGCGCCTGCGCTCCTCGGCCGGCCTGGAACTGCAGGTGCCGCTGCTGAGCAGCCTGACCGCCAACCTGGCCGGCCGCTACGACCGCTACGGCAGCTACCGCGCCGCCGCGGACCTGGCCACCGACATCGGCACCCAGAGCGACACCACCTGGAGTGCCGGCCTGGAATGGCGGCCGGCGGAGAACCTGCTGGTGCGCAGCACCGTGGCCACCAGCTTCCGCGCGCCGGACATGCACTACGTGCTCGGCGAGCCCAGCTCCACCAGCCAGACCGTGATCGACCAGTACCGCTGCATCGCCTCCGGCGCCTACCTCACCGGCGGCTGCAACGACGAGAACGCCAACGTGTACTACACCGTGGACGTCAACCGCCGCGGTACCCCGGACCTGCGCTCGGAGCACGGCCGCTCGTTCACCGGCGGCGTGGTCTGGGACATCGCCCAGGGGCTGTCGCTGAGCGCGGACTACTACCGCATCCGCCTGGAGGACATGATCAAGGACCTGGACCGCGACGAGATCCTCACCAACGAGGCCGGCTGCCGCACCGGCACCACCACCAGCGGCGGCACCTGGAACAACCCCGGCGGCGACACCTACTGCGACACCATCACCTCGCGGGTGGTGCGCGACGCCGACGGCCGCATCGTCAGCATCGAGCGCGGGCCGATCAACCTGGCCCAGGCCGAGACCACCGGCGTGGACGTGGCGCTCAAGTACCGCCTGCCGGGCACGCGCTGGGGCAACTTCCAGTTCTCGCTCGACTACAACAACCTGATCAGCTACCGCGAGCAGATCTACCGTACCGATGCCAACGAGAACCGCCGCGACGAGAAGGTGCGCAGCAAGGTGCGTGGCAGCGTGCACTGGGACAACGGCGGCGCATTCGACTGGACGGTGTACTTCAAGCGCTTCGGCTCGACCCGCGCGGTGAACTGGGGCACCTGCAGCCGCTTCGACGACGGTTTCCAGCCCAGCGCCGGCGATGCGTGCGTGGTCACCGACACCGCCAGCGCGCACTACGGCAACAGCACCGAGCGCTACTACGGTCGCGTCGGGCCGGCGTGGTACTGGAACGTCAGCGCCGGCTACCGCCTCAGCGAGCACGCCAAGGTCAACCTCTACGTCAACAACGTGTTCAACACCGTCGGCTACGAGAACAAGGAGGCCTACTACGGCTACGCGTTCTTCAACACCACGCTGTACAACTCGATCGGGCGCGAGGTGGCGGCCGAGTACGTGTTCAACTTCTGAGGCGTGGCGTGGCGTGGCGTACCGGTCCCGCCGGGTGCGGGGCCGGTCGCCGGCGCGGCTGGCCCGGATCGACCGTGGCGGTCCGGGCCGCGCCGGGCCCGCACCCGGGCCGCAGTGGCCGATCGAGGCACGCGATCGGCCCGATCGGGGACGACGATCGCCGCGGCGGCGCCCTCGCTTCGTTGCCGATGAAACAGTGGCACCGGCGAAAAAGCCGTGTTATCAATGCATCCCATGAACGCACCCCGCAGCCAGTTTTATTTTTGGTACTACGGTTTTCCGATGCCGCTGGCGGAGGAAGGATTGCGCTCACCCTGAAGGAAACTTCAGCCGCATCCCGAAAAGCCGCCAGCGCACCTGGCGGCTTTTTTGTTGCCGCTTCGCCTGGCCCCCCCTACGCCCACCCGAGACGCCCGCCATGCCCCCGCTCACCGATGACCTGCGCATCCGCAAGATCGAACCCCTAACCCCGCCGGCCCAGCTGCTGCAGATGCTGCCCTGCGACGAGCAGGCCTCCGAGACCGTCGCCGCCTCGCGCGCCGCCCTGCACGAGATCCTGCACGGCCGCGACGACCGCCTGGCGGTGGTGATCGGGCCGTGCTCGATCCACGACCCGGTCGCCGCGATGGAGTACGCCCAGCGGCTGCGCCCGCTGCGCGACCAGTTCGGCGACACCCTGGAGATCGTGATGCGGGTGTACTTCGAGAAGCCGCGCACCACCATCGGCTGGAAGGGGCTGATCAACGACCCGGACCTGGACGGCAGCTTCAACATCAACAAGGGCCTGCGCATCGCGCGCGGTCTGCTGCGCGACATCAACCGCATCGGTTTGCCGGCCGGGGTGGAGTTCCTCGACACCATCTCGCCGCAGTACATCGCCGACCTGGTGGCGTGGGGCGCGATCGGCGCGCGTACCACCGAGAGCCAGGTGCACCGCGAGATGGCCTCGGGAATGTCGTGCCCGATCGGCTTCAAGAACGGCACCGGCGGCGACGTCAAGATCGCGGCCGACGCGGTCGGCGCGGCCTCGCACCCGCACCATTTCCTGTCGGTGACCAAGGACGGGGCCACCGCCATCGTCGCCACCCAGGGCAACCCGGACTGCCACGTCATCCTGCGCGGCGGCAAGCAGCCCAACTACGATGCGGCCAACGTGGAGGCGGCCAGCCAGGCGCTGCACGGCGCCGGGCTGCCGGCGCGGCTGATGATCGACGCCAGCCACGCCAACAGCGGCAAGAACCCCGACAACCAGCCCCGGGTGATCGACGACGTGGCCGCGCAGCTGGCCGCGGGCGAGACCCGCATCGTCGGCGTGATGGTGGAAAGCCACCTGGTCGGCGGCCGCCAGGAGCTGGTGGCCGGCCGGCCGCTCACCTACGGCCAGAGCATCACCGACGGCTGCATCGACTGGGATACCTCGCTGCCGGTGCTGGAGCGGCTGGCCGCGGCGGTACGCGCGCGCCGCGCCGGCAAGGTGGCCGCGGCCGCCTGAGCGGCACCCCGGCTTCCGGCACGGGCGGCGGGGCGCGGCGGCAGGCATCGTGGCGCCATCGACCCGGGGGAGAGCAGGCATGAGGAACGGCGTGAAAGCGGTAATCCTGGGCTGCCTGGTGGGCGCGATGCCGGCCCTGGCGCAGCCGGTGGCGTTGCTGCAGGACCGGGTGGCGGGCGCGCGCCCGCAGTTGATGGTGGTGGGCGTGCCTCATTTCGGAAATCCCGGGCGGGACATCGCCAACAGCCAGGTCCCGGACGTGCGCACGCCGGCGCGCCAGGCCGAGCTGGAGCGGCTGGCCGCGGCGCTGGCGCAGTTCCGTCCGACCCACGTGGTGGTCGAGTACCCCAGCGACCGGCAGGCGCGCCTGGACGCGCGCTATGCCGACTACCGCGCCGGGCGCTATGTCCTCACCGCCGACGAGACCGACCAGCTCGGCCTGCGCCTGGCCGCGCGCCTGCGGCTGCCGCGCGTCGACGCGCTGGACTGGAACGGGGAACCGCCGGGGCAGGCGCGCGACTACGACTTCCAGCGCTACGCCGCCGGGCACGGGCAGCAGGCCCGGGTGCAGGCGCTGGCCGCACGCGGCCAGCAGCAGGCCGACGCCGAGTCCGCGCGCATGCCATCCGCCTCGGTAGCTGCGTGGCTGCGCGAGGTCAACAGCGCGGCCTACCGCGCGGCGGACGAACGGGTCTACTTCGACTACGCGATGATCGGCGATGCCGCCGACGGCCCCGGCGCGAACTGGGTGGCGGACTGGTACGGGCGCAACCTGAAGATCTTCGCCGGCCTGGTGCGGCTGGCCGCGCGCGACGACGACCGCGTGCTGGTGATCTACGGCGCGGGGCATGGCGCGCCGCTGGCGGACTATGCGCGCACATCCGGCGCGTTCACCGTGGTGGACCCGATGCCGCTGCTGGAGCAGGCGCGCTAGCGGGCCAGGGCGGCCTGCGGACCGCTGCCACGGAGAACGCCGGGCCGGCACGAGGCCGACCCGGCGGATTGGACACCACCCGTGTTGGTGACCCGACGCCCCCGTCGGAGGGAAGGGGAGAGAACCTTTCCACCGGCGGCGACGAGCGGGCAATGACGTTATCGCCCGTGGCCATGGCCGGGGTTTGCCGGTTCTTGTCGGCGCCGGACACGCAGCGGCCAGGCCGCGCGGGGCACGGCTAGGGCCCGAGCCGCGCGCCCAGCTGGTCGACCAGGCGCCGGCGGCTGCTGGAGGCATACTCCAGCGGCGAGAACGGCAGGCAGGCGTCCGCATAGCGGGCGACCAGGCCTCGCAGCACGTCGCGCTCGGCCGGCGTGTAGCGGGTGCGCCGGCCGTCGTCGCTGAGTGCGATCACCGCTTCCTGCAACACCTCCTTCTCGGCGATTGCCGCCTCGCTGTCCGGCCGGGCGACGCAGACGCCGAAGGTGCCGCGCAGCAGGTGCCGCCACAGCTGCTCGCTGCGCGCGTGCAGGCCCGCGGCGAGCGGGCGGCCGTGCGCATCGAAGCAGTCGGGCAGGCGCCACAGCTCCCGGTCCAGCGTGCCCAGTGCCTGCCACAGGCGCTCGTCGAAGCAGCGCCGCATCGCGGCGCGCGCATCGGCCACGCCGAGCGCGCCAGTCAGCGCAAGGGCGCGGACGCACCAGGGACGGTAGCCGGGCGGGTAGTAACGCCCGCTGCGCGCACCGGGCGCCGGCCGGGTGCCGAAGGGAAACGAGTGCAGTTCGCCCGCCGCGACCACATACGCGGGGCCGGGCACCATGCCCCGCGCCAGCAGGCGCTGCAGCCGGTCCACGCCGATGCCGCAGAGGTCGGCGAACTGCGGTTCGTCGAGGAAATGCTGCGCCAGGTAGGCGTCCAGCGTGTCGGTGCGTGGACGCGGCAGCTGCGGCGGTCGGGCGGGGATCGGTGGTGTCGCGGGCCGCGGCGAGGCAGGCATCGGAGTCTCCGGAGGAAGGCGGGGCGCCGAGTATCGCCGCGGCCGTGGCCGCTCGCTTCGTCCCGCGGCGAAGCATGCGCGCGGCCGGCCATCGCCCGCCGGGCGCGGCCGCGCGCCGGGGGCTCAGGGGCGCGCGGCCAGTGCCTCGATGAAGCCGGTCGCCTGCGCGCTCAGCACCAGCACGCGTCCCTGGGCCTGGCGGCGCGCCCAGCCGCGCGCGAGCAGGTGTTCGAGCAGGGCGCTGCCGAGCGCGCCGGCCAGGTGCATGCGGCGCTCGCTCCAGTCCAGGCATTCGCGGCCCAGCGGGCGGCGCTGCCGCCGCAGCGCGTCGCCATCGATCCCGAGCCGCCCCAGCCAGGCCTGCCCGGTCGCGCTGAGCCGCACCTCGTGCCCATGCCCGTCCACATGCCCGGCCTGGCGCAGGCCGTCGAGCAGGCGCACGCCCCATTCGCCGGCCAGGTGGTCGTAGCAGATCCGCGCCTGCCGCAACGCCGGCTCGGCGGGGCCGGTGGCGAGGGCCGGCCGCGGCAGCCCCGTAACATGGCCGAGCAGCCGTTCGATCAGCTCCGCCGCCGGCTCGCCGCTGATGCGGAAGTAGCGATGGCGTCCCTGCCGGACGACCGCCAGCAGGCCGCTGCCGGTCAGCTGCGCCAGATGGGCGCTGGCGGTGGAGGCGGCGATCCCGGCCAGGGCGGCCAGTTCGGTGGCGGTGAGTGCGCGGCCGTCCAGCAGGGCCAGCAGCATCGCCGCGCGGTGCGGCTCGGCGACCGCCGCGGCCAGCTGCGCCAGCGGGACGGCGAGCGCGTCCGCGTGCGCGGCCGCGTCTCTCACGCCCGCATCGTGCCGTGGTCGAGCCAGCGTTGGTGCCAGGACAGCGCCTCCGGCAGCAGGTGCGGGGTGTGCTTGCCGTAGCTGTCGCGTGCGGCGCGGTCGAAGTAGTCCTCCAGCTGCGCGCGGTAGTCCGGGTGCACGCAGTGGTCGAGCAGCTGGCGCGCGCGCTGCTTGGGGGTGAGCCCGCGCAGGTCGGCCAGGCCCTGCTCGGTCACCACCACCGACACGTCGTGCTCGGTGTGGTCGACATGGCTGACCATCGGCACGATAGACGAGATGGTGCCGTTCTTGGCGGTGGATGGGCTCAGGAACGCGGACAGGAAGCCGTTGCGCGCGAAGTCGCCGGAACCGCCGATGCCGTTCATGATCCGCGAGCCCATCACGTGGGTGGAATTGACGTTGCCGTACAGGTCGGCCTCGATCATGCCGTTCATGCCGATGCAGCCGAGCCGGCGCACCAGCTCCGGATGGTTGGAGATCTCCTGGGTGCGCATGATGATGCGCTCGCGGTAGAACGCGATGTCGCGCTTGAACGTCTCGTTGGCGGCCGGGCTCAACGCGAAGCCGGTGCACGAGGCATAGCGCAGCACGCCGCTGCGCAGCAGGTCGAGCATGCCGTCCTGGATCACCTCGGTGAACGCCTCCAGGTTGCGGAAGCCGCTGTCGGCCAGGCCGGCCAGCACCGCGTTCGGGATGTTGCCCACGCCCGACTGCAGCGGCAGCAGGTTGGCCGGCAGGCGGCCCTTGGCGACCTCGTGCTGGAGGAACTCGATCAGGTGCCCGGCGATCAGGCGGCTGGTCTCGTCGGCCGGGGCGAACGGGCTGTTGCGGTCCGGTCCGTTGGTGCGCACCACCGCCACGATCTTGTCCGGGTCGCAGCGCAGCGTGCTCTGGCCGATGCGGTCGCCGGCGCCCACCAGCGGGATCGGCTTGCGGTGCGGCGGCAGCGCGGTGCCGTAGTAGATGTCGTGCATGCCGTCGATCCCCTCCGGCTGCCACTCGTTGACCTCGATGATGACCTTGCGCGCCAGGTCCAGCCAGGTCTTGTTATTGCCCACCGAGGTGGACGGCACCAGCTCGCCGTCGGTGCGGATTGCCGAGACCTCCACCACCGCGGTGTCGATCTGGCCGTAGAAGCCGAACCACACGTGCTGGGCGACGTGGCTGAGGTGGATGTCGATGTAGTCCAGCGTGCCGGCGTTGATGCGCTGGCGCGCGTCCGGGTCGGACTGGAACGGCATGCGCATGGCGATGCCGTCGGCCTTGGCCAGCGCGCCGTCCAGCTCCGGCGCGGTCGAGGCCCCGGTCATCAGCTTGATCTGGAACGGCTGCCCCTGCAGGTGCGCGGCCTCGATCCGCTGCGCCAGCGCCATCGGCACCGCCTTGGGGTAGCCCGAGCCGGTGAAGCCGCTCATCGCCACGGTCTCGCCCGGCTCGATCAGGGCGGCGGCGGCCTCGGCGGTGACGATGCGGTCGCGCAGGCGGGAGTCCAGGATGCGTTCGGCGGACATGGCGGCTTCGGCTGTGAGGAAGCCCGATTATCGCCGCCACGGCCGGGTTTGGGGGGGCCGACCTTGGTGCAATGGCAGGCGCGGCCGGGGTGTGGCCGCGCGGGCGTGCATTCACGCGCCGGCGTCGCGCGGTTGCCGATAGTGGCGGCCATTCCCCGTGCCGACCGACGCCATGCCCCTGTTTCCCGAGCGTTTCCAGCGTTGGCCCCGGCCGTGGCGGCTGCTGGTGGTGTGGGCGCTGGCGCTGTACGCGCTGTACCTCATGGCCGGCAACGTGTTCCTCAACACGCCGCTGTTCGACGCGGTCACCGACCGCAAGCCGGAGAAGTTCCGCATGGACACCGGCCCGGCGCTGACGCTGCTGCCCGGGCACGTGATCGCCTGGAACGTGCGCATGCGCGGGCAGGCCAACCATACCGTGTACGTGTTCGCCGCCGACCGCGCCAGCGCCCGGATCGCGTTGTGGCCGCTGTTCCGGCGCGAGCTGCGGCTGCCGTGGCTGGACGCGGTCAACGTCACCGCCGACGTGCAGCGCGTGGACAGCGCGATCCCGCCCCCGCCGCGCGGCGGCAGCGGCTGGACCCTGCGCTTCGACGCGATCCACAGCGACAGCTTGCGTCGCGGCCGGGTGGGCAAGCTGCTGATCGTCGGCGACGGCCACGGCACCGTGGGCTTCGTGAAGCAGCTCAAGGGCGGCCCGTCCGAGCTGCTCGCCTCGCAGATCGAGTTCCGCCAGGCGCAGGTCAGCTACGACGGGCTCACGGTGCTGGAGCAGGCGCACCTGGCCAGTGAGTTCAGCTACCCGCGGCACTACCGCGACCAGGCGCCCGGGCTGCGCAAGTTCCGCATCCTCAAGGCGCATCTGACCCTGGACGGGCGCAGCGTGGCGCTCAAGGTCGACACCGGCGCCCCGCACGTGGAGGTGAGCACCGAGTCGGCCCAGGCGCGGGTGCAGGCCGACGTGTCGCTGGCGCAGGGCGCGCTGCAGCCGGGCAGCCGCGCGGTCTGGCGGTTCCCGCTGCATGCCGGCGTTGGCGCCACCGACCGCGGCATGCTGGCGCTGCAGCTCGACGTGGCCCGCGACATCCGCGTGCAGGCGCGGCTGCCGCGCGACCCGGCCACCGGCAGTGAGCTGCAGGCCGACCTGCATGTGGCCGGGCGCGACCTGCCCTGGGAGGCGCCCGCCAGCGTGCTGCCGCGGTTGTCCGGGCAGGTGCACGGGCGCTGGCAGTTCGAGTCGCTGAACTGGATCGCGGACCTGTTCGTGCGCAAGCCCTGGTTCACGCTCGACGGCGGCGGGCTGGTCGAGGCCGACCTGCACCTGGCCGACGGCAGGCTGGTGCCGGGCAGCACGCTCGACGTGCCGCATGCCGACGCCTCGGCCGAGGTGATGGGCAACCGCATCCACGGCGCCGCCAGCGCCCAGGGCCGCATCGTCGACACCGCGGGGCGGCCGCAGGCCCGGCTGGACGTGGCGCTGCCCGACTTCGAGGTGGCACCCAAGGCGGCGCCGCGACGGCCCTTCATCCTCGGCCGCGACCTGCAGCTGGCCCTGGCCGGCGACGCCGAGCTCGCGCGGCTGCACGACAGCCTGCAGGCGCGGCTGCGCTTCGACGATGCGCGGGTGCCGGACCTGACCACCTACAACCGCTTCCTGCCGCAGAAGAACGTGCGCTTCCTCGGCGGCAGCGGCACCTTCAGCGGCGACGTGCAGCTGGATGCCTCGGGCGAGATCGGCAAGGGCAGCGCCCGCGTGCGCGGCCGCGGCGCGCGGATGAGCGTGGCCGGGCTGGAGGTGGAGGGCGACGCCGACCTGAAGGCCGAGGTGCGGCGCGCCGACCTGGCCAGCAAGCAATTCGACATGGGCGGCACCCGGGTGGACCTGCGCAACCTGCGCATCGCCGGCCAGACCCGGCCCGGCCGCGAGGGCTGGGCCACGCTGAGCGTGACCCGCGGCCACATCGCCGCCGGCAAGCCCTCCCAGGTGGATGCCGAGGCCGACATCCGCCTGCGCGACGCCAGCCTGCTGCTGGCGCTGTTCGCGCAGCGCTCGGAAACCCCAAAGTGGATCCTCGGCCTGGCCGATTCCGGCGAGGTGCAGGCCACCGGCACGCTGCGCTGGCGCAAGGACCGGGTGGTGCTGGACCGGCTGCATGCCGAGAACGACCGGCTGTCGCTGCGCGCGCGCCTGGACATCGGCGATGCGCACCGGCGCGGCGACCTGTACGTGCGCTGGGGCGTGCTCGGCGCCGCGGTGGAACTCGACGACCAGCGTCGCACCTGGCACCTGGCCGGCGCGCGCGAATGGTACGAGGGGCGCCCGGCGCTGCTGGGCGCGGGGGCGCGCTAGCGGCGGCAGCGGCCGCCCGCGGGGCCGCGCGCCGCGCCGTCTGGCCGATGCGTTGCGCCGCGCGAGGGCCGCGGCCGGCCGTCCCGTCGCACGCCGGCGTCCGCAGCGACGCGCGGGCACGGGTGAGGGCACGGGACGGCGCGCGTCATGACCGGCGCTCACCTCGCCTCGGGCAGAATCGCCGAGGACCGCCGCCGTGCCACCCAGGGAGTTGCCCGTCATGAAGACACACCGCCGCGAGCGCCTGGCGTCGCTGCCCCGCGCCCTGCGCTGGCCGCTGTACGCGCTGCTGGCGCTCTACCTGGGCTACCTGCTGCTCGGCAACCTGTTCCTCAACACGCCGCTGGGGCCCTGGGCGCTGAATCGCCGGCCGGCGCAGTTCTCGATGCACTGGGGACCGGGCGCCACCTGGTGGCCGGGGCGGGTTGCGCTGTGGAACGTGCAACTGCGCGGGCAGACGCCGCGCCAGCGCTGGCAGGTGGACGCCGACCGCGTGCACGGCCGGCTGCGCCTGCTGCCGCTGCTGCGTCGGCAGGTGGACGTGCCCGAACTGCACGCGAACGGGCTCGACGGCGCGATCGAGCGCGCGGTGCCGGCAGGAGATGCGCAGGCCGGCGCCGCCCCCCTCGCGACTGCGGGTCCTTCCGTGGCAGCTACCTCCCCGGCGCCGGCGGCGGGCCTCGCGGCAGCGGCCCACGCGAGCCCGAGCGCGGCGTCGCCGCCTGCGGGCGCACCGGCGCCTGCGGCCGGTCCGACCCGCGCGACCGCCGCCGCCGCGGCAGGCGATACCCCACCGGCCGTCGACTCCGCCGCCACCGCGGCAGGCGCCGGGCCCTCGGCGGGACCGGACGCGGCACGCGGTGCGGCGTCGTCCCCGCCCGGCGTCCCCGCTTCCCGCGCGGCGGCAATGCCGGCGGTGGCCGCGACGCCCGTGCGCGACGCCCGGCCCGCCTGGACGCTGCAGTTCGGCCGCATCGTCGCCGAGCAGGTCCGCGGGTTCCGCTTCGACCGGCTGCGGCTGGCGGGCGAGGGCCGGGCCGAGGTCGGCTTCTTCAAGCAGCTGCGCGGCGGGCCGCTGGAGGTCTACCCGTCCCGCCTGGATTTCAGCGGCGCCACGCTGCGCTGGAACGACGAGGAGCTGCTGCGCGGAGGCCGCGTGCATGGACGCTTCGAGCTGCCGCGCCACTCACCCGCGCAGGCGCGCGGGCTGGACGTGCTGGCCCTGGCACGCGCCGCGTTGCAGCTGCAGGGCGACACCGCCGCACTCGCGCTGCAGCGCGACGCCGGTGGACGCCCGCACTTCCGCAACGCGCCCGGCCAGGGCCGCGCCGACCTCGACCTGCGCTGGACGCGCGGCGAGCTGGCCTCCGGCAGCCGCCTGCAGTGGGACGCGCCGGTACTGGAAGGCGCCGCCGCCGGCGGGCGGCCGCTGGGCGTGCTCGCGCTGCAGCTGCGGGTGGACCAGGACCTGCACCTGCGCGCGCGCATGCCCGAGAGCGCCGGCGAAGGCGTCACCCTCGACGCCGACCTGCGCCTGCGCGGCCGCCAGCTGCCGCTGCATTCGCTGCGTTCGCTGCTGCCGCGCGCCTCCGGCCACGTGCGCGCGCAATGGCGCTTCGCCTCGCTGGACTGGATCCCGGCGCTGTTCCCGCAGGCCGGGTGGCTGGCGCTCGACGGCGAAGGCCAGGTCGATGCCGACCTGCGCGTGGCCGACGGCGCGCTTGCCGCCGGCAGCCGCCTCCAGGTGCCGCAGGTCAAGGCGAGTGCGGCGGTGATGGGCAACCACATCGAGGGCCAGGCCCAGGCCGACCTGCGGGTCGACGCCGATGCGCACGGCCACCTGTTGCCGACGCTCGCCCTGCGCATGCAGCGCTTCGTGATCGCCGCCGACGACGCCCGCGGCCGGCCGTTCGTGGACGGCCGCGACCTGCGCCTGGACCTGCGCACCCGCGCCGACGCGCGCGGCGTGGCCGGGCTGCGCGACACCACCACCGCGCACCTGGTGTTCCACGATGCGCGGGTGCCCGACCTGCGCGCCTACAACCGCTACCTGCCGCAGGCGCAGATGCGCTTCGAGGGCGGCAGCGGCCGCCTCAGCGGCGACCTGCAGGTCGAGCCCGGCGGCCAGGTCGGCCGGGGCTGGCTGCGCGTCGATGCCACGGCCGCGCGCCTGCACCTGGCCGGCCTGGCGCTGCGCGGCGACGTGGCGGCCGATGTGCGCCTGCAGCGCGCCGACCTCAAGGGCGAGACCTTCCGGCTGGACGCGAGCACGCTCGACCTGCGCAACGTCAGCTTCAGCGGTCCCGACGGCCGCCAGCGCGGCGGCTGGTGGGCGCGCATCGTGCTGGAGGACGCGCGCATGGGCTGGCGCCAGCCGATCGCGGTGGACAGCCGCGCGCGCATCAGCGTCCGCGACATCGGCTTCCTGCTCGCGCTGTACACGCGCGACCGCAACGTGCCCGCCTTCCTCTATCGCATCGTCGATGCCGGCCAGGCGCAGCTCACCGGCCGCGTGCAATGGCACGGCGACACCCTGGTGCTCGACCGCCTGCGCGCCGGCAATGCGCGCTTCGACGTGCGGGCGCGCCTGCGCCTGCAGGGCCAACGGCGCAGTGGCAGCCTGTTCGCGCAGTGGGGCCTGCTCAGCGCTGCGGTGGCGCTGCGCGACGACACCCCGCAGTGGCACCTGCTGCGCGCGCGCGACTGGTACGAGGCGCAGCCGGACCTCGCACGCTAGGCGCGCGAGGTCCGGCGGCCCGTATCGGCGGCCCGGGTGGCCGCGTCGCAACCGATCGGTGGATGTGCGACGGCCGGCATCCACGCGGCGTCGGACCGGGGTTTTTGCCGCAACCGGTCGCCCGTGCCCGCCCCGCCGTCATGACCGGCCGCCATGTGCAGATGCAGCATGCGCATTTCCGGTCGCCCGAGGCGCTGTACCAGACTCGCCGGCTGTCATCCGTGTTGCGGGGAAAGCCGTGCGATCGATCCTCCCATCCGTCCGCCGTGCGTGCGTGCACGGCCGTCCCCGCCCGCACGCGCGCGGATGAGGCGCGGCGCCGGCGCCTCATCCGTTGTGGGTTCCACCCCGACCCGCGTGCCGGCCAGGCTGGCCGCTGCGCTGGCGTGCGTGCTTTCCGGGGCGGCCGGCGCCGCCGTGCCCGCCGCCGCAGACCTGGATGCGGATGCGTCCGTGCAGGTCCTGGACACCGTGCACGCCGTCGCCGGGCGCGGCCACGACGCGCCGCAGCAGCCCCCGGGCACCGTGCGCACGTTCGACGGCGACGAACTGGAACGGCAGCGCATCACCCGCCTGGAGGACCTGCAGCAGCTGGCCCCGGGGCTGGACGTGGCCAACGTCAACGACTACGACACCCGCGTGACCCTGCGCGGCGTGGGCGATGGCGGCGGCAGCGAGATCAACATCGGCATGGCCAGCAGCGTCGGCCTGTTCCTGGACCACATCTACCTGAGCCGGCCCGGCATGCTCTCCGGCGACCTGGTCGACCTTGATGCCGTGCAGGTGCTGAGCGGCCCGCAGGGCACGCTGTACGGCTTCAACACCACCGGCGGCGCGATCGATCTGAGCACGCGCGCGCCCGGTTTCGTGCCGGAGGCGTGGTTCAAGCAGTCGTTCAGCCAACGCGGCTTCACCCAGACCCAGGCCATGCTGTCCGGCGCGCTGCGCGGCGACTGGGCTGGCCGCGTCAACGTCTCGCACGCCGAGCGCGGCGGCTACCTGCGCAACGCCGCCACCGGCAACGACCTCGGCGGCAGCGTGCGCGACGGCGTGCGGGCGCAGCTGCTGTACGCGCCCGACGACGGCGTCCGGCTGCGCCTGATCGCCGACTACCAGCGGGCCCGCGCCCGCCCCGCCTACGTGCTCGCCGGCAGCTATCCGGTGGACGGGGTGGACCTGTTCCGCGCGCGGCTGGACCGCGTCGGCGCGCATGCCCGCGCGGGCCAGGTCGACCAGGACGACGAGAGCCGCACCCTCACCACCCAGGGCGGCGTGTCGGCCGACGCGGAGTGGACGCTGCACGGCGGCCACCGGCTGCGCGCGGTCACCGCGCTGCGCTACTTCGGGTTTGCGCCGCACCTGGCCGATCCGCTCGACATCGCGCTGTACGCCGACAGCGGCGCTGACGTGCGCGACCGTACCTGGTCGCAGAGCCTGCGGCTGGATTCGCCGGCCGGCGCGGCGTTCGACTACGCGCTCGGGCTGGACTACTTCGGCGAGAACCTGGATACCTTCGCGCACGACCATTACGCCGCCGGCCCCCAGGTCACCGCCTGGTACGGCAACACCAGCAACACCGGGCGATTCGTGCAGCGCTGGGGCCGGCTCGACCAGGACGTGCTGTCGGCCTATGCGCAGGGCACCTGGCACCTGTCGCCGCGCATGGACCTCACGGCCGGCACGCGCGTGAGCTACGAGCACAAGACCGGTTCGTTCCGCCGGCTCAACAAGAACGACTTCGACTCCGGTCCGCTGGCGCAGGACCGCTGGCTGCCGGCGGCGCTGCTCAACCTGCGCTACCGCGTCAGCGACACGCTGCAGGTCTACGCCAGCGCCGCGTACGGCGAGAAGTCCGGCGGCCTCAACGTCTCGTCCGGCGCGGTCGCGCGCGCCGGGCTCGACAGCCTGTACCTGGACCCGGAACACACCCGCAGCGCCGAGTTCGGCCTCCAGGGCAGCTGGCTCGAGCACCGGGTGGAACTGGACGCGGCGCTGTTCTGGACCCGGATCTCCGGCTTCCAGACCACCGCCTACGACCTGGAGAGCCAGAGCAGCTACCTGATCAATGCCGGCGCGCTGCGCTCGCGCGGGATCGAGACCACGTTGTCGCTGCGGCCGTGGCAGGGCCTCACGCTGGGCCTCAACGGCACGCTGCTCGACGCGCGCTACCTGGATTTCGCCGATGCGCGCTGCCCGCCGGAGATCGCGCTCGCCGCGCAGGCACCGGCCGCGTGCGACCTCACCGGCGAACGGGTGTTCCGCTCGCCGCGGCTCACCTATACCGCCACCGCGCGCTACGAGTGGCCGCTGGACGGCGCCGACGCCTTCGTGGCCGGGCGCTATGCGCACCGCGGCTGGGCCTACGGCACCGTCGACGACTCGCGCTTCACCCGCATGCCCGCCTACGGCCTGCTCGCGCTGTCGGCGGGCCTGCGCCGCGACCTCGGCAGCCACAGCTGGAGCGCCACGCTGTGGCTGGACAACGTCACCGACTGCCGCTACTACCGCACCCTGGCCGCCGGCGACTACGGCTCGGCCTACGGCGTGCCCGGCGAACCACGTACGTTCGGGGCGAGCCTGGAGTACCGCTACTGATGGCGGCGCCGGTGTGCCGCACGGCGGGCCCCGGGCCGCGACGCGAGGGCCGGCGGGCCGGCGCCGCCACGACGTGCGCCCGCGCCCCGCGTTGGCGCCGTCCCTGGGGGCGCGCGCGGGTCGCGGCATTCCCTGGACGGTCCGCGCCGGCCGGGGCGCGCGCATGAGCGGGACGGTCGATCGCCGCGGCTTCCTGCGCGGGCTGGGGCTGCTGGCCGGTGCGGTGCCGCTGCTGGCCCGCGCCGGCGGTGCGGCCGGCCATGCGAACGGTGAAGCCGCGCCCGCAGGCGTGGCCGCGCCGCCCGCAGGCGCCGCGCTGCCCGCCGACGGCAGTGCGCCGCTGCGCTGGCTGCCGGGCCACGCGCCGGCCGCGTTCGCCGGCGTCACCTGGGGCACGCCCTGGCCGCAGGGCCGTGTGCCGGGCGACGCCGGCTTCGCGCTGCGCGACGCCGACGGTCGCGCGCTGCCGGTGCAGAGCTGGCCGCTGGCGCGCTGGCCGGACGGGTCGCTGAAGTGGAGCGCGCACGCGCTGGCGCCCACCGTGCCGGTGGCCGCCGGCTACACGCTGTCGCCGCTGCCCGCGGGCGCGCCCCGGGGCCCTGCGCGGGGGCCGCGCGTGCAGGCCAGCACCCAGGGCGACGAGGTGATCGTCGATACCGGGCCGCTGCGGGTGGCGGTGCCGCGGCAGGGCCCGCAGCTGTTGCGGGAGGTCCGGCGCCGTGGCGCGCCGGCGCTGGGCGAGGGCCACCTGCGGCTGCAGATCCAGGGCGATCCCGACGCCGCCACCCTGCAGCGGCGCGACTACCGCGGCCATACCGAGCAGGTCACCGTCGAGCAGGCCGGCCCGCAGCGTGCGGTGCTGGCGATCCGCGGCCGCCACCGTGCCGACGACGGCCAGGCGCGCCTGCCGTTCGTGCTGCGGCTGTACTTCTACGCCGGCTCCACGGCGGTCCGCATCGTGCACACGCTGGTCTACGACGCCGACGAGCACCGCGAGTTCGTGTGCGGCGTGGGCCTGCGCTTTTCCACGCCGCTGGCCGCGCCGCTGCACGACCGCCACGTGCGCTTCGTCGGGGCCGACGGCGGCGTGTTCGCCGAGGCGGTGCGCGGGCTCAGCGGGCTGCGCCGCGACCCCGGCACCGCCATCGTCCAGGCCCAGCGCGAGGGCCGCGCCACGCCGCCGCTGGAGCGGTTCCCGCCTCTGGTGGGGCAACGCCTGGCCTACGTGCCGGCGTTCGGCAGCTACCGGCTGCTGCAGGCGCACCCGGACGGCTTCGCCGTGGACAAGCGCACGGCCGCCGGGCAGGGCTGGCTGCATGCGGCCAGCGGCACGCGCGCGTCCGGCACCGGCTACCTGGGCACTCCGCAGGGCGGGGTGGCGTTCGGCATCCGCAACTTCTGGCAGAGCTATCCCGGCCAGCTCGACATCGAGGACGCGCACACCGCGCAGGCCCAGGTCACCCTGTGGCTGTGGGCACCGCAGGCGCCGCCGATGGACCTGCGCTTCTACCACGACGGCGCCGGCCAGGACGACTTCGCGCACCAGCGCGAGGCGCTGGAGATCACCTACGAGGACTACGAGCCCGGCTTCGGCTCGCCGCTCGGCGTGGCCCGCACCAGCGAACTGCAGCTGGAGTTCCTCGACGCCACGCCGGGCAACGCCGAGCTGGTGCGCATCGCCGAGCGCATCGCCGAGCCACCGCAGCTGGTGGCCACGCCGGCGCACCTGCACGCGGCCGGCGCGTTCGGCCCGCAGTGGTCGCCGGCGCCGGCGGCCAACGCCGCCGCGCAGGCCCTGGAGACGCAGCTGGCCTGGTACTTCCACTTCTACCGCCAGGAGGTCGAGCAGCGGCGCTGGTACGGCTTCTGGGACTACGGCGACGTGATGCACAGCTACGACGGCGACCGCCACGTGTGGCGCTACGACGTCGGTGGCTACGCCTGGGACAATTCCGAGCTGAGCACCGACCTGTGGCTGTGGTACTACTTCCTGCGCAGCGGCCGCCAGGACGTGTTCCGCATGGTCGAGGCCATGACCCGGCACACCGGCGAGGTCGACGTCCACCATCTCGGCCGCTTTGCGCCGCTGGGCTCGCGCCAAAATGTGCGCCACTGGGGCGACAGCGCCAAGCAGCTGCGCATCTCCACCGCGGCCAACCGCCGCTTCCTGTACTACCTCACCGCCGACGAGCGCACCGGCGAGCTGCTGCGCGAGCAGGTCGAGGCGCTGCGCACGCTGCAGCGCGTGCTGCCGGGGCGCAAGATCGGCCAGCAACCGGCCGCCGCGCCGGGCAGCGCCAGCCTCTACTTCGGCACCGACTGGGGCGCGATCGCCGCGGCGTGGCTGACCGAATGGGAGCGCACCGGCGATCCGGCGCTCGCGCAGCGGCTGCGCGCCAGCATGGGTTCCATCGCCGCGCAGCCGCATGGCTTCTTCACCGGCGTCGCCGACATGGACCTGGACAGCGGCCGCTTCGCGCGCAGCCCGAGCGATGCGCTCTACGTCTCGCACCTCAGTGCCGCGTTCGGCCTGGCCGAGATCTGCGCGGAACTGCTGCAGTGCCTGCCGGAGCCGGCGTTCGAGCGCGCCTGGCTGGACTACTGCCGGCTCTACAACGCCGGCGCGGACGCGCAGCGCCAGGCACTGGGGCAGGCCCTTCCGCGGCTCAACCTCGCGCAGGGCCACGCACGGCTGACCGCCTACGCCGGCTACCGCCTGCATGACGAGGCCCTGCGCCAGCGCGCCTGGCGCGAGTTCCAGGCCGGCGCCGGCGGCATCGCACGGCCCAGCCAGCGGCTGCGACGGATCGTGCCGCCGGCGGTGCTCGTCGCCGTGGACGAGGCCGAGCCGGTGTCCGGCATCGACCGCGCCTCTGGCAGCACCGGCGCCGACAACCTGTCCACCAACGCGGTCGCGCAATGGTCGCTGAGCGCGATGGCGCTGCTGGCGCTGGCCGGCCCGCCGCCGGACGCGCCCGCGCAATGAGCGCGGCAGCGGCCCCGCGCCTGCTGCTGGCCGACGACTTCGGCTGGCGCCGCCCGTGGCGCTGGGTGGTCGAGGCCGAGCAGCCGGCACGCTCGCGCGTGTACGTGCGCGGCGGGCGGCTGTGGCTGGACAGCCGCGCCGGCCTCACCGTGTGGCTGGACCGGCGCCTGTCCGGCCGCTACTGCATCGAGTACGAGCGCGAAGTGTTCGCCGCGCGCGCGGGCGACGACAACGCCCGGCTGTCGGACCTCAACCAGTTCTGGGCCGCGCACGACCCGCGGCGGCCGCGGCTGTTCACCCGCCGCGGCGCCCTGGCCGAATACGACGCGCTGTCGCTCTACTACGTGGGCTTCGGCGGCAACGGCAACACCACCACGCGCTTCCGCCGCTACGACGGCCTCGGCGCGCGCCCGCTGCTGGCCGAGTACACCGACCCGGCGCACCTGCTGCAGGCCGGCCGCCGCTACCGCATCCGCATCGAGGTCGATCCCGGCGGCACCGCGTTCCACGTCGACGGCGAGCGCTGGTTCGCGCATCGCGGCGCGGTCGGGGCGGGCTGTTTCGGCTTCCGCACCACCGGGTCGCGGCAGGCCATCGGGGCGTTCCGGATCACCGCCGGCTAGGCCCGCCGGACGGCCTCGCTGTACCGGCCGGTATTGTTTTGCAGTGCAGCGTGCAACCTGCAGAAAACCCGCGCACTATGATTGCGCATCCCGACGTGGGGGAGGGAGCAAAGCCCACTTGCAGTTCGCTGCAAGTGGGCTTTTTTGTGCCCCATCCTACGCCACGCGGCACGGCCGCGGCACAGCTGCCAGAATCGGCCCATGTCTGCCGCCGCCGATGTTTCCGCCACCCACCTTCCCGCCCTCGTCGACCGCGCCGTCGCGCGCCTGCGGCAGGCCCTGCCCCCCGGCCAGGCCTGGCCGGACGCCCCGTTCGAGGCGCCGCTGCGCCAGGCGGCGCTGGCCAGCGATTTCCTGGTCGACACCCTGGCCCGCCAGCCGGACCTGATCGCTCGCTTCGCGCAACCGGATCCGGCGCCGCTGCCGCCGCCGGTGCTGGACCCGGCGCAGCCGACCCAGTGGCCCGCGCAGCTGCGCCGCTTCCGCGCCGCCGCGTCCGCGCGGCTGGTGTGGCGCGACGTGCTCGGCCTGGACGACGTGGACGCCACCCTGGCCGGCAGCACGCAGCTGGCCGAGACCTGCCTGGGCCTGGCGCTGGCGGCGCTGGAACAGCAGTTCGGCGCACGCCACGGCCAGGTGCGCGACGCCGACGGCCGCGCGCAGCGGCTGGTGGTGTTCGGCCTCGGCAAGCTCGGCGGCGGCGAGCTGAACTTCTCCTCCGACGTGGACCTGGTCTACGCCTACCCGCAGGGCGGCGAGTCCGACGGTGCCCGCGCGCTCGCGGCCGAGGAATACTTCGCGCGGCTGGGCCAGCAGCTGGCGCGGCTGCTCGACGAGACCACCGCCGACGGCTTCTGCCACCGCGTCGACCTGCGCCTGCGCCCGTTCGGCGGGGCCGGGCGCGTGGCGCTGTCGTTCGCCGGCATGGACCAGTACTTCCAGCGCGAGGGCCGCGACTGGGAGCGGTATGCCTGGCTGAAGGCGCGCGCGGTGGCCGGCGACATCGACGCCGGCGAGGCCTGGCTGGCGACGCTGCGCCCGTTCGTCTACCGCCGCTACCTCGACTACACCGCGCTCGACGGCCTGCGCGAGATGAAGGCCGCGATCACCGCCGAGGTCGCGCGCCACGACCGCCTGGACGACATCAAGCGCGGCCCCGGCGGCATCCGCGAGATCGAGTTCCTGGTGCAGTCGCTGCAGCTGATCCGCGGCGGCCGCGAGCCGGCGCTGCGCGAGCGCCGGCTGCTGCCCGCGCTGCAGGCGCTGGTCGCCCTGGGCCAGGTCGATCTGGCCGATGGCGCCGCGCTGGCCGAGGCGTACCGCTTCCTGCGCCGGGTCGAGAACCGCCTGCAGATGCTGCGCGACGCGCAGACCCACGCACTGCCGCACGACCCGCGCGACCGCGAGCGCATCGCCCGCGGCCTGGGCCACGCCGACTGGGACGCGTTGAGGCAGGCGCTGCAGCAGGTGCGCGAGCGCGTGTCCGCCGAGTTCGCGCACCTGCTGGCGCCGCGCCGGCGCCAGCAGGCGCCGGACGCGACCGCGCACTACTGGCGCACGCTGCCGGACGGCGACGCCGGGCCGCTGGCGGAGATGGGCTTCGCCGACCCGGCGACCGCGCACCAGTCGCTGGGCGATTTCGCGCGGTCGCTGGGCGTGCGCGCGCTGTCGGACGGCGCGCGTGCGCGGCTGGACCGGGTGATGCCGGCGCTGCTGCACGCGGCCACGCATGCGTCGCAGCCCGACGCCGCGCTGCGGCGCGTGCTCGGCCTGCTGCAGGCCACGCTGCGCCGCACCAGCTACCTCGCCCTGCTCGACGAGCAGCCCAGCGCGCTCGCGCGCCTGGTGGACGTGCTCTCGCGCAGCGCCCTGCTGTCCGAGCGCCTGGCCGCGCATCCGCTGCTGCTCGACGAACTGCTCGACACCCGCATCGCCGGACCGCTGCCCGACCGCGGCGCGCTGCAACAGGCCTGCGCCGGTACCCTGGCGATCGAGGACCCGGAGGCCGCGCTGCGCGAACTCAACGAGCGCCGGCTCGCGCTCAGCTTCCGCATCGCGCTCGCCACCCTCGACGGGCGCCAGTCCGCGGTGGACAGCACGCGGCAGCTGGCGTGGCTGGCCGAGTCGGTGGTGCAGGCGGTGCTAGCGCTCGCCCGCCAGCAACTGCAGGCCAGCCATGGCGGCCTGCCCGGCGGCGCGTTCGCGATCATCGGCTACGGCAGCCTGGGCGGCCTGGAGCTGGGCTTCGGCTCGGACCTGGACCTGGTGTTCCTGTACGACGCGCCCGCGGGCGTGGAGGCCTCCGACGGCGCGCGGCCGCTGGAGACCGGGCGCTGGTTCGCGCGGCTGGCGCAGAAGGTGATGGCGCTGCTCGGCGCCGAGACTGGCGCCGGGCGCCTGTACGACATCGACGTGCGGCTGCGCCCGGACGGCGGCAAGGGCGCGCTGGTGTCCTCGCTGGCCAGCTACCGCGACTACCAGCGCGAGCGCGCCTGGACCTGGGAACACCAGGCCCTGGTGCGCGCGCGCGGCGTGGCCGGCGACGCGCCGCTGCTGGCGGCCTTCGAGCAGGTGCGCAGCGCCACGCTGGCGCGCACCCGCGAGGCCGGCGCGCTGCGCGGCGACGTGGACCACATGCGCGCGCGCATGCGCGCCGAGCTGGACCGCAGCGACGCGGCGCGCTTCGACCTCAAGCAGGGCGCCGGCGGCCTGGTCGACCTGGAATTCCTGGTGCAGACCGGCGTGCTCGCGCAGGCGGCGCAGCACCCGGCGGTGCTGCCGCCGCGCGACACCCCGGCCCTGATCGACGCGCTGGCGCAGGCGCGCTGGCTGGCCCCGGCCACCGCCCAGGTCCTGCACGAGGCCCACGCCACCCTGGTCGAGGCGGGCCTGGCCTGCACCCTCGACCGCCGCCCGCGCCTGGTCGCCGCGGCCGCGCCGATCGCGCTGGCGCGTGCCGCCATCGTCGAGGCCACCCGCAGCCACGGCCTCGACTTCCCCGCCAGCAAGCGCGACCCCGCGGCCTGAGCTGCAGGCCCGGTCCGTGGTCAGATCGCAAGCGGCGGATGGGGGCAGGCCGAGGCGGGCAGGGGGCGAGGCCCGTGGCCCTGCGTCAGCCCAAGTGCCAGCGTCGGCGTCCACGCGCCGGAGTGATCATGGGCGGGGCTTAGGCGCCTCCGCGCCGCACCAGCGCTCCGCTTCTACGATTCCCGATTCCCGATTCCCTGCTTCTAACGAATCCCCACTCCCGAATCCCGATTCCCGGCCTCTAACGAATCCCGATTCCCGGCCTCCCCTCCCATCCGCCACAGCAGTGCCCGGAACGGCGCCAGCAGGAACATCCCGATGCCCAGCTTCACCGCCAGGTCGCCGGCGGCCCAGCTCACCCACGGCAGCGCCGAACCGGCGAACGCGATCGACCAGAAGATCGTGGTGTCCAGCGTCGCGCTGCAGGTGGTCGCCACCATCGGCGCGCGCCACCAGTGGCCGCGGCGCAGGCGGTCGAACACGGTGATGTCCAGCAGCTGCGCGGCGATGAACGCCAGGCACGACGCCGCCGCGATCCGCGGCGTGGCGAGCCACACCGACAGCGCCACCGCCAGCGCGAAGCCGCACCACGCCACCTTGCGCGCCGCGCGCGGGCCGAAGCGGCGGTTGATGAGGTTGCTGACCAGGAACGCCACCGGATAAGAGAACGCGCCCCAGGTCAGCCAGTCGTTGATCGGGTACTGCACCAGCACGTTGGACAGCAGCACCACCGCGCCCATGGCCGCCACCGCCCACAGCAGCGCGCGCAGGGTCAGCGGGGCGAAGACGTAAGCGGGGCGGGGCGACATGGCGGCGGCCGGGGGCGGGGAAGCCGCGGATTATCCCTGCTGCCGCGGAGCCGGGCCAGGCGCGGCCCGGGCGCTAGGCCAGCCGCGCGGCCACCGCGGCGGCGATGCGCGCGGTCTCGCGCAGCGGCGTGGCGGCCGTGGCCGGGTCCAGCAGCGCCTCCGCCGAGCACAGCCGGCCGTGCCCCCGCAGCGCCCGCAGGTAGCCGGCGAGGCGGCCGTCGGCGCAGTCGCCGAACGCGGCGGCCACCGGCACCGCGGTCGCGCAGGCCTCCGACAGCAGGTTCACCGAGTCGGCGGTGGCGACCACGGCATCGGCCCAGCCGAGCAGGCCGGGGTAGGGGTTGGGGCCGTCCCGCGCATCGCACCACAGCACCCCCGGCCCGGTGCCCACGGCCTGGCGCAGCACCGCCACCGCGGCGGCGGGCGTGCGCCGCGAGGTGCTCGCCAACACGCTGCCGCCGCGCGCCTGCACCTGCGCCCGCAGCGTGCGGCACAGCGCGGCCAGCGCATCGGGTTGCCACGGTACCTGCGGCGTGGGGCCGCCCACCAGCAGCGCCAGCCGCGGGCCGGGCAGCCGGCCCAGCGCCGGGAACGCCGCGCGCCCCTGTGCCAGCCAGGCGTCGTCCACCGGGTGGAGGCTGCCCAGCATCGTCAGCACGTTGGGCCCGCGCAGGCGGTCGTGCTCGGGCACTACCAGCAGGTCCCACCGCCGCGGGTCCAGCCGCGGATCGAGGATCTGCACCACGCGGCTGCCGCGGGCACGCAGCAGCCGCGTCGCCAGGGCCGCCTGGCGCCCGCAGCCGATCGCCAGCGCCGGCGGCGCGGGCAGGCGCGTGGCGAAGTCGGCGCCGAAGGCGGCGCGGTCGCCCGGCAGCCGCCGCGGTGCCAGCCAGCGCCACGGTGCGCGCGGGGACAGCGCCAGTGTTTGGCAGGTGTCGGGGGCGAGTGCGCGCGCCAGCGCATCGGCCTGCCGCGCATTGCCGGCGCGGCCGTCGCTGAGCGCCCAGACCGCCTGCCATCGTTTCAGATCCGACATAGATTTGTTTCAGAATGCGCGTGTGTTGCAGCAATCGCATCACTCTACACTGGCGACCTTCACCGCCGGACGCGCATCGCGCGCCCGGCCACGGTCCGGCCACAGGGAGTTTCCATGACAGACGCGCTCAACGATACCGCGCTCGACCAGTTGTTCCGCACCGCCCGCAGCCAGAACGCCTTCCTCGACACACCGGTCGACGAGGCCACCCTGCGCCGGCTCTACGACCTGTTCAAGTGGGGCCCGACCGCGGCCAACGGCTCGCCCGCGCGGCTGGTGTTCGTGACCTCGCCCGAGGCCAAGGAGAAGCTGCGCCCGGCGCTGTCCGAGGGCAACCTGGCCAAGACCCTGGCCGCGCCGGTCACCGTCATCGTCGCCCATGACGAGGACTTCCACGAGAAGCTGCCCTACCTGTTCCCGCATGCCGACGCCAAGAGCTGGTTCGACGGCCCGCGCGAGGGCCGTGCCGAGTCGGCGTTCCGCAACGGCTCGCTGCAGGGCGCCTACCTGATCCTGGCCGCACGCGCGCTGGGCCTGGATGCGGGCCCGATGTCGGGCTTCGACAACGCCCAGGTGGATGCGGCGTTCTTTGCAGGCACCGCGATCAAATCCAATTTCCTGGTCAATCTGGGCTACGGTGACCCGGCGGGGCTGTTCCCGCGGCTGCCGCGCCTGGGCTTCGACGAAGCCGCGCGCATCGAGTGACCCGCGCTCCGGCGCCCTGCCGTCCCGCCTTCCTACAGCCAGTCCTCGTCCGTCTGCTGTCCTGCACGTCCCTTTCCATCTACGGAGTCCACCCATGAAGACCACCCAGAAACTGCTGCTGCCGCTCGCCCTGACCCTGGCCATCGCGGCCTGCTCCAAGCCGGCCGAAGACAACACCGGCACGCCGGCCCCCGCCGCCGAGCCCGCGGCCGCCACCGCGCCGGCCGAGGCAGCCCCGGCCCCGGCCGCCGCCGAGCCGGCCGCCGCCCCGATCCAGGCCCAGTCCGGCACCTACAAGCTCGACCCGGCGCACACCGACGTGCTGGTGCAGTGGAACCACATGGGCTTCTCCAACCCGACCGCGCACTTCGGCAACGTCGACGGCACCGTGGTCTACGACGCGGCCGACGTCACCAAGTCGAGCGTGCAGGTCACCCTGCCGCTGTCGGGCCTCAACAGCTTCACCGCCAAGTTCGACGAGCACCTGAAGAGCGGCGACTTCTTCGATGCCGCCAAGTTCCCGACCGCGACCTTCAAGAGCACCAAGGTCGAGTCCGCCGGCCCGAACAAGCTCACCGTCACCGGCGACCTGACCGTCAAGGACCAGACCAAGCCGGTCACCCTGGACGTCACCCTCAACGCCGCCGGCGAGCACCCGATGGCCAAGGTGCCGGCGATCGGCTTCGATGCCACCACCACGCTCAAGCGCACCGACTTCGGTGTCGGCGCCTACGCCCCGAACGTCAGCGACGAGGTCAAGGTGCGCATCACCACCGAGGCCGAGGTGCAGAACGCAGGCGACGCCGCGGCGAAGTAAGCGCCCCGCACGCCGTCACGCGAAGGCCCGCCATCGGCGGGCCTTCGTCGTTGAGGCACTGTCGCGGCTGCAGCTTCCGTGGCATCTCAAGCTGCCGTAGCACCTGACGTTTTTGTGGCACCTGAAGTTTCTGTAGTGCTGCAGCTTGTGTAGCACTGCAGTTCCTGCAGCTCCTGTAGCTCCTGAAGAGCCTCCCTCCCCGCACTTCTCCCCGCGTGAGCTCCCTTCTCCCGCCTGCGGGAGAAGGTGCCCCGAAGGGGCGGATGAGGGCCGGGCCGACGCGCCGCCGATCGATAGCGTTTCCCATTACACCCGCCGCCCCCATCCGCCCTTTGGGCACCTTCCCCCGCACGCGGGGGAAGGGAGTGCGTCGGTGTCGCTCAGTAAGCGCTCCACATGCCGTCCCAGAGCTCCCTTCTCCCGCCTGCGGGAGAAGGTGCCCCGAAGGGGCGGATGAGGGCCTGTCCGACGTGCTGCCGATCGACAGCGTTTCCCATTACACCTGCCGCCCCCATCCGCCCTTCGGGCACCTTCACCCGCGGGCGGGGGAAGGTGCCCGAAGGTACGGCTCACGCCTCCTCCGGGCCCGCCTTCCAGTAGCCGGTGGCGCGGATCGAATCCTTGTCCACGCCGAGCGTGTCCTCGACGAACTTGCGCATCGTGCGGGCACGGCGCGACTCGGCGGCGATCCAGTAGAAGGTGTCGCCCTCGGCGGGCGCCAGCGTGCGCAGCGCCTCCTCCAGCCGCGTGCTGTCGGCCGCCGGCGTGGCGCCGCGCTCGAGCCAGTGCACGCGCGCATGCGCCACGCTGCGCAGGTCCTGGCGCTCGTCGGGGCCGGCGATCTCGATGAACACCTCGGCCTGGCGCGAGGCCGGCATCTCCTCCAGCCAGCGCCCGATCGCCGGCAGCGCGGTCTCGTCGCCGAGCAGCACGTAGCGGTCGTAGTCGCCGGCGACCACGAACGAGCCGCGCGGCCCGCCCATCACCAGGGTGTCGCCCGGCCGGGCCGCGCCGGCCCAGCCCGAGGCCGGGCCTTCGCCGTGCAGCACGAAGTCGATCGTCAGCTCGCCGGCGGCGGCGTCGTGGTGGCGCGGGGTGTAGTCGCGCATCGGCGAGGGCAGCGCGCCCTCGGGCAGGCGCGGGCCGTCGGGCGTCATCGCGGGCGTGACCACCTGGCCTTCGGCGTTGGCGAAGAACAGCTTGATGTGGTCGTCCGGCGCGCCGCTGTGGAAGCCCTCGAGCTCGGGGCCGCCGAGCACGATGCGGCGCATGTGCGGGGTGAGCGCCTCGGTGCGCAGCACCTGCAGGGTGCGGCGGCGGACGGGATGCTGGATGCGGTGGTTGTCGTGGGTAGCCATGGAAGTCCTGGGGAAGGCAGCGGGGAACGCGCCGGCAGTGCCGGATGCGTCCGTAGGGCGACCGCCTCGCGCGTCCGGCCCGGCAGGGCGGCGCGCGCGGGCGTTCAGGTCCTGCGTGCGGGCGGCGGCGGGCGGTGCAGGGAAAAGGGAGCGCCGGCGGGGCGCGCAGGGTGGTGACGACCCTCGCTACGGTGCGGTGCCGCGAGGCACCGCACCGTGCAGTCGGTCGCGCCGTCGGCGCACCGGGTCAGCCGGCGCGGCGCGGTGACCGCGCCGGTGCCGGCCAGGCCGCCCGCGTTCGGCAAGGGCGTGCGGGCCGCGCGGCGGGCGTGGTCATGGCTTCGAGGTGCGGCTGCCACGGCGCGGCGTCGCTCAGCCATCTTCGCGGTGCAGGCGGTCGCGCCGTCGGCGCACCGGGTCAGCCGGCGTGGCGCGTTGGCCGCGCCGGTGCCGGCCGGGTCGCCCGCGTTCGGCAAGGGCGTGCGGGCCGCGCGGCGGGCGTGGTCATGGCTTCGAGGTGCGGCTGCCACGGCGCGGCGTCGCTCAGCCATCTTCGCGGTGCAGGCGGTCG
>JBBCXB010000010.1:0-91591 GCA_037145635.1 Lysobacteraceae bacterium USHLN149
GACAGGCTCCTCGGCTCGGGCGGACATCCTGTCCGACTCGCCGCCGCGGCACATCCCTGTGCCGCTCTCCGCCTATCCCCGGCCACGCTGTCGCCTCGGCCAGTCATTGCACCGGCTGCGGAGGCAACGGGCCAAATGCTGCTTGCGGTCGCACCTTCGTGTGCCCGGATATTCCTTCGTCAGTGCCGTTGTGCAGTCACTGATCCAGGAATCCAGGAATCCAGGAATCCAGGAATCCAGGAATCCAGGAATCCAGGAAATCAGAAGTCCGAGAATCCGAGAATCCGAGAATCCGAGAGTTCAAAAGTTCAAAAGTCCAGAATCCAAGGGTCCGAGAGGCCTCCCGGAATTCGACATGGGGGTCGATGGCATGCGTCAGGCTGCGAGTGGGGCCTGCGATCCTGCAGTCACGCAGTCACTCAGCTGCGCGCGGAGTCGGGGTGCGTGCGTTGCGCCAGCGTCGACGGGCCGGGCGGCGGCTCCGGGGCAGGGCAGTCGGTCTGGCGCGGATTGGCCTGCGCGAGCCAGTGGCCGACCGTGCCGCCCAGCAGGTCCAGCCGCAGGGGCAGGCTCAGGTGGTCCTCGCCGTGCAGCTCCAGGTAGTGCACGCGCGGGCTCGCCTGCGCCAGCGTGCGGCCATGCGCGACCGGGATGTGCCGGTCGGCGTCGCCGTGCAGCAGCAGCACGCAGGCGCGGGTGCCGGCCAGCGCCTGCGCCACATCGATGCGGTCCAGGTCCAGCCGCAGCCGGCGGTCGGTGGCGGCGATCACCGCGTCCATGTCCTGGCCGCCATAGCGCCAGCGCGCATAGCCGGCCACGGCCTGCGCGCGCCAGCCGGCGGGGCGGCTGGCGAGCATGTGCGGGACCATGTCGCGGATGCCGCGCCCGGCGTTGGCGAAGGATTCCAGCGCCACCACTCCGGCGACCCCATCGCCCAGCTTGTCGGCGGCGAACAGCGCGGTAGCCGCGCCGTAGGAGATGCCGAACAGGTACAGCGGCCCCACCACCTCGCCGCGTTGGCGCAGCGCCGTCACCACGTCGATCACGTCGTCGGACTCGCGCGTGCCGTAGCCGGCCGGGCCGCCGCCGGAATGGCCGTGGTTGCGCAAATCCAGGGTGATGACGCGGTAGCCGTCCTGGGCCAGCTGCAGCGACCACGGCAGCAGCGAATCGCCATCCATCATCCAGCCGTGCAGCACCACCACGGTGCCGCGCGTGGGCAGCGCCGCGAACGGCTGCGGCACGTGGAAGCCGAAGTCCACGTCGAGCGCATGCCCCAGGTCGCGGGGCCGGCCCAGGTAGCGATAGTGCAGGCCGTAGCGGCCGGCGTCGAAGGCGCGCCAGAAGATCGGCACGCCGTCGCGGCTGGTCACGTGGCCGCTGCGGTTGGGCACACTGGCGATGGTCGCCTCGATGCGGTCTTCGTCCAGCAGCGGCGAAACGCCGCCGGGGGCAACCAGGCGGTCGCTGAGCGAGGTGGAGGACGAGGAGCAGGCGGCCAGCCACAGGCAGGCACAGGCCATCGACAGCAGGCGCATCATGGCGGAAGAGGGCAGACGAAACGGCCGAGCAGGCTAGCGCTCCGCGCCTGCGCCGATCTACCGCATCGGCATGACAGTACGGTGACAGCGGGGCAGGGGTTCAGGTGTTGCGGGAGGTGGCTTCATTCGCTGGCCCAGTTTGCATTCATCCGCCCTCATCCGCCCTTCGGGCACCTTCTCCCGCTCGCGGGAGAAGGGGGCTGGACGGCAGACGGACGGGAGACGGATGGGAGACGGATGGGATACGGATGGGATACGGATGCAAGACGGATCCGAGCGGGTGGCGGACGGGGCCGATCACCCACGCGCTGCGGCCTAGACCTCGCGCAGCGCGTGGGTGATCGGCAGGCGCGCGGCGCGCAGCGCCGGGAACAGGCCGCCGACCAGCCCGATGCCCAAGGCCCACTTCAGGCCGCTCCACAGCAGCTGCGGCGAAACCTTGAACTGGAACACCACCTGGCTGAAGTTGCTGCCGAGGGTGGAGACGCTGTAGCCGTTGAAGATCGCCCAGGCGATGAACCCGCCGAGCACGCCCCCGAGCAGGGCCAGCAGCATGGTCTCCAGCATCACCGCCATCACCACCGGCAGGCCGCGGAAGCCGATAGCGCGCATGGTCGCGATCTCGCGCGCGCGCGTGGCCACCGCCGCGTACATGGTGTTGAGCGCGCCGAACACCGCACCCACCGCCATGATCGCGCCGATCACCGTGCCGAGCACGCTGATCAGCCGGTTCAGGCCGCCGCCCTGTTTGGCGTAGTACGCCCGCGTGGTTTCCACGTCGAGCTTGAGCCGCGGGTCGGCCGCCATCGCCGCCTTGAACTGCGCGAAGCCGGCGCTGCCGTCGGTGCGCACGCTGATCGATTGCCAGGCGCTGCGGTTGTAGGTGGTGGCCAGGGTCTGGGCGTCGGTCCACAGCTCCGAATCGTGCGCATCGCCGGAGGCGAACACGCCGACCACGGTCCAGGCCTGGTTGCCCAGCATCAACGTGTTGCCGACCTGCAGGCCGCGGAACTGCGATTGCACGCCCTGGCCGACCACGATTTCGCGCAGGCCGGCGGTGAAGCGCCGCCCCTGGGTGACCCGGACCTTGCCGTGCACGTCCCAGGCCTGTTCGCCGACGCCGCGGAACTGCGCGTTGACATCGGTGCCGTCGCCCCGCGAACGCAGGTTGACCACCTGCGACAGCTCCGGCGAGAGCCGGGCGCGGCCCTGCGCGTCGTGGGCGATGCCGGGCAGGCTGGCGATCAGCGGCACCTGGTCGCGCATGATCACCGAGTTGGTCTCGGCCTGCGAGCCGCCGCGCAGCACGATCGCGGTGGTGTCGTCGCCGGTGCGATCGAGTGTGGCCTGGAAGCCTTCGCCCATCGCCAGCATCGCCACCAGCACGCCGACCACGCCGGCGATGCCGACCACGATCACCGACGACGCCCCCCAGCGCTGCGGCAGGCTGGCGATGCCGATGCGCGCGGCCGCCAGCGCCAGCCTGCCGCCACGGGCGAGCACCAGCCAGGCCGCCAGCGCCAGCGCGACGGCCAGCACCGCGTACCACGGCAGCGCGATCCAGACCGCCAGGCCGGCGGCCAGGGCCAGCAGCGTCAGCAGATTGCCCATCCATTGCTTCTTCATTCGGTCACCTGTTCGGGAAGGCAGTGCGCGGGTGCGCGCAGGACATCGCGTGCGGGCCAGCCGGCGCGCACGCGGGAGGACGGACGCCCGCGCTCGCGCGGGTGGGTCGCCTGCCGGTGCGGCGGCGCGTGCTCAACGGCCGGCCAGCGCATCGACGATCTTCAGCCGGCGCGCGCGCAGCGCCGGCAGCCACCCCACCACCACGCCGATGCCCAGCATCAGCGCCAACCCCACCGCCCAGGTCTGCCCCGGCACGCTGCGCAGCGGCATCATGCCGCCGCTGGCGGTGGCCACGCCGGGGATGACCAGCGCCGCCAGCCCCAGGCCGATCAGCCCGCCCAGCCCGATCAGCAGCACCGACTCCACCATCACCAGCGCCAGCACGGTGCGGTCCTGGAAGCCCAGGGTCTTGAGCGTGGCCAGTTCGGGGATGCGTTCGCGCACCGCCTGCGCCATGGTGTTGCCGGTGAGCAGCAGCAGGGTGAAGAACACCGCGCCCATGATCGCGGTGACGATCAGCCCGATGTCGGCGAACTGCTTGGCGAAGGCCTGCTGGAACGCCGATTCGGTCTGGGTCTTGGTCTCGTGGTCGGAGTTGGCCGACAACGCGTCGATCGCCAGCGCCACGCGCGAGGCCTGCGCCGGGTCGGCCAGGGCCACGGTGTACCAGCTGACCCGGTTCTTGATGTAGTCGTTGGATTCGTCGAAGTAAGCCCAGTTCATCATCAGCTGGTTCTCCTGGCCGACCTGGCTGCGGTCCTTCATGCGGAAGATCGCCTTCAGCTGCAGCGGCCAGTCGTTGCTGCCGCCGCGCGGAAAGATCGTGGCCTGCAGCGGAATGGTGTCGCCGACCTTCCAGCCGAACTTCCTGGCCAGGCTCTCGCCCACCGCCGCGCCGGTGCGGGTGTCGTGGAAGGCCTTGAGCTGGTCGGCCGGCACCTGGTACTCGCGGTAGACGTCGAAGAAGTTCGGCGCCACCGAGAAGTTCGGGAAGAAGTTGCGCGGGTCCTGGTAGATGCCGCCGAACCACATCGCGTAGGTGACGTCGCGTACGCCGGCGACCGCACGGATCTGCGGCTCCAGCCGGGTCGGCAGCGACTGCGTGATCGACAGCCGCGAGGCCACCACCAGCCGGTTGGCGCCGTCCACGCTGCCGCCGGAATTGAACGCCACGCGTACCGAGTCGAGCATGCCGAACAGCAGGAACGCCGCCACCACCGACAGCAGCGTCAGCAGCGTGCGGGTCTTGCTGCGGAACAGCTGGGCCCAGACCAGCGAGAGGTATTTCATGGCGCGTCCCCGTCAGTGGGCGAGCGGCGCATCGGCCAGCTCGCCCTTGTCCAGGTGGATGGTGTGGGTGGCGTATTCGGCCGCCTTGGGGTCGTGCGTGACCATGATGATGGTCTTGCCGTGCTCGCGGTTGAGCTGCTGCAGCAGGCGCAGGATCTCCTCGGCGCTTTGCCGGTCGAGGTCGCCGGTGGGCTCGTCGCAGATCAGGAAGGTGGGATCGGAGACGATCGCGCGGGCGATCGCCACGCGTTGCTGCTGGCCGCCGGACAGCTCGTTGGGACGATGGCTGCGGCGGTCGGCCAGGCCGACCAGGGTCAGCGCGATCTCGGCATTGCGCCGGCGCTGGGCGGCATCGAGAGGGGTGAGCAGCAGCGGCAGTTCCACGTTCTTCTGCGCGTTGAGCATCGGCATCAGGTTGTAGAACTGGAACACGAAGCCGACGTGGTGGCTGCGCCAGGTGGCGAGCTGGCCGCCGCCCATGCGGTCGATGCGTTCGCCCTCGATCTCGATCTCGCCGCCGCTGGGGGTGTCGAGGCCGCCGATCAGGTTGAGCAGGGTGGTCTTGCCGGAGCCGGACGGCCCCATCAGCGCGACGAAATCGCCCTGGGCGATCTCCAGGTCGATCCCGTGCAGCACCTGCACCTGCTCGGGCCCGCGTTGGTAGGTCTTGGTGACGTGGCGCAGCGTGACTAGGGCGGGCATGGCGGTTCCTTCGAGGGAAGCTGCGGAGAGGGGCGTGCGTGTGATGGGGCGATGCGATGCGGAGCGGAGCAAGTGTGGCAGGCGCGTCGGGGCCGGGTCGCGGGGCGAGGTGGCCGCGGCGTCAGCCGTCGGCCCCGGCCACCTTCACCGGGTCGCCGTCCTTCAGGGTCTGTGGTGGGTCCAGCACCACGGTGTCGCCCGCGCTCAGGCCGGACAGCACCTGGCGGTCGGTACCCAGCGCGATGCCGGTCGTGACGGTGCGCGCGACCACGCGGTCGTCGGCGCCGACCGCGAACGCCACGGTCGTGCCCCCGCGCTGCACCAGCGCCGTGGCCGGGACGCGCACGCCCTGCGGCGTGCCGGCCTGCGCCGGCCGCGCCCGCTCCAGGAAGCTCACGCGCACGCCCATCTCCGGCACGATCCGCGGGTCCTTGAGGTTCAGCGCCACGCGCACCTTCACCGTGGCCTTGCCGCGGTCGGCGGTGGGCACGATGGCGATCACCTCGCCGGGGATCTTCCAGTCCGGATAGGCGTTGAGGATGGCTTCCACCGGCATCTTCGGCTGCACGCGGCCGATGAAGGCCTCGCCGACGTCGACCTCGATCTCCAGCGATTCCATGTCCACCAGGGTGCCGATGCCGGTGCGGGTGAAGCCGCCGCCGGCCGACAGCGGCGACACGATCTCGCCCGGCTGCGCGGCCTTGGCGGTGACCACGCCGGAGAACGGCGCGCGCACGACGTTGTTGTCCACGCCCAGGTCGGAGATCGCCAGCTGGCTGCCGGCGACCCGGACGTTGCGCTGCGCGCTCTGCAGCTGCGCGTGCAGGGCGTCGCGCTGCGCCACCGCCTGCTCGTACTGCGAGCGCGACACCAGCTGCTGGCCCACCAGGGTCTGCAGGCGGCGGGCATCGGCGTCGGCCTGGGTCAGCTGGGCCTGCATGTTGTCGACCTGGCTGCGCGCCGCCGCCAGCTGCGCGGCGGAGAGCGCGCGCTGGGCGTCGGCATCGATGGGATCGAGCGTGGCCATCACCTGGCCTTCCTCCACCCGCATGCCTTCCTCGATCATCACCTCGCGCACCTTGCCGGTGATCTTGGCCGAGACCGTGGCCATGCGCCGCGCCACCACGTAGCCGGAAGCGTCCAGCACCGAGCTGCCGGCCCCGCCGGCGGCGATCGCCGCCACCGGTGCGGTGCGCACCTCCGTCACCGGGCGCCGGGCGCGCAGCCACCCGAACGCCGCGGCCGCCAGCACCAGGGCGATGACGCCCAGGACGATCCATCGGCCGCGCCGCGACGGCGGCTTGCCGGCCGGGGCCTTGCGATCGATGCGGAGTTGCTGGAGCAGGTCGGCAGAGGTGTTCATGGGCAGTGGAGACGAGAAGATGCGGAGAATGTGACCGCGCCCGGAAAGGGCCGCAAGCTGCCGGAAGTCACCAACGGCCGGCAGCGGCCCGCGGCCCCGCCGTCGATGCCGGGCAGCATGCGCCCGTGGCCGTGGCCGAGCCAGTGACAGCTGTCACCTCCCGCACCTGACGGCCGTGACTGGCCGCGGGCCGCCGCCGCGGGCACGCTCTGCCCTCCCGAGTACCGGTCGCCGTCATGCGCCTTGCCTTCGATGCCTGCCCGGCGCGCCGCCTCGCCCGGCTGCGCCGCCCCCGCCGGCCCTCGCCGGGGACCGCGGCGGCCGTGCGCCACTCCTGCCCTTCCCGCCGACGATGGCAGAATCGGCCGGTCCTCCCAGGCGCCCGCCCATGACGTTCCGACTTCCCGCCTGGCTGCGCCCGGCACCGGATTCCCAGGCCGCCGCGCGGCTGCGCCAGGGCCAGTCGCCGTGGATGGACGCGGTGCACCTGCTGTGGTCGGCCTGGGTGTTCGTGGTGCCGCTGTTCTCGTCGCGCGGCTATACCGTGGCCTGGCTCGGCTGGACGCTGCTCTCGTACCCGCTGTTCCTGCTGCTGTATGCGCGGATCCTGATGGCGCCGCGCTCCACGCTGTACCGCTATGCCTGGGCGATGACCGCGTTGAGCGCGGCGCTGCTGCCGGTCTACCCGTCGGGCATCAGCTACTTCATCTTCGGCTGCCTGACCCTGCGTCCCGGCAGCCGCGCCAGGCTGCTGCGCCACTTCGTCCAGCTGCTGGCGATGAACCTGCTCTACCTGGGCTGGGCGCTGTGGCTGGGGACGTCCTGGCCGACCCTGCTGTGGATCCCGGTCTCGGTGTTCGCCATGGCCGCGGTCGGCGCGGTCTACAGCCTCAACGAGCAGAAGGACGCGATGCTGCGGCTGTCGCAGGACGAGGTGCGGCGGCTGGCCGCCACCGCCGAGCGCGAGCGCATTGGCCGCGACCTGCACGACCTGCTGGGGCATACGCTGTCGCTGGTGGCGCTCAAGTCCGATCTCGCCGGCCGCCTGCTCGAACGCGACCCGGCGGCGGCCCGGCGCGAGATCGACGAGGTCTCGCGCGTCTCGCGCGAGGCCCTGGCGCAGGTGCGGCGCGCGGTCAGCGGCATCCGCGCGGCGCAGCTGGCGGGCGAGCTGGCCTCGGCGCGCCTGCTGCTGGAGACCGATGGCGTGGCGCTGGAGGTCGCGCTGGAAGACGCCGCGCTGTCGCCCGAGCAGGAAACCACGCTGGCGCTGGTGCTGCGCGAGGCCGTCACCAACGTGCAGCGGCACGCCGGGGCGCAGCGGGTGAAGGTGAGCCTGGCGCAGGGGGCGGGGCAGTGGCGGCTGACCATCGCCGACGACGGCCGCGGCGGCCCGCTGGTGCCGGGCAACGGCCTGAGTGGCATGCGCGAGCGCCTGCGGGCGCTGGGCGGGGAACTGGGCAGCGAGGCCGCGCCGGGTCGCGGGACCGCGCTGGTGGCGAGCTTGCCGGTACTGGCGCCGGCCGCGCCGACGCCGCGCGAGGGCCGGGTGCCGCTGGCGGCGCCCTGACCGGCTGTCGCCGGCCGCGATCGCTGCTACCGTGGCGCTCCGTCCGCCGCCCGCCGAGGTGACCCCGCGTGATCCGTGTCCTGCTGGCCGAGGACCAGGCGATGCTGCGCGGCGCGCTGGTGGCACTGCTCGACCTGGAGCCCGACCTCGCGGTGGTCGGCAGCGCGGCGGACGGCGAGGCCGCGTGGCGCGAGCTGCAGCGGCTCACGCCCGACGTGCTGGTGACCGATATCGAGATGCCGGGCATGACCGGGCTAGAGCTGGCGCAGCGCGTGCAGCGCCACGGCCTGGCGGTGCGCGTGGTGATCGTCACCACCTTCGCCCGGCCCGGCTTCCTGCGGCGCGCGCTGGATGCCGGCGTCGCCGGCTACCTGCTCAAGGACGCCCCGGCCGAGCAACTGGCCGACGCGCTGCGGCAGGTGCATCGCGGCGGCCACGCGATCGACCCGCAGCTGGCGCTGGAGGCCTGGGCCGAGGCCGACCCGCTCAGCGACCGCGAGCGCGTGGTGCTGCGCCTGGCCGGCGAGGGCCGCTCGGCCGGCGAGATCGCCGAGCGCCTGCACCTGTCGCACGGCACCGTACGCAACTACCTGTCCGAATGCATCGGCAAGCTCGGCGTCGGCAACCGCATCGAGGCCTACCGCGTGGCGCGGCAGAAGGGCTGGCTGTAGCCGGCACGCACGCGCCGGCACCGCCGCCGGATCACGGCGCGCGGGTCGGCGCGGCGCGGCCGTCGCCGCGGGCGAAGCCGGCCTCGATCTCCTCGAGGCTGCGCCCGCGCGTCTCCGGCAGCCAGAACGCGACGACCAGGAAGAACAGCAGCGTGCAGCCGGCCCAGAACCCGAACATGCTGGCGTAGCCATGGCGGCCCACGGTCGGCAGGAAGATCGCGGCCAGGGTGGTGGACACGAACTGGTTAATCAGCAGCGCGATGCTCATGCCGTTGGAACGGATGCGGTTCGGCATCAGTTCCGACAGCGCCAGCCACACGCACACGCCCGGACCGACCGCGTAGAAGGCGACGAACGCCAGCAGGCCGGCGGCCACCGCGAGGCCGTGGGCCGGCGACGGTACCGGACCGAGGCGTGCCTGGCCGATGCGCAGCGGGGCCTGCGCCGCATGCGCGGGATCCGCGAACGGGTTCAGGTGCAGCCTGCGGAAGAAGGCGCCGATCACGCCGTCGGCCTGCACCGTGTCGGCACGCGCGATGCGCAGCACCGGGCCGCCGGGGTCGTCGCTGCGCAGCGCGAGCACGTTGCCGAAGCCGCCGTAGGCGTAGGACACGGTCAGCTGCAGCGGGCGCTCCTCGGCCCCGGTGCCGGCCAGGTGCCGCCAGCGTGCCGCGTCCAGCACCAGCTGCAGGCCCTCGTCGCGCACCGCGGCCTGCAGCTGCGGGCGCACATCGGCCCGGCCGCGCTCGGCCTGGAAGAACAGCAGGGCGGTGGCCAGCAGCGCCACGCACAGGCCGGCGCTGCCGAGCATCAGCAGGAACCTGCGGCCCTTGCGGTCGACCAGCAGCAGGGCGACCACGGTCATCGCCGCGTTGAGCAGCTTGATCGCCACGTCGGCGCGGTTGGCCGCCGCGCCGGACAGGCCGGCCTGGTTGAGGATGGTCACCGCGTAGGCCAGCACCGAGTTGACGCCGGTGGCCTGGGTACACGCCAGCACCGTGCAGGCGAGCAGGAACGGCACCACGTAGCGGCGGCTGAGCAGGGGCTCGCGGCGGCCGTCGGCGCCGCTCGACGGCGGGGCCTGGATCCGCGCCAGCGTCGGTTCCACGGCCGCGGCCGGCAGCACCCGCCGCAGGCTGCGGCGGGCATCGTCGACGCGGCCACGGCGCACCAGCCAGCGCGGCGACTCGGACAGCCACGCCACGCCGGCGCAGAACGCCAGGCCCGGCGCCAGGCAGCTCCAGAAGATGGTGCGCCAGGCGTGGTCCTTGACCGCGAACAGCGCCTGCGCCTGCTGCGCGACCGGCAGCGTGCGCACGGCCGCGGCGGCGGCGTCCACCGCCTGCGCGTGGTACAGGCCGATCAGGGCGGCCGGCACCAGGCCGACGGTCAGCAGCAGCTGGAACATCGCCGCGCCGCGGCCGCGCCGTTCCGGGCCCAGCACTTCGGCCAGGTACAGCGGCACCACCACGCCGATCAGGCCGCCGCTGACGCCCTGCAGCAGGCGGCCGAGCAGCAGCGGGGTGTAGCCCGGGGCCAGCGCCATGACCGGGATGGAGGCGGTGAACAGCACGCCGGCCAGCAGCATGGCGCCACGCCGGCCGATCAGGTCGGCCAGCATCCCGGCGAACAGCGAGGACAGCACGCTGCCCAGCAGGACCGCCGCGACCACGAAGCCGAGCTGCTGGCTGCTCAACTGCCAGGCCTGGCGGGCGGTGGCCTCCAGGTAGGGCAGGGCGCCGGCGATGATGCCGATGTCGATGCCGTACAGCAGCCCGCCGAGGCCGCCGATGCAGAGCAGGTAGCGCACCGGGCCGCGAGGCTCGGCAGACGCGGGCAGGGCGGGCAGCGGGGCGAGAGTCATCGACGTTCCTGGCAGGGCGGGAAGGGACTGCGGCTGGGCGAACCGGACGCCGCCCGGCTGCGTTTCGAGAGGGCCTCGGGGCCGATGCCGGGTGCGCGTCGGGCGGCGCGAACGGCCGCTAGCGGCCGACGACCTGGCCGCCCACATACACCTGCTGCAGCCGCAGCTGCGCATCCAGCACCACCAGGTCGGCGCGGGCGCCGGGCGCGATGCGGCCACGGTCGTCGAGCCCCAGGTAGTCGGCGGGAAAGGTCGACACGCGCTGCGCGGCATCGGCCAGTTCCAGCCCGACCTGCACCAGGTTGCGCAGCGCCTGGTCCATGGTCAGCGCGCTGCCGGCCAGCGAGCCGCTGGCCAGGCGCACGCAGCCGCCGCACTTGTGCACGCGCTGCTCGCCCAGTGCGTATTCGCCATCGGGCATGCCGGTGGCGGCGGTGGCGTCGGTCACCGCGTACAGCCGCGGGATCGCGCGCGCGGCCAGGCGGATCACGCCCGGGTGCACGTGCTGCAGGTCGGGGATGATCTCGGCGTACTGCGCATGCGCCAGCGCGGCGGCGGCGATGCCCGGCCGGTAGTGGTCGACGCCGGTCATGCCGTTGAACAGGTGGGTGAAGCCGGTGGCGCCGGCCTGCAGCGCGGCCACGCCGTCCTCGTAGGTGCCGGCGCTGTGGCCCAGCTGCACGCGGATGCCGAGCGCGGCCAGCGCGGGGATCAGCGCGGTGTGCGCGCCGATCTCCGGCGCCAGCGTCATCACCCGGATCGGCGCCAGCGCCTGCAGCTGCCGTACCCGCGCCAGCGTCGCCTCGACGGTGCGGTCGGGCTGGGCGCCCAGCCGCTGCGGGCTGATGAAGGGGCCTTCCAGGTGCACGCCGGCGATGCAGGCGGCCCCGGCCTCCGGCGCGGCGATGGTCGCGGCCACGCCGCGCAGGGCGCGTTCGATCTCGTCCGGGCCGGCGGTCATGGTCGTGGCCAGCAGGGTGGTGGTGCCGAAGCGCGCGTGCGCGCGGGCGATGGTGCGGGCCACGTCGCCGCCCTGCATCAGGTCCACGCCGGCGGCGCCGTGCACGTGCAGGTCCACGAAGCCCGGCAGGATCACCGGCAGCTGCGGGTCGTCGCCGCCGCTGTGGTCGTCGACCTGCAGCCGGCGGATCCGCGCATCGAAGTGGAGGTGGCCGCGCCGCCATCCCAGCGGGGTCAGCAGGCGGCCGTGGAGGGAGCGCGTTTCGGTCATGCGGGCGGCTCGGCGATGATCACGTCGATGCCCAGCCGCTGCAGGCCCTCGCGGGTCGCCTCGTCGATGCCGGCGTCGGTGATGATGGCGTGGATCTGGTCCAGGCGGGCGATGCGGTGCAGGCTGACCCGGCCGAATTTCGAGGCGTCGGTCAGCACCACGACGCGGCGCGCGCGCTCGACCATGCGGTGGTTGAGGCGGGCTTCGGCCTCGTCGTGGGTGGTCAGGCCGAACTGCAGGTCCAGGCCGTCCACGCCGAGGAACAGGGTGTCGAAGCTGTAGGCGTTCAGGCTGGCCTCGGCCTGGCTGCCCTGCAGCGACAGCGACTGCTGGCGCAGCTGGCCGCCGGTCAGCAGCACGTTGATGCCGGGTGCGTTGGCCAGCTCCCAGGCGATGTTCAGGCCGTTGGTCATCACCGTCACGTCGCGCTGCGTGCGCAGGTGGCGGGCCAGCGTCATCGTGGTGGAGCCGGAGTCGATGATGATGTTGTCGCCGGAGCGCACCCCGCGCGCGGCGGCCGCACCGATGGATTCCTTCAGCGGCAGGTTCAGCGCGTCCTTTTCGTGGATGTCCTGTTCCTGCGGCGGCGTGCGCACCAGCGTGGCGCCGCCGTGCGTCCGCGTGGCCAGGCCCTGCGCCTCGAAGTGGCTCAGGTCGGCGCGGATGGTCACCGCCGACACGCCGAAGCGCGCGACCAGATCGGCCACCTGCACCGAGGCGTGCTCGATCAGCAGCTGCAGGATCTGGTGCCGGCGGGAGCGGGTATTGCGCATGGCCAATCTCTCGTTTCGCTGGGAAAGGGGAGATTAGCCGTTCGCAAGAACGCTGGCAGCCGAACTTGCGTTCTGCTTGCGTGTCCCGGCCCGGTTGGCGCTGCAGGCGCGGGCGTACTCGCCCAGGCACAGGCCGATGCGGTGCTGCACCAGCGCGGCGGGCGTGTTGGCCAGGGTGCCCTCGCGCACCGCGCGGTACTGCTCCGGCAGGTACTGGCTCAGCAGCGCCAGCGGCGGTGCGTGGCGTTCCAGGTTGGCGAACAGGGTCCGCACCGCGGCCACCAGCGCCGGCTCGCCCCAGTAGTAGCGGCAGCGGTCGCTGAAGGCATGGCGGCGCAGCCGCCGCAGGGTGTCCGCGTCGCCGTGGTAGTGCGCCTGCCACGCGTCCGGTCGCGCCAGCATCGCCGCCTCCAGCACCTCCGGCAGGCGCGAGCACTGCGCGTCCGGGAACAGCTCGGCCTCGATCGCGGCCAGCGCGAACAGGGCCTCGCGGTAGGCGAAGGTGGCGGCCGGGCCGACCTTGAGGATGGCGAAGTGGTCGCGTACCAGGGCGTGCAGGCCGCTTTCGCGCTGGTAGTCGGTGGAGTGCGCCTCGAACACGATGCGCGGCTGGCGCTCGAGGAAGTCGGCCAGCTCGGCGGCGGCCGCCGGGTCGTACTCGTGCACGTGGCTGTGGTCGAAGTCCACGCCCGGCTGCACCACCAGTGCGATCACGCGCTGCCAGGCCTCGCGCAGCGGCGGCGTGTCGAAGGCCTGCCGATGGATGGCCAGGGTCTGAGCGGCGGCATCCGGCGTGGTGACCCGCAGGCCGCCGGCCAGCGAGGCTTCGCCGCCGGGAACCGGCACCTCGGTGCCGATCACGTAGAGCGGCGGCGGCCGGCCGTGCTCGGCCGCGGTGCGCTCGGCGATCGTGGCCAGTTCGGCCGAGCGTGCGGCGACCAGGGCATCGGGCAGCGGCACCGGGTCGTCGGCGCAGGACATGCTGCAGTCCAGGTGGATCTTGTGGAACCCGGCGGCGACGTAGGATTCGATCAGCACGCGGGCCTGGGCCATGGCCTCGGCGGCCGGCCGCTTCTGCCAGGCATTCGGGCCGAGGTGGTCGCCGCCGAGGATCAGCCGCTCGCGCGGAAAACCGGCCTCGTCGGCCAGCGCGCCGACATAGTCGCGGTACTCCGGCGGGGTCATGCCGGTGTAGCCGCCGAACTGGTCGACCTGGTTGGAGGTGGCCTCGACCAGCAGCACGGTGCCGTGCGCGCGCGCCACGGCCAGGGCCGCGCGCAGCACCTGCTCGTGGCTGCAGCAGACGCTGTACAGGCCGACGTTGTGGCCGGCGCGGTGGGAGGCGAGCAGGGTCTGCAACGGGGACATGGTCAGGCTCCGGGCATCAGGAAAACGAGGGCTGGCAGGCGAGCAGGGCGGCACCGCGCGCGCCGCCGGCATCGCCGAAGCGTGGCGGCACGATCGGTGGCACCTGCACGCCGTCGAACAGATGGGCGGCGATCGCCGCGGGCAGCTGCCGGTACAGCGGCGCGTACTGCGACAGGCCGCCGCCGAGCACGATCACGTGCGGGTCCAGCGCCAGCACCAGCGCGGCCAGGCTGTGGCCGAGCAGGTCGCGGTGGAGGTCCAGCGCCTGCCGGGCGCGGGCATCGCCGGCGTCGGCCAGGGCGATCACCGCGCTGGCGTCGGTCGCCGCGCCGCCGAGGTGGCGCTCGATCATCGCCAGGCCGCTGCCGGACACGTAGCGCTCCACGCAGCCCTGCAGGCCGCAGCCGCAGTCCAGCAGCGGCAGGCCGTGGCGCTGCAGCAGGTGGGCGGGCACGCTCCAGTGGCCCCATTCGCCGGCCAGGCCGTTGAAGCCGGACAGCAGGCGACCGTGCAGGCAGAAACCGCCGCCGGCCCCGGTGCCGAGGATGGCGCCGAACATGCTGGGGTAGCCGGCGGCGGCCCCCCCGTGCGCCTCGGAGAGGGCGAAGCACTGCAGGTCGTTGCCGAAGGACAGTGGGCGCTGCAGGCGCGCCTGCAGGTCCTGCGCCACGCAGCGCCCGGTCAGCGCCGGCACGTTCGTGCTGAGCTGGCGGCCGGTCCGGCGGTCGCGCACGCCGGGCAGGGCGATGCCGATGGGCGCGTCGGCGCCGCCCAGGGCCGCATCGGCCTCGGCCACCAGCGCCAGCAGCGCCTGCAGGAAGCCGTCGTAGCTGCCCTGCGGCGTCGCCACGCGGCGGCGCCAGGTCACCTGCAGGGACGCATCGCAGGCCGCCAGCTCGATCTTGGTGCCGCCGATGTCGATGCCGTAGCCGACCGGGGCGCTCGGCTCAGCCATGGTGGATGGCGACGCCCTGGACCACGCGGTTGACGGTGCCGTCCGGGAACGGGTTGTCCGGGGTCAGGCCGAGCGCGGCGGAGCGCTGCAGCGCGTACAACTGGGCGAAGCCCAGCCACACCGGCGCCAGCCACGGGTCGTCCACGGCGGGAACGGCCAGGGTGCAGTCGTCGTCGCTGCCCGGCTCGGCCTGCGGCCCGAGCGACAGCACGCGGCCGGCCACGCCGTCGCGGCGCAGCTCGTCGAGCAGGTCCTGTTCGTAGCGGCGCGCCAGCGGCTGCGCGCTGCGCAGCACGACCACCAGGGTATCGCCGTCCAGCGTGGACTTCGGCCCGTGGCGGAAGCCCAGCGGGGTGTTGGCCAGGGCCAGCACGCGGCCGGCGGTCAGTTCCAGCACCTTCAGCGCGCACTCGCGCGCCAGCGCCTCCAGCGGACCACTGGCGAGGTAGATCACCCGCGTGAACGGGCGTTGCGCGAGCGTGGCGACCGCAGTGTCCCAGTGCGCCAGGCCGGTGCGTCCCAGCGCGGCGATCCGCTCCAGGCGGGCGCTGCGCGCGTCCCAGGGCGCGCGGTCGAACACGGTCAGGGCGGCCAGCAGCATGCAGGTCAGGCTGCTGGTCATGGCGAAGGCGCGGTCGCAGCTGGCGGCGGGCATCAGCAGGGTGCAGGTGTCGGCGCGGCCAGCGCCGCGGCGGGCGAGGTCGCCTTCGGCGTTGCAGGTGATGTCGAGGAAGCGCGCGTCGTCCACGTCGCTGCGCACGCGCTCCACCGCGGCCACGCTTTCCGGGCTGGAACCGCTGCGGCCGAACGACACCAGCAGGGTCGGGCGCTCGCGCTGCAGGTACAGCGCCGGGTGGGTCAGCAGGCTGGTGGTATGCACCGCGCGTACCTCGGCCGGCCACTGGGCGTTGATCGTATCGGCCACCATCTCGGCGACGAAGCCGGAGCTGCCGGCGCCGGTGAACAGCACGCGCTGGCCGGGATCGAGCAGGCGGTCGCCGAGCAGGGCCTGCAGGCGCTCGCGGGCGGCCGGCAGGTCGTGCGCCAGGGTCGCCCACAGGGCGGGCTGCTGGGCGATTTCGGTGGCGGTGTCCGCGCCGCCCAGGCGCTGCCAGGCGGACACATCGGAGAGCAGGGTTACGTCCATTCGCGGTTCCAGTTGGGCCCTCGCACCATCGGTGCTTTCTTTCGAAATGTCAAATAAAGAAAGTAAATCGAAAGTAATATTGGCGGTACGGCTTCGCGACGAGAACCTGCGCTGAAACGAAACTTCGGGGCATCAGGCCTTGCGAGCCGGGCTTTTCGGACTTCCACAGGGCACTACGAAAAGCGCTGTCGGTCTATACTTTCGTTTTATTTGATTTCATCTTGCTTTTTACTTTCAATTTGTTGACAGCTTTCGAATCCCTGTCCTAGAGTCGGCCCACCGCTTTCGAAACGCCCGGTGAACGGGTTGGGGGTCCGAGTGGAAAACCGTGTTCGTCGCTCGCCGTCGCGGCTGGCCCTGTGGCCGGTCCTGCTGCTGGCGTCCATGCCGGCCCTTGCCGAGCCGGTCGGCGACCTGCGTGCGGTCAGCGCGCGCGACGGCGGCGACGGCGTCCGCGGCTGGGACCTGCAGACCGACCACGGCACGCGCCTCCGCATCGAGCTGCCGGCCCGCGACATCGTGCGCGTGCAGGCCGGCCGCCACGGCCGGCTGACCGGCGCGGGCGACCCGGCCACGCCGATCGTGCTGGCGCAGCCCGCGGCCAGCGTGGCCGCGCAACTGGAGGAAGACGCGCAGGAAGTGCGCGTGCGTACCGACGCGCTGGTGCTGCACGTGCAGCGGACACCGCTGCGCCTGCGCCTGGAACGGCTCGACCACGGCCAGCCCGTCGCGCTGTGGCAGGAGCTGCAGCCGCTCGACCTGGAGGCGACGCAGAGCGTGCAGGTGCTGTCCTCGCAGGCCGACGAAGGCTATTACGGCGGTGGCCAGCAGAACGGCCGCTACCAGTTCAAGGGCCGCGAGCTGGAGATCTCCTATTCCGGTGGCTGGGAAGAGGGCGACCGCCCGAGCCCGGCGCCGATGCTGCTGAGCAGCCGCGGCTGGGGCATGCTGCGCAACACCTGGAGCGACGGCAGCTACGACCTGCGCGAGCCCGACCGGGCCACGCTGCTGCACCGCGAGGACCGCTTCGACGCCTACTACTTCGTCGGCGCCGACCTGCCGAAGCTGATCGAGCGCTACACCTGGCTGACCGGCCGCCCGAACCTGGTCGCGCGCTGGGCGCTGTCCTACGGCGATGCCGACTGCTACAACGACGGCGACAACGGCAAGAAGCCCGGCACCGTGCCCGAGGGCTGGAGCGACGGCCCGACCGGCACCACCCCGGACGTGGTGGACAGCGTCGCCCGGCAGTACCGCGACCACGACATGCCGGGCGGCTGGATCCTGCCCAACGACGGCTACGGCTGCGGCTACCAGCGGTTGCCGGAGACGGTGAAGGGGCTGGCGCAGTACGGCTTCCGCACCGGCCTGTGGACCGAGAACGGCGTCGACAAGATCGCCTGGGAAGTGGGCCAGGCCGGCAGCCGGGTGCAGAAGCTGGACGTGGCCTGGACCGGCAAGGGCTACCAGTTCGCGATGGACGCCAACCGCCAGGCCTTCGACGGCATCGTGGCCAACTCCGATTCGCGGCCCTTCCTGTGGACGGTGATGGGCTGGGCCGGCATCCAGCGCTACGCGGTGGCCTGGACCGGCGACCAGAGCAGCAGCTGGGACTACATCCGCTGGCACGTGCCGACCCTGGTCGGCTCCGGCCTGTCCGGCATGGCCTACGCCAGCGGCGACGTCGACGCGATCTTCGGCGGCAGCGCGGAGACCTTCACCCGCGACCTGCAGTGGAAGGCGTTCACGCCGGTGCTGATGGGCATGAGCGGCTGGTCGTCGAACGCGCGCAAGCATCCGTGGTGGTACGACGAGCCCTACCGCAGCGTCAACCGCGACTACCTGAAGCTGAAGATGCGCCTGACCCCGTACATGTACGGGCTGGTGCACGAGGCCGCGCAGACCGGCGCGCCGCCGGTGCGTGGGCTGATGTGGGACCACCCGCGCGATCCGCATGCGCAGGACGAGGCCTACAAGTACCAGTTTCTGCTCGGCCGCGACCTGCTGGTGGCACCGGTCTACCGCAGCCAGGCGGCCAGCCGCGGCTGGCGGCGCGACATCCACCTGCCGGCCGGCGGCTGGATCGACTACTGGGACGGCCGTCGCGTGCAGGCCGCGGCCGCGGGCCGCACGCTGGACCGCCAGGTGGATCTGGCCACGCTGCCGGTGTTCGTGCGCGCCGGCGCGATCCTGCCGATGTACCCGGCGATGCTGTTCGACGGCGAGAAGCCCGTGGATGAAGTCACCTTCGACCTCTACCCGCAGGGCGAATCGGAGTACACGCTGTACGAGGACGACGGCAACACCCGCCGCTACCAGCAGGGCGAATCGAGCACCCAGGTCGTCCGCGTGCAGGCGCCGGCGCAGGGCAGCGGCCCGGTGCAGGTGCGGATCGAGGCGGTGCGGGGCCGCTACGCCGGCCAGCGCGCGCAACGCCGCTATGGCCTGCGCGTGCTCGCCCGGCAGGCGCCGCGTGCGGTGCAGGCCGACGGCCGCGCGTTGCCGGCCGTGGCCGACGCCGCCGCGCTCGAGGCCGCCGGCGAGGGCTGGTACTTCGATGCCCGCGAGCGCCGCGGCACCCTGCACGTGCGCACTGCCGCGCAGGACATCCGCCAGCCGCTGACGCTGCAGCTCGACTTCGCGGTGGCCGATGCCGCCGCCGACGACGCCTATCCGGCCGCGCCGCCACAGGGGCGCGCACTGCCGGCCGACAGCCTGCTGGTGGTCAACCGCCCGGCCGAAGAACCCGGCCATCCGCTGGAAAACGCCTTCGACGACGACCCGGCCACCTGGTTCCGCAGCGTGCGCAACCAGGCCGTGCGCACCGGCGCGCACGAGTGGGTGGTCGGTTTCGGCGAGCGCAGGATGATCGACGGCATCGAACTCGCACCGCGCAACGACGCCCACTGGAAGCAGGGCCAGGTGCGCGACTACGAGGTCTACCTGGGCGACAGCAATGGCGAGTGGGGCGAGCCGGTGGCCCGTGGCCGGCTGCAACTGAAGCAGGACGTGCAGCGCATCGACTTCCCCGCCCATGCCGGGCGCCTGCTGCGCTTCCGCGTGCTGAGCGTGCAGAACCCGGACGGCGACGGCGCCTCCGGCAGCGACCCGATGGTCACCGCCGCGCAGGCCGGGGCGCGCGCGTTCGATGCGCTGCAGCCGCGCGACGTCGGCCCGATCGCGCTGTCCACCTTCCATGTCCTCGAGCACCCGGCGCCGGAACGGCCGGCGCAGCAGCGCTACCTGTCGGAGCTGCCGCTGCCGGCGGCGCTGGCCGGCCAGGTGCGCGCCGACCAGGCCTTCCGCGGCGCGGCCGGCATGCGCATGAACGGCCTGCAGTTCCGCCGCGGGCTGGGCGTGGGTGCCGCCAGCCGCCTCGACCTGCGCCTGCAGGGCGGCTGGCGGCTGCTGCGGGCCGACCTCGGCATCGACGACGCCTGCCGCAGCGCCGGCGGCCTGCAGTTCCAGGTGTGGGGCGACGACCGCCTGCTGTACGACAGCGGCCGCGTGCAGGCGCCCGGCGTGGTCAAGCCGGAGCTCGACATCCGCGGCCTGTCCCGCCTGAGCCTGCGCACCCTGGGCGCGCAGGGCGGGCATCCCGCCCAGGTCTGCGCCAACTGGGCCAATGCCGCACTGATCGGACAGGAGGGCGACACCGCCAGCTTCGTCGCCCCATGACCCCCGCGTAACGCCGCTCCTCCCCCGCTGTTCCCGACCACGGCTCCCGGGCCGTGGCACGGGAGCGCTTTGCCCGCCGATCCACCTTCGCGCCGCACCCTGCCAGGAGAGAACCCCGATGTCGCCAGCACGCCGCCTCCGCCCCCCCTGTCGTTCGATCGCACCGCTGACGCTGGCCATCGCCGGCGCGCTGCTGTCGCCCGCCTCGCCTGCCGCTGCCCAGGACGGCAAGGACCCGGCCACCGACCTGGCCCGGATCGAGGTCACCGGGTCCAACATCCGCCGCTCGGACGTGGAGACCGCCTCGCCGGTGCAGGTGATCAGCAAGCAGGACATCCAGAACATGGGCGCGCGCACGTTGCTGCAGGTGCTGGACAACCTGCCGGCGGCACGCCCGGCGCAGCAGGACGCACGCTCGCTGTTCACCGGTTCCGACGGGGCCTCGCAGGCCAACCTGCGCGGCCTCGGCGCGCAGGGCACGCTGGTGCTGCTCAACGGCCGCCGCCTGTCGTACTACGGCGCGCCGGCGGGCTTCCAGACCCAGTTCGTCAACATCGACGCGATCCCCGCCGCGGCCATCGAGCGGATGGAGGTGCTGACCGACGGCGCCTCGGCGGTGTACGGCACCGACGCGGTGGCCGGCGTGATCAACGTGATCACCAAGCGCAACTTCCAGGGCGCCGAGGTCAACTTCACCCATGACACGTCGTCGCGCATCGACGCCTACGGCGAGCGCCAGGCCAGCCTCACCGCCGGTGTCGGCGACCTGGCCGAGAACCGCTTCAACGTCTATGCCGCGGTCAACCTGTACCGGCGCGACGCGATCCCGCTGAGCGACTTCTACGACAAGCGGCCGGCGCAGTACTACGTCAACAATCCCAACTACCTCACCAACCTGCGCCTGGGCGTGGGCAGCAAGCCGGGCGAGTTCAACCCGGGCAGCTACTTCGCGTTCGACCCGGCCACCGGCGCGCGCGTGCAGGAAGCCGCCCCCGGCTGCCGCAACGTGCTGCTGGGCGAGGCCGCCGGCCCGCGCTGCGTCTGGGAGACCTGGATGAACAACGAGATCGACGCCGGCGCCCGGTCCGAGCGCAACACCGCCTACCTCAACGGCACGTTCCTGCTCGGCGAGACCACCGAGCTGTTCGCCGAGGCGACCTACACCGACATCGACCTGCGCGCCAACGGCGGCACGCCGCGCACCTTCAGCACCACCACCGGCAACCCGAGCAGCTGGTTCTCGCGCGACACCGGCACCACCGTCAACCAGTTCCTGTATCCGTTCCTGGGGCCGAACAACGAATACAACCACGCCAGCCCGCAGCTGCGCGCGCTGATGGGCGGCGTGGTCGGCCTGCAGTACCTGCTGCAGGACGCCGGCGCCAACTACTTCGGCCAGCGCAACACCGACCAGAGCTACCGCGTGCTGACCGGCCTGCGCGGAACCCGCGGCGACTGGAACTGGGAAACCGCCTTCGCCAGCGCCGGCACGCACTCGGTCACCTACCAGACCATCAACGTCAACCTGAAGGGCTTCGAGAAGGCGTTCGGGCCGTACACCGTCGACCCCGGCACCGGCCGCGTGATCATCGCCGACCATCCGGCCTACCGCTTCGGCGAGATCAGCGCCGCCAACGCCGCGCTGATCCGCGAGGCCTTCCCGACCTTCGATATCCAGTCGTGGACCCGCCTGCACACGCTGGACGGCAAGATCGAAGGCCCGCTGTTCCAGCTGCCGGCCGGCGAGATGCGCGCGGCGTTCGGCTTCAACGCCAGCCGCGAGACGTTCTACACGCCGGGCAACCCGGATGCCGCGGCCGGGCTGATCACCCAGCAGGGCGGCTCGTGGTTCGACGGCGCGCGCAACACCTATGCGCTGTTCGCCGAGACCGTGGCGCCGCTGACCGGGCGGCTGGAACTCGATGCGGCGGTGCGCGTGGACAAGTACCCCGACTTCAGCGCCAACCTCGCACCCAAGCTCGGCTTCAAGTACCAGGCGCTCGACCAGCTGATGCTGCGCGGCACCTATTCCACCGGCTTCCGCGCGCCGAGCCTGGCCGAGTCCGGCAATGGCGGCGTGTTCGCCCAGCTCGGCGGCTACCGCGACGACGTGCGCTGCGCCGAGACCAATGCCATCGCCAACCTGCTGCTGCAGTCCCGGCGCGGCGGCGACGTCGACCTGGGCAAGGGGCTGCTCAATGCCGACTGCAGCCGCACCGTGGCCCGCATGACCCAGCCCAACCGGGACCTGAAGCCGGAGAAGGCCAAGATCGCCACGCTGGGCTTCGTCTACGAGCCCGCCCGCTGGCTGTCGGTGTCGGCCGACTACTGGTTCATCTACCGCAACAACGAGATCGTCGCGCCGGATTTCAGTCGCGACACCGACATCATCGCCTCGACCCGCTCGCCGATCACCGAGAGCGACCGCGCCAACCTGGCCGCGCTCGCGGCGATGTGCGCGGACCCGTCCAGCGGGGTGAGCTGCCCGGGCACGCTGCCCGGCTACAGCGTCGGCAACGTGGCCAGCGTGGTCGGCCAGTACAAGAACCGCGGCAAGACCCTGGTCGACGGCTTCGACATCGACGCGCGCGGGCGCTTCTCGCTGGGCGCATGGGGCGGGCTGAACATCGGCCTGGCCGCGACCCTCGCCAACCGCAACCGCTACTACCTGGACGCAGAAAGTGGCTGGTACTACGGCGACGTGGTCGGCTACTACAACAACCCGCGCCTGCGCGCCACGCTCAATGCCGACTGGACCTACGCGCAGGTCACCACCAGCCTGTTCGTCAACTACGTCGGCGGCACCCGGTGGGCGCGTGACCGCATCGACGAGGTCGACAACAACGCGCAGACCTGCACCGCCGGCTACCTGGCACTGGAGCAGAGCAAGTGCGACGGCGCACCGTCGTGGTGGACCGCCAACCTGAGCCTCACCTGGCGCCCGGACGACGCCTGGAACCTGAGCTTCACGGTCAAGAACCTGTTCGATCGCCTGCCGTTCTACGATCCCAACAGTTTCCTGGGCGACTCCAGCGACTACGCCACCATCTTCGGGCGCGGTTACAGCGTGGCGATCGGCTACCGCTTCAAGTGATCGTCCCCGAGCGGTCCAACGCGCCGGCACCGGCCGGCGCCCTTCGACAGGAGAACAGACGCCATGAAGCGTAGGCAGTTCATCGCGGCCAGTGCCGCCGTCGCCGCCAGCAGCCTGCTGCCGCAGGCCCGCGCCCGGGCCCGCGGGCGCACGCTCCGCCTGGCCATGATCGGCACCGGCATGCGCGGCCAGGTGCTGCTGACCGAGCTGCTGCGGCGCGACGACGTAGAGATCGTCGCGCTGTGCGACATCGAGCCGATCATGCTCGGCCGTGCGTTGGAGAAGGTCGCCAAGGCCGGCAAGCCAGCGCCGAAGGCCTATGGCCAGGACCGTGCCCCCGATGCGTGGAAGCGGGTGCTGGCACAACGGGGCCTCGATGGCGTGGTCATCGCCACGCCGTGGGAATGGCATGCGCCGATGGCGATCGCGGCGATGCAGGCCGGCGTGGCCGTGGGCTGCGAGGTGGTGGCCGGCATCACCCTGCAGGACCACTGGGACGTGCTGAACACCCAGCTGGCCACCGGTGCCCCGTACATGCTGCTGGAGAACGTCTGCTACCGCCGCGACGTGATGGCGGCGCTGCAGATGGTGCGCCAGGGCCTGTTCGGCGAGCTGCTGCACCTGCAGGCGGGCTACCAGCACGACCTGCGCGGGGTGAAGTTCAATTCCGGCGATCCCGACGAGCCCTATGGCAGCGGCGTGGAGTTCGGCCCGGCGGCGTGGTCCGAAGCGCGCTGGCGCACCGCGCATTCGGTCGAGCGCAATGGCGAGCTGTATCCCAGCCACGGCATCGGCCCGTGCGCGATGTACACCGGCATCAACCGTGGCAACCGCTTCACCCACCTCAATGCGTTCGCCAGCAAGGCGCGCGGCCTGCACGACTACACCGTGGCCCGGAGCGGCGGCAGCGCCCACCCGAGCACCCGGGTCGCGTTCAAGCTGGGCGACATCGTCACCACCACGCTGGCCTGCGCGAACGGCGAGACCATCCTGCTGCAGCACGACACCTCGTCGCCGCGCCCGTATTCGATGGGCTTCCGCGTGCAGGGCACCCGGGGCCTGTGGATGGACGTGAACCAGTCGATCCACCTCGAGGGCCGCAGCCCGCCGCACCAGTGGGAGGCGTTCGGTCCCTACCAGGATCGCTACGAGCATCCGCTGTGGAAGCAGCATGCAGGCACGGCGGCCGGCGCCGGGCATGGCGGCATGGACTGGTTCGTGATCCATGCGTTCGTCGAGGCGCTGAAGGCCAGGGCGCCGATGCCGATCGATATCTACGACGCGGTGACCTGGAGCGCGATCACGCCGCTGTCGGAGCGGTCGATCGCCGACGGCTTCCGGACCCTGGAGTTTCCGGACTTCACGGCCGGCCGGTGGCGGCAGCGCAAGCCGATCTTCGCGTTCGACGGCACCTACTGAGTCCGTGCCGGCGGCCGCGCCCCCGCAGGGGACCGGCCGCCGGCACGGATGCGGCACGCCGCGGGCGGCGAGCCCGGATGGCGGGCCGGGCGCGGGGCCGCGGTCGCCCGGGCACCGCCACCGCGGCGGACCTCAGAACGACCAGGTGAAGGTGAGGGCGCCGTTGCGCGGCTCGCCCCAGGCGCCGTAGCCGTAGATCTGCGAGTAGTACTTCTTGTCCAGTAGGTTGTTGAGGTTGACCTGCACCGAGAATTCCGGCGACAGCCGGTAGCGGGCGAACGCGCTGACCAGGGCGTAGGCGTCCTGCTCGAAGCGGCCGTAGGTGGCGTCGACGTAGTAGATCCGGTTCTGCCAGTTCACGCCGCCGCCGAAGGTCAGCTCGGCCAGGCTGCGCGGGGTGTAGCTGGTGTAGAGCTTGATCGTGGTCTGCGGCAGCTGGGTGTTGATGTCGGCGTCGTCGGCATCCTTGGCGACGTAGCGCGAGGCGCCGAAGGTGCCGTTCCAGCCCGGTGCCAGTTCGCCGTTGAGCTCGAACTCGAAGCCGCGACTGACGGTGCCGCGCGCGGCGACGTAGGCGGTTTCCGAGGTGCCGGGCACGAACTCGGTGGTGGCCTGGGCGACGTTGTCCTGCTCGATGCGGAACACCGACAGCGAGGCGTTCAGGCGGTCCTGGAACCACGCCGCCTTGACGCCGGCCTCGTAGCTCTTGCCGGTCACCGGGTCCAGGTAGCTGCCGGTCACGGTGCGCGAGGTCTGCGGCTGGAAGATGTCGGTGTAGCTGGCGTAGGCCGACCAGGTGTCGTCGATCTCGTAGACCAGGCCGGCATAAGGCGTGGTCTCCTTCTGCACGCTGGTGTAGCGCACGCCGCTCTCGGCACCGTCGACCTTCCAGTCGGTGTAGCGCGCGCCGAGGATCAGCTTCAGCGGATCGGCCAGCGACAGGCGGGCGGCGGCGTAGCCGGCCTTCTGGGTGACGGTGCCGCGGCTGAACTCGCTCAACGGCGACCACGCCGGCTCCGGATAGGCTCCGGTCCAGCCGAGGTAGCTGTCCATCGGCCCCGGGAAATCGAACGCGCCGTCGTTGACGTAGCGGCGGCGATTGTAGCTGACGCCCGCCATCAGCTCGTGCTCGCGGCCGAACAACTGGAACGGTCCCTCGGCATAGCCGTCCAGGCCGTCGACCTTGCGCTGGGTGACGTAGTAGCCCGAGTACGGCACCACGCCGCCGCCGGTCTGGCGGTCGAATCCGTAGATCGTGTAGTAGGGATAGAACAGCTTGTCGGTGACGTCGGTCTGGTCGTGCGTGGCGTTGGCCCGGATCTTCCAGCCGTTGGCGAAGTCGTGCTGCAGGGTCGCGAACGCGCGCTTGGTGGTGGTGTCCCAGAACGTCCAGTCGGCGGCCGGGTTGAACGAGCGTGCGTAGTTCGTGCGGCTGCCGTCGGAATACCACAGCGGGAAACCGCCCCAGGTGACGTCGTTGGAGTTCTTCTTCTGGTAGTCGTAGCCCACGCTCAGCTGCGTGTCCGGGGTCAGGTCGGCGTCGATCACCGCGTAGCCCAGGGTCTTGTTCTGTGTGTAGCGGTCCACGTACGAATCGGTGTCCAGGTAGCTGCCGATCACGCGCGCGCGCACGCTGCCGCTGGCGTTGAGCGGGGTGGTGACGTCCACGGTGGAGCGGGTGCGGCCCCAGCTGCCGGCGGTGACCGAAACGCTGCCGGTCAGCTCGGCGCTGTCGGCATGCTTGCGGATCAGGTTGACCGAGGCCGACGGGTTGCCCGCGCCGGTCAGCAGCCCGGTGGCGCCGCGCACCACCTCCACGCGGTCGTACAGCGCCAGGTCCAGCGCCGAGTCGCCGTAGCTCCAGTTCTGCACCATCGTGGTCGGGATGCCGTCGAACTGGTAGTTGTCGATGTAGAAGCCGCGGGCGTAGAACTCGAAGCGCTCGCTGTCCGACCGGGTATTGGACACGCCGGTGGTGTTCTCCAGCACGTCGATGATGTCGTCCAGCTGCTGATCCTCGATGCGCTGGTGGCTGATGATGCTCACCGACTGCGGGATCTCGCGCGGCGCCAGGTCGAAACGGGTGCCCGCCGTGGTCTTGCGGACGCTGTAGCCCTCGGCGCGCTCGCCCTTGACGTTGACCTTGTCGAGCGTGGTCGGCTCGCTGTCGCCGGCAGGCGCGTCGGCGGCCACGGCGAGCGCGGGCAGGGTGGCGATCAGGCAGGCCGTGGCCAGCACCGAGCGGCGCAGGACGGGGCGGGAACGGAACGAACGGGTCATCACAGGGCTCCAGGCAAGCAGGCAGGACCGGCCTGGCGCGGGCAACGGGCGCCGTCGGACGGTCGGATTGAGGCTGGCTTGGCGCGGCCCGCCCGCGGCCCCGGCACGCGGCCGGGCGAGGGCGTCGGCACCTGGCTGGCGCTGTCGACGCGGCCGGCCGCCCGGGACGGGCCGCCGGTGAATCAGGGGTTTCCGGGACGGGCCCCTCCCGTTAATTCGGGGTGAAGCCCGCCGGCGGCGGCAAGTGTACCGGGCCGCGGGCCTTCCTACCATGTCAATCGTTGCCAGGCGCGGCCGGCCGCCACCCGGGCCGGTATGCCGTTGCGGCAGCGGCGTATGAAATTGCCGCAAGCCGGCCCCTCGCCGGGACCGGGCGCCCTATGCTCCAGGCTTTGCGGGAGGGGAAGACGGCATGAAGGCAAGCGGGTTCGCGCGGTGGCTGCTGGTGCTGCTGGCGATGGCCGGCGGGGCGCCGGCGCAGCAGTTCAAGGTGCTGGTGGCGGCGATTCCCAACCAGTACCACCACGACTACATCCCGGTGGCCAGGCCGCAGTTCGAGGCGCTGGCGCGGCAGCACTACTTCGAGCTGGTGTGGGCGTGGGACGCCAAGGCCTTCGACGGCGACCTGTCGCAGTACCAGGCGATCGTGCTGCTCAACACGCCCGCCACCGACCTGGATCCGGCCCAGCGCGCCAATTTCCAGAAGTACGTGCGCGCCGGCGGCGGCGTGGTGGCGGTGCACAAGGCCTTCGCCATCGCGCGCGGCGGCTGGGACTGGTACGACCGCCTGATCGGGCGCGCCTTTCGCACCCACCCGTACCTGCAGACCGCGATGGTCGACGTGGTCGACCGCAACTTCCCGGCCACCGCCGGATTGCCGCGACGCTGGCTGTGGAGCGACGAGTGGTACGAGTACGACGCGCCCTACAGCGACGACCTGGTCACGCTGATGACCGTGGACGAGTCCAGCTACGATCCCACCCGGATCTGGCCGGGGCAGGTGGCCCGGGGCATGGGCCGCGAGCATCCGGTGGCGTGGTACCACCGCTTCGAGGGTGGCCGGGTCTTCGTCACCGCGCTCGGCCACCAGGCCGAGGCCTACAACGATCCGAACTACCTGGCGCACCTGTACGGCGGGATCTACTGGGCCGCGACCGGCCGCGGCATCCAGGCCGGCGCCGCCGCGCCTGCGGACTAGGTTTAAACACCCAGCGCGCTGGCCCCGCGGCGGCGCGACCGCGCCCCCCGCCCGCTCAGTCCCGGCGCGCGTCCGCCGCGCCCGGCCCGCGCGCCATGCTCGGGAACACGCCGTCGCGGCGCACCCAGGCGTGGTACAGCGCTGCCGCCAGGTGCCCCAGCACGGTGGCAAACAGCAGGTAGGCCAGCGCCCCGTGGGCGCTGCGCAGGGTCGCGTACAGCGCCGGGTCGTGCGGGGCGATCGGCGGCAGCTGCACCCCGCCGACCATCACGACCGGGTAGCCGCCAGCCGACAGCATCGACCAGCCGATCAGCGGCATCGCCAGCATCAGCGCGTACAGCAGCCAGTGCGAGGCGACGGCCGCGGCCTTCTGCCAGGCCGGCAGATCCGCCGGCAGCGGCGGCGGGCGGTGCCGCAGGCGGTTGCCCAGGCGCACGATCGCCAGCAGCCCGATCGCGATGCCCAGCGGCCGATGCAGGTCGATCAGCCAGGGGCGCTGCGACACCGACGTCACCATGCCAACGCCGACGAACAGCATCGTCAGGATCATCGCCGCCATCGACCAGTGCAGGATGCGCGCGGTCGCGTTGAAGTGGGTCCTGCTCATTGCGCACCTCCGCGGGCCTGGCCGCCGGCATCGGGTGCCTGGCCGCGGCCGATCTCGCGCTCGCGCCGGTTGAACGACTGCGAGTACACCGCCGAGCGCGCGGCCAGGATCTGGTCGTCGGAACCGGCGATTCCGGTGGGCAGGATCAGCGGGTCGTAGTTGAGGTCGCGGCAGGGCCCGGTGGCCTGCGGCTCGGCGTGGTCGAGCTCCAGCGTGCCGGCCACCACCTGGTCGCGGGTCGCCGGCCAGGGCTGGGAGGGGTCGGTGACCGGGTCGCCCGGCGCGGCCACGGTGAGCACCAGGTCCCAGCGCAGCGGCCCCTGCGCCAGCCGTCGCTGCAGGTCCTCGCCGAGGAAGTCGCTGTCGGCCTGCGCGCGCTGGGCGGCGCTCATGGCCTTGAACGCGGTCTGCGGGCGCATCGACCAGCGCACGAAGCGCTCGCTGCCGTCGCCGGCGCGGAAGCGGAAGGCATTGACGCCGTTGTACTGGGTGTTGGCCCAGCTGTCTGACCAGGGCACGGTCATCGCCCACTGCTGGAACTTGCGCGCCTCCGGGTAGCGCTGCAGGAACGCGGCCATCTTCGCCGGGTCGGGCTTGCCGGTGGCCGGATCCGGCTGCGACGCCAGGGTCTGCGCCATGAAGCCCTCCGGCGTGGCCACCGCGAAGAACGGAAAGCTGTTCATCGCCGTGCGCCACTGCTGGCCGTCGTCGGTGTTCAGCAGCAGCGCCATGCTGCGCACGCGCGCGCTGGCGTCGGCGCCGTGCGGATCGCCGCCGCCGATCGAGAGCCGTCCCAGTACCGGCACCGCGGCCTGGGTGAACACCCGTGCCGACGACAGTGCCCGCGCCGCGCCGTTGGCGTGGAAGGTCCCGCTCACGCACATGCCCTTGGTGTGGGCGCGGCGGAAGCCGGGGTGCGGGGGGCCGCCGGCCTCCAGGGTGTCGGTGATGCGTCCGGCGGTCAGGCGGGACCCGCCGAGCCAGCCGCCGGTCCAGGCGAAGGCGGCCGCCAGCCCGGCGACGATGGCGGCGACGCCGGCCAGCGGCAGCCAGGGCCGGCGGGGCCGGGCGGTGCCGCGGGGGCGCGGGTCGGACAGGGGCATGGCGGTGGACTCCGTGGGCGATGGCGATGGAGCGGCTCGGCGGCGGCGCCCGGACGGGGCCGCACGCGTCGCCGTGCATCATCCGCCAGGCCCTGGGTGGAGACCGTGACGCGCTCCCGGCCGGCACCGCACCGGGTCCGGGGCCCGTCCGGACCGGAACCGGCCCGCTACTGCTGGCGCAACGGCGCGTCGAGGAATTCGATGCGGACCGGCACGCCCAGCAGGGCCTCGGCGTCGGGCCGCAGCGCGCTCACCCCGGCCCGCGCCGGCGTGGGCGCCAGCACGTCCAGTACCGCGGCCCCGGTGGCCTGATCGACGCGCGTGCCCTGCAGCCCGGGGAACAGCGCCCGCAGCGCCCCGGCATGCGCCTGCAGCGCCTGGCGCGCGCGCGCCGGGGCGGCGGCGTCGCTCACGCTCGCAGCCGCGCGCGGCGGCACGGCGGGAGGGGCCGGCGCCGGGGTGCACCCAGCCAGGCCCCACGCCGCGACGACCGCGGCCAGGAGTGGGGATCGGGGCATGTCGGCCTCCTGTGGGCGGTGGTGTGGGGGAGGCGCCGCCGGGTCCGCAAGGACCCGGCGCGCCGTTTCGGCTCATGGACCATAGAGCAGCTGCAGCCCGAGCGTGGAAATGCGGTCGGTGCTGGTGTAGATCGCCAGCTGGCAGCTCCCGATCCCGGTGCCGGAGGACGCACCGGCCGAGTGGATGCCCGCCGCCACCGTGCTGATGAACCACGGGCCGCCGCTGTCCCCGCCCGCACAGGCCAGGCCGGTCCCGGTCGCCGGCGGGCCCAGTGCGATGTAGGTCGCCGCGCAGGTCTGTCCGTTGCAGGTGTAGGCCGTCGGCTGGTAGTCGGTGGCGATCACGTCGCCGCAGCTGTAGCCGGTGGTCGAACCGTAGTGGCAGACATTGTTGCCCACCGCCGTGCTGGCCTGGGTGCGTCGTCCGGTCAGCGTGCGCAGCGCGGTGCTCGAGGCGTAGAACATCGGCTGGTTGGAGGTGCTGGTGGTGTACCACTGCGCGTCGTTGCTCGCGTTGTACGACTCGGCTTGGTAGGTCAGTGCGGCCGCGGTGCCATTGACGTCGGCGTAGCTGGAATTGGTGTTGGGGCAGTGGCCGGCCGACAGCAGGCCGGTGGTCGTGGTGCCGGTGCGTTGCACCACGAAGGCGCCGGTGCAGTTGCCGCCGTCGATGCGGCCACTGCCGCGGACCTGCGGCAGCAGCGGCGCGGGCAGCACGCGCAGCCGCGCCGGCACGCCGAGCAGCGTGCTGGCTTTGGCCTGCAGGGCCGCGCTGCGCGCGCTGTCGCCCACCACGTCGAGGACGACCTCGCCGCTGCGGGCATCGGTGAAGCTGCCCTGCAGGCCGGGCAGGGCCTGCTTCAGCGCGGGCAGGCGAGCGTCGATCAGCGCTCGCAGCTCGCCCTGGGTATGCGCCGCGCCGGTGACGAAGTCCACCGGGACGACGGCGACGCCGGCATCGAGGAAGCGCGCGGCGGCGGGGGTCGTGCCCTTCAGGCGCACGACCACGCGCGGTGCCGGGTCGTGCTCGATGTACACCCCGGCCAGCCGGTCGCGGTAGCGGGCGCGCAGTTCGGCGATCGGCTCGGCCAGGGCCGCCTCGACCTACAGCCGCGCCAGCGCCGCCTGCGGCGTCACCCCGGTCGCGTCGCCGATCCGCGCGGCGTCTTCGCGCAGGCCCTGCTCGAAGGCGGCCGCCGCGGCGGGTGAGGGAGGAGCGGCTCCGGCGCCGGTCGCGGCAGCGGCCGCGGCGATCACGCAGGTTGCCAGGACAGCATGTTTCAAACCTTTCACGTCCATGACGGTTCTCCGATGCATGCGCCGCGTCGTTGCGGCGGTCGGAGTCTAGCGCCGTCTGCGGCGACAGCTTGCTGCGCCGCAATGGCTGCAGCGCGGCATGCGGCGCGGGTAGGGCTCGTGTCGTGGGCGGCCACGGCGGAGCGCGGCACGTCGTTCAACGGGCGGCCGCGCGCGCATCCCCGTTGCAGGCTTGCCGCCTGCTTGCGTGGCGGTGCGCGACGGGACGGATGCGTCCTGTGCATCGCCGCTGGCAGGCCGCGGCCCTGCCTGGCCGAGGGCGCCCGGGCGCTGCGGGCGCGCGGGCGGTGGCTGCGGTTACTTCGGGTAGCGTGCCGCGAGCATGGCGTAGGCCGAGCGCAGCGCCAGCGCCTCGCCACCGGCGGGGCGGCCGGCGCGTTCGCCGTCGTTCCAGGCGTAGACGTCCAGGTGCGCCCAGGCCTGACCGTTCGGCACGAACCGCTCCAGGTACAGCGCCGCGGTGACCGCGCCGGCCATGCGCGAACCGGCGTTGGCCAGGTCGGCGACGTTGCTGGTGAGGTAGCGCAGGTAGGGCCGCCACAGCGGCATGCGCCACACCGGGTCGCGGGTGCGCTCGCCGGCCTCGATCCAGGCCTGCGCGACGGCGTCGTCGTTGGCGAACAGCGCCGGCAGGTCCGGGCCCAGCGCCACGCGCGCCGCGCCGGTCAGGGTGGCGAAGTCCAGTATCAGGTCCGCCGGATGCTCGCCGGCGTAGGTGAGCGCGTCGCACAGCACCAGGCGGCCCTCGGCATCGGTGTTGTCGACCTCGACGGTGACGCCGGCCCGGGTGGTGATCACCTCGCCGGGCCGGAAGGCGTTCGGGCCGACCGCGTTCTCCACCGCCGGGATCAGCAGCGTCAGCCGTACCGGCAGCTGCTGCGCCATCACCAGTCCGGCCAGCGCCAGTGCGTGCGCCGCGCCGCCCATGTCCTTCTTCATGTTGCGCATGCCGTCGGCCGGCTTCAGGTCGAGCCCACCGGTGTCGAAGCACACGCCCTTGCCGACCAGCACCAGCCGCGGATGCGACGGGTCGCCCCAGCGCAGCTCGATCAGCCGCGGGGCGCGGTGCGAGGCGCGGCCCACCGCATGGATGGTGGGAAAGTTGCGCGCCAGCAGCGCCTCGCCCACGACCGCCTCGAACTCGGCGCCGTGCGCCCGCGCCAGTTCGCGCGCGGCGGCCTCCAGCTGCTCGGGGCCCATGTCCTCGGTGGGCGTATTGACCCAGTCGCGCACGCGCAGGCAGGCCTGGATCAGCGCGGCCGTCTCCGCCGACGGCGTGGCCGCCAGTTCGGCGGGCACCCGCAGCGGCTTGCGGTAACGCGCGAAGCGGTAGCTGCCCAGGCCCCAGCCCAGCGCCAGGGTCGCCTGTTCGCGCTCGCTCAGCGCGGTGGCCACCTGCCAGGTGCTGCCGACCGGCAGCGCGAACGGCGCATGCGCGTAGGCGTAGGCATCGGCGCGGTCGCCCACGCCGAGCACCGCGCCGGCCAGCCCGTGCGTGCCGGGCAGCAGCAGCACGCTGCCGGCCGCCGCGGTGAAGCCCTGGGCCCGCGCCCACGCGACAGTGGCGGCGGGCTGCTGCCCGCACCAGCCGGCGAACTGCTCGCGATCGAGCACGTGCAGCGGCAGGGCGGTAGCGGCGGCGGAGGTGAAACCGAGGGGAAGGGACATGTCGGATCCTTGCGGCGGGCGCTCAGCGACGCGCCTGCCCGTCGGTGGGAGAAGGGGCGGAGAGGGGCATGCGGTCAGCCTGCCGGCGGCACCGGCGCCGCGCGCTGGGCATCCAGCCAGTCGGCCAGGCCGGCGAGCGTGTCGAAGTGCAGGTCGGGGGCCTGCGACGGGTGTTCCCAGGCGCGGCCCTCGCGGTTGATCCAGCAGGCCCGCAGGCCGGCGTCGAGGGCGCCGAGCACGTCCATCTCGATATGGTCGCCGACATGCAGCACCTGCGCCGGCGGCACCCCCAGGCGCGCGCAGGCGGCCAGGAAGATGCTGGCCTGCGGCTTGGCCGCGCCATGTTCGCGCGAGCCGAGCTGGAAGGCGAAGTGGTGCATCAGGCCGATCCGTTCGAGGTCGGCGTTGCCGTTGCTCAGCGCCGCCACCGGCACGTGCGCGGCGATGCGCGCCAGCGCCTCGAGCGCGTCCGGGTAGCACTCCACCTGGTTGCGCGCGGCATAGAACGCCTCGTAGGCCGGTTCCAGCAGGGCCAGGTCGCCACCGCTGTCGCGCAGCGCCTGTTCCAGCGTCAGCCGGCGCAGCGCGCTCAGGTCGTGGTGCAGGTGCGGGTTCTCGGCGAAGCTGCGCTCGCGCAGCTCGCGCATCGCCGCGATCGGGTAGCGCGCGGCGGTCACCGGGCTGTGCTCGAGCATCCAGGCGTAGACCGCCTGGTCGATGCGGGCCCCGATCGGGGCGAACGGCCACAGCGTATCGTCGAGGTCGAGGGTGATGGCGCGGATCGGGAAGCTCATCGCCCGCATTTTACGGCGCCGGGGCCGGCTACTCCAGCAACCGGGCCCAGCGCTGCATGCCGTCCAGCCGGCTCAGCACCATCTTGATGCATACCAGCATCGGCACCGCCAGCAGCAGGCCGACCATGCCCCACAGCCAGCCGAACAGCATCAGCGCCAGGATCAGCATCAGCGGCGAGATCGCCATGCGCCGGCCGAGCACGATCGGCGTCACCACCTGGCCCTCGATCGTGTGCAGCAGCAGGTACAGCATCGCCGGCAGCAGCGACGCCAGCGGCGTATCGAATTCCACCAGGCCCATCAGCAGCATCAGCATCACGCCGATCAGCGGCCCCACGTACGGCGCGAAGTTGAGCAGCGCCACCACCGTGCCCCACAGCAGCGCCTCCTGCAGCGGCAGCCTCAGCGCATAGAGGATGCCGGCGAAGATCAGCCCGACCCCGGTGTTGATCACGCTGATGGTGAGTACGTAGCGCGACACCTCGCGCTCGATCTCGCGCAGGATGCCGGTGGTGAAGCGTTGCTGCTGGCGGCTGGGCAGCAGCGCGATCGCGTGCCGCTGCAGGTTCTCGCCGAAGACCATGAAGAAGAACGTCAGCAGCACCACCGCCAGCACCGACGCCGCCAGCTTGGGCGTGCGCACCAGCGCCTTGTACGGGTCGTCCAGCTGGGTGCGCACGATCTGCACCTGGCGCGCGTTCTCGCCGCCGGCGGCACGCGCGAAGTTCTCCGCGGCCTGGTTGGCCTGCTGCATCGGCTTGGTGAAGTCGCGGACCTCGCGGGCGATCTGGCGCATCTGCCGCGGCGCCTGCTGGAACCACTCCGCCGCCGGCCCCACCAGCTGCGCGCCCAGCGCCACGGCGGCCGACACGCCCAGCACCAGCACCAGCAACGCACTGACGAAGCGCGGCACGTACAGCCGCCGCAGGCCGCGCAGGATCGGGTTGCCGACCAGCGCGAAGAACGCCGCCAGCAGGATCGGAAGGATGATCGTCTGCGCCGCCCACAGGGTGTAGCCGACCGCGAGCGTGGTCAGCACCACCAGCGAGGCCGAGGCGCGCGGGCGCGGAGCGGGGGGCGGGGGCAGGGCGGCATCGCCCTCGGGCAGCGGGGACAACGATTCGGCGGGGATGCTCATGCGCGCTCTGGGCGACCGGCGGGTGCCGGCGGTCCGCCATTATCGGGCGCAGGCGTCAATGCGGCGTATGGTGCGGCACACGCCGCGGTTCGCGCCAACGAAAACGCCGGCGCGGGGCCGGCGTTGCTCTGGGGCGACACCGACCGCCTGGCTCAGCGCTCGGACATCTCGGTGGCCGCTTCCGCCGGCCGTGGCGCCTGCGGCTCGGCCGCATGCAGGGGCGTGCGGCGCCCGCCGACCGGTACCGGCACCACCACCGTGGCGGGGGCGTCGTCGTCGGCGGCTTCCTGGGCCTGGTCGGCGGCCCGTTCGGCCTGCTGCGAGGCATCCTTGGCCTGGCTCGCCGTGAACATCGCGGAGACCGTGGTCGCCATCTGCAGCAGCTTGGGCAGGCCGCCCACCTTGCGGGCGATGCTGCCGATCGCCACCTGCGGCTCGGTGCGGCCGGCGACGAAGCCCAGTCCCAGGCCGGCCACCACGATCCGGACCGGCGTCCAGCCCGCGCGCCAGGCCTGGCGCAGTTCACCCCAGTGCTGCTGGGCTTCCAGGCTGCGGCCCTCGACCAGGGTCTCGGCGCGTTCGACGTGCTTGAGCAGTGCTCCGAATCTCATGGGGTGCGCTCCGCTTGGGCCCGGGCCTTGTCCAGTTCGTCGAGTTCATCGAACCCGTCGTCGTCGCCCTCGCGGGCCTCGTCGAACAGGCCCATCCGGGTCAGCTGGCGCCGCGTGGCGTGCAGCCCGGTATGGTCGAAGAAATGCGCCACGCGCCAGATCGCCAGGCCGGTCATGGCCAGGCTCGCCAGCGCGGTGAAGAACATCGCCTGGAACCACGACAGCCCGGCACGCTGCAGCAGCGCGATGATCGCACCGGTCAGCAGCAGCCAGGCCGAGGCGCCGAACACCACCGCGATGCCGGCCCAGGCCAGGCCGCGGCCGAATGCGCTGCGCGCCAGCGCGAGGTCGGCCGAGATCAGCCGCCGCAACGCGCGGCTGGTGTCCTTGGCCGATCCCAGCGTGGCCTTGCCCGCCTCGCTGACGGCTCGGAAGCTCTCTTCCAGGCCGGGCGCCTCGGGTCGGGGCGTATCGCTGCCCGGCACCTCGTCGGGGCCGGGAGCGGATGACACGTGATCGCTCACGCCGACTTACTTGTCGTCGCTGCTGCGGGCGAGCTTGGCGATCAGCCAACCGGCCGCGAAGGCGACGCCGAACGAGGCCAGCGGCTTCTCGCGGATCAGGTCGGTGGCGCTGTCGAGCAGGTCACGGCCCTTGTCCATCAGCACGTCGACCTGCTCCTTGGCGGCGGCACCGCCGAACTCGGCGGCGGCCAGGCCGGCCAGCGCACTGCCGGACAGGTCGGCCTTGACGTTGGCCTTGCCGAGCTTGAGCTCTTCGCCGGCGGCGCCGGCGGCACCCTTCACGGCCTCGCCCGCATGGGAGGCGGCCGTCTTCAGGTGGCTGCCGGCTTCGCTCAGGTTGTCCTTCAGCTGCTCGGTATTGGTAGGGCTCATCGCATTCTCCTTCGTGTGGGTGTGGCGTCCGCGCCGGGAGGCCGGATCCTGTGGCAAATCAATAGCACCGCCCGGGTGTAGGGGGTGTTACGGCGCGCCCGCGTCAGCGCCGGCGCATTCAGCGCATCAGCACGTCGGCCTGGCTGTTGCCGCGCAGCACGCGCAGCACCAGTTGCGCCGGCTTGCGCTGGAAGTTGGCACGCCAGCTGGCCAGGTCGGCGAACTCGCCGGCCGAGGTCGCCAGGACCACGTCGCCCTTGGCCAGCCCGTTGCCGGCGGCGCGGCTGCCGCGCTTGACCTCGCTGATCATCACCCCGCCCAGGCCGGACTGGCGCAGCGATTCCGGCAGGTCGACGAAGGTGGCGCCGCCCAGGCGCGGGTCCAGGCTGTCGCCGCTCACCGCGCGCGCCTGCTCCTTGAGCGTGGCGCTCAGCTTGAGCGGCTTGCCGTCGCGGCGCACGTCCAGCGTCACCGCGCTGCCCACCGCCTGCAGGCCCTCGTAGTTGTGCAGCGCCTCGGCGCTGTCGACGCGCTCGGCGTTGGCCGCCACCACCACGTCGCCCGGCTGCACGCCGGCCGCGGCCGCCGCCGACCCCGGCAGCACGCGCGTCACCAGCGCGCCGCGGGCCGCCTCCAGGCCCAGCCCCTGCGCCATCTCCGAGGACAGGTTCTGCGTCTCCAGGCCCAGCGTGCCGCGGATCACCACGCCGTTGTTCTTGACCAGCTGCTCGACCACGTTGCGCGCCAGGTTGGACGGGATCGCCAGGCCCAGGCCGATGTTGCCGGCCATGCTGCCCTGCGGGTTGAAGCTGGCGGTGTTGATGCCCACCAGCTGGCCCTGCAGGTTGACCAGCGCCCCGCCGGAATTGCCCGGGTTGATCGAGGCGTCGGTCTGGATGAAGTTCTGGTAGCCCAGCCCGCGGATGCCGCTGCGGCCGACCGCCGAGACGATGCCCGAGGTCACCGTCTGGGTGAAGCCGAACGGGTTGCCGATCGCCACCACGAAATCGCCGACCCGCAGCTGGGCGCTGTCGGCGAGCTTGATCTCGGTGAGCTTGTCGGCCGGGATGCGGATCAGCGCGATGTCGGTGTCGGCGTCGGAGCCGAGGAACTCGGCCTTGACCGTGCGGCCGTCGGCCAGGGTCACCTGCACGTCGTCGGCGTTCTCGACCACGTGGTGGTTGGTGATCACGTAGCCGTTGCGCGCATCGATGATCACGCCGGAACCCAGCGATTCGTTGATGCGCTCCTGCGGGATGTCCGGGAACAGCCGGCGGAAGAACGGGTCGTTGAAGAACGGGTTGCGCACGCGCACCACCTGCTTGGTGTTGACGCTGACCACCGCCGGCATCACCTGCTGCAGCATCGGCGCCAGCGACGGCACCGGCTGCCCGGCCACCGCGGCCGGCAGCGCCGCCGCCGCCGGCAACGCGAACGCCGGCGAGGCCGGTGCGGCCTCGGCGCGGTTGTCGAGCCAGGCGTTGACGCCGGTAGCGGCAAAGCCTCCGAAGGCGGCGGCGAGGGACAGGGTCAGCAGGGTGGGCAGCGGTCGCATGGCGTCGGGTTCCGGGGTGCGCGGAGAGGGATCCAGGCAGGCACTATGCCTGTGGTAAATCAAGCTGAACAAGGGTGGCGCGCCGCGATTTAACCCTCGGTGAAAGCCGGCAGCGTCGAACCCGGCGATCGCCGGGCGGGCCGGCGCGCGGACGTCGCGCTTGCGCAAACCGCCGCGCGAACGCGGCCGGCGCTGGCGGGACGCGCGCTTTTTTTGCACGCGTACACCCACGGCGGACCGGGCCGCGGGCCGGGGGTCCCGCGGCCCGCGGCCCGCGGGCGCGGACCGTGCAGGCGGATCCATGCGTGGCGGGCGCGGCTACGCCGCGCACCTCGCGCGCGTCGCCCGCGCCGGCCATCGCATGAAAGTGCTTGAAAAACGCGGTCCGCCGCGTCGCTTCGCGACCGGGCGGCGCGCGCGCGGACCCTCGCGCGCGGGCCTGTGCCGGCGCCGGAACCGGCGGTTGCGCACACCGCGCCGTGGCGTGGCCGCCTGGCCGCCGCGCGTCGGTGCGCGCGGCGGCACGCCTGCGCGCATCGCCGCGTGCACGCGTGGCCGTCATCCCCGTTCCACGCATCCGCGCATCGGTATAGCATCGCCAGCGTTTCGACACTGACGACGCCCCCAGGAGGGCTTATGAGCAACGGCAATGGTGTGACCGCGACGATTTCCGACGTCGCCGACAACGTAACGGAAACCGCGACCGACCTCGGCGAGACGATCGCCACCACCGCCAGCGACGTGGTCGCCGACGTGCAGCAGGTCGCCGCGACGGTCGCCGAGGAGGTCAAGGAGCGTGCCGCACAGGTCGGCGCGACGGTCGCCGAGGCCGAGCAGGCCGTCGTCAAGAAGGTCCGCAAGACCGTGGCCAGCGCACGCCAGAAGCTGGAGGCCGCCCAGGCCAATGCCCAGGCCGAAGCCGCTGCGCTGACGCGCAGGAAGACCGGCAAGCCGGCCACCGCGAAGAAGGCGACCGGCACCCCGGCATCGGCGTCCAGGACGGCGGCCAGGACCGCCAAGCAGGCGCCGGCCAAGCAGGCCGCGACCCCGGCTGCGGGCGCTGGCACGTCCACCACGAAGAAGACCGCCGCCAAGTCTGCGGCCGCGAAGAAGGCCGTCGCCAAGAAGACCGCGCGGCCCGCCGCCGGCAAGCAGGCCCCGGTCAAGAAGGCGGCCGCCAAGAAGGCGGTGGCCAAGAAGGCCGTCGCCAAGAAGGCCGTCGCCAAGAAGGCCGTCGCCAAGAAGGGGGCGGTCAAGAAGGCCGTGGCCAAGAAGACGATCGGCAAGAAGGCCGCCAAGAAGGCAGTGGCCAAGAAGGCCGTCGCCCAGAAGAGTGCGGTCAAGAAGACCGCGGCCAAGAAGACGATCGGCAAGAAGGCCGCCGGGAAGGCACCGGCCCGCAAGGCCGTGACCCGGACGTCGCCCGCCAAGAAGGCCCCCGCCAAGAAGGCGGTCGCCAAGAAGGTCACTGCCAAGAAGGCCGTCGCCAAGAAGACGATCGCCAAGAAGGCGGCCGGCAAGAAGGTCGCACCGCGCAAGACGGTCAAGCAGGCGTCGGGCACACGCAAGACGGCCGCCAAGAAGACGGCCACCCGGCCGGCGGCCGCGCGCAAGGCCCCGGCCGCGAAGAAGACCGCCGTGCGCAAGTCCGCCGCCAAGCGCGGCACGCGCCGCTGAGCCGCTAGCCGCGGCGCCTCCCTTCGCAATGAGGGAGGCGTCGCGTGCGGCTAGGGCGGCCTGTGCACGGGCCGCCATCGCCGCAATCGATATATGCCCGCCGCTGCGTACGGCGGCGGGCGCCGGCCTGATCGAACCGGCTTGATCAAGCCTCGCTGCGTAACCGCGGCCGCGCCGGAAACTGGCCCGGTCGCGCTACGCAGACCCTGACGCGGTCAGGGCGTGGCCGGGGTCACCCGCCATACCGTGTCGCCGACGTCGTCGGCGACCAGCAGGGCGCCGTCCCGGTCTTGCGCCAGACCCACGGGAGCGCCATACAGCTGCTTCTCGTCGTCGGAATGGAAGCCGGTGACGACCGGCTCGGGCTTGCCGACCGGCTTGCCCTGCTGGAAGGCGACATACGACACGCGGTAGCCGCTCAGCGGCGAACGGTCCCAGCTGCCGTGCTCGCTGATGAAGGCGCCGCCGTGGTACCTGGCCGGCAGCGCGCTGCCGGTGTAGAACCACAGGCCCAGCGGCGCCACGTGCGAGCCGATCGCGTAGTCGGGCACCAGGGCCTTCTTGACCAGGTCGGGGCGCTGCGGGGTGACGCGCACGTCGACGTGCTGGCCGTAGTAGCTGTACGGCCAGCCGTAGAAGCCGCCAGGCTGGACCGAGGTGAGATAGTCCGGCACCAGGTCAGCACCGATCTCGTCGCGCTCGTTGACGATCGCCCACAGCTTGCCGGTCTGCGGCTCCCAGTGCAGGCCGGTAGGATTGCGCAGGCCCGAGGCGTAGATGCGGCTGCCGCCGGTGGCCACGTCCACTTCCAGGACGGCGGCGCGCCGGTACTCGACGGCCAGCCCGTTCTCGGTGATGTTGCTGTTGGAGCCGACGCCGACATACAGCTTGCTGCCGTCCGGACTGGCCAGCAGGGCCTTGGTCCAGTGGTGGTTGATGGTGCCCGGCAGGTCGGCGAACTCCACCCCCGGCGCGGTGATGCGGGTATCGCCGGCGCGGTACGGGAACTTCAGGATGGCATCGGTGTTGGCGACGTAGAGCGAATCGCCGATCAGCTGCAGGCCGAACGGCGAGTTCAGATGCTCCAGGAACACGTGCTGCTCCCATTCGCCGGCGGCGCCGGGCTTGCGGCGCAGCAGCGTGATGCGGTTGCCGCCCCTGCCGGACTTGCCGGAGCGGCTCTGGATCGCACTGGCGACCATCTGCTTGGGCGTGGTGACCGCCTCGGTGCCGGGGCTGTTGGCCTCGACCACGAGCACGTCGCCGTTGGGCAGCAGGTAGAGCTGGCGCGGGTGCTTCAGGCCGCCGGCGATCTTCTCGATCTTCAGGCCGGCCGCCACCTTCGGCGCCTGGCCCTGCTTCCAGCCCACCCCGTCGGGGACCTGCATCGGCGGCACCAGGAAGTGCGCGGCCTCGGGCAGCGGCGGCGCGGCACCGGACTGCTGCGTCGAATCGAGCGCAGCCTTGTCGCTGCAGCCGCCCAGCACGGCGGCCAGGGCCATCGCCACCACGGTGCGGCGGAGGAGGATCTTATTCATGGAGGCGGCTCCTCGGTGCGGCGTACTGCACGGCGATGACGATGTGGGCGATGGACAGCAGCAGCACGGTGCAGACCGACAGCCAGACCGAGGCCGGGACGACGGAGTAGGCATCGCGGGTGTGCACGAACGCATTGAAGATGGCGGCGACGATGGCCAGCAGGTTGAGCCAGAAGTCCAGGCGTTCGCCCGGCAGCGTAGTGCGCCGGCCGGTGATCCATACCTGCGCCAGATTGACGAAGCGCGGGATCACCGCGAACAGCAGGCCGAACACGATCAGCCAGGCCGCGCCCTTGGTCCAAAGCATCTCGCCGCTGCGCGCGTAGACGATGTCGAAGATCAGCGCGGCGACGAAGCAGCCGTACGGGATGGGGTTGAGCAGGCCGTAGATGGCGCTGGCCACGGCGGAACGGCGGGGTGCGGCGAGGGAGCTCATGGCTGCGTTTCCGTAGAAGGGACGGGAGAAGGCGCGCGCGCAACGGTCGGGGCGGCACCCCGGGGCCGCGGTGCCCGGGCCGACCGGCGCACGTTCCCCCATCGACTGTCTAGGGGGCGTCACGACCGGCCGGCGCAGCGGCGACGCCTGCGGCAATGCCGCGACGCCGGCCAGTGCCTGCAGCGGCTCGACGCGCCGGCCGGTCGCCAGGGGGGTGTCCTCCGGCGTGCCGGCGTGCGGCGCCCAGGCGGTGCCGCAACGGAGGTCGCGATCCCGGCGGCACGGCGGACGCTGCCGGAACAGGCACGCCGCCGCGGATTCCGCGCGGTCCGGCCGTCGATTCCGCGGTGGCGTCCCAGGCGGCGAACGGCCGCACGTCGCGCGAGGCCCCCGCGTGCCCTCAGCGGTGCCCGCTCACCGCATGCGGCACGTAGGCAGCCTCCAGGTCCGCGATCTCCTCGGCGCTGAGCGCCAGCTCCAGCGCGGCCGCCGCGTCGTCGATATGGGCCGGCCGCGACGCGCCGATGATGGGCGCCGAGACCTGCGGCCGCGCCAGCACCCAGGCCAGTGCCACCTGCGCCATCGGTACGCCACGCGCCGCGGCGAGCCGCTCCACGGCCTCGATCACCCGGCCGTCGGCATCCTCGGTGTGCGCGTACAGCGTGGCGCCGAAGGCGTCGCTGCGGGTGCGGTCGGTCTGCTCGCCGCGCGGGCGTGCCAGCCGGCCGCGCGCCAGCGGGCTCCACGGGATCAGGCCCACGCCCTGGTCGGCGCACAGCGGGATCATCTCGCGCTCCTCCTCGCGGTAGAGCAGGTTGAGGTGGTTCTGCATCGTCACGAAGCGGGTCCAGCCATGGCGGCGGGCCAGTTCCTGCGCCTTGGCGAACTGCCAGGCATGCATCGACGAGGCGCCCAGGTAGCGCGCCTTGCCGGCCTTGGCCACGTCATGCAGCGCTTCCATCGTCTCCTCGATCGGGGTGTCGTAGTCCCAGCGGTGGATCTGGTACAGGTCCACGTAGTCCAGGTCCAGCCGCTTCAGGCTCGCATCGATCGCGGCGAGGATGGCCTTGCGCGACAGTCCCTTGCGATTGGGGCCGTCGCCGTCGACGACGTTGAACACCTTGGTCGCCACCACCACCTCGTCGCGCCGCGTGAATTCCTTCAGCAGCGTGCCGACGATCTGTTCCGAGGTGCCGGCCGAGTAGGTGTTGGCGGTGTCGAAGAAATTGATCCCGCGCTCCACTGCGTGGCGGAAGATCGGCCGGCTGGCGTCTTCGTCCAGCGTCCACGGGTGGGTGCCGGCGCCCGGCGTGCCGAAGGTCATGCAGCCCAGGCACAGGCGCGACACGTCCAGGCCGGTGGTGCCCAGTTTCACGTAGTTCATGGCGGGGGTCCTGCGTCGGCTTCGGGAGGTAGAGCGTAGTCGGTCCCGGCGGGCATGGCGCGGGAGCCGGACCTGAGGGCCTGCAGCACAGGGGGCCGCCGGACCGTCACCGCCTCACCGGGCTTTCGTGAGTACGGCGTGGCGGCGTGGCGGCCGCTCGTCTCGCGCTTTTTACCCGGCCGCCCCTACGGTCGCACCCACACTCCCACCGGATTCACCCATGAGCGACCACGGCAAGCCCAACCCCATCGTCGATACCGTGGCCAACGCCATCGGTGCGATCCGTGCCGACCACGACATGCACGAACTGGCCAAGGCGTTCAACGAACTCGAGCCGAAGGCCATCGAGAAGCTGACCCCGGCCGAGGCCCGCCAGCAGCCGACCATCGCCGATGCGGTCAAGCACCTGCTGCAGAAGGAAGGCCGACCGAGCGCGCCGGAGACGCTGGTGCCGGGCGTCACCCGGCGCGAGGAAAGCGTGCAGACCGCCGGCGGCGCGCTGCGTGCGCTGGTCTACACGCCTGGCGCCGATGCCGCCTCCGGCACCGTGCCGCCGGGCACTGCCGCCGCGCTGCCGGTGATCGTCTATTTCCACGGCGGCGGCTGGGTGATCGCCGACGCCGAGGTCTACGATGGCGGTGCCCGCGGCCTGGCCAAGGAAGCCCATGCCATCGTGATCTCGGTGGACTACCGGCGCGCCCCGGAGCACAAGTTCCCGGCGGCCTGGGACGACGCGCTGGACAGCTACCGCTGGGCGCTGGAGAACGCGCAGCGCCTGGGCGGCGACCCGTCGCGGATCGCGCTCGCCGGCGAAAGCGCCGGCGGCAACCTCGCCGTCGCCACCGCGGTGGCCGCACGCGATGCCGGCCTGCCCGCGCCGCGCCACGTGCTGGCGGTCTACCCGGTCGGCCAGACCGGCAGCCTGCACACCGAGTCGTATCTCGAGAACGCCATCGCCAAGCCGCTCAACAAGGCGATGATCGAATGGTTCGTCGGCCACCTGATCCGCACCGACGCCGACAAGGCCGATACCCGCCTGGACCTGGTCAACGCCAACCTGCGCGGGCTGCCGCCGGTGACGATCATCAACGCCACCCTCGACCCGCTGCGCAGTGACGGCGGCCTGCTCAAGGACGCGCTGGAAAACGCCGGCGTGCCGGTCGAGCGGGAAATCTACGCCGGCGTGGCCCACGAGTTCTTCGGGTGCGCGGCGGTGCTGGACAAGGCACGCGAGGCGCAGGCCTACGCCGGCCGCCGGCTGCGCCAGGCGCTGGGCTGAGCCGGGCACCGGCCGGAGGAGGCGCTCCGGTCGCAGGGTGACGCAAGGCAGGGCGCGCCCCGCCTTGCGTGGTTCATGGACCTGGGGTTTCGCCTCGCCACATCGGCGGGACTCGGGACCAGGTCGCGTGGAGACCGCGTCCGCAGGGCAGGCAGGGAGTCCAACCGGCCCCGGTGCAGCGACAAGCCCGCGGCGCGTTCGCCGCGCCTCTCATGGCCGCGGCAGGATCGCCGCGAGTGCCTGCCGCAGCTCGGGATAGCGGAACCGAAAACCCTCCTGCACCGCGCGCTGCGGGATCACGCGCTGGCTGACCAGCAGCAGGTCGGCCATTTCGCCGAAGCCCAGGCGCAGCGCGACCGCCGGCAACCGCAACAGCGTGGGGCGATGCACGGCCTCGCCCAGCGTGCGGGCGAACTCGGCGTTGGTGACCGGCGCCGGTGCGGTGCCGTTGTAGGCGCCTTCGCCGCCCCGGTCCAGCAGCCAGACGATCAGCGCGACGAGATCGTCGCAGTGGATCCAGCTCATCCAGTGGCGACCGTCGCCGAACGGACCGCCGGCGCCCAGCCGGAAGGGCGGCAGCATGCGTTGCAGGCTGCCACCGTCGCGGGCCAGCACGATCCCGGTGCGCAGCAGGCTCACGCGGGGGCCGAGCGTGGCGAGGTCGAGCGCGGCGCTTTCCCAGTCGCGGCACAGCTGGGCGGAGAAGTCCGAGCCGCGGCTCGCGTCCTCGCTGAGCACGGTGTCGCCGCGGTCGCCGTAGTAGCCCACTGCCGAGCCGGAGACCAGGCAGCGCGGGCGCTGCGCTTCGGGCAACCGCGCGATCCAGTCGTACAGGCGGCGGGTGGTGCCGATCCGCGATTCGCGGAAGGCCTGCTTGCGGCGGGCGGTCCAGCGGCCTGCCGCCAGCGGTTCGCCGGCCAGGTTGACGACGGCGTCCACGGCATCGACCTGTTCCGGCGCTTCGATCGCCGTGACGCCGGGCAGGCGGCGGGACGCGTGCCCGCGGTCGCGCGTGAGCACGGTCACGCGGTGCCCGCCCTGGGCCAGCGCGGTACAGAGGGCATGGCCGATGAAGCCGGTGCCGCCGGTCACGAGGAGATGCATGGCGATTGTCCTGAAGGGCCGCGAAGAGGTCGGTGCGCCCGGGCGCGCCGGCCCACGGGCGCCGCGCACTCGAAACGCCAGGGTAGGGCCGTGCATGCAACGTCGGGTGAAACCTGCGGCCGGGTGCCCGGCGTCACCGCACGCCCGGGCGAGTGCCTCCGGGCAAGAAAATGCCGGGCCTCGGCCCGGCACTCCGTCAGCCGCGCCGCGCCTCAGCGCGAGGAGACGACCGCCTGCGCGCGTTCGTAGTGTTCGGCGATCAGCTTGCGTGCCTGGGTGAGATGCTGGCGTGCCGCCTCGCCCGTCGCCGCCGGCATCAGTTCCGCATCGACGATCTTCAGTGCATCGGCGTGGTCGGAATTCATCGTCGCCATGAATGCATTGCGGTAGGAATTCTCGTCGTTTTCCTGCGCCAGTGCGTCCAGCGCGGCCTTGCCCTTGGCGCGCAGCGCCTGCGCGTTGGCGCTGTCGGCCACGCCAAGCGCACGCACCTTGTCCAGGTCGGCCTGATGCTGGGTGACCATCTCGCGCGCGAAGTCCTCGGTGGTACCGCCGAGCTTGCGTGCGATGGCCTGCTGCGCAAGCGCGATCTCGTTTTCGTCCAGCGCCGCGAGCACGCCCAGCGCCTGGGCGTCGCCCTTGACCGCCGCGGTGGCGCCGGTGCCGCTGATGGGCGCGGCGGTGGGCGCAGGCGAGGTGGCGGGCGCCGTGCGCGAGCCTTCTTCACCGGTCCCGCCGCAACCGCTCAACAGCAGTGCACAGGTGAGCGTGGAGGCGACGATGATCGATTTCATGGAGTTCCCTTGCGGAGTTGGAGCTGCGGAGTTGGAGCGGAATGGAGGGGAGCAGATTGAGCGGCGTCTACCGCCGACCGCGGCGAGGCCTGCGGCAACGAGACAGGTGCGGCGTCACCGGCGGCGACGCGCGTCCGCTGTTTCAGGCCAGCTGCGGCTGCAATGCCGGTGCGCTGGCGCGTGCCGCGGCGATCGCGCGCTCCTGCGCCTGGCGGCAGGCGCGGGTCAGGCTGGCGGTACGTTCGCGGATGAGCGTCTGCTCGCGCGGGGCGGCGTTGCCCAGCAGGCTGGCCACGTGGAAACCGAGGATTTCCTCCGCGCGGTCGCCCTGGTCGCTGATGATGTGCGGCACCAGCCGCTCCAGTCGCTCCAGCTCCTGCTTAACTTCGTACGGGGTCTTCATGACGATCTCCAATGGGGCAAGTTGCGGGTGTCGCTTCAGGACGCACGTGCGCTCAGGCGTTGCCAGCAATCGGCGGCCAGCTGCTCGTAGTTGGACTGCGTGCCCGACGAGATGAAGTGGTGCTCCAGCCGATGCCGGAACAGTCGCAGTCGCTCCTGCTCGCTCGAGCGAGGCGCCTGCAGGTAGATGTCGCAGGCCATCTTCACCACCGGCGACAGCTCGCTGAACTTGCCGGTGCCCAGGTTGCCCTGCGCGTGGCGTGCCTGCCAATGTGCGATTTCGGCCTGTACGTCGATGACGGAAGGGTCTCTACTCATGATCGTGGTCATCGTTTCCGCATTACCCAAAGTAAGGCCAGAGTACGTATCCGCGCGTCAAGGAATGATCAGATCACGGCAGCGTGCGGCGATCGCGCAGGGTTGGACCCTTAATGGGTCAGCTTCGTATCGGCAGCGAAGAAGCCAGGCTCGCGGCAATGCCGATGCAAGGCAACGGCCGCGCGCATCTCCTGAAAAATCTCGAGAAAAACGCTCTGTTGAATGGGCGAGCGCGGCGTCGCCACTTGCGGCCGTCAGTGGCGACGACCTGCAACCAGGTTATACACCTGCAGACCATTTAAGGCCTTCACGCAAGATTCTGAACCGTTAGACACCCGGATAACGTGGCATGCGCGATGGTTCCAGCGTGTGTTGCGAAGGCGGGAGGCAGGATGCAGAGGAACGAAGGCGAACGGGGAAGGTTCGATCACGTCAGCGGCACGCCGGAAATGCGCGTGTGGTGGAGAGCGTTGCTGGAACTGCGCAGCGGACGGCTGGCCGTGAGCATCCTCGTGGTGCTGGCGATCGTGGTGGCGTTGTATCTCGTGTTGAAGTGAGTCCGGGGCCCGGCCCCGCGGTGCGTGTTCTTCCTCCGACGGAGCCGGTATGACGCCTGAGTCCCCCTATCGCCAGGTGATGGGGCACGCCGTCCGCGTGCTTCCGGAACAGGGTCACGAGCGCGCGACCCATGCGTGGATCTGCGCCGAGATCGGACGGATCCTGCGCGTGCCATGCGTCGATTCCACCAGCGGCTCGCCGTCCGCGCCGGCCAGGACCTACCACGTGCCCGACGACACTCTGACCCTGCAGCAGGCCGGGACGCTGGGCATCCACGACCTGGACAGCGTCCTCGGCGGCGTGGTGCCGCACGCATTCCTCGCCACCAAGGTCATCAGCCACCCGCTGGTGGATACGGCGGCGACCGCCATCGAAGGCTGGAACCCGGCACTCGCGCGCGCCCTGGTGCCGGCGACGTTGCCCGGGCATACCGCCTTCTCGCGCGCCGACGCGTACCGCGCGTACGCGCTCCTGCGTGCCGAGGGTGGCCTGCGGCTCAAGCTGCCCACCGGCATCGGCGGCCGCGGGCAGTGGCGGGTCGACGACGAGACGGAACTGAAGAAGCTGCTGGAGGCATTGCCGCCGGACTATCTGCCCACCCACGGCGTGGTGCTCGAGCGCAACCTGCGCGAGGTGGTCACCCACAGCGTGGGCGAGCTGCTGTGTGCCGGCATCCGGATCGCCTACTACGGCACCCAGCGCAGCGTGCGCGACCTCGACGGCAACGAGGTCTATGGCGGATCGGACCTGCACGTCCGCCGCGGCACGCTCGAAGCGCTCGCTGCCCGCGACTGGCCGGCCACGCAGAAGCGGGCCATCTCCCAGGCCTGCATATACGACCGATTCATCGCCGGCGCCTATCCTGATCTGCATGTCTCGCGCCGGAACTACGACGTGGTGACCGGGACCGACGAGCATGGCCGGCCGATGTGCGGCGTGCTCGAGCAGTCCTGGCGGGTGGGCGGCGCCACGCCGGCCGAGCTCGCCGCGGTGGCGGCCTTCCAGCGCGATTCTGCGTTGCACGAGGTCCGCGCCGCCACCCACGAGTCGTACCTGGACGATGCCCCGGCCGGCGCGGAGATCTACTACCGCGCCGCGGTGACCGGCCACGGCCCGCGCCTCAAGTACCGGACGACCTCGCCCGTTCCCTGATCCCGATTGCCATGGAAGCGAAACTCTCCACCATCCAGATCCCGGTCGACCAAGACGCCCTGAGCGGCACGCTGCTGACGCCCACCGGCATGCCCGGCGTGCTGTTCGTGCATGGCTGGGGCGGCAACCAGCACCACAACCTGGTGCGTGCCCGCGAAGCGGTGGGCCTGGGTTGCATTTGCATGACCTTCGACCTGCGCGGCCACGAGGGCTACGCGTCGATGCGGCAGACGGTGACGCGCGCGCAGAACCTGGACGACCTAAAGGCCGCGTACGACCTGCTGGCGGCATTGCCGTTCGTCGACGCGCAATCGATCGCGGTGGTGGGCCTGAGCTACGGCGGCTACCTTTCGGCGCTGCTCACACGCGAGCGCCCGGTCGAATGGCTGGCGTTGCGCTCGCCGGCGCTCTACAAGGATGCGGACTGGGACGCGCCGAAGGTCTCGCTCAATGCCGATCCCGACCTGATGGCCTATCGCCGTCGTGAAGTCGGCGCCGACCAGAACGTGGCGCTGGCCGCCTGCCGCGCCTTCAAGGGCGACGTGCTGCTGGTGGAGGCCGAGCGGGACGTGATCGTGCCGCATCCGGTCATGCGCAACTACGCGGCGGCCTTCACCGAGGCGCGCTCGGTGACCTCGCGCGTGATCCAGGGCGCCGACCACGCGCTCAGTGTCAAGGAGCACCAGCAGGAATACACCCGCTACCTCATCGACTGGATCACCGAGATGGTGGTCGGTCGGCGCGTGGCCCTGGCCAAGGAAGTGGTGGCTGCGCGCAAGCAGATGCTGAAGGACCGCGAAGGCGCGGAGGGCGCGCCGCCCGGTCGCGGCACGCCGGCGTTCCATGCCGACATCCGCGCGGTGGAGAAGAGCGCGCGTTGAGCCCCGGGGGGGGCGCGCTGGCCGCCCCGGTGCCCGCGGTCGGGGCTGCACGCCAGGATCACGCAGCGCGCTCGACACTGCCGGCCACTCCAATGCAAGGGCTTCCGATGGACACCCATACCGTCTCCAACGCCGTCTACGGCGCCGGCAGCCTCCTCTGGCTGTGCGTCTTCGTGTTCGGCGTGATCCTGTCGATCCTGTGGATCCTGGTCCCGTTCGCGATCTTCGGCATCAAGGGCCTGCTGCGCCGTATCGCGCACAGCCTGGAAACCCTGGAACGCCAGAACAACGACCTGCTGGTGGCCTACCGCGAGACGCCGCGCGTGGCCGAACCCGTGGTCTATCGCGACCCGCGCAGCGATGCGCCGGTGGTGGTGCGTGACGACCGGACCTATCCGCCGACGGTCTGAAGCAGGACCGGGCCGCGCGCCGGCGGTTGCCCGGCGGCGCGTGCCGGTGTCGCGGCCGCGAAGGCGCAGCGGATACGAAACGACGAAGGCGAGCCGATCGGCTCGCCTTCGTGCTGTCCGGCCGCCGCTCTCGTAGAGGGCGGCCGTCGGTGACGCTGCGCAATCAGACGCGCGGATCGATCGGCTGGCCGCGGTCGGCCGGTGCGTCGTGGCGGCTGTCGTGGAAGGACTCGCGCACAGCGTGCTTGGCCTTCTCCCAGCTCAGGCGCGAATCCGCCTTGAAGCGGTCCCAGCCGTTCTCGAGGTCGCGTTCCAGGCTGTCGTCCCAGGTGCGCCCGGCATAACGGCTGCGGGCCTGGGTCCCGTAGCGGTAGGCCGGGCGGTAGTCGTCGTAGGCCAGGCCCGGATCGCGGTAGTCGACCTGGTCGAAGCGGCCGGCGTAGTAGTCGTCGTTCTCGCGGTAGACCCGGTGGCTGCGGTCGGCACGTTCCCACGAATCGCGCGCTGCCAGGCGCGCGTCTTCCCACTCCAGCCGCGACTCGCCGCGGTTGCGCGGCCACTCGCCGGCCAGGGTGGCCTCGGTCTGCTCCCAGGTGCTGGTCGGGTCGGCTTCGCGTGCCTGCAGGCCCAGCCCGTACACGGTGGCATAGTCGCGGTCGTAGTCGGCGCCTTCCTTGTAGTAGGGGCGATTGCGGAACTCCTCGCGCCAGTAGGCGTGCTCCTCGGTCGGGTCGAGGTGTTCGGCCACGCCCTTGCCCGCCACCGCGCCCACCAGCACGCCGGCGGCCGCGCCGATCAGGGTGCCGAGCGGACCGAACACGGTGCCGGCCAGCGCGCCGGCGGCGATGCCGCCCGCGGTGCCGCCGACGCCGACGCCGACCGGGTGCGCGCCCGGGGTGCCGGAGATCGGGTCGCGGTTGAGGTCGCGGGCCTCTTCCTTGCGTTCCTGCTTTTCTGCGTCTGTCATCGGGTCGTGTGTCATCGCGGAGCCTCCACTGGGAAAGGGTGGACATGGCGCCGGACCGATCCGCCACGCCCTGCCTGCGATCGACAGTGGACGCCGGACAGTGAAGCAGCCGTGCGGGGACGTGAGGCCGGACGCGACAACGCTGAACGACCGTGGCCGATGAATGGGCCGCCGCCATCGCGGCACGAGGGCCGCGTGCGGCGCTCGGCCCGCCTCAGGCGGCGGGCGTTCCCAGGACGCGGGCGCCGGTGATGATCATGCGCAGCATCTGCGAGATCTGCTCGACCAGTTCCGGGTCGCGTTCGGGCGGCAGGTCCATCGCGGTGGCGCCCATCGCGAACACCAGCCGGGTGATCGCCTTGGACACCAGCGCCGGCTCGTGCAGCGTGGCACGGTCGGCGGCAGCCAGCCGGATCAGGTCGACCCGCAGCTCGTCCTCGAAATAGGTGAGCTCACGCTCGACCGCCTGCTTGAACGCGTCCGAGCCCACCGCGCCTTCGCGCAGCAGCACGTGCAGCAGCTTGTCATCGGCGCGCAACTGTTCCATGAAAGTCTCCATGGAGACCCGGATCACGCTGCGGTCGGTGGAAGTGGCGCGCTGCCGGGCCTGGCCGATGATGGTGCGCAGCGAACGCCCGGCCAGGTCGATCAGCGCGATCGCCAGCTCGTCCATGTCGCGGAACTGCCGGTAGAAGCTGTTGGGCGCGATGCCGGCCGCGCGGGCGACCTCGCGCAGGCTGAGGGTGGACAGGCTGCGGTGCGGGCCGATCAGCGCCAGCGCGGCCGCCAGCAGGTCCTCGCGCGCGATGGCCGCTTTGCGGGCCGGGGCGGCGTCGTCGGTGGAAGACAGAACGATCGAGGTCATGGGGGCGGGCCGGGGCGAGGCCTGAATGATAGCCCCTCCTGCACTGCACAACTGTATACACATCTGTGCATGCGTGCGTATAGTGCCCTCCATGAACGCGGTTCCCGCTCCCAAGCTCCCCCTGTCCGCGCGCCTGACCCGGCGCGTGGTGTCCCCGGCGCTGTTCGATTTCTGGGCGACCCGGCTCAATCCGCTGTGGACCCTGGAGCAGCCGCTGGCGCGGCTGGTCGAGCGCCAGCCGGCCAGCCGCGACGCCGTCACCCTGATCCTGCAGCCCAACCGGCACTGGCGCGGCATGCAGGCCGGCCAGCACGTCAACCTGGGCGTGGAGATCGAGGGCCGACGCCTGGTCCGCAGCTACAGCCCCACGCGGCTGGCCGATGGCCGCCTGGCCGTGACGGTCAAGGCGATCGAGGGCGGCGCGGTCAGCCGCCACCTGGCGCAGGTCCGTCCCGGCGAGGTGTTCGCGCTGGACCAGGCCTTCGGCGGGATGGTGCTGCCGGCCGTGCCGGGCGATCTGCTGCTGCTGGCCGCCGGCAGCGGCATCACCCCGATGCGGGCGCTGCTGCAGGCGCTGGCCGCGCAGCACATGCCGGCGGCGGTGGACCTGCTGTACTGGGCACGGCGCCGCGACGAGCTGTGCTTTGTCGAGGAACTGCAGGCCCTGGCCGCGGCACATCCGCGGTTGCGCGTGCGCTTCCTGCTCACCCGCGAAGGCGCGACGCCGGACGCGCGCATCGACGCGCTCGCGCTGGACGGCATCGACGGGCTGGCGCAGCGGCAGGTGCTGGCCTGCGGCCCCGGCGGATTCGTGCAGGGTGCACGTGCGCGCCTGCACGGCCGGGTCGCCGGCTTCCAGGCCGAGGCCTTCAGCGTGCCCGCGCTCGCCGACGGCGAGGAGGGGCAGGTGCAGGTGCAGCTCGCACGCAGCGGCCGCACCCTGCTGCTGCCGCGCGGCCAGTCGCTGCTCGAGGGCCTGGAGGCGCAGGGGCTGCGGCCCAAGCACGGCTGCCGCATGGGCATCTGCAACAGCTGCGCCTGCGGCCGCCAGTCCGGCACCACCCGCCACGTGCTCACCGGTGAGCACAGCAGCGAACCTTCGTCGCAGGTGCGGCTGTGCATCAGCGCACCGAGCACCGACCTGATCCTGGACCTGTAGGGGAATCCGCATGAGCCGAGTCCACAACCGCGCCCTCTCGCCCGTCGAGCTGCAGTCCTTCGGCGACGAACTCGACGCGCTGCGCGCCCGCGTGCTGGCCACCGTCGGCGCCGGCGACGCGCGCTACATCCGCCGCATCGTGGCCGCCGTGCGCTGGAGCGGCTTCGCCGGCCGCGCGCTGCTGTTCCTGGGCGCCTTCGTGCACAGCGTGCTGATCCCGGCGTGGATCGCCGGCGTGGCGCTGCTGGCGCTGTCCAAGATCCTGGAGAACATGGAGCTGGGGCACAACGTCATGCACGGCCAGTACGACTGGATGGGCGACCCCAAGCTCAACGGCAACACCTACGAGTGGGACATCGTCGCCACCGGCGACAACTGGCGCAAGACGCACAACTTCAAGCACCACACCTACACCAACGTGCGCGGCATGGACGACGACATCGGCTACGGCCTGCTGCGGATCTTCCCCGAACAGCGCTGGCGCCCGTTCTACCTGCTGCAGCCGTTCATCGCGGTGGTGTTCGCGCTGCTGTTCCAGTGGGGCGTGGCGATCCAGGACCTGCGCCTGGGCCGCTGGTTCGCGGGCAAGATGAAGGGGTCGGAGCTGCGCGATTCGTTCGTGCCGGTGGGCCGCAAGATGGGGCGCCAGCTGCTGAAGGACTACCTGGTGTTCCCGCTGCTGGCCGGCCCGTTCTTCCTGCCGGTGCTGCTGGGCAACCTGACCGCCAACGTGCTGCGCAGCATCTGGACGTTCGTGATCATCTTCTGCGGCCACTTCACCGCCGATGCGGAGGTGTTCCCCAAGGAATCGATCCGCAACGAATCGCGGGGGCACTGGTACCTGCGCCAGCTGCGCGGCTCGTCCAACCTCACCGGCGGCAAGCTGATGAACGTGCTGTCGGGCAACCTGAGCCACCAGATCGAGCACCATTTCTATCCCGACCTGCCGGCCAACCGCTATGCGCAGATCGCGGTGGAGGTGAAGCAGATCTGCGCGCGCTACGGCCAGCACTACAACACCGGCTCGCTGCCGCGCCAGTTCGGCCAGGTGATGTGGCGCATCGTCCGGCATGCCTTCCCGAGCCGGCCGGCCTCGGCGCGGGTGCCGCGCAAGGCGCTGCAGGGCGCCTGACGCTCGCCGGCGTCAGGCCGGTGCGGGCGGAAGTGCGCCCGCTGCCCGCACCTGCGCGTGGTAGGCGACGAAGGCCGCCGCCGGCAGGGCGCGCGAGAACAGCCAGCCCTGCGCCATGTCCACCGCATGCTCGCGCAGGTAGTCCAGCTGCTCCTGGCGCTCCACGCCCTCGGCGATGGTCAGCAGCTCCAGGGTCTTGGCCATCTCGATGATGTGCGAGGTGACCGAACTGGTGGCGGAATTGGTCCCGATCGTGTCGACGAACGACTTGTCGATCTTCAGCGCGTCCATCGGCAGCCCTTGCAGGTACTGCAGGCTGGAATAGCCGGTGCCGAAGTCGTCGATCGCCACCGAGTGCCCGGCCGCGCGCAGGTGGCGGATGGTTTCGCGCGCGGCCTCGATGTCCATGAAGCTGCGTTCGGTGGCCTCGACCCAGATCTGGCGGCAGTTCACGCCGCTGCCCTGCAGCGTGCGGGCGAGCATCGTGTGCACCCGGCCGGACTTGATGTCGGCCGCCGCGACGTTGATCGCCACGTGCAGCGAGGGCTCCTGCGCCAGCAGCTGGCCCAGCTCGCGGATCACCGCGCGCAGCACCTGCTCGGCGATCGCCATGCTCAGGTCGTGCTGCTCGGCCAGCGCGATGAAGTTGTTGGGCTGCACCAGGTCGCCGTCGTCGCGTTGCCAGCGCACCAGGGCCTCGGCCCCGACGCAGGCGCCGCTGGCCAGCGCGACGATCGGTTGGTAGTGCACCACGAACTCGCGCCGCTGCACCGCCAGCTGCAGGCGCGCCAGCGGCGACAGGCGCTTGCGCGAGACCCACACCACCATGCCCACCAGCAACCCGGAGGCGAGCACGCCGAACGGCATGATCTGCATCCGCTCGGCCTGCAGCGAGGCGTCCATCTGGCTCAGCGGCTCGGTGGCGGCGGCGATCCAGCCCGGACGGGTGGCGATCCCGGCCAGCACGTCCGCGGGCGAGCGCGGATGCGCCGCCGACAGCAGCGCCGTGGCGGCGGCGCCGGTACTGCTGAGCACGCGGCCCTCGGGCGTGGCGATGGCCAGCTCGACGTTAGGCGCGACGATGATGTCGGTCAGCGCGGCGGGATTGACCAGGGCGTTGTAGGCGCCCTGCTGCAACGCCATCATCGGGTGGCGGGGATTGCCCAGCGGGCGCAGCCGGGCGGTCACCTGCAGGCCGTCCGGGGTGACGAAGTCGGTACGGGCCTGGTGCCCGGGCGGGGTGATCGCCCCCCAGGAGGTGCACAGCAATGTGCGCGACCGGAAGTAGCCCAGTTCCACCACGTAGTGGCTGGCCAGCACCACCGAACGCATCTTGGCGATATGCGGCAGCGTGCACGGGGCCAGCGGCGAGGCCGCCATCTCCGCCAGGGCCTCGTGCGATTCGGCGAACGCCTTCTGTGCGCGCAGGATCGACAGCTCGGCCAGCTCGCCCAGCTTCTCGCGCTCCTTGCCGAGCGCGGTCCGCCACGCGATGTAGCCGGACAGCGCCACCGGACCGACGGCGCCGATCAAGGCAAGCAGGACGCTGAGGCTGATGATGCGATGCCGTTTCAAGAGTCGATACCTCGGAGCGGGGCAGCGACCTGCGCAAGCCGGGGGTGCCTGTGAAGATGCGCATACTACTGACTGCGACGACGCCTGACCGTACGGTTTCGGCGTGCGTATTAAGTTTCGTGGCGTTTCTGTGATGAGGGTAGCCGTCCCGTCCGTAAATTGCGCGTGCAGGCGCCTGCTTTCGCCCGGTTCGGCAAGCCCGCGCGAAGGCCCGCCAACGCCCAGCGGAGGCGGAGCCGGCTGCGTCGGCCGCGGCCGTCTGCGGGCTGGCGCTGTCATCCGGCCGCCATCTTCGCGTTCCATCCTGGCCGCGATGCGGCGCCTGCCGCGCCTGTGCCGGGGGATTCATGGTTCGCGTGTGGTCAGCCCTGCTGCTGATGTCGGTCGTCCCGGGCGCCTGGGCGCAGGCCTACGTGCCGCTCGAACAGCGGCTGTCGCCGCAGCAGCTCCAGCGCGTGGGCCTGACCCTGGCCCAGCTGCGGATGCTGGACGGCATGCTGAGCAGCTCGCCGGTGCCGAGCGCGCCCGTCGCGGCACCGTCCGCGCCGGCGGTGGCCTCCACCGCTGGCCCGGCGCCTGCGGTCGCCCAGGATGCGCCGGCCCCGGCCGTGCTCGGTCTCGACGAGGCGGCCGTGGCCAGCCGGGTCCAGGGCGACGTGGCGGGCTGGGCGCCGGGCACGGTGTTCTCGCTGGCGAACGGGCAGCAGTGGAAGGTGCTCAAGGGTCGCCTGACATTGCGCAGGCCGCTGGCGTCGCCCGAGGTGGCGGTGATGCCGGGCCTTGCCGGGCGCTGGTTCCTGCAGCTCGACGAGGACCTGCCCAGGGCGCGGGTCTACCGGATCCGCTGAACGCACGCCTTGCCGCGGCTCCCGATCGCATCCCTGCAGCGGATTCACATGCCTGGACAGAACGTCGCGCTAGCGTGGGGCCGTCCGATCCCGTCGTTCGGCCGGCGCCCCAGGCGCGGTCGTGCCGGCGGAACGGCGGCATGGCCTGGCGATCGGTCCGCCGATCGTGGCCGTCACGAACTGGCCCAACAGAGGTGGAGTACAGCGATGAACGACGGAAAGGAACGTGTGGGCGGCACCGATGCAGTACCGGTGTTCGCGATGAAGGAAACCACCCAGCACGGCGAGGTCACCAAGTACGTGGTGGGCGACACCGGCGTGGCCTTCGACAGCCTGGAGGGTGCCGAGGCGGCGGCCCGCGATATCGGCGCACTGCAGTCGTAGCGGCCTGGGTGTCGGACCCGTCCGGGGCGGCAGCTTCGTCGTGCGGGGCCGATGCCGCGATGCCGACGTCGTGACGCGCCGCCTATCGTGACGAGTCGCCGGGCGGTGGCCGCGCTACCGACTGCGGCTCAGAGCTGCACGTGCCGCACCGCCAGCTGACGACCTGAGGTGCCCGCAGCGCGTCCACCGCCGGTTGCCTGCGCGGCGCCATGGGTCGGGTGCCTGCCTTGTCCGCAGTGCTGCGGGCCTGGCCGGCTTGCCCGCGGTGCTGGGCCCGGCATGGCCTGGCCGGGTGTCGGGCCGGGCCGGGGGCTCAGCCGGCCGGCTGTTCGGTAGGGTGGCCCGTATGGAGCGTGTGGATCAGGCGGCTCAGGTCGAAGCCCTGGGCGCGCGCATGTGCCAGGTAGTCCTGGCGCGTGGCCTCGTCCAGCTGCGGCTCGCGGGCCAGCAGCCACAGGTACTTGCGGTCGGGCCCGCCGACCAGGGCCGCCGTGTAGTCCAGATCGATCCGCAGGATCCAGTAGTCGCCCTTGGTGAACGGGATCCAGCGCAGCCCCTCGGGCAGGAAGGTCACTTCGAGCCGGCTGTTGCTCGCATCGAGCGGCGTGGCCTCGCCGATGGCCTCTTCCGGCTCGCCCTGGGCGTTGAGGCAACGGTTCTGCACGCGGACCTTGCCATTGTCCTGCAACGAGTAATGGGCGGACACATCGGTACAGTCCTCGTCCTCGAAGCGGATCGGCAGGCGGGCGATCTCGTACCAGGTGCCGAGGTAGCGCGGGAGGTCGATCGACGGGACGGTGACGAGATCGGGATGGCTCATGGCGATGCCTGCAGGGGAAGAGGGTCCCTGTCTACCGCGACGTCGATGAAAGGGCCGTGGTTGCGGCGTGTCGAGGAGCCTCGAGTGATCGCCGGAACGTTGTCCGACGCCGCCAAGGACCTTGCAAATTGCCTGCGTCCTACCATGGCGGGCACTGGCGCAGCCCGGTAGCCCAGCAGCAGTCGCCAGTTTCAACAGTGCGAGCTCAGCAGCCAGACAGCCCAGATTCCCGATTCCCTTCTGTGCCAACGTCCTTGTCCCGCGACGCACCTCAGCCCCGCAGCGCACCTCAACGCGCCTGTCGACTTACGCCGGTTCCGCGGCGGTCCGCTCGACGCGGCGGTAGCCGATGGCCTCGGTCAGGTGCGCGGTCTGGATGGTCTCGGCACCGGCGAGGTCGGCGATGGTACGGGCCACGCGCAGGATGCGGTGCAGCGACCGCGCCGACAGCTGCAGGTGCTCCACCGCCTGCTCCAGCAGCAGCCGGTCCGCCGGCTGCAGGCGGCAGTGGCGGTCGGTCTGGGCCTGGTCCAGTTGTGCGTTGGGCCGGCCGGCGCGCGCGTCCTGGCGCTGGCGCGCCGCGATCACGCGGGCGCGGATGCACGCGCTGTCCTCGCCCGCCGGGCCGTCGCTGCGCAGTTCGTGCGGCGCCAGCCGCGGCACCTCCAGCTGCAGGTCGATGCGGTCCAGCAACGGGCCGGAGATGCGGCTGCGATAGCGCTGTACCGCGTCGCCGCTGCAGCGGCAGCGGCCGCTGCGGTCGCCGGCCCAGCCGCAGGGGCAGGGGTTCATCGCCGCGACCAGCTGGAAGCGGGCCGGGAAGTCGGTGCTGCGGGCGGCGCGCGAGATCGTGACCACGCCCGACTCCAGCGGTTCGCGCAGCACCTCCAGGGTCTGGCGCTGCCACTCCGGCAGTTCGTCGAGGAACAGCACGCCGTTGTGCGCGAGCGAGATCTCGCCCGGCCGCGGGTAGGCGCCGCCGCCGACCAGTGCCACCGCGCTGGCGGTATGGTGCGGTGCGCGGTAGGGCCGCCGTCGCCAGCGCGCCAGGTCCAGTCCACGGCCGCTGACCGAGGCGATCGCGGCGGTCTCCAGGGCCTCCTGTTCGCTGGCGTCCGGCAGCAGCCCGGGCAGGCGCGAGGCGAGCAGGGTCTTGCCGCAGCCCGGGCTGCCGACCAGCAACAGGTGATGGCCGCCGGCCGCGGCGATCTCCAGTACCCGCCGCGCCTGCGGCTGGCCGCGCACGTCCGCCATGTCGGGGAACGCCGCGGCCTGGGCCGGTGCTGCCGGCGGCTGCGCCGCGGGCAGCGCACGCGTGCCGTTCAATGCGGCACACACTTCCAGCAGGGTGCGCGCGGTATGCGCCTGCACCTGCCCGGCGATGGCGGCCTCGGCGCCGTTGCCGTCCGGCACGATCATCCTGCGCCCGGCCCGGCCGGCGGCCACGGCGGCCGGCAGCGCGCCGTCCACCGCGCGCAGTTCCCCCGTCAGCGCCAGCTCGCCGATGAATTCGTAGTCGGCCAGCACCTGGCGGTCGATCTGGCCGCTGGCCGCCAGGATGCCCAGCGCGATCGGCAGGTCGAAGCGGCCACCTTCCTTGGGCAGGTCGGCCGGGGCCAGGTTGATGGTGATGCGCCGCGCAGGAAACTCGAACTGGGCGCACAGCAGGGCGGCGCGGACGCGGTCGCGGGATTCGCGCACCGCAGCCTCGGGCAGGCCGACGATATGGGTGGCCGGCAGGCCGCCCGAAAGGTGGACCTCGACCCGCACGGGAGGCGCGTGCACCCCCGCGCGGGCACGGCTGTGCACCAGCGCCAGGCTCACGGCGGCACGCTCAGGGGGTCGGGGGAAGGTCCGCCGCCGGCCGCGCCTCCAGCGCGGCGACGGCCTTCTCCAGGGCGTCCAGCTTCTCGCGCGTGCGCAGCAGCACTGCACGCTGCACGTCGAACTCCTCGCGCGTCACCAGGTCCAGCTTGGCCAGGCCGGCCTGCAGCGCGCCCTTGAAGGTGCCCTGCAGTTCCTCGCGCGACTGGCGCAGCCCGGGGGGCACCAGGTCGCTGAGGCGGCGGGCGAGGTCGTCGAGATGGTTGAGGTCGATCATGGAGGTTCTCCGCGGGTCCGTGAGAAAGCCTAGGTGGACCGGGGCGGGCAAACCATCGGCGGGTGCAAGCGACAGGCGGTAAGGATAATCCCATTGCGGCGTCGGCAGGCGCGCGCGCGGAGGGTGAGACTTGTGCCCGCGCGCGCTATGCTGCGCGCCGCGCTATCCCAGGGGAATGCCCGATGAAAATGATCATGGCCATCGTCAAACCGTTCAAGCTGGACGACGTGCGCGAAGCGCTCGCCGGTTGCGGGGTGGCCGGCATCACCGTCACCGAGGTCAAGGGCTTCGGCCGCCAGAAGGGCCATACCGAGCTGTATCGGGGGGCCGAGTACGTGGTGGACTTCCTGCCCAAGGTGAAGATCGAGGTTGCGGTCACCGACGAGCAGGCCGAGCGGGTGGTCGAGGCCATCGTCAAGGCGGCCGGCACCGGCAAGATCGGCGACGGCAAGGTGTTCGTGTACGACCTGGGCACCGTGGTGCGCATCCGCACCGGCGAGCTGGACGCGGACGCGCTGTAGCGCCGGCTCGCGCGCGGTCGCGCCGGCAGGGCGCGGGCCGCGCCGAACGGAGCGGTCCCGGGCGCGCACCGGTCGCGTGCGCGAGGTGGCGCCAGGCCCCAGGCCTGCCCTGCGCCACGCCGGGCCCGTGGTCGCTACGCCCTCAACGCGCGCCCTTGAGGCGGCGATAGAAACGCTTCCAGCCGTTGCGCACGCCCCGCACCCAGCCCGGCTCGGCGGTCAGCGCGGCCTCTTCGCGGGTCGGGGCGATGCCGGTCAGGCGCTGGCGCATCTTCTGCAGGTTGGCCACGTCGCTGCGGCGCAGCTGGCGCGAGAGCGGGGTGCGCCGCAACCAGCGCGGGAAGCGCCAGGCCGAGGTGAAGTCGATCAGCACCGGCACGCCGGCGCTGAGCATGACGTTGGTGCCGTGCAGGTCGTTGTGGGTGATGCCGGCCGCGTGCAGCCGGCGCAGCGCCGCCTGCAGCTGCTGGAACACGTCCTGCCCCACCGCGGCGCTGGCGCTCAGCGTCTCGCCCGGGATGAACTCCATGCCCAGCGCCAGGCTGCCCAGCGTGCCGACCAGCGCGGGGGCATGGCGCCAGCCCTGCAGCCGCTGCAGCATCCGCGCCTCGTGGCGGACCATCAGGCGCGCGACCGGCCACAGCGGGGTCCAGCGGTAGCGGCCGTAGTCCTTGACCACGGCCGGCTGGCCGCCGACGTCGGTGCGGTAGACGTGGGGCTCGAGCAGGCGGGTGCCTTCCTTCAGCAGGACAGGGGCACGGCACGGGTCGGGGGCGACACTGAGGATCTGGGCATTCATGGCTTCTCCAGGCCGGAAGGGCGCTGGGCGCATCGCTGCGGAAAGGCGGAGGGGGCCGGCCGGCCGAGTGACCGGGACCGCCATGAATTTTAAAACTCCAGAGTCTTCAAATTCTAATTGTTAAAAAAATGCAATGTTCCGATGCTGGAACGATCGGCAGGCGTGCCTGGCCAAGGGCCCGCGGTGGCCGCGATGGCCTCTTTCCGCAGACCTCGGGCCGCTAGAGAGGGCCGGGGCGCGGCGGTGGACGCCGCCACGCGCGGCCACGAAGCCCTAGAGTCAGGGGCGTGGCCCGTGGTAGGGGACCGCACGGGCGTGGAGCCGCCGTCCCAAGGGGCACGGCGGTGCCGTCCGCGCCGCCCGGCCACTGCCGCCGGCATCGCCGTGCCGGGCGCGATGACCCGGCCGGCGACGGACCGGCCGGCTTACTCGCCCAGGGCCCGGGCCACGAACGGCGGGGCAACCAGCACGCCGGTGTGCAGGTGGGCGCTGTAGTACAACGTGTCGAAGCCCTTGCCGGCCGCATCGGCCTGGCGGAAGGCGAAATCGGCCCCGGCGGCCTTGGCGGCCACGGTCACGCTCCACCAGCCGGTGGGGTAGCACGGCTGCGGGAACGGCAGGGTCTTGAACGAGCCGAATCCGGCCTTGCCCATCTCGGTGCGCATGTCCTGGATCAGGTCCAGCAGCGCCAGCGGCGATTCGGACTGCTGCACCAGCAGGCCGTCGTCCTTCAGCGCGCGGAAGCAGCTCTCGTAGAAGGCCTTGTTGAACAGGCCCTCGGCCGGACCGACCGGATCGGTCGAATCGACTATGACGAGGTCCACGCTGCCGGCCGGGCAGTTGGCCATGTAGGCCACGCCGTCGTCGAACAGCAACTCGGCGCGCGGGTCGGCGTTGGACTCGCACAGCTCGGGGAAGTGCTTCTCCGACATCCGCGTGACCTGCTCGTCGATGTCGCACTGGGTGGCGCGCTCCACGCCCGGGTGCTTGAGCACCTCGCGCAGGGTGCCGCAATCGCCGCCGCCGATGATCACCACGCGCTTGGGCGCGGCATGGGTGAACAGCGCCGGGTGGCTGATCATCTCGTGGTAGAAGAAGTTGTCGCGGCTGGTCAGCATCACCGCGCCGTCGATCACCATCAGCCGGCCCCAGTCGGTGGTCTGGTAGATCTCGATCTTCTGGAAGGGCGACTGCACCTCGTCCAGCTTGGCGCTGACACGGTAGCCGATGGCCGAGCCGGTGGGCTGGAAGTGTTCGATGTACCAGTTGTCGGAAGAGGTCATGGTGGTTCCTGGGGAAGTGGCCATCGCCGCGGGGCGGCGCAGAGAAGCGTAAGGGGACGCGGGGCCGGGGCCCTGCCGGAAGCGTTCGCCCGGGCGGGGCGCGGCAGCCGCCCGTCGCCGGGGCGGCCGGCCGCCTAGCCGGGCGCCCGCGGCGCGGCGCGCATTGTAACGGCCGGCGCCGACCGCTGCTTGTAGAATGCGCGTCCGCGCCGCGGCGGGGATTCCCGCCGCGGCAATGAAGAACGCGTCGCCACGCGCCAGCCACAGCGAACAACCATGACTGCAAGCACCTCCTGGTCCGCGGACCAAGCCCGCAAGACCTACTCGATCCCGCACTGGGCCGACGGGTACTTCGATGTGAACGACGCCGGGCACGTGGTGGTCAGCCCCACCGGCGGCCCGGGCCCGGCGGTCTCGCTGCCCGAGGTGGTGGACGCCGCGCGCGCGGCCGGCGCCAAGCTGCCGCTGCTGGTGCGCTTCCCCGACATCCTCGGCCAGCGCCTGGGCAAGCTGCAGGCCGCCTTCGCGCAGGCCCAGGCCGACTGGGACTACGCCGGCGGCTACACCGCGGTGTACCCGATCAAGGTCAACCAGCACCGCGGCGTGGCGGGCACGCTGGCGTCGCACCACGGCGAGGGCTTCGGCCTGGAGGCCGGCAGCAAGCCGGAGCTGATGGCGGTGCTGGCGCTGTCGCGCCCGGGCGGGCTGATCGTCTGCAACGGCTACAAGGACCGCGAGTACATCCGGCTGGCGCTGATCGGGCGCAAGCTCGGGCTGCAGACCTTCATCGTCATCGAGAAGCCGTCCGAGCTGAAGCTGGTGCTGGAGGAAGCGCGCGCGCTGGACGTGCGCCCGGGCCTGGGCGTGCGCATGCGCCTGGCCTCGCTGGGCGCGGGCAAGTGGCAGAACAGCGGCGGCGACAAGGCCAAGTTCGGGCTGTCGCCGCGCCAGGTGCTGGACCTGTGGAAGTCGCTGCGCGACACCGAGTACGCCGACAGCCTGAACCTGCTGCATTTCCACATGGGCTCGCAGATCTCCAACGTGCGCGACATCGCCAACGGCATGCGCGAGGCGACCCGCTACTTCGTCGAGCTGTCGCGCCTGGGCGCCAGGATCAGCCACGTCGACGTCGGCGGCGGCCTGGGCATCGACTACGAAGGCACGCGTTCGCGCAGCTACTGTTCGATCAACTACGGCCTGCATTCCTACGCCAGCAACATCGTGCAGCCGCTGGCCAGCGCCTGCGAGGAGCACGGGCTGCCGCCGCCGCGCATCGTCACCGAGTGCGGGCGCGCGATGACCGCGCACCATGCGGTGCTGATCGCCAACGTCTCGGAGGTGGAGCAGGCCCCGGAGGGCCGCGTGCCCGACGCGCACGACGACGAGCCGGCCGCGATCCGCCACCTGCGCGAGATCCACGACGAGCTGGACGTGCGGCCGGCGGTCGAGCTGTTCCAGGAGGCGCAGCACTTCCATGCCGAGGGGCTGAGCGCCTATGCGCTGGGCCAGATCGACCTGACCCACCGGGCGCGCATCGACGACCTGTTCTATGCGATCGCCCACGGCGTGCGGGCCCGCCTGAGCTTCGACGAGAAGAGCCACCGCCCGGTGCTGGACGAGCTCAACGAGCGGCTGGTGGACAAGTATTTCGTCAATTTCAGCGTGTTCGAATCGATCCCGGACGTCTGGGCGATCGACCAGGTGTTCCCGATCGTGCCGATCGAGCGCCTGGACGAGGCGCCGCAGCGCCGCGGCATCATCGCCGACATGACCTGCGATTCCGACGGCATGGTCAAGACCTACGTCGAGAACGAGAGCCTGGACAGCTCGCTGCCGCTGCATGCGCTGCGGCCCGGCGAGAGCTACCGCATCGGCTTCTTCCTGGTGGGGGCCTACCAGGAGATCCTCGGCGACATCCACAACCTGTTCGGCGACACCGACGCGGTGGAAGTGGTGGTCGAAGGCGACGGCTACCGCATCGTGCAGCAGCGCCGCGGCGACACCACCGACGTGATGCTGGACTATGTCGGCTACCGCCTGGACGAGCTGCGCGCGACCTATGCTGAGCGCATCGCCGCCGCGCAGCTGCCGCCCGCGCGTGCGCAGGAACTGGCCGACGCGCTGGAGACCGGGCTCACCGGCTACACCTACCTGTCGGACGAACCGCTGGGCTGACCGCCCCGCGTCCACGCCCACGCCCACGCAAAGGATTCCATGACGACCTCGTTTTCTGCCTCGTCCGCGGCTGCCGCGCCCCTGCGGCTCACGGTCGAACTCAACGCCCGCCTGCAGCCGATGCACCGTGGCGAGCTGTTCGAGGACCCGCTGGCCGGGATCCTGGCCGAGCACGGCCTGGGCGAGATCCTCGGGGGCGGCACCGCGGTCAGTCCGATCGGCGAGGTCGAGCGCGGCGACATCGAGGTTGCGCTGGCGTCCGGCGACCCGGCCTCGATCGAGGCCCTGACCGGGGTGCTCGACCGCCTGGGCGCGACCCGGGGTTCGCGGCTGGTGTTCGACGACGGCCGCGCGCCGCTGGCGTTCGGTGCGTCCGAGGCGATGGCGGTCTATCTCAACGGCACCGACCTGCCGGACGCGGTGTACGCCGAGTGCGACGTGAACCACGTCTACGCGGAACTGGATCGGCTGGTCGAAGGCCAGGGCATGGTGATGAGCTACTGGCAGGGTCCGTCGGAGACGGCGCTGTACCTGCATGGGCGCTCGTTCGAGGCGATGCGCGAGGCGACTGCGGATTTTCTCGCGAGCTATCCGCTGTGCGCGAAGGCGCGCGTGGTGCAGACGGCCTGACGCCGGCCCGGCGGTTCGCTTCGCGGCGTGCGCGTCCGCGTCCGATCTGAGGGCGCGGCCGTACTTCGCCGCTCTGGCGAACGCGGGCACGGATACGCGTATGAGCACGATGGGGAGATATCCGCACCGCATCGCATGTCTCCGCGCGATGAGCGCGCTGCGCCGCGCGAAGTTTCTTTCGCATCTTGTGGCACGGGTCGCGAAAACACGCGATTGCGAGGGACGGAGTGTGATTTTTTGCACGTTAACGCCCAGCGCGAGCCCCTAGTATCGCAGTCATGCCTCACGGCGATGGCGCGGTTTTCGCCAGCGGATCGGCGGCCCAGCCGGTGATGGCTTCGGTATCGGACCCGCAACGTGCGCTCGTTCTGGAGCGCACGCGCGGCAGCGCTTTTTCCTCTGACCGCATGCCTGCAAGGAGGCGCTCCCCTCTCACATGACTAGAACCAAGGACGCCCCGCGTGCATGGCTGCCGCCGTGTGCGCGTGCCGCTTTCTCCCTTCGAGCAAGGTTCGACACCATGACTCTATTCGACGCCAACCACCTAGTGGTCGACGCCTCGCTGCCGCTGACGACGGCGCAGCGGGGACTGTGGATCGGACAGAAGCTCAATCCCCATACCTCGCTGAAGATGGCCGAGGCGCTGGAACTGCGCGGCCCCATCGATGCGCGCCTGCTGCTGGCGGCGTCGCGGCAGGTCGCCCGCGAATTCGACAACACCCGGGTACGCATCGTCGAGGAACACGGCACGCCGCGGCAGATCGTGGATTCCGATTACGGCCATGCCATCCCCCTGATCGACCTGTCGGGCGCGCTGGCGCCGCGCGAAGCGGCCGACCGCTGGATCGCCGAGGACCTCGCGCAGGCGGACGACCTGGCCAACGGCCCTTTGTGGACCTGCGCCCTGCTGCGGCTCGCTGCCGAGCACCATCTCTGGGTGCAGATCGTGAACCACCTGGTGGTGGACGGATACGCCGGCGGCATGGTGGCGCAGCGGCTGGCCCAGATCTACAGCGCACGCGCGGCCGGCACCGAGCCGCCGCCCTGCACGGCCGGGCCGATGGCGGCACTCGGTGAGATGGAGGTCGCCTATCGGGCCTCGGACCGCTACCGGCGCGACCGCGACTACTGGCGCCAGACCCTGGCCGATCCTCCGCCGGCGGTCACGCTGGCGCGGCGGTCGGGTACCTCGCGCGGCGGCCTGCTGCGTGGCAGCGGCGAAATCGCCAGCGTCCAGGTGGCGGCGTTGCGCGAGCTCGGGCGCGCGCACGGGGCCAGCCTGCCGCAGGTGCTGATCGCGCTCGTCGGCGCCTACTACCACCGTCTCACCGGGGCCGACGACCTGATCTTCGGTATGCCGGTGACCGGCCGGGTCAACGCGCGCTACCGCAGCACGCCGGGCATGGTCGCCAACGCGGTGTTCATCCGGCTGTCGATGCGCCCGGAGGAACCGTTCCACACCCTGCTTCCCCAGGTGTCCTCGGTGGTGAAGCAGGCGTTGCGGCACCAGCAGTACCGCTACGAGGACATCCGCCGCGACCAGGGGCTGGTGGGGCAGGAGCAGCAGCTGTCGCGGCTGGCGGTCAACGTGGAGGCCTTCGACTACGCGCTGGATTTCGGTGGAACGCGTGCGGTGCCGCACAACCTGTCCAACGGCTCGGCCGAGGACCTGACCATCTTCTTCTACGAACGCGGCAACGGCGACCCGCTGCGGTTCGACCTGGACGCCAATCCGGCGCTGTACGACGCGGCCGAGATCCGGGCGCACTGCCGGCGCCTGGAGCGCCTGGCCGCGCAGGTGCTGCGGGATCCCGCGCAGACGCTGGGCGACATCGACCTGCTGTGCGCGGACGAGCGCCGATGCCTGCTGCACGACTGGAACGCCACCGACGTCGCGCTGCCGGAGCCGGCCACGCTGCCGCACTGGCTGCTGCAGCGGGCCGCGGCGCATCCGGACACGGTGGTCGTGCACTATCGCGATCGCGTCCTGGACTATCGCACGCTGTGCGCGCGCAGTGGCCGGCTGGCCTCGCAGTGGATCGCCGACGGCGTACTGCCGGGCGACATCGTCGCCCTGGCGCTGCCGCGCAGCGAGCAGTTGCTGGTGGTGCTGCTGGCGGTGATGTGGACCGGCGCGGCCTACCTGCCGCTGGATCCCGACGGCCCGGCCGAACGCAACCTGCGCATGCTCGACGACGCCGGCGCCATCGCCGTGGTGTGCGAGCCGGCGCTGCGCGCGCGCTACGTGCTCGGCGGCATGGTCTGGCTCGACCCGCGGCAGGACGACGCCCTGCCGGTGGCCGCGCCGCGCACCGCGGCCGACGACACCGCCTACGTGCTCTACACCTCGGGCTCGACCGGTCGCCCCAAGGGCGTGGAGGTCAGCCATCGCAGCCTGGCCAACTTCCTGCTGTCGATGCAGCGCGAGCTCGGGCTGGGTCGCGAGGACCGCCTGCTCGCGTTGACCACGCTGACCTTCGACATCGCCGGGCTGGAGCTGTACCTGCCGCTGCTGACCGGGTCGTGCGTGGTGATCGCCGACGGCGGCCTGGCGCGCGACCCGGTGGCCCTTGCCGCGCTGCTGGCGCAGCAGCGCATCACCGTGATGCAGGGCACGCCCTCGTTGTGGCGCATCCTGCTGGCCAGCGAGACGGTCGATCTGGCGGCGGTGCACGCGCTGGTGGGAGGCGAGGCGCTCAGCGGCGAGTGGGCGGCCCGGTTGCGCCCGCGCGTGGCCCGGCTCACCCAGCTCTACGGGCCCACCGAGACCACGGTGTGGTCCACGATCATGCCGCTGCATGCGGCCGACGCGGCCTCGGTGCCACCGATCGGCCGCCCGCTCGCCAATACCCAGGTCTATGTCCTCGACGCACGCAGGCAGTTGTTGCCGGTCGGTGCGACCGGCGAGCTCTACATCGGCGGCGCGGGCGTGGCCAAGGGCTACCGCCGCCAGCCGCAGCTCAGCCACGAGCGCTTCCTGCCCGACCCGTTCCGCCCCGGCGCGCGCATGTACCGGACCGGGGACCTGGTGCGCTGGTGCGAGGACGGCGTGCTGGAGTTCGTCGGCCGGGCCGACGGCCAGCTCAAGGTCCGTGGCCACCGCGTGGAACCGGGCGAGATAGAGGCGGTGCTGGTGCGGCACCCGGCGGTGGCCGACGCGCTCGTGGTCGGCCATGCCGACCGGCAGGGCGGCGTGCAACTGGTGGCGTACGTGGTGGGCCGCGAGGCAGCGGCGTCGCCGCCGGCCGAGATGTTGCGCGAGTTCCTGCAGGGGCAGCTGCCCGAGGCCATGGTGCCGTCCGCATTCGTGCCGCTGCGGGCACTGCCGCTGACGCCGAACGGCAAGGTCGACCGCAAGGCGCTGCCGCCGCCCGACACCCCGGCCGCACGCGCCTATGTCGCCCCGCGCGATGCGCTGGAGATCCAGCTGGCCGAACTGTGGCAATCCCTGCTCGGCGTGACCCGCGTCGGCGTGCACGACAACTTCTTCGAGCTCGGTGGCGATTCGCTGCGGGCCGCCGAGCTGATGGCGCAGTTCCCGGACCGCTTCGGCGTCGAGCTGCCGCTGGCCAGCCTGTTCCAGGCCTCCACCATCGTGGGGATGGCCACGGCGCTGAGACGCCGTGGCCCGGCCGCCGGAAGCGCGAGCGACCCGCTCGGCGACGTGCTGCACCTGCGTGCCGGCGATCCCTCGCAGCCGGCGCTGTTCTGCATCCATCCGGTGGTCGGCCTGGGATGGTCCTACCTGAGCCTGCTCGGCCGGCTCGATCCGCGCTGGCCGGTGCATGCGCTGCAATCTCCCGCACTGCGCGCACCCGAGACCCTGCCCGGCAGCATCGAGGAACTCGCCCTGGCCTACCTGGCCCGGATCCGCGCGATCCAGCCGCACGGCCCTTACCGGCTGCTGGGATGGTCGCTGGGTGGGCTGATCGCGCACGCCATCGCCGCTTCGATCCGCGCCGCCGGCGAGCACGTCGACCTGCTGGTCATGCTCGACACCTACCCGCACCGGCACGACGCGGTGGCGCTGGACGAGGCCCAGCGCGTGCAGGCGGCCGCGCGCTTCCTCGGCCTGCGGCCCGCAGCCGGCCAGCCGGCGCCGGCCACCACCGAGGAAATGGCCACCCTGGTATGCGAGCACTACGGCCTGCTGTCGCTGCCGCTGGTGCGCCAGCTGCTGGCGGACGAACCGCAGCTGCTGGGCAACATCGGGACGCTGGCCCATCGCCATCTGGACCTGGCGCGACGCTACCGCCCTGCACGGGTGGACGTGGACCTGCTGTTCCTGGAGGCCGCGGTCAGGCCCGAGCTCGACCTGTCCGCGGTCATGGATTATCGCCCCGATGCCTGGCACGGCTACGTCCGTTCGCTGGAGCACCGGGCCCTCGCCAGCGATCACCAGTCGATGCTGGCGCCCGCGCACGCCCCGGCGATCGCCGAGGCGCTGCGGCACCACCTGCAGCGCCGACTGCCGGGGGTGGCCCATGCGTGAGTCCGTCCGCGTGCCGTCCGCGGACGCGCCGGTGGTCATCATCACCCTCGGCACCCAGGGCGACATCCGCCCGCTGCTGGCGCTGGCACTGGGCCTGCAACGCCGCGGCCAGGCGGTGCGCATGCTCACCAGCGCCAACTTCGCCGAGATGATCCGCGGCCACGGCATCGACTTCCATCCCCTCAGCGGCGACTTCCAGGCCTTGCTCGAGAGCGATCGCACCATCGCCGAGCGCGGCCTGGACTGGTGGGCGATGCTGCGCATCTTCCGCGCGCGCATCGCCGCCTGGGCGCAGGACTGGGCGGCCCAGGGCCGCGCGGCCTGCGCCGACGCCGGACTGCTGCTGGGCACCGGCAACGCCAGCCTGCTGGCGACCGCGCTCGGCGAGGCCTACGCGATCCCGGTGGCATTCGCGCAGCTGCAGCCGCTCACGGTGTCGCGACGCCTGCCGCCGTTGATGATGGCGGCGCGGCGCCTGCCGGGGGCGCTCAGCCTGGCGGCCTACCAGTTGCTGCGGCTGGTGGTCTGGCAGGTGATGCGGCCGGCCATCAACGGCAGCGTGCGCCCGCAGCTCGGCCTGCCGCCCTACCCGTGGTACGGGCCCTATTTCAGCCAGCCGGACCGGGTCAGGGTGCTGTACGGCTTCAGCGATCAGGTGCTGCCACGCCCGGCCGACTGGCCCGCCACCGCCCGGATCTGCGGCTACTGGCAGCTGCAGCACGCGCAATGGCAGCCACCGGCGGCGCTGCAGGCGTTCCTGGAGGCCGGGCCGGCGCCGGTCTACGTCGGGTTCGGCAGCATGACCAGCCTCGACGCGCGGGCCTTCACCGCGCTGGTGACCGAGGCCGTGCGCCTGAGCGGCCTGCGCGCGGTGCTGGCCAGCGGCTGGGGCGGCCTCGCTGCCGAGGCGGGAGGGCCGGGCGACCCGCGCATCCTGCATATCGACCAGGCGCCGCACGACTGGCTGTTCCCGCGCATGGCCGCGGCGGTCCATCACGGCGGCGCCGGGACCACCGGTGCGGCGGCCACGGCCGGGATCCCGTCGGTGGTGATCCCGTTCTACGGCGACCAGCCGTTCTGGGCGCATTGCCTGGCGCAGCAGGGCGTGGCGCCGCCTGCGCTGTCCCGCCGCAGGCTGGATGCGGCGACCCTGGTCGCGGCTTTGCGCCAGGCCGTGCAGCCGGCGATGCGCGAGGCCGCGCGCCGGCTCGGCGAGCGCGTCCGCGGCGAGGACGGCGTGGCCACGGCAGTGGACCAGCTCGCGCGCTGGGAACTGCTGCCGGCGGCCTCGGCGACGCGGCCGGACGTGCCGGTCGCGACCTGAGCCGGCAGGTCCGGCCGGCGCCGGGGGCTGCCGCCCTCGGGTATGCCAGCGTCCGGGCCGGCGGCAGGGGCGAGCGGATGGCGAACGTCGCCTGCGCGCAACGCCTGCCGCTCGCCGCCGCGACCTGCGCCCCTTGCGGCTGCCGCCCGAGCGTGCGGCGCTGCCCGCGCAGCAGACGCTGCCGCGCATCCGCGGGGACCTGCCGAGGCCGCGCCGGCGCGCCGCCGCCGAGCGCTGCGGCGATGCCGGCCGTGATCCGGGGCGGGTTCGGACCGCGGCAGCGTGCGCGCCCGCCCCGAAGTCTGCGGGTAAGATCGTCCTCGCCCTCGCGACCCTGCTGATCGTGTCCCCCCCACAACGCCTTCCCGGTCTCGACCTGCTGCGCAGCATCGCCATCGTCTGGGTGATGCTGTTCCATACCTATCTCATCGGCGACCTGGCCCCGGGCTGGACCTGGCTGTCGCGCTACGGCTGGATGGGCGTGGATCTGTTCTTCGTGCTGAGCGGCTTCCTGATCGGTACCCAGGTGCTGGCACCGCTGGCGCGCGGCGAACGCCTGCGCTTCGGCGACTTCTACCTGCGGCGCGCGCTGCGCATCCTGCCGGCGTTCTGGGTCATGCTGGCGCTGTACCTGTGGTGGCCGGCGATCCGCGAGGTGCCGCGGATGGAGCCATGGTGGAAGTTCGTGTTCTTCCTGTTCAACGTCACCGCGGACTACCGCAATCCGGCGTTCTCGCAGATCTGGTCGCTGTGCGTGGAGGAGCACTTCTACCTGGTGTTCCCGCTGCTGGCGGTCGCCTGCGCCGGACGCCTGAGCGCGCGCGGCTTCGTGCGGCTGTGCCTGGCGCTCGTGGCCGCCGGCATGCTGCTGCGCTGCAGCGTCTGGATCCACGATGCGGCCGCGCAGGCGCGTGGGGCGATGGAGCGCAACTGGTTCGTCGAGGACATCTACTACCCGACCTGGAACCGGCTCGACGGCCTGCTGGCCGGCATCATGCTCGCCGCCTTCAAGGTCCACCGGCCCCTGCACTGGGCGCGCCTGCAGCGGCATGCCGATGCCTGCGTGCTGGCGGGGCTGGCGCTGCTGGCCGTCGCGCTGTGGCTGTTCCGCGAACGCACCGGGCTGAGCGGCAACGTGCTGGGCTGGCCCGTGCTGTCGGCGGCCCTGGCGCTGCTGGTGTTCGCCGCGGCCGGCAGGTCCAGCGTGATCGGCCGCCGCGCGCTGCCCGGCGTGGGCTGGATCGCGGCCGCCTCGTACAGCCTGTACCTGGTGCACAAGGCGGTGTTCCGCCTGGTCGAGCGCACCGCCGGGGACGCGCTCCAGGGCCATCCGCTGCTGGCGTTCTGCGCCTATGCGCTGGCGACCCTGCTGGCCGGGGCATTGCTGCACTACGCCGTGGAGCGGCCGTGCCTGCGCTTGCGCGGGCGGCTGCTGCGCGCGGCCCCGGGGCCGCGGCGCGTGCCCCTGGACCGGGCCGCCGGTTAGCGGCAACGTGGGCGTTGCCGCGCGGCGGCGCGGGTGGAAGCGGCGTTGCCGGTCAGGGCACCTGCCCCGGAGTTCAGCCCCGAGGGCCTGCGCAGGGCCAGGGCTTTGCCGGCGACACCGAGGCCACGACTTCCACTGCAGCCCCACCTGCCGGCGCGCGTCAGCGGCCGGCAACGGCCGGCGTGTCAGGCGGGCCGGCGAGCGACCTGGAAACCGGCGAACGACTGGCTCACCGGCATCAGCTCCAGCCGGTTGATGTTGAGGTGCGGCGGCAGCGTGGCGACGTGGAAGATCTGCTCGGCGATGTCTTCGGCGGTCATCGGCTCGGCGCCGCCGTAGAGCGTGTCCGAGGCCTGCTGGTTGCCGCCGGTGCGCACCAGGGTGAACTCGGTCTCGGCCATGCCCGGCTCGATCGAGGTGACGCGCACGCCGGTGCCGTGCAGGTCCGAGCGCAGCCCCAGCGAGAACTGGCGTACGAACGCCTTGGTGCCGCCGTAGACGTTGCCGCCGGTATACGGGTAGGTGGCCGCGACCGAGCTGATGTTGAGGATGGCGCCGCGGCGCTCGATCAGGGTGGGCAGCAGCCGGTGCGTCAGCGTCACCAGTGCGGTCACGTTGGTGTCGATCATCTGCCGCCACTGCGCCAGGTCGGCCTGCTGCGCCGGGGCGGTGCCCAGCGCGAGGCCGGCGTTGTTGACCAGCACGTCGATGCCGGCGAACGCCGGCGGCAGCGCATCGAGCGCGGCCGCAAGCGCATCCTCGTCGCGGATGTCGAACGCGGCCACGTGCACCTGCGCCGAGGGCAGTTCGTCGGCCAGCGCCTGCAGGCGCTCGGCGCGGCGGCCGGTGGCGACGACACGCCAGCCGGCCGTGGCGAAGCGGCGGACGGCGGCGGCGCCGAAGCCGGAGGTGGCGCCGGTGATCAGGACGGTCTTGGACATCGCGGGGGCCTCGGTAGGGGATGCGTTGGATTCTCGCATCATCGCGGCGGCATCGCCCCCGGCATTGCCGGCGAGGACCACGCCCCGATGCTCCGGGACACCGTCTGCGGCATATGTTGCGTAGCCCCGCCCGATGCGCAGCGAATGGGCCGCGGAGTTGCCTCCACGGTCCGGGTCGGGGCCTGTCACCGGCATCCGGCAGGTGCGTCAGAATGGTGCGTCGATGTCCACCACGTCGATCAGCTTGTGGTTGACGAACTCCTTGATCCCCAGGCCGATCAGTTCGCGGCCGTAGCCGGAGCGGCGCACGCCGCCGAACGGCAGGTCGGCCTTGACCATGGTTGGATGGTTGACGAACACCATGCCGGTGGAGATCTGCTCGGCCACGCGACGGCCGTGCTGCGGATCGGCGCTGAACACCGAGCCGCCCAGACCGAACGGCGAATCGTTGGCGATGCGGATCGCGTCGTCCTCGTCCTTGGCGCGGAACAGCATCGAGACCGGGCCGAAGAATTCCCAATGACGGGCCGGGTTGTCTTCGGCCAGGTCGGTGAGGAGGGTCGGCTGCACGAACGCGCCCTGGGCCGGCACCTTCGGGCCGACTTCGGTGGCCGTGGCTCCCTGGGCCACGGCATCGCGGATCTGCTGCTTGAGCTGGTCGGCGGCACGCTGCGAGGACAGGGGCGCCAGCGTGGTCTGCGGATCGAAGGGGTCGCCGGCCCTGAGCGCGGCCACACCCGCGGCGTATTGCTCCACGAAGCGATCGTACAGGCTGTCCTCGATGATCATGCGCTTGGACGACACGCACACCTGTCCGCCGTTCCAATGGCGGCCGAACACCGCCCACTTCACCGTCTTGGCCAGGTCCGCATCGGCCAGCACCACGAACGCGTCGGCGCCGCCGAGCTCCAGCGTGGACTTCTTCAGATACTTGGCGGCCACGCCGGCCACCGCGGCGCCAGCGCCCTCCGATCCGGTCAATGCCACGCCGTGCACACGCGGATCCTTGAGCACCTGCTCGACGTCGTCATGGCCGAGGTAGAGATTGATGAAGGCGCCCTCCGGCAGGCCGGCCTCGCGCATCAGCGTCTGGGTGGTCGCGGCCGCTTGCGGCACGTTGGAGGCATGCTTGAGCAGCACCGTGTTGCCGGCCGACAGCTGCGGGGCGATGATCCGCGCGACCTGGTAGTACGGAAAGTTCCAGGGCTCGATCGCCAGCAGCACGCCGAGCGGTTCATGCACCAGCACCGCGTCGCCTTCGGCGGGATCGGCGACCGGCAGCTTCTCGGGGGCCAGCAGCCGCTCGGCATTGCGGGCGTAGTACTCGAAGATGTCGGCCGACAGATCAACCTCGGCGCGGGCTTCGCCGATCAGCTTGCCCATCTCCAGGGTCAGCAGCTTGGCGTACTCGTCGCGCTGGGCGCGCAGCAGTTCGGCGGCCTTCTGCATCACGGCCGCGCGTGCCGCGAAGGAGGTCTTCTTCCACGACTTGAACGCGGTATCGGCGGCATCGATCGCCGTCCCGATCTGCTCGGAAGTCACGCTGGGGAAGGTCTTGAGTCGTTCCCCGGTATACGGGTTCACGGTGGCAAAGCTCATGCAGGGGTGCTCCGGACAGGGCCTGGCATTCGGTGCAGCGACAACTGCGAACCTCGGCGTGGCGGGTAGGGGAGGTAAGCGCATCGATGGATACGCCTGATTCGCTCGATCCATAAACTGTACCACGCGGTACAAAATATCTAAGCGAAGTCGCGACCCGAGCTCAGTCGAGCTTCAGTGGTTCGTGCAATGGATGGACGCACACACCCATCGCCGGACTCGGGAGTCCTGGGCTTGCCCCTGTGGTGCAGGGGACGGGTACGCCGCCTCCACACCCCGACCGGAATGGAGGGAGCAGGGGCGTGCGGCCACGCGGCCATCAGGAGGACGGCACAAGCCGCGTCCGGGAGCCGCAGGCGAGCCTGTCGAGTCGATGGCGCGCGGCGGAGGGCGTGGCGCGACGCCCGGCAGGCGTCACCCGTCGTGCCGCGCGAAGCCTGCGTCCACCGGCTATCTGCTACTGGGCCTTGATCGCGATCGCCGGCAGGCCGCTGCCGGTGAGCTTCTGCTTGGCCTCGGCCAGCTCGCTGGCGGTGCCGTACGGCCCCATCCGCACGCGGTAGACGGTCTTGCCGCCGATCTCGGCCGATTCCACGCGTGCGGTCAGGCCGATCATCGCCAGCTTGGCCTTGGTCGACTCGGCGTCGCCGGAGGCGCCGAACGAGCCGGCCTGCAGGATGTAGCGGCCATTCTCGACGGCCGCCGGGGCCGGGGTGGCAGGCGTCGCCACCGCTGCGGTGCCGGCCGGTGCCGCGGGTGCGGCGGCCGGGGCGGCCGGGCGTGCCGGTGCCGTCTCCGGCAGCGGCACGGGGTTGCGGCTGTCGGGCAGCGGCGCGGTCGTGGCGGCGGGCGGGGTGGCTGCCGCCACCGTGGCCGGGGCGACGGCCGTCACCGGCGTGGCCGGGGCGGTGGCCGCCGGCGGTACCGGCTTGCCCTCCAGCGCCGCGCGTGCGCGTGCGGCCTCCTCGGCGCGCGCGCTGGCGGCCAGCTCGGCATCGGACATCTGCACTTCCTTGCCCGGGAGCAGGGTGTAGAAGTCGTACTGGGTCTGCGCATCGGCCGGCTTGGCCGGCGCCGGCGCGGTGGCCGGCTTGGGCGTCTCCGCCGGCGCGTCCACGTCGGCATCGGCGACCGGGGCCGGCTGCGCGTCCGGGTTGGGCCGCGGACCGACGCGCAGGAACCCGTCCCCGTCCTTCTTGAACAGGCCCGGGACCGCCAGGAACACCACCGCCGCAATCGCGGCACCGGCCACCAGCCACACCCAGCCGGGCGTGCCGTTTCCGGTATTGCGTCGCGCCTGACTCTTACCGCGTCGTGCTGCCATTCACCACTTCTCCGATCACTGCTGGCGGGCGCTGGGCGCCCTTACATTTTTTCCGGGGCGCCGACGCCCAGGATCTCGAGGCCGTTGGCCAGGACCTGCTGGGCCGCGACCGCCAGCGTCAGCTTGGCATCGCGCTCGGCGGCATCTTCCACCAGCACCGGCGTGCCGTGATACCACGTGTGGAAGGCGTGCGCCAATTCACGCAGGTACTGGGCGACCAGGTGCGGCTCCAGCGACTGGCCGGCCGCCTCCACCACCTCCGGATAGCGCGCGATCTCGACCATCAGCCACAGCGAGGTCTCGTCGTCGAGCCGGTGCAGGCCCGGGATGCCGGCGGCCTGGTCGTACTTCAGGCCCTTCTCCTGGCCCTGGCGCAGCAGGCTGCACACCCGGGCGTGCGCGTACTGCACGTAGAACACCGGGTTGTCGTTGCTCTGCTGGCGCGCCAGGTCGATGTCGAAGGTCAGCTGCGAGTCGGGCTTGCGCGCGATCAGGAACCAGCGGGTGGCATCGCGCCCGGCCTCCTCGATCAGGTCGCGCAGGGTGACGTAGCTGCCGGCGCGCTTGGACAGCTTCACTTCCTCGCCGCCGCGCATCACCGTCACCATCTGGTGCAGCACGTACTCCGGCCAGCCCTGCGGGATGCCCAGCTCCATCGCCTGCAGGCCGGCGCGCACGCGCGCCAGCGAGCCGTGGTGGTCGGCGCCCAGTTCGGTGATCGCGCGCTCGTAGCCGCGCTGCCACTTGGTCAGGTGATAGGCCACGTCCGGCACGAAGTAGGTGTAGGTGCCGTCGGACTTGCGCATCACCCGGTCCTTGTCGTCGCCGAAGTCGGTCGACTTCAGCCACAGCGCACCGCCTTCCTCGTAGGTGTGGCCGGAGGCGACCAGCTTCTGCACCGCCTCCTCGACCTTGCCGTCGTTGTAGAGCGAGCTTTCCAGGAAATAGATGTCGAAGTCGACGTCGAACGCGGCCAGGTCGTGGTTCTGCTCGTTGCGCAGGTAGGCCACGGCGAAGCGACGGATCGCCTGGATGTCCTGCGGATCGCGTGCGCCGGTGACCAGGTGGCCTTCCAGATCGACGGTCTCGCCGGCCAGGTAGGCCTTGGCCACGTCGGCGATGTATTCGCCGCGGTAGCCGGCGTCCGGCCAGCCCTCGCTGTCCGGGGTCAGCCCCTGCGCGCGCGCCTGCACCGACAGTGCCAGGTTCTCGATCTGCACGCCGGCGTCGTTGTAGTAGAACTCGCGCTTGGCATTCCAGCCGTTGGCGTCGAGCAGGCGCGCCAGGCTGTCGCCGATCGCGGCGGCACGGCCATGGCCCACGTGCAGCGGGCCGGTCGGGTTGGCCGAGACGTACTCCACGCCCACGGTGCGGCCGTTGCCGGACAGGCCGCGGCCATAGTCGTGGCCCTGCTTGAGCACCTTGACCACCTCGCGCTGGTAGGCGGCGGGGGCCAGGTGGAAATTGATGAAGCCCGGGCCGGCGATCTCCACGCGCGCGACGTCGTCGCTGGCCGGCAGCGCGGCCACCAGGGCCTGCGCCAGCGCACGCGGGTTGGAGCGCGCCGCCTTGGCCAGCAGCATCGCGGCATTGGTGGCGAAGTCGCCGTGCTCGCGGGTCTTGGGCCGCTCGACCACGAAATCCGGCGGCAGGGTGTCGGCAGGCAGGGTGCCGTTGGCGCGCAAGGCTTCGATGCCTTGGCCGATCAGGGCGCGGAGTTGGGGTTTCACGTGAGTTCTGCTTGCGGCGAAAGCCGGAGATTTTAACCGACCGGGCGGGTGCCGGCCGCGCGAATGGTTCAGGTGGGCCGCCGCCTTCACAGCCAGCCCCGCTGGGCCAGCGAGACCGGCAGCCCGTCGCCGATGATGAAATGGTCGAGCAGGCGGATGTCGAGCAGCCCCAGCGCGTGCTGCAGCCGCTCGGTGACCGCGCGATCGGCCGGGGACGGCTCGGGGTTGCCCGAGGGGTGGTTGTGGCCGACGATCACCGCCGCGGCGTTGTGCGCCAGCGCCCGGCGCACCACCTCGCGCGGGTGCACCTCGGCGCTGTCGATGGTGCCGCTGAACAGCTCCTCGAACGCCAGCAGGCGGTGGCGGCTGTCCAGGAACAGCCCGCCGAACACCTCGTGCGTCCGCGAGCGCAGGTGCTGGGAGAAGTAACGGCCCGCGCTGTGGGGATCGGTCAGCACCTCGCCGCGCTCCAGGGCGGCGGCCAGGTGGCGCCGGCCCAGCTCCATCGCCGCGGCCAGCTTGCACGAGCGTGCCGGCCCCAGGCCCGGCAGCCGCGCGAGCTCGCGCGCGGTACGGTCGAGCAGTTCGCGCAGCGGCCCGTGCTTCATCAGCAGGTCGCGCGAGGTCTGCACCGCATCGCGGCCGCGCAGGCCGGAGCCGAGGAAGATCGCCAGCAGCTCGGCATCCGAGAGTGCGATCGCACCCCGGGCGAGCAACTTCTCGCGCGGGCGTTCAGTGGTGGGCCAGTCTCTTATTCGCATATGGCAAGAGTGCGCGTGCTCATGCAACCGCAGCATCAGGTCCCGACAGCCCTTCGGTTAATCTAATAGACCTTGTATGGGTAGGACATCCCCGACGTGACCGGCTCTTCTCAGGCACGGCCTCTGGACGCGCAGCGCATCCTGCTGTGCGTCGGCGGCGGCATCGCCGCCTACAAATCGCTCGAACTGGTGCGTCGCCTGCGCGACGCCGGCGCCGAGGTGCAGGTCGCCATGACCGCCGGCGCCCAGCAGTTCGTCACTCCCCTCAGTTTCCAGGCCCTGTCCGGGCAACCGACCCGCACTACGCTGTGGGACGGCGCGGCCGAGCAGGCCATGGGCCACCTCGAGCTGGCGCGCTGGGCCGACCGCGTCGTGGTCGCGCCGGCCACCGCCGATCTGCTGGCGCGGCTCTGCCACGGCCTGGCCGACGACCTGGTGACCACGCTGTGCCTGGCCACCACCGCGCCGCTGGCCGTGGCGCCGGCGATGAACCACCGGATGTGGCTGCACCCGGCCACCCAGGCCAACGTCGCCACGCTGCGCCAGCGCGGCGTGCAGGTGGTCGGCCCCGAGGACGGGCCGCTGGCCGAGGGCGAATCCGGTCCCGGCCGGCTGGCCGAGCCGCCGGCGATCGTGCAGGCACTGGCGGCCTCGCTGGCGCCGCCGCGTTCGGACACGGTGGCGCGCACGCCGGCGTTCGCGCCCAGTGGCGCCGAGCTGCAGGGGCTGCGCATCGTGATCAGCGCCGGCCCCACCTACGAGGACCTGGACCCGGTCCGCTACGTCGGCAACCGCAGCAGCGGCAAGATGGGCTACGCGCTGGCCGCCGCCGCTGCGCGCCAGGGGGCCGACGTGCTGCTGGTGAGCGGCCCGGTGTCGCTGTCGACCCCGCCCGGGGTGACCCGGGTCGACGTGCGTTCGGCGGTGCAGATGCGCGACGCGGTGCTGACGGCGTTCCCGGCCGACATCTACGTCGGCGCCGCGGCGGTGGCCGATTACACCCCCAAGCGCATGGTGCCGCAGAAGATCAAGAAGACCGGCGAGACGCTGACCCTGGAATTGGTGCGCACGCCGGACATCCTGTCCGAGGTGGCCTCGCAGACCGGTGCGCTCAAGCTGGTGGTCGGCTTCGCCGCCGAGACCCACGACGTGGAGCGCTATGCGCGCGGCAAGCTGGCGGCCAAGCGCCTGGACCTGATCATCGCCAACCAGGTCGGCATCAGCGGCGGCGGCTTCGAGAGCGACGACAACGCCGCCACTGCCTACTGGCAGGGCGGCGAACGTGTCTTCCCGAGCAGCAGCAAGACCGAGCTGGCCGAACGCCTGCTCGCCCTGATCGCAGAGAGGTTGCAGGCATGACCCCCGTTCCCCGGCCCTTGCAGGTCAAGCTGCTGGACCCCCGCTTCGGCGACACCTGGCCGCTGCCGGCCTACGCCACCGAAGCCAGTGCCGGCATGGATCTGCGCGCCGCGCTGGAGACCGCGATGACCCTGGCGCCCGGCGACGCCGCGCTGATCCCCAGCGGCATCGCCATCCATGTGGCCGACCCCGACCTGTGCGCCGTGGTGCTGCCGCGCTCCGGGCTGGGGCACCGGCACGGCATCGTGCTGGGCAACGGCACCGGCCTGATCGACGCCGACTACCAGGGGCCGCTGCTGATCAGCGTGTGGAACCGCGGCCGCGAGGCCTTCACGATCGAGCCGGGCGACCGCATCGCCCAGCTGGTGGTGATGCCGATCGTGCGCGTGGCGTTGCAGGTGGTGGATACTTTCGCCGACAGTGCACGGGGAACGGGTGGATTCGGCCACACCGGCGTGCGCTGACGGGGAAAATCGCATGAGCAAGGCAAACCCGGGCAGTCGCGCGCGGGCCGAACGGCCCGGCGCGGCGCCGTTGCTGGCGGTGCTGTTGCTGCTGCTGGCGGCCTGGTTCGGCTGGGGTGCCTACGCGCAATGGCGCGCCGGCACGGTCGGCGAACAACTGCAGCAGGCGCGCGATCGCGCGGTCGGCGAGGTCATGCAGGCGCTCGCCACGCAGGCCCGCCAGCTCGAACGGGCACTGCAGCAGCCGGCCGTCTCCGCCGCACTCGCCGGCGGCGACGCCGCCCAGGCCGCGGTGGCGATCCGCGCCGGCATCGCCGGTGCCGAGGATGTGCAGGTCTACGCGTTCGATTTGGTCCAGCCCTACCAGGACGCCGCCGGCTTCGGCTACGCCCGCCTGGGGCTGCTGGAGGCGGCGCTGGTGGAGACCGGCGCCCAGGCACGGGTGGTCCGCGACGCCGGGCAGGTCCGCCTCGGTCTGGCCGCACCGGTGCGCCTGGGCGGTGCGCCCGCCGTGGCCTACGTGCGGCTGCCGCTGCTGCGGCTGACCGGGGTGCTGGACGCGATCCCGGTCCCGGGCCCGGCCTATCTGGCGTTGCGCCAGGGCGGCTACAACGTGGTCGAGGAAGGCAATGCCGGGCTCTCCGGCGAGGCGGAGGCGCTGTCGCGCCCGCTGGGCAAGACCGGCCTGCGGATCGCGGCCGCGACCCCCGACGTCGAGCCCGGCCCGCTCGGACTGGGCACGCTGCCGTGCGCGATCGTGGCGGCGCTGCTGGCCGCGATCGCGGTGCTGGTGCTGCTCGCCAGCCAGGGCCGCGTGGCGTTGCCGCGGCGGCGCCCGGCCGGCGCGCCGGTCGAGGACGAACCCACCTTCGGGCAGAGCCTGCAGCGCGGCCCGGATCCGAATCTGGTGCCCGCGCCCGAGGCCGGGACGGACCCGGCCGAGGACGCCGCGCGGATCTCCCCCGCCGCCCAGGTGGCGGCCGGCATCTTCCGCGCCTACGACATCCGCGGGGTGGTCGGCCAGGAACTGAACCCGGCGGTGGCGGCGCTGATCGGCCAGGCCATCGGCAGCGCGATGCAGGCCCAGGGCCTGCGCGAGGTCGTGGTCGGCCGCGACGGCCGCCTGTCCGGGCCCGAACTGGCGGCCGGACTGATCGACGGCCTGCGCCGCGCCGGCTGCGACGTCACCGACCTCGGCCTGGCGCCGACCCCGGTGGTCTACTTCGGCGCCTACCACCTGCGTGCCGGCAGCTGCGTGGTGGTGACCGGCAGCCACAACCCGCCGGAATACAACGGCTTCAAGGTCGTGATCGGCGGCGAGACCCTGTCCGGCGACGCGATCACCGCCCTGTACCGGTGCATCGCCGAGGATCGCCTGCACACCGCGGCCAGCGCCGGCGGCCTGGAGCAGCGCGACGTCAGCGACGACTACATCCAGCGCATTGCCGACGACGTGCAGCTCGACCGCCCGCTCAAGGTGGTCGCCGATGCCGGCAACGGCGTCGGCGGCGAGATTGCGCCGCGCCTGCTGAAGGCGATCGGGGCCGAGGTGGTGCCGCTGTACTGCGACGTCGACGGCACCTTCCCCAACCACCACCCCGACCCCAGCGAGCCGCGCAACCTCGAGGACCTGGTGCAGACGGTCAGGCGCTTCGACGCCGATCTCGGCATCGCCTTCGACGGCGACGCCGACCGCCTCGGCGTGGTCACCGGCGACGGCGCGGTGGTCTACGCCGACCGCCTGCTGATGCTGTTCGCCGCCGACGTGCTGCAGCGCAACCCGGGCGCGCTGGTGATCTACGACGTCAAGTGCACCGGCAAGCTGTCCGACTACGTGCTGCGCCACGGCGGCAGCCCGCTGATGTGGAAGACCGGCCACTCGCTGATCAAGGCCAAGATGCGCGAGACCGATGCCGAGCTGGCCGGCGAGATGAGCGGGCATTTCTTCTTCAAGGAGCGCTGGTACGGCTTCGACGACGGCCTGTACGCGGCCGCGCGCCTGCTGGAGATCCTCGCCCAGCGCGAGGAGAGCCCGACGGAGGTGCTCGCCGGGTTGCCCGAGAGCGTCTCCACGCCCGAGCTCAAGGTGCCGGTCGATGGCGACGCGCATGCCCTGGTCGCGCGTGCCGTGGACGCGGCGCAGGCCGGGGAGGGCTCGCCGTTCGAGGGCGCCCGCCTGTCCACCATCGACGGGCTGCGCGCCGACTTCGCCGACGGCTGGGGCCTGCTGCGCGCGTCCAACACCACGCCGGTGCTGGTGCTGCGCTTCGAGGCGGAGAACGCCGCGGCGCTGGAGCGCATCCGCGGCCTGTTCCGCAGCCAGCTGCAGGCGCTACTGCCCGGACAGACCCTGGGGTTCTGAACGCGCGGCCGCTCAGCCCGCTGGCGCGGCCTGCGCGGCCGGGCCCTTCAGGGTCCGATAGCGCTGCAGGGTGTCGTCGATCTCGCCGTCCAGCGCCGCGCGCTGCTGCTCGAAGCTGCTCTGCAGGCGCTGCTGCGCCAGCAGTTCGCGGTGGCGCTGCTGGATGTCGCCGGCCAGCTTGTCGGCCACCTTCTGGCCGGCCAGCTCGCGGTCGCCGGCCATGCGCAGCAGGCTCACCAGTCCCTCGCGCAGGCTCTTCACGTTGTAGCGCGCGGTCTGGATGTTGTTGTCGATGATCGCCACGCGTTCGTTGAACACGCGGCGCAGCTCGCCCTCGTCCTGGTAGGACAGCAGCATTGCCTGGTCGGTGCGCTTGCGGGTCTGCTCCGCCGCCGCGTCGGCCTGCTGCTGCGCGGCCTGCGCCGCCGCGGCCGCACGTTCCTCGGGGCTGAGCGCTCGCTGCACCTCGGCACTGCGCATGCCGCTGCGGGCGTTGAACTCGTCGCGCGCCCGGTTCACCGCCTCCGGCGGCAGCGTGTCGCTGCACACGCGCTGGCCGGCCTGGTCCCAGCAATACAGCTTCTTGGTCGCACCCGCGTCCTTGGACTGCGCCCACGCCGGCGACGCCGCCAGGGTAGCCAGCAGCGCGATGCCCAGCAGCGCGTTCGGATGGTTCGGCATCGTGGCAGCCCCCTGCTGTCAGCCCGGCGTGGCGGTCCCGTAGCGGCCCCGATAGGCCAGCAGCGGTTCGCGGAAGCCGACAAGTTCGGGGTTTCCCGCGGTGAATGCAAGCAGGTCGCCGAGATGGGCCACCGCCACCACCGGGATGCCGGCCTCGGCGGCCACCGCCTGCGCGGCCGAACGGCGGTCGCTGTCCGAGGCGATCTCCTGGCGGTCGAGCGCCACCACGATCGCCGACGGGGTGCCGCCGGCGTCGCGGATGATGCCCAGCGCCTCGCGGATCGCGGTGCCGGCGGTGATCACGTCGTCGACGATCAGCACCCGGCGCCCGGTCAGCGGCGCCCCGATCAGGCTGCCGCCCTCGCCATGGGCCTTGGCCTCCTTGCGGTTGAACGCCAGCGGCAGGTCGCGGCCGCGGCCGGCGTACTCGCAGGCCAGCGCCGTGGCCAGCGGGATGCCCTTGTAGGCCGGGCCGAACACCAGGTCGAAGTCCAGCCCCGCCGCCTCCACCGCATCGGCATAGCAGCGCGCCAGCTGCGCGGTCTTGGCGCCGGAGTCGAAGCGGCCGGCGTTGAAGAAGTACGGGCTCAGCCGGCCGGACTTGAGCGTGAATTCGCCGAAGCGCAGGGCCTCGGCGTCCAGGGCTAGCTGCAGGAAACGGGTGCGGTGGTCGGTCATGGGGCGGGAATGGGAATCGGGAGTCGGGAATGGTAAACGCATCACGGCCGGGCAGCCTCGCCGGCGCCGCTGGGTTAGGCTTTACGATTCCCCCTTCTCGATTTCCCGGTCCCGGCCTCTCATGCGCATCATCAGTTTCAACGCCAATGGCCTGCGTTCGGCCGCGAGCAAAGGTTTCTTCCCGTGGTTCAGCGCGCAGGACGCCGACGTGCTGTGCGTCCAGGAGACCAAGGCGCAGGAACACCAGCTGGCCGGCCCCGAGTTCCTGCCGGAGGGCTACAAGGCCTGGTTCCGCGACGCTAGCACCAAGAAGGGCTACAGCGGCGTGGCGATCTACAGCAAGCGCGAGCCCGACGAACTGCACACTGCGCTGGGCTGGCCGGAGTTCGACGAGGAGGGCCGCTACCTGGAGGCGCGCTTCGGCAACCTGAGCGTGGTCTCGTTCTACATCCCCTCCGGCTCCTCCGGCGAGCTGCGCCAGGGCTACAAGTACCAGGTGATGGAATGGCTGCGGCCGATCCTGGCGGAGTGGCTGGAAAGCGGCCGCGACTACGTGTTGTGCGGCGACTGGAACATCGTGCGGTCGGCGCTGGACATCCGCAACTGGAAGTCGAACCAGAAGAATTCCGGCTGCCTGCCGCCCGAGCGCGACTGGCTCAACGGCCTGTGCGCCGACCTGCCCGAACACGCCGACGCGGCCAGCGGCCGCGGCTGGGTCGACGCCTACCGCGCGCTGCATCCCGAAGGTCAGGACTACACCTGGTGGAGCAACCGCGGCGCGGCCCGCGCCAACAACGTCGGATGGCGCATCGACTACCAGCTGGTGACGCCGGGCCTGCGCGACCGGCTGCGCGGCTGCTCGATCTACCGCGAGCAGCGCTTCTCCGACCATGCCCCGTTCACGGTGGACTACGCCCCGTGAGGCGATGCGGGCGCGGGCGCGCGACCGCCGTTCGCGGGCCGGCGGGGCAGGGCCGGCAGGGCGCATGTCGATGAGCGCGCCCGAGTCCGGCTACAAGGGCTGGCGCGGCATCCGCCGCGCCTTCGCCACCCCATCGGCGGCGACGCTGGCGTTGCTGGGCTTCGGCAGCGGCCTGCCCTTCCTGCTGATCGCCTCGCAGACCCTGTCCACGCGCCTGCGCGACGTCGGCCTGGATCTGCACAGCATCGGCCTGATCAGCCTGGCCAGCTTCTTCTACCTGCTCAAGTTCCTGTGGGCGCCGCTGATCGACCGCTTCGCGTTCCCGCTGACCGCGTTCCTGGGCCGGCGCCGCTCCTGGCTGCTGGTCGCGCAGCTCGGCGTGACCGCCGGCCTGTTCGCGCTGGCGTTCTCGCGCCCGGAGATGGGCGTGGGCGGGCTGGTGGCCTGGGTGCTGTTCGCCTCGTTCTGCGGGGCCACCCAGGATTCGGTCGTCGATGCCTACCGCATCGAGGTCGCCCCCGACACCGCCCAGGCCGCGCTGGCGGCGACCTACACCCTGGGCTACCGCATCGGCCTGATCGTGGGCGGGGCCGGCGCGCTGTACCTGGCCGAGTACCAGGGCTGGACCTGGGCCTACGCGGCGATGTCGGCGCTGATGCTGGTGCCGATCGCGACCACCCTGCTGTGCCGCGAGCCGGCCGTGCCCGAGGCCACCGTGGTGCGCCGCATCGACGTGGCCGGCGCGTTCTGGCAGCCGATCACCAGCTTCTTCAGCGGCAACGGCGTGATGCTGGCCCTGGGCCTGCTGCTGTTCTTCGGCCTGTTCAAGTTCCCCGACCAGGTGATCGGGGTGATGGCCGGCCCGTTCTACCTGGACTCCGGCTACACCAAGGCCGACATCGCCACCGTCTCCAAGCTGTTCGGCGTGTGGATGGGCATCCTCGGCGCGTTCGCCGGCGGCGCGGCGGTGGCGGCGTTCGGGTTCCGCCGCATGCTGCTGGTGGCCGCGCTGGGCGTGGCGCTGTCCAACCTCGCGTTCCTGCTGATGGCGCACAACCCCGGCCGGCTCTGGGCGTTCTACGCCGCGCTGAGTGCCGACAACCTGTTCCAGGGCTTCGCCGGCACTGTGCTGGTGGCGTTCATGTCGTCGCTGACCGACCGCAACTTCACCGCCACCCAGTACGCGCTGCTGGTCTCGCTGGCCAATCTGCCCGGCAAGTTCGTCGGCGGGCTGTCGGGGTTCATCGTCGAGGCCAGCTCCTACAGCACCTTCTTCGTCCTCAGCGCGCTGACGGTGGTGCCGACCCTGCTGCTGCTGGCCTGGCTGTGGCCGCGTATTCACGAGCGCAGCCGGGCCGGTTGAGTCCGCTGCCCATTGAAAGCCGGCGCCCGGTTGCCGATGATGCGCGCACAGGACGTGGGACGTGGACAGGGAAGCGCATGACCGATCTGATGGTGCGGGATATCGAACCGATGCTGATGGAGCGCATCCAGCGCGTGGCCGTGGCGCGCGGCTGGACCGAGGCCCAGGCCGTGGTCGCGCTGATCGAGCAGGGCCTGTTCGCCAGCGAGAAGGAAATGCACGGCGGTGCCTTCCGCCGCCCCGAAGTGGACGTGCTGTCCGAGGCGATCGCCGCGCTGAGGGCGCTGCCGCCCGGCCGGGGTTTCTGACCGGGCGGCGCCTCAGGCCGGGTGGATCGCGCCCAGGATCCGCGGGCCACGCGCCCCGGTGACGGCGGGAAGGTTGGCCGGCCGTCCGGCCAGCGCCTCGGCCGCCAGCCAGGCGAAGCCCATCGCCTCCAGGTAGTCCGGATCCAGGCCATGGGCCTGCGTGGACTCGACCACCACACCGGGCAGGCGCGCGGCCAGGCGTGCCATCAGCACCGGGTTGCGCACCCCGCCGCCGCCCACCAGCAGCCGGCGGGTCTCGGGCTGGTGGCGCAGCAGCGCGTCGGTGACCGTGGCCGCGGTCAGTTCGAGCAGGGTGGCCTGAACGTCGGCGGCGGGCACCTGGCCCTCGGGTAGCCGCGCGCCGACCCAGTCCAGGTGGAACTGCTCGCGCCCGGTGCTCTTGGGCGGCGGCAGCCCGAACCACGGGTCGGCCCGCAGTTGCTCGAGCAGGGCGGCATCGACGTTGCCGCTGGCGGCGAACGCGCCCTCGGCGTCGTAGTCCAGGCCGAGGTGGCGCTGGCACCAGCTGTCCATCAGCGCGTTGGCCGGGCCGGTGTCGAAGCCGCGCACCGTCCCCTCGCGCGGGATCAGCGTCAGGTTGCCGATACCGCCGAGATTGAGCACGGCGCGGTCCTCGTCGGCCGCCCCCAGCATCGCCAGATGGAACGCCGGCATCAGCGGGGCGCCCTGGCCGCCGGCGGCCACATCGCGGCGCCGGAAATCGGCCACGGTGGTGATGCCGCTGCGCTCGGCGATGCGGTGGGCGTCGCCGATCTGCCAGGTGAAGGCCGGATCCGTCAGCGGCCGGTGCCGGACCGTCTGCCCGTGCGAGCCGATCGCGCGGATGCGGGCGGGCGCGACTCCGGCGTGCTCGATCAGCCGCAGCGCGGCGTCGGCGAAGGCAAGGCCGACCTGGGCGTCCAGCCGGCCCAGCACGTCCAGCGAGCCGACCTCCGTGCCCTGGCCGAGCGCCACCAGTTCCTCGCGCAGTGCCGGGTCCCAGGGATGGGTGAGGCCGGCCAGCAGCCGGCAGCGCGGCCCCGCGCCGTCGGCGTCGAAACGGACGAGGGCGGCATCGATGCCGTCGGCACTGGTGCCGGACATCAGGCCGATGAAGAGCGGGGCGTCGTGCATGCGGGCAAGTCGTGAGGGCAGGGCGGGAAGCAGGAGCTTGCTCCGCCGCCGCCGTCCCGGGAAGCCCCCGTGCCGCATGACGGCGGGGCCGGGGGGGCTTGCGTTGCGGGGGCGCCGTGTACGCCGAAGGCGCGAACGCCCCGGCAACGCGCCCCGGCCGGCCGTTGGCGTCAGGCCCTCAGCCGCGGCTCTTGCCCTTGCCGCCCTGCGGCTTGCGCTCGCTGCCGGCATCGGCGTAGAGCAGCTTCTCCATGCCCTGGATGCGCGCCATCGCCGGCGAGGTCTGGGCGCGGAACGCCGCCAGCTCGGCACCGGCCAGCGGGGTCGGCGGCGGCATCGTCACCGACGCCGGGTTGCGCTGCTGCCCGGCCACGCGGAATTCGTAGTGCAGGTGCGGGCCGGTGGCCAGGCCGGTCATGCCGACATAGCCGATCACCGTGCCCTGGTCGATGCGCTGGCCGGCCTTGACCTTGCCGAAGCGCGACATGTGGCCGTACAGCGTGCTGTAGCCCTTGCCGTGGTCCAGCACCACCACGTTGCCGTAGCCGCGCTGGGTGCCGACGAACTGCACCCGCGCATCGCCGGCGGCCATGATCGGCGTGCCGGAGGCGGCGGCGTAGTCGATGCCCTTGTGCATGCGCATGGTGCCCAGCACCGGGTGCTTGCGCGCACCGAAGGTCGAGCTGATGCGGCTGTAGGCCACGGGCATGCGGATGAAGCTCTTCTTCAGCGGCCGGCCGTTGAGGTCGAAGTACTCGGCCGGCTTGCCGCCGCGCTCGAAGCGGAAACCGCTGTAGGTCTTGCCGCCGGTGGTGAAGGTCGCGGCCAGGATCTTGCCGGCGTCCACGCGCTCGCCCTCGCGCCAGGTCTCGTCCATCACCACGCTGAAGCGGTCGCCCGGCTGCAGGTCCTTGTCGAAGTCGATGTCGTACTTGAAGATCTCGTCGGTCATCGTGGCCACCGCCGACGGCGTCAGCCCGGCCTTGCGCGCCGCCACGTACAGCGAACTGGTGATCTCGCCGCTGGTGACCGCCGTGCGGGTGGTGGTCGCGCGTTCGGTCACCCGCTCGCGGACCTGGTCGCCGGCGAGCGACAGCTCCACGCGGTGGTTGTCGTCGCGATCGAAGCGCAGGCCGCGCAGTTCGCCCGGCTTGGGCAGCTCGAAGGCGATCTCGGCGCCCGGCCGCAACCGGGTCAGCGCGTCCTTGGTGCCGGGGTGTTCCAGCACCTGGTGCAGCACCGTGCTGGGAATGGCGAGTTCGCTGAAGACCCCGCTCAGCGTCTGCCCGGCCTTGATCCGCACCGTTTGCCAGCTGTCGGTGGGCAGCGCCTGCGCGCGGCCGGGCGCCAGCGGCGGCAGCGGCAGGGCCAGGGTCGAATGGGTGGAGAGCGGGGCGTCGATCGCGTTGGAGAAGCCGGGGACGATCGTGGCCACCAGCGCGCCGATGGTGGCGAACAGGCTGGCGTGGATCCAGTGGCGGCGGGTCCAGCGGTCGTTGAACGCGGCCGGCAGATGCTGCTTCAGCCTTCGGTGCAGGGCGGTGTCGTGTAGGACGTTGAGGCGTTCTTGGATGCGCTGCTTGCGCACACGGCCCTGCTCGGAATTCTGCATCGTACGGTGTCCTCGAGGCTCGAAGCGCGAGCCCAATCGCCGGTACCATAGAGATCGATCAACAGCGCGTCAAACCATTGAGCCTGTTCATTTTTATCTTGGCGCGTGATTAACTCGCGTTTAACATCGTTCACGTTTTTTGACGGCTTGTCCTGGGAGTAGTTCCTTGTCTTCGATCGCAGATTCGCTCGCGCTCATCGGCCGTGGTGCCGACGAGATCCTCAAGCTGGACGAACTGGAGCACCGGCTGAAGGCCGGACGTCCGCTGCGGGTCAAGGCCGGCTTCGATCCCACCGCGCCGGACCTGCACCTGGGCCACACGGTACTGCTCAACAAGATGCGGCAGTTCCAGGACCTGGGGCACCAGGTGGTGTTCCTGATCGGCGACTTCACCGGCATGATCGGGGATCCCACCGGCAAGAACGTCACCCGCAAGCCGCTCACCCGCGAGGACGTGCTGGCCAATGCCCGCACCTACGAGGAGCAGGTGTTCAAGGTGCTCGACGGCGAGCGCACCGAGGTCCGCTTCAACTCGGAGTGGTTCGGGCAGATGGGCGCGGCCGACATGATCAAGCTGGCCGCGCAGCACACCGTGGCGCGCATGCTCGAGCGCGACGACTTCGCCAAGCGCTTCGCCGGCCAGCAGCCCATCGCCATCCACGAGTTCCTGTATCCGCTGGTGCAGGGCTACGACTCGGTGGCGCTGAAGGCCGATGTCGAGCTGGGCGGCACCGACCAGAAGTTCAACCTGCTCATGGGCCGCGGCCTGCAGGAGCATCATGGGCAGCCGGCCCAGACCGTGCTGACCATGCCGCTGCTGGAAGGGCTGGACGGCGTGGCGAAGATGTCCAAGTCGCTGGGCAACTACATCGGCATCAGCGAACCGGCCATCGACATCGTCACCAAGACCATGAAGATCGGCGACGAGCTGACCTGGCGCTGGATCGAGCTGCTGTCCTTCGACATCGGCGTCGCCGAGGCCCGGACCCTGCGCGAGCAGGTGGCCGCGGGCACCCTGCATCCCCGCGACGTCAAGCTGCGCCTGGCACGCGAGCTGGCCGCCCGTTTCCACGACGCCGCGGCCGCCGAACAGGCGATCGCCGGCTGGCATGCGGTGGTGACCGGGCAGGGCGACACCGGACTGCTGCCGTTGCAATCGGTGGCGGTGCCCGCCGAGGGGCTGCGGATCGCCGGGCTCCTGACCGCAGCCGGGCTCACCCCCAGCAACTCCGAGGCCACGCGCAAGCTCAAGGAGCGCGCGGTACGCGTGGATGGCGAGGTGGTGGAGGATGCCGGCCGCCACTTCGCGCCGGGGTTCGAAGGGGTGATCCAGGTGGGCAAGCGCAACTTCGCCCGCGTCGTCCTGGTGACGGGCTGAGGCACCGGCGCCTTAGCTCCGGAGCGCGCGCTCCTTCGAGGCGCGCGCGTGTAACAGGCTCCCTACGCGGATCACTGCCTCTATATATAGAGAGAGGCCTAGCCGGTCTGGAGGGAATCCTGCCCAGGCGGTGCCACGGCAGGTGGGCGTGCCTGCCCACGTTCCGCCGCCGGCTGGCAAGGCGGCGCCTGATGGACGATGAGCAGGGCGCAAGGCGGTCCAAGGCGTCATTCGATGAAGCCAGCACGGTCTGTGTGAAATTTATCTGCACACCCCCTTCCCAATCATCGTGGATGGGTCCATAATTCGCCTCCCCCGACGCGACCGACCGCTGCAAAGCGGATCAGAAACAACGGGTCGCCAACATCCGCTTCACAAGGTGTTGACGAATTGGAAAAGCCGGCTATTATGGGCGGCTCGCTTCACGGAAAACCTCACGGGGTTGGACGACGAAGCGGCGGCAACTTCCTCTTCACGAGGGGTTGACGGAAACGAAAAGTCCGC
>JBBCXB010000011.1:0-39118 GCA_037145635.1 Lysobacteraceae bacterium USHLN149
CGTAATCGTTCCGGTGCTTCGAGCATCGTGACGGCCGGCCGCAGCGGTAGCGTGGCGCCGCCTCAGTCCGGCAGCCACTGCGCCAGCCAGTGCGCGGCGTGGGCCTCGTCCAGCATCCAGTCGCGGTGCACCGCCGCGCGCAGGGCGTCGCCGGCGGCGGCGGCCGCGTCCAGGTCCTGGGTGTGCATGCGGATCGCCTCCACCCAGTCCTTGTAGCGCTGGCGCACCCGCGTGACCGGCAGCGGCCCCTGGTACGGCCGCACGTCGCTGCAGACCACCGGGAAGCCGCAGGCCCCGTACTCCAGCAGGCGCAGGTTGCTCTTGCACTGGTTGAACAGGTTGTCCTCCAGCGGCGCCAGCGCCAGGTCCAGGTTCAGGCCGGCCAGCCGGGCAGGGTAGTCCTCGACGGATACGCCGGCATGGAACTCGTGCACGTAGGGTCGCAGCGCATCCGGGCACATGCCGAAGAACACCCATTCCACCTCGCCGGCCAGCGCCTTGACCACGTCCTCGATCAGCTCCAGATCGCCGCGGTGGCCGCTGCCGCCGCCCCAGCCCACGCGCGGGCGCGCGCCCTGGCGGCGCAGCCCGCGCCGGTCCTGCCACCACGGCACCGGCAGGCGGTTCTCCACCACCCGGATGTCGCGATGCATCCCGTGCAGCGCCTCGGCCAGCGCCGGCGTGGAGACCACGAAGCGGTCCACCATCGCCAGCGCCTTGCGCATCGTGCGCAGGATGTCCTTGGGCATGGTGTCGCGGTGCAGGCTCTTGCGCGGCACGTTAGGCAGGTAGTCGTCCAGCTCCGCCACCTTGAAGCAGCGGCTGAAGCGCGAGCCGCGCTGCTGCGGCTCCAGGTTGTGCTCGAACATCTGCCGCTGCAGCACCAGCGTGTCCGGCTGCAGATCGTGCATCTCCACCGGCGACAGGTAGCGCGTGGACCAGATCGCGTCGGCCAGGCCCGCCGCCTGCATCGCTTCGGCCGGCTGGATGACCCGGTAGTGGCCGCAGCCGTACTGGTCGGCCACCATCGCCAGCACCGTGGGCCGCGGACGCCAGCCCAGCGGGCGCCAGGTCAGCCGGGTGTCGGCCTGCACCTGGAACGGCGTGCCGTTGAGGCTGAGGTTGCGGTTGTAGGCCGGGTCCTGCGCGATCAGCGGCAGCCAGCGCTGCAGCAGGCGTTCGTCGTCGGCCTCGATCGCCGCCGCCGGCTCCTCCAGGCCCGCGTGCATCACCAGCGCATGCGGGGTCCACACCACCAGGTGGCCGGACTGGCGCACGCGCAGGCACAGGTCCACGTAGGCGCGCGAGCTGGCGTAGTCCGGATCCAGCCCGCCCAGCTCCACGAACAGCGCACGCGCCACCATCAGGCAGGACGGCCCCACCGCGCTGGCGTCCTGGTCGATCTGCAGCCGGTACATGTAGCCGGGCGCGTCGATGCCGTGGCCGGCGAAGGCCGGGCCGACCGCGCCGTTGAGCCCGAGCACCAGCCCGGCCTGGTCGACCACCGCGCCGGGACGCACCAGCTTGGCGCCGACGATGCCCACCTCCGGCCGCTGCGCATGGTTGAGCAGCGCGTCCAGCCACTGCGCGTCCACGATCGCGCTGCCCGGATCGAGGAACAGCAGGTAGTCGCCACGTGCCTGCTCGGCGGCCAGGCCCGCGAGCGTGGCCAGCGTCAGCCGCTCGGGGCTGGCGATCACCCGCAACTGCGGGCTCTGCAGGGCCGCCAGCCCGGCCAGCCAGTCGGCGCCGGCGGCGTCGCCGCGCCCGTCGTCCAGCAGCAGCACCTCGTAGTCGAGGTGGGCGGTCTTCTCCAGCAGCGTTTCCACGCAGCGCTGCAACTGCGGCAGGTCGTGCCGCGCATCGATCACCACCGAGACCCTGGCACTGCCGGCATGGCCGTAGCCGATCCGGTAGCGGCCCGGGTGGGTGGGTACGACCTGGGCCTCAGTGTAGCCGCGCTGGCGCAGGTGCCGCTCGATCACGCGCAGCTCGCCGTCGCGCGTCGCCACGCTGGGGGCGGCGACGATCAGCAGCGGATCGTGCACGTGCCCCAGCCCCTCCAGGCCCCCGGCCTCGATCAGGCGGGTGAGCAGGTCCAGCTCCGGCGCGTCGGCGCTGGCCGGGTCGAAACCGCCGGCGGCCTGCAGTTCGTCGATGCGGAACAGCCAGTGGCGGTCGAGGTTGGACGGGCACGACAGCAGCATGTCCAGGTTGAAGTCCGGGCCGAACGCGGCGACCAGCCGGCCGCCGGGCTGGCGGATCAGCAGGTCGGCGCGCACCGCCCGCAGCGCGGTCGCGCCGGCGAGCTCGCTGGCGACCCGCACCAGCCCGCTGGGGGTGAAGCAGTCGCCGGCGTCGACCAGCAGCAGCCAGTGCCGCGGCGTCGCGGCGACCAGCGCGTTGATCGCCTCCAGGCCGGCGGCGGCCTCGGCCACCACGCTCTCCTCGACCGGTTCGCCGAGCAGGGTCCACGACCGCGCGCCGTCGGCCGCGCCGCGGCCGACCACGTGTGCGGACAGGTTGCGGAACGGCGAGGCCGCGGCGTCCAGGCTGCGCAGCGTCGCCGCCACCGCGTCGGTATCGCCGCCGGGGTCGCGCACCAGCACCAGCAGCGACGGACCGCCGCCGTGCTGCTGCAGGTACTCGGCGATGCGGGCGTGCTGGTGCGCATCGAACCGGCGGCTCTCCAGCCAGGTCGCCATCGGGTCGCGCCGGGCCGCGGCCTCGGCCCGGTCGGCGCGCTGCTGGGTGTCGGCGATGACGGTGTCCAGCTGCTGCCAGAACAGCGTCTCGACCTGCGCATAGCGCTCGCGGGCGTGCCCGGCCTGGGCGAGCGCGGCCTGCAGCGAGGCCGGGTCGTCGTGCCAGGCGATGCCGCCGCCGAGGTCCTCGACTCCCTGCTCGGTGATGGCGTAGCGCTCGTAGCCCGGCGCCACGCGCGCGACCACCGGGCAGCCGCAGAACACGGCCAGGCTGCAGGTGCCCGACGCCTCGTAGCTGTAGAACACCCGCGCCCGCCGCAGCAGGTCGGCCAGGGCCGGCAGCGGCAGCGGGTCGTCGAGGCACAGCACCTGGATGCCCGCCGGCAGGGTCGAGAAGTCGACGGCGCTGCGCGGTACGCGGTTGAGGTAGAGCAGGTCCACCGTGCGCGGCTGCACCGGTTCCGGCGAGAACAGGGTGACGTCGATCATCGGCAGCCGCAGCAGCGGGCCGGGCCGGGCCGGGTCGCGGAACTCGTCGCGGTAGTAGACGTGCAGGTCGTCGGGACCGGCCTCGGTGCGGTTGCCGTTGAGCAGCCCCTCCTTGTTGAGCATGTAGCGCACGCACACCGTCGCCCCCAGCGGGTTGCCGGTCACGATCTCCGGGTAGATGGCGATCGGCTGCAGCCCGGCGGCGACATGCCGCTGCAGGATCTCGTCGGTCAGCAGCGGCGTCTTGAGCCCGGCCTGGGTGTGGCGGGCGCTGGCGAGGTAGGCGTCGGCGCCCTCCAGGTTCAGCGCATGGCAGAGGTAGTGCAGGCTCTGGATGCCGCCGGAGGCCTCGGTGTAGTCGGGCGCCATCACGTAGTAGGGATGACGGAGCGTGCGGTGCAGTCGGCTGAGGGTCATGGGTCGGGTCGGGTCGGAACGGGAGGGCGCGCGCGGGAACGCCGCGGGCACGACGGCGCAGGGCGGGGCACCGCCTAGGCGGGCGCGGGCACGAAGTACATCACCGTCTCGTCGGTGCCTTCGGTGTAGTGGCGCAGGTACAGCCGGTAGTCGTCGCGGATCGCCAGCACCTGCTCGGCCAGGCGCCAGAAGTCGTCCGGCTTGTGGTACACGCAGATGGCCAGCGCCGGGTGGTGCGCGCGCAGGGTCTGCGCCGCGCCGGCCAGGGCGGCGCCCTCGGCCCCTTCGATGTCCATCTTGATGAAGGTGACCGGCTCGTGCACGACGGCGTCGAGCGCGTCGACCTCGATGACGCTGCTGCCGCTGTCGCTGATCCTGGACGCCGAGGCCATCTCGCGGCGCGCGTCGAAGCGCAGCTGCCGGGCGGCATCGGACAGGCCCATCGCATGGAAGCTCACCCGCGGCAACGCGGCCAGCCGCCGGCGGGCCTCGTCGAGCATCTCCGGGTTCGGCTCGAACACGTGGATGGCGCGGTAGTCCGGGCAATGCCGGGCGAAGATCAGGCTGGTCAGCCCGTCGTAGCCGCCGGCGTCGACGAAGGTGTCCTGGCCGAGCGGCAGGAAGTCCTCGAAGTACTGCGCCTCCATGCGGTCGCTGAACGGCTGCATCAGGGTCAGGTCGCGATGCAGGCGGAACGCGACCAGGCGGCGCAGGGTGTCCCGGCTCGGCTCGTCGCTCATGCGGGCGTACAGCCGGTCGTACGCCGGCCGATGGGCCGCGTAGTCCTCGGCGAAGCCGACCCAGTGCGGGATGTCGGACAGCGGCAGCCCGGAATGCTTCTGGAAGAAGAAGTAGTCGATGAAGTCCACGCCCGCCGCCTCCAGCTTGCGGGCGACCGTCAGCGGGCGCATGCAGGACACGAACACCACCATCGCGTCCGCGGGCAACTGGTCCAGGCGGTGCAGCACCGGCTTGCCGAGGAACCGGGTCTCCGGGCTGCGCTCGTCGATGAACCCGCTGAGCTCCAGCAGGCCGTCGATTTCGACCGCGAAGTCGTTGCGCCCGAAGACGTAGCGCGGCCGGCCGGAATGGATGAAGTCGTGGCAGAACGCCAGCTTGGCCGCGTCCGGGGCGGGAGAGGCTAGTTGCATGCGATGGCCTCCCGCACGGACGCGCGCACGGGCGGCGCGCGACCGGTCGCCGCGTCGCCGCCGACGGCCAGGCGCTGGCCCAGGCGCGCGCTCTCGTGCACGCGATCCAGGAACTGCAAGCCCTCGTGGGCCACGTCCGGCCCGAACACGTAGTCGCTGGACCCGCCGTGCAGCACCGCGGCCACGTCCCCGTAGTGGTTGGCGAACGCCTCGATGAAACCGGCCGGGTGCCCGGCCTTGAAGCGGCAGTAGCGCGGCTGGTTGGCGATGCGGTTGCGCGGATGGGTGCGGTCGACGCTCCAGCTGCCGCCGTCCACGTCGCTCATGCGCAGCAGCTCGGGGTCCATCTGCAGCCACTCCGCCGAACCCTGGCTGCCGAAGATCCGGATCCGCAGCCCGTTGCGGTGCCCCAGCGCGGCCTTGCCGTACCAGTAGTTGCAGACCAGGCCGCCGTCGTAGTGGGCGAGGCAGTTCACCGTGTCCACCACGTCGGCCACCTCGCCGAAGGTGCCATCGAGCGCATACACGTGCCGGGCCTTCGCCCCGGTGAGGAAATCCACCATTTGGTGGACATGCACCCCCAGGTCCAGCGACACCGTCGGGATCACGCCGTCGGTACGGCGCCAGGGCTGCGGCGAGGCGACCCGGCCCTGCGGTGTATGCCGCAGGAAGCCTTCCTGCGGCATCTCGATCATGACCTGCGACAGCGTGCCCAGCTCGCCGTCGGCGATGCGCTGGCGCAACTCGCGGACCATCGGGTAGCCGGTGTAGTTGAACGTCACCAGCAGCCGGCCGCCGGCCGCGGCCTGCGCGGCGCCGATCGCCTCGACGTCGCGCGCACTGGCGGCCAGCGCCTTCTCGCAGACCACCGCCAGGCCGTGCTCGAGGCAGGCGATGACGATGTCGGTGTGGGTCGGGGTCGGGGTCAGCACCACCACCGCGTCCAGCCGGCCGGCCTCGGCCGCCAGGAACTCGGGCACGCCGGCATGCACGCGCTCGGGCGCCAGGCCCCAACTGCGCCCGGTCGCGCGGTTGGTCTGCGGATCGCGGCTGAAGCAGCCGGCCACCAGTTCGAAGGCGCCGTCCATCTGGCAGGCGATGCGGTGCGTGGCGCCGATCGCGGAATTCACGCCGCCGCCGATGAAGCCCAGTCTCAGCGGAGGGCGCGGGGTGTCGGGAGTCATGGCTGCAGGTCCGAGGGTCGGGTGGCGAGGGTGAAGTGGTGTTTCAGCGTCGGGGTGTGCCGCTGCATCGCGTCCGTGCTCTCGAACTCGGCGAACACGATCGCCGCCCGGTCGAGGGGGGCGGCGAGCAGCGGCGCGCCGCACGGCTTCAGCGGCGTGACCGCGATCACCCGGCAGGCGTCGTGCCGGCACTGCAGCGACAGGTACACGGTGTCCCGCGCCACCGATACCGTATGCCGGGCGATGGCACGGCGCAGGGCCGGGCGCGGCGCCGGCAGCGGCAGCTCGTGGCCGAGGAACGGCGCGGCGAAGAGGGCGGCGTAGGGCGCGCCGGTCGCGTACTCGATCAGGTGGCTGTAGAGGTCGCCGGGGCAGCGGCGGGTCAGCTCGATCAGCCAGAAGTCCTCGCCGGACGCGATGAACTGCGTATGCACCAGGCCGTCGCACAGGCGCAGGTCGGCGACGATGTGCTGGATGCAGGCGCTGACGCGGTCCTTGAGCGTTGGGCTCATGGCCGTGGCCAGGCAGCTGCTGTTCACCTGGTACGGGTAGACGGTGCAGTACTCGTCGACGTAGAACTCGCAGACGATCCGGCCCTGGCGCACGAACGCGGAATGGCTGTGCAGCTGGCCCGGGCGGAACTCCTCGATCACCGCCTGGCCCGAGGCCGAGGCCGCCAGCGCCTCACGGTAGGCCGGTTCCAGCCCGACCGGCTCATCGACCCGGACGATCCCGCGTCCGCTGTAGGCATCGGCCGGCTTGACCAGCACCGGGAAGCGCAGCTCGCCGATCCGCGCCGGCGCGGTGACCGCGCGCGGCACAGGCAGGCCCTGGCGTTCGGCGTAGGCGCGGAACCGGTCCTTGCGGAAGACGATCTCCGCCGTCTCCGGCGGATCGAAGCCCGGCAGCCCCAGCCGCGAGGCGACCTCGGCCCCGGTCAGGTAGGACACGTCGGTAACGCCGGGCAGCAGCGCCGCCGGGGCCCGCTGCCGGGCGAGGGCCAGCACCGCGTCGACATCGGAATAGTCCATCACCACCGAGCGGTGCGCCAGGCGGTGCCCGGGATCGCCCGGCTTGCCGCTGCACACGGTCACCTCGGCCCCGACGTCGAGCGCGGCCTGCAGCAACGGCACGGCGGCGAAGCCGGCGTCGAGGATCAAGGCGTCAGCGGCCGCCATGCGCGCCTCCACGGGACGGACCGGGCCTGCCGGGGCCGGCTTCAGCACGCATGCCGGACCGTGTCCACGATCAGCGCCAGTGCCGCCGGCTCCAGCGCCGGATACAGCGGCAGGCAGATCACCTGCGCCGCCGCGCGGGCGGTCTGCGGCAGGTTGTCCGCCGCCGCCGACGGGTAGCCGTGGTACATCGGGAACTCGGAGATCGGCGGGTAGAAGTAGCGGCGGGTGTGCACGCCCTTGCGCTTGAGCAGCGCGTACAGCGCGTCGCGGGCGAGCGGGTAGTCCGGGCCGATCATCAGCGGGAAGTAGGCGGCGTTGTGGACCGCGCCGGCGCCGTCGACGAAGCCGAGGCCGGGCACCCCGGCCAGCTGCCGGCGGTACTCGGCATCGATCTGCCGGCGCCGCTCCAGCGCCGCGTCGATGTGCTTGAGCTGGAGCAGGCCGAAGGCGGCGTTGATCTCGGACATCTTGCCGTTGATGCCCGGCGCCACCACCGTGGTCTCGTCGACGAAGCCGAAGTTCTTGAGGTGGTCGATGCGCTGCTTGGTGTGCGCGTCCGGGCTGACAATGGCGCCGCCCTCGAAGGTGTTGAAGACCTTGGTGGCGTGGAAGCTCAGCACCGACAGGTCGCCGTGGCGCAGGATGCTGCCGCCGGCGTCGGCCACGCCGAAGGCATGCGCGGCGTCGTAGATCACCTTCAGCCCGTGGCGGTCGGCAATGGCCTGGATCGCTGCCACGTCGCAGGGATGGCCGTAGCAGTGCACCGGCAGGATCGCGGAGGTGCGCGGCGTGATCGCGGCCTCGATGCGGCGCGGGTCGAGGTTGAGCGTGCCCGGCTCGATGTCCACGAACACCGGGGTCAGCCGGTTCCACAGCAACGCGTGCGAGGTGGCCACGAAGCTGTAGGGCGTGGTGATCACCTCGCCGGCGATGTCCAGCGCCTGCAGCGCGGTCACCAGGGCCAGGGTGCCGTTGGCGAACAGCGAGATGTGTTCCAGCCCCAGGTACTCGCCCAGGCGCTGCTCGAGTTCCTGGTGGCAGGGGCCGTTGTTGGTCAGCACCTTGCGCGCCCAGATGCCCTCCAGGTAGGGCAGGAAATCCTGCAGCGGCGGCAGGTAGGGCTGGGTGACGAAGATCGGGCCGAGGGCCGCGGCGTCGGCCGGCGCCGCGGGCAGCGCGGACCCGGCCGGGAACGCGGCGGGCAGGACCGGGACGGGATCACCCGCGCCGGCCGCGGCCGGCGGCGGCGCCGCGTCCAGGACAGGCTCGGCGAGGGGCTCGGGCCCGGCGTTCGGCACGGGGCAATGGACGGGCGCACGATACACGGCTGTCTCCGGCAGGATCCGCGAAAGGCCGGCACGTGCCGGGTCTTCCCGTTTCCAGCAAGTCGCGTGCCTAAACCGCGTCGGATTTCTGGCGCCGTGCGCTCGCGGGCGATACCGCCCGGCGCCGGGGCCGGCGCGCCACCGCGCCGGCCGGACTAGCCGGCCAGCTCGGTCTGCTCGCGGTCGATGCCGTACTTGCGCAGCTTCTCCACCAGGGTGGTGCGGCGCAGGCCCAGCAGCTGGGCGGCATGGGCGACCACGCCCTGGGTGCGTTCCAGCGCCTCGTTGATCAGCGCCAGCTCGATGTTGGCCATGTGGCCGCGCAGGTCGATGCCGTCGTCGGGCAGGCTGGTCGCCGTGCCCGGGTCGGTCTCGGCCGCCGCCGGGGCGGCCGCTGCGGGCGTGGCCGCCCCGGCCGCGGGCGGGGCGGCCGCCGGCGCCGGAGCGGCCGGTGCCGCCGCCGCGGCCTCGACGACGGGCGTGGCGGCGACGAAATCGCCGCGGTAGCGCGCCGGCAGGTCGTGCGCGCGCACCAGCCCGCCCGGGTGCAGGACCGCCAGGCGCTCGACCAGGTTGGTCAGCTCGCGCACGTTGCCCGGCCAGTCGTAGCTGCCCAGCGCCTGCAGCGCCTCGTCGGCGAAGCGGACCTCGCCGCGGCCGGTCCGCGCCAGCTGCCCGGCGATGGTCTGCACCAGCAGCGGCAGGTCGGCGGTGCGCTCGCGCAGCGCCGGCATCTCGATCGGGAACACGTTGAGGCGGTAGAACAGGTCCTCGCGGAACTGGCCGTCGCCGATGCGCGCCTCCAGGTTGCGGTGGGTGGCGGCGATCACGCGCACGTTGCAGCGGATGGTCTGGCCGCCGCCGACGCGCTCGAAGCTGCGTTCCTGCAGCACCCGCAGCAGCTTGACCTGCATCGGCAGGCTCATGTCGCCGATCTCGTCCAGCAGCAGGGTGCCGCCCTCGGCCATCTCGAAGCGGCCCTTGCGCGCGCTCAGCGCACCGGTGAAGGCGCCCTTCTCGTGGCCGAACAGCTCGCTCTCCAGCAGGTCCGGCGGGATCGCGCCGCAGTTGATCGCCACGAACGGCCCGTCGCGGCGCGGCGACTGCTGGTGGATGGCGCGCGCCACCACCTCCTTGCCGGTGCCGGACTCGCCCAGCACCAGCACCGTGGTGTCGAAGGCGGCGACCTGGTCGATCAGCCGGCGCAGGCGGGTGACCGCCTCGCTGTTGCCGGTGGGGCCGCTGTCCTGCTGGGCGCCGCTCTGGCGGTGCTCGGCGTCCAGCCGCTTGAGGCTGGCCCGGCGCAGCAGGGTCTCCAGCTGGGTGTGCCGCAGGGGCGTGTCCAGCGCCCAGACGTTGGCCTCGTGCAGGCCGTGGGCGGCGGCGAACGCGGCCGGGCTGCCCTCCATCAGCAGCACCGGCGGCGGCAGCTTGGCCGCGGCCAGCCAGTCGAAGAACTTGTCGGCCTGGGCGGCGTCCTGCGAGGAACCGACCATCACCGCCATCCACTCGTCGTGGCGATGCCGGCTCGGATTGATGTCGGCGCCGTCGGTCACCCAGCGCGGATTGAAGTCCATGAATTCGAGCAGCGACACCGTCCGCTCGGCGCGGACGGCATCGCTGTCGATCAGCAGGATGCGTGACTCACTCATTGCCCGGCTCCTTCCGTCAGGCCCTCCAGGATTGGCATGACTTCCTGGATATACGACAGCTTGCTGACGAAGTTGTCAGCACCGGCGCGAAGGGCGTGTTCACGGTGCTCGGCATCGTCGAAGTGGCTGGCGATGACGATGTACGGCGGGTCGTCCTGGGTCTTGATCAGCCGCGTGGCCTGCAGCCCGCCCATCTCGGGCATCGCCAGGTCCATCAGCACCACCCGCGGGCGTAGCGATTCGGAGCGCTCGATCGCCTCCAGCCCGTTGGCCGCGCTGCCGACGATGTCCAGCCACTCGACCTTGCGGAAGTGGCGCATGGCCGCGTTGATGAAGCCTTCATGGTCGTCGACCAGCAGCACGGTGAGTTTGCTCATATCAATCCTTATCCCGCCCGCTTCAGCGGCGGCTTGTTGGTTCGGCGACGTTCGCGGGCGGGCGCGATGTCCAGCTGTTCGCGGTACTTGGCCACGGTGCGACGCGCGATATTAACGCCTTGCCGCGCCAGCAGCCCGGCGATCGCCTCGTCGGCCAGCGGGCGGCCGGCCGGCTCGCTCTCGATCAGGCGGCGCACCATCGCCTTGACCGCCTGCCCGGACACGCTGGCGCCCTCCAGCCGTACCGCGAAGAAGTGCTTCAGCTCCAGGGTGCCGCGCGGGGTCTGGATGTACTTGCCGGTGGTGATGCGCGAGATCGTCGATTCGTGCATGCCGATCTCGTCGGCGATCTCCTTCAGCGTCAGCGGCGCCATGGCCTCCTCGCCACGGACCAGGAACGCGGCCTGGCGCTCGACGATGGCGCGGGTGGTGCGCAGCAGGGTCTCGTAGCGCATCGACAGCCCGCGGGTGAGCCAGCGCGCCTCCTGCAGCAGTTCGCGCAGCGGCTGCGCGGCCTCGCCGGCCTCGGCCAGGGCGCGTTCGTGCATCGGGTTGATGCTGACGCGGTGGGTGGTGGCCGGGTTGAGCGCCACCCGCCAGGTGCCGTCGGCATGCCAGGCCAGCACGTCCGGGATCACGCTGGCGTTGCTCTGCGGCAGCAGGTCGTCGCCCGGCCGCGGCTGCAGCGACAGGATCAGCCGCACCGCCTCGCGCACGTCGTCGGTCTCGGCATCCAGGGCCCGGGCGATCAGCGCGTAGTCGTGGCTGGCCAGCAGTGCCAGGTCGCCGTCGAGGATGCGCGCGGCCAGGTGGCGGGCGGCGACCCGGCCGGGCAGGGCCTCCAGCTGCGCGCGCAGGCACTCGCGCAGGTCGCGCGCGGCCAGGCCGGTGGGATCGCCGTGCAGCAGGCGCAGGCGGATCGCCTCGACCTCGCCGGCGGTCATGCCGAAGCGCGCGCAGGCCAGCCGCTGCAGGTCCTCCAGCGGGCCGGTCAGGTAGCCGGCGTCGTCGGTCTGCTCCAGCCAGAACCCGGCCACCTCCAGCGCGCTGTCGTCCAGGTCCAGCGCCAGCTCGCGCAGCACGCGCACGTGCGGATCGGTGGACTCGCCGGCCGCCACGCGCTGCATGCGGTCCTCGTCGTCGGCGCTCCAGCTGCTGCCGGGCACGTCCCACATCGAGCTTTCCGGCAACTCGTCGAAGGCGGCGACGTCGTGCGCCGGATCGTCGCCGGCCGCCTCGCCGCCGGCCTCGGCCGACTCCTCCAGCTCCAGCAGCGGGTTGGTCTCCAGCGCCCGGCGGATCTCCAGCTCGAGCTGCATCCCGTCCAGCTGCAACAGGCGGATCGACTGCAGCAGCTGCGGCGTCAGATGCAGCTGCTGTCCCAACTGGGTGGAGAGCGCGGGCTTCATGGGAGGTCCCTGGGTACGCCGGATGGCGCGGTGCCTGTGGAACACATCTTGCAGGACAGAACGACGGGTTTTTAATCGGGGAGCGCCACCTGTCGCGTGGTGATTTCCCTTACAGGCTGTAGGGAAAAACCTTACCCCACTCCTCTGGCCGGGCGGCGCGCCGGTTTCACGTCGCGCTCACGCGGGCACCGGACAGGAGGCGCGCCTCACACCAGCTCGTTGTGATGGCGGGCGGCCAGCAGCACCAGGTCGTTGGCCCGCCGGCAGCCCAGCGACTCCATCATGCGCGCCCGGTGGGTCTCCACGGTCTTGACGCTGATGCCCAGGTCGGCGGCGATCTCCTTGTTGCTCTGGCCGCGGCCGATCTCGCGCAGGATCTGGCGCTGGCGCGGCGACAGCGCGGCGATGCCGACCGGCTTCTCGCGGCCCAGCATCGGCGCGATCATCTTCGAGGAGATCTGCGGGCTCAGGAACACCTGGCCGGCGGCGGCGGCGTGCAGCGCCAGTTCCAGCTCCAGCGGCGCCGCGTCCTTGACCACGAAGCCGGTGGCGCCGCGGTCGAGCGCATCGCGCACATGCGCCGGGTCGTCGTGCATCGACATCATCACCACCCGGGTGCGCGGGGCGATCCGCAGCACGTCGGTCATCGCGTCCAGGCCGCTGCGGCCGGGCAGAGACAGGTCCATCAGGATCAGGTCGGGGCGGTGCAGGTCGGCCATGTCCAGCGCCTGCTGCGCGTTGCTGGCCTCGCCGACGACGTCGATCCCCGCGAAGGTCTGCAACAGCCTCGACAGACCGGCACGCACCAGGGTGTGATCGTCGACGATGATGACTCGCACGGTGGGCAGGGACCTTGTGTCGGACGGCCCACCTTAGCGGAGCGGACGCCTGCCGCCAAGCGTGGCGGGACGGGGGTCAGCGGGCGCCGCGGGTCTCGGCGACCTGGCGCCGGTGCAGCCGGAACAGGTGCCGCTCCAGCGCACCTTCCAGGCCCGGGCCGAGCTCGGCGAAACGCAGCCACAGCAGGTAGCCGCCGGCGCCGCTGGCGGCCTCGGCCAGCACCGTGACCGGCAGCGCCACCTGCTCCGGCAGCCATTCCACCGGCTGCAGCGACAGCACCCCGGCGGCGCCGGGCATGGCCCCGCTGCGCGTGCCGGTCTCCAGGCGGATGCCGTGGCGCGACCAGCGCACCGGCCGCAGCGGCAGGGCATCGCCGGCCTGGCGCGCCAGCCGGCCCAGCAGCAGCAGCATCAGGTCGAGCTTGGCCTCCATGCGCTGCACCATCAGCGGCAGGTCGCCGCGCTCCTCCTTGCTGTCCTCGCTGCGCAGGTCCTCGATCTGGGCCAGGCCGCGCAGCAGGGTCTCGGCCGGGGCCACGCCGCCGGGCATGTTGCCCAGGCGGAACTCGGCCGGCTGCAGCAGCTCGCAGCTCAGGGCGCCATCGAACAGCTCGGATTCGGCCGGGTGCTGGAGCTCCATGCCGGCGCGCTCAGCAGCCGGCGCGCGCATAGGCGCGCACGGCGGTGGTGGAGTGGCGGTTGGCCAGCAGCCAGGTCAGCGCCTGGTCGCGGATCGTGCTCATCTGCGCGGTGAGCTCGCGCTGGGCCTCCAGCAGCGCCACCAGCCCCGCCTCGGACCGGGCCGGCCCCGACTGCTCGACGTACAGCCGCAGCCGGGCCTGGTACTGGCCGAGCAGCTGCGCGGCGCGCACGTGCTCGTCGGCGAGCACGGCCTCGCGCAGCAGCGCCAGTTCCGCCTGCAGCGACTCGATGCTGGGCCGCGGCTCGTTCATGAGGCGACGGCCGCCGTCTGCGCCTTGCGCTGTTGTTCGGGAATCGCGTTCCAGGCGGCATCGATCTCGCTGAGCAGTTCCAGCGACTCGATCAGCGCGCCCTCGGAGTTGCTGAGGTTGGCCTCGGTGAGCAGGCGGATGACGTAGTCGTAGAGCGCGGCGAGGTTGTCGGCGATGGCGCCGCCGGCCTCGTGGTCCAGCGAGCCGTTGAGGTGGCCGACGATGGCGCAGGCCTCGCCGATCGCCTTGCCCTTGCGCGCCTGGTCGCCCTGCGCGATGCAGGCCTGCGCCAGCCGGATGCGCTGGCAGGCGCCGGCGAACAGCAGGGCCACCAGCTTGTGCGGGTCGGCATCGGTGACGCTGGTGGAAACGCCGATCTTGCGGTACTGCTCGGCGTATTGGCGGACTGAACCGTGCATGCTAACTCCCGTGGACGTGCTGCTGTGCTGAGAATGAAACGGATGGGGCGGCGAGCACGTCCACGATGAAATCAAGCGAGGTGAAGTGCCTATCGGTTATCGGCACGCGGGGTGCGGGCTGAACCCCGCCGCCGCGTGCGCGCGCCGATCAACTGGTGGTGAGCTTGCTGATGTAGTCGCTGGAGGCCTGCATCTGGGTGACCATGTTCTCCATCGCGGTGAAGCGCGCGGTGTACTGGGTGGTCAGCGTCTCCATGCGCTTGTCCAGGTCGCTGAGGTCGTCCTTGAGGTCGTTGATCTGCTTGGCCAGCGAGTTGGTGCGCTGGGTGAGCACGCCGGAGGTGCTGTTGAGGTTGCTGTCCAGCAGCGTGGTCATCGGCGCGCTGAACAGGCCGTCCTTGCCCAGCATCTTCTTGACGTCGGCCGGCGAGGACGCCACCGCGCTGTCGAACTTGCCGCTGTCGAAGCTGAGCACGCCGTCCTTGTCCAGGCTCAGGCCGAGCGCCTTCATCGCCACCAGGTTGCCGCTGATCTGGCCGCGCAGCGACTGGGTCAGCCCGCGCACCATCGCGTCGCCGGTCAGCGCCGAGGCGGTCTGGGTCTCGGCGTTGTACGAGCTGGACGCCTTCAGCGTCGACATCGTGGTGTTGTAGGCCGTGACCAGCGCGGCGATGTTGCTCTTGATCGACTTGTTGTCGGAGGCGACGGTGAGGTTGTAGCTGGTACCGGCCACTGCCTTGGTCAGGTTGAGGGTGACCCCGGGGATCAGGTCGCTGATCGCGTTGCTGCTGGAGGTGCGCTGGAAGCCGTCGACCGAGACCACCGCGTCGGTGGCGGCCACGGTCTGGGTCAGGCCGCTGACCGCGGTGCCGCTGCTGTCGGTGGCGCCATAGGTGAACGCCTGCAGGCTATTGTCGGCGCTGGTGATGGTGAGCGCGCCGGCGGTGCCGGTGCTGGCCGCGTTGAGCACCAGGTGCTGGCCGTCGTTGGCGGTCACCACGCTGGCGGTCACCACGTTGCCGCCGGCGGCCTTGTTGATCGCGGCGGCCAGGTCGGTGAGGGTGGCGCCCTCGGCGACGCTGACGCTGAGGCTCTTGGTGCCGTAGGCGATCTTCAGCGTGCCGCTGCCGACGCTGGCATCGGAGGCATAGGCGGCGGAGGTCAGCTTCTGCTGGGTGGCCAGGCTGGTCACCTCGACGCTGTACGTGCCGGCGGTCGCGCCCTCGGCGGTGGTGGCGGTGAAGCCGGCGGCGCTGTCCACGGTGGCGGCGTAGCTCGGCGTGTCGGCGCTGCCGACGACCGTGCTCAACGCCGACTGCAGGTTGGCCAGCGCGCTTTTTATGGTGCCGACCGCCGACAGCTGGGTCTGCGCCGCGGTGCCCTGCGAATTGATCCGGTTCTCGACCGGCGCGCGCTCCTTGGATACCAGCGCGGCGACGACGGTCGGGATATCCATGCCCGAGCCGATGGTGCTCAACGAGGAGGTGGAGGAGGTGGCCATTGGGGTTCCCTGCAGCCGGAGGCGGCGGTTGCTTCGCTAACGGTTTAACGGCACGGCCGGCCAGGACTTTAGGCCCCGGACCGCGATTGCTCCTGGAAATGCAAGACCTGTACCAGTTCAGACGCAGAAGGGGCCCTTCGATGAAGGGCCCCCGGGGACTGCTACCGCTGGTCGGGCTGGCTTACTGGAGCAGGCTCAGCACGTTCTGCGGGACCGACTTGGCCTGGGCCAGCATCGCGGTACCGGCCTGCTGCAGGATCTGCGTGCGGGTCAGCTCGGCGGTTTCCTTGGCGTAGTCCGTATCGCGGATGCGGCTGCGCGAGGAGGTCAGGTTCTCGGAGGTCGAGCTCAGGTTGGCAATGGTGGAGGTGAAGCGGTTCTGCACCGCACCCATGTCGGCGCGCGAGGAGTTGACCGCGGTCAGCGCCTTGTCGGCGATTTCCAGGGCCTGCTGCGCACCGGCGACCGTGGAGATGTCCAGATCGGCGATGTGCTTGGTGGCGCCGGCGGCGGCGGTGCCGCTGGTCAGGCCGGTGGTGTCGATGGTGACGCCGGTGGAGCTGTTGGTGCCCGAGGTGAAGGTGAAGTCCTTGTCCGCCTTGACCGAGGTCAGGGTCAGCTTGTTGTTGCTGTCCACCGAGGCGTACACGCCGGTCTCGTCCAGCTTGTCGTTGATCGCCGCAGCCAGGTTCTTGGAGACGGTGGCCGCGGTGTCGCCGACGGCGACGCTGAAGCTGTCGATGCTGACGCCGTTCACCGACATGCCGGAGTAGGTGCCGGCCGCAGTGGCGGTACCGCTGGCGACCGCGTTGGTCGAGGTCTGCGCATCGGCGAACTGGGCGGTGCCGATCGAGGAGGTGCGGGCGTTGACGATGCTGTTGATGCCGATCGTCTGGCCGGCGTTGGCGCCGACCTGGAACAGCGCGCCGGAGAACGAACCGTCCAGCAGCTTGGTGCCGTTGAAGTCGGTCTGCTTGGCAACGCGGTCGATTTCCTTGGTCAGCTGGCCGACTTCCGAGTTCAGCGCGTCACGGTCGGTGGTGGAGTTGGTGGCGTTGGCCGACTGCACCGACAGCTCGCGGATACGCTGCAGGTTGTTGCCGATTTCGACCATCGCGCCTTCGGCGGTCTGCGCCAGCGAGATGCCGTCGTTGGCATTGCGCGAGGCGACGTCCAGGCCGCGGATCTGGGTGGTGAAGCGCTCGGAGATCGCCAGACCGGCGGCGTCGTCCTTCGCGCTGTTGATGCGCAGGCCGGACGACAGGCGCTGGATGGTCGTCGCCAGGCTGGAGCTGTTCGCGTTGAGGTTCCGCTGAGCATTCAGCGACATTACGTTGGTGTTGATGACCTGTGCCATGATGCTTCTCCTGTTGGGATCTGGCCCGGCGGAGAGGGTTCCGGCCGGCTTCTGCAGCCAGCCGGGTTAATGCCCTCGCCACTGCTGAAACTAATAACGGCGTTTGGTCAAGATCCTTTAATCCTTTTTTTCGCCCGTCCTGCGGATTCGCCGCGGATACGGCCCGCCGGATGCGAAACGCCCGCGGGGCTTGCGCTCCGCGGGCGTGGAAAGGGGTCAGGAGGCGGCCGCAACGCTGGCCCGGGCGCTAGATCAGCTTGAACAGCGACATCTGCTGGATCTGCGAGAACACCTTCTGGGCGGCCTGCAGCGCGGTGTTCTCCAGCGAATAGCGGCTCAGCGCCTCGGCATAGTCCAGGTCGCGGATGTTGGACAGGTTGGTCTTGGTGGCGATCGAGCGGGCCTCGTTGAGGTTGGCGGCATCGTCGATCGCGCTCTGGCCCGCGCCCCCCATCGCACGCGCGTCGATGAAGTGCTGCTGGGCCACGGTGATGTCGCGCAGCGAACTCTGCAGCACGTTCTGCTGCGCGGCGCGCTGCGCGTCGGTGGTGGCGGTGGTGTTCAGCGCGCCGAGCAGGTTGGTCAGCGTGGAGAACACGTCGCGCGTGCCGGAGGGGCCGAAGTGGAACTGGTCGCCGCTGGCGGGCGTCCCCTCGATCCGCATCTGGGTGCCGTTGTAGGCGATGGTGTCGCCGTCCTTGTAGCTGCCGCTGTCGAGCACGGTGCCGCTGGTGTCGCGCACCTCGTAGGTGGTGGCACCAGTGAACACGACGTTGAAGCTGCCCTTGTTCCAGGCCCCGGAATCGGTCACCCCGTAGTCCAGCAGCACCGCGGTGCCGGTGTTGGCGGTGTCGGCGGTGGCCTCGGCCAGGCCGTTGCCGGTGCGCACGCGCATGAACACCTCGCTGCCGGGCACGGTGTCGTTGACCTGCAGCCCGGACGCGATCTCGACCTTGCGCTGGGTCTGGTCGCCGTTGTAGCTGACGCTGCCGCCGGCCCCGCTCAGGCTGAACGGCGCATTGGCGTCCTTGGTGCCGCCGAACAGATAGCGCCCGGCGCCGTCGTCGCTGTTGGACAGGGCCAGCAGCTGATCGTACAGGCTGCGGACCTCGCTCGACACCGACTTGCGGTCGTCGTCGGACAGCGAGGCGGAATTGGCCTGGATGGTCAGCTCGCGCACGCGGCTGAGCACGTCGCCGGCATGGGTGAGCACGCTTTCCTGCTGGTTGAGCCGGCTCAGCAGCACGCTGCCGTTGTCGTCGTACTGGTCCAGGCGCCCCAGCGTGCGGTCCATCTGCACGGCGCGGCCGGCGTTGAGCGGGTCGTCGGCGCCGGTGAGCAGCTTCTGCCCGGTGGAGATCTGCTGGTAGGTGTTGGCCAGGTCGCGCTGCTTGGCCAGCATCAGGTTCAGCGAGAACTGGGCCTGGCCGTTGGTGGAGATGCGACTGTTCGTGGTCATCGGATCGCCTGCAACAGGGTCTGGAAGATGTTGTCCGCGCTGGAAATGATCTTGGCGGCGGCCTGGTAGGCCTGCTGGTACTTGATCAGATCGGCCGCTTCCTGGTCCAGGTTGACCCCGGAGATGGAATCGCGCGCGGCCACGGCCTGGTTGTAGATCGCCTGCTCGGACTCGTGCGCGTAGCCGGCCTGGGCCGAGGACGAGGCGACCTGGGTGGTCAGGCTCGACAGCGCGGCGTTGAGGCTGGTGGTGCCGCCGTCCAGGCTCTTGGCGTCGTCCAGCGCCGCCATCTTCAGCAGGTTGCCGTTGTCGCTGGAGCCGGCGCCGGTGGCGGCGATGGTGAAGATGTCGCCGGCGGCCGGCGCGCCGTCCAGGCTGAAGCTCCAGCCGTTGGCCGCGATCGGGGTGCCGGCCGAGTAGGTGTAGGGGCCGGCGCCGTCGACGGTGTACTGGGTGGCGTCGAGGAACTGCACCTCGGCGGTGTTCTGCAGCGCCGCGTTGGTGGCGTCGGTCACGCTCAGCCCGGACACCTTGCCGGTGCCGATGTTGTCGATGTCGGCCTTGCCCTGGACCGGCAGCGCCGCGGCGATCAGCCCGGAATCGCCGAACGCCACCTGCAGCGTGCCGGCGGCACCGGCGGTGGGCTGCAGCAGGAAGCGGTCGCCGGCCGCGGGGATGCCGGCCACGGTGGTGGCCACGCCGTTGACCACCAGCGGGTCGGCGGTGGTGCCGGTGCCGGTCAGGGTCAGGCTGGCGCCGGTGTCGGCGCGCGAGGCCGACCACGCGGTCCCGTCGTAGCGCAGCAGGATGTTCTGGCCGTCGACCTTGCTGACGTCGGCGATGCTGCCGCTCAGGGTCGCGCTGCCGGTGTTGCCGGCGTTTTCCTGCAGCTGCGGCTGGCCGATGCTGAACAGGTCGCCGCCGCGGTCGCCGTACAGGTCCACGCCGGCCGCCTGCGCGGTGTTCATGCGCTCGGCCAGGCCGACCGCCAGCCGCCCCAGCTCGGCCGCGGCCGGGTCCAGCACGCTGCTGCGGAACTCCAGCAACCCACCCAGCTTGCCGCCGATCACGTCGTTGCCCAGCGGGATGGTCTGGCCCTGCGCGACCAGCGCCAGGTTCAGGCGATCGGACTGGTAGGGGTCGGAGTAGGTGGTCATCGCCAGCGGCGTGGTGCCGACCACCAGGGCCTGGCCGCCGGAGGTGTAGACGTTGATCGAGCCGTCGTTCTGGGTGACCACGTTGCCGCCGGTGATGCCCACCAGCTTCTCGATCAGGGAGTCGCGCTTGTCCAGCACCTCCAGCGACGCCGAGCTGGCGTGCACCACCTGCTTGTTGAGCGCGGCGATCTGGGTGGTGAGGTCGTTGATCTGGGTGACGCTGTCCTTCAGCGACGCGTTGACGTCACGGCCCATCTGGTCCAGGTCGCCGTCCAGCTGCTTGAAGCGGCCGGCCAGCGTGTTGGCGCCCTGCAGCACCGCATTGCGCGAGGTCGTGGAGGACGGGTCGGTGCTCAGCGCGCTGAGCGAGTCGAAGAACTTGGACCAGACCCCGCCGAGGTTGGTGGCCTTGTCGGAGAACAGCTTGTCGACGTCGTCGCTGTGGCTGGACAGCTGCTCCAGCCGGTTCACCTCGCCGCTGCTGTCGAGCACGCGCGAGGTCGCCAGCGCGTCGGACAGGCGCTTGACGTCCTGGACCTGCACGCCCGGGGTGCTGCGCGTGGCCAGCTCGGCCACCTGGCGGCTGTAGCCGGGCGTGTTGGCGTTGGCGACGTTGTTGCCGACGGTCGCCAGCGAGCGCTGGTAGCCGAGCAGGGCACTGGTGCCGGTAGCGAACAGGTTGGACATGGGGTCGGGTCCTCGGCTCAGCGCATCGCGGTCAGGTTGCCGGCGCCGCCGCCGAGGGCGCGGTCGATGGTCGGCCCGTTGGCGATGGCGTAGATCTTCTTGGCGTAGCCCGGGTCGGTGGCGTAGCCGGCGCGCTGCAGCTCGGTGGCGAAACGGCGCACGTCGCCGCCGGCCTGCAGCGCCTGCTGGTAGCGCGGGCTGCTCTTCAGCAGCCGCACGTAGTCGGCGAAGCTCTCCGCCGGCGAGGCGTAGGCGCGGAAGTCGGCGCGCTCGGAGCGGCGCGCGCCGTTGACGTACTCGTGGGTGGCGGTGTTGACGCGGTCGCCGCTCCAGCCGGTGGCCTTGATGCCGAACAGGTTGTTGGCGCTGTTGCCGTCGCCGTCGCGGATGCCGCGGCGGCCCCAGCCGGTCTCCAGCGCCGCCTGTGCCACCAGGGCGCGCGGGTCCACGCCCAGCTCGCGCGCGGCGCGCTGGGCGTGCGGCCAGATCTTGGCGACGAACTGCTCCGGCGAGCCGGCGCTGAACTGGTCCGGGTTTGTGCTGGCCACCGCCTCGACATCGTCGCAGGCGGCCGAGTCGACGCGCGCGCCGCCGACCGGGGCCAGGTCGGCCGCATCGCTGCTGCGCGCGGAAGCGCCGCTGCGCCCGGCGATCGCGTCCAGCGCGTCGCTGGCGGCCGCGCCGCTGGGGAAGCGCTGGTAGAACGCCACCGCCTTCTTCGACGGCACCGGGTCGGTGACGCCGCCGGCGGCCGCGTCGGGCTGGCCGCCGAGCTGGCGCGCGATCAGCGGCCGCAGCCCCAGGCCCTTGCCCTGGCTCATCAGGTCGGAGAGCTGGCGGTCGTAGAGGTCGCGGTAGGTCTGGTTCTCGGCCGGGAACATCGAGTCGCCGAAGCTGGCGTCGCGCATGCACTTGACCAGCATCTGCGTGAACTGGCTCTCCAGCTTGCGCGAGGCGTCGTTGATCTTGCCGGCGTCGGCCGGGGCGTCCGGCCGGTTCAGCAGGGTCGGGGCGGGCTTGCCGACGAACATCAGATCACCTCCAGCTCGGCCTGCAGCGCGCCGACCTGCTTGAGCGCGTCCAGGATGGCGATCAGGTCGCCCGGGGCCGCGCCGATGGCGTTGACCGCCTTGACGATCTGGTCCAGCGAGGTGCCGCCGGCGAACTTGAACATGTGGCTGCCCTCGGCCTGCGCGCTGACCTGCGACTGCGGCGTGGCCACGGTGCGGCCGTTGGACAGGGCGTTGGGCTGGCTGACGTTGGTCGATTCGCTGACGGTCACGGTCAGCGAGCCGTGGGTGACCGCGGCCGGCAGCACCCGCACCGCCGAGCCGATCACCACCGTGCCGGTGCGCGAGTTGATGACGATCTTGGCCGCGGCCTCGCCGGCGGTCAGCTCCAGGTTCTCGACCTGGGCCAGGAAGTTGATGCGGGCGCTGGAGTCGCTGGGCGAGCGCACCACCACCGTGCCGCCGTCCAGCGCGTGCGCCGAGCCCACGCCGAAGGTCGAATCCAGCACCGCCACCAGCCGCGAGGCGGTGGTGAAGTCGGCCTTGTTGAGGTTCAGGGTGATGTCGCTGCTGGCACCGAACACGTCCGGCAGCGCGCGCTCGACCGTGGCGCCACCGGGGATGCGGCCCACGCTCGGCACGTTGACCGAGATCCGCGAGCCGTCCTTGCCCTCGACGCCGAAGCCGCCGACCACCAGGTTGCCCTGGGCGATGGCGTAGACCTGGCCGTCGATGCCCTTCAGCGGCGCCATCAGCAGCGAGCCGCCGCGCAGCGACACCGAGTTGCCGATCGAGGACACGGTGATGTCGATCGGCTGGCCCGGCTTGGCGAACGCCGGCAGGTCGGCGTGGATCGCCACCGCGGCCACGTTCTTCAGCTGCGGGTTGACCGTGGAAGGCACGTTGACGCCGAGCTCGTTGAGCAGGCTCTTCAGGCTCTGCACCGTGAACGGGGTCTGGCTGGTGCGGTCGCCGGTGCCGTCCAGGCCCACCACCAGGCCGTAGCCGACCAGCGGGTTGCTGCGCACGCCGGAGACCTGCGCCAGATCCTTGACGCGCTCGGCGCGGGCCGGGGCGGCCACCGTCAAAAAGGCGGCCAGCAGCGGAAACACCAGGGAAAACCGCCGCAGAGCCAGCAGGGCAGGCACTTTCGGGCTGCGGGCCGTGGCGATCTGGTCAGGAGAAATGGCGGTTTTCATGGCGCACCTCAGTAGGGATACAGAGGTGATTGAAAGAATCGTGCCAAAGCGCCCATCTGGTTCGCCTGGGACAGCGTGCCGCGGCCGTTGTAGGAGATCCGGGCGTCGGCGACCAGGCTGGACGGGATGGTGTTCTCGCGGGTGATGTCGGCCTGGCGGACCACGCCGTCCACCTGGATGTACTCGTTGCCCTGGTTGAGCTGCAGGTTCTTCTGGCCGCGCACCACCAGGTTGCCGTTGGGCAGGCGGCGGATCACGGTCACGGTCAGGTTGCCGTTGAGGCTGTTGCTCTGGCTGCTGTCGCCGGTGCCGGTGAAGTCGCGGCTGGCGTCGATGGTGTTCTCCAGGATGTTGCGGCCGTGCACGGTGACGTTGCCGCCGGCGATGGTCGGGTTGGCCATCGTGTCCTTGGTGGTCTTGGCGGTGGTGGTGGTGGCCTTGGTCTGCGCGGCGGTGGTCTCGCTGAGCACGATGGTCAGCAGGTCGCCGACGTCGGTGGCGCGACGATCGCTGAACAGGTTCAGCCGCCCCGGCGTGCCGTCGCGGTAGATCGAGCCGGCCGATGGCGCGTACTGGACCGCGGTCTGCGGCATCGGCGTGTCCTTCTCCTTCTTGCTCAGCGAGAACAACGGAATGCTGAGGCAGCCGGTGAGCAGGCAGGCGGTGGTGGCGGCAGTGAGGAACAGAACGGGGCGGTTCATGGTGGGTGCCTTAGACGTTGTTGTTCAGGTAACCGAGCATGGAGTCGGTGGTGGAGATCGCCTTGGCGTTCATTTCGTAGGCGCGCTGGGTCTCGATCATGCTGACCAGCTGCTCGACCACGTTGACGTTGGAGCCCTCCAGCGCGCCCTGGACGATGCTGCCCAGGCCGTCGACGCCGGCGGTGCCGGCCTGCGCCGGGCCGGAGGCGGTGGTCTCCTTGTAGAGGTTCTGGCCCAGGGCCTCGAGGCCCGGCGGGTTGATGAAGTCGGTCAGCGACAGCGTGCCGACCTCGGTGGAGGTGGTGGAGCCGGCCACCTGCACGCTGACGGTACCGTCGGCGCCGATGGTCACGCTCTGCGCGCCTTCCGGGATCTGGATGCCCGGCTGCACCGGGTAGCCGCTGTTGGTGACCATCTCGCCCTCGGCATTGACGTGGAAGGTGCCGTCGCGGGTGTAGGCCGAGGTGCCGTCGGGCATCTGCACCTCGAAGAAGCCGCGGCCGTTGACCATCACGTCCAGCGCGTTGCCGGTCTGCTGCTGGCTGCCCTGCTCGAAGTTCTTGGCGGTGGCGACCACGCGGGTGCCGGTGCCCAGCTGCAGGCCGGTCGGCAGCGTGGTCTGCTGCGAGGTGGACCCGCCCGGCTGGCGCACCTGGTGGTACAGCAGGTCCTCGAACGCCGCCCGGTCGGTCTTGAAGCCGGTGGTGTTGGCGTTGGCGAGGTTGTTGGAGACGACCGTCATGCGCGTCTGCTGCGCGTCCAGTCCGGTCTTGGCGACCCACAGGGCCTGATTCATGGTGAGTTCCTAGGTAAGTGTTCGCGTGGACCGGACCGTCAGCCGCCCAGCCGGAGCAGGGTGTTGGCGGATTGCGCGTTGTCGTCGGCGGTCTTGACCACCTTGACCTGCATTTCGAACTGCCGCTGCAGCTGGATCATCTGCACCAGCGCGCCGGCGGTGTCGACGTTGCTGCCTTCCATCACCCCGGTCTTGAGCACGCTGCCCATCGCCCGCGGCAGCGGGGTCTGCGGGTCCGCCGCGCGCATCAGGCCGTCGGCGCCGCGGCTGAGCTGCTTCTGGCCGGCCTCGACCACGCGGATCCGCCCCAGCACCGCCATCGATTCCGGGCCCTGGCCCTGCGGCACGATCGAGATCGTGCCGTCGTCGCCGATCTGCACCGAGTCGTACGGCGGGATCGTCAGCGGTGCGCCGTTGTCGTCCAGCAGCGGCCGCCCGCCGGCCAGCAGCTGGCCGTTGGGGGTCGGCTGCAGGCTGCCGGCGCGGGTGTAGCCTTCCTTGCCGTCGCTGCCCTGCACGGCCAGCCACTTGTCCTGCAGCATCGACACGTCCAGCGCGTTGCCGGTGACCTGCTGCGAGCCGGCGCGGGCGTTGAAGCCGACGTCGCCCAGCACCGTGTCGATCCGCGACGGGTAGCCCGCGCCCTTGATCGGCACCGCCTGGGTGTTGGCCAGCGCTTCCTTGAAGCCGGGCGTGTCGGCGTTGGCGAGGTTGTTGGAGACCGCGGTCTGCGCCTGCAGGGTGGCGCTGGCTCCGGTCATCGCAACATAGGCGGCTCTGTCCATCGGGGGGTCTCTGCGGGCTACGCGTCAGTCGGGAACGGCGGATCAGCGGATGTTGATCACGGTCTGGGTGATCTCGTCCTGGGTCGTGATCATCTTGGCGTTGGCCTGGAAGTTGCGCTGGGCCACGATCATGTTGACCAGCTGCTCGGTCAGATCCACGGTCGAGGCTTCCAGCGAACCGGACTCGACCTGGCCGAAGTCCGAGCTGCCCGGCGCGCCGGTGCGCGGGGTGCCGGCCGCGGCGCTGGCGCCCCAGCAGTTGTTGCCCTGCGGCTGCAGGCCCTGCTCGTTGTTGAAGTTGGTCAGCGCGACCTGGCCCATCAGCAGGTTGGCGCCGTTGGAGTAGCGCGCGTAGACCTGGCCGGTGCTCTGCACCTCGAACTCGGTCAGGCGGCCGGAGGCGTAGCCGTCCTGGCGCAGGTCGTTGACCGAGAACGACTCGCCGTACTGCGACGAGCCGGCCAGGTCCAGGGTCACGCTCAGGGTGCCGGCGCCGCTGGAGGGGGTGTAGCCGTCCAGGGCGATCTTGCCGCTCGCCGGGGAGGTCAGCACGCCGGCGTTGGAGAACTGCAGCGTGGTCGGGGTGGCGCTGACCGAGTTGCCGTCGATGGTGGTGTACTGCTGCCACTCGTTGGTGTTGGCGGTCTTGACGAAGTACGACGACATCACGTGCGACACGCCCAGTGAGTCGTACACCGACACCGAGGTCGAATAGTTGTAGCTGGTGGTGTCGGTGGGGTTGAACGGGGTGGTGACCGGCGCGGTGGCGTTGGCCGGCAGGGTGGCGCCGATGTTCACCGTGGAGGTGGACTTGGGCGAGCTGTCGGTGGTCAGCAGCTGCAGGTTCTTCATGCTGCCGGTGTTGATCGCGGTGCCGGTCTCGTCCGGCGGGAACACCTGCAGGTTGTAGCCCTCCGGGGTCACCACGTAGCCGTTGGCGTCGACCTGGAAGTTGCCGGCGCGCGTGTACAGGTTGCTGCCGTTGTGGTTGACGTTGAAGAAGCCCTGGCCGGAGATGGCCATGTCGAGCACGTTGCCGGTGGTGTCGATGTTGCCCTGCTTGAACTGCTGGGCCACGTCGGCCACGCGCACGCCGGTGCCCACCGCGTTGCTGGACAGGCCGTAGGCGCTGCCCTGGAACACGTCGGCGAACTCGGCGCGCGACTCCTTGAAGCCGGTGGTGGCCGAGTTGGCGATGTTGTTGGAGGTGACGTTCAGGTCGGAGTTGCTGGCACGCAGACCCGACAGCGAAGTGTTGAAGCCCATGGTGGTTCCTCGGAAGGTGGACGGTTGGCGGGTCGGGTCAGCTGATGCGCAGGACGTCCTTGAGCTGCACGGTCTGGGCGCCGGACAGGTTCAAGGTGGCGCCCTGCTTGCCGAGGCTCACGCTCTCGACGGTGGCGTCGGTAAAGGTGTCCAGCGCGACGGGCTTGCCGTCGGCGCCGGCCTGGGTGGCAGCGAACTTGTAGTCGCCGGCGGGCAGGCGGTTGCCGGCGTTGTCCTTGCCGTCCCATTCGAACGGCCGCGAGCCGGGCGCGCCGTCGGCCAGCGACAGCGTGCGCACCGGCACGCCGTTGGCGTCCTGCACCACCACGTTGATCGGGCCCTTGGCGTTGACCTGGATCGCGCCGGAACCGCCGCCCTCGGCCGCCAGCGACAGCGTCGAACCGGGCACCGCGACCTTGTGGCCGATCAGCGCGGCGCCGCGCATGGCCTGGTCCGAGTCCATCGAGCCGAGGAACTGGTCGGCCTTCTTGTTGAGGTCGCCCAGGCCCTGCACGGTGGAGAACTGCGCCAGCTGGGCCAGGAACGCGCCGTTCTCCATCGGGTTGAGCGGGTCCTGGTTCTTCAGCTGCTCGGTCATCATGGTCAGGAAGTCGGCCTGGCCGAGCTTCTCCTTCTTCGCACCGGCCTCCTCGGCCACCTGCTTGTCCTTCTTGCCGGCCTGGGTGATCCCGAGGCTGGACAGGGTGTCGCTGGAAACTGCGTTCATCGGCTAATCCTCGGGCGCGTCAGCGGCCCATCGTCAATGTGGCCAGGGCGAGTTCTTTGGCGGTGTTGAGCACCTCCACGCCGGCCTGGTAGCTGCGTGAGGCGGAAATCAGGTTGACCATCTGCGAGACCGGGTCCACGTCCGGGGCGTAGACGTAGCCCTCGGCGTCGGCCATCGGGTGGCCGGGCTCGTAGCGCTTGATCGGCGCGGCCTGGCTCTGGCTGATCTCCTTGACCCGCACGCCGGTCAGGCTGGCGTCCTCGCGGTTGGGCTGGGCCTGGAAGATCGGCTGGATCGGCCGGTAGGCCTGTTCCGGAGTGGAGGCCACGGAGTCGGCGTTGGCCAGGTTGGAGGCGATGGTGCTCAGGCGCACCGACTGCGCCTGCAGCGTGGACCCGGCGACATCGAAGATCGGCAGATTGCTCATGACATCGCCCCTTATTGGCCGGTGATCGCGGTCAGCATGTTTTTCACCTTGGATTCCAGGAACGACAGCGAGGCGCGGTACTCCAGCGCCGCGCGGCCGTAGGCGGCGCGCTCCAGGTCCGGGTCGACGGTGTTGCCGTCCAGGCTCGGCTGGGCCGCCTCGCGGGTGAACAGGAACGGCCCGGGACCGTTGTCCGGTATCGCGATGTGGCGCGAGTCGGTCGCCGCCAGCGGGCCCTGCTGGCGGCTGGCCGCCTGCAGCGCCGCATCGAAGTTGAGGTCCTTGGCCTTGTAGCCGGGGGTATCGGCGTTGCTCAGGTTGCTGGCGATGAGCTTCATGCGCTCCTCGCGCAGCGGCAGCGCGCTGCCGTGGACGCCGAAATAGTCCGAGATTGGGTTGGCCATCGCAGGTCTCCTGCATCGTGTTCACGCAGGAGCGAGGCAAGTGTTGTGCCAAACCGGTATGGGGGAGGGCGCCAAAACCCCCTAAAGGTCCGGCCAGGCCGGTCGATACTGGTACTGGGACCTTCGCGGATCGTTTGATCGGCGGCCCACGTTGGCAGGGCCTCTGGCCTTGCACTTCATTCCTTTTGGAATACTTTCGGGAGAAACGGCTGTGGGAGTCATATCCTCGGTCATGAGCCACACGGTGGGGGGCACCCTCACTGCGGCCAAAAACACGGTCCAGGGCGCCCTGAAGGGCAACGTGGACGATATCGCCAAGGTGGCCATCGTGGCCGGCATGGCAACCAGCACCATTCCGGTCGCCACCGGTGTGGCCGCCCTGGCTGGCAATTCGGCCGTGGGCGCGCTGATCGACGTTTTCGCCTGATTCCCGGGGCGCGCAGGCGCCCAGCCACCGGCCCGGCGCCGGTTTTCCGTCGTTCCCTGTCCTACATACCGCCAACGCCTTTCCCGACCCGCGGGAACGGGCACGCCCGGCCGTGGCCGCGGGTTCGCCGGCCGGTCGATCCGGCGGCAGGCCCGCCCGGGACCCGCGGCCGGGAAGGTGCCCGGACTCAGGCCGCCGCGCCCTCCGCCACCACCCGCAGCCGCGCCAGCACGTAGTCGGCCAGCTCGTGGGCGCTGTACTTGGCCACGAACGCGTTGGCACCCACCTGCTCGACCATGGCGTTGTTGAAGACGCCCGACAGCGAGGTATGCAACAGCACGTACAGCCCGCTCAGGCCGGGGGTGCGCCGGATTTCCGTCGTCAGCGTGTAGCCGTCCATCGCCGGCATCTCGATGTCGGAGATGACCATGGCGTAGCGCTCGCACGGATCCTCGCCCGAGGCCAGCACCTGCAAGAGGTGGTCCAGCGCCTGGCGGCCGTCGGACAGCAGGGTCGCGCCAACCCCCAGCTGGTCCAGCACGTTGCGGATCTGCTGGCGGGCCACGCGCGAGTCGTCCACCACCAGCACCTGCAGCGGGCGGTCGCCCATCTCCAGCGCCAGCGACGGGTCGATCTGGATGTCGGTCTGCACCTTGGCGATGTCGGCCAGCACGCTTTCCACGTCGATGACCTGGATCAGCTCGCCCTGGAAGCGCGTGACCGCGGTCAGGTAGGTCGCCTCGGCGCCCAGTTCCGGCGGCGGATGGATGTCCTCGACCGCGATGTTGACGATGCGCTCCACGCCGCTGACCAGGAAGCCCTGGACCGAGCGGTTGAACTCGGCCACCACCAGGTAGCGGGGGGCCGCGTCGGCCTGCGGCTCGCGCTCCGGATGGCCGATCGCCAGGCCCAGGTCCAGCACCGGCACCGAGCGGCCGCGCACGTCGGCCATGCCGGCGAACTCGGACGGCAGCCCCGGGACCTGGAACAGCTCCGGCCGGCGCAGCACTTCCTGCACCTTGAAGACGTTCACGCCAAAAAGCTGACGGCCGCCCAGCCGGAACAGCAGCAGCGCGAGTCGGTTGTGCCCGGCCAGGCGCGTACGCTGGTCGATGCGATTGAGCAGGTCATGTGACATGGCTCAGGTATCGACAGCTCGGGCCCGGAACTTGAGGGCGAGATGCGGACGGGGCAGGGCACCCGGGTTCGGCACGGCACTTGCAGCGGCTCCGGCGTTCCCTACCGCCCGGACCCGCCGATGCGCTTCCCGCTCCTGCTGCTCGTACTGCTCGCCGCGCCCGCCTGGGCCGACGGCTTCCAGTCGGTCGATTCCATCCGCGCCGCGGCGCTGTCCACCCTCGGCGCCGATGCCGAGGCCGAGGCCACGCTCGATCCGGGCCTGCGCATGCCGGCCTGTCCGATCGCGCTGCAGGCCCAGCCCACCGCCAGCAACACCGTGGAGGTCGCCTGCCCGCAGCCGGCGGGCTGGCGGCTGTTCGTGCCGGTGAAGGTCCGCCGCAACCAGGACGTGCTGGTGCTGGCGCGCGGCGTCGGCCCTGGAGAAACCCTCGGCGCGGCCGATATCAGCATCGAGCGTCGTGACGCCGCGCGCATCGCCGGGGCGGTCCTGTCCGATCCGGCCAGCGCGGTGGGCAAGACCGCCCGCCGCATGCTGCCGGCCGGGACCCTGCTGGCGTCCACCGACCTGGTGGCGCCGCGGCTGGTGCACCGGGGCGATATCGTGCCGCTGGTGTCGCGCGACGAGGGACTGGAAGTCCGCATGACCGGCCGCGCCCTGGCCGATGCCGGCGAGAACGAGCGGGTCTCGGTCGAGAACTCCTCGTCGCGCCGGGTCATTCAGGGAACGGTGGACGCCACCGGTGCCGTCGTGGTAACTCGCTAAATAAACCTTAAAGTTTCCCCGCGATGGGCCGTTACCCATTGCGAACCGTAAAACTGGAGCACCCGTGATGAGCCAGAAAATCGAAGGTAGCCTGCCTACCAACGCCACGCTTCGCACCAGCAGCGTGAGCAGCAAGGTGGCGTCGGCCGGCGAAGACCGGACCTCGCCGGTGTCGGCCACCAGCGCCAGCGACAGCGTCAAGCTGACCGGCGAGGCCACCAACCTGCAGACCCTGCAGCGCCAGCTGTCGCAGGCGCCGGCGGTGGACGCCAGCCGCGTGCAGGCGGTGAAGGATTCGCTGCAGAGCGGCAGCTACAAGATCAACCCGGACGCGATCGCGAACCGGATGATGGACCTGGATCAGCAGCTCGCCGGATGAGCACGCCCGTGAGCGAGCCGCTGCAACGCCTGGGTGACGCGCTGGCCGGCGAACGCCGTGCGCTGCTCGAGCACGACGTCGAGGGGCTGATGCAGGCCACCCAGCAGAAGCTGGACGCCCTGCGCGCGCTGGAGGCCGACGTGCCGCACGGCGAGGAGAAGCGTCTGCGCGAGCTGGCCGATGCCAACCGGGCCAACGGCGCACTGCTGGCCCGGCGCCGGCGCGAGGTCAACTGGGCCCTGCGCCATCTCGGCCGCAGCGAAAGCGCCCCGTCCTACGACGCCAGCGGCCAGTCCAGCGTGCTGCAGGCCACGCGCGCGCTCGCGGTGGCCTGACCCCGCACCCCCGGCGCGCCGGGGTGCCGCCCGCCACCGGGTTCGGCGTATATTTGAGGTGTGTCGTTCCCTCAGTCGCCGTGGATCCCGCACTTGTTCAATCTCGACCGCCTGCCGACCTCCAATACCCTGCGCGCCTTCAGCGAGCAGATGCTTGAGGGCCTGATCCTGTTCCGCGAGGACGGCGAACTGGTGGTGGCCAATGCGGTCGCCCGCGAGGGCCTGTCGCGTGCGCCCGATGCCGACGACCGCGTGTTCGGTGAGCGCCTGTCGCAGCTGCTGCCGGCCGACGCGATGAACCAGGCCCGCACCAAGGGCAGCTGGACCGGCAGCCTGCCGGTCGGCGACCGCGTGGTCATCGCCCACCTGTACTTCCACCAGGAGGACGGCCTCGGCCATTTCCTGGCCCTGTTTCACAACATCGAGGGCCAGCAGGACTACGAGCGCGAGCTGCAGCAGCGCCATGCCGAGCTGCGCCAGGCCTACATGCGCCTGAACGGCGCCCAGGACAAGCTGCTGCAGTCGGAGAAGATGGCCTCGATCGGCCAGCTCGCCGCCGGCGTCGCCCACGAGATCAACAACCCGATCGGCTACGTGCACTCCAACCTCGGCAGCCTGCAGGAATACCTGCGCAGCCTGTTCACCCTGATCGAGGCCTACGAGCGCGCGCTGCAGGCGCCCGATCCGAAGGCGCTGATCCCGGAGATCGACGAGATCCGCAGCCGTGCCGACATCGACTTCATCAGCCGCGACCTGCCGCAGCTGATGGCCGAGTCGCGCGAGGGCATCGAGCGCGTGACCCGGATCGTGCGCGACCTCAAGGACTTCTCGTACTCGGACCGTTCCGAGTCCTGGAAGATGGTCGACCTGCATGCCGGGCTCGAGTCGACGATCAACATCATCTGGAACGAGCTGAAGTACAAGGTCACGCTGGAGCGCCGCTACGGCGAGCTGCCGCTGGTGGAGTGCCTGCCGTCCGAGCTCAACCAGGTCTACATGAACCTGCTGCTCAATGCCGGCCAGGCCATCGCCGAGCGCGGCACCATCACCGTCAGCACCGGCCGCGAGGGCAACGACCAGGTCTGGATCCAGCTGCAGGACACTGGCGCCGGCATCGCCCCGGACCTGCTGCAGCGCATCTTCGACCCGTTCTTCACCACCAAGCCGGTCGGCAGCGGCACCGGCCTGGGCCTGTCGATCTCCTACGGCATCATCAACAAGCACCACGGCCGCATCGACGTCGACAGCGTGCCGGGGCAGGGCGCCTCGTTCCGGATCGTGCTGCCGGTGCGGCAGCCGCGGTAGCGCTTCGCGCCGGGAATGGGGATTCGGGAATCGGGAATGGCCGCGCGGTGAGCCGGCAACGAGGCACTACCGCTTCCGCCCCGGCTCTCCCCGATTCCCGACTCCCTATTCCCGGCCGTTACGCAACTCATCGTGGGTGCGGAAGGCCTGGCGGATATGCTCGCGCAGTTCGTCGTCGTTCCACGGCTTGGTCAGGAAGCGGTAGATCGAGCCGCGGTTGATCGCGTCGGTGACCGTGGCCAGGTCGGTGTAGCCGGACAGCACCAGCCGCACCGTGTCCGGGTAGAGCATCTTCACCCGGCCCAGGAACTCGGTACCGCTCATGTCCGACATGCGCTGGTCGGACAGGATCACCTGCACCTCGTTGGTGGCCAGCAGGTCGAAGGCGTCGCGCACGTTGCCGGCCGCCAGGATGCGGTAGCCGTCGCGGCGGAACAGCCGCACCAGCGAGCGCAGCACGTTCTCCTCGTCGTCCAGCAGCAGCAGGGTCCGGTCCGGGCGGCTCTCGGCGAACGACTCCGGGCGCAGGTAGCGCCGGCGCAGCGCCATGCCCGCCGACTCGGCCGACATCGGCTCGCCGAACAGGTAGCCCTGAAAGATGTCGCAATCGTTGCGGCGCAGGAAGCCGAGCTGGGCCTGCGACTCCACGCCGTTGGCGATCACGGTCATGCCCAGCTGGTGGCCCATGGCGATGATCGCGCGCGCGATCGCCGCCTCGCGGCTGCCGGCCGGCGCGCTCTTGATGAAGCTGCGGTCGATCTTGAGCCGGTCCACCGGGTAGCGCACCAGCGCGCTGAGGCTGGAGTCACCGGTGCCGAAGTTGTCCAGGCTCAGGCTGATGCCCTCGTTGCGCAGGTTGGCCATCGTCTCGTGGACGAAGTTGACGTTGTTGGTCAGCGCGCTCTCGTTGATCTCCAGGGTCACGAAGTTGGCGGGCACGCCGGCGGTCTGCAGCGTCGAGGTCACCTCGTTGAAGAAGTTCGGGCGCAGCAGCTGCAGCGTGGAGACGTTGACCGCGATGCTGAAGTCGTCGAAGCCCTGGTCGCGCCACAGCCGGGCCTGGCGCACCGCGTTCTGCAGCACCCACTCGCCGATCTGCACGATCACGCCCAGGCGTTCGGCGGTGCGCATGAACCGCTCCGGCACCAGCATGCCCAGCGTCGGCGACTGCCAGCGCAACAGCGCCTCCATGCCGACGATGCGGCCGTCGCGCGCGCTCACCAGCGGCTGGTAGCGCAGCCGCAGCTCGCCATGCGGGATGGCGTCGACGATCTGGCGCGCGATGATGCTTTCGCTGTGCGCGCTGCTGGTGGAGTTGCGGGTATACATCCGCACCGTGTTGCCGCCTTCGCGGCCGGCCTGGTAGCTGGCCTCCTCGGCGTAGTCCAGCAGCACCGACAGCGAACCGGAGTGCTCCGGGCACAGGCTGATGCCGACCTTGCCGGTCATGAACAGCGTGTACGGCAGCACCGACAGTGGCAGTTCCAGCTGCTGGCGGATCTCCTCGGCGAAGTCCTCCGGCAGCGGCATGCCCTCGCCGCGGGGCGCGACGATCACCATCTCGTCGCTGCCGTGGCGCCACAGCGTGCCGCGGTCGCCCAGGAACTCGCGCAGCCGGTGCGCGGTCAGCATCAGCGCCTGGTCGCCGACTTCCGCGCTCATGTTCTCGTTGATCGAGGCGAAATGGTCGATGTCCACGTGCAGCAGCATCAGCGCCGGCCCGCCGGCCACGGCCGCGTCCACCTGGCGCAGCAGCTCGGGGTTGCCGGCGCCCAGGCGCTCGGGCTGGACCAGGTCCAGGCCGGATGGACTCACAGGATTCCACATCGCGTCAGCGTCCATTCGGGTCATGGGTCGACTCGCCGACCGGGTGATAGGGCAGGTGCAGTGCCACGCGGGTGCCGGCACCGGGAGCCGATTCTATAGAGAGCGTACCGCCCACGGTTTGCGCGCGCTCACGCATCACGATCAGGCCCAGGCCGCGCGGGGCGTCCGGATCGATTCCGTCGCCGTCGTCGCTCACCTCCAGGTATAGGCCCGTCCCCTCGGCCGGGCGCAGCCGCAGCGTCACCTCGCCGGCGCAGGCATGCCGCAGCGCATTGGTCAGGCTCTCCTGGGCGATGCGGAAGCACGCCTGCTCGATCTCGTTGCCGGGACGCTCGGGCAGCGGCTGGATGTCCAGCTGCAGCCGCACCTGGGAGGCGCGGAACAGCATCGAGGCCTGCCAGCGCAGCGCCGCCTCCAGCCCGAGCGCGTCCAGCTGCGGCGGACGCAGCAGCATGGACAGGTTGCGCAGCTTGACGATGGTCGCGTCGGCGAGCGCGACAACCTCCTGCAGGCCCTCGCGCCGCGGGGCGTCGTCGGCCTCTTCCAGCGCGGCGTGGGCCGACAGCTTCATCGCGGTGATGGCCTGGCCGATGTCGTCGTGCAGGTCGCGCGAGATCGCGCGGCGCTCGTCCTCCTGCAGCGAGAACAGCCGCTTGGCCATCGCCTGCAGCTCGGCGTTGCTCTCGGCCAGGGCGTCGCGCATGCGCTCGGGTTCGCTGAGGTCGCGCGCCACCAGCAGCTTGCAGTCGCGCCCGCCGTAGCGCACGTCGCCCGCCGACAGGCCTGCGTAGAAGTGCGAGCCGTCGTGCCGGCGCATGCAGCGGCCCGGCGAGACCGGCTCGCTGCGCTCGGCGCCGGTCGCCAGGTACTCGCGCACCAGCGCCAGGTCGCTCTCGGCCACCAGGGTCTGCAGCGGCTCGCCGAGCAGCGCCTCGCCGCGGAACCCGAACTGACCGGCACAGGCGGCATTGGCATACATCACGCGCTCGTCGGCCAGGATCATCACGCCGTCGGGCAGCACGCGCACCAGCTCGCGGAACTGCTCCTCGCGCTCGCGCAGCAGGCGCCGCGACTGTTCGCGCTCGGTGACGTCCTGCAGCGTCCCGTGAATGCGCGGCGCGCCGTCGCCGGTGGTCATGCTCTCGGCACGCAGGTGCACCATCCGCGCCTGCGCGTCGCCGCCGATCAGCGGCAGCAGCACGTCGATCTGCACGCCGCCGCCGGTGCACATGTCGTCGATCATGCGCTCGATCCGCGCCTGGGTGGTGCTGTCGACGGCGGTCAGCAGTTCCTCCAGCCGGTGCTGGCGGCGCTGCTCCGGCACCTGGCGCCCCAGCAGCCGGTACACCTGGGTCGAGTAGTGCCCCAGCCCGGTGCGGGGGTCCAGCTCCCACGACCCCAGCCGCGCGATGGTCTGCGCCTCCTCCAGCCGTTCCAGCGCTTCGGCGCGGCGGCGCTCGGCCTCGCGTTCCTGGCTGCGGTCCACCGCCACCACCAGCCGGGCCGCCCCTTCGGGCAGCTGCAGCGGGTTGCTGCGGATCTCCAGGTGGCGGAGGCCGTCGCGGGTGAGCAGGTCCTCGGTGAATACGCCGGCGGCACCGCCGTTGCGGCGGATCTCGGCCACCACCTGTTCCAGCCGGCCGACCTCGCTGGGCGGCCAGATCACGTGCAGGGTCTGCGCCAGAAACTCGTCGCGGCTCCAGCCGAAGAACTCCAGCGCCGCCGGATTGGCGTCGCGGATGCGCAGGGTGGCGAGGTCGTAGACCCAGGCCGGGCCGGGCAGGGCATGGAACTTCTCGCGCAGCAGCGCCTCCGAGCGCGCCAGCGCGTCGTGCTCCTGCACCAGCCCGCGCGCCCAGCGCCGCAGGCCCAGGTGGATCGCCAGTGCGGACAGCCCGATGAAGGCGGCCCCCTCCAGCCCCAGCAGGCGGTGGTAGTCGCCCGCCCGGCCGGCGCCCAGCTGCGCCAGCCCGTCGCCGGCGAGCAGCCAGACACCGCCGAAGGCCAGGTACAGCAGGGTCAGCAGCCAGGTGCCGCGGCGCAGCCGCTCGGCCAGCCGCAGCCCGGGCGCCAGCAGGGGCGGGGAGGAAGGCGCACCGGCGGGATGGGGCATGATCTGAAACGGCTCCGGGACGGGGACTTGCCGCATCTTATCCGCTGGCGCCGGGCTGCGGTCGCCGCACTCAACTAATCTCCGGATCTGCCGTTATCCATGGCGACCCCGAAGCTAGGGGACGGACTTCGGAGTATTCCAGAGTGGATTCAGGCGTCATCGCAAGCATGCTGCAGCATCCGCTCACCTCGGCGGTGGTGGTGCTCGATGCCCATGGACGGCCGCTGGCGGCGAACCTGGTCGCGCAGTCGCTCGGCCTGCCGGCGACCCTGGCCGCGTACGCCGACCTGCTGGCGGACAGCCGCGCCCAACTGGTCCGCGGCGGCGGCATGAGCCCCTGCGTGCTGCCGGGCAATGGCGGCGGCCGGCTCGACGGCTGGCTGCGGGCGGTGACCGACGAGGACGGCAAGCTGCTGGCCTTCACCCTGAGCATCCCCGAACCGGTCGGCGCCGACGGCAGCAGCCGCTGGGAGATCGGCCTGGACAGCGCCGAGCACGGCCTCTGGGACTGGGACATCCCCACCGACGTGGTCTACCGTTCCGAGCGCTGGAAGCGGATGCTCGGCTACCACGAGGACGTGCTCCCCAACAATGTGACCGCGCTGTCCGGCCTGATCCACCCCGACGACCACCAGCGCGTCCGGGACGCCGTGCAGGCCCACCTCAAGGGCCGCAGCGAGACCTACAGCGCCGAGTTCCGCCTGCGCCAGCACGATGGCGAGTGGCGCTGGATCCTGGACCGTGGCCGGGTGGTGTCGCGTACCGCCGACGGCCGGCCGCTGCGGATGGTCGGCACGCATACCGACATCCACCAGCAGAAGCTGCTCGAGCAGCAGCTGCGCGAGCAGCAGGCGCAGCTCGAGGACGCCCAGCGCATCGCCAGCATGGGCAGCTGGTCCTGGAACGCCGAGCGCGACCAGATCTGGCTGTCGCCGGACTTCCTGGCGCAGGTCGGCCTGGCCGGGCAGCCGCTGGAGAGCAGCCGCCAGTTCCTGCGCCTGCTCGGGACCGAGTCGGTGGTGCAGCTGCGCAGTGCCTGGCGCCGGATCAAGCGCGAGGGCGTGCCGGTGCACTTCGAGGCCGAGCTGGGCAACCGGCAGGGCTTCGCCAGCCACCACCTGCGGATCTGGGCGCAGCCCATCTTCGACGGCGACGGCGCGCTGGTACGGCTGCTCGGCCAGGTGCAGAACGTCACCGAACAGCGCCAGACCGATGCGCTGATCCGCTGGCGCACCGAACTGCTCAACCGGGTCTCGGCGCTCGGCAAGATCGGCGGCTGCGAGATCGAGGTCGACACCCGGCGCATGCAGTGGACCGAGGAGTGCTACCGCATCCATGGGCTGCGCAAGGAATCCATCACCCTGGAACTGGCGCTGTCGCTGTACACCGAGGACTCGCGCAACGCGTTCGAGGCCGCGCTGCTGCGCATCGCCGACGGCGGCCTGCCCGAGCAGCTGGAGCTGTGCTTCTACCGAAACTCCGGCCAGCGGGTCTGGGTGCAGGTGCTGATCGAGCTGGACCGGCGCGAGGGCCTGCCGCCGCGCTTCGTGGCCCTGTTCCGCGACATCACCCGCGAGCGCGAAGCCAACGAGCGCATCGAGATGCTGGCGCACTACGACCAGCTGACCGGGCTGCCCAACCGCTTCATGCTGCGCGAGCAGGCCGAGGCGGCGATGCGCGAGACCCGCGAGCGCGGCGAGATCCTGGCGTTGCTGCTGATCGACCTGGACGGCTTCAAGAGCATCAACGATTCGTTCGGCCACGCCACCGGCGACACGCTGCTCAAGCTGGCCTCCTCGCGCCTGCACCAGAACCTGCGCAACAGCGACCTGTTCGGGCGCTTCAGCGACGACGAGTTCATCGTGCTGCTGCGCGGCCTGGCCGCGCCCGAGGACGCCGGCCACGTGGCGCGCAAGCTGATCGGCGCGCTGGCCGAACCGCTGCGCATGGAGCACATCACGCTCAAGGTCGGCGCCAGCATCGGCATCGCGCTGCAGGACGACGGCCTGACCGACTTCGACAGCCTGCTGCGCGCCGCGGACGCGGCGATGTACGCGGCCAAGGAGTCGGGCCGCAACACCTACCATTACTACAGCCAGGACGTGCTGCAGCGCGCCCAGCGCCGCCGCGAGCTGGAGCATGCGCTGCACGGCGCGCTGGACCGCGAAGAGTTCACCCTGGTCTACCAGCCGCTGGTGACCACCGGCGGGGAAGGCTCCCCGGCGATCGAGGCGCTGACGCGCTGGAACCGCCCGGGCCACGGCGCCTGCAGCCCGGCGGAGTTCATCCCGATCGCCGAGGAATGCGGCGAGATCGTGCGCCTGGGCGACTGGGTGATCGGCGAGGCCTGCCGCCAGGCGGTGGTATGGGACAAGGCCGGGCTGGACTTCAGCCGCGTGGCGGTGAACGTGTCGGCCGTGCAGCTGCGCGACCGCGGCTTCGCCGAGCGGGTGCTGGAGATCTGCGCCCACCACGGCTGGCCGCCGGGGCGGCTGGAGCTGGAGCTGACCGAGTCGGCGCTGATCCGCGACACCGACGTGTTGCGCCGCTGCTTCGAGCTGTTCGAGCAGAACGGGGTGCTGCTGGCGGTCGACGATTTCGGCACCGGCTTCTCCAACCTGCACTACCTCAACCGGTTCCCGGTGCAGCGCCTGAAGATCGACCGCAGCTTCGTGCAGGGCATGCTCGACGATGCCAACACGGCGGAGGTCACGCAGGCCATCGTCCACCTCGGGCACGCGCTGGGCATGCAGGTGGTGGCCGAGGGCGTGGAGACCGTGCAGGAGGACACGCTGCTGCGCCAGCAGGGGTGCGACGAGATCCAGGGCTACTTCTATTCGCGGCCGCTGACCCCGCGCGACATGGCGCAATGGCTGCGCGAGGCCCAGGCCGCCTCCCGCCATGCGCCGGCCCGCCTCGCCGCCGCCAAGAACGCCACGGCCACGGCCTGAGCGGTTCTACGCGACCGTCGAGCCGCCCCGGCACGATGGGCGCTGTGGAAGTCCCTGCCCACGTGGGCAAGGGGCTTGCGCCTACTGACGAAAGCCTCCCCGGCGCGGTAGACGTGCCGTACGCAGACCTGCCGTAAAAGGGGCCTGACAGCTTTTCCACGATATGGATGTCGTGGAAAACGCCCAGGGAGGGAGCACGGCTTGTCCTGATCCGGCACCCGCGGGCCGCTCCCTCGCAGGCAAGCAGGGCGCCAACCCGGCCGACCTTCCGGAGCGGAATGCTTCAAGCATCGGAACGATCACC
>JBBCXB010000012.1:0-36876 GCA_037145635.1 Lysobacteraceae bacterium USHLN149
GCACAATCCTGCTGTCCCGCAGCGAGAAATCCGCAGGGCGTGCCGGACGATGGGCTGGCTTCGGCGGGGGCGTCAGCGTGACCGGGGACAGGCTCCTCGGCTCGGGCGGACATCCTGTCCGACTCGCCGCCGCGGCACATCTGGAGTGCCGCTCTCCGCCTATCCCCGGCCACGCTGGCGCCTCGGCCAGTCATTGCAAGGGCTGCGGAAACATGTGGCTGATGCTTCATGCAGATGTGCAGGCATGCAGACGTGCAGCGCACAATCCTGCTGTCCCGCAGCGAGAAATCCGCTGCCAGGTTTCAGCCATCGGCCATGAGCCATCAGCTATCGCTGAAGGCAGCCGGTCCTTGCTGTCAGCTGGCAGCAACTTCGCCCTGGAATCCCGGTTGTTTGGCGGTCGGCCATCAGAGCCTGCAGAAAATGGGCGGTCCGGAAGCAAGGCCTTTCGTTCCGCCAAACCGACTATGTGTGCAGAGGGGTCCGTGGGTGCCGGGGCAGGACCTTCCACGACAGGGATGTCGTGGAAGAGCCCCCAGGGATGGGTTCACGGCGTGTCCTGCCCCGGCACCCGCGGGCCGCTCCCACGCAGACAAACGAGGCGCCCAACCTCGACCCACTGTCCGGCGGCAGACTCGAAGCATCGACAAGATCACCGACTTCGGCGAGGAGCGTCAGCGTGACCGGGGACAGGCTTCCGGCGCGGCAGACGTCCTGTCCGCCGCGCCGCCGCGGCACATCCCTGTGCCGTCTTTCGCCTACCCCGGCCACGCTGACGCCTTCCAGTCACTGCAACGGCTGCGGAGGCCGGGGTCTGATACTTCTTGCAGTCATGCAAGTCATGCAAGTCATGAAGCCGATGCAGCCATGCAGATCAATACAGTCTTGGAGTCATGCAGCCATGCAGCCATGCAGTCAGTGCAGGCAGCATCCTTGCCGGAATCCGGCGGGTGGTACCTGGCCGACCGATGCCTGGTGCGCTCAGAAGACCGGCATGCACACAGACGACGATCCACGCAGGGCCGTTGCCCGGCCCGGCTCAGGGCGCCGGCGTGGGGCCGTATTCGCCAGGAACCCAGGCGAAGGCATCGCCCTCGCGGCGCACATGGCCGAGGCCGGGGAACGGCAGGTGGGCGCCGGCCACCCACTCGCCGCTGTCGGCGGCCTGCGCCATCAGCCGCCGGCGCGAGGCGATCGCCGCGGCGCGGTCGCTGTCGGCCTCGAACGCGGCCTGCGGGCGCGCGAACTGCAGCGCATGGAAGTGCACCACGTCGCCCCAGACCAGCAGCGTCCGGCCGTTACCGCCCTCGAAGCGGTAAGACACGTGCCCGGGCGTGTGCCCGTGCGAATCCAGCGCCGCCACGCCGGCCGGCAGCGCGTCGTCCGGGCCGAAGCGCTTCAGCCTTGCCTGCGCCTGGTACGGCGCCACCGCCGTGCGCGCCATCGCGAAGAGCGGCTTCAACGGGGTGGGGGCGCCGGCTTCGGAGGCGGGATCGAGCCAGTAGGCCGCATCGGCCGCGGACAACCAGACCGTCGCGCGGGGATAGGCCGCGTGGCCCTGCGGATCGAGCAGGCCGCACAGATGGTCGGGGTGGGCATGGGTCAGCAGCACGTCGTCCACCTGCGCCGGGTCGTAGCCGGCCGCACGCAGGTGGGCCAGCACCTGGCCCAGCCCCGGGCCGAAGCAGTTCGCGGTGCCGGTGTCGACCAGGCTGAGGTGCTCGCCGTCCTGCACCAGATAGGCGGTGACCGCGGTCTGCAGGCCCTGGCCGTCCTCGGGGACGTAGCGATGGTCGAGCAGGCGGTCGATCTCGGCGCGGTCGAGGTTGCGCACCTGCGTGCGCGGCAGGTGCACGACACCGTCGAACAGCGCGGTGACCTGCAGGCGGCCGATCCGCTGGTGATAGAAGCCCGGGTCCGGGGCGTCGGGCGGCGCGGCGTGGGCGAGGGCGGTGGCGGCCAGGGCCAGCCCGGCAAGCGTGCGTGCGAGGGAAACGATCATGGGTCGTCCAGCGAAGGCGGCCAGCGCCGCGGTGTGCCCATGCTGGGCGAGCGGCCGGGCGCGGTTCGCTCATTCACCTGCGCGAAGCGCTCGCGGCCGCCGCCTGTGCCGGCGGTGCGGCTCAGCGGCTGTTGCCGATCTGCGCCGGGTCCAGGCCGTAGCGCTGCTGGAAGCGCTGGCTGAAGCTGCGGGTGGAGCGGTAGCCGGCGCGCGCGGCCACGGTCTTCAGCGGCCAGCGCGTGGTGTACAGCAGCGCCATCGCGTGCGCCAGCCGCGCATCGGTGATCAGTTCGCGCAGCGACGTGCGCTCGGCGGCGAGATGGCGGCGCAGGGTGGCGCCACTCAGGCCCAGGTGATCCTCGACCTCGTGCGAGCGCCACGCGCGCTGCGGCTCGGTGGCGACCAGGTCGCGGACCTGCGCGGCGACGCTCGGCGCCGGCGGCAGCAGCAGCCCGCCGTGGCCGCGACGGCAGAACGCCACCACCAGCGCCGCCAGCGCCAGCCGGGCCTCGGTGTAGTGGCCTTCCTGCAGGGCCTGTCGCCACTGCAGCAGGGCGGGCCCGAACGCGATCGCGGGCAGCCGTGCCAGTGGCGCGCCGGCGGCGGGCAGCGGCTCGTTCCACAGCGTGCGCGCGGCGGCGAGGGCCTCGTCGCAGAACGGGATCACCGCGCTCAGGTACAGGCCGCTGTGCGGGTCGGGGAGGTTGACCACGTCGATGCGGCAACGCTGCGTCACCAGGAACAGGTCGCCGGGCACGAAGTCCAGCGCCTGGGTGGCGGTGCGCACCTGCTTGCGTCCCTGCAGCAGGATCGCCAGCTGCGGCCGCGGCAGGTCCACCGATTGCGCGCCGTGCTCGCGGCGCGCGGTGATGCAGGCGAAGCCCTCGGCACGCTCGCAGTCCACCAGGCTCGCCAGCTGCGTGATCAGGGAGTCGGTGGCAGGAGTGGGGGCAGTGTCCATGGACCGGGGATGCTACAGCAGCGCCAGGCGCGCCCGCCGCCGCGACGGCGGCCGGTCCGCCGCCGGGCGGCGATGCCGGCGCCGGCGCGGGGAGCAGGGCGGGCAGGGCGCGTCCGAGATCGTGCCGCCGCCATCCGCCCGCGACTCCTCAAACCCGAACCCAACCCCAAACCCAAACCCCAATCCCCAATCCCCAATCCCCAATCCCCAATCCCCAATCCCCAATCCCCAATCCCCAATCCCCAATCCCCAATCCCCAATCCCGTCCCCCCTCAGACCGCCACTCCGAACCCACGCCCGATCAGGCCGCTCGCCAGCATCGCCGCGGCGCCCCAGAACACCACGCGCACGGCGCCGCGGACCCTGCCGGCCCCGCCGACGCGCGCGGCGAGCGCGCCGGTCAGGCACAGGCCGGCCAGGGTGGCGACGCCGGTCACGCCGACCTGGGCGCCGGCCGGCGCCAGTCGCGCGGCCAGCACCGGCAGCGCAGCACCGGCGCAGAACGCCAGCGCCGACGTCGCGGCGGCCTGCAACGGGCGCGCGCGCAGCGCCTCGGTGATGCCGAGCTCGTCGCGGGCGTGGGCGCCCAGCGCATCGTGCGCGGTCAGCTGCTCGGCGACCCGATGCGCCAGCGCGGGGTCGAGGCCGCGCTGGCGGTAGATGGCGGCCAGCTCCTCCAGCTCGCTCTGCGGGTCGTCGAGCAGTTCGCGGCGCTCGATCGCCAGGTCCGCGCGCTCGGTGTCGGCCTGCGACTGCACCGACACGTATTCGCCGGCCGCCATCGACATCGCGCCGGCCACGGTGCCGGCGATGCCGGTGGCCAGCACCACGTGCGGCGGCGCGCCGGCGCTGGCCACGCCCACCAGCAGGCCGGCGATGGACAGGATGCCGTCGTTGGCGCCGAGCACGGCCGCGCGCAGCCAGCCGCTGCGTTCGCTGCGGTGGGTTTCCAGGTGATGCCGGGACATGCGGGCGGCCGGTGTGGATCGACCTGCAGCTTAGACGCGCCGCCGCCGGCGGGGCGGAGTGGCACGCACTCGCATCGCGCCGATGCCGCGGCGCGCCACCGGTGGAAAGGTCATGCCCCGCCGGTGTCAGCAATCCCTTCGCGCGCTGCGGTTATAGTGCGGGCCTTGCGGCGGCGGGGCGTACCGTCCCGCCGCGCCCTCTCCCCCTGTTGCGAGCCTGCCCCCTTGTCGAGCCCCAGTCACGTCGCCGATACGCCGATCACCGAACGCGCGCAGCTGGTGGAGGTCCTGGCCTCCGGCGAAAAGCCGCAGGCGCAGTGGCGCATCGGCACCGAGCACGAGAAGTTCGGCTTCCGCCTGGACGACCTGCGGGCGCCCACGTTCGAGGGCGAGCGCGGCATCGAGGCGCTGTTGCAGGGACTGACCCGCTTCGGCTGGGTGCCGGTGGAGGAGAACGGCCACACCATCGCGCTGCTGCGCGACGCCGCCTCGGTCACGCTGGAGCCGGCCGGGCAGCTGGAGCTGTCCGGCGCGCCGCTGGAGGACATCCACCAGACCTGCGTGGAGACCGGCACCCACCTCGACGAGGTGGCGCAGGTCGCCGGCGAGCTCAAGCTGGGCTTCCTCGGCATGGGCTTCCAGCCCAAGTGGCGCCGCGACGAGATGCCGTGGATGCCCAAGGGCCGCTACCGCATCATGCGCGACTACATGCCCAGGGTCGGCTCGCTCGGGCTGGACATGATGACCCGTACCTGCACGGTGCAGGTCAACCTGGACTACGCCAGCGAAGCGGACATGGTGAAGAAGTTCCGCGTGTCGCTGGCGCTACAGCCGATCGCCACCGCGCTGTTCGCCGATTCGCCGTTCACCGAAGGCGCGCCGAACGGCTTCCAGAGCTACCGCTCGCACATCTGGACCGACACCGACGCCGACCGTACCGGCATGCTCGACTTCGTGTTCGAGGACGGCTTCGGCTACGAGCGCTACGTCGACTACCTGCTCGACGTGCCGATGTACTTCTCCTACCGCGACGGCGTGTACGTGGACGCCGCCGGCCACAGCTTCCGCGACTTCATGCAGGGCCGCCTGGCGGTGCTGCCCGGCGCGCTGCCGACGCTGCGCGACTGGTCCGACCACATGACCACCGCGTTCCCGGAGGTGCGGCTGAAGAAGTACCTGGAGATGCGCGGCGCCGATGCCGGCCCGTGGAACCGGCTGTGTGCGCTGCCGGCGTTCTGGGTGGGCCTGCTGTACGACGCCACCGCGCTGGACGCGGCCTGGGACCTGGTCAAGGATTTCAGCCTGGCCGAGCGCCATGCGCTGCGCGACGGCGTGCCGCGGCACGCGCTGGCGCTGCCGTTCCGCGGCGCCAGCGTGCGCGAGCTGGCGCTGGAGGCGCTGAAGATCTCGCGCGACGGCCTGCGCCGGCGCGCGCGCCGCAACCCCGACGGGCAGGACGAGACCGGCTTCCTCGACGTGATCGAGGAAATCGCCCGGAGCGGCAAGACCGCGGCCCAGCGCAAGCTCGACCTGTTCGCCGGGCGCTGGCAGGGCGAGATCGACCCGCTGTTCGGCGAGTTCGCCTACTGAGCGCGGGACCGCCGGGTCACGGCTCGGCCAGGCGGTTGTAGAGCACGCGGCGGCCGTCCAGCGAGAGCGCGGCATCGCCGCTGTGCCTGGCATCGCCCGACGCGAGCCGGCCGGCGACATCGGCGCGCAGCACGTGCGCGTCGCCGAGCGTGCTCAGGCGCACGCCCTCCACCGCATACACGGCATAGGTGCGCCCCAGGCGCTTGCGTTGCCGGTCCAGGAAGCCCTGCAGCTTCGGGGCCTGCACTGCGCTCAGCGCGACCAGGTGCGGTTCGCCGGCGTCCGCCGCGGGCGTGACCGGGGTGGGCGCCGCGAACGCCCCGGTGCGCGGGTCCATGCGCAGGTTGAGCAGGCGCCCGCCCTGGCGCGGGTCGGCGTAATCGACCGTGCACAACGTCATCGCGCCCTGGGGGTGCTCGCTCTCCTCGCCGTCGATGCGTTCGCCGGCGGCGAAGAACGAGGTGAGTTCGGCGACCCGGGCCTCGGGCCCCAGCGCGGCGGCGACCTGGCGGAAGCAGATGTCGATGCCGTCGTCGAGGCTGTAGCGGACCGCGCCGCGGTCGGCAGCGTCGGCGGCGGGAGCGGAGGCGGAAGCATCGGACGACTGGCGGCAGGCGGGGAGGCTGGCGAACACGGCGAGCGCGAGCAGGAGTCGTAGGCGAGGCGGCATCGGGTTCTCCGGGAAGGCCGCCTTTGTAACCGGTTACACGGCAATATTCGGTTAACCGCCGCGCCGCCCGGCGCGGCCGCTCAGGCCGTCGCCGGCTGGCAGGGCAGGCGCACGCTCACGCGCAGTCCGCCCTCGTCGCGATTGTCCAGGCTCAGGTCGCCGCCGTGGGCGAGCACGATGCTGTGCGCCACCGACAGGCCCAGGCCGATGCCGCCGGTGTCGCGGTTGCGCGAGCTCTCGCCGCGCACGAACGGCAGCAGCAGCTGCTCGCGCTGGCTCGGGTCGATGCCGGGGCCGTCGTCGTCGATCCACAGCACGCACTCGTCGTGCTCGCGGCGCAGCTGCAGGCGCGCGCAGCGGCCGTACTTGAGCGCGTTCTCGACCAGGTTCATCACCATGCGCCGCAGCGCCAGCGGGTCGCCGTCGACGGTGACCGGCGGCCCGGGCACCAGTTCGGCATCGGCGCCGATGTCGGCGGCGTTGTCGACCACGCTCTCCACCAGCAGCCGGAAGTCCAGCATCGCGCGTTCGCCGCGGTGGCGGTCGTTCTGGATGAAGTCCAGCGCCGCGGAGATCATCGCCTTCATCTCCTCGATGTCGGCCAGGGTCTTCTCGCGCAGGGGCGCCTGCAGGCCCTCCAGCCGGAACGACAGCCGCGCTAGCGGCGTGCGCAGGTCGTGCGCGATCGCCGCGACCATGTGGGTGCGCTCGTTGACCAGCCGGTTCAGGCGCGCCTGCATGGCGTTGAAGGAGTCGGCCGCGCGCACGATCTCGCTCGGGCCGCTGCGCTTGAGCGGCGCGGCATCGGGGTTGCGGCCCAGGCGGTCGGCGGCCTCGGCGAAGCGCTGGATCGGCGCCGACAGCGCGCGCGAGAACCACAGCGCCAGCGGCACGTTGGCGAGCAGGCCGGCCAGGATCAGCAGGGCCACGTGGGTCTTGAATTCGGTCGACAGCCGGCGCCCGGGCGACTGCACGCTGCGCCAGCGGCCGTCGGGCTGCCGCAGCGCCGCGGTGAAGCCGTCCAGCAGCGGCGACTCGGGGGCGAAGCCGCGCGGGCCTTCCCAGCGCCGGCCGTCGCGTGCGAACGGCGGCGGGCCCATGCCGCGGCCGTCGTCGGGCATCCAGCCGCCGTCCTGCGGTGGCCCGCCGTCGCCGCCGCCCGGCGGCGGGCCGCCCTCGCCGTGCATCGCCATCGGCTGCTGCCGCAGTGCGTCCTGCGGGAACGGCGGCAGCGCACGCTCGCCGTCGTGGCTGACCCGGTAGAAACGTACCCGCGCCGCGTCCACCTCCAGCCATTGCGCCAGCATCGCCTCGGCGAAGCGGTCGCGGCGCTGGCCCGAGGCCGGTACCGGCGCCTCGGCCGACTCCTTGACCTTCAGTGTCTGGGTGCCGGCCGGCATGCGCGTGGACAGCACCGCCACCACCTCGGGCGGGTGCACCGGGGCCTCGTAGACCGGCGTGCGCAGCACCAGCAGGCCCAGGCCCACCGCCTGGGCGGTGAGCAGGCCCACCGCCAGCAGCAGGAAGGTACGGGCGAAGATCGACAGCCCGCGTCGCCGCCGCGGCGGGGTCACAGCCGCGAGACGGTCGGCAGCAGCATGTAGCCTTCGTTGCGTACGGTGCGGATCAGCTCGGTGTGCACGCGCTCGTTGATCTTGCGGCGCAGGCGGCTGATCTGGCTGTCGATGGCGCGGTCATAGACATCGGTCTCGCGGCCGCGCGCGTAGTCCAGCAGCTGGTCGCGGCTGAGCACGCGCTGCGGGTGCTCGACGAAGGTGCGCAGCAGCGCGAACTCGCCGTCGGAGAGGTTGATGAAGATGCCGGTCGGGTCGCGCAGGTCGCGGCGCACGATGTCCAGGCGCCAGCCGGCGAACTCGTAGACGTTGCCGCGGGTCTCGGCGAGGTCGGCGGTGGCCTGGCTGCGGCGCAGCAGCGCCCGCACGCGCGCCAGCAGCTCGCGCGGGTTGCACGGCTTGGCGAGGTAGTCGTCGGCGCCCACTTCCAGGCCGATGATGCGGTCGGTGTCGTTGCCCAGCGCGCTGAGCATGATTACCGCCGGCGCGCCGCGCTCGCTGGCGAGGCTGCGGGCGGCGCTGAGGCCGTCCTCGCCGGGCATCATCACGTCGAGCACGATCAGGTCCGGGCGGCGCTGGGCGATGATCCGCCGCATCTCGGCGACGTTCTCCGCCGCTTCCACCTGGTAGCCGTGCTCGCAGAGGAAGTCGCTGATCAGGCGACGCAGGTCGGGGTCGTCGTCGACCACCAGCACAAAGGGTTGCATGTCCATCATCGTCATTGGCGTGGCGGTCGCTTGGCCGCGTTCGTAACCGGGAGAGTCCATGGGATGGCGTGAGTCGCAGGGCGGGAGCACGCATCATACGGGGCTAGTTTGTCAAGCTTTGGCGCGGCTGTGGCGACGGCCGTCACATCGGGGCAAACCCACGAAACGTCGGGGCTCGACGCTTTGCGCTGGACTGGCGGACCTTCTGGCGACACATGGCTTTTCCTGTGATCAGGGTGATCAGCCGCGACAACGGCGTTGGGCTGACCCGGGATCTTGCCCTGATGGCAGACACCCTGGAAGCGGGCGGAGTTCCCGTGCAGCGGGTCGGCTTCAAGAGCCGGCGGCTGCGCGACGGGCTGCGCGAGAGCGGGCTGTGGCTGTCGCGCGCGCTGGGCGGCCGGGTGCCGCTGCAGCTGTTCTCCGAGCGGGTCTACCCGCGCTGCCTGCCGCTGGGGCAGCGCAACGTGCTGGTGCCCAACCCGGAATGGCTGCTGCCCAAGTGGCTGCCGTACCTGCCCGAGTTCGAGCTGGTGCTGTGCAAGACCCACCATGCCGAGCGGATCTTCCGCAACCTCGGTTGCCGCACCCGCTTCATCGGCTTCACCAGCGAGGACCGCCACGACCTCGAGGTGCCGCGGCGGCGCGCGTTCTTCCACCTGGCCGGGCGCAGCACGGCCAAGGGCACGCGGGTGCTGCTGGAGGCCTGGTCGCGGCATCCGGAATGGCCGCGGCTGACCGTGGTGCAGAACCCGCGCACCGCCGGCGTGCCGGTGCGCGCGGCCAACATCGACCACCGCATCGGCTATCTCGACGATGCCGAGCTGCGCAGGCTGCAGAACGCGCATGCCTTCCATGTCTGTCCTTCCGAGACCGAGGGCTTCGGACACTACCTGATGGAGGCGATGAGCGTGGGGGCGGTGACACTGACCACCGACGCCGAGCCGATGAACGAACTGGTGGCCCCGGGGCGCGGCCTGCTGATCCCGCCGGCCCATGCGCGTCAGCAGCGGCTGGCCACGTACTTCCATGTCGACGTGGCCGGGATCGAACAGGCGGTGGGCGCGGCGCTGGCGATGCCGCCCGAGCGCCTGCAGGCGGTCTCGAACCAGGCCCGGGCCTACTTCGTGCACAACCGCGAGGCCTTCGGCGCGCGCTTCCGGGCCGCGGTGCTGCCGCTGGCCGACGCGCGTGCGGAGGCACCGGCGCCGGTCGCCGGCGCGCTGGAAGGCTGAGGCTCGGCATCCCGCGCCTATGACGAGGGCTGGACCCGGGATGGCGCGGGCCGGCACGGGGGCGAGGTCTGCGGCGGCCGGTGGCGCGGCGCGGGCAGGCGTGCTGGCGGCGGACAGGTGCGCGCCGGCGCTGGCAAAACCAGGACACATCCGTTTGGGACGATGACGGACAAGGGGTCGTGGAGCGGGGCGCAAGGGCGCCGGGCTCGCGACCGAAGCCAACAGGAAGTCGACGGGAGAATCAGAATGGGAACTGCGAGGTTCTGCAGACAGGCCGGGATGGCCGGCGTGGCGCTGCTGGCGCTGTCCGGTTGTGTGATGCAGTGCGGGCCGGGCGTGCGCGGGATGCCGCCGCCGCCTCCGCCGCCGGGCGCGCATGGGCACGAGCCGCCGCCGCGGGACCCCGCACGCGAGGCCGCGTTCCGGGACTGCGCGCAGGTCCAGGGCCTGACCCTGCCGGCGCCGGGCGAGCGGCCGCGGGCCGAGGGCGCGCCGCGGCCGGATCGCGCCAGGATGGATGCCTGCCTGCAGGCCAAGGGCATCGCGCCGCCGCCGCCGGGCGGGTTCGGGCCGCCGCCCCGGCATCCGGATCCGGCCTTCGACACCGCGTTCCGCGCCTGCGCGGCCGAGCAGGGAGTGCAGCTGCCCGAACGGCGGCCGGAGCAGGCGCCCCCGGCGCCCGGTACGCGGCCCCCCGCCCGCCCGGAACGACCGCAGCTGGACCACGCCCGGCTGGACACCTGCCTGAGCGGCAAGGGCTTCGAGCGGCCCGCAGGACCGCCGCCGCCGGCGGGCGTGCCGGCCAGGGCGCCTGCGGCGGCCCCCGCCCCGACGCCCGCGGCGACGCCGTCCGCCGGCTGAGCCCGGCGACGACCGGGGTCATGCCGGGCGCGTCCCGGCGGGATGTCCGGCCCGTGGCATGGGCCGGGCATTCCTTTTTGCGCTTCCCCGCCGCGGCGCGTCCGTGCGTGCCGCGGCCCCGGCGCGCCAGCGGGGGGAGCGTTCGGGTGTAAGATGGCGCGTTTTCACCCTCGAGAATGGCGAAAGCTCTTCCACGGCCGTCCATCCAGGGCCCTGCGTTCATCCGCCTGCTCGCCCGCCTGACCGACGCCGATCTGCCGCGCGGCGAGCACGCGCTGTCCGAGCGCCTGAGCCAGTGGATCGACTGGACCCGCGCCATCGCCCTGTCACGGGCGCTCGATGGCCGCCTGCCCGATCCCCCGGACGCGGCGCCGGTGTCCGCCAGCGGCGAGGACGCCGAGTGCGCGCGGCTGCGTGCCGCGATCGTGGAGGCGATCGCCGACGACGCGCCGGCTCCCCGGTCGGCCGCGGCCGCCGCGGACGCGGCCGACTACACCGTATTCCGGCAGCGCTACCTGACGCTGCAGCGTTCGATGCAGACCACCACCGGCCACCTGCGCGGCCGGCTGCGCGACCGGCTCGCGCAGACCTCGCCGGCGCTGGCGCGGCTGGCGGAGATCGACGCGGCGATGGAACTGGCGCTGAGCCCGCGCGAGCAGCGCCTGCTGGCGGCGGTGCCGACGCTGCTGGGCGCGCACTTCGAGCGCCTGCGCGCAGCCGCGCCGGACCGTGCGGCCGTCGCGGGAGACGCGCCCGAGCCCTGGCGGGAGCTGTTCCGCAAGGACATGCGGCAGGTGCTGCTGGCCGAGCTGGACGTTCGTTTTCAACCGATCGAAGCCCTGCGCGCAGCGCTTCGCACCCGATAACTGGGACCTCATGTTCAGAAATAGTGTCTATCTCGTGGTGTTCTTCGCCGGCCTGCTCGCGGTGGGCTGGATCGGCGCCGGCTACGTCGGCTCCAACGCGCTCGGGCTGGCGGTGGTGCTGGTGATCGGCGCCTGCTACCTGGCTGGCGCGTTCGAGCTGTACCGCTACCGCCAGGCCAGCGCGGCGCTGGGCGCGGCGGTGGCCGCGGTCCCGGCCGGCGGCCTCGACCTGGAGGCCTGGCTCGACCGCCTGCCGGCCGGCCTGCGCAACCCGGTGCGCCTGCGTGTCGAGGGCGAGCGCGTGGCGCTGCCGGCGCCGGTGCTGACCCCGTACCTGGTCGGCCTGCTGGTGCTGCTGGGCATGCTGGGCACCCTGCTGGGCATGATGGCGACGCTGCGCGGCACCGGGCTGGCGCTGGAGAGCGCGACCGACCTGGACGCGATCCGCGGTTCGCTCGCCGCGCCGGTGCAGGGGCTGGGCTTCGCCTTCGGTACCTCGATCGCCGGCGTGGCCAGCTCGGCGATGCTGGGCCTGCTGTCGGCGCTGTGCCGGCGCGAGCGGCTGCAGGGCGTGCAGCGGCTCGACGCGAGCATCGCCACCACGCTGCGCACGCATTCGCAGGGCTACCGGCGCCGCGAGGCATTCCGCCTGCAACAGCAGCAGAGCGACCTGCTGCCGGTGCTGGTCGACCGGCTGCAGGCGATGGTGCTGGGCCTGGAGCAACAGAGCGCCGCCGCCAACGAGCGGCTGCTGGCCAGCCACGAGGCCTTCCACGCCCGCACCGAGATGGCGTACACGCGGCTGGCGGGGTCGGTGGAGCAGTCGCTGCAGGCGGGCGTGGCCGAGAGCGCGCGGGTGGTGGGCGCGACCCTGCAGCCGGTGCTGGAGGCGACGATGGCCGGGCTCGCGCGCGAGGCCGGCAGCCTCAATGCCGGCGTCGCGCAGGCGGTGCAGCGCCAGCTGGACGGCTTGACGGCCGGCTTCGAGGCCTCGGCCGCGAACGCGGCGGCCAGCTGGGAGGCCGTGCTGGCCGAGCAGCGCCGCTCGCTGGACGCGCTGGCCGCGGGCTTCGAGGCCTCGGCGGCCCACGCGGCCGAGCACTGGAACGCGGCGGCGGCCGAGCAGCGCCGTTCGCTGGACGGGCTGGCGACGGGCTTCGAGGCCTCGGCGGCCCACGCGGCCGGGCGCTGGGAGGCGGTCGTGGCCGAACAGCAACGCTCGCTGGAAGGCCTGTCGGCCGGCTTCGAGCGTTCGGCCGCCACCGCCGCGGCCGGCTGGGACGCGGTGCTGGCCGGGCAGACCGCAGCCAACCAGGCCCTGAGCGGCGACCTGCGTACCACGCTGGCCGGCTTCGCCGACACCTTCGAGCAACGTGCCCACGGCCTGGTGGACGCGGTGTCCGCGCGCCTGGATGCCGGCGCCGGCAGCGCCGCGCAGGCGCTGGACGCGGCGCTGGTGCGCCAGCAGGCGGCCAACGAGCAGCTCGCGGACGGCAACCGGCAGGCCCTGGCCGCCGCGGCCGCGACCTTCGAGGCGCATGCCGCCTCGCTGGTGGCGACCGTGGGGCGGTCGCACACCGAACTGCAGGCCGCCCTGGAGGCGCGCGACCAGGCGCGCCTGGCGGCGTGGACCGAGCGCTTCGGCAGCATGAGCGCCGCGCTGAGCCGCGACTGGGCACAGACCGGCGAGGCGGTCGCTGCGCGGCAGCAGGACATCTGCGACACCCTGGCGCACACGGCGCAGGCCATCACCGAACAGTCGCGCACGCACGCCAGCGACACCCTCGCCGAGATCTCGCGGCTGGTGCAGGTGGCGTCCGAGGCGCCGCGCGCCGCGGCCGAGGTGGTCACCGAGCTGCGCCAGAAACTCTCCGACAGCATGCTGCGCGACACCGCGATGCTGGAGGAGCGCAGCCGCCTGCTGGCGACCCTGGAAACCCTGCTGGATGCGGTCAACCACGCGTCCACCGAACAGCGCGGGGCGGTGGATGCGCTGGTCAGCACCTCGGCCGATCTGCTCGAGCGCGTCGGTGCGCGCTTCAGCGGCCAGCTCGAGGCCGAGACCGGCAAGCTCGCCGGCGCCGCCGCGCAGCTCACCGGCAGCGCGGTCGAGGTGGCCAGCCTGGGTGATGCGTTCGGCAGCGCGGTCCAGCTGTTCGGGCAGTCCAACGAGGCGCTGATGCAGCGGCTCGAGCACGTGGGCGGCGCGCTGGACGCCTCGCTCGCGCGCAGCGACGAACAGCTGGCGTACTACGTGGCGCAGGCGCGCGAGGTCATCGACCTGAGCGTGCTGTCGCAGAAGCAGATCATCGAGGAGTTGCAGCAGCTCGCCGGCCGGCGCGGCGGGGCCGAGGCGGCATGAGCGACGAGATCGAGGTCGAGGGCGAATCCGGCGTTCCGGTCTGGGCCGCCTTCGGCGACCTGATGTCGGTGCTGCTGGGCGCGTTCGTGCTGATCCTGGTCGGCGTGATCGGCGTGCAGCTGCAGTTGTCGCACCGGCTGGACGAGGCGGTCGCGCAGCGGCGGCTGGAAGCGCAGCGGCGCATGACGCTGGAACAGGCGCTGGCCGGGCCGCTGGCCGCCGGCCGGGTGACCCTGGTCGACGGCCGCATCGGCATCCGCGGCAACGTGCTGTTCGCGCTCAACTCCGACCAGCTGCAGCCCGAGGGGCGCGAGCTGCTGCGCAGCCTGGCCGGTCCGCTGGCCGCCTATCTGCGCGCCCGCGACGAGCTGCTGATGGTGAGCGGTTTCACCGACGACCGCCCGGTGCTGGACGCCAACCGCCGGTTCGCCGACAACTGGGAACTGTCGGCCGAGCGCGCGCTGACGGTGACCCGCGCGTTGATCGCCGAGGGCGTGCCGGCGTCGTCGCTGTTCGCGGCCGCGTTCGGGTCGCAGCAGCCGGTCGATTCCAACGCCGCCGAGACCGGGCGTGCCCGCAACCGGCGCGTGGAGATCGCGCCGATCCCGCGGCCGGCCCGCACCGCCGCCGGCCATGAGTAGGCGGCCGCCGCGCTCGGCGGGCCGGGCCCAGTCCCCGGCGGCCATCGCGCAACGCACAGGCGCGGCCGCGGCCGGGCCCGGTGCGCAGGCGCCGGACGGCGGCGAGCGCGCTCCCGGCGCCGATGCGGCGGCCGATCCGGCGCGGCCGGACCCGCTGCGCGCGCAGCGGGTCGACGCGCTGGCCCGGCGCGCCGGCGCGCACGACGGCGCGGTGCGCCGGCTGCTGGACGCCCGCGTGGCCGCGCTGGCCGCCGGGTTGGCTGCGCCGGACGTCGGCCCGCGGGCCGCACCGCACCCACACCCGCCCCCGCCGGGCGCCCTGCGCGGGCTGCTGGCGCACCTGGCCGAGACCACGGTGAGTGCCCGGGGGCCGGCGGCGCCGGCCGCGTTCCCGGAGCTGCCCGCGCTCGACGAGTTCCGCCGGACCTGGGCCGAGCTGCGCAGCGGCCAGCAGATGCGGCAGTCGCTGCAGCCGCTGCCGGACGATGCCGGCCCGCTCAATTCCGCGGTGCTGGTGCAGCGTGCCCTCACCCGCATGCGCGAGCTGTCGCCGGGCTACCTGCGCCATTTCCTGGACTACGTGGATGCGCTGTCGTGGGTGGAGCGGCTGCACGACGGCGGCGTGCTCGCCGGCCGCGAGGCACCGAAACCGGCCGGCGGCAGCCGGCCGGCGCGCAAGGCGCCGCCGTCGCGCCGCCGCTGATCGCTTCGCCTGGCCTCGTCTCTCAGGACGGGGCCGGTGGCAGCGCCTGCCCCGGCCTGCGTGGCTCCCTTGCGCACGAGGGCCGACCTGGCGGTACGAAGGGCGCGGGTTCCCCGGCACGCCCGCCGACGCCGGCCATCGTGCCCGGCGAGGCGAAGCGCGCCGGGCGGCGAGGCCTCAGAGCCGCCCGTCCTGCAGCAGCTCGCGCGTGCGCCGGAGCGTGGACGCGATCGCGGCCCTGAACCCCTGGTCGCTGTCCATCCAGGCCTGGGCCGCCTGCTCCTCGGGGCCGTTGGCCGGCTTGTCGCGCAGGCCCAGGTAGGCATAGAAGCGGAGCTGCAGGTCGCCCTGCGCGTCCTCGAACAGCTCGTTGACGATCGCGCCCTCGCGCGGGCTGCGGGCCTGGAAGAAGGTGATCTTCCGGCCGGCCTCGAAGGTGAGGATCTCGGTGATGTCATCGCCCAGGATCGTCACCTCGCGGACCAGGTGCGTGGCACTTTCTTCGACGATCTCGCAGCGCGTGCACTCCCCGGGCGGGAAGAAGCGTTGCGCGTCGCGGGCCTTCTGCACCAGGCCTTCCCAGGCCTGGGCGCGGGTGAGGGGCGTCTGGCCGGGGGCATTCACCGGCAGGGTGGCGGTCGAGTAGATCATGGCGGATTCCTTGCAGAGCGGAGTGGGGTGGAGTCAGGCGGTTGCGATTGCGGCGACGAAATCGCGATAGGAGCGCAGCGGACGGCCCAGCAGCCGGGTCAGCCGCTCGACGTCGCCCGCCTCGGGGCGCATGCCGTCGATGAGGAAGCGCTCGGCCATCTGGCGCATGTCGTAGGCCATCCAGGCCGGCATGAACCCGCGCAGGTTCTGCTCGAAGCCGGCGGTGTCGTCGCCGCCGTAGGCCACGGCGCGGCCGAGGGCCTCGGCCCAGAGCCCGGCGACCTCGGTCCCGCCCAAGGTGTCCGGACCGACCAGGTTGAGGCGCCGCAGCGCAGGGCCGGCGGGTGCGCGGTCGCGGGCGAGCAGCTCGATCGCGGCGATCTCGCCGATGTCGCGCGCATCGATCATGGCCAGGCCGCGGCTGCCGATGGGCATGGGATACACGCCGTGCGCGGCCATCACGTCCCGGATCGCCAGGTCGTTGTCCATGAAATAGGCCGGGCGCAGGATCGTGGCGTTGAAGCCCATCTGCTCGAGCATGCGCTCCACGCCGAACTTGCCGGCGAAGTGGGGCACGTTCACGTAGCGGTCGCTGTGGATGACCGAGAGGTAGACGACCCGCTCGACGCCGGCCTCGCGCGCCACGTTGAGCGCGATCAGCGCCTGGGTGAACTCGTCGGCCGCGACCGCGTTGAGCAGGAACAGCGTGGAGATGCCCTGGAGCGCCGGGCGCAGCGCGTCGACGTCGAGCAGGTCGCCCTGGACGACCTGCACCCCCTCGGGCAGGTCGGCGGTGGCGGGCTGGCGGACCAGGGCACGGACCTGGGCGCCGTGCTGGACGAGGTGCCGGACGACGTGGCGGCCGACATTGCCGGTGGCGCCGGTGACGAGGAAGGTCATGAGAGGACTCCGGTTGGGTTGGGAGGCTCCATGGTTGTTGATCCGCTCGCGGCTCGATAGTCCATATAATTGGACCCCTCGTCTCACGGGTGGAACACATGGACCTGCTGGCTCTGGCGGACTTCAACCTCGTGGCGCGGCACGGCGGCTTCGGCCGCGCCGCCCGGGCGGCCGACCGGCCCAAGGCCACGCTGTCGCGCCGGGTCGCGGACCTGGAGGCCGCCCTGGGCGTGCGCCTGTTCGAGCGCGGCTCCCACGCGCTGAAGCTGACCCAGGAAGGCCGCGCCCTGTTCGAGCGCACCGACCGGCTGCTCGCCGAGCTCGGCGAAGCGGCCAGCGTGATCGCCTCGGGAGGCGACATCCCCCGCGGCCGGCTGCGCATCAGCGCGCCGTTGCTGTTCTCGCAGATGGCCCTCGGCACCTTGTCGGCCGAGTTCGCCCTGCGGTATCCCGAGGTGCGCCTGGAGATCACCACCGAGGACCGGGCGGTGGACATGGTGGAGGAAGGCTACGACCTGGTGATCCGGGTCAATCCCGATCCGGACGAACGGCTGATCGGACGCGTGCTGCTGCGCGATCGCCTGGTGGCGGTCGCCCGTGCCGGGGTGCCGGCGCCGGGCGACGGTGCGCCGGTGCCGGCCGTGGTGCGCGCCTCCGGCCATCCGTCGGGCTGGGACCTGAGCACCGCCGCGGGCGAGCGGCGCGTCGCCATCGACCCGGTGCTACGGCTGGCTTCGCTGATCATGATCCGCGATGCGGTGCGCACCGGCATCGGCGCGGGCCTGCTCCCGCTCTCGCTGGTGGCCGGCGACCTGAAGGCCGGGACGCTGGTGAGCTGGGGCGAGGGCAAGGGGCCGCCGATAGAGATCTGGGCGCTCTACCCGTCGCGGCGCCTGCTGAGTTCGCGGGTCTCGGCCTTCCTGGAATTCCTGAAGGCGGCCTTTCCGTTGGGGCAGCCGGAAGAACTGGCCGCGTACGGCGGCGCCTGACGCGCCGCACCCGCCGCGCGAGGGACGTCCCGGGCCGACCGCGCGGCCGGCCGCGCCGCACGCCCGCACGTGGCAGCGCGCGGTGCGGAGACGGGGGAGAGCGGCCGCGGGACTGGACGTTGGCGTCGCGGTCCATATACTACCCCCCAGTATTTGACAGGACCCGTGCCTTGCCCCATTCGCCCGAGGAGAAGAAGCGCGTGCTGACCCGCGTGCGGCGCGTGCGCGGACAGTGCGACGCGCTCGAGCGCGCGCTCGAGGCCGGCGCCGATTGCGGGCCGGTGCTGCAGCAGATCGCCGCCATCCGCGGGGCGGTCAACGGGCTGATGTCCGAGGTGCTGGAGGCGCATATCCGCGAGGACTTCGGCCAGCCGGCCGGCTCCGACGCGCAGCGCGCCGAGCGCGTGCAGGAGCTGCTGGGCCTGGTGCGCTCGTACCTGAAATGAGTTTGGACAAAGATTCCGGAGCGGCGCGCCGCTCCTCCCCGCACATCCATCGCAGGAGAACCTCCATGAAATCACGTGCCGCCGTCGCCTTCGGGCCGGGCCAGCCGCTGCAGATCGTCGAGATCGACGTCGGCCCGCCGCGCAAGGGCGAGGTGCTGATCCGCATCACCCATACCGGCGTCTGCCATACCGACGCGTTCACGCTGTCCGGCGGCGACCCGGAAGGCCTGTTCCCGGTGGTGCTCGGCCACGAGGGCGCCGGCGTGGTGGTCGAGGTCGGCGAGGGCGTGACCAGCGTCGCGCCCGGCGACCACGTCATCCCGCTGTACACCGCCGAGTGCGGCGAGTGCCTGTTCTGTACCTCCGGCAAGACCAACCTGTGCGTGGCGGTGCGCGCCACCCAGGGCAAGGGCGTGATGCCGGACGGCAGCACCCGCTTCTCCTACAACGGCGAACCGCTGTACCACTACATGGGCTGCTCGACGTTCAGCGAGTACACCGTGGTGGCCGAGGTCTCGCTGGCCAAGATCCATCCCGAGGCCAATCCCGAGCACGTGTGCCTGCTCGGCTGCGGCGTGACCACCGGCATCGGCGCGGTGCACAACACCGCCAAGGTGCAGGCCGGCGACAGCGTGGCCGTGTTCGGCCTCGGCGGCATCGGCCTGGCGGTGATCCAGGGCGCGCGCCAGGCCAGGGCCGGGCGCATCATCGCCATCGACACCAACCCGGACAAGTTCGCGATGGCGCGCGAGTTCGGCGCCACCGACTGCATCAACCCGAAGGACCACGCGCAGCCGATCCAGCAGGTGGTGGTGGAGATGACCGGCTGGGGCGTGGACCATTCGTTCGAGTGCATCGGCAACGTCAACGTGATGCGCGCCGCGCTGGAATGCGCGCATCGTGGCTGGGGCCAGTCGGTGGTGATCGGCGTGGCCGGTGCCGGGCAGGAGATCTCGACCCGGCCGTTCCAGCTGGTGACCGGGCGCAGCTGGAAGGGCAGCGCCTTCGGCGGCGTCAAGGGCCGCAGCCAGCTGCCGGGCATGGTCGAGGACGCGATGAAGGGCGAGATCCAGCTGGCGCCGTTCGTCACCCACACCATGGGCCTGGAACAGATCAACGACGCCTTCGAGCTGATGCACGAGGGCAAGTCGATCCGCTCGGTGGTGCATTACTGAGTCGCCGCAATTCGGGATTAGGGGATTGGGGATTGGCAAGTGCAACGGCATCGCGCACGTCGGCACTTTCCGTGATCCTTCGTCAATTCCCGATCCCAACCCGGCTCCTCGAGTTCCCGCCTTGGCTGTTCCCAATCCCCAATCCCGAATCCCCATGCAACTCAAAGAACATCGCGCCTGCTGCGGCGGCTGGCAGGACGTCTATCGCCACCGCTCGGATACCCTGGACTGCGACATGAACGTGGCGGTGTACCTGCCGCCGCAGGCCGCCGACCGCCGGTTGCCGGTGCTGTACTGGCTTAGCGGGTTGACCTGCACCGAGCAGAACTTCGCCACCAAGGCCGGCGCGCAGCGCTATGCCGCCGAGCACGGGATCATCCTGGTCGCGCCGGACACCAGCCCGCGCGGCGACGCGGTGGCCGATGCCGAGGGCTACGACCTCGGCCAGGGCGCCGGCTTCTACGTCGACGCCACGCAGCAGCCGTGGGCGGCGCACTACCGCATGTACGACTACGTGGCCAACGAGCTGCCGGCGCTGATCGAGGCGCACTTCCCGGCCAACGGGGCACGGGCCATCAGCGGGCATTCGATGGGCGGCCACGGCGCGCTGGTGATCGCGCTGCGCCATCCCGGGCGCTACCGCAGCGTATCGGCGTTCTCGCCGATCGTGGCGCCGAGCCAGGTGCCATGGGGCGAGAAGGCCTTCGGCCATTACCTCGGCGCGGACCGCCAGGCCTGGCAGGCCTGGGACGCCACCGCGCTGCTGGCGCAGGCGCAGGAGCGGCTGCCGCTGCTGATCGACCAGGGCGAGGCCGACGAGTTCCTCGACGGCCAGCTGCGGCCGCAGCTGTTCGAGGCGGCCGCGGCGGCCGCCGGCTACCCGATCACGCTGCGGCGGCAGCCGGGCTACGACCACAGCTACTACTTCATCGCCAGCTTCATCGGCGAGCACATCGCCCATCACGCCACAGCGCTGGGCGCGGACGGGCGCTGACCGGGCACCGCGGCGCGGCAGTCCGGCCGGGCCGCGGACGGCCGCAGGGCCTCAGAGCGCGATGCCGATCGTGATCGTGCCGGTGTAGCCGTTGCTGGTGTCGCCGCTGAGCGTGGGCGTCTGTGCAGCGAGCTGGGCGCTGGTGTTGTCGCCGAACACGTTGTCGCTGGACAGGCTGATCGCCGCCTTGTTGGTGACGCTGGCGCTGTAGCCGCTGACGCTGGCGTACACCGCGTCGCAGATGTCGCCGGGCATGGCCATCTGCGAGGTCAGGATCTTGTTGGTGTAGCTGGTCGCCGTCGCCAGGCTCGGATACACCTCGAAGTGGATGTGCGGCCAGCGGCCGCTGTAGCAGGCCGGGAAGATGCTCTGGAAGGTGACCTGGCCGTTGCTGTCGGTGACCTGCACGCCGCGCAGGTAGTTCTCGTCTTGGATGCCGCTGGAATACAGCGAGTACTTGCCGTCGCGCGTGCAGTGCCACAGGTAGATCGCATAGCCCTCCAGTGCGGCGCAGCTGTTGTTGACGTCGACCAGGGTGAGGGTGAGGGTGAGCGGCAGGCCAGCGGCGGCGGTGGTGGAACTGCCGAAGCTGCTGCGGATGTCGCTGCGCACGATGCCGCTGGCGGACAGTACATTGACCACGCTGCTGCTGACGCTGTTGGAGCCGTCCGCCGGATAGGGCCCGGCGGTTTCTTCCGGATCGGCGAGACAGCTGCCGCTGCTGCTGATGGTGGTGCCGGTCGAGGTGCCGCTGCTCGTGCCGGTGTTGCTCGTCGTCGTCGTGGCGGTGCTGGTACTGCCGTCGCTGCTGCCGGAGCCGCCGCCGCAGGCGCCCAGCAGCATCATGGTGCTGCCGGAGGCGATCAGTCCGAGCAGACGGCGGCGCTCGTGCAACTGGCGCGAGATGACCTCGAGGTCGTGCTGCAGGCCGAGGTCGTGGTCTTCCTGATGATCGTGCATGTCGGTCTTCTCGTGGTGGGTGGCGATGGCGGCCCTGCGATCCGATCCGCGATCGGTCGCGTTGCGGAGTGTGGACGGGCGGCTTTGCCGCCGGATTGCCTGAACATGGCCACGGCCGGCAAATGTCGCGGCCCGCCTGCATGCGAGGATTTCGCCGACCTCTCCCGGCCCTTCCGAGCATGCGCGCATCGTCTGCCGCTCCTGTCGCGTTCCTCCCCCCGCGCAGCGCATGCCGGTCCGAGACGGTGCCGCCGCCGGGCACCGGCAGCGGTGCGCGGCGAGGTCGGCGTGCGGCGCTGGCCTCGCTGTTGGCGCTGGCGTCCGGCTCGGCCGCGGCGCAGGTGCTGGAGCTCGACGTCGACGGCAGCGCACGCTGGATCGGCGGCAGCGGGCCTGCGGCCGAGCCGCAATCCGCGTCCGCGGCGGCGGGCCCGCAGGTACCGGCTGCCTATCGCCCGGCATTCGCCGCGGCCGCGCGGCGCTACGGGCTCAGCGAAGCGTTGCTGTGGGCACTGGCGGCCTCCGAATCGGGTTTCGACGCCCGTGCGGTGTCGCCGGCGGGCGCGATCGGCGTGATGCAGCTGATGCCGGCCACCGCGCGCGAGCTAGGAGTCGATCCGCGCGATCCGGTGCAGAACATCAGCGGCGGCGCGGCCTATCTGCGGCAGCAGCTGGACCGCTTCGACGGCGACCTGGAGCGTGCCCTGGCAGCCTACAACGCCGGGCCGGCGCAGGTGGCCCGGCACCAGGGCGTGCCGCCGTTCCGGGAAACGCAGGCCTATGTCGCGCGCAATCTCGAGCGCCTCGCCGGCGACAGCCTGCGCCTGCCGGCGCAGGCGGCCACCGGCCTCCTCAACGACGCTTCCGGAGCCTTCCCATGAACCCGTTTCCGCCACGCCTCGCTCTGGCCACACTGGCCCTGGCGTTCTCGCCCGCCGCGCTGGCGCAGCGCGCCGCCGCCGATCCCGCGGGTTCCGGGCCGATCCTGTCGGCGCTGGACTGGATCCAGGGCACGCTGCTCGGCAACGTGGCCACCGCGGTGGCGGTGATCGCGGTCGCCGTGGTCGGTCTGATGATGCTGACCGGCCGCGTGCACTGGCGGTTCGGCGCGACCGTGATCCTGGGCTGCTTCGTGCTGTTCGGCGCGACCACCATCGTCGCCGGCATCCGCTCGGCGGCGGGCTGAGCGCGGCGGCCATGGACCGGTTGCCGGCGGCCCCGATCTTTCCCGCACTGACCCGGCCGCAGATGTTCGCCGGCGTCACCTACAGCTTCTTCATCGTCAACGGCGTGGTGACCACCGAAGCGTTCCTGATCACGCGCTCGTTCTGGGCGCTGGCGATCGCGCTGGCGGTCCACGGCCTCGGCTATCTCGCCTGCCTGCGCGAGCCGCGCATCTTCGAGCTGTGGCGGGTGCGCGTGAGCCGGTGCCCGCGGGTGCGCCACTGGCGGCGTTGGCGCTGCAACAGCTACGCGCCATGAGGGTGCGCTGGGGCAAGCGCGAGCAACGCGCCGGCGACCACCTGCCGTATGCGCGGCGGCTCGACGCGCATACCGTGCAGCTGCGCGACGGCGCGCTGCTGCAATGCCTGCACCTGGGCGGGCTGGCGTTCGAGACCGCCGCCACCGACGAGCTCGGCCATCGCCAGCAGGCGCGCGAGGCGGCCCTGCGCGCGCTGGCCGACTCGCGCTTCGTCCTGCATCACCATGTGCTGCGCCGGCGGGCGCAGGCCCAGCTGCACGGCATGCCAGCGGACCCGGTATGCGCCTGGATCGACCGCAGCTGGCAGCAGCGCCCCGGCGCACAGCGGCTGTTCGTCAACGAACTGTTCCTGAGCGTGCTGCGGCGTCCTTCGCGCGGCAAGGCCGGCTGGGCCGAGCGCCTGGCCGGGGGCCTGCAGCGTGGCCTGGGCGCGCAGGCGGCCGGGCAGCACGAGGCGGTGGAACGGCGGGAGCTGGACGCCGCGCGTGAGGCGCTGCTGGCGGCGCTGCAACCCTACGGCGCGCGCCTGCTCGGCGACTACGACACGCCCCACGGCGTGTGCTCGGAGCCGCTGGAACTGCTGTCGGCGCTGTTCAACGGCGAGTTGCGGCCGATGCTCGCGCCGCACGGCGATCTCGGCCACCACCTGCCGTACCGGCGCATCAGCTTCGGCCTGGAGGCGCTGGAGCGGCGCGGGCCCGGCGAGCAGCGCGACTTCGCCGCGATGCTGTCGCTCAAGGAATATCCGCCGCAGGCCACGGCCGGCATGTTCGACGCGCTGCTGCGGCTGCCGCACGAACTGGTGCTGGCCGAGAGCTTCGGCTTCGTCGAGCGCCAGCTCGGCCTCGAGCGGGTAGCGCTGGCACTGCGCCGGCAGCGCGCCGCCGACGAGGACTCGGCCTCGCTGCGGCAGGGCCTGGTCGAGGCCAAGGACGACCTGGCCAGCGGCCGTAGCGTGCTCGGCGAGCACCGGCTGCAGTTGCAGGTGCGCGCGCCGACGCTGGCGGCGCTGGACACGGCGGTGGCCGAATGCAGCGCGGCGCTGGCAGACCTGGGCGCGGTCGCGGTGCGCGAGGACCTGTGCCTGGAGCCGGCGTTCTGGGCCCAGTTTCCGGGCAACGAAGGCTATGCCGCGCGCAGCGCGCTGGTGTCCAGCGCGGCCTTCGCCGGCCTGGCGTCGCTGCACGGATTCCCGCTCGGCCAGGCGGACGGCAACCACTGGGGCGAGGCGGTGACGGTGCTGGAGAGCACGGCGGCCACGCCGTACTTCTTCAACTTCCATCGCGGCGACCTGGGCAATTTCACCGTGATCGGCCCGTCCGGCTCGGGCAAGACCGTGGTGCTCAACTTTCTTGCCGCGCAGGCGCAGAAGTGGCAGCCGCGGCTGGTGCTGTTCGACAAGGACCGCGGCGCGGAGATCTTCATCCGCGCGATCGCGGGGCGCTATGCCAGCCTGCGCATCGGCGAGGCCAGCGGTTTCAATCCACTGCAGCTGGCCGACACCCCGGGCAATCGCGGCTTCCTGCGGCAGTGGGTGGCGCGCCTGCTGTGCGCGCCCGGCGAGCGCCTGGACGCTGACGAGGAAGCGATCGTCGCCGCGGCGGTGGAGGCCAACTACGACCAGGCGCCGGAGTTCCGGCGCCTGCGCTGGTTCGCCGAACTGCTGGCGGGGCGGCGGCGGCCGCAGCCGGGCGACCTGGCCGCGCGGCTGGCGCCCTGGTACGGCGACGGGGAGCATGCCTGGCTGTTCGACCATGCGCAGGACCGGCTGGACCTGGGCGCGCGGGTGCTGGGCTTCGACATGACCGAACTGCTGGACGCCCCGGCGTTGCGGACCCCGGCGATGATGTACCTGTTCCACCGGGTCGAGGAGCGGCTGGACGGCAGCCCGGCGATGATCGTCATCGACGAGGGCTGGAAGGCGCTGGACGACGAGGTCTTCGCCGCGCACATCCGCGACTGGATGAAGACCCTGCGCAAGCGCAACGCGATCCTCGGCTTCGGCACCCAGAGCGCACGCGACGCGCTCGACAGCCGGGTCTCCAGCGCGATCATCGAGCAGGCCGCCACCCAGCTGTTCATGCCCAACCCGCGTGCGCGCGAGGCGGACTATTGCGACGGCTTCGGATTGACCGTGCAGGAACTGGAGCTGGTGCGCACGCTGCCGGCGGGCGCCCACTGCTTCCTGGTCAAGCACGGCCACGACAGCGTGATCGCGCGGCTGGACCTGTCCGGCATGCCCGAGCTGCTGACGGTGCTGTCCGGGCGCGAGCGCAGCGTGCGTCGGCTCGACCAGCTGCGCGCCGAGTTCGGCGATGCGCCGGCGCGATGGTGGCCGGCGCTCACCGGGCTGGCCTACCCGACGGCGTGCGTCGCGCAGGAGCCGGCATGATCGCCTGCCCGGCGGTACCGATCGACGGCGACGGCGACGGCGGGCTGGCCGCCGGCCTGGCCGCCATCGACTGCCAGCTCGGTGCGGCGGTGCAGGCCGGCTATGCGCACGTGTTCGGTGCCGAGGGCGGCTTCGGCACTGCGCTGCGGGCGCTGCTGGTGATCTGGGTCGCGGTGCTGGCGCTGGGCCTGATCGGCGGCCACCTGCGGCTGAGCCTGCGCGCGCTCGGGCCGCGGCTGTTCGGCTTCGGGCTGGTACTGACCTTCGCCACCGCGTGGCCCGCCTATCAGACGGTGGTCTACGGGCTGCTGGTGGGGGGCCCCGACCAGATCGCCTCCGGCGTCCTCGGCGTTCCGCACGGGGCCACCCAGGCCTTCGCCGGACGCCTGGACCGGCTGTTCGCGAGCCTGGTCGAACTCGGGCGCCAGTACGACGCCCAGGCCGGGGGCGAGGCGGCGGCGAACGTCAAGCTGGCCTCGCGCCTGGTCTGGAGCAGTGCCGTGCTGCTGCTGTGTGCCACGGTGGGCCTGCTGGTGGTGGCGCGGGCGGTGCTGGCGGTCCTGCTCGCACTCGGCCCTGTGTTCATCGTCCTGGCCCTGTTCCGCGGCACCCGCGGGTTGTGCGAGGGCTGGCTGCGCATGGCGCTGGCCTTCGCCCTGGTGCCGATGCTGGTCACCTTGTCCGGCGCGGGGCTGCTGCGCGTGCTGGAGCCGGTGATCGCGGCGATCGCGCTGGATCCCCTGGCCGCGGCCGAACAGCGCCGGCCGTTGCTGATGCTGGTGCTCGGCTGCGTGATCTACCTGGGCCTGCTGGCGGCGATGGCGTGGACCGCGGCGGGCATCGTGCGCGGCTGGCGGATGGCGTACCGCCGCGACGCGGGAGACCCGGGCGCCGGCGCCCTCGCGGCCGCGTCGCGCGGGCAGGGGGGGCAGGGCGGGCACGCCCCGGGCGCGCCTGCGCCACCGGCGTCGGCCCAGGCCGCGCAGGCGCGGGCCATCGCCGTGGTTGCCGCGTTGCACGCCCGCCAGGCGCGTCCCGGCCCGTCCGCTGCCCCGGTCGTGGCGCCGGGCGCCGCCGCCGCCGCGCCCGCCGGTGCCCGCCGCGGCACCGGCCTCGGGCAGCGCTTTCGCCCCGCCGCCCCTTCCGCTCCCCTCGGCTCGCGCTTCCACTGACATGACCTGCCTTCCTGCCCGCTCGCGCATCTCCACGCCGAACCCGCTGCCGCTGCTGGGCCTGGCGCTGTGCCTGTCCGCGGGCACGCTCGCGGCCGATCCGCGCATCCGCGAGATCGACTACGACGACCGCGCGGTGGTACGGCTGGAGGCGTGCTTCGGTTTCCAGACCATGATCGAGTTCGGGGCCGACGAGCGCATCGAGAACGTGGGCCTGGGCGAGGCCGCGCACTGGCTGGTGGTGCCCAACAAGCGGGGCAACCTGCTGTTCCTGAAGCCGGCGTACCGGGTCAGCCACAGCAACATGACCGTGGCCACCGACCGCCGCCGCTACAGTTTCGAGCTGGTGGCGCGCGACAGCGCCGAGTGCCGGCGCGGAAGGGTGGTGTACGACCTGCGCTTCCGCTACGCCGATCGCGTGGCGGCGGCACCGGCGGACGCGCCCACCGCCGCGCCGGTGCCGCCGCCTGCGGCCGCACCGCCGGTGCCGTCGCCCCCCGTGCGCAATGCCGCCTACAGCTTTAGTGGCGCGCGCGAGAACGTGCCGCGTCGCGTCTTCGACGATGGCCAGCGCACCTGGTTCCAGTGGGGCGAGGGCACCGGCACCCCGGCGGTGTACGCGCTGGCCGGCGACGGCACCGAGACCCTGGTCGGCTTCACCAGCCAGGACGGCTACCTGGTCGCCGATCAGGTGGCCCCGGCCTTCGCGCTGCGCCGCGGCAAGGCGCAGGCCACGCTGTTCAACGACGGCTACCACGCGCCGGCGCTGGACGCGCAGTCGCCGCAGCCGCGTCCGGCGCCGCGGCGGCGCTCCTGGTTCGGAGGTCGCGGCGATGCGCGGTGACCCCGGGCACCGCGGCGACCCGCGCCAGCAGATGAGCGACGCGGCGCTGCGCGAGGCCTCGCGCCAGGCGGCACCGCAGGTGGCGCGCGCGCCGCGCGCCGGCGAGCACCTCGGCTTCGTCCTCGGCCTGCTCGGCGCGCTCGCCCTGGGAGGCCTCACCCTGGTGCTGCTGTCGCGGCAACGCCAGGCGCCCGCCCTGGTCGCCGTGGCTCCCTCCGCGCCTGCGTCCGCGCCCGGATCCACCGCCGTCGTGGTGCCCGCCGCCGCGACGCCCCCGCCGCCGGCCCGGCCGGTGCCGGCGCGGGGCGTGGACGGCCGGCAGTCGCGGTCGATGCCGATGATCGTGGACAACTCCGGCGGTGCCGCCGCCGCTCCGGCCGCCGTGGCGGGCCCCCAGGCGGCGCCCGGGGGCGACAAGGCTCCCGGGTCCGCGCTCAATGCCGACGAGCAGTTCGCGCTGCGCATCGGCGACGACGCCGCGCCCCTGCAGCGGGCGGTGGCGCTGGCGCATCCGGCCGATACCGTGGTGCAGGGCACGGTGATCCCGGCCGTGCTGGAGACCGCGCTGGACACCGACCTGCCCGGCTATGCGCGCGCGTTGGTCAGCCGCGACGTGCGGGGCTTCGACGGCAGCCGGGTGCTGGTGCCGCGCGGCAGCCGCCTGGTCGGCCAATACCGCAGCGGCATCACGACCGGGCAGAGCCGGGCCTACATCATCTGGTCGCGGGTGATCCGCCCCGACGGCGTCTCGGTGCAACTGGGTTCGCCGGCGATGGACGGCGACGGCCAGACCGGCCTGCCCGGCGAGGTCAACCGCCACTTCTGGCAGCGCTACGGCGCCTCGATCCTGCTGTCGGTGGTGGGCGGCGCGGCCAGCGCCCTGGGGGGCGATACCGGCACCCTGGTGATCGGCACCTCCACCAACAGCGCCTCGGCGCAGGCACTGGCTACCGACGGCAAGATCCCGCCGACCATCCGGGTGCCGCTGGGCACGCCGATCCAGGTGTTCACCGCCCGCGATCTCGATTTCGACGGATTCTGATCCGTTCCCCCTCCCGGAGCCCGCCATGCGCCTGCACGCCTTTCCGCTGTCCCTCGTCCTGCTTGCCGCCACCGCGACCGCTGCACCCCCGGACGCCCCGCCCGCCGGGGCCGCCGCCAACCCGCAGCTGCAGGCCGCGTTGCAGGCGTGCGCCGCCGCCCAGGGCGCCCCGGCGGCGCCAGCGAGGCCGGCCCCGGGTGCGGCCGGGGCGCCGGACCGCGCGGCGTTCGAGGCCTGCATGAGCGCCAGGGGGTTCCCGCGGCCGCCGCGACCGCCCGGGACGCGCGACGGGGCACCGCCGCCGCCGGGCAACGGCTGAGCATGGACGCGGCCGGGGCGCCCGCCATGGCGCAGGACGTCTACCTGCATCGCTACCTGCAGCCGTTCGCGCCGTGGCTGCAGGCGCCGGACGTCACCGAGATCCTGGTCAACCGCCCCGGCGAGGTCTGGGTGGAACGGCTGGGCGAGCGGCGGATGCAGCGCGAGACGGTCGCGGCGATCGACGACCGGCTGCTGGAGCGGCTGGCCGCGCAGGTGGCGCGGGTCAGCCACCAGGCCATCAGCCGCGAGCACCCGTTGCTGGCGGCCAGCCTGCCCGGCGGCGAGCGCGTGCAGATGGTGGCACCGCCGGCCACGCGCCGGCACTGGGCGCTGGCGATCCGGCGCCACCTCGATCTCGACCTGCCGCTCGAGGCCTACCGGTTCGCCGAGCCCGGCCCCGGCCCCAGCCCCGGCTCCAGCGGCGGCCTCCCCGCGCACCCTTCGCTGAGCGCACTGCGCGAGGCCGTGGCGGCCCGGCGCACGATCCTGATCGCCGGTGGCACCTCGTCGGGCAAGACCACGTTCCTCAACGCGCTGCTGAAGGAAGTGCCGGCCCACGAGCGCATCATCGCGGTGGAGGACACGCCCGAGCTTCGCCTCGTCCAGCCCAACCATCTCGGCCTGGTCGCGGTCAAGGGCGAGCAGGGCGAGACCCGCATCGGTACCGGCGACCTGCTGCAGGCGGCCCTGCGGCTGCGCCCGGACCGCCTGCTGCTGGGCGAGGTGCGCGGCCCGGAGGCGGTGACGTTCCTGCGCGCGATCAATACCGGCCATCCGGGCTCGTTCACCACCATCCACGCCAACACGCCACAGGGCGCGCTGGAGCAGCTGGTGCTGATGGTGATGCAGGCCGGCCTGGGCCTGGGCCGCGACGACACGCTGGCCTACGTGCGCAGCGTGGTCGACATGGTGGTGCAGCTCGGCCGCGTCGGCGGCGAGCGCCGGATCCTGGCGGTCATGCCGCTGCAACCGGTCGCCTGAAGCGGCTGGGGCGGGCCGGGACGGATGGCCGGCCTGACGACGCGCGTCGGCAGGCGCGGGGAGGCACGTCGCCCCGCCGTCCCGACCGGCGACCGTGGCAACACGGCGTCACCGGCAGGGGAGGGGGCCGCCCGCGGGCGGGAAGCCCCGGCCGCTCATCCTGCCTGCGCGGCGGCGAGTGCGCCGAGCCGCCGCATCGCCTGCTGCAGCGCCGGATCCCAGGGCAGGCCGCAGCTCAGGCGGAGGTGGTCGCGGTACTCGCCGCGGCTGGAGAACAGGTGGCCGGGCGAGATGCCGATGCCCTCGGCCAGCGCGGCCTCGAACAGCGCGGTGCCGTCGCCGCCCGGCGGCAGCTGCAGCCACAGCGACAGCCCGCCCAGCGGCTCGCCGACGCGGGTGGCGGCGGGCCAGTCGCGTTCGATCGCGTCGCGCAGCCGCTGCGCGTTGTCGGCCAATGCCTGGCGCAGCCGGCGCAGGTGGCGCTCCTGGTCGTGGCGCTGCAGGTAGTCGGCGAGGGCGAGCTGCGGCAGCGCCGCGTTGCCGACGGTGGCGAAGTACTTGGCGCGCACCAGCGCGTCGGTCCACTCGCCACCGAGCAGCCAGCCCACCCGCAGCCCCGGCGCCAGGGTCTTGGAGAACGAACTGCAGGTGATCACGTTGCCATGGCGATCCCATTGCCGCAGCGGCGAGGGGCGCTGGCCCGACCACGCCAGGTCGCCGTAGATGTCGTCCTCGATCACCACCGTGCCGCGGCGCGCACACAGGGCCAGCAGGGCCTGCTTGTCGGCATCGGCGATGACGCTGCCGAGCGGGTTGTGGAAGTTGGGCACCAGCACCGTCGCGCGCACCGCGTGCTCGCGCAGCAGCGTGTCCATCCGGCCCAGGTCGAGCCCGCCGACGGCGCGGCGCGGCAGCTCCACCACCTTCAGCCGCAACGCCGCCACCGATTGCAGGATGCCGTGGTAGGTGGGCGTCTCCACCGCCACCACGTCGCCCGGCCGGGTGACCACCCGCAGGGCCAGGGCGATGGCTTCCATCGCGCCGGCGGTCACCACCACCTCGTCGGGTCTCACCGCGGTCGCCAGCTGGGTGTAGCGCTGGGCGATCAGCCGCCGCAGCGGTGCGTGGCCCTGGGGCGGCGCGTAGTTCAGCGCCAGGTCGCGCTCGCGGCGCAGGCTGCGGGCCAGCGCCGCGGCCACCGCGGTGCCGGGCAGCAGCGCGGGGGCGGGCACGGCCGCATGCAGCGGTATCAGGTCGTTGCGCGCCAGGATGTCGAGCACGCCGTACAGCGCGGGGTTGCGCACCGGACCGGGCGCGCGGCGGCGTGGCAGCGGCGTGTGCGGCATCGCCGTCGCGGCGGTGCGCACGAAGTAGCCCGAACGCGGGCGCGCCACCGCCAGGCCCTCGCGCTCCAGCTGCAGGCAGGCCTGCACCGCGGTGGCGGGGCTGACGCCGTGCGCCTGCGCCAGGCGCCGGATCGACGGCAGGCGTTCGCCCGTGCCGAGCACGCCGGCGGCGATCTGCTCGCGCAACTGGTGGGCCAGGTTTTCGTAAAGCAGCATGCCGGTCGGATCTGTACTGGTCTGATTCGACGATACCTGAGCCTGTGCCGGTCGCGCCAGCCGCGTTAGGGTGGTAGGGCTGGCGCCGTGCCGGCCCAGCCTACGGACCTCCATGCGACTGCCGATCAGTATCGTCGATGCCTTCACCCGGGAACGCTTCCGCGGCAACCCCGCCGCGGTGGTGCAGCTGCCGCAGTGGCTGCCGCGCGCGCTCCTGCAGTCGATCGCGCACGAGAACAACCTGTCCGAGACCGCGTTCCTGGTGCGCGAGGCCGACGGTGCGTTCGCGATCCGCTGGTTCTCGCCGGCCACCGAAATCGCGTTCTGCGGACATGCGGCGCTGGCCAGCGCGCACGTGATCGCGCGCGAACGGCAGGCGCCGTTCCCGATCACGCTGCGCGCCGCGACGGTGGGCGACCTGCGGATCGTGCGTTGCGCGGACGGCGACGGCTTCGAGATGGATTTTCCGCAGCTGCCGGCCCAGGCGCAGGCCACGCCGCCGGCGGCGCTGCTGGCCGGGCTGTCGCGGCCGCCGCGGCGGGTGCTGCGCAATGCGCAGGCCTACGTGGCCGTGTACGACGAAGAGCAGCAGGTGCGCGAGCTGGTGCCCGACCTGGCTCAGCTGGCGACGCTCGCGCCCTGGGACGTGGTCGTCACCGCGCCCGGCGAGCGGCACGATTTCGTGTCTCGCTACTTCTGGCCGTCCAAGGGCGGCACCGAAGACCCGGTGACCGGCTCGATCCATACCGCGCTCGCGCCGTACTGGGCGCAGGTGCTCGGGCGCACCCGGCTGTCGGCGCTGCAGGTATCGGCCCGCACGGGCCTGCTGCAGTGCCGGGTGGCGGCCGCGCGGGTGTACGTCAGCGGCACGACCGTGCACTACCTCGACGGCCACATCGAGATCTGAGCGCGCCGCGGCCACGCGCCGCGCCCGCGTCATCCCTCACTACTGGAGAAAGAGAATGGATCCACAGGAACGCGGCACGCATCGCACCGCGCTGGCGCAGCTGCTGATCGGCGAGGTGCTGATCGGTTCGGTCGGCGTGTTCGTGCACGAAAGCGGGCAGGACGCGGTGACCGCGGTGTTCTACCGCTGCCTGTTCGGCGCGCTGTTCCTGCTGGCCTGGGGCCTGGCCCGCGGCCACCTGCGCGGCCTGCTGCAGGACCGCGCGCTGCTGCTGGGCGCGACCGCCTCGGGCGTGCTGCTGGTGCTGAACTGGGTGGCCCTGTTCGCCGGCATGGCGCATTCGTCGATCGGCGTGGCGACGATGGTCTACCACTTCTTCCCGTTCGTGATGCTGATCCTGGCCGCGGTGGTGCAGGGCGAGCGCACGCGGCCGGCGGACGTGGGCTGGACGCTGCTGGCCTTCGTCGGCGTGATCGGCTCGGCCGACCCGCTGCGGCTGTGGGCGCAGGCCGACACGCGCTACCTCACCGGCATCGCGCTGACGCTGCTGGCCGCGGTGCTGTGCGGCGCCTCGCTGATGATGTCGCGGCGGGTGGGGCGGCAGCGCCCGTTCGCCGTGGTCACCGTGCAGTGCTGGGTCGGCGTGCTGATGCTGGCGGGGTTCTCCAGTGCCACGGCGCTGCACCCGGGCCCGCACTGGTTCTGGCTGGTGGGCCTGGGCGTGATCCACAGCGGCGTGGTCTACGTGCTGTTCTATTCCGCCTACCGGCATCTGCCGGTGGCGACCATCGCGGTGGTCGCCTTCGTGTACCCGCTGGTGACGCTGGTGCTGGACTACCTGGTCTACGGCCATCGCCTGCACGGCGTGCAGCTGGCCGGCCTGGGCCTGATCGTGCTCGGCACCCTGGGCGTGAACCTGCGCTGGGGGCCGGCACCGCGCACCGCGGCGGCCTGAGTGCCGGCGGTGCGCGCTCCCTCACCGCACGTTGCGCAGTTCCCAGTGGTGGCCGGCCAGCACGTGCATGCGGTGCTTGAGGATGTCGCCGGGAATGGTGGTGGTGGCGACCAGGTTGATGCGCAGGTCGCTCTGCTCGCCGGTGACCCGGGCCGAAGCGTCGGTGATGCCCATGCTCGGGTCCACCTCGTCCGGATCGGGCTGCAGCTGGCGCCAGCGCTCGAACCAGGCCGGGTCGGCCAGGGCGGCCTGCAGCTGTTCGGCGAAGGCCTCGGCGCCGTGCGCGCTGAAGCTCACCGCCGGCTCGCTGCCGCGGGCCAGTTTGGGGTCGGGAAGGCTGATCGAATAGCTGACGGACATGGTGTTCTCTCTTGGATTGCGGGGTCACGGTAGCGGGGCGGCGGTGAGCGTTCCGTCGATGCGCAGGGCTCGCGCCGGGCGTGGCGTCAGGCCTGGCGGCGGATGCCTTCCGGCAGCTCGGCCAGGCGCGCCATCTCGCCGTGCAGCAGGCAATCGGGGTCGGCCAGCACGCTCTCGATCAGGCCGTGCGCGTCGTTGCCCCAGAACAGCTCCTCGCCGATTGCCAGCGTGGGTACGCCGAACACCCCGGCCGCCAGCGCGGCCTCGGTGTTGGCGCGCAGCGTCGCCTTGACCTCCGGCGCGGCGATCGCGGCGGCGACGTCGGCGATGCCGAGCATGCCCGCGACCGGCTCCAGCGTGCAGGCGCTGTCGCCGGCGTGGCCGTCGCGCCAGATCCAGTCGAAGATCGCGTCCACCGCCTGCGCGCGGGCGCCGGCGGCGATGCACAGGCGCAGGGCCGCCAGCGGGTTGAACGGATGCGCCGGCGGGAAGCGCAGCGCCACGCCCTCGTGCCGTGCCTGCCACTGCACCTGCCGATAGGTGAAGACGCGCTTGCCGGGGATCTCGGCCGGCCCGCGCATGCCGCGTTCCTGCAGCACCGCGCCGAACACGATCGGCACCGGCACGATCTGCGCGGCCTGGGGCAGGCGCTGCAGCTTCTGCCAATGCAGGTAGGAGAACGGCGAGACGAAGTCGAAATACCAGCGCAGATCCATGGGGCGGCCTCCATCGAATCGGGCAGCTTACCCAGCCGCGCGCCGCACCGCATCCTTGGTGCGCTGCCGCAGCGGGCGCTGCACCGGCGGGCGTGCCGGCCCGCCCCCGGTGCCGGACGCGCTCGCGCGTCTCGCGCGGACGTGGGAAGCGTCAACCGGCGCACGCCCGCGACCACGACACGCGCCCGCTATTGCGTGCGGGCATGCATCGCCCGGTTCTTTTCATAGCCCGCGCCGTGCCGGGGCGGCTAGCGTCGGCGACGGCGCAGCGAGCGCCGCACGTCACTCAGTCCGGAGGAGTACGCACATGCACAAGGTCGACAACCCGTCCGTCACCGCCCGCCCGCCGCGTCGCCGCGGCACCCGGCGCGGCTGGCGCGCCGCCCTGGCCCTGGGCCTGGCCGTGCTGGCACCGGCGGCGCTGGCCGGGCCCTACAAGGTGTTCGGCAACCACTACGCGTGGGTCAACAATTTCAACGACCCCGGCAACGCCATCCAGGGCACGTTCGCGACCGGCAGCACGCCGGGCCTGACCGTGAACTTCAATTTCGCCAACTACGATCTGTATGGCTACCCGGCGATCGTGCGCGGCTCGCACTACGGCTGGAACCCCACCGGCGACACCCTGTTCCCGCGCAAGGTCTCCACGCTGAGCGCGATCCCGTGCTGGTTCTCCTACAGCGCCGGCGGCAGCAACCTGGCCGGCGACTTCGCCTACGACCTGTTCTTCCGCAACGACGCCACCCCCGGCAGCCCGCAGCTGGAGGTGATGATCTGGGGCGGACACAATTCGTGGCCGATCGGCACCCAGACCGCGACCAACGTCGTCACCGCCGGCGGCTACACCTTCGACCTGTGGGAGGGCTACAACAGCGGCGCCGGCTACTACGTCTACACCTTCATCCCGCACGGCAGCGCCGGCCAGGCCACGCTGCCGACCAGCGGCAGCCTCAACGTCGACATCAAGGTCTTCCTCAACTGGCTGCAGGCCAACCGTTCCAAGGACGGGCGCTACAGCAACGCGATGTACCTGGACGTGGTCGAAGCCGGCTTCGAGGTGGTGCGCGGCAACGGCTGGGCCTACGTGGGCGCCGGCATCGACGCCTACTGAACACGGCGGTACGCCTGCCCACGCTGCGGCGGAAGCCGTCGCCGCAGCGTGGGCCCTGGCCGCGTGCCCGCGGCGGTGCGATGGCACCGTCCCGGCCCCGCACCGTGTCTACTGCGCACCTCGCCGATGTGCCACCGTCGCGGCGCGCGCCGTTCGGCCGCGCTTACGGCAGGCGTCGCTACCATGGTCGCGATGACCGTTGCCCACGACGCCTTCCGCACCGATGCCGCCCCGCTGCTCGACACGCTCGCCGCGGCCCACGACCTGCTGCTGATCCAGGACCTGGACGGCGTCTGCATGGAACTGGTGCGCGATCCGCTGGACCGCTGCATCGCGCGCGACTACGTTGAGGCCGCGGCGGCGCTGGGGCCGCGTTTCTACGTGCTCACCAACGGCGAGCACTTCGGCCGCCGCGGGGTCAATGCCCTCGTCGACCGGCTGTTCGCCGAACCCGGGCAGGCGCGCCGCCAGGGCGCCTATCTGCCGGGCCTGGCCGCCGGCGGCGTGCAGTGGCAGGACCGCGACGGCGAGGTGACGCATCCCGGCGTCGGCACCGACGAGCTGGCCTTCCTGCGCGCGGTGCCGGCCCAGGCCGCGGCGTTCCTGCGCGCCCGGCTGGCGGCACCGCCGTTCGCGCTGCCGGCCGCCACGATCGAGGACCTGGTCGGGACCACGGTGCTCGACAACGCGGTCTCGCCCACACTCAACGCCAACCGGCTGCACCAGTGGCTGGGCGGCGATGCCGCGCGCTACCTGCAGTTGCAGCAGGCCCTGGCCGGCTTCATGGACACACTGCTGCAGCAGGCCGCGGCCCGGGGGCTCGGCGCGTCCTTCTTCGTGCACTACGCCCCCAACCTGGGACGCGATGCGGCTGGACACGAGCGCTGGAAACCCGCGGCCGGTGCCGACGCCGGCACCACCGATTTCCAGTTCATGCTGCGCGGCGCGGTCAAGGAAGCGGGCGTGCTGGCCCTGCTCAACCGCCATTACCAGCGCCGCACCGGCCATTGCCCGCTGGGCGAAGGTTTCACCGCGCGCGATGCGCCCCGCGATCCGGAGGCCCTGCGCGCGCTCGCACGCGCCCGCTTCGATCCGGCGCACATGCCGTGCATCGTCGGCGTGGGCGACACCGTCGGCAGCGTGCGCGCGGCCGACGGCGACCGTGCGCACTGGCTGCGCGGCGGAAGCGACCGCGGCTTCCTGCAGCTGGTGCAGTGGCTGGGCGAGGATTTCGGCACTGGCAACCGGGTGTTGTACGTGGACAGCAGCGGTGGCGAGGTGCGCCGGCCCGGCGTGGACGCGGCCGCGCTGGCCCGTTGCCGGCGGACGCCCGGTGCCACGCCGTGGAGCGCACTGGAAGGCATCACCGATGCGGACGACCCGCTGCGGCTGGACCATGTGTTCACCGGCGGCCACCGCGAGTACGTGGCCTTCTTCATGGCGCTGGCGCAGCGGTTGTCGAGGCGCGACGCGATGTGAGGTGTCGCGCGGAAGATGTCTTGTCCGACGCCCGCAGTCCGTAGCCTCCGGACGTGCCGGATGGTGGCTGGCTTCGGCAGGAGGCGTTAGCCTGATTGGGGATAGTCTCCTCGGCACGGCAGACGTCCAGTCCGAAGCCCGCAGCCCGCAGCTTCAGGACGTGGCGGACGATGGTCGGCTTCGGCGGGGGCGTCAGCGTGACCGGGGACAGGCTCCTCGGCTCGGGCGGACATCCTGTCCGACTCGCCGCCGCGGCACATCCCTGTGCCGCTCTCCGCCTATCCCCGGCCACGCTG
>JBBCXB010000013.1:0-16626 GCA_037145635.1 Lysobacteraceae bacterium USHLN149
TGGTGGTGTCGCTGATCAACCCGGTGGCGATGGACGAAGGCCTGCGCTTCGCGATCCGCGAAGGCGGCCGTACCGTCGGCGCCGGCGTGGTGGCCAAGATCATCAAGTAAGTAGTGCCTGCATTCCGGCGGCCTCGGCCGCCGGTTTCGCGCGAAAGGCGGGCCGGCTGAACCTCGGTCCGCCTTCGTTGTCTAAGGGTTCGCAGTAACGAGTACATACGCCAGTAGCTCAATTGGCAGAGCAGCGGTCTCCAAAACCGCAGGTTGGGGGTTCGAGTCCCTCCTGGCGTGCCACTCCAAGTATCTATGCGCAGTCGTCGGACGGCTGCCTGGCAGAATCAAGAATATTGAGAAGTCCGCACAGGATGTCCGGGCTCTTGCGAGGGACTCGCGTAAACGTGAACAGCAAAATCGAACCTTCCAAGGGCGCCTCTTCCTCCAGCGGCGACATCGTCAAGTACGTGGTGTCTGCGGTCCTGCTGATCGCGGGCCTGTTCGTATGGTTCTGGTTCTCTGCGCCCGAGCGCGCCGCCCAGCTGGGCTCCTGGACGCCGCAGCTGCGTGCGCTGGCCGTCGTGGTTGGCCTGGTCGCTGCAGCCTTCGTGTTCCTGGGCACCGGCAAGGGGCGCGAAACCCGCGACTTCCTGTCCGAATCGCGTTTCGAGTTGCGCAAGGTGGTCTGGCCGACGCGCCAGGAAGCCATCCGTACCACCTGGGTCGTCATCGTGGTGGTCATCATTCTGAGTTTGCTGTTGGGCGGCTTCGACTTTGTCATCCAGAAGCTCACGCAGTGGTTCCTGGCTCGTTGAGGAGAATCAAGCAGTGAAGCGTTGGTACGTCGTTCACGCCTATTCAGGCTTTGAGAAGTCGGTTGCGCAGGCCCTGCGCGATCGCATCGTCCGCGACGGAATGGAGGAGCGCTTCGGCGACGTCCTGGTTCCGACCGAGGAAGTGGTGGAGATGCGGTCCGGCCAGAAGCGCCGGTCCGAGCGCAAGTTCTTCCCGGGTTACGTGCTCGTCCAGATCGAGACCCACGAAGAGGCGGGCATCCCCCGCATCGACAACGAGAGCTGGCACCTGGTCAAGGACACCTCCAAGGTGATGGGCTTCATCGGCGGCACTGCCGACCGGCCGCTCCCCATCCGCGACGAGGAGGCCGACGCCATCCTCCAGCGCGTCCAGGACGGTGTCGAGAAGCCGCGTCCGAAGGTGCTGTTCGAGCCGGGCCAGATGGTCCGCGTCATCGACGGCCCGTTCAACGACTTCAACGGCGTGGTCGAGGAAGTCAACTACGAGAAGAGCCGCCTGCGCGTGGCGGTGCTGATCTTCGGCCGCTCCACTCCGGTGGAGCTGGAGTTCGGCCAGGTCGAGAAGGGCTGATTCGGCCGTGAAGGGCGCCCGCGGGCGCCCTTCGGAAATTGCTGATATACTGCGCGGCTCGCTGTCCAGCGAGGCCGCCGAGAAGGGCTGCCGCTGGGCGGCCTTCTGCGTACGTTAAACGCGATGTCGGGACGCGTGATTTTCCCGGCGCGATGGGGAGCCTGCGGTCTAGGCGCTAGCACCCGGAGACTATTCAAATGGCAAAGAAAGTAGTCGGTTACATCAAGCTGCAGGTCAAGGCCGGTCAGGCCAACCCCTCGCCGCCGGTCGGTCCTGCGCTGGGTCAGCGCGGCCTGAACATCATGGAATTCTGCAAGGCGTTCAATGCCGCCACGCAGAAGCTGGAGCCGGGCCTGCCGACGCCGGTCATCATCACGGCCTATTCCGACCGTACTTTCACGTTCGTCACCAAGAGCACTCCGGCCAGCGTTCTGCTGAAGAAGGCCGCCGGCGTGAACTCGGGTTCCAAGCGCCCCAACACCGAGAAGGTGGGCAAGGTCACCCGCAAGCAGCTCGAGGAGATCGCCAAGGCGAAGGAAGCCGACCTGACGGCGGCCGAGCTGGAAGCGGCGGTGCGTACGATTGCGGGCTCTGCCCGCAGCATGGGCCTGACGGTGGAGGGTTAAGAAGATGGCACAGACCAAGCGTGAGAAGGCCATCCAGGCCGCTGTCGTCCCCGGCAAGGCATACGCCTTCGAGGACGCGATCAAGATTCTGAAGACGGTGACCAAGGCCAAGTTCGTCGAGTCCGTCGACGTGGCCGTGCGTCTGGGCGTGGACGCCAAGAAGTCCGACCAGCAGGTGCGCGGTTCGACCGTGCTGCCGGCCGGTACCGGCAAGAGCGTGCGCGTGGCGGTGTTCGCACCGGCCGGTGCCAAGGCCGACGAGGCCCTGGCCGCCGGTGCCGAGGCCGTGGGCATGGACGACCTGGCCGAGAAGATGCAGGCCGGCGACCTGAACTACGATGTCGTCATCGCGACCCCGGACGCCATGCGCGTCGTCGGCAAGCTCGGCACCGTGCTGGGCCCGCGCGGCCTGATGCCGAACCCGAAGGTCGGCACCGTGTCGCCGAACCCGGGCGAGGCGGTCAAGAACGCCAAGTCCGGTCAGGTCCGCTACCGCACCGACAAGGCCGGCATCATCCACTGCACGATCGGCAAGGCCAGCTTCGACGACGAAGCGCTGAAGTCGAACCTGCAGGCGCTGCTGGCCGACCTGGTCAAGGCCAAGCCGGCCACCTCCAAGGGTACCTACCTGCAGAAGGTGTCGCTGAGCTCGACCATGGGCCCGGGCGTGACGGTCGACCAGTCGAGCCTGTCGCTGAAGTGATCCGGTCGCACCGGGAGCCCCGGCTCCCGGTGCGTCCTGCAGTACCGTTTTTTCGGCTCCGGGATCTCCCGGTAGCCGGAAGTCCGTCCCCGGTATTTCGGGTGACGGACATTTTGAAGGCGATCGCCGGCGCCAGTCGCGGGCGGTAGCCGTCAAAGACCGCAGGTGCGGTTGTGTCGAAGATCGACGACGGGCAGGGATGCTCGCACTGGCACGGAGTCGCCGTCGATCCAGCGCATCCGCTTAATCGGTTCCCGCAGGGAGCTGGCCTGCGTAGATGGTGTCGCCCTTCTGGAGTTTTCTGGTTCACGCACGTCTGGGACATCCCCAGGTTGGCCCACTCCAGGTCTAGAACGGCCACCAAAGGAACATCGGTCGATGTTCCCGGCTTCCAGGAAGGAGGCTGCCCTGGACCGCAACCGGCAGGAGCCGCGAGCGGAGTAGTTTGAAGCGGGGATGAGAGATTCGGCATTGGGGATTTGCAGGAGCTGCTTCATGGCTTTCGACGGATCACCCATCGCCCATCACCAATCCCTGCTTTAACGGAGGAGTGCAATGGCTCTCAATCTGTCCCAGAAGCAAGAAGTAGTCGCCGAGCTGGCAGACGTCGCCGCCAAGGCCCACTCCTTGATCGCCGCCGAATACGCTGGCACCACGGTCTCCCAGATGACCGCGATGCGCAAGCAGGCACGCGAAACCGGCGTGTTCTTGAAAGTTGTCAAGAACACCCTGGCCTCGCGCGCCGTCGAAGGCACCGAGTACGCCGTCGTCAAGGACAAGCTGGTCGGTCCTTTGCTGTACGCGTTCTCGCTCGAGGAGCCCGGCGCCGCCGGTCGCCTGATCAAGGATTTCGCCAAGACCAACGACAAGCTGCAGGCCAAGGTCGTGTCCATCGGCGGGGAAATCTTCCCGGCCAGCCATGTGGACGTGCTGGCCTCGCTGCCGACCCGCGATCAGGCCCTGGCCATGCTGGCCCGTGTCCTGTCCGAGCCGGCCGCCATGTTCGCGCGCGCAGTCAAGGCCGTCGGCGAGAAGCAGGAGGGTGGCGCTGCCGCCGAACCTGCCGCCGAGACCGCAGAAGCTTGATGTCCTAGCGATTCGCTAGAACCCCAATCCAGAAAACATTCAAAGGTAATCAAAATGTCCCTTACCAACGAGCAGATCGTCGACGCCATCGCCGAGAAGTCCCTGATGGAAGTGATGGAGCTGGTCAAGGCCATCGAAGAGAAGTTCGGCGTCTCCGCCGCCGCTCCGGTCGCCGCTGCCGGCCCGGCCGCCGCTGCCGCTCCGGTCGAAGAGCAGACCGAGTTCACCGTGAGCCTGCTCAACGCCGGCGCCAAGAAGGTCGACGTGATCAAGGCCGTGCGCGCCATCACCGGCCTGGGCCTGAAGGAAGCCAAGGACCTCACCGAGGCCGGCGGCGTGCTGAAGGAAGCCGTGTCGAAGGAAGATGCCGAGAAGATGAAGAAGGACCTCGAGGCCGCCGGCGCGACCGTCGAAGTCAAGTAAGCGATCTCTTGCATCGCCGGCGTTTCAAGGTGATGCACTGAAGGCTGGGGGCGAAAGCCCCCGGCCTTTGGCCGTTTAGGCGGGAATCGTGGATCGGGAACGCGGAATCGGAAAGGCAGGCACGCCCTGCGCTCCGACTCCCGTGTCCCCGCCTCCGCCTCATCGAGTTGGTAGTTGGAAGTAGCGGGAGAAGGCGTGCTGGTGCCGGCAATACCAGCGACTTCCAACTGACAGCTTAATCGTTACCCAGGGTCGCGGACGCGCGGCCCCCACAGCCCAAGGTGGAACCTCATGACGTCTTATTCGTTCACCGAAAAGAAGCGTATCCGCAAGGATTTCGGCAAGCAGCGCTCGATCCTCGAAGTGCCGTTCCTGCTCGCCATCCAGGTGGACTCCTATCGCGAGTTCCTGCAGGAGAACGTGGAGCCGAACAAACGTTCGGACCATGGCCTGCATGCGGCCCTGAAGTCGGTGTTCCCGATCTCCAGCTACAGCGGCAACGCCGCGCTGGAGTACGTCGGCTACAAGCTCGGCGATCCGGTGTTCGACGAGCGTGAATGCCGCCAGCGCGGCATGAGCTACGGCGCACCGCTGCGCGTGACCGTGCGCCTGGTGATCTACGACCGCGAGTCGTCGACCAAGGCCATCAAGTACGTGAAGGAGCAGGAGGTCTACCTCGGCGAGATCCCGCTGATGACCGACAACGGCACCTTCATCGTCAACGGCACCGAGCGCGTCATCGTCTCGCAGCTGCACCGCTCGCCGGGCGTGTTCTTCGACCACGACCGCGGCAAGACCCACAGCTCGGGCAAGCTGCTGTACAGCGCCCGCATCATCCCCTACCGCGGTTCCTGGCTGGACTTCGAGTTCGACCCGAAGGACGCGCTGTTCACCCGTATCGACCGCCGCCGCAAGCTGCCGGTGTCGATCCTGCTGCGCGCGCTCGGCTACAGCAACGAAGAGATGCTGGCCGAGTTCTTCGAGATCAACACGTTCCACATCAACCCGGACGAGGGCGTGCAGCTGGAGCTGGTGCCCGAGCGCCTGCGCGGCGAGACCCTGAACTTCGACCTGGCCGACGGCGACAAGGTCATCGTCGAGGCCGGCAAGCGCATCACCGCGCGCCACGTCAAGCAGCTGGAAGCCGCCGGCGTCGCCGCGCTGGCCGTGCCCGACGAGTACCTGGTCGGTCGCATCCTGTCGCACGACGTGGTCGACGCCTCCACCGGCGAACTGCTGGCCAACGCCAACGACGAGATCAGCGAGGACCAGCTGACCGCGTTCCGCAAGGCCGGCGTCGACGCCGTGGGCACGCTGTGGGTCAACGACCTGGACCGCGGCCCGTACCTGTCCAACACCCTGCGCATCGACCCGACCAAGACCCAGCTCGAGGCCCTGGTCGAGATCTACCGCATGATGCGTCCCGGCGAGCCGCCGACCAAGGATGCCGCGCAGAACCTGTTCCACAACCTGTTCTTCACCTTCGAGCGCTACGACCTGTCCACGGTCGGCCGCATGAAGTTCAACCGCCGTGTCGGCCGCAAGGCAGTCACCGGCGAGTCGGTGTTGTACGACAAGAAGTACTTCGGCGAGCGTAACGACGAAGAGTCCAAGCGCCTGGTCGCCGAGCACGCCGACAGCTCCGACATCCTGGAAGTGATCAAGGTCCTGACCGAGATCCGCAACGGCCGCGGCGTGGTCGACGACATCGACCACCTGGGCAACCGTCGCGTGCGTTCGGTCGGCGAAATGGCCGAGAACGTGTTCCGCGTGGGCCTGGTCCGCGTCGAGCGCGCGGTCAAGGAGCGCCTGTCGATGGCCGAGTCCGAGGGCCTGACCCCGCAGGAGCTGATCAACGCCAAGCCGGTGGCCGCCGCGATCAAGGAGTTCTTCGGTTCCTCGCAGCTGTCGCAGTTCATGGACCAGAACAACCCGCTGTCGGAAGTGACGCACAAGCGCCGCGTCTCCGCGCTGGGCCCGGGCGGCCTGACCCGCGAGCGCGCCGGCTTCGAAGTGCGCGACGTGCATCCGACCCACTACGGCCGCGTCTGCACCATCGAGACGCCGGAAGGCCCGAACATCGGCCTGATCAATTCGCTGGCGGTGTATGCCCGCACCAACAAGTACGGTTTCCTCGAGACCCCGTACCGCAAGGTCGTGGACGGCAAGGTGCACGACGACATCGAGTTCCTCTCGGCGATCGAGGAGAACGAGTACGTCATCGCCCAGGCCAATGCGCTGACCGATGCCAAGGGCACGCTGACCGAGCTGTTCGTGCCGTGCCGCTTCCAGGGCGAGTCGCTGCTCAAGCCGCCGGCCGAAGTGCACTTCATGGACGTGTCGCCGATGCAGACCGTGTCGATCGCGGCCGCGCTGGTCCCGTTCCTGGAGCACGATGACGCCAACCGCGCACTGATGGGCGCCAACATGCAGCGCCAGGCCGTGCCGACGCTGCGTGCGCAGAAGCCGCTGGTCGGTACCGGCATCGAGCGCGCCGTGGCGCGCGACTCGGGCGTGACCGTCAATGCCCGCCGTGGCGGCGTGATCGAGCAGATCGACGCCGGCCGCATCGTGGTCAAGGTCAACGAGGAAGAGATCGGCGGCGGTACCGACGCCGGCGTGGACATCTACAACCTGATCAAGTACACCCGCTCCAACCAGAACACCTGCATCAACCAGCGTCCGCTGGTGAACGTGGGCGACGTGGTGGCGCGCGGCGACGTGCTGGCCGACGGTCCGTCCACCGACATCGGCGAACTGGCCCTGGGCCAGAACATGCTGATCGCGTTCATGCCCTGGAACGGCTACAACTTCGAGGACTCCATCCTGCTCTCCGAGCGCGTGGTGGAGGAGGATCGCTACACCACGATCCACATCGAAGAGCTGACCTGCGTGGCGCGCGACACCAAGCTCGGGCCGGAGGAGATCTCCGCCGACATCCCGAACGTCTCCGAGCAGGCGCTGAACCGCCTGGACGAGAGCGGCGTGGTGTACATCGGCGCCGAAGTGCGCGCCGGCGACATCATGGTCGGCAAGGTCACCCCGAAGGGCGAGAGCCAGCTGACCCCGGAAGAGAAGCTGCTGCGCGCGATCTTCGGCGAGAAGGCCTCCGACGTTAAGGACAGCTCGCTGCGCGTGCCCCCGGGCATGGACGGCACCGTCATCGACGTGCAGGTCTTCACCCGCGACGGCATCGAGAAGGACAAGCGCGCGCGCCAGATCGAGGAATCCGAGATCAAGCGCGTCAAGAAGGACTTCGACGACCAGTTCCGCATCCTGGAAGCGGCGATCTACGCGCGTCTGCGTTCGCAGATCGTGGGCAAGGTCGCCAACGGCGGCGCCGGCCTGAAGAAGGGCGACAGCGTGTCCGACGCCTACCTGGACGGCCTGAAGAAGTCCGACTGGTTCCAGCTGCGCATGAAGGACGACGACGCCGCCGAGGCGATCGAGCGCGCGCAGAAGCAGATCCAGGCCCACGAGAAGGAGTTCGAGGCCCGTTTCGCCGACAAGCGCGGCAAGATCACCCAGGGCGACGACCTCGCACCGGGCGTGCTGAAGATGGTCAAGGTGTTCCTGGCGGTGAAGCGCCGCATCCAGCCGGGCGACAAGATGGCAGGCCGCCACGGCAACAAGGGTGTGGTCTCCAACGTCGTGCCGGTCGAGGACATGCCGTACATGGACACCGGCGAGGCCGTGGACATCGTGCTGAACCCGCTGGGCGTGCCGTCGCGCATGAACATCGGCCAGATCCTGGAAGTGCATCTGGGCTGGGCGGCCAAGGGCCTGGGTCGCAAGATCCAGCGCATGCTCGAGGCCCAGACCGCGGTCAGCGAGCTGCGCAAGTTCCTGGACGAGATCTACAACCACGACAGCGCGACCAATGCCGAGCGGGTGGACCTGTCGCAGTTCAGCGACGCCGAGCTGCTGAACCTGGGCAAGAACCTGACCGACGGCGTGCCGATGGCGACCCCGGTGTTCGACGGCGCCACCGAGGCCGAGATCAAGCGCATGCTGGAACTGGCCGAGCTCCCGCAGAGCGGCCAGACCCAGCTGTACGACGGTCGCACCGGCGAGGCGTTCGATCGCAAGACCACGGTCGGCTACATGCACTACCTGAAGCTGAACCACCTGGTCGACGACAAGATGCACGCGCGTTCGACCGGCCCGTACTCGCTCGTCACCCAGCAGCCGCTGGGCGGCAAGGCGCAGTTCGGCGGCCAGCGCTTCGGTGAGATGGAAGTCTGGGCGCTGGAAGCCTACGGCGCGGCCTACACCCTGCAGGAAATGCTGACGGTGAAGTCCGACGACGTGCAGGGCCGCAACCAGATGTACAAGAACATCGTCGATGGCGAGCACGAGATGGTCGCGGGCATGCCGGAATCCTTCAACGTGCTGGTGAAGGAAATCCGCTCCCTGGCCATCAACATGGAACTGGAAGACTGAGGGCAGGGAATGGGGAGTCGGGAATAGGAGCCGCTCAGGCGTGTGCCGACAGGCCGCTGGCGCTTCCTTCTCTTCCGACTCCCCGCTTTCCACGACTCCCTATTCGCTATTCCCGATTCCCGGAGAAATCAAATGAAAGACCTGCTCAATCTCTTCAACCAGCAGCGCCAGACGCTGGACTTCGACGCGATCAAGATCGCGCTGGCCTCGCCGGACCTGATCCGCTCGTGGTCCTTCGGCGAAGTGAAGAAGCCCGAAACCATCAACTACCGCACCTTCAAGCCGGAGCGTGACGGCCTGTTCTGCGCCGCGATCTTCGGGCCGATCAAGGACTACGAGTGCCTGTGCGGCAAGTACAAGCGCATGAAGCACCGCGGCGTGGTCTGCGAGAAGTGCGGCACCGAGGTCACCCTAGCCAAGGTGCGCCGCGAGCGCATGGGCCACATCGACCTGGCCTCGCCGGTCGCGCACATCTGGTTCCTGAAGTCGCTGCCGTCGCGCATCGGCCTGATGCTGGACATGACCCTGCGCGACATCGAGCGCGTGCTGTACTTCGAAGCCTACGTGGTGACCGAGCCGGGCCTGACCGCCCTGGAGCGCCGCCAGCTGCTGACCGAGGAGCAGTACCTGACCGCGCGCCAGGAGCACGGCGACGACTTCGACGCCGCGATGGGCGCCGAGGCCGTGTACGAGCTGCTGCGTACGATCGACCTGCAGTCGGAGATGACCCGCCTGCGCGAGGAGATCGCCGGCACCGGCTCGGAGACCAAGCTCAAGCGTCTGACCAAGCGCATCAAGCTGGTCGAGGCCTTCCTGGAATCCGGCAACCGTCCGGAGTGGATGGTCATGACCGTGCTGCCGGTGCTGCCGCCGGACCTGCGCCCGCTGGTGCCGCTGGACGGCGGTCGCTTCGCGACCTCCGACCTGAACGACCTGTATCGCCGCGTCATCAACCGCAACAACCGCCTGCGTCGCCTGCTCGAGCTCAACGCGCCGGACATCATCGTGCGCAACGAGAAGCGCATGCTGCAGGAATCGGTCGATGCGCTGCTGGACAACGGCCGTCGCGGTCGTGCCATCACCGGCACCAACAAGCGCCCGCTCAAGTCGCTGGCCGACATGATCAAGGGCAAGCAGGGCCGGTTCCGCCAGAACCTGCTCGGCAAGCGCGTGGACTACTCCGGCCGTTCGGTCATCACCGTCGGTCCGTACCTCAAGCTGCACCAGTGCGGCCTGCCGAAGAAGATGGCGCTTGAGCTGTTCAAGCCGTTCGTGTTCGCCAAGCTGCAGCGTCGCGGCCTGGCCACCACGATCAAGGCCGCCAAGAAGCTGGTCGAGCGCGAAGAGGCCGAGGTGTGGGACATCCTCGAAGAGGTGATCCGCGAGCACCCGGTGCTGCTGAACCGTGCGCCGACCCTGCACCGCCTGGGCATCCAGGCGTTCGAGCCGGTGCTGATCGAGGGCAAGGCCATCCAGCTGCACCCGCTGGTCTGCACCGCGTTCAACGCCGACTTCGACGGTGACCAGATGGCCGTCCACGTGCCGCTCTCGCTGGAAGCCCAGCTGGAAGCGCGTGCGCTGATGATGTCCACCAACAACATCCTGTCGCCGGCCAACGGCGAGCCGATCATCGTGCCGTCGCAGGACGTGGTGCTGGGCCTGTACTACATGAGCCGCGCCCTGGAGAACAAGAAGGGCGAGGGCATGGTGTTCGCCAACACCAACGAGGTGAAGCGCGCCTACGACAACCGCGTGGTGGAACTGCACGCCAAGGTCAAGGTCCGCATCACCGAGATGGACATCGACGCCGAGGGCGCGCGCAGCAAGAAGACCTCGATCGTGGACACCACGGTCGGGCGTGCGCTGCTGAGCGAGATCCTGCCCGAGGGCCTGCCGTTCGCGCTGGCCAACACCGAGATGACCAAGAAGAACATCTCGCGGCTGATCAACTCCAGCTACCGTCGCCTCGGCCTGAAGGACACGGTCGTGTTCGCCGACAAGCTGATGTACACCGGCTACGCCTACGCCACCCGCGCCGGCGTGTCGATCGGCATCGACGACATGCTGATCCCGGACGAGAAGAAGGGCATCCTGACCGAGGCCGAGGCCGAGGTGCTGGAGATCCAGGAGCAGTACCAGTCGGGCCTGGTCACCGCCGGCGAGCGCTACAACAAGGTGGTCGACATCTGGTCGCGCACCAACGAGCGCATCGCCAAGGCGATGATGGACACCATCGGCACCGAGAAGGTGGTCAACGCCAAGGGCGAGACCATCGACCAGAAGTCGATGAACTCGCTGTACATCATGGCCGACTCCGGTGCCCGTGGTAGCCAGGCGCAGATCCGCCAGCTGGCCGGCATGCGCGGCCTGATGGCGCGTCCGGACGGTTCGATCATCGAGACGCCGATCAAGGCGAACTTCCGCGAAGGCCTGAACGTCCAGGAGTACTTCAACTCCACCCACGGTGCCCGTAAGGGTCTGGCCGATACCGCGCTGAAGACCGCGAACTCGGGTTACCTGACCCGTCGACTGGTCGACGTGGCGCAGGACGTGGTGATCACCGAGGTCGACTGCGGCACCACCGAGGGTCTGATCATGACCCCGATCGTGGAAGGCGGCGACGTGGTCGAGCCGCTGAAGGACCGCGTGCTGGGCCGCGTGGTGGCCGAGGACGTGTTCCTGCCGGGCAACGACGAGGAGCCGATCGTGACCCGCAACACGCTGCTCGACGAGCAGTGGGTCGCCAAGCTGGAAGACGCCAGCGTGCAGTCGGTGAAGGTGCGTTCGACCATCAGCTGCGAGTCCGCCTTCGGCGTGTGCGCCCGCTGCTACGGTCGCGACCTGGCCCGTGGCCACCTGGTCAACATCGGCGAAGCGGTCGGCGTCATCGCCGCGCAGTCGATCGGCGAGCCGGGCACCCAGCTGACCATGCGTACGTTCCACATCGGTGGTGCGGCCTCGCGTGCGGCGGCCGTGGACAACATCACGGTCAAGACCACCGGCTCGGTGAAGTTCAACAACCTCAAGTCGGTCGAGCACGCCAATGGCGCGCTGGTCGCGGTGTCGCGTTCGGGCGAATTGTCCGTGCTCGACGGCCACGGCCGCGAGCGCGAGCGCTACAAGCTGCCCTACGGTGCCACCATCACCGCCAAGGACGGCGACGCCGTCAAGGCCGGCCAGGCCGTGGCCAACTGGGATCCGCATAACCACCCGATCGTCTCGGAAGTGGCCGGTTTCGTGCGCTTCATCGACTTCGTCGACGGCGTCACCGTCATCGAGAAGACCGACGAACTGACCGGCCTGGCCTCGCGCGAGATCACCGATCCGAAGCGTCGCGGCACCCAGGCCAAGGACCTGCGCCCGATCGTGCGCATCGTCGACGCCAAGGGCAACGACCTGTCCATCCCGGGCACCGATCTGCCGGCGCAGTACCTGCTGCCGCCGCGTTCGATCGTCAACCTGCAGGACGGCGCGGCCGTGGGCGTGGGCGACGTGGTCGCCAAGATCCCGCAGGAAGCCTCCAAGACCCGCGACATCACCGGTGGTCTGCCGCGCGTGGCCGACCTGTTCGAGGCGCGCAAGCCGAAGGATCCGGCGATCCTGGCCGAGCGTTCGGGCATCATCAGCTTCGGTAAGGACACCAAGGGCAAGCAGCGTCTGATCATCAAGGACACCGATGGCAGCGAGCACGAGGAGCTGATTCCCAAGTACCGCCAGATCATCGTGTTCGAAGGCGAGCACGTGACCAAGGGCGAGACCGTGGTGGACGGCGAGCCGAGCCCGCAGGACATCCTGCGCCTGCTGGGTGTCGAGCCGCTGGCCGCGTACCTGGTCAAGGAAATCCAGGACGTGTACCGCCTGCAGGGCGTCAAGATCAACGACAAGCACATCGAGGTGATCACCCGCCAGATGCTGCGCAAGGTCGAGATCACCGACCAGGGCAACAGCAAGTTCCTCAACGGCGAGCAGGCCGAGCGCCAGCGCGTCATCGAGGAAAATGCCCGCCTGGCGACCCGCAACGAGCTGCCGGCGCAGTACGACCCCGTGCTGCTCGGCATCACCAAGGCCTCGCTGGCCACCGAGTCGTTCATCTCGGCGGCTTCGTTCCAGGAGACCACCCGCGTCCTCACCGAGGCGGCGGTCCGCGGCACCAGCGACAACCTGCGCGGCCTGAAGGAGAACGTGATCGTCGGCCGCCTGATCCCGGCCGGTACCGGCCTGGCCTACCACGCGCAGCGCCGTCGCGGCGCCAGCGGTCTCACCGAGTCCGAGATGCAGACGCTGGCGGGCACCGCCCCGGCAGCCGAGCCGGTGGTGGCGGCGGACGTCGGTTCCGACGAGGAGTAAGCCTCGTCACCGGCGGCCCCCGCGGCCCCCGGTCACCAGCGAAAGGGAGGGCAGGAGGCCCTCCGTTTTCCGGCCCCGGACGGGCCAGCAGGCGCAGGATCCCGTGCAGTTGACGGGCGTTTCGCCTGCCAGCTATACTCCCCTGTCTCGGCAGGCCGTCCTTCGGCCTGCCTTCGTTTTCACGCATAAGGCCTTGATGGCCTCAATCAGAAGAATCTACTGATGGCGACGATCAACCAGCTGGTCCGCAAGCCGCGGCAGGCGACCACCTACAAGAGCGCCTCTCCGGCGCTGGACAAGTGTCCGCAGCGCCGCGGCGTCTGCACGCGCGTCTATACCACCACCCCGAAGAAGCCGAACTCGGCCCTGCGTAAGGTCGCCAAGGTGCGCCTGACGAACCAGGAAGAGGTCATCAGCTACATCGGCGGTGAAGGCCACAACCTGCAGGAGCACTCCGTGGTCCTGATCCGTGGTGGCCGAGTCAAGGATCTGCCCGGTGTGCGTTACCACACCGTCCGTGGTTCGCTGGACGCCGCCGGCGTCGCAAAGCGTCGTCAAGGTCGTTCCAAGTACGGCGCCAAGCGCCCGAAGAGCTAAGGAATCACATAAATGTCCCGTAAAGGTTCTACTCCGCAGCGCACCGTCCTGCCAGACCCCAAGCATGGCAGCGAAACCATTGCCCGCTTCATCAATATGGTGATGCAGAGTGGCAAGAAGTCGGTTGCTGAGAAAATCGTGTATGGCGCAATGGACGTCATCGGCGAAAAGAATCCGAACGCCATCGAACTGGTGCAGAAAGCGCTCGACAACGTGGCTCCGGCCGTCGAAGTCAAGTCGCGCCGCGTCGGTGGTGCCACCTATCAGGTCCCGGTCGAAGTCCGTGCCTCGCGTCGTATGGCGCTGGCCATGCGCTGGCTGATCGACTCCGCGCGCAAGCGTGGTGAGAACACCATGCCGCGCAAGCTGGCTGCCGAACTGCTCGACGCCTCGGAAAGCCGCGGCGGCGCCATCAAGAAGCGTGAAGAAACGCACCGCATGGCGGAAGCGAACAAGGCGTTCGCGCACTACCGCTGGTGATTGTCGCGGGGCCTTGGTAACGGGGTCCCCCAGCACCATCTGAGTGCTGCCGGCGGCGCGCAATGCGCCGCTTTCAATCCGAAGGCCGCCGAAAGGCGGCGTTCGGCCATCCGAAATCCGAGAAATTGAGAGGCTCCCGTGGCCCGTACCACTCCCATCGAGCGTTACCGCAACTTCGGCATCATGGCCCACATCGATGCCGGCAAGACCACCACGTCCGAGCGCATCCTGTTCTACACCGGCGTCAGCCACAAGATCGGTGAAGTGCACGACGGCGCCGCCACCATGGACTGGATGGAGCAGGAGCAGGAGCGTGGCATCACGATCCAGTCCGCCGCGACCACCGCGTTCTGGAAGGGCATGGACAAGTCGATGGAGGAGCACCGCTTCAACATCATCGATACCCCCGGGCACGTCGACTTCACCATCGAGGTCGAGCGTTCGCTGCGCGTGCTCGACGGCGCGGTGTTCGTGCTGTGCGCCGTCGGCGGCGTGCAGCCGCAGTCGGAGACGGTGTGGCGCCAGGCCAACCGCTACCACGTGCCGCGCATCGCGTTCGTCAACAAGATGGACCGCACCGGCGCCAACTTCGAGAAGGTCCGCGACCAGCTGAAGGCGCGTCTGGGCGCCGTCGCCGTGCCGATGCAGGTGCCGATCGGCGCCGAGGACGGCTTCGAGGGCGTGGTCGACCTGCTCAAGATGAAGGCGATTCACTGGGATACCGCGACCCAGGGCACCACCTTCGAGTACCGCGACATCCCGGCCGACCTGGTCGAGAAGTCCAATGAGGCGCGTGCGTTCATGGTCGAGGCCGCGGCCGAGGCCAACGAAGAGCTGATGGACAAGTACCTGGGCGGCGAAGAGCTGACCGAGGAAGAGATCATCGAGGCGCTGCGTATCCGTACGCTGGCGGTCGAGATCGTGCCGATGTTCTGCGGTTCGGCGTTCAAGAACAAGGGCGTGCAGGCCATGCTCGACGGCGTCGTGCGCCTGCTGCCGTCGCCGGTCGACGTGCCGCCGGTGACCGGTACCGACGTGGACGACGAGTCCAAGCAGCTGACCCGTGCCTCCGACGACAAGGCGCCGTTCTCGGCGCTGGCGTTCAAGATCATCACCGACCCGTTCGTGGGCGCGCTGACGTTCTTCCGCGTCTACTCGGGCGTGCTCAACGCCGGCGACCAGGTGTCCAACTCGGTCAAGGGCAAGAAGGAGCGCATCGGCCGCCTGCTGCAGATGCACTCCAACGACCGTACCGAGATCAAGGAAGTGCGCGCCGGCGACATCGCCGCGGCCGTGGGCCTGAAGGACGTCACCACCGGTGACACCCTGTGCTCGCTCGACCACCCGATCATCCTGGAGCGCATGACGTTCCCGGAGCCGGTGATCTCGATGGCGGTGGAGCCGAAGACCAAGTCGGACCAGGAAAAGATGGGCATGGCGCTGGGTCGCCTGGCGCAGGAAGATCCCTCGTTCCGCGTCAAGACCGACGAGGAATCCGGCCAGACCATCATCTCGGGCATGGGCGAGCTGCACCTGGACATCATCGTCGACCGCATGAAGCGCGAGTTCAACGTCGAGGCCAACGTCGGCAAGCCGCAGGTGGCCTACCGCGAGACCATCCAGGCCTCGGACGTGAAGTCGGACTACAAGCACGCCAAGCAGTCCGGTGGTAAGGGCCAGTACGGCCACGTCGTCATCGAGCTGTCGCCGATGAGCGAGGAGGACCGTCAGAACCCGAACGTGAAGGACGACTTCCTGTTCGTCAACGACATCACCGGCGGCGTGATTCCGAAGGAATTCATCCCGTCGATCGAGAAGGGCCTGCGCGAGACCATCACCAGCGGTCCGCTGGCCGGCTTCCCGGTCGTGGGCGTCAAGGTCAAGCTGGTGTTCGGCTCGTACCACGACGTCGACTCGTCGGAAATGGCGTTCAAGCTGGCCTCGTCGATGGCGTTCAAGGAAGGTTTCCGCAAGGCCAAGCCGGTCCTGCTGGAGCCGATCATGAAGGTCGAGATCGTGACCCCGGAGGACTACCTGGGCGACGTGATGGGCGACGTGAGCCGTCGTCGTGGCGTGCTGCAGGGTTCGGACGAAACCCCGTCGGGCAAGATCATCAACGCGATGATCCCGCTGGGCGAGATGTTCGGCTACGCGACCTCGCTGCGTTCGCAGACCCAGGGCCGCGCGACCTTCACGATGGAGTTCGACCACTACGAGCCGGCGCCGACCAACATCGCCGAGACCGTGGTCAAGAAGGCCTGATGCATGCGCTCTTCGTGAGCGCGTGATTCAAGGCGGCGGCCCGTGGGGCCGCCCTTCCAGATGCGATGCGCTCATTCGTGAGCGCGAAGACCGAGAAGCGGCCAAGCGTGGCCGCCCTTCCAAATTCAGTTAAAGAGGTTCCAGTTCCATGGCAAAGGGTAAGTTCGAACGCACCAAGCCGCACGTCAATGTCGGCACCATCGGTCACGTTGACCACGGCAAGACCACGCTGACCGCCGCACTGACCAAGATCGGTGCCGAGCGCTTCGGCGGCGAGTTC
>JBBCXB010000014.1:0-2500 GCA_037145635.1 Lysobacteraceae bacterium USHLN149
TGACGCTGTCGCTGGTGTTTGCCGAGCGCGGGGAGGACCTGTACCACTGGCGTTCGCCGACGGGCGGCTCGCTGTCGCGCAGCGTCGCGTGGCTACTGCCGTATGTGCGAGGCGAGCGCCGCCATGCCGAGTTCGTGGGCAGCCGGGTGCCGTTCGACCAGGCGCGCTCGGCCAACGGCGAGGCGGGGCACGTGATCGGCCAGGCGTACCGGGCGCAGGACGCGGTCCCGCTGCTGGCGTTGGCGGCCGCCTACGACCCGGCCTGCGCCGTCCTGGCGCGGCAACTGGCCGCTAAGGGTCCTCCGTGGCGGCTGCGGGTGAGCGAGCTGCCGGGCGGGTAAGGGCCTGAGCTGCTATGGCAGGCACGGAGCAAGGTCATGTGCCGGGCATGTCTTTCGGCCCTTTCCCAGTTTTCTTCGGGCAAAAAGAAACCCCAGTCCTTGTGGGACTGGGGTTTCGGGGTAAAGCCCCTGGCGATGACCTACTCTCGCATGGCTTGAGCCACACTACCATCGGCGCAGCTGCGTTTCACTTCCGAGTTCGGGATGGGATCGGGTGGTTCCACAGCGCTAATTTCACCAGGGAGACAGTTGGAGCGTCGCCATCCAAGGAACGGATTAAGGCGCTCGTCTCGCATAGTTAACTTGTGACGTAGCTTGCATTTGGTATCTACCAACGTGTTGTTGGGACCAAGGCAACTTGAGGTTATATGGTCAAGCCGCACGGATCATTAGTATCAGTTAGCTCAATGCATTGCTGCACTTACACACCTGACCTATCAACCACGTAGTCTACATGGTTCCTTTAGGGGGCTTGTGCCCCGGGAGATCTCATCTTGAGGCGCGCTTCCCGCTTAGATGCTTTCAGCGGTTATCGCTTCCGAACATAGCTACCCGGCAATGCCACTGGCGTGACAACCGGAACACCAGAGGTTCGTCCACTCCGGTCCTCTCGTACTAGGAGCAGCCCCTCTCAAATCTCCAACGCCCATGGCAGATAGGGACCGAACTGTCTCACGACGTTCTGAACCCAGCTCGCGTACCACTTTAAATGGCGAACAGCCATACCCTTGGGACCGACTACAGCCCCAGGATGTGATGAGCCGACATCGAGGTGCCAAACACCGCCGTCGATATGAACTCTTGGGCGGTATCAGCCTGTTATCCCCGGAGTACCTTTTATCCGTTGAGCGATGGCCCTTCCATACAGAACCACCGGATCACTAAGACCTACTTTCGTACCTGCTTGATCCGTCGATCTTGCAGTCAAGCACGCTTATGCCTTTGCACACAGTGCGCGATGTCCGACCGCGCTGAGCGTACCTTCGTGCTCCTCCGTTACTCTTTAGGAGGAGACCGCCCCAGTCAAACTACCCACCATACACGGTCCCTGATCCGGATTACGGACCTAGGTTAGAACGTCAAGCACGACAGGGTGGTATTTCAAGGATGGCTCCACCACAGCTAGCGCCATGGTTTCATAGCCTCCCACCTATCCTACACAGACGAACTCAACGTTCAGTGTAAAGCTATAGTAAAGGTTCACGGGGTCTTTCCGTCTTGCCACGGGAACGCTGCATCTTCACAGCGATTTCAATTTCACTGAGTCTCGGGTGGAGACAGCGCCGCTGTCGTTACGCCATTCGTGCAGGTCGGAACTTACCCGACAAGGAATTTCGCTACCTTAGGACCGTTATAGTTACGGCCGCCGTTTACTGGGGCTTCGATCAAGAGCTTCGCCTTGCGGCTGACCCCATCAATTAACCTTCCAGCACCGGGCAGGCGTCACACCCTATACGTCCACTTTCGTGTTTGCAGAGTGCTGTGTTTTTGATAAACAGTCGCAGCGGCCTGGTTACTGCGACCCTCTTCAGCTATAGCTCGCACGAGCCACCAAAAAGGGTGCACCTTCTCCCGAAGTTACGGTGCCATGTTGCCTAGTTCCTTCACCCGAGTTCTCTCAAGCGCCTGAGAATTCTCATCCTACCCACCTGTGTCGGTTTACGGTACGGTCTTCGTGAGCTGAAGCTTAGGAGCTTTTCCTGGAAGCGTGGTATCAGTGACTTCGCCATAAAGGCTCGTCTCGGTGCTCGGTCTTAAAGGATCCCGGATTTGCCAAAGATCCAAACCTACCGCCTTTCCCCGGGACAACCAACGCCCGGTACACCTAACCTTCTCCGTCCCTCCATCGCACTCACGCGAGGTGCAGGAATATTAACCTGCTTCCCATCGACTACGGCTTTCGCCCTCGCCTTAGGGACCGACTAACCCTGCGTCGATTAACGTTGCGCAAGGAAACCTTGGGCTTTCGGCGTGCGGGCTTTTCACCCGCATTATCGTTACTCATGTCAGCATTCGCACTTCCGATACCTCCAGCAGACTTCTCAATCCACCTTCGCAGGCTTACGGAACGCTCCTCTACCGCGTACACACGCAAGGTGTGCACACCCCAAGCTTCGGTTCACTGCTTAGCCCCGTTAAATCTTCCGCGCAGACCGACT
>JBBCXB010000015.1:0-478 GCA_037145635.1 Lysobacteraceae bacterium USHLN149
CTTGGCCACCACGCCGGCGCCGACGGTACGGCCGCCTTCGCGGATCGCGAAGCGCAGGCCTTCGTCCATCGCCACCGGGTTGATCAGCGACACCACCATCTTCACGTTGTCACCCGGCATCACCATCTCCACGCCTTCCGGCAGCTGGCAGGCGCCGGTGATGTCGGTGGTACGGAAGTAGAACTGCGGACGGTAGCCCTTGAAGAACGGGGTGTGACGGCCGCCCTCGTCCTTCGACAGCACGTAGACCTCGGCCTCGAAGTCGGTGTGGGGCTTGATCGAACCCGGCTTGCACAGCACCTGGCCGCGCTCCACGTCGTCACGCTTGGTGCCGCGCAGCAGCAGACCGGCGTTGTCGCCTGCCTGACCCTGGTCCAGCAGCTTGCGGAACATTTCCACGCCGGTGACGGTGGTCTTCTGGGTCGGACGGATACCGACGATCTCGATTTCGTCGCCCACCTTGATGATGCCGCGCTCG
>JBBCXB010000016.1:0-442 GCA_037145635.1 Lysobacteraceae bacterium USHLN149
GCACAATCCTGCTGTCCCGCAGCGAGAAATCCGCAGGGCGTGCCGGACGATGGGCTGGCTTCGGCGGGGGCGTCAGCGTGACCGGGGACAGGCTCCTCGGCTCGGGCGGACCTCCTGTCCGACTCGCCGCCGCGGCACATCCTTGTGCCGCTCTCCGCCTATCCCCGGCCACGCTGACGCCTCGGCCAGTCATTGCAACGGCTGCGGAAGCATGTGGCTGATATTTCGTGCAAATGTGCAGGCATGCAGACGTGCAGCGCACAATCCTGCTGTCCAGCAGCGAGAAATCCGCAGGAGGTGCCGTACGATCGCTGGCTTCGGCGAGGGGCGTCAGCGTGACCGGGGACAGGCTCCTCGGCTCGGGCGGACATCCTGTCCGACTCGCCGCCGCGGCACATCCCTGTGCCGCTCTCCGCCTATCCCCGGCCACGCTGTCGCCTCG
>JBBCXB010000017.1:0-416 GCA_037145635.1 Lysobacteraceae bacterium USHLN149
GTGTTCCTGAACAAGGCCGACATGGTCGACGACGCCGAGCTGCTCGAGCTGGTCGAGATGGAAGTGCGCGAGCTGCTGACCAAGTACGAGTTCCCGGGCGACGACACCCCGATCGTGCACGGTTCGGCCCGCCTGGCGCTGGAAGGCGACCAGAGCGAGATCGGCGTGCCGGCGATCCTGAAGCTGGTCGAGGCGCTGGACACCTTCATCCCGACCCCGGAGCGCGACGTCGACAAGCCGTTCCTGATGCCGGTGGAAGACGTGTTCTCGATCTCGGGCCGCGGCACCGTGGTGACCGGCCGTATCGAGCGCGGCATCATCAAGGTGGGCGACGAAATCGAGATCGTCGGTATCCGTCCGACCCAGAAGACCACCGTCACCGGCGTGGAAATGTTCCGCAAGCTGCTGGACCAGGG
>JBBCXB010000018.1:0-310 GCA_037145635.1 Lysobacteraceae bacterium USHLN149
CGGGGTGTCGTCGCCCGGGAACTCGTACTTGGTCAGCAGCTCGCGCACTTCCATCTCGACCAGCTCGAGCAGCTCGGCGTCGTCGACCATGTCGGCCTTGTTCAGGAACACTACGATGTGCGGCACGCCGACCTGGCGCGACAGCAGGATGTGCTCGCGGGTCTGCGGCATCGGGCCGTCAGCGGCCGAGCACACCAGAATCGCGCCGTCCATCTGCGCCGCACCGGTGATCATGTTCTTGACGTAGTCGGCGTGGCCGGGGCAATCGACGTGCGCGTAGTGGCGGGTCGGGCTTTCGTACTCGACGTGT
>JBBCXB010000019.1:0-274 GCA_037145635.1 Lysobacteraceae bacterium USHLN149
CACGCTGACGCCCCCGCCGAAGCCAGCCCATCGTCCGGCACGCCCTGCGGATTTCTCGCTGCGGGACAGCAGGATTGTGCGCTGCACGTCTGCACGTCTGCATGCCTGCACCTCTGCACATCTGCACATCTGCACGAAGCATCAGCCACATGTTCCGCAGCCGTTGCAATGACTGGCCGAGGCGTCAGCGTGGCCGGGGATAGGCGGAGAGCGGCACAGGGATGTGCCGCGGCGGCGAGTCGGACAGGATGTCCGCCCGAGCCGAGGAGCCTGT
>JBBCXB010000020.1:0-259 GCA_037145635.1 Lysobacteraceae bacterium USHLN149
ACAGGCTCCTCGGCTCGGGCGGACATCCTGTCCGACTCGCCGCCGCGGCACATCCCTGTGCCGCTCTCCGCCTATCCCCGGCCACGCTGACGCCTCGGCCAGTCATTGCAAGGGCTGCGGAAGCATGTGGCTGATACTTCGTGCAGATGTGCAGGCATGCAGACGTGCAGACGTGCAGCGCACAATCCTGCTGTCCCGCAGCGAGAAATCCGCAGGGCGTGCCGGACGATGGGCTGGCTTCGGCGGGGGCGTCAGCGTG
>JBBCXB010000021.1:0-223 GCA_037145635.1 Lysobacteraceae bacterium USHLN149
CCCCCCCCCCCCCCCCCCCCCCCCCCCCCCCCCCCCCCCCCCCCCCCCCCCCCCCCCCCCCCCCCCCCCCCCCCCCCCCCCCCCCCCCCCCCCCCCCCCCCCCCCCCCCCCACCCCCCCCCCCCCCCCCCCCCCCCCCCCCCCCCCCCCCCCCCCCCCCCCCCCCCCCCCCCCCCCCCCCCCCCCCCCCCCCCCCCCCCCCCCCCCCCCCCCCCCCCCCCCCC